>NZ_JBTRCH010000001.1:0-2825000 GCF_054822585.1 Bradyrhizobium sp. USDA 4451 | reverse complement strand
TTACGACTTCACCCCAGTCGCTGACCCTACCGTGGCCGGCTGCCCCCTTTCGGTTAGCGCACCGTCTTCAGGTAAAACCAACTCCCATGGTGTGACGGGCGGTGTGTACAAGGCCCGGGAACGTATTCACCGTGGCGTGCTGATCCACGATTACTAGCGATTCCAACTTCATGGGCTCGAGTTGCAGAGCCCAATCCGAACTGAGACGGCTTTTTGAGATTTGCGAAGGGTCGCCCCTTAGCATCCCATTGTCACCGCCATTGTAGCACGTGTGTAGCCCAGCCCGTAAGGGCCATGAGGACTTGACGTCATCCCCACCTTCCTCGCGGCTTATCACCGGCAGTCTCCTTAGAGTGCTCAACTAAATGGTAGCAACTAAGGACGGGGGTTGCGCTCGTTGCGGGACTTAACCCAACATCTCACGACACGAGCTGACGACAGCCATGCAGCACCTGTCTCCGGTCCAGCCGAACTGAAGAACTCCGTCTCTGGAGTCCGCGACCGGGATGTCAAGGGCTGGTAAGGTTCTGCGCGTTGCGTCGAATTAAACCACATGCTCCACCGCTTGTGCGGGCCCCCGTCAATTCCTTTGAGTTTTAATCTTGCGACCGTACTCCCCAGGCGGAATGCTTAAAGCGTTAGCTGCGCCACTAGTGAGTAAACCCACTAACGGCTGGCATTCATCGTTTACGGCGTGGACTACCAGGGTATCTAATCCTGTTTGCTCCCCACGCTTTCGTGCCTCAGCGTCAGTATCGGGCCAGTGAGCCGCCTTCGCCACTGGTGTTCTTGCGAATATCTACGAATTTCACCTCTACACTCGCAGTTCCACTCACCTCTCCCGAACTCAAGATCTTCAGTATCAAAGGCAGTTCTGGAGTTGAGCTCCAGGATTTCACCCCTGACTTAAAGACCCGCCTACGCACCCTTTACGCCCAGTGATTCCGAGCAACGCTAGCCCCCTTCGTATTACCGCGGCTGCTGGCACGAAGTTAGCCGGGGCTTATTCTTGCGGTACCGTCATTATCTTCCCGCACAAAAGAGCTTTACAACCCTAGGGCCTTCATCACTCACGCGGCATGGCTGGATCAGGCTTGCGCCCATTGTCCAATATTCCCCACTGCTGCCTCCCGTAGGAGTTTGGGCCGTGTCTCAGTCCCAATGTGGCTGATCATCCTCTCAGACCAGCTACTGATCGTCGCCTTGGTGAGCCATTACCTCACCAACTAGCTAATCAGACGCGGGCCGATCTTTCGGCGATAAATCTTTCCCCGTAAGGGCTTATCCGGTATTAGCTGAAGTTTCCCTCAGTTGTTCCGAACCAAAAGGTACGTTCCCACGCGTTACTCACCCGTCTGCCGCTGACATATTGCTATGCCCGCTCGACTTGCATGTGTTAAGCCTGCCGCCAGCGTTCGCTCTGAGCCAGGATCAAACTCTCAAGTTGGACTTGAAACCTTTGAACCGGCTGATCACAACGTTTGACGAGGTCCCACCATTCTTCGTCGACCGAAGTCAACGAGCCGCCTGCGATTCACATCGTTGGCAGCGATGGTGTAACCTTTAAACGTGTACCGCCGAAGTCTTTCGTCCACTCTCAGAAATCAAAAGCCGAAGCTTTCGAGTACTCCGAGAGACGCAAGGACTCCGCCGTCCACGTTTCTCTTTCTTCATCTTCACTTGTCAAACAGCCCGGGATCAGACGACCCCACACCCTTAGAGGGTGGTTCTACCCTTCACCGGCAGACAGTGAACCTCAACCGATTGTTGTCGGCTGTTGTGTCACTCATCTAGGTGAGGAGCATCAGAGGCGCGTTCGCTCGCCTTGGTCAGTGACCCGGCGGCGCCGCGCTCAGTGGTTGGTTTATAGTCCCCACCCCTCCGGATTGTCAACGCCCATTGTCAACAAATCGTCGCACGCCCAAATCCGTTGTGCAGCGCGAAGAAATTCTCGTGCTTTCCGTGGCTTAGGTCGGCGGTAAAAATTCGCCACCGAACCCGCTTGGTAAAAAACTTCAAAAAAAGTTTGTCCCCGGGGAGCCCGTCAGGCCCGTCGGAACGGGTTCCAAGCCGCTCCAGGTGGGGCTGCGGCACCGGCCCGTCTCAGGAAACTTTTCCACCCTAAATGCCGCACTTGAGCCACAATCCTGCGACGTTCTGGCTATAAGAGATGCACTGAACCGCTCGTAACCTGTGGGGGCACGGGGGGTTTTTCTGGGGACCAGGCGATTTCTTCGAGAACCAGTCGCCTCTTTCCTACGCGGCCGAGCAATATCGAGAGATCTGCACACCATTGATGTTCGAGCGTGCGGCCGGCGAATGGCCTTCGTCTCTTCGACATCGATGCGTGTGGCTCGCCACGCTGCCGGGATTCCTCCTCGGAGGATCAAGGTGGAGATGAGGACGAGCAGAGGACGATCGCAGTTGCTGGAATTTGGGGGGATGCAGGGTTGAGCCAACGGGCGTCACGCGGAAGCGGCATTGGGCGCGAGACCGGGATGATCGATCTCGGTCACGAACCGCCGCTTTCGGTCGACGGCACCGAGGCCGCGGTGATCGATCGCCGCCGTGTCTCCGTACAATGGTTCAGCGGCACCATTCTCACCGGACTCTGTGGCGCGGCCCTGATCGGCGGCGCCGTTTTTGCGTCGCTCGACGGCGAGATGACCTTCGCCAAGGTGCCGGAGCGCGTCGAAGGCGCGCTGCGCGGCGCCTTCACCGGCACCGATCGCGTCGTCAGCCTGCACAAGGGTGACCGCCTGCCGCCGCCGAGCGAATCCTCCGCCTCGCGCAGCCTGGTGCGCGTCTCGACCGTGACCCGTGTCGGCAATCGCGACGTGATGCGGGTGCGGCCCTTCATCCGGATTTCCGGCAATCTCTCGATGACCACGAGCGATCTGTCGTCCAAGATACCGCCGTTCAATGCACAGCGACTGTTGACCGATGTCGGCTCCGACACGCCGACGGCGGCCGAGGATCCGAATGCGGCCGATGCCGCCGAGCCGGACGCCGAGGTCTCTTTCGTCACCAGGGATCTCGGATCGGTGCTGCCGAAGGCCAAGCTCGCCGCCGGCGTCGGGCTCGACGACATCCTGATGCGGGTGCGCGACGCCGCCAATTGGCGCGGCTCCGGCAGTTCAGTGCGCTACGCCTCGCTGGCCAATGCCACGGCCGACGCAAGCGGCGCCGGGCCCGACATGCGGATGGCTTACGCTACCGAGGGCAACACCTCCGATCCCTATGCCGGCTTCGAGACCCGCGTGGTGCCGGAAAATGTCACCCTGCTGCCGAAGACCAAGGAGCAGGTCACCGGCGGCAATCCGGTCGGTGAACGGGTCCATGTCGTCAAGAAGGGCGACAGCATCACCTCGATCCTGCGCGATCAGGGCGCGACATCAGACGAGGCGAAGGCGATTGCCGCAACGCTCGGCCCGCGCGGCCGCGACGGCGGCCTGAAGGAAGGCCAGAAGGTGCGGATCCTGATGGCGCCGGCAGCTCCCGGACCGAATGTCAGGCTGCAGCCCTATCGCGTCGTCGTCGCCAACGATTCCGTGGTCGAAGCCGTCGCCGCACTGTCCGATCTCGGCAAATACGTCGCCGTCGACGTGCAGAGCATGAACACCACGACCGACACCGCCGACAATTCCAGCGACGATGACGAGGATGATGGCAGCGGCGTGCGGCTCTATCAGAGCATTTACGAGACCGCGCTGCGCAACAAGGTGCCGCCGAGCGTCATCGAGGACATGGTCAAGATCTACTCCTACGACGTCGACTTCCAGCGCAAGGTGCAGCCCGGAGATTCCTTCGACGTGTTCTTTGCCGGCGAGGACGAAGGCGTCACCAGCACCGAAAAGACCGAAGTGCTCTACGCTGCGCTGACGGTCGGCGGCGAAACCAAGAAATACTACCGCTTCCAGAGCTCGGACGACGGCCTCGTCGACTACTATGACGAGACCGGCAAGAGCGCGAAGAAGTTCCTGGTGCGCAAGCCGGTCAACAACGCGATCATGCGTTCGGGCTTCGGCGGCCGCCGCCACCCGATCCTCGGCTATGTGAAGATGCACACCGGCGTCGACTGGGCCACCGCCTACGGCACGCCGATCTTCGCCTCCGGCAACGGCGTGCTCGAGAAAGTCGGATACGAGGGCGGTTACGGCAAATATATCCGCATGAAGCATGCCAATGGCTACGAGACGGCCTACGGCCACATGTCGGCCTTCGCCAAGGGCATGGAGATCGGCAAGAAGGTGCGGCAGGGCCAGGTGATCGGCTTCGTCGGCTCGACCGGCCAGTCGACCGGCCCACACGTCCATTACGAAATCCTGGTCAACGGCCGGTTCGTCGACCCGATGCGCGTGAAACTGCCGCGCGGCCGTTCGCTCGAAGGCCCGATGCTGGCGAGCTTCGAACAGGCCCGCGACAAGATCGAAGCCCAGATGTCCAGCCGCGGCAGCTCGCGCATCGTCTCGGATGCCACGAGCTCGACGTCGCAGACCCGCTCCACCACCAACCGCTAACGGCGGAACCTGCTTCAGGCCGTTCCGGACGGAACGATCCGCCGCCGATTCGGCTTGTCCCGGCCAAGGCCCCCTTCAAAATCCCCCTTGCAGAGGAGGAGCGCATGGCCAGCCTCACCCGTGATGATGTGCTGAAAGCCGTCGGCAACGCCGACGACGTCACGATCGCGAGAATCATCGCATCCGGAGCGACCCCCGCCGAGCTTGCCGAGGCAAAGGCCTGGCTCGCCAATGACGAACCGCTGATCAATGACGGCAGGCCGCTGGCCACGGGCCGCGCGCGCGAGCTGGTCGATATCCTCTCCGAGCTGGAGCCCGTCGAGGATGACGACCCCTCACCGCCGATCGTCCCGCAGGAGTGACGGTGCTTTACGGTGCAAGGCTCGCGCAGATCAGGAAGACGATTCCGATCGCGGTCAGCCCGAACGCGACGGCCGCGAGCGGCAGCAGCATGTCGATCGTGGCATGGGTGCTGTTGATCGTGCTGCCCCAGACCGCGAATTCGCCCCTTCGGCCGAAATCCGGCCCCAAGAATCAGGCCGCCAGACAGGAACCCCGTCGCGGCGGCTGTCGAATGCCCGCGGATGCGGCCCGTCGCCAGGCCGCATCCAGTTTCGTGACTGAAATGCTCAGTTCAGCTTGCGCTTCGAGACCGGGGCGTCGAACTGCACGATCTCGGCGGTTTTGGAGACCTGACCGTTGAAGGTCAGCACGTTGCCCTTCACCGAGATCAGCACGCGATCGCCGTCCTTGACCTCGCCGGCGAGGATCATCTCGGCCAGCGGATCCTGCACGTTGCGCTGGATCACCCGCTTCAACGGACGGGCGCCGTAAGCCGGATCCCAGCCCTTCTCCGCGAGCCAGTCCCGCGCCTTGGCGTCGAGCGTCAGCTCGATCTTGCGATCCTCGAGCAGCTTGGTGAGCCGCGCGAACTGGATCTCGACGATGCGGCCCATCTCGCTGCGCTGCAGCCGGTGGAACAGGATGATCTCGTCGATGCGGTTCAGGAATTCCGGCCTGAAATGCGCCCGCACGACGCCCATCACCTGATCGCGGACCTCAGCAGTGTCCTCGCCTTCCGGTTGATTCACCAGGAATTCCGAACCGAGGTTCGAGGTCATGATGATCAGCGTGTTGCGGAAATCGACGGTGCGGCCCTGACCATCGGTCAGGCGGCCGTCATCGAGCACCTGCAACAGCACGTTGAAGACGTCGGGATGCGCCTTCTCGATCTCGTCGAAAAGCACGACCTGGTAGGGCCGGCGCCGCACGGCTTCGGTCAATGCACCACCCTCGTCGTAGCCGACATAGCCGGGAGGCGCGCCGATCAGCCGCGAGACCGAGTGCTTCTCCATGAACTCCGACATGTCGAGGCGGACCATCGCGGTCTCGTCGTTGAACAGGTCAGCGGCGAGCGCCTTGGTCAGCTCGGTCTTGCCGACGCCGGTCGGCCCCAGGAACATGAACGAGCCGGTCGGCCGGTTCGGATCCTGCAGGCCGGCCCGGGCACGACGCACCGCGGTTGCCACCGCACGCACGGCTTCGGCCTGGCCGACGACGCGCTTGGCGAGTGCGTCCTCCATTCTCAGGAGCTTGTCCTTTTCGCCCTCGAGCATCTTGTCGACCGGCACGCCGGTCCAGCGCGAAACGACCTGCGCGATGTGGTTGGCGGTGACCGCCTCCTCCATCATCTCGCCGCCGTTCGGCTTGCTGCTTTCGGCTGCCTCGATATCGGCGAGCTTCCGTTCCAGCTCGGGGATCCGGCCATAGGCCAGCTCGCCCGCCTTCTGGAATTCGCCGCGCCGCTGCGCATTGGCCAATTCGACGCGGAGCGCATCGAGTTCGCTCTTCAGCTTCTGGGCGTTGGAGAGCTTGTTCTTCTCCGCGCTCCAGCGCGCCGTCAAAGCGGTCGACCGCTCCTCGAGGCCGGCGAGCTCCTTCTCCAGCGTCTGCAAGCGGCTCTTCGAGCCGGCATCGCTCTCCTTCTTCAGCGCCTCCTGCTCGATCTTGAGCCGGATGATGTCGCGATCCAGCGAATCGAGCTCCTCAGGCTTGGAATCGACCTGCATCTTCAGCCGCGCCGCCGCCTCGTCCATCAGGTCGATGGCCTTGTCGGGCAGGAAGCGGTCGGTGATGTAGCGGTTCGACAGCGTGGTCGCGGCCACCAGCGCCGAGTCGGTGATGCGCACGCCGTGATGCTGCTCGTACTTGTCCTTCAGGCCGCGCAGGATCGAGATGGTGTCCTCGACCGTCGGCTCGCTGACATAGATCGGCTGGAACCGGCGGGCCAGCGCGGCATCCTTCTCGACATGCTTGCGGTACTCGTCGAGCGTGGTCGCACCGATACAGTGCAGCTCACCGCGCGCGAGCGCCGGCTTCAACAGGTTGGACGCATCCATCGCGCCGTCGGTCTTGCCGGCACCGATCAGCGTGTGCATCTCGTCGATGAACAGGATGATGCCGCCCTCGGCGGTCGAGACCTCCTGCAGCACGGATTTCAGCCGCTCCTCGAACTCGCCGCGATATTTCGCGCCGGCGATCAAAGCGCCCATGTCGAGCGACAGCAGCTTCTTGTCCTTCAGGCTCTCCGGCACGTCGCCGTTGAGGATGCGCAGCGCCAGGCCCTCGACGATCGCGGTCTTGCCGACGCCGGGCTCGCCGATCAGGACGGGATTGTTCTTGGTCCGCCGCGACAGCACCTGGATGGTGCGGCGGATCTCCTCGTCGCGGCCGATCACGGGATCGAGCTTGCCGTCGCGCGCAGCCTGGGTGAGGTCGCGGGCATATTTCTTCAGCGCGTCATAGGCATTCTCGGCGGTCGCGCTATCGGCGGTGCGGCCCTTGCGCAGCGCTTCGATCGCCGCGTTCAGGTTCTGCGCCGTGACGCCACCCTTGCTCAGGATATTCGCAGCCTCGCTGCCCTTCTCGAGCGTGAGCCCGAGCAGCAGCCGCTCGACTGTGACAAAGCTATCGCCGGCCTTGTCGGCGGCCTTTTCCGCCGCATCGAAGGCGCGCGCCAGCTCCGGCGACAGGTAGACCTGTCCGGCACCGTTGCCCGAGACCTTCGGCAGCTTGTTCAGTGCCTCTTCAGTCGATTTCAGGATCGCTCTGGAATTGCCGCCAGCACGGTCGATCAGACCGCCGGCGAGCCCCTCATTGTCGTCCAGCAGCACCTTCAACAGATGCAGCGGTGAGAACTGCTGGTGACCGTCGCGCATTGCGAGCGATTGGGCAGACTGGATGAATCCGCGCGCGCGCTCGGTGTACTTCTCGATGTTCATTCGTTTTCCCTCGGCCTGCCGTCGTCACCCATGCAGGCATGACAACAGCATCTTCATTGGGTTTCCGCGGGCCGCGTTGACGTTCCTCAACCAGCCTCTGGTCGTCGCCATCATTTTTCAGGCTTGCCGCAGATGTGGGCACTTGGTTCCAAAACGGAAGAGCCACTCTGCGATTTCGCCTGTTCGATCTCAGCGCCGCACGATGGCGACAAGGTAGCGGCAAGGCTGAGCAGTTTCGTTACGGAAGACGATGTCGGACGGCGGGCCGAGCTCGACGCGGTCGCCCGCGGCGAGCTCATGGCGCTCCGCGCCTTCCATCAAGGTGAGGCGGCCGCTGATCACCCAGACCACCTGACGGATCAAGTGATAGGCGCTGGCGGGGAAGCCGGCCTCCTGATTGGCGGGCAGCTCGACCTCGACCAGCTCCAGCGGATGGGCCGGATGCAGGAACACCTGGCGCCGCAGATAGGCCGCCTTGGGATCGCGCCACACCGGCTGATCCTTGGCCCGCTGCAGACGCGCATGGCCTGCGGCAACCTCGAACAACGCGGCCATGGTCAGACCATAGGCCGTGGCGATCCGCGATAACGTCGCCGCGGTCGGGCTGGCCTCCGCACGCTCGATCTTGCTCAGCATGGCCTTGGACACGCCGGCCCGCCCGGCGAGTTCCGCCAGCGACCAGCCGCGCCCTTCCCGTTCGGCGCGAACCCGCCGCCCGAGAGCCTCATCGGCCTTGTCTTCTATAATTGACATACCGTCTTATATAGTAGACGATGGGGTCCATTCAAGCGGCTTGTCGAGGAAGACCAATGATTATCCGCCCCGCCACGGAGCAGGACATCCCTGCGATCACCGCGATCTTCAATGAGGCGGTCGTCAACTCGAACGCGATCTGGACGGAGAAGCAAGATTCCGAGGCCGAGCGGCTGGCCTGGATGAAGGCCCGGCTGGCGCTGGGCTACCCGGTGCTGGTCGCGGCCGAGGGGCCTGTGGTGCTTGGGTATGGCACGTTCGGCGACTTCCGGACCTTCCCGGGGTACCGCTACAGCGTGGAGCACAGCGTCTATATCCATGCCGACCATCGCGGCCGCGGGCTCGGCCGCCTCATCGTCGATGAGCTGATCGCCGCAGCCACCGCGCTCGGCAAGCATGTCATGATCGCCGGTATCGACGGCGGCAATCCCGCCTCGCTCAGGCTGCACGCGCAGCTGGGCTTCGTCGAGGTCGCAAGGATGCCGGAGGTCGGACGCAAGTTCGGCCGCTGGCTCGAACTCGTGTTCATGCAGCGCGTGCTGGACATGCCAGGCGCGGCGCGGCCCGACTAGCTGCCTCACCGCTCCCGGCAGTTCTCCCAGCCCGCCAAACAGGCTAGAGCGGACGGATGGACACGACGCACACCTCCTCCGCCCGGATCACCGGCATCTACCGCTACCCCGTGAAGGGTCTGACGCCCGAGGCCCTGCCCCGTGCAGAGCTCAAGGTCGGCGAGACGCTGCGCTCGGATCGCCGTTACGCGATCGAGAACGGCCCGAGCGGGTTCGATCCGTCGGCGCCGACATGGCTGGCGAAGCCGCATTTTCTGATGCTGCAACGGGACGAGTGGCTGGCGCCGCTGCGCGCCCATTTCGACGATGACAGCCACGTGCTGACGCTGCGCCGGGACGGCGCGATGCTGGCCCAGGGCGACCTCGAGACGGAAGCCGGCCGTGCGGCGATCGAGCGCTATTTCGCCGACGGTCATGCCGGCCAGATCAAGGGACCGCCGAAGGTGCTGGTCAGCCCGGGCCACAGCTTCTCCGACGTGCCGCGCAAGGTGGTCTCGATCATCAACCTGGCGAGCCTGCGGGCGATCGAAGAGATGGTGCACGCGCCGGTGCATCCGCTGCGCTTCCGCGCCAATCTCTATGTCGAGGGCTGGCCGGCCTGGCATGAGGCGAGCCTGCTCGACCAGACCATTGCGATCGGCAGTGCACGGGCAAAAGTTGTGAAGCGGATCACACGCTGTGCCGCGGTCAATGTCGATCCCGATACCGGCGCGCGCGATCTCTCGGTCCCGAACACGCTGATGCAGCGCTTCGGCAACAATGAATGCGGCATCTACGCCGAGATCATCAGCGACGGCGGCGCGGCGGTCGGCGACACCATTGCTGCGGAACCGCAGTAAGTCACGGTCCGCTCCGTATTCCTTGAACACGCATAGACGCGGATCGCATTGCAATGTTCGGTTGCGTGAAATAGACTTCACCCGACATTTTGAATTGCAGCAAAATTTGTCGAAATTGATTGCACGGGGTTGCCATGAGCATGATCATGGTTTCGTACCGGCGGGTCGATCAGGACACAGCGGGCCGCATCGCAGACCATCTGATCGAGAAGTACGGCGAGAAGTCCGTCTTCTTCGACGTCAACAGCATTCGCACCGGCGCCAACTTCGTCGACCGAATCGCCAAGGCCATCATCGCCTGCGACATCGTCATCGCCGTGATCGGCCCGCACTGGACCGGCAAGAGCGATGACGGGAAGCCTACGCGCCTGGAGGATCCCAATGATTCCGTGCGCTTCGAGATCGAGACGGCGCTGAAGCACAACAAGACGCTGCTGCCGCTGCTGGTGAACGGCGCAACCATGCCGGAGGCAGCCGAGCTGCCGGAATCGCTTCGCTTCCTGCACTTCTGCAACGCGGCCCGAGTCGACTCCGGTCAGGATTTCCGCATGCACATGGCCCGCCTGATCGACACGATCAACGAGGTCCTGAGCGAAGCCGGACAATCGCCACTGCGCGAGGTTTCGCCGATCAGGCGCTACTGGACGTACGGCGCAGGCGTCGCCGCCGCGGCGTTGGCGCTGGCGGTCTGGACCGTCGGGCCCGCGTTCGAGCATACGGTGGTGACGTCGGGCGGACAGGACGATCAGAGCACCGTGGGGCGCACGACGCCGCCCGCCGTGCCGGCCTCGGTCACGCAGCGCGCCAAGGCGCATGACGGCTTCCTCTTCCCTGATTCCGATCGGCGATTTCTCACCGACGCCGATCTCAAGGACATGTCGGCGATCGAGCTGCGCGTCGCGCGGAACGAGATTTTCGCGCGGCATGGCCGGTTCTTCAAGGATCAGGTGCTGGCGAACTACTTCTCGCAATTCGCCTGGTATCAACCCGCCGCGGTCGAAGTCCCCTTGAGCAACCTCGAGGCCACCAACGTCGATACGATCGAGGCGAAGGAGCACGAGAAGTGAAGCCAGCCGGCAGCGCCGACTGACCTCGTGCCGCGAATAGCCACCTCTGCCACATCCCCCGGGGAGAGATAGATGATCCTGCCTCAGTTCGTCGGCATCACATAGGCGTAGATCCGGCCGCGCGAGACCGGCAGCTCGCGGACGCGATGGCTGGTGTTGCCCGAGATCATGATCGGATTGCCCTTGGCGTCGACCCCGGTGATGATGCCGACATGGCCGCCGCCGCGGCGGCCCATCACGGCGATGGCGCCGACCTGCGGTCCGGAGACGCGCGTACCGTATTTGGCGAACGAGCTCGCCATGTCGGAGCCGGTGCCGCGGTGACCGGTCTGCTGCAGCACCATGTTCATGAAGCGCGCGCACCACAGGCTGGAGCGGCCGGTCGGGTTGCCGCCGCCGAGATAGCGGCGCGCCGCGGCGACGATGCCGGACGAGCCGAAGCCGCCCGCCATGCTCACGCCGCCGGTGTTGGGCACGGCTTCGGCGTTGCCCGGCAATACCGCGGCATTGGCCTCGGCGAAATCATCCGGCTGCATCCGCCGTTCGCGGCGCTCGGCGCGCGACAGCCGCACTCCGTGCCGATAGTGCTGATGACCAGCGTGACGCGCGTGATGGCCGGCATGGGCCGAATGCGCGTGACGCGAATGATGCGGACGGGCGGATGCCGGAGCGGCGGAGATCACGGCAAGGGTGAGCGAACACAGAGCCAGCGCCAAAACACGAAGCGACCGGCGATACGCAAGCAACTGAACCATACTTCTCGAGATCCTCTGCAACGCCCCCCCAACTCCCCGTCGCGTTCCCCTGCAATTCCCCTGGAAAACGCGGCGATGGTTTTGAAAATCCGGATGTGGCGAGAGGAAGATTTGATGCGGCGCTGCGGAAACGATTTCTGGGTCATTCCGGGCAAATTCCATGACGAAAATAGTCGGAACTGCCGCATTGCAGCCGCGGAAATTAATTGCAAATCTCGGGCCGGCCAACGAGAGGAGAATTCCAATGCCCTACGCCACCACGAAAGATCATGTCCGCCTCTATTTCGAGGAGGCAGGACACGGCTCCCCGATCATCTTCCTGCACGAGTTCGCAGCCGATCACACCAATTGGGAGCCGCAGATGCGCTACTTCTCGCGCGGCCACCGCTGCATCGCCTATTCCGCGCGCGGCTACACGCCGTCCGACGTGCCGGCGAGTGCCGAGGTCTACACCTACAAGCACTTCTACACCGACGCGCTTGCGGTGCTCGATCATCTCGGCATCGCAAGTGCGCATTTCATCGGCCTGTCGATGGGCTCCTATTCGTCGCTGCAAGTCGCCCTCAACGCGCCGGAGCGTGTGCTGTCGATGACGCTCGCCGCGGTCGGCTCCGGCTCGTCGCTCGAGACCCTCGAAGCCTTCCGCGCGCAGTGTCGCGCCAATGCCGAGCAGTACGAGACCATCGGTTCGGTCGAGGTCGCCAAGGTGACGCGTGAGGCGCCGAGCCGGATTCCCTTCCTGGTGAAGGACCCGCGCGGCCATGCCGACTTCTACGCCGCGCTCGCCCGCCACGATGCCAAGGGCTCGGCCAACACGATGCGCAGCTTTCAAGGCGGCCGGCCCTCAATCTACACCATGACCGACGCCATCAGGCGCGCCGCGACGCCGGCGCTGATCCTGTGCGGCGACGAGGACGACAATTGCATCGCGCCCAGCCTGTTCCTGAAGCAGCATCTGCCGGCCGCCGGGCTGTCGTTGTTCCCGAAGTCGGGCCATGTGCTCAATCTCGAGGAGCCGGCGCTGTTCAACGAGATGGTGGAGCGCTTCATCGCGCTGGTCGAGGCCGGCCGCTGGACGGTGCGCGATCCGAGGTCGCTGGTGGCGGCGCCGGTTTGAGCCGTCATTCCGGGGCACGCGAAGCGTGAACCCGGAATCCATTAGGCCGCAGACTCCATGGATGAATGGATTCCGGGTTCGATGCTGCGCATCGCCCCGGAATGACGAAAGTGACGCAAGCGTCACTTCCCCTGCCCGCCCCTGCTGAGCAGGAACACGCCCTGCTCGCCGAACATGTTCCACACCCACCACGGCAGATTGAGCGGCACCGGGCGGCCGTAGAGATCGAGCGCGACCGCGCGCTCCATCTTGACGTTGATCTCTTCGCAGAGCTGCACGAAATCCTTGATGGTGCAGAAATGGATGTTTGACGTGTCGTACCAGCTTGCCGGCAGATTCTCGGTGCGCGGCATGTGGCCGCCGATCAGCAGCTGCAGCCGCATCTTCCAGAACCCGAAATTCGGGAACGAGACGATGGCGCGCTGGCCGATCCGAAGCAGGTTCTCCAGCACCGCCTTGGGCTGCCGCGTCGCCTGCAAGGTCTGCGACAGGATCACGTAGTCGAACGCATCGTCGGGGTAGTTGACGAGGTCGGTGTCGGCGTCGCCCTGCACCACTGCGAGCCCCTTGGCGACGCAGCCATTGACGCCCTCGCGCGACAGCTCGATGCCGCGACCGTCGATGCCGCGGCTTTCCAGCAGCTGCAACAGCTCGCCATCGCCGCAGCCGACGTCGAGCACCCGCGAGCCCGGCCGCACCATCTCGGCGACCAGAAGATGATCCCTGCGATAGCCGCCGGTGCGCTCCGGCGCGACGCCCGGCAAGGGCAGTGTCTGCTGCATGCTCATGACTGGCCGCCGTCCTTCAATCCGCGCGCCTTGCCTGCGGACAGCAGGAAGGCGCGGGAGATGTCGAGGAATTCGGGCACGTCGAGCAGGAAGGCGTCGTGCCCCTTGTCGGTCTCGATCTCGGCGAACGACACCCGCGCGCTCGACGCATTCAGCGCATGCACCAGCGCGCGCGACTCCGAGGTCGGGAACAGCCAGTCGCTGGTGAACGACACCACGCAGAACCGGGTCTTGATGCCGGCGAACGCCTTCGCCAGCACGCCGTTATGGTCGGCGGCGATGTCGAAATAGTCCATCGCGCGGGTCAGATAGAGATAGGAGTTGGCGTCGAAGCGCTCGACAAAGGACGAGCCCTGGTAGCGCAGATAGCTCTCGACCTGGAAATCCGCATCGAACGAGAAGGTCGGCAGCTCGCGGTCCTGCATCCGCCGCCCGAACTTGCGGTGCAGCGCGGCATCCGACAGATAGGTGATGTGCGCGGCCATCCGCGCCACCGCGAGCCCGCGATGCGGATGGGTGTCCTCGTCGACATAGCGTCCGCCGCGCCAGTCCGGATCGGCCATCACGGCCTGGCGGCCGAGCTCGTGGAACGCGATGTTCTGCGCCGAATGCCGCGTCGAGCAGGCGATCGCCAGCGTCGCGAACACGCGCTCCGGATAGGCCGCCGTCCATTGCAGCACCTGCATGCCGCCCATCGAGCCGCCGACCACGCAGAACAGCGTCGCGATGCTGAGGCGATCGATCAGCATCGCCTGCGCGCGCACCATGTCGGGGATCGTGATGATCGGGAAATCCAGCCCCCACACCTTGCCGGTCGCCGGGTTCAGCGAGGCGGGGCCGGTCGAGCCCATGCAGCCGCCGATCACGTTGGAGCAGATGATGAAGTACTTGTCGGGATCGATCGGCCTGCCGATACCGACCATGGTCTCCCACCAGCCGGGCTTGCCGGTGACCGGATGGGTGTTGTTGACGTGCTGATCGCCGGTCAGTGCGTGGCAGACCAGGATCGCGTTGGTCCTGTCGGCATTGAGCTGGCCATAGGTCTGATAGGCGATCTGGAACGGCGCAAGATCGACGCCGCAATCGAGCCTCAGCGGCTGGTCCATGCCGAACTTTGCCACCAATGACGACGGATGATCGGCCTCATGGGCGCGATCATCGCTCTGGGTTTGCGGGCTCGGTATCGGACGCACGTTGCTCATCTCAGCGACCCTGCCTCCCGCGCGGGAGGGCTCGAACAGAAATCAGGCCAATAAAAAACCCGGCCTGAACATAGGTTCGGCCGGGAGCTGATCTGTCCCCGGCCTGTTTAGCGAGTTGTTTAACGTGGCTGCAAGCCGGCCGGCTCAAATGACCACGGAGTGCAGCGAACCTAGTCCTCAGGCCCCCCGCCGTCAAGGCGGCCGGCGAGCGTCCCCCCATCGGGCGCCGATGGTTAACCGAATGCGCAAGGCACGCCTGCGACGTTTCTCTTTGCTTTCGGCGGCCGTCTTTCCTAATCAGGGACCCTGTCCGAGGCGGCAACGGGCCGCCCTGACGACAAGGTTTGAGAGCATGTCCAACCCACCCCCGTCGCCGCCCTCGCTGCAGGAGCTGCGCAAGGAGATCGACGCGATCGACGCGCAGGTCCACCGCCTGCTGATGGCGCGCGGCGACATCATCGACCGCCTGATCCAGGTCAAGAAGACCCAGGAGGTCGGCTCGGCGTTCCGTCCGGCGCGCGAGGCCAGCATGATGCGCGAGCTGGTGCAGCGCCATCGCGGCATCCTGCCGCTCGACACCATCGAGGGCATCTGGCGCGTCATCATCTCGACCTTCACCTATGTGCAAGCACCGTTCGCGGTGCATGCCGACGTGTCGGTGGGCGAGTCCGCGATGCGCGACTCGGCGCGGTTTCACTTCGGCTTCGTGGTGCCCTACGTCTCGCATTTCAGCGCGCAGGCCGCGGTCGAGGCGGTGGCGAAATCGAAGGGCGACCTCGCGCTGGTCTCCGCGATCGCAAGCCGCACGCCGTGGTGGAATGCGCTGGAGGCCGAGGGCGCGCCGAAGATCATCGCGCGGCTGCCGTTCCTGGAGCGCGCCGACCATCCCGCCGCGCTGCCGGTGTTCCTGGTCTCCCGCGTCGCCGACGATGCGATGGTGACGGAGGTCCAGATGTGGAGCGTACGGGTATCCGGCTGGAATGCCGATACCGCCCGCGCGCTCGCCCCGCTCGCCGAGATCGTCGCAGTGCCCGACACCGCTTTCGACGGCGCGGCGCTGCTGGTCTCGGTCGCCGGCCATGATTTCGAGAAGATCAAGCTCGCTTTGATCGAGGCCGGCGCCTCGGTGCGCTCCTCGGCCCTCGTCGGCAGCCACGCAACGCGCTATACGGTGCCCTCCAACGGGTCGCCAAAGAGCTAGCCGCCCGTATAGATTTTTGTTTTGACGCGTTTTCTTGACGCGAACCGGTATCCACTTCGCTGGAAAACGCTCTGTTCGGAGTTGATGATGTCCCGCCCCGTGCCGAACCCCGGCATCCTCGATATTGCGCCCTATACGCCCGGCAAGAGCCCGGTGCCGGAACCGGGCCGCAAGGTGTTCAAGCTGTCCGCCAACGAGACCCCGTTCGGGCCGTCGCCGAAGGCGATCGCGGCCTACAAGGCGGCAGCTGACCATCTCGAGGATTATCCGGAGGGCACCTCGCGGGTGCTGCGCGAGGCGATCGGCCGCGCCTATGGGCTCGATCCCGACCGCATCATCTGCGGCGCCGGCTCCGACGAGATCCTCAATCTGCTGGCGCACACCTATCTGGCGCCCGGCGACGAGGCGATCTCGACCACTCATGGCTTCCTGGTCTACCCGATCGCCACCATGGCGAACGGCGCCAAGAACGTAATCGCGGCCGAGAGCAACTTCACCGCCGATGTCGACGCCATCCTCAAGGTGGTGACGCCGCGCACGAAGCTGGTCTGGCTCGCCAACCCGAACAATCCGACCGGCACCTATATCCCGTTCGACGAGGTCAAGCGGCTGCGCACCGCGCTGCCCTCGCATGTGCTGCTGGTGCTCGACGCGGCTTATGCCGACTATGTCTCGCGCAACGACTACGAGCTCGGCATCGAGCTGGTCGCGACCACCGACAACACCGTGGTGACGCACACCTTCTCGAAGATCCACGGGCTTGCCGCGCTGCGGGTCGGCTGGATGTTCGGGCCGGCGCATATCGTCGATGCCTGCAACCGGATCCGCGGTCCGTTCAATGTCACCACGCCTGCGATGCTGGCGGCGGTGGCAGCGATCGAGGATAGCGCGCATGTGCAGATGTCGCGGACCCATACCGAACAATGGCGCAACTGGCTGACCGAGGAGATCGGCAAGCTCGGACTGAAGGTGACGCCGAGCGTCGCCAATTTCGTGCTGATCCACTTCCCGACCGACCAGGGCAAGACCGCGGCCGAAGCCGACGCCTATCTCACGCGGCGCGGCCTCGTGCTGCGCGCGCTCAACAATTACAAGCTGCCGCATGCGCTGCGCATGACCATTGGCACCGAGGAAGCCAACCGCCTCGTGGTCGAGGGGCTGCGCGACTTCCTGGCTGGAAAGTGACATCGTGACCACCGCTCCGCTCTTCAACCGCATCGCGCTGATCGGCTTCGGCCTGATCGGCGGCTCGATCGCGCGCGGCGCCCGCGCGCAGGGCCTGGTCGGCGAGATCGTCACCACCGCGCGCTCGGCGCAGACGCGTGCCCGCGTCGCCGAGCTTGGGATCGTCGATCGCGTCGTCGCGACCAATATCGAGGCGGTCAGGGATGCCGATCTCGTCATCCTCTGCATCCCGGTCGGCGCCTGCGGCGCGGTAGCGGCCGAGATCGCGGCGCAGCTGAAGCCGGGCGCCATCATCTCCGACGTCGGCTCGGTGAAGGGCGCCGTGGTCAAGGACATGGCGCCGCATCTACCTGACACCGTGCACTTCGTGCCGGCGCATCCGGTGGCCGGCACCGAGCATTCGGGTCCGGATTCCGGCTTCGCCGAGCTGTTCATCAACCGCTGGTGCATCCTGACGCCGCCCAACGGCACCGATCCCGCCGCGACCGACCGGCTGCGCGCGTTCTGGGCCGGGCTCGGCGCCAAGGTCGAGATCATGACGCCGGATCATCATGATCTCGTGCTCGCGATCACCAGCCATCTGCCGCATCTGATCGCCTACACCATCGTCGGCACCGCCGACGAGCTGGCGCAGGTGACGGAATCCGAGGTCATCAAATTCTCCGCCGGCGGCTTCCGCGACTTCACCCGCATCGCGGCGTCCGATCCCACGATGTGGCGCGACGTGTTCCTCGCCAACAAGGACGCCGTGCTCGAGATGCTCGGCACCTTCACCGAGGACCTGTCGAAGCTGACCCGCGCGATCCGCCGCGGCGACGGCGACGCGCTGTTCGACCACTTCACCCGCACCCGCGCCATCCGCCGCGGCATCGTCGAGACCGGCCAGGATTCCGCCGCACCCGACTTCGGCCGCCCGCATGCGAATTTGAAGAAGTAGGATCGAGCGCGCAGCCTTCTCCTGTGTCGTCCTGGCGAAAGCCGTAACCAAACAACGCGGTGTCATCACCCGCGAAAGCGGGTGATCCAGTATTCCAGAGGCGGCTGTGCTTGAGTCGAGAAGCCGCGGCGTACTGGATCGCCCGGTCGAGCCGGGCGATGACAGGTGTGGGTGGGACGCAGCTTCGCGTTCTCGCGACATGAATCGTCCGAGCTTTTGCATGTCGTTTTCGCCGCCCTGAAAGCAGAGGGCGCAGGGAAAGCCGGGTGCCGATCGCACCCATGGGTCCCGCGTAATAAAAAACGCGGGAGGTAGGACCACAGGTGTAACCGGGAACATCCCGGCTTTCCCTGCGCGATGGTTTTACGGCTTATACGTGCTCGCCCCGGTGAGACTGGGCTTGTTTGTCACCGTCGCTGCGAAACGCTGTCGCATCTCGCGGGAGACACCTGCCGCTAGGGCGTCAGGTCTGCACGATTTCGCCGTCCGCTACACTGTGCACGTCGTCAGTGCGCAAGCAGCGTCCACCGCATCTCACCGCAACACTCCTGACGATGCGCAGCGCCCCTCGATCGGGTGAGATGCGCGTATTGAACATCTGAGTTGGGTCGGATGTCAAGTTAAATTCTGAAAATCGGAACGGCGCGGGCTCGCGACCGTCACCGACGCATCCGCTGATCCCTGATCGGCCCCGCCGATATCGCCACAACCTTCTGTGCCAGCCGCTGACGGCCGACCAGGCCGGCGATTGCCAGCATGACGATGCCGCCGAACCACCATGCGCCGATCACGAACTCCCAGGCCCGCGGCGGGATCTCGTCGAACACGATGCCGTAGACCGACACCAGCGCGGCCAGTGCGGCGAGGAAGATGCCGGCCGCGCTCATCAGCTCGACGGCATCGATGCGGCCCGTCACGCGCATCGCCGGCTTCGGAATGTCGATGCCGAGATAGAAGCCGACAGCACCGATCACGATCGTGGTCGCGATGAAGGCCAGCGTACCGAAGAAGGCGACGTGCCCCTTCGCGAGCTGGGCGGCCACGAAGGTGCCGCCCATGGCACCGGCCATCGCCAGCCCGGTCCGCTGCAACACATGCGCGACGCGGCTGATCATCATCAGCTCGCGGGCGATCACGGCCCTGCCCTTCGGTCTGGTCACGATCCTCATGTGCGGCCTCCTTCCGGCTCTGCGTTCCTCACTCCGCTCCTACGGTGAGAACGGGTAGTAGCGGAGCTGCGACATGATGATGTGATCGTCCGTCCTCGGCGCGCCGCCGACGCCCTCGAAGGCAAAGCGCTGGGTGTAGGAATATTGCGCGCCGGCCTTGATGGTGCCGTAGGCGCCCTTGAAGATCGTGTCGTAGAAGCCGACGGTATACTGCCTGACCTCCGACGTGTTGCCGTTGCAGGTCGCCGCCGGCGAGTTCTCGATGTTGCAGCCGAGATTGTTGTAGAGCGGATTGCCATAGCCGAACGGCACCGTGCCGACATTGGAGAAGGTCGCCTTGGTCTTCTCCAGCCCGGCATAGGCGTAGAGATCGAGCTCCGGCGTCGTATGCCAGACCGAGCCGACCAGGAAGGCCGTGATCGGCAACGGCTGGATCGAGCCATCCTGGCGCACCGTCGCATCGGGGAACGGCGTCGCCGTGAAGCGGCCGAGCGCGCCGTAGGATGCCGAGGCCTGCACTTCCAGCGTCTTCGGCACGATCTCGGCCGAGAGATGGCCGCCGAAACTCACCGTGTTGACGTCGTGATTGGCGAAGTTGAAGCGATCGTAGAAGTCGCGATACAGCGCCCATGCCTCAACATGCACCTTGTACGGCCCGAGCCGCGGATCCCACGCTCCCTTCACGGTGACATCGGGCACGTGGTTGAGGCTGACATTGTTCAGGCTGTTGAAGAAGCTGCCGCCAGGACCGGTCAGGTTCACCAGCAGGTTCGGATTGAGGACACCCTGCGGCCCGACCGCGGGCGTGCCGACCAGCGGCGTATTGCCGCCGAAGAACGAGGTCTGCGGGTTTTCGGCCGAGACCGCGAGCTTGAACTCGGGCCCGATATCCTGCCAGACGCGGACGCCCGGCTGCCGCGCACCGAGGAAGCCCGGCACCAGCTCGAAATCGATCACGCCCGGCGTATCGGCGCCACGCGGATCGATGCCCGCCTTGCTCGGTGTGTTCAGCGACCAGGACTGGCCGGCGAGCACGTGCAAGCCGAGATCGCTGCGGTCGATCTCGATGCTGGCCTGCCGCAGCCGCGGGTTGAACGAGTTGGTCGCGACCGAATTCGCGGTCTGCGCGGCGCCCTCGAAATCGAGCTCGCCATAGCCGGCGACGTGGATGGTCTCCGTGGCATTGGCTTCGGCGAGCACCGAGAAGCGGGTCTGGCGCGCGGTGAAGCGCGACTCGCCGGTGTTGAAGTTCTTGCTCTGCGGGAACGGAATGAAGTTGCAGATCGAGCCCGAATCGGAGGCGAGGTTGCGGGTGCGATAGATGCCGGTGAGATCGACCCAGCCGCCGAAGGTGAAGGTGACGCCCTTGTAGCAGAGCTTGCCCGAGGCGCAGGGATCGAACGGCACCGGCGCCTTCGCCGCCATCTGCGTGTTGCGCATCGCGCTCTGCCTTGCCGCCAGCGCCTCCTCCTTGCGTGCCTGCACCTCCATCCTCTGCTCAAGCTGCCTGAGACGTGCCTTCAACGCCTTCAGCTCGGACGCATCGTCCTCCGCCAAAGCCGGACCTGCCGACAGCAGCATGCTGCCGAGCAGAATCCCCCCGAGAATTCGCATCGCATCCCTCCACACGAGTTTGTTTCCTCAGTCGAGAGAGAGCGGCACTCGGGGAACGATATTCGCAGTCGGCCGCAATATTCCGGTCACGTTTTTCTCATCGCGACCGCGGGAATAGTTTGGCGCGACGGACGATATCGCGCGCGAGGCAATAATGAATAGTAGGGCGGATTAGCGTCAGCGTAATCCGCCGCGCAGCCGGCACCGATCGATGGCGGGTTAAGGCTTCGCCTAAAGCTACTGCGTCACAAACGTCTTTTCCGCCAGTCCTGTGAGGCTGCAAACGAATCCAGCCGTCATTGCGAGCGAAGCGAAGCAATCCATCTGTCCGCAAATGCGGTTGGATGGATTGCTTCGTCGCTATCGCTCCTCGCAATGACGACGGAGACAGACTCGTGACGCAGTAAGACTAACCCGCCCTACAACACGCCGCGCCTTCGCGTGAGTTTTTCTCGCGCTATGCGCGAGTTTTTGCAGGATTGTCCGGTTCGGATTTTGGCGATACGTCATGTCGCGATCAGGCGATCAACAGGACATGCGACATGGCGGACAAGGCGAACGTTCGGGCTGGCCAATGCCATTGCGGCGCGGTGCGCTTCGAGGTGACGCTCAGCGACGGCTTCCATTCGATCCGCCGCTGCACCTGCTCCTATTGCCGGATGCGCGGCGCCGTCGTCGCCATGGCGGACATGGGCGGGATCAGGTTCCTGCAAGGCGAGGACAAGCTGACGAGCTACCGCTTCCACACCGGAACGGCGCAGCACTTCTTCTGCTCCGGCTGCGGCATCTACACCCATCACCAGCGGCGATCCGACCAGAGCCTCTATGCCGTCAACGTGGCCTGCCTCGACGGCGTCAGCCCGTTCGATTTCCCCGAGGTGCCGGTCATGGACGGCGTCAACCACACCAACGACACCGGCAAGCCGACCCGTCGCGCCGGCACGCTCCGCTTCATCCCGGCTGACTGAGCGCAACGCTCAGAACAGCGGCGGGATCTGCGCGACTTTCAGCGGGCCCAGGAACACCGCGCCGTCGGCGAAGCGCAGCGGGAAGCTGCGTGCCTTCTTGCCTTCGAGCACCGCCTCGGTGCCGAGCGAATTGATCCCGGCGGAGATGCCGGCATTGGCGTTCTGCTTGATCACCTTGCCGAGGCCGGGGATCGCGCGATCCAGCGCACCGAACAGATTGCTGAGGTCCTGGCTCTTGACGCCGGGCGCGACGCGATCGAGCGTCGATTGCGGCACGCCCTCCTCCAGCATCTTGTCGATGCCGAGCGCCGGGATCACGCGTTCGAGGCCGGCGACCGTCATCTGCAATTCGCCGTCGATGCGGCCTTGCGCATTCAGGCGCAAGGTGCCGGCCGCGACCGACAGCACGTCGCCCTGCTCGATCCGCGACTGCTGGATCTCGACGCTGCCGCCGGCCGCCTGGATCTCGCGGAAACGATCCGGCCACGGTTTTGGCGAGAAATCCTTCAGGCCGTTGAGCCGGGCGTGGATGTCGGCGTTGAACGGCTGGGTGAGCAGCGGATGCACGTCCTGCAAGGTGCCGCCATTGATCTGCAGCACGGTCTCGATCGCGGGATTGTCGGCGGCCGAGCCATCGACCTGCCTGCCGTGCAGCTCGATATGGTTGACGCGCATCAGCGGCGTCGGCGCGGGACCGCCGGTGCGGTCGACGGCGAGATTGTCGAACACCAGCGCGACGCGCTGCGGCACCGCCGGCAGGCCGACCACGCTGCTGCGCCCGAGGCTCCAGTCGACCTGCAGCGTCGGCTGCGCGTTGCGCTCGGCGATGGTGGCCGGGCCCTTGAACTCGGCGATCACGAGCTTGGGGTCATAGACCTGCGCCACGACAAGGATCTCGGCGAGCCGCGCCACGAACGCCATCTCGGGCGAAGCGGTCTGCGACACCAGCATCACGCTCGGATCGGTGCAGCGGACCTCGAAGCGGAACGGGTAACCCGCCACCGAACGGTTGCCGCAATCATAGACCCGGCCGGCCTTCGCCTCCTGGGCGCGCCAGGCATCGGCCTGCACGCCGACCTGCGAGGCGGCGTAGAACCAGAAACCGCTCCACGCGATCGCGGCGATCAGGACCGCGACGGGGACCGCGTAGAGGCCGAAGCGCGAGCGGCGGCGGGGGGCGGAGGTGGTATCGGACATGCGGCGTCCTTTGGCGGGCGAATTTGTCAAAATCGAAGCGGCGGCACTCGTTCTAAAGGTTAAGTGTTGGAAACAGAACGAAATTTGCTTCGCTTCGACGGCCTGTTCTGCTAGCCCATCAGCGCGATGTCAGCAAATCCTCCCCATTCCGAATCGCCCGACGCCGACCTCTGGGTGTTCGGCTACGGCTCGCTGATGTGGAAGCCGGGCTTCGAATACCTCGAGCAGGTGCCGGCGCGGCTGATCGGCGAGCATCGCGCGCTCTGCGTCTATTCGTTCGACCACCGCGGCACGCCGGAGAAGCCGGGCCTGGTGCTCGGGCTCGACCGCGGCGGCGCCTGCCGCGGCATCGCGTTCCGCGTCGCGGCCCGGCTGCGCCACGACACCATCGCCTATTTGCGCTCGCGCGAGCAGACCACCAATGTCTACCGCGAGGTGATGCGCTCGGTGTGGCTGGAGAACGCGGCGCGCGATCGCGTCCCGGCGCTGGCCTATGTGGTCGATCGCGGCCATGTGCAATATGCCGGGCGGCTGTCGCTGGCCGAACAGCAGCGCCTGGTGCTGCAGGGCCACGGCCGCTCCGGCAACAACCGCGACTATGTGCTCTCGACCGTCGCCTCGATCGAGAAGCAGGGCTTTCGCGACGCGCAGCTGCACCAGCTCGCGGCGATGCTGCACGATTCCGGCCCGCTGCATCGGGATGCGCGTGCAGCGGATGGCGCGGATCCGAACTGAGGCGCGGAACCTGGCGCGCGAATTTTTGCCACGGCGCGAACAACATTGTGGTCTCCATTTCCGGTCGCTGGAATGGAATGACTGGAATGCGCCCCTCATTGCTCAGGCTCGCCGCGATCGGCCTAGTGTTGCTGCTGAACTCCCCATCCTTTGCCGGCCTGAGAGAGGATGGCGCGATTTGCGACGCCAAGGATTCGCGGCCCGACCTGGTGATCCCGGCCTGCACCCGCCTGATCGCAGCCAATCCGAGGGGACGCGATCTCGCGATCACCTATTACAACCGGGCGCTGGCCTGGCATAACAAGGGCGATCTCGAGAAGGCCAAGACAGATTACGATCAGTCGATCGCAGCCAATCCGTCGTTTGCGCCGTCTTATGGCCAGCGTGCCAAGGTCTTCCTGCAGAACCAGGACTACGACCGCGCGCGGAGCGACTTCGATCGGGCGATCCAGCTCAAGCCGGCCGGGCCGTTCAGCGCCGGCTGGTTCAACAACCGCGCCGAGCTGTTCGTCGCCACCGGCGACTATGAGCGTGCGCTGGCCGATTACGGCAAGTCGATCGAGCTCGATCCCGGCTCCTGGTACGCCTATGTCAACCGCGCGCTGGTCTATGATTTCAGCGGCAAGGACCGACTCGCGGCGCTGCATTGCCAGGATGCGATCAAGGTCGCGCCGCGCGCCGGCGGCCCCTATTACTGCCGGGCCGTGGTCGAGATGTCCGCCGGCGACATCGACAATGCCGCGCGCGATGTCGAGCGCGCGATCGCGATCCAGGATGACCAGCCGGAGTTCTACTCGCTGCGCGGCCTGACGCTGGCGAGCAAAGGCGAGCTCGACCAGGCGATGCGCGACTACGACCACGCCACGCAACTCAATGCCCAGGGCGCATTGAACTACGCGCGGCGCGGCCTCGCCGACGAGAAGAAGGGCGATATCGCGGGCGCCCGCGCCGACTTCCGCCACGCGCTCGATGTCATCGGCCTCGATCAGCTCGATCGCACCCAGGGCCAGCGCGTCGCCAGAGACGGCCTGCAACGGCTGGACAAGGTCGCGACGACCGAAAAGAGCGTCGTCGCGGATCACGGCGCGGCCAAAGCTGCGCTCGCGGTTGCAGCCACCGTTCCGATCGCGCCGGCCGGCGCGGCCCCGAAGGCCGCGATGACCGAAAAGCGCGTTGCCCTCGTCGTCGGCAATTCGAAATACCGCTCGGTGCCGGTGCTGCCGAACCCCGGCCAGGACGCGGCGGCGATCGCCGAGACGCTGCGCGCCACGGGCTTTCAGGATGTCCGCCTGGTCACCGACGCCACGCGCGACGGCCTGGTCGATGCGCTGAAGTCGTTCGCCAACGCTGCCGATGGCGCCGATTGGGCGGTGATCTACTATGCCGGGCACGGCTTGGAGATGGCGGGCGAGAACTATCTGGTGCCTGTTGACGCCAAGCTCGCCACCGACCGCGACGTGCCGTACGAGGCGGTCGCGCTGACCCAGGTGATGGGCGCCACCGAAGGCGCGCGCAAGCTGCATCTCGTGATTCTCGATGCCTGCCGCGACAATCCGTTCGCCAACCAGATCAAGCGCACCGTCGCGTCGCGCTCGATCGGCCGGGGATTGGCGCAGGTCGAGCCCGACAGCGGCACGCTGGTGGTCTACGCCGCCAAGCACGGCCAGGTCGCGCTCGACGGCGACGGCGGCCACAGCCCGTTCGTGACCGCCCTGATCAAGCGGATGCAGACGCCGCGGATCGAGATCCGCAAGCTGTTCGACCTGGTGCGCGACGACGTGATGGCCGCGACCGATCGCCGGCAACAACCGTTCAGCTATGGCTCGGTGCCGGGAGCCGAGGATTTCTACTTCGTCGGCGCGAGCCAGACTACGGCGAAGTAGCGCGCGGCCGTGACCTGCGTATTGTTGCGGCCAGACACATCGCGGCTTCACTAAGGCAGCGGCCTGTGACATTTAGGCTTTTGCATCGCGGCGCGGACGGATAGAAGCTCATCCGCAAACATCGCTCGCTGATGCAATGAACCTCTCCGCCCCCTTCGTCCGCCGCCCGGTCGGCACCACGCTGCTGTCGCTTGGACTTGTCGTGGCGGGCGTCATTGCGTTCTTCAAGCTGCCGGTATCGCCGCTGCCCGACGTCGACATCCCGACCATCATGGTGCAGGCGACGCTGCCCGGCGCCAGCCCGGCCGACGTCGCGGCGACCGTCGCGAGCCCGCTGGAGCGCCACCTCGGCCAGATCGCCAGCGTCACCGAGATGACGTCGCAGTCCTCGCTCGGCTCGGCGCGCATCACGCTGCAATTCGACATCGACCGCGACATCAACGGCGCCGCGCGCGACGTGCAGGCGGCGATCAACGCGGCGCGCGCCGACCTGCCGACCAACCTGCGCGCCAACCCCACCTACCGCAAGTTCAACCCGGCCTCGGCGCCGATCCTGATCTACACCTTGACCTCGGACACGCTGACCCCGGCCGAGCTCTATGACGCCGCCTCGACCGTGCTGGCGCAGAAGCTGTCGCAGGTCGAGGGCGTCGGCGAGGTCTCGGTCGGCGGCGGCTCGCTGCCCGCGGTGCGCGTCGAGCTGATCCCGCCGGCGCTCTACAAATACGGCATCGGGCTCGAGGACGTCCGCGCCGCGCTGAGCAGCGCCAATGCGCACAGCCCGAAGGGCGGCATCGACGTCGGCGACCAGCGCTACCAGATCTACGCCAACGACCAGGCCCGCAAGGCGGACGACTACAAGCCGCTGGTCGTCGCCTACCGCAACGGCGCCGCGGTGCGGCTGACCGACGTCGGCGACGTGATCGATTCCGTGGAGAATGTCCGCACGCTGGGTCTTGCCAACGGCAAGCCGGCCGTCGTGATGATCGTGTACCGGCAACCCGGCGCCAACATCATCAAGATGGTCGACAATGTGAAGGGGCTGATGCCGCAGCTCAAGGCCTCGGTCTCGCCGGCGATCGACATCACGCTGGCGATGGACCGCTCGAAGACGATCCGGGCCTCGCTGCACGATGTCGAGATCACGCTGTTGATCGCGGTCGCGCTGGTGATCCTGGTGGTGTTCGCCTTCCTGCGCAATGCGCGGGCGACGCTGGTGCCTGTCGTGGCGGTCGGCGTGTCCCTGATCGCGACGTTCGCGGTGATGTACCTGCTCGGCTACACGCTCGACATCTTCTCGCTGATGGCGCTGACGGTGGCGACCGGCTTCGTGGTCGACGATGCCATCGTGGTGCTGGAAAACATCACCCGCCACATGGACGCCGGGCTGTCGCGGCTGGAGGCGACGCTGCTCGGCACCCGCGAGGTCGGCTTCACCGTGCTGTCGATGAGCGTGTCGCTGGTCGCGGTGTTCGTGCCGATCCTCTTGATGGGCGGCCTGGTCGGCCGGCTGTTCCGCGAATTCGCCATGACCATCACGATCGCGATCGTGATTTCGCTGGTGGTCTCGCTGACCACGACGCCGATGATGTGCGCCGTGGTGCTGCGCAAGGAGGCAGGCCAGCCGCACGGCCGGATCTACCGGATCAGCGAGCGCGTCTTCGAGCTGATGCTGAACGGCTACCGCACCACGCTCAGCCTCGCGCTGCGCCATCCGCTGCTGGTGATGCTGATCCTGGCCTCGACGCTCTATCTGAACTTCCATCTCTACAGGGTCGTGCCCAAGGGCTTCGTCCCGCAACAAGATACCGGGCTGCTGGTCGGCTCGATCCAGGCCGACCAGAGCACCTCGTTCCAGCTGATGCGGCAGAAGCTGACCCAGTTCATCGACATCGTGAAGTCGGATCCGGCGGTCGAGACCGCGGTCGGCTTCACCGGGGGCGGCGGCGTCGGCCCGGGCGGCACCAACACCGGCACCGTATTCGCCTCGCTGAAGCCGATGAACGAACGCGGGCTGCGCGCCGACAAGGTGATCGAGCGGCTGCGCGAGCCCCTGGCGAGCGTCGCCGGCGCCACCTTGTTCCTGCAATCGATCGGCGATCTCGGCGCCGGCGGACGCTCGGGCAACGCCGCGTATCAGTACACGCTGAAGGGCTCGACCTTCGAGGAGCTCAACGAGTGGACGCCGAAGCTCGTCGCCGCCCTGCAGAAGGAGCCGACGCTCACCGACGTCAACAGCGACCAGCAGAACAAGGCGCTGCAGGCCAATCTGGTGATCGATCGCGACGCCGCCTCGCGGCTCGGGATCACGGTCGCCCAGCTCGACAACACGCTGTATGACGCGTTCGGGCAGCGCCAGGTCTCGACCATCTTCGTCGCGCGCAACCAGTATCACGTGATCATGGAAGTCGCGCCGCGCTTCTCGCAGGATCCGCAGACCCTGAAGGAGGTCTATATCTCGACCTCGAGCGGATCGGCGACCGGCACCCAGAGCACCAATGCGGTGGCCGGAACGGTGGCCTCATCGTCGCAGAAGAGCTCGGTCTCTTCGGTCGCCGCCAATGTGGTGCGCAACCAGGCGACCAACTCGATCGGCGCCACCGGCAAGGGCGTCGCCTCGACCGGGACCGCGGTCTCGACCAGCGCCGAGACGATGATCCCGCTGTCGAGCGTTGCCCGCTTCGAGCATGGCGAGACGCCGCTCTCGGTCAACCACCAGGATCTGCTGGTCGCCAGCACCATCTCGTTCAATCTGCCGCCGGGCGTCTCCCTGAGCACGGCGACCACCACGATCGAGAATGCAATGCACGCGATCAACATGCCGGCGGGCATCAATGGCGGGTTCGCAGGCTCTGCAAAAATCTTCCAGCAGGCGCTGGCGAACGAGCTGTTCCTGGTTCTGGCCGCGCTGGCGACGATCTACATCTCGCTCGGCATGCTCTATGAGAGCTACATCCACCCGCTGACCATCCTGTCCACCCTCCCCTCGGCGGGTGTCGGCGCGGTGGCGGCGCTGATGCTGTCGCACACCGATTTCGACTTGATCGGCGCGATCGGGGTGATCCTCTTGGTCGGCATCGTCAAGAAGAACGCCATCATGATGATCGACTTCGCGCTCGATGCCGAGCGGCTGCGCGGGCTATCGTCGCGCGATGCAATCTACGAGGCCTGCCTGATGCGCTTCCGCCCGATCATGATGACGACGCTGGCGGCGCTGTTCGGCGCGGTGCCGCTGATGATCGGCCTCGGCGAAGGCAGCGAGCTGCGCCAGCCGCTCGGCATCGCAATTTTCGGCGGATTGATCCTGAGCCAGATCCTGACGCTCTACACCACGCCGGTGGTCTACCTCTATCTCGATCGCGCCCGGCTCTGGACCCAGCGGCGCCGCGCCGCGCGCCGCGCAAGGCGGGCCGCCGCGTCAAGTGCCGCCGGTCGTTGACAGGCTGCCACCGATCTTGCGAACCTGCCGCGAGGTGGCAGCCGCAAGGAAGCATGCAGTGACTCCAGCACCGGAAATCGCCGCGTCGCGCTGGTTCAATACCAGCGAGCCGCTGACCCTGGCCGCGCTGCGCGGCCGCCCGGTGCTGCTGCACGCCTTCCAGATGCTGTGTCCCGGCTGCGTCGCACACGGCACGCCGCAGACCCAGCGCGCGTTCGAGTTGTTCAAGCATTCCGACCTCCAGGTGATCGGGCTGCACACCGTGTTCGAGCACCACGTGGCGATGACGCCCGTGTCGCTGGAAGCCTTCATCCATGAATACCGGCTGACCTTCCCGATCGGCGTCGACGAGGCCGGCGACGGCACGCCGATCCCCCTCACCATGCAGCGCTACGGCATGCAGGGAACCCCGACCAGCATCCTGATCGGCCGCGACGGCAGCATCGTGCATCACGGCTTCGGCCAGCAGAGCGATATGGCGCTCGGCGCGATCATCGCAGCCGAGCTTGCCGCAACGCACGGCTGACAGCCGAGCAGCCCGCTCACGCAGCTGCGTTATGACGGCGTCGCGCAAGGCGTGGTAGCCTGCGATCAACCAGAAGCATCGTGCGGGAGCGTCTCATGAAAACCTATCAGCTCTACATCAACGGCCGCTATGTCGACCCCGCCAATGGCGAGTGGTTCGACACGATCGATCCCTATCGCGGCGAGGCCTGGGCCAGGATCCCGCGCGGCACGGCCGCCGATGCCGACAAGGCGGTGAAGGCCGCCAACGAGGCGATGTGGAACGGGCCGTGGGCGAAGATGACGGCGTCTGCGCGCGGCAAGGCGATGCGCAGGCTCGGCGACCTCGTCGCCGCCAATGCCGAGCGTCTCGCCGAGATCGAGGTGCGCGACAACGGCAAGCTGATGGCCGAGATGCTGGGCCAGCTGCGCTACCATCCGGAGTGGTGGTGGTATTTCGGCGGCCTCGTCGACAAGCTCGAAGGCGGCCTGGTGCCGATCGACAAGGCGGACACCTTCGCCTACACTACGCATGAGCCGGTCGGCGTGGTCGCGGCGCTGACCGCCTGGAATTCGCCGCTGCTGTTCGTCGCCTGGAAATGCGCCGCCGCGCTCGCGGCCGGCTGCGCCGTGGTGGTCAAGCCCTCGGAGTTCACCTCGGCCAGCACGCTGGAATTCGCCGCGTTGACCAAGGAGGCCGGGATTCCCGACGGCATCTTCAACGTGGTGACCGGCTTCGGCCCCGAGGCCGGCTCCGCGCTGATCTCGCACCCCGACGTCGCCAAGATCACCTTCACGGGATCGGACACCACCGGCGCACGGGTCTACGAGACCGCGGCCAAGGGCCTGAAGCGCGTCTCGCTCGAGCTCGGCGGCAAGTCGCCGAACATCGTGTTCGAGGACGCCGATCTCACCGCGGCCGCGGCCGGCGCGATCTCCGGCATCTTCGCCGCCACGGGACAAACCTGCATCGCCGGCTCGCGCCTGCTGGTGCAGAGCTCGATCAAGGACAAGTTCGTCGCGCGCGTGCTGGAGCTGGCGAAATCCGCCAAGATCGGCGATCCGATGCAAGCCGACACCAATGTCGGCCCGATCACGACGCCGGCGCAGTACAAGAAGGTGCTCGACTACATCGACATCGCCAAGGCTGAAGGCGCCCGCTGCCTGCTCGGCGGGAGGCCTGCGACGGGCGACGGCATCAAGGGCGGCCAATTCGTCGAGCCGACGATCTTCACCGATGTTGACAACACCATGCGGATCGCGCGCGAGGAGGTGTTCGGCCCGGTGCTGTCGATCATCTCGTTCGACACCGAGGAAGACGCCATCCGGATCGCCAACGACACGATCTACGGCCTTGCCGCCGGCATCTGGACCAAGGACCTCGCCCGCGCCATCCGCGTGCCGAAGCAGCTGCGCGCCGGCACGGTGTGGGTCAACACCTACCGCGCCATCAGCTACATGATGCCGTTCGGCGGCATGAAGCACTCCGGCGTCGGCCGCGAGAGCGGCATCGATGCGGTGCGCGAATATCAGGAAACCAAGAGCGTCTGGATCTCGACCGCGACCGACGTGCCGGCCAATCCGTTCGTGATGCGATAATGCGGCTCAGCACCTCTCCCAGACCGGAAGCGGTGCGCCATGCCCGAGTCATGAAGTTCACCCGGTCAGCACGTGACGGGCGTCGCCGAGGCTCTGGAGGTCAGTCGCTGTCATCACTGTCCTGCTGTCCGACGCTGTGAAATAGCCTCGATGCGCAAGGCAAAGCTGCCGCGCGTGCGCAGAGGCGCCGGACCATCGTCAAGACGGCCGAGCCTGATGAGCCCGCTGGAATAGCGATAGCCGCTGTGGAAGCAGGCCAAATTGCCCACGGCGCGTCGTAGCAGAGATCGCCCGGCGCTTCATTGGCGAATGGCCCGCTACCGTCTTGCGTGAGCTCGCGCGGCAGATAGGCGACCTTCTCATTGGTGGAGTAATCCTCGATGGAAAGATCGAGCGGGAGCATCGATGCGAATCCCGCGCAGACGGATTGTCGAGCAAGCTAGCCCGGACGTTGCCATCAGCGAGATCGCGCCCTAGCCTTTCGAGCCCGGCACGCCGCCGAACAGCTTCGCCTGCTCGGCGCGGCCGGCGTCGACGATGCGCGTGGTGGCGGTTTCGATCGCCTCGCGCAGGCGGACGATGAACTCGTCGCGCGGCAGGCCGGGCGGCAGCGGATCGAGGAATTCGACCACCAGCGTGCCGGGATAGCGCATGAAGGTGCGGCGCGGCCAGAACAGGCCGGAGTTGAGCGCGATCGGCAGGCACGGCACGCCGCTCTCGGCGTAGATCTGGGCGACGCCGGCCTTGTAGTTCGGCGGCGCACCGGGCGCGGTGCGGGTGCCCTCGGGGAAGATCACGAGCTGGCGGCCGAGCTTCACCTCGGCGGCAGCCGCCTTCAATGTCTTGATCAGCGAGCGCGGGCCGCCGCCGCGCTCCACCGAGATCATGCCGACCTTCTTCAGGTACCAGCCGAACACCGGGATCATCATCAGCTCGCGCTTGAGGATGAACAGCGGATGCTCGAAGAAGCGCACCAGCGCAAAGGTCTCCCAGAACGACTGGTGCTTCGAGGCGACCACCAGCGCTCCCGCCGGAATCTTCTCGACGCCGCGGAACTCGATCCTGATGTTGCAGATCACGCGCATCAGGAACAGGCTGGTGTTGGCCCACGCGGCTTCCAGCGCCATCAGCGCGCCGCGCGGCAGCAGCAGTGCCGGCAGCGCGACGATGCAGAGCACCACCAGCACCAGATAGAACAGCACGTTGAAGATCAGCGAGCGCAGGAAGATCGAAGTCATGCTCAAAAAATTCTCTCTTGTGCAGTCACGCCGTCATTCCGGGATGGCCCGAAGGACCAGACCCGGAATCTCGAGATTCCCGGTTCGCTTCGCGCCCCGGAATGACGGTGCCAAGCCTGATACATCAATTCGCCTGCGCCGTTGCCGGGCGGCGTGGCGCGGTTGCCTGCTCGGCAAGATCCGAAGTCAGGTCGAGGCCGAGATCGGCCAGCCGCACCCGGACCTCCGCCGCGACATATTTGGCGTATTCCGATAGCAAGAGACGGAAGGTTCCGCCACTCGTCCACCACGGCTCGTCGCGCCATTTGTCGCCGACCACCGCGAACGGGATCAGCGTGACGTCAGGCATCGCATGCGACAGTTCCACGATCGCCCTGGGCATGTGGTAGTTCGAAGTCACCACGATCAGCGACTTGAAGCCGCGCTCGCGCGCCCAGCGCCGCGTCTCCGCCGCATTGCTGCGGGTGTTGACCGCCGAACGGTCGAGATCGACGCAGCAGCTCATCAACCCCTTGCTGTCGGGCACCGAGCGGGAAATATCGCCGGCGTCGTTGGTCGGGTGCACGCCGGAGATCAACAGACGCTTGCCGTAGCCTGCGGCCAGTAGTTCCATCGCATCCGACACCCGCGACGAGCCGCCGGTCAGCACCACGATGCCGTCGGCATTATGCGGCGGATCGGTCTCGACGCCGCGGAGTTGCGACAGGAAGCCGATGAAGCCGACCGCTGCGGCGACAAACACCAGCGCCAGCGGCGCGACGATAGCGGCGCGCAGCCAGCCACGCGGGCGCGCGGCATAGCCGTTCGGCGACGTATCGTCGGTCTGCAAACTCATGTGATGCGGTCGTCCTTCCCCCCGGGGATTTTAGAGCATGATCCGGCAAAGTGGAAACCGGTTTTGCCGGGCCAAGGTCGCGTGCATGCACGCGAAATCACACCCGGACGATCAAATGCGATCACGACATCGGCTCCATGATTGCGCTGTCGCAAGCCGTCAGTCGATGTCGTCGAGCGTGGCGAACAGGGTGCGCCGAGACGCCCACGCGGTGATCGCCGCGATCAGCACCGCCTGCATCGCCAGCACCAGATAGCCGGACGGGCGCAGCGAGAACGTGCCCAGCAGCGCCGCGAACTGGTCGCCCACCGGCGTGCCGGAGAACCAGTTGGCGATCGATTCCGAGAAGCCGAACGCCAGCATCGCCGCGCCGCCGCCGATCAGCCCGCCCTCGAGACCGAGTCTCAGAAAATGCCGCAGGAAGCGGTTGGCGATGAAGCTGTCGCCGGCGCCGACGAAATGCAGCACCTCGACGATCGGGCGGTTGGCGGCCATCGCGCCGCGGGTCGCGAACGACACCGAGATGATGGTGGCGATGATGACGAGGATCAGGATGCCGACGCCGGCAAACATCGTGGCGCCGGTCATCGAGCGCATGCGTTCGATCCAGGCACGGTGATCGTCGAGGCTTGCGGTCGGCGCAGCCTGGGTCAGGCGCGCGCGCAAGCCGGCGAGATCGAGCGTGGTGCCGGGCTGCACCCGCGCCACGATGACGCGCGGCACCGGCAGATCATCGATCGACAGCCCGCTGCCGAGCCACGGCTCCAGCAGCTTTGCGGATTCCTCCTTGCTGAACGGCCGGACCTCGAGAATGCCGGACTGCGTCCGCATCGCATCCGCCGCCGCCTGCGCGTCACGGTCGAGGTCGCGGCCGGGCGACGGGCGCACCTGGATGGTGATCTCGCTCGACACTTCCGACTGCCATTCGGCGGCCGAGGCGCTGACCAAAAGCACCGTGCCTGTGGTCAGCGAGGCGAGGAAGGTCATGATCGCGACCACCGCGACCAGCGCGCGGCCGGAGATCGAGGCGCGCGGCACGATCGGCGACATGTTGCGTGCGGTGGCCGGGACCTGCGGGCGCTCGCGCCCGAGATCGACCAACGACACTTTCTCGTCGCCGCCCCTACTCATAGATGTGCAGCCGTCCCTGATGCAGCACCAGCCGCCGCGCCTCGTATTGATCCATCAGCGTGATGTCGTGGGTCGCGATGATAACAGCGGTGCCGGATTTGTTGAGCTCGATGAACAGCCGCAACAGGCGGCGCCCGAGCGTCGGATCGACGCTGCCGGTCGGCTCGTCCGCCAGCAGCAATTGCGGCCGCGAGATCACCGCGCGCGCAATCGCCGCGCGCTGCTTCTCGCCGCCCGACAGGATCGGCGGCAGCGCGTCCATCCGTTCGCCGAGGCCGACCCATTTCAGCAGGTCGATCACCTCGCGGCGATAGCTGGATTCCTCGCGACCCATCACGCGGAACGGCAGCGCGACGTTCTCATAGGTGGTCATGTGGTCGAGCAGCCGGAAATCCTGCAGCACGATGCCGATCCGCTTGCGCAGGTCGGCGACCTGGTCCTTGCCGAGCAGGGAGACGTCCTTGCCGAACAGATTGACCAGCCCGCGGGTCGGCCGCAGCGACAGGAACAACAACCGCAGCAGCGAGGTCTTGCCGGCGCCGGACGGCCCGGTGAGGAACTGGAACGAGTGCGCCGGGATCATGAAGGACAGGTCGCGCAAAATCTCCGGGCCGAGCCCGTAGCGCAGACCGACATTTTCGAACCGAACCAATGCGCTAGCTCCGTTCGAGAGGGCCTGTGGCCCAATACCCAAAACTGGCGGCCCGAACCCCCGCCGACCGGCCGCGAACCGCTCAGAAAGCTTGTGCGACGGTTATGGTTTCCGATTCGTTAACGGTCGCTCAGTAGCATCCGGGCATACCACACGGTGGAGATTCGGCTCCATGCATATCGTTTGCCCGCATTGTACAACATCCTACGTCATCAATCCGGCCACCCTGGGCGAGGCCGGACGCACGGTCCGTTGTTCCCGCTGCCGCGAGGTCTGGCTGGCCCGGCCGGAGGACGCGATCGGGGCGACCGCGCCGACCCTGGCCTATGAGGCCGCCGGCTCCGATCTCGCCGCCGAATGGGAGGCGATGGGCAGTGCGGAAGCCGACACGACCCCGCTGGTCGACAGCCCCTCGATTTCGGCCGATATGCCCGAGGGCAGCGATGCCGCCACGGACTGGCCGGCGGTCGCCGCGGCAGATGCCGCGGCCCATGCCGACGGTGAGGCACCGGCCGGAACCCGGCGCCGCTTCCGCCTGCCGCGGCTTCCCCGGCTGTTCCGGCTGCCGTCGCTGCCCCGAATTCCGTTCGTGCCTGTGATCGGCGCCCTGCCGACCACCTGCGCGGCGATGGCCGCACTGATCGTCGCGCTGTTCGTCTGGCGCAACGACGTGGTGCGGCTGCTGCCGCAGACCGCGCTGTTCTACAAAATGGTCGGGCTCGACGTGAATCTGCGCGGGCTCGCTTTCAAGGACCTCAAGATCACCAACGAGACCGTCGACGGCAAGCCGGTGCTGGTGATCGAGGGCGCGATCGTCGGCCAGACCAGGAAGCCGGTCGAACTGCCGCGGCTGCGCTTCTCGGTCCGCGATGCCAAGGGCGCCGAAATCTACGCCTGGAATGCGGTGCTGGAACAGCCGGTGCTCAATCCCGGCGAGCGCGCCTTCTTCAAGTCGCGTCTCGCCTCGCCGCCGCCCGAAGGCCGCAATATCGACGTACGCTTCTTCAACAAACACGACCTCACCGGCGGCCGCGCCTGAGCCGCCCGCTTACACTTTCGGGACCTGATCCATCACCATGACCCGCGTTCTGATCGCCGACGACGAAGACTCGATGCGCTCGCTGGTGGCGCGCGCTATCGCCATGGACGGCCACGAGACCGTCACCGCGCAGGACGGCGCCGAGGCGCTGGAGGTCCTGACGCGCGATGAAGGCGCGTTCGACCTGCTGCTCACCGATATTCAGATGCCTGTCATGGACGGCATCGCGCTGGCGCTGACCGCGGCGCGCGACTTCCCCGCGCTGAAGATCCTGCTGATGACCGGCTTCGCCCATCAGCGCGAGCGCGCCTCAGGGCTCGAGGCGATCGTGCATGACGTGGTGACCAAGCCGTTCTCGGTGGCCGACATCCGCACCGCGGTCGCCGACGCGCTGGCAGCAAGCAAGGCGAGTTAGCGCATGATCCGGAAAAGTGCGAAGCGGTTTTCCGAAAAGATCATGCAAAACGAAGAAGCTAAAGCGCGATGAGATTCCAATCTCGTCGCGCTGCTCAGCTCGGGAAACACGCCTGGGCCGTCAGCACGATCGGCGGCACGTTGAGAAACTGCATGAACTGAAACGAGTAGCTGGCGCTGACCTGGTTGCCGCAGGCCGACGCGGCATGGGTAAAGGTCTGCGTCGGGAAGGTGAGGCCGAACGCCTGCTGCGCGGCATAGCTCGTGATCGCGTTGCTGTTCGGACAGAGCGTGCTGTTGACGGTTGCGCAGCGCGCCGCCATTTCCGTGCCGTGCTGAAGCCCGAGCTGGGTCCAGAACAGCAACCCGAATTCGATGATGCCGAAGATGAACAGGAAGAACACGGGAGCGGTCAGGGCGAATTCCAGCGCAGAGGCGCCCCGATCGTCGTGCCACAACGCCGTGCGTTTCACTGCAGCCTCGCAGTGGACTGGGCGTTGTAGGTGTAGCTGGTCGCCACGATCTGGTAGTTGATCAGCGTATAATAGGTCCCCTGCGCCGAGACCATTGCATAGGTCCCGGCCTGCGCGCCGCTCGGGCACACCGCGCCGCAGCTGACGGTGCTGATCCCCGCACTCGTCGGGCATCCGCAGAACTGAAGCGGCTGGGGCGACGCCATGATGGCCGTGGAATTCGTGGCGGCGATCACGGCGTTGGACACGCCGGTGGTATCGAAGCCGCGCACGATCGCGTATTGCGCTCCCGCCTGTGCGGCATTTTCGACCTGCATCTTGCGGAACAGCGCAAGCCCGATGTCGGTGACCGAGACCACCATCAGGGTCAGCAATGGGATCATGACACCGAATTCGATCGCGGCGACGCCGCGCCGGTCGCGAACACCGGCGCGCAGGCGCCGCAAGAGAGGGCGAAGCAATCGGCTATGGCTGTTGGATGAGCATCTCTGGACCTGCATCGGCCTGCCTCATTCGATGAGTTGCGCGGTTTGCGTGCCAATCGTCGCGGTGCCGAGCGCTGCGCAATTGACCTGAAGGTTCGACGTGCCGGTGAGCGTCAAGGTGTCCACGATGATCTTGGTGCAGGATGTGCTCGTGCCGTTGCCGCCGCTGAAGCTGAGATTGGCCCTTGGCAGGTAGATGGCGCCGCCGAAGTTCTGGGTGGCGCCGCCGGTGAGGTTGAAGGCCGTGCCGACCGGCATGTTGCGGTCGCCATACATGACGATGCCCTTTGTGGTGCCGGAGGTCGGCGCCGTCAGGTCGATGATCGCGTTGCTGCCGATTGAAGCGGTGCCCCAGTTGCTTCCCGATCCCGTAAAGACAAGCGTGACGCCGCTGCCGGTGATCGTGGCGTTTCCCGCGACGCTCAGATTGGAGCCGTCCAGGTAATAGATGCCTGGATCGAGGCTCAGGGTCGCGCCGGCATTGACCGTGATGTTGCCCTTGTAGCAGCCGGGGCTGATCGAGTTGGTCTTTCCGTTGGAGTTCACCGTGATCTTGGCGTTGGTGCAGCTCGGCTCCGCCGGCGGTGAGACGTTTGCATAGGGATCGGCGATCGGCTGGATGTGCGTCCTGATTCCGTTGGTCGTGGTGATGTTGCTCGCGCCGGAGACATCGCCGACGACCCCGACCTGATTGGCGGAAACCGCAGCATTGCCGGCGACGTTGAGCGACGGGCTTGCGCTCGAGTTGCTGTAGAGGTTGCACTTGATCAAGTTGAGCTGATTGCTGCCGCTCACATTGACCGCGGGGCTCGCCGTCGGATCGAGAGCAAGGACGCAGCCGGTTCCGGAATTCGGCAGCGCGACCGCGCGCGCGGTGACCAGCACGGGATTCGAGCCGAAACAAGGCCGACAGCAGCCGCGGCTGCGGCTGGGTCACGACGACTTCGACCGCCTGCAGATTGGATGTGTAATTGCCGGCCTTCGGCGGCTGATTCACGGCGATCGTGACGTTGTTCACCGTGTTGGCGTAGCCGTAATTTGCCGTCACCGCGTTGGCTTCGGACAACAGGTCTGCGCCTGCACTGGCCGCGGTTGCAGCACTGACGGCGCCCGAGTCGGCCGCGCTCTGCATGTTCTTGTGCTTATAGTACCACCAGCCCACTTCGGTGCCGAGCCCTGCCGTGCCCACCAGAACCGGCATCAGCAGCGCCGAGATAATGACATAGCTGCCCGACCGGTCGCGAACGAAGCGTCGGAGCAGGCTGGTCTTCTCAAGGTTCCGGCGAGTTGCACGCAATGGCCGGCACGACGATGCAATGAATAAACGGCTGCACTGCCTCATGTGATCTCCTGAGACGCATGCCAATTATCCGAAACAGAATGACGCAGGCGACTTAAATGCGCGCCAACGGGAACCCGAGAGTTTTAGAGAAATTGTGCGGGCAGCCGGGGCTGCCTCGGGGACCTGGTCGGCCCCATCCAGATGCGGGCGGGCCTGGCGGCCGGGCTCAATAGTCCTTCAGCAGGCGCTCGATATAGTCGAGCTCGATCTGCGGCCGCGACGGGTCGGCGAGGCGGCGGCGCAGCTCTTCCAGGATGCGGCGGACGCGCTGCACGTCGATCTCGCCGGGAATCTTCACGGTGTAGTCGTCGCCGAATTCGCGGCCGTGCAGCGGACGGCCGAGCGGATCGGTCTGGTTGCCGCCGCTCTGCTGACGGCCGGCGCGGTTGCCGGGGCTGTCGCCCGGCTGGTCGCCATCGCCCTGCTGCATCGCGTCGGCCAGGCTCTGCGCGCCCTTGCGCAGCGCATCGAGCGCACGGCCCTGCGAATCCACCGCGCCGTCGGCATTGCCCTCGCCGAGCCGGCCGGAGGCATCGCCCATCGCGGAGTCGGCCTGGTCGAGCCCGTCACCGCCGTCATCGCCCTGATCGCCGCCCTGGTCGCCCTGCTGCGCCTGATCGCCCTTCTGACCCTGGCCCTTCTGCCCTTGCTGGCCCTTCTGGCCGCGCTGATCCGGACCCATGCCGCGCTTGGCGAGCTCCTCCTGCAGCTTCTTCAGGCGGTCACGCAGCGCCTGCTGATCCTGTTGCAGGTCGCCCATCGACTGCTCGCCCTGCTTGCCGCGCATACGGTCGCGGCGGGAATCCTGGCCCTGCTTGAAGGTCTTGTCGCGCAACTGCTGCTGCTTGCGGATCATGTCGCCGAGCTCGTTGAGCGACTGCTGCATGTCGTCGTCGCCCTGGTTGGGCTGCGCCATCTGCAGGTTTTCCAGCATCTGCTGCATCTGCTCGAGCAGCTGCCGTGCGGCATCCTTGTCGCCGGAGCGCGACAGCCGCTCCATGCGATCGAGCATGTTCTTGAGATCCTGCTGGCTCAGCACCTTGGCGTTGGGATCGAGCGGCCGGGCGAGCTGCTGCGGATTGTTGCGGAACTGCTCGACCATCTGGCGCAGGAAATTGTCCAGCGCCGCGCGCAGATTGTCGGTGAGCTTCTTGATCTCCTCGTCGCTCGCGCCGCGCTCCAGCGCCTGCTTCAGCGCGTCCTGCGCCGCGCGCAGCGCCTTGTCGACGTCGCTGATGTTGCCGTCCTCGATGGTGACGGCAAGCGCCCACAGGCTGGCGACGACCTCGCGCAGCTGATCGTCGGTGCGCGCCGCCTCGAGCTGGCGGGCCACGGTGTGCAGGCCGAGATAATAGCCGGTCTCCGGCATGAACATTTCGGGCGCGATCATCAGCGCGTCGAGCGCGGCGTAGACCTGGCCGTTCTGGTTGGCGTCGAGCGCCAGGATCCGGCGCTGCTCGATCAGTGCGCGCGCCAGCGGCTTGGTGAACAGGCGCTCCGGCAGCCGCATGTTGAACGGCTCGCTCTTGCCCTCATTGCCGGCCTCGTCCTTTGCGGTCAGCGTCAGCGTCACGTCGGCGCCGGCATAGGGATCCTCGCTGAGATCCTTCACCGTCTGGCCGACCCCGTTGCGGGTGCGCGCATTGGGCAGCACCAGCGGGAATTGCGGCGGCTCGAACAGCGGACGCGGCGGGGTGGCCTTGTCGTCGGCATCCTTCGCTGCATCCTTCGCTGCATCCTTGGGCGCATCAGTCGGCCGCGGCGCGAACTGCGCGCGCGCTTCGGTCACGCCGTAATCGTCCTCGAGCCTGTAGGACAGCTGCAAGGCGCCGTGCGCCTGCCGCTCCGGATCCTTGGCGAGCGCGATCGACGGCGGCCGGTCCGGCGTCGCAGTGAATTTCCACTGCGGCTCGCCGGCCGGCGCGCGGACATGCGCGGTGCCGTCGCCGGTGATCTTGAAATGCCGCTCGTTGGTGCCCTTGGGCGCCTGTCCTTCCGGCGTGACCTCGGCGACGCCGCCACCGACCACGACGTCGATGCTGCCGCCGCTGGAGCGCACCAAGAGCGTGCTGCCGGCCGGAACCGCCAGCGGGGTGGTGTCGGCCGCGGCAGCGTCCTTGTTGGCGTTCGACAGGATGATCGGCGGCTTGCCGGTGTAGTTCGGCGGCGTCACCCAGGCGTCGACCCGGACATTGGCCGGCGCCATGATGCCGTTCCAGTCGAATGCGGAGGCGACCCGCAGGCCGCGCTCGTCGCCGGCGGCGACATAGCTCGCGACCAGCATCACGATGACCAGCGCACGCAGCGCCCAGGGGTCGTGCAGCGAGACGCGCGGCCGCGGCAGCCCGGCGCGGATGCGCTTGATCGAGGCCAGGGTGCGCTCGCGTTGCGCCTGCCACAGCGCCAGCGCAAACGGATCCTTGTTGGTGAGCGTATCGGCGAGCGTGGTTGCGGGGCGGTGCCGGATCCCGGCGCCGCGGTCGAGCCGGCTCAGGCCCTCCTCGCGGCTCGGCCAGCGCAAGCGCACCAGCGGCACCAACATGGCGAGCGCGGCCAGCCCGAACAGGGCGGCGCCGGCCAGGCGTGCGGCAAACGGCAACACCAGCCACAGCCCGGCCCAGGACACGACCAGGAACAGACCCGCGATCGTGAGGAACCGCGCCAGATGCGGCCACGCCCGTTCCCACGCAATCGCCAGCCTCGCCCGCTGCAGAGCCTCGTTGAGCTTCAGACGCGCGACCGCATCGCTGTCGGGGACGGCGCGTGAGGCGTTGTCGGACGGGTCGATGTTGGCTCCGCTCAATAAAATCTCCGGGGTAGCCGGCAGGACAGCCTAGCACGGCGGCGGCTTTGAGGCACCCGTTCCCCGACGTAACCCACACCGGGAAATACGCATAACACGAAGGCGTGACTGCGGCGGTTCGGCCCCGTAACGTCCCGGCCCGAACCAACGCGTTAACGCATGAGGAAACGATATGGACCAGAAGACGCACGACAAGGGGCTCGAAATCCGCAAGGCGGTGCTGGGCGAGGCCTATGTCAACAATGCGCTGAAGAATTCGGACAGCTTCAACAAGCCGTTCCAGGAACTCGTCACCGAATATTGCTGGGGCGCGGTCTGGGGCCGCGAGGAACTGCCGCGCAAGACCCGCAGCATGCTCAACCTCGCCATGATCTCGATCCTGAACCGACCGCACGAATTGAAGGCCCACATCAAGGGCGCGCTGACCAACGGGGTGTCCCGCGACGAGATCCGCGAGATCTTCATGCAGGTCTCGATCTACGCCGGCATCCCGGCCGGCGTCGATAGCTTCCGCATCGCGCGCGAGGTGTTCGCCGAACTCGACAAGGCGTGAGCGGCTCCTCTCGTTGTCGTCCCGGCCAAGCGGAGCGCGAGCCGGGACCCATAACCACAGTTCGTCGTCGCTACGACGGCTGTGGCCCCAGCTGAGCCAAACAATGCAGTCCTGGGGTTATGGGTCGCTGCTTTCGCAGGGACGACGTCGAGGGTGGGGCAAATTGCTGCACACATAACGACGTAGAGGAAACGAACCATGGAAATCGGATTCATCGGCCTCGGGAAGATGGGCTTCCCGATGGCGCGCCGGCTGATCGAGGCCGGTCACACGCTCACCGTGTTCGACACCCGCAAGGAGGTCGTCGATCAACTGGTCGCGCGCGGCGCGGCGGCCGCGACGTCGGCGAAGGACGTCGCCGACCGCGTCGAGACCGTGATGGCGAGCCTGCCCTCGCTGCAGGCCTCGCTCGAGGTGGCAACGGGCGCGGGCGGCGTGATCGAGGGCAAGCGCGTCAAGCGCTTCATCGATCTCTCCACCGTCGGCTCGCAGATGGCGGTGAAGATCCACGATCTGCTCGCGAAGAAGAACATCGTGCAGATCGACAGCCCGGTGTCCGGCGGCGTCTCCGGCGCCGAGAAGGGCACGCTGGCGGTGATGGTGTCGGGCCCGCGCGCCGATTTCGAGCTGGTGAAGGGCGCGCTCGACGTCATCGGCAAGGTGTTCTTCATCGGCACCAAGCCGGGCTCCGGCCAGACCATGAAGCTCGCCAATAACTTCCTGTCGGCGACCGCGATGGTCGCGACCTCGGAGGCGGTGGTGATGGGCGTGAAGTCCGGGCTCGATCCGGCCGTGATGATCGACGTCATCAATGCCGGCTCGGGGCTGAACACCGCGAGCCGCGACAAGTTTCCCCGCTCGGTGCTGCCGCGCAGCTTCGACTTCGGCTTCGCCACCGGGCTGATGGTGAAGGACGTGCGGCTCGCGGTCGAGGAGATGCGCGCGCTCGGGCTGTCGATGGAAGTCGCCGAGGCGGTCGGCCGGCTCTGGGAAGTCATCATCCGCGACGAAGGACCGGACTCGGACTTTACGGCGGCGATCAAGCCGATCGAGAAGGCCGCAGGCGTGATCGTGGGCGGGGGCGGAAAAGGCAGTCACGCCGCGAAGTAAGACGCGTAGCCCGGATGGAGCGTAGCGTAATCCGGGGTTCGTGCCGCGTCAGAGACCGTCCCGGATTTCGCTTCGCTACATCCGGGCTACGGCCTCACAACCACGGCGCGGGCTTGTCCATGGCGATCAAAGCGTCGACGTCGATGCGCGGGCGGACCACGGCAAACTGGTCGTCCTTGACCAGCACCTCCGGCACCAGCGGCCGGGTGTTGTAGGTGCCGGACTGCACCGCGCCATAGGCGCCGGCGGTCATGATCGCCAGGAGATCGCCGGCCTTCGGCTGCGGCAGCGCGCGGTCGAGTGCGAGATAGTCGCCGGTCTCGCAGACCGGGCCGACCACGTCGGCGACCATGGTCGGCGTGCCCTGCGCAGGCTGGCGCACCGGCAGGATGTCGTGATGCGCTTCATACAGCGTCGGCCGGATCAGGTCGTTCATCGCGGCGTCGATGATCACGAAGTTCTTGGCGTCGCCCGGCTTCACATGGATCACGCGGGCAACCAGGATGCCGGCATTGCCGACGATCATGCGGCCCGGCTCGAACATCAGCGTGCAGCCGAGATTGTGCGTGACGCGCTTGACCATCGCGGCATAGGCACCCGGTTCCGGCGGCGCGGCGCGGTCCATGTAATAGGGAATGCCGAGGCCGCCGCCGAAATCGACATGCGAGATATCGTGGCCGTCGGCGCGCAGCGTCTGGACGAATTCCGCGAGCAGCCGGAAGGCAACCTCCAGCGGACCGAGATCGGTGATCTGGCTGCCGATATGCACGTCGGTGCCGGTGACCTTGATGCCCGGCAGCTTCGCCGCGCGGGCATAGACCTCGCGGGCACGGGCGATCGGGATGCCGAACTTGTTCTCGGATTTGCCGGTCGAGATCTTGGCATGGGTGCCGGCATCGACGTCGGGATTGACCCGCACCGAGATGCGCGCGGTCGTCTTCATCTCGACCGCAAGGCGCGACAGCATGTCGAGTTCCGGCTCGGACTCGATGTTGATGCAGAGGATGTCGGTGGCGAGCGCGGCGCGCAGTTCGCCCTCGGTCTTGCCGACGCCGGAGAACACGATCTTCGAGGGCGGAATGCCGGCCGCCAGCGCCCGCTTCAATTCGCCGCCGGACACCACGTCGGCGCCGGCGCCGAGCTTGGCCAGCGTGCGCAGCACCGACTGGTTGGAGTTCGCCTTCATGGCGTAGCACACCAGCGCCTTCTCACCGGCAAAGGCCTCGGTGAAGACGCGGTAGTGCCGCTCCAGCGTCGCCGTCGAATAGCAATAGAACGGGGTGCCGACGGCTTCCGCCAGCTCAATGAGATTGACCGCCTCGGCATGCAGCACGCCGTTGCGATAGTCGAAATGGTTCATGACACACTACATTGTTTGAGCATGATCTCCGCGCAAACGCGTTCCGCGTTTGTCGCGAGGGAAAACCGGTTCCCACTTTTCCGGATCATGCTCCAGATATTAGTTGCCGAGCAGCGGATCGAGGATGAAGGGCCGTTTATTGCCCCTCGACGCGGCCGGCGCGGCATCCGAGCCATAGGTCGGATTGAACACGCTGGGCTGCGCCGCCCGCTCGGCCTCGGTGTCGGTCGGTGCTGCCCCCGGCGCGGCGTTGGCGGTCGGCGGCAGGTCGAGCGGTCCCTTGCGGCCACAGCCGCCGAGCGCCAGCGCGGAAACGCTCAGCACAATGATGGCCCATCCCGAGGGGGTCAGGCGGTTCTTGCTAATCACGACGAATTCCCCAATTCGGGCGGCACCATACAAACATTGGCGTGCTCTGGCGAGAGGCCGAGGCCCGAGAAATCACCGCCAAATTTTCCGGTTCAGCCCAATTTTCGCTCTTTTTCCAGCCGCTTGGCCCAGGCCTTGGCCTGCGCCATCACATTCTTCGGCGCCGTGCCGCCAAACGAGGTCCGGCTCTGCACCGAGGATTCGACGCTCAGTACCTTCAGCGCCTCGGCGGTGATCTTGGGCTCGACCTCCTGCATGGCCTTGAGCGGTAATTCGTGCAGCGCCACGCCCTGCTTCGAGGCGAGGCCGACGATGCGCCCGGTGACGTGGTGGGCGTCGCGGAACGGCATTTTCAGGGTCCGCACCAGCCAATCGGCCAGATCGGTCGCGGTGGCATAGCCCTCGCCGGCGGCGGCCTTCATCTTCGCCTCATCCGGCACCAGGTCCTCGACCATGCCGGTCATGGCGCGGATCGCGAGCGACAGTGCCTCGAAGGCCTCCATCGCGCCCTGCTTGTCCTCCTGCATGTCCTTTTGATAGGCGAGCGGCAAGCCCTTCATCACGATCAAGAGCGCGGTGAGCGCACCGATCACGCGGCCGGTCTTGGCGCGCACGAGCTCCGCGGCGTCCGGATTGCGCTTCTGCGGCATGATCGACGAGCCGGTGGTGAACTTGTCGCTGAGCTTGACGAGCCCGACCAAAGGCGAGGTCCAGATCACGATCTCCTCGGCGAAGCGCGACATGTGCACGGCGCAGATCGCGGCCGCCGACAGCGTCTCCAGCACGAAATCGCGGTCTGACACCGCATCCAGCGAATTGGCCATCGGCCGGTCGAAGCCGAGCGCTTTCGCCGTCGCTGCGCGGTCGATCGGAAACGAAGTGCCGGCGAGTGCGGCGGCGCCGAGCGGCGATTCATTGAGCCGCTTGCGCGCGTCAGTAAAGCGGCCACGATCGCGGCCGGCCATCTCGACATAGGCGAGGAGATGATGGCCGAAGGTCACCGGCTGCGCGGTCTGCAGATGGGTGAAGCCCGGCATCACGGTTCCGGCGTGCTCCAGCGCGCGGGCGACCAGCGCCTGCTGGAATGCGGCCAGCGCCGCATTGGTCTCATCGATGGTGTCGCGGACATAGAGCCGGAAATCGGTCGCGACCTGGTCGTTGCGCGAGCGTGCGGTGTGCAGCCGGCCCGCTGCGGGCCCGATCAACTCGGACAGCCGCGACTCGACATTCATATGGATGTCCTCGAGCGCGCGCTTGAAATCGAAATCGCCCTTGCCGATTTCTGACAAAATCGTGTCTAGACCTTTGCCGATATTTTTCGCATCAGCTGCGGTGATGATGCCTTGCGCGGCGAGCATCGCGGCGTGGGCCTTGGACGCGGCAATGTCCTGGGCATAAAGGTGCCGGTCGACGTCGATGGAGACGTTGATTTCCTCCATGATCGCGTCGGGACGCTCCGAGAACCGGCCGCCCCACATCTTGTTGCTCATGACATCTCGCTCACGAATTTGTATTTCAGGCCGTGCGGTTTCATCGCCGGAGCGACGAAACAGCATGGCGGTTCCGATCGTAATTCCCGGCACTGCTTAGCCACATCTGACCCAGGATGACAAACGATATGCCCGAGACGACCCCGAGCGAGCCGACCGCCAAGCCGGCGGCCAGATGGCGCATTCCGCTGGTGATCGGCGCCGTGCTGGTCGGGGCCGTGATCGGCTATGTCGGGGTCTCCGGCCTCAGGCATCCCGCGGGCGGCGATATCGCCTGCAACAGCGCGGTGGATCTGGCCAAGAAGATCGCCCCACTCGCCCAGGGCGAGGTCGCCGCGCTGACCATGGCCACCACCCCGCTCAAATTGCCCGACCTCGCCTTCGAGGATGCCAACGGCCAGCCGAAGAAGCTCTCGGACTGGCGCGGCAAGACCGTTCTGGTCAACCTCTGGGCGACCTGGTGCGTGCCCTGCCGCAAGGAGATGCCGGCGCTCGACAGCCTGCAGACCAAGCTCGGCGGCAAGGATTTCGAGGTGGTCGCGATCAACATCGACACCCGCGACCCGGACAAGCCGAAGACCTTCCTCAAAGAGGCCAATCTGACCCGGCTCGACTATTTCAGCGACCAGAAAGCCAAGGTCTTTCAGGATCTTAAGAACATAGGCAAGGCGCTGGGCATGCCGACCTCGGTGCTGGTCGACGGCAAGGGCTGCGAAATCGCCAACATCGCCGGTCCCGCCGAATGGGCGAGCGACGATGCGATCAAGCTGGTGAAGGCGGCGCTACAGCCGGCCGCGGCCGGGTTCTGATCAGGCGACGGCGTTGAGATTGTCGCCGATGCCGGGGCCGAGATTGGCGGTCGACGGCGTCCCAAGCAGGGTCTGAACCGCGAATTTCTCCGCGTCGAGGTTCTGCTTCGTGACCCGGGTCGCGATCTCACCCTGCAGGTTGCCCTGCTGCATCGACAGGATGCTGGTGACCATGCTCATCGTGTCCATACGCGGTACTCCCAATTCCAAGCTTGGCGTAGCGCGCCAAAGTTAATGCCTGGGTAACGGATGGCCGCGTCAGGCTGCCGCATCGTCTGAATAAGGCTCAAGCCGCATTCGCCGCAAACGCCGCGCCGAGCGTGCGCAGCGCTTGCCGGGTTCGCGCATCCGACAGCTTCGAATGCAGCATGACGTCGCGCGACGGCAAGGGCGGCAGGCCAAGCCGCGGCCCGAGGTCGACGGTATCCGCCGGCGCCACCCGGCGCGCCAGCGCGGCGACCGCAAGCCCGGCGGATATCGCAGCCCCGATCGTCGCGAGCCCGCCGCCGACGAAGGCCTCGGTCCAGGCGATGCCGGCGGCATCGAGCGCCTCGACGGCCATGGCGCGGACGCTGCACGGCTCGGCCTGGGTCGCCAGCCGCAGCGGCTCGCCGGGACGATGGTGAAAATCCGGCGCGGCCATCCAGCCGAACGGTTCCTCGAACAGCACGTCGCCATCGCGGCGCTTGGCATCGTGACGGAGGGCGATCGCGGCATCGAGCTTGCCGTCGTCGAATGCGCCGAGCACCGCGCGCGACGTGTCGACATGCAGCTGGATCACCAGGCCGGGATCGGTGGCGTTCATCCGCTTCAGCAGCGACGCCAGCTCCGTTCCGACGATGTGGTGGCTGATGCCGACGACCAGCCGCCGATGCTCGACCGCGAACGACCCGATCGCCGATTGATGCGCGGCAACGAGATTGCGCGCCGCGCCGAGGAAGGCCGCTCCTTCGGCGGACAGCCGGACCAGCCGCGGCGTGCGCTCCAGCAGCCGCCGGCCAAGCCCGTCTTCCAGCCGCCTGATCTTCAGGCTTACCGCGGACTGCGTGGTCTCCATGACCTGCGCCGCGCGGGTGAAGCTGCTGAGGTCAGCAACCAGGACAAAGGCCTGCACCGCCTCGAGATCGAGAGCTTTCATGGCCATTCATTTCAATCTGAAATCATTGAAATGAGATATCATGCCGTTTTTAAATGATCAATCAGCGCCTAGGATCGGCTGCACGCAAATCTGCAAGGAGCCACCATCATGCCGCTGACCCGCGTCTCGCTGCGACGGGGCAAGCCCGCCGCCTACCGCAAGGCCATTCTCGACAGCCTTTATCGCGCCATGCGCGAGACCTTCGATGTGCCGGACGGCGACCGCTTCATGACGGTCTCCGAGCATGATGGCGACGATTTCGCTTATGGCGCCGACTATCTCGGCATCAGGCGCAGCGACGATCTGGTCATCATCCAGATCACCGTCAGCAACACCCGCCCGGTGACGCAAAAACAGAGGCTCTATCGCCGGATCGCCGAGCTGCTGACGGACAGCCCCGGCCTGCGGACCGAGGACATCTTCATCAACCTGGTCGAGGTGCTTCCCGAGAACTGGTCGTTCGGCAACGGCGAGGCGCAGTACGTCCGATGAGCGCATCCCCGATCCTCTCGCCGCGGATGAGCGGCATCAAGGCATCGCCCGCATCGGTGCTGCGGCGGCGCGCCCGCGAACTGCGCGCCAATGGGCGCGACATCATCGAGCTGTCGTCGGGCAATCTGGATTTTCCGACGCCGGCGCACGTGATCGCGGCGGCGCATGACGCGGCCCTGAGCGGCGAAACCCGCTACACCGACGTCGACGGCACGCCGGATGTGAAGCGCGCGGTGCAGGCCGCGCTGCTGCGCGACCATCGTCTCGACTATCGGCTGGATGAGATCGTCATCACCAACGGCTCGACGCAAGCGCTGTTCAACGCGCTGCTCGCGACGCTGGCGCCCGACGACGAGGTGATCATCCCTGCACCCTATTGGGCGCCCTATCTCGATCAGGTGCGGCTCGCAGGCGGGGCGCCGGTGGTCATGCCGTGCGCGCAGAACAACGGCTTCAGGCTGCGCGGCGAGGATCTGCAGGCGGCGATCACGGCGCGGACGCGCTGGATCGTGCTCAACAATCCGGTCAATCCCTCCGGCGCGCGCTATTCACGCGAGGATCTCTCCGAGATCGCCGCGGTCCTGTCGCGGCATCCGGATATCTGGGTGCTGGCCGACGGGCTCTACGAGCACATCACGTTCGATGGCGCACCGGCGCCGACGCTGGCGGAGATCGAGCCGCGCCTGAAGCCGCGGACGTTGACCGTCAGCGGCCTCGCCAAGAGCTACGCCATGATGGGATGGCGGATCGGTTATGCCGCCGGACCTGCGGCGCTGATCCGCGCGATGATCACGATCCAGTCGCAGACCACATCGGGCGCATCGTCGATCAGCCAGGCCGCCGCAGTTGCCGCGCTCGATGGCCCACAGGATGTGCTGGCCGAGCGCGCAGCCATCCTGCGCGCGCGACGCGACCGCTTTGCCGAACTGATCAACGGATGCGCCGGGCTGTCCTGCACGCCGCCGGACGGCACGTTCTATCTGCTGATCGGTTGCGCCGGCGTGATCGGCAAGCGCGCACCCGACGGCAAGATCATCGCGACCGACCGCGATTTCTCGACCTATCTGCTCGAGAACGCCGATCTGGTGGTGTTCCCCGGCGAGGATCTCGGGCTGTCGCCCTACATCCGCGTCAGCTTCGCCAACCCGTCGGCGACCATCGAGGAGGCCGGCAGGCGATTAAGGCGCGCGTGCGAGGCGCTGCAGTGACGCCTCACGCACAAAGCCAGAGTCAGCGTCTCGCACTGGCAGCGCATCTGCTCGGACTTGGAATGGGTGCGACTGTCATCGTCAGCCTCGTGCCCGCGACGCTCGCGCTGCTGCGAGCACTGACCTGAAGACGCAGTGATTACCGCGTCGGGATCGGCTTGTCGCCGCGATAGTCGTAGAAGCCGCGCTGGCTCTTGCGTCCGAGCCAGCCGGCCTCGACGTATTTCACCAGCAGCGGGCACGGCCGATACTTTGAATCGGCGAGCCCCTCATGCAGCACCTGCATGATCGACAGGCAGGTGTCGAGGCCGATGAAATCGGCAAGCTCGAGCGGGCCCATCGGATGATGTGCGCCGAGCTTCATCGCGGCGTCGATCGCCTCGACGTTGCCGACGCCTTCATACAGCGTGTAGATCGCCTCGTTGATCATCGGCAGCAGGATGCGGTTGACGATGAAGGCGGGGAAATCCTCCGACACCGCGACCTGCTTGCCGAGCTTGGCGACGAACGCCTTGGCGGTGTCGAAGGTCGTGTCGTCGGTGGCGATGCCACGGATCAGCTCGACCAGCTCCATCGCCGGCACCGGATTCATGAAATGAATGCCGATGAATTTCTCCGGGCGGTCGGTCGAGGCGGCGAGCCGTGTGATCGAGATCGACGACGAGTTGGTCGCGACGATCGCGTCCGGCTTCAGCACCGCGCAGACCTCCTGGAAGATCTTGCGCTTGGTTTCTTCCTTCTCGACCGCGGTCTCGATCACGAGGTCGCAATCGGCCAGCGCGTCGAGCGTCTCGGCGGAGGCGATGCGGTCGAGCGCCTGCTTGCGCTCGGCTTCGCTGATCGCCTTCTTGGCCACCTGGCGGGTCAGATTGCCGTTGATGGTCGCCAGTGCCGATTTCAGCCGGTCGCCGGACACGTCGTTGAGCACCACGTCGAAGCCGGCCAGCGCCGCCACATGGGCGATGCCGTTGCCCATCTGGCCCGAACCGATCACGCCGACCTTTTTGATTGCCACCGTCATCTTGTCATCCACCGGAACGGCGCGCATGTCGCGCCTGCCCAATCCCAACGATACCCGAAGTGAAGCCTTCCGGGTTGCCCAATCCGCCGGAAAACGTTTCCCGGGACCATGATGTGATGACATGTCATCACACCAAGCCCCATTCCCCCCATCGAGCATGATCCTTTCGGAAAAACGTTTCCGGATCATTGCCTCGAAAATATCAACACCGGCCGGAGCTTAGCCACCCGGCCGGTGTCTTGTCGCTTACTTTCCGAGCTTGCCGAGCGCTTCGGTCAGTTCCGGAACCGCCTGGTAGAGGTCGGCGACCAGGCCGTAATCGGCGACCTGGAAGATCGGCGCGTCTTCGTCCTTGTTGATGGCGACGATCACCTTGGAGTCCTTCATGCCGGCCAGATGCTGGATCGCGCCGGAGATGCCGACCGCGACATAAAGTTCCGGGGCCACCACCTTGCCGGTCTGGCCGACCTGCCAGTCGTTCGGCGCATAGCCGGCATCGACCGCGGCGCGCGAGGCGCCGACGCCGGCGCCGAGCTTGTCGGCGAGCGGCTCGATGTACTTGGCGAAGTTCTCGCGGCTCTGCATCGCGCGGCCACCCGAGACGATGATCTTGGCCGAGGTCAGTTCCGGACGGTCGCTCTTGGCGACTTCCTCGTCGACGAACGTCGACAGGCCGGGATCGGCGGCGGATGCGGCGTTCTCGATCGCCGCGCTGCCGCCTTCGCCGGCGGCGGCGAAGGTCGAGGTGCGGACCGTGATCACCTTCTTGGCGTCCTTCGACTTCACGGTCTGGATCGCGTTGCCGGCATAGATCGGCCGCTCGAAGGTGTCGGGCGCGACGACCTTGATGATCTCAGAGACCTGCATGACGTCGAGCAGCGCTGCGACGCGCGGCATCACGTTCTTGAAGCGCGAGGTCGCGGGCGCGACGAAGGCGTCGTAGCCGGGCGCCAGCGCGACGATCAGCGCAGCCAGCGGCTCGGCGAGGTCGTGCTCATAGGCGGGACCTTCGGCGACCAGCACCTTGCTGACGCCGGCAAGCTTGGCGGCCGCTTCCGCCGCGGCCTTGGTGCCCTGGCCGCCACCGGCAACCAGCACATGGACGTCGCCGCCGAGCTGGGAAGCCGCGGTCAGTGCCTTGTTGGTCGCGTCCTTCAGGGTCTCGTGGTCGTGTTCAGCAATCAACAGCGTCGTCATCAGAGAACCCCGGCTTCGGTCTTGAGCTTGTTCACGAGTTCGGCGACGTCCTTGACCTTGACGCCCGCCTTGCGGCCTGAGGGTTCCGCGGTCTTCAGCACTTCCAGACGCGGCGTGACATCGACGCCGTAGTCAGCGACGCTCTTGTCGTCGATCGGCTTCTTCTTCGCCTTCATGATGTTGGGCAGCGACGCATAGCGCGGCTCGTTGAGACGCAGGTCGGTGGTGACGATCGCCGGGCCCTTCAGCTTGACGGTCTGCAGACCGCCGTCGACTTCGCGCGTGACCTTGAAGTCGCTTCCGTCGACCTCGAGCTTGGAGGCGAAGGTCGCCTGCGACCAGCCGAGCAGCGCGGCCAGCATCTGGCCGGTCTGATTGCTGTCGTCGTCGATCGCCTGCTTGCCGAGGATGACGAGGCCGGGCTGCTCTGCCTCGACCACCGCCTTCAGGATCTTGGCGACCGCGAGCGGTTCGACATTGCCTTCGGCCTTGACCAGGATGCCGCGGTCGGCGCCCATCGCAAGCCCGGTGCGAATGGTCTCGGAGGCCTGCGCCGGTCCGATCGACACCACCACCACTTCGGTCGCCTTGCCGGCTTCCTTCAGCCGCAGCGCTTCCTCGACGGCGATCTCGTCAAACGGGTTCATCGACATCTTGACGTTGGCGAGCTCCACGCCCGTCCCGTCACTCTTGACGCGGACCTTGACGTTGTAGTCGACGACCCGCTTTACCGGCACAAGAACCTTCATCGATCCTCTTTCGCTTTGATTTTATGGGTTTCGGTTGGCTGGCGCGGAACCTAAAGGTCCCGTTTCCCCCGGTCAACGCGCCAAAGCCAAAAAACCGTCACCCGGTTTTGAACCAGTTTAGCGGTTCTGACCCGGCACCCACAACACGTCCCCGGCCCCCTTGTTGTTCTGGAAGCGGCTGGCAACGAACAGGAAATCCGACAGCCGGTTCATATACTGAATGCCAGCTGGATTGACCGGCTCGTCGGGCCGGGCGGCGAGTTCCACCATCATCCGTTCCGCGCGGCGACATATCGTTCGGGCGAGGTGCAGATAGGCCGACGCAGCCGTCCCGCCGGGCAGCACGAACGAGGTCAGCGGCGCCAGCTGGTCGTTGAGGCCGTCGATGTCGCGTTCGAGCCGCTCGACCTGGCTTGCCAGCACGCGCAGGCGCTCGGCCTTGCCCTCGCGCTCCGGCACCGCCAGATCGGCGCCGAGATCGAACAGGTCGTTCTGGATGCGGCCGAGCATCGCATCGACCTCGGGGCTTTCGGCGAGATGCAATCGGACTACGCCGATCGCGGCATTGGTCTCGTCGACGGTGCCGTAGGCGGCCACGCGCAGATCGTATTTCGGCCGCCGCTCGCCGGAGCCGAGCGCGGTGGTGCCGTCATCGCCGGTGCGCGTATAGATTCGATTGAGAACGACCATGGCCGGCTCCAGTGTTCGAGTTCACCCCTCCCATCGAAGTCGGATATATCCGACTTCGACAATTTTGCGTGCCCAACTCGGGTAAACCCGAGTTGGGTGGGAGAGGTGAAGAGTGTACCTCAGCTATCGTCCCATCGCCCACACCGCGAGCATCGCGATGACGATGGCGACGAACTGCAACAGCACGCGCAGCCGCATCAGCTTCTGCGACGTGTTCGGCGAGCCGCCCTTCATCATGTTGATGAGGCCGAGCAGGAGCACCAGGGCTACGGCGCCGACGGCGATGGGAAGAATGATCGTGCTGAGGACGGATGTCATCTGCGGTACATAACACCGCAGGACGCGGACTTCCACACAGCTGCGCCATGCAACCAACTGGCTTTTCAAGGCGTAGTATCAGATGCTGGGTCCGTTCTCGGACCGAGCGGTCGTCGATAATGCCGGGTGGAATGTGAAGCAGCTTCGTTACGTCACCCACGTCGTGATGGATGCCTTTTACACGTTCCTCGCCGATGACGGCTGGGCGATCGCGAGCCATATCGCGCTGTCGACCCTGATGGCGCTGTTTCCGTTCCTGATCGTGCTGACGTCGCTAGCCGGCTTCGTCGGCTCCAAGCAGCTCGCCGACCAGGCGGTCGGGCTATTGCTCCAGGTCTGGCCGGATCAGGTCGCCGGCGCGCTGTCCGGCCAGATCCACGACGTGCTGACCAACACCCGCGGCGACATCCTGACCATCGGCGCGGTGCTCGCGGTCTACTTCGCCTCCAACGGCGTCGAGGCGCTGCGGGTGGCGCTGAACCGCGCCTATGCCGTGATCGAGCCGCGGCGCTGGTACTGGCTGCGGCTGGAGTCGATCGGCTATACGCTGGTCGCGGCGTTCACCTCGCTCGCGATGGCGTTCCTGATCGTGCTCGGGCCGCTGATCATCGAGGCGGCGCGGCGCTATATCCCGTTCTTCGTCGAATCCAACGAGAGCCTGCTCAACACCGCCCGTTACGGCATCACGATCCTGGCGCTGGTGGTTGCGCTGTTCATCCTGCATGCCTGGCTTCCGGCGGGGCGCCGCAGCTTCACGCAGATCCTGCCCGGCATCATCTTCACGATGGTGGCGTCGCTGATCTCGGGCATCGGCTTCGGCATGTACCTGGCGCGCTTCGCCAACAATTACGTGACCATGTATGCGGGGCTTGCCTCGGTGGTGATCGCGCTGGTGTTCATGTATTTCATCGCCGCGATCTTCGTGTTCGGCGGCGAATTGAACGCCGCGATCATCAAGTCGCGGCTGCCGCGCGGCGTGTCGCTTCATGCAGCGCAGTCGCGAGCGCCCGCGGAGAAACAGGCTTGACCAGGAAGGCGTCGGCGCCGGCGGCGCGCGCCGCGGCTTCGTCTTCGGCACGGCCGGAAATCCCGACGATCACGATATCGCCGTGCGGCAGCGGCAGCGCACGGATGCGCTTGATGGTTTCGACACCGCCGATGCCGGGCAGCACCATGTCCATCAGCACGGCGTCGAACACACCCTGTCCGAGCCGGTCGGGCGCAGCCTCGCCCTGACCGATGAATTCGGCCTGGTGGCCGAGCTCGGTCAGGATCGTGTTGAGCACGACGCGGCCGAACGGATTGTCCTCGACGCTGAGCAGCCGCAACCCCTGCGACATCAGCACCGCGGCGCCTTCGCTCGACGCAGCACCGGCCGGCCCTTCGGCCGAGACCAGCGCCACGCTGAGCGTGAAGACGGTGCCGCCGCCGGCGCGCTGCGCCGCGACGATGTCGCCGCCCATGGCCCGCGCGAGCTGCTTGACCGAGGACAGGCCGAGCCCGGCACCGCCGAACCGCGCCGCGATCGAGACATTGGCCTGCGAGAACGGCCGGAACAGGCGCTTGACCTCCGACAGGGTCAGGCCGATGCCGCTGTCGGAAATTGCAAAGGCAACGCCGATTCTGCCGCTGTCCTTTCCCCTGGCCGCGCGCACCGGCGCGACGTTGAGCTTGACGCTGCCCTGCTCGGTGAACTTGACGGCGTTGTCGATCAGGTTCTCCAGCGCCGCGCGCAACCGGACGGGATCGCCGATCGCAAACGCCGGCAGCCGGTCGGAGATCACGACGGAGGCCTGCAGCCCCTTGGCTGCGGCGCGGCCGGCCAGCGAATCCCCGGCATGGCGCGCCAGCGTGCGCAGGTCGAAGAAGTCCTGCCGGATCTCAAGCCCCGGCCCCTCGCTGCGGGCAGCATCGACGAACAGGGTGGCAAGGCTCGCCAGATGCTCGGCGCCGGCCTTGATGGTGTCGACCCAGCGCCGCTCGCGCTCGCCGAGTTCCGACGTCGCGAGCAGATTGCTGATCGCGAGGATGCCGGTCAGCGGCGTCCGGACCTCATGGGCAAAGGCGGCAAGCGCAGTCTCGACCATGCCGGGAGTGGTCTTCGGGGCCGGCTTTGGCGCCGCTCGCTTATGCCGTGGCTTGGTTGCCGCCTTCGCGGCGCCGGTTTTGGCCGCGCGCGTTTTGGCGGCGCGGGTCTTCGGCGGCGGCCTGTTGGATGGCCGCTTGCTGCGCCGTGCGCGCGATTTTGACGCCATGGTTTCCGTGATCCCCGCCCCGGACGACAACATGGCATGCCAGGCAGGCCGGAGTCACGGCAGCGTTTGCGGTCCATCACCGCAATGCGCGATGATCGTCACCAGCCGCTTTACGGCAGGCCGACCAGACGGCGAATGTCGGCCGGGCTCGCTCCCTCCGCCCGCAATTCGCGCAGTCCGGTCGCCCGGGTCGATTTCGACAGTTTCCGGCCGGCGGCATCCCGGATCAGGCGATGGTGCCGGTAGGCGGGCATAGGCAGGCCGAGCAACTGCTGCAACAGCCGATGCACGCTGGTCGACCAGAACAGGTCAACGCCCCTGACCACATCGGTCACACCCTGCAGGGCATCGTCGACCACGACGGAGAGATGGTAGCTGGTCGGGGTCTCCTTGCGGGCCAGGATCACGTCGCCCCAGGCCTCCGGCCGGGCCGCCACGTCGCCGCGCTCGCCGGCCGGCCCTTCGCCCGCCTCGTGCCAGCACAGGTCACAGGCTTTCGCGCCGGCCGCGGCCATGTCGAGCCGCAGCGCGAACGGCGCGCCCTGCCCGCTCAGCCGGTCGCGGTCCGCCGGCGGCAGCGATCTGGCCGTGCCCGGATAAAGCGGCGCGCCATCCGGATCGCGCGGCCAGGCGCCACTGGCCTCACGTTCGGCGACCAGCCGCGCGATCTCGGCACGGCTCTCGAAGCTCGGATAGACCAACCCCTGGACCGCCAGGCGGTCGATCGCCGCGCGATAGGCGGCGAAATGCTCCGACTGCCGCCGCACCGGGGTCTCCCAAGCGATGCCGAGCCAGGCGAGGTCCTCGTAGATCGCCTGCTCGAATTCCGGTCGGCAGCGCGTCGCGTCGATGTCCTCGATCCGCAGCAGAAAGCGCCCGCCGGTCTGCCGCGCGAGGTCATGGTTGAGCAGCGCCGAATAGGCGTGGCCGAGATGCAGGTGGCCGTTCGGACTCGGCGCAAAACGGAAAACGGGAGGCATAGCGACCGGTCGTGCGTCATTGCCGGGTTGGCAATCCATCTGGACGAGACTCTGTTACGATAGGAGAAGGATGCGCGGGTCAAGCCCGTGCAAGACTAGCCGATGCAGATCCCGCAATGCTAATTCATCTCGAAACCCAGGCCGACCTCGACGACGCGGTCCAGAAACTGGTCGACCAGGATCGGCGGCTGCGCCCGATTCTCGAAGCCACCGGCATGCCGGAGATCCGGCAGCGTGAGCCCGGGTTTGCCGGGCTTGCCGCGATCATCTGCGGCCAGCAGCTCTCGACCGCAAGTGCGGCGGCGATCTGGGGGCGCGTCAGCAAGGCGTTCGACCCGTTCCATCATGATGCGATCCGCAAGGCGCGCGCCGACCGGCTCGGCCGCCTCGGGCTGTCGGCGGCCAAGATCAAGACGTTGAAGCACATCGCGCGCGAACTCGCAGAAGAGCGGCTGAACCTCGACGTGCTCGCCAACGAAGAAGCCGATGCCGCGCACAACACGCTGACCGCGCTGCCCGGGATCGGCCCGTGGACCGCCGACGTCTATCTGCTGTTCTGTCTCGGCCATGGCGACGCATGGCCGGCGGGCGACCTTGCCGTGCAGGAGGCGATCAAGGTCGGGCTCGGGTTGAAGCAGCGGCCGACGCCGAAGCAGATGGCGCCGCTCGCCGAGCCGTGGCGTCCGCTGCGCGGCGCGGCCGCCCATCTGTGGTGGGCGTATTATCGCGTGCTGAAGAACCGCGAGGGCGTGATCGCCGCCGCGAAGTAGCTGTCATCAAGAAAAACATACCGACACGCGATCGCGTGATATAGCATCAGCCGACAGATACTTTTTCAATTTGCCGGCCCCGCCCATTTAGCACGCCCAGCACATCCTTCCGGCAAGGAGGACGGACCTGGTTTCTCCCCGTATCCCGCTGACGCTGCTCGCGATCTCGCTGGGCGCCATCGCCGCCGCGTGGTGGTGGCTGGGCATCCCGGTGAGCCTCGCGCGGGCGCCGATCGATCCGAACGACAAAGTGCAGTGCATCTCGTACGCGCCGTTCCGAAACAATCAGACATCACTTTCGCCGGCGACGCAGGTCTCGCCGCAGCAGATCGCGGAGGACCTCGCTCAGCTTGCGAAGATTTCCCACTGCATCCGGACCTATGCGACCGATCTCGGTCTCGATCAGATTCCCGGGTTAGCAGCCAAGGCCGGACTGAAAGTCATCCAGGGCATTTTCCTCGACCGGGACCGCAAGAAGAACGCGACGCAGGTCGAGACGGCGATCCGCCTCGCCAGGCAATATCCGGACACGATCATCGCACTCGTGGTCGGCAACGAGGTTTTGTTGCGCAAGGAAATGTCGGCGTCCGACCTCGCCGCCACGATCCGCGCGATCAAGGCGCGGGTCGCCGTCCCCGTCACCTATGCCGACGTCTGGGAGTTCTGGCTGAGCAATCGCGAACTCGCCGATGCCGTCGACTTCGTCACCATTCACATCCTGCCCTATTGGGAGAATGTTCCAATCGCCGCGGAACATGCCGCCGCGCATGCCGACGAGATGCGCCGGCAGGTCGCGGCGGTTTTTCCGGGCAAGGAAATCTTCATCGGCGAAATCGGCTGGCCGAGCGAGGGGCGCATGCGCGAATCCGCGCTGCCGTCGCGCATCAATCAGGCACGAGTGGTCTCGGAGGTGCTCGATCTGGCTCGCCGCGAGCATTTCCGCGTCAACCTGTTCGAGGCCTATGATGAAGGCTGGAAGCGCGAGATCGAGGGCACCATTGGCGGATCCTGGGGCCTGTTCGATTCCGAACAGCGCACGCTGAAATATCCGGCCGGCGTGCCGATCAGCAATTTTCCGTCCTGGAAATTGCAGATGGCCGGCGGAATGGCGCTGGCGATGCTGGTGTTCGGCGCGGCATGGCTGAGCTTGCGCCGCAAGCCGAGGACGCCCGAATTCGCACCATGGCTTGCGGTTAGCGTATCGGCGACCACCGCCGGAATCCTGTTCGGGGTCGCCGCCCAGCGAATGATCTACGAAAGCACCGGAACGGGAGGCTGGCTTATCTGGGGCTCGCTTCTGGTGGCGGCGACGGCGTCGCCGCTGTTCGCCGCCAACGCCCTGATATCGAGCCGCGCACCGCCCAGCTTCCAGGAGTTGCTGGGGCCGACGGGCTACCACACCGAGACGGTGCTGGTGACCTTGCACGGATTGGCCCTGATCGTCACCGTCGTGGTCGGCACGGCGGCCGCGATCGGTCTGGTGTTCGACCCGCGCTTCATCGATTTTCCGTTTGCGCCACTCACCATGGCGGCGGTGCCGTTTGCGGCGATGACGCTGCTCAATCCGCCGACCAAGGGAGTCCGGCCGCTGGCGGAATCGATCTTCGCCGGCATCTTTGTCGGAGCTGCCATCTATACGCTCCTCAACGAAGGATTTGAGAACTGGCAGGCGCTGTGGACCTGTGCGATCTTTGTGCTTCTTGCGGGGACGCTGTGGCGGGCGCGCGCCTGAGACAGTGCCTAGAGCGCCATTCCGAATTGAATCGGAACGGCGCTCTAGATTCTTGTTTTGACGCGTTTCCTTAACGCGAACCGGTATCCACTTCGCTCGAAAACGCTCTAGCCGCGCAGCCTGACGCGATCTTCCCGCGCGCTGTCGGTGACGAAGCTGATCACCGCGCGCACCGACGGCAATTCCACCAGATCGGGATGGGCGAGCAGCCACAGATCGGAGAGGCTCGCGAGCTTCTGCGGCGCGACCCGGACCAGATCTGGATAATCGGCTCCGACCAAGCAGGACAGCGCACAAATTCCGAGTCCGGCCCGCGCCGCCGCCAGCATGTCGCCTTGCGAGGAACAGCGCATCACCAGCGTGCCCTGCCGCGTGATGGCATCGCTCCACCGCGCCAGCCGCACATTCGAGGCCTGATCGGCAAACCCGATCACGCTGTGGCCCTTCCACTCGTCCGGCCGCTCCGGAAGCTTGCGCCCGGCCGCATAGAGGCGTGAGGCATAGAAGCCGGCGCCGAGCCGGCCGATCCTGCGCCCGATCAGGTTCTCATCCCCTGCATCGACCGGCCGCAGCACCACATCGGCCTCGCGGCGGCGCACGCTGGCCGGAAAAGGATGCGTGATGATCTCGAGCTGGATATTGGGGTGATCGCGCAGGAACGGCCCGAGCCGCGGCATCAGCCAGTGCGCGGCAAGCGTCGCGCCGATCGACAGCTTGACCACGCCACGGGCCTGCTCGCCGGTGGCGGACGCCGAGGCTTCCGCGCGCAAGGCGGCCGCGGCCATCACCTCCGTGTGCTCGCGGAACTTGCGGCCATGCGAGGTCAGCGACAAACCGTCATTGGACCGCGCGAACAGCCGGGTCCCGAGCTGCTTCTCGAGCGCCGCGACGTTGCGGCCGACGGTGGGATGGCTGATGCGCAGCCGCCGCGCCGCGGCGGCGAAACTGCGCGTTTCCGCCACCGCGACGAAGGTCTTGCAAAGCTCCCAGTCCATGCCGCTCGTCCGCCTATGTTCATTTCTGGGCAACTGACTGTTCAATATTGAACGCCATCGCGCAACCGTCCAGCCCTATATTGCGACGCAAGAGCGCCGCCGCTCCAAGCCATCACAACAAATCGCGAACCGCTTTGGCCACCGGCCGAGCGGTCGACCCATGGAGGATCCGAACAATGTCGCTGCCCGCGTCGCTCGCCAACAAGCTCGAACTGCCGGTCGTCGGCTCCCCGCTGTTCATCGTCTCGGGTCCCGAGCTTGTGATCGCGCAGTGCAAGGCCGGCATCGTCGGCTCGTTCCCGGCACTGAACGCCCGCCCGGCCGAGAAGCTCGGCGAGTGGCTGACTCAGATCGAGAACGAGCTCGGCGAGTACCAGGCGCTGCATCCCGAGAAGAAGGTCGCGCCCTACGCGGTCAACCAGATCTGCCACGCCTCCAACGATCGCTTGATGCGCGACATGGAAACCTGCGTGAAACACAAGGTACCCGTCATCATCACCTCGCTGCGTCCGCCGTCCGAGATCGTCGAGGCCGCGCATTCCTATGGCGGCGTGGTGTTCCACGACGTCATCAATGTGAAGCACGCCCGCAAGGCCGCCGAGCAGGGCGTCGACGGCCTGATCCTGGTCTGCGCCGGCGCCGGCGGCCATGCCGGCACGCTGTCGCCGTTCGCGCTGGTGCGCGAGGTCAAGCAATGGTTCAAGGGCACGATCCTGCTGTCGGGCGCGATCTCCGACGGCTGGAGCATCGCGTCCGCGCTCGCGCTCGGCGCCGACCTTGCCTATATCGGCACCCGCTTCATCGCGACCGAGGAAGCCAATGCCGACCTCAAGTACAAGCAGGCGCTGACTGAATACGCCGCGCACGACATCGTCTATTCGAACCTGTTCACCGGCGTGCACGGCAACTACCTCGGACCGTCGATCGCCGCGGCAGGTCTCGATCCGGCCAATCTGCCGGTCGCCGACAAGTCCAAGATGAATTTCGGCTCCGGCGGCAACATGAAGGTCAAGGCCTGGCGCGACATCTGGGGCTCGGGGCAGGGCATCGGCCAGATCGTCGACGCCCCGCCGGTCGCCGACCTAGTGGCGCGGCTGAAGGCGGAGTTTAATGCGGCGCGCAGCGAGTTCCTTCAGGCCAGCGCCTGAGGTTCGACGACCGCCCGGAGAAACGCATGATCATCAGCGGCGACCGACAGATCAGCTACGCGGACATCCACGCCCGCATCGCGCGGGCCGCCACCGGCTTCCGCGCAGTCGGCGTGCAGGGCGGCAAGCCGGTCGGCATGATGCTGCGCAACGATTTCGCGCTGTTCGAGGTGGTCGCGGCCGCGGCTGCGCTCGGCAGCCCGGTGGTGCCGATCAACTGGCATCTGAAGGCCGACGAGGTCGCCTACATCCTCACCGACAGCGGCGCCGACACGCTGGTCTGCCACGCCGACCTGCTGCCGCAGATCCGCGACGGACTGCCTGCTGGAATCAGGCTATTGGTGGTGACGACGCCGCCGGAGATCGCCGCGGCCTATGGCGTGGCTCCCGCGCTCACAACCGTGCCAGACGGCATGACCGATTGGGATATCTGGCGCGAGACGCATCAGCCGCTCACCGACGCGCCGATCGGCGCGGCGCCGATGTTCTACACCTCGGGCACGACAGGACTGCCGAAGGGCGTCAAGCGCAAGCCGATGCGGCCGGAGCAGCAGGCGGCCGCCGCGCGCGTCGGCGCCCTCACCTACGGCGTCAAGCCGAATGAAGACCAGGTGGTCCTGATGAACGGCCCGATGTACCATTCGGCGCCGCACTCCTACGGCATGCTCGCGTTCCGCAGCGGCTGCGCGATCGTGCTCGAGCCGCGCTTCGATCCCGAGGACCTGCTGCAACTGATCGAGCGCCACCATGTCACGCATATGCATATGGTGCCGACGATGTTCGTGCGGCTGCTGCGGCTGCCGGAGGAGACGCGGCGCCGCTACGACCTGACGTCGCTGCGCTTCATCGTGCATGGCGCGGCGCCCTGCCCGGTCGACGTCAAGCGCGCGATGATCGAGTGGTGGGGACCGGTCATCAACGAATATCTCGGCTCGACCGAGACCGGCATCCCGGTGTGGCATTCGTCGGCCGAAGCGCTGGCCAAGCCCGGCACGGTCGGCCGCGCCATCGAGGGCGGCATCGTCAGGATCTTCCGGCCGGACGGGACGCAATGCGACGTCGGCGAGCCCGGCGAAATCTTCATGCGTCAAACATTGATCTCGGATTTCGATTACCACGGCAACGCCAAGGCGCGCACCGAGGCCGACCGCGACGGCCTGATCAGCGTCGGCGATGTCGGCTATCTCGACGCCGACGGCTATCTGTTCCTGTGCGACCGCAAGCGCGACATGGTGATCTCGGGCGGCGTCAACATCTATCCCGCCGAGATCGAGAACACCCTGATCGGCATGGACGGGGTGCGCGACTGCGCGGTGTTCGGCGTTCCCGACGACGAATATGGCGAGCGGCTGTTCGCCTGCGTCGAGCCGGAAGCCGGCAGCACGCTGTCGGCTGCGGCGATCCAGGATTTCCTGCGCGGCAAGCTCGCCAACTTCAAGGTGCCGCGCGACATCCGCTTCATGGATGCGCTGCCGCGCGAGGCGACCGGCAAGATCTTCAAGCGCAAGCTGCGCGATCTCTACCGCGAAGGACAGCTTCGCTGAACGGTGGCGGTGAAGCGAACGGCGTTTGAAACTTAGTTGCTGTTGCAAAACACCGGCAATCGACGCAACGATCCGCCGGCATCCGCAGCTGGGATCATCGCCATGAACTCGACCGACTTCATCATCATCCGCAACGATCTGCAGCAGTGCAAGCTGATCGAGACAAAGCTGCCTGATACCGCAGCGCTGCCGGCCGATGCGCTGCTGGTCAAGGTCACCCGCTTCGCCTTCACCGCCAACAACATCACCTACGCCGTGATCGGCGAGCAGCTGAAATACTGGCAGCTGTTCCCGGCACCCGACGGCTACGGCATCATCCCGGTGTGGGGTTTTGGCGAGGTGCTGGCCTCGAAACATCCCATGATCGCCGTCGGCGAGACGCTGTTCGGTTATTTCCCGATGGCGACCCATCTGGTGATCGAGGCGGCCGACGTCAGCAAGCGCGGCCTGCGTGACGGCGCCGCGCACCGGCAGGAGGTCGCGCCGGTCTACAACAATTATGCCCGCGTCTCCGCTGACCCGACCTATGCCGGCTGGCAAGGCGACTTCCGGGCGCTGATGCTGCCGCTGTTCATGCTGTCGTTCCTGGTCGACGATGCGCTTGCCGAGAACGAATTCTACGGTGCGCGCCGCGTCATCCTGTCGTCGGCCTCGAGCAAGACCGCGTTCGGGCTTGCCCATCTGCTGCATAAGCGTGGCATCCGCGTGATCGGGCTGACCTCGAAGGGCAATGTCGATTTCGTCGCCTCGCTCGGCTGCTATGACGAGGTCGTCACCTATGACCAGGTCGGCGCGATTCCGCCGGCCGAACCGGTCGCCTATGTCGACATGGCCGGCAACAGCGCGCTGCGCGAGAGCCTGCACCGGCACTTCGGCGCACAGATGGTCTATTCCGGCCGGGTCGGCCTCACCCATCGCGCGAGCGAGCCGGACGAGCCGACGCTGCCCGGTGCCAAGCCGGTGTGGTTCTTCGCGCCCGACCAGATCCGCAAGCGCGCCAAGGAATGGGGTCCCGGCGGCATCGAGCAGCGCTTTGGCGGCGCCTGGGCCGAGCTTGTGCCGCATCTGCCCGATTGGCTCGATGTCGTCGAGCGGCGCGGTCCGGCTGCCGTGCGCGAGGCTTATCTCGATACCCTGCAGGGCCGCGTCCCGCCGGATCAAGGCCTGATCCTGTCGCTCGCCGAATAGGCGCCATCCCGTCACGCCCTTTCAGCGTGGCTTCGGATCGGTATAGGCTTTGCGGCAATAGGAGCGCCGCATCAAGGCGGCCGATGGCGGGAAACACTCAATGCTCGACAAGACGGACGATATCTCGGTCGCCGCCGACAATTGGCTCGTGCAGTTCGAGGATGCGCTGGCCGGCCCCGACGATGTGCTGCTGAAGCCGCTGTTCCATCCCGACAGCTACTGGCGCGACGTGCTGGCGCTGAGCTGGAACATCCAGACCATCAACCGCGCCTTCGCCATCATCGAGGAACTGCCGGCGCATGCGCGGCGCAGCACGCCGCATCATTTTCGCATCGATGCCGAGCGCGCGGCGCCGCGCCGGGTCACGCGCGCCGGCACGGATGCGATCGAGGCGATCTTCAAGTTCGAGACCGCCATTGGCCGCGGCCACGGCATCGTGCGGCTGATCCCAGATGCCGCCGATAGCGACCGGCTGAAGGCCTGGACCTTGCTGACCGCGCTCGAGGAGCTGAAGGGGTTCGAGGAGCAGCAGGGCTACACACGACCGCGCGGACAGGCCTATTCGCGCGACTTCCGCGGCCCCAACTGGCTCGACCTGCGCAAGGCGTCCATCGAATATGCCGGCCGCGATCCCGCTGTGCTGGTGGTCGGCGGCGGACAGGCCGGGCTTGCGATCGCCGCGCGGCTGCAAGCACTCAAGATCGACGCGCTGATCGTCGACCGCGAGGCGCGGGTCGGCGACAATTGGCGCAAGCGCTATCACGCGCTGACCCTGCACAATCAGGTGCAGGTCAATCATCTGCCCTACATGCCGTTCCCGCCGAACTGGCCGACCTACATCCCGAAGGACAAGCTCGCCAACTGGTTCGAATCCTATGTCGACGCCATGGAGCTGAACTTCTGGACCGGCACGGAATTCCTGGGCGGCAGCTATGACGACGCACACGGACGCTGGACCGTGGAACTGCGCCGCGCCGACGGCACGATACGCGAGATGCAGCCGCGCCATGTCGTGATGGCAACCGGCGTCAGCGGCATCCCCAATCTGCCCGAGATCCCCGGCCTGAAGAATTTCTCCGGCAAGGTCATGCATTCCAGCCGCTACGAGGACGGCGAGACCTGGACCGGCAAGCGTGCGCTGGTGATCGGCACCGGCAACAGCGGTCACGACATTGCGCAGGACCTGCATTCCTCCGGCGCCGACGTGACGCTGGTGCAGCGCTCCTCGACCCTCGTCACCAATATCGAACCGTCGGCGCAGCTGGCCTATGCCGCCTATAACGAAGGCTCGCTCGAGGACAATGACCTGATCGCGACCTCGATGCCGCTGACACTCGCCAAGCGCAGCCACGTGCTGATGACCGAGCAATCCAAGCAGCTTGACAAGACGCTGCTCGACGGCCTCGCGCGCAAGGGCTTCAAGCTCGATTTCGGCGACGGCGGCACCGGCTGGCAGTTCAAATACCTGACCCGCGGCGGCGGCTACTACTTCAACGTCGGCTGCTCCGATCTCGTCGCGAGCGGCGCGATCGCCCTGAAGCAATTTGCCGACATCGAGACCTTCGTGGCCGACGGCGCGCGGCTGAAGACCGGCGAAACCGTGGAAGCCGATCTGATCGTGCTCGCGACCGGCTACCGGCCGCAGGAAGAGCTGGTGAAGAAGCTGTTCGGCGCGGCGATGGCCGCGCGAATCGGTCCGATCTGGGGCTTTGGCGACGGTCAGGAGCTGCGCAACATGTACACCCGCACGCCGCAGCCCGGCCTGTGGTTCATCGCCGGCAGCCTCGCGCAATGCCGCATCAACTCGCGCTACCTCGCGCTGCAGATCAAGGCGATCGAAGAGGGCCTGCTGCCGCGCGATGTCGGGCCGGTGGCGAGGCTTGCGTAACTCCCACAAACGTCATTCCGGGGCGATGCGCAGCATCGAGCCCGGAATCCATCAGGCCACAGACGCTGCGGATAAATGGATTCCGGGCCTGCGCTTCGCGCATCCTCAGGTGCGCAATTGCGCACCGGGGAATGACGAGATGAGAGAGGAACATACAATGCCAACCATCCTCGGCACCGGCGAGCACCGCTACCGCGTCGTGGAGAACTTCGCAAAACTGCCCGACGGCTGGAGCCTGACCGACGTGGCCTCCGTCGCCGTCGACAGCAAGGACCGCGTCTATGTCTTCAACCGCGGCGACCATCCGATGGTGGTGCTCGACCGCGAAGGAAACTTCATCAGGAGCTGGGGCGAAGGCGTGTTCTCGCGCGCTCACGGCCTGCATATCGACGCCGAGGACAACCTCTATTGCACCGATGACGGCGACCACACCGTGCGCAAATGCACCACCGACGGCAAGGTGCTGCTGACGATCGGCATCCCGCACAAGCCGGCGCCGTTCATGAGCGGCGAGCCGTTCCACCGCTGCACCCATACCGCGCTGTCGCCGAGCGGCGAGATCTACGTCTCCGACGGCTACGGCAATGCCTGCGTCCACAAATACACGCCGGACGGCAGGCTGATCAAAAGCTGGGGCGAGCCTGGCACCGATCCCGGCCAGTTCAACATCGTGCACAACATCGCCACCGACGCCGACGGCTTCGTCTACGTCGCCGATCGCGAGAACCACCGCGTCCAGGTGTTCGACGGCAACGGCAGATACGAGACCCAGTGGAACAATCTGCACCGGCCTTGCGCGCTGTGCCGTTGCGGCGGCGGCAAGCAGCCGAACTTCGTGATCGGCGAGCTCGGTCCCGGCATGGCCGTGAACCGCAAGGTGCCCAATCTCGGCCCGCGGCTGTCGATCGTCGATCACACCGGCAGGCACATCGCCCGGCTCGGCGGCGAGCGCGGCCCCGGCGTCGAGACCGGAAAATTCCTGGCGCCGCACGGCCTCGCGCTGGATTCCCGCGGCGACATCTATGTCGGCGAGGTCGGCGTCACCGACTGGACGACCAGTTTTCCGGACACCGAGATGCCCGCCGCGGTGCGCGTGACGCGGTGCCTGCAGAAGCTGGAGCGGGTGACGGCGTAGCGAAGCTCCGCTTTAATCCCGTCACCCTGAGGTGCGAGCGGAGCGAGCCTCGAAGGGTCGACGGCCCGGCCGGTGCCCGTGCATCCTTCGAGGCGCGCAAGAGCGCGCACCTCAGGATGACGGGTCGAAAAAGCGCACCCGCGAAAATCAAATCTCGCCGATCACCTCGCGGCGGCGCTGCTCGGATTCTTCCGCGTAGCGCCGCATCGCGTGCGCTTCGGTGAGCAGGCCGATCGGCCGCCGGGCGCCATCACCTTCGACCACGGCGAGCGATTCGGCTTCGGCGGCGTCGAACACCGCGATCGCCTCCTGCACGTTCATGCCGGGATGCAGCACCACGTCGGCGTAGCGCAGGATGCCGACCAGTCCCTTGTCGGCCTCGAGATCGGGCGCATGCGCCTCGGCAACCAGCGCCAGCCCGGCATAGCGTCCCTCGCCGTCGATCGCGACCACCTGGGTCTTCGAGCCCGGCGGAAATTCCTCGCGGAACGCCTCGATCGGCATGGCGGCGCTCACCGTCGTGATGTCCTGCCGCATCATCTTGCCGACCGTGAGATCGCGAATCCAGCCGATGTCGGCGGCGCTGCGGATGGTCTCGCCGCGCAGATGCAGCCGCCAGGTCGCGAACGAATAGCCGAACAATTCGCGCGTGATCGTGGTCGAGATGATGACCGCGACCAGCACTGCGGTGGTGAGCCAGAGATTGCCGGTGGATTCCAGCGCGATGAACGACATCGTCAAGGGACCGCCGATCACCGAGGCCGACAGCGCGCTCATGCCGATCACCGCATAGGCGTTGGGATCGAGGTTGAGCCCCGGCCACACGATGTCGACGCCGGCCGCGAACAGCCGGCCGCCGAGCGCGCCCATGAACAGCGTGGCGAAGAACAACCCGCCGCGGAAGCCGGAGCCGAGCGAGACGATCGAGGCGATCGCCTTCAGCACGAACACGCCAGCGATGAAGGCAAGCGGCATCGCCACGATGCCGGCGAAGCGCAGCGCGCCATGGCCCGACGACATCACCTGCGGCGTCAACAGCGCCATCGCGCCGACCGCAAGCCCGCCGAGCGCCGGCCGCAGCGGCTGCCAGAGGCGGGTCTTCGTCAGCAGCGCCTCGCACAGCGTCACCCCGCGCATGATCGCGATCCCGGTCAGCGCCGCGACCATGCCGAGCAGCGCGGCAATCGCGAGATCGCGCCCGAGCACGTCGCCGACGGTTCCGACGCCGACCCCGAGCGGCAGCGGCTCGAAGGCATGGGCCACGAAGTAGCCGGTCACCGCCGCCACGCCGACCGGGGTCAGGCTTGCCGGCGTGTAACCGCCGATCACAAGTTCGAAAGCATAGAAGGCGCCGGCGAGCGGCGCGCTGAAGGCCCCCGCGATCGCCGCCGCCGCGCCGCAGCCGACCATGATTCGCTGGTCGTTGCGGCGGAGGTGGAAGCCGCGGCCGAGCGAGGCGGCCAGGCCGCTGGACAATTGGGTGTAGCCGGCCTCGAGCCCGACCGAGCCGCCGACGCCGCTCGACCAGATCGTCTGCAGCGCCACGATCACGCTGCCGCGGAACGACATCCGCCCGCCATAGAGCGCATTGGCCTCGATCGGGTCGATCTCGCGGGCCGGCCGGACCCGGAGCAGCAGCAGGAACGCAAATCCCAGCAGCAAGCCGCCAACCGTGGGAACCAGCAGTGCGCGCACGGGATCGATGCTGGGCTGGCTCGACAGCCGGTCACCCAGCGGCAGATTGAACAGCACCGAATGCAGCACCGTGACGAGGCCGCTCATGACCGCCACCACGAGGCCGCCGATGGCGCCGATCAGCACCGCCAGCACCACGAGGCTCGTCTCGTGCGCACGCACGAATGCGCGCAACCGGCGCGGCGCCTCGAGATAGCGTGATGTCGTGGTCATCGGCAGGGTCCGTCACTGGCCGAGGGAGCTTGCGGCTCCCTTTACGGGCCTCGCGGGCAGGAGGCAATCGGGGCAGGAACATGGCAGGGGATGGCGGATAAGCCGCTCATTGCTCTTCACAATCCCGTCACGCTGCCTGTAGTATGTGAGTGCATGCTGCTTCGCAGCTAATGGGAGTCAGGAGCGTTATTTGAACGCACATGTCTCGCAAGGCGGTTGGCCGGTGCTGGTGTTGAATGCGGACTTCCGGCCGCTGAGTTATTACCCGCTGTCGCTCTGGTCCTGGCAGGACGCGATCAAGGCGGTGTTCCTCGATCGTGTCAACATCGTCGAATATTACGACCGCGCGGTACGAAGTCCTTCCTTCGAAATCCAGCTGCCGAGCGTCGTATCCCTCAAATCCTTCGTCAAGCCGACCACCCACCCCGCCTTCACCCGGTTCAACGTCTTCCTTCGCGACCGATTCAGTTGCCAATATTGCCTGTCGGCCGACGACCTCACCTTCGATCACATCATTCCCCGCAGCAAGGGTGGCCAGACCACCTGGGAGAACGTCGTCGCCGCCTGCTCGCCCTGCAATTTGCGCAAGGGCAATCTGACGCCGCAGCAGGCCAAGATGTTTCCGAAGCAGACGCCCTATGCACCCACCGTGCATCAGCTCCATCGCAACGGCCGGCTGTTCCCGCCGAACTATCTGCACGAGAGCTGGCTCGATTATCTCTATTGGGATACTGAGCTCGATCCGTAATCTCGGTCTCGGCGGTGCGGCTGTGCCGCGACGGGCCGCAAGGTTAACGAATTAACCTCCACAAGCTGAATTTGTTGACGGCTCACAGGTCTCGCTGGAGAGTCGAAGCAAGGACGCACGCCTGCGCGGAGCAGTTCTGAAATTGTCATGCTCGCGTGATGGCGACCGACCCGAGCTTGTCGGCTGGCATTGATTCTGTCGTCCGACGGTGCTGTCGCAATTGGGCGGCAGGAGACGAGATGGCGAATCATGCTTAGCGTAACGTCCGATACGGCGGTCCGGCTCATCCATCCGCGCGACAGTCTGTCGATCGTGCCGGATCATCCGCGGCAGCAGTCCGAACCGACCGCCCAGGCCGCCCCGCAAACGTCACGCAAGGGCGCCGCCAGGCCGATGACCACGGCAGACGTTGCTGCGGTCGCGGGTCTCTTCCTCAAGGTCTTCAGGGGCATCGACAAACCCGCCAGCGCGGATCTCAAAGGCTATCTGCATGCGTTGACCCTGGGATCACCGTCCTACAGCGAAGCGGCGGGCACGCAAATCTATCAACAGCAGGATGGCCGCATCTCGAGCGCGCTGCTCGCGATCCCGATGCACTTCATGGCCTGCGGCAACGTCATCCCGGGTCGGCTGCTCGGCGTCTTCATGACAAACCGGGACTCCGCCGGTGCGGCCCAGCTCAATCTTGGTCTGCGGCCGAAAAGGGCTGGTCTTTCGTTCTGCGACAGTGCATCGCCGACCAGCGCCAAGTCGCTGCTGGCGATCGGCGGGAAAACGATTCCGCTGCAGAACCTGGAATGGGTGCGCACCTTCCGTCCGGTGGCAGCGTTCGTCGGACGTCTTTCGCAGCGCGTCTTGCGCGGCCTCGATCGGGGCCTGGCAACGCTCGCGCGTCCCGTCGACGCGCTGCTGAGCCGCCTGCGCGGCGACGGCGACACCGAGGGCCCCGCCGGCCTCAAGGTGCGGGAAATGTCTGTCGCGGACTTCCTCACGCGCGCGCCGGAGTTCATTGCCCACTACGCCGTCCGTCCGCTTTGGTCGGAGGATGAGCTGGGCTGGCTGGTCGGCCTGGCGGCGCAGAACACCACACTCGGCTCATTCACGATCCGTGCGGTCGAAGACCAGTCCGGCACGCCGATCGGCTGTTTTGTGTACTATGCGGCCCCGGGGCGGACCGCGCATGTTCTCAACATCCTGTCGCGTCCCGACCAGGAGGTTGGCGTGCTGTGTGCGATGTTCCGCCACCTCGAGAACACCGGCCATGCCGAAGCCCGCGGCCGCGCGCAACCGGCACTGATGGCAGGGCTCGGGCTGCAGCGCGGGCTGGTGTTCCGGCACCGCGCCTTCGCCATGGCGTTGACGCGTATTCCGGAAGTCAACGAGGCCATTATACGCGGCGACATCTATGTCGGCGGCCTCGCCGGCGAGGACTGGAGCCGATTGATGCACGACTTCGGCTGAGGTCGGGCGCCGCAGCGCGACGATGCAGACTGCAAGCGCCGTTCGCGGCTAGGCCGGGTGCTTGGTGAGAGCCGCCTCGCCCTCTTCGCGTCCGGGAACGCTGACGTGGACCTCGTGCCCCAGCCTGATTGCCAGGGACGCGGCAGCCGCGGCCGACTCGAATGCAGCTTCCTTGGTGGCGTACCCGGCGTTGAGATTGCCGTCATGCAGGACGCCCCATTCCTCGCCGGCCGGAATCACCGCGTATTGAGCCAATCCCATCGTCTTCTCCTTGCGCAAGCTGCGCGCCTCCGAACAGGGCCTCAACAACGCCCTCGGAGCGAAGTTCCTATGCGCTCCGGTTCGGCCCTCGCACGTTAGGAACGAAGCTGCACCGGCCGCGTCGGAATGTGTTGTGACGAGCAGGACGCCAAGGATGGTCCGAGAAGGTCCCGCTGAACCAGCTCCCGCAAGGACCGCCGAGACGACGCAGGCGATCCGGGCGCGCCCCTACGGCATGATCATCACGTCTGCGATCATCGCGCTCGGGGTCGTCGTGCTCGCCTACACGCTGATGCGGTAAGCGGGCCGGCACCGTCTGTCCGACGCCGCCTCGCAGCCGCCGGGGAGCAAGCGGCCTGTCGCCATGCAGATTGCGGCGCTGCCGGTTGCGCAGAAATTATCAATTCATGATCGGCCCGTTCGGCGTTCCCGCGCGTTCATGGAACATGCCCGATCGCAACGCAAAGAAATCCTCTGCGCCTGCCCGCCTTTGGCCGCTGCTGGCCGTGAACTTCTTCATGGCAGACATGCAGTCGGGGATCGGACCGTTCGTCGGCGTCTTCCTTCAGCTGCATGGCTGGACCAGCGGCCTGATCGGGACCGCGCTGACGCTCGGTAACGTCGCCGGCATGCTGATCACGACGCCGATCGGCGGCTGCATCGATACCACGAACCACAAGCGGGCCTGGGTGATCGTCCCGGGCGTGGCGGTCGTGCTGGGATCCACGGTCATCCTGATGTCGCAAAACTTCTGGGCCGTCGCCCTGTCGCAGGTCGCGACATCGATCGCGGGTGCGGCGATCGTTCCGGCGGTCACCGGCATCACGCTCGGCATCGTCAAGCAGCGCGGGTTCAACCGGCAGAACGGCCGCAACCAGGCGTTCAACCACGCCGGCAACCTGGTCGGTGCCGCGGCATCGGGTTATCTCGGCTGGCAGTACGGCTATGTGGCGGTCTTCGTCCTCGCCGCTCTGTTCGGCGCGATCACGATTGCTTGTGTCCTGATGATCCCGCCCGACAGCATTAATCACCACGCGGCACGCGGTAAGGAAGACGATCCGGACAGCCAGCCCAGCGGCTTCTCCGTGTTGGTCAAGCACAGGCCGCTGCTGGTGCTCGCGGTCGCATTGGCTGCGTTTCACCTCGGCAACGCTGCGATCGTGCCGCTTTACGGCCTTGCCGCGGTCGCCGGCAATCACGCCAATGGTCCGAGCTTCGTCGCGACGACGATCGTGGTTGCGCAGGCGGTGATGATCCTCGCATCGATCGCCGGCATGCACGCAGCCGAGCGGCGGAACTATTGGTCCGTCCTGTTGCTGTCGTTCCTGGCCTTGCCGGCGCGCGGCGCGCTCGCCTTCTTCCTTTCGGGCTGGTGGGGCGTTCTCCCTGTGCAGGTCCTCGACGGCATCGGTGCCGGTCTGCAGAGCGTCGCGGTGCCGGGAATGGTGGCGCGCTCGCTCAGCGGAACCGGCCGCGTCAACCTTGGACAGGGAGCGGTGATCACGATTCAAGGCATCGGCGCCTCGCTGAGCCCGGCGCTCGGCGGCTGGATCGCGCAATGGGTCGGCTATGGCCCAGCCTTCCTCGTGCTCGGCGGGCTGGGCTTTCTGTCGGTAGCGATCTGGACCGTCTTCCGGTCGACCGTGCAGAAATACTGACGCCATGATCGCATTTGCGTGAACACCCGCACCGAGCGGAACCCTATCGTTGTATCCTAATAGTTCGTATCCTATCTAATTCCCATGCCGCCGTCGCAGTCCCATATCCACGCCGAGATCGGCCGCCTGATCACCAGGCTCGGGCGGATCTGGCGCCGCGAGTCGGATCAGGCGCTATCTGAGCACGGCCTGTCCTATGCGACGGCGATTCCGCTGCTGGTGCTGTCGCGGCAGGGCGCGAACGTCCGCCAGGGCGTGCTGGCCGACGAGTTGGGCATCGAGGGGCCGTCGCTGGTGCGGTTGATCGATCTGCTGCAGTCCGAAGGCCTGGTCGAGCGTCGCGAGGACCCGACCGATCGGCGCGCCAAGACGCTGCATCTCACCCCAACCGGCCAAGCCAAGGTCGAGGAAACCAACAGGGTGCTGCGCCGCGTGCGGTCGAGCCTGCTGAAGGATATCGGCAGCGAGGAACTTGCGGTAACCTTCGAGGTGCTCCTGCGCATCGAGCAGCGCGCGAGCCGCTTGCAGGATGCCAAGACGACTCCGGCCGCAACTGCCCAAGAGGCGAAATAGCCATGCGCGCGGATGAGCCGTTCCTGGTCCGCCACGCGGACCTCATCTTCGCGTTGAAGACGTTCGCCGCGTCGATGCTGGCGCTCGTCATCGCGTTGATGATCGATCTGCCGCGTCCCTATTGGGCGATGGCGACGGTCTATATCACCTCGCAGCCGCTGGCCGGCGCGACCAGCTCGAAAGCGTTCTTCCGCGTCATCGGCACCCTGGTTGGCGCCAGCATGACGGTCGCGCTGCTGCCGAACCTGATCGATGCGCCGGAGCTCTTGTGCCTCGCGATCGCGCTCTGGGTCGGGCTCTGCCTGTATCTGTCGCTGCTCGACGGCACGCCGCGCAGCTATGTCTTCATGCTGGCCGGATACACTGTCGCGTTGATCGGCTTTCCGTCGGTGTCCGCCCCGGGCAGTATCTTCGATATCGCGCTGGCGCGGGTCGAGGAGATCTCGCTCGGCATCATCTGCGCGAGCCTGGTCTCGACCGTGGTGTTTCCCCGCAGCGTCGCACCGGCCGTCGGCGGCCGGGTCCGGAGCTGGCTGTCGGATGCGCGCCGCCTGTCCCGCGATGTGCTGCTTGATCGCGGCAGCAGCGAGACCCGCCGGGCCGAACGCCTGCGCCTTGCGACCGACATCGTCGAGCTCGACACGCTGACCACCCATCTCGCCTATGACCGGCTGGCCGACGCCGGCCTCGTGCGCGGCCTGCGTGAAGTCCGGCTGCGCATGCTGATGCTGTTGCCGATCATCACCTCGATCGAGGACCGGCTTGTCGCGCTCGGCGAGGCGGCGCTGCAAAGGCAGCCGGAGCTGCGGCGCCTGCTCGGCAATCTCGCCGAATGGATCGTGGACGAGGACCGCCAGCGGCAATCCAGCGAACCGATCAGGGTTGCGATCGCCGAGCGGCAATCCGCACTCGACGGGCTCGCGCCGCGCGAGCGCATCATCACGATCAGCCTGCTGCTGCGGCTGCGCGAGCTTGTCGACATCTCGGCCGATTGCCGCGCGGTGGGCGATGCGATTGCCGCGGGCCGGGATATCTCGACCGTCCCGCTGGCGTTCCATCCGGAGTCGGGGGCAGCACCGGCCCGTCATCGCGACCACGGCATGGCGCTGTGGTCGGCCGCAGGCGCCGCGGCGGCGATCCTGATCTGCTGCGGCCTGTGGATTGCGACCGGCTGGGCCGATGGCGCCTCGGCACCGATGATGGCGGCGGTCGCCTGCTCCTTCTTCGCCGCGCAGGATGAACCGGCGCGCAGCATTCGGGCCTTCGGCTTGTTTTCGCTGGTCGCGATCGTCGTCGTCGCGATCTATCAGTTCGCGCTGGTGCCGGGCATCTCCCATGTCGAGGTCCTGATCGCCGCGCTGGCGCCGACCTTCCTGTTGTACGGTTTCCTGATCGCGCGGCCGAAAACCGCGCCGATCGGCATGGCGCTCGCCGCCAACACCGCGACGCTGCTCGCGTTGCAATCGACCTACAGCGCGGATTTTGCCAGTTTCGCCAACACCTCCGTCGCCTTCTTCCTCGGCGTCGTCATCGCCGAGATCGTGACGCGGATCGCGCGCGGCGTCGGCGCCGAATGGATCGCCAAGCGGCTGATGATTTCGAGCTGGCAGACGCTCGCGGATGCGGCCGAGCGGCGCGGCCGCGGCGATCGCGCGCAGTTTGCCGGCCTGATGCTGCATCGGCTCGGGCTCTTGGTCCAGCGCATCGCATTCATCTCCGAGAGCGACCGCCGTGATGCCGACAGCCTGGTCCAGCTGCGCATCGGGCTCAACATCATCGACCTCAGGCGCGCCCGTTATGGTTTCGCCGCATCGACCGTGGACGCCGTCGACGACATGCTGGACAACCTCGCGGCGGCGTTTCGCGCCCATGCGGACCAGCCACTGCCGGACGAACTTCTATCATGCATCGATGCGGCGCTGACCGCGGTCGTCAAGGATCCCAATGAGCGCGCACGGGACGATGCGCTGCTCGGCCTCGTCGGCATCCGGCGCGGCCTGTTTCCGGATGCGCCCGCGTATCGATCGCAGCCCGAGGAGAGTTTTGCGGCATGAGATATGAACTCGACATCTACGGTGTCCTGGTTCCGGCGCTGCTGCTGTGGCTCGTCGTTGCCTATGCGCTGAGCGCGGTGTTGAGCCGGATCATGCAGCGCTTCGGGCTGTACCGGCTGGTGTGGCACCGCGCGCTGTTCAATTTCGCACTGTACGTATGCCTGCTGGGCGTCGTCGTTTATCTCTCGGAGTTTCTGCCATGAAGGGGAATTTCGCCTGGCTCGGCCGGGTGGCGCTGACCGCGGTCGCGCTCGTCGCTGCGCTGGCCGTCGCGCGCGCGCTCTGGATCTATTATATGGAATCGCCGTGGACCCGCGACGGCAGGGTGCGCGCCGATGTGGTTCAGGTTGCTCCCGACGTATCCGGCTTCGTCACCGACGTGCTGGTCAAGGACAACCAGCCGGTGCATCGCGGCGATATCCTGTTCCGGATCGATCGCGCGCGTTTTGCCCTGGCGTTGCAGCAGGCCGATGCCGCGGTCGCCGGACATCGCGCGACGCTGGATCAGGCCGAATCCGATCTCAAACGCTACAGCTCGCTGACAACCGATGCGGTGTCGCAGCAGAAGCAGGAGCAGGTGCTGGCCACGCAGCTCCAGGCCAAGGCCGCCTACGACCAGGCGGTCGCCGATCGCGCCGTGGCGCAGCTCAACCTCGATCGCAGCGAAGTGCGCGCGTCGGTCAACGGCACCATCACCAACATGGATCTGCGGCCCGGCGTCTACGTCTCCGCGGGCAAGGGCGTGATGGCGCTGGTCGACAGCGACACGCTGCATGTCGAAGGCTATTTCGAGGAGACCAAGCTGGCGCGCATTCACGTCGGCGACAAGGCGCAGGTCCGGCTGATGGGCGAGCCGGTCCGGCTCACCGGACATGTCGAGAGCATTGCGGCCGGCATCGAGGATCGCGACCGCGGCCAGGGCGCGAACCTGCTCGCCAACGTCAATCCGACCTTTACCTGGGTTCGGCTGGCGCAGCGCGTGCCCGTCCGCATCGCGCTCGACCAGCTGCCGGATCGCATTGCGCTGGTCGCCGGCCGTTCGGCGACGGTCGAGATCATGGACTAGCCGGCCGGGCCGCGCATGCTTGCGGTGGCTTCCGTCGCCAAGCGCGTCTACTGCACGCCGTAACGCCTGAAGTCGTCGCCGATGCCGGCTTGAATTGCCTTGGCGGCTGCGATGTCGCTATTGCCGCCGGCCTTATCGCCCTGCTTCAGCTTCGCGAGCCCGCGTCCATAGAGTGCACTGGCGAGCTTCGGATCGACGCGAAGCGCCGAACTGTAGTCGTCGATCGCCGCGCTCAGCGCGCCGGTCTTCAGATAGACCAGGCCGCGCGAGTCATAAGTGGCAGCGTTGGCCGGTCCCGATTGCAGCGCCTTGTTGCAATCTTCCAGCGCTTGCTGCAACGCGCCGAGGATGGCCCGGCTCCAGCAGCGTCCGTTCCACACGCCGTCCAGGTTCGGCTCGAGACGAATGGCCTGATCATAGTCCTGGGCTGCGCGGGCATAGTCATGCTTCTTCAGATAGGCGCCGGCGCGGTTGGCGAAGGCCTCGCCGTAGTTCGGGTTGAGCTTGATGGCCTGATCGAAGGCGCTGGTCGCGCGATCGTAGTCGCGCTTCCCCAAATAGGCCACGCCGCGGTTGTTGAACGGCTTGATGTAGCTCGGATTGAGCTCGATCGAATGATCGAAATCCCGGATGGCGCGGTCGTATTCCCCCTTGGCCGCATAGGCGCTGCCGCGATCGTTGTAGGCGATCGCGAGGCCAACCGGCGTCATGTCCTCGGCTGCGTCGATCAGCGCCGTACAGGCAACGATGCGCGCGTCGACCGCCTTGCGATCGTGGCCGCTGCACAACTCGATATTCTGCAGATAGTTGCCCTTTGGCTTCGGACTCTGCGCGGCCGTCGGCGATACGAGCAACAGCAGGAGCAGCAGCGCCACCAAGCCGCCCCCCGCGGCGGTACCCGCACGAGGCTTCATGTCTGGCTCCGGTCTTGATGACGCGGAGCCGCCGATTTCCGTGAGTAGCCGCACAAGACCGACGCCTTGCTTGCCTAGCACCCTCGACAAATACCGGGATTGAACCTGTGGTAGGTGTTTTGTTCGGGTTGCGGCGTCACGCGTGTCGCGGGCTTTCTCACGAGCTTGCTCTTGCCCTCTTCCACGAGCGTCGCGAACCTGACCGTTCCATCGTCGGAAATTTCGATGCGTGGCGTGGTGCCTCGAATTCCCATCGTCGCCGCCGGCGTGTCGATCTTCATGTCGCCGGTCTTGGCGATGTTGCCGGCGACAAAGGTGAAGGTGCCATTGGCCAATTTGAACAGCGTCGAATTCGACTTGCCGTTCGGGTCGTAGACGAACTCGGTCATGGCCATCTTGGCGTTGCTCGACAGATTGAACGAGGTGCCGTCGGTGAAGTTGATTCCGACCCGTCCGTCGGCCCCGGTCTGCACCACGTCGCCCATATAGATGCGGTCGCCAACCTTGGCCTGCGACGGCTGATCCGACAGAGCGGCCTGCACGACGACAGCACTCGGATGCTCGATCGTGACCGAGCCCGTGGCCGTCACCACCGTCCCGATGAAGTTCGCCGAGGACGTTTGAACCGCAGGTTGGGCGCGCTCGGTTTGCGCCAGCATCGGACCCGGCGTCAGCATCACAAACGCCAAAACGAAGCTTGCAAGCAATTGCACAATCAAATGGATACGCACGATCCCCTCCGTTGAGAAGATCTTGCCGTGTCACAGCGCGATGGACGATCTGGACCGCCAGGCCGGGACCGCAGGACCTTTACTGCCAAACGAGTTGTCGCAAAAACAGGCCTAAGGGCCTGGTGTGGCTCGATTAAAAATTAATAAGTGGACAATTTACTTGGTAAATATACACTAAATTCAGTGGGGCTGCACTCGGGATAATGGACAGCAGGTCTGTCGTTTCCGCGATGGCTCCCCGCCGCATTGGAAGCCGATTTTTCACTACCGAATTTGGTTTCAATCAGGACGTTTCGGCGGGCAAGCCTATGGCTGCGGGTGCGAGGTTTTTTCACCTCGTAGGGAGCGCAAGCCAGACCAAGAAAACGACGGCAGCACCTACCGCCTGAACCGTTCAGCAGGCGAAAAGCCAATGTTAGTCGCGTCCGGCGTAGCGTTCGGGGGCGCGAGCTCGGCCGTTTTAGGCCAGCTGCCCCGAGTGGTTGGCGTTGTCGATACGGTGATCGGTCGCGGCACCATTGTGCGTGCGCGCGACATCGCCGTTTTGGCCATGGCCGGCGATCCGGTTTGCCAGGGCGACACCATCGAGGTCGCGGCCGGCGGACGGGTCGACATCCGCTTGAACGATGGGGCAATGCTCTATCTGCCAGCGGGCACCCGGCTGGAATTGGGCGACTTCGCGCAGGACTCCGGCAGCAGTTCGCATCGGGGCCTGTTTGCCAAAACCAGAAGCATCTTCCGCTTGATCGGCAGCCGGCTGGCCGGGTCGGGCATCCTGACCGCGGACACGCCGATTGGCACCGTCAGGGCGAGCGGCTTCAGCCTGCTGTCGTTCGCCGCGCTGACCTTCTCGCTCTTGAAGGACGCCCGGGCCGCCGAGCCCAACGTCACCTTCCTGGACGACGACACCATCACCTACAAGGACATGCACCACGGCGTGTTCGAGCTGGTGACGAAAGAGGCGAACCCGCGGCATATCGTCGTCGACGACCCCGGGGTCACGGTCATCCTGACCACAAGAGGCTCGTCGGTCGGCGTGAGCCAGGTCTCGAACAGCCCTGCCCACATGGAGGATTTGCGCAACGCGCAACAGGAGGCGCTTGCCGGTTACGCGAAGGGAGTGTGGGCAAAGGGCTCCGGCATGCCCGCTTACGATGGGTCGCCGCTGCTGCAACCGATCAATTTTTCCGACCCGGACCCCTCGCCGATACCAAACCAGCTCGGGCCGCTCCCCGGGACTGTCCTCCCCTACGTCATCATCTACCACCCGCCGCCACAGCCGCCGAAGCTGAACCTCGGCGTGGCGCCGACCGAGGTCGATACGTCGGTATTCGACGATTTCAGCACCGCGCACGGGACCTTCTCCGCCTCCACCACCAACGGCGGCGCAATCACCTTCGGCGTCGTCGGCGGCGTCGCCAGCAACATGGTGCGGGGCGCGCAGACCTACGACGTCTCGAGCGTCGGCACCTTTGGCACGTTCTACCTCAACAGCGCGAGCGGCGCTTATACCTTCGTTCCCAACAACGATGCGATCAATGCGCTGAAGGTCAACGCGATCCAGAGCTTCGTCATCACGGTTTCGGACGGCACGCTCATCTCCAGCGAGAGCTTCAACATCACGATCGTCGGCGTCGATGACGCGTCCATCATTTCCGGCGTCATCAATGGTTCGGTGGTCGGCGCGGTCGGCGTCAACGGTGCCTCGCCCAGCCTGCTCATCGCAAACGGCCTCCTGACCGATACCGATGTCGACGATCCCGCCAACACTTTCGCGACGGTGAGCACGCCCACGACAAGCGCGGGCGGCTATGGCTCGTTCACGATCACGACGGACGGCGTGTGGACCTACACGCTCGACAACGACAACAGCACGATTCAGGCCCTCGGGGTAGGTGATGTGCTGACCGACAGCTTCACGGTCACCACGATCGGCGGCACCCCGCAGGTCATCACGATCACCATTCACGGCCCGCTGATCGGGGCCGGGACGGCGCCGTCACTGACGCTGAGCGAGACGCATCTGACTGCGACCGCGCTGGACGACAACATCGCGGGCTCGGCGCCGAATGCGGCACTGACGACGGTTTCGGCCGACTTCTCGGCTGCATTCGTCACCGCAAGCGGCTTGACCGGCACGACCCTCAGCTACGCGCTGACGATCACCGGGGGCAACGGCACCGCATCCGGACTGATCGATTCGCACACCGGCCTCGCCGACCTGCTGGTTCTGAACGGCAACACCATCGAAGGCCGCGTCGGCGCAATCGACGGCACACTGGCATTCACCATCGCGCTCGATCCGATCACGGGACGTGTGACCTTTACCGAATTCCGTGCGGTGACACAGCCGCTCGGCACCAGCCCGGACAGCGGCGAAGGCGTGACGCTTGCGACGGGGGTCGTCACCCTGATCGGGATCGTCACGACGAACGGCGAATTCCAGGATGTGACGCTCGATCTCGGCAGCAGATTGACCATCACCGACGACGGGCCGAGCATCAGGACCAATCCCACGGCTCCGTCGCTGACGCTGAGTGAGACACATCTGACGGCGACGGTGCTGGATGACGGCATCGCAGGCTCGGTACCCAACGCGTCGCTGACGACGACGTCAGCCGACTTCTCGACCGCGTTCAGTTCGGTTCAGGGCGCGGACGGCGCAACGATCCAGTATGCGCTGGCGATCGCCGGCGGCAACGGCGCCGCCTCGGGCCTGATCGATTCGCACACCGGCCTTGCCGACGTGCTGGTCCTGAACGGCAACACGATCGAAGGCCGGGTCGGCGGCACCGCCGGCACGCTGGCATTCGCCATCACGCTCGATCCGGCGACCGGGCGGGTGACTTTTACCGAGTACCGGCCGGTGAAACAGCCGTTCGGCACCGACCCGGACGGCGGCGAGGCCATCGGGCTATCTGCCGGAGTGGTCAGCCTGATTGCAACCATCACCGACAGGGATGGCGACTTCCAAAGCGCGAGCCTCGATCTCGGCATCCGGCTGAGCATCAGCGACGACGGCCCGACGATTGCCACCAGCGGGACGACGCCATCGCTGACGCTGAGCGAATCGCATCTGACAGCAACGGCGCTGGATGACAACATCCCGGGTTCGGCTCCGGATCTGTCGCTGACGACGATCTCTGCCGATTTCTCGACGGCCTTCACCTCGGTCCAGGGCGCGGACAGTGCCGCAATCCGCTATTCGCTGACAATCGCGGGCGGCAACGGCGCGGCGTCGGGTCTGATCGATTCGCACACCGGGCTGGCCGACGTGCTGGTCCTGAACGGCAACACCATCGAGGGCCATGTCGGCACGACCACCGGCACCTTGGCGTTCAGCATTGCACTTGATCCGATGACGGGCCGGGTCACCTTCACCGAGTACCGCGCGGTGAAGCAGTCCGGCACCAGCTCCGAGGGCGGCGTCACGTTGGGCGCGGGCATTGTAAGCCTGGTCGCCACCATCACCGACAAGGATGGCGATTTCCAGATCGCCCACATCGATCTTGGCCAGCAGCTCACGATCACGGGCGACAACCCGAGCATCGCGACCAATGGCACCACCCCCTCGCTGACGCTCAGCGAGACGCATCTGACCGCGACCGCGTTCGACGACAATATCGCAGGCTCGGCGCCGAACGCGGCGCTGACGACGACGTTTGCCGACTTCTCGACGGCGTTCAGCTCGGTTCAGGGCGCGAATGGCGCGACCATCGGCTACGCGCTGACCATCACCGGCGGCAACGAGACCGCCTCGGGCCTGATCGACTCGCACACCGGCCTTGCCGACGTGCTGGTCCTGAACGGCAACACCATCGAAGGCCATGTCGGCACAACCACCGGCACGCTGGCATTCACCATCACGGTCAATCCGGCGACGGGACGCGTGACGTTCACCGAATACCGCGCGGTGGTGCAGCCGCTCGCCAGCAGCCTGGATACCGGCGAAGCCGCCGGTTTCAGCTTCGGAATCGTGAACCTGGTGGCGACGATCACCGACAACGACGGCAATGCGCAGAGCGCGAGCCTGGATCTCGGCAAGCAACTCACGATCACCGACGACGGCCCGAGCATCAGGACATCGGGTACGACGCCAGCGCTGTCGCTGAGCGAGACTCACCTCACGGCGACGACATTCGACGACAACATCGCGGGCTCGGCGCCGAATGCGGCGCAGACCACGACAGCAGCCGACTTCTCGACGGCGTTCACCTCGGTTCAGGGCGCCGATGGCGCGACCATCAGGTACGCGCTGAAAATCACCGGCGGCAACGGGACCGCCTCCGGCCTGATCGATTCGCACACCGGCCTCGCCGACGTGCTGGTCCTGAACAGCAACACCATCGAGGGCCATGTCGGCGCCACCACCGGCACGCTGGCGTTCATCATCACGGTTGATCCGGTGACCGGGCGCGTCACCTTCACCGAGTACCGGGCAGTGACACAGCCGCTTGGCACCGATCCGGATCACGGCGAAGGCGTCACGCTCGCCGGCGGGATCGTCAGCCTGACAGCGACGATCACCGACAAGGACGGCGACTTCCAGAGCGCGAGCCTCGACCTCGGCAAGCAGCTGACCATCACCGACGACGGCCCGAGCATCACGCTGAGCGGGACCACGCCGTCGCTGACGCTGAGCGAGACACACCTGACGGCCACAGCGTTCGACGACAACACGGCCGGTTCGGCGCCGAACGCGTCGCTGACGACGACGTCAGCCGACTTTTCGACGGCATTCTCCGCTGTTCAAGGCGCGGATGGTGCATCCATCGGCTACGCATTGACGATCACCGGCGGCAACGGCACCGCCTCCGGCCTGATCGACTCGCACACCGGTTTCGCCGACATACTGGTTTTGAACGGCGACACGATCGAAGGACATGTCGGCTCGACCACCGGTACGCTGGCATTCACCATCGAAGTTGACCCGGCGACGGGTTCCGTGACCTTCACCGAGTATCGCCCGGTGACGCAACCGCTCGGCACCGCCCCCGACACCGGCGAGGCCGTCGCGCTGAACGCCGGAACCGTCAACCTGGTTGCGACCGTCACCGACAAGGACGGCGACTTCCAGAGCGCGAGCTTCGATCTCGGCAAGCAGCTGACGATCGCCGACGACGGGCCGTCGATTGGCGGCTTCCCGGACACCGACATCGCCGCTCAGGACAACCAGACCGTCAATGGCACTTACAGCATCAATTTTGGCGCGGATGGCGACGCCGGAATGTCCGTTGCGGTCCACAACGGCGCGGTCGGCGCCACCGGCTACAATCTGGCCACCTCAAGCCTCGGCGGCGGCATCACCTCGGTGCATGTCACCGGAAACGGCGATGACTATAGTTTCTACTATACCACCCATGTGGTGAGCGGCGGCGTCGAGATGGACGCCTACCTTTCGGACTCCGGCGGCACGCTGGCCGATCCCTACTTCAAGCTGCTGATCGATCCGGACGGGACCTTCTCCTTTAATCTCGAGAGCGTCGATGTGCTGAAGCAGGTGACCGTAGCGGGCTCCACGTTCGGCGCCTCGGGCGGCGGCACGCCGTCGCTGACGGCTCCGGATGGAGTGCTCGTCATCACCGGATCCGACAACGGCGGTCATCCGATCGATGTCAAGGCGTCGAGCAATGGCATTGCGGTCGGCGACACCGGGCTGAGCATGGATCCCAACGAGCAGTTGAACCTCGCATTCTCCAACGAGGAGCCGCAGATCAGCTTCATGCTGACCCAGTGGCAAGGCAACGGCACGGCAGGCGTGGTCTTCAAGGTGCTCGACGGCAGCTCCGACGTGCACGACTTCAGCATCGACATTCCAAAGCCACATAGCGGCAACGCCACCGTCTTCGTGCAGGAAACGTCGGACAGCTCGCTGATCAACACGTCGACCTTCGACGTCGCGACATCGACCTACACGCTCTATGTCGGCAAGGAGTTCAACAAGGTCCAGATCGACTACGATCAGGCGGCAAGCGGCAACGCCACCTTCGCGATCAACAACATCACCTATAACGAGAAGACGACCATTCCGAGCACCGATCTGCTGTTCGACGTGCTCGCCACCGACAGGGACGGCGATTCGGCTGCGACCAACCTTCAGGTCGATATTCTGGGCGCCACGACCGCGGCGCCCGCGCCGATCTTTGCTGCCATGGGCAGCAGCATCATTTCAGACCCGGTTACGCACGTGCAGCACGATCTGATTTTGTAGGCCCTGAAGCCTGGTGAAGGTTCTGGCCCGCGCCAAACGTTGGCGCGGGCCGGGATTTTGTCTCGAGACTGGTCTCGTATCAGTGCCAGCCCTCGCCGGCCTTCAGCGCCGCTGAGAGGCTGCGCGTCGGGCGCGTCACCAGCGGCTCCAGATCGAAGCGCTTCTCGAGCATCCTGAGGATCGACGTGGTGTCGAAGTCCTCATGCGCGACGCCCGACTTGTTGAAGCGCTTGGCGATCAGCAGCGCCGGAATGCGGGTGCCCGGGCCCCACTGGTCCGCAGCCCTGGCTTCGGCGCCATGACGGTTGTGCGGCGGCGGCGGGACGTGATCCCACTGGCCCCCGAACTCGTCATAGGTGATGACGATCAGCGTGTCCTTGCCGTCAGGCCCCTCGACGATCGCCTTGACGAGATCGACGAGATGCTGGCTGCCTTCGGACTCGCTGGTGTAGCCGGGATGCTCGTTCTCCTCGCCGATCGGCTTGATGAAGCTGACCTGCTTGAGCCGGCCGTTCTTGGCCGCCTGAATGAACTCCGCCTCGTCCTTCAGGTGGTCCCTGCGGGCCTGCGTGCCTGGCGCATAGTTGGCGAAGTAGTTGAACGCCTGATGGTGATACTGGAAGTCCACGTCGGGGCAGTTCGGGAACACTGCGGTGGAGACATGGTTCGGATCGGTGCAGGTGGTTCCGTTGCCGTTGGTCCAGCCGGAGGCGCCGACGTCACCGTTGGCGTTCGACCAGCCGCCGGAATACCAGGCCCAATCAACATGCTTGGCCGACAGCCGATCGCCGATATTCGGCGTGTGCAGCGGCGGCAGGCGCTTGATGTCGGGGGTACCCGGCGAATAGGGCTGATAGGTCGGCTGCGTGGTGTTGACCGCGTAGTCGCCGCAGGCGAGGCCGGCCGGCAGACCGGTCTGGTTGCACTTGGCGGTCAGCTGCGCATCTTTCACGGTCGAGAGCGGAGTATAGAGCGGCGTGCTGGTCGGCATGCCGTTGGCGTCGACGATCGAGTGGAAGTCGTTGGCGCTGCCGTCGTTCAAGGCGCCGACGAACTGCGGCGCCGCGGCCGCGACCAGGAACTGGTGGTTGAGGAACGAACCGCCGAACGCGCCCTGGAAGAAGCTGTCGGCGATGACGTAGTTCGGCGCGCCGTGGCCGTGGAGATAGGTGTAGATCGGCAGCTTCTTGGTGTCGTAATAGCCCATCACCAGGCCCGCAGCATCGCTGCCGGTCATGTAGCGGTTCTGCCGGCCGCCATTGAGCTGATACTGCTCGCTGTAGAAGCGGTGCACGATGTCCTCGGTGCAGCCGCCGGGCGCGCCGGTGCCGTTGAGGAAGCCGTGCGCCGCGAAAGCGCCGAGCGGCTTCGGACAGGTGGTCGCCGAGGTCGGGATGAACTCGTTGATCTCGAACGGCTTGTTCTTGAAGGCGCTGAGGATCGCGACCGAGCCGGTGTTGTCGGTGCAGGTGGTCGGCTGCGGCGACGGCGAGGTCAGGTTGACGTCGTTCTGCAACAGACAGGCATAGACGGTCTGATTGTCCTGCCGGACCTGCAGCGTATGGGCCTGGTCGGCGTCGGCGGTGCCGTTGATCCGGTCACGGCCGACATCGCCCCAGTGCCCGTAGAGGTTATCGAAGCTGTGGTTTTCCTGGTAGATGACGACGATGTGCTTGTACTGATGCACACCTTCATGGCCGCGGTCGCGCAGGTCACGCAATTCGTCCCGCACCTCGTGCTTGAACTCATCAACGATCTTTTCGACCAAATTCTCGGCGTTTGCCACCGGCGAGATGGCAACGGCGCCAGCAACAATCGCGAGCGCCGGAATGGCTCCCCAAAGCCGCATAGTGCTCTCCTGATTTCAGAAAGAAATAGAAATGGAATTACACGCTATGCAAAACACATTTCGCTGGGATGACCGTTTTTCGACGCCCGCACAAACGCATCATTGGAGCGCTTTCGCGCCGATAGAGTTTTTGCCGGATGAGATGTGCAGATCGGTTTCTACTTGGTTGCCGTCATCAAACCGCAATCAACAATCGTCTATCCAATCAGACGGTCATTGATCCTGCCGACAGGAAACTGTCACACGCGTGACATCTTCCGGCACGCGGCGGCGCATATGCATTGTGACGGAGGGCATCATCTCGCAATGGCTTGGGATATTCTGGCGTCCGAGTTCGGAAGATGTCGCGACACGTCCGCCGATCGCGCGAGACCGGCACGTATCGTGTTGCTGGCACTCGTCGTTGCCCTGCTTCCGTTGCGCGCGATAGCCTTCCCGCTCGGCGGCGACCAGACCGTGCTGCCGGCCGGCACCGAATTGTCCGAAGACGCGCTGGCGCGGCCGCGCGAGCTGTTTCATTCGGAAGCGATGGGCGGGCGAAAGTCCTATCTGGTCAATCTCGGCGATCTTGCCTTCAACTCGCCCGCCATCCTGGGCGGCAAGGCGCGCCAGGCCGAGATGAGCTGCGGCACCTGCCACGTCAACGGCGCATCGAACCCGAAACTGTTCGTTCCGGGCGGCATCCTCCCGCCCGGGCACGTTCGACACCTCAAGCCTGATCTTCAACGCGAAGACATTCAACAGCATCCTCGATCCGGTCAGGATTCCGAGCCTGCGGGGCGCCCGCCTCCTCGCCCCCTACGGGCACGACGGGCGCATCACCTCGCTGCGCGAGTTCGTATATAATGTCATCGTCAATGAATTTTCCGGCCCGAAGCCGAGCGACCAGGTGCTCGACGGCCTTGTCGCCTATATCAACGACATCGATTTCCTGCCCAATCCAAGGCTTGCGCCCGGCGGCAGGCTCGGCACGCAGGCCAGTGTCGAGGAACGGCGCGGGGAGCAGTTGTTCTTCAAGCCGTTCCCGAAGCAGGCCGAGCTGAGCTGCGCCGGCTGTCATATGCCCGCGAGCACCTTCAGCGACCAGCTGCGTCACGACATAGGCTCTGGCGGACTGGTCAAGACCCCCACTTTGCTGAACGCCAATTTCAATGCGCCCTACTTCCACGACGGCCGCTACGACACTTACGAACAGGTGGTCGAGCATTTCGACCGGATTTTCGACCTCGAGCTGTCGGCCCAGGACACGCAGGACCTCGTGGCCTATCTCAATGCGGTCGGCGACGGCGAACGCCCCTTCGACAAGGACGGCGTCGTGCTCCGGATGAAGGAAGTGCTCGAGCTCTCGAGCGTGCTCGAGGTCGCGATCGCGGCCGCCGATACCGCGGTGGTGTCACTGGCCGTGACCGGGGTCGGCGCCGAGCTGCGCGAATTGACCGAGCATATCCCCGACATCAGGAACGCGACGGTCGGCGGCAAGGACGAGCGGCTGGCGGCGCGTGCGATCCTCAAGGATCTCGTCCTCACCCTGCGCCGCATCGATCTCGAGGTCACGGCCGGCCATACCGACGAAGCGATGGCCGAATATCGCAGGTTTGCCCAGCTGGTGAATTTCGACGTTCCCGTCGCCCTGAAAAAGGCCGAGCCCTGGTCGCTGTTCAACGGCAACGTGCATCAGTCGCACTACTCCGCACTCGGCCGGTTGCTGCCGGCGACCAGCCAGCAATCGCAGTGACGCAGCGCATGCTCACTGCGAGGCCGGCGGCGCGACCCACACATCGCTCTGCTGGATCCTGCGGATCAGCGCCTGCGGATCGAACTTGCGCAGACCTGCCGGGATTTCGAAGGCCTGCGCCGGCTGCGGCTCGTCGCGGATGTGCTCGGCGGCGATCACGGTCCCATCCGCGGTCCTGATCCGCACCGTAAACCGGCGCGCGCGGTCGATCCAGCCGACAAAGCCGGCACCGGACGGCGCCGTGATCCGATAGATCTCCATGTTGCGGCCGCTGACTGCTTCCGCACCGTCGCGTTGGCAATGCCACGCGGCGGGATCGACCGGCGCAGCCAGTTGCGCGATCGCCTGCCATTGCCGGCAGGGATCGTCCGGATCGACCGCAACGAACATCCCTGTCAACGGGCTGGACTGCCTCGCGTCCATGAAAACATGCGCGCCGGGACGGACGAAAACCGCCGCCGGCTTAGCCGCATCGACCAGGAAGAAGCCGTCCGGCAGCGCGCTGGTCTCCAGTCGCACCCGTCCGTCCAGCACCCGTAAAGCTCCCACGGTGGTTGCCGCATCGTCTTTCCTGGCAACGAGGTCGGCGGAAAACTGCTGCGCCACGGCCTGCGTCGCGGCATTCGCCAGAATGGACATCGCAAGCAGGCCGGCTGCCGCTCTCGGCTTCGCGTGACGCTTCATCTGACGTTTTCCGGTCGATCGGGTGGTCGATGGGCAGAACATGACGGCGCCGACCGAACCATCGGTTCGATCGGCGCCGGCCTAGATTCGGATCAAGTGCTCGTTGTGGACGAGCGCTCGATCACTCGGTGTAGGACAACGTGACCGGCTTGCTGAAGTCGAACGCGTCGAACAGATCAGACAGCGCCGGGCTGTTGGTCGGAACGTACTCGTTGTTCTTCGCGTAGCTCGGGTTCGGCAGGTTGTCGCGGCTGCGGTTCGTCAGCGGCTGGAGACCCCAGTTGCGCTCGATGAACTTCAGCAGCGAGACGTGGTCGGCGTAGTTGTGGTTGACCTTGCCGCCCGTCGAATAGGGCGAAAGGATCAGGGTCGGGATGCGCGGCCCGTCGCCGAAGAAGTCGATCGACTGCGTGTAGCCCGAGTCCCAGTAGCCGCCGGCCTCGTCCCAGGTGATGAAGACAGCGGTTTCCGCCTTCAGCTCCGGGTTGTTCTCCAGCGCGTTGAGCACGTTCAGGACATAGGCCTCGAACAGATCAACCTTCGAGCTCTGCGGATGACCGTCGAGCAGACCGTCCGGCTTGCCGAACGACACCGCAGGCAGCGTGTTGCCCTGGATCGCCGTGATCAGATCGGCAGTATCCTTCATGTGAGCCTGACGCACGGCCGGGTTGGCCATGATCGAGGTCGCATACTGGAACGGATTGCAGATCTGGCAGTAGGCCACGCCGAGCGCGTGCGCCGGATCGGCGACCGCAGCGGCGCTGAGGTTCGGGTTCGACGGATTGGCCGCAACCGCGGCGTTGGAAAGCGCCACGGCGTCGTTGAACGCACCACCATAGAACGCCCAGGAAATGTTCTTCTCCATCAGCGCATCGCCGATCGTGCGAACCGACGACGGCGGCACGTTGTTGCCACCCGACAGCGCACCGTTCGGCAGATAGCCCGGATTGACGTTGTTGAGCATGTAGTAGTGGTTCGGCTTGCAGTTCGGCTCCGCCGCGTACGGCAGGTTGTTGAGGTAGGTGACGATCGGCTTCACGCCGGGCTGGAACACGTCGGAGCAATTGCTCCAATTGCCGTCGACGGTGTAGCGGTTGACCGAGCCCGCGACCGGATTCGGGTTGGCGATCAGGGCGGCCGGCGGCGTCACCGGGTTGCCCTTGCCGTCGCTCCAGAACTCCGCGTCGCCGGTGCCGAGCATGAAGTGGTTCGCGCCGGTGCCGCCGTGGAACGACTGGTGGAAGTTGTCGCTCAGGGTAAAGCGGTCGGCCAGCATCTTCAGGACCGGAGCCTGACCCTGCTGGGCATTATAGAAGCCCATCGAGTTGGCCATGCTCTTGTTGGACGACGAGTAGGTCGCCATCACGAACGGGAACAAATCGTTCAAGCAGCCCGAATTGTTCTTCTTGGTGGCGTTGGCGGCGCTGCAATCTTCCTGCTGCCAGTCCTGGTAGAAGCGATGCGTCGAGTCGCCGGTGTAGTCGTCGTCGCTGATCTGCTCGCCCTGCAGCGGGAACGGTCCGTTCAGGCCGCCGGCGCCGGGAACGCGGGTATCGAGCACACCGGTCGGCAGGCCGCTGAAGCCGGTGGTGAGGATATCGAGATCGGCCGGGTCCATGTCCTTCTCGACGCTGGCCTCGGCGATCGTCTTGAACGGAGGCGACGTGTCGCTCTGCGCGGTCGGCGTGCCGTTGGTGTTCGGCTGCGGCATCAAATTGGTCGCGTTGTAGGGCGACTTCGAGATCACAGGCGCGCCGATATAGTAGGCGGTCTGGCCCGCGACCGAATACTGCTGCGCCTGCGCGAAGTTCGGTCCCGGCGTTCCATCCTCGTTGACGATGCTCTTCGACAACAGGTTGGAGATGGTCTGCCCCTTGCCCTTCGGCTTGTACACACCGAAGGTGTGATCGAGGCCGCGGTTCTCACCGATCAGAATGATGACGTGCTTGATCGGCGACGCGGTCTTCACGCCGTGATCGCCGTCGCCATGATGGCCATGGTCCTCATGCTTCGCACGATTGCCCTCTTCGTGCGCCTGATTGGTGTGATGCGAACGCTTGTCCCAATCACTGCGACCGCCCGGATAGTGCGCGGCATATGCGGCCGTTGCGACGAGTACCGTTGACGCGATGCAGAGCGCGGTGCTGGTTCGCCAGTGCTTTTTGTAATTCAAACTCATTGTCGACCTCAGGGTGTTTTGCGGTTAGCAACGCACCCTGCTTAGTGCGGCAGTATGACGCATGATTTTCGCTTACGTGAAAGCGCACGAGAAATTTCGAAACATTCAAAGATTTTCTGTGGAGACATCTGCAACGCGCGCAGCTTCTGCACGATTCTACACTTCAACCGAAGCTCAAAACGATCAGTGCGCAACATGCTTGGAGCGCATCACCTGGCGAAGCGCAGCATAATGCTGGTCATGCACATCCTGATTGAACAGCGACCACGGCTCGGCGCTCGCCAGGAGCGCCGGCACCGCAGCGGCCATCAGGTTGCGATAGTTCCTGAACTCGTTCGCAGCATCGGCGTTGCGTCCCGCAGCAACCGCCATCTCGATGCGCCGCAGCGTCAGCACGAGCTCCTTGAGACCGTTGCGCGCGAGCACGCGCTGCTGCTCGCCGCCGGATACGCTGGTATTCTTGCGGTCGGGATATTGCTCGGTCAACTCGCGCAGTTCGCGCCCGATCGTGTCGACCGCAAGCGCGACGACGTCCTTGTCGCCGGCAGGAATCGCGGTCGCGAGCACCGACGAGAAATCGTTGATCTCCTTCAGCGTCGCACCGGCTCCGTCGCGCTCGTAGGGCTGCACGCCATCGCCGACCGCCGTGAGGTAGGCGACGAGGTCGCCCTTGTCCTGCGCCGAGAGCTCGAGCTGAAAGGTCCGGTCGAAATAATCGACGACCTGATTGTAATTATCGAACCGGCCGTCGTGGAAATACGGCGCGTTGAAGTCGGCGTTGCGCAGCGTCGGCGTCTTGAACAGGCCGCCCGACCCGACGTCATGCTGCTGGTGATCGACGAAGCCGGACGATGGAACATGGCACCCCGCGCAGCTCAGCGCCGCATCGTGCGGGAACGGCTTTGCGAACAACGCTTCGCCGCGACGCTCGGCGTCGGTGATCTTGCCGGCCAGCCGCCCGGCCGGACCGAGGCTCGGATTGGGCAGGAAGTCGATGTCGTGGAGATAGGCCACGATGGCATCGAGCGTTGCCGGCGACGGCTCGGGACCCGCGAACTCATTGGTGATGACGTTGTGGACGAATTCGCGCAGCGAGGCGAAGCGGCCATCGGCGCCGTAGGGCGCCAGATAGCGGGCGCCGCGCAGGCTCGGGATCCGCACCGGATCGAACGCCAGGTTGTTGGCCTTCGGATTGAACAGGGGACCCGTGGTGTCGAACGTGCCGGGCCGGCTCGACATCTTCGGCATGAAGAACTTGGCGTTGTTCGCGCCATTGACGTGGCAGGTGCCACAGCTCACGCCCGCCTGTCGCGCCACCTCGCCGAGCAGCCCGGGCGAATTGAACGCGAGATCGCCGAGATTGACCAGATACGACTTGGCGCCGGTCCGCTCGGACTGGAACACCTCGCGCGGCTTGTCGAGCGCATCCTCGTTCAGCTCGGTCGCCACCGGCAGCACGGTCTTGTCACCGTCGACCGGAAACGCCGCCGCACGCCCGAGCAGCGCAAGGGCGAAGGCACCGGAGAGCAGCGCAGCCAGACGCAGGTGAAGCGATCTCATCGCGCCTGCGCCTCCAGGGTCGGGCGCTGCAGCCCGAGTTTTGCGGACGCGCTCTGCAATGCGACGACCAGCTCCTCGCTGGTCTGGCGCAGATCGGCGATGTTGACATGCGGCAGATCGGGCGTCGCGACGATCGCCTCGAGCTGCTCGATCCGGTTGGTCACCATCTCGTCGAGCTTGCCGTCGACGGTGTTGAGCGCGGCGGAGAAGATCGTGTGGTACGCGAAGTCGATGCCGGCGATGTTGTTGCGCATGTCGTCCAGCGAGGTGCCGCTGATGCGCGACTCGCCGCCATCCGCCTTGCTCTCGCCGACCTCATAGGCGAGCCGCACCGTGCCATCCAGCAGCCCTTGCGGCGTCAGCTTGATATCCCTGAGCTTGCCGTGCAAATCGTTGAGGTGCTCGACGAGGCCGGCCGCATCGGTGGCTACCTCGGTGCTGCCGGCGCCGAACAGCTTCGCCTCGATGGCGTGGAACCCAGTGTCTGCGTTCGGCCAGGCGTCGATCTGCGCATCGAGCTCGGGCACGAAGCCCGCGGTGAATACTTCCGAGCGCTCCCAGCCGGCGCGCGCCGACAGCCAGGCCTTCTTCGCACCGGGCAGATCCGCCGCAGCGGCGCGCTCGCGCAACGCACGCGCGCCCGCCAGCGCGCTGGCGACGCCCTCGATCAGATACGGCCGATAGCGCTCGGCGCCGTCCTCGAGAGCGCCCGCTTTCGCGGCGCGCACGCCTGCCGACGCTGCCAGCAAAGCCAGGCACGCCGCCACTCGCATCATGTACATAGCCAACCCACTCATCGGCCGCGAAGGGCTCGCGGCACGTAGCGGAGCGAACTATTGTCGGTATCCACTGCGGATTTGTGACAGCGCAGACTTTTTGTCGCACCTTTTCTGCTTTGCGATCGTTGTTGACGATCACAATCGCGCAAAAAACATCGCGGGATGATTGGTCGATTGAAAATGCTGTTCAACGCGCGCGCATTGTTGCAACACAGGGCCGGCACGCGTCACACTTGTCCCCCACCATGCAGATCGATCGCGAAGCTCTTTATTTCATCGGATCTTACGGCGCGCTTTGCCTGCTCTGCTGTGCCGTGGCGCTGATCGATCTGCGCCACGGCATCATTCCCAATTGGCTGAACCTTGCGATCGCGGCGCTCGGGCTGGCGAACGTCGTCATCACGGACAGCACGACAGCCGCCTTCAGCGCGCTTGGGATCGCCGTCCTCGTCGGCGTCCTGTTCTTTCTATTGCAGCGGCTTTACTTCGTCCTACGGCACGTGGACGGCTTGGGACTGGGCGACGTCAAGTTTCTCGCCGCCGCGACGATCTGGGTCGGTGCCTTAGGCATTCCGACGCTGCTGCTGATCGCGGCGCTCGCGGCCCTTGGCGTTGCCGGCGGCTTGCAACTTGCGGGACGTGAAATGAAGCGCCAGACCTCGATTCCGTTCGGTCCGTTCCTTGCGCTCGGGCTTCTTCTGACGCCAGCCCTTCAGAACTGGCTCGGGTTGGCGACCTAGCGCGCCATCACTTCTGGCGCCGCGCGGCAAGCGGCATCCTCTCGGTGCTGACCGGAACGATGCGGGCATCGCCGTTCTCGTCACCGCCGGGCTCGGGCAGTGTGAGCACCGCCCCCTGCTCGTCTTTCTGCATCGTGACTTCGCGCCCCTTGATGGTGCGCAGCTTCCATCCCTGGAACTCGTCGCCGAGCTTCAGCCGCAAGGCGGTCTTGTTCGATTGGTCGAGGAATATCCCGAAGCTCTCGTCGTCGCCGGCGATGGTGCCGACCAGCGACAGCGGCGGCGGCTCGGCCGCCACCTTGCGCGGCGGCGGCGGCGGTGGCTTGCTGACTTCCGGTTCCGCGACCACGGCCGGCGGCGGCCGCCGCGACGGCGAGAACACCGGACGGTCGCGCGTGTTGGACAGCATCTTGAGCGGAATCCCCCACAGCGGATTTGCGCTGAGCGGCCGCGGCGTCGGGGCCGGCACGGGCGCCACCCGGACCGACGTCACCGGTTCGGAAGGCGGCGGCGAACTCAGCACCGGTCCACCCAGACGGGTGTCGTCGAGCATGCCGGCGTCCAGGGCGTCGCCGGCCCGGTCAGGCACGGCCGCCGGCGCAGAAGAGGCCGACACGGCCAACAGCAGGATGGTCGCTGCAAAGCGTCGCATCATTTGGCTCCTCGCCATTGTCCGGATACGCCGAGCAGCACGCGCAGCTTGCCGGGATCGGCGCCCTTGGCGGCCTCGTCGGCGACGGGTTGCACGACCAATTGGTCGATGAACAGGAACGGCATGCCGGCCTCGAGATCGTAGAGCACCTGCTGCAACTGCGCCTGCTCGATCTCGGAGCTCGCGACCATGCTGATGAAGCCGGCCTTGGCCGGCGCGCTCGGAACGTCGAGCTGCGTCGACAGCACGTTCCCGCCGGCCTTGATCACCGCGCCCGACACGCGTTGCAGCAAGGTGGCGCCCGCAACCGTGACGGTCGCGCCCTCGAGATAGGCCGATCCGGTCGGCATCGCGGGCTGGCCGGGCGCCGTGTTCGCCTTGGACCGCCCCTCCAGCTGTTCCAGCAGTCCGGCCGATGCCGCAACATCGCTGCGCAGGCCGATGATGTCAGAGAGCGACGAGATGACGACGAACAGCAGCAGCACGAACAGGCCGAGATAGCTCGCGCTCGCGACCAGCGGCGCGGTGCTGACGGCGGTCAGCGATCGGGATGCTGCGCTCATGAGCCGGACCCAAAATAGGCTGAGATGTTGGCCTCGACGTGGAACCGCTCCGCCGTCTCATTGGCCGCGCGCGTCGTCGGCGCGAAAAACGTCGCGCGGGTGAATTGCGGCGACTGCTCCAGCAAGCGGATCAGCGATGGCGCATCCTGGGTCAGTCCGACCACCTGCACCTTGTTGTTCTCGATGCGGAGCTCCGTCACATAGGTCGTATCGGGCAGCACGCGCGAGATCGCCTCCAGAACCATGACGCTCGACGGCGTGGTCTGCTTGCGCTTGGCGAGCAGCCCGAGCCCGGACGAATCGCCGTTGGTATCGAGACGCAACGCGGCGCGGCGCTGCGAGATCCGGTGCTGCAGGTCCTCCTGCTCGGATTGGAGCCAGCCGCCGAAATAGATGTTGAGCAGCAGCGAGACCGCCGCGGCCGCCGCCGTCGAGATCAGCCCGATGCGCAACAGGCGGGGAACCTGAGGTCCAGCCAGGCCGCGCAGCGATTTGTCGAGCAGCATCACCTGCTGCGGCGCGCCGTCGCTGCCGGCCGCCGGCGCCGAGACCGCAACGGAAGCGGCGCCGAGCTGCCGCGCCATCCGAACCAGCGGATCGACCTTGGCCGCCGCGGTCGCACCGAACGCAACTTCGATGCGGTCATTGGCGATCGGCTGCGGCTCGCCCCAGCCGAACACCGCATCGGCGGCAGTCCATGGCGTCAGCCGGTCGACCTGGGCGCGGATCATGCCATCGAGGAAGTCGCCGGCCTGGCTCGGGAAATCGAGCACGCGGCCGACGATGTGATCGGAGCGCAAGCGCACCTCGATGCGACTGCCGTCGAACGCGGTCTTCCACTCCGCCGGCAGCGGTGGCTGCGGCACATCATGGTCGAGGCGGAACGAAACCGGCGTCGACGGCGCGCCGTCCTTCGCCGCCGCAAGGCGCGCGGTGAAGCTGCCGTCGCCATTCTCGTCGAGCTCGACGCTGCGCCGGCGCATGAACCGGCCCGCGACGCCGTCGACGGCCGTCGCAACCGCGCCAATCCATTGCTCGAACCAATGCCGTGTCTCGGCAAGTATCGCCATCAACCTCTCCCCCGCTGCAGAACCGTCACGCGCGGTTCGACATCGTTCTGCCAGGACAACACACGATAGGGCTCGGCCTTGTCGCCGAGTGCAATCACCGCCTCGGAATCGGTGCGATGACCGTTGCGGAATCGGATCGACACGGCGATCCGGTAGCACGGGCTCTGCGCCGTCGAGGCCGCAGTCTGAGGGTTCGGCGCCTGCGATCCGGCCTGGAGGCCGCCGTTCGGCGAAGGAGCGCTCGCCCCAAGAGCAGCCGAGCCGAAGCCGTCTGGTTGCTTGCCCGATGCCTTGTCCACGGCGAGCGCGAGTTCCGGCGCGGCGATGGTCGGATCGACATCCGGGCTGCCGTTGAACACCGTCACGAACGGCAGCACCCGATCGACAAAGGCTTCGGGGATGCCGGCGACCAGCGCCAGCTCATTGACATGGGTGAACAGGCCCTGCCGCGGCGCATAGCCCAGCGCATTGTAGCGCGCGGCCTCGACATTCTCGCTGCCCGGCGTGGGCCGGGTCCGCCAGCCGACGATCCGGTCGGCATATTCGCTGGCCGCGTCCTTCCGGGCCCCGAGCACGACGAACAGCCCGCTCAGCATCTCCTTCGACGCGTAGTTCAGATCGAGCCGGCCGGCCTCCGACGTGAAGCTGACAGTGACGCTGGCGTCGTCGAGCCCGAAATGAAACGCGCCGTATTGCGGCCGCGTCTTGTCGTCGGTCAGCGTCAGCTGGTAGGCGGTGAGCTCGAGCCCGGCCGACACCAGCGCCTCGGTCTGCAACGAGATGTCGCTGGCCGCCAGCGCGCGCGCCGAGGCGGCCAGATAGGCCGAGAAGATGATCGCCAGCGACGACAGCGCCAGCAGGATCCACAGCACCGCGACGATGACGAAGCCACGATCGGCCGGTGATCGGCCGCGATTGCCGCACGTGCGCATCACGTCTTCCCCTGGTCGGTGGCAGCAGCATCGGAATTTGGCTTGTCGCCGCAATTGCCGTCGGGCTTGGTGCAGTCGCTCGGAATCTGGACGTGGAGCGGCGCGATGGTCGACACCGACAGCACGCGCTGGCTCGCCGCGTCACGCACGGTCAGTCGGATCATCGCCGGCAGCTTCTCGGCATCCTTCCACGCGCCCTTCCAGGCCCGGTCAGGCCCGGCATAGGCAAAGGACAGCCGATACGGCGCGCGCAGCAGCACGACCGGGCTGCCGAGATGCACCTGCTCCGACAGCGACACGCCGTCAGCAAGCGGCGTGAAGCGCGTCTGCGTGCGAACCGTGACGAACTCGCCGCGATCCCTGACCTCGCCGAGACGCACCACGTCGAGGCCCGGCCCGGCGTTCGGCCCCACCGACGTCCGCACGAAGGTGACCGACAATTCCGATCCGTCGAACAGCGGCTTGTGGGTATCGCGATTGGCAGCGACGAATTCTGCCGCGGCGAGGTCGGCGCCGATCCGCTCCAGCGCGATCCCGATCAACTCGCTGCGCTGGATCCGGTCGAGCCCCTTGTTCCAGCTCGGCAGCCATTGCGCCGTGATGCTGGCGAGCGCCGACAACAGCAGCCCCATCAGCGCCAACGCGACGATGGCCTCGATCAGCGTGAAGCCGCGCTCACCCGTGCGCTGTGCTGTGCCGGCGCGGGTCATTCCGTGGACCTCGGCATCAGGCGTACGGTGCGGATGTCGGACAACGCACCGCCCGGCGATTTGACGCGAATCCGCACCAGCTCCGGGGCCCAGGGCACGTTGCCCTCGGGCACCGTCCACTCGCCGCCGAGCGGACTGACGTCGATCGTCCAGCGATAGCCCTCCGCCTGCCCGGTCGAGCTGCCCGATTGCAATTCGGCGCGCGGCGGAATGCCGATTGTCATCAAGGTGCGCACCGCCTGCATCAGCGCGACGTGCTGCTCCATGGCCTTTACGCCGCGCGTCTTGACCCCCATCACGGCGCCGATCGCAACGATCGAGACAGCCACCAGCGCCAGTGCCACCAGCACTTCGATGATGGTGAATCCCGCATCCCTGCGGTTAGTTGACGGCGACGTCGCGAGCAACGATTTCAACCCTTCCGGTGAGCCAGTTGACGCGGACCTCATATCCTGCATCGAGCCGCGTCAGCGCGATGGAGCCGCCGCAGGAACCGCCATTGGCGAAGAAGCGGATGGTCGACAGTGCCGCGCGGCGCTGACAGCTCTGCGGCAGCACGGCGTCGAACCGCACGTCATCGGGGATCCGCACCGTCATGCGCGACGCGCCGGAGTGGATCACCCGGCTCGGCGCATCGACCAGCGTCGCGACGCTGATGCTGCGCTCGATCGCGGCATTGCGGTCGGCCTTCAGCAGCGTCGCGGCCTGCAGCGCGTAGGCCTGCAACCGCGACCGCGAGGTCTGGTGCGGAATGAACGGAAGCAGCACGGCCGAAAGCAGCGCGATGATGGCGAGCACGCACACCATCTCGAGCAGGGTGAATCCGCGCTGCGTCGCGTCATTCATGCTTGGCGTGCATCCTTATCCGTCACTGCTGGTCGTTGTTGGAGGCCGTGGTCTTCTCGAGCGAGATGTCGGCCGAGGTGCCGCTGCCACCCTCCTGACCGTCGGAGCCATAGGAGACGATGTCATAGGGCCCGTGCTCGCCGGGCGAGCGATAGAGATAAGGGTGATTCCATGGATCGTTCGGGACGTTGCCGCCCTTCAGATACGGGCCGTTCCAGGCCGCGACACCGGGCGTGCGCCGGACCAGCGCGGCAAGTCCCTCGGCCGTCGACGGGAAGCGTCCGGCGTCGAGATAGAACAGGTCGAGCGCGCTGGAGAAGCTCTGCAACTGGATGCGCGCGGTCTTGACCTTGGACTCGCTGAGATAGTTGAGCACGCGCGGCCCGATCAGCCCCATGATGAGGCCGATGATCGCGATCACGACCAGCATCTCGACCAGGGTGAAGCCCGCCTCGCCCGAACGACTTGCCGCTTGCGATCGGGCGCGATTGCGTGCCGCCCGCGTGGAATATGCCTCGATGGTGCTGTTCCGCGATATCATGTCCGATGACCTCTGCTCTAACCGACTAGCTGCGTGACCGAGAGCAGCGCCGTCATGACCGACACGATCAAGCCGCCGACCACGGTGCTGATCGTGATGATCGCCAGCGGACCGACGATGCCGACGACCCGGTCCAGGCTGCGCTGCAATTTTGCTTCGTAGAATTCCGCGACCCGCCCGGCCAGCACCGGCAGCTGGCCGGTCTCTTCGCCGAGCCGCAGCATGCGGACCGCCATCGGCGGCAGGCTGTCCGCCACCGCGAGCGCTTCCGATAATTTTCCGCCATGGCGGACGCGGTCGGCGGCGGCCGTCCAGTTCGCCTCGCTCCCGGTCACCGCCATGATGTCGACCAGGATGCGCAATGCGGCCGTGAGATTGACGCCGCTGCCGAGCAGGACGCCGAGATTGCGGCAGAACAGGCTGGCACGGTAGAACTGGAAGGCACTGCTGATGCCCGGCACCCGCGAAATGCCGTTGACCAGCGCGGCGCGCACCCGGGCCTGCCGCAGCAGCCACCACGCAAGTGCGATCGTCGCCGCACTGATCAAGCTTGCCGCCGTGGCATTGGCGCGCAGGAAGTCCGACACCGCGATGAAGCTCGCGAGCGCGGTATCCGATTTGCCGCCGAAGTCGCCCAGCACGGTCGAGAATTGCGGCAGCACGAACAGCAGGAAGAACAGCATCACGCCTGACGCCGCGACCAGCACGAAGGCCGGGTACTGCATCGCGTCGGTCAGCTTGCGCCGCATCTGCTCGGAGCGCGCGCGTTCGGTGCCCAGCATCTCCAGCACGGAATCCAGCGTGCCCGAGATTTCGCCGACCCGAACGAGAGCGATGTACATCGGCTGGAACAGGGTCGGATGATCCGCCACCGCGTCGGCAAAGCTCTCGCCGGTGAGCAGGGCGGCGCGGATTTTCGCCACCACCGGACGCATCCGTCCGACGTCGGCATCGCCGGACAACAGCTCCAGCGCATCGTCGAGACGCGCGCCGGCTTTCAGCAACAGCGCGAGATCGCGCGTGAACGTGGTGACCTCGGCGGCGCTCGGGCCGCCGAACAGGCTGCGGCCGCCGGCGGCGCCGGACGCGCGCCTGTCCTCGGTGGTTTCGATCGGCAGCAGCTTGAGATATTCGATCCGCCGCGCCACTTCGGCCGCGGTCGGGGCGGAGATCGTGCCGTTCACGATCTCGCCGGCCTGGGTCAACGCGCGATAGCGATAATTCGGCACGGCGTCACCGCACCGTCGCGACGCGGAGGATCTCGGCGGGCGAGGTCAATCCGGCGCGGCATTTGGCGACCCCATCATCGAGCATCGTGGTCATGCCCGAGCGGATCGCCATGGTGTCGATCTTCAGCCCGTCAGTCCGCTCCCCGATCAGTTCGCGCAATTCATTGGACAGCTCGAGCAATTCGAATGCGCCGAGGCGGCCGCGATAACCGGTTCCACCGCACCGTTCGCAGCCGCAAGGCTCGTGAATGATCTCGCCGGCCTTGAAGCCGATCGCCGCGAGCCGGGGATCCTCGGTGAAATCGGCGGGGGCCAGCGGCCGCGCCGTCTTGCAGCGCTCGCACAATTGCCGGACCAGGCGCTGCGCGATGACGCCGCGCAGCACCGAACGCAGCAGATAGCCTTCGACCCCGAGGTCGAGCAGCCGCGGCACCGCGGCAGCCGCGGTCTCGGTGTGCAGCGTCGTCAGCACCAGATGCCCGGTCAGCGCCGCATGCACCGCGACATGCGCCGTCTCGGAATCGCGGATTTCACCGACCATGATCACGTCAGGGTCCTGGCGGACGAAGGAACGCAGTGCGGTGGCGAAGGTCAGGCCGATCGCCGGCTTGATCTGGGACTGGTTGACGCCGGGGAGCTCGTATTCCACCGGATCCTCGATCGTCAGGATCTTGCGGCTCGGCTCGTTGAGGATCGACAGGATCGTCGCCAAGGTCGTGGTCTTGCCGCTGCCGGTCGGCCCGGTGATCACGACCATGCCGTGCGGCAGCTTCAACAGCCGACGCAGCTTGGCTTCGTCGGACTCCGAGAATCCGAGCTTCTCGACGACCAGCAGGCCGCGATCCTTGGGCAGGATGCGGATGACACAGGACTCGCCATGCTGCGTCGGCATGATCGCGACACGGATATCGATGTCGGTACGACCTGCCCGCAGCCGCGCTGCGCCGTCCTGCGGCAGACGACGCTCGGCGATATTGAGGTTGGCGATGATCTTGATGCGGGAGATCACCGCCTGCGGCAGCACGCCCGACAGCGCCGCGACCGGCCGCAGCAGGCCGTCGATCCGCAACCGCACCATGAGGCCCGCGGAAAACGGCTCGATATGGATGTCGCTGGCGCGGAGCTCGACGGCCTTCTCGATCAGATCGTTGACCGCGCGCACCACCGGTGCGCCGCTGGCGAGATCGCGCAGGCTCTCGATGTCGTCTTCGCGGGGCAGCGCCGCCGCCGGATCGGCGCCTTCCGCCTCCTCGGCGCTGGAGGAGTTGTTCAGCGCGATGGCGACGTCTTCCGACGACGCCACCTTCACCTCGATGCCGGCGCCAAGCACGATCTGTGCCGCCCGCAAGGTCGCCTGGTCGGTCGGATCGACGACGGCGAGCACGGTGACCTCGCCGGCCGTCCGGCACGGATAGACCATGGTCTCACGCAGGAAACGCGGCGAGAACGACCCGACCAGCGGCTCGGCCGAGGTCATGTCCTGAAGCGTCAGACGGCCGAGCGCGAAGAAACGCGCGGCCTCGTCTGCGAATTCGGTCGGTGAGAGACTGGTGATCTCCCACAGCTTCAGCTGCCTGACGTCGGCCCCCGGCCCGGTCCGCTCAGCCGATCCGTCGACCGGCGCCAGGTGATTGTTCTGACGCAGATAATCCACGAACCGAACGGACAGGTCGTTGGCCATTCCCTATATCCCGCCACACTATCCCGGATCAGTCCGTGCCAAGGGCCGCTGCGTGCCGCCGCATTCGGCTCCCGGCAGTTCTGCGGTTATCGATCCGAAGTGTGACAGCTGTGCGAAGTCAGATCGCTCGCCGCACTCAAGAAACCTTGACGTGGCATCGCGGACACGGTGCACGATTTTGGTGCGGGGCGTGGGGAGGGTCGCGAACGACAATCATGTAACCAATTTATTTCTGTCATGTTCGATCGCTAAGAGTCCCTGCGGGGTAGGACCGATCGTCGCAGACAATCGCAATATCAGTTAGTAAGAGCGAAGGGCCTTCATGCAACGCGTAGGCACAGTGGGCCGCTGCCCGACGATCCGTGGCGGCCTGGCAGCCATTTTTGCCTTGGCGTCAATGGGGTTGTTGGCGTCGTGCAATTCCGCGACGGTCAGCGAAAGCGTCGATGCGTCCCAGCTCGACGTCACCGACAAGGTACGCTCGCTGGATCTGCTGCCGCGCCAGCCGCAACAGGTGAACGCGCTGGCAGGGACACAGGGCAGCCAGAACGGCAGCGTCCGCGCCGCGATGTATGAGGGCAGCGAAGTCACCGCGGTGGTCGACGCGCGGCCGCAACCGGCATCGAATGGCAATGGCTTCGACCTGAATTTCGAGAGCACGCCGGTGGCGACCGTCGCCAAGGTCGTGCTCGGCGACATCCTGCATGTCGGCTACACCATCGACCCGCGGGTGCAGGGCACGGTGAGCCTGGTGTCGGTCCGCCCGGTGCCGAAATCCGACATGGTTTTCGTGCTTGAGAATGCGCTCCGCCTCAGCGGCGTGGTGTTGCTCAAGGATACGGCAGGCTATCGTCTGACGCCGCTCGGCGACGCCGTCGGCGGCGGCCGCGTCGATGCCGCGGCGGCCAATCCGGAACCCGGCTTCGGCATCTCGGTGGTTCCGCTGCAATATGTGTCGGCCCAGACCCTGCTGAAGCTGACCGACAGCTTCGCCACCAGGGCGGGCGCGATCCGCGCCGACACGACCCGCAACCTGCTGCTGATCCAGGGCACCGGCGCCGAGCGCCGCACGGCGGTCGACACCGTGCTCAGCTTCGACGTCGACTGGATGCGCGGCCAATCGGTCGGCATCTTCCCGATCTCGAGCGGCTCGCCCGCGCCCGTCATCGCCGAGCTGGAGAAGATCGTCGATTCCGGCGAGAACGGGCTCAGCCAGAACGTCATCAAGTTCATGCCGATTGCGCGCCTCAACGCGATCCTGGTCGTGACCAAGAAGCCGGACATGCTGCATACGGCCGCGACCTGGATCAAGCGGCTCGACCGCAACGACACCGCGCGCACCACGGTCCATGTCTATCGCGTCAAATACGGCGATGCGCGCCAGATCGCGCGGGTCCTGACCGACATGTTCCTCGGCGGTTCGTCCGGCAATCTGCTCGACAGCGCCGACAGCCAGCTCGCGCCCGGCTCCGGCACCTCGTCGAGCTCGAGCGTCGCCGACCGCCTGTCGCTCAACAACAACAACGGCTCGAATTCGAGCATGGGCGGCTTCGCATCCCGCGGCACGTCAGGGACCGGCTCGACGGGCCAGGGTCTCGGCCAGGGATTTGGCGCCGGCGGCCAATCGAATAATCCCAACAATCAAGGTCAGGGCAACAACGCCGCGCTGGATAGCGGCCGTGGCGCCAGCGGCGGCAACGGTCAGCCGGTCATGCAGGACGTGCGGATCACGCCCGACGTCGTGAACAACAATCTGCTGATTTATGCCGACCAGGCCAACTATCGCATCATCGAGGCGACGCTGCTGCAAATCGACGAGCCGCAACTCCAGGTCGCGATCGACGCCACGATCGCCGAGGTCACGCTCAACAATACCCTGTCCTATGGCGTGCAGACCTACCTCACCAGCCAGAACCTCGGGCTGAAGCCGAACACCGGCTCGATCCTCGGCACCCAGGCGACCGCGGCGCCCGCGACCACGACGGATGCGACCACCGGGGTGGTCAGCGCCGCGGGCTCGCTCACCAATGCCTACATCAACCAGGCCTTTCCCGGCTTCAATTTCCTGATCGGAAACGCGACGCAGCCGAGCCTGATCCTGGACGCGCTGCACGCCGTCACCAGCGTCAAGGTGCTGTCCAATCCCTCGCTGGTCGTGATCAACAACCAGGTCGCCACCTTGCAGGTCGGCGACGTCGTCCCGGTGTCGACCGGTAGCGCGACGGTGCTGACCACCAGCAACACGGTGGTCAACACCATCGACTATCGCAACACCGGCATCATCCTGAAGGTTTCGCCCCGCGTCAGCGTGAACGGCACGGTGCGGCTCGATGTCGAGCAGGAGATCAGCAACGTTCCCCAGAGCAGCGGCAGCACGGTGAACCTGACGCCGACGGTGTCGGAACGGCGGGTCAAGAGCCAGATTTCGGTGGCCAACGGCCAGACCGTGCTGCTGGCGGGCCTGATCAGCGAACAGCAAAGCGGCGCCCGCAATGCGCTTCCGGTGCTGGACCAGATTCCCGGCCTCGGAGATGCCTTCGGACATCAGAGCAACGGTACCCAGCGCACCGAGCTGATCATCTTCATCCGCCCGCAGATCATCCGCAACGGCACCGACGCCCAGGTCGTGGCCGAGGAGCTGCGATCGAAGTTGCGTGGCAGCATCGCCACGACATCGACCAATGCACCGATCACCACCAGCTATCACTGAGCCGGACGACAGGATGCTCCGCATGTGTGCGCAACGGACCAGCTACTGCGCCTCTGCCGCGATCGCGCTTTGGGCCTTGACCGCTTCAGCCGCGAGCGCCGACATCGCGGCGCGCGGGACGGCCGCCTTCCATCGCGGCGATTATGCCCAGGCGTTTCGCGAGCTCTCGCCGGCCGCCGAACGCGGCAATGCAAGAGCCCTCGGCCTGCTCGGCTTTATGTACGAGCATGGCTTCGGCGTGCCGCAGGCCTACGCCGCCGCCGCCGATTGCTACTATCGCGGCGCGATGCTGGGAGACCCGTTCGCGCAAGCGATGCTCGGCCTGCTGTACGACAAGGGCCACGGCGTCCCGAACGACTACGTGCTGGCCTACAAATGGCTCAATCTGGCGGCGGCCCGCACTGGCGGGCGGCAACGCGAGGCCTATGTTCGGTTCCGCGATGCGGTCGCAGGCAAGCTTTCGACCTATGAGATCATTGCCGCCCAGCGATTTGCACTGGAATGGACCCCCGAACTGCCCGGTCGGGACGTGCACCTGACGGTCAAGTAGCTGCGGCTATGAACTCGACCGCGCGGGGCTCGCAGACACGCGCCTGCTTTGCAGCTTCGGCCGCCGCAACCGGCGCCAGCCGATCACGATGCCGCTGATCGAGATGATCATGCCGACCGCCGACAACAGCCACACCACGACATCGCGCGCCGGCGAGATGCGCAGCAGCAACGGAAAATCCAGGCTGTGCAGCGCATTGAACAGCCAGCGATAGGAACGGCGGCTGTCGTCGCTGCGATCGAGGATTTCGGCGGTGATGGGGGAAACGTGCAGCCAGGTGCGGGCGGGATCGTCGAAGACGATGCGCAGCACGGGAAGCTCGCGCGCCTGGTGCAGCGTGTACCAATAGGCATCCGGCTCATCGAGCCGTCGCGCCGATATCATCACAGCGCCCGGCATGGCGTGGCGCGCTGCGGCGATGATCTCGTCCTGCGCGAGCGTCGCGGGCGCACCGGTCACGGGATCGGCGAGGCTCCGGCCGCCGTTGCCGTCACTGAGCAGCATCAGCCGGCGTCCGCCGATCCAGACGAAGCGCGCCTCCACCGCCGGTATTGACGGCGTCGACTGAAAGTCGGCCACGATGTCCGGCGCGTCGTGGCCGCTATAGTTCCTCGCGATCTCGCGGGTGATGCCGCGAGCGGAGAACGCGCCGCCGGGATTGAGCGACAGCCAGCCGCTGAACATCCAGGTCAGGACGAAGATGCCCCCGATCAGGCCGGCGACGTGATGCCAGGTCATCCAGCCGCGATAGGGCGAGACGGCGTCGTCGGCGTAGCGGCGCGTCAGCCGCAGGCGGAGGATGCCGATCCAGAAGCCGGTGACCGCGACCACAAGGCAGACGCCCGAGATCCACAGCACGACATCCCGCCACAGCGCCCCGTCCTTGCGCAGCACGGTCGGATAGATCCAATGCGGGATCGAGCCGATCCAGTTCCAGATCCGCTCGCGCCGCGTGGTGTCGAGCGCGATCTCGCCGCTACGTGAGGAGACGTAGAGCTCGGTGCCATCGGGATCACCAAGGCCGATCAGATAGAGCGGCCGCAGCGGATCGAAGCGTGCGGTGACCGACCATTGGTCGCGTGTCACCGTATCGAGCAATTGCGGCCGCACCGCATGCGGATGATGGCGAGCGACCGCGAGTGCCTGATCCGGCGAGACATGGTCGATGACAGCACCGTCGATCGCCGAGATCGTAACGGAGCCTCCCTTCCAGCCGGTCACGCGATAGACCGGAACATCGTCCATCATCGAGAGGCGGAGATCGCGGGGATAGTGCTCCATCCCCGCGATCGCCATCGCGCGATCGGGTGCGACCTGCACCTTGCCCCACGAAATGACCGGGAGCGCAGACAGGCGCTCGCTGTCGGTGAGGCGCGGAAACGCCACATACATCATGACGAGGCCGGAGATGAACCACATCGCGAACAGCAGACACGTCGCAATGCCGATCCAGCGATGGACGACATAGAGCCATCGCCGCGCTCGCCGGATCAGAGCGTTGCGCATGATCAGAACTTCACGTTGACGGACAGTTCGGCGGTGCGCGGCATGCCGAGCAGCCACTGTCCGGTGCCGTTCGAGGTCGCCGCGTAAACCTTGTCGAACAGATTGTAGACGCGGAACGCCACTGTGTTGCGGTCATCCGGCCTCCATCTGATGCCGCCATTGACCACGTTGTAGCCCGGCCGCAATTGGCTGTTGGCGAGATCGGAGTACATCGCGCCTACGAGCTGCACGCCGCCATAGACCGACCAGTTGGGCGCAAAATCCCAGGTCAGCCAGACGTTCGACACCTGCTGCGGCACATTGACCGGGACATTGCCGTTGTAGCTGACGATCTTGCCGCCGACCACCTGGCTGTTGTTGTCGTACCGGGCGCGCAGCAGCGCCAGGTTGGCGTCGACACGCCAGCCGTCGTTCAGCGCGAGTCCGATCGATCCTTCGACGCCGCGGGATGATTGCTGGCCGATCTGCAATGCCAGGCCGGCGGTCGGATTGCTGGGATCAGGAACCGTCAAGCCAGTCTTGACGATCTCGTAAGCAGCCAGCGTCCACTCGCCGCGGCCGCCCCAGAACGACTGCTTGACCCCGATCTCGGTCTGCTTGCCGATCGCGAGCTGGAAGGTCTTCTGCGAGACGGGCAGCGAGATCAGGTTGCTGACCGGATCGACGCCGACCGCATACTGGCCATAGAATGCGAGGTTCTTGATCGGCTCGTACACCAGCCCGGTGCGCCAGCTGGTTCCCGACAGCGTGGTTTCAAAACTGTTCGCCGGCGTCTTGTAGTCGGTGCGATCGACCTCGGGCCGGTCGTACCGGACGCCTGTCACGAGCGACAATTGGTCGGTCAGCGACAGGCGATCCTCGGCGAACAGCGCATATTGATTGACGACCGCGTTGAAGCCCGGCGTCGTCGCCGTCGTGGTCGCGAAGAACGAACCGGGATCGAACACGTAGGGATTGACCGATGACGCGCCGCCATAGGGCGAGTTGTTGATGTGGGTGAAGTCGATCCGGTTGACATCGAACCCGGCAACGACCTGGTTCGCGAGCCCGAACATGTGACCGCTGAAGGTCGCATCCATCCGGTTGCCGAGCTGCTTCTGGTCATGGAATATCTCGATATAGCTCGAACGATCGATCAGCCGGGTGTTCGGATTCCAGCTGTAGTTCTCGATGTCGCGCCAGTGCCGCTCGCTGGTCAGATAATACAGCGTGTTGTTGAGCTTGATGCCGTCGGCGACATCCCATTCGGTCCTGAACTGGGTCCAGCTGTCCTGGTAGCGGATCGCGCTGTCTGATGCGTTGTAATTCTTGAAGCGCAGCGCGTCCTGGATCGAACCGTTGATCAGCGGCGTGCCGAAATAGCGCGACGGGCTGCGGTCGCCATAATCCTCGGACAGCGTGAAGGCGAGATTGTCCGACGCCTGCACTCGGACGGCTGCGGAGACCACCGCATTCGAGGTCTTGTCGCGATCGACCCAGCCGTCCGACATGTTGCCGGTGGCGTTGATCCGGTATGACACATTGGGATTGATCGGACCGGTGCTGTCGACCGAAAGCCGCCGCGTCATGTTGCTGTCGAGCGAGACCTCGGCCTCGTTATACGATGTGTTGAGCGGCTTCTTCGGGATCACGTTGATGACGCCGCCGATCGCGCCTTCGCCGTACAGCACCGATGCCGGACCGCGCAGCACCTCGATGCGCTGCGTCGACCAGGTATCGTAGGGGAACGTCAAGGTGCCGGAGCCGACATAGAAGCGCGTGCCGTCATACAAGGTCATCACCGAGTTGCTGCCGGCAAAGCCGCGGGTGCTGAACGACAGGCCGCCATTGCCGGGCGCCGGCGTTGCGATGAACCCGGCCGCGTCCTGGGTGACGGCATCGAGCACATTGTGCTGGCCGCGTTCGGCAATGGTCTGCGCCGTGACGATCTCGACGCTGGCCGGCGTCTGTAATGGCGTGAGGTTGAGACGGCTGCCGGTGCCGCCCGGCGTGTTGGCGTTGAGCGTCGGCGATGCCGTCCCCGATGTGCCCGACGCCGCGGCGTGCGGCGTGCCGCCCGCTGCCGCTGACGCTGCGGGTCTCGCGCGCGGCCGCGACGACGCGGCGGTATTGCTGCTGCGCGCCGCGGGCCTGGGCTTTGCGGACGCCGAGGGCGACACCTCGATCGGATCGAGGCTTGTGGTTGGAGCTGTTTGTGCCGAGCCTTCAGCCGGCAGCAGCAACGATGACAGGGAGCAGACGAGACCGAGGCGCCATTTGCGCGCAACGGGAGAGGACGGAGACATGAAAACGACTCGCGGTAACGTGGCACGTCACCGCGAACGCGGACTGGCGCATCGCCGAAAGGGCAGTGCTCCGATCCCACCAGGACGCCCCCGCCCGATGTGCTCGCGTGTGACCACGACTGACGGCAGGTCTCCTGGCTCACGGGTCATCGCCTGTCGACGCCTTCCCGGGCGGATAGCCCAGTGGCAAATTTGACGAAAGGCTCGCCGTTTACAGTTGCGGGGACAGCTGCGGCATTGGGGTTACCCTCGCACCGCATTCCCTTTTGATCCCCGAAGGGAACCGTCGGTGAAAACGATAGGTGCAGTCGGCATGGCTGTCAATTCGATGCGATTGTCGCACGCATGCTTTCATGTCACGCGACGCATCCCTGCATCACCTCATCGATCTCCGCACGCGAGAGCGCGCCCATCTCGGCGATGAACACGATCCGCGTGCGTGGCACGCCGGGCGCCGGCACGCCGCCGGCAGCCAAGGTCGCGCGGCCGCCGGCGAGCTGAAACACCGTCAGCCGTCCGGGCTGCTCGACCGTCTCGAACAAGCCCTTCGCGCGCGCCAGCTTCGGCGCCAGTTTGCCGATCGCCTGCTGCAGGCGCGGCAGCGATACCTGCCGCTCCGACGTCCAGCTCAGCGTCTCGAACCGGTCGGACACCGGCCGTCGCGGCGCGGTCTCGCGCGGCGCGGGCAGATGATCGAGATCCGCCGGAAACAGCAGCTCCGCCGGCACCTCGCCATGCACGGCATCGACGATCACAGCCGCCGGACGCACCACGCGCACGGCATCGCGAATCGCGGCGCACGCGGCTGCATCGGCGAGATCGACCTTGCTCAGCGCCACCACATCGGCCGCCCGCAGCTGCGCGCGCAGCAGCGCATCGTCCAGCGCGGCGACCGGCTGCGTGGCGTCGACCACGCACAGCACGGTCTCCAGCGGCGCCTCCTTCCAGATCACGGGATCCATCAGATTGCGGACGATGTCCGCGGGATCGGCGATGCCGCTGGTCTCGATCACGATGAACTCGGGACGCGGATCACGCCGCAGCAAACTGGCGAGCGTGCGCAGCAGGTCGCCCTCCAGCGTGCAGCAGATGCAGCCATTGCTCAGGCTGACCACGCCGTCGCTGGCGCCCGCGATCAGCTCGGCATCGATATTGATCGCGCCGAAATCATTCACCACGGCGGCGATGCGCCGTCCTTGCGCATGCGCCAGCAGATGGTTGACGACCGTGGTCTTGCCCGCCCCGAGAAAACCCGCGACCAGCAGGATCGGGACCGCCACCTCAGCCTCCGGTGACGGGCCGGCGCACCGGCCGGCCGGGACGCGCCGCGACGTCGAGCACGCCATCATTGATCAGCGGCTGGCCGCTGACCACGAGATGGCGCACGCCTTCCGCCGGGCGATTCATCGCAGAGAAGGTCGCGCGGTCGCTCAGCGTCTCGTAGTCGAACACCACGACGTCGGCGTCGGCGCCGGCCTGCAGCCTGCCCTTGGCGCGCATCGCGGGCGTGCTCGCCGACAGGATCTCGGCCGGGATCAGCGCGCATTTGCGGATGCCCTCGAGCAGCGACAGCTTCTTGCGCTCGCGCACCCATTCGCGGATGAAGCGGGTGAAGCAGCCCGCCGAGCGCGGATGCGAGGTGGCATCGTCCGGCAGCGGCCAGGCGTCGCCGCTATAGGGACGGCCATCCGACAGCGTCCAGGGCATCGCGTCGGAGGCGATCGCGCCGCCCGGATACAGCACCGCCATGTCGAGCAAATCGCGATGATGCGAATTGTTCTCGATATCGAGCACATGCCACAGCACCAGCGCCGAGGGATCTGCGGCCTGCGCCGCCAGCAACTCCTCGCGGCTGCCGAAGCGGTGACCGTCAGTCACGCGCTGCACTGAGTCGTAGCCGAGACCGTTGCGCTCCTCGAATTTCGGATCGCTGAAGAAGGTCGCGGCCAGCACGGTCGAGCCGGTGCCATAGGGATAGGCTTCCACCGTGATCGGCAGGCCCTGCGCCTGCGCTTTCGCGATCAGCGCAACGCAGCGCTCGATGTCGGTCTTGCTCGACGAGTTGAAGTGGCAGATGTGCATATGCGCGCCGGTGGCGCCGGCATAGCCGATCAGGCGGATATAGGCCTCGGCCGCGCTCTCGGGGTCGATGCGAGACATGTAGGCGACGTGGGTGAAGGTCGGCACCGCATGATTGGCCGCGAGCTGGCACACCGCGGTCAATTCCTGCACGCCGGCGCCCGGCGCATAGGCGTTGAGGATGCCGATGCCGATGCCGCCCTCGTTCAATCCATTGGCGAGACGCTCGAGGATGCCGCCGACCTCGCCCTCGGTCGCGACGTTCTCGATCCAGCGCCGATCACGCATCGCGGCGCCGAACGATTCCAGCGAGCTCTCCGAATTCGAGCCGGTCATTGCGCCGATCCGCGCGAACGCCCAATTGGCGGCGGCGCCGTAGTTCAGCACCCGGCCCTTCTCGGCCTGCCGCTTGTACCAGGACGCCACCGGCAGCACGCCGGCCTCGAGGTCGAGCGTCGTCGTCACCCCGTCGAACGCCTGCATGCGATCGGCCGGAATGGTCTGGCCATGCGCGTGCAGGTCGATGAAGCCCGGCGCCACCACGAGCCCGGTCGCGTCGATCTGCCGCTCCGCGCCGCCGAGCCCGGTGCCCACCGCGGCGATCTTGCCGTCGACGACGGCGACATCGCCGATCGCGTCCATCCCGCTGGCCGGATCCACCACCCGGCCGCCGCTGATCACCAAACCACCCATCTCGCCACTCCCCGCATTCCGAAACCGATCGGTCGCTTTCCGAGCACAGAGAAGCGCATCGCGCTGATCACAGCAACCGGGTCAGGGTTGTGGCGACATGCTCTGGCGGAATGTCCGCCGCGCCGCGCATATGGATCGCATCGGCGGCGCGCATAGGCGCCCCAATTCGCTAGATTCCCTCGAATTGCAGCCGCGCCAGCCGCGCGTAGAGGCCGCCGGCGGCGACCAGCTCGGCGTGGGTGCCCTGCTCGACGATCTTGCCGTGGTCCATCACCAGGATGCGGTCGCAGGACAGCACGGTCGCGAGGCGATGCGCGATCACCAGCGTGGTGCGGTGGCGCATCAATTCCTCGAGCGCGGTCTGCACCAGCGTCTCGCTCTCGGCGTCGAGCGCCGAGGTCGCCTCATCAAGCAGCAGCAGCGGTGCGTCCCGCAGGATCGCGCGCGCGATCGCGATGCGCTGGCGCTGGCCGCCGGAGAGCGTCACGCCGCGCTCGCCGAGCTGGGCGTCGAAACCTTCAGGCAGCCGGCGCAGGAATTCGGTGGCGTGCGCAAGATCGGCGGCGCGCTCGACCTCGGCATCGGTGGCGTCGGGCCGGCCGAACCGGATGTTCTCGCGGGCGCTGGCCGCGAACACCACGGAATCCTGCGGCACCAGCGCGATCCGCGCCCGCACCTCGGCCGGATCGGCCTGCCGGATCGGCACGCCGTCGAGCGAGATGGTGCCGGATTTCGGATCGTAGAAGCGCAGCAGCAGATGGAACAGCGTGCTCTTGCCGGCGCCGGACGGGCCGACGATCGCGACCTTCTCGCCGGAGCGAACCGAAAGCGAGACGCCGTCGACCGCCAGCGCATTGGGCCGGGTCGGATAGGCGAAGCTGACATTGTCGAAGCCGACATCGCCGCGTGCCGGCTGCGGCAGCGCGCGCGGCGACGCGGGGGCTGCGATCTGCGGCTTGACGCGCAGGATCTCGAACAGCCGCTCAGCGGCGCCCGATGCAGCCGAGACCTCGCCCCAGACCTCGCTGAGCTGACCGAGGCCACTCGCCGCGAACGCGGTATAGAGAATGAACTGGCCGAGCCGGCCCGGGCTGATCGTGCCGACCAGCACGTCATGCGAGCCGACCCAGAGGATCACGACGACGCTGGCGAACACGATGAAGATCACGATCAGCGTCAGCACCGCGCGCGCCTTGGTCGAGCTGCGCGCGGCCTGATAGGCCTGCTCGACCTCGCCGGCAAAGCGTGTCCTGGCGAGCCGCTCGCCGGTATAGGCCTGCACGGTGCGGATCGCGTTGACGAGCTCGCTCGCATAGGCGCTGGCATCGGCCAGCGTGTCCTGGGCGGTGCGCGACAGCCGCCGCACCCAGCGGCCGAACGCGACCAGCGGGATCACGATGACCGGGATCGCGAGCAGCACGAAGCCGGACAGCCGCGGGCTCGTGATCACCATCATCGCGGCGGCGCCGAAGAACAGCATCAGATTGCGCAGCGCGATCGAGACCGAGGCGCCGACCGCGGACTTGATCTGGGTGGTGTCGGCGGTGAGCCGCGACACCAGTTCGCCTGATCGTGCGGAATCGAAGAACGCGGGCGACAGCGAGATCAGATGCGCGAACACGTCGCGCCTGATATCGGCGACGATGCGTTCGCCGATCGTCATCACCAGGTAGTAACGCGAGGCGCTGGCACCGGCGAGCACCGCGACCACCGCGATCATCACGCTGAAATAGCTGTTGATCATCGCGATGCCTTCGGGCGTGAAGCCCATGTCGATCATCCGCCGCACCGCGACCGGCACGATCAGCGTGGTGATCGCCGCAATGGTCAGCGAGATCAGCGCCAGGATCGCCCGCCCCTTGTAGCGCGCCACATAGGGCGCGAGCGCCAGCAGCGGCCGCAGGCGGGCGCGGCTCTTCGCCGGCTCCGTGATCTGGCTCTCGATGAAGCCCTCCTCATCGAGCAATGCGTCGCGCGGCGGCTGCGGGGCGCCGTGCGGGGTCTCAAGCTGTTCGGCTATGCTCATCAATCTAGACCGGTTCTATCGCCCCCCACATAGGCCCGCCGACCCCCGGCTGGCAAATCCGGTAAAGTCCCAATCCGGTGATGGGCTTAAAGCCCTTTCCTGGCTTGTTTTGGGGGGCTCCATGGGTTATAGAGCCGGCCAAATCCCGTACCTGAATGTCTTGAGATGGGCGCCGGCGCGCCGAAGGAACTGTCATGAAAGCCGATATTCATCCGAATTATCATACGATTAAGGTCGTCATGACCGACGGCACCGAGTACCTGACCCGCTCCACCTGGGGCAAGGAAGGCGACACGCTGAACCTCGACATCGACCCCAAGTCGCACCCGGCCTGGACCGGCGGTACCCAGCAGCTGATGGACCGCGGCGGCCGCGTCTCGCGCTTCCAGAAGAAGTTTTCGGGCTTCCTCAAGAAGGACTGAAGTCCGCTTCGGGATCGCCTTCGTGGTCGAACGCAAAACGCCTCCGTCTCGGGGGCGTTTTTGTTTTGGGGGCGGTCCGGATCGGTTGGATGGACAAGCGCGCCACTCCCTCCACGCCGTCGTCCCGGCGACCCATAACCACCACATTCGGTGATGAACGGGATTGTGGCCCCAGCGCGCGCAACAATGCGCATTCCGGGGTAATGGGTCCTGGCTTTCGCCAGGACGACGGTAGGGACGGTTCGCGATTCGTGCCCACACCACGTGCTGTCATCACCCGCGAAAGCGGGTGATCCAGTATTCGAGAGGCCGCAGTGCTTGAGCCGAAAGGCCGCGGCGTACTGGATCGCCCGGTCGAGCCGGGCGATGACAGTTTGAGTTTGGATACAGCTTCGCATTCTCGCGACACGATCTGTCCGAGCTTTTGATTTCGTTCCGCCCTCCTCTCACAGAGGGCGCAGGGAAAGCCGGGTGCCGATCGCACCCATGGGCCCCGAGCAATGGGTAGAAAGCTCGGGGGTAGGACCACAGGTGTAACCGGAGCAATCCGGCTTTCCCTGCGCGATGGCTTACGGCTTATACGTGCTCTCCCCGGCGAGACTTGGCTTTGTTGTCACCGTCTTCACAACGCGCATTTGCGCAATCGGAAGAGACACCTACCGCTAGGGCGTCAGGCCTGCACGATTTCACCGTCCGCTTCATGCGCATTCGTCGACTGCACAATCCGCGTCCACCGCATCTCGACCCGCGTTCGTGACGACCGCGAAGCGCCCCTCATGTCGGGCGAGACGGGAAAATTCATACACCGAATTGCTCTTCGGATAAAGCGAAAAATTTTTGTAGCGAGCCCTTGACGCGTTTTTGCTGAGTTGCCCGTCGGGTTGTTTTGTCTCACCCGCCGCATCGGGATTGCTGGCGCAAGGCTGCGGAGGTCGCACGCAGCAAGTGAACGTTCCCCCGAATCTTCGGCGATGTCTGCTTCGCTCCGACACCGGCCGGCCTTTACGCAGCCGCGGCCATGTCGCGATGGGCCAAGACGCGACGTTGTCCCGACCTTGTGACCGCCAGTCGTTGCCCGCTAAGGTCGCGAATGACGAAATGCGAAATGGAAGGCTCGTGCATGAACGCTGCGATCCGACGCCTGAGGTCAGGCGATGCGGCGTCTTTCAAGGCAATCCGCCTGGAAGCGCTCAGAGCAAATCCAGAATTGTTGCGAAGCACCTTTGAGCTGGAGGACGGGTCGGACGTGACATGGTTCGCGAGCCGGCTTGAAAACGCGCACATCATGGGGGCGTTTCGAGACGACGAACTTGTCGGGACAGCAGGCTTCGCCGTCCAGGAGGGGCGACCGAATGCTCACAAGGGCAGGCTGTTCGGCATGTACGTTCGACCAACTTCAAGAAACCTCGGCATCGGACGTCTGCTGTTGAACGCGGTGCTGGATGCCGCGCGTGAAAATGTCGAACTCGTCCAGTTGAGCGTCGTCCGAGACAACCAACCTGCCCGACACCTCTATAAAAGCGTGGGCTTTCGAGAATATGGCGTGGAGACAAAGGCCTCAAAGTATGACGACACGTATTACGATGAGGAGCTCATGGTCCTCGACTTCGGGCCCCGGATCTTATGAGCACACGCCGCTAAGGCGCGATGAGCTTCGGTTGAATCGTCGTCGCGTTCTTGTCTGTGGATGGGTAGAGCCAACGGGTCCGCGCAACGCGCGGCCCGATGATAAGCTCCGCGAAACCCATCAGGCTGCAACCGCGTGGCAAGATGATGGGTATCGCTTCGCTCCACGCATCCTACGGGCTGCCGCTTGATCACGCTTTATCGCGAATGCCTTGCTCGCTTGAGCTCGGCGACCTTGAACTTCCCCGCGGCCTGCAGGCTGCTGCAAAGCCACCAGGCTCGGTTTCGGTACTCGCCCAGGAACCATTTGGTCTCGACGCAATCGACATATGATTTGTAGGTCAGGTTGTCCCGGCAGGTTGCCGAGAACGGTCCATATGTATGTCCGCCCGTCGACTCGCTGCAGCCGACCCAGGGGTCCTTGCCGTGCGGCATGCTCGACTCGCAACCACCGTTGCAATTGCTGGCGACCTTCTCCAGCGCGGCAATCCTGCCCAGCACCGTATCCGGCGCCGGCGACGGCGCGCGCACGGTTGACGATCTCGTCTGGGCGGTTCTCGATCCGCGGTGCGATACCCCGGTGGTCGCCGCCTGCGTCGGACGATTTGGCCGGGCCGCCGGCTTCGGCGCTTCGACCGTGATGGACGGAAGCGGCTTGGCGGAATCGGTTTGTGACGCTGCCGGACCGCACAACAAGACGGTCGACAAGACGGCGGCAGCTGAAGGCGCGACAAAGCCTGGCGACAATCTCATGACTTGCCCTCCCAAATCCGGGACGGAACAGCCGTCCCGAGAAGGGCACGGTAGCATAGATCGCGAGTTGCGCTACCGAGGGTTGAGGATATTTCTGACGATGGCCGGGCGTTTCCGGGACCGATACACGCCTGGTCTGCAGACGCCGTTCGAAGCGCCGGCGGCGAAGCGTTGAGTGACGCCGTCACGCTGATGAACAATGGTTGACCCTAACGATCCCCGAACGCCAGCCGCGCGCCGAGCGCGACCAGGATGCTGCCGCCGATCCGCTGCATGATCCGCTGCGACCTCCGCGAGCGCTCCAGCTTCGCCATCACCGCGCTGGCGAACAACACGCAGACGATATCGACCGCCGAGAAGGTCAGGTTGACGATCGTGCCGAGCAGGACCAGCTGGGCCCAGACCGGAACGCCGGCCGACGCATCGACGAACTGCGGCAGGAATGCCAGGAAGAAGATCGCGGTCTTCGGATTCAAAACCTCGACGACGATGCTCTGCGCGAAGGCCCGCTCGGCGGAGAGCGGCGCCAGCTCAAGACGTTTGCTGCCGCGATCGCGAAACAGCGACAGCCCGAGCCAGACCAGATAGGCCGCGCCCGCAAACTTCATCGCCATGAAGAGCGGCGGCACCGCATGAAACAGCAGAGCGAGGCCGGCGGCTGCGGCGATGACGTGGACATAGCCGCCGAGATGCAGGCCGAGCGATGCCATCAGTCCCGCACGCCGGCCACCCGCCAAGGTGCGAGCCGCGGCGTAGAGCATGGCTGGTCCCGGGATCAGGGCGAAGGTCGCGGTGGTGATCGCAAAGGCGAGATACAATTCCATGTGAAGACTCAATCTCCGGACAACGAGGGGGCTGGACGGACGCGACTTCCTCCGCCGTCATTGCGAGCCAACGGGTCGCGCGAACGCGCGCCCGATGACAGGCTCCGCGAAGCAATCCATCTGCCCGCACATGCCGATGGATGGATTGCTTCGTCGCTGTCGCTCCTCGCAATGACGAGCTGCGTTCGTTCATCACGCCTCAGTTCGCCGGGATCATCGCTGCGACTTCGCGATCGACCGGATTGTCGCTTTCGCCGAGCCCCGCGATCACACCGGCGCGGTCCTCGAGCTTGCGGTTCTGGCTCATCTTCTTCTTGGCGTCGATCCGCGTGATCGGCATCCGCACGCCGACGATGCCGCGGAGCTGCGCCTTGATGAAATCGGCGGGCGCATCGCTGACCTGCCAGACCTCCTTGCGCGAGCTCTCGTGCAGCACGGTCAGCCGGGTCACGACGTCGAGCAGGCGGTCGGCATCCTCGAAGAACTCGGCCGCGCCATAGGCGTGCACGGCGACGTAATTCCAGGTCGGCACCACCTTGCCGTGCTCGGCCTTGGTCACATACCAGGACGGCGTCACATAGGCGTCGGGGCCCATGAAGATCGCCATCGCCTCGCCGATCGCGGGCAGCTTCCACTGCGGATTGGGCCGCGCGACGTGACCGTACAGGGTGCCGTACGCGCCCTCGTCCGCGTTGAGCATCAGCGGCAGCGGCGTGCCAATCAGCCCGTCGGCGGTCGCGCTGACCAGCGTCGCCAGCCTTGACGCCCGCATCGCGGCGTGGATCGGCCCGAGCTCTTCCATCTTGAAATGCGGCGGCAGGTACATGACGGACCTCTTCGATTGCTCGCATGATAGCGCCAAAGTGGCTTAGGATAAGGGCCACTTTCGATTAAACTGATTGGTCCACTATGCCCGCCTCCGTGCCACGATCAGCGGTCGACCGCGTGCGCGGCAGACCAGGGCATGGACTGGTCAGCGCCGGCTCGATGCCGATTGAGCTATTTCTGTTCGGCCTGCTCCGGCCGAATGGTCATCGTGTGCACGCGCTTCGGCTCGGTGAGCGAGTTCGGCGCCGGCCCTGCTGCTCGCTTGGGGGATTCGGCGCGCGCTTTGGCGGCCTCTATCAGCGCGGCGCACGTCGATTGATCGATGGTGAATTCGAAGGGGGCGCTATCATCGGGCGCGAAAAGGACTCGATGGATCACCACTCCATTCTTTTGAAACAGCGATACGCGGCGATCAAAGCAAAACCTGCCGGCAAATCCAAGTCGCTGCTCCTCGCCTTCAGCCTTGTTGCGAGGAAGCATTCCCGCATCATTCGCCCTGTAATGCACATCGACGACGTTGTCGTGCGACGTCGCGGATTGGAAGGCAATCGGCGGGGTCACCGATTTCTCCCGCTTCGCATCGAACGCGCGAGCCATCGCGTCGATGGAATGAGCAATCGCCTCGGCCATTTCCGCAGGCGTCTTGAGCTCCGGATGACTGGTCGTCTGGCTGCCAGCTTTGCCAATTGCGGCGACAAGAAGCGGTACCGAAGCGGCTGCCGCTATCAGCGAGTATCGCCAAGAAAGCACCGTGACCGTCTCCACATCGCGAGCTTCACGCCGATGTAACGGCTTGGACTTACTGCTCGAACGCGGCCTTGAGGCGGTTGAGCTGCGGCACCAGCGGGTTGCCGATCGACGAGCGATCGGGCGCCGGCGCGTGGATCGTGGTGTCGAGGCGGCGGACGCGCGCCTGCAGATCCATCGAGCGGGCGATCAGCTGCTGCAATTGCTCGGGCAGCTTCATCACCATGTCGGCCGGGCCGGGATCGGCGGCCGACAGCTTCACCTTGGTCTTCTCGCGATTGGCCTGGGTCAGCGTCATCTCGCCTTCCTTGACCGCGCGATGCAGCAGCAGCCAGGACGCGAGCTGCATCAGCCGCGTGGTCAGGCGCATGCTTTCGGTGGCATAGGTCAGGCTGACGGACCGTTCCAGCGCCTTGGCTTCGGCACGGCCGTCGCCGTCGAGATAGGCGGCGGTCTGCTCGACCAGGTCCATGCCTTCCCGGAACAGCACGCCGAATGCCGCAGAATTGGTCAGCCGTTCACTGAACAGCACAAGCCCGGCTTCGTTCTGGGAACGATCGGCCATGGTTAACGCCCTCACACCATCGTAACGCCCGCCGGCATCTCACGCGCCAGCTTATGATGAACAAATCATTGCGCGGGCGCGCCGAAGAGTCCAGCCGCAACCGGATTTATGGTTTCCAGCCGCGGACGCAACAAAAAAGAGCCGCCGTTTCCGGCGGCTTTGAAGTTGATAACAGGGAGGCGTCAAACAGAGTGGACAGGAGCCACTCGGTGTCCAAACGAGGACAATGCAGTCATAATCGAGAAAGCTTAACCGACCGTAAATGAGCGGATTTCTTCAGGCTTTGTTTGCCATGTCGGCCATTGACCTAGTTTGGGACAGGTGGCGTCACGCCGCTGCGTAGCCCGGATGGAGCGCAGCGTAATCCGGGGGCCGGTGCAGACGCACACGACGCCTCCGGATTACGCGGAGCCTGTCATCGGGCGCGCGTTCGCGCGACCCGTTGGCTCGATCCGGGCTACGAAGGAGATCGCTTCGCGCGCTACGACTTGAAAATGCTGTTGGCCGCGTCCTTCGATGCGCTCTTCTTCGCCATCGCCTCTTTCAGGCGGTCCGCTTCCGCGTGCAACAGCGCGATGCGCTCAGCCAATTCCTCGACCGACAAGAGATAGAGATCCTGCCCGATCTCGTGGCTGATCTTCTTTCGCGGCCGGTCCTCATCCTCAATCGGCATGTGTCCTCCCGGCGATGTGATCCGATGTCGCGCACCCGGAGAAGGTGAATATCCGCGCGCAGGAGAATTTTGCAGCGACTTTGCCGTGCGTGCAACATCTGACGCGCATCCGTGCCGCGCTGACCCAATGGCTCACTCCGGCCGCAAGGCGTCCCCCGCCGGTCGAGAAAATCAGCCCTGAAAAAGCCGCGCATCTGGCGGCCCGGTTCGGGGCTTAATGGCGTTTCGCTTCGATGCAAAAGGGGGTATGCCATCCGGCAATCCTCTTCACCGACCAGGGACGAACCATGCCAAACCTGCCCGCGCAAATGACCGTCGTCGCCATCAGCAAGCCCGGTGGCCCGGAGGTGCTGGTGCCCGAGACCCGCGCGGTGCCGGTGCCGAAGGCCGGCGAGATCCTGGTCAAGGTCGCGGCCGCCGGCGTCAATCGCCCCGATGTCGCGCAGCGCTCCGGCTCCTATCCGCCGCCGCCCGGCGCGAGCGACCTGCCCGGTCTCGAGATCGCAGGCGAAGTGGTCGCGCTCGGCGAAGGCGCCAAGCACGGGATCGGCGACAAGGTGATGTCGCTGGTCGCCGGCGGCGGCTACGCGCAATATTGCATCGCGCAGGACGCGCAGGCCATGACCGTGCCGGCCTCACTGACGATGCAGGAAGCCGGCGCGATCCCGGAAACGCTGATGACGGTGTGGCACAACGTGTTCGAGCGCGGCGCGCTGCAAGCCGGCGAGACATTGCTGATCCACGGCGGCTCCTCGGGCATCGGCACGATGGCGATCCAGCTTGCCAAGGCGTTCGGCGCCAAGGTGATCGTCACCGTCGGCTCGCAGGACAAGGCCGATGCCTGCCTCAAGCTCGGCGCCGATCACGCCGTGAACTACAAGACTGAGGATTTCGTCGAGGCGGTGAAGAAGGCCACCGACGGTGCCGGCGCCAATGTGATCCTCGACATGGTCGGCGGCGACTATATCGACCGCAACTACGATGCCGCCGCGGTCGAGGGCCGCATCGTCCAGATCGCGTTCCTGTCGGGAACACCGAAGGCGTCAGCCAATTTCGCCAAGCTGATGGTGAAGCGGCTGCACCACACCGGCTCGACCTTGCGCCCCCGTAGTAATGCGGACAAGGCGGCGATGGTCGCGGCGATCGAGGCCAAGGTGCTGCCATTGCTGCGCGACGGCCGCGTCAAACCGCTGATGGACAGCACATTCCCGCTGGAAAAGGCCGCCGACGCGCACCGCCGCATGGAGACCAGCGAACATATTGGCAAAATTGTGTTGGTGGTTTAACTCTCGCAGCGGATGGAAGGGCGGAAACCCTTTGATTCCCTTCGCTTTCGTGTCATTTATCGCGCCACCTCCGGGCCGGTCGCCGGGCCCGGGCAGTTTGTCGATCGCGGAGTACTGACATTGCGTCTGATCAGGTGCCTTGCGCTGCTGGCGCTGGGCCTCATGATGTTTGCTGCTGCGCCTGCCGCGTATGCGATCGACGCGGTCAGCGTGCGCAGCGATGCACCGGCGATCGACCTCACCGCGGTGCTCGACCATCAGCGCAGTGAAACCGACCGCATCCAGGTCTCGACCGCTCCCGGAACCGACGGCATCGTGCGCCGCATCGAGGTGCGCGCGCGCGAAGGCGGCCAGAACTGGGTGGTGTTCGCGCTCGCCAACAACACCGACGACCAGCTCGACCGCCTGATCGTCGCGCCGCATTATCGCATCGTGTCGTCGGGCCTGCTGTGGCCCGACCTCGGCCTGTCGCGCATCGCCACCATCACGCCGTCGGTCGGCGATCGTCCGGAGCGGCAGGAGAGTCCGACCGCCGACGTGTTCCGCATCACGCTCGATCCCGGGGCCGTCGTCACCTATGTCGCGGAGCTGCGCACCGACAAGCTGCCGCAGCTCTATCTGTGGGAACCCGACGCCTACAAGGACAAGGTCAACTCGTTCACGCTGTACCAGGGCATCGTGATCGGCATCTCGGGCCTGCTCGCGCTGGTGCTCACGATTTTGTTTGTGGTCAAGGGCAGCATCATGTTCCCGGCCGCCGCGGCGCTGGCCTGGGCGGTGCTGGTCTATATCGGCGTCGACTTCGGGTTCTGGGGCAAGGTACTCGACATGTCGAACAACGCCGAGCGCGTCTGGCGCGCGGCGGGCGAGGCGATCCTCGCGGCGACGCTGCTGGTGTTCCTGTTCGCCTATCTCAACCTCAGCCGATGGCACGTGCGCTACTCGCACATCACGATCGGCTGGCTGGTGTTCCTCGGCTCGCTGGTGGCGCTGGCGCTGTTCGATCCCGCGGTCGCCTCCGGCATCGCGCGGATGTCGCTGGTCATGATCGCCTTCGCCGGCTTCGCGCTGATCGTCTATCTCTCGACCCATGGCTTCGACCGCGCGGTGCTGCTGATCCCGACCTGGTTCCTGCTGGTGGTCTGGGTGGTCGCGGCCGGCATGACGGTCGCGGGCTCCGTCACCAACGACATCGTCGGCCCGGCGCTGCTCGGCGGCCTGGTGCTGATCGTGATGCTGATCGGATTTACTGTCATGCAGCACGCCTTCGCCGGCGGCGGCGCCACCACCGGCGTGGTCTCCGATGTCGAGCGCCGCGCACTGGCGCTGACCGGCTCCGGCGACCTGATCTGGGACTGGGACGTCTCCGCCGACAAGGTGTTCACCAGCCCGGAGACCGAAGCCCTGCTCGGGCTGAAGCGCGGCACGCTGGAAGGCCCGGCGGCGAAATGGCTCGAGGTGCTGCACCCGCTCGATCAGGACCGCTTCCGCGCCGCGCTCGACAGCGTGCTCGACCAGCGCCGCGGCCGCCTGGTGCAGGATTTCCGGCTGCGCACGCCCGACGGCCATTTCATGTGGTTCGCGCTGAAGGCGCGCCCGGTGGTCGGCTCCGACGGCGAGGTCTCGCGCGTGGTCGGCACCCTGACCGACGTCACCGAGTTCAAGAATTCCGAAGAGCGGATGCTGCATGACTCGGTGCACGACAACCTGACCGGCCTGCCCAACCGCAAGCTGTTCATGGATCGCCTCAGCGCGGTGGCGAACCTCGCCAAGACCATGCCGAACCTGCGGCCGACCCTGATGGTGATCGACCTCGACCGCTTCAAGCAGGTCAACGATTCCGTCGGCATCGCGGTCGGCGACTCCATCCTGCTGACGCTGGCGCGCCGGCTGACCCGCATCCTCAAGCCGCAGGACACGCTGGCCCGGATGGCCGGCGACCAGTTCGGCCTGATCCTGTTGTCCGAGCAGGACCCGGCGCGGATCACCAATTTCGCCGAGACCATCCGCAAGACCATCCGCGCCCCGATCGCCTTCAACGACCGCGAGATCTTCCTGACCGCCTCGATCGGCCTTGCGCTGTCAGACCCGGCGGCGCCGCTGACCGACGAGATCATCAAGGACGCCGAGCTTGCGATGTATCACTCGAAGCGGATCGGCGGCGACCGCATCGACGTCTACAAGCCGGCGATGCGGGCACGCAAGACCGACCGCCTGACCCTGGAAAGCGACCTGCGCCGTGCCATCGAGCGCCAGGAGATCACGATCCTGTACCAGCCGATCGTGCGGCTGGAGGATCGCGCGATCGCCGGCTTCGAGGCCTTGGCGCGCTGGGATCATCCGAAGCTCGGCCGGATGTCGCCGTCGGAATTCATCACCGTCGCCGAGGAGACCGGCCTGATCGTCGATCTCGGCATGTTCGTGATGGACCAGACCGCGCGCCAGCTCGCGGTGTGGCAGCGCGCGATGCGCGCCCGCGAGCCGATCTTCGCCTCGGTCAACGTCTCCTCGCGGCAGTTGCTGCGCCACGATCTGATCCACGACATCCGCACCGTGCTGTCGCGCTCCTCGGTGGCGCGCGGCACGCTGAAGCTGGAGCTGACGGAATCGCTGGTCATGGAGAACCCGGAGCACGCCGCCCAGATGCTGGCGCGAATCCGCGAGCTCGGCACCGGGCTGTCGCTCGACGATTTCGGCACCGGGCACTCCTCGCTGTCCTATCTGCAGCGCTTCCCGTTCGACACCATCAAGATCGACCAGTCCTTTGTCCGCACCACCAGCCGCGGCACCCGCCCGGTGATCCTGAAATCGATCATCGCGCTGGCGCACGATCTCGGCATGGACGTGGTCGCGGAAGGTGCCGAGACCGATTCGGATGCCGTCGAGCTCTACCAGCTCGGCTGCGAATACGCGCAGGGCTTCGCCTTCGGCGAGCCGATGGACGCCGACGCCGCCACGCGGCTGCTCACCGAGGAACGGCTGGAAGCCGCGAGTTAGGCGGGGGCCGGGGGCACTCTGCCTGCCCCGCTCACGAATGTCATGCTCCGCGAAAGCGGAGTATCCAGTACGCCGCGGCTTATCCGTATCACTCTGACGTCTCTGGAATACTGGATCGCCCGCTTTCGCGGACGATGACGACCTGGAGTGTTGCCTCTTCTAGCGCGGCTTGGGCATGCGCTTGAACTTGACGCTCTTGCCGTCGGCCTGGCGGGTGGCGATGTAGCCGGCCTCGAGGCAGGCTTCGCGCTGCGGCATCTTCTCCTGCGGGCTGCGCAGGGTTTCCCACCACGACGCCCGTTGCGCGGCGCGCGGCAGCGCCGCGTCGATGATCTCCTCGATCTGCTCGAAGGTCAGCACGAACTCGGGAAGATGCTGCTTCTTCAGGTAGTCCCGCAGTGGGTCGTAGTCGTTCACGTCGTCCTCAAGGCTCAGGATTCCGGCAACCACCCGTTAACCCATTCGGCGGCCGCTGTCGCCATTTAAGGCGACGACAAGATTTCCCGATGCATGACGGCGCATTGGAGCTGAAAATGCCATTTCGACGGGGAAACGAGGCTAAGCGGCGCTGGCGGCTATCGGCAAAGCTGCTGATCGCGGCGTCGATTGCCACCGTGCTCGGCTTCTCCGCGGTCTGCGCCGGCGTGATGTTCGACATGCGCCGCGGCGAGGAGGAACTGGCGCGCCGGACCCTGGAGAATCTGGCCTCAGGCATCGAGGCCGACATCAGCCGCAACATCGAGCTCTACGATCTGTCGCTGCGCGCGGTCGCCAGCAATCTGGAGATGCCGGAGATCCGCAACGTCAGCAAGGAACTGCGCCAGCTGATCCTGTTCGATCACGCCGCGACCGCGCAGCATTTCGGCGCGATCCAGGTGTTCGATGCGGAAGGCAACCTCACCATCGACGCCGCGAGCCTCGACCCGCGCCCGGAGAACCGCAGCGACGAGCAGTATTTCACCATCCAGCGCGACCATCCGGACACCGGCCTCTATGTCAGCCGGCCGATGCTGCATCGGGGCGCCTACGCCATCGTGCTGAGCCGGCGCATCTCCGCCGACGACGGCCGCTTCCTCGGCGTCGTGGTCGGCTCGATCCGCTTCAGCTATTTCCACGATCTGTTCGGACGGCTGAACCTGGTGCCCGGCGACACCATCACCGTGCTGCGCAACGACCGCACCATCATCATGCGCACGCCGTTCGATCTCGACGTGATCGGCAAGAACCTCGCGGAGCAATCGGACTGGAAGGCCGACAATCTGAAGGTCGGCGGCGCCTTCTCCGGCAAGGGTCCGGTCGATGATACGCCGCGGCTCTATGTCCGGCGCAGCAGCTCCGGGCCGCTTTATGTGGTGGTCGGCAAGCCGCTGGAAGCGGTGTTCAACCTCTGGCGCACCGAGGCGATCCGCATCGGCGCGATCATGGCCGTCCTGATCCTGTTCGTGCTCAGCGCGACGCTGGTGCTCGCCCGCGAGATCGTCCGCCGCGCCGACGCCGAGGACAAGCTCGAGGAGATGGCGACGACCGACGCCCTCACCGGCCTGAAGAACCGGCGCAAATTCGATGCCGAGATCGAGCGCGAATGGCGCCGTGCCGGCCGCTACGGCCAGCCGGTCGCGCTGCTGATGATCGATGCCGATCATTTCAAGGCCTATAACGACACCTACGGCCATCAGGCCGGCGACCAGGTGCTGGTCGGGATCGCGATCTGCATTTCGGACGCGGTGCGCCGCGCCGGCGATTGCCCGGCGCGCTTCGGAGGCGAGGAATTCGCCGTGCTGCTGCCCAACATGACCGCGCTCGAAGCCTTCAAGCTGGCCGAGACCATCCGCGGCAAGGTGCAGCAATGGTGCGAGGGCGAGCTCAGCACGACGGTGAGCATCGGCGTCGCCAGCATGCGACCGGCCGCAGGCCAGCCATGGGCCGACCTGATCGAAGCCGCCGACAAAGCGCTCTACGCCGCCAAGGCCAACGGCCGCAACCAGTCGGCGCTGGCCACCGTGCCGAAGATCGCGCTGGTGGCGTGAGGGCAGTCGCGTTAGTCGCGCAACTCTCACCGCATCATCGTCCCCGCAAAGCAATCAAATCCGTCATCCTGAGGTGCGAGCGGAGCGAGCCTCGAAGGATGCACGGCCACCGGCCGGGCCGTTCATCCTTCGAGACGCCGCTTCGCGGCTCCTCAGGATGACGGTGGCGGACATCAGCGTGTCACCCTAAGTCGCATCAGCAAGCTGAGCGCGTAGCAGCGGCTGCCGCCAACTCAGCCGCGCCGCTTCTTCTTCGGCTTCTTGCCGAACTTCGGCTTCGCCGTCGACACGTCCGGCCATTGCGTGTGCCCGGCGTAGCCGGACTTGCTGCGATGCTTCTTCTTGCCGAACCTGGGCTCGCCGTCGATCTTGACGCTCGTTTCGCGGTCCGGCTTGCCGCGCCGCTTGGCGGCCGCGTGATTACGCGGCTCGTCGCTGCGCGGTGCGCGGTGCCCGCCATCGTCCTGATCACGCCAGGGCTCGTGCCTCGGCTTGCGGGCCGGCTTCTCCGCGTGCGTCTCCCGCTGCGGAGCCTCCGCCAGCGGCTCGATGCGGATGCTGTCTTCCTTGTCCGGACGCTTGATCTTGACGGAGAATGAGTCTGCGACCCGCGCGGCGATCTCGAACTCGGTGGTGGTGTCCATGATCTTGATGGCGCCGATGTCCCGCTTGTCGATGCCGCCGCGGCGGCAGATCATCGGCAGCAGCCAGCGCGCTTCGGCATTCTTCCTCCGCCCGATCGCGGCGCGGAACCAGACGGTCGCCTCCTCCATGCCGTGGCGCGGAGACTTCCCGGCCTTCGCGCGCGGCCCGGCGGCACGCTCCTCGCGGCGCGCGGCGCGATCGCCGCGGTCGCGGCCGCGGGCTTCACCGGGATCGAGAATGTCTTCGGGCGCCGGCAGCCGTGCGCGATAGAGCCGGGCCAGCGCCGCGGCGATCGCCTCGGGCGAGCGTTCGGCGAGCAAGGCCTGCGCCAGCGCCAGATCGTCCGGAGTCGCCTCCTCGGAGAACACGGCGTCTTTCAGCAAGCGATCATGGTCGAGCTTGCGGATCTCGTCCGCCTGCGGAGCGGTGCCCCAGACGATATCGATGCCGGCGAGATCGAGCAGCAACTCGGCGCGCCGCCGCCGGGCGGGCGGCACCAACAGGATGCTGACACCCTTGCGGCCGGCGCGGCCGGTGCGGCCCGAGCGATGCTGCATCACCTCCGGATCTTTCGGCAGGTCGGCGTGAATGACGAGATCGAGGCTCGGCAGATCGATGCCGCGCGCCGCCACGTCGGTCGCGACGCAAACCCTGGACCGACCGTCGCGCAAGGCCTGCAACGCCTGGGTCCGCTCGTTCTGGGTCATCTCACCCGACAGCGCGGCGACGGAAAACCCGCGCTCCAGCAGCGCCGCCTGCAAATGCCTGACGGCTTCGCGGGTGTTGCAGAACACCAGCGCGCTCGGCGCCTCATGGAAGCGCAGCACGTTGACGACCGCGTGCTCGACGTCGTCGGCGGCCACCCGGATGGCGCGGTACTCGATGTCGGCATGGCCGCCTTCGTCGCCCGCGACCTCGATCCGGAACGCCTGCTGCTGGTACTGCTTGGCCAGTGCGACGATGCCGCGCGGGAACGTCGCCGAGAACAACAGCGTGCGGCGGCTGTCCGGCGTGGTTTCGAGGATGAATTCCATGTCCTCGCGGAAGCCGAGATTGAGCATCTCATCGGCCTCGTCGAGCACGACGACGCGCAATCCCGAGATATCGAGGCGGCCGCGCCGCAAATGGTCGCACAGCCGGCCGGGCGTCCCGACCACGATGTGAGCGCCCGCGGCCAGCTCGCGCTGCTCGCGGCGCGGGTCCATGCCGCCGACGCAGGAGACCACGCGGGCATCGGCATGTTCATAGAGCCACGCAAGCTCGCGCTGCACCTGCAAGGCGAGCTCGCGCGTCGGCGCCACGATCAACGCCAGCGGTGCGGCGGCCTGCTCGAACCGCTCGGCGTCGCCGAGCAGGTCCTTGGCCATGGCCAATCCATAAGCAACGGTCTTGCCCGAGCCGGTCTGGGCCGAGACCAGCAGGTCACGGCCGACGGCATCCTCCGCCAGCACGGCGAGCTGGACAGGGGTCGGTTGTTCGTAGTTGCGCTCAGCCAAGGCGCGGGCGAGCGGCGAACTGGTGGTCGGAAAGGGCACGAGATGGGAAACCTTGATTGGTCCGGGCGCAGAACGTCGAGCGGGACGACTTGAAGCTGCGACCCCGGCAAGCGGCACAGCCGCATGACGATTTGGCGTGCTTTACGCCAAGACCGGCCAAATCGCCATGCCTCCGTGGCAGAAAAGGCGCCGCGGATCAGGCCGGCTGTCCGATCGGGGCCCGGCTTCCGGCAATCCGGTCCATCAGTCCGGACAATCGCGATGGACGCGGGCCGGCGGCGGCGATCAGGCCGCCTGCTCCGCGCAGCGCGCCCGGCACCAACTCGCAGGCCAGCAGCCGCTCGCGTTGATACGGCCCGGGCATGCGGAGCGCGCCGGTTGTCGCAGCCGAGAAGCCGAAACGGCCGTAATAGGCGGCATCGCCGACCAGGATGACGGCGCGGTGGCCCAGCAGTTGCGCACGCGCCAGCGCCTGTCGCATCAGCGCGGCGCCGATGCCCAGACGTCGGGCATCCTCGGCGACGGCCAGCGGGCCGAGCAGCAGGCAGGTGTGACCGGTCGCGGTCATGACCGGCCACAGCCGTAACGTGCCGACCAGGCGGCCGCCACGGCGCGCGACAAACGCGAGGCCGCGCGCAGGTTTGCGGCCCTCGCGCAGCCGCTCCGAGGTCTTGGCGAAACGGCCAGGACCGAATGCAGCGTCGAGCAGACTGTCTCGCGCCGCCACGTCCGAACGGCGTTCCCTGCGGATCGCAACCGGCTTGTCGTTCGGAGAACCAGATGAGGACATCACGCAACCCTCGCCAGATAGATGAAGACCTCGTCAAGGTCCCGGCACCTGAAGCGCTCGGCCAACTCCTGCGGACGCCCCATCGCAACGACGCGGCCATGGCTCATGATCACGACGAAGTCGCAGAGCTGCTCGACCTCGGTCATGTTGTGCGAGGACAGCAGGATGGTGGCGCCGCGGCGCTTCTGATAGGCGCGCAACCGGCTGCGCACCCATTCGGCGCGGTCGGGATCGAGCGATGCCGTCGGCTCGTCGAGCAGCAGCACGTCGGGATCGTTGATCAGCGCCTTGGCCACGGCGACGCGGGTCTTCTGCCCAGCGGAGAGCCGCCCGGTGACCCGGTCGAGCACGTCGCCGAGTTCGAAATCCTCGATCAGCTGCTCGATCCGGGCCTTCAGATTGGCGACGCCATAGAGCCGGCCGAACACCGTCAGGTTCTGTCGCACGGTGAGCCGGCCCGGCAGCGCGACATAGGGGCTCTCGAAATTCATCCGGCTGAGCACCTTGTGACGCTCGGTCGCCATGTCGTGGCCCAGCACCATGGCGCGGCCGAAGCTCGGCACCACGAGGCCCATGATCATGGAGATCGTGGTGGTCTTGCCGGCGCCGTTGCCGCCGAGCAGGCCGACGGTCCAGCCCTTCGGCACGATGAAGTTGACGTCGTCGACCGCCCAATGGGTACGGTACTTCTTGCAGAGATCCTCGACGGCGATGGCTGGCGTGTCATCGAGGTTGGGCCGGTCCGAGTTACCCTGCGCGGGCGTAGCGTTTGCCAAAACTGGCGTCAGATGTCCGCGGGGCAGGAAGCGTTCGATGCGGCTCATGGATCTCTCCCCTTACTCGCCCATGGTGAGCAGGCCGCCCTTGTGGCGGGCGCTGTGCAGCAGGGCGACGAATGTGGTGAAGCCAATGCCGAGATAGACGGCATTGAGCGCGAGGCATTCGAGCATCAGATCGGTGCGGAAGGTGCCGTCGAGCAGCACGGCGCGCATGCCCTCGAACACATAGGTCGGCGTCAACGACCAGGCGACCGGATGCAGCCAGAGCGGCAGCGCCGCGACCGGATAGTAGACGCAGCACAAGGGCAGCAGCACGATCATGATCGAATAGGCAAGGCTCTCGGCGCCAAAACCTTGCCGGATCACGAGGCCGGCGACGACGAGCCCGATCGCCCAGCTGGTCAGCACGAGATTGAGGAAAAACGCGATCAGCCCCGGCCCCATCGCAGTGACGTTGAAGCCGAACAGCAACCAGGTCAGCAGCAGCACCGGCAGCGTGCCGATCACCAGCCGCATCAGGCTCATCAGCATCAGCGAGGCCGCAAGCTCGGACGGCTGCAACGGGCTCATCATCAGGTTGGCGAGATTGCGCGACCAGATCTCCTCCAGGAAGGTGAAGGTGAAGCCGAGCTGGCCGCGAAACAGCACGTCCCAGAGCAGGACGGCGCCGAGCAAGAGGCCGGCGGTGGAGGCCATCGCCGACTTGCTGTCATAGAGGTAGGTGTAGAGGAAACCCCACACCAGCATCTGCATCGCCGGCCAGTAGACGATCTCGAGCAGCCGCAGCCATGACGAGCGCAGGATGTAGTAATAACGCGCCGTCATGGCGGCGATGCGATTCAGTGACTGTGTCATGGCACGCACCCTATTTGCTGCGATCAATCGAACTCGCGGCGGATCGGGCGGCGCTTGCCGACCTTGGGCGGAAACGCCAGCAGCGCGTGAGCCTGCACCCGGACCGGATGCTCGAGGCAGGCCTTGAGCAGATCCTCCAGATGCGCGACCGAGCCGTGCAACCGGCCCAGCGGCGTATCCTGGCCGAGCACGACGCGCGCCTCGACCAGGTCGACGCCGCGCTGCACGATCTCGAACTGCGCCAGGTGCAGGTTGCAGTCGAACATCCAGCGATAGGTCGCATCGAGGATGCTGCCGGCCGGAACCTTGCGGCCGTCGCGGTTGACGAAGGCGTCGTTGAGCCTGCCGTCGATGCTCGCGATCTGCGACCAGTTGATATCGGACGGCGCGGGGTTGACCGGCTGGGTGATGTAGTCGCCCTGCACGTAGCGAATGAACGGCATCGCCTCGTTGAGCAGGTTGGTGATCACGCCGACGCCGGACTGCCCGGCAGCCTGCGGCTGCATCGTGACGGGATCGAGCACGTCGAGGTGCACGGTGTCCTCGCAGACGTGATACTGGCCGTTGGGCATTTCGAGCGCGATCCGCGTCGCCTCCTCGGAGGAATATTCGTCGAGCACGGGCACGCCGAGCTGGCGCGACCATTCCTGGCGGGCAGCCCGCGAGGAATATTCCGAATGCGTCACCGCGAGATTGAGCGAGGAGCGGAACTCGTCGACATGCGGCATCAGCGCATCGAGGCTCGACGGATAGAGCGACAGGATCTTCGGCCCGAGATAGCGCAGATGCTGGGCGACGCGCGCCGGCGGGATCAGGTTCGAGATGAAGGCGGTCGGATAATCACCGCCGATCGAATCGAACCACCACGGCACGGTGTAGACATGGGCGAGCAGGTCTTCGGCCCGGTAGTTGCCGCCACTCTGCATCGCGAACTGGCGGACGCCCTGGATGGTGTCGGTGATCACGGCGTCGTAGTCGACGCGGATCAAGAGGGTCTGGCCCGACGAGCCCGACGAGCGGGTCGGAAACAGGTTTTCCGGCTTGTACTTCCTGTTGACGCACCGGTCCGGAAACGCCGCGACCAGCTCGGGCTTGGTGATGACCGGGATCTTCTGGATGTCGTCGTAGTCGCGCAGATGCTCCGGCTTGAAGCCGGCCGCATCGTACTTGGCGCGGTAGACCGGGATGTCGCGATAGGCGAGCTCGACCAGTTGCTTGATGCGGGCGAATTGCCGCGCGCGGATGTCCGATACCGGCAGATAGGGATGCCGCATGCATTCGCCGAGATAGTTCGCGGTCGCGGCGACCAGCTCGGGCGCGGCATCGTCGGACGGCTGGAAATCCGGCCGGGTGTGCTCGGTCTCCCAGAATTGGCGCTGCGGCACGCTGGTGCTATCGACCGCGGCGGGCACCAGGGACGCGGCGGCCTGATCGTGCTCCGGCACCGGAGCAAGGCTGTCATCGGAAGTGCTGATTGCAAGCGTGGACGTCATCTTCAGCTCCATGATTGACGGGAGGACCGCCCGTTTCATGGCGCTATCAATGGCGTGCGGCGTGCGTGGCTGCCGTGACTGGCGTCACACGGTGCTCCAGCCGCATCGGAAGCATCGCAGCCGGGTTAGCTAACTTACTGCGTCACGAGTCTGCCTCCGCCGTCATTGCGAGGAGCGATAGCGACGAAGCAATCCATCCAACCGCATTCGCGGACAGATGGATTGCTTCGCTTCGCTCGCAATGACGACTGGAATCGTTCGCAGTCTCGCAGGACCGGCGGGAAAGACGCTTGTAACGCAGTAAGACTAACCCGCCCGACAGAACTGACCCGAACCGGCCAACGTCACTTCGCCTTCAGTGCTTTCTCGTGGCTCTCGAGCGCCGACGCCATCAGCTTCGGCAATTGCGCGGCATAGACCTCGATGAAGGTCGCGTCACCGCAGGCCTCCGGATCGCGCGCGGCCTGCTCGGCTACACGCGCGGCCTTGGCCTCGCATTTCGCGAACATGTGCCAGAACCAGTCCGGGCTCTTGCCGAGCGCCGGCTTGTTCTTCTTGATGACGGCGGCGCCGACCGCGCTCATCGCGCTGACGACGCCGGCGCCCAGCGTGCTGATGGCATGCGCGTTAAGGATATCCTCGCGCCCCTGCGCGGTGGCGTTGGTCGCGGTCGTTCTTGCCGTCGTTCTTGCCTTGGCCGGCATGCTCAAGCTCCTTGTCGATCCCTGGTCGGTCCTTTGGGCGGGCGAAGCATCGGCTGCGGAAGTTGAGGAAGGCTCAAGGGGCATGGTTGAAAACCGCTATGGATTTCATTCCGGTTTTAGGCGCTTCCGAGCGATCGGGCGCGGAGGGATTTTTGAGTTCCCTCCGGCGTGTAATGCGTCAACGACCGTTACCCTTTGGCGTCATAGCGGCCCGTTTGCTCGGGTTTGGCTTCTTTGCTTGAGCATGATCTTTTCGGAAAACCGCTTCGCACGTTTCCGGATCATGCTCCCCTGTCCTTGATCCGGCTGCGGTGCGCGGCCTGCTTGGCGCGGTTGCCGCAGATCGCCATGCTGCACCAGCGGCGCGCACGCGCCCTTGTGTGATCGGCGAACATCAAAGTGCAGGCCGGGCCCTCGCACGCCTTGATGTCGGAAAAGCTTTCCTCGCAGACGACTTTGGCCATCGCTTCGCCGATCGGCACCAGCAATGTTTCCGCCGAGCGCCAGCGCCGCGTCTGCTCCAGCGCGAAGCCGTCGTGATCGTCGTGACGATGCGGCACGATTCGGCTGAACGCCTGATCGCTCTCGAGCAGCCGGTTCAGCGCCTCCAATTCCTTCAATGCCCGGGGCGCGAGTGGCTTGCCCATATGCTTGCGCACGAAGCCGCGGAACCATTCACGCAGGTCTCGCGCCTGGCCGGCGACATCATCGAGTTCGCCCGGCTTCGCGCGGGCCTTGAGCGCGTCGAGCACATCCGACGGCACCAATTTCGCCTGCGCGAGCCAACGCAACAGGCCATTACCGTCGGCGATCCAGTCCACCGGCGTGTCGACCGGGGTCGCGATCGAATTGATGAAATCGAGACCCAAACTATCGGCGATGAACATCGCGGGTGGGTGGGGTTGCACGGCTGGACCTCCTGGCGGCCTTTTTTATCCGATCGGAAATAACCGCCTAATCGCCTCTTGACAAGTTACGCACACTGGATCATGAGTCTAGTAACCTGTCAAATACAATTATACTGGTTACAATAGAGCCGAGGAGCGGACGATGTCGAACAAGGATGTCAGCGTGGTGCTTGCCCACGGCGCGTGGGCCGACGGCTCGAGTTGGGCGCGGGTGATCACGGCGCTCGACGCCGAAGGCATCACCGCGGTGGCAGCGCCACTGCCGCTGACCTCGCTCGCCGACGATGTCGCTGCGCTGAATCGCACGCTCGACCGCGTCGAGGGACCGGTCGTGCTGGCCGGCCATGCCTATGCCGGCGCCGTGATCGCCGAGAGCCGCGCACCACGCGTCAGGGCGCTGGTCTATGTCGCGGCGCTGGCGCCAGACCAGGGCGAGACCGTCGCCGACGTATTCTACCGCGCACCGCCGCATCCGTTCGCGCCGAAGCTCGCACCCGATGCCAACGGCCTGATCTGGCTGCCCGAGTCCGCCTTCGCATCGGCCTTCGCGCAAGGCGCGCGCGCCGAGGAGCTCGCGGTGCTCGCCGCCGTGCAGCGGCCGATCTCCCCCGCCTGCATCACCGTGCCGGTCGGCCGTCCGCTCTGGAAGGACGTCCCGAGCTGGTTCCTGGTTGCCGAAGAGGACCGGATGATCGCGCCCGAGACCCAGCGCAGCATGGCGGCGCGGATGCAGGCTGTCGTGCGTTCACATCCGGTCGATCACACGCCGATCGTCACGGCGCCGACGCTCGTCACCGACATCATCCGGGAAGCGGTCAGCGCGGTTTCCGCGCAGAGCAAGTCGTAATTCCAAATCCCACCACATCACGGCCACAGGGAGTGACAGATGTCCGAGATCATGTATCGCACCGCCGATGTCGACGGCGTCAAGGTGTTCTATCGCGAAGCCGGCTCACCCGGCGCGCCGAAACTGCTGCTGCTGCACGGCTTCCCGACCGCGGGACACATGTTCCGCGATCTGATTCCGCTTCTCGCGGACAAATTCCACATCGTGGCGCCGGACTTGCCCGGCTTCGGCCTGTCCGACATGCCGCCGCGGGACGCGTTCAGCTACACCTTCGACCGCATCGCCGGCGTGATCGATCGCTTCACCGAGGTGATCGGCTTCGACCGCTACGCGGTCTATGTGTTCGACTACGGCGCGCCGACCGGATTCCGTCTCGCGCTCAAGCATCCGGAGCGGATCGCCGCGATCATCTCGCAGAACGGCAACGCCTATGAAGAAGGCCTCAGCGACGGCTGGAGCCCGATCAAGGCCTATTGGCAGGACCCGTCGCAGGTGAACCGCGATGCGCTGCGCGCCTTCCTGACGCCGGAGACCACGCGCTGGCAGTACACCCACGGCACCTCGGATCCGCAGGCGGTGTCGCCGGACGGACAGAACCTCGACAATTACTACATGGCGCGGCCCGGCGCGCATGACGTGCAGCTCGATCTGTTCGGCGACTACAAGAGCAACGTCGCGCTCTATCCGGCCTTCCAGTCCTACTTCCGTACCCACCAGCCGCCATTCCTCGCGGTGTGGGGCAAGAACGATCCATTCTTCCTGCCGCCGGGGGCGGAAGCGTTCAAGCGCGACAATCCGAACGCCGTCGTCAAGTTCTTCGACACCGGCCACTTCGCGCTGGAGACGCACGCGGCGGAAATCGCGCAGAGTATCCGCGAATTCCTGAGCCGCTGAGTCACCTCGCGCCGCTACGCGCCCGTGACGCGCCAGATCACGTTGCCGACATCGTCGGCGACCAGCAGCGATCCGTCCGGGCCGAGTGCGACGCCGACCGGACGGCCGTACGACACCTTCTCATCGGGTGCGAGGAAGCCCGACAGGATATCGCGCGCCGGCCCTGACGGACGGCCGTTCTCGAACGGCACGAACACCACCTTGTAGCCCGACAGCGTCGAGCGATTCCACGAGCCGTGCTGGCCGATCACCATGCCGTCGGGGAAGCCGGGCAGCGTGCCCCTGGGCATCCAGCACAGGCCGAGCGAAGCAGTGTGGCCGCCGAGCGCGTAGTCCGGCTGGATCGCCCTGGCGACCATCGCCGGATCCTGCGGCACGCGGTCATCGACCGTCTGCCCCCAGTAGCAATAGGGCCAGCCGTAGAAGCCGCCGTCGCGCACCGAGGTCAGATAATCCGGCGGCGTCTCGTCGCCGATGCCGTCGCGCTCGTTGACGACGGTCCACAGCACATTGGTGTTCGGCTCCCATGCGAGCCCGACCGGATTGCGCAGGCCGCCGGCGAAGATGCGGCTGGTGCCGGCGGCGAGATCGAGCTCATAGATCGCGGCACGGCCTTGCTCGACCTCCATGCCGTTCTCCGCGATGTTGCTGAGCGAGCCGACGCCGGCATAGAGCTTCTTGCCGTCGGCGCTCGGCAGCAGGCTGCGCGTCCAGTGCCCGTCGGGCTTGAAGGTGACGAGCTTACGTCCCTCCGCGGTGATGCGATCGGCGGCCCGCGGCGTAGGGAAATGCCACCACGCCGTCGGTGTTGCCGACATAGAAGGTATCGCCGATCAGCGCCATGCCGAACGGCTGGCGCAATCCTTCCATGAAGGCACCGCGGCTTTCGGCGACACCGTCACCGTCGCGATCGCGCAGCAGCGTGATGCGGTTGGCGCTGACGCCGAGCGCTGCGGCGCGGCGCATCGTCGCCTGCATCGCATAATGGAAGACGCTGCGCGGGGTGCCCGCGATCTGCGTCGCCTCGGCGATCAGCACATCGCCGTTCGGCAGCACGTTGATCCAGCGCGGATGATCGAGCCCTGACGCAAACGCGTTAACCTTGAGTCCGGGTGCTGTGGTCGGAAGCTGGCCCTTGTCCCAGCCGCGCGCCGTCGGCATCTTCAGCGTCGGGATCCCGCCCTGCGACTTCGCCGCCGGAATCTGCGGCGCGCTGCCCCAGGCGGGCGCGGGCTGTGCGCCCTGCATCCGCCGCCACGCCACGGCGCCGGCCCCGATCGCCGCGACGACGCGGGCAAAAACTCCAGACGTGCTCATGTACTTCCCCTCTTGGTCGCGCTTTGTGCTTGCGCGTTGTCGGCCGGCAAGCAGCATTGGCATAATGCCGGCCCTGATGACAGTAGTTATACGATCTTCGCAGCCGCACCCGAATCGGGGAGACTGACCGCACGCTCCCTTGTCAGAGCGTTTTCCTCCCTGAGACCTTGCCCGCCCCGGTCGGCGGGCTTCCTTTTCCGAAGCGCCCGGCTTTCCAGGCCCGCGGGCGCAGCCCGCCGCGGCACGTTATAGCCGGAAAAGCATAGCGGGCCTGCTACGCATTCTACCGGGCAGAGCGACGGCGCGGCCCGCGGAACGCAAGCCCCCTCACCAAATCCTGATCCCACCTCCGCGCAAATTCACCTTCGTCAGCCGCATGGCAGATCAGGAACGCCGGTCCGCGGCATCCGTTGGTCGCGACACCAGCAAGGAGTGTAAGAATGCAACGGAACACCAAGATCATGGCTCTGGCCGCGGCGTCGCTGATCGCAACGACGGCAGGTGCGTTCGCGCAAGGCTACTATCCTTACGGGAACCCCGGCCCGCGGTACTATGGCGGCCCGCGCTATCAGACCTACGAGCCACAGGTGATGTACAATCAGGTTCAACCGGGCTGGTATGGCGCGATGAATGGCACCAACCATCCGACGCCGAGCTCGACGCAGGGGGACGTCGGCCCTGAAGGGAACAACAACGGCACGCTGACCGGCGTCTACCGGCAGTGGTAGCCCACGCAAATGTGAAGGCCCGCCGCTCGGATTGAGCGGCGGGCCTTTTGCTGTTCCTCACTCGGCCGTCATTGCTGACGATTACGCCGCTCAGGACGCTTTCACTTCACCATCGCGCCGTAGACGATGTCCTGCACGGTCTCACGATAATATTTGCGCAGCTCGCCGGGCGCTGCGGTTCCCACCACCACGACGAGGCGCTCCTTCGGATCGCAAACAAACTGCGTGCCATAGGCGCCGTTCCAGGTGAACTCGCCGGGATCGCCGGGCACCGACGACAGGCCCTCGCTGGTCCGCACCGCGACCGCGAGGCCGAAGCCGAAGCCTGCGCGATGCGGCTCGACCGCAGCGACGTTGTTCTTGATCTCGGGCCCGAGATGGTTCGACGTCATCAGGCGCACGGTGCTCGGGCTGAGGATGCGCTTGCCGTTGAGCTCGCCGCCATTCAGCAGCATCTGCCCGAACCGCAGATAGTCGCCGACGGTGGCGAACGAGCAGGCGCCGCCGCAGTCGAATTTGGTCGGCGTGTCGAGCAGCTTGATCGCCTGCGGCTTGCCGGTGAGCGGATCGTTGGGGAAGGGGCGCGCCAGCCGGGCGCGCTGGGCATCGGCCGGGTGGAATGTCGCGTCCGTCATGCCGAGCGGCTTCCAGACGTTGGCTGCGAGATAGTCCCCGAGACGCTGGCCGGACACCTTCTCGACCACCGCACCGAGCACGTCGATCGAGAAGCCGTACTCGAATTCGGTGCCGGGCTGATGCACCAGCGGCAGCTGGGTGATGCGATCGATGAAGGCCTGGGTATCGCCCTCGACTGCAGGCGCCGTGCCGTCGGGATAGAGCCGCGCCAGCGCGCTCGAACTGTCGGGCCGGCCGCCATACATCAGGCCGGAGGTGTGGCGATAGAGATCGTGGATGAAGATCGGCTGCGCCTGCGGCTCCATCTTGAGCGATCCGTCGGCCTGCTGCACGCCGACCTTCATGTCGGCAAACGCCGGATAGTACTCGGCGACCTTGGCCTGCAACGGCAACCGGCCCTGCTCCATCAACGTGAGCCCCGCGACCGCCGCCATCGGCTTGGTCATCGACGCCAACGCGAACACCGCGTCGATCGGCATCGGCGTGCCCTTGACCGGGTCGAGCTGGCCATAGGCCTTGTAGTGCACGAGCTTGCCGTCACGCGCGATCGCCACCACCGCGCCGGGCACCCGCTTGGCCGCGATCTCGCGCGCGAAGAAGTCGTCGAGCCGCGCCAGCCCCTGGTCCGAAAAGCCAACCTGATGCGCGGATGCTTCCGGCAGCGGCGGCGCCGCGCGAGCGATGTTGAACGAAAAACAAGTGGCGGCGGCAGCCGCGGCAATGACGATTGGTCGCATTGTTTCCTCACCGGAGACCGCGGGCGATGGTTATGCAATTCGCTGCCCGCTTCCGGCAGGATTAGATCACGCCGACAAAGCCGACAAGGCGTGGCTGCGCGCGGCCGCGTCGCCGGGCTGCATGCCTCCGCGGGCGAGGGCCGGCTCGACCTCGTGCTCGAACGTCTTCAGCGCGGCGCCGATCGCCTGGTGCATGTCGAGATATTTGTAGGAGCCGAGTCGGCCGCCGAAGATGACGTTCGGGTGCGCCGCCGTCATGGCGTGATAGGAGGCGAGCATGGCGCGGTCGGCGGCGGTGTTGATCGGATAATACGGCTCGTCGTTGCGGCCGGCGAAGCGGGAATATTCCCGGTAGATCGTGGTCCGCGCCCCGGCATGCGCGCGTTCCGGGTGCAGGTGCCTGAACTCGTGAATCCTTGTGAACGGCACCTCGGCGTCGGCATAGTTGATGACGGCAGCGCCCTGGAAATCGGCGACGTCGTGCACCTCGCGCGCGAAGTCGACGGTGCGCCAGCCGAGATGGCCGCTTGCATAGCCGAAGAAGCGGTCGATCGGCCCGGTATAGATCACGAGCTGCCGCGGGTTGATGCGGTCGGCGACATCGAAATAGTCGACGCCGAGCTCGACGGCGATCCTGGGATGCTCCAGCATCCGGCGGAAGATCGCGGTGTAGCCGTCGACCGGCATGCCCTCGTAGCGGTCGGCGAAGTAGCGATCGTCGAAGGTGAGACGGACCGGCAGGCGGCCGATGATGTCGGCGGAGAGCTCGCGCGGATCGGTCTGCCACTGCTTCTGCGTATAGCCGCGGATCAACAGATCGTAGAGCGTGCGGCCGACCGAGGCGATCGCCTTGTCCTCGAGATTGCCGATCCCGGTCGCGCCATGCGCCGCCGCCTCCGCCGCGATCACCGCCCGCGCCTGGTCCGGCGTCATGATGCGGCCGAACGCGGCGCACACCGTCGCAAGGTTGATCGGCATCGAATAGACGCGGCCGTTCGCCACCGTGAAGACGCGGTGGCGGTAGTCGGTGAAATAGGTAAAGCGCTGCAGATAGCGCCAGACCGTCTCGGAATTGGTGTGGAAGATATGGGTGCCGTAGCGGTGCACCTCGACGCCGCTGTCGGAATCGACTTCCGAATAGGCGTTGCCGCCGATATGCGGCCGACGGTCGAGGACGCAGACGCTGCGGCCGAGCTTGTTCGCCACCTGCTCGGCGATCACGGCGCCGAAGAAGCCCGCGCCCACCACGACGACGTCAAAGCTTTCAAGCTGCATCTGGCCCCCAACGCGGGCCCGGGCGATAGCCCGCCGCGACATCCCGACGGAGCTTCAACGGCGCTGGAGCCGACTTCCGGCGAAGAATTTGGTTAAGGCCACGATAATTCCGTGCCCGGAACCGGCGGCTCGGCCGTTGAACTGACAGCATGCGAAGCGACCGGATTTGCCCGCGCGCCGAGCGACAGCATTTTGCGCGAGGACCTCATGTCCGTGATCTGCGTCCTGTATTCCAGCAACACCACCTATGATTCGCTGCGCGGCATCCTCGCGATGGCCGCTGCCGAGCTCGACCGGCTCGGGCACGAGGTCAAGATGCTCGATCTGCTGGCGCCGGATTTCTCGGCCCGGCTCAATGCGCTGCTGCCGCGGAAGGCCGAGACCATGGCGCTCGGCTTCTCCGGCATCGGGCTCGACATCCATACCAAGGACGGCCGGCTGTTCTGGGACGTCGCGCAGATCCCCGTTTTCACCTGGTTCTGCGACCATCCCTGCTATTTCGCCAAGCGTCACGGGCTCGAGAGCCGCTATGCCGCACATGGCTACGTGTTCCCGGACCACGCGGCGTTCAACCGCGATCACCTCGGCGCAAACGGCAGCGTGTTCGCGACCCATATGGGCATTCCCGACCCCGGCTTCTTCGGCGGCCTGCCGCCGGAGCAGCGCAACGGCCGGCTGATCTTCGCCAAGTCGGGCTGGAATCCGGTTGCGCTCGAGCGCAGCTGGCGCAAGACCATGCCGCCAAAGCTGTTCGCGTTGCTGTTCGACGCGATCGCCGAGGCGCAAGGCAAGACCTGCGGCGCGTTTCCCAGGATCATCGTCGACGTCGCCGCGCAGCATCTGGTCTATCTGAAGCCGGGCGGCGACCTGTTCAATGTGATCCTGACCCGGCTCGACAACTACACCAGGGGCGTGCGCACCCGCGAGGTCGGTGCGGTGCTCGCCGACTATCCGGTCGACTTCATCGGCGGCGGCTGGAGCGATCTCGACGTCAGCGGCCGTCCGGCCCGCGTGCTCGGCGCCATGACCTTCGATGCGATGCGCGAAGGCCTTGGCAGCTATCTCGGCGCGGTCTCGCTCAATCCCAATATCGACGGGTCGGTGCACGATCGGGTGTTCTTCGCGCTCGGCGCCGGCACCGTGCCGGTGTTCGACGCCAACCGCTTCTCGACCAGGGAGATGCCGCATCTCGCGCCCTACAGCTTCGGTCGGGAGACGACGAGCATCGCCGCCGCCGTCGAGGCCGTGCTGACCGATCCCGCAAGCGCGCAGGCGGCGACCGCGACCACGATGCGCGAACTCTATCCGCGCTTCTCGATGCAGCGCTCGGTGCAGGACATCCACGAGATCACGATGTCGATCGCGGGTGCCGCCGGCGCCAATCTGCTGCCGGCCGAGCCGGTGCCGGCCGGCGTCTGGACCCCGAAGCAGGCGGCCTGACCGCCAGCCATTTCCATGGCCGCGGCGCGCCGGCTGCGATACCCTGTGCCGGTCACCTCCGATCGGGTCCAGCATGAACCGCCGCGCGTTCGTTTCGGGACTGACTGTTGTCGCGGCGCTCGCGGGCCTTGCCGCACCGGCGGCGGCCGACGGAAAGCGGGTGGCGCTGGTGATCGGCAACGGCGCCTACAAAAGCGTGCCGGCGCTATCGAATCCACCGACCGATGCCGGCGACATCGCCGCGGCGCTGAAGCGCCTCGGCTTCGCGGTGACGCTGATCACCAATGGCAGCTTCGACGAGATGCGGCGCGGCCTGATCGCGTTCGGGCACAATGCCGCCGGCGCCGACATGGCCGCGGTATATTTCGCCGGCCACGGCATGGAGATCAACGGCGACAACTGGCTGATCCCGGTCGATGCCGAGCTGAAGCGCGACACCGATGCCGCCAATGAAGCGATCAGCCTGCAGAGCGTGATGCTGCAGGTCTCGAGCACCGGAAGTCTCGGCCTCGTCATCCTCGATGCCTGCCGCAACAATCCGTTCGCGGCGAAGATGAGCCGCTCGCTCGCGATGCGTGCGGCGACAACCAGCGGGCTCGGCCGCATCGAGCCGGTCGGCAACGTGCTGGTCGCCTATGCCGCACGCGACGGCACCACCGCGCTCGACGGCGACGGCCGCAACAGCCCGTTCGCCGCGGCGCTGTTGCGCAACATCGAGACGCCGGGCGTCGAGGTCACCTTCATGTTCCGCAACGTCCGCGACGACGTGATGGAGGCGACCCGCAACGAGCAGCAGCCGTTCGTGTACGGCTCGCTGTCGCGCAAGGCGATCTATCTGGCGGGCGCGCCGCCGGCCGAGACGGCGAAACAGGCGAACGCCGCGCCAGCCGCCGTGGCCGCCGCGTTGCCGCCACCACCGGCGACCCCGGTCGGCGCCATCGATCCAGCACTCGTCGGCACCTGGGAGATCATGGTGGCGAGCGGCCGCGGGCAGTCACGCTGGATATGGCAGATCATCGCCGACGGCACCTACAAATTCCACGCCGAGCCGTTCCGCTCGGCACAAGCCCACGAAGGCACCGTCACCTTCGTCAACGGCCGCTGGACGCTGCATGCGTTGAAGGGACTGAGGAACTACAGCGACGCCGGCTCCTATGAAGTCCGCGACAGCATTGCCGCGATCACCGGCAAGCTCGGCACGGGCTACTGGAAACGCAGCGTGGAGTGAGGACTTTGTACGGTATCGTTTTCAGGCTGGTCGACGCAAAGCGGCGGCGAGTTCCAATTCAAACCTCGACAATCCATTCCTCTCGTGGTTGTATTGAATGAACTCCTAAACCACCAGGAAGGTTATAGTAATTCTGACAAGAACCACGACTGTCGTCGAAGACGAGGACTCAAGAGCAAGGCAATCAAACTGCCCCTTGGGCCGAGAAATCAAAGCAAATTTAAGCCTTGGGTTCGTTGAGAGCCCGATGGTTCTTCGATGGGCTCCTCGGCCTGAAGCTCAACACGATCGTGGGCAACCACGACTCGCTCATTGGTTCGCCGTGCAGTCCGTTCAGCGACCTGTAGTACACGAGCAAGATCTTCTTTCCGGATTGATACTTTGGCCATCTTCTCCTCCCGGTAGAAGCACGAATCAGTAAACACTGAACTTCGCACTGTTACAATCTAATTCAACCGTTAAAATTGAGTTCCTAATGCCCGATACGCAAAAAGTAAGCCATTTGCCAGAGTTAGTTTTTGGAATTGTTGGCCCGATGGGCGTCAATATGGAGACCATATGCGACAGCCTCGCAAATGCTCTTCGAGCGGTAAACTACTCCGCCCATCCCATCCACCTCACCAAAGAGATGCTCAAGGAAGATCGTTACAAGCTTCAGAAAAATCCAGTCCCCCAACCGACGGAGCGCAATTTCTACACCGACGTAAATTTCAAGATCAATTATGCCAACGCGTTATGCAAAGAATTTTCGGACGCCGCCACTATGGCGCGGATTGCAATTCGAGCAATCGGCGACGAACGAGAACGCTTGACTGGCGACAGAGCAACCCTCCATGACAAGCCTAGCTGTTGGTTCGTGGAGGAAGTTAGCGAACAGAGGTCGCGCGGATTTTCGCATGAGGTGGCTTTTCTTCCTGATTGGCTTGATCATCGGCTGTGCGAGTGGCGCCGGAGGTACGGCATACGTGCTTCTGGGCAAGCACAAAAGCGCTGGTGAAATGGATATTGTCTTCGCAGACAAGCTCTACTATGAGACCGCCGATACGGTAACTGTTTCGGGCACGCTATCCGGAGAAGGCATCGGATATCCAAACAACACGTACAGCATCGGCTGCTTCAAAGACCGAAAGGAGTGTTGGCTGACTTCTGCGCAAGCCATCGGAGCATTGCAAATTGGAAGAATGGACACTCCATACGCGTATGAAATCAAGAAGTGGTCTTCAAGCGAGATTGTTGCTGGCGATGACGGTTCGTTTGGGTGCTTCAAGACGACCATCACCATTGCTCGGCAGTCGAAGCAGGTTCTCTGGGTGGAAGAACCCGTCAATCAAACGCAGATGATGTGCGCGAAATCTGAAAATAAGATCAGAAAGTACACGATCGAGAGCTCACCCGGCTGGGCCAGAACGTTTGGAAAGAGACCTTAGTCCGCACGAAGGGGCGATCGCAAGCTTCGCCATCCCCTCAAAAACCCAGTTCACCCGTTGCCGGATAGACCACGGTGCCGTCGCTCTGCACGACGGCGCCTTCGGTCAGGCGGGCGGGCTCCAGGCGCCCTTCCCCCATGATGTGGATGACGGTTTCTCCTGACGCGATGAGATAATCCGCGACGATGCGGCGGTGGCAGCGCCACCACACCGCTTCCGAGCACATCATCGCGCAGCGTTGCCGGTGGCCCTCGTCGCGCAGATGCTGCAGGCTCGCATGAAACTGCGGGGACAGCGCATAGTCGGCATAATTGTGAAAGCTCTCGTTGCTCCAGAAGCCGTTGACGGACGATGGCACGCTGCGCGCCTTGCCGCGGAGCCCGCCAAGATCGGCCAAATGCTCATACGAAATGCCCGCGGCGGCCAGCGGCTTGGGCAGCGTGTCCTTGTTGAACTGCGGATTGGTTCGCGACCTCGGCACCGTCCTGATGTCGACGACACGGTCGATCTCGGCCTCGGTGAGGAGCGCAACGAAATCCTCAAGATCGCGGTTGGAATGGCCGATCGTGAAGAACGGAAGCGCCACGCCGCCCTCGGCTACACATGTCGGAGAGCGCTGCCCTTATGGGCCGCGACGTGATCGGTCTTGTCGCTCTTGATCTCGTATTGCGGCTCGGCCTCCGAGGCACGATGCGTGTGACCCTTGTAATCGAAATCGCTGGTGTGAACCGCGATGATGGTGCCCGAGACCCGGCCGGCCTCGGAATTCCATCCGACGTGATCGCCGACCTTGAATCTCCTGGCCATGTCGTACGCTCCAGCTTGATCGAGCATGCCGGCCGCCGTGGCGGGCCAACCTAACCGCCCCGACATATCTGGCTTCCCGACAATCGGCGGATCCGATGCAGGTTCCTGCCCCTCGCGCCTGTCGCCAAACGGCGGCCGTGACATCGATGATGCGCCATTCAAAATAAAATCTCGAACCCGCATATCATTGAACTCGCTGCGATTTTCTCGCGTCGACAACCGGTCGACGAAAGCCGGATAAAGAGGTCATTTCCGAAGCTGTTTCAAATATTTAGGCTCTGGGCGCGCGGCTTCCGCGCGCCACGCCGACTTCACTTCAAATCGCTGTCGACCCTTGCGGGCGACAAGGCGAGAGCGCATCTCCTGGGTGACCAACGCAAAGTGTGCCTCAGATCAACCCATGATCAGTTCAGGACCGGCCCGCGAAGATTCAATCGAACCGGACAGGGCGCGAAGCGGACAAATCAGCCAGCGAAATGAATCAATGAGCTTCCTTCCGGGCTGAAACACTCAGCAACCGCAGAACGATGCGTAAACAATGTCGCGACTTGGTTTGGTTAACCGCTCGAATTGGGCCTCCCTATGGTTGTGCGGCTGAAGAGCTGCATCTAGTTTCCGCATCGGCCGGATTTCTCATGTTAGCTGCCTAAGGACGATTTTTTCGCGCAGCGCGGCGTTCACGCCCGCGCTGCCCATGCGGCTCCCTTTTGGAACCGCCAGACCAGGAGACGACTGCAATGTCTACCTCTGCATCCCCGAAACTCGCCGAATCGACCGCGCTCAATGAGGCCGTCAAGGCGCGGATGGCGCCGAAGCAGGCGGCGCAGGCAGCCCCGGTCGACATCACGGCCAATCCGGTCGCCAAGATCGTGTTCAATCCCGATGCCGCGCCGGAAGAGCGCAGCCGCCAGATCGGAGCGCTGCTCTCGCCGGACCTCGCCGAGGAGTGCAAGGCGTCGATCAAGCAGCTCGAGAGCTACAAGGAATATCTGGCGCAGCAGCGCACGCTGATGCAACGCAAGCTGATCGAGCTGTCGTCGACGACCGTGTTCGCCAAGATGAAGCAGACCTTCGCCGACATGAACAAGGGCGTGCTCGATTTCCGCGAGATGATCCGGCCGCTGGTCGACAATCTCGATGCGCTCTACACGCTGCGCACCGCCGGCGACAATGTCGTGCTGGATACCTTCGCGGAGATCGAGGAGGATCGCAAGCGCGAGGCCGATTGGGAGCGCCGTACCGCGCAGGTCGAGTCCGAAGCGCGGCAGATCAACTCCGACAAGGACAAGCTCGATCGCGACATCGCGCAGCTGAAGACCCAGACCGGCCTGTTCGGCGGCATCAAGAAATCCGCGCAGGCCGAAATCGCCGGCAAGGAACTGCTGATCGCCAAGGGGATCGAGGCCCTGAAGAGCTGCCGCGACAAGGCGCAGGCGATCGTCACGGAGAAGGCCGAGCACGACGCCAAGCAGGGCAAGTTCAAGGCCGAGAAGGACCAGGTCCGCAAGATGCTCGACATCTCCGGCCCCGAGCACGTCAAGCGCGTCGAGGGCATCATCAAGGCGGCGCTCGACTACATCGACAAGTCGCAGGTCACGGTCTCGGAATTGCGCGACGAGCTCGGCGGCATCGAGGGGCAAGCCGACAAGCTGGTCAAGATCAACTCGCAGATGATCACGGTGGTCGCGATCCTCGACAAGGGCATCGATCTCGCCTGCACCGCGAACAAGGAGAAGGTGCAGGCGCTGTCGACCGCAAAGGACGGCGAGGATACGCTCGCCCGCCTCGAGCGCGAGCGCAAGAAGAACGATTTCGAGCGCCACGTCACCGCGCTGCTGGACAGCGGCCGCGGCACCAAGAAGACCGTGGCCGATCTCGAAAAGGACGCGGTCGACGCCAACACCTTCCACGACGCGCTCGGCAAGCAGAACGTCAACCTGCGCGAGCTCTCCAGCGACGGCATCGCGAGCATCGCCACCAGCCTGAACACCACCATCCAGGCGCTCAACAACTCGGCGCTTAACGAGGCCTCGGAGAGCGTGCGCGATTCGATGCGGGCGATGAATGCGGTGACCGACGACGTCGCCAACAAGGAGGTCATCCGCCAGGCGCTGCAGGTCGACGAGGCATCCAAGCGGATCATGGAGAAGGTCGAGTCGATGTCGAACATCGCCGAATCGCTGCAGGCCGCCAACAAGCTGCGGGAAGACGGGCTCTCCAACATCCAGAGCCGGCTCGGAGAGCTCAGCGACGTCACCGCGACCGTCCGGGCGCGGCTGCAGGAGAGCATCGGCATGGACGCCAAGGATGCCGGCGCGCCGGCCGCTGCCGCGACGCCGAAACCGGTCGACGACAAGGAGATCACGTTCGGGCGGATCTGAGGCCCGCCTGCCGGACCGGTAGCGCCGGTCCGGCCTTCTTGATGTGCAAGCCTCCTTGATGTGCAAGCCTGACCGATGGACATCCCAATGGCCGACAACTTCCTGATCACCGGAAGCGAGAAGCTCGCCGAGCGCAAGAACTTCAAGCTGGTTGGCTGCGCGGACAAGTTCGAGGAACTGTGCACCATCCTGACGCGGATGGAGGCCAACAGCGTGATCGTGTCCGGTCCGAGCGGCGTCGGCATCACCACCCTGGCGCAGGCGCTGCAGGCGCGCAAGGCCGACCCCGACGCGCCGTTCGACATCGTCAACAAGCGGCTGTTCTGGCTCGACACCGACGGCCTGTTCGGCCTCGGCGACAACGACGCCATCGTCAAGCAGTTCAAGACCATCTTCGCGAGGTTGAACCGCACGCCCGACAGCGTCCTGATCGTCGAGGATACGCTCGACCTGATCGACGCGCTGCGCAACAGCGGGCTGATGCACATCGTCAACGCGTTGACCGCGATGGTGAAGGCGAAGAAGACGCAGGTCTTCCTCGAGGTGCGCGAGGCCGACCTGACCCAGGTCCTCAAATGTCATTCCGACTTCCGCGATCACTTCACGCTGATGGACCTGACCGAGCCGGTCGGCGCCGAACTGGAGGAGATCGCGCTGCACGGCGCCAAGGACCTCGAGGAGAATTACGGGGTCCGGATCGATCCGGCGGCGGTCAGGGCGGCGATCGACATGTCGAGCAAGTACCGTTCGCTCGACACCGGCCTCACCGCGGCGCAGCCCGCGCGCACCCGCACCCCTGCTCGACCGCGGCATGGCGCGCTATCTGTTGCGGGCGCATTCGACGCCGCCGCTGCTCGCGGAGCTGGAGGCCGAGCTCGCGCGCCTCACGGCCGGCGGATCGGCTTCAGGAAACGAAGAAAAGGCCGCCACCGTGCGCGCGGCCATCGCCCGCCACAAGGCCGAATTCGCCGAACACCAGGCCAGGATCAAGGGCTATTACGCGGCGCAACGCGAGGGCGAGAAGTCGATCGCGCACATGGAGGCCCAGCTGCGCACCCTCGAGGAAGAGGAGAAGAAGCGGCACCTCGACGAACCCGCGGGCAAGGCCTCCGCCGGCGATGCCGACTTCGACCTGATCGCCAGGGCGTCCGGCTATGCGACGCCCGAAATTCTCCAGCTGCGCGGCGAGATCGCGCGGACCCAGACGGCCGTCGACGAGAACCGGGTGAAATACAAGGCCGTCACCAAGGAGATCAACGATCGGCTGCTGTTTACCGCAGACATGGTGATCGACGAGTTTTCGCTGATCTCCGGCATCGACGCCTCCAAGCTGAAGCAGAACGACGCCGTCAAGCTGCTCAATCTGCACGGCTCGCTGAAGCGGCGCGTGTTCGGCCAGGACGCGGTGCTCGATCATGTCGATCGTGCGGTCAAGGTCTGGCGGCGCGGCCGGCGCACCGACAAGCCGCTGCCGTTCCTGTTCTGCGGCGCCAGCGGCGTCGGCAAGACCGAGGTCTCCAAGGGATTGGCGGAGGCGCTGTTCGACACCGACAAGGCGCTGAACCGCTACGACATGGGCGAGTTCATGGAGAAGAACGACGTCACCAAGCTGATCGGCGCGCCTCCGGGCTATGACGGCTTCGCGGCCGGCGGCGAGATGACCAACTCGGTGCGGGCCAATCCGTATCAGGTCATGCTGTGGGACGAGATCGAAAAGGCTCACCCCGACATCTTCAACATCTGCCTCAACATCCTCGACGACGGCCGCTGCCGCGACAATCTGGGCCGCAAGGTCGAGTTCGGCGACGTCGTGATGCCGATGACCACCAATATCGGCGCGGACCATGCGCTGCGGGTCGGCACCGGTCCCGGCGATCTGACCCAGGAGGAGGCCTATGAGCTCACCATCCGCGACCTCAAGAAGTCGTTCCGGACCGAATTCCTGAACCGCTTCGAGGGACGCGAGAACATCATCCTGTTCCACAAGCTCAACATGGAGACGATCGAGAAGATCGTGTTCCGCGAGATCTCGCGCATCAACGCCTTCTATGCGGCGCAATCGATCGAGGTTCGTTTCCCCGAGGCCCAGTTGCGCGAGTTCTGCGACAAGACCTATTCGCCCGAGATCGGAGCCCGCGGCCTGCCCGGGCGCATCAAGCGCATCGAGGCCATGATCGTCGAGAAGACGATGGCGGATGCCGCCTTCAGCGGGACGCTCGACATCGGCTTCGATGCCGCGAGCCGCAATTTCACGTCGAACTGGATCGCCCATGACCGAAAAGCCGCATAACGACGCTGATGCGTTGCTGCACGGCATCGACAAGACGCTGTCCGACTTCAAGACCAAGGCCTATGAGGCCAAGAAGTCCTACGACCAGTCCGATCTCGGGCGCGCGCACCGCGAATTGACTATGCTCGGCCGGTTCTGGTCGCAGTTCGTCCGCTCCTGCGGCTGGATCTACCTGCAGCTGATCGCGCCGGTGACCTGGCGAATCTACCGCTTCCTGCGCTGGGCGTTCGCCGGCTACCGCGCGCTGTGGGCGCGCTGCGTCTACGCCAAGGACGCCTATGGCGATCCGGAATTCAGCAAGGCGCGCGGCGGAATCATGATCCTCGCAACGATCGCCGTCTGCTATCTCGTCTACGGCGCGGCGACGGTCGCCGTGACCTTGCCCTGGTACCTCGCCACGGTGCAGCACGACGAGCAGCTCTATCTTTCCAACTCGCAGAATCTCTCCAGTTCGCAGACCGAAGGCCAGGAAGTCCACGAGGTCTACGGTTGCGAGACGCTGCCCTGCACCGAGCAGAACACCGTGACCTTCCGGGTGCGCGCGACCTGGTTCAACGAGATCTGGAGCGTGCTGCATCATGGTTCGCTGTTCTATCCCGGCTACGTCGCCGCGGCCGTCAGCCCGGTCTTGAACCGCTGCGTCATCACCTCCTACGGTATCCGCAGGAAATTCCTGGTGCGAACCTGGGAGCTCTATCCCGACCTCGTGCAGGTCGAATGCATGCCGACCGACGCCGGCGGCGGCAAGGACGGCAAGGTGATCGACAACAAGGACTATCGGTAGGACGCTAAGTCCGCCGCTTCACCGCTGTGATCTGCACGGCTCCGCCGCGCGGAGCCCGCCAGGGCGAAACGTGGTGCCCAGGGAGGGAATCACACGCAACCACCAACACGGGAACCTCTGTTTGTCTTGCTAAGGTGGCGTGAGCGGCGGCATCATGGCGGAAAGTGCCACTCGCTCCCCCGTGAAAGATAAGGAATTTTTCGAGCCAACCACACGAAAACGACTGCTTGAACCTCGCCTCGAGAATTTCGTGTCAAGGTTGCTCAACCCGGCGCGGACTGCAGTCAGTCATTGAAAGGTATGCCCTGTGCCGGATCAGTCGGAAGCCCTGGCTCGGCGATGCCCGCGCAATTGCCCTGCCGCTTGCGACCCGCAAGCACCTCGTTGAGAAACGCAACAGCATCCGGGAAAGCAGCGTTCACGGTGCCATTGTGGGTGACGCCGGCATAAGTCTTCCACATCACGTCATTGCCAGCCGAGCACAAGGCAGCCACGGCGGCATATTGCCGGATCGGCGGCAGCACGGAATCAGCGAGACCCGTGCCAAGCAGAACAGGCACCGGCAGGCGCACCGGCCTCATGTCCGTCGGCGACGGAAAGCTCGCCTCAACCTTCGCAATCGGTTCAACATAGGCGTTGTCCGCCGTGATGCCTTCCTTCTTTGCGATCGCACGCATCTCGCCTGTACAGCTCTCTCGTGCCGCGCGCAGCACCAGTCTTCCTTTCTCCGCCACAAGCTTGTCGACGGGGGACGCCTCATCGGGAAGCGAGCCGCCGAGCATCATGAGCGTGAGGTAAATCGGCGAGCCGACCTTGAAAGGCTGCGCCGGCCGGTAAGGGCCGTCGGGAAAGGTCGACACCAGGCCCGTGGCGACGGTGGCGAGCAACGGCACATCGGGGGCATAGCTCGGTGCGACGGTCGTCGCGCCCAAAGCCGCGCCCGACCCCTGCGACTGGCCGCTGATGAAGACCTTCGCCGCAATCTTGTCGGCATGTGCAGCAAGCGCGGCACGGACGGCGTCGAGCACGGAACGCCCTTCCGCCGCCCATATGAGATAAGGATGCGGTCCTGGCCCGCCGAGACCCTGATAGTCCGTGGCGACGACAGCGAAGCCGCTCTCCAGCCATTTCTCGATGTATGTGGCGTCGCGCGGCTTGTGCCCGGTCCAGGAAGGCGCGCAGCTATCCGCAATGCCCAGCGTACCGTGCGCCCAGGCGACCAAGGGCCAGCCTCCGGCGGGGGGCTCTCCGGCGGGCAGATAGAGCGTTCCACTCACGGGTACGATTCCAGCGTGCCAGCGAAGGTCGGTCGAACTGTAGAGAATGCGAACAGCAAGAGACGCTTTCGCGATTTCCGGTTGGGCCGGCATCGGCTCCTCGCGCAGCATCACGCCGGGGCGCGACGGCAGCGCTTCGGTCCAACGATAGAAGGGAGACAGGTCCCGATCGCCCCATTGCGGACCGATCGGCAATGTGGAGCTTCCCGCATGCGCCTGAGAGAGTCCCAGCACCGCAAGGATGGCGATCGTTATGGCTGACTTCAATTCCGCACCTCACGATATTGAGTATTCGGTCCCTTGGGACCTGGAGTTTTTTCACCTGCCTTGGCCCACGCAATTGTCGGCTCCTTATCGGGCGGCGGTCCTGACGGCCTCTTCGTGTGCCGCACGGAGAAGGCCGAGAATGTAGCCATTCGCGAACGCGAAGCCCATCACGTAGCCGGGATCATCGGGGTGATAGGGGCTATGATCAGCGAGCAAGGAGCCTTCCCAGCCGGTGTCGCGGAGCAGGCGAATGATGTTGAACAGGTTCACGTCGCCCTCGTCGTGGTAGACCTCGACGAAGTTGTTTTGACCGCCGCGTACATTGCGGAAATGGATCTGGTGAACCTTCTTTCTCTCCAGCAAGCCGTACAGAAGCGCGAACTGGTCATCACCGGCCGGCATCGATTCGCGTGAGACACCGGTGTCGTACTGGAAGCCGTTGTTCGGAGAGTCGTAGAGCTTCTCGTATTTCAGCAGCGCAGCCGCGTAATCGGCGGCATCAAAGCTGTCGACGCCGAGATAGCCCAGCGGCAGGCCGCCCGGATCGTAGGGATGGCAGGCCATCTTGACGCCGCTTTCGATCGCGACCGGAATAACGCGCGACGCCCAGGTTTGCAGGCGCTCCCAATAGTCATCGGAGGACACACGACCCGCGGGTGTCGGCGGCAGCTCGCGCCAATTGTCCTCCAGCTTGAACGCATGATATTCCGAGCCGCCGCGGCCGGGGACCTTCTGATTGCGGCGGATAGGAGTGAGATTCCAGTGGTAGCTGATGATCTTGACACCGGCGCGACCGGCAGTGCGGACGTTCTCGCAAATCAGATCCAAGTAGCGGTCGCGTTCCGGACCCGGCGTCATGGCGATGTACGCCGAATCCATCCGGACGCTTTCCCAGGTTAGATCGTTCTTTTGCAGATTGTCCTGAATGCGCATCATGCCTTCGAGACTCCACCGCGTGGTCGGCTGAAGCCGGGCGCCTCCCATACCGGTGCCGAGCGCCTCGGCGCGCGCCACAGCCGCTTCATTGGGCGCATCGTTTCCGAAAACGTCGGGAGCCGCGCTCTTTGTTTCCAGCGAGATGTCGAGATATCGAATGCCCCAGCGCTGATGCCATTGCATGTTCTGGCGCGACGTCACCGGCCCCTTGTCGAAGTTGCGCTGGCCACCCAGCCTGATCTTGTCGTTGACACGCACCGGCAGCGGAGGGACCGCCCCGTTGCTTGCCCCTGGCACCGCAATGGCAGGAACCGACACCGCGGCGCCTGCGGCTCCGGCCAGCAGAGCCTTGGCAAAATCTCGCCTGTCCATCCGTTACTCCTTCAGCGCGGCAAGTCGGCCGCGCGGCCATCAAGAAAGCGATTTCAGCAACAGCGTTGCGACCACGATCATGATCGCGCCGCCGACGCGGGTGGCGATCTGGGCGAAGGCCATCAACCCCATGCGATCGGCAGCACCGAGAATGGCAACATCGCCGGTGCCGCCGAGGCCCGAGTGGCAGGCCGTCACGATGGCGGCCTCGATGGGATACATGTTCAGCCACCTGCCGACGTAAAATCCTGACGAGATCATCGCCAGCACCGTGGCCGTGCAGATCATGACGTAGCCAAGGTTGAACGAGGCGACGAGCTGCTCCCATTTGACCAGCAATGCTCCCATCGCAACCAGGATGGCGAAGGTCAGGTTCGTCGACATGAACTTGTTGATCTGATAAGCGCCGAGCTCCATCTCGGTCGGCAATATCTTGGTCAGCTTCAGTGCCACCGCAGCGATGATCATCATGATGGGGCCAGGAATGCCCGTGAAGGGTGCCAAGGTCATGCCGAGTACGAACAACGCGCACGACAGCACGATTCCGGCACCAAGCAGCCCGAGATCGATCGGACGGTCTGGCCGCGCCTCGCCGAGAATGTCGCCGTCTCCGGTTTTGACCAGCATACCCTGGCCATTGAGATCGCGGCGCGTTTCGCCAAGACGCGCGAGCAGTCCGGCGCAGACGATCGCAACCACGTTGCCGAGCAGCGCCGCCGGCACCATGTGCGCGACGAGGTCAGCCTGTGGCCGCTGCAAAATCTCCGAGTACGCAATGGACAGCGGCAACACGCCTTCGGCAAGGCCGCCACCGACGATCGGAATGATGATGAAGAAGAAGGTGTCTTTCGGGCTATAGCCAAACAGCAATTCCCACTACGATGCCGGCGGACACGGCGGCAATTGTCCCGATCAGGAGCGGGACGAACATGAGGATAAAGCCTTGAACCAGCACACGATAGGGCATGCCGAGAATCGAGCCCGCGACGAGGCAGGCAATGAAGAAATATTGAAAATTGGCGGTGCGAAACGTGGTCGTGATTGCCTTCAGGGCTTCATCCGGCATCAGACCGTAGCTCACCAAGGCTGCTGGAACGAACAGACAGAGAATCGCAGTACCACCGATTTGCTTCAGGACGGGTATTGTCTGGCCCACCTTGCCGAGCAGAAAGCCGAGCAGCATCAGCACCGACAGTCCGCCGATCACATCATTCGGCAGCTTTTTGAAATAGACGGCAGCAGCACAGACGGCCATCGCAGCAACGTAGATGCCGATCGGCAACGGGCCGATCTTGAGCGCGGCGAGCCTCGTCGGAGCGGCTGTTTCCGGCACCTCAGCCGGGCGATACGTCGTGTCTACCAAGGGTCCCTCCACTGTTTATCGTTCGTTTGTGGCGCGGCGGACTGGACCGGCTCCAAGGTCTTGCAATTCAAAACATCCACGGATTTGCCGCGCGATGCCGCGCTTCGAATTCGCGGATGTCGTCGGCGAAGGCGAGTGTGGAGCCGATGAAATCGCGGCCGGTCAGAAAGGCCTCCTTCCTCGCCTGCTCGATCTCGAATGTGATCGAGCGGAGACCGCGGTCGAACCGGATCGTCTGCGCCGCGAGGTCGATGGTGACATCATTGCGCGCGCGGTCGGTCACAACGGTGGCGAGCTCGCTCACCACGCCGGGGTCGAGCGAAATCGTCAGGAGACCGTTGTTGGCACAATTGTCGTTGAAGATACCCGCGAAGCTGGTGCCGATCAGCGCGCGAATGCCAAGTTGCTGGAGACCCCAGACGGCGTGCTCGCGGCTCGACCCGCAGCCGAAGTTCGGACCCACCACAAGAAAGCAAGCGTCGCGATAGCCCTGCTGGTTCAGAATGAATTCCGGATTGGGCCTGCCCGCGCTAAAGCGCAGCAGGTTGAAGGCTCCCTCGCCAAGCCCGCTGCGATCCACGCCTTTGAGGAACATCTTCGGCATGATGACGTCTGTGTCGACGTTCGGCACCATTATGGGCGCGGCCGTGCCGGTCACTTGATCGAAGGGCTTCATTGATGCGACCCGCGCAGGAGACGACGCACGTCGGTGATGTGTCCGGTCACGGCCGCCGCGGCCACCATCGCCGGACTCATTAGGTGTGTGCGCGCACCCGGCCCCTGGCGGCCTTCGAAGTTGCGGTTGGTTGAGGATGCGCACCGCTCGCCCGGCTTGAGCACGTCGTCATTCATCGCAAGGCACATCGAGCAGCCGGATTGCCGCCATTCGACCCCAGCGTCGGTGAACACTTTGGCCAGGCCTTCAGCCTCCGCCTGCGCCCTGATCTGGGTCGAACCAGGCACTACGATCGCCCGCACGCCGTTCGCAACACGGCGCCCGCGAAAGATTTCGGCCGCATCGCGCAAGTCTTCGATGCGCGAATTCGTGCAGGAGCCGATGAAGGCGAAGTCGATCGGAACGGATTGAATGGGAACACCGGGCGACAGGCCCATATAGCTCAGTGCACGCGCGGCTGCCGCCTTGCGGTCGGGTGCAGCCTGTTGCGCGGGATCGGGAACGTTCTCCGTCACCCCGATCGCCTGGTCAGGGCTGGTGCCCCAGGTTACGAGTGGCGAGACCTCCGATACGTCGAGCGCGACCTCGCGGTCGAATCGGGCGCCCGGATCCGAGGCCAGTGTCAGCCAGCTCTTGGCCGCTTGCTCCCACATCTCGCCCTTCGGCGAGCGAGGGCGGCCTTTGAGATAGTCCAGCACCTTTTGATCCGGCGCGATCACGACGCCACGCGCGCCGCCCTCGACAATCATGATGGACATCACGATGCGGCCCTCGACGCTCATATTCGAGACGACGTGGCCGCTGAACTCCACTGCGTAGCCGGTCGCGCCGTCGGCGCCGATCCGCCGGATGACCTGCATTACGATGTCCTTGGGCGTGACGCCGAGCGGGATAGATCCGGTCAGATGCACGCGCATCGTCTTGAGGCGGCGGTAGCGGACCGTCGAGGTCGCCAGATAGTGCTCGATGTCTGATGTTCCGATGCCGTAGCCGAGAGCACCAAAGGCTCCGTATGCCGTGCTGTGGCTGTCGCCCGCAGCGATCACCATACCGGGCATAACCAGCCCCTGCTCGGGAGCAACCACATGCTCGATGCCCTGGCGCGGGTCGAGGATATCGAAATATTCGATGCCGAAGTCCCTGGCGTTCTCTGCGAAATAGTCGACCTGTCGCGCCGCGCTCGGGTCCGGCATGGCGAGGGTCCGATGTGCGGCGGTGGGGTTGACGTGGTCAACCACCATCAGGGCAGCTTTGGGGTTCCACACCTTGCGTCCGGCCGCCCGCAGCCCGGCGAAAGCCTGAGGACTGGTATATTCGTTGAGCACGGTGCGGTCGACATAGAGCAACACGAGACCGGAATCATCGAGATTGCGAACGACGTGGGCGTCGATCAGCTTGTCATACAGCGTGCGCGCGACCATCGCGCTTTCCTCCGAAAAAGCTCTTCATTCGACCGTGCCGCGCGCATGGCTGGAAATCCAATGTCGTGTTCTGATATCGTTATGCACATCCTGCATAAGCGCAGGAGTTGCCGGGGAGGCCTTCCGTGGAGATCAATTGGCTGTACGATTTCGTTGCGGTCGCCACGTCGCGCAGCTTCTCGCGAGCGGCCGAAGAGCGGAATTGCTCGCAACCCGCCCTAAGTCGCAGGATACAGGCGCTCGAGCTGTGGACCGGCGCACCGTTGCTCGAGCGCACAACGCATAGCGTCAATCTTACGCCGGCAGGCGAAGTGTTTCGTCAAACCGCCGAAGACATCCTCCGCCGACTGGCGGCCGGCCGCCTCGAGGCTCAGGAACGAGCACGCGGCGCGTCCGATGTCTTGAAGTTCGCCTCCACCAACGCGCTGTCACTGACCTTCTTTCCGGATTGGCTGCGCCGCATCGAGACCGAGCTTTCGTTTGTTCCGAACGTGCAGCTCGTCGCTAATCACATGGAAGGTTGTGAACGGATCCTGCTGGCGGGGGATGCGCATTTCTTGCTCTGCCATTATCATCCTGCGGCGACAACAGCGCTGATGCCGTCGCATTTTCGCTCGCTGCATGTCGGTGACGACCGGCTGATTCCGGCATCGGTGCCGGCTTCGCGCCGTAACCGAAAGCCTCGCTTCAAGCTTCCCGGAAGCGAAAGCGCGCCGGTTGAATTCCTCAGCTTCCGCCCTGAATCCGGCATGGGACGGATCCTCGAAGCGGTCCGCACAAGGTCGCCGGTGCAAGCGCACCTGCGTACAACATTCACCTCACATCTGGCGAAGCTGTTAGTGACGATGGTTCAGGCGGGCCGCGGCATGGCATGGTTGCCTGAAAGCCTGATCAGCGATCAGCTTGCCTCAGGCGACATCGTCGCGGCAGGTGGACAGGAATGGTTCGTGCCTATCGAAATCCACATCTTCCGGCCGAAGCTTCGCTTGGCACAAGCCGCAGAGGTATTCTGGCGACACATCGAGAAAAACGGGCGCTAGCTTTCTCGCATGACCGGTCCCGAGCGTTACTCGAGCGCAAGATCGATCCCTGCGAAGCGCTGACGCAATCCCATCGCGTAAAACCATAGTCGAGCGCACAAAGGCGTAGCGTTGGTGCCCAGGGCAGAATCGAACCGTCCGGCTTCGCCCTTCGGGCTATGCCGGGACGAACTTCTGTGCTGACGGCTTGGTGGCTACGGCTGCGCTGAGCTGAATGGTGCCCAGGGGCGGGATCGAACCACCGACACTGCGATTTTCAGTCGCATGCTCTACCAACTGAGCTACCTGGGCGTACTCGCGGGGCCTGAAAGGCCGGTGCGAGCGGGCGGTTTATAGAGAGGTCGGGGCGCCGTGTCCACCCGGCTTCGCGAAAAACGCTTCGCCGGGCGCGGCCCGCACCTGAACGTTTCCCCAACTTGTTGGGAAATCTTGGCTATTCCGGGTCTTCCGCGTCGTCCTCGCGGCCGGGAACGACGTAGCGGCCGGTCAGCCAGCGGTTGAGGTCGACATCGCGGCAGCGTGGCGAGCAGAACGGGCGGAAGGCCTGTTCGACGGGCTTGCCGCAGATCAGGCAGGCGCGCGGCGTGGCCGGGGGCGTTGGGGGTTGGTCGGTCATGGCTGAAGCGGAGCGTACACTATCAGGCAATCGAGAAGGCGGTCTCGTGTTCCGCTCTCACCGAGGTCCCCTTTCCCTTCTCCCCTTGTGGGAGAAGGGAAAGGGGACGCAGTCCGCGACGGATGAGGGGTCTCCATCCGCGGAACCCGACCCCTCACCCGGAATTCAAGCTATCGCTTGAATTCCGACCTCTCCCACAAGGGGAGAGGTGCACCACCGATGCGGCAACGAATCTCACACCGTGGCCGTGTTGAGCCAGCCGTGGCGGATCGGAAAACCTTCGCCGCCGAGCAGGGTCACGGTCTCGTAGAGCGGCAGGCCGACCACGTTGGTGTAGGAGCCGACCATCTTGACCACGAAGGATCCGGCGATGCCCTGCACGGCATAGCCGCCGGCTTTGCCGCGCCATTCGCCGGAGCCGATATAGGCCTGGATGTCGTCCTCGCTGAGCCGCTTGAAGCGCACGCGGGTCTCGACCAGGCGCTGGCGGAACGCCTCGCGCGGCGTCACCACGCAGATCGCGGTGTAGACGCGGTGGTTGCGGCCCGACAGCAGCCGCAGGCACTGCGCGGCCTCGTCGACCAGATTGGCCTTGGGCAGGATGCGGCGGCCGACCGCGACCACGGTGTCGGCGGCAATGATGAAGGAGCCGCGCAAATCGTCGTCGAGCTGCACCGATTTCAGCGCCGCGTCCGCTTTCGCACGCGCCAGGCGGTTGGCGCAGGCGCGCGGCAGCTCGCCCCGCCGCGGGGTCTCGTCGACGTCGGCCGGGCGCAACGCGTCGGGCTCGATGCCGGCCTGGTTGAGCAGGGCCAGCCGCCGCGGCGAACCGGAAGCAAGAACGAATTTGGGACGGCCTAGCATGCGGGTTTTTGGGCTGAATCGGGGGGACGGACGCGGGCGGAACCTATCGGATGGAGCATGGATGCACAACCTTGGAACCGGCTTGCGAATCGCACGCCCCCTTGCAGACAAGGCCCCATAAGCACAGTCGTTTGTCAGTCTGGCGACAAGGCGCGGTTCTGCCAATCGGAACACACGGCGCCCCTCACCTCGACCGGGCCTCACAGATTGGCGGCACCCGCATTGGCAAAACGGCGGCGGATGCGCAGCAACAGGCCGTCGCAGACCTCGCGATAGGCGGCGAGCTTCTGCTCGCGATTGCCTCCGGTGCCGGTCGGATCGACGGTGGGCCAGTATTCGACCTCGGCGGCGAGCGTCCGGGTCAGATCCAGCGCCTTGTGGTGCGCCTCCGGCGACAGCGTGATGATGAGGTCGAAATTCAGCCCCTCCCAGTCCTCGAGTTCCTCGAAGGTCTGCGGCTTGTGGCCGGAAATGTCCTGGCCGAACTCGGCCATCACCGCGACCGCGAACGGATCGAGCTCGCCCTTCTTGACGCCGGCGGAACGGACGTAGACGCCCTGCGGAAACATCTGCTGCAGCAGGCTTTCGGCCATCGGCGAGCGCACGGCGTTGTGGCCGCATGCGAACAGCACGGCCTGAGGGTTGCGCGCGCGCGGCGCTTCCATGCGATCAGGCTTTTTTTGGCCGGGGCAAAACCCCGTCCATCATCGCATCACCGATCATCCGCCCTCGCCCTTCCAGTGCAGCACGGTGATGAGCGTGAACAGCCGTCGCGCGGTCTCGAAATCGACCCGCACCTTGCCCTTGAGCCGCTCCTGCAACGTGCGCGAGCCCTCGTCATGGATGCCGCGGCGGCCCATGTCGATCGCCTCGATCTTGTCCGGCGTCGCGGTCCGGATCGCCTGGTAATAGCTGTCGCAGATCATGAAGTAGTCCTTCACGACGCGGCGGAACGGCGTCAGCGACAACAGATGCGCCACCACCGGCGTGCCGTCCTCTTTCCGGATATCGAACATCAGCCGGTTGCCGGTGATCGCGATATGCAGGGTGTAGGGCCCGGGCGCGGCGCCTTCGGGCGCGAACAGATTCTGCTCGACCAGGTCATAGATCGCGATCGCCCGCTCATGCTCGATGTCGGGCCCGGAACGGCCGATCGATTCCTCGTCGAGCGTCACCGCGACGATGCGATTGTTGGAATCCTCGTCGTCTGGCGGCTTGTTCATGAGAGGTTGAGGCGCAATCCGACGGAACGTGAGTGGGCATCGAGACCCTCGGCCTGGCCGAGCGTCATCGCGGCGGGCCCGAGCGCACGAAGCTGATCCGGCCCGCACCTCAGGATCGAGGTTCGCTTCATGAAGTCAAGCACCCCGAGCCCCGAGGAGAACCGCGCCGAGCGCGCGGTCGGCAGCACGTGGTTGGAGCCGCCGACATAGTCGCCGATCGCCTCCGGGGTATGGGCCCCGAGGAAGATCGCGCCGGCGTTGCGGACCTTGTTCGACAGGCCCTCTGCGTCCGCGGTCATGATCTCCAAATGCTCGGCCGCGATCGCATTGGCGAGCTCCACCGCGTCGTCGAGCTTGGCCACCTTGATCACGGCGCCGAAATCATTCCACGAGGTGCGGGCGATCTCGGCCCGCGGCAGCGTCGCCAGCTGCGCCTCGACCGCGCGCTCGACATCGGCGGCGAGCCGCGCGCTGTCGGTGATCAGGATCGACTGCGCACTGACGTCGTGCTCGGCCTGCGCCAGCAGATCGGCCGCGATCCAGTCGGCGTTGAAGGTGTCGTCCGCGATCACCAGCACCTCGGAGGGCCCGGCGATCATGTCGATGCCGACCTTGCCGAACACCAGCCGCTTGGCGGCGGCGACATAAGCATTGCCGGGGCCGACGATCTTTGCCACCGGCGCGATCGTCGCCGTGCCGTAGGCCAAGGCGGCCACCGCCTGGGCGCCGCCGACGCGGTAGATCTCCGAGACGCCGCCGAGATGGGCTGCCGCCAGCACCAGCGGGTTGAGCTTGCCATCCGGCGCCGGCACCACCATGACCACCCGCGGCACGCCGGCGACCTTGGCCGGCACCGCGTTCATCAGCACCGAGGACGGATAGGCCGCGGTCCCGCCGGGCACGTAGAGCCCGACCGCATCGACCGCGCTCCAGCGCCAGCCGAGCTCGACGCCTTCGGCATCGGTGAAGCGCTCGTCCTTCGGCAGCTGGCGGCGATGGAAGGTCTCGATCCGGTCGCGTGCGAATTTGAGCGCCTCAACGGTTTCGGGGTCGCAGGCTGCGACCGCAGCGTCGATCTCGGCCGCCGTGATGCGCAGGCCGGCGGCGTCGAGTTCGAGTCGGTCGAACTTCCTGGTCGCCTCGAGCAGCGCCGCATCGCCGCGGGCCGCCACGTCGTCGACGATGGCACGGGTGGCGCGTTCGACGTCGGCCGAGACCTCGCGCTTGGCCGCCAGGAAATCGCGGAAACGCTGGTCGAAATCGGCGCTCTGTCGGTCCAGGCGAACGGGCATGACGGCTTTCTTAGGTGGAATTCAGCTCCCTGCTCAATGGCGCGGCGGATAATGGCCGTCAACCCTTCGGGAGCGCTGAAAATTGGCGTCGTCCCGGCGAAGGCCGGGACGACAGGATTTACCCCGGCACCACGCCGAGGTCGTCTTCCCCGAGATCGGTCAGTTCGCACTCCAGGCACTCGACATCGAGCCGGAGCGCCGCACCCTGCCCGAACATCAGCAGCGCGCTGCCGCCAGGCGGGTCGGAGGCATGGAATTCGATCCCGAGCAGTTCCAGAGTGGCCTCCGGGGCCTCGGGGTCGATATTGCGCGCCTTGCATGCCAGCACCCGGTCGAACCGGAGCGCGGCAATCAGCCGGCGCGAGCAGGTGCCGCCGGACAGGGTCTGTTCCCAGTCGAGCCGGTTCAGGCCGACCACCAGGCGCTTCTCGTCCTGGCGCCAGACGATGTCGGCAGCCTGGACGCGGGCGTCCTGGACATGGGCCGAGATCACCGCGAGGTCATCGGCATCGAGGGCGATCAGTTTCAGCGGCGCGGGTGGAGACATGACGGTGGTTATAACGTCTCGGAGCCGAGGAGGTACCACGCAAGCCAATGGAATTCGCGCTGCAGGAACCGGAGCTATTTCGCTGAACAAGTGAGGTGAGCATGCCAGTCGGGCTCCCTCCCCCCACGCAACCGGGGTCTACCCCGGTTGCGTGGGGAGGGAACCCCTGCCGTCGGTGGCTTCCTCACTTCGGTGCGGCCAGCAGTAGGCAACGCAGACGCTTGCTCCGCGCCTCAGCCCTTGATGAACGCCAGCAGATCCTTGTTGATCGTCTCGGCTTCGGTGGTCGGCATGCCGTGCGGAAAGCCCTTGTAGGTCTTCAGCGTGCCGTTCTTCAGAAGCTTGGCCGAGAGCGGGCCGGAATCGGCATAGGGCACGATCTGGTCGTCGTCGCCGTGCATCACCAGCACCGGGACGTTGATCTTCTTCAGGTCCTCGGTGAAGTCGGTCTGCGAGAAGGCGACGATGCCGTCATAATGCGCTTTCGCGCCGCCCATCATGCCCTGCCGCCACCAGTTCTGGATCACCGCTTCCGACGGTTTCGCACCGGGCCGGTTGTAGCCGTAGAACGGTCCGGCCGGCAAATCGCGGTAGAATTGCGAGCGGTTGGCCGCGACCTGGGCCTGCAAGCCGTCGAACACCGATTTCGGCAGGCCGCCGGGATTGGCCGGCGTCTGCACCATCAAGGGCGGCACGGCCGCGATGATGGCGGCCTTCGCCACCCGGCTCTCGCCGTGGCGCGCAATGTAGTGCACGACCTCGCCACCGCCGGTGGAATGGCCGACATGGACCGCATTCTTCAGGTCGAGATGCGCGGTGACCGCAGCGAGGTCGTCGGCATAATGATCCATGTCATGGCCGTCGGCGACCTGGGCGGAGCGGCCGTGGCCGCGGCGGTCATGGGCGATGACGCGAAAGCCATGGTTGAGGAAGAACAGCATCTGCGCGTCCCAGTCGTCCGACGACAGCGGCCAGCCATGGCTGAACACGATCGGCTGGCCCGAACCCCAATCCTTGAAAAAGATCTCGACGCCGTCTTTGGTGGTGATGGTGGGCATTTGATTGCTCCTCTTGTTGCGTGCGTCATTCCGGGCTCGCGCTTGGCGCGCCCCGGAATGACGAGAATGATCAGGCGAACGTAACCGGCCTGAACCGGCGCCAGGCGCCGATGATCACCAAAGCGAAAAACACCAGCACGATGCCCTGCACGACAGCGAACACCGGCCCGGACGGCGGATTCGGCGGCACCGCAGGGGCCAGCGCCTGCAATGCCGGCACCTTGAGGAAGCTCTGGATGACAAGCACGAAGACGTTGAGATAGAGCGAGACCATCGCGGTCACGATATAGATCGGGCGCCAGGCGCCGTTAAGCCGCATCGCATACAGCGCGATGCAGGCGATCGCGAGCAGCACCAGCGAGAGGCCGCCGATGATATGCGACGGCAGCAGCTTCTCGGTCACCAGCGGCGGGATCACGAAGCCGGTGGCGTTGGTCAGGATCGTGAGGATGAGGAAGATCGAGGTCAGGCCGGGCATCGCGCGCGAGCCGAGCAGGCCGAACATCACGATCACACCGGCGGCGATGGCGATCAGGCTGATGATGACGTGGACAAGCACGATCGTCGACATGTGGCGCACTCCCCGTTGAGGACCCGCACCACGTTACGATGCGTCTTGGAGAATTACCACACGTTGAATGGCAGGATGGCCGGCATCTCATCCGAAATTTTTCCGGCGCCGGCTTTGATCGACCCGCGCCCATCGGATGCAGCGACCTGTGCGCGGATTGGGACGTTGAAATCAATAATAGCGCGGGATCGGGCCGTTATGCGGCGTCTTGCGCTTCGAAAGGTCGAACAGCACCTCGTCGACATAACACCAGCCCCAGCCCTCCGGCGGATCGTAGCCCTCGATCACGGGATGGCCGGTGGCATGGAAATGCGCGGTCGCATGCCGGTTCGGCGAGTCGTCGCAGCAGCCGACATGGCCGCAGGTCCGGCAGATCCGCAAATGCAGCCAGCGGCTGCCGCTCTTCAGGCATTCCTCGCAGCCGAGCGCGCTCGGCGTGACGTCCTGAATGCCTGCGATATGGCTGCAGCCTTTTGTCATTTCTGGCCTCTCTAACTTGTGCGCATTTCGACCCGTCATCCTGAGGAGGCCGCGCAGCGGCCGTCTCGAAGGATCGACGGCCACCAGCGGGGCCGATTCATCCTTCGAGACGCCGCTTCGCGGCTCCTCAGGATGACGGGAAAAAGCTACAACGGCGGACTCCCCGCATCGGCGAGATAGCCGTGCAGGGCGGCGACGACCTGGGCGCCTTCGCCGATCGCGCCGCCGACGCGCTTGACCGAGCCGGAGCGGACGTCACCGACCGCGAACACGCCGGGCACCGTGGTCTCGAGCAGCGGCACGGCGCGCGCGCCCTCGCCGTTCTGCACGCCGGTCACCACGAAGCCGCCGCGGTCGACCTGCACGCCGCAGCCCTCGAGCCAGCCGGTCGCCGGATCGGCGCCGACGAACAGGAAGAGGTTGCGGACGTCCATGATGAACTCGTCGGGTGCGAGCCGGCTGCGCCAGCGCACCCGCTCCAGCGTCTCGGCGCCGTCGAGCCCGATCACTTCGGTGTTGAACATCAATTCGATGTTCGGCGTCGCCTCGATGCGCTCGATCAGATAGCGCGACATGCTGGCGCCGAGCCCTCCGCCGCGAATCATCATGTTGACCCGGCGCGCATGCGCCGACAGATACACCGCGGCCTGGCCTGCGGAGTTGCCGCCGCCGACCAGCACGACGTCCTGGTTGGCGCACAGCCGCGCCTCGATCGGCGAGGCCCAGTACCAGACGCCGCGGCCCTCATAGCTCTCGAGATTGTCGATCTGAGGCCTCCGATAGCGCGCGCCGCTGGCCACCACCACCGACCTGGCGCGCAGCGTATGCCCGCATCCGGTGGCAAGCGCGAACGCACCCGACGCCTGCGTGCAGTCCAGCGATTTGATCGAGACCGGGATCAGCATCTCGGCGCCGAATTTCTGCGCCTGGTTGAAGGCGCGCCCGGCCAGCGCCTGGCCGGAGATGCCGGTCGGGAAGCCCAGATAGTTCTCGATCCGCATGCTGGCGCCGGCCTGGCCGCCGAAGGCGCGGGAATCGAACACCGCGACCGACAGCCCTTCGGAGGCCGCATACACCGCGGTGGCGAGCCCGGCCGGGCCGCTGCCGACCACAGCGACATCGTAGAGCTTGTCCTGCGCGCCGTTGCCGATCATGCCGAGCGCCATCGCCAGCGCGGTCTCCGAGGGATTGCGCAGCACGGTGCCGTTGGGACAGACCACCAGCGGCAGCTCGGCGCGGGTCGGCGAGTAGCGTGCGACGAGGTCGGCGGCATCCTTGTCGGCCTCGGGATCGAGGACGTGATGCGGCTGGCCATTGCGCGCCAGGAAGTTCTGCAGCGGCGCCATGTTGCCGACCGAGGCCGAGCCGATCAGCACCGGCCCGCCGGCGCCGCCCTGGATCAGGCTGACGCGGCGCAGGATCAGCGCCCGCATGATGCGCTCGCCAAGATCGGCCTCGGCGACGAGTAGCGCGCGCAGCCGCTCGGGCGGCAGCAGCAGCGTCTCGACGGCGCCGTCGGCATGGCCGTCGACCAGCGCCGGACGGCCGGAGAGCTGGCCGATCTCGGCAAGGAACTGCCCCGGCCCCTGGTCGATGATCGGCGTAACATGGCCGAGGCCATCGCGCTGGGTGATCGCGACATTGCCGGACAGCACCACGAACATGCCGGGCCCCGGCGTGCCGGTCTCGAACAACGCCTCGCCGTCCCTGTAGGAACGCGGCTCGCCGAAGCGGCGCATCCGCTCGATCTCGTGCGCGGTCAGGGTCGGAAAGGTCTGCTCATGGCGCGGGAAGGCGTAGGCGGTGGCGTTCAGCCGGTTGATCGTCGTCTCGTCTGCAGCCATTTTCGGTGACCCGCTTCCCTTTGCACCACACATACGAATCGGGTTAGCGGCCCGGCTCGTTTTCGCCGGCGTCATCCAGCGAGCCGTCATCTAGCGAGCGATCGGCGAGTTCGGAAGAGGCCGCATCGTCACGACCGCGCGCCTGCGATTTCCGCCGCTTGAGGTTTTCGCGCAGCGCCAGCTTGAGGCGATCCTGTCGTGAATCCTTCACGCGGGCTCCGGCCGGCCCGCCGCCTCTGTCCTGCTCGCCTGTCATTGCAAACTCTCGAACTGCTATCGCCTTGCGCGAGGCGACCATAGCCAATGGCGGATGCCCGCGCACCCTGCCCGGTCGGCCAGTTGCGCACCCGGTGGCATGATTCGGCGGCTTGGCGGATCAGGAGCTTTCGGTAGAATCGGGAACCCAATCGAGCCCAAATCGACCGGATTGGGCGGAATCACCGACGGAACGCCAATTTCTGCCCATTTCACCGGCAGTGAGGGCGCTGTTTCGCTTGCGCGAAAGGGAGGCCTGTGGCAAGAACCGCCCGCTTGGACGGGCCCTCGGGGCCGATTCAATTTTCCCGGGCATGCTGCCGTAGCTCAGTGGTAGAGCACTCCATTGGTAATGGAGAGGTCGACAGTTCAATCCTGTCTGGCAGCACCATCCCGTTCCACTGACACATCAGTCACCCACTGAAGAAATTGGGCCCGGCCACGTGATGCTGGCTGGGAGCTGCCGGCGTGGTCCACTCTTGTTGCAACTCCGCGATTGGGGCCAGGACTTGCCCCCGGGCGCGTGGCGCGCAAGTTTGAAAATTTGATGACCAAATGTCGCAAGTAAGTTGAGAGAATCAAAATATTCGCGTCATGTAGTCCGATAGTCAGGTCGAGAATCCCCGAGTGCATTCCCCCCGCTACAACATTTTGCTGCTGTGCGCCGCCGCAGCCCTGAAAACCAATACGGTATCGGATCATATTCGTGCGTTTCGCCAGTATGGTCGGCACAATTTTACGATTGTGGATTCGCTGGCGTTCGAGGCGATCGGAACGGATCTCGATGCCTATGACTGCATCGTATTTCACTATTCCATCGTGATCTCGATGGACAACTACCTTCCCGCCTCTTTCCGCGACAAGATAAGACGGTTCAAGGGGGTCAAGGTCGCGTTCATTCAGGACGAATATCGCTTCATCGATCGTCAAAACGCTGCATTGGCCGATTTGCAGGTCGGCGTGATTTTCACGGTCACGAATCCCGACGTGACCCGAAAGATTTACCGCGACCCGTATTTCGATGGTGTCCGCTTCGAGCACACGCTCACGGGATTTGTGCCCGAACATTTGCTGTCGATTGACGTGCCTGACTACGCGGCGCGCCCGCTCGAGGTTTCGTATCGCGCACGCAAGGCGCCGGCCTGGCTCGGATCGTTCGCCGAGGAAAAATGGCGAATTGCCGACAGATTTGCCGCCGATGCAGCCCGGCACAACTTGGTCTGCGACATCGACACCAGCGAGACGTCCAGGATCTATGGCGGCTCCTGGGTCGATTTTGTCGCGAGCTCGAAGGCGGTCCTCGGGACGGAGAGCGGCGTCAGCTTCATCGATTTCACCGGGGACACCCAGGTCGACGTCGAACGCTTCTGCGCAGAAAATCCCGATCTCCCTCACGAGGTGGTGAGACAGAGATTTTTGGGTGACGACGACGGCAAGATCGTCATCCGGGTGGTTTCTCCGCGCATTTTTGAAGCTGCCGCGCTTCGCACCCTGATGATTCTCTATGAAGGTGACTATTCAGGTGCGGTACGGCCGTGGGAGCATTATGTACCGCTCCGGCGCGACCACGGCAACATGGCGGAAGTGGTCTCGATCATCCGAAATCCGTCCAAGGCACAATCGATAATCGATCGCGCGTATTACGAAGTTGCCCTGTCGCCTGCGTGGACGTTCAAGCAGATGATCGAGCGATTTGACCAGGTCGTCATCGACGAAGCGCAACGGCTCGGGCTCACACGCAGCACGCTTCCTGAGACGCTCGGCCCACTGGAGCTAGCCATCAGCACAAAAGGACTTCAGTGGGTCGCCCGCGGCCAATACCTCGAGGAGCACGTTGTCCCGGTCTACGACAACCTGGTCGACGGCCATCTGGAATTGGTCGGACACTATGAGCGCCTGAACCAATACTATCAGGGGTTGGTCGAAGACTACCAAAGTCTGGCCGAAGACTACCAAAAGCTGGCCGGAAACCATCAAAGCCTGGCTGAAGGCAACCAAAATCTGGCCGAAAGATACCAGGAGCTCGCGCGAGACCTGAGCCTTCCGCTCAGTCGCGTCGCCTATGTGCGGCTGCGGCAAAGCCTCAGCTCATTGAAGATGAAACTGACGCTCGCCCTTCAGCAGGTGAAGGCGCTCCGGGGCGAGCAAATGCCCTCGTCCGGTTCGCTGGATCAATGCGCGAGCAGCGCGCCGACCCCACCGATCATCAGCGCGACGTAGAACGCGAACACACTGCCGACCCATTTCCAATCGATCTGTCCGTGTTCGGGGCTGAGGCTTTCGATGATGTCGTGCATGATGGTTTCCTTGAGATGCATGCAGGGCGTATAGACCGCGCTCCGAGCACATCATGTGACTCACTTCACACTTAAAAAGTCGCGGAGCGGACTTCAGCGTGACCGGCCCGGAATTAAGGAAATTGCGCAAACATCTCGGCGAGGCGCTCGGCCGGGAGCTGACGGCCGCCGACATGGCGAAACTGTGCGGCCTGCCGGCAGCCGGCGGCGCCGAGAAGCTGCGCAAATGGGAAGTCACCGGCCCGCCGCCGAAGGTCGCCGGCCTGCTGCGCGTGCTGGCGATGGCGAGCGAGCACTATCCGATCCTGCAGGAGTTCGACGTGTTCGATCGCCACGACGTTCCGGTCGGGGAGCGCACCGCGCGCCGCGCAGCGTTCCGCGAGCAGATGCGCGACGATGTGCGCAAGCGGCTCGCCTAAGGCGGGATGAGTTTTGATTGAATCGACTTGGTTAACGGAAGACGCGCTGTGCACGCCGCGTTAAGCCTTCCGTCATCGCGGCTTAAGCGTTCGTTAGGCACAACAAAACGTTTCGCCGCAAAGGCTGCGACTTAACGCGCCAAGCCGTCGTTCGGTGAGAAATTTTATTCAAATGCGGGCTAACCCAGCGGCCATGGATGGCGCCATTCACGCTGCGCCTCATGACTTGTCCGGAGACTGCCCCATGAAGACGTTCCTGCTCGCAACCGCAGCCGCAGCTGCCACCGTCGCTGCCCTCGGCGCGACCGCTCACGCCGCCGACCTCAACCGCGGCTATTACCAGAAGGCGCCCGCGCCGGTTTACGCCGCGCCGCTCTACAACTGGACCGGCTTCTATCTCGGCGGCCATCTCGGCGGCGTGTTCTCGGGCAACAACAATTTCAACGGCCTCGCGCTGTCCGACTCCGACGCCCGCTTCATGGGCGGCGTGCAGGCCGGCTACGACTGGCAGCTGTCGCCGATGTGGGTGATCGGCCTCGAAGGCCAGTATTCCTGGCTCAGCGGCCATCAGCTCAACGCGATCTTCCCGGGCGGCTATGTCTACAACAACAACCAGCGCGGCATCGCCTCGATCACCGGCCGCGTCGGCTACACCTGGGGTCCGGGCCTGATCTATGTGAAGGGCGGTTACGCCTATTCCGACAACAATGAGTCGGTGACGCTGGGCGGCGCGCCGGTCGGCTTCATCCTCAGCGATAATCACAGCAACGGCTGGACCATCGGCGGCGGCGCCGAATACATGTTCGCGCCGAACTGGTCGGCCAAGGTCGAGTATCAGTACTACGACTTCGGCGACAGCCGCTTCACCGCGCCGGGCGCGCTGGCGCAGTACGGCAGCTTCCACAATGACGAGCACACGGTGAAGGCCGGCCTCAACTACCGTTTCAATCTCGGCAATCTCGGCGGCCCCGCTTACGGCCGCTACTGAGACGACCGACCATCACAACCAGGAGTGGAGAGGCCGGCTCGCGCCGGCCTTTTCTGCGTCCGATCGCGTGCATCGGTTTCGCACAGCGAACTGAAACGGCGACTGTGCACGGCGGCCCTGAAAAATCCCGCAGCTCGCCGCAATTTTCCCGATTTTGTTAACCCGCCGCACCGATACTCCCGCGCCGGGGAAACATCCAAGAGTAGTGGCCGGGGTAGTTGGCCAGGGGGTACAGGGGCAATGGCGTTTTCGTTCAAGCTCGGCAAACCAAATCTCAAGCGCATCCGCCTGCCGCAGATGGGCGTCAGGGGCAGCCTGTTCGCGGCCTTCGCCGTGATCGCAGGCATGGCGCTCGTGATCAGCGCCGGCGCCGGCATTGTGCTGCATCGGCTCGGCGGCACCATGAGCGATCTCTCCGGCCGTGACATTCCGCGGCTCGCCGCCAGCCTGCAACTGTCCGCGCAGAGCGCCTCGCTCGCCGCCCAGGGGCCCGGTCTGCTCGCGGTGCAGAGCGAGGATGCATTGGTCGAGCGCACCAAGAAGGTGCAGGAGGTCGCTCAGCAGACCAATGCCAAGCTCGGCGAGATCATCGAGCTCGGTGCCGACAAATCCGTGGTCAGCGCATTGCAGGAGAACGTCAAGAACACCGACGAGGCGACCAAGAGCCTGATCTCGGCCGCGCATGAGCGGCTCGACATCGCGGCGCTGCGCGACAAGCAGTACAATGCGCTGCGCAAGGCGCAGAACGCCTTCGTGTCCGCCGCCGGTCCCGCGATGCTCGACGCGCAGACCCGGCTCAACGCCATCCTCGCCTCGGCCGAGGTCTCCGCCGACGACGCCACCGAAGCGGCCCGCACCGTCGGCCAGATCAGCAATGTGCTCTCCGTCGGCAATCTGATCGCCGCCGACATGACCGCGGCGCTGTCGGCCACATCCAGCGAGACGCTCGATGCGATCGAGGCTGAGTTCAAGAACGGCCGCGAGCGCGTCAAGTCGAACCTCGAGGACCTGCCGAACAATCCGGCGATCGTCGCCGTGCGCGACACCGCCGCGAAGCTGCTCGCGCTCGGCGAAGGCAAGACCGGCGTGTTCAAGGTCCGCCAGAAGGAGCTCGATTCGATCGATTACGGCCAGACCATCCTGGAAGAGACCCGCAAGCTCAATGTCGGGCTCGGCATCAGCGTGCAGCAGCTGGTCGAGGCCGTGCAGAAGGAGACCGACGCCTCGACCTTCCAGGCGCGGCAGCAGATCTCGCTCGCGACCACGGTCATGATAGGCCTCGGCGCGCTGACGCTGGTCGGCTCGTTCCTGTTCGTCTGGCTCTATGTCGGGCGCAACATCCTGCGCCGCATCCGCGGCTTGCAGCGCTCGATGCAACTGTTGTCCGACGGCGACCTCGACACCGAGATCCCGCAGAGCCGGCAGCGCGACGAGATCGCCGTGATGGCCGACGCGCTGCAGGTGTTCCGCGAGAGCATGATCGAGAGCCGCGAGCTCACCGACAACCAGAACAAGGACCGCTCCGCCAAGGCCGAGCGCGCCTCGCGCATGGAGGCGCAGATCGCAGCGTTCGAGTCCAACGTGCAGAGCGCGCTCGGCAGCCTGCAGACCGCCGCCAACTCGATGCAGTCGACCGCGCAGAGCATGTCGGCGACCGCCGACCAGTCGAGCGCATTGGTCAACGCGGTCGCCTCCGCCGCCGAGGAAACCTCGGTCAACGTCCAGACCGTATCGGCCGGTACCGAGGAACTGTCGTCGTCGATCCAGGAGATCGGCCGCCAAGTCGTCACCTCGGCGGAGATCGCCCGCAAGGCGGTGCAAGAAGCCAGCGCCACCGACAGCACGATGCAGGGGCTCGCCGACAACGCCGCGCGGATCAGCGTCGTGGTCGACCTGATCCAGACCATCGCCTCGCAGACCAACCTCCTGGCGCTGAACGCCACCATCGAGGCGGCGCGTGCCGGCGAGGCCGGCCGCGGCTTTGCCGTGGTCGCCTCCGAGGTCAAGAACCTCGCGAGCCAGACTGCGAAAGCGACCGAGGAGATCCGCCAGCAGATCGTCAGCATGCAGGAGGTGACGACCACGGCGGTCTCCGCGATCCGCAACATCTCGAGCACGATCGGCGAGATCAACGACGTCACCACCGCGATCGCCGCCGCGGTCGAGGAACAGGGTGCCGCGACCCGCGAGATCGCCCGCAACATCCAGCATGCGGCGGGCGGCACCAGCGAGGTGTCGAGCAACATCGTCGGCGTCTCCACCGCCTCGGCGGAGGCCGGCACTGCTGCCGCCGAGGTGCTCAACGCCTCCGACGCGCTACGCCGCGAGGCCGACGTGCTGCGCTCGGAGATCGACGGCTTCCTGTCGAACATCCGCGCGGCGTAACTTGCCGCCGCCGTTCGGGGGCGATGCGACAGCATCGAACCCGGAACCTCGAGATTCCCAGGTCCGCAATTGCGCGTCTCGGGGTGACGGAATTGGCTTGCTCAGCTTGCTCAGTGTCATCACCCGCGCATGCGGGTGATCCAGTATTCCAGAGGCGGCCGTGCTTGAGCCGATAGGCCTCGGCGTACTGGGTCGCCCGGTCGAGCCGGGCGACGACAACAATGGATGAGGACAAAACTTCACATCCTCTCAGGTGTGCAATTGCGCCCGATCGCGGTCTTCTGGTTGCACTCGGGCGTCTAGCCGTGCGGCCAGGCCTGCATTGCCAAGCGGCCGATCTCGCCTAACTTCTCGCGCGATGCTCCGTCGCGCGCCTGGACAGCCAGGCCGCGAACGACCGCGCTGTAATAGGCGGCCAGCATGTCGCAATCGGTCGCCGGCGGCACATCGCCGTTGGCAATGCCCCTGCGCATGCGCTCGGCCATCACGCTTTCCGAGAACGCGCGATGCTCGACCATCATCTCACGAATGTTCTTCATTCCCGGCGAGCAATGCGTCCCGGCCAGCGAGATCATGCAGCCAAGCGGGTGATCGCCTCGCGTGAACTCGTCTGCGGTGGCCGCGAGCAAGTGCGCGAATGCGGTTCTGGTGTCGATCGACGGATCATTGAGAATGGCGAGAAACCATTTGCCCGCCCAGTCGAGATAGCTGCTGGTCGCTTCGCAATACAGCGCTTCCTTACTGTCGAATGAATTGTAGAAGCTCGAGGCGCTGATCCCCATCGCATCAATCAGCTCGTCGAACGACGTGCCTTCATAGCCGCGTTCCCAGAACAGCTTCATCGCAGCCTGCAGCGCGGCGGCGCGATCGAAGACCAAAGGCCGTCCTCGGCCGCGCTTTGGGTTGCGCACCTTGCGGTTACGGACCGTGTCGTCCCTGGTGTCGTCCCTGGCTTTCTTCCCTTGGATTATTTTTGGTGTCATCGCTCCAAAATTCCTTGAACGGCGCCTCCCCGAAGTTATATCGCCCCGAAGATATTGGAGGGCTTGCTCCAGATATCAACCCCGCGCGGTATTTTTCCACTCCGGCAACGACAGTGACCAGGCAACACCGACCCGATGCGCCGCAACGCTCAGCCTGCCGTTGGCGGCGCCTCGCCCGGCCAGGCTTCGGGCGGCCAGGCAAAGAATGACGGACGTCTCATGGACCAGATCACCGACAACACGAAGGTAGCACGCGAGCCGCTCGATCGATCGGGAGGGCAACCGCGCAGACGCAGCTGGCGAACCGGCGTCATCGTCGCGGCAATCGCACTCGCCGTCGGATCGGTTTATTTCGGCTTCGCGCCCCATGGGGGCAACAAGGCGGCAGCGGTCGCACCGCCGGCGCCTCCGGTGACAGTCAGCCAGCCGCTGCAGCGCGAGGTCAGCAACAGGATTGACTTCCTCGGCCAGTTCTCCGCGGTCGACCGCGTCGAGCTGCGTGCCCAGGTCGGCGGCACTCTGACCGAGATTCGGTTCAAGGACGGCCAGATCGTTCACAAGGGCGATCTTCTGTTTGTCATCGATCCGCGCCCCTACGAAATCAAGCTCGCTCAAGCGCAGGCCGCGCTGCAGACAGCAAAAGCCCGCGTCGAGCTCGCCAACAATCAGCTGACGCGCGCGACGTCACTCAAGCGAAGTGACTTCGCGACGCAGGAAACCGTTGATCAGCGCACCAACGACCAGGACGCATCGCAAGCCGCGGTCGAAGATGCCAAGGCGCGCGTGCGCGACGCCGAGCTTGATCTCGACTACAGCCGCGTGCGAGCGCCCTTTACGGGACGCATCGGCGCGCGGCAGGTTTCGATCGGCAGCCTGATCGCGGGCAGCCGCGCCGCGACCAGCCCGACGACATTGCTGGCGACGCTGGTCTCTCTCGACCCGCTCTATGTCGATTTCGACATGAGCGAATCCGATTTCCTGACATTCTCGCGCGCGCGAGCCCGTATTCAGGGGCCGCTTGCCAACAAGGTCCTGATCCGGCTTTCCGACGAGAATGATTTCAAGCGCGACGGAACGCTCGATTTCATCGATAACGCGCTCGATCGCTCCAGCGGCACGATCCGGGCGCGCGCGACGGTGCCGAACCCCGATCTCCTCCTGGCGCCCGGTGCGTTTGCGCGGTTGCGGGTCGAGATCGCGCCGCCGGCGCCGGCCTTCTTGCTTCCCGATGCCTCGGTTACGCTCGACCAATCGCAACATCTGGTGATGACCGTCGGGCCCGACTCCGCGGTCAAGCCGAAGATCGTGACGACGGGCGATCTGCGCGGCGGGTTGCGGGTGATCCGATCGGGCCTCGAGCCCGGTGACCGCGTCGTCATCGACGGCCTGGTACGTGCCATTCCCGGCTCAAAGGTCACGCCGCAGGACGGCACCATTCACTACGACACGAGCGCCGACGGCCGCGGCTAGGTCAAAGACTGACAGCAAGACCAGGCGTCGCTTTCCTGACTTCCGGAGCTTCAAATGAGCCACAGCTTCATTGACCGGCCGATCTTCGCCACGGTCCTCAGCGTGTTCGTGACGCTGATCGGTCTCGGCGCGCTCGCGATCCTGCCGATCGCGCAGTATCCGGAGATCGTGCCGCCCACCGTTCAGATCACCACAAGCTATCCCGGCGCCTCCGCCGAGGTGGTCTCGCGCACCGTTGCGACGCCGCTCGAGCAGGAGATCAACGGCGTCGAGAACATGCTCTACATGAACAGTCAGGCGACCGGTGACGGCAAGCTCACCATAACGGTCACGTTCCGGATCGGCACCGACCTCAACGTTGCGCAGATGCTGACGCAGAACCGCGTGCAGGATGCCCTGCCGCGGCTTCCGGAAGACGTGCAGCGGCTCGGCGTGCAGGTCAGGAAGGCGACCCCGAATATCCTGCTCGCCGTTCACCTCTATTCGCCGGATTCTTCACGCGACCTGCTCTACATCTCGAACTACGCGACATTGCATGTGAAGGATGTGCTGGCGCGGTTGCCGGGTGTCGGCGACGTGACGATGCAGGGCGGCCGCGAGTACGCCATGCGCATCTGGCTCGATCCGGACAAGGTCGCGGCTCACAATCTGAACGCAAGCGAGGTGCTGGCCGCGCTGCGCGCCCAGAACATCCAGGTATCGGCCGGAATTCTGAACCAGCCACCGGTCGCCTCGAAGCAGGCCTATCAGCTCAACGTGCAGACGCTCGGACGTCTCTCGACGCCGGAGCAGTTCGCCTCCATCGTGCTGAAGTCGGATGGCGAGGGTCGCGTGACGCGGTTGCGCGACGTCGGGTGGGTCGAGATCGGCGCCTCCGATTACGGCTCGACCGCCTTCATGGACCGGCAACCCGGCTTGCCGCTCCTGATCTTCGCCCAGCCAGGCGCCAACTCGCTGGCCGTCGACAAGGAAGTGCTCGAGGCGATGCAGAAGCTCGGCAAGGAATTCCCGCCGGGCGTCGAATACAAGATCATCTATGACCCGACCATCTTCGTCGGCAAATCCGTCGACGAGGTGATCAAGACGATCTTCGTTGCGATCCTGCTCGTGGTCGGCGTGGTGTTCCTGTTCCTGCAAAGCTGGCGCGCCGCGATCATTCCGGTGATCGCGATCCCGGTCTCGCTGGTGGGAACATTCAGCTTCCTGTATCTGCTCGGCATCTCGCTGAACAATCTTTCGCTGTTCGGACTTGTGCTGGCGGTGGGCATCGTGGTCGACGACGCCATCGTCGTCGTGGAAAATGTCGAGCGCAATCTCGAGCGTGGCATGACCCCGGTCGAGGCCGCTCACGTCACCATGACGGAAGTCGGGGGCGCCTTGATCTCGATCGCCCTGACGCTGTGTGCCGTGTTCGTTCCGTCAGCGTTCCTGTCGGGTATCACAGGTCAGTTCTTCCGCCAGTTCGCCGTGACGATCGCGGCGTCCACGCTGATATCGTGCTTCGTGTCGCTGACCTTGAGCCCCGCGCTCTGCGCGGTGCTGTTCAAGGCGCATGAGCCCGGCCGCAAGGCGCAGGGCTCGTGGATCGCCCGGCTGCTGCAGGCAGGGTTTGCCCGCTTCAATGTCGGCTTCGAATGGCTTTCGACCAGCTATGGACGGCTGACGCGGCGGCTGGTGCAGATCACCGGGGTCGTGCTCGTGATCTATGCGGCGCTGATCGGCCTTGCCGGCTTCCAGTTCGCACGGGCGCCGACCGGCTTCATTCCCGAACAGGACCAGGGCTATCTGATCACGGTGTTGCAGCTGCCGCCCGGCGCGACGCTCGACCGGACCGAAGCGGTCGTGAAGAAAGCGATCGAGATCATCATGTCGACGCCGGGTGTGGAGCACGTCGCGCCGTTTGCGGGGCTCGATGCCACGACCTTCACGATCGCCTCCAACGCCGGAACGATCTTCTCGGGCCTGCCGTCGCTATACAATCATGAGGTCGACGGCGTGACCGCGGCCAGCGTGCTCGCCGATTTGCGCAAGCGGCTGTCGGTGATCCAGGAGGCCTACGTGCTGACGATCCCGCCGCCGCCGGTGCAAGGCATCGGCAATGCCGGCGGCTTCAAGATGATGCTGCAGGATCGTGCCGGGCTCGGCTCTGAGGCACTCGCCAAGGCGGCGCAGACGCTGGTCGCCGCCGCCAACAAGGATCCGAGCTTCGCCGGGGTCTTCACCCTGTTCGGCACCCGCGCGCCGTCGGTCTATGCCGACATCGACCGCGAGCGCGCCGAGAAGGTCGGTCTGACGCCGACCGATGTGTTCAGCACCCTGCAGGTCTATCTCGGCTCGCAATATGTCAACGACTTCAACTATCTGGGCCGAACCTACCAAGTGATCGCGCAGGCCGACGGCTCGTTCCGGCAGGACCCGCAGGATGTCGCGCGGCTGAAGGCCCGCAACTCTTCGGGCGAGATGGTGCCGATCGGCACCGTGGCGCGGATGAAATCCGAGAACATGGCCTATCGCGTGCCGCGCTATGACCTGTTCCCGGCGGCCGAGGTGATGGGCGTCGCGGCGCCCGGCGTGGCGACCGGCAGCGCGCTGCATCGGATGGAGGAGTTGGCCCATGAGGTTCTGCCGCCCGGCATCGGCTTCGAATGGACCGAGCTTGCCTTTCAACAGCAGCTGCCGGGAACATCATCGCTGCTGGTGTTCGGCGCCGCCGCTTTGTTCGTGTTCCTGGTGCTCGCCGCCCAGTATGAAAGCTGGAATCTGCCGCTTGCGGTGGTGATGATCGTGCCGATGTGCCTGCTCGCCTCCGTGACGGGCCTGCTGTGGCGCGGCATGCCGATCGACGTGCTGGCCCAGATCGGCTTTGTCGTGCTGGTCGGTCTGGCAGCCAAGAACGCGATCCTGATCGTGGAGTTCGCGCGCCAGACCGAGGAGACCGGTGCGAGCCCGGCTGAAGCTGCCGTCACGGCGGCACGCACAAGGTTGCGGCCGATCCTGATGACGTCGCTCGCCTTCATCTTCGGCGTCGCGCCGCTCGTGGTCGCAACCGGCGCCGGCGCGGAGATGCGCCAGTCGCTCGGCACCGCGGTGTTCGCCGGCATGCTCGGCGTGACCGCCTTCGGCCTGCTGTTTACCCCAGCGTTTTACACCGTGGTCCGCAAGTTCGGGCGCAAGCCGCAGCGCGTAGCAACGCACGAAGCCACATCTTCGGGGAGTGTTAGCAAGCACAGCAATCCCATGGGGAGCGTACATCCAGCCGAATGATCCTGTCGCAAGCGTGCGGTGAAGCGACCGGCGCAATCCGGGCTGCGGAATTCGGGTGCCGTTCGAGCCCATTCTCCGGACGACTATCTGATTTTTCGGCTGGCGCAGCGGGCCATGTGCCGCTAAGCCGGTAGCATGCATACGAAGACCGACAGCCTTCCCTCCTCCGCGGAGGCACTGCGATACCCCTGGGAAAACCATCCCGGCCACGACCAGGTCGTGGAGGTGGCGCCCGGCGTGCTGTGGGCGCGGCTGAAGCTGCCGTTCCGCCTCAACCATGTGAACATCTACCTGCTCGCCGACGGCGACGGCTGGACCATGGTGGATGCCGGTTTCGGCAACGAGGAATCGATCGCGGCCTGGACCACGCTGTTCGAGGGACCGCTGCAGCACGTCAAGGTCAAGCGGCTGATCGTGACGCATTCGCATCCCGACCATGTCGGTCTCGCCGGCTGGATCACCGAGCGGTTCGACTGCCCGCTGTTCATGTCGCAGGTGGAATATCTGCAATCGGTCTATCACCAGAACCGCGGCACCGAGGAGCGGCGCAACGCGCAGCGGCTGTTCTTCCGCCGCCACGGCATGGACGAGGACCTCACCGAGAAGCTGCTCGGCCGCGGCCAGGATTACCTGAAGCGCGTCTCGGTGCTGCCGCCGTCCTATCACCGCCTCACCCATGGCGACGAGGTCGTGATCGGCACGCGGCGCTTCAAGGTGATCACCGGCGGCGGCCACGCGCTCGACCAGGTGATGCTGTATTGCGCGGCCGACAAATTGTTCCTGTCCGCCGACCAGGTGTTGAGCAAGATCTCGCCCAATGTCAGCGTCTGGGCGGTCGAGCCCGAGCAGAACTCGCTCGGCGAGTATCTGGCTTCGCTGGCGAGCCTGACCACCACGCTGCCCTATGACGTGATGGTGCTGCCGGGCCATGGCGTGCCGTTCTACGGGCTGAAGACCCGGATCAAGCAGCTCGCCGACCACCATGAGGAGCGCTGCCGGCTGATCGCCGAGGCCTGCCGCGAGGTGCCGCAGACCTCCAAGGAACTGGTGCCTGTGGTGTTCCACAAGCACGTGCTGGACGAGCACCAGATGGGCTTCGCCGCCGGCGAGCTGGTCGCCCATGTCAACTACATGCTGGTCGAGGGCCGCCTGACGGCCGCGATGCACGCCGACGGCATGCTGCGCTTCAGGACGACCTGAGCCCGCCGGGCGATCATACCCCGGGCTATTTGTCCGGAATCAAGCGGGATGGACGGCCGCTAGGGCAATTTGCCCAACTGCGACGAATGCCGAGATGTGGGCCAGTGCATGGACATTAGAGCTGGAAAAGCTCTAAGAAGAGGCAGTCGTTCCGGTCAGGTTCCGCTTTCTGGGTTTGCCGATGGATTACAGCCAGTTTTTCAACACCGCCCTCAACCGCCTGCATGACGAGCGGCGCTACCGGGTGTTCGCCGACCTCGAACGGATCGCGGGACGCTTCCCGCACGCGACATGGCATTCGCCGAACGGCAGCCGCAACGTCGTGATCTGGTGCTCCAACGACTATCTCGGCATGGGCCAGCACCCCAAGGTGGTCGGCGCCATGGTCGAGACCGCGACCCGGGTCGGCACCGGCGCCGGCGGCACCCGCAACATCGCGGGCACCCATCATCCGCTGGTGCAGCTCGAAGCCGAGCTCGCCGACCTCCACGGCAAGGAGGCCTCGCTGCTGTTCACCTCGGGCTATGTCTCGAACCAGACCGGCATCTCGACGCTCGCCAAGCTGATCCCGAACTGCCTGATCCTGTCGGATGCGCTGAACCACAATTCGATGATCGAAGGCGTGCGCCAGGCCGGGTGCGACCGCCAGATCTTCCGCCACAACGACGTTGCACATCTCGAAGAGCTCCTGATCGCCGCCGGCCCCGACCGGCCGAAGCTGATCGTCTGCGAGAGCCTCTATTCGATGGACGGCGACGTCGCGCCGCTCGCCAAGATCTGCGATCTGGCCGAAAAATACGGCGCCATGACCTATGTCGACGAGGTGCATGCGGTCGGCATGTACGGCCCGCGCGGCGGCGGCATCGCCGAGCGCGACGGCGTGATGCACCGGATCGATATCCTCGAAGGCACGCTCGCCAAGGCGTTCGGCTGCCTCGGCGGCTACATCGCGGGCAAGGCCGCGGTGATCGATGCCGTGCGCTCCTATGCGCCGGGCTTCATCTTCACGACCGCGCTGCCGCCGGCGATCTGCTCGGCCGCGACCGCTGCGATCCGCCACCTCAAGACCTCGAGCTGGGAGCGCGAGCGCCACCAGGACCGCGCCGCCCGCACCAAGGCGATCCTGACCGCGGCCGGGCTGCCCGTGATGTCGAGCGACACCCATATCGTGCCGCTGTTCGTCGGCGATCCCGAGAAGTGCAAGCGCGCCTCCGACCTGCTGCTCGAGGACCACGGCATCTACATCCAGCCGATCAATTATCCGACCGTCGCCAAGGGCAGCGAGCGGCTGCGCATCACGCCCTCGCCCTACCATGACGACGGCCTGATCGACGCGCTGGCGGAAGCCCTGCTCCAGGTCTGGGACCGGCTCGGCCTGCCGCTGCACCAGAAGCCGCTGGCCGCCGAGTAACCTTATCGGTTTTCCGCCCCCGAATTCGGGCCGGCCGTGCATCGCGCGGCCGGCCCTTTGCGTTATAATCCTGATCCCGGGCCGCTTTGTTTGAGCATGATCTTTTCGGAAAACCGCTTCACACTTTTCCGGATCATGCCCTAGAGGCCGGGAACAGGAGATGAGCAGCGATGCTGCACGATTGGGGCGTGATCGCCACGGCGTTCGCCTACATCGGATTGTTGTTCTTCATTGCCAGCCGCGGCGACCGGACGCCGCCGGACGCGCGCGGCCGCGCCAGCCACTGGATCTATCCGCTGTCGCTGGCGATCTACTGCACCTCCTGGACCTTCTTCGGCTCGGTCGGCTTCGCCACCCGCACCAGCATCGACTTCCTGGCGATCTATGTCGGCCCGATCGTGATGGTCGGGCTGTGCACCCCGCTGCTGCGCCGCGTGATCGCCCTCGCCAAGTCGCAGAACATCACCTCGATCGCCGACTTCATCGCCGCGCGCTACGGCAAGAGCCAGGCGGTCGCGGCCACCGTGGCGCTGATCGCGATCATCGGCTCGGTGCCCTACATCGCGCTGCAGCTGAAGGCGATGGCTTCGTCGCTGGAGACCATCCTGAGCGAGGACCAGGCGTTCTCGAAAATCCCTGTGATCGGCGACATCGCGCTGATGGTGACGCTGGCGATGGCGGTGTTCGCGGTGCTGTTCGGCACCCGCCACACCGACGCCACCGAGCACCAGCACGGCCTGATCCTGGCGATCGCCGCCGAATCCATCGTCAAGCTGGTCGCCTTCATCGCCGCCGGCGCCTTCGTCACCTTCTGGATGTTCTCCCCGGTCGAGCTCTATGAGCGCGCCCTGAAAACGCCGGAGGCGGTGCGCGCGATCGAATATGTGCCGTCGATCGGCAATTTCCTGATCATGACGCTGCTGTCGTTCTGCGCGATCATGCTGCTGCCGCGCCAGTTCCATGTCAGCGTGGTGGAAAACTCGACGCCCGCCGAGGTCACCCGCGCGCGCTGGCTGTTCCCGCTCTACCTCGTCGTGATCAATATCTTCGTGATTCCGATCGCGATCGCGGGCCTCGTGATCTTCCCGTTCGGCGCTGTCGACGCCGACATGTTCGTGCTGGCGCTGCCGATCGAGGGCAATTCGCAACTGCTCAGCCTTGCGGTGTTCGTGGGCGGCCTGTCGGCGGCGACCGCGATGGTGATCGTCGAATGCGTCGCGCTGTCGATCATGGTCTCCAACGACATCGTGCTGCCGCTGGTGCTGCCGCGCAGCGACGACGCCCGTGCCGGCCAGAAGGATTTTGCCGATTTCCTGCTGAAGGCGCGCCGCTTCTCGATCTTCGCCATCATGGTGCTGGCGTATTTCTATTACCGCGCGCTCGGCAATACCCAGCTGGTCGCGATCGGCCTGCTGTCGTTTGCCGCGATCACCCAGCTCGCGCCGGCCTTCTTCGGCGGCCTGTTCTGGCGCAGAGCCACCGCACGCGGCGCCATGGCGGGCATGCTGGTCGGCTTTGCGACGTGGCTCTACACGCTGTTCATCCCGAGCTTCCTGGAAAACTCCACCGCCGGCCTGATGCTGCTGCAACACGGGCCGTTCGGGATCGAGGCGCTGCGGCCGCAGGCGCTGTTCGGTGCCGACCTGCCGCCGCTGCTGCACGGCGTGCTGTGGAGCCTTGCGCTCAACGTCCTCACCTATGTGCTGTTCTCGCTGGCCCGCGCGCCGTCCGCGATCGAGCTGTTGCAGGCCGACGTGTTCGTGCCCAACGCCCTGGCCCCGATCGCGCCGAGCTTCCGGCGCTGGCGCACCACGGTGACGGTGCAGGACATCCAGAGCACGGTGACGCAATATCTCGGCCCCGACCGCACCCGCGAGGCGTTCGCCGCGTTCGCCGCCGACCGCAACATCGTGCTGCAGACCGCGGCACCGGCCGATTTCGAGCTGCTGCAGCACGCCGAGCGGCTGATCGCCTCCTCGATCGGCGCCGCCTCCTCGCGTCTCGTGATGTCGCTGTTGCTGCAACGGCGGACGGTATCGGCCAAGGCCGCGCTGAAGCTGCTCGACGATTCCCACGCCGCGCTGCATTTCAACCGCGAGATCCTGCAGACCGCGCTCAACCATGTGCGCCAGGGCATCGCGGTGTTCGACGCCGATCTGCAGCTGATCTGTTCCAACCGCCAGTTCTCCGAACTGCTGGCGCTGCCGTCGCATCTGGTGCAGCTCGGCATCCCCTTGCCCGAGATCCTCGAATATATGGGCGCGATCAGCCCGCCGGCGGCCGGCGACGGCGAAAGCCTGCTGCAACTGCGGCTGCGTGCCTACACCACCGAGGGCGAGCCCTATCTGGAGCGCTTCACCGACCGCCATCTGGTGATCGAGGTGCGCGCCAACCGGATGCCGGGCGGCGGCCTCGTCATCACCTTCTCCGACGTCACGCCGAGCTTCGAGGCCGCGGAGGCGCTGGAGCGCGCCAACGCGACGCTGGAAAAGCGGGTGCGCGACCGCACCGAGGAGCTGACGCGGCTGAACTCGGAGCTGGCGCTCGCCAAGGGCATCGCGGAAGATGCCAACGCCTCCAAGACGCGGTTCCTGGCGGCGGCCAGCCACGACATCCTGCAGCCGCTGAACGCGGCGCGGCTCTATGTCACGAGCCTGGTCGAGCGCCAGAACGGCGGTGAGGATTCGCGCCTGGTCGAGAACATCGACGACTCGCTCGAGGCGATCGAGGACATCCTGGGCGCGCTGCTCGATATCTCCAGGCTCGATGCCGGCGCGATGACGCCGGCGATCACGAGCTTCCGGATGGCGGACCTGATGCGCTCGCTGGAGATCGAGTTCATGCCGATCGCCCGCGACAAGGGCCTCGATTTGCGCTTCGTCGCCTGCTCGCTGCCGGTCGAATCCGACCGCTCGCTGCTGCGCCGGCTGTTGCAGAACTTCATCTCCAACGCGATCAAATATACCCCGCGCGGGCGCGTGCTGATCGGTTGCCGTCGCCGCGGCGACACGCTGCAGATCAGCATCTACGATACCGGTGTCGGCATCCCCGTGCAGAAGCGCGGCGAGATCTTCAAGGAGTTCCACCGCCTTGAGCAGGGTGCCCGGATCGCCCGCGGCCTCGGCCTTGGATTGTCGATCGTCGAGCGGCTGGCGCGCGTGCTCAACCACCGCATCGCGATCTCGGCCAATGTCAGCGGCGGCTCGGCGTTCTCGGTCACCGTGCCGGTCGCGACCGCAGTCAACCACACCGCAGCCGTCACCAGCGCCACCCCGCTGGCGAAGACGCCGATGAGCGGCTCGCTGATCGTCTGCATCGAAAACGACCCCGCCATTCTCGACGGCATGAAGACGCTGCTGACGGCGTGGGATGCCGAGGTGATCGCGGTGCTCGATGCCGACGGCGCGATCAGCGCGATCGAGGCCGCCGGCAGCCGCGTCACCGGCGTGCTGGTCGACTATCACCTCGACCGCGGCAACGGCGTCGCCGCGATCCGCGAGATCCGCCGCCGCTTCGGCGACGGCATCCCGGCGATCCTGATCACCGCCGACCGCAGCCCGGCCGTGCGCGCCGCAGCGCGCGAGGAAAACATCGCGGTGCTGAACAAGCCGGTGAAGCCGGCCTCGCTGCGCGCCCTGCTCGGACAGTGGCGGACGCAGCAGATGGTGGCGGCGGAATAGCGGCGAAGGTGCGCGATCCAAGTCAAACCACGCATTCCGTCATCCTGACGTGCGAGCAGAGCGAGCCTCGAAGGATGAATCGGCCCGGCTGGTGGCCGTCGACCCTTCGAGACGCGCGCAAGAGCGCGCTCCTCAGGTGACGGAGTTAGGCCCGGCGGAACGCTAGCTCGACGGCGTGCCCTGGCGCCACTGGCCGCCGGCGATCTTGGCGGCGGCGATCACGGCTTGCGTCCGGCTTTCGACGCCGAGCTTCTGCAGGATGGCCGAAACGTGGGCCTTGATGGTCGCCTCGGAGACGCCGAGCTCATAGGCGATCTGCTTGTTCAGCAGCCCCTCCGACAGCATCATCAGGACTCGCACCTGCTGCGGGGTCAGCGTCACCAGGCGGTCGCGCAGCCGCGTCATGTCGGGATCGCCGGCCGCCGAGAGGTCGGTGTCGGGTGGAACCCAGACGTCACCCTCCATCACCTTCATGATGGCATCGCGCAGCGTCTCAACACCGAAGCGCTTGGGGATGAAGCCGGAGGCGCCGAAATCCAGCGAGCGGCGGATGGTTCCGGCATCGTCGCTGGCGGAGACGATGACCACCGGGATCGCCGGATATTGCGCCCGCAGATAGATCAGACCGGAAAAGCCGCTGATCCCGGGCATCGAGAGGTCGAGCAGGATCAGATCGACTTCGGAGTCCCGTTCCAGCAGCGCGGTCAGATCCTCGAACGATCCGGCCTCGCTGATCGTGGCCGAACTCACGACGCTTCCCACTGCCTGACGCAACGCATCGCGGAACAGCGGATGGTCGTCGGCGATGACAAGATGAGTATTGGCAGCAGCAGTCATCTCAGTCCCACTAGCGGATCTCGGCAGATCCGCGCCGTTTGGTTGTGACCCGCGCGCCAGTATCACGCAAGTGCTTGATAATACCAGATGCCAACGCAGTTAACCCGCCGAACTTGTGCGCTGCAACAGATGCGCGTGGGGGCGTTCCACTCAGTTCTCCCCCTTGAAGATAAGTTCACGCGTGCAAAAGCCAAAAGTCTTATTGGGGCGGGTTTCGCTGCGATGTTACTTTGAAAGGAAGCGTCAGGCTCATTCGGGCCTGGTCAGCCAAGCGGGGGCTCGCATGGCAGCAATAATTCGGGGGGAGCTATCCAGATGTCCACAATGACTGCAACTTCGGCGCGGCCCGCCGGCATGACCAAGGATGAGCGTTTCGTCATCCTGGCATCGTCGCTCGGCACCGTGTTCGAGTGGTACGACTTCTATCTCTACGGTTCGCTGGCCGGCATCATCGGCGCGCAGTTCTTCTCCGACTATCCGCCGGCAACCCGCGATATCTTCGCGCTGCTGGCGTTCGCCGCGGGCTTCCTGGTGCGCCCGTTCGGCGCGATCGTGTTCGGCCGGGTCGGCGACATCGTCGGCCGCAAATACACCTTCCTCGTCACGATCCTGATCATGGGCCTGTCGACCTTCATCGTCGGCCTGCTGCCCAACGCCAAGACCATCGGCATCGCGGCGCCGATCATCCTGATCTCGCTCCGCCTATTGCAGGGTCTCGCGCTCGGCGGCGAATATGGCGGTGCCGCGACCTATGTCGCCGAGCATGCGCCGCAGGGCAAGCGGGGCTACTACACCTCATTCATCCAGACCACGGCAACCCTCGGCCTGTTCCTGTCGCTGCTGGTGATCCTGTTTACCCGCACCTTCACCGGCGAGAAGGATTTCGCCGAGTGGGGCTGGCGCATCCCGTTCCTGGTGTCGGTGCTACTGCTCGGCATCTCGGTCTGGATCCGTTTGCGGCTGAATGAATCGCCGGTTTTCCAGCGCATGAAGGAGGAGGGCAAGACCTCCAAGGCCCCGCTCACCGAAGCCTTCGGTAACTGGGCCAACGCCAAGATCGTGATCCTCGCGCTGCTCGGCCTCACCATGGGCCAGGCGGTGATCTGGTACACCGGACAGTTCTACGCGCTGTTCTTCTTGCAATCGATCCTGAAGGTCGACGGTTACACCGCCAACCTCCTGATCGCCTGGGCGCTGCTGCTTGGCACCGGCTTCTTCCTGGTGTTCGGCGCGCTGTCGGACAAGATCGGCCGCAAGCCGATCATCCTGGCAGGCTGCCTGATCGGCGCACTGACCTTGTTCCCGATCTTCAAGATGATCACGACCAACGCCAATCCGGCGCTGGAAAAGGCCTATGAGACGGTCAAGGTGCAGGTCGTTGCGGATCCCGCCGGCTGCGGCGATCTGTTCAACCCGGTCGGCACCCGCGTCTTCTCGGCGCCGTGCGACACCGCCCGCGCCTTCCTTGCCCAGTCGTCGGTGAAGTACTCCACCGTGCCTGGCCCGGCCGGCGCGCCGGTGAAGGTCATGGTCAACGATAAGGAGGTGCCGTACACGGACGCCAAGACGTCGAACCCCGCGATCACCGCGGCCGTGCAGGCGGCGGGCTATCCGAAGGCGGGTGACGCCGGCATCGTGAAGATGTCGAACCCGTTCGACGTGTTCCGTCCGCAAGTGGCTGCGATCATCGGACTGCTGTTCATCCTGGTGCTCTACGTCACCATGGTCTACGGCCCGATCGCCGCCATGCTGGTCGAGCTGTTCCCGACCCGTATCCGCTACACCTCGATGTCGCTGCCCTATCATATCGGCAACGGCTGGTTCGGCGGCCTGCTCCCGGCGACCGCGTTCGCGATCACCGCCTCGACCGGCGATATCTACTCCGGTCTCTGGTATCCGATCATCTTCGCGGCAATCACCGTCGTGGTCGGCGCGCTGTTCATTCCGGAAACCAAGGACGTCGACATCACCAGGACCTGACCGTCGACATCTCGGTCAACATGCATCGGCCGCGGAGCGATCCGCGGCCGATGTCGTCTTAAGCGGCGACGCGAACGCGTCAGCGCGTGGCGCCGATGAATTGCAGCACGATCTCGCGGCGGTGCGGCCGGGCGCGATGCTCGATCAGGTAGATGCCCTGCCAGGTGCCGAGCGCCATCTCGCCGTCGAGCACCGGGACCTGAAGCGAGGTCGCCGTCAGCAAGGTCTTGATATGTGCCGGCATGTCGTCGGGGCCTTCGGTGTCGTGACGCCAGCCGCCGTTCGCGGGCGCGGCGCGATCGAGCGCCGTCATCAGGTCGACCAGCACCGTCGGATCGGCATTCTCCTGGATCGTCAGCGAGGCCGAGGTATGACGGATGAACAGCGTCACCGCCCCCTCGCCGGCGCGCACCTCGCGCAGGAATTTTGCGACCTCGCGCGTGATGTCGATGAAGCCGCTGCCCTGCGTTTCGACCGTCAGGCGCGACGAGACGATGCTGGTTGCGGCGACGGAGGACGGCGCCGAGCGGACCATTTTTCTCGGTGAGTTCATCTGTACTTTCTCAGCACGTCGTCCCGGCGAAGGCCGGGAGCAATACGTCGCCGCCCTTCAGTTAGGAAGATTTGGAGTTACCAACTTAGCCACCCAACTCCCAGCGGTGGTTATGGGTCCCACCAGGCCGGGATGACAGCGATGGCGCCGCCTCAAATCTTGCCGCCATTGACGTCGCGCTGCACACGGTTGGCCATCTCGATCAGCCGCCGCCAGGCCCGCTCCAGGAACGACATCATGCGATCCATGTCGCGGTCGCTCGGCAGCGGGATTTCGATCTTGCGCTCGCCCTCGGCGATTTTCGGCTCCGGCTTCTTCAGCTGATCGGATTTCGGCAGCGCCTCGTCGGCCTTCGCCGACGGTGCGCGCGCGGCGAGTTCGCCCTTGAGCTTGTCATTGTCGGCTTGCAGGCGTCCGATCTCGGCATCCAGCGCGGCGCGCTCGTCCGGCACCATATAACAGGCCCAACCGGCGCTGGAATTGGTGCAGGTCGACACCGCGCCGGTGCGCGTATCGAGCCGCAGGAATCCGTCGCCGGCCGGAGATAACGCGTAGCGGCCGTTCTCGGTATCGGGCGCGGTTTGCGCGGAGACCGCAGCGCTCGAGATCAGCACCGCAGCAATTGCGATCGACAATCTCGACGGCGACATCGCGATGGGCATGGCTTGCTCCGCCTCAACCTGATCCCGCCCCTATTGCCCAGAGCTATAGGGCTTGCGGCCTGACTTCAACGCGTCTTCAAGCAATTCGATCCGGTCCTGGCCCCAGAAGACCTCGCCGTCCAGCACATATCCTGGCGAACCGAACACGTCGGCTTCCAATGCATCCTGCCGATTCTGCTCATAGGCCGCGCTGATCGCATCGGAGCCCGAGCGCTCCACCAGCTGCTTGCCCGGTAGGCCCGCATCGTCGGCGAGCCTCACCAGCGTCGCTGGATCGGCAAGGTTGAGCTGAAGCTCCCACACCGCGGGATAGGCGCATTGCAAGAACGGCTCAGGATCAAGCCCGGATTGGAGCAGCGCGATCACGACGCCATCAGCGAGGCGTCCGTTGAACGGCCAGTTGGCCGGCTGGAGATGGAAATTGAGGCCGCGCTTGTCGCGCCAGCGCTGCAACTCGATCATCCGGTAGCGCTGCCGCACCGGGTGACGCTTGGCGAGCGGCAGTCCACCGGTCTCCGAGAACAGATCGACCAGCAGCACGGGCCGGTAATTTACCTTGAGATCGTAAGTGCTTACGAGCCGCACAAACGGCTGGTGGCCGATATAGGCCCAGGGCGATTGCAGCGAGAAGTAGTAGTCGATCTGGCGCGGCATGCGGAACCTTGACTGCACGAGAGGTGGGACTTTCGCCGATCCCAGCAGAGCGCGGGAAGCCAGGCAATATCGCTCGATGCCACGCCAGCTGTTGCACTGCGATCACTGCGTCACTCTGACCTTGAATATCTTCAAATAAGATCAGCAGAATCAAAGCAATAACTGGTTACGACGCAATCTTGACTTGATTAGACGCGGTAAGTATGGTCCGCGCGGCTTTTGACGGGGACGGGCGCAATTTCCATCATCCGCGGCATCGGTTAGTGTTCGCAGCATGGCTGAGAACACCAACCACGGCGCAGGTGGAAGTCGCGATCAATCGCCTCCTGACGAAGCTGCGCTTTCCGCAAGGCTCGGAAGTCTCGATCATCGGTTGTCAGAAATTCGCGACAGCCGCAGGAGCAAGACTGATCAATCCGATAATGAAAGCGGGGACAGTGCGGCCAGAGCTTCGGCGATGGCGCTCGGTTTTCGTCTTTCCTCGGAGCTGATCGCGGGCGTTGCCGTCGGAGCGGCGCTTGGCTGGGGGGTCGACCGTTTGCTGTCGACGTCGCCATTCGGATTCATCGTGTTAACGCTGCTCGGCTTCGTCGCCGGCGTGGTCAACGTGGTGAGGTCCGCTGGCGTGGCCTCGGGCAAGCGCTGAGCGCTGGCGGAAGTCACGACATTTGAAATTCGATAGCCGGCAGGACGGCCGGTGGACCAAGAGCCGCGCGGATGAAAATCGACCCGATCCATCAGTTCAATATCGAGCCCCTCTTCACGCTCGGCCACATCGGCAATCACACGATCGCCTTCACCAATTCGTCGCTCTACATGTTCATCGCGGTGCTCCTGATTGCGCTGCTGATGCTGGCGAGCGGCCGGGACCTAGTTCCGGGACGGCTGCAGTCGGTCGCCGAAATCTCCTACGAATTCGTCGCCACCACGATTCGCAGCACGGCCGGCGCGGAAGGCATGAAGTTCTTCCCGCTGATCTTCTCGCTGTTCATGTTCCTATGCGTTTCGAACCTCGTCGGCGTGATCCCCTACACCTTCACGATCGCGAGCCACCTGATCGTCACCGCGGCGCTGGCGCTGTTGGTGTTCTTCACGGTCCTGATCTACGGCGTCTACAAGAACGGCCTGAAATTCTTCAGCATCTTCGTCCCCCACGGCGTTCCGATCTACATCCTGCCGCTGGTCATGTTCATCGAGATCCTGTCGTTCTTCCTGCGGCCGGTCTCGCACAGCGTTCGTCTGTTCGCCAACATGCTGGCCGGCCACATCGCGCTCAAGGTGTTCGCGGGCTTCGTCGCGATGCTCGGCTTCTCGCTGGGCGCGCTCGGCTGGGTCGGCGGCGTGCTGCCGCTGGCGCTCACGATCGCACTGTACGCCCTCGAACTGCTGGTCGCGTTCCTGCAGGCCTACGTGTTCGCGATCCTGACCTGCATCTACCTCAACGACGCCATTCATCCGGGACACTAAGCGGTCCGGGGAATCTCCACCCACCAATCCGTCTATCTTTCTCAAGGAGCTACAAATGGAACCGGCAGCAGCAAAACTTATCGGCGCGGGCATCGCGTGCATCGGCATGGGCGGTGCAGGCGTCGGCGTGGGCATCATCTTCGGCAACTACCTCGCCGCTGCGGTGCGTAACCCCTCGGCCGCTCAGGGCCAGTTCGGCAACCTGATCTTCGGCTTCGCCGTGACCGAAGCGCTCGGCATCTTCTCGCTGCTGATCGCGCTGCTCCTGCTGTTCGTTCCGCTCTGAGCGGCACCCCGGTTCCGCTTCAGCGGTAACCTGTCGCGCCGCCCGAAGGTCATACCAAGGGCGGCGCGCATGACAGCAACAGGAGAACACCATGGCTGAGAGTCATGGCGAGGCAAAAGGCCCGGCAGCCGGCGCCCACACCGAGGCCGAAGGCGGACATCACGGCGGAGCCTTTCCGCCGTTCGATTCGTCCAATTTCGCCTCGCAACTGGTGTCGCTGGCGATTGCATTTGTCGCGCTCTATCTGATCGTGTCGCGTATCGCACTGCCGCGCGTCGGCGGGACGATCGATGCACGCCAGAACAAGATCGAGGGCGATCTGGCCGAGGCGCAGAAGCTGAAGGACGAGTCCGACGCGGCGCTGAAGGCCTATGAAACCGAGCTGGCGAACGCGCGCTCCAACGCGCAGGCGATCGGCAACGAGACCCGCGAGAAGCTGAACGCGGCCTCGGAAGCCGAGCGCAAGGCGCTGGAAGAGAAGCTGGCGGCCAAGCTCGCCGACGCCGAGAAGCAGATCGCAACGACCCGGACCAACGCCATGGCGAACGTCCGCGGCATCGCGGCGGATGCGGCCGGCGCCATCGTCCAGCAACTTGCCGGCGTCACGCCGGACGCCAACGCGGTCAACAGCGCCGTCGACGCGTCGCTGAAGGGATAGACGGATGTTTTACGAACCGGAAACCTGGGTTGCGATCGCTTTCGTCGTTCTGCTGGTCGTGTTCGGCTATCTCGGCGTCCATCGCACCCTGCTGACGGCGCTCGACCACCGTGCCGAGCGCATCAAGGCCGAACTGGAGGACGCCCGCCGTCTGAAGGACGAGGCCGCCAAGCTGCTCGGCGAGTACAAGGCGCGCCGCGCCAGCGCGGAGCGTGAGGCCCAGGAGATCATCTCCAGCGCCAAGGCCGAAGCCGAGCGGATCGCGGCCGAGGCCAAGACCAAGATGGAAGATTTTGTCGCCCGGCGGACCAAGACCGCCGAGAGCAAGATCGCCCAGGCCGAGGCCCAGGCCGTGGCCGATGTCCGCACCGCCGCCGCCAACGCCGCCGTGACCGCCGCCTCGACCATCCTGTCGCAGTCGGTCAAGGGCTCGGTTGCCGACGACCTCGTCGGCAAGGGCATCGCCGAAGTCCGCTCCAAGCTGAACTGACGCGATCTCAACTGCTTCCGAATAAGGCCGGCGCGAGCTGATCGCGCCGGCCTTTTTTCTTTGTTCCAGGACGCTACTTCTTCTTGTGCGGGGCGGCGCGAGGCTTCGGCTCCGGCTTCAGGGCCTGCGGGTCGAAGCCGATATAGAAGATGTAATTGTCGTTGTCGGCCGGCGATGGCGCCGGATAGACCACATCCTCGGCGACCAGGCTGAACGGCACGCTGCCGCTGTCGTCCATCTGCACCGTGGTGGTATAGGCCTTGGTCATGATGGTCTTCTCGCCGACGCCGCCCTGCACCACGGCGACGCGGAGCGGCACCTGGATCGACGGCGGCGCGCCCTGGGGACCGACGATGATCCGCCCCTGGATGCCGATCTTGGCCGTGATCTGGCCGCTGTTCAGATTGCATTGCCGCGCCGTGCGGGTGATCGAGGCCAGGAACTTGACGTCGTTGCCGACCGCCTCCTTGCCGTTCGCGGCCACCGAATAGGTCGAGGCCCCGGAGCGGATCTGCACCGGCGGACAGGTCAGCTCGGCATCGGCGTCGTTGAGCTGCTGCGGCGCGGCGGGCGCGGCCGGCTTGTCCTGGTCCGACGAGCCGCCGCCGAACAGGCTCTTGAAGCGGTCGCTGAGCGACTGCGCGGACGCCGCCGACGGCAGCCAGGAGACCCCGAGCCCGATCGATAGCGCCGCCGCGAGCGCGAACCTGATCACCCTGTCACCCATGCGATATCCCTGCATTCTCCAAATCCGGGTTCCCCGTTTCGCGGGCGTTATAGCAAGCCAATGGCGGCGAACCCAAGGCGTCCGACAAGGCACCGCCTTCAGCCAATGGGCTTATGATTAGCCGCGGAAATCCTCGTGCAGCAGGCCGAACAGCAGATGGTCCTGCCAGATGCCGTTGATGCAGAGATAGCGCCGCGCCAGGCCCTCGCGGGTGAAGCCGCACTTCTCCAGCACCCGGATCGACGAGGCGTTGGACGGGATGCAGGCCGCCTCGATGCGGTGCAGATTGAGCTCGCCGAACAGCGAGGGCAGCAGCACCCGCAGCGCGGTCGTCATGTAGCCACGATGGGCGTGCGGCAGGCCGACCCAATAGCCGATCGTGCCGGCCTGCACGATGCCGCGGCGGACATTGGCGAGCGTGATGCCGCCGATCATCACCCCGTCCGATTCGCGGAAGATGATGAACGGATAGGAGCGGTCGGCGGCGATATCCTCGGTGTAACGCCGCAAGCGGCGGCGGAAGCCGGCGCGGGTCAGGTCGTCGGACGGCCAGATCGGCTCCCATGGCGTCAGATAGGCGCGGCTGAATTCGCGCAATTGCGCCCATTGCGGGAAGTCCGACATTTGCGGCGCGCGCAGCAACAGCCCGTGACCGCGCGGCATCAATGCAGCGGGTCCACTGGACGGCAAACGAAACAGGGCCATGGCCCAACACTCCCCCGCTCACGTCCCCCTCGCCCCGCCCTTGCGGGGAGAGGGTCGGGGTGAGGGGCTGCTTCCACGAGCGAGCCGATTGTCGGGGACCTGTACCCCCTCACCCGGATTGCACCGGACGATGCTTCGCATCGCCGAGAACAATCCGACCTCTCCCCGCAGGCGGGGAGAGGTAACTTCTAATGCAGCAGCGTCTTTGCCTTCGACTTCGTCAATCCTTCCGCAAAAGCCACTGCCGTGTCCAGACCTCTTCCGCTGCCGAGGGCGACAACGGCGGGCCGGCTGCGCGCCAGCAGGGCGCGGGCGGCGTTGCGGCTGGATTCGACGCTGACCGCGTCGATCCTCGCCACCAGCTCTTCCACCGTCTGCGGCCGGCCATAGGCTAGCACATGCCGTGCCAGTTGTTCGGCCCGGGATGAACAGCTTTCCAGCGCCATCAACAGCCCGGCCTTCATCTGCGCCTTGGCGCGGGCGACCTCGGCCTCGGTCAGGGTTTCGACCGCGTCATTGATGACGTCGACGATGACTTCCATCATTTCCGGCGCGTCGGCCGGATCGGTGCCGGTGTAGAGGCCGAAGAAGCCGGTGTCGGTGTAGGGGGCGTGGAAGGTGTAGATCGAGTAGCACAGCCCGCGCTTCTCGCGCACCTCCTGGAACAGCCGCGACGACATCCCGCCGCCGAGCGCGTTGGTGAACACCTGCAGCGAGAACAGCGACAGATCGGTCTGCGGCACGCCTTCGAGCGCCAGCGTCAGATGCGCCTGCTCGAGATCGCGATGCACCACGCGCGAACCGCCCTTGCCGAACATCGCGACCTGCGGCTTCGGCGCCGGCGTGGCGTCGAAGCTGGAAAACTTCTGCACGACGTCCTCGACAACGCGCTCGTGATCGACCGCGCCGGCGGCCGCGACCACCATGTCGGGGGCGCGGTAATGCGTCGACAGATAGCCGCGCAGCATGTCGCGGTCGAACGCCTTCAGCGTCTTGGCGGTGCCGAGCAGTGAGCGGCCCATCGGCTGGTCCGGATAGCAGAGCTCGTTGAGATGCTCGAACACGACGTCGTCGGGCGTATCCTGCGCCGCGCCGATCTCCTGCACGATCACGCTCTTCTCGCGCTCGAGCTCATCCGGCACGAAGGACGGATTGGCGAGGATGTCGGAGAGCACGTCGAGCGCCAGCGGCACGTCGGCCTTCATCACCCGCGCATAATAGGCCGTGGTCTCGGTCGAGGTGCCGGCATTGAGGTCGCCGCCGACCGCCTCGATCTCCTCGACGATCTCGCGCGAGGAGCGCCGCGCGGTGCCCTTGAACGCCATGTGTTCGAGCAGATGTGAGATGCCGTGCTCGTTCGGCTTCTCGTCGCGGCCGCCGACACCGGCCCAGACCCCAAGCGCCGCGGTCTCCAGATGCGGCATGGTGTCGGTGACGACGGTCAGGCCGCTCGGCAGCTTGGTGATGTCAACGCTCATTCAGGCAACTCCCTGCTTGGCAGCACGGCTGACCGACAGCACGAAGCGCTCGACCTCGGCGGAATCATTCTTCATGACCGTCATGTGTTCGGACTTGGTCATCAGGCCGCCGAGCCAGGCCGGCAGCTGCGGACGCACCCCGCAGGCCGCCTCGACCGCGTCGGGGAATTTGGCCGCATGCGCGGTCGACAGCACGATGTTCGGGATCTTGGAGTCCGAGGTGTCGCGGTCGGCGACCGCGAGCGCCACCGCGGTGTGCGGATCGACCAGATCGCCGGCCTCGCGCCAGGCGGCGCGGATCGCAGCCGCGGTCTCGGTCTCGTCGGCGCGGCCGGCGTCGAAATCACGGCGCACCGCGGCGAGCGTCGCATCGGGCAGCACGAAGCGGCCGGACTGCTTCAGCGAGGCCATCAGGCGGCGGACCTGGTCGGCGTCGCGACCAGACGCCTCGAACAGCAGCCGCTCGAAATTCGAGGACACCTGGATGTCCATCGACGGCGACGCCGTGGCGTGTACCTCGCGCACCTCGTAATTGCCGGTCTTCAGCGTGCGCGGCAGGATGTCGTTGACGTTGGCGGCGATGCGCAAGCACCGGATCGGCAGCCCCATCCGCTTCGCCACATAGCCGGCGAAGATGTCGCCGAAATTGCCGGTCGGCACCGTGAAGTCGACCGTGCGCTGCGGCGCGCCGAGCGCGACCGCCGAGGTGAAGTAGTAAACCACCTGCGCCACGATGCGCGCCCAGTTGATCGAGTTGACGCCCGACAGCGCCACCTGGTCGCGGAAGCGATGGTTGTTGAACATCTCCTTCACCAGCGCCTGGCAATCGTCGAACGTGCCTTCGATCGCGAGCGCATGGACGTTGGCAGCACCCGTCGTCGTCATCATGCGACGCTGCACCTCGGAGATGCGGCCGTTCGGGAACAGCACGACGAGGTCGACATTGTCGAGATTGGCGAACGCCTCGACCGCGGCGCCGCCGGTATCGCCCGAGGTCGCGACCACGATGGTGGTACGCTGCGCGCGCTTGGCCAGCACGTGATCCATCAGCCGCGAGATCAGCTGCATCGCGACGTCCTTGAACGCCAAGGTCGGCCCGTGGAACAGCTCGAGCAGGAACTGGTTCGGCCCGGCCTGGTCGAGCGGCACCACCGCGGGATGCCGGAACGTGGCATAGGCCTCGTTGGCCATGCGGCCGAGCTCGGCGTCGGAAATCTCGCCGGCGACGAAGGGGCGGATGATCTCGACCGCGACCTCCCAATAGGGACGGCCGAACATGCCGGCGATGGTCTCGGGCGACAGAAGCGGCCAGGTCTCGGGCACGTAGAGCCCGCCGTCGCGGGCAAGCCCGGTCAGCATCACATCGCAGAAGCCAAGCACCGGGGCCTCGCCCCTGGTCGAAATATACCGCGTCAAACCGCCCTCCAAAGGCCTCGATCCGAGCCTTAAGCCTTTGATATCATGGATTTATCGAGTTCGCCGCATGCGAACCGGATCAGCTCACCATAGAAGATCGCACCGGCAATGGGTAGCCCACAGCGCGCGTCTCGGGGGGCGGTGAGTGCGCCACACGCACCGCGCGCCGTCCTGGCGAAAGCCAGGAAGCCATAACCACCGCATTCGGTGATGAACGGGACCGCGGCCCCAGCGTCGTGCAACATGAGCATTCGCGGTAATGGGTCCTGGTTCGCCAGGACGACGATGAGGATGGGTTTCGATTCACTTGCCATGCTGTCGGTGTCATCACCCGCGAAAGCGGGTGATCCAGTATTCCAGAGGCAGTAATGCTTGAGCCGAGACGCCAAGGCTTCGACGAGGCAAGCAGTCCGTGGCGCGCCGAAGCTTTAGCGGAGGCGGCGAGCCGGGCGATGACAGTTGTGGATGAGGATGCAGTTTTGCGTTCTCGCGACATGAATTGCCCGAGTCTTGCTTGTCGTTCCGCCCTCCTCTCAATGAGGGCGCAGGGAAAGCCGGGTGCCGATCGCACCCATGGGCCCCGTGCAATAGGTAGAAAGCACGGGGGTAGGACCACAGGTGTAACCGGAGCAATCCGGCTTTCCCTGCGCGATGGGTTACGGCTTATACGTGCTCTCCCCGGCGAGACTGGGCTTTGTTGTCACCGTCTTCACAACGCGCATTTGCGCAATCGGAAGAGACACCTACCGCTAGGGCGTCAGGCCTGCACGATTTCGCCGTCCGCCTCATGCACGTTCGTCGACTGCGCAATCGGCGTCCACCGCATCTCGACCCACGTTCGTGACGACCGCGAAGCGCCCCTCGTGTCGGGTGAGACGCGGAATTCATACACCGAGTTGCGCTTCGGATAAAGCGAAATATTTTCAACGCCGGCACTTGACGCGTTTTGCTGAGTTGCCCGTCGGGTTGTTTTGTCGCACCTCTCTCCACTCGTCATTCCGGGGCGTGCGAAGCACGAGCCCGGAATCCATCAGGCCGCAGACTCCGCGGATGAATGGATTCCGGGCTCTCGCCTTCGGCGAGCCCCGGAATGACGAAAGCAGGGAGCTCCGCGATACGCCCTACCCCTTCGGCGGCGCCAGCGGCTGCACGATTTCCTGGAACGGCGGCAGCGCTTCGCAGCGCGCGGCGTGGGCCGTGAGCGCCGGATAGCGCGCGTCGAACAGATGTGGATGCGCTTCGCCGGTGAAGCGCAGCGCGCAGGCCACCGCGATGTCGGCGTGGCCGATCCGATCGCCCAACCAATAAGGCGACAGCACCGCCGCGCGTTCCTGCTCCAGCACCGTGAGCACGCGCGAGATCTGCCCCTCGCAACGCTCGACCCACAGCTTGAGCTGCTCCTTGCGCAGCACGCGCTCGTAGACCAGGCTCACCGCCTTGTCGGCAAGCCCGGTCGCGAGCGCCATGATGCGCAGATGCCGGCGCCGCTCGACGCCCGAGCGCGCCAGCATCGCCTTCTCCGGCCCGACCAGCTCGTCGAGATAATCCAGGATCGCGCCGCTCTCGATCAGCGCCTCGCCATCGTCGAGCACCAGCGTCGGCACCCGCTGCACCGGATTATAGGCCGCGACCTTCTCCGCATCGCCGAAGGTCGACCACGGCTTGTGCTCGAACGGCAATCCATAGAGCCGCAGCGCGATTGCGGTGCGGCGGACAAAGGGCGAGTCGTACTGGCCGATCAGGAACATCTGTCATCTCGTCCGTCATGCCGCGGCAGGCCACTGCGCTCGAAAGCAGGGCCTTCAAGGTGTGGCGGCCAAGCCGGGTCAAAGGTTGCGCTTTGCACCATCGTAGATGGCCTGCGCGGCATTGCAACCGGATCATGAGCCGGTCTGCGTGACGAGCTATCCAATCACCGGCACATGCCCCGCCGCATCGCGCGGCAGTTTGCCATTGAGTCTCGGATCATCAGCCACCTCGATCTGGCGCAGGAACGGGCGGAAGCCGGAGCGCTGGTAGAACGCGATCGCCGAGGGATGATCGAAAGTGCAGGTGTGCACCCAGAAGCGGCTGATGTCGCGCGACCAGGCGATCTCCAGCGCGCGGTTCATCAGGAAGCGCGCGGCGCCGGTGCCGATGAATTTTGCGGTGACGCCGAAATAGAGCAGCTGGCATTCGCCTGATATGCTGAAATCGAGCTCGAGCAGGCCTTCATCCTCGCCATCGACCACGAGCCCGTAGAGCTCGATGCCGGGCCCGTGGATCCTCGACGCAAGATCGGCGTCATCGAGCCCGGTGCGGGTGAACCACAGCCAATCCTCGCCGACGCGACGGTAGAGATCGCGATACCAATCGAGCGCGGGCGGCTTGACCTTGCGCAGGCGCCACGCGCCGGGCGGATCGTCGCGCCGCGGCGGGCGCGCGGTCATTTCCAGATGTGTGACGACGGCGGCGATCTTGCCGGGAGAGATGTCGGAGTAACCGTCGGGCAGCAGCATTGAGGACCTTTGTTTCTGCGTGTCGGCCGGAGATATTCGCATGTCGCGGCAGATGCAATGCAACGCCGCGTAACAATGTTACCGATTTGTCAGTGGGTGATTTGGCGAACCAGGCGCTCGATGTGCAGAGGCCACCGGAGCAACCACCGTGTCGCGCCATCACGCGCTGCCGCCGATCATCACTACGCCGCCGCCACCGAAGCCGAAGCCCACGCGGCGCCGGCGCGGCGTCGGTTATGCCTATGGTGCGGGCGCGGCTGATGCGGCCACCGACATCGATGACGGGGCGCCGGTGCGCAGCGCTCCAGTCGTTCCGCAGCACGCGCGCCCGATCGAGACCGTCGTGCGACGCGTGCCCTCGCCGCACGGCAAGCTCAGCGACGATACATTGCGCGCGATGCTGGAGATGCAGGAGAAGCAGGAGAAGTAGAGCCAAGGCGACGGCCACACACTCGCTGTCGTCCCTGCGAAAGCAGGAACCCATGACCACAGGATCGAGTTGTTGAACGACGCCGTGGCCCCAGCATCGCAAAACAATTGGCATCGGTGGTTATGGGTCCCGCCTTCGCCGGGACGACGGCGGAGTTTGTCGAGCGGCCAGCGAGACATACTCGCCTCTCACCTCGGCGTCAGCGTGATCGCCTCGGCGGTGGCGGCTTCCACGGCGCCGCGACTGTAGAGCAGCGGCACATACTGGCCCGTGGCCCAGAGCGGCGCGAGGTCGCGGTAGTGGCCGCTGAAGGGATCGCCGGATTGGCCTGGGGTGTTGATGGTGCGGCTCGCATCCCAATTGCCGACATCGAGCACCATGCGGAACGAGGCGCCGGAGAGCAGATGATAGTCGGAGTGGCGATAGGTGGCGGCGCGCGGCACGTTGGCGGCGCCGCCGAAGGCGAGCGGACCGACCTGCATCTGCGCTGCGGTCGCCTTGTCGGCGAGCGGCATCAACGCGTGATTGAACTGCGCGACATGCAGGCGACCCCAGCGCCACATCGACGCATCGCCCCCGAGCTTGTCGGTGACATCGGCGACGGCCGCGCCGAGGCTGTCGCGCAGCACGCGGTCGCGCTCGCCGGCGGGCTCGCTGCCGAGCGCGGCATCGGGCTTTTCGAGATAGCCGACGATGGCAGAAATGCTCGACGCCTCCGGCGCGATCAGCTGAGCCGCCTTCGGCGCCGTGGTCTTGAGCAGCACCGGGCCGAGATGGTTGGCGATCCAGACCTCGTAGACCGCAGCCGCAGCGCTGTCCTCAGTGTCGCGGGCATCCCACGCTTTGAGCAGCTCGAGGCCCTTCTTGACGTTGGCATCGTCCGACGTGAGCGGCTTCAGCAGCGCGAGAAGGCGGCGCGCGAGCATGCTGGTGTCGTCGTTCTGCAACGCCATCGCGTCCGCCAGCGTCACCTTGCCGTTCTTCTCCAGCACCTCGGTGATGCGCTGCCAGCGCGCGCTGTCGGACCATTCGAAGCCGACCCGGCGCTCATTGACCGGATAATCCGCCGGCAGGTTCATCTGATTGGCGGTGGCGATGAAGCCCTGCTTCGGCTGGTAGAGCTTCGGCAGCTCGTCGAGCGACAGAAAGCCCTGCCATTCGTAGCGGCCGTCGCCCGGCACCGGCATCAGCCCGTCGAAACTGGTGCGGCGCGGCGTCTTGCCGGCGGCGACCCAGCCGATATTGCCCGACGTGTCGGCATAGACCTGATTCTCCGACGGCGCGCCCCAGCGCCGCATCGCGCCGAGAAAACCGTTCCACGACTTCGCGGTCATGTAGTCGGAGGAGCCGAAATAGGCCGAGGTGCCCGGCTCAAACCAGATCGAGCGCACGGCAAACGCATGCTTCTTGTCGGCATCGACGAAGATCACCGGACCGTGGCGGGTGAACTTCAGCTCCAGGTCGCGGTCGGCTTCGCCCTTGACCTGCTCCGTCTCGTGCACGATGCGCATGTCCTCCCAGCCCGTGCCGTAACGATACTGGTTCGGGTTGTCGGGGTTGAGCTCGTAGACGTAGAGGTCTTCCTGGTCGACGTTGAAGATGGTCAGCCCGAACGCGATGGTGTCGTTATGGCCGATCGAGATGCCCGGCAGCGCCGGCTCGCCGGCGCCGATCACGGAGATGCCGGGCGCGTTGAGGCCGACGATGTAGCGCAGCGACGGCACCGAATGTTCGCGATGCGGATCGTTGGCGAGGATCGGACGCCCGGTCGCGGTGCGCGCGGCCGCGATCACCCAATTGTTGGAGCCGATGGTGTCGCGCTGCTGATCGGCTTCGGCGAGATAGGTGTCGGGATCATGCGCCAGCGCGGCCTTCTGATCCTTCGGCGCCGCGAACTTGACCGGACGGGTGGCGAGGTCGTAGGCCGCGAGCACGCCTTTCGGCACGCTGCACGGGTCAAGGCCGTCGGGAATCCTGGTGGTCCAGGCCGGCTCCAGCTTGACGCGGAAGCGATCGGCATCGAGGCCGGCGGCGCAGGCCACCAGCGACCGCTTCACCTCGGAGGCGACGTTGCGCGTGAGACCGTGGCTGCGGACGCGCACCACATCCTCGGCCGACCACGGGTCGGGCTTGGTGCCCGCGATCCTGAACTCGATCGGCAGCGGACGCTTGCCCGCGTTGACGTCGGCGACATAGGCGTTGACGCCGGCGACGAACGCCTCGGCGTAGGTTTTCGCCTTCGGGCCATAGGCCGCCCATTCCGCATTCATGTCGCCGCGATAGAGGAACAGGCGCAGCGCCTTGTCCTGCTCGGCATAGGCCGGGCCGAAGTCCTTCGCCAGCAGGCCGAGGCCGCGCTTGCGCCAGAGGTCGATCTGCCAGAGCCGGTCGCGCGCGGCGTTGAAGCCCTGCAGGAAGAACAGGTCGTGCTCGTTGCCGGCATAGATATGCGGGATGCCCCAGACATCGACCAGGATCTGTCCCGGCGCCGTCAGCCCGGCGACGTCGGCCTTGACCTCGCGCGCCGCAACCAGCGGGCTCGGTTTTTCGCGGGCGGTGGCGGGCGCGGCGAGCATCACGGCGCAGAGCGCGGCGGTGAGTAGCTTGGTGACGCGGTTGAGATCCGTGTTCATCTTGTTCTCCGATGGTTGTTGTTTTTGGTTGCGAGACTTGAGCCGGAATTTTCCTGCCCGCGCGCTACTCCCCCTCGTCGCTCGCCAGCACGCCCTTCACCGCGCGGGCCCAGCCGGCGAGCTTGCGGTCGCGGGTCGCCTCGCTCATCGCCGGCCGGAAGCGGTGCTCGAGCCGCCAATTGTCGGCGAATTTCGCGGGCTCCGGATAGACGCCGGCATCGAGGCCGGCGAGATAGGCGGCGCCGAGTGCGGTGGTCTCCTGGATCATCGGGCGATCGACCGGCGCGTTGAGCAGGTCGGCGAGCCGCTGCATGGTCCAGTCCGACGCGGTCATGCCGCCGTCGACGCGCAGCACGGTGTTGGCGGCGTTCGCCTCCGGCCAGTCGGTGCGCATCGCGGCCCACAGGTCGAAGGTCTGGTAGCAGACGCTCTCCAAGGTCGCATGCGCGAGCTCGGCCGGTCCGGTGTTGCGGGTGAGGCCGAACAGCGCGCCGCGCACGCGCGGATTCCAGTACGGCGCGCCCATGCCGACGAAGGCCGGCACCAGATAGACACTCTGCATGCTGTCGGATTTGTCGGCAAGCGGGCCGGTCTCGGCGGCGTGCTTGATCATGCCGAGGCCGTCGCGCAGCCACTGCACCGCGCTGCCGGCGACGAAGATCGAGCCTTCCAGCGCGTAGGTGCGCTGGCCATTGAGCTGATAGGCGATGGTGGTGAGCAGCTTGTTCTTCGAGGCCACCGGCGTGGTGCCGGTGTTGAGCAGCGCGAAGCAGCCGGTGCCGTAGGTCGACTTCATCATGCCGGGCTCGAAGCAGGCCTGGCCGATGGTCGCGGCCTGCTGGTCGCCGGCAATGCCCGAGATCGCGATCGGGCCGCCGAACAGGTCGGCGGTGCTCTCGCCGAACCGGGCCGAGGAATCCTTCACTTCGGGCAGCATCGAGCGCGGCACGCGGAGCAGATTGATGAGATCGTCGTCCCACGCGCCGGTGTGGATGTTGAACAGCAGCGTGCGCGAGGCGTTGGTGGCATCTGTCGCGTGCACCCGGCCGCCGGTGAGCCGCCACAACAGATAGCAGTCGACGGTGCCGAACAGGAGCTCGCCGCGCTCGGCGCGCTCGCGCGCGCCCGGCACGTGATCGAGGATCCAGGCGACTTTCGTCCCGGAGAAATAGGGGTCGATGATCAGTCCGGTTTTCGCCGAGATCGCCGGCTCGTGGCCTTCGCTCTTCAATCTGGCGCAGATGTCGGCGGTGCGGCGGTCCTGCCAGACGATGGCGCGGTGCACGGCTTGTCCGGTGGCGCGGTCCCACACCACGGTGGTCTCGCGCTGGTTGGTGATGCCGATCGCAGCGATGTCTTTCGCCTTCAGCCCGGCCTTCTCCAGCGCCTCGCGGCAGACCATCACCGTCGAGGTCCAGATGTCCTCCGGCTCGTGCTCGACCCAGCCGGAGGCGGGGAAATGCTGCGGAAACTCCTGTTGCGCGACCGCGGCGATGGAAATGTCGCTGCGAAACACCATGGCGCGCGACGATGTGGTGCCCTGATCGATGGCCAGCACGAAAGACATGAGCGTTTCCCTTGAGGCTTGGTAACAGGCGCCAAGGGAGCGGATTACCGCGGTGACGTCAAGATTGCTGGTGAGTGTGGCGCTGCGAACGTATCAAACCCGTCATCCTGAGGTGCGGGCTCTTGCGAGCCTCGAAGGATGCACGGCCACCAGCCGGGCCGTCGACCCTTCGAGACGGCCGCTACGCGGCCTCCTCAGGGTGACGGATTGAGAGAAGACCAACCGATCACATCGGCCGGTAGGTGCGCACGTCGGCCGGGACGTTGACGCCGATCTTGATCGCGCCGACCGACCGGATGATGTCGTCGCCGAGCAGCTGGGCGAAGCAGGCATAGCCCCAGTCGTTCATGTGCAGGCCGTCGGCGATGACGAAATCGTCGATCGGGATCGCCTGTTTCTCGTGCCAGTCGCGCATCACCTCGAAGCGCGGGAAGATGCCGACATGGCGCAGCGCGGCGATGCGGCCGAGCAGCTTGACCATGCCGCGCGCGCTTTCGGGACGCTCGGTGACGCGCGGCGAATATTGCGGATCGACCAGCACGAGATCGGCACCGTCGGCCTGGATGCGCGCGACGCCGTCCTCGATCTCCTTGGCGGTCTCGGTGGGATCGAGGTTGCGCAGCACCGCATTGGTGCCGACCTGCCAGATCACCATGTCGGGATGCATGTCGATCACTTCGGTCTGCAACCGCTTCATCATCTCGGGTGCGTCCTCGCCGCCCTTGCCGCGATTGAGCACGGTGATGTCGGCGGAGGGATACTGCCGGCGCAGTTGCGCGGCGAGGCGGTTCGGGTAGGTGAATTCCGGCGACGACGAGCCGTAGCCCTGGGTCGAGGACGAGCCGAACGCGATGATCACGACCGGCTTGCCCGCCGCGAGCTTGGCCGCGACATGCGGCAGCGAACCGGTGGTGTTCGGCACGCCGGTCGGCTGATGACAGGGCACGCGATGGAAGATGTCGCTGGCCGACTTCGCGACCTGCTTGACCTTGTCGAGCGCCTTGGCGGCGACGCCCGGTTGCGGGTCGGTCGTATCGGCGGCGATCACGGCGGGCTTCGCGGAGTCAGGCTTTGTCAGATCAGATCTTGCGGCCTTGGCACCGGGCGACAGCGCCGCGTGCTGGTCGGCCTGGCCGGTCTGCGCGCGCGACGGCTCGACCGCAAGCGGCGCGAGCAGCGCCAGCACGGCCGCGACGCACAGGCTCCGCGCCTGCGAAGCGCGAAAAGGGAAGGCAAAACGCATCACAACTCTGCTTCCTCTAATTCTGCTGCACCGGGCCCAGATGGGCCGCATCGATCACGAATTTCGCAAGGGCGCGGCCGAGACAGGCGTGAACCTTCTTGGCCAGGTCGACACCATGCGAGGTGCTGAACAGGTCAAAATATCCGGCGTCGCTCCACTGCTTCATGATCGCGAACCGGTCGAACAGCGGAACGTCGTGCTGCTGCGCCACCACCTTCATGTTGTCGAGATATGGCGGTGCAGAGATCAGGGTCTCCGTACGCGGGCTGTATTGCAGGTTGACCAGCACCACGTCGGTCCCGGCGCCCCGCAACGCAACAACGCCGTCGTTGATGGCGGTGCGGAAATCGTCAGGATCGACTGCTCGCATAGCATCGACCGTGCCGGTCTGCCAGATAACCAAAGTAGGCTTTTTTGCTTCAACAAGCTTAACAAGGGTTCCTGCGGTCTCCTCGGCGGTGCTCTTTCCCTGTAATTCTACGGATAGATCGATGGTCGCCGTCGGAAATGCCTCTTTCAACGCCGCCTGCAGCGTGGCCGGATAGGCGCTGGGCTCGTTGCCGGGGATGGTCGAGGAGCGGCTGCCGACCACCAGCACGTTGAGCGGCCGGTTGGCCTTTACCGCATCGGCGACCTTCGGCAGCGAGCTCTCACTTGTCAGCAGATAGGCCGGCACGTCGCAGGGCGGTGCCGGTGGTGCCGGCTCGGGGTTGTCGCCGGCACGCGCGGGCGCTGCCGCCAAACAGGCGGCCAGCAGCAGCAGGCCCAGCATCGTCCGCGCGGACTTCATGCTCCCCCTCCCGCCAGATCGGCGTTGCCGACGGCACCTTTTTTCGAGGCGCCTTTGTCGGCGGAGTGCTTGTACCACGAGATAATCCACGCCATGCCGCACATGATGAGGATGCCGCAGACGCTGATCAAGGCGTGCAGTGCGGCACCGCCGGAGACTTCGGCAAGCACGAAGTGACCGGCGAAGGCAAGGAATACCCCGAGGCAGAATATCTCAAGCGAATGCTGGCCACACAGGATCAAAGGTCGCAGCCAGCGCGATTTCAAGCCCGGCCAATCCCGGGGCAGGAAGCGCACGGTGAGGGCCGCGAGCGCCAGGAAGTGCGCGAACCGCAACACGTCCAGGTCGGTCTTGTTGATCGGATACATCCATTGCTCGATGAGCTTCGGCATGATGTGGCCGAGCTGCGGCACGTACCAGGTCAGCGTCACGAAGAACGCCGCGACCAGATAGACGATGCAGATCCACATCGTGATGTTCGACGACAGGATGCGCGACATCCGCCGCGCGCCGCCGAGCGCGCACCAGGCGCCGAACACGAACAGCAATTGCCAGGCGAACGGATTGAACGCCCAGAAGCCGTTCGGATAGGCCGAGAGATACAGGTCGAACTGCCAGGTCAGCGCGTAGAGCAGGACCGACAGGCCGAGCGTGACGTCGGGCTTCCACTTCATCAGCCACAGGATCAGCGGCAGGAACAGCATCAAGACGATATAGAGCGGCAGCACGTCCATGTTGACCGGGCGGAAGCGCAGCAGCAGCGCCTGCACGATGGTGACGTCGGGCTGCTTGAGGAAGTCCATGATCCCCATCTCTTCACTGTAGAGCGGGTTCTCGAACGAAGTCGCCACATAGGAGATCTCGGCGAGGAAGATCGTGAACAGGAAGACATGCGCGACATAGATCTGCCAGACCCGGCGCAGGATGCGCGCGGTCGCGATCACGAAGCCGCCCTCGAGCATCGCCCGGCCATAGACGAAGGCCGCGGTGTAGCCGGAGATGAAGATGAAGATCTCGGTGGCGTCGGAGAACCCGTAATTGCGGATCGTCAGCCAGGTCAGAAGATTGGTCGGCAGGTGATCGATGAAGATCAGCCACAACGCGAGCCCGCGGAACAGGTCGAGCCTGAGCTCGCGCTCGCCGGCCGCCGGCAGCGTGATCGCGGGCGCGGCCACTTTCGCCTTGACCTCGGCTTTGGCGTCAGCCGCCGGCGAACCGGCTATGGGATCGGCAATCGAGCTCATCAAACACCGTGTCGGGCGCAGACGCCCCGCCTGCCCAGCTGAAAAGATAATATCGGTCCGCGACTTCCTGAGAAAGCCTTGCCGACCCAACGCGCGGCGACATGCGGCCGCGCCTTAAAGCGGAACTATGTTGAAACCGCGATGAACGGACGGCCCCAATTCCGGCCTTTCAAGCCCGGCTTTTCAAGCCCGGCAGGCGATTGGTTCCGGCTGACCAATTGGCTATGATAGGCCCCTGTTTGCGCATGATCCGATCGAACGCGGGTTTTGCACTGAGACCATCGGATTGAGCCGTATGTATCGCGCCATTACCCGTCAAATCGAAGTCACCGTCGAGCCCAACTTCATGCCGGAGCGCTCGTCGATCGACCGGCGCGAATATTTCTGGTCGTACAGGATCGTGATCGTCAATTCGGGGACGGAAACGGTGCAGCTGCGGACCCGGCACTGGATCATCACCGACGCCACCGGCCGCCGCCAGGAGGTGCGCGGCGAAGGCGTGGTCGGCGAGCAGCCGGTGCTCGCGCCCGGCGAGCGCTTCGAATACACCTCGGGCGTGCCGCTGCCGACCGCGTCCGGCTTCATGACCGGCAGCTACCAGATGGTGACCGAGGCCGGCGAGCGCTTCGAGATCGACGTGCCGACGTTCTCGCTGGACAGCCCGAGCCCGGATGGGAAGCGGGTGCTGAACTGACGCCCGCGTAGCCCGGATGAAGCGCAGCGAAATCCGGGGCGCCGGGGCGGCTCCAACCCCGGATACACCTGCCCCGGATTACGCTTCGCTCCATCCGGGCTACGATGACGAACGCGTCTACTCGACGCCAGCCTCTTCCGACGTGAACTCGTACACCGACGAGCAGAATTCGCAGGTCACGACGACCTTGCCGTCCTTGACCATCTCGGCACGATCGTTCGGCGCAAAGCTCTTCAGCATCGAGGACACCGCATCGCGCGAGCAGGAGCACTGCGCGCGCAGCGGTTGCGGGTTGAAGACGCGCACACCGCGTTCGTGGAACAGGCGGTACAGCAGCCGCTCGCCGGACAGATCGGGATCGATCAGCTCGACATCCTCGACGGTCGAGATCAGCGACTGGCCCTCGACCCAGGCGTCGTCATCCGGCACGGAGTGCGTGACCGTGCCCTCCGGCGCATCGCCGGGATGCAGATCGGCCTGCTTGGCACGCTCGGGCGCCTTGGGCAGGAATTGCAGCAGGATGCCGCCGGCGCGCCAGTGCAGCTTGCCGCCCTCGCCGCCGCGCATCTCCTCGCCGACCGCAAGCCGCACCCGGGTCGGGATCTGCTCCGAGCGCAGGAAATATTCGTGCGCCGCCTCTTCGAGGCCCCCGCCGTCGAGCGCGACCAGCCCCTGGTAGCGGCTGGTGTTGGAGCCCTGATCGATCGTCATCGCAAGGTGGCCCTTGCCGAGCAGCTCGCCCGAGGTCTGCCCCGGCTTGAGCTGCGCCGCGTCGTAGCGCGCATAGGCACGCAGCCGGTCGGGCGCCTGGAAATCGACGATCAGGAGCGACACCGGACCTTCGGTCCGGGTCTGCAGGATGAAGCGCCCCTCGAACTTGACCGACGAGCCGAGCAGCGTGGTCAGCACGATCGCCTCGCCGAGCAGCTTGCCGACGGCCGGCGGATAATCGTGCTTGTGCAGGATCTCGTCGAGCGCCGGGCCGAGCCGGGTCAGCCGGCCGCGCAGATCCAGCGCGCCGACCTCGAAGGCCAGCACGGCATCGTCGACAGGAACCGCAGACGGCGCGCGGACCGGCGCCTCGGGCGTGATTTTGATGTCGGGGGATTGTGAAACCATGGCGCTCTATCTGGGGTCTCGGACCGTGAAATAAAGGGGTTCACTCAACGAGCGATCGTCGTCCCGGCGAAGGCCGGGACCCATAACCACAGGACCTTGTCGCAGCACAAGACGTCTCCCCTTGTGCCTTTTTCATGGGCCACGGCGTATGGGTCCCGGCCTTCGCCCATGTGCGTTAAGGTAGTGGATACATGGTTTGATAGCGGCGCTTTTTCCTCGGGGGCTCGCGGAGGTGTCGGCGAAGAGTGGAGAGAGATCGGCGAAGGCGAGCCATTGTCGGCTGCGGAATGATCGCCTGCAGGAGTGAGGCGACGAGTTGGCGGAGCAAGCGCCACGCGCCGGGGCGGGTCAGGCGGCGTCCGCCAAGCGGGGAGAGTCCTCGAGTTCGTCGACAAGCGGCTCGAGCAAGAGAATAACCAGCAGATGAGCGAGGATGTGAGGTCGGGCCGTTCGTTCGTCAGTTCCCGGCGGCCCCTTCAGGCCGATCAGGCTCTTCAGTCGCTTGAAGCCCAGTTCGATCCGCCAGCGCAGGCGATAGAGGGCGAGAACATCATCCGCGGTGAAGTCATCCGGAGCAAGTGAGGTGACCAGGATGACCCAATCGGCGGCCTCAAGCGTTTGCTTGGAGAGCTGATGGCCTCCCTTCTGTGCGGTCCGGTGCGCCTTGCGTCGTGCCTCGGCAGCAGCCTGTTGCGGCTTCTTGATGGCGACCAGACGCACGGCGAGCGGCGCGCCGTGCTTGGGTTTGATCCAAATCGGACAATCGATGAGGCCTCGTTCCGCCGCCTTGCGCAGCTCAGCCATGAGGTCCAGCGCACAGCCTTTGCAATCGAGCCAGCGCGCGCTCTTCCAACCAGCCCGAATGACGAAGTCTGCGCCGGCCTCGATCAGCCGTGCCATGCGTTCCGGCTGCAAATAGGCCCGATCGGCAAGACGGATTTCGCCCGCAACCACCGGGATCCGGTCGAGCGTCTCGCCTTCTTGCTGATCGGTCAGTTCGAAGTGGCCAAATCGTTCCTGCGGAAGATCGAACGCGCTGTGAATGCGCCACACCTCGTTCTTCTTCCTGGCATCCAGCGCTTTCTTCGGCACCGTGGTAGCATCGATGATCCGGATCAAGCGACCTCGGCTTGCCTTCGGGGCAGCGGCAGCAAGCGCCTGACCCACCAGCAGCGCCAGCCAATCTCCGCACTGACGCAAACGATACAGCAACGCCACGCAGGAAATGTCGACAAGGCCGACCGATGTCGCCCATGCCGCCGTCGAGCGAAGTCCCCGCTCACTCAAACAATAAGCCAGGATCAGCCGCAGCAAATCCACCGCACTCCTAATCTCGCGCGGACGCACGAAAGCCTTCGTCTCACGTGCCGTGCGATTGAGTGCTTCTGCCCCACCGAGCCGGGTCACGACGCCCGCCCAGTCGCCATTCACCAGCGATTCGTGTGTCATTCCATGCTGGAATCACAAACGATTCCGCCACACAAGCCTATTTTAACGCCGATGGGCCTTCGCCGGGACGACGGCGTTAGTGGTTACGCGACTTCGTTAAAGCACCAGGCCAGGATGCCCTTCTGCGCATGCAGGCGGTTTTCCGCCTCGTCGAACACCACGGATTGCGGGCCGTCGATCACCTCGTCGGTGACCTCCTCGCCGCGATGCGCGGGCAGGCAGTGCATGAACAGGGCATCGGGCTTGGCGAGCGACATCAGCTTGGCGTTGACCTGATAGGGGCGCAGCACGTTGTGGCGGTGCTCGCCCTCCTTGTCGCCCATCGACACCCAGGTGTCGGTGACGACGCAGTCGGCGCCGCGGACGGCGGCTTCCGGATCGGTGCCGAGCATGATCGGGGCATTGGTCGCCTTGATCCAGTCGCGCATCGGCTTCTTCGGCGACAGCTCCGGTGGGGTCGCGACATTGAGCTGGAACTTGAACCGCTCGGCGGCATGCGCCCAGGACGCCAGCACGTTGTTGTCGTCGCCGGTCCAGGCCACCGTCTTGCCCTCGATCGAGCCGCGGTTCTCCTCATAGGTCATGAGATCCGCCATCACCTGGCAGGGATGCGAACGCCGGGTCAGGCCGTTGATGACGGGAACAGTGGCGTGGGCGGCGAGCTCGAGCAGCGCGTCATGGTTGAGGATGCGGATCATGATCGCATCGACATAGCGCGACAGCACGCGCGCGGTGTCGGCGATGGTCTCGCCGCGGCCAAGCTGCATCTCGGCGCCGGTCAGCATGATGGATTCGCCGCCGAGCTGGCGCATCCCGACGTCGAACGACACCCTGGTGCGGGTCGACGGGCGCTCGAAGATCATCGCCAGCGTCTTGCCCTCGAGCGGCTTCTTGCCCTTCTCATGCGCCTTCAGCTTCGCCTTCATGGCGGCGCCGGCGGACAGCATGTTGCGCAGCTCGGCGAGCGGCAGCTCGTTGATGTCGAGGAAGTGACGGACCGGCTTGCTCATCATCCAGCCTTCCTCGGCTGCGCTGCCGACAATGTCGCGCAGGCACGCTCGAGCGAGACGATCGACTGATCGATCTCGGCTTCGGTCACGATCAGGGGCGCCAGGAACCGGACCACATTGTCGCCGGCGCCGACGGTGAGCAGCTTCTCGTTGCGCAATGCGGCGATCAGGTCGCCCGACGGCACCACGGCCTTGACGCCGATCAACAGGCCCTCGCCGCGCACTTCCGACAGCACGCCGGGATAGCGGTCGACGACCGAGGCGAGCTTCTGCTTGAGCAGCAGCGACATCTTCTGCACGTGCTCGAAGAAGCCGGGCTTCAGCATGACGTCGAGCACGGCATTGGCGGCGGCGACCGCCAGCGGATTGCCGCCAAAGGTCGAGCCGTGCGAGCCCGGCGCCATGCCTTCGGCCGCTTTCGCGGTCGCCAGCACCGCGCCGATCGGGAAGCCGCCGCCGAGCGCCTTCGCGAGCGACATCACGTCCGGCGTGACGCCGGTGCGCTTGTAGGCAAACAAATCGCCGGTACGGCCCATGCCGGTCTGCACCTCGTCGAACGCCAGCAGCAGGCCATGTTCGTCGCACAGCGCACGCAGCGCCTTGAAGAACGCCTGCGGCGCCGAGCGCACCCCGCCCTCGCCCTGCACCGGTTCGATCAGGATGCCGGCGGTGTGCGGGCCGATCGCCTTCTTCACCGCCTCGATGTCGCCATGCGGCACCTGGTCGAAGCCGTCCATCGGCGGGCCAAAGCCTTCGAGATATTTCGCCGCGCCGGTCGCGGCCAGCGTGCCCAGCGTGCGGCCATGGAAGGCGCCTTCGAAGGTGATGATGCGGTAGCGCTCGCCATGGCCCTTGGAGAAGTGATAGTGGCGGACCAGCTTGATCACGCCCTCCATCGCCTCCGCGCCGGAATTGCAGAAGAACACGAAGTCGGCGAAGCTCTGCTCGCACAGCCGCGCGGCGAGCACCTCGCCGTCCGGGCTCTTGAACAGGTTCGACATGTGCCAGAGCCTGGTCGCCTGTTCCTGCAGCGCCTTCACCAGATGCGGATGCGCATGCCCGAGCGCGTTGACGGCGACGCCCGAGGTGAAATCGAGATAGCGGTCGCCGTTGGTTGCGATCAGCCAGGCGCCCTCACCGCGCTCGAAGCCGAGATCGACCCTGGCGAAGACGGGAAGCAGATGCGACGAGGCGTTGGTCATGGCGTTCACTGCCGGTTTGAAGCCGACAATTGCCGCGCGCCTTGACGCCAGCGCAGCAACGGCCAGCTTCGGAAAACAAAACGGCCGCCTTTGCGGGCGGCACGTGGGCAACATTCTATGCTGCGGCGGGTCCGTGTCAATCGCCAGGAGCCGGTCCTTTTGCCGGGCTTCCTGCGCTGCCGAACGAGCGCAATCCGGAGCATTCCGGTGCGGTGGAAAAGCCTCACAGCAATGCTTAACTTTGTCGGAACATGTGGACGCACGGCCGCGGACTCTTGCGCCAGAGTCACGCCATATTGTAGCGTTTGGCCTGTCGGGTACGACATCTCGTGCGGCAGTACTGGACCCTCTAAGTAGCCTTTGTGTCTCGCGTAAACGTTCGGGCGCAACACCGCGCCCGGCGAGGGCTAAGGGATTCTGGCCGCAGGGATATTTGTCCAGATTTGGCTCGCAGCGCCGCTCCAATGACTGGCCGGCGCCATGCGAAAGGAAGAATGCGATGACGGTATTGACCTGGTCCGACGATCGCGTCGAGCAGCTGAAGAAGCTCTGGGAGTCTGGCCTTTCGGCCAGCCAGATCGCAGCGGAACTTGGCAATGTGACGCGAAACGCCGTGATCGGCAAAGTGCACCGGCTCGGCCTCTCCGGCCGCGCCAAGGCACCCTCCACGGCGGCGCCGCGGCAGCGCAAGGCGCGCCCCGCCCAGCACATGATGCGAGTGGCGCGCCCGGTCTCGCGCGGCAACACCGCGCTCGCGCACGCCTTCGAGGTCGAGATGGAGCCCGATCCGATCTCGTTCGACAACGTGGTGCCGATGAGCCAGCGGCTGTCGCTGCTCGAACTCAACGAGGCCACCTGTCACTGGCCGGTCGGCGATCCCTCGAGCCCGGAATTCTTCTTCTGCGGCGGCAAGGCGCTCGCCGGCCTGCCCTATTGCGCGCATCATTCCCGCGTCGCCTACCAGCCCGCCGCCGATCGCCGCCGGCCGTCGGCGAAGCCGCAGATCAAGTAGCCCTCGGGAAAACTACGGAAGACCTGAAAAACAAATCCCCGCACAAGCGGGGATTTTTTGTGAGCGAATGAACATCAAGGGCACATAGCCCAGGTCAAGCGCACTGCGCGACGTAAGGTGAGCACACGCGCCCCTCCCCACCCTCCCCCGCAAGGAGGGAGGGAGCCGGACAGTGTGCTCACCTCACGCGATAACGAGCCGCCGCTCGTGGCGCGATGGATTGCTTCGCTCCGCTCGCAATGACGATGACGATGACGGCTCTCGCCGGAAAGGCGACTTACGGCTGCGGCTCGGCTTTCGCGAAGCGGTCGTCGAGCGCGTAGCCGGCGCCGCGCACGGTGCGGATCGGATCCTGCTCGCGGCCCGGATTGAGCAGCTTGCGCAGGCGGCCGATATGGACGTCGACGGTGCGCTCATCGATGTAGATGTCGCGGCCCCAGACGCTGTCGAGCAGCTGCTCGCGGCTGAACACGCGGCCGGGATGCTCGAGGAAGAATTCGAGCAGCCGATACTCGGTCGGCCCGAGATCGATTGGGCGGCCGGAGCGCGCGACGCGGCGCTTCTCGCGGTCGAGCTCGATGTCGCCATAGGTCAGGACGGTGGCGAGCCGCTCCGGGCTCGCGCGGCGCAGCAGGCCCTTCACCCGCGCCAGGAGCTCCGGCACCGAGAACGGCTTGACGATGTAATCGTCGGCGCCGGTGGCCAGACCGCGCACCCGCTCGCTCTCCTCGCCGCGCGCGGTCAGCATGATGATCGGAAGCTGCTTGGTCTCGGGCCGCGCCCGCAGGCGGCGGCACAGCTCGATGCCGGACAGGCCCGGCAGCATCCAGTCGAGGACCACGAGGTCGGGAACGCGCTCCTTGAGGCGGGTATCGGCATCGTCGCCGCGCCCCACCGTTTCGACATCGTAGCCTTCCGCATCGAGGTTGTAGCGCAACAGCGTCGTTAGCGCTTCCTCGTCTTCGACTACCAGAATGCGTGCGCTCATCGGTCTAAGTTCTTTCTCTGTGGTGATCTGTTGCCCAGACGCAAACCGAAACGCTTAGCTTCTTGAGCATAATCCCCGCGGAAACGACTTGTCGAAGACAATCCGGTTCCGCGCGTGCGGATGATGTCCTAGTTACCCGGCACAGTGGTGGCAAAATTGGTCATGTCGCCCTTCGGGCGCTTGTCGGTGATCTGCTGGCCTTCGATCATGTAGAACACGGTCTCGGCGATGTTGGTGGCGTGATCGCCGATCCGCTCGATGTTCTTGGCGCAGAACATCAGATGGATGCAGAACGAGATGTTGCGGGGGTCTTCCATCATGTAGGTGAGCAGCTCGCGGAACAGCGAGGTGCAGATCGCGTCGACCTCCTCGTCGCCCTTCCAGACGTTCATCGCCGCCGGCAGATCGTGCGCGGCATAGGCGTCGAGCACCGACTTGACCTGCGACAGCACGAGGTCGGTCATGTGCTCCAGGCCGCGGATCAGCTTCAGCGGCTGGAAATCGCTCTCCAGCGCCGCGACGCGCTTGCCCATGTTCTTGGCCAGGTCGCCGATCCGCTCGAGGTCGGTGGCGACGCGCATCGCGCTGACGATCTCGCGCAGATCGATCGCCATCGGCTGGCGGCGCGCGATCGTCAGCACCGCGCGCTCTTCGATGACGCGCTGCAGATTGTCGATCTCGATGTCGGCGGCGACCACGCGCTTGCCGAGCGCGACGTCGCGCCGGATCAGCGCGTCGACCGACTCGGTGATCATCCGCTCGACGAGGCCGCCCATCTCGGCGACCAGGCGGGTCAACTCCTGCAGGTCGCTGTCGAATGCCTTGGCGGTGTGTTCAGAAGCCATCATCTGTCTCCTCAGCCCGGTCAGCCGAACCGGCCGGTGATGTAGTCCTGGGTGCGTCGATCGCTCGGCGAGGTGAAGATCTTGTTGGTGTCGTCGAACTCGATCAGCTCGCCGAGATACATGAAGGCGGTCTTGTCGGAGACGCGCGCCGCCTGCTGCATGTTGTGGGTGACGATCGCGATCGTGTAATCCTCGGAGAGTTCCTGGATCAGCTCCTCGACCTTGGCGGTGGAGATCGGATCGAGCGCCGAGCACGGCTCGTCGAACAGGATCACCTCGGGACGCACCGCCACGGTGCGCGCGATGCACAGCCGCTGCTGCTGGCCGCCGGACAGCGACAGGCCGGAGGCGTTCAGCTTGTCCTTGACCTCGTTCCACAGCGCGCCGCCGCGCAGCGCCTTCTCGACCCGGTCGTCCATCTCGGACTTCGAGATCTTCTCGTAGAGGCGGATGCCGAAGGCGATGTTCTCGTAGATCGTCATCGGGAACGGCGTCGGCTTCTGGAACACCATGCCGACCCGCGCGCGGAGCAGATTGAGGTCGAGCTTGGGATCGAGGATGTTGGTCTGGTCCAGCATCAGCTGGCCGACCGCGCGCTGGCCCGGATAAAGGTCGTACATCCGGTTGAAGATGCGCAGCAGGGTCGACTTGCCGCAGCCCGACGGTCCGATGAACGCCGTGACGCGGTTGGTGCCGAGCGTCAGGTTGATGTTCTTCAGCGCGTGGTGCTCGCCGTAATAGAAATTGAGGTTACGCACCGTGACTTTCGGCGGCGCGTCCGGAAGCGGCACCTGGGGAACGTGGCCCGCGACAGTCGTGGAGACGGAAAGCTCGGTCATTTTGCGGTCCTTTCGGCACCAAGGATACGCGCGCCGATATTCAACGCGAGCACGGTGAAGGTGATGAGCAGTGCGCCGCTCCACGCCAGTTCCTTCCAGTAGGCGTAGGGGCTCTGCACGAAGTTGTTGATGGTCACCGGCAGGTTGGCCATCGTCTTGGTCAAATCCCAGCTGAAGAACTGGTTCGACAGCGCGGTGAATAGCAGCGGCGCGGTCTCGCCGGCGACACGCGCGGTCGCCAGCAGCACGCCGGTGATCAAGCCGCTACGCGCAGCACGATAAGCGATCCGCTTGATCACCAGCGAACGCGGCAGGCCGAGCGCGGAGGCCGCCTCGCGCAACGGATTGGGCACCAGCAGCAGCATGTCCTCGGTGGTGCGCAGCACGACCGGGATCACGATCACGGCGAGCGCAAGGCTGCCTGCGATCGCCGAGAAGCCGCGCATCGGCACCACCACCGCACCATAGATGAACAGCCCGATGATGATCGACGGCGCGCTGAGCAGGATGTCGTTGATGAAGCGGATCACCGAGGTGAGCTTGTCGTGCTTGCCGTATTCGGCAAGGTAGGTGCCGGCGAACAGGCCGAGCGGCGCGCCGATGCCGACGCCGATTACGGTCATGATGACCGAGCCGACGATGGCGTTGAGCAGACCGCCATCGGTCGAGCCCGGCGGCGGCGTGTTCTGGGTGAACAGCTGCACGCTGAGGCCGGCAAGGCCGTTGTAGAGCAGCGTGATCAGGATCAGCGCCAGCCAGGTGACGCCGAACAGCGCCGCACCGACGCAGAGCGTGCGGATGATGATGTCGCTGCGGCGGCGGGATTTGTAGATCGGGTTCATGGCGTCACTTCCCCGCCTTCTTCTCGAGCCGCATCAGCATCAGCCGCGCGCCGGCGAGCACGAAGAAGGTCAGCACGAACAGCAACAGGCCGAGCAGGATCAGGCCGGACTGGTGCAGGCCGTCGCTCTCGGCGAATTCGGAAGCGATCGCCGCCGAGATCGTGGTGCCCGGCGCGAAGATCGACGACGAGATGCGGAACGAGTTGCCGATGATGAAGGTCACCGCCATGGTTTCGCCGAGCGCGCGGCCGAGCGCCAGCATGATGCCGCCGATCACGCCGACCCTTGTGTAGGGGATCACGACGCTGCGGACGACTTCCCAGGTGGTGCAGCCCATGCCGTAGGCGGCTTCCTTGAGCACGGGCGGCACGGTCTTGAACACGTCGACCGAGATCGCGGTGATGAACGGCAGCACCATGATGGCGAGGATCAGCGCCGCGTTGAACAGGCTGAGATAGGACGGCGGGCCGGCGAACACCGCGCCCAGCACTGGAACGCCCTCGAAGATCCGGATCATGAACGGCTGGAACGTGTTGGCCAGGAACGGGCCGAGCACGAAGAAGCCCCACATGCCGTAGATGATGGAGGGGATGCCGGCGAGCAGCTCGATGGCGATGCCGATCGGGCGGCGCAGCCACTGCGGGCAGAGTTCGGTGAGGAACACGGCGATGCCGATGCCGACCGGGATCGCGATCAGCATGGCGATGACCGAGGTGATCAGCGTGCCGTAGATCGGGCCGAGCGCGCCGAGCACCGGCGGATCGGCCGAGGGCGCCCAACGCTGGGTCCAGAGGAAGGCGAAGCCGTATTCCTTCATTGCCGGCCAGGCACCGACGATCAGCGACAGGATGATGCCGCCGAGGATCAACAGGACCGAGATCGCCGAGATGCGGGTGATCCAATAGAAAGTGAGATCACCGAGCTTAAAGGCACTGAGGGCCTTGGCGCGATCGTAAGGTCCCGCGGCTTCCATCACATCGCCCTGAACAGCCATGTCTGCCACGCCAATTCCCTCTTTACTATGTGAAAGCCACGCAAACCGCCACGCCCCGAAGCGATCTCCAGCGACGCCTGTGACCCGGCACCGTTCCGGCCGCGCCTGCCGGAGGCGCGAACCCCGGACCCCTCCCGCGCTTGTTGCCGCGGTGATCGGAGCCCGGGTCTTGATCGCTCAACAGCTTGGTCGTTCAACCTGTGCCGCCCTCGAGAGGCGGCCCAGGCGTTGTCCGATGCGGTGGACTTAGCTCTTGATGTCCGAGGACCAGGTCTTCTCGATCAGCTTGACGACCGAGTCCGGCATCGGGATGTAGTCGAGCTCTTCGGCCGCCTTGCCACCCTTCTCGAAGGCATATTTGAAGAACTTGATCGCTTCCTGCGAGGCCGCCTTGTCGGTCGCGTCCTTGTGCATCAGGATGAAGGTCGCCGCGGTGATCGGCCAGGAGGCTTCGCCCGGCTGGTCGGTCAGGATGACGTAGTAGCCGGGAGCCTTGGCCCAATCGGCATTCGAGGCGGCAGCCTGGAAGGCGGCGATGGTCGGCTGCACGGTCTTGCCGGCCTTGTTGACCAGCGCGGTGTAGGTCAGCTTGTTCTGCTTGGCGTAGGCGTATTCGACATAGCCGATCGCGTTCTTGGTCTGGCTGATGTTGCCGGCAACGCCTTCGTTGCCCTTGGCGCCGACGCCGACCGGCCACTCGACCGCGGTGCCGGAACCGACCTTGGACTTCCAGTCGGCGTTCGACTTGGAGAGGTAGTCGGTGAAGTTGAAGGTGGTGCCCGAACCGTCCGAACGGCGCACGACGGTGATCGCGTCGGCCGGCAGGGTCAGCTTCGGATTGAGCTTGGCGATCGCCGGGTCATTCCACTTGGTGATCTTGCCGAGATAGATGTCGCCGAGCACTTCGCCCGAGAGCACGAGATCGCCCGACTTGATGCCTTCGACGTTCACGACCGGAACAATCGCGCCCATCACCATCGGCCACTGGACGAGGCCGTCCTTCTCGAGCTGCTCGGCCTTGAGCGGCGCGTCGGTGGCGCCGAAGGTCACGGTCTTGGCCTGGATCTGCTTGATGCCGGCGCCCGAACCGATCGACTGATAGTTCAGGCCATTGCCGGTGTCCTTCTTGTAGGCGTCAGCCCACTTCGAATAGATCGGGAACGGAAACGTCGCGCCCGCGCCGGTAATATCGGCAGCGAAGGCCGACGTCGAAGCGGCGACCATGCCGGCAGCGACGATTGCTTTGATGAAATTCATGGGGTGGTCTCCATCTTGTGGGCGAAGCGCCGAATGCGCCCGATCGCGCCCACGCCGGTCCATCTAGGAGCGGTCGGTGCTGCTTTTACGAAGGTTGGATGACAGTTGGATGACAGAGCTAAGCAGCTGAAAACGCTCAGCTATGGGTCGGTAACGGGGTCTTCGGCCGGGGAAAACAGGCGGTAAAGGTCGCGCCATTGTTCGGCACGCTCTCGATCAAAAGACGCCCGCGATGACGGTTAAGAATATGTTTCACCAGAGATAATCCGAGGCCCGTTCCGCCCTGGTTCCGGCTGTCGCCGACGTCCACCCGGTAGAAGCGCTCGGTCAGCCGCGGCAGGTGCTCGGGCGCAATGCCGGGGCCGAAATCCCGTACCATGACACGGATTTCGGGCGCCCCCTCGCCCGATGCGCTGGATGCGGCCTGATTGAGCGACACTATGACGCGCCCCCCGGGAGGCGCCGTATTTGAGCGCATTCTCGATCAGGTTCTCGAACAGGCGCAGCAGTTCCTCGCGGTCGCCGGCGATCGTGACCGGGGTCTGGGGCAGGTCGACGTCGATCTCGACCTGGCGCTCGCTGGCCAGCGCCTCGAGCCCGTCGGCGACCTGGCGGACGATCGGCACGATGTCGATCGAGGCCTCGGGCCGCACATGGGCCGACAGCTCGACCCGCGACAGCGACAACAGATCGTCGATCAGCCGGGCCATGCGGGTGGCCTGGGTGTGCATGATGCCGAGGAAGCGCTCGCGGGCCCGCGCGTCCTCGCGCGCCGGCCCCTGCAAGGTGTCGATGAAGCCGGACAGCGCGGCGAGCGGGGTGCGCAGCTCGTGGCTGGCATTGGCGACGAAGTCGGCGCGCATCTCCTCGACCCGGCGCAACGGCGTCAGATCGTGGAAGGTCATCAGCATGCACTTCTCGGTGCCGCCGAACTGGGTCGGCACCGGCACCGGCGTGATCACCAATTCCATCCAGCGATCCACCGGGACGTGGTCGGTGTAGGTGGCGCGGCGCGGCTCGGTGGTCGCGATCGCCTCGCGCAACGCGGTGATGATCTCCGGCGAACGCAGGGCAAATTGCGCCAATTCGTTCTTGCGCAGCGCCGGCGCGAGTTCGGCCGCGGCGGCGTTGAGATGGATGACGCGGCCGGCGCGATCGAGCAGCACGGCCGGATCCGGCATGCCGGCGACGACGGCGCTGACGGCAGCGGCCTCCACCGGATTGACGCCGCGGACATCCTCGCGCGAGGTCCCGGCATCATGCAGCCGCCATGGCACCAGGGCCGCGGCCGCGATGCAGGCGAACACCGCGCAGGCGCGCACCAGCGACAATTCGCCGAGCGCGACCACCACGCTGAGCGCCAGCGCCGCGGCAAGCAGGATCAGCGCGGAATGGCGCAGCCGGTCGGGCCAGGGCGAGAAGATCGATTGCGGCGTATCGTCAATTGCCATTGCGGCGGCTTTCATCCCGTCGGTTCACGTCTCGCCCAGGCGCGGTCATGGCGACCTTCCCTCGGGAGGCATCGGGCCGCTTCATCAGACGCCGGAGTCACCACGCTTGCGGACCAGAACCGCCTCATGATGCGGCTCGGCGCGGGGACCCGAATCAGCCTGCGACAGCCGTTTGAGTCGGGCGCCGACGATAACCTCCCGAAACGTCAGCAAGATTACAGATATGACGAACGGCGCAATATAGTAGAGCAGGCGGAACAGCAGCATGCCGCCGAGCAAGTCCTCGCGGTCCATCTGCCACAGGCCGACCAGCATGGCGGCGTCGAACACCCCGAGCCCGCCGGGGGAGTGGCTGGCGAAACCGAGCAGGGTCGCCGACACGAAGATGACCGCGACCACGACGAAGCCGAGATTGGGCTCGTCCGGCACCAGCACGTACATCGCCAGCGCGCAGAAGCCGAGGTCGACGATGCCGATCGCGATCTGCAGCAGGGTCAGCGGGCCGCCCGGCAGGGTCACGGTCCAGGGGCCGCGGCCGACCACCCGCGGCTGGGTCCAGACCCAGACCACATAGGCGACCAGCGCGACGATGATGCCGAATGCCAGCGCGCGGTTGAGCCAGGGCGGCAGCTGGTCGATGTTGGCGGCGGCCTCCGGGTGATAGGCGATGCCGAGCCCGAGCACCGCGGCATTGCCGAGCCAGAAGGTGAGGCCGGCGAGAAAGCAGATCTTGGCGACGTCGATCGCGTTCAGTCCCCAGGCCGAATAGATCCGGTAGCGCACCGCGCCGCCGGTGAAGACGCTGGCGCCGACATTGTGGCCGATCGAATAGGAGGTGAACGCCGCGAGCGCATTGATGCGGTAGGGCACGTGGGCGTGACCGATCGCGCGCACCGCGAACAGGTCGTAGAAGGTCAGCGTGAAGTAGCCAGCCGCGACGAACAGCCCCGCCAGCGCGATCTGCCGCGGCTCGGTGCTCTTGATGGCCTCGAGCACCTCGTTGGTGTCGATGCCGCGCAGCATGTGATAGAGGACGTAGCAGGCGATGCCGATGACGGCGATGCTGATGACAACACCCAGCCGATGCAGGATTTGCTTCTGGCGCAGAAACGCCATCGCCCTGCGGATTGCTTCCAGCATCTAGACCTCGAATTGCGATCCCGCGACGACGGCTCCCGGGCGAACCCCGCCGGCGCTTCGCTGTGCCCCGCCCCGTGTAGCGCGTTTTAGACCGGAGTGGAATTCGTCAAAAGACAATAAAACGCGCATCTTCAAGATATTAGGGATGATTCATGACAGCGGATGCACAAATATGCGCGTTTCTCGCCACCTTCGACAAGCTTGACGTGCAACGTGCGGCAGTTAGCCCAGCGAACGGTCTGCTGGGCCATCCGGTAAACTACGGGACGACGGCTCAACGCGCCGTGATGGAGCGCCATGTCAGCTCGCCGGCTTGCTGCGCGAGACCACCCAGTCGCGCAACCAGGAGCCGATCGCGCAGCCAACGAGATAGAGCGCGAACATGATCAGGAAGAGGTCGAGCCAGTAGCCGAAGCGGCCGGGCACGATCCGCGCGAACGACGCGGCGATCAGCGCAACCGCGAGCAATGCCAGCCAGCGCATCCACACCTTCGAGACGCCCTGCGCCCGATGCACCACCGCGATCCAGCCCATGCAGAAGCCGAGCAGCGCGGCGCCGAGCAGCCAACCCCAGAAGAATGTCGCGAGCACGGTCATCGCTACTTCACCACGAATTCGATGCGGCGGTTCTGCGCCTTGCCGTCTTCACTCTCGTTGCCGGCGAGCGGCTGCGTGCTGCCATAGCCGACCGGCGTGAAGCGGTTGGCGGGCAGACCGGCGCGCACCAGGTAATCGACCACGGCCTGCGCGCGGCGCTCCGACAATGCCTGGTTGGCCGCCTCCTCGCCGTCGCTGTCGGTATGGCCGGCGACCTCGATCGTCGCATTGGGACAGCGCATCGCGGTCTCGGTCAGGCGGTCGAGCAGGCCGGCGGAATCCGGCACGATGTCGGCCTTCCCTGATTCGAAGCGGATCTTGCCCTTGGAGAGGATCTCGGAAAACAGCTGCTGGCACACGGTCGGATCGACCGGCGCCGCCGCAGGCTTCACCGTGACCTCGGCCTTGTACTGCCAGCCCTGCGGAAAATCCTTGCCGAGCCCGTCGCGGATCTGGCCGGCCGCCGCATCATAGAGCGCATCGCCGGACAGTTTCACCTCGCGGTCCGACACCACGAGCGTGCCGGTCGACAGCCGCGACAGCGCCCCCAGCGCCGGCACCACCGCCGCCGCAAACCCGGAGGGCGCGCCGATGCTGGCCTTGAGATTGTCGACCACCTTCTCGCTGAAGAACTTGCGGCCGGCGGCGGCGACCAGCGCGGCGTGCACGTTGTTGTCGGGCACGTAGCCGGTCAGCGTCAGCGTCACCGCGACCGGGTCCTTGTAGGCCTGGAACACGTAAGGCGGCGCCTTGATGTCGTTGGCGGCGATCGCATAGCCGTCCGGCAGGTTCTTCAGCGCGGCGGCAACCGCTTCGCGTCCGCCGAGCTCGCGCGCCATGCCCGCGAGATTGACCTTGTTGTCGGTCAGCGTGATCTTGCCTTCCTTCAGTTTGCCGATCTGATCGAGCAGCAGCAGCGCCGCGGTGTCGAACCGCGGCGGCGCGCCGCGGGCGAGCGTCATCTGATCGGCTACCTCGACCCCGCCGAGACCGGCCTTGGCGGCCTCGGTCAGCTTGCTCTTGCTCGCCGGCAGCGGCGCGTTGCCGCCGAGCGTGACCCGCACCACGTCGCGTTCGGCGGACCAGACGAACGGCTTGGCTTCGGGAACGAGGCGGGTCTCGTCATTGACCAGCCGCACGCCGGGCACCGCCTCGACCGAGGCCACCGCGCTGAGCCGGCCGTCTTCGGAGAAGGCATTGGCTGCAAAGGTCACGTCGCGGCCGTCGACGCTGATGCGGCGCTTGTCAAGCACGGTGTCCTTGAGTGCGGCATTAGAGCGCGCAACGAGATCCGCTTCGACCGTTGCCGTCGAGCTCCAGGCCGCGAACCCCCACAGGACGACCAGTGGAATCACCCCCGGCCACCACTTGCTACTCCACTTGAAAAGTCCGTGCATTCAGCGTCCTGCGGGTCGGGAACCAGAGAGAAAACAAACCCTTGGCTGACTGTCAAACCCCAAATCAGGCGCCCAAATCAAGTGCCATGGCGGGGGCGCCATGTCGGACCGGGATAACAGTTTCTTCAGTGGTCTTTCGCTAAGTTTGCGGCGGAATGCAAATCGGCCGGCCCGCGCCCTCATGAAACAACTCCGCAATACCGTGATCCGTGCCGGGATGGAGGCGTTGTATTTCTCGGGTGCGCATATCCTGCTGCGGCCGATCTTCGCCGGTGTCGGCGCCATCTTCATGCTGCACCACGTCCGGCCGCGGCGCGACGACGCGTTCCAGCCCAACCATCATCTCGAGGTCACGCCCGACTTCCTCCGCGCGATGCTGACGCATCTGCGCGCGCTCGACGTCGACATCGTCAGCATGGACGAAGCGCATCGCCGCCTCTCCGAGCGGAATTTCGCGCGGCGCTTCGCCTGCTTCACCTGCGACGACGGCTATCGCGACAACCGCGACTTCGCGCTGCCGGTGATGCGCGAGTTCGGCGCGCCGTTCACGGTCTATGTCGCGAGCGACTTCGCCGAGGGCTGCGGCAAATTGTGGTGGATCGCGTTGGAGCGGGTGATCGCGGCTGCCTCCGAGATCGAGGTGCCGATCGACGGCACGACGAAGGTCGACACGGCGACGCCGCAGGCCAAGCGCGCCGCCTTCGGCCGCCTGCACGACTGGCTGCGTTCACTGCCGGGCGAGACGGAGATGCAGGCCGCGATCTCCGCGCTGTGCGTCCGCCATGGCGTCGACGAGGCCGGCATCGCGCGCGAGCTCTGCATGTCCTGGGACGAGCTGCGCGGCTTCGCCGACGATCCGCTGGTCACCATCGGCGCGCACACCATCAGCCATTGCAATCTCGCCAGGCAGAGCGAGACCATCGCCGCGTTCGAGCTTGCCACCAGCCGGGCGCGGATCGAGCAGGCGCTGCAGCGGCCGGTCGCGCATCTCGCCTATCCCTACGGCGACCGGGTCGCCGCAGGCCGGCGCGAATTCGCGCTCGCCCGGTCGATCGGCTTCAAGACCGCGGTGACGACGCGGCCGGGCATGCTGTTTCCCGAAAGCGCCGAGCACATGACCGCGCTGCAGCGGGTTTCGCTGAACGGTAATTACCAGGACGCGCGCCTGCTGCCGGTCCTGACCTCCGGCGCAGCCACCGCGGTGTGGAACGGCTTCCGCCGCATCGACGCGGCGTGAGGCGCGCCGGACGAAACCAACGGGTCGCGCGAACGCGCGCCCGATGACTAAACGACAAGCAACAGCCCTGACACCAGCAACAGGCCGAGGATCACCCGCCTGAAATTGGCCTCGTCGATGTTGCGGAACGCAAAGATGCCGAGCCACGAACCGGCAAGCAGCGCCGGAGCACCCAGCACGACGTCATAGGCGACCTTCATCGAGAGATCGCGATGCAGCAGCATCATCACCAACGCCGAAATCTGCATCGCGGCGATGAAGGGTTGCACGAGTCCGCGCTGCTGCTGCTTCGGCACGCCGTGGATGTCGCACCAGATGGTCGGCAGCGCGCCGGGCATCGCGGTCAACCCGCCGATCAGGCCGCCGCCAAATCCGACCAGCGCGTGGCGCCTTTCAGGCAACCGGCCGTAGCCGATCGCGGGCCTGAACAGCATGTAGCCGGCATAGAGCGCGACCATGATCCCAAAACCTTCGCGAAAGGTCCGGCCATCGGTGTTGTGCAACAGCCAGAGCGCCAGCGGGACGCCCAGCAGTCCGCCCGAGATCAGCAACAGGCTTTGCTTCCACTGGATGTTGTGCCGAAGCGCCCACAGATTGGCCCCCTGCACGCCGACGCTGCACGCCATCATCAGCGGCACCGCCTCGGTCGGCGGCATCGCATGCAGCAGGACAGCGCCGGCGATCGCGGAGAAGGCAAAGCCGGCGAGACCGGACACGAAGGCGCCGCAGAACACCGCGGCGCTGAGCACGATAAATGACGTGACGTCGGCCACCAGCGGACCTCCGTTGAGTGCAGGGATGATGAGTGAAGCGGGGCGATGCTAGTCGGTGTGAATCACCCTAGCGTCCTGCGGCACGGCCGCATCTGCCGTGGCTGCAGGCATCAGCAATGTCGCGGTGAGAAGGTGCAGCACAAGAAATCCGACCGCGATGGCGATCAGCAGCGTCATCTCGCTGATCTGCGGAAGCCGGACGATCGATTTGCGGGACGACGACCGATCAGTGATGGACATTGCCGCCGCCCTCCAGATTGGTCAGGCGCCGATCGGCGCGGTCGATCAAGTGCTGATATTGCTTCAGAACGCGGCACGCCTGAATCCGCCGTGAGTAATGAATTGCGCCGAGGATGGCGGCGAACAGCCCCTTCCGCCTTCGTGCAAATTGAACGTGGGTGACGGGCATCACACCGGTCACCGGCAATGAAATGTGCTTCATTACTGGAACTCCTTGATCTGGAATTCCACCCCGCGCGCATGATGCGCCGATTCGGCCGGCCAATTTGTGCACCGCATCACATCTCAAGAAAGCTTGATCCAAGGAGCTTGATCCAAGAAAGCTTGATCGATGAGGCGCGCGACCTTCGCGGGTAACCGATCAGACCACCGCCGGAGGATCGAGCGGGCTGCGCGTTCGCCGGCGGTCGCGGTTCCTTGACTAGCTCCATCAACCCGGCCAGAACGCTTGGCATAGCTAAGGAGGCAACATGTTCAAGGATCTGTTTTCACTGAAGGGCCGCGTCGCGGTAGTGACCGGGGGATCGCGCGGCATCGGCAAGATGATCGCGGCCGGCTTCCTCGCGCAGGGCGCCGCCAGGGTTTACATCACCGCGCGCAAGGCAGGTCCCTGCGAGGCCACTGCGCAGGAGCTCACCGCCGCCTATGACGGCGAATGCATCGCGCTGCCGATCGACATCTCGACCGTCGAGGGCTGCGACAGGCTCGCGGGCGAGATCATCAAACGCGAGCCGAAGCTCGACATCCTGGTCAACAATGCCGGCGCGGCCTGGGGCGCGGATTTCGACGAATTCCCGGAGAGCGGCTGGGACAAGGTGATGAACCTCAACGTCAAGTCGATCTTCTTCCTGACCAAGGCGCTGGCCAAGCCGCTGCGGGCCGCGGCGTCCCATGACAAGCCAGGCAAGGTGATCAACATCGCCTCGATCGACGGCATCTTCGTCAACCCGATGGAGACCTATTCCTATGCCGCGAGCAAGGCCGCGGTGATCCATCTGACGCGGCGGATGGCGACGCGCCTGATCAAGGACAACATCAACGTCACCGCGATCGCGCCCGGCGCCTTCAAGTCCGACATGAACCGCGCCGCGCGCGACCACGCCGACGAAGTCGCGCAACGCGTCCCGTCGCGGCGGATCGGCAGCGACGAGGACATGGCGGGCACCGCGATCTACCTCGCCTCGCGCGCCGGCGACTACGTGGTCGGCAACACCATCGCCGTCGATGGCGGCGTGGTCTATGCGACGGCGGGACTGGAGATCGCGGGGTAGGGCGCGATGCTCCGGTACACAGGCCTACCGCGCGACCGCCTTGAGTCGCGCCCAGACGTCGCCGGCCGGAAATCCGAGCGCGCGCAGTCGTGGTGGGTAGAGATAGGCCACCGGCTCGAACAGATGACCGGCAATGGCCATGGCATCGGACCAGGTGACGTCGGCGACATCTTCGGGCTGCGGTTGCGCCAACCCGGTCTGCGGATCGACGACTTGCTTGCCGAACCAAAGTCGATCGGCATACGGCAACAGCGTGCCGGTCGTCCCCGACGCCAGGGTCGTGAGAGAGAAGGGCTCGGATGAATCCTTCGTGCTGTACAGCATCATCTTGGCCACGAAGATATGTTGGCCCTTGCTCTGGTGATATTGGTCCAGCAGTTGCTTCTGCGTGTCATAATCGGCGGCCAATCGATGATACGTGACCTCGCGCTGGCGCGGTGCAAGGTCGTCGGTCAATGTAGCCTCACCCCAGCGACCGCCATCCCATTGCAGCAGCGTCGGCGATAAAAACCACGCCATCTGAGCTGCATTCTTCGCGATGTCCAACGCTCTTATCAAAGCGGTCTTATTCGCGCGGCCAGTAAGGTAGAAGAGACCTCGTGCCGGAACGAGCGCAACCGGAGCACCGTCGATCGCGGGCAATTGGTAGTCCGTGCCCGGTGTCAGCAGCAGCAGCGCCGACTGATGTTCTGCGAGATTGTTGGAGCCGAACAGGCCGTCGCCAAGGCTTTCGAACACCGGTCGCCCGAGCTTGGCGCGAAAATTCGCCATCGCGCGCTCCATCGCCTGATCGACCGAAAGCCCGCCGACCGCCAGATTGGCATTGCTCATCTGTGACATGGTGTTCGGCTTGTCCTGCATGGCGCAGACGACAAGATCGCCGGCAAGCGGCCGGAACGCGGTGGCACTACTGTCGTCGGCTGGCGCCCCCATCGTCCAGTTCTGGATCAGGAGATTGCTGATCTGAGCGTGGGACCGGACACCCGGCATCAACTGCTCGGGCAACTTGCCGGGATCGAGCGCGTAATTCCGATTGCCCTCGATAACCGAGCGCACCAGGGTTGTGACCAATATGGCGCGACTTTCCTGATTCCGCCCGAGCCACTCGCGGAATCCATTGTGCAGCCGAAAGATCCTCTCTGACGAATCGTCGCGAAAGAACACGAAACCACGAGCGTTTGGATCGTAGCTTTTGGGCTGGATGCCTTGCCGCTGGCACTCCACGACGAATGCCCGGACGAACTGCTCGTAGGGATCGTCGGCGGCCGGTTGTCGTCCAGCCAACTGCTTCTTGACCCAATCGAACATGCGACCTCCCGGCATCTCCACGCGGCATAACGAAACGGCCGCACTATTGCCAACGTGCGTCATATTGTCCACGACACCTCAAGTTGCGACTTGCCGCACAAGTGAAGGCCAGGACCACCTCAAATTCGTCTGACTCCAAACGAACCGAGATTGAGGACACGCAGCAGCGGTTTCGCCGACAGGCAGACAATTTTGACCGCGCTACTCACCTCCGGTCATGAGTTGCGACGCCTCTGGCGCTTGTCATTCAAATGCATTACATTGATCGCGAAGGAGATCGTTATGGCTTCGAATGCCCTGGTCCAAACCCGCATCGACGCGGACGTCAAGGAAAAGGCCACCGCGGTTTTGGAAAACATGGGCCTTACGGTATCTGACGCCGTGCGGATCCTGCTGACACGCACGGCCAACGAGGGGATGCTCCCACTGGAGCTCGTGAGCAACAGCCAGGCTTACGACAGCTGGTTTCGTGACAAGGTGCGCCAAGCGCTGGCGGATACTCGGCCCAGTCTCGATGATTCCGACGTCGAAGCGCATTTCGCGCAACGCCGTGCCGCCGCGCTTCGAAAAGCGCCGGGGCGCAAGCGATGAAACTCGTCTGGTCGCGCTTCGCGTTGTCCGATCGCGACGATATTTTCAGCTACATCGAGGCGGAGAATCCTCGTGCCGCGGTTCAAGTTGACGAACAGATTGCCGATACCGCACGGCGCCTGCTCGATTTTCCTGACAGTGGCCGGCCCGGGCGTGTCGCCGGCACGCGCGCGCGAACTGGTCGTTCCGCGCACACCTTATGTCGCTGCGTACCTTGTCGAAGGTGAAACGGTTCGTATCTTGCGGGTGCTTCATGGCGCGCAGATGTGGCCCGACGAACTTGCAAATGACGATTGAGGCCGGCTCCGCACCGGCACCTGATCAAAAAAGAAAAGGGGCGAGCCAGGACCTTCTCGGCTCATCCCTTTTCGGCCCTTCCGGGAGGAGAGGAAGTGCTAGCTGACGGTCAGCAAGCAGCCCGCATGACGAAGCGGCATGCGGGTCGGTGCAGCCCCGGATATCGCTTCGCTCATCCGGGCTACATTGGCTGCAATGCAAGTCGGCGTCGGATCAACGAGTCCGCGAACCAGTCCGTAGCGCCGCTACGACTCGATCCTCACATATTCGAAGTCGCCGGGCTTGTTGTCGATGCCGACCTTCGGCGCCGAGATCCAGGAGGCGAACTCGCCGGGTTCGGTGACCGGCTTCATCAGCGAGGCAATGAAGTCGCCATCCGCAGCCGACGGCAGCCAGTCGTTCTTGCGCTTGGCCCAGGTGGCGTCGTCGATCAGGAGGCCGTCGGGCGTCGCATGGATGTCCTTGAACTCGCCGATCTGGCGGTGGAAGGCGGTGTGCGGCACCGCGAGCTTGTAGTCGATGCCCGCGGTCGAGATCACCTTGTTCCAGCGCAGCATGCCCTTGACGCAATCCTGCGTGTAGTCGTCGCGCAGCCGCATGTTGAGCGCGGTCAGCGCCGGCTCGTCGACCAGCTTGATCTGGCCGTCCACCATCTTCATGACCGGATAGGTCGAGCTCTTGAGCTGATGGTCGTCCTCGATCGTGGTTTCCTTGTAGCGGCCCTTGATGCCGGCGTTGAAGGCGTTGGCCGCATTGGTCGACACTTCGGAGCCGAACAAATCGAGCGACAGCGAATAGTGCAGGTTCAGCTTCTTCTGGATCGTCGGCAGGTCGATCACGCCGAGCGCGCGGACCTTGGCGATATCGCAGGGATCGGTGATGCCGGCCTCTTTCATCGCATCGCAGGTGCGCTGCACGACGCGGGTGATGCCGGTCTCGCCGACGAACATATGGTGGGCTTCCTCGGTCAGCATGAAGCGGCAGGTGCGGGACAGCGGATCGAAGCCCGACTGCGCCAGCGAGTGCAGCTGCATCTTGCCGTCGCGGTCGGTGAAGTAGGTGAACATGAAGAACGACAGCCAGTCCGGCGTCGCCTCGTTGAAGGCGCCGAGCATGCGTGGTGAATCCGCGTCGCCCGAGCGGCGGCGCAACAAATCGTCGGCTTCCTCGCGGCCGTCGCGGCCGAAATATTTCTGCAACAGATAGACCATCGCCCAGAGATGGCGGCCTTCCTCGACATTGACCTGGAACAAATTGCGCATGTCGTAGAGCGAGGGCGCGGTCTTGCCGAGATGGCGCTGCTGCTCGACCGAGGCCGGCTCGGTGTCGCCCTGGATCACGATCAGGCGGCGCAGCGTGGCGCGATGCTCGCCGGGGACTTCCTGCCAGGGCCGGCTTGCCGAAATCCTCGCCGAACGGAATGACGCGGTTCTCTTCCTGGGGAGCAAGGAGAATGCCCCAGCGATATTCCGGCATCCGCACGTAGTCGAACTTGGCCCAGCCGCGCGGATCGACCGAGTAAGCGGTGCGCAGGTAGACCAGCGATTCCTGGAAGCCGTCCGGCCCCATGTCCTTCCACCAGTCCATGTAGCCGGGATGCCAGCCCTCCAGCGCCTTCAGCACCTGGCGGTCCTCGGCGAGATTCACATTGTTCGGAATCTTGGTCGAGTAATCGACGTTCATGATGTTCATGTTCATTGTGGCCTCTCCCGTGTTTGGGGCAGCAGGCGAATGGCGAGTAGCGAATGGCGAATGGAAAAGAAGACCACTCGCTATTCGCTATTCGCTACTCGCCCTCTTACACTCGCGTCATGTCGAATTGCGCCTTCTGGCCGGTGCCGTAGCGGCGCAACGCGCCGTCCTCGCCGACTGCGTTGGGCCGCTGGAAGATCCAGTTCTGCCACGCGGTGAGGCGGGAGAAGATCTTCGATTCCATGGTCTCGGGCCCGACGAAGCGCAGATTGGCTTCCATGCCGGTGAGACCGTCTGGCGAGAACGAGGTGCGTTCCTCGAAGAACACGCGGACCTCGTCGTCCCAGTCGATGTCGTCGAGCGCGAAGGTGACGAGGCCGAGCTCCTCGGCTTCTTCCGCATCGAGCGCCTTGCCGATCGCGGCTTGCGCGCGCTCCAGATCCATCGGGTCGGCCTGGAAGCGCGATTGCAGCCGGGTCAGGCCGTGGCTCATCGGATAGGGCCCGAAATTCATCGCAGTCAGCTCGATCGCCGGCGGCGGTCGGTTGTCGCCCTGCTTCTGGCCGATCAGCATGTAGGAGCGATCGGCGGCGAACACGAGTTCGGCCAAGGTGCCGACGAAGCAGGAGCCCGGCTCGACCAGCGTTACCAGCGTGCGCGAGGTGACGTCGATGCGCTTGAGCACGCGCTTCCAGTAATGCCTGACCTCGTTGACCAGCCAGTGCGCCTTGTTGGCCTCGAGGAGCGCATCATAGGACACCACATTGGCGCGGTCGCCATGGCTCTTGAACACCAGCATCGCGATCTCGAGCTCGTTGATGCGCAGATGCAGGATCGCATCGTCGAGCTCACGGGCGACCTGCAACGGCCAGAATGCGGCGCCTTGGGCGATCATGCCGTCGATGTCGGCGGGCGCTGCGGTTTCCGGCGCCTTGATCGAGATGGTGGCGATACGGGCGGCGCGATCGATGTCGACGCTGACGAAGCCGTAGCGGATCCCGCTGTCGTCGATGGTGCGCCGAAGCGGCGTCAGCGTGACGCCTTTACCTGCACCATTGCGCTTCGACCTCGCGGCGAATTCCTTGACGCGCTCGGCAAGCTTGCCCTCGAGCTTGGAGTTCGGCGCGATCTCGTCGACCAGCCGCCACTGCACCGCGCGCTTGCCCTTGATGCCTTCCTCGATGGTGCAGAAGAAGTCGGCATGGTCGCGGCGCACCTTGCGCTTGTCGACGACGCGCGTCAGCCCGCCGGTGCCCGGCAGCACCGCGAGCAGCGGCACTTCCGGCAGCGCGACGGCGGCCGCGCCGTCATCGGCCATCATGATGTGGTCGGTCGCGAGCGCCAGCTCATAGCCGCCGCCCGCTGCGGTACCGTTGACGACGGTGATGAAGCTCTGGCCGGAGTTCTCGCTGGAATCTTCCAGGCCGTTGCGGGTCTCGTTGGTGAACTTGCAGAAGTTGACCTTGTGGGCGTGGGTCGAGCCCGCCAGCATGCGGATGTTGGCGCCGGCGCAGAACACCCGGTTCTTGCCCGAGCGCATCACCACCACCTTCACCTCGGGATGCTCGAAGCGCAGCCGCTGCACGGCATCCGCAAGCTCGATGTCGACGCCGAGGTCGTAGGAATTGAGCTTGAGCTGGTAACCTTCGAACAGGCCGGCATTCTCGTCGACGTCCATGGTCAGCGTCGCGACCTCGCCGGCGACGTCGAGCTTCCAGTGCCGGTAGCGCGACGGCTCGGTCTGGAAGTCGATGTACTTCGCCCCGCCTGCAAGGACGCGATCGTCACCAGCCATGGGCCACCCTTATCTGTTGTCTTGCTGTTGTTCGTTGCGAAGCCTTCATGCACAATAATGCATGTTTTCGATCTAGTCCAGCTCAAAACGCAAAAACATGCATTTTGTTTCATGTTCTGGAAATTCACCCGCTCGGCCAATGACCTACGATGGACGCGGTCACCTCCATCCCCGTCATTGCGAGCCAACGGGTCGCGCGAACGCGCCCGATGACAGGCTCCGCGAAGCAATCCAACGTCCCGCATATGCGGAACGATGGATTGCTTCGTCGCTTCGCTCCTCGCAATGACACTTCCGACATTCGCCAGCCCCTCAGGCGGCCAGGGCCGGGTCGTCCCGCAGCGCCGCCTTGGCGAATTCGGTGACCGCGTCCAGCGTCACCGCCTGCGCCTCGCGGTGCGGCGAGTGGCCAGCGCCGGCGATGGCCGCGACATCGACCGGGCAGTAACACTCCTCCCGGGCGATCTCGACCTGGCGCATCGTGCCGTATTGATCGTCCGCGCCCTGCACGATCAGCACGGGCACGCGGATGTAGGCGAGATAGTCGGAGATATCCCAGTCGCGGAATTTCGGATCGAGCCAGGCGTCGTTCCAGCCACGGAAGGCGTTGTCGACATCCCTGTGCCAGCGCGCCAGCTTCTCCTTCAGATTGGTGGTCTCATACGCCGTCTTGATCTCGGCAATCGACTTGATCGAAATGTCCTCGACGACGAAATGCGGCGCGAGCAGCGCCAGGCCGTGCAGGCGGTGATCCTGATGCGCGCCGGCATAGATCGCCGCGATCGACGCGCCATCGGAGTGACCGAGCAGAAGACCACGGCGGAAGCCGATCCGATCAAGCAGCTTCGGCAGCACGTCGAGCGCCTCGCGGTGCATGTAGTCGACCGGGCGCGGCAGCGTCACAGGCGACGAGGCCCCATAACCCGCGCGCGAATAGGCGAACACGCCGGCGCCGGTCGCCGCTTGCAGCTTCTCGGGAAAATCACCCCACAGCCCGACGCAGCCGAGGCCTTCATGCAGCATCACGATGGTGGGTGCCGTCTCGGGTGACAGGCCGATCATCCGATATTCGAGCTCGGCACCGTCGATGCTGAGGAAGCCTGTGGGTGCAAGATTTGACATGTCGAGTTTTCTTTCCTCAATCATTCCGGGGCGATGCGTCAGCATCGAACCCGGAATCTCGAGATTCCGGGTTCTCGCTTTGCGAGCCCCGGAATGACGGTGTTACGTCTGGCTTTAGTGCCGCAACTTGAACCGCTGGATCTTGCCGGTCGCCGTCTTCGGCAGGTTGTCGACCACGTCGATCCAGCGCGGATATTTCCACGGGCCGATCTTCTGCTTGACGTGCTCCTTGAGCGCCTCGCGCAAACCTTCGGCTGAACTGTCGGGCCGCAGCACCACATAGGCCTTCGGCTTCAACAGCCCTTCCGGATCAGCTTCCGGCACGACCGCCGCTTCCAGCACCGCGGGATGGGTGATCAGCGCGCTCTCGACCTCGAACGGCGAGACCCAGATGCCCGACACCTTGAACATGTCGTCGGCACGGCCGCAGAAGGTGTAACGGCCATCGGCGTCGCGGATGTATTTGTCGCCGGTGCGGGTCCAGGCGCCCTCGAAGGTGGCACGGCTCTTGGCGCGTTGATTCCAGTAGCTCTCGCCGGCCGAAGGCGCGTCGACCAGCAATTCGCCGACTTCGCCGTCAGCGACGTCGGCCCCGGCCTCGTTGACCAGCCGCACCTTGTAGCCGGGCACCGGACGGCCGGACGAGCCGTATTTGATGTCGCCCGGCGCATTCGACAGGAAGATGTGCAACAGCTCGGTGGAGCCGACGCCGTCGAGGATGTCGACCCCGAACCTTGCCTTCCAGACGTTGCCGACCGATTCCGGCAGCGCCTCGCCGGCCGAGGTGCAGATCCGCAGGCGATCGCCGCCGGACTGCGCCTTGGTCGCCTCGTCGTTCAGCATCGCCGCGAACAGGGTCGGGACGCCGAAGAAGATGCTGGGATGATATTTGTTCAGCAGCGCGAACATCACCGCCGGCGTCGGCCGCTCCGAATTCAGGATCGTCGTTGCGCCGACCGACATCGGGAAGGTCAGCGCATTGCCGAGCCCATAGGCGAAGAACAGCTTGGCCGCCGACAGGCCGACATCGTCCTCGCGGATGCCGAGCACCTGTTTTGCATAGGTCTCCGCGGTGGCGGCGAGGTTGGCGTGCAGATGGCGCACCCCCTTCGGCATGCCGGTCGAGCCCGACGAATAGAGCCAGAACGCCGGCTCGTCGGCATGGGTCGGCGCGGTCGCGAACACGTCGCTCTCGCGCGCGATTTCGTCGGACAGCTTGTTGTGACCGTGCGCATCCTTGCCGGCGACCACGACATGCGCGAGATCGGGCATCCGCGCGATGATGTCCTTCACGACCGGCAGCAGCGCCTCGGACACGAACAGCACGCGGGCGCGGCAATCACCGAGGATGTAGGCGTATTGCTCCGCGGTCAGCAGCGTGTTGAGCGGCACCGGCACCACACCGGCGCGGATCGCGCCCAGGAACACGATCGGGAAGTCGACGGTGTCGAGCATGATCATGGCGACCCGCTCCTCGCGGCGGACGCCGAGCCGGCGCAGCATGTTGCCGACGCGGCGGGTCTGCTGCTGTAACTGGCCATAGGTGATTTGCGACACCGTGTCGTCGAACACGACCTTGTCGCCGCGGCCCTCATCGACGTTGCGGTCGAGCAGCCAGGAGACTGCGTTATAGGTCATGACCCGATCCTCGGAGCTTCCTTGGACCCCAGACGTGCCACGCTTCCCTCTCCTGTGAATTTAAGAATTATAATTCATACAAAGCCACCAGCTCGGCTTGCTGTCAATCCTTGTCGGCACTATGTTTCCGAAAACTCGCGTCGCGCAGGGATCATGACCGCAGCCAACGATCCGGAAACCGACTTCCTCGAACAGCTCGGCCAGCGTGTGCGCACCACCCGCGCGCTGCGCGGCATGTCGCGCAAGGTGCTCGCCAAGGTCTCCGGCATTTCCGAACGCTACATCGCCCAGCTCGAAAGCGGCAAAGGCAATGTCTCGATCGTGCTGCTGCGCCGTGTCGCAGGCGCGATGGGCGCGCATCTCGAGGACCTGATCCCCACCAGCGAGCCGATCCCGGATTGGGCCGTGATCCGCGACCTGCTGCGTAAGGCCTCGCCGAGCCAGATCGCGCAGGCCAAGGACATGCTCGCCGGCAGCAGCGCGCTCGCGCCACGCCGCGCCGCGTTCTCCGGGATCGCGCTGATCGGCCTGCGCGGCGCCGGCAAGACCACGCTCGGCCGCATGCTGGCGAAGAGGATCGGCTGGAGCTTCGTCGAACTCAACAAGGAGATCGAGGCGCAGAACGGCCTGTCGGTTGCCGAGATCATCGCGCTGTACGGCCAGGAAGGCTTTCGCCGCATGGAGCAGGCCGCGCTGACGCAGCTTTTGGCGCGCAAGGAATTGATGGTGCTGGCGACCGGCGGCGGCATCGTCTCCGAGGCGCTGACCTTCGATTTGATCCTGTCGTCGTTCTACACGATCTGGCTGAAGGCCGAGCCGGAAGAGCACATGGCCCGCGTCCGCCGCCAGGGCGACCTGCGCCCGATGGCCGACGACCGCTCGGCGATGGCCGAATTGCGCAACATCCTGGTCAGCCGCGAGCCGCTCTATGCGCGCGCCTCGGCGGTGGTCGATACCGCCGGGCTGTCGGTCGACGCCGCCGCGGCAAGGCTGATCGATTCGGTGCGGCCGGTGCTGCAGAACGAGGCGCGGAGTTTCGGGCTGCGCAGCGTGGCGCTGTAGCCTAAAGCGGGCCCTCTCCCCGTCATTGCGAGCCACCCGGTCGGCGCGAAGCGCCGCCGGATGACAGGCTCCGCGAAGCAATCCATCTTTCCGCGCGTGTGGATGCGTGGATTGCTTCGTCGCTTCAGCGCAAAATTGCTTTGCAATTTTGTCGCGAGCTCCTCGCAATGACGAAATTACAGGAGCCGGCTCTTCACATCATCGGCCCCTTCCCGCAGCAGCGGCAGGAAGCGATCGATCAATTCCTGGGCTGGCACCCGATCGATATGCGCGCCCATGTTGATGGCGGCGACGATGGTGCCGTCGTAGCGGCGCACCGGGACCGAGATCGAGCGGAAGTGCGGTTCGGCCTCGCGGTCGACCAGTGAGTAGCCCTGCGCGCGATCGGCGATGATGGTGGCGAGCAGTTTCTTCGGATCGGTCACGGTCTGCGGCGTCACGGCCTCGCGGCGCATCGCCTTGAGCCGCGCCGCGAGCTCGGCATCGTCGAGCCGGCCGAGCATGGCGCGGCCGACCGAGGTACAGAACGCCGGCAACCGGTAGCCGATGTCGAGACCGGCGGAGAACACCCGCGTCGGGCTCGAGCGCGCGACGAACACGACGTCGTCGCCGTCGAGCAGCGCGAGCGAGGCGATCTCCTGTGCCGCGGTCGCGATGCGATCGAGCACCGGCTGCAGCACCGTCACGACCTGGTTGGATTGCAGGAACGAACCGGCCAGCGTCAGCACATGCGGCGTCAGCGCAAACAGCTTGCCGTCGGTGGTGACAAAACCGCCATGCGCCAGCGTGAACAGGATGCGGCGCGCGGTGGCCCGCGGCAGGTCGGCGGCGCGCGCGAGGTCGCTCAGCGTCGCAGGGCCCGTCACGGTGCCGAACGCCTGCAACAGGCGCAGGCCGCGATCGAGCGCTTCGACGAAGTCGGTGGCGCGCTCGTCCTGGTCGGTCCGCTTCAGCTTGGGCATTGGGATCAGGTTGGGGCTTTGAACGGTTCAAATTTGCGCTTGCTGTCCAAACCAGACATGGCATAATTCGCACATTCGTTCAATAGGCGAACAATTCCGAATTCAGGAGACGCCGCCATGATGAGCCAGGAAGCGAACGATCTGATCACCCGCACCGGGCGCAAAGACCCGTGCGGGAAGCTGATGCGGATGTACTGGCAGCCGGCGGCGCTGGTCGACGAGCTCGAAGGGCCGCGCCCGGTTCGGCCGGTGCGGCTGCTCGGCGAAAACCTGGTGCTGTTCCGCGGCGAGGACGGCAGCTACGGCCTGATCGATCGCCACTGCGCGCATCGCGGGGCCGACCTCGCCTTCGGCCGGCTGGAGAATGGCGGCCTGCGCTGCGCCTTCCATGGCTGGCTGTTCGACACATCAGGACAGTGCATCGAGACGCCGGCCGAACCTGTCGGCTCGCAGCTCTGCAAGGGCATCAAGCAGCGCTCCTATCCCGTGATCGAGAAGAGCGGCATCCTGTGGGCCTGGCTCGGCGAGGGCGCGCCGCCGGCATTTCCGGAGCTCGACTGCTTCGTCGCGCCCGGCAGCCATACGTTTGCGTTCAAGGGCCACATGAACTGCAACTGGCTGCAAGCGCTCGAGGTCGGCATCGACCCGGCGCACGCGTCCTTCCTGCATCGCTTCTTCGAGGACGAGGACACCTCGGCCGCCTACGGCAAGCAATTCCGCGGCGCCTCGGCCGGCAGTGACATGCCGATGACGAAAATCCTGCGCGAATACGACCGGCCGATCATCAATGTCGAGCACACCGAATATGGCCTGCGCCTGATCGCGCTGCGCGAGCTCGACGCCGAGCGCACCCATGTGCGGGTGACAAATCAGCTGTTCCCGCATGGCTTCGTGATTCCGATGTCGACCGAGATGACGATCACGCAATGGCACGTGCCGGTCGACGACGAGAATTGCTACTGGTATGCGATCTTCACCAGCTACGCGGCGCCAGTCGACAAGCCGAAGATGCGCGACCAGCGGCTCGCGCTCTACACGCTGCCCGACTACAAGTCGCGCAAGAACAAGAGCAACGATTACGGCTTCGATCCGCATGAGCAGGCCACCGAGACCTATACCGGCATGGGCACCGACATCAACGTCCACGACCAGTGGGCGGTGGAATCGATGGGGGCGATCCAGGACCGCACCAACGAGCATCTCGGCCAGAGCGACAAGGCGATCGTGCAGTATCGCCGCCTGCTGCGGCAGGAGATCGAGAAGGTTGGCGGCGGCGAAAAGCCGATGCTGTTCCTCGATGAGGCCTCAGCGCGCAGCATCCAGGGCCCGGCGACGATGGACGGCATCGGGCCGACGCTGGGTTGGGAGCTCTACTGGATGGAAGTCGACGTCAAGCGCCGCCGCGGCGCGCCGTGGGCCGCGCCGGTGCCGCGCGAGATCGCCGGCAAGGTGCAGCATCTGACGGCGGCGGAATAGCTATGTCCTTCCGTCATTGCGAGCGAAGCGAAGCAATCCATCGCGCCGCTTGCCGAGACATGGATTGCTTCGCTTCGCTCGCAATGACGACTGCTGAGACAGAGGAGTGACGCGGTGAGCTTTGTCGAGCGTCACGGCCTGTGGTCGGATGAGCAGAAGGAGGCGGCGCAACGCCTCCGCCGCATCGTCGAGGAGAACAACCTCGAGGTCATCCGCCTCTCGTTCCCCGACCAGCACGGCATCCTGCGCGGCAAGACGCTGATCGCAGCCGAAGCGGTGCGCTCGCTGGAGGGCGGCTGCTCGATCACCACCACGATGCTCGCCAAGGACACCTCGCACAAGACGGTGTTTCCGGTGTTCACGTCAGGCGGCGGTTTCGGCATGAAGGAGATGGAGGGCGCGGCCGACGTGCTGATGGTCGCCGACCCCACCACGTTCCGCGTGCTGCCCTGGGCCGAGAATACCGGCTGGCTGCTCTGCGATCTCTATTTCAGCGACGGCCGGCCGGTGCCGTTCGCGACCCGCAACCTCTATCGCAAGGTGCTCGATCAGCTCGCCGGCCGCGGCTACGATTTCGTCGCCGGGCTCGAGGTCGAATTCCATCTGTTCAAGCTCGACGACGCGCATATGGCGCCGGAGGATGCCGGTCAGCCCGGACGGCCGCCGTCGGTCAGCCTACTGTCGCACGGCTATCAGTACCTCACCGAGCAGCGATACGATCAGATGGAGCCGGCGCTGGAGATCATCCGTCGCGACATCATCGCGCTCGGCCTGCCGTTGCGCTCGGTCGAGGTCGAGTTCGGCCCGAGCCAGTGCGAATTCACCTTCGCGCCGACCGTGGGGCTCGCGCCCGCCGACACCATGGTGCTGTTTCGCTCCGCGGTGAAGCAGATCGCGCGCCGCCACGGCTATCACGCCACCTTCATGTGCCGGCCGAAGCTGCCGAACGTGTTCGCGTCAGGCTGGCATCTGCACCAATCGCTGGTGTCGCGCGCGGGCGGCGAGAATGCCTTCATGGCCAAGGAGATTGGCGAGCCGCTCAGCCCGCTCGGCCGGGCCTGGCTCGCCGGCCTGATCGAGCATGCGCGGGCCTCGACCGTGTTCACGACGCCGACGATCAACGGCTACAAGCGCTACCGCTCCTATTCATTGGCGCCGGACCGCGCGATCTGGGGCCGCGACAACCGCGGCGTTATGATCCGCGTGCTCGGGGCGGCCGCCGATCCGGCGACGCGGCTGGAGAACCGGATCGGCGAACCCGCCGCCAATCCCTATCTCTATATGGCTTCGCAAATCCTCTCCGGCCTCGACGGCGTCGACCGCAAGCTCGATCCCGGCCCGTCCGCCGACACGCCCTACGAGACGAAAGCTGCGCTGCTGCCGAAGTCGCTGCGCGAAGCCGTGTTCGCGCTCAACGACGATCCGTTCTTCCGCCAGGCATTGGGGCCTGAGTTCGTCGACTATTACGTCTTCATCAAGAACGCGGAGATCGAGCGCTTCCAGGCCGAGGTCTCGGACTGGGAGCAGCGCGAGTATTTCGAGATGTTTTGAGGGCCGCTTTCCTCCGGCGAGGACGGACCAAACCTCAATGGCGCGAGCTGTCGCGCAACAGGCGCGCCGCCAGTTCGGTGCGGTTGTGCGCGCCAAACCGCCGGCAGAGATTGGCGACGTGTTCCTTGACGGTCTGATCCGAGATCCCCATCTCGCGCGCGATTTCCTTGTTGGTCTGGCCGCGGCAAATCCGGATCGCGACATCGGCCGAGCGTGGCGGGAGCCGCAGCGCGAGCATGAACGGCTGCGGCAACACCGCGCGCTCCGGCAACGCGATGGCCTCGTGCTTCCGCTCGAGCTCACCTGAATTCATCATGTTCGTCACGGCGAGCGAGCCCGCCCGGCACAGCATGTCCATCCGCTGCTGCAACAGCGGGGTGTACGGAGCTTCGGCATCCGTCGTCGCAGTGAACAGCACGCCAATGATCTTGTGGCCGCACCGCAATGGGCCGCCCATGTTGTAGCTGAAGCCCCACTCCCTCAGCATCTCGAACGACGCGCTGCGATGCCAATGCGCTGAGCCATGCAGCGACGCGCCGTCGACGACCCGGCCACCGGTCAGGATGCAGTCGAGCACCGGATCGCGCTTCCAGAAACCCGCCCTGTAATTGTCGAGCAGGCCCTCCGCGACATGGCGGCTGTAAACCAGCTCCGGCTCGGCACCGTCGAGCAGATAGAGGCCGACGGTCGGAGAGCCGGTCAGGCTGCTGATCGCCGCGCAGCAGGCCACGCCGAGTCCATGCACCGACCGGCTCTCGGCGATGGACATGAGCCCATCGGCGAGCCGGCGCTCAGGCAGATGATCCAACTGCATTCGTCCCGCAGCCACCGCCACTCCTTGCGCGCTCGCGCTGCACCAGCCCCCCGGGACAGCTGCGCCGTTGACGGATCTTATAGGATTAAAATTTCTGCGCTGCCTCACGATTGGTCAAGCGAAAAGAAGCGGCAGCAATGCTCAGATCGGGCGCGATCCATGGCCGCCGATCCCCCCATGCTGGGGGATTGCCGGGTTCCGGAGCCGTCTCCTAGCATCCTGATATCGCAATCGCGCGACGCCTGCGTGCCGGCTTAGACCGCCGTCGCGCGATCGCGCGGTTCCGGCGGGACACGACATCGATCACAGGCACGCTCCGCCGCTCGCCCAACCCATGGCGGGCAAAGGCAGAGCCGTGCCCGCGCCCGGGCAGGATCCCGCCGTCCGATTTCAACCACCCCTCGAGTCACCGGCTGGTGCACGCGGCGGGAACGTCCGACCTGGAGATCTCGACCATGAACGTATCTGCCCAGCGCGTCGCCAAGCCATCCGGCACCACGACCGCCGCCGAGTTTCACGCCCGTCTCGACGCGCTGCTGCCGCTGGTGGAAGCCAGGGCAGCCGATGCCGAGGCCCAGGGCTATCTCACCGACGACGTGGTCGCCGCGCTGCGCAAGGCCGGCATCTACACCATGCTGTTTCCGAAACAGGTCGGCGGCGCGGAATTGCTGCCGTTCGACGCGATGACGGTGATCGAGCGCCTGTCCTACGTCCACGCTTCGGCCGGCTGGTGCGTGATCGGCAACAACATGGAAGGCACCACCCTCGCGATCTATGTCGAGGACGAAGGGATCAAGCAGGTCTTCGCCAACGGTCCCGACATCACCATCGCCGGAAACGGCGTGCCGCGCGGCTTCGCCCGGCCGGTCGATGGCGGCTACATGATCCGCGGCAATTGGGCCTATGGCAGCGGCATTCAGCACGCCGAATGGGTGCATTCCGGCTGCTTCGTCACCGATCCGACCGGCAAGGACATGGTGATGGGCCCCAACGGCCAGCCCAAGATCGTGATCACCCATCACCCGCGCGCGACCATCAAGCTGATGGGCAACTGGGATGTGCTCGGCCTACGCGCCACCGGCAGCTTCGACTACACCATCAGCGAAGGCACCGAGCTGTTCGTGCCGACCCATATGACCTACGACTTCGACATCGGCGCGCCCCGCCGCGGCGGCGTGCAGGGCGCGCTCGGCCTTGCCGGCTACAGTGCCTGGGCACATTCCGGCTGGGCGGTCGGCGTCGGGCGCCGCATGCTCGATGAACTCGTCAAGGTCATCGTGCAGCGCCAGGACGCTTTCGGCAAATCGAGCGAGAGCGCGAGCTTCAAGTTCCAGTTCGCCCAGGTCGAGGCGCGCTTCCGCGCCGCGCGGGCATTGGTGCACGAGACCTGGCGCGAGGTGTCGGACGCTTGCGCGCGCGGCGAAACTCCGACGCTCGACCAGATGACGATGATCAAGCTGTCGCTGCGCCACATTCACGACGTGATCTCCGATACCGCCACCTTCGCGCACCGCGCCGCGCGGGGCGCCTCGCTGCACAACACGCCGATGCAGCGCTTCTATCGCGACATCCATTCCGGGACGCAGCACATCCTGATGGCCGACCAGATCGTCGAGGAATGCGGACGCGCCCTGCTCGGCCTGCCCGCTCCCGGATCGCATTGGACCGTGTTCGGCGTCGCAGGCTGAGGCTTGCCATCGGATGAGGGTGGTCACGTGACGAAGCCCCGCATCGTCGGTTTCTGCGGCAACACCTGGCGACCGTCCAAGGCGCGCGCCCTGGTCGAGGCCGTCGGCGCCGAGCTGCACGTCCGACATCCGCTCACATTCGAGGTTCTCGATCTGGTCGATGCCGGTCCCGGCATTGCCGGATTTACCCGGGCCGCGCTCGACGACCATACCCGCATCGTGATCGAGGCCATCGAGCAGGCCGACGGCCTCGTGATCGGCTGTCCCGTGTTCCAGGGCTCCTATCCGGGCCTGTTCAAGCACGTCTTCGACCTGATCGAGCCCAACACGCTGCGCAATCGTCCCGTGGTGCTGACGGCCGTCGGCGGCGGGCTGCGCCACTCCCTGGTGGTTGAGCATCAGCTGCGGCCGCTGTTCGGCTTCTTCGAGGCCTGCACCGTGGCGACCGCAATCTACGCCAGCCGCGGCGAACTCGCGTCCGGCGCACCGCTGCCGCCGATCATCACCGCGCGGATCGCCAACGCGGCCGAACAGTTCGCCGCTCTGTTGAGGGGCCGTCGCGCCGACGCCGCATGAGCAACCTCAACGCCCGCTGCACAGCCTTGCCGCCTTCAACCGGAGACTCCGACCATGCCTGATGCTGCCGCCAAGGCTTTGCCCGACCTGACCGGCTTCACTCGCTCGGAATACGATATCAACGGCGCGCGGACCGTGGTCCACAGCATCGGAAGCGGACCAGCGCTGGTGTTCCTGCACGGCACCGGCACCTTTACCGGCTTCGAAATGGCACGTGCGTGGGCCACCCGGCACACCGTGGTCATCCCCTATCATATCGGCTTCGGCGATTCCGGCGATGCGGACGTGATCGACACCGCTGAGGATCATGTCCTGCACTATATGGACCTGTTCGACCGGCTGGGTCTCGACACATTCGACCTCGCCGGATTTTCCCTCGGCGGATGGCTTGCCGCCGAATTTGCGATCCGCCAACCGCAACGGGTGCGCCGGCTCGTGCTGGTCGCTCCCGCCGGGCTCGTCGTCGCCGACGCGCCGGCACCCGGGCTGTTCGAGATCGCGCCGCACGAGCTGCCGTCCTACCTCGCGCACGATCCGGCGGCGGCCCTGCGCTATTTCCCGCAAAACCCAGATCCTGCATTCGACGCGCGGCTCGGGCACGAGGTCGCGGGCTTCGCCAAGCTGATCCGCAACGACCCGCAGGGTAACCCGAAGCTCGCGCATTGGCTGCACCGGATCGGCGCGCCGACCCTGGTTCTGTGGGGCGCCGAGGACCGCCTGCGTCCGACCGCGCAGGCCCAAAGCTGGATGGCCGGACTTGCCGACGGGCGTCTCGTTCTGGTGCCGGCGACCGGACACCTCGTCTTCGAGGAAACGCCGGCGGCCGCCGGTCACGTCAGCGATTTTCTCGACGGTTGAACCGGCCGAACCCAATCCCGCAGCAACAAAGGACATCACCATGATCGACATGCCTCCCGGCGTCACGGCAAGCAACGAAGGCTTCGGCGATATCGTCTGGAACATCCTGGGCCAGACCTACACCTTAAAGCAGCAATCCGAAGCCTCGATGGCCTGGCACGCGGTGTTTCCGGACGGCACCTTCGTCCCCCCGCACGTGCATCCGACGCAGGACGAATTCATCTACGTCCTGAGCGGCCGCTACGACCTGTGGCTCGACGGCAAGGATTTTGTCGCCAAAGCCGGCGACCTGGTCCGCATGCCCAAGGGAGTGCCGCACGGGATCTTCAATCGATCGGGCGAGACCGCGACCAGCCTGTTCTGGGTGGCGCCGACCCGCTCGCTGAAGACGTTGTTCGAGCGCATCCACAATGTTCCGGACCCGCAGGAGGTGGTGCGCATCGCCGCCGAGCACGAGGTCGATTTCCTGCCGCCACCGGCCTGACGGCGCATTCATCTCCATTTGATCGCGATCACCGAGAGGACCCATCATGAGCTGGACCACCATTTCCGAGACCGATCGCCAGAGGATTGCAGGCTGGCAAAAAGGCATGCTGCTGCTCGCGATCCTGTGCGAGATCTTTCTTGCCGCGGATTGGTACGCGTTCGCCGCCGTGCTTCCCTTCGTATCGGAAGCGCTCAAGCTCAATCCTGCCGAGGCCGGTCTCGCCCAGGGCATCTTCGCCCTCACCTACGGCATCGGCATGGTGGTCTGGTCTCCGGTCAGCCGATCGATGTCGGCGCGCAACATGCTGCTGATCGGGCTCGCGGGCACCGGGTTCGGCATGGTGTTGCAGGTGTTCGTGCAGAGCTACATCGAGCTCATCGTGCTCCGGCTCGTGATCGGTTTCTTCGATGCCGGCATCTTCATCGGCAACATGAAGCTGATCTTCGGCTGGTTCCCGCAGAGCCGGCGCGGCTCCGTCGTCGGCATGATCCTGGCAGCCTATAGCCTCGCCATCACCATGGATTTCGCACTCGGCATTCCGCTGACATTGGCCACGAGCTGGCGCACCTTCTTCGCGGTGCTGGCAATCGGCACGCTGATCGTCGCCGCGATCGACGCCCTTGTGGTCCGCAACGGTCCGCGCGAGCTCGGCATTGCCAATTTTAGCTGGGGCAACGAGCCGGCGCATGAAGCACTGCCGCTCGGCGAGATCTTCCGCTCGAAATGGATCGCGGTCGGCGGCTTCGGCATCGTCGCCTGCACCTTCGCGATCGCCGGCACCGCCACCTGGGTGGTCCCGGCCTTCATCGCCGTCCAGCATATGGCACCGGAAGCCGGAGCCGTGATCGGCACCGTGATGGGCCTGTCCCAGGTGGTCTTCCTCGTGATCGGCGGCTACATGTCGGACCGGCTCGGCAAACCCTTCATGATCAAGCTCACCGCCGTGCTGGCGTTGCTGACCGCGCTGATGTTCCTGTGGAGCGTCGTCACGCCGATGCCGTTCGCCGCGTTAGTGCTGCTGGCCGCACTCAGCGGCATCGCGCTGCTGGGCGGCGGCGCGATTTTCGCGTTGCTGAGCGAGAAATATTCCGACGCCCTCGCCCCGGCCGCGATCGGCTATGCCGAAGTGTTCGGAATCTTCTCGGCGTTCGTGGCGCCCTGGTTGATGGGAGCCATCATCAACGCCTCCGGCGGCTCGTTCACCGGTGCCTTCGCCGCCTTTGCGATCATCGAGGCCGTGATCGTCGCGCTGCTGGTGATCCTCGCCCGGGAAAAAATCGGCCGGACCGAGCCAATCGAAAGCCCCGCGGAATAGCGACCACCGAGGCGTCTTGGCTTTTGTGATCCGTCATCCTGAGGAGCGGCGTCTTCGCCGCATCTCGAAGGATGCACGGCCACCACCCGGGCCGTCCATCCTTCGAGACGCGCTACGCGCTCCTCAGGATGACGGTCTATCTTCGTCATTGCGAGCGTAGCGAAGCAATCCATCGCGCGGCACACGCGGAAGCATGGATTGCTTCGTCGCTACCGCTCCTCGCAATGACGGCGGTGAAAGCTTCCCATCCTCTCAGGGTGACGGGGAAGCATTGGGTGCGCGGCATCTGCTCAAATCCCGAGATACTTGTCGAGATGTTTTGATCTCGGCCGTCGCGGCACGCCGTCCGTCCCGTCATCCTGAGGAGCGCGGCACGCGCATCTCGAAGGATGCACGGCCACCAGCCGGGCCGTCGATCCTTCGAGACGTCTGCTACGCAGGCTCCTCGAGCGACAAAGGCGAAGCCTTTGCGCTGATGCAGCAATACTTGCTGCTCAAATCCCCAAATACTTGTGCTGCAAATCCGGCTCGGCGATCAGCTGCTCGCTGGTGCCGCTCCACACCGTCTTGCCGCGCTCGATGATGTAGTGGCGGTCGGCGATGCGGGCGAGGTTGCCGACGTTCTTGTCGATCACCAGCACCGATTGCCCGCGGCCCTTCAGCATCGACAGGCAGCTCCAGATCTCGTCGCGGATCAAGGGCGCGAGGCCTTCGGTCGCTTCGTCGAGGATCAAGAGCTTCGGATTGGTCATCAGCGCGCGGCCGATTGCGAGCATCTGCTGCTCGCCGCCGGACAGCGTGACGCCCATATTGCCGGTGCGTTCGGCGAGCCGCGGAAACAGCGCGTGGATTTTTTCCAGCGTCCACGGATCGGAGGCATTGAGCCGATTGCCTGAGGCCGCGACGAGATTTTCGCGCACCGTCAGATTCGGGAAGATTTGGCGGCCCTCCGGCACCAGGCCGATGCCGAGCTTCGCAATTCTGTACGACGGCAGGCCGCGCACCGCCTCGCCGGCGAAGCGGATGGCACCGGCGCGCGCAGGCGTGAGCCCCATGATCGAGCGGATCGTGGTGGTCTTGCCCATGCCGTTGCGGCCCATCAGCGCGACCATCTCGCCCGACTTGATCGTGAGCGACAGGCCGAACAGCACCTGGCTCAAGCCATAACAGGTCTCGATCGCATCGACTTCAAGCAGGGTTTCGGCCGTCTTGGTATCAGTCATGGCGCGTCACCGCATGCTGCTCGCCGAGATAGGCGCGCTTGACCTCTTCATCCCTGCGGATCGCGTCCGGCGCGCCGCAGGCGATGACGCGGCCATAGACCAGCACCGTGATGCGGTCGGCCAGCGCGAACACCGCCTCCATGTCGTGCTCGACCAGCACGATGGTGACTTTCTTGCGCAACTCCTTCAGCAGCGCGACCATCCGCGCCGACTCGGTGACGCCGAGCCCGGCCATCGGCTCGTCCAGCAGCAGGAGCTGCGGCTTGGTGGCGAGCGCGACCGCGAGCTCGAGTTCGCGCTGCTCGCCATGGCTCAACTGCGAGACCACGACGTCGGCGCGCGTGCCGAGGCCGACACGCTCCAGCGCCGCCCGCGCGGCCTCGCGCAGATGGCGCTCCTTGCGCGCATTGCCCCAGAAGCGGAAGGAGTGGCCGTCATGCGCCTGCGCCGCCAGCGCGACATTGTCGATCGCGGAAAAATCCTTGAGCAGCGAGGTGATCTGGAACGAGCGCGCCAGCCCGAGCCTGGAGCGCTTGTAGGACGGCAGATGCGTGACGTCGCGGCCGGCGAAGCGGATGGTGCCGGAATTCGGCATCACCTGGCCGGTGAGCTGGCTGATCAGCGTGGTCTTGCCGGCGCCGTTGGGGCCGATGATGGCGTGCAGCTCGCCCGGGATCACCTCCATCGAGAGGTTGTCGGTCGCGGTGATGCCGCCATAGCGGCGCACCAGGTTGTCGACGCGCAGCAGAGGTTCAGACACGGCGCATCCTCCCGAGCAGGCCCATGATGCCGCCGCGCGCGAACAGCACGATCAAGAGCAGCACCGGGCCGAGGATCAGTCCCGAATATTCGGTGAATTGCGACAGCAACTCCTCGAGCAGGAGATAGACGATTGCGCCGATCACCGGGCCGAACAGCGAGCCCATGCCGCCGAGGATCACCATCACCATCAGGTCGCCGGAGCGGGTCCAGTACATCACCGCGGGGCTGACGAAATCGGTGTTGTTGGCGAGCAGCGCGCCGGCCAGGCCGCAGATCGTGCCTGCGATGACGAAACAGACCAGGCGATAGCGGTTGGCATGGAAGCCGATCGCCTGCATGCGCTGCTCGTTGGAGCGGACGCCCTGCACCACGAGGCCGAAGCGCGAATTGACGATGCGCCAGATCAGATAGAGGCCGCCGAACAGGCAGGCCAGGCAGAGGTAATAGAACTGGGTGCGGTCCGACAGGTTGATCAGGCCGGCGAAATCGCTGCGCTTGTAGACGGTGAGGCCGTCGTCGCCGCCATAGCGCGACAGCGCGGAGGCGACGTAATAGGCCATCTGCGCAAAGGCCAGCGTGATCATGATGAAGTAGACGCCGCGGGTGCGCAGTGACAGCGAGCCGATCAGCAGCGCAAACAGCGCGGAGACGGCGAGCGCCACCGGCCACTGGATGAAGCCGGAGCCGATGCCCTCGGCGGCGAGGATGCCGACGGCATAGCCGCCGATGCCGAGATAGGCGGCATGGCCGAAGCTCATCATGCCGCCATAGCCCATGATCAGGTTGAGGCTCGCAGCCGCCAGCGCATAGATCGCGATGCGCGTGAACAGCGTCAGGATGAAGATATTGCCGGTGGCCGCCGAATAGACCGGCAACAGGATCAGCGCAGCGCACAGCAGCGCCGCGACCGCATTGGGGGCGTTGAGCTTTCGCATCATCGTTTGGCCGCCGGGAACAGCCCCTCGGGCCGCAGCACAAGGATGATCGCCATCAGGAGGTAGATCAGCATCGAGGACAGCGCCGGCGCCGCGGTGGAGGCGGCCGCTCCGCTCAGCACTTTGCGCAAGAGATCAGGCAGGAAGGCGCGGCCCATGGTGTCGATGATGCCGACGAAAATCGCGGCCATGAAGGCGCCGCGGATCGAGCCGATGCCGCCGATCACGATGATGACGAAAGCCAGGATCAGGATGTTCTCGCCCATGCCGATCTGCACGGTGAGGATCGGCGCCTGCATCAGTCCGGCGAGGCCGGCGAGCGCGGCGCCCAGGCCGAACACCAGCGTGAACAGCAGCTTGATGTTGATGCCGAGCGCCCCGATCATCTCGCGGTTGGAGGCGCCGGCGCGGATCAGCATGCCGACGCGGGTCCGCATCACGACCAGATAGAGCAGTGCGGCGACCGCCAGCGCGACCACGATGATCATCAGCCGGTAGGCCGGATAGTACACGCCTGGAATGATCTGCACCGGCACGGTGAGCCAGGCCGGCAACGGCAGCGGCAGGCCGGCCGGGCCCCAGATCAGCCGGACCGCGTCGTTGAAGAACAGGATCAGGCCGAAGGTCGCCAGCACCTGGTCGAGATGGTCGCGGCCGTAGAGATGCCTGAGCGCGACGTATTCGAGCGCGATGCCGAGCAGCAGCGTGGCACCCAGCGCCATCAGCGCGCCAAGAACAAAACTGCCGGTCCAAGCCACGAAGGTCGCCGCGAAATAGGCGCCCATCATGTAGAGCGAGCCGTGCGCCAGATTGACGAAATCCATGATGCCGAACACCAGCGTCAATCCGGCCGCCAGCAGAAACAGCAGCAGGCCGAATTGCAGGCCGTTCAGCAGTTGTTCGACGACGAGATACATGGATCCTTCATATCGGGCTGAAACAAAACAGCGGCAGCGCGCATGCGCCGCCGCCTTTACGGCTTGTTGTTCTCCCTCGCCCCGCCCTTCGCGGGGAGAGGGTCGGGGTGAGGGGCCGTCTCCACGAGTCGAATGTGTGGAAAGAGCCCCTCACCCAATCGCTTCGCGATTGACCTCTCCCCGCATCCGCCTTCGCCCGAAGGCGGGCTACGGCGGACAAGAGAGCGGTGCGAGGTGAAGAAGCAAGCCACAGGCCAGAATTGCCCGACAATCACTTCATCGAGCACTTGTCGTGGAATTTGTCCTGGTCGTCCTTGACGATGGTCGCGACCGTCTTCAGCGAGAGCTGGCCGTCGGCGTCCTTGACCACGTCCTGCAGATAGAAATTCTGGATCGGGATGTGGTTGTTGCCGTATTTGAACGGACCGCGCAGCGACTTGAAGTTGGCCTTCTCCATCTCCGCCTTCATCGCGTCCTTCTTGGTGAGGTCGCCCTTGACAGCGACGACGGCGCTGTTGATCAGCTGGGCGGCGTCATAGGCCTGGGCGCCGTAATAGGTCGGACGCAGGCCGGGATACTTCTTGCGATAGTCCTCGACGAACTTCTTGTTCTCGGCGTTCGGCAGGTCGTTGACCCATTCCTGGGCGCCGGGGATGCCGATCGCGTTGTCCTTCTGCAGCGGCAGCGACAATTCGTCGATGGTGAAGGCGGTGTAGAGCGGGATCTGCGCCTTGATGCCGGCCTGCGCATACTGGTTCAGGAACTGGACGCCGGCAGCGCCCGGATAGAACACGAAGATCGACTCGGCCTTGGAGTTGCGCGCCTTGGTCAGTTCGGCGGAGAAGTCGAGCTGGCTCGGCCATACCGTATATTCCTCACCGACCACCTCGCCCTTGAAGGTGCTCTTGACGCCCGCCAGCATGTCCTTGCCGGCGGCGTAGTTCGGGCCGATCAGGAATACCGACTTGACGCCCTTCTGGTTCATGTAGAGGCCCATCGCGGCGGGCGTCTGGTCGTTCTGCCAGGAGGTCGAGAACACGTAAGGCGAGCACAATTCGCCGGCGAGCTGCGACGGACCGGCATTGGCGGAGATCAGGAAGGTCTTGCTGTCGACCGCGGTCTTCAGCGAGGCCAGCAGCACGTTCGACCAGATGTAGCCGACGATGAAATCGACCTTGTCGGACTGCACCAGCTTCTCGGTCTTCTGCTTGCCGACGTCGGGCTTCTGCTGGTCGTCCTCGTAGATCACCTCGACCGGCTTGCCGTCGATCTTGCGGCCGAGATGGTCGAGCGCGAGCTCGAACGAATTGCGCATGTCGTTGCCGATCACGGCGGTCGGACCGCTGAAGGTCGAGACGAAGCCGATCTTGACGCTGTCAGCCGCCATCGCGGGCTGCGCCAGCGCCAACGCCATGGCGCCTGCCAGCCAAAATGCCTTCTTCATATTTACTCCCCTCCTCAACCAAAGATCCCGCAAGGGCCAAGCGAGGCCTAAGGGGTCACGCGTTGCGCGCGTCGTTCTGTGACGTATTTTGTGCGCGATATCGCAAGTGTGCAGCAAGCATGAACCGACGGCGTTCAATTAGAACCTTCGGTGCATACGTCAGCACCTTGCACCATAATTCGTCCAAACCGGCCATGGCAAGAAATATAATGCCGGTTGCGACGGCAACGATTGTCGCAGGCCGGGCCTCCATTCCGGCAACCCGCGCCCCCAGTGCAGCAGGCTTTAACGATCCGGTAAAGCACGTGGAAACCACAGGCCGGCAGGCGCGGGCGGGCTTCATGGTCCGGAAAGCATCGCCGCGCGAGGCTGCTCCCAAAGGGGTGCGTCACATGCTCAATTACATCTTCGGCTTCAATGCCCGGATGGGCCGGTTGGCCTTCTTCTTCTGCAGCTTCGTGACCGGCATCGGCTTCCTGTTGCTGGTCTACGGCATCACCGGCAACGCACCGGCGAGCGGCCGGACGGACGTGCTGCTGGCGCAGGCCGCGAGCAGCCCCGCGCTGATCTTTGCCTTCTATGGCATGCTCGTCGTCTGCTTCATGCTGCAGTCGATGCGGGTGCGCGACATCGGATGGGATCCGGTCTGCGTGATGGCGGCATGGATCGCGCTCATGGTGCTCGATCGGGCCATTGCCGGACGCTTTCCCGAACATGCGCTGACCTATCAGCACACCGCAACGGTGGTCGGCACCGCCGTCAATGGCGTGATGAACCTGGTGCTGACGTTCTGGCCGGGCAGCGGCCATGCCGATGAAGCGTCGCCCATGCCGCGCGAGAGCGGCAGCGATGGCATGTTCGATCGAAACAACACACCGGCCGCGGCCGGCAGCCGCATGGCGCGGATCGCAGGCGGCGAGTTCGGCGGCAAGTCGCGGTAGTGGCACGACACGTCATTGCGAGCGAAGCGAAGCAATCCATGCTTCAGCGTTGCGGAACGATGGATCGCTTCGTCGCTTCGCTCCTCGCAATGACGGTGAAGGCAATCAGCCGCGATCCACCGCCCACTCAGCCCCGTCGATCGCGTAGGGCGCGTGACGAAAATCCCTGATCGTCGCGACCTTGTCGGCCGACCAGTCGAGCAGCATGAACGATCGCGGCGGCGCGTCGCGCGCATCGGGAGCGAACACCAGGATCGCCGGACGTCCCTCGACCTGTCCGGTCACCAGGTGCCAGTCGTCGACCTTGGCATAATTGCCGAAGTAGCGTGAGACCTCGGCCCTGCCGTTCAGCCGCGTCCGGTTGACGAGCTCGAGCCGGATATCGTCGGCGATCATGGCGCGGATGGCGTCGAAGTCGCGGGCGTTGAAGTGGCTGACATAGGCGTTCAGCCTGGTGCGGTCGGCCGGCGACAGGCCGGGCCGCGGCGCGTCATCCGGCTCGCTCGCGAACGCGCGCAGCTGCGTGCGTCCGCGATGCAGCGCAGCCTTCACCGCGGGCAGGCTGAAATCCATGATGCCGCAGACCTCCTGCAACGAGCAGCCGAGTACGTCCATCAGAATCACGCTGGAGCGCTGTGCCACCGGCAGCCGCATGAAGGTGCGCAGGCTGCTTGCCGCGATCTCGCGACGGCTGACATCATCGAGCTCTGCGGCCATCATGTCCACCTCCTCCGAAGCGTGGAGCGCGTCCTGGCGGTTGCGCCGCCTGAGGAAATCGAGCGCGGTGTTGTGCGCGATCCGGAACAGCCAGGCTTGCGGATTCTGGATCGGGGCTGCGGACGCGAAGGCCTGCATCGCCTTGATCAGCGCGTCCTGCAGCACATCCTCGCCGTCGATCACCGAACCGACCATGCGCGCGCAGTAGCGATGCAGCCTTGGCCGCATCGCCGCCAGCAGCGCATCGACGTCGGTCGCGGCGGGCACTTGGGGTGGTGACGTCATGATGGCTCCGCCAGATCGATCCACTGCTCGCCGGTTCACGGCTCATCCAGCATACGATAATTGCCGACAATCACCGCACTGCGAACCAGCGGCGGCTCGGCGCAACGATCCCGGATGCCGTCCTGGAAGGCCTGGAATGCGGCCAGCTTCGGGATCGGGCTCGAGCCGTCGTCGGCGGCGGTTTCGACCATGTGGATGAAGGTGTCGTCCTCCAGCCGCAGCGTCATGTAGCGCACGCCGTCCGGGCTCGCCGCCTTCAGCTCGGCAAACACCGCCGCCACCAGCGCGGCATTCTTCTCCGCCAGCTCCGGCTTGGTCTTGTACCTGATCAGGGTCCGTCTCATCGCAGCCTCCTTGGCCCGGTTCTGCGGCCTGAACCGGCCGCGTCAGACCCAAGGACGTTCGCGGGCGGCCAAAGGATGCGGCCCGGCAAAAATAATTCTCCTCCGCATCCTTTGCCCGGCTCGGTTCGTCCTGGCCTGCGAAGCGCGCCGCAGCCTGCGGCACGTCACCGGAGACCCCCCATGCAGACCCCTGAACAGCGTACCGAACAGCGCTGGGTGCTCGGCCTCACCGCGCTGGCATCCTTCATGATGGCGCTGGACGCCATGATCATGACCACGGCCTTCGCCACCATCCGCGCCGATTTCGGCAGCCGGGTGGAAACGCTGCAATGGACCGTCAACGCCTTCAATTTGACCTTCGCGGTGCTGCTCTTGACCGGTGCTGCGCTCGGCGACCGCTTTGGGCGGCGCCGGATGTTCGCGGCTGGGATCGGCCTGTTCGTCGTGGCATCGGCGGCTTGCGCGCTGGCCGGCAATGCCGGTTCACTGATCGCCGCCCGCGCCTTGCAGGGCGCCGGCGCGGCGCTGGTGATGCCGCTGGCGATGGCGATCCTGAGCGGCGCGTTCGGCCGCGAAGAGCGCGCCCGCGCGCTCGGCATTTTCAGCGGCATCACCGGCTGCGCGCTGATCATCGGTCCCGCGATCGGCGGCTTCATCACCGAGCATCTCGGCTGGCGCTGGATCTTCTGGATCAACCTGCCGATCGGCCTCGTCGCGATCGCGCTCGTGATCGCGCGCCTGCGTGAAAGCTTTGGACCAAAGGCACCGCTCGATATCATCGGACTGTCGCTGGTCGCGCTCGCGGCGCTGGCACTGGTCTGGGGCCTGTTGCGCGGCAACGGCGTCGGATGGGCCAGCGCGGAAGTCACCGGCGCGTTGATCGCAGGCGTCGCGCTGACCGTCATGTTCGTGCTGTGGGAGCTCCGTGCGGCAAGCCCGATGGTGCCGATGCGGCTGTTCGCGGCCAGGCCATTTGCATCCGGCATGGCGGCGAGCGTGCTGTTCTACGCCGCGATGTATGGCGTGCTGTTCCTGCTGCCGCAGTTCCTGCAGATCGCGCTCGGCTTCGATGCCTTCGGCGCCGGACTTCGGTTGCTGCCGTGGACCGCGACGCTGTTCATCGCGGCGCCGATTGCCGGCGCCGTCGTCAACCGGTTCGGCGAGCGCACCCTTGTGGTCACCGGCCTCTTGATGCAGGCGGTCGGGCTCGGCTGGATCAGCGAGATCGTCAGCCCCACGGTGACGTATTCCGCGCTGGTCGCGCCGCTGGTGCTCGCGGGAATCGGCGTGTCGATGGCGATGCCGGCGGCGCAGAATGCGGTGCTGAGCGCGGTCGCGGTCAGCGAGATGGGCAAGGCGTCCGGCATCTTCAACATGGGCCGCTTCCTCGGCGGGATGTTCGGCATCGCCGCGCTGGTGGCGAGCTTCGCGGCCAATGGCGCGGCCGATTCATCCGGACATTTCAGCAATGGCTTCGCTGCGGCGATGAGCCTAGCTGCAACGCTGTCATTCGTCGGTGCCGTGGCAGGTCTGTTCCTGCCGATGCGGCGGCGCGTCGTCGCCGCGGCCGCGCCGCAGGATGCGTGACGCTTGCGGCGATTGGCTTTTGCTATCGGGCGATCGGGCATTTCATGTTGGAATGAGGCTGCGAATGATTACATAATCAGGCGACGAAGCCGTTCGAAACCGAGGGCGACATCAGATGACGCAAGCGCCGGCCAAACCTCATCGCGTGGTGATCGTCGGCGCCGGCTTCGGCGGATTGGAAACGGCCTTCGGCCTCGCCGGCGCGCCGGTCGAGATCACCTTGATCGACCGCCGCAACCACCATCTGTTCCAGCCGCTGCTCTACCAGGTCGCGACCGCGTCGCTTGCCACCAGCGAGATCGCCTGGCCGATCCGCTATCTCCTGCGCGACCGGCCCGAGGTGACGACGCTGTTCGCCAATGTCTGCGGTGTCGACGCGGCGGCGAAGCAGGTCGAGCTCGATGACGGCGGCAGCGTTCCCTATGACACGCTGGTCCTCGCCACCGGCGCGCGCCACGCCTATTTCGGCCATGACGAATGGGAACCGTTCGCGCCCGGCCTGAAGACGCTGGAAGACGCCACCACGCTCAGGCGGCGCATCCTGGTCGCCTTCGAGCGCGCCGAGCGCGAGACCGATCCCGACAAGCGCGCGGCGCTGCTGACCTTCGTCATCATCGGCGCCGGGCCGACCGGCGTCGAGATGGCCGGCACCATCGCCGACCTCGCCAAGGACACGCTGCCGCACGACTTCCGCCACATCGACACCCGCAAGGCGCGCGTGGTGCTGATCGAAGCCGGGCCGCGCGTGCTGGCTGGATTTCCCGACGATCTCTCGGCCTATGCGCAGGCGTCGCTGGAGAAACTCGGCGTCGAGGTGATGCTGGGCCAGCCGGTCACCGAATGCTCGGCCGATGGCGTGGTGTTCGGCGGCAAGCGGCTGGAGGCCCGCACCATCGTCTGGGCCGCCGGCGTGCGCGCCTCACGCGCTGCCGAGTGGCTGAACGCGCCGGCGGATCGCGCCCACCGGCTTGAGGTCGAGCCGGACCTCACCGTGCCCGGCCATCCCGACATCTTCGCGGTCGGCGACACCGTCACCATCAAGGGTCCCGACGGCAATCCGGTGCCCGGCATCGCGCCGGCCGCCAAGCAGGAGGGGCGCTACGTCGCAGCCCTGATCAAGGCCCGGCTCGACGGCAAGACGCTGCCGCCGTTCCGCTACAAGCACGCCGGCAGCCTCGCGCAGATCGGCAAGAAGAAGGCGGTGATCGATTTCGGCTGGCTCAAGCTGCGCGGCTCGCTGGCATGGTGGATCTGGGGTCTCGCCCACATCTACTTCCTGATCGGCGTGCGCAACCGCATTGCGGTCGCGATGAACTGGCTCTGGATCCACACCCGCGACCAGCGCGCCGCGCGGCTGATCACCCAAGGCAGCAGCAAAGTGGCGCAGTAGGCCTGCTTCCGTGCGCGACTCTAACCCCGTCATCCTGAGGAGCGGCCTCTTGGCCGCGTCTCGAAGTATGCACGGCCCCCGATCGTTCGGCGCACGTTGATCGTCTGGCGGCGACAGCGGGGCCGTCGATCCTTCGAGACGGCCGCTTTGCGGCCTCCTCAGGATGACGGAAGAACCAGCTGCATGGCAAGCCGCCTCACCCCATCGCCTGATGCGGTGAGTGGCCGAATGCAGGCTCCGTACGCCAATGCTACTTCACCAGCGGGCACCCGCCATCCGCCAGCGGCCGGAACGCCTGCTCGGCCGGGATGGTCGCGATCAGTCTGTAATAGTCGTAGGGGTATTTCGACTCGTCCGGCTTCTTCACCTCGAACAGATACATCGGGTGGATGACCCGGCCGTCCTGGCGGATCGTGGTGTCCCCGAACAGTTTGTCCTTGCCCTTGAAGGTCTTCATCTGCGGCACCACGAGTTTGGCGTCGTCGCTGCCGGTGGCAGCCACCGCATTGAGGTAAGCGAGCGTCGCCGCATAGACGCCGGCCTGGTTGCCGCTCGGCATCTTACCGTTCATGCCGGGGCGCGCGGCAAAGCGCTTGGCGAAGGCGCGGGTGTCGTCGTTCATGTCCCAGTAGAAGGCTTCCAGCAGTTGCAGGCCCTGCGCCACCTTCAGGCCCATGCCGTGGATGTCGTTGACGAACAGCAGGAACGCCACCATGGTCTGGCCGCCTTCCTGGATGCCGAACTCGGCTGCCTGCTTCACCGCATTGATGGTGTCGCCGCCGGCATTGGCGAGCCCGATCACCTTCGCTTTCGAATTCTGCGCCTGCAGCAGGAAGGAGGCGAAGTCGGAGGTGCCGAGCGGATGCTTGCTCGATCCCAGCACCTTGCCGCCATGCTTCTCGATGTAGTTGGTCGCCTCGGCTTCAATGCCCTTGCCGAGCGCGTAGTCGACCGTCACGAAATACCAGTCCTTGCCGCCACGCTGCATCATCGCGGCCGCCGTGGTGTTGCCGGTCGCCCAGGCGTCGTTGACCCATTGGATGGTGTTCGGCGAGCAGGCCTTGCCGGTGAGATCGGAGCTCGCGGTCGACGACGCCAGGAACGTCATCCTGGAATCGCGCAGCACGGTGTTGATGGCGAGGCCGACGGCCGAGTTCGGCACGTCGACGATGGCGTCGACGCCTTCGACATCGAGCCATTTGCGCGCGATCGCAGAGCCGACGTCCGCCTTGTTCTGGTGATCGGCATAGACGATCTCGACCTTGATGCCCTTAGCCCCGCCGTTGAAATCCTCGGCGGCCATCCGCGCGGCCTCCACCGAGCCCATACCGTTGGTGTCCTGGAAGATGCCGGAAATGTCGTTGAGCACGCCGACGCGCACGACATTGTCGGATATTTCCGCGCGTGCGCTGCCCGCCGCGCAAGCCAACGCAAACGCGAGTCCGATTCTCAATCGCCCGACTCCGAAGCCTGTCATCGATCGCATCCCCCGTTTCTCCTCAGCTAACTCGTTGCCGGCTTCAGGCTTCCCGTCAGGCCGGCGTGATCTCGACCGGCAGGCTGCTCAGCCCGCGCAGCGTGTTGTTGAAAAGCCGCTTCGGCTCGCCCGTGATTTCGATGCTGGCGACACGGCGTGCCAGCGCCGCCATCATCACCTCGCCCTCGAGACGGGCGACGAGCTGGCCGACGCACATGTGGATGCCCGACCCGTAACCGACATGCCCCGAGGTGCGGCGCGTGATGTCATAGCTGTCGGGATTTTCCCAACGGCGCGGATCGCGGTTGGCCGCGGCGAGGAACATCAGCACCTTCTCGCCTTCGGGAATGCTTTCGCCGCTGAGCTCGACATCGCGCGTCGTGGTGCGGAAGAAGGTCTGCACCGGACTTTCGAACCGCACGGCTTCCTCGAACGCGTTGCGCGCCAGCGTCGGATCGCCGCGCAGTCTCTCGAACTGGTCGGGGAAGCGGGCGAGGCAGTAGACGGCGGCGCCGATGCCGTTGACCGTGGTGTCAAGCCCGGCCGACAGCAGCGAACGCACCAACAGCGGCGCCTCGGTCGCGGTGATGGCGCCGCTATCGACATGAGCATGGATGCAGGCGCCGATGCCGCCGGGGGCGAGATTGTCGCGCTGGCACTGCTCGGCAACATAGGCCTGGTGCGGCGCCGAGCGCTCGATCGCCTCCTTGCGGAGCTGGTTCGGCGGACCGAAGGCATTGAACACCAAACTTGCGTAGGGCAGCAAATTCTCGCGGCCATCGGGCCGCAAGCCCAGCGCATCCGGGAAGATCGATAGCGGATAGGCTTCGGCAAGGTCTGCGATCGCGTCGAACCGGCGCTTCTCCAGCAACACATCGAGGCGAGCCTCCGCGGCCGCGGCAAACTGCCCGCGAAGCTGCTTCATCACGGTCGCCGACAGCACGGTGCTCAGCACCGCGCGGGTCCGGGTGTGGGCGGGCGGATCGGCCTCCAGGATCAGGCTCGGCGGCCGCCACGGCTTCTCCTTGGCGAAGTCGCTGAGGCCGACGCCGCGGCTGGAGCAGAACGTCGCAGGATCGTTCAGCACGGCATGAACCTCGGCGTAGCGCGCCACGCCATAGACATTCCACTTGTCGAGATAGACCACCGGCCCGGCCTCGCGCAGCCGCTGATGGGTCGGGAATGGATCGGCGAAGAAGTCGAGCGCGAACGGATCGACGTCGAGATGCGGGACGGATGTCCCCCCTGTTGCAGTCATCAGGACCTCCCGAGGTTTGTTCTTGTCAACACGGGCCGCATGTCACTTGCTCCCGAACGGTTTCGCAGCGATGATTTGAGAGATGAGCAGTCAGCCCCTCCCCCGAAAGCCCCGTCGGCCCAGACCGGCCGATCCCGCAGATGCCACCGATGGCCCGCTGCTGGACCTCAATCGCTATGTGCCGGCGTTCATCACCTTCATCGGCAACAAGCTGTCGAACAGCGCCACCGCATTTTACCAGAAGAATTTCGGCGTCAACGTCACCGAGTGGCGAATCATCTCGCAACTGGCGATCGAGCCGGGGATTCCGGCCTCCCGGATCTGCCAGGTGATCGGCTTCGACAAGGGGCCGGTCAGCCGCAACCTCGCGGCGCTGCAGAAGCGCGGCCTGCTGACGATCCGCACCGCGCCCGACGACGGCCGCACCCATTCGATCACCCTGACCGCGCGCGGCCGCGCCATCCACGACAGGGTCATCGTCGCGGCGCTGGAGCGCGAGCGGCGGCTGCTGTCGTGCCTGAAGAAGGACGAGCGCGAGGTGCTGATCGACCTGCTGCGCCGGCTGCACGAGAACCTCGGCGCCGTGACCGGGCAGAGCACGAGCTGACGGCGCGGCTGGGCCCTGCGCCGCCGCGGTATTCATCAGCTCGTCAAAGCGTGCTGCTCGCGCGCTGCTGCGCAACATCGTCCTCCCAAACGCGGGGCCGTTGGCCGGCCTTGTCCCTATGGGGCGAAAACTCGCACAGACTAGTTGCTATAGCAACTATAAAGGTGAACGAGTGCGGCGTCAGGTCCCATGCCGAGACCTGTAACGTCGCCCACAGGTCAGGGGGGAGGAACCGTTCCGTTGGTGCCTCCCTTACAGTCTCACCCGGCGCAAGTGATCGGCTCGGCCGAAGCGTCGTCCTCCAGCACCGCCACTGCTGCGGCGAGGCGGGTCAGCACGGCGCGCTGGTTGATGTAGCCCTTGTCGGTGATCTCGCCGCCGTCGACCGAGGCGGGCTCGGCGAGCAACAGCGCGCGGGTGGCGTGGCCGGAGGAATGACCGCCCTGCGCTTTCAGCCGCGCCAGCCCCTGCCCGATCGCGGAGCGGACCGCCGTGTGGCCGATCGCCTCGCGCGCATCGGCGGTCTCGGGCAATCCTGCCAGCGACCGGCAGGCGGCGAGGTTCGGGAACACCAGGAAGCGCACCTCGTCGCGGCCGTGACCCGCGACGACGATGTCCTGCGCGAGCGGCGCCAGCGCCGCGATGCCGGCGACGCGCAAGGTGCCGACGCTGACCCAGGTGCCGGAATTGAGCTTGAAATCCTCCGCCACCCGGCCGTCGAAGAACAGGCCGAGATCGGGCCGGTCGGGATCGGCAAAGGTGACGGCGTCGCCGATCTTGTAGAAGCCCTCGTCGTCGAAAGCCTGTGCGGTCAGCTCGGGTGCCTTCCAGTAGCCCGGTGTGACATTGGGCCCGCGCACGCGCACCTCGAGCTTGTCACCCGACGGCACCAGCTTGAGTTCGGTGCCCGGGATCGGCACGCCGATATTGCCGGAGCGTTTGGCGAGGAAGTGACAATCGGTCGCAAGCGGCGAAGTCTCGGTCGAGCCCCAGGCCGACACCATCGGCAGCTTGCGGCCGACGGTGGCGAGCGACAATTCCTCCAGCGCATCCCACAAATTCTGCGGCAGCGCTGCGCCGGCATAGAAGGCGAATTTGCTGCCCTCGAAGAATTTGCGGCGCAGCTCGTCGTCGGTGCGCAGCGCCGCGATCAGCATGTCGAAGCCGCGCGGCACGTTGAAATAGACCGTCGGCACCACGCTGCGCAGATTGGCGAGCGAGGCGGAAAACAGCCCGGGCGCCGGCTTGCCGCCGTCGATATAGAGCGTGCCGCCGTTGCGCAGCACCAGATTGAAATTGTGGTTGGCGCCGAAGGTGTGGCTCCAGGGCAGCCAATCCAGAATCACGAGCTCGCTGCCGGCCTGCTCCAGGAACGTCCAGGTCTGCGCCTTGGCCTGCTGGCTCGAGGTCAGCATGCGCTGGGTGTTGATCACGGCTTTCGGCGTGCCGGTCGAGCCCGAGGTGAACAGGAATTTTGCGATCGTGTCCGGCGTCACCGCCGCGAACGCCGTGGCGACCTCCGGCGATTGCGGCGTCGCCGCGATGGTGCGGAACGCCAGCGCATCGGCATCGTCGGGATTGCCGCTGACGATGATCGCCCGATGCAGCGGCTTGATCGCGGCCAGCGCCGCCGCGAACGGCTTGATGCCTGTGACATAGATCGCGCCGGGATCGAGCAGGCTGATCATGCCCTTCAGCTTGTCGAAGTCTTTCGACATCAGCGAATAGGCCGGCGAGATCGCCGCCGAGGGCACGCCGACATGCTGGGCGGCGAGCGCGAACAATGCGTGGTCGATACCGTTGTCGGACAGGATGACGAGCGGCCGTTCGGCGCTCAGCCCCTGCGCCAAAATCCACGACGCGGCGCGCCGGACGATGGCGAGCGCGTCGCGATAGCTCACGGTGCTCCAGGGTACCTCGGTGCTGGCGCGCTCAGCGAGGAAGATGCGGTCCGGCGCCTGCCGCGCCCAGTGCTCGAGCCAGTCGCCGACGCAGCGGGCGCTGTCTTTGAGCGGCGTGGTGGATCGAACCAGGATGCTGCCGTCGTCGCGCCTGACGGCAACGATCGCGGGCGTCGCGAACAGGCTGTCCGGATTGTCACCGCCGGCAGTGGCGATCGTCATGGTTTCCTCCTCGCCCGCATTTTGCGGGATCGCGCTGCAAGATGGTGCGGCGGCGCGGTCCCGGCCGGGCTCTTGGCGATAATGTTGCGGACATCAATTGTTGTCGTCAACAACAATCTTTCCCTCCCGCCTCAGGCGCGCTAGCCTTGCGGTCATGGCAATCCGTCAAAAGACATCGCGCAAGCCGGCAGCAGCGGCAATCCGCCGCCCCCGCGCGCGGGCGATCAATGGCGGGGCGCATGCCGGCGATGACATCGGCCTCGACGCACTGGTCGGCCACGCCGGCTATGCGGTGCGGCGCCTCCAGCTCTGGATCTTCCGGGACTTCATCAAGACGCTGGCGACCGTCGATATCCGCCCGACCCAATATTCGGTCATGACCGTGATCGGGGCCAATCCGGGCCTGAGCCAGATGGCGGTCGCCAAGCGGCTCGGGATCGAGCGCGCGCGGCTGGTGCATCTGCTCGACAGCCTGGAGGAGCGCGACTTCGTCAGCCGCATCCCGTCCGCCACCGACCGTCGCTCCCATGCGCTGCATCTGACCGCGCGCGGCAAGACCGCGCTGGCGCAATTCAAGCGGCTCGCCGCCGAGCATGAGCGGCATGTCGCCGAGAAGATCGGCAAAGAGAATCGCGAGCAGCTGCTGCGGATCCTCGCCTGCTTCACCTGATCTTGCGGCTTGGCGGTATCAGCCCAAGAAATGGGCAATCGCACTCACCGGCCGATCCGCGGCAGTTCTCGGCGACTATTTCAAGCGACTGATATTGTATGATAATCCGTCGCGCGGTGGGCGCCGATGAATTGTACACAATGGCACATTGCTTGCTTCGATCAGGCTGCAATTCCCTCGCGGCGGTGCCGCACCAGAGACGAGGCCAACCACGTGACTGAAACTGTCGCCGCGATCGTTGCCGCACACCGCGCCGGGAGCATGACGCCGGCGCAAACCGTGGCGCGGAGCTACCAGCGCATCCGCGCGCATAACGACCCCGCCATCTTCATCAGTCTGCGCGACGAGCAGGACGCACTCGCCGAGGCCGCGCGGCTCACCGATCCGACGCTGCCGCTTTATGGCGTGCCGGTCGCGGTGAAGGACAATATCGACGTCGCGGGCCTGCCGACCACCGCAGCCTGCCCGGCTTTCGCTTACACGCCGGCACGGGATTCCACCGCGGTCGCGCGGCTGCGCGCGGCCGGCGCGATCATCATCGGCAAGACCAATCTCGACCAGTTCGCGACCGGCCTGGTCGGCGTGCGCTCGCCCTATGGCATTCCCAAAAATCCGGTGCGTGGCGACCTGGTGCCGGGTGGATCGAGTTCGGGCTCCGCGGTCGCGGTGTCCGCGGGCCTGGTGCCGCTGTCGCTCGGCACCGACACCGCGGGCAGCGGCCGCGTGCCGGCGATGCTCAACAACATCGTCGGCCTCAAGCCGAGCCTCGGGTTGATCCCGAACACCGGGCTGGTGCCGGCCTGCCGCACGCTCGACTGCATCTCGGTGTTCTCGCTCACCGTCGACGATGCGCTGGCCGCGCTCGCGGTGATGGCCGGGCCGGATGATGCCGATCCGTACTCGCGCGACCGGCCGCTGGCGCCGCTCGCGACATTCCCGGCGAAGCCGAAGCTCGGTATTCCCAGCAGCGGCCAGCTGATCTTCTTCGGCGACCGCAAAGCGGAGACAGCGTATGGCGAGGCGTTGACGCGCTGGCAGTCGCTCGGCGCCGAACTCGTCGAATTCGATCTCGAGCCGTTCTATGAGACCGCGCGGCTGCTCTATGAGGGCCCCTGGGTCGCCGAGCGCTATCTGGTGATCCGCGACCTCCTGGCGTCGGCGCCGGACGCGATCCATCCGGTGACACGCGAGATCACGATCGGCGGCGCGCGGCTCACCGCGGCCGATACGTTCTCGGCGCTGTATCGTCTCCAGGCGCTGCGCCGCGTCGCCGCGCGCACTTTCGCGGAGTGCGACGCCATCGTGCTGCCGACCGCACCGACGGTCTATTCCACCGCCGACGTGCTGGCCAATCCGATCGAGCTGAATTCGCGGCTCGGCACCTACACCAATTTCGTCAATTTGCTCGATCTCTGCGGCCTGGCGCTGCCGGCGGCGATGCGGACCGACGGCGCGCCGTTCGGCATCACGCTGCTGGCGCCGGCCGGCCGCGACGCCGCGCTCGCCGGCATCGGCCGCGTGTTCCACGCCGACACCAAGCTTGCCATCAGCGCCAAGGCGCTGCCGCACCCGCCGCTCGCCGCCGTGCCCGCGCAGGCCACGCCAAACGAGATCACGATCGCGGTGGTCGGCGCGCATCTGTCCGGCATGGCGCTGAACCACGAACTGACGACGCTCGATGCGCGCCTGCAGGAAGAGACCGTCACCGCGGCGGACTACAAGCTCTACGCGCTCGACACCGCGCCGCCGAAGCCCGGCATGCTGCGTGTCGCGGCCGGCGCGGGCCACGCGATCAAGCTCGAACTGTGGGCGATGTCGCCGGCCGCGTTCGGCACATTCGTCGCCGCGATCCCGCCGCCGCTGTCGATCGGCACCATCAGGCTCGCCGACGGGCGCGAGGCCAAAGGCTTCATCGTCGAGCCCGCCGCGGTCACCGGCGCGACGGATATCTCGGGCTACGGCGGCTGGCGGGCGTTCATGGCGGAGCGGGCGAAAGGGTAGCTGCCTCCCCATCGTCATTCCCCGGTGCGCAATTGCGCACCGGGGAATGACGAGAGCGGCTACACCGACACCGCATAGGTCTCGTACTCCCCGCGCACCTGCTCGATATGGGCGCGCATCGCAGCGGCGGCACCTTGCTTGTCGCCGCGCAGGATGGCGACGACGACCCGGTCGTGCTCGGCGTGCGACTTCGCCAAACGCCCGAGGTTGCGGAACTGGGCGCGGCGGAACGGCTGCACCCGCACCCGCGTCGCCAGCGTGATCTCGGCGATATAGGCGTTCTGCGAACCGGCATAGATCGCGTTGTGGAAGCGCTCATTGACCTCGTGGAAGCGCTCGGGATTGCCGGTGTAGCTCAACACCCGCAATTCCTCATGGACCGCCTCCAGCGCGTGACGCTCGGCCGGAATCATCCGCTCGGCGGCAAGGCCGGCGCAGAGCGCTTCCAGCTCGGCCATCGCCTCGAACATGCCGGTGAGCCGCTCCAGCGAGGGCCGCGCCACCACCGCGCCACGGTGCGCGCGGGCATCGATCAAGCCGCTGGCGGCGAGCTGCCGCAGCGCCTCGCGCACCGGGGTGCGCGACACGTTGAACCGGCGCGCAAGGTCGGTCTCGTCGAGAGCCGCCCCGGGCGGCAGCGTGCCGCGCACGATCTCGTCGGCGAGTTGCAGGCGCAACTCCTCGGCGCGGGTGATCTTGTCGACCAGCGACGACGGGCGATCGACGCGCGGCACCAGCGGCTCGGCCTCGGCTTGCTGCGCGCGGGTCGGAAGATCGTCCAGGCTCATGGTTCAAGCGCTCGTGTTCAAACGCCTTTGGGCTCGTCGATGACGCTGACATGGGCCGCGACGATTCTCCAGCCCTCAGGGAAGCGAATCCACGTCTGCATCTGCCGTCCCACCCTACCCGGAGTGCTGTCCCGATAGAACAGCGTCGAGGCGATCGCGGTGTCGCGGCCATAGGCCGTGATCACGGTGCGGTCGATCCTGCGCATCAGGCCGACCGGCGAGCGCCCGGCGCGGAACGCCATGATCTCGGCGTAGCCATAGAGGTTCTCGCCGATGCCGTAACGCAGCGTGCGGCTGTCGTTGCGGAACAGCTCGTCCAGCACGGCGACGTCGTTCGACACCAGCGCCGCCTCGTAACGCTGGAACTGCGCGGTGACCTCGGCGACCACGTCGGGAAGATCGATGTCCATAATCAGAGCCCTCTCGGCGCCGGAGCCGCGGCAACGCCCATCTGTTCCAGCGCATAGGCGACCCGCAGCGCGATGTCCTCGCGCCAGGGCGCGGCGATGATCTGCACCCCGATCGGCAACGGTTCGAGCGGCACCGGCACGGCCACCACAGGCAGGCCGATGAAGGAGATCGGCTGGGTGTGGATGCCGATATTGGCGCGCACCGGAAGCTCGACGCCGTCGAGCGTGAAATTGACCTGACCGAGCTTCGGCGCGGTGCACGGCGTCGCCGGCGCCAGGATCACGTCGACCGACTGGAACAGCTCCAGCATCCTGGCGCGGAACCAGCGGCGGAATTTCTGCGCCCTGTCGACATAGACCGCGGGTACCATCGCGCCCGCAATGAAGCGATCGCGCACCGCCGGATCGAAATCGTTCGGACGCTTGCGCAGCCGGTCGAGATGCAGCGCGGCGCCCTCGGTCGTGGTGATAATGTAGGCCGCAGCGCGGGCGCGCGCGGCTTCCGGCAATTCGACGATCCGCGTGGCACCGAGCGCCTTGGCGACGCGGGCGACCGCTTCGGCCGCCTCCGGAAACAGGTTCTGCTGGAAATAGCCGCCGGCGATCGCGATCCGCAGCCCGCGGACATCATTGGCCAGCAACGGCACGGTCGGCTCGACCGACTGCACGATGCAGGCCGGATCGTCGGCGTCAGGTCCCTGCATCGCGTCATAGGCCAGCGCGAGATCCTTCACGTTGCGCGCCAGCGGACCGAGATGATCGAGGCTCGCAACGAACGGATAGGAACGCGCGCGCGACAGCCTTCCATAGGTCGGCTTCAGGCCGAAGGTGCCGCAGAACGACGACGGCACCCGGATCGAGCCGTTGGTGTCGGAGCCGAGTGCAATCGGCACCAGCGCGCCGCCGACGGCGCTGCCCGAGCCGCCCGAGGAGCCGCCGGTCATCCGCGTCGGATCGTGCGGATTGCGCGACGGACCGTCATGCACGTTCTCGCCGGTGAAGTCGTAGGCGTATTCGCCCATGTTGAGCGCGCCGACCAGTACGGCGCCGGCCGCCTCCATCCGCTCGATCAGCGTGGCGTCGCGCGGCGACGGCGGCAGGTCGCGGTTGATCTTGGAGCCGGCGCGGGTCGAGAGGCCCTGCACGTCGAACAGGTTCTTGACCGCGAACGGCACGCCGGCGAGCGGGCCGACCGGTTGGCCCGCCGCAATCGCGGCATCGATCGCCTTCGCCTTGGCGCGTGCGCGCTCGGCGGTGATGTCGGTGAAGGAGTTGAGCACCTTGTCATGCGCCGCGATGCGCGCGAGCGCAGCCTCGGTCGCGGAGAGGGCGGTGAGCTTGCGGTTTGAGACGGCCTGCGCGATCTCGGCAGCCGACATGAAAGCGGGAGTTTCGGACATCGCGATCTCAGGTCGAATAGACGGCGGCCGAGACGACGTCATCCGACAGCGGGAACTCGTCGACCAGCTTCGCCAGCCGCAGCGAGACCTCGAGATTGGCACGCACCGCGGGCCGCCAGGCGTCTTCCAGCGGCAGCCCCATCGCGCGGGCAACCGCGTTCATGTAGTCGTCGAGATGATCGGCCATTTCGCTTCCAATGGGTTTCTCAGGACACCGGCAACGGCGGATGCGGGATCGCCGTCAGCAATTCCCTTGTATAGGCATCCTGCGGATTGCCCAAGACGTGTTCGGACGTGCCCTGCTCGACGATGCGGCCGGCGCGCATCACGATGACGCGATCACACAGCAGGCGCACCACGTTGAGATCGTGCGACACGAACAGATAGCTCATGCCCATCGACTGCTTGAGGTCCTGCAGCAGATTGAGCACCACCGCCTGCACCGAGACGTCCAGCGCCGCGGTCGGCTCGTCGAGGATCACGAGCTTCGGGTGCAGCGCGATCGCGCGCGCGATGCCGACGCGGGCCTTCTGGCCGCCGGAGAGCTGATGCGGAAAGCGATCCAACAGATTGACCGGCAAGCCGACCAGCCGCGCCAGCTCCTCGCAGCGGTCACGCAGCGCGTCGCGCCCCTTGATGTCGCCGAGCTGCATGATCGGGTCCGCGATCGCGCGCGCCGCGGTGAAGCGCGGGTTGAGGCTGTCGGTCGGGTCCTGGAACACCATCTGGATCTGGCTGCGCTGCGGCAGCCGCGCGAAGGACTGCGGCAGGATGCCGCCGATGTCCTCGCCGTCGAACACGATGCGGCCGGAGGTCTGGTCGAGGAGGCGCATCACCATCATCGACGTCGTCGACTTGCCGCAGCCGGATTCGCCGACCAGGCCGACGCTCTCGCCATGGTCAACCTGGAAGCTGATGCCGTCGACGGCGCGGAAGATCTCCTCCTCGACCGGCGGCTTGCGGCCGAACAGTTTTGTCAGCACCGAGCCGGCGCCCTGACGGGGATATTCCTTGACGAGCTTTTCCACTGACAGGAGAGGCTCCCCACTCTTCGCAGGCGCGGTCGCAGCGGTAGTGGTGGCAGCTGTGGGCGTCGCCTCAGCGTCCTCCGGCAGCAAATCCCTCAGCGACACCCCAAGTCGCGGCGTCGCGCGCATCAGTTTCTTCGTGTAATCGTGCTGGGGCGCGGCGAAGATGTCGGCCGATTTCGCGGTCTCGACCACCCGGCCCTTCTCCATCACCACGACGCGGTCGCAATAGGCGGCGGCAAGGCCGAGGTCATGCGTGATCAGGATGGTCGACATCGCACGGCGCTTGGTCAGCTCGACGATCAGATCCATCACCGCCTTCTGGGTGGTGACGTCGAGGCCGGTGGTCGGCTCGTCGGCGATCAGAAGCTGCGGGTTGCAGGCCAGCGCCAGCGCGATGACGACGCGCTGGCACATGCCGCCGGACAATTCGAACGGATAGGCGTGATAGCGCTCGCGCGGTCGCGCGATCTTGACCTGCTCCAGCGCCTCGATCGCGGTCTCGCCGCGATCGGTGACAACAGCCTGCTGCACATGCTGGCGCAGCACGTCCTCGATCTGGTGACCGACCTTGCGGATCGGATTGAGGGCCGCGCGCGGATTCTGGAAGATCATCGAGACTTCGCGGCCGCGCAGATCGCGCATCTGGCTTTCGGTCGCGGCCTTGACGTCGATGCCGGAGAACATCACCGAGCCATCGGCGATGCGGCCGGCGCGGTCGAGAATCCGCATCACCGCGTATGAGGTCACCGATTTGCCGGAGCCGGACTCGCCGACGATGCCGACGGTCTCGCCCTTGGCCACCGAGATATTGACGTGCTGCACCGCCTTGACGATGCCGCGGCGGGTGGTGAATTCGACGGTGAGGTCCTGGACGTCGAGCAGCGGTTGGGAGGTCATCTTCGCCCCTCATGCGAGGCGTCATCCAAAAAGCCGCAAAACAACCCCATGCAAAGGCGTTGAGCGGTATCTTGACACCCTAACGAGACCGTCATCACGTCCTCCGCTGCGGGTCGACGATGTCGCGCAGGCCGTCGCCGAGCAGGTTGAAGCAGAACACCGCGATCATCAGCGCAAGGCCGGGGAAGAGCGCGATCCACCATTCGCCCGAGACCATGAAACCGGCGCCCTCGGCGACCATGATGCCCCATTCCGCGGTCGGCGGCCGGACGCCGAGGCCGATGAAGGACAGGCCCGCGGCGTTGAGGATCGCATATCCCATGGTCAGCGACATCTGCACGATCATGATCGGCATGATGTTCGGCAGGATGTGCCCGAGCAGGATGCGGTACTCGCCATTGCCGGAGAGCCGCGCGGCCTGCACGAAGCCGGCGTTGCGGCGGACGTTGGCTTCGGCGCGCGCAACGCGGGCATAGAGCGGAAAATTCACGATCGCCGTCGCGATGATGATGTTCTGCACGGTGTTGCCGAGCGCGGCGACGATGCCCATCGCCAGCACGAACAGCGGGAACGCCATGATGGTGTCGGCGATGCGGCCGACGATGCGATCGGTCCAGCCGCCGAAATAGCCGGCGGCGATGCCGGCGAGCCCGCCCATCAGGAACACCAGCACGACGGAGGCGACCGCAATGAAGGTGTCGAGCCGTGTCGCCACGATGACGCGGCTGAAGATGTCGCGACCGAGCTGATCGGTGCCGAACCAGTGCGCGGCCGACGGCGGCTTCAATGCGGCCGCAGTATCCGAGGCGAGCGGGTCGTACGGCACGACGTAAGGCCCGAACAGCGCCGCGAACAGGATCAGGATCAGCAGCGCGAAGGCAAAGCCGGTGACCTTGTTCTCGCCCAGCACGTAACGGGTCTGCTCCAGCACCGCGGCGAGGCCGGACGTGCGGGCGGGACCTGCGGGTTCGACGGTCGGCGCAACGGTGCTCATGCTCTACCCTTCCAGCCTGACGCGCGGATCGATCACGCCGTAGAGGATGTCGATCAGTAGATTGAGAGCCACGTACATGACCGCCATGGTCAGCACGAAACCCTGCACCGGCGCGAAGTCGGACGCGATCAGCGCCTCCACCGCGTAGGAGCCGATGCCGGGCCAGGCGAACACCTTCTCGACCAGCACGTTGGCCCCGAGCAGGAACGAGAACACCATGCTGAGCGTGGTGATCACAGGCAGCATCGCGTTGCGGAACGCGTAGGTGACGATCACCTTGCCGGGCGACAGGCCACTGGCGCGTGCGGTGCGGACGAAATCCGACGCCAGCACCGCCAGCATCGAGGCCCGCGTCATGCGCGCGATCGGCGCCAGCGAGAAAATCGCAAGCGTCACCGCCGGCAGGATCAGCTGGCTGAACGCAGAACGAAAAGCCTCGACGTCGCGCGCGAACAGCGTGTCGATCAGATAGAAGCCGGTGACGGTCGGCGGCGCGCTGTAGAACACGTCGAGCCGGCCGAGCGGCGCCGGCGCCCAGCCGAGCCGGAAATAGAACACATAGACCAGCACCAGCCCGGTGAAGAACACCGGCAGCGAGACGCCGGCCGTGGTGGTGACGCGGCAGAGATGATCGATCCAGGAGCCCGGCCGCGTCGCCGCCAGCACGCCGAGCGGGATCGCGATCACGATCGAGACGACGAGGCCGAGCAGCGTCAGCTCCGCCGACGCCGGCAGACGGTTGCGCAATTCGGCCGCGACCGGCTGCCCCGTGGTCAGCGACGTGCCGAGATCGCCATGGGCGAGATCGTTGCTGTAGCGGACGAACTGCTCGATCAGCGGCTTGTCGAAGCCGAGCTTCTTCCTGATCTGGTCGACCGCCTCCTTGGTCGCCGCAGGCCCGGCAAAATACGCCGCCGGATCACCCGGCAGCGCACGCGTCAGCAGGAACGTCACGATCACCACCCCGATCAGCGACGGGATCGCAAACAGCAGCCGCTTGCCGATCATGGTCAGCATGAGACGCTCTCCGCACGTGCGAATGGCGAATAGCGAATGGCGAATGGACGCCCGCGACTAACAGTCATTGCCATGCTCCCTATTCGCTACTCGCTACTCGCTACTCGCCACTCACCATTCGCCCGCCTCACCCCTTGGCCATCGCGCGGTAGTCGAGGCGACGGTGGAACCAGTACTCATAGCCCGAGATGTTCTTCTGCATCGCGACGTTGACGAAGGGCTGATAGAGCGGGATGCGGGGGATGTCGCTAAATGCGAGATCGACGAAGCCCTTGACGTCGGCGTCGTAGGCCGCGGTGTCGCCGTTGGCGGCCGCGATGCGCGCGCCGTCGATGAGCTTGTCCATCTCGGGCGACTTGTAGCTCATCGTGTTGAAGATGGAATTGTTGCCGTGATAGCACCAGTAGAAGAAGTACTCGGGGTAATCGAGCCAACCCGAGAACACGTTGGTGAACAGCGGCATTTCCTTCTTGGTCAGCTCGGTGCGCCAGTTGGCGCCGGGCACCTTGTTGATCGTGGTTTTGATGCCGAGTTGCGCCAGGCTCTCCTGCACCAGCACGCAGAGCGGCTCGTTGACGCCTGCGAAATTCAGGTCGAACGAGATCGTGGTCTCGAAGCCGTTGGCGTAGCCGGCTTCCGCGAGCAGCGCCTTGGCCTTCTCCATGTCGGTGACATACTTGGTCGGCTGCGGCCAGGCGACCTCGGTCGGTCTGTCCTTCGGAGCGCCGAACATCGGGTTGGCGAGACCGAACAGCACCGCGTCCATGATCTTCTGGTACGGCATCGCATAGGCCATCGCCTGCCGCACCTTCGGATTGTCGAACGGCGGCTTGGTGACGTTCATACCGATATACTGGATGCCGTTGGAGAACGGCAGCGAGACCACGTTGAGCTTGCCGTTGGCCTTCATCTCCTGGAAATCCTTGAACGGCAGCTCGTAGGAGATGTCGGCGTCGCCGCGCTCGAGCAGCGCACGGCGGTTGCCGGCCTGCGGCACCATGCGCCAGATCACGCGCCTGATCTTCGGCATCGGGCCACAGACCCACTCGTCATTGCGCTCCATGACGACTTCGGTACCGGCGGTCCATTTGGTCACCTTGTAGGCGCCGGAGCCTGCGGTCTGCTGCTTGGTGAATTCGAGACCCCAGGGATCCTTCTCGCTGGCGTTCTTCTTGACGAGCTCGGAGTTGACGACGCAGGGCACGATGACGGCGAGGTCGGGAATCGTCAGCTTGTCTTTCTTGAGGAAGTCGACCCGCACGGTGTGGTCGTCGACGACGACGAACTGCTCGGGCTTGGTCAGCGAGCCCGCGCTCATCTGGAAGGTCGGGAAGCCGCCGACGGAGACGGCGCGGTCGAGCGACCATTTGACGTCCTTCGCGGTCACCGGCGTGCCGTCGTGGAATTTGGCGTTCTTGCGCAGCTTGAAGGTGACCGACATGTCGCCGATGTTGAAATCCTCGGCGAGCTCGGGCTTGAACTTATCGCGGTCGTAATAGGGCACGCCGCCCGGGCCGCTCTTCATCTCGTGGCTGATCAGCCGGTCGTAGCAATTCCACGACACCTCATAGCCGGGCACGTTGGTGCCGACGCCATGGATATCGAGATTGTTGGGACCGCCTTCGGACACGATCAGCAGCGTCTCCGAGCGGGCGTCGGCTTTGGCCGGCGACCAGATCGCCGGCGCGGTCGGCGCCAGCGCCCCCGCAGCCAGTCCGGATACCGATTTGAGGAAATCGCGACGCTTCATGTGATGCTCCAACGCCCCTGGGACGGGCCTTGGAACTCGGTTCGCAAGGATTGTGCCAACCCTTAACGAAAGCTTATGAGACGCTAAACACCTGTAAGAAGGCAAGAAATCGAGGAAGGTATCTGATCTTGCGCCGTCGGTGATGCCCGTCATTGCATACAAAGGGCGGATCGCTGCTTAACAAATAAGCAACACATGAGACCTGCTCGTTTTCTGGCCGACAGTCGACTTCGCCATCCGGATGGCTAATCCGGCCAGATCAACTCCTGCAACTGCACGAAGTCATCGACCCGGTCCGGCCAGTCCGTAATGCAGATGTGCCGGAGCGGATCGCTGGCCGTGTGCAGCATCATCAACGCCATCAGCCGCCGCTTCAGCGTGAAATTCACCTCGCTGCGCGGGATGCCGAAGCCGTCGAACAGGCTTTGCACCCTTCGCGGATGCCCCGCGGCCATGAAGGCGCTGGGACCGAGCAGGTCGTACTCGCCCCATCCGGTCCGGACGTCGCCGAAGTCGAACAGGCCGGCGACATGCCAGCCGTCGGCCCGGCGCCCGAGCAGGAAATTTTCCGGAATGTACTCGCCGGTCAGGATCACCGGCGGCGCATTCATCGGGATCAGCTCAGTGGCGTCGCGCAGCAGATCGTCGAGCGAGGCGAGCAATTTCGCCGGCAGGCCGAGGCGCTGGTGGCGGGCCCGGCACTGCGCGATCTGGGTGCGCAGGAAGGTCTCCCAGGGCTGCCCGATTGTGAGCAGACTGCCGGGCGGCACGCGCTGCACGTCGGCGATCACCGCGCCGATCTCGGCCAGCACGCGCTCCCGCTCGGCGTCCGACAGCGCTGGCCAGACCTCCGATCCGACGGTGCCGGCGAGGCGCGTGATGACGAGATAGGGCCAGCCGTCGCGCTCGCCCTCCGCGACGAGGTCGGGAATCGGAATGCCGAGCCGGCCGCGCAGCTCCGCCAGCGCGCCGCGCTCGGAGACGAATTGCGGGCGCAGGAACGGCGGGAACAGTTTCAGGATCAGGTTGCCATCGAGCCCGACGACGAGATTGGTGCCGGTCGCAAACACATGCGGCGTGCCCCAGGACAGCCCGTGGCCGTCGGCGATCTCGCGCGCGACCGGCAGCCAGCGCGAGCTGTCGCCGCGCCAGGCGCGGTAGGTGTCGTAGGTGGTGATGGCGGGAAGGTGCATTTTCAGCCGTCATCCTGAGACGATGCAATCACGGCGCAATCTCTCCTCTCGTCGTCCCGGCGAAAGCCGGGAGGTGGATTCACACTCGAAGTGCAACACTTGAGAGAAGGCCTCGAGAGGGGTTTGGAAGTCAAGGCATTTGCGCGGGGTGTTGTTGTAGGCGTTGATCGACTGGCGGAGGCGGCGCGTCGGGAAGGTCGCGAGATCGGTTTTGCGTGGAATGAAGCGGCGCATCCGACCGATCGCATTCTCGATGCCGCCCTTCTGCCAGGGCGCGTGCGGATCGCAGAAGAAGGTCTCGATCGCGAGGCGGTGCAGCTCCAGGTGACAGGCGAACTCGGTCCCATTGTCGAAGGTAACGGTCTGGCACAGGCCTTCCGGCAAGGCAGCAAACAAGCGGACGAGATGACGGGCGATACCGCGCGCGAGCTTGCTGGCGATGCGGATGCCGAGCAGCAGGCGCGAGGTGCGCTCGTGCACGGTCAGGATCGCCTGACCGTATTTGGAGAACATCATCAGGTCGGCTTCCCAATGACCGGGGGCATTGCGATCGGCGGCCTCGATAGGCCGTTTGTCCAAGGAAACACGGCCTTCTATGAAGCTTGCGGGACTGCCGCCCTTCTTGCCGCGGTAGCCGCGTTTGCTCTTGCCGCGTGGCAGATAACGCCGCCAGCTGAAGTCCGAGGTGCGCCGGATCTGGGCGTATATGAAGCGGTAGATGGTCTCGTGGGAGATCACCTTGCGGCCGTGTTCGCGGGCCAGCCGGCCCGCGACCTGCTCGGGCGACCAGCCCCGACCAAGGCGCTCCAAGACCGCGCGGCGCAGGCCGGGCTCCCGTTCGAGGCGTACGCCCGTCCAGCGCCGCGCTCGCATCTGTTGCTGGGCATAGCTGGGTTTGTAGCCGACCTGGGCGCCAGAATTGCGGTTCAGCTCCCGAGAGATCGTTGATGGCGAGCGATCCAGAGCTGCCGCGATTTGCCGCACCGAGCTGCCATTGGCTGAAAGCCGGGCAATCTCGCATCGCTCGTCCAGGGATAGCTGCTCGTAACTCCGCCCCATCGCAACACCTCCTCAAGGAAGTGTTGCACTTCGTTTGTGAACTCAGGGGACCCATAACCACAGGGTTGAGTTGTTGAAAAAGTTGTGGCCCCAGCGCCGCGCAACAATGGCCTTCGGTGGTTATGGGTCCCGGCCTTCGCCGGGACGACATCGAGTATGTTGCGCCATCGCGTGTCATATATTTTGACAGTCTATCGGAGAAGCGGCTGAGCGCCTGGACGCGCCCATCACCTATCCGGATTGGCGCGCTCGAACTGGCGCAGCAGGCGGTTGCCGCGTTCGACGGCGTTGTCCATCGCGGCCTGCGCCGAGCGCTTGCCTGAAAACACCTGCTCGAGCTCCTCCTCGATCACGTCGCGGATCAGCACGAACGAGCCGAGGCGGATACCCCTGGAATTGGAATTGTCGGTCGGCGGCTTCAGCGTGACCTCCTCGATCGAGATCGAGGCGCCGGGATTGCGATCGTAAAAACCCTGCGCGCGGGTGAGATCGAACGCGGCGCGGGTGATCGGCAGATAGCCCGTGTTCTGGTGCCAGGCCGCCTGCACCTCGGGCCGCGACAGATAGGCGAAGAACTTCGCCACCCCGGCATATTCGGCGCGCGGCCGGTCGCGCAGCACCCACAGCGTGGCGCCGCCGATGATCGAGTTCTGCGGCGCGCCCTGCACGTCCGGATCGTACGGCATCATGCCGTAGCCAACCTCGAATTTGGAATTGGCCTTGATGTCGGCGCGGGTGCCTGACGAGCCGATGAAGATGCCGCACTCGCCCTTCTGGAAGCGCGGCTCGGCCGCCTGCCCGCGGCCGCTATAGTCGAAGGTCTTGTCGGCCTGCCACTGCGCGAGCTGCGCGATGTGGCGCACGACGATCGGATTGTTGAAGATCAGCTGCGCATCGAGCCCGGAAAAGCCGTTGGCCCTGGTCGCGACCGGCAGATTGTGGAACGCGGAAAAATTCTCGACATTGATCCAGGACGGCCACGACGTGGTGACGCCGCACATCGCACCGGCCGCGCGCAGCCGTTTTGCCGCGATGCCGAGCTCCGGCCAGGTCTTCGGCGGCTGGTCCGGATCGAGCCCCGCCGAACGGAACATATCCTTGTTGTAGTAGAGGATCGGCGTCGAGGCATTGAACGGGAACGACAGCATGTTGCCGTCGACATCGGCATAGTAGCCGGCCACCGCGGGCAGATAGGCCTGTGGTGAAAACGCCTCCGACTGGTCGCGCATCAATTCGAACACCGGATAGATCGCGCCGCGCGCCGCCATCATGGTTGCGGTGGCAATCTCGTTGACCTGGACGATCGCCGGCTGGCTGCGCGAGCGGAAGGCGAAGATCGCCGCGGTGACGGTCTCGGTGTAGTTGCCCTTGTAGGCGGGCACGATCCGGTAGTCGGATTGCGAGGCGTTGAAGTCGGCAGCGAGCTTCTCGAGCTGCTTGCCGAGCTCGCCCGACATCGCGTGCCACCACATGATCTCGGTCGCCGCGCGCGCCGGCGAGATCAGCAGACAGGCTGCGACGACGAGATGCAGGAGCTTGCAGGCGAACTTCAAGGTGAACGTCACGACGAGCTGTTCCCGGGTGCCAACACGCCGTCATACGGCGCCACAACCGCAGATTCAATCGACACCGCAGGTTGCAGGCGGGATTTAACGTTTTGGCCGATGGGCGAACCAGCGCCGTTCTGTTAAAAAGCGTTGAACCTTTTGCTCCCGCCCTGGACATACATCACAAGGGGAATTGTAGCCTGTGTACCGCCGCGCCGGCCTTTCGCGGATCGTCACGCTTGCCGTCGCGCTGTGGTGCACAGCGGTCTCGGCGAGCGTTTTCGCGCGCGAATTCCGCACCGCCGATACCCAGAATGAGGACTATCCGACCGTCCAGGCGCTGAATTACATGGACCGCCTGATCACCGAGCGCACGGGAGGTAAACACCGCATCGTGGTGTTCCATTCCCGCCAGCTCGGCGAGGAAAAGGAGACGCTGGAGCAGACCCGGGCCGGCGCGATCGATCTGAACCGGACCAATGTCGCGCTGATCGGAACCATGGTGCCGCAGGTCAACGTGCTGGCGATGCCGTTCCTGTTTCGATCGCAGGAGCACCTGCAACATGTGCTGGACGGACCGATCGGCAGCGAGATCCTGAACAGTTTCGAGGCCCACGGCTTTGTCGGACTGGCGTTCTACGATTCCGGTGCCCGCTCGATCTATAACAGCGTGCGCCCGGTGCGCTCGCTCGACGACCTCAGGGGGCTGCGGCTGCGCGTGCAGCAATCGGCGCAGATGTCGGACACGATCCGCGCGCTCGGCGCCGAGCCGATCGAGATGGCCTACGGCCAGGTGCTGACCGGGCTGGCCAACCGGCTGATTGACGGCGCGGAGAATAACTGGCCGTCTTTCGTCACCACCGGTCACTACAAATACGCCGGCTACTACACCTTGACCCAACATACCGTGAGCCCCGAAGTGCTGGTGATGTCGCAAAAGGCCTGGGCCAGCCTCACGGCGGATGAGCAGAAAATCTTCCGCGAGGCCGCGCAGCGCTCCAGCCTCTACATGCGCGAGAAGTGGCGGGAGCTGGAGGACCGCTCGCGCAGGCAGGCGGAGCAGGCCGGCGTCAAGGTCGTGACCGACTTCGACCGCAAGCCGTTCGAAGCGGCGATGGCCGGCGTCTATGCCAAGGCGGAAAGCGATCCGGCGATGGCAGCGCTGATCGAACGCATCCGCAACATGGAGTAACCGGATCTTGGCCGCACCAGAGCAGGACGGGACGATGCGACGGCCGGCGGCCTTCGGGCCGCAGGGCCGCTTCCGCATCGTCCAGTTGCTGCGTGCGGTGCCAATCCGCTGGCGCATCCTCTCGATCGCGCTGCTCAACTCCGCGGTCGTGATCGTGCTGGCGGTGCTGATCTGGAACGGCTCCAAGGTGCTCGGCTCGGCCTGGGAGGACGTCCGCCAGGTGCGGGAATCCGACAAGATCCTGGCCAAGCTGGAAAGCGAGACCAGCCGGTTGCAGAACCTGATCCATCGCTACATCAACCAGCCGAGCCCGGACCTGTTCGCGGAGATCCTGCTGCTGCGCGAGGCCGTGCTCGGCACGCTGACCAACCGGGCCTCGACCGACCCGATGCTGTCGGGCTCGGTCGAGCAACTGGAGCGCGTCACCAGCCGTTTCCTCGACGGCTTCGGCGAATTGCGCACCGTGCAGACCCAGATCGCCAAGACCTATGACGAGCAGGTGCTGACGCCGACCAAGGACATGGCGGGGCTGTATTCGATCATCGAGGGCGCCACCGGCCATCGCGACGCGCTGATCTGGCCCGCGCTCGGCAAATCGCGCGAGGCATTCACCTCGCTCTTGGTCGCCGCCAACGCCTACTACCTCTCGCTTGCCTCCTCGTCGGCCGAGGAAGCCCGCCGCAATATCGATACGATCGAGCGGACGATCCCCGTGATGACCGACCTGGCCGAGAACGATTTGCAGCGCATGGCGCTGGCGCGGCTCAAGGTCAAGACCGCCGAGCTGCGCGACGGGCTCGGCAAGCTCAGCGATCAGCTCACCAACCGCACCGAATTGTTGCGCAACTCGATCGACGCCAGCCAGGCCGATGCGATCGGCGCGATCGACGATCTCTCGGTGAAGATGCGCCAGCGCGAGCAGAAGGCGCAGGAGACCTTCGACCGGACGCTGGCGTCGATCTCGCGCCGGGTGCTGTCGATCGCCGTGATCTTCCTCGGCGTCATCATGTCCGCCGGCGTCATGATCGCACTCTCGATCCGGCTGCCGCTGGCGCAGATCATGGCGGCGATGCGCACCATCACCTCGGGCGATCTCGACCGGCCGGTGCTGGGCACCTCGGCCAAGGACGAGGTCGGCGCGATGGCGCGCGCGGTGGAAGTATTCCGCGAAAATGCGATCGCCAAGCGCAAGACCGAGGACGAGCTGCGCACCGCCAAGGAGAAGGCCGAGAGCGCGCTGCTCGAGCTCAACGCCGCGCAGCAGAACCTGATCGATGCCGAGCGCCTCGCCGCGCTCGGCGGCCTGGTTGCCGGCGTCGCCCACGAGGTCAACAACCCGATCGGCATCAGCCTGACCGTGGCCTCGAGCTTTGCCCGCCGCAGCGAGATGTTCGAGAGCGACCTGAAGACCGAGCCGCTGCGCCGCTCCAAGCTCGACGAATTCGTGCGCGCCTCGCGTGACGCATCGCAGCAACTGGTCTCCAATCTGCAGCGTGCCGGCGAGCTGATCCAGTCGTTCAAGCAGGTCGCGGTCGACCGCTCGCACGCCGAGCGCCGCCAGTTTGCCTTGAGTGAATCCACCGACCAGATCGTGGCGAGCCTTCGCCCGGTGCTGAAGAAGGCCGCGATCGCGCTGTCCGTCGACGTGCCCGAGGGGCTCCTGATCGACGGCTATCCCGGGGCCTATGGCCAGATCTTAACCAATCTTTTCCTGAACGCCGTCAATCATGCGTTTGCCGATGGCCGCTCCGGCAACATCACGATCTCGGCGCGCGGGCGCGGCGCTGATGATGTCGAGATCATCTTCGCGGACGACGGGGCTGGCATGACGCCGGACGTGCAGCGACAGGCGTTCGATCCGTTCTTCACGACGCGGCGCAACGAAGGTGGTACGGGCCTCGGCCTGCATATCGTCTATAACCTGGTCACCCAGCAGCTCGGCGGACGCATGATGCTGGAGTCAAGGGTAGGACAAGGCACAACTTTTCGCATTATCATGCCCAGGATCGCCAAGGGGGCTGCCAAGGGGGAGCCCACGATCACTGACGCAGCAGCCGACGGAACGAGTCAATGGCCGAACAGGACGATGTCCTCCAACTGATCGACGATACCGAGAGCCCCCCGGAGGACTCGTCGGCCCGGAAATGGAAGATCGCCGTCATCGACGACGACCATGCCGTCCATGAAGGCACCCGTTTCGCGCTCAGCGACTACAATCTGAACGGAGCGACGCTGGAGATCCTCTCGGCCTACTCCGCGGCCGAAGGCCGCACGCTGATGCGGGACAATCCCGACATCGCCGCCGTGCTGCTCGACGTCATCATGGAGACCGACGTCGCCGGCCTCGAGCTCGTCGAATACATCCGCAACGAGATCAGGAACGAGACCGTCCGCATCATCCTGCGCACCGGCCAGCCCGGCCAGGCGCCCGAGCGGCGCGTCATCGTGCAGTACGACATCAACGACTACAAGGCGAAGACCGAGCTGACCGCCGACAAGCTGTTCACCTCGCTGACCGCCGCGCTGCGCAGCTACCAGCAGCTCGAGCGCATGGTGCAGACCAGGCGCGGGCTCGAGATCATCATCGACGCCGCCTCGACGCTGTACGACTTCAAGTCGATGCAGCGGCTCGCCGAGGGCGTGCTGACCCAGCTCGCCTCGCTGCTCAATGTCGATTGCGCCGGCATCCTGGTGCTACGCGACGACGGCAACGCGGCCGCCTGCGATTTCTCGGTGCTGGCGTGCTCGGGCTGCTACAGCCGCTTCATCGGCACCACATCGTCGAAGGCACTCGATCCCGACCTCAGGCACATGGTGGAAGCCGCGTTCCAGGCCCGCAAGAACGAGTTCGCCGACCACCGCAGCGTGCTCTATTCGCGCACCGGCAGCGGCCGCGAGGTGGTGGTGCTGTTGCAGGCCGAGCGCCAGCTTTCCGACACCGACCGCGCGCTGGTCGAGATCTTCTCGAGCCGGCTGTCGATCGCGTTCGACAACGTGATCCTGTACCAGCAGCTGCAAGAGGCCAACGCCCAGCTCGAGGACCGCGTCACGCAGCGCACCCGCGCGCTGATGCAGGCCAACCGGCGGCTGTCGGCGCAGTGGCTGCGGCTGCAACGCGCCAACGGCTTCAAGAACGAGATCCTCGGCACCGTCGCCCACGATTTGAAGAACCCGCTCGGCGTGATCCTCGGCCGCACCGAGATGCTGACCGAGCTGATCGGCGCCGGCTCGCCGAAGGAGAACGTCACCGCGCAGGTCGAGCACATCCGCGACGCCACCAAGCGGCTGACCTCGATGGTCGACCACCTGATCTCGGATGCGATGGCCGATGCCTTCGACATCACCATCCGCCGCGAGCCGGTCGATGTCGCAGCCCTTGTCAACGAGGTCACCGAGGCCAATCTGCCCTCGGCCGTCAACAAGCAGCAGAGCATCTCGGTCTCGGGGCCGCAGCACTTCGTCACGATGTGCGACGCCGACCGTATCCGCGAGGCGATCGACAATCTGGTCAGCAACGCCATCAAATATTCGCCGATCGGGGGCAAGATCACGGTCTCGGTCAACCATGAGGGCGACGACACGGTGATCCGGATCGCCGACCAGGGCCCCGGCCTCAGCCCCGAGGACCTCAGCCGGCTGTTCGGCCGGTTCCAGCGGCTGTCGGCCAAGCCGACCGCGGGCGAGAGCTCGACCGGGCTCGGCCTCTCCATCGTCAAGCGCATCATCGACATGCATGGCGGCCATGTGACCGCACAGAGCCCGGGCCCCGGACAGGGGTCGACCTTTACGGTTACACTGCCGGCGACAGAGACATGAACCAGAACCCGCATATCTTCATTGTCGACGACGAGGCGCCGGCCCGCGAGATGGTCGGCGATTACCTCAAGATGCACGGCTTCGGCGTGACGCTGTGCGACGGCGGCAAGAGCCTGCGCAAGGAGATCGAGAGCAGCACGCCCGATCTCGTGGTGCTCGACCTCAACATGCCCGAGGAAGACGGGCTGTCGATCATCCGCGACCTCAAGAGCAAGATCAACGTCCCCGTCATCATGCTGACAGCTACCGCCAGCCCGATCGACCGGGTGGTCGGGCTCGAGCTCGGCGCCGACGACTACGTGGCAAAACCCTGCGAATTGCGCGAGCTGATGGCCCGCATCCGCTCGGTGCTGCGGCGGAGCGGGCCTGCGAAATCAGCCGCGCCGGAGCCGGCCGGCAGCAAGGCCGAAAAGGAGCAATTGGTGCGGTTCGGCACCAAATGGCTCGATCTCGAGGCCCAGGCGCTGCGCGACGACGAGGGCAACGAGCACCCGCTGACCGCTTCCGAATTCGGCCTGCTCAAGGTGTTCGCGGCCAACCCGAAGCGCGTGCTGTCGCGCGAGCGGCTCCTGGAACTCGCCAATGCACGCGACGCCGAAGCCTTCGACCGCGCCGTCGACCTGCGCATCATGCGGATCCGCCGCAAGATCGAGTTCGATCCGACCAAGCCGTCGGTGATCCGCACCATCCGCGGTGGCGGCTACCTGTTCTCGCCGACCGGGGATAAGGCGTAAGCCGTTCCGGCTGCCGTCCCCGTCATCCTGAGGAGCGCGCAGCGCGTCTCGAAGGATGCACGGCCCGGCTGGTGGCCGTCGATCCTTCGAGACGCCTGCTGCGCAGGCTCCTCAGGATGACGGGTCAAATTCATCGAATTCGCTGTGCGGCACACCCAGAATCCACACAGGTAAGGCTGTCAATCCGCGCAAAAATCCCTAAGTTTCGGCCATGCCGAAAACAGCCTCCAAAGACCCCGCCAAGCCCGCTGAAAAGCCAGCTCCGAAGACCGCCCCCAAGCCCGTTGCCGCCAAGCCCGCGGCGAAGGGTGACCACGTGTTCCTGGTCGATGGCTCGTCCTACATCTTCCGCGCCTACCACGCGCTGCCGCCGTTGAACCGCAAGTCCGACGGGCTGCAGGTCAACGCCGTGCTCGGCTTCTGCAACATGCTGTGGAAGCTGTTGCGCGACATGCCGGACGACAATCGGCCGACGCATCTGGCGATCGTGTTCGACAAGTCGGAGATCACGTTCCGCAACAAGCTCTATCCCGATTACAAGGCGCACCGGCCGCCGGCGCCCGACGATCTGATCCCGCAATTCGCGCTGATCCGCGAGGCGGTGCGCGCCTTCGACCTGCCCTGCCTCGAGCAGGTCGGCTTCGAGGCCGACGATCTGATCGCAACCTATGCGCGGCTGGCGACCGAGCGCGGCGCCACCACGACGATCGTATCGTCCGACAAGGACCTGATGCAGCTCGTCACCGACAAGGTCGTGATGTACGACACGATGAAGGATCGCCGCATCGGCCGCGACGAGGTGATCGAGAAATTCGGCGTGCCGCCGGAGAAGGTCGTCGAGGTGCAGGCGCTGGCCGGCGATTCCACCGACAACGTGCCGGGCGTGCCCGGCATCGGCGTCAAGACCGCCGCGCAGCTGATCATCGAATATGGCGATCTCGATCAGCTGCTGTTCCGCGCCACCGAGATCAAGCAGCCGAAGCGGCGCGAGGCGCTGCTGGAGAATGCCGAGAAGGCGCGGATCTCGCGCCAGCTGGTGCTGCTCGACGACAAGGTCGAGCTCGAGGTGCCGCTCGACGATCTCGCCGTGCACGATCCCGATGCGCGCAAGCTGATCGCCTTCCTCAAGGCGATGGAGTTCACCACCCTCACCCGCCGCGTCGCCGAGTATGCGCAGATCGATCCGGCCAATGTCGACGCCGATCCCGGCAACAAGAGCGGCGCCAGCGTGTTCTCGCCGCTGCCGCCGTCGGATGTGACGCCGGCACCGGGAGAAGCGCCAACATCGGCCGCAGCGCCGCCGCCGAAAGCCAAGCCGACCGGCGCGCGCGACGACAAGAACTCCAACCGCAAGGGCACGCCGGCCACGCTGGCGGAGGCCCGCGGCGAGGCGATCCGCAAGACCGGCTTCGATCGCAAGGCCTACCAGACGATCGGCGGTCTCGATCAGCTCAACGCCATCGTCGCGCGGACGCACGACACCGGTTATCTCGCGATCGAGGCGATGTCGGAATCGATCGACCCGATGCAGGCCGAGCTGTCAGGACTGGCCTTGGCCGTGGCGCCCAACGACGCCTGCTACATCCCGCTCGGCCACAAGGCGCCCGGCGGCGGCGCCGGCCTGTTCGATGCCGGCCTTGCGCCCGGCCAGATCAAGACCGCCGATGCGCTGAAGGCGCTGAAGCCGCTGCTGGAATCGACCGGCATCCAGAAGGTCGGCTTCAACGTCAAGTTCACCTCGGTGATGTTGGCGCAGCACGGCGTCACGCTGCGCAACATCGACGATGCGCAGCTGATGTCCTACGCGCTCGATGCCGGCCGCGGCTCGCATGCGCTGGAGGCGCTCGCCGAGCGCTGGTTCGGCCATGCCGTCGTCAATTACGGCGGCCTGGTCGGCAGCGGCAAGGGCAAGCTGACCTTCGACCAGGTCACCATCGACAAGGCGACCGAGTATGCCGCCGAGAGCGCCGACGTGATCCTGCGGCTGTGGCGCGTGCTGAAGCCGCGCCTGATCGCCGAGCGGATGACGACGGTGTACGAGACGCTGGAGCGGCCGCTGGTGTCGGTGCTGGCGCGGATGGAGCGCCGCGGCATCTCGATCGACCGCCAGGTGCTGTCACGTCTCTCGGGCGATTTCGCCCAGACCGCGGCGCGCGTCGAGGCCGAGATCCAAGAGATCGCCGGCGAGCCGGTCAATGTCGGCAGCCCGAAGCAGATCGGCGACATCATCTTCGGCAAGATGGGATTGCCCGGCGGCACCAAGACCAAGACCGGCGCGTGGTCGACCACCGCACAGGTGCTCGACGAGCTCGCCGAGCAGGGCCACGAATTCCCGAAGAAGATCCTGGAGTGGCGCCAGGTCTCGAAGCTGAAATCGACCTACACCGACGCGCTGCCGACCTACGTCAACCCGCAGACCCATCGCGTCCACACGACCTACGCGCTGGCCGCGACCACGACCGGCCGGCTGTCGTCGAACGAGCCGAACTTGCAGAACATCCCGGTTCGGACCGAGGACGGCCGCAAGATCCGCCGCGCCTTCATCGCGACGCCGGGCCACAAGCTGGTGTCGGCCGACTATTCCCAGATCGAACTGCGGCTGCTGGCGGAGATCGCCGACGTTCCGGTGCTGCGCCAGGCGTTCCGCGACGGGCTCGACATTCACGCGATGACCGCCTCGGAGATGTTCGGCGTGCCGATCAAGGACATGCCGAGCGAGGTGCGGCGCCGCGCCAAGGCGATCAATTTCGGCATCATCTACGGCATCTCGGCGTTCGGCCTCGCCAACCAGCTCGGCATCGCCCGCGAGGAAGCCTCGGCCTACATCAAGAAGTACTTCGAGCGCTTCCCCGGCATCCGCGCCTATATGGACGAGACCAAGGACTCCTGCCGCCGCAACGGCTATGTGACGACGCTGTTCGGCCGCAAAATGTACTATCCGGATATCAAGGCCTCCAACGCCTCGGTGCGCGCCTTCAACGAACGCGCCGCGATCAACGCGCGGCTACAAGGCACCGCCGCCGACATCATCCGCCGCGCCATGATCAGGGTCGAGGACGCGCTCGCTGAGAAGCAACTCACCGCGCAGATGCTGCTGCAAGTGCATGACGAGCTGATCTTCGAGGTGCCCGACAACGAGGTCGCGGCGACGCTGCCGGTCGTGCAGAAGGTGATGCAGGACGCACCGTTCCCGGCGGTGATCCTGTCGCTGCCGCTGCAGGTCGACGCCCGCGCCGCCAACAATTGGGACGAGGCGCATTAGCGCCAGCCTCTCTCGTCATTCCCCGGTGTGCAATTGCGCACCGGGGAATGACGATGAGAGAGACCGGGCCGAGGCGCAACCCACATTGCTCCGAGTACAATTCCAGCATGGCCGCGCCTTGGATCACACGCTAGAACTGCGTGCATCCCCTCGCGAGACCCATGATGCCCCACACATCCGCCCTGCTCGGCTTTGCACTGGTCTGCCTCGGCATGGTGCTGACGCCGGGACCGAACATGATGTACCTGATCTCGCGTTCGATCACGCAGGGGCCGGCGGCCGGCATCGTCTCGCTCGGCGGCGTCGCGCTCGGCTTCGTGTTCTACATGCTGTGCGCGGCGTTCGGCATCACTGCACTGCTGTTTGCGATCCCCTATGCCTATGACGCGCTGCGCTTCGCCGGTGCCGGCTATCTGCTGTGGCTGGCTTGGCAGGCGCTCAAGCCCGGCGGCCGCTCGCCGTTCCAGGTCAAGGCGCTGAAGATCGACGGCCCGCGCAAATTGTTCGCGATGGGCTTCCTCACCAATCTGCTGAACCCGAAGATCGCGATGCTTTATCTCGCGCTGCTGCCGCAGTTCATCGATCCCGTCGGCGGCAGCGTGCTGTCGCAGTCGCTCGCGCTCGGCTCGATCCAGATCGTGATCAGCGTCAGCGTCAACGCGATGATCGCGCTCGCCGCCGGTTCGATCGCGGTGTTCCTCGGCACCCGCCCGACCTGGCTTCTGGTGCAGCGCTGGCTGATGGGCACCGTGCTCGCAGGACTTGCGATGAAGATGGCGCTTGAGGCGAGGAAGGCCTAGCAAGTACCCTCTCCCCCTGTGGGAGAGGGTGGCGAAATCGAGCGAAGCGAGATGAAGCCGGGTGAGGGGTTTCTCTCCACGAGCGCGTCTGCGGAAACAACCCCTCATCCGGCGCTGCGCGCCACCTTCTCCCACAAGGGGAGAAGGGAAGAGTGCCTCCTCAATCCAGCTTCGCCTCCATGCCCCGCTTCGTCGCAGGCCGGGCCATCAGCGTTTCGTACCAGCGCTTGACGTTGGGGAAGTCGGCGAGATCGACCTTGTGCCGCGGGTGGCGCCAGGCCCAGCCGAGGATGGCGAAATCGGCGACCGAGAGATCGCCGGCGACGAAGTCGCGGCCATCGAGCCGGCGGTCCAGCACGCCGTAGAGCCGCCGCGTCTCGGCCATGTAGCGCTTCAGGCCGTAGGCGCGATCCTGCTCGTTTTCCAGCGCGATGAAATGATGCACCTGGCCCGGCATCGGGCCGAAACCGCCCATCTGCCACATCAGCCACTCATAGACCGGGATCCGCTCCGCCAACGGTTTCGGCAGGAACTTGCCGGTCTTCTCGCCGAGATAGAGCAGGATCGCGCCGGACTCGAAGATGCTGACCGGCTTGCCGCCAGGGCCATCGGGATCGACGATCGCCGGGATCTTGTTGTTCGGGCTGATCGCGAGGAAGGCGGGCGCCATCTGCTCGCCCTTGCCGATATTCACCGGGATCACCTTGTAGGGAAGGCCCATTTCCTCCAGCGCCACCGAGATCTTGCGGCCGTTGGGCGTGTTCCAGGTGTGCAGCTCGATGGTCATTTCCGCTTCCCGTGCAAACGTTTGGCGCTTGCTTTAGGGGGAAGCCGGGAGCCGCACAACCCGCGCTTTCCGCACACCGCTGCGCCGAAATGGCGGCACCCCCACTGTTGACGGCAGGATTTACCCGCTGGAATGTGCCTGCTGCCGCCGATAGATTGCCGGCCGCCTCAAAGCCCCCAAAGAACCCCCAGAGGGAAAAAGCCTTGTCCAAATCAGCCTCCCGCGCCCGCCTCGCCGAGATCATCCGCAAGCGCTCATTCGGCCGCGGCGAGATCACCTTGGCGTCGGGCCGCAAGAGCGATTTCTATTTCAACCTGAAGCCGACGATGCTCGATCCCGAGGGCGCAGCACTGCTTGCCGAGCTGACTTATGACGCCCTGAAGGACGACAAGCTCGATCTCGTCGGCGGGCTCGAGATGGGCGCGGTGCCGCTCGCCGGCGCCATCGCGCAGCTGTCCTGGCTGAAGGGCCACCCCATCGCGGCGTTCTTCGTGCGCAAGAAGCCGAAGGAGCACGGCGCGCGGCTCTCGGTCGAAGGGCTCGCCAAGGGCGAAACGCTGGTCGGCAAGCGCATCGTGATCGTCGAGGACGTCACCACCACCGGCGGCTCGGCGCTGAAGGCGGCGGAAGCGGTGCGCGAGGCCGGCGGCGAGATCGCCCTGGTTTTCACCATGGTCGACCGCGAGGAAGGCGCCACCGAGACCTTCGCCGAAGCCGGCTTGCCGTTCCGCGCGCTGTACAAGGCCGGCGAGTTCCTGAAGGACTGAGCTCTTTCGCGGCCGTCGCGGCCAGTTGCATAGGCCGCGCCCGTTTCTTGTGACGCCGTCACGCGCAATCAATCGCTCGTTTACCATCCCACCCTATGGTGAATCCGCCGGGGCTGCGCGTCGCCGCCCACGGCGCGTCGGGTGGAGTTGGCGTTGCGTACAGAGTTGAGTGATCGGCGCATGCGGCGCCGCGTGATGCTGGCCGTCGTGGCCTTTGCGGGTTCCATCCTGATCGTGCCCGCGCCCGTCTCGGCCGAAGGGCTATTCGACTTCTTCTTCGGCGGTGCCCAGAAGCAGCAGGGCCGGCAGGCCCCGCCGCAGGCCAATTTCTTCGCCGATCCGTTCGGCCTCAACCAGCAGCCGGAACGGCAGACATCCGCGGCCTCGGCGCCACGCGTGGCCGGTTCCGGACCGGCCTATTGCGTGCGAACCTGCGACGGCAAGTATTTCCCGCTGACGATGCGCGGCAACGCCACGCCGGCGCAGCTCTGCCAGGCGTTCTGTCCGGCAAGCGCCACCAAGGTCTATTACGGCAGCCATATCGACAGCTCCGCCTCGAGCACCGGCGAGCGCTACGCCGACAGCGAGAACGCCTTCGCCTATCGCAAGGCGCTGCGCGCCGACTGCACCTGCAACGGCCGCGATCCGGCAGGGCTCGCGCCGGTCGACCTCACGCTCGATGCCTCGCTGAAGGCCGGCGACGTGATCGCGACCACCGACGGCCTGGTCGCCTATACCGGCGTCCGGGTCGGTAACGAGCAGGCGTTCGACTTCACCCCGGTCGCCTCCTATCCCGGATTGACCGCAGCGGTCCGCGCCCGGCTCGGCGAAATGAAGGTCGCTCCCGTCAGCGCCGAGATCGCGAGCGAGGCGCCGCTGGCGGAGACAGCGCCGTCGGCACCATCCTCGGTGGTGCCGAAGGGCAATGCCGCAAAGCCCGCCAAGCGGGCCGAGGCGAACTGACGGCGGACGCCGTCATTCCGGGATGGTGCGTAAGCACCAGACCCGGAATCTCGAGATTCCGGGTTCGATGCTTCGCATCGCCCCGGAATGACAGCACAACAACAAATCAGCGCGCCACGATCACGCCGATCACATTCGGCGCGGCCAGGTATTTCTCCTCGATCGCGGCCCGCGCGGCGGCGCGGTTCTCCGGATTGAGGATGCCGCGCTTCTCGGCCAGGATCATCCAGCAATAGCCCCACCAGTCGGTCAGCATGCCCTGATCGTCGACGAGGTCGTAGCCCTGCTCGGCGGCGAAGATCCGCGCATGCGCTTCGTCGAGCGCGTCGAGCCAGGCGTGATCCTCGAGCGAGAACAGCTCGTCGCTGAAATCATCCGTGGTGTAGCCCCAGATCGACATGCAGACCGCATTGAACTCGCGATCGAGCTGGTCGTCGTCGATCGGCTGGCGCCGCGACGCCTGATGCAGCCGCGACAGCGAGCGCGCGAAATCCGCGATGCGGGTGAGAGCGAATTGATCGAAGGCGATGGTGGACATGTAGTCCTCGCGGAAGCTGGTAGACCCTAGATATTGTATCGGCACAGCGCCGAATCATAATGATATATCAACGACTTGCTAAAGTGTTCTTAATTCGTTCTGATCATTTAAAAGTCACTATCCATCGACATCGTCCTGGCGAATGCCAGGACCCATTACCCCGACACGCCGTCATTATCGCGAGCCTTGGGCACGCATGAGCACCGGCAGCTACTACGTCTACATCCTCGCCAGTTGCCATCACGGAACGATCTACGTCGGCGTGACGAACGACGTTCGCCTGCGGCTCGAACTGCATCGGTCGGGCCGAGGCTCCAAGTTTGTCTACAAATACCAAGTCTTCCGGCTCGTTCACCTCGAGGAATTCGCTACGCCGCAGGAGGCGATCGCGCGCGAGAAGCAATTGAAGTTCTGGAAGCGCGATTGGAAGATCAAGCTGATTGAGGCTGAAAATCCGGATTGGAACGACCGATCCGACCTCATTTGACAGTCGGGGTAATGGGTCCCCTGAGTTCACAAACGAAGTGCAACACTTCCTTGAGGAGGTGTTGCGATGGGGCGGAGTTACGAGCAGCTATCCCTGGACGAGCGATGCGAGATTGCCCGGCTTTCAGCCAATGGCAGCTCGGTGCGGCAAATCGCGGCAGCTCTGGATCGCTCGCCATCAACGATCTCTCGGGAGCTGAACCGCAATTCTGGCGCCCAGGTCGGCTACAAACCCAGCTATGCCCAGCAACAGATGCGAGCGCGGCGCTGGACGGGCGTACGCCTCGAACGGGAGCCCGGCCTGCGCCGCGCGGTCTTGGAGCGCCTTGGTCGGGGCTGGTCGCCCGAGCAGGTCGCGGGCCGGCTGGCCCGCGAACACGGCCGCAAGGTGATCTCCCACGAGACCATCTACCGCTTCATATACGCCCAGATCCGGCGCACCTCGGACTTCAGCTGGCGGCGTTATCTGCCACGCGGCAAGAGCAAACGCGGCTACCGCGGCAAGAAGGGCGGCAGTCCCGCAAGCTTCATAGAAGGCCGTGTTTCCTTGAACAAACGGCCTATCGAGGCCGCCGATCGCAATGCCCCCGGTCATTGGGAAGCCGACCTGATGATGTTCTCCAAATACGGTCAGGCGATCCTGACCGTGCACGAGCGCACCTCGCGCCTGCTGCTCGGCATCCGCATCGCCAGCAAGCTCGCGCGCGGTATCGCCCGTCATCTCGTCCGCTTGTTTGCTGCCTTGCCGGAAGGCCTGTGCCAGACCGTTACCTTCGACAATGGGACCGAGTTCGCCTGTCACCTGGAGCTGCACCGCCTCGCGATCGAGACCTTCTTCTGCGATCCGCACGCGCCCTGGCAGAAGGGCGGCATCGAGAATGCGATCGGTCGGATGCGCCGCTTCATTCCACGCAAAACCGATCTCGCGACCTTCCCGACGCGCCGCCTCCGCCAGTCGATCAACGCCTACAACAACACCCCGCGCAAATGCCTTGACTTCCAAACCCCTCTCGAGGCCTTCTCTCAAGTGTTGCACTTCGAGTGTGAATCCACCTCCTGGCTTTCGCCAGGACGACGATGTGGTGCGAGCGTGCATTGTCGCCCCTTCACGCTGTGTGCAAAAGCAATTCGGGCCGCTGACTGACGCCAGCGGCCCGTTGAAAAATTGCTTCGGAATAAAATGCGTCGGAGCTAAAATATGTGCCCGCCCCACGAGCGACAGGTGTGGTTGTAAAGGACCTGTTAAGCCTTGGAAATCCGTATCACCACGGTGTTCCCGACCAGCGCATGAAGCCACGTTGCGCGGCGTTCAATTCGCGGCCGACAGCAGTCTGTCGCTGCGTTGAACCTGCCGCGGCGCAGGCTCCGCGCATCGCCGTGATGCACAGCACGCGCAACGCGGCGGCCGCGAACTCGATCAGCTCGTTCCTGCAACCATCGCAAAATCTCGGCAATCGCAGCCGACGATCGCGCTGCAAGTGGCAGGCCCGAATGCCTGAATTCGGCCCGGTCCTTGCATAAAATCGCGGCAGTTGCGGTGCGTAACGGCTCTCGACGGTTTCGGTTGCAGCGCATCGCGCGTATCATTGCGTAGAGTTTGAACGGCGGGGATTGGCGTTGCAGGAACAAACAAACTATCCGGCCCTGAATCAGCCGGTCGATGAGCTGGCGCTGACCGAGATCAAGGGCGCGATCCTGGCCAAGCTGCGGCTCGCAATCGGCAAGGACGCCACCGTTGCGACGCGACGCGACTGGTACAAGGCCGCGGCGCTGGCGCTGCGCGACCGTATCGTGCACCACTGGCTGACCGCCGAGAAGCAGAGCTACGACGCCGGCGCCAAGCGGGTCTATTATCTCTCGCTCGAATTCCTGATCGGGCGGCTGTTCACCGATGCGCTGAACAATATGGGATTGTTGCCGCTGTTCGAGGCCGCGCTCGGCGACCTCGGCGTCGATCTCTCCGACCTGCGCAAATGCGAGCCGGATGCGGCGCTCGGCAATGGCGGTCTCGGCCGGCTCGCGGCGTGCTTCATGGAGAGCATGGCGACGCTGGCGATCCCCGCGACCGGCTACGGCATCCGCTACGATTTCGGCCTGTTCCGCCAGATCATGAACCAGGGCTGGCAGCAGGAATATCCCGACGAGTGGCTGGCCTTCGGCAACCCCTGGGAATTCCAGCGGCCGGAGGTGGTCTACAACGTCCATTTCGGCGGCCATGTCGAGCATGTCGACGATCGCGGCCGCGACCGCGCCACCTGGCACCCGGCGGAAACCGTCGAGGCGATGGCCTACGACACGCCGATCGTCGGCTGGCGCGGCCAGCACGTCAACGCACTGCGGCTGTGGTCGGCGCATGCGCCCGATCCGCTCAAGCTCGACGTGTTCAACTCAGGCGACTACGTCTCGGCCAGCGCAGAGCAGGCGCGCGCGGAGGCGATCTGCAAATTCCTCTATCCGAACGACGAGAGCGCAGCGGGCCGCGAGCTGCGGCTGCGCCAGGAATATTTCTTCGTCTCGGCCTCGTTGCAGGATCTGGTGAAGCGGCACCTCGCCTCCGACGGCGGCCTGCGCAGTCTCGCGCAGAAGGCGGCGGTGCAGCTCAACGACACCCATCCGAGCCTTGCCGTCACCGAGCTGATGCGCATCCTGGTCGACCTGCACAATTTCCGCTGGGACGAGGCCTGGAAGATCACGGTCGCGACGCTGTCCTACACCAACCACACGCTGCTGCCGGAGGCGCTCGAGACCTGGCCGGTCGAGCTGTTCGAGCGGCTGTTGCCGCGGCATCTCGAGATCATCTACCGCATCAATGTCGCCCATCTCGCGCTCGCCGAGGAGCGCTTCCCCGGCGACATCGAATATCGCGCCTCGGTCTCACTGATCGACGAGCGCAGCGGCCGCCGGGTGCGGATGGGCCAGCTCGCCTTTGTCGGCTCGCACCGCATCAACGGCGTCTCCGCGATGCATTCCGATTTGATGAAGGAGACCGTGTTCCACGACCTGCATCATCTTTACCCGTCTCGCATCACCAACAAGACCAACGGCATCACCTTCCGCCGCTGGCTGATGCTGGCCAATCCGCGGCTGACCGCGCTGCTGCGCGAGACCTGCGGCGAGGCCGTGCTCGACGACTTCTCGCTGCTCGAGCGGCTGGAGACCCATTCCAGCGATCTCGAATTCCAGAAACAGTTCCGCGACGTCAAGCATCACAACAAGCTGGCGCTGGCGCGGCTGATCGGCGAGCGCAACAACATCAAGGTCGATCCGTCGGCGCTGTTCGACGTGCAGATCAAGCGCATCCACGAATACAAGCGGCAGCTGCTCAACATCCTGGAGACGATCGCGCTGTACCACGCGATGAAGGACAATCCGGGTGCGAACTGGGTGCCGCGGGTCAAGATCTTCGCCGGCAAGGCGGCGGCGAGCTACCGCTACGCCAAGCTGATCATCAAGCTGATCAACGACGTCGCCGAAATCGTCAACAACGACGCTTCGCTCGGCGGCAGGCTGAAGGTCGCCTTCCTCGCCGACTACAATGTCAGCCTCGCCGAGGTGATCATCCCCGCTGCCGATCTCTCCGAGCAGATCTCGACCGCCGGCATGGAAGCCTCCGGCACCGGCAACATGAAGCTGGCGCTGAACGGCGCGCTGACCATCGGCACGCTCGACGGCGCCAACATCGAGATCCGCGACGCGGTCGGGCCTGAGAACATCGCGATCTTCGGGCTGGAGGCCGGCGACGTGATGGTCCGCCGCAAGCAGGGGCTGGATGCCACTGACGTGATCCGCAAGTCGCCGCGGCTCGAGCGCGCGATCCGCGCCATCGAGAGCGGCGAGTTCTCGCCCGGCGATGCCGCGCGCTTCGCCTCGATCGGGCACGCGCTGCGCTATCTCGATCACTACATGGTCTCGGCCGATTTCGATTCCTACTACGACGCGCAGCGCGGCATCGACGCACGCTGGCAGGTGGTGCCGGCCTGGACCCGCGCCTCGATCCTCAACGTCGCGCGGATGGCGTGGTTCTCCTCCGACCGCACCATCCGCGAATATGCCGAGGACATCTGGCACGTGCCGGTGCATCCGAGCGCGCCGCCGCTGCTGGGCACCCAGCGCGAGGCGAAGGGCTGACGAAGGTAATTCCCGGGTCGCGGAAATCGATGACGTCCGACGTCATTGAACTGGGCGTGGTCGCTGGAGTACTGCTTGTCTAAACGCAAGCGTCATTGCGAGCGAAGCGACTTGTCCGCCGAAGCCTTGGCGAAGGCGGAAGCAATCCATCGCGCCGCATGTGCGGAAGGATGGATTGCTTCGTCGCTTCGCTCCTCGCAATGACAGCTGGACAGATTTGCAGTTAAGGAATTGCATGCTCATCAAGACTCCGCATTTGTTCGATGAAGCCACGGCCGTGACCGCCGGCGACAGCCGCTGGCAGGGGCGGACCAGCCCGGATTACTGGGCCTTTGTCGGCCCGTTCGGCGGCTGCACGGCAGCGACCATCCTGCGCGCGCTGATGCAGCACCCGCAGCGCGCCGGCGATCCGCTGGCGCTGACGGTCAATTACTGCGCGCCGGTCGCCGAGGGCGTGTTCGATCTCGACGTGCGGCTGGTCAAGGCCAACCGATCGAGCCAGCACTGGTCGGTCGAGATGACGCAAGGCGGCGGCGAGGTCGCGACCTTGGCTACCGCGGTGTTCGCCGAGCGCCGTCCATCCTGGTCGCACCAGCCGGCGGCCTTTCCCGGCGCCGTGCCGTTCGAGCAGCTCCGCTCCTATCCGAAGCTCAAAATGACCTGGGCCAACCAGTATGACTTCCGTTTCGCCGAGGGCGAGCCGGCATTCGGCGGCGCCGGCGCGACGGAGCCGTCGAGCCCCTATTCAAAACTTTGGATCGCGGACCGCGTGCCGCGCAAGCTCGACGCGCTGTCGCTGATGTCGATGTCGGATGCGTTCTTCGGCCGCGTGTTCCACGCGCGGGGTGAGCTGGTGCCGTTCGGCACGGTGTCGCTGACGACCTATTTCCATGCCGACGCGGCCGATCTCGACACCGAGGATACCACCCGCGCGCTGGCGGTCGCCGACGCCAAGAGCTTCCACAAGAGCTACGGCGACCAGCACGGCGAATTGTGGTCGCCATCCGGCCGCCTGCTCGCGACCACGACGCAGATCGCCTATTTCAAGGCGTAGCCACATATCCACATTGCTCTGCACCGACCGCATTGCCTATTTCAGGGGTTGAGGGAACATTGGCACGTCGCTGCTGTTCCACACCTTGGGAGCATTGCTGCATGTCCGAAGCCGACACGTCAAAGCCCTCGCGCATCGCGCTGCTCGGCGTTCCGATCGAGATCGGCGCCTCGCAGGCCGGCCCGCTGATGGGACCGGACGCGCTGCGCACCGCGGGCATCGCGCGCCTGCTCGAGCAGCTCGACTTCCAGGTTGACGACCACGGCAATCTTGCGATCCCGCAGGTCACAGCCGACGGCCCGGCGCCGGCCAACACCAGATTCTACGACGAGGTGAAGACCTGGACCCGCGCGCTGTCCGAGCGCGCCTACTGGCTGGCGCATTCCGGCGCGATCCCGATCTTCATGGGCGGCGATCACTCGCTGTCGATGGGCTCGATCAACGGCGTCGCGCGCTACTGGAAGGAGAAGGGCCGGCCGCTGTTTGCGCTGTGGGTCGACGCGCATGCCGACTACAACACCCCGGCCACCACCATCACCGGCAACATGCACGGCATGTCGGCGGCCTTCCTGTGCGGCGAGCCCGGCCTCGACGATCTGCTCGGCGGGCTGCCGCGCGCCTCGATCCCGCCGGATCAGCTCGACCTGATCGGCACCCGCTCGGTCGACCCGCTGGAGCGCAAGCTGCTGCGGCAGCGCAACGTGTCGATCGCGGACATGCGCCAGATCGACGAGTTCGGCGTCGCCGTGCTGACCCGCCGCGTCATCGAACGCGTCAGGGCGAAGAACGGCGTGCTGCATGTCTCGTTCGACGTCGACTTCCTCGATCCGGACATCGCGCCCGGCGTCGGCACCACGGTGCCGGGCGGCGCGACCTATCGCGAAGCCCATCTCATCATGGAGCTGCTGCACGATTCCGGGCTGGTGCGCTCGCTCGACATCGTCGAGCTCAATCCGTTCCTCGACGAACGCGGCCGCACCGCGCGCGTCGCGGTGGAGTTGATCGGCAGCCTGTTCGGTTTGCAGATTACGGACAGGCAGACGCCGAGCAACGCCGTGCTGCCGGAGATGGGCGAGTAGCGAATCCGCACTCCAGACCCGTCACCCTGAGAGCTTGTGACGGATTCGGCTCCTGCGGAGTTTTTGGCGGCTGTTCGTCGCAGCAATTGGCAGGTTTGAGTTCGAGTTCGGCGATGACCCGTTGTTTAGGCTCTGGAGAGGCGGTTGCCTTGCAGGATGTTGTTGACGAGGGCGTACCAGAGCACGACGGCACGGACCTTTTCGATGCCGCGCACGGTCAATTGCCGCAGGTCCCAATTGCGCCAGCGGGCATGGATGCACTCGCAGATCGACCGGGACCTGTATCGGGCCTTGCCCTCTTCGCTCGCCATTCGCGCACGCCAGGCCAACACCCCCGGACCGTCGCCGCGCCGCGGTAGATAGGGATCGGTACCGTGCTTGGATTGAGTGGGCGGACAAAAGATATCGATGCCCTCGGCATAGGCCCATTCGATGTCCTCGGCACTGCCAAAGCCGCCATCGACGAGATGGTCCTTGGGCAACCCTCCGGGCCGCGCACGCTGCCGCTCCAGCATGGGACGCATCAGGCCGCGATCGGATCCGATGTTGCAAATTCTGGTGTCGACGACGATCTGCTCCCCGGCCACGCTCGTCACCTGCACGTTGTAGGCGGGGCGGAAGCCGCCGTTCGCCATCTTCATGACCCGTGCATAGGCGTCCGTCGTGGAGGCCCGCGGCTCCTTCGGCGTCTTGCCGTTGCTGCGACTTTCTTCGCGCTCCTTGCGCTGCTGCTTGATCTCGGCGAGCGCCGTCTGCGCCGCCTTCACCCGCGCGCTGCGTTCCCGCGCGGCCCGCTCCTTGGCTGCCTGGGCACGCTTATTGCTGGCGTCCGAGCGTGTGTCGACCTCGCGCTTGAGGTCTTCCACCACGGCCTCAGCCTGCGCCAAATGCTTATCCAGCGTCGCCTCGCGCCGGAACGAGGCGGCCCCGGCGCTGGCCCGGACCCGCATGCCATCCTGCGCCAAGGTCTCCAGATCGACGAGACCGGCCTTTGCCAACGCTGCCAGATGCTCACTGAGCAGTCGGTCAAGCAGATCGGCGTTGCCGACCCGGAAGTCCGCCAGCAGGTGATAGTTCACCGACACCCCGCCGCACAGCCAGCGATAGGCATCGTGGCTCTCGCACAGCCGCTCCAACGCCCGCGCGCTGCCAACGCCTTCGCTGGCGGCATAGAGCCACAGCGCCAGCAAAAGCCGGGGCGAGGTCGCGGGGTGACCGGGACGATCGCCGCGAGCCTTGATCCGGTCCTCCAACTCACTCAGATCAAGCTCTTCGACATAAGACCAGATCAGCCGCACCGGATGGTCTTCCCCGATCAGGCTCTCAATATCAACCGCTCGCAGCGCAATCTGGTCGCGCTGGGGCTCACGCAGCCGCGGAGCGCCGGGCAAGCCCGCTTCGACTGGTGGCTTCGCCTGCTCCGGCAGGTCCCCAAACAACTCATCGGCAGCCAACATCACCTCCCGCGAATCCATCATCGCCAGAGAATCACACCGCGCCGGCTTTCGGCTATAATGCTCGCTGAAACCCCAAAAAAATCACACCCTCTGAGGAGCGCGCACTTGCGCGCGTCTCGAAGGGTCGACGGCTGGCCGTTCATCCTTCGAGACGCGCTGCGCTCTCCTCAGGATGACGGGGATAGATATCGCCGCATAGCGCCATGAAGAAATCAAAACAAAAAGGCGGCCACGCGGGCCGCCTTTTCAGATCGCATCCCGTTTGCGCGATTTACTCCGCCGCGAGCTTCACTTCCGGCGCGGCGGCGCGGACTTCGGCGTCGACCTGCGCTTCGAACTTCGCGAAGTTCTTCGCGAACATGCCGACCAGCGCACGCGCGGTCTTGTCGAATTCGGCCTTGTCGGCCCAGGTCTTGATCGGATCGAGGATGTGCGGCTCGACGCCCGGCAGCGAGGTCGGCACCGCGAAGCCGAAATACTTGTCGGTGCGGAAGTCGGCGTTGCGAAGCGAGCCGTTCAGCGCGGCGGTGAGCAGCGCGCGCGTCACCTTGATCGGCATGCGGCGGCCGGTGCCGTACTTGCCGCCGGTCCAGCCGGTGTTGACCAGCCAGCAATCGACATTGTGCTTGGCGATTAGCTCGCGGAGCAGATTGCCATAGACCGAAGGATCGCGCGGCAGGAACGGCGAACCGAAGCAGGTGGAGAATTCCGGCTGCGGCTCGTTGCCGAGACCACGCTCGGTGCCGGCGACCTTCGCGGTGTAGCCGGACAGGAAGTGATACATCGCCTGCGCCGGCGTCAGCTTGGCGATCGGCGGCATCACGCCGAAGGCGTCGGCGGCGAGCATCACCACGTTTTTCGGATGCGGCGCGCGCCCGGTGCGCGAGGCGTTCGGGATGAAATCGAGCGGATAGGCCGAGCGGGTGTTCTCGGTCTTGGAGCCGTCGTCGAAATCGGGCACGCGATCATTGACGCCGAGCACGACGTTTTCCAGCACCGCGCCGAAGCGCTTGCTGGCGGCGTAGATCTCCGGCTCGGCTTCGCCCGACAGCTTGATGCACTTGGCGTAGCAGCCGCCTTCGAAATTGAAGACGCCGTCCTCGCTCCAGCCATGCTCGTCGTCGCCGATCAGCGTGCGCTTGGGATCGGCCGACAGCGTGGTCTTGCCGGTGCCGGACAGGCCGAAGAAGATCGCGGTGTCGCCGTCGGGGCCGACATTGGCCGAGCAGTGCATCGGCATCACACCCTTCTCGGGCAGGTAGAAGTTCAGCGTGGTGAACACGCTCTTCTTCATCTCGCCGGCATAATAAGACCCGCCGATCAGGACGATCTTGCGGGCGAAATCGATCGCGACGACGTTCTCCGACTTGCAGCCATGACGTTTCGGATCGGCGCGGAAGCTCGGCAGGTCGATGATGGTGAGCTCGGGCACGAAGCTCGCGAGCTCCGAGGCCTCGGGGCGGATGAGCAGCGTGCGGATGAACAGCGAGTGCCAGGCGAGCTCGGTGAAGACGCGCGTCTTGATGCGATGCTTCGGATCGGCGCCACCGTAGAGATCCTGCGCGAACAGCGTCATGCCTTCGGCATGCTTGAGGAAGTCGGCATGCAGCGTTGCGAACTGCTCCGAGGTGATCGACTGGTTGCCGGCCCACCACATGCTCTTGTCGGTCAGGCCGTCGCGAACGGTGAATTTGTCCTTCGGGCTGCGGCCGGTGAACTCACCGGTGTCGGCGCAGAGCGCGCCATCGGCCGAGAGCACCGCTTCGCCATTGCGCAACGAATGCTCGTAGAGCTGAGGCGCGCCGTAGTTCCAGTGCACGCCCTTGAGATTTTTTAAGCCGAATTTGTCGGCACCGAAGGCACCGTTATGCACGCCCGTCTCTTGCACGAAGAACCTCCTCGAACCCGCGTATCCTTGTTCGCGCGAATGTTGCTAATCGCGCCCCGCCGCGGTGACCTTCATCAGAATATAGCCTCTCGGCCCCGGTCCGGCGACCTAATAGTGGGGATCGCCGGGCTTGCCAAGCCAGTCGAACGGCTTTTGGTTTATTCCAAGGCGGACGCATCATCTGGCTCGAATACCGCAGCGCGAAACGCTTTCGCTTTGCTTTCGTTTTCTCGTTCTTTTCGCAGCGCTCGGGCGGCGTTTCGCCGTCTTTCCCGCTGCGAACAAGGCATTGCGATGCACAAAGGGTGCCAGCGATCATCGTATGCCCCGCATCGTGCCAAGCAAAAGGCAGCGAGAATGCCGGGTATGCATTTCGCGCTGAGGATGTGTCATCGAGAAAGGCGGCCGCGAGTTGATGCAGCATTGCGAAGCGCCGGCATGTCGTCCACGATCGCGTTGCACGCGGCGAGCACCATCGTCAGCGTTGAGCTGCGGACCAGCAGATTTGATCGGGCTCAATACCCATCGAGGCTGGGTCACTTCAATGCGCGGCAACGTCGAATGTTCCGCGAGGTTCGGCGATCGACGATCGCTGAACCATCACGATCGATGGTAACGCAACCAACACGTCTTGCTCGTGCATCATCGACGCGCCGGCACGACATGATCGCGCTATCAGACGCCCGCAATGCCGATCGCCGCGTGATCGGATGACACGCTTCGACAAACGCACATGCCGCCGCGGCCATGCGACACCATGCCTCGTCGGGCACGGGCCTCGCGATCCCCGAGGTTTAAGTCCTGGGTCTATGTCTTGGCGCGCGCCTCGCCGGCGAGCCGCACCAGCATTTTGCGCAGCTCGGTGCCGTTGCTGACGCGCTCGGGGAAATCGAGCCGCAGCGTGGCGCGGCCGGCCTGCATGTCCATGCCGTCGGGATCGCAGCCGGTGCAGAGCCAGTCGGCACGGTCAGCGCCGAGCAACCGGGTGGCGTAGAGGTTCATGGCCTCGCGGTGATCCTCATTCATATGCGCCACCGCGCCCGCCTCGGCCTCCAGCAGCGCGTCGGCCCCGGCGAGATCGGTCAGGAATTGCGTGGGCTTGAGGTCGACGATGCGGCCGAACCCGGCGACCAGATGGGCGCCGCTCGGCCGAATCACGAAAAACGAGAAATCCTTAAATTCCACAAAGGCTTCCGCCGATGGCTGGGCGCCGAGATAGCGCCGTTGCACGAGCTCGCGCTCGGCGTCGGCGACCTCCTCTGCCCGCCCCGCCAGCATGATCCGGGCCTCCTCCAGCGGATCACCCTCGGCGCGCTCGTCCAGCATCAGCGACACCCGGCTGTCGGTCAGGATATTCCTGGTGTGCAGCGCCAGCCGGGAGATCAGCAGGATCGGCGAGCCGTCGGGATGGCTCGCCAGATTGACCAGCGAGCAATAGGGATCACCGGATCCCGCCATCAACGTGGCGAGCGCGCCCTGGCGGCTGCGGCGCAGCAGCGAGCGGGCAAGGTGGGCAGGATCGAAGTCGACGGTCGGTTGCATGGGCCTATCGGGTCATTTTGGGGGCAAAACAGGCCGGTTCCGCATGAAAAAAGGGCCTGTTTTCATAATCTCAGGGTGGTATATGGGGTCCATCGCATGGGTCGCAGAAGCGTATTTTTGCGGAACTCGGTCACACTTCAGCCCAGCTTGCATTGCTCGTTGACCGCGTTCGAAGCCCATTTCCACGGCGCGTTGCCCGAGTGCCCGCCGTTTAAGCCACTCTCATTGTGAAAGCAGCTCATGCCCACAATCGCCTTGGTCGACGACGACCGCAACATTCTCACTTCGGTCTCGATCGCGCTTGAAGCCGAAGGCTACCGCATCATGACCTACACGGACGGTGCGTCGGCGCTGGATGGATTTCGCACGTCGCCGCCCGATCTTGCGATCCTCGATATCAAGATGCCGCGCATGGACGGCATGGAAACGCTGCGCCGGCTGCGCCAGAAGTCCGACCTGCCGGTGATCTTCCTCACCTCGAAGGATGAGGAGATCGACGAATTGTTCGGCCTGAAAATGGGCGCGGACGATTTCATCCGCAAGCCGTTCTCGCAGCGCCTGCTGGTCGAACGCGTCAAGGCCGTGCTCCGTCGCGGCCAGCCGAAGGATCCGACCGCCGCGCCGAAGGAGCCGGACGCCCGCGCGCTCGACCGCGGCCTGCTGCGGATGGATCCGGAGCGCCACACCTGCACCTGGAAGAACGAGCCGGTGACGCTCACCGTGACCGAATTCCTGATCCTGCAGGCGCTCGCCACCCGCCCCGGCGTGGTGAAGAGCCGCAACGCGCTGATGGACGCGGCCTATGACGACCAGGTCTATGTCGACGACCGCACCATCGACAGCCACATCAAGCGGCTGCGCAAGAAGTTCAAGGTGGTCGACGACGACTTCGAGATGATCGAGACGCTGTATGGCGTCGGTTATCGCTTCAAGGAAGCCTGATCTGCACCTCCCGGGAAGCTTGTTAACTGACAGGCTCCGCACGGCTGGGGTAAGCTCGGGCAAACATCTGCTTCGCGGGACGCCACCCATACCAACCGGCAGCTTTGCCAGTGCTTGATCGAACGCAGCTCGAGCAAGGCCAGACCACCGAGGACGCCTCACAGCTCCTCGATCAAGAGGTCGTGGCCGACGATCTGGCGCGGGACAAGGGCTGGCGCCGGCCGCTCGGCTGGCTGCGCCGCGCCGGTCAGTTCTTCTTCGCGCTGTCGTTCTCGAGCCTGACGCGCCGCATCGTCTCGCTCAACCTCGCCGGCCTCGTCGCGCTGGTCGCAAGCATCCTCTATCTCTCGCAATTCCGCGCCGGCCTGATCGAGGCGCGGACCCAGAGCCTTCTGGTCTATGCCGAGATCATCTCGGAGGCGATCGCGGCGTCCGCGACCGTCGAAGGCAACACCGTCACCATCGATCCCGACCGGCTGCTCGATCTCAAGCCCGGCGAGAGTTATGGCCAGCCGGATGAATCGGCCGACTTCCCGATCAATCCCGAGCGGGTCGCGCCGGTGCTGCGCCGCCTGATCGCGCCGACCAAGACGCGGGCCCGCATCTTCGATCGCGATGGCGGGCTGATCCTCGACAGCCGCAACCTGTTCGCGCGCGGCGACGTGCTGCGCATGGAGCTGCCGCCGCCGTCGGAAAAGCCGTCGTTCTACGAGAAGACCAAGGCCACCATCAAGACCTGGCTCAACCGCGGCGACCTGCCGATCTATCGCGAGCTCGGCCCCGAGGGCGGCAAGGGCTATTCCGAAGTCGCGCAATCGCTCGAGGGCATGAACAGCAGCGCCGTGCGCGTCACCGATCGCGGCGCGATCATCGTGTCGGTCGCCGTACCGGTGCAGCATTTCCGCGCCGTCCGCGGCGCGTTGATGCTGACCACGCAGGGCGACGACATCGACCAGCTGGTGATGTCGGAGCGCCTCGCCATCCTCAAGATCGGCGGGGTCGCCTCCGCGGTCATGATCATGCTGTCGCTGCTGCTGGCGAGCACGATCGCAGGCCCGGTGCGACGGCTCGCCGAAAGCGCCGAGCGGGTCCGTCACCGCATCCAGACCCGCGTCGAGATTCCCGACTTCACCGGCCGCCGCGACGAGATCGGCCATCTCTCCGGCGCGCTGCGCGACATGACCAACGCGCTCTACAGCCGCATCGAGGCGATCGAGATGTTCGCCGCCGATGTCGCCCACGAGCTGAAGAACCCGCTGACCTCGCTGCGATCTGCGGTCGAAACGCTGCCGCTGGCGCGCAACGAGAACAGCCGCGCGCGGCTGCTCGCCGTGATCGAGCATGACGTCAAGCGGCTCGACCGCCTGATCTCCGACATCTCGGACGCGAGCCGGCTCGATGCCGAATTGCAGCGCCAGGACATGGCGGCGGTCGACCTGCGGCGGCTGCTGACCACGCTGACCGGCGTCGCCAACGAGACGCGGCTCGGCCACGACGTCGCCGTCGAGGTGCGCTTCGAGGGCCGCGGGCCGACCGACACGCTCTCGGTGCCCGGGCACGATTCCCGGCTCGGCCAGGTGATCTCGAACCTGCTGTCGAACGCGCAATCGTTCTCCAAGCCGGGCGACAAGGTGCGCATCGTCTGCCGCCGCACCCGCGGCGAGGTCGAGATCGTGGTCGACGACGACGGTCCCGGCATCGGCGAGGACGCGCTGGAGCGGATCTTCGAGCGCTTCTACACCGACCGGCCGCATCAAGGCTTTGGCCAGAACTCCGGCCTCGGGCTTTCGATCTCCAAGCAGATCATCGAAGCCCATGGCGGGCGGATCTGGGCCGAGAACCGTCCGGGTCCCGCGGACGAGGACGGCAATCCCACCGTGGCCGGCGCACGTTTCGTGGTCAGGCTGCCGACACTATGAGCGACAATTCCAGCGTGCACGCCTCCGCCGTTCTGGTCGGCGAGCGTGCGGTGCTGATCCGCGGCCCGTCGGGCGCCGGCAAGTCGCGGCTGGCCTTCGATCTGATTCTCGCCGGTCGCACCGGAGCGCTCCCGCCGGCCATTTTGGTGGGGGATGACCGTGTCCATCTCGACACAGCCGGCGAACAATTGTGGGTTCGTCCGGCCCAGCAATTGGCCGGTCTGATCGAGGTCCGAGGCCTCGGAATCCGCCATTGTCCGTTCGCCGGCGAGGCCGTGGTCGGCCTGGTCGTCGACCTGGCCGCCGACGATGCCGAGCGGCTGCCGCCGCCCGAAGCGCTCACGGCATGCTTTAATGGCATTATATTACCCCGAATTCCTGTAGCCGCAGGCTTCCAACCCCTGCCGCTGGTTGTCGCTGCGCTGACGACAACCTGAAAGTTCATGGTCCCGTAATCTTGCGGCCAATTGTGGGAAGGGAATTGGTAACCATATCACATCCACTATCGCGTCGGATTTTGCCGGCGCAGCCTCCCCTCTCTACCGCCAGGAACCGGGAGACTAGCCAAGATGCCCTCTTGCGCAGGGCCTCTGGATGGTCAAAGTGGCGCGTTCGTGCGGTGCACCAAAGGGCGCCCGCGAGGAGTTTCCGATGATTGGTCTAGTGCTGGTGACCCATGGGCGCCTTGCCGACGAGTTCAGAGCGGCGCTCGAACACGTCATGGGTCCGCAGAAACAAATTGAAGCGATTACGATCGGGGCCGAAGACGATTCCGATCTCTGTCGAAGCGACATCATCGAAGCGGTGAACCGCGTCGATAGCGGCGACGGCGTTGCGATCCTCACCGACATGTTCGGCGGCACGCCGTCGAACCTTGCGATCTCCTGCATGAGCCGCCCGAAGGTGGAAGTGCTCGCGGGCATTAATCTTCCCATGCTGGTCAAGCTTGCCAAGGTTCGCGAGGAGCGTTCGCTGCCCGACGCGATCGCGATGGCGCAGGAAGCCGGCCGCAAATACGTCACCATCGCCAGCCGCGTTCTCGCAGGCAAATGAGCGACGAGGCCGCGGGCGCAAACCATGTCGGCCCGGGCGTGCCAGCGGGCGCCATCTCGCGCGAACTCCTGATCGTCAACAAGCGCGGCCTGCATGCGCGGGCCTCGGCGAAATTCGTCCAGCTGGTCGAGCGCTTCAACGCCGAGATCTGGGTGACGCGCGGCGGCGAGACCGTCGGCGGCACCTCGATCATGGGCCTGATGATGCTCGCCGCCGGACCCGGCACCACGGTCGTGGTCTCCGCGAAAGGCGACGAAGCGCAGCAGGCGCTGGATGCCATCGCCGAGCTCGTCGCCAGCAAGTTCAACGAGGAAGGCACGTAAGCGCCGCTACGCTGAGCGAAAGCCTATCACCGTCATCCTGAGGAGCGCGAAGCGCGTCTCGAAGGATGCACGGCCTCGGCGGTGGCCGATTCATCCTTCGAGGCTCGCTCCGCTCGCACCTCAGGATGACGGTGCGTACAACCCTATCCGCGTCATTGCGAGCGAAGCGAAGCAATCCATCGCGCCGCAAGTGGAGAAATGGATTGCCTCGCTTCGCTCGCAATGACGGCGACGAAAGCGTCACAGTCCCTCAGGACGACGGAATCGGCACTGATGTCCGGCAACGACTACTTCGCCGGCGGCACCAGGTAGACCTTCCACGCCGTCGACGGACCGGGATGGCCGTTGAAGAAGCGCATGGTGGTCATCACCAGCGGCTCGGCATCCTTGGCATGCTCGGCCATCCACGCCTCGCAGGGCTTGAGGAACACCGGATCGGTGGTGTCGCAGATGCCGATGAAGCCGAGACGCTTGGCCTCGTCGAGCGACGTCAGCCCCGAAGTCCATGCCTCGCCTGGCACCAGCGAGGCCGGATGATCCGGGCTGTAGAACGTCATCGGCTCGCCGATGTCGGACCGCGCGACCACCACCGCCCAGCGCGAATGGAATTTGGCCTGCCAGGTCTCGGTCAGCTCGCGCGCGAGCTCGGAGCGCGCGGCGTAGGTCGAGCCGCTGGCATGATTGGACGCGATCTCCTGCGTCGCGATGCTGGGCGCGGCGATCAGCGTGACCATCGTGGCCACGAACCAGACCGCAACGATCGAGAACAGCGCCATGCGCGGGATTCTGAGCGAGGGGATCGCAACCAGCGCAAGCGGCACCAGGAAGAACAGCGGGATGCCCCAATCGGTCTTGATGTAAACGGTGAATGCCAGCGCGCCGAGCGGCGGCCCGATCGCGACGATCGCCTGGATGATCCAGACGTTGAGCGCCTGCGGAAGGTTGACGGCGGGATTAGGCCCGCGCGACCAGATCCGCGCCAGCACGTCCGACGGCCGCCACGGCACCGCCCCCAACAGCAGTGCGACGAGGCCGAGCGCGGTTGGAATCGCAAGCAGCCCGAGATTGTGCATGACATAGCCGATCACGAGCTGGACGTTGAGCGCGCGGCTCGACAGCGCGTAGACATCGCCGGCATAGGTGAACGGGACGAAATTCACCTCCTCCAACCAGACCAGATGCGGAATCATCGCCACGAGCATAGTGCCGATCGCAACCCACGGCGCCGGCGAGCGCAGGAATTGACTGCGCTGCGGATGGATCAGCGCGGCGAGCCCGATGGCGCCGATCATCGTCACCACCCAATACTTGGTCATCAGCGCCAGCATGCCGGCGAAGCCGAGCCAGAGACCCGACTTGAAGCTGCGCTTCTCGAACGCGTTCAGATAGGCCAGCACCAAGAGCGGCAGCGGCACCAGCTGCGCGAGGTCGGCGTTGTATTTGAAGCCCTTGAAATTGAAGATCGGGTAGAGCGCGAGCATCACCACCATGAAGAACGCGCGGCGGCGATCGATCACGCGCAGCGCGATCAGCCAGCACACCACCAGCGCGAAGCTGACGGTCGCCATCGCAAGCGCATAGGTCGACCAGTTGGTGACCGGGAATATCCTGAACCAGACCCCTGCGATCCAGCCCGACAGCGGCGGATGCTTGCCATAGCCGAGCAGGAAGCGCTGGCCCCAGGCATAGGCCTCCGCGACATCCATATGGACGTCCTGCGCGGCCTTGAGCTTGACCAGGATCAGCGTCCACAGCACCGCGTGAACCAGTGCGAAGCCGATCACGAACCACAGGCCGGTCTTGGGATCGATGGCGCGCGAAGCAATCCAGGCGGCGATCCGCCGGATCGTCAGCCTGCGGGTGGAGCGCCTTGCGGCAGGAAGCGTGGAAACGGTCGACATGGCCTGTGCCTGAGGCATGACCCGGAAAAAGTCGAAGGTGGCTTTCCGGAGGGATCATACCGAGTGGAAGCGGACGCGCGATGAGTGAATGCTCACCAGCACTTCAGCGCCCTTTAGCGCGTTTTTGTGGCCAGTGAAATCAGCTTGGCGTGAGAATGCGTCCAGAGCGGGATGACTTTTCTTCGACCCGCTCTACCTCTTTGCTTTGAGCATGATCTTTCGGAAAGCCGCCGCACATTTTTCCGGATCATGCTCCAGCCGGCCTCTTCACTTTTCGAGAAGCTCCGGCCGGTACTCGAAGTGCATGGTATCGTAGTGATACCACTTGCCGCCCCAGATGAAGCCGTGGCGCTCGAAGATGTCGACGATCTCCCGCGGCATCCGGTTCTTGTAGGGGATGGTTTTGCTCTTGCTTTCTCCCTTGCCTCGCCCCTTGCCCGCCCACAGCCAGTAATCGGAGACTTTCAGGTTGAGGTCGATCGCGGCCGCATAGCCATGCATGCTCATCCGGCCGGTATCGGCGACGGCGCGACAAGACAGCACACCCGCGATCGGAAACGCCGCGGCGCGCAGGGCCGGATCGAGCGCCTCGATCTCGGCGGAGACCTGCTTGAGCCGCTCGGCAATGCCGTTGACCCGCGTGACCTGGACCGGCTTGCCCCAGGATTTCGGCAGCCAGCTGATCGTCACCAGGTTCCGCCGGACCTCACCCGTGTTGCAGTCGCCATACATCTTCCTGAAAAAGGCCTCGTTGCGGAAGCGGCCGGGATCGACATTCACAGCCGGCGGCGCTGACGGCCCCGACGGATAGGGCTGCCGCATCTGGTCAAGGATCGACGCATTGCGCAAGAGTTGATCGAACGACTTGTCGGAGACGCCGTCATCGACCGGCATCACCGTGCCGTCGCGCCAGGTGATCGTGGTGTCGTCGTGACCGGACAGCGCATCGGGATAGGCGCGCACCAGGCGGTCGAGCAGTTCGCTGCTACTCTCGGCGTGCGCGAGCTGCGGCAGCAGCGCCAGCAGAGCAATAATGCAGGCGATCCCGCGCGCGGCCATTCAGCGCTTCCCGGCCTGATCGATCAGCGCGACATTGGCCTCCTCGATCGCGTTCAATCGCGGATTCCAGCTGTTCGGCGCATACCACGCGAAGCGCGAGAAATACGCCTTGAGATCGGCGGAATCGAAATAGCGTCCGCGGCGCGCGAAGATCTCGTTGCGCGCGATCCGCAATTCGTCCCGCGACAGCGACCGCAGATCGGCCGGCGTCAAGAGCCGCCGGTCGGAATCCGGGAAGATGAAGCCGCTCGGCGCTGCGCCGCCGGATTCGAAGCGATCGATCAGCGCGACATTGGCGATCTCGACCGCGTTGAGCGGCGGATCCCATGAGCGGGGCACGTACCAGGCGAACCTGCTGAACCGCGCGGTCAGGTCCGGCGCGTTGAAGTAGCGTCCGCGCCGCGCGTAGATTTCATTGCGGGCAATCCGCAGGTCGTCCTTGCTGAGCGACCTGAGATCGGACTCCGACAGCAGGCGGCTGTCGGAATCCGGAATAATGAAGTCCGATTGAGTGCGCGCCACCGGCGGCGCGGTCGGAGGCGTGCTCGGCGGCGGCAGGCTCTGCTGCGGCGGAATCACCGTCGCCGGCGGATCGGCGGTCGCAACCTGCGCGGGCGCGTTGCCGGCAAAATAGAACGAGCCATCGATCGGCGAGGTCGACACCCAGGGCTGCTGCGTGCTGCCGGTGGCGCGCTTGACGACGAGGCCGACCTGGTTGAACGCCTGCAACACGTCGAGCCCCGGCTTCTGCATGGTGTCGACCAGCGCGCGCGTGTAGGGACTATGGCCGTCATCGCCATCGAGCGCGACGTTGCCGGGCTGGGTCGCATAGGACAACAGCGTGCCCTCCGGCGCGCGGATCTGGGCGAGGCCGCCGTCAGCGGCGCGCAGGCCGCGGCCGCCGAATGGATTATTCCGGCAGGCATCCAGGATGACGATGTTGAGCCGGGTGCCCGCGCCTTCCATCTGCCGCAGCACCAACCCGACATCGACCATCTGGAAATCGACATCGGCCTCGCGCGTGGGGTTCGCCGAGACCGGCACCAGATAGTTCGTGCCGCGCACCTGGATGCCGTGGCCGGCGTAGTAGAACAGCGCGACATCGGCGCCCATCAGCTGGCTGCCGAAGCGCTGGATCGCGCCATCGAAGCCGGCCTTGTCGAGATCGACCTGGGCCTGCCCGCCGACCAGCGCAAAGCCGAGCCGCTGCAACGTCTCGGCCACCAGCTGCGCGTCGTTCTTCGGATTCTGCAGCCGCGACACGTTCTGATAGGTCGAATTGCCGACGACCAGCGCCACGCGCTTGTCGGCAGCCGCGGGCGCCGCGAACAGCATGGTCAGCAATCCGGCGGCGAGAAGGGTCCAGCGCATCGTCAAATCCACGATTTTCGGGCCGCCAGACCTAGCAGAAACATGCCCGGAAATCGATCACTGCAACCCTGCCGGAAACACCCCCGTGATTCGCCGTCACACCCCTGCAAAATACCGCAATATGGTTGCCCGCGCGGGGGTGCGGATGCTATCCCGCGCCCCATGACAACTGCCCCGATTTCCAACATCCGCAACTTCTCCATCGTCGCCCATATCGACCATGGCAAGTCGACCCTGGCCGACCGCCTGATCCAGATGACGGGCGGCCTGTCGGATCGCGAAATGGCGGGCAAGGAGCAGGTGCTCGATTCGATGGATATCGAGCGCGAGCGCGGCATCACCATCAAGGCGCAGACCGTCCGGCTGAACTACCGCGCCAAGGACGGCAAGGATTACATCTTCAATCTGATGGACACGCCCGGCCACGTCGACTTCGCCTACGAGGTGTCGCGGTCGCTGGCGGCCTGCGAGGGTTCCCTGCTGGTGGTCGACGCCAGCCAGGGCGTCGAGGCGCAGACGCTCGCCAATGTCTACCAGGCGCTCGACAACAATCACGAGATCGTGCCGGTCCTCAACAAGGTCGACCTGCCCGCGGCCGAGCCCGAGAAGGTGAAGCAGCAGATCGAGGACGTGATCGGCATCGACGCCTCCGACGCGGTGATGATCTCGGCCAAGACCGGCGTCGGCGTACCCGACGTGCTGGAGGCGATCGTCACCCGCCTGCCGCCGCCGAAGGGCGACCGCGACGCGACCTTGAAGGCGCTGCTGGTCGACAGCTGGTACGACGTCTATCTCGGCGTCGTGGTGCTGATCCGCGTCGTCGACGGCGTGATGAAGAAGGGCAGCCGCATCCGCATGATGGGCACGGGTGCCGCCTACGACATCGAGCGTGTCGGCTTCTTCACCCCGAAGATGGAGCAGGTCGAGGAGCTCGGTCCCGGCGAGATCGGCTTCATCACCGCGGCGATCAAGGAAGTCGCGGACACGAGAGTGGGCGACACCATCACCGACGACAGGAAGCCGATCAGCGAGATGCTGCCCGGCTTCAAGCCGGCGATCCCGGTGGTGTTCTGCGGCCTGTTCCCGGTCGACGCCAACGACTTCGAGACGCTGCGCGCCGCGATGGGCAAGCTCAGGCTGAACGACGCCAGCTTCTCCTACGAGATGGAGACCTCCGCTGCGCTCGGCTTCGGCTTCCGCTGCGGCTTCCTCGGGCTATTGCATCTGGAGATCATCCAGGAGCGGCTGTCGCGCGAGTTCGACCTCAACCTGATCGCGACGGCGCCGAGCGTGATCTACAAGATGAAGCTGACCGACGGCACCGAGCTCGAGATCCACAACCCGGTCGACATGCCGGACGTGGTCAAGATCGCCGAGATCGAGGAGCCGTGGATCGAGGCGACGATCCTCACCCCCGACGAATATCTCGGCAGCGTCCTGAAGCTGTGCCAGGACCGCCGCGGCTCGCAGAAGGAGCTGACTTACGTCGGCTCCCGCGCGATGGTGAAATACGATTTGCCGCTCAACGAGGTGGTGTTCGATTTCTACGACCGCCTGAAGTCGGTGTCCAAGGGCTATGCCTCGTTCGACTATCACCTGACCGACTACAAGCCGGCCGATCTGGTCAAGATGCAGATCCTGGTCAATGCCGAGCCGGTCGATGCGCTGTCGATGCTGGTGCACCGGACCCGCGCCGAAGGCCGCGGCCGCGCCATGGTCGAGAAGATGAAGGAGCTGATCCCGCCGCACATGTTCCAGATCCCAATCCAGGCGGCGATCGGCGGCAAGGTGATCGCGCGCGAAACCGTCCGCGCGCTGCGCAAGGACGTCACCGCGAAATGCTACGGCGGCGACATCACGCGCAAACGCAAGCTTCTGGAGAAGCAGAAGGAAGGCAAGAAGAAGATGCGGCAGTTCGGCAAGGTCGACATCCCGCAGGAAGCTTTCATTGCCGCGCTGAAGGTGGATAGCTGAGGCGCGTCCGCGGACCGTCGCCGGCCTGACAGCAACCACGCTAGTTCCGCCCCAACCAAAAATCGCGAAAACAACCCCATGCAAAGGAGCCGGAGAGGTGGCTAGCGCGACGCGCTGCCGCACCTGTTGCTCATTCTTGTCGCAGCAACAAAACGCACCATGATTTGAATCGCCATCGCCGGGCGGCCCGACTAAGCTCCGCGCATGTTGCGCATTCTCACCTTCTCGATCGTCATCCTCGCACTGCTGCAGCCTGACCTGAGCGCAGCCGCCTCCTCGAAGAAGCGGCACAGCAGCACCCGCTGGCATGGCTATGGCTTCCTGCCCGGCTACCGGCAGCCGCGCAACGAAACCATTCCGGTGTTCGGCCCGCGCGGCGCCGCCCGTGGCTACCCGGACTATTCGCCGGAATATTGGTATGGCGGCGACTGGCACTATTTCGGCCGCCCCGGCTTCTACCGCGGCCGCTACAATGGCGGCAGTTTTGGCCCGTGCTGGACCTGGACGCCGATCGGGCGGGCCTGGCAGTGCGGCTGAGGCGCGATGAGTTTTGCTTGAAGCAGCTCTTGCTCTCTCGATGGACCGCAACCCCTCACCCGATTTGCTGCGCAATCGCCCTCTCCCAAGGGAGAGGTGAAGTTTTGACGCCGCTCCAGCTCGACCTCGTCTCATCAGACTTCCACGCCGCCGCCTGAGCGCGGGCGCATTTGCCATCCCGGCGCGCATCGGTGACGGATAGCTGATCTGCGTCGGGCCTATCCCGCCTTGCCCTCCCCTTTGGGATGAGCCACCATCACGCGCGCCCCCAACAAGAATGTCAGAACGGGCCGAGGACACGCATGAACAAGCCGCAGGGAGTAGACCTTGTCGAGCGGGCACGCGCGCTGGCGCCGCTGATCATTGCCGAAGCCGACGAGATCGAACGGACGCGGCGGCTGACGCCGGCTGTCACATCAGCACTGATCGAGAACGGGCTGTATCGCGCGCTGCTGCCGAAGCGGTTCGGCGGCGCCGAGGCGACGCTGGACTCGTTCATGCAGATGCAGGAGGAGATCGCCAAGGCCGACGCCTCGACCGCCTGGTGCCTCGGCCAGTGCAGCGTCTGCGCCATGACCGCGGCCTATCTCGAACCCGACGCGGCCGACGAGATCTTCAACACCGCGCCCGGCATCCTGGCCTGGGGCGCGATCGCCCATGAGGTCCGCGCCGAGCCCGGCGGCTACCGCGCCAATGCGCGCTGGGATTTCGCCTCGGGCTCGCGGCAGGCGAGCTGGCTCGGCGCCCATGTCCGTGTCGTCGAGGCTGATGGCTCGCCGCGCAAGAAGGCCGACGGCTCGCCGGAGATCCGCACCATCCTGTTCCCGATGTCATCTGCGACAATGTACGACGTCTGGGACGTGATCGGCCTGAAGGGCACCGGCACCGATTCCTATTCGGTCGACAACCTCTTCATTCCGGAGAAATTCGCCGCGCTGCGCGACGACCCGGCCGCATGCCGCGAGCCTGGGCCGCTCTACAAGCTCTCCACCAACATGGTGTTCAGCATGGGCTTTGCCGCCACCGCGCTCGGCGTGGCCCGCGCCATGCTGGAGGCGGCGACCGAGCTTGCCCGGGCTAAGACCCCGCAGGGCCTGAAGGCGATGCGCGACAACAACGCCGTGCAGGGCCAGATCGGCCGCACCGAGGCGAGCCTGCGCGCCGCGCGCGCCTATCTCTATGCGACCGCCCGCGAGGTCTGGAGCGACCTCGCCCGCGGCGACGCGATCACCGAGGCGCACCGGATCGCGATCCGCATCGCCTCGACCTGGACCATCCATCAGTCGGCGTCCGTGGTCGACATCGCCTATCACATGTCGGGCGCGACAGCGGTGTTCGCCAAGAACCCGTTCGAGCGGCGGTTTCGCGACATGCACGCGATCGCGCAGCAGATCCAGGCCCGCGACACCCAGTATGAGGACGCCGGCAAGGCGATCCTGGCGGGCAATCTCGCAGCGCCGCCGACGACGCGCTAAGGCGCGGTGACGTCGGATTAGACCAGGGCGAGTGTTCATACATCCGGCGTGTCGGCTCTGCCTCCGAACCGGACATCGCCGGGTGACCACGGCATGTCGGCTTGGGGTCAAAAGCCGTCTATAGCGGTCTAACCGAGCGGAGTTTTCCGCTCGGAACAAACGAACTGACGTGCAGGCGAACGAGTGGACCTTCGGCTACGGGCCATGCGGCATGTTCATGCACACGCTCAGGTCACGGTCTGGTGGGGATTGCCGCGTTTCCAAACGTAGTCGTGCAGCACAGCGAAGCCAAAGACAAATCCGATGATCGCTGCGTACATGGAGCCGAGAAGAAGAAGCCGTATCCAGCCCCAAAGGTCATGCGGGCTAGTAAGCGGCAATTGTATCGCCGCCGCGCATGTGCCCTCCTGTACAGCGAATTGGGCGCTCGAAAGTTTTGACGCCTCAGTGTCAACTAAGCCCAGTGTATAGGGGTCAACCTTGCAGTGAACCAGGCCTTGAGGGCTTGGTCGATCGAAGTCGAGCGTAACAACAACGTATCTAGAACCCTTTGTGCCGGAAACCTCGCGGTAGTTTGAGAAAAATCCCATTACGTGGGCACGACTTTCGACTTTTAGCGTCTGGCTACCCGCGTACGGTAGCGCCCCAAAAAAGAATATGACTAGCCACGCCGCCAGCACAAACAGGATGGATGTGCGCACGGTTTTCATCGTGCCTCTTTGGTAGTCGCTCCCTCTCAATGCTACCATAACTAGACGCTCAGACAATAGCGCCTCTGCACGGGTGCGGGTCACGGCTTCGTTCGCCGGCGCAAGCCTAGATCAGTTCCGCTATGGGTCCAGAAGCGCCGGCGCGGTCGATCCGTCACGACGGCCGTCGCGGCTGCGCGCTCGTCGAACCTTCCGCAGCGTCAGCATCGCCGCGACTTAATCGATGCGGGTCTCTGTTCGCGCCCTGCTCAGCCCTCGTCCTGCCACCTGCGCAGATCCGTCTGGTCATGATAGCCCATGCGGTCCGGCGTGGTGATGAATTCCATCGTCGTGCCCCACGGCATGCGGCAGTAGCAGACCTTGTTTCCAGGACCTATCTCGGTTGCATACGGAATAGCGCGCGGCGCGGTGAGGGATGTGCCTCCCGCCTTCTCGAAGCGCTCGACCGATGCGTCGATGTCGTCGGTGTAGAGAGCGAAGTGCGTGATACCGAAGTCGCTCGCCCGGATCGGCTTGGCTTGCTCGGGACCGTGCATCTCGAAGAGCTCGATATCGGGTCCGGTTCCGATCTTGACCATCGCCTGCGCGCGCACGACCGTGCCGGGAAAAGCGCCGACGGCCCGCTCGAATTCGGCTCCCTGCCGCGGCGGATCCTGCGGTCCGAAGGACTGGTAGATCACCTGGCCGCCGAAAGCTTCCACCAGGAACGATTTTGCTGCTTCGATGTCGGGCACCGTGATGCCGATATGATTGACGCCGCGAATGACGGGTGCGGTCATGACAGTCTCCTTTGCTATTTTTTCGATCCATCGCGATCGCTGCGGGCGCAATTCGCCCGCAGCCTCGTGATCTGCCCGGCCCACGACGGCGCCGGCGCCGAGTTTCAATTGGCCTTGAGGAATTCGATCAGGGCGGCTGCGACTTCATCCGGCCGCTCGTCCGCGACATAGTGGCTGCACCGCGCGATCGAGCCGCCCGTCACGTTGGTGGCGAACTCCTTGAGCATCGGCACCATCTCCGCACCGAACCGCTGGTCCCCACCCAGGCCGAGCACGGGTATCTCGAGCGGTTGCTTCTTGTACTCGAGCGCAGTCGCATGGTCGGCGGCGAAGGCGCGGTACCATTCCATGCCGCCACGCGTGCGGCCAGGAAGCGCCATCGCCTTGGCGTAGATTTCGATATCCGCCGGATTGAAGGTGCTGTGATCGTAGAACCGCTCCGCCATGAAGGTCGAAACATAGTCATATTCACGACCATGAATCAGACGCTCGGGCAGATCCCGGTTCATATGGAAGCTGAAGTGCCAGAGCCTTGCGGTCGTCGCCTCCCATCCGGTCCAGCCGGGAAGCGGAACGTCGAGGACGGCCAGGTGTGTAACAGCCTTCCGATAGATGGCGGCCTGCGGCAAGGCGACCATTCCGCCGATGTCATGTCCGCACACGGCGTAGCGTTCATGCCCAAGGGCAACCATCACTTCATGCGCGTCGCGCGCCATCGTCGCCTTGTCATAGCCGTCGAGCGGACAGTCGGAAAAGCCCGCGCCGCGCAGATCGATGGCCACCACGCTGAAATGCTCGGCCAGCAGGGGCATCACCTTGTGCCATTCCCACCATGTTTCCGGCCAGCCGTGAAGCAGAAGGATCGGCGTCCCTGAGCCTCCCGTGACGGCGTTGATCTTGATGCCATTCACCGGCACCAGCTGCTGGGTAAACCCCTTCAAAGTTGCGATCATGATCGCCTTCCAGTCAGATGTTGACGTTCAAACGTAGCTCGTGGCCCGCGCTCAAGCCTGTGATGCGCCAAGTTCATTGCCTCTTCTCCGAGCTGTTTTCAGACGACGCCACGCCGTCGCTACCGCGAACCGTCATATCGGCCATGATCGACCAGTCCTTCTCCCCGAGGCCCGCCGAGACAGCTTTGCTGAGCCCCTCGCGGACAGCTTCAAGCATTGGGAGCGTGCGTCCGATCTCGTTGCTGGCCTCGGTCGCCAAGCGCATGTCCTTGAGAGCGAGCCTGGCTTTGAAACCCGGCTCGAACGATCGTTCCGTGATCTGCGCGCTGTAGCTCTCATAGGCGCGGCCCGAGAACAGGGTGCCCAGGATGAGTTGAAAGAAATCCGCACGGTCGAGGCCGACACTCTCGGTCAGCGCGACACCCTCAGCCATCGCCTCGATAGCCATGGCGATCATCATGTTGCAGGCGAGCTTTGCCGTATTCGCCCGAGCGGGGTTCTCCCCCAACTTCCAGACCTTTTTGCTGAGGGCGGCGAGCAGCGGCTCGATCGCGGCAATTGCATCAGCCTTCCCGGCCGCCAGGATGTTGAGCTGGCCACTCGCGGCTATGTTCGGTCGACCGAGGACCGGTGCGGACACATAGCCGAGGCCCGCCGCTTCGTGCAGGAGGTCCAATTCCCGCGCAAAAGCGACAGAGATCGTCGAGGTGACGACATGGGTCAGCCCTGGTTGCGCGCTTGCCAACAAGCCGGCATCGAGGATCACCTCCCGAATGGCCGAGTCGTCGGACAGCATCGTGAAGACGGCGTCAGCCTCGAATGCATCAGCCGCAAGCTCGAGCAGCGTCACCCCGGGAACGCTTTCCTGGGCGACCTTGCTCCGGTTCCAGGCCCGAACATCATGGCCTGCCTTCACCAGGTTCAGGGCCATTGCCGAGCCCATACTGCCGAGACCGATGAAGCCGATCTGCATGTTCTATCTCCTGCTGTCCGGGTCAGAGCCGTGCGCCGGATCGGACGCGTAGGGTGCCGGTCGATGGCAGGAACCTAGGTGCTTAGATTTGTTCTTTAACTGACATAAATGTACTGTCGGCGTTCAGTTTTGTGTGGGTGTCGAGATGGAATGGAGTGACGTCCGAATCTTTCTTGCTATTGCGCGATCCGGCACGCTCGGCGGCGCCGCGCGCTCTCTTCGGACAAGCCATCCGACCGTCGGCAGGCGCCTTCGCGCACTTGAGCAGGCAATCGGTCACACCCTCTTCCAGCGCACAGCGGACGGTCTTGTTCTGACCGACGAGGGCCATGGGATCATCGCGCTGGCCGAGCAGATGGAGGAAGGTGCGCTGGGCATGGAGCGCCGGCTTGCGGGGCAGGAGCAAAATCTCAAAGGCAGTCTGCGCATCACGTCAGCGGACTGGTTCGGGGCCTATGTCCTGCCTCCTATCCTGGCGGACTTCTCGAAAGCCTACCCCAATGTCGACGTCGAGATCCTGACCGGCACGCGCCGAGTCAACCTTGCGCAACGGGAGGCCGACGTCGCTTTTCGCATCGTTCCGTTCGACACTGCCGATGTCATTCAGCGGCGGCTGTTCAGGCTCGAATACGGCGTCTACATCGCCGAGGAGGCGGCTGATCCCAACTATGGCGATGGGGCCGGTTTCCGGCTGATCACCCATGACACATCCACGGGCCATTTTCCTGACATCGCGTGGCTGATCGAAAGTTTCCCCAACGCGAGACCGGTCCTTCGATCGAACAACCGCAACGTCCAGGGGCGCATGTGCAGGCAAGGCGTCGGCATCGCCGTCCTGCCCCGCGTGGTCGGCAACCAGATCCCGGGTATCCGCAGACTAGAACTGCCAACGCCGCCGCCAGCGCGAGACATTTGGATGGGATACCACCGGGACCTGCGGCGTCTCGAGCGTCTTCGCGCGTTCATCTCGACGGTATCGGACCATCTCGTGAACGCGACCGGATGATGTGCGGCCCGAGCGCAGCCTTCGCACTCAAACCGTTCGCGCGCTCGGCCTGAACTGGGTCAAGGCGACACCTGAGATCGCCAGTAGCGCACCGATCATCAACTTCGGGGTCATCGGCTCGCCAAGGAACAAGGCGCTCGACATCAGGGCGAACACCGGCAGCAGCAGACCGAAGGGGGCGACGCGGCCCATGGAGCAGCGCGCGATCAGCCAGAACCAAAGACCGAATCCGACGATTCCCCCGATGAAAATCGTGTAGGCGAGCGCCAGCCACCCCCGCTCATCCGCGGCAACGAGGCTCGCCAGTTGGCCATATTCAAGCAGCAGCGACATCAGCATCACCTGCGGCACCGTGAACAGCGACGACCAGCCCATCAACATCAAGGGATCAAATGGGCCGTAGCGTTTGGTCAGGACGTTGGAGACCGCGAAGGCGAAGGCCGCTCCGACCACCAGCAGCAGCGGCAACCCGTTTGCCGACAGGCCGGGCTCCGCCCTCAACACAAGGACGCCGGCGAATGCGAGCAGCACCCCGGAGAGGGTCGTGAGCGACGGCCGCTCCGCCAACAGCGGCCAGGCCAACAGCACCGTGAAGGGCGCGGAGAGCAGATATGCGACAGCCGTCATGCTTCCCGAGCCGAGCCCGAGACCCACATAGAACAGCCCGAAATTCAGCCCACCGAGAAAGAACGAGATCGCCGCGATCGGACGCAACTGGTGACGCGTGGGCTTTTTGACGAACGGAATCAGCAAGAGCGCGGTGGCCAGGAAACGCAGCGCCAGGAAGAAGAACGGCGGGAACTCCGTAACGCCCAATTTGATGACCACGAACTGGTAACCCCAGATCAGGGGAACGGCCACCGCGCAGGCCATCTGGATCGCAGACATTGCATTCTCCTTTAACGACCGATCGGTCCAGATATCGGCGAGCCGATTGCGGGGACGGGACCCGGATTTGCCTACCTGATGAAACGATCGAGCAGAGCGTCGGCGGCGGCGTGCGTGATGTCTCCGGCGGACGCCGTCTTGCTGATGACACGCAGCCCCTCAACGAAACAGACGAGAATGCGGGCCGCATTTGCAGGGTCGACACCATCGGCCAACTGGCCCGCGGCCTTCGCACGGGACAGCGCATCCGCCACCCGCGCTTCCATGACCCTGAAGAAGCCCGCGATGCGACGATTGACGTCGGCGTCACGCCCGGCCAGCTCCATGGCCGTGGCGATCACCAGGCATCCGCGCCGGCCATGGGCGCCGCTCGTGCGGTCGACATATCCGGCAAGGTAGGCCCGCAGGCCGTCCACCGGGTCCTTGCGAGGATCAAGCTCGACATTCAACCGTGTCACGGCATCGTCGATGTAACGATCGAGCGCGCGCAGGAACAGCGAGTGCTTGTCGCCGAAGGCAGCGTAGAGGCTGCCACGCGAGAGCTTCGTCGCACGCAGAAGGTCGGGCAGCGCCGTGGCATGATAGCCGCGCGACCAGAACACGCCCATCGCGCGTTCGACGGCGGCGTCCTCATCGAAACTCCGCGGGCGACCGCGGGGCAATGGCGCGGGGGTTCGGTTGCTCATCGAGCAAATATAGACCAATCGGTCTTTAAATCAAGAGGCCGGCTCGTTCGTGCGACGAATGCAACCTCTTCGTCAGCCGTATCGGGATGATCGGTGCCGCATTGACGGGCGGTCGCCAGCGAATGGAATGTCGCACCGAGGCGACGGCTTGGCCTGGGTATCATGGGCCAGCACGTGCAGTCATGAACTGCAAAGGCGTCGGTTACGGATCGAGTGAGCTCACATAGGCGGCCAGTGCGATCATGTCCGTCGGCGAAAGCTTTTCGACAGCTTGTTTCATCGGGGCGCTTGCGGCTCCCGATCGGCCGCCGTGCTGGAATTCGTAGAGCTGACGCACGATGTAGGTCGGCGATCTCCCCGCGATGGCCGGAACGATGTCAGCACCCTTCAAGTCCGGTCCATGGCAGAGATTGCAGGCGACGGTCGCGCCGGCTCCGCCGGTCTTTGCGAGCGCCTTTCCCTTGGCCAGGCTGCCGACCGGGACGTAAGCCGTGAATGTCGCTCGTGAGTCGCGAAGTTCGAACTGGTGGGCATCATCGGGCATCTCGACGATGCGCTGGCCGAGTGGTTCGAGTCCTCCCTCCGGGCTTTTGACGTAAAACAGACGCGACGGTCCTGTTTTCGGAATCATCTCCGTCTCCACGACCTTGACGATCCGCTTGCGGCCCAGCGCGGCAAAGTATTCCGCAGCGGAACGAATGTCGGCGTCCGTCATGCCCTTGACCGACGCCAGCATCAGTTGCGTCGAAGGCCTCTGAGAGCCCGACATCTTTCTCGCTCCGCTTCTGAAGTCGGCGATCTGCTGAACAAAATATGCGACCGGCAGACCGGCGAGGCTTGCATTTTCGGGTCCGCCGGTTCCCTCGACACGATGGCATGATCCGCACGCGCGAATCTCGGGTCTGCGGCCGTTCGCGACGATGTCAGGCATCGCGGGATGGTCATCCGGATGCCAGTCAGGCGCGACGAAGAGGTCGCGCGCCTGTTTCCAACTGAACATGGCGTCGCTACCTGGAAGCTTGTTGGGCGTGTCGCTGGGCAGGGGCACCTGAACGGTCGGGTCCCACAGGAAGGCCCAGGCCGGAAGCTCATCATGAGCCTGCGCCACGGGTGAGCCAACAACACCCTGCGTGAGAGCATCGCCGCTGGCGGGAATCGCGATTGCCAGCAGGATCAATGCGCGCATCAAATATCTTTTCGAGGAAATCAAGATTGCCTCCTGAAAAAAACGCCAAAACTTGCCGACCTGAATGCTGTGAGCGCAGGAATGTCTGCGTCTCGATCACAATGATTTTCGCGCAAATCTTCCGCGCGCCGACAACCTAGCCGTCCCGGGCTTGATGCGTTCGAAAAACTTTGCGCACATTCCGGGAAATCGAAAGATTAGCCGCGGCATGGCCAAACGGCAATCGCTGGGCAGGCAGCCGGGTCGTACCTCGCCCACCCATGACGCAAGGTACGGAAGTAGGCTGGCAACGATTCTCCCGGCACGATTTTTTGGCAGCGCAACATACGGTTGTTAAGCTTTTTCTGGGATTGTGCGGCCGGCGCTAATGCCTGGAGTTCCGCTCGTCCCATGTTCACGCTTCGATCGATTGCCGCCCGCCTGATTCTGGCGATTTCACTAACCGTCGCAGTCGCCTGCGCGATCCTCGGCGGCTTCTCCATCAGCCAGCAACGGGCGCTGACCCGGCTCGCGCTCGATCAGCAGCTCAAGCTGCAATATGACAGCGTGATCGCGGCGATCGACTATGAAGGTCGCACCGCGCTCGCGGTCTCCGCCGTGATCGCCGCGCTGCCGCCGGTCGAGGACGCCATCGCCAAGGGCGACCGCGACGGCCTCGGCAAGCTGCTCGGCGCCCCCTGGGCCGCAATCAAGGCGCAGGGCATCCCGCTGATTTCGTTCTGGCAGGCTCCGGCGACCAGCTTCTACCGGGTCCACGTGCCGAAGACCTTCGGCGACGACGCCTCCACACGGCGCACCACGGTGGTGGAATCGATCAAGGCCGGCAAGCCGATCGTCGGCGTCGAGCCCGGCCGCGAGGCGCTTTCGATCTTCGGCATGACCCCGGTCGTGCATGACGGCAAGACGCTGGGCAATGTCGACATCGGCGTCGCCTTCGGCAAGGAATTCGTCGACCGCGCCAAGAAGCGCTTCGGCATCGACCTCGCCGTGCACTCGTTCGACGGCCAGAGCTTCAAGCGGCTGTCGTCCACCTTCGGCGACGCCGCGGTCGCGACCCCGGACGAGCTCAAGAGCGTGATGAACGGCGCAGTCGTGCTGCGCGACGCCACGCTCGACGGCCACGCCGTGGAGCTCTATCTCGGCCAGATCAAGAACTATGCCGGCCAGCCGGTCGCGGTGCTCGAGATCATCAAGGATACCAGCGACTATGCGGCGGCGGCCGCGAGCGCGCAGCGCAACCTGATCCTCGGCGTGGTCGCGATCCTGGCGGCTGCCGTGCTGCTCGCGTTCCTGCTCGGCCGCGGCCTGTCGCGGCCGCTGGCCGCGATCACCGCGGTGATGAACCGGCTGTCGAGCGGCGACACCAGCGTCACGATCCCCGGCAGCGAGCGCCGCGACGAACTCGGCACCATGGCGCGGGCGGTCGACGTGTTCCGCCGCAGCATGATCGAAACCTCCTCGCTGCGCGACGCGCAGGAGGCCGACAAGGTGAAGGCGGCGGCCGACAAGCAGGCCTTGCAGCGCCAGATGGCCGACCGGTTCGAGGCCGACGTCAAGGGCATGGTCGCGGCCGTCGCGCAGTCGTCGAGCGCGATGCAGCGCGTCGCGGGCGAGATCGCCACCAGCGTCAACGGCACCTCGGAACGGACCTCGGCGGCCGCCGCCGCATCCGAAGAGGCGTCGGCCAGCGTCAATGCGGTCGCGGCCGCGACGGAAGAGCTGGCCTCGTCAATCACCGAGATCGGCCGCCAGGTCACCCATTCGAGCCGCGTCGCCGACAATGCCGTGGCCAAGGCGACGGAAACCACCGAGATGGTGACGAGCCTTGCCGCGTCGGCCGAGAAGATCGGCGACGTGCTGCGCCTGATCAGCGCGATCGCCAGCCAGACCAATCTCCTGGCGCTCAACGCCACCATCGAGGCCGCCCGCGCCGGCGAGGCCGGCCGTGGCTTCGCCGTGGTCGCCGCCGAGGTGAAGGAACTGGCGAGCCAGACCGCGAAGGCGACCGACGAGATCGCCGGCCAGGTCGGCGCGATCCAGTCCGCCACCGGCAATTGCGTCAGCGCGATCGGCGACATCAGCGGCACCATTCGCGAGATCTCGGGCATCGCGACCGCGATCGCGGCCGCCGTCGAGCAGCAGGATTCGGCGACGCGGGAGATCGCCCGCAGCGTGCAGCAGGCCTCCTCCGGGACCCGCGAAGTCTCGAGCAATATCGCGGGCGCGAGCCAGGCCGCCGGCCAATCGCGCGCCCTCACCGGCAATGTGCTGGAGACCTCCGGCGAGCTCGGCGATCACGCCTCGGCGCTGTCGCACAGCGTCGATACCTTCCTCGCCGGCCTGCGCAACGCGGCTTAGTTCTAGCGCGTCGTAAGGCACCTTAACCCGTCATCCGTCACCCTGAGGTGGCCGCTTCTTCAGCGGCCCTCGAAGGGTCGATGGCCACCAGCGGGGCCGTGCACCCTTCGAGGCTCGCAAGAGCTCGCACCTCAGGATGACGGGTCAGGAAGCGTACGCCTCGGCTTATGGCGCAGCAGTACTGGAGCGTGATCACGGCCAGGGCAGCACGGGCGGCGGCGCCGAGCGATCGATCGACGCGCGCTGCTTGTTGTCCGGCCCTGCTTCGGACTGTCCCCACTTGGCCATGAACGGCATCTTCAGCAGCCCGGGCAGCGACTGCTTCTCGGCATCGTCGAAACCGTCGAGGCCGTAGCGCAGCTCCGCGAACCGCGGGCCGCGGTTGTAGGTGCCGCCGATCCGGTCCCAGATCGAGAGCAAATTGGAATAATTGCTGTCGGTCTCCGGCTGGTGACGCGAATGATGCATCTTGTGCATGTTCGGCGTCACGAAGACGAGCCGCAGCCAGCGGTCGAGCCGCTCCGGCAGGCGGATGTTGGCGTGCTCGAACTGGGCGTTGAGCGCCGACAGCGTCAGATAGCTGACCAGCACCCAGGCCGGCGTACCGAACACGATCACGCCGGGCGATGTGCCAGCCGATCCGCCACAGCGTCTCGCCGGGATGCTCGCGGAAGGCGGTGGTGACGTCGACGAAGCGATCGGCATGGTGCATGCGGTGAAAGCGCCACATCCAGCTGAGCTTGTGCATCGAGACGTGAGCGAAATAGGCGAACAGGTCGAGCCCGATGAGACCGAGCAGCAGCTGGTTCAGCGGTGACAGGCCGAGCCAGTGCGATAGGCCGAATTTCGCATCGAGCGTCCATTGCAGGGCCAATGGCGACAGCGGGCTGAGCACCAGGTTGACGCCGAGGAAGATCACGGTGATGGCAGCGTTGCGGCCGATGTTGCGCATCCGGTCACCGCGCGCGTAGCCGAACAGCGGAAACGCAGCCTCGAACAGCAGCACGATCGCGAACGACGCGAGCAGGAACGCGATGCGCGCGCCGATCGACGGCAGCTCGACATGGGCGATCTCGCCCGCGCCCGGATGCCACAGCAGCTTTGCAAAACCGATCATGCCGATTGATCCTTTCTTTACAAAACGAATACTCGTTCTTTATAATGACGGGCGATGATCGTCAAGCCGGCCCCCCCGCCTGGCGGCGAACACAAGGACCGACCATGCCGAAGGTGAAGCCCGAAACACTTGCGATCCGCCGCGAGGAGATATTGCAGGCCGCGGAGATCTGCTTTGCGCGCCAGGGATTTCACCAGACCACGATCCAGGACGTGATCAAGCAATCCGGGCTCAGCGCCGGCTGCATCTACGGGCATTTTGCCGGCAAGGAGGAACTGATCCAGGCGATCGGCGAAGGCCGCCATGGCCGCGACAGCGCGCTGCTCGCGGTGAAGGACCAATCGGACGACGTGTTGCAGAGCCTGCGGGCGATCGCCCGCGGCTTTCTCGGCGATTTGCAGAAGGAGGAAGGCCTGCGCGCTCGCCGCGTCGCCTTGCAGCTCTGGGCGGAGGCGCTGCGCGACGACGTGGTGCGCGACCAGGTGACGAGCGGCATCCGCCAGCCGATCGCCATGATCGTGGACCTGCTGCGGCGCGGCCAGAAGAGCGGCGCGATCGATCGCAATGTGCAGCCGCGCGGCGCGGCACGGGCGATGGTCGCGATGTTCCAGGGCATCGTGCTGCAACGGTTGTGGAGCGAGACCGTCTCGACCGCGGAGGCCATGCACGCCTTCGACATCTTCCTCGCCGGCCTTGCCGCCAAGCGCTGACGGGGACGCGGCGATGATCCACGACCTCCTGCTCGGCATCGTCACCGGCTTTGCCGGCGGCCTGACCGCAGGCCTGCTCGGCGTCAGCCCCGGCGGCGGACTGGTGGTGTTCTCGGTGTTGCTGCTCGGCGCCGGCCAGCATGTCGCGCAGGGCATCTCGCTGGTCGCACAGGTGCCGCCGACCAGCCTCACCGGCATCAGGCGCTATTGGCAGAGCGGCTACCGCACGCCGCTGCTCTGGATCGTTCTGCTGACTGTCGGCTTCGTCGCCGGCGGCGCGGCCGGTGCGCTCGCCGCCAACCATGTCGCCGAGCCCGCGCTGCGCTGGACCTACGTGGCTTATCTCGTCGCGCTCGACGCGATGCTGATCCTGCGCGGCGGGCGCGACAAGAAGGAGCATGAAGCGGACCGTGCTGCGCGCGAGATATCCTCGCCGGCGTTGCTCATCGTCGGGCTGCTGGCGGGCCTGTCGTCGGGCTTTCTCGGCATCGGCGGCGGACTGGCGACCGTGGTCGGACTGAGCGCCGTGCTCGGGGTGCCGCAGCATCAGGCGCAGATGGCGGGCCTCGTGATGTCGCTGATCCCGACCACGATCCCGTCGGCCTGGATCTATTGGAACGAGGGCGCGCTCGCATCCTGGCCGGTGCTGGCAGGCGTGACCGCAGGCCTGCTCGCCGGCACCGATCTCGGCGCCCGCGCCGCCAACCGCATCGATCGCGCGCGGCTGCGCAGCGCCATGATCTTCTTCGTGTCGTTGATGGCGGTCTATCTGACCTTCAAGGCGTTGTGGTAGACAGGCGCGACACGTCCTCCCCGCGGAGCCCGCGATGCGCAAGCCGGCAAGATCGCCCAGCAAGGCGACACGACGACCGACGGCAAGATCGGCGGATGCGCTGTTCGACGCCTACCCTGCCCCCGTCAAGACCAGGCTGCTGGCGCTGCGGCGGCTGATCTTCGAGACCGCGAAGGCGACCAAGGGCGTCGGCGCGCTGCAAGAGACGCTGAAATGGGGGCAGCCGAGCTATCTGACGCCGGAGACCGGCAGCGGCAGCACGATCCGGATCGATCAGGTGAAACCTGCGACCGACCAGGTCGCGGTCTACTTCCACTGCCAGACCAATCTGGTCGAGACCTTCCGCGAGCTCTATCCCGAGCTGAGCTACAGCGGCAACCGCGCCATCCTGCTCGATGTCGCCGGCAAGCTGCCGGAGGCCGCGCTGCGCCACTGCGTCGGGTTGGCGCTGACCTATCATTTGCGGCGCAAGGCCGGCGCGGCCAGCTAGTCCACCGTCATGCGAGCGAAGCGAAGCAATCCATGCTTCCGCGTATGCGGGACGATGGATTGCTTCGTCGCTTCGCTCCTCGCAATGACGGTGATTGCGCCGTGATTCCTACGCCACCAGCGCCGTCGCCACCCGCTGCGCCTTCAAGAGACTGATGACCTCGCCATTCGGCCGCGCGCGGCTGAACAGAAAGCCCTGACCCTCGTGGCAACCTTCGGCGCGCAGGCAGCTCAGCTCCGCCTCGGTCTCGACGCCCTCGGCGGTGATGGTGACGCCGAGCCCGACGCCGAGGCTGACGATCGAGCGCACGATCGCCTGCGCGTCCGGGTTGGCGCCGAGGTCGCGCACGAAGGACTGGTCGATCTTGATCTTGTCGAACGGGAAGCTGCGCAGATAGCTGAGGCTCGAATAGCCGGTGCCGAAATCGTCCATCGACATCCGCACCCCGAGCGCGCGCAGCGCATGCAGCGTCGCCAGCACCTGGCTGCTCTTCTCGAGCAGTAGCGTCTCGGTGATCTCGAGCTCGAGCCGCCGCGCCGGCAGGCCGGATTGCCGCAGCGCGTCGGTGACCAGCGCCAGCAGATTGCCGGTGCGGAATTGCAGCGGCGACAGATTGACCGCGACGCGCACGTCATCGGGCCATTGCGCCGCGTCCATGCAGGCGCGATGCAGCATCAGCGAACCCAGTGGATTGATCAGGCCGGTCTCCTCGGCCACCGGGATGAATTCGCCCGGCGAGATCATGCCGCGCTCCGGATGCGGCCAGCGCACCAGCGCCTCGAAGCCGGTGATGCGCCCGCTCGCAAGATCGACCAGCGGCTGGTAATAGGGTTGCAGGCCTTCGTTCTGGATCGCATCGCGCAGATCGATCTCGATCTTGCGGCGGCTCTGCGCCCGCGCATCCATCTCCGCCTCGAAGAACGAGAAGGTGCCGCGGAATTCGCTCTTCGCGCGCGACAGGGCCATGTCGGCACTCTTCAGCAGCTTTTCGGAATCCTCGCCGTCGCCGGGCGACATCGCAATCCCGATGCTGGCACCGACCACCACCGAATGCCCATCGAGCAGATAGGGCTCGCCGATCGCATCGAGAATCCGCCGCGCCAGCAGCACGGCGTCCTCGGGACGCATCACGCCGCCCTGCACGATGGTGAACTCATCGGAGTTGAGGCGGGCCAGCGCGTCTTCCTCGCGCAGCGTCGAGCGCAGCCGCTTGGCGACGGCGCGCAGCAGCTTGTCGCCGATGCCGTGGCCGAGCGTGTCGTTGACCGCCTTGAAATTGTCGAGGCCGAGCATCAGCACCGCGACCTTGTCGGTCGAGCGGCGGGTGTGCTGTAGCATGTCCTCCATCTGCTGGCGCAGCAGATTGCGGTTCGGCAGGCCGGTCAGGCTGTCGTGCTGGGCCATGAAGGCGAGCCGCGCCTCGGCGCGCTTGCGCTCGGTGATGTCCATCAGCGCCAGCAGCATCGCCGGCTGGTCGCCATGCATCAGCTGGCGCGAATAGATCGCCAGATCGATCAGCGTGCCGTCGGCACGCACATGCTTCCAGGTCCGCGCGGCCTGCTCGTCGCTGCTGCGGCCGGCGGCCCAGGGCAGCTCGGCATCGAACGCCTGCAGGCTCCTGATCGTCATCTTCTCGAATTCGGCACGCACATAACCATAATGCGCGATCGCGGCGTCGTTGACCGCAAGGATCCGCTCGCCATCGAGCGCGCACAGGATCATCGGCACCGGATTGCCGTCGAACAGCAGGCGGAACGAGGCCTCGCGCTGCTTCAGCTCGGTGATGTCGACGCGCAGCCCGACGATGCCGCCATCCGAGGTCAAGCGCTCCTCGATCAGCACCACGCGGCCATCGGCCAGCACCTGCTCGTGCCGCTCGCCCGGCTGGTACATCTTCCTGAGCCGTTCGGCGATCCACTCTTCCTCGCGCCCGATGGCCTCGGGATAGTCGCCGCGCGCGACGCCGACGCGGATGGTATCCTCGAGACGCGCACCGTGCTCGAACAGGTCGGAGCTGCGCTTGTAGATTTCCGCGTATTTCTTGTTCCAGAGCAGATAGCGGCCTTCGGAGTCCAGGAAGACGATGCCTTGCGGCAGGATGTCGACCGCCTCGCGCAGCCGCGCATTGGACTTGCGCGCGTCGGCGATCGCGGCCTCGGCCTGCGCGCGCTGGCGCACCAGCTCACCGATCTCGGCAGCGGCGCGGCGCGAACTGCCCGACACTCTCAGCATCGGCTTGGGCTGGCGGCCCGGCGGGCCTGACAATCTGGCCTGTTTTGGTTTCTTGATCTTCTTCGGCCGCATCATCGGCATCGCACGCCCCACGCGCATTCCAGTTCGGCGGCATTTCTGCGATAAGTCTCTGAAAAATTGGTATCTCTTGGCCATCCCTTGGCGGCGTCTTGGCGAAGAGCCGCGCTGGATGAGAATCGCCGGTCATGCCTGCTTTGCAGGCGAATCCGCGCATCGCGCGCCTTGCGCCGGCCGTGCAGGCGGCAAGCTGCGCCGATTTGCTGCGTGGAAGCGCCGGAGCATGGTGAAGGAAGCGTAAACCGGCGCGGGACTGCACAGCGAATGCGCGGACGCGCATCAATGTTTGCCAGCGTGGGACAGGGTTATCGCGAGGTAAAGGCGCGACGAGCTAGTTGGTGATCTCGATGCTGGGACGATTTATCGATGTGAACGGCGACGTCGGCGCGCGCCGGAGAGAGTGCCAGTGTCGACGCAGCAATCGCGGCGGCAATCCGCCCTGTGGGCGATCAAGCAATTGGGATGAGCGCGCGGTTCGTCGCGCGCGAATCCATGTTAGCCTTGCCCGGACAGAGTGATCCGAATGACACCCCGCCTGCGTCTGATCCCGCTCCTGATCCTAGCCCTCGCCGCCTGCACCGTCTCCGCGCGGGCGCAGGACAAGGGCTCGCTCAATCCGCAGCCATTGCCGCCGCTCGCTAACCCCAACGATCCAAAGATCGGGGCGAAGCAGCTGTTCGCGCGCAAGGTGCTGCCGGCGGCGATGCCGACGCAATCGATCGGCGGTTACACCAAGGGCTGTCTCGCCGGCGCGGCGCAGATGCCGCTCAACGGCGATACCTGGCAGGTGATGCGCCTGTCGCGCAACCGCTACTGGGGTCACCCCGACATGATCGCGCTGTTGAAGCGGCTTGCGGCCAATGCGCACAGGGACGCCGGCTGGCCCGGCATCCTGGTCGGCGATATCGGCCAGCCGCGCGGCGGCCCGGCCCTGTCCGGTCATGCCAGTCACCAGATCGGGCTCGACGCCGACATCTGGCTGACGCCGATGCCGGATCGCAAACTGCCGCGCGAGGACCGCGAGGAGATGTCGGCGGTGATGATGGTGCGCGATGACCGGCTCGATGTCGATCCGCGCGTCTTCACGCCGGGTCATGTGCTGGTTCTCCGCGACGCCGCGCGGGAGCCGGCGGTGCAGCGCATCTTCGTCAACCCGGCGATCAAGAAGGCGCTGTGCCGCGAGGCCAAGGGCGACCGCAGCTGGCTGTCGAAGGTCCGGCCGTGGTGGGGCCACGACTACCACTTCCACATCCGCATGCGCTGTCCGCCCGGCAGCCCGGCCTGCGAGGCACAGAAACCGCAAGCGGAAGGCGAAGGCTGCAAGCCGTCCGACCTCGCGTTCTGGTTCAAGGATTCGGTGCTGCATCCGAAGCCGCCGCCGAAGCCGCCGAAACCGCGCCCGCCGATGACGCTGGCGCAGATGCCGGCGGCCTGCAAGACGGTGCTCAATGCACCAGACGCCAAACCATAACATCCAAGGCAATAACATCTTCGTCAGGCGGCTATGCCGGCCGGCGCGAACTGCGTTATGATCTGAGGTCGGCGTGCCGTAAGCGCGCGCGAGCGATCGATCGGGGCCGCTGATCACTTTCATCCGCCACAATTGCATTGGACCAAACATGCGCACATCGCTCCTCGCCGCATCGCTGCTGCTCGTCTCAGTTCCCGCTTTCGCGGCGGAGGAGCCGAGCGGCTGCGACAAGTTCAAATGGTCGATCGACCGCGCCCGCACAGCGCTCACCGCGCCCGATCGTGCCAGGCTTGCCTCGGGCAGCGAGCAGACCGCATTGCCGTCGACCGCCATCACGCTGGCGCTGGTTGCGCCCGCCGATGCCAAATTGCCGTCGCCGCCGGAGCGCGCGCCGAAGGACGGCACCTTCGCCGGGTTCACCAGCTTCAAGGCTGCGCCGAAGGCCGGGCTCTATACCGTCAGCCTCTCGGCCGGCGCCTGGGTCGACCTGGTGCAGGACGGCCATTTCCTGAAGCCGAAGGCGTTCAGCGGCGCGACCGATTGCGACGGCATCCGCAAGACCATGAAGTACGACCTGGCCGCCAGCCCCTTCGTGCTGCAGGTCAGCGGTGCAAAGGAGAATTCGCTGTCGATCGCGATCCAGCCGGCGGATCAATAGGCAGGATCGGTTAGACAAACAGTCGCCTTTACCGTAAGCCCCGGCCTGCTATGTTTGCAGTGCGATATCCCCGAGGACCGTAAGTCCGTCGGGGACCAGCGGAACAGCGCTTCCGTCCGTCGCAGGCCAGACCCCACTCAACGCCTGATTTGCGCGTGCATGTTCGCGCGCGAATTTGCTCGGAGCGCTTTCCATGTCACGACTTTCAGTTTCAAGGCTTGCAATTTCAAGGCTCGCCGGACTTCTCACTGCCTTCATCATCCTGTTCGGCGCGATCCAGTCGCCCGCGAAGGCCGAGGACAAGACGCTCACCGTGTTCGCCGCGGCCTCGATGAAGAACGCGCTCGACGAGATCGATGCAGCCTACACCGCCAAGACCGGCGTCAAGATCAGCGCCAGCTATGCCGCGAGCTCGGCACTGGCAAAACAGATCGAGCAGGGCGCGCCAGCTGACGTCTTCGTGTCCGCCGACACCGATTGGATGGACTATGCGATCAAGCAGAAGACCATCAACGAGCCGACCCGGGTCAACCTGCTCGGCAACTCGATCGTGCTGATCGCGCCGAAGGATTCCAAGATCGACAACGTCAACATCGGCCCGGGCTTCGATCTCGCCAAGCTCGCCGGCGACGGCAAGATCGCAACCGGCGACGTCAAGGCGGTGCCGGTCGGCAAATACGCCAAGGCCGCGCTGGAGAAGCTCGGTGCCTGGCAGGCTGCGGAGCCGAAATTCGCGATGGCCGAGAGCGTGCGCGCGGCGCTGACGCTGGTGGCGCGCGGCGAGGCCGTGCTCGGCATCGTCTATTCGACCGACGCCAAGGTCGAGCCCGGCGTCAAGATCGTCGGCACCTTCCCGGCCGACACCCATCCGGCCATCATCTATCCGGTTGCGGCGACCACGACCGCAAAACCCGAGACCACCGCGTATCTCGCCTTCCTGCGCTCGTCCGCGGCGAAGACGATCGTCGAGAAGTACGGCTTCAAGTTCCTGGTCAGCCCGACGACCTGATGTTCGAGATCTCGCCGACCGAATGGACGGCGATCCTGCTGTCGCTGCGGGTCGCGGTCATTGCAACGCTGGTGGCGACCCCGTTCGGGATCGCGCTCGCCTGGCTGCTGGCGCGGCGCGATTTCTGGGGCAAGTCGCTGCTCGATGCCGCCGTGCATCTGCCGCTGGTGCTGCCGCCGGTCGTCACCGGCTATCTGCTGCTTTTGACCTTCGGCAAGCGCGGGCTGGTCGGCGGCTGGCTCGCCGATCATCTCGGCATCGTGTTCGCATTCCGCTGGACCGGTGCGGCGCTCGCCTGCGGCGTGATGTCGTTTCCGCTGCTGGTGCGGCCGATCCGGCTCTCGATCGAAGCGGTCGACCGCCGCCTCGAGCAGGCGGCCGAGACGCTCGGCGCCGCCCCCTGGCGGGTGTTCGCGACGGTGACGCTGCCGCTGGCGCTGCCGGGCGTGCTGGCCGGCATGGTGCTCGGCTTTGCCAAGGCGATCGGCGAGTTCGGTGCCACCATCACCTTCGTCTCCAACATCCCCGGCGAGACCCAGACCATCTCGTCGGCGATCTATTCGCTGATCCAGACGCCGGACGGCGACACGGCCGCGGCGCGGCTCGTGATCATCTCGATCGTGCTCGCGGTCGGCGCACTGATCGCCGCGGAAGTGTTCGCACGCCGTGCTACTGCGCGCTTGCACGGGCAATAGCGATGCTGCGCGTCGACATCAAAAAGCAGCTCGGCGAGTTCTCGCTCGCGGCATCGTTCACCAGCGAGGGCCGCGTCACCGGCCTGTTCGGCGCATCCGGCTCCGGCAAGACCTCGCTGATCAACACCATCGCCGGGCTGGTGCGTCCCGATCGCGGCACCATCGTGATCGACGGCGAGACCGTCGACGATACCGCCGCCGGCATCCACGTCCCGACCTGGCGCCGCCGGATCGGCTACGTGTTCCAGGACGCGCGGCTGTTTCCGCATCTCGATATCCGCCAGAACCTCGACTACGGCCGCCGCATGAACGGCCTCATCGAGGATCGCGCGCAGCACAAGCGCGTCGTCGATCTGCTCGACATCGGCGCCCTGCTCGACCGCCGTCCCGGCAAGCTCTCCGGCGGCGAGCGGCAGCGCGTCGCGCTCGGCCGGGCGCTGCTGTCCAAACCGCGGCTGTTGCTGCTGGACGAGCCGCTCGGCGCGCTCGACGAAAGCCGCAAGCTCGAGATCCTGCCCTATCTGGTCCGGCTGCGCGACGAGGCCGGCGTGCCCATGGTCTATGTCAGCCACGACGCCGCCGAGTTGCGCCAGCTCGCCACCCAGATCGTGATGCTGCGCCGGGGCCAGGTGACCGCATTCGGCGGTGTCAAGGTGTTGACGTCGGGCGCCTAGGCCCACTCCGCTCGAAAACGCTCAGCTGGCCGTTTTTCCGAAAGTCGGCATAAGATAGCCCATCTTGCCTGCTAGGCCCGCGTCGGGACCTCCCGATCGGGCGTGGGGAAAGGTGCATCGTGCGACTGACTGGCTGGGTATTGCTGCTGATCGGCGGACTGTTGTGCGCCACGATTTCGTGGGCTGCGCTCGGCTTCCTGCTGATGGGCATTGGCCTGATCTCGCTCCAGGTCGCCGAGCGGCGCCGGCGCGAGGCCGACGACCCGGTGCCGGCCGGCGCCGGCGGATTTACCCCGCCCCGCCTCAGCGCCGGGCTGCAGCCGCCGACCTTCGACCCCGTCACCGGCCAGGACACCGGACCGCAGCGCCAACCGCGCCGGGTGGCCTGGCCCGACAATAAGGGGGACGCGCCCTACGACCGGCAGACCTGGCGCCGGCTGGTCGAGAGCGACCCCGATCTGGCCCAGCTCGCCAAGGTGCTCGCCGATTACGGCCCGCAATATGTCGATGAGCTGGCCGCCAGCTATCTCGCCGCCCCCGACAAGAGCCGCCTCGGAGCGATCGTCGACGGCATCATCGCGCGCGCTCGCGACGGCCAGACGGCTCCTCCGCCCGCGCCGGTCGAAGCACCGCGGCCGGAGCGGCCCGAGCCAAAGCCGGCGGCCGCCCCCGCCGCCAGGCCGGCGACTCCGCCGGGCAATCCCGCCGATGCGCTGGAAGCGTCCCTGCTCGGTGCGGTCGAGGAGGCTTCCGCCAGGGTTGCCGCCGAACGCGCCGGTCTCTTCAAGTCGGCCAGGGAATCGAACAAGGAGCCCGGCAAGGCCACCGACAGCCGTCCGGCGACGGCGAGCCAGCGCGAACCGCTGTTTGGGCGCGCAGCCCGGGACGTGAAGCCGGACGCGCCATCGCCGCCGGTGTCCGCCGTGCCACCGCCGATACCGGCTGCACCGCCGCCAATGCCGCCTGAAACTCCCGCTGACCTCGAAGCATCGCTGATCGCGGCCGTCAGCGAGGCCGCAGCCCGGCGGGCGGACGCATCCAAGCCTCCACCGGTGCCAATGCCGTCGGCGAAGCCCGAGCCCGAGATCCCCTCCCCGCCGAAGCCCGCTACCACGGCGTCACCGCCGCCGGCGCTACCTCCGCCCGCCAACACGGCGCCTGCCAAGATGGAACCTGCCAAGACAGCATCCGACAATCTCGACGAAACGCTGCTCGCGGCGCTGGCCGAGATCTCCGGCCAGAAGAAGTTCAAGGACGAGCCGGCTGCGAAGGACCCCGGCCCGCCGCCCGACGACGGCCTGTCCGACATGATCAAGAAATTCGCCCCGGATTCGAACTTCCTGCGCAAGCAGTGAGGCCGGCTCAGACCCCTGCCACCGACGCCCAGATATCGGCGAGCTTGCGCCGCACGATCTGCATCCGCGTTTGCTGCGCGACCTTCTCCTCTTCCTCGGGCAGGCGCAGGCCGACGACATTGACGCGGCCGCCGCTGATGCTGCGCGCCACCAGCACGATCTCATCGAGCGCAAGCTCGGCGCCTTCCTTCGGCGCGCGGTCGAGATTGATGTCGAAATAGTCCGCCAGCGTCAGCTTGGCCTGCTGCTCGTCGACCTTGACGCCGTAGATCTCGGCGAGCTCGCCCAGCGTATGCTCGGCCGACACCATGAAGTCACCGAGCAGATGCGGATCGGGCGCGCTCGACGGCGCCATATCGACGAAGAAGCGATCGAGCGCCTCGGCGCGCTCCGGCGGCGCCAGCAGATAGATGTAGTCGCCGGGCGCGACCGGATCGGCTTCGACAGGCGTCAGGATCCGCTCGTCGCGGATCACCAGGGTCGGCTTCGACCAGGACGGGATCAGGCCGCGGCGGAAATACAGGCTCTTCGGCCGTACCGGATAGCCGACCAGCTGTTGCTCGAGCTGGCCGGGCAGATCGAGCTCGACGCGGCGCGGGCCGCGCTCGGTGCGCGGCAGCGCGACATGCAGCTTCCGCGCCGCCGGCGCCAGCGTCCAGCCCTGCAACAGCAGCGAGATGATGACGACGACGAAGGCGACGTCGAAATAGAGATAGGCCTTCGACAGGCCGACCAGCATCGGGATCGAGGCGAGGAAGATCGCGACCGCGCCGCGCAAGCCGGTCCAGGCGATGAAGACCTTCTCCCGCCAGTTGAACTTGAACGGTGCGAGGCAAATCAGCACCGCCAGCGGCCGCGCCACCAGCATCAGCGCGAACGCGACCAGCACCGCGCCGCCGGCGCTGGAGAGCAGCCGATGCGGCGAGACCAAGAGGCCGAGCAGCACGAACATCACGATCTGCGCCAGCCAGGTCGCGGCGTCGAGGAACGTCACCACCGAATTATGGGCGCGGGTCGGCCGGTTGCCGATGATGATACCGGCGAGATAGACCGCGAGGAACCCCGAGGCATGCACGATCTGCGAGCCGCCAAAGATCACCAGCGCGGCTGTGGTGACGAACGGCGCATGCAGCCCCTGCGGCAGCGCCACGTAATTCAGCGCAATCACCACCAGCCGGCCGCCGATCACCCCGATGATGGCGCCCAGCACCGCCTCCTGGATGAACTCCAGTGCGATATGCGAGGCCGAGCTCTGGCCGATCGAGATGAACTCGACCAGCATCAAGGTGAGGAAGATCGCGAACGGATCGTTGGTGCCGGACTCCGCCTCCAGCGTGGCGCCGACGCGCGGGCGCAGGCGCAGGCCCTGGGTGTGCACCAGCAGGAACACCGCCGCGGCATCGGTCGAGGCCACGACGGCGCCGACCAGGAGCGACTCGGTCCAGTTGAGGTCGAGCACATAGCGGGCGACTGGCGCCGTGATCAGCGCGGTCAACAGCACGCCGGCGGTCGCCAGCATCATCGAGGGCGCCAGCACGGTGCGGATGCTGGCAAACCGCGTCTTCAGTCCGCCGTCGAACAGGATCAGCGCCAGCGCCACCGAGCCGACCAGATAGGTGGTGCGGACGTCGTCGAACTGGAGGTGGCCGGGCCCGGCGTCGCCCGCCAGCATGCCGACCAGCAAGAACACCAGTAGCAGGGGGGCGCCGAACCGCAACGCCAGCAGGCTCGAGAGGATGCCAGCCATCACCAGCACGGCGCCGAGCAGGATCGCTATACTGACGGAGTCGAGGGATGCCATGCGCCTTTGGAGGTCTCAAGGACTTGGGAGGTCTCAAATACTTGCAATTGCATCCTTATCGTCGCCACACTGGGACGCCAACCGATTTCTGCCATGAGCGGCAATGTGCCCGGTCCCGTGAGCTTCCGGTGTTTGCGATTCAGTCGGTGTCATTCCGGGGCTCGCGAAGCGAGAACCTCAGGTGCGCAATTGCGCACCGGGGAATCTCGATCCACGACCTCTAGATTCCGGGTTCGCGACTCCGTCGCGCCCCGGAATGACGGATGGACCGTGAGAGAGACACAATGCTAGGTCGCCCCGACACTGTGGTGTATCGATGGTCGCGTGCGCGCCAATGTGGGATTCTGTGCGCAGCTTCGAATCACATTTGCCTGACCCGCGCCTCGAGTTGAGACTTTGCCGATGGACATGAGCTGGAAGGACGTCCTGGAATCGATTCAATTGGCGGCGCGCTCGGTCGGCGCCGAGGTCGCCTCGCCCTGGTTCTATCTGCAATTCGGCATCATCCTCGCCGCCGCGGGCCTCGCCTACGCCGCCGATACCGCGATCCATGCACGGGTCAACATGGCGTCGCTGGCGATGCGCTGGCCGCTGCCGCTCCGGCATTTCGTCCGCGTGGTGGTGGCGAGCGCCTCCACGGCTGTGTTCGCGGTACTGATGGTGATCTCGCGCATCGTGATGTGGCACGCGACCTGGCCGAGCCGCAGCTACCTGATCGCGGTCTCCGCCAAGCTGGCGCTGGCCTGGCTGGTGATCCGGCTCGTCACCTCGGTGATCGACAACGCCTTCATCGTGAAGACGGTGTCGATCTCGGCCTGGGTGGTGGCGGCGCTCAGCATCATCGGCCAGCTCGATTGGGCGGCCGACATGCTGGACTCCTACGCGGTGGTGGTCGGTGGCCTCCGCCTGACCCCGCTATTGCTGCTCAAGGCCGGCGCGCTCCTGATCGTGGCGCTGTGGCTGACCAACCTCGCCGGCAATTTCGCCGAGAGCCGGATCAACCGCGCCACCGACCTGACACCGTCGATCCAGGTGCTGCTGGTCAAGATCATCCGCATCGGGCTGATGGTGCTGGCGATCGTGATCGCGCTCGGCGCGGTCGGCATCAACCTGTCCGCGCTTGCGGTGTTCACCGGCGCGGCCGGCGTCGGCATCGGCCTCGGCTTGCAGAAGATCGTCGCCAATTTCGTCAGCGGGCTGATCCTCCTGGTCGACAAATCGGTGAAGCCCGGCGACCTGGTCACGATCGGGGACAATTCGGGCCGCATCAGCGCGATGAAGACCCGCTACATCTCGGTGGCCGCCGGCGACGGCCGCGAGTTCCTGATCCCGAACGAGGATCTGGTGACGCAGAAGGTCACCAACTGGACCTACACCGACAAGAACACGCTGGTGAAGATCGCCTTCGCCACCAATTACGATGCCAATCCGCGGCAGGTCTGCAAGCTCGGGATCGCAACCGCCGCAGCCCATCCGCGCGCCACCAAGGGCCGGACGCCGAACTGCATCCTGACCGAGTTCGCCGAGGCCGGAATGAAGTTCTCTTTGACCTTCTGGATCGCCGACCCCGACGGCATGGACAATGTGAAGAGCGACGTCATGCTGGCGCTATGGGATGCCTTCAAGCAGGACGGCATCAAGGTCCCCTATCCGGTGCGGGAACTCCGCATCCGCGGCGGGGCGCTGCCGGTCGAAAGCGTGGTCGAGGTCACCAGCTAGCGTTTGCACGATCTTTCGGACGGCCGGCCGACGCCTTTTTTCGGAATTCGCCGGGAAATCAGGCGGTTTGGACATTGTCCCCATGCCCAGGCTCGGCTTGCGCCGGGCGCGCCGATCATTAAATTAGAGCCTGAAATCAGCCCCTTGCCCGCAGAAACATCCCGCCCATGAGCTATATCGACGCCACCGACACCTCGCTTCGCAAGACCGGCCAGATCAAGCTGCACGGGCCGAGCGGCTTTGCCGGCATGCGCAAGGCCGGCGCCCTGGTGTCGAAGTGCCTCGATGCGCTGACCGACATCGTCAAGCCGGGCATCCCGACCTCCGTCATCGACGAGTTCGTCCGCAAGTTCGCCTTCGACCACGGCGCCTATCCGGCGACGCTGATGTATCGCGGCTATCGCTACTCGACCTGCACCTCGATCAATCACGTGGTCTGCCACGGCATGCCGGGCGACCGCCCGCTGAAGGAAGGCGACATCGTCAATGTCGATGTCACCTTCATCGTCGATGGCTGGTACGGCGACTCGAGCCGGATGTATGCGATCGGCGCCATCGCGCGGAAGGCCGAGCGGCTGATCGAGGTGACCTATGAGGCGATGATGCGCGGCATCGCCGCGGTGAAGCCCGGCGCCACCACCGGCGATATCGGCCACGCCATCCAGAGCTTCGTCGAGCCGCAGGGCATGAGCGTGGTGCGCGACTTCTGCGGCCACGGCCTCGGCCGCCTGTTCCACGACGAGCCAAACATCATCCATATCGGCCGCCCCGGCGAAGGCGCGCCGCTCAAGCCCGGCATGTTCTTCACCATCGAGCCGATGATCAATCTCGGCAAGCCGCATGTGAAGATCCTGTCCGACGGCTGGACCGCGGTGACCCGCGACCGCTCGTTGTCGGCGCAGTTCGAGCACTCGGTCGGTGTCACCGCCGGCGGCGTCGAGATCTTCACGCTGTCCGAGCGCCATGGCGAGAAGCCGTGGGTGCAGGTTTGATCGGGTTCAGGTGTAACGGGTCGTCGCCTTAGCCGGCAGCGACCCGCAAGTCCTATTTGCTTTCTGTTGCAAGATAAGCGAGCGCACAGAGCGGCAGCACGCCGCCGATTGCGGCCGCAAGCCACCATCCACCCGAGGCATAAGCCCAGCCTCCGATGCCCGAGCCGAGCGCACCGGCGAGGAAGAACGTCGCCATATAAAGCCCGTTGAGGCGGCTCCGCGTCTCCGCGCCGAGTACGAACAGCGCGCGGAAGCCGAGCACGACATTGGCCTGCACGCCAAAATCGATCGCGATCGCCGCGGCGACAAACAGCGCCAGCGACAGGGTCGAACCCGGTTCAACGATCATGGTGAGCGCGAAGCCGATACTCGCCAGCAGCAGCGCCGCTGCCGTGGCCGGACGCGTCCAGCCGCGATCTGCGACGCGCCCCGCAAGCGGCGCCGAGACGACACCAGCCGCGCCGACCAGCGCAAACAGCGCGATGCCCGACTGGGTGAATCGGAAAGCAGGCCCGGCAAGAACCAGCGGTACGGTGGTCCAGAACAGGCTGAACGCCCCAAACAGGCTGGCCTGGTAGAGCGCGCGGCGCTTCAGAACCGGCGTATTGCGGGCGAGGTGCACCATGGAGCGCAGCAGCGCACCGTAGCTCAGGCGCGCTTGCGGCACCCGCGTCGGCAGCGTCAATCGCAGTAGGATCGCAAGCGACACCATCAAGGCGGCCGAGAGCCAGTAGACCATGTGCCAGGACGAGATCGACGCGATGAAGCTTGACGCCGGACGCGCCAGCATCACCCCGATCATCAGACCGCTGGTGACATTGCCGACAACCTGGCCCCGGATGCGCGCGGGCGCCAGATGGCCGGCATAGGGAATCAGGATCTGCACGGCGACCGACGAGAAGCCGACCGACAGCGCAGCGGCGAGGAACGGCAGCGGATGCCTCGACAGCGCAGCCGCAGCCAGCGCGACCGCCGCGCGAGCGCGATCACGGTGGAGACCAGCCGGCGATTCTCGATCAGGTCGCCGAGCGGAACGATCAACAAAAGACCCGCGCCGTAGCCGAGCTGAGTCATGGTCACGAGCAGGCCGGCATGTTCCGGCGACAGGCCGAGGTCCGCGGCGATCGGCCCGGCAAGCGGCTGGGCGTAGTAGATGTTGGCGACAACCAGTCCGCAGGACAATGCCAGCAGGAAAGTCAGCCAGGTCGAGACCGAGTCCGGCTCCGGGCCGGCGTCGGAGGTGATTGTCGTCATAGGAACTCCATTTCGGGAACATTCATTTCCTAAATAGCCACGAAGCGCGACGGATGGTCATGCCAGCAGCTTCATCGCGATATCGACGGCGGCGGCGGTGTCCGCCGGCGCGCGCCCGGATTTTCCGACCACGCGCAGGCCCTGCGTGAGGCAGACCATCATCCGTGCCGTGTCCTCCGGATCGACCCGGCTCGAGATCGATCCGTCGGCCTGCCCCTGCCGGATCAGATCGGCCAGGAACGCCTCGTTGCGCGCCAGCGTCGCGCCGACCCGCGCGGCGACCTCGCGGTCGGCGATGGCGAGCTCGACCGCGCTGGCGACGACCATGCAGCCGCGCCGGCCTTCGATGCCCTTGGCCGAATCGACATAGAAGCCGAGCACCGCACGCAGCCGCTCGCGCGCCGACCCTCGCGTTCGGGCAATCGAGGCAATCTGATCGTTGCGCAGCCGCATGTAGCGATCGAGCGCCGCCAGGAAGACCGCGCGCTTGTCCTTGAACGCCTTGTAGATGCTACCGGACGCCAGCCCCATCGCGCCGGTCAGGTCCTCGATCGAGGTGGCGTTGTAGCCCTGTTCGCGAAACACCCTGATGGCCTTGTCGAGCGCCTGGTCCAGGTCGAATTCCCGCGGCCGCCCGCGCGGGCGCGCCATCTGCTGCAATCGCTGGACCATGGCCGTCATTGCCTCTTTTAGGAAAGGATCGTTCCCTAAATCAATTCACGTCTTTGTGCGGTGCGAAAAATCAATAGTCGCTCCGCGTCCGCGCGACGATCTCCTCCGGCGTGTGGTTCTCGCCGACCGACATCGCGCAGATCCGGGACAGATGCAGATAGGACAGCCCGGTCTCCTCGGCCCAGGCATTGAATTGCGCCTGCACCTTGGCAAGATCGCGCTTCGACTTGACCTCCTCGGCGATATCGAGGCCGGCATCGCGCAGGCAGGCGACGACGTCGCGCGAGGTGACGAAACCGTCCCAGCCGAGGAAGCGCAGCAGCATCTGCCCGGTGTTGCCGCCGAGCCGGCTGCCGCGCTTGGTCAGCAGGTCCAGCAATCCGACCTCATCCGATGACGGCCAGGCGCTCAGGAACTTGCCGAAGCTGCCGTGCTCGCGCGCGATCTCCTGCACGAAGCGGCCATTGTCGCGCACCGACATGATCTTGGCGCCGTTGCGCACGATCCTGGCGTCGCTGGTCAGCTTCTCCCAGAATTCATCTGATTTGAAGGCGAGCTTGGCGGGTTGAAAGCCCAAGAACGCCTCCTCGAAGCCCGGCCATTTGGCGTCGATCACGCTCCAGGCAAAGCCGGCGCAGAACACGCGCTTCGTCATCTCGGCCAGCACGCGGTCGTCGCCGAGCTTGGCCAGCGCCTTGGCGCCAGCCGGCGGCCGCAGCAGCTTCTCCAGCGCCTTCGGCCCGCCCTTGCGCTTCTCGGCGCGTGCGCGGATCACCTTGAACGATGTCACGCCGCCCTCCTCTTAGTTTTGACGCGTTTTCTTTACGCGAACCGGTATCCACTTCGCTCGAAAACGCTCTTTTCGATCCCGAATGTTGCGGCCGACGGTAATTCGCCCGTCGCATTGTGGCAAACCGGGAAGTTGCGTCGCCCCTTGCAAATCGCGGCAGGCACGGCATGGTTGTGCCCGATGCCCGCCAAACCCGACGCCAGCCAGGACGAAGCCGACGAGACGCCGCATTATCACGGCCATCGCGAACGGCTGCGCGAGCGCTTCTATGCGGCGGGGGCCGGACGCGCTGACCGATTATGAGCTGCTGGAGATGGCGCTGTTCGCCGCCATCCCTCGCCGCGACACCAAGCCGTTGGCCAAGGCTCTCTTGAAGAAGTTCGGCTCGTTCGCCGAGGTGGTGCATGCGCCGGTGGCGCGGCTGCGCGAGGTCGACGGCGTCAAGGATGCCTCGATCAACCAGATCAAGCTGCTCGCCGCCGCCGCGGGGCGCATCGCCAAGGGCGAGATCAGGCGTAACATCGCGCTGTCGTCGTGGAACGACGTCATCACCTATTGCCGCACCGGCATGGCGTTCGCCGACAAGGAGCAGTTCCGCCTGCTGTTCCTCGACAAGCGCAACCAGCTGATCGCCGACGAGGTGCAGCAGACCGGCACCGTCGATCACACCCCGGTCTACCCCCGCGAGGTGATCAAGCGCGCGCTGGAACTGTCCGCCACCGCACTGATCCTGGTGCACAACCACCCCACTACCCCTATTCGATCACGCTAGATCACGCTTGATCCCTCTGAAACACCTATAAAATTAGTTCTTTCCTCGCATTGCGTGGTGAGGGTGTTCATGGCAAATTGGGAGCGGTTAGAGGGATAGAAAACGGTTTTCCGATCCCAGTAAACGATCCCCGTTTCTCCCCGACCGATCCCAGTTGCGGAACAGTAGAGACGCCATGCCAAGCCTGACCGACACCGCGATCCGACATGCGATGAAACGCGTCGAACTCAGCCGGAAACAAGAAAACCTCGCAGATGGTGAAGGTCGCGGCACCGGCCGTCTCGTCCTTGTCCTCAAACCGATGCCCAAGCGGGTGACCGCTGAGTGGATGGCGCAGCAATGGCGCGACGGTAAACGCGCTAAAAAGAAGCTCGGCGCCTATCCGTCAACGTCCTTGGCCCAGGCGCGCGAGGTCTTCAAGCGTGACTACGCCGATGTGATCCAGAAGGGCCGGAGCATCAAGATCGCAACAGACACCCGCCCCGGCACCGTCGCTGATCTGTTCGAAGGCTACGTCGGGTCGCTGAAGGCCGCCGGGAAGCCGTCCTGGAAGGAGACGGAGAAGGGCCTCAACAAGATCGCCGATACGCTCGGACGCAACCGGCTCGCGCGCGAGATCGAATCTGAGGAGATCGTCGAGCTTATCCGGCCGATTTACGAGCGTGGCGCCCGCTCGATGGCCGATCACGTGCGATGTTACATCCACGCGGCTTATAGTTGGGGGATGAAATCGGACAACGATTATCGGAATACATCCCCGCGCCGCTTCCGTATCCCATTCAATCCGGCCTCGGAAATTCCGACCGAACCTAAGGTTCAGGGCACGCGCTGGCTCAACGAAGAAGAGTTCGTGCAACTCTATCGCTGGCTGGAATGCCCCGATACGCCGGTTCATCCCTCCTATCCTCGCGCCGTGCAGCTGATCATGCTGACTGGTCAACGCGTCGAAGAAATCGCGCGCCTGCATGTCGATCAATGGGATGCGCCGGAGAAGATCATCGATTGGTCGAAGACCAAAAACCTTCAGCCGCACGCTGTTCCAGTGCCGTCGACCGCCGCCGAATTGATTGAGTCGATCAAGCCAAATAAGTACGGCTGGTTCTTTCCCTCAGCGAAGGACCCATCCAAGCCCGTAAGCCACGGTACGCTCTATAGCTTCGTTTGGCGTCAGCGGGACCGCGGCGTGATCCCCTACGCAACAAATCGGGACCTTCGACGAACCTTCAAGACGCTGGCCGGCAAGGCGGGCGTGTCCAAAGAAATTCGAGATCGTCTGCAAAATCATGCGCTCCAGGACGTCAGTTCCAAGAACTATGATCGCTGGCATTACATGCCCGAGAAGCGCGCGGGAATGGCAAAGTGGGACAAGTTCGTGCGCGCCATGCTGGCGAAGAAGCGCTTGAAGGTGGCCGCGTGAGCAAGCGACCTTCCAAATCCCTCTCGGCCCGAAAAGCGGCCAAGCCAACGACCGAAATTGACGCCCAAAGCTATTCGGCGTTCGTCAGCGACGTTAAACGGAAGATCGCGGAGGCGCGGCATCGTGCCGCTCTTTCGGTGAACCGTGAGCTGATCCTGCTTTATTGGAACATCGGACGCGATATCCTCGCGCGACAGGACCGGGCGGGATGGGGCGCCAAGGTCATCGATCGTCTAGCCGACGACCTGGGCCGAGCCTTCCCTGAGATGACCGGGCTCTCGGCCCGAAACCTGAAGTATATGCGCGCCTTCGCGGAGGCGTGGCCGGATGGCGGATTTGTGCAACAGGTTGTTGCACTTTTGCCTTAGGGCCATAACGTCCGCCTGCTGGATGCAGTCAAGGCGCCCGAGGAGCGCGCTTGGTACGCCCACCAAGCGATTGAACACGGATGGAGCCGCAACGTCCTCATCCATCAGATCGATAGCAACCTGTTCGCGCGCCAGGGCAGCGCGCTCACAAATTTCTCGCGGACTCTGCCAGCCGAGCAATCGGAGCTCGTCCAGCAGATCCTGAAAGACTCCTACACTTTCGACTTTCTATCGCTCGGCCCCGAGATGCTCGAGCGTGACCTCGAACGTGGGCTGATCGAGCACCTCCGGTCGCTCATCCTCGAACTTGGTAAGGGCTTTGCCTTCGTCGGCAGCCAGTATCATCTCGAGGTCGCCGGCCAGGACTACTATCTTGATCTACTCTTTTATCACCTTCGATTGCGCTGCTTCGTGGTAATCGAACTGAAGATCGACGACTTCAAGCCCGAATTCGCAGGGAAGATGAACTTTTACCTCTCGGCAGTTGACGATCAACTCCGGCACCGCGACGATCAGGCGACGATCGGCATCATCCTCTGTAAGGGCCGTAACGAGGTGATCGTCGAATATGCTCTACGCGACGCGAGCAAGCCGATGGGTGTAGCGCAATATCAGCTCTCACCTGCACTGCCGCCCCAGCTTCAGCAAGACCTGCCGACTGTGGAGGAGTTCGCTCGTGAATTTCCGCTCATGTCTCTCGTCAAAATGCGCATGGAGATCGAGAGAGCCCTGCACGACTTTATGGACGACCACGGCTTTGCTCCGACTCGACCGACTGGCCTCAGCAACATGCTGCGCGAACTGCATCGTCGCAGCCTCGCCTCCGCCAGCACCGCGCAGCTTCTGGACTCACTGAGAGTCATGAACGAGGCCGCGCACGGTATGGACGTCGACCCGGCGACCGCGAAGCAAGCCGTCGATGTCGGCACAATTTTTCTAAACGAACTTCAAAACCTGCGTGGAAATGGCCCCGTTAAGGGGGAAACATCATGATCGAGGACGTGTTTTTTCGCCGTTACCCTCACCAGATCTAATGGGGCGATCTGCCGGGCCGCTGAGATTCACCAACTTTTCGTTCAGATTGCACACATCATCTTGCGACCTTGTTGAGCCTTTGTAGCTCAACAATGACTTCTTCAAGCGCGCACGACGCGCTCGCACGCGAAACAGACGCGAGTGTCTCTACGACGCGCCGTCCTGGGACGCAGCTTGAATTCCTGACCGAGGTGTATGAACTATGGAAGGATTGTCATGGGACCACAGACACCTCTCTGAAAGTGCGTCTCAGCTTAGTCGAGCTGCTCTTCCGTTCGGCGGAAGAGCGTGCTCGCGAACTCAGCCGAGCTGCCCCAGAGGCAATCACCAAGGTCGCACGCGCTGAACAGTCGATTCCGGCAGGCCCGGATGGGGATGCACTATCACGACGGGATCCTACTTTTGCGCGAGACGAGCTGACCAAGACGCGCATCGCGGATGCCCTGCTAGGCGTTAATGCGAGATGCAAATGGGCAGACGTCGATCGCGAACTGAAGGAAGCAATCGAGCACGCCGACGTGCAGCACCATGATGAAGCCTTTCATGCGGCGAAGGCGCTCGAGAGCACAATCAAGATCATATCCGACGACAAGGGCTGGTCGACGGGCCGCGAGCGTGGCGCCCAATTACATTGACAATCTTGTTAGCCATCAGAACGGACGGCCTTGTCCCATGGGAGGGAGACACGTTGAAGGCCTACTTCATTCACGTTCGGAACCCGCATGGCCATGGGTCGGGGAGTTACCCCCGCCTCGACTTCTCATCAAACCGATCGGGTCATTGAGACGACGATGCCGCGGATCAAGAACCTATCCGCCGCACCTTTAAATCGTTGCAGTAGCAACATCGGTGTGATCAGCGATGACCGTACAACTGCGTTGGCGGCATCGCCGTTTCCAGTGATGACCGAGCGCTACGGGAAGAGCCGCGGCCTCGCGAAATGAGCTGAATTCCTGGCGGCCGCAGCGTTAGACGCGGCATAAGCGGACCGCTTGATAATTGGGGCGCTGGCCTCGGCTGTCTTGACCGACGGAATCGGTTCTTGAGAGAATAGCCTTCGCGCAGCCTCGCGCGGAACGCCCATTGGCAACCTTAGCTTGGCTCCGTTTGATAGCCGCGGAGCCGTCTGCAGTTGCTCGTCAGGTTGCCCCGGACGATGCGGAACCCTCGCCCACGCAGAATCATATTTGCGATTTTGCAAGTCTTCGAGACTTTATTCTGGCGCAAACTTCTGCGTCGCCTAGGCTAGATGACCTATCATTCCTGTCAGGAGCGACAGCTTGCGCAATGGCCTATGTTTGGGCCTCTGGCTTGCGCAGCCCGCTTTATTGATCGCCTCGCTTGCATCCTGTTCAGTTAGGTGAACCATGGCCTCTCCGAAACGAAGACCTAGCCCTCGTAACCAGGCGATTCTGGAACGCCGCCAGAATGGTGAAAGCTTAAGCTCGATTGGAAGGTCTTTCGGCATTTCCGCGGCGCGCGTAAAGCAGATTTTCGAACGTGAGGATGCCTGCGTGAAGCGCGCAGCGGAACTGCAAGAAGCATCGATGTTGCCACGGCAACCCAACCCGTTGCAGTTAAGGTCAGAGCTCAGGAAAAGGCTTGCCGAGTTGTGTGGCAAGCGAGACTTTACGCCCTACGACGTCATGGCAGCCCTCGATTGCAATCCGGCACTTTTCTTTCTCAGGCTTCCACTTAGCCGGCAGGATTGGAGAGACCTCAGCGCATGGACGGCGGCAGGAGGCCTTTCGCTGGACCGGCCCCGGACGAAGGCAGTCATAGTCTCCGGCCCTTCCTGATGATCATTCTTCAGGGATCAAGCTGGTAATCAAGTCGATCGCCTACTACTTGTTGTCCTTGTGGATGGAGGGAGTGAAAATGGAAGGCAAAAGTTACCATCGATGTGTTCGACTTCTTGACCCGCGATCCGAACGCAGAGGTCAAGCGCGTTCATCCTGAGCAATGCCGATCATTCTGACGAGGGAAGAGGACGCGAATGGGCGCGGATATGACGCGGGTTACTCTTGGGAAGATCCGGGTGCGGGAGAGCCGCCCGCTCGGATATGTTAGGGCAAAGCCAAATGGCCGAGCTATTCGACCACGACCACTACTGGATCAAGCAGGTTTGTTGTTCCCCCCGCGGGAGCTCGTGGTTGAAGCCGATTTGACAGACACGCCTCGCGCACCCGGGTGCTCGCGACGAAAGGAGGAACTCCGTGAAATTGACCGCCAAGCCACCTCTCTCTTGCGCTGATCCTGTCTCGCCTCGATGATCTATTGCCCAGGGTTCTCGACGGCAACTGGCGGTGACGAAGCCAGGATAGAAGAAAGGCACCGGATCGCTTCAAAATGACAGCTTGCACGCAGATTTGCAATGCTGGACGAGCTCACGTCAGCCGTGAAGGCCGGGAACTGGCCTGCTGCGCTCTCCGTCATCGAGCTGGCTCTTCGTGCAACGCCTGACGATGTCACCTTACGGACGCGAGAGGCGGATCTCTTGCTTCACAAAATGCATGACGTCCAGGGACCGCCGGTGATGCGTCAGCTGGTCCGCGAAGCGATCGACAGAAACTCGGAAGTCTGGATGGCCTTCGCCATGGGCGAACTATTCGATCCATCGAAGGATAACTCCGATTTTCCATCGGCCGAGCGCCTCGCTATCGGGAAAGACCTGGCGGAACGTATCCTCAAGCTCAACCCTCCCGGCTGTAGCGGCATGAAAACATGCTCGTATGAGGCGGTCGCTCAATATTATTATGCAATCGACAACAAGGAGCGCGCTGTCGAATTGGTGGAGCTGTCGCTCGGGTCGCTCGGCACCTCGGATCTGATCGCAGAGGACTGGAAGGAGCGTGCAGCGTCGCAATTGGTTCAAACGCTGGCCAACTACAAGGGTGAGATGGTATGCCATAGCCGATTCTGCGCAACTCCAGAACAAGCGGTTACGAAGGGTGACCGGCGGGGCAGCAGTACGGATGGAGTGCCATGACACAGGACCATGATCACGCGATGGTCTTCCGTCGGCTTTCGGGGTGCCAAATTTCAAATTGAGTCATTCTGCGGTTGCCGGGTCAGCGGCCTTAGCGCGCGCTGCCTCGTCCCGACCTCGTCCGCGGAGCGCGCATCCAAGTATCGAATTTCCAGGCGGCCGTCAGCATAACTCTGCGCAGCAGTAATGGTACCAGTCCGGCATCGGGGCCGCCGACGCACAGGAGGATCTGACGCAGCGCTACTCCGGACTGATGGGTCACTATGGCATGGCCAACGCGCAACAATGCGGGCATCGCGCATGAGAATACGACTCGATCGAAAGCGCGCACGGCCATCTCAAGCGGGCACTGGAAGAAGCGCTATTGCTGCGGGGACGCGCGACTTCGCCAGTCTCGATGCGTACCGGGCTTTTGTCGACGAGATTGTCGGCCGATGCAACGCCACCTCGCCAAGTCGATCGCGCTCGAGACGGAGGCGTTGGCGCCGCTGCCAAAAGGCCGCACGAGAAAGTGATCTCGGTGACGTCGTCAGGTGCTTCATCCTGCGGCGCGAGTTCTACACCGTGCCTTCAAGATTGATCGGCCATCGCCTGCGTGTGCGCATCTTCGACGACCGGCTCGAATGCTCCCTTGGCGCCACACCGGCCTTGACGCTGCGGCGCGGTCGGCCTGCGTCCGAGAGATCGGGCGGTCATGTCGTGGATTACCGACGTCATCCATGCCCTGCGGCGCAAGCCGATGGCGCTCCTAAATCTCGTTTATCGCGACCAACTCTTCCCGCGCGCAGCTTACAAACGTCTGTTCGAGACCTTGCGGGAGCATGGTGATGACCGGCGCGCCTGCAAGTGACGGTCGAGCTTCTGGCGCTGGCTCGCGAGCGCGCATGCGAAGCAGAACTCGCCGAGGCGATCGCGATGGATCTGGACGCCGGACAAGTTACCCGATCTTGCCTCGCTGCGCGACCGCTTCCGGCCCGAGGCGGCATTGCGAACCGCGCGACCTACCGATACAAAAAAAGCGCGCGGGGATCGGGAGGATCCATCCGCGCTAAGTTGGATCGTCAAGCTTGGCTGTCTGGGGTTGCGTGAGGATAAAACAACCGAGCCGTAAGCCTCTCAGCAATTCGCATGCCACACGGTCGCTGTGCAGGAGTCGATACAAACAGCGAGCAATCAAGGTACAGCGGCTAAGGCCAACGCGCCCCGAAAGCATGCGGACGGCTGCTGGATCGCCCGCACACCGTGGCGCCGCTAACAAGATTTGGCCCTCACGAGGGTCATTCGATAGGTGACCAAGCCATACCAGGCTCAGCAGCCCACGTGCCAGATCACTCGAGAAAGACGAGGGGGAGAAGCGGCGCGCTATCAGAGCACGCCAGCTAACCGCTTGTGGGATTTCGGACATGCATGTCGTCAATCCGACGCGGTTGAACGGGATCGGACATGCCGCTAATGACGCCGATGTCGCGCATTAATCGGATCAATCTCGTCTTTGTGCATAACGATCAGCTCTCCGAGCTCTAAGCCCACAGTTTGCAACATCCCGGCCTCGAACGGGCAGTTGAGCATTGCGAGCAGCCGAAGTGACTAGGAAGAAGCGGCTCTGTGTTGTAGTGGAGCCGGCGGTCCCTTGGACGACTTCGTCGCGTGGAGGAATGGCGTAGGTCACGGCTCCAACGGCTACTAGGGCAAAGCCCTTGGGCTCGTGAGCAAGCGACACGTGCGGGTCTCTACCTTGAAGTCAGCACTCGCCGCATTGCTGCCGAGCGTGGCCTCATCGAGCTATGAATGCGCGCAGACTACGCATCCGTTGCAGCATACTGGATGACCAGTTCTTTTGGCAAGCATCGGGGCTCGCAGGCTTCAGTGTCAAATCGACTCAGCTTTCGCCGCGCGATGAGCCGGGCCGCCATCATCGAGCCTACGGCGGCGATGGGGGCCACGATCACGATCATCACGAGCGTCGCTATGTATCGGGCGACGAAGCTTGCCACTCCGTGCCAGTATGAAATAGGAATGCGCGCGGCGTTGCGACGATAGCGAGCGTGGTCCATGGCACCAGCACCGCCAATACCCCAAGCGCAATAGGGCGTGGACCACCTTAATGACAGTCCAACCCATCCTGCTAATTTATGCTCTGCCAGCCATAATGGGGTGTCCAACCATGTCCATCAGGATAGTTCTCAATAACACGCTCACCCGGCAAGGCGGCCTTCACCGGATCGTATGCCTCCCCTCCAATCGGTGGTATAGAGACCGTACCATCCGGCCGAAGTAAGCGGATGTGACGCCGGATATCCCTTAGCGTTTATTCTCCGCCCCTTGTCGATCGGAGTTCTGTTTCGTCTATGATACCGGTGGCTGCGATGAACCAGAAATCCTTTTTCGATACAAAACTTCGATTTGTCAGAACAGTCTCTCGTCATTCAGCTAGTCGTCTCCATCCAGTGATTGGGTCCAATTGTGACCCGAGTGGCCCATCAGCTTCGACTGAATTCGAGCTAGAGCGTCACTGAGCCTCGCCGCTTCATTAAATCGTGTTTCCGGGTATGGCGGGCGCGCGGACGCGTCGTGTACGAGGGCTTCCGCTGTATTTGAGAGCCGGCCGATAGGCGTCCTCAGCCACTGAGCCGCACCTAAGAGCAGCGCCAGTGTGGCAGCGGCGCAAGCACCGAAACTAATCCAGAACGATCGTATCAAATCACGGGTGGACGCAAGCGCCTCGTCGGCACTCTGCCGAACCAGAAGAGACCAGCCAAAGCTTGGAAGGTTCGCGAAGCCGATCGTCGGAACGATCACCGTGAAGTAGTCCCTACCATTAGGCCAGCGCTCGCGTAGAGACGCAGTCGTGACGCGGCTAGCTGCAAGCGCGGAGCCGATGTTAAGCGGCTTGTTGATGAGATCCGGCGGACCAAATAGGATGGTTCGATCACCCGAAAGCAGCAGCACGTCAATGCCGGGTACCTGTAACGAGTCCATGCCTTCTGCGACCCATTTCCAGTCAAGATGAGCGCCGATGACTCCGGCAACGGAGCCGGCGTGGTGCAACGGCGCAGCCAGGTCGATAAACCGATATGGCTCACGAGCTGCGGGCAACTGGGTGGCCAATAATTGAGCAGCATGGACATCGATAGCCGTCGGCGAGACAAGGCCCCGCCTAAACCAGGGTCGCTGTGCAACGCCTCACTCCTTCGAGCATGCCGTCTTTAGCCACAAGAATGGTCCCTTCGATATCCGCCACGCCGAGCCAAGTGTAGCGCGCATCAAGGCGGCTCAAGAAGTCTATTTGTTCCCGTGCATTTTTAAGATCCGTTAGGTCAATGAGCTGAGCGGACCGAGCTACATCCATCCAGACGCCATAGAGCCGGCGTGCCAGCAGCGCGGAGCTTAACTCGCCGCGAATCCTTAACGCGTCGAATTGCAGCTGCTCTCCCCGCTGCTGTAGCAAAGCCGTGTAGACCGTTGCGGTCACCATCGCAGGGACCAATATGAGCAAGGCGCCTCCAAAGAACACCAAGGAAAGTAGGCTCGGTCTTTTAGGCATCTCGCGCTCCTCACCTCGTTAGAGCTCGCGCCAACTCCCGGATCATTTGCCAGATGTTCCCTCGATCGGCTCCTGGCATGGCGGATTCGGTATGAAGCTTCTTGATAAGTTTCGCCCTTTGCGCGGGAGTTGGAGAGAACTTAAGTCGATAGCCGTCACGCGTTGTCGCAGCAACATGCGCGTCTACTCCGCTAATTCCAGGCAGGTTGAGCTTCCCTGCTGCTCCGGTGGATAGTCCGGACGGACCACTGATTCGCGCGCCCCCTCGGCCCAGATTAAGAAGCCATCCGCGGTGCTTCTCACCTTGGATCACCAGGGTGATCGGTTCTGGGATCTGGCGCTGAGGTCGATCGTATCGCGGTCGTTCGATGCACACCACGACTGCCACGAGCAACACCAGAATGTTGTAAACCGTCCAGAACATCACGACAGCCGTGCCGTCGCCGGCTGTCGCAGACGTATTGAAGACGAAATCGGAGTTCAGTGGCACGATCAGGCCGCCGATCGTCAGTCCGAGCAGGAGTAAAAATGGTCGCATCAAAGACCATTGAACAACTACTTTGGTTCGGTCGCCGCCTTTGGCCGTCACCGAGAATTTATGCGATCCTCCGGTCAGCAACCCGAGAGCAGCCGCCTGGCTGATGGGCCAGGCCGCAATCAGCTGAGCCGTATCGTTGAGAAGCGGGACAAACAACCCCTTTGAAAGCCAGTTCAGGGACATCAGAACCATCAGGTAGTACGGTACGTAATATTTGATGATGTCCACCAATGACGCATTCACGATGGTGATGCCGAACCACCAGTACAAGAGAGGGAGAATCAGGCTGGCAAGCCGGAAGGGAAAGGTACTGATCCAGTAGAGCAAGGAATCAACGATGCCGATTCGATGCATCAGACCAAGGCTGCGCATGCCAAAGGGGCTATAGGCGTTGCGGACGATCTGCATCAAACCAAGGCACCACCGTCCACGCTGAGTGATATATTCTTTCAGCCCTTCGGGAGCCAAGCCTTCACTTAAGGGCTCGTTAAGGTACACTGTTTGCCAGCCGTTTTCCGCGAGCTTAAGCGTGAGCAGGAAGTCCTCGGTTACGCTTTGTGTCGGAATCCAGCCAATCTGCTCGAGGGCCTGGACCCGCATTACGGATGAGGTTCCGCAGCAGATGGCGATGCCCCAAGCATCCCGCGCCGGCTCAACGTTGTCAAAGAAATGACGTTGCTCATCCGGATATGCGGTGCTTATTCCCAGGTTGTGTTGGATCGGGTCGGGATTGAAGAAGTGCTGCGGGGTTTGCACGAGCGCCACGCTTGGCTCGTGAAACAACGCTAGCGTCCGCTCGATGAAGTCCGCATGGGGAACGAAATCGGCATCAAGTACAGCAACAAAGGCTGGCGGTGCGGGATCTCGAGCGCGCGCGCGAAGTGCATGGTTGATGTTCCCTGCCTTAGCGTGCTCTTTATTCGCGCGAGCGAGGTATCCGATTTCGTGCAGTTCGCAAAGTTGCCGCACCCAGTTTCTGGCACCGTCGTCGAGAACGAAAATCCGAAGGCGTGGATAGCGGATTTCCGTCGCACCAACGATCGTGCGCTCGAGTACTTCCGAGGGCTCGTTGTAAGTCGTGATGAAGACATCAACGTGCGGCGCTTCTCCCGGCAGCCACCATTCGGAGTACTGGTCTGCTTCGGCCGTCCGGTCTTTCACCCGCGACAATATAAAAAATGCGATGGTAGACGACAGCACGGTCAGAGCTTCGAGCACGGCAAATCCCCAACTGAACAACGCGTCAGCAGTCCAGTCGAGCGGCGCCAGCGTTTCGCTGAAGCGCCAAGTCGTATAACGCCAAGACAGTAAAGCAGCCGTCCCTAGGACGAGAGTGCGCCAATACCACTTCATCGGATTAAGCAACGGAAAGACAGTAAAGCAGAGGCCAACTATGAAAGCGGCGCCTGCGAAGGCAGCAGCGATTGGTGACAGCAGAAGCATCAGAATCCGTACCGCGTAAAAAACCGGCGGAATTGAGCGATTGGGCCACTTGTGAAGATAACGCGTCCAGTACGCCCAATTGCGCAGCTGAGATCTGGCTCTGTTGCGAGGTCTGAAATAGTCACGGTGACATCAAAGCGCTGGAGATGTTGTGCACTCGGACCCACCGCAAGATTGGTGTAGAGTGAAGCTGCACCGGATCCCCCAAGGCGGGTTATGGTCCCATTGAAAATGCGATCATCTCCAAACAACCGAAATTGGACGGCCGTTCCCACCGAAAGACTATCGTATAGAGATTCGCTGACGCCCGCGGTGACGATAAGCGTATTGCAGTCGACGACCTTGACAAGATCCTGGCCGCGCCGCGCATATTGGCCATCGTCTATTAATATGTCCCAGACTAGACCAACGACGGTGGCATTAAGCGTAGCGAAGCTCAGACTATTGACACGAAGACGCTCGGCATCGATTTGCCGATCGAGCTGGACAATACGCGCTTTCACCTGTTCGTTGTCGACATTTAGTTCGGCCAGTCGCTGCTGGAGCTCTCTGATACGTTGAGCCGAGGAGGGAGCGTCGTTATACGACTCCCCGATGAAGACGCCGTCGCGAGCGGACGTGAGTTCCGTCTCTAGGTAATTTACTCGCTGCTGCGCACTCTCCAGTTCTTGTTGCGCGACGTCGTAAGTTGCGCGAGCGCGATCCAGATTCGCCGCCGTCTGTACACCACGCGTGCTCAGTTCGTTTGCTCGCTTGAATTCTGCGTCAGCTTGACGAAGGCGCGCGGCCGCAGCGTCTTGCGCTGCTTTGGTTTCAGCAATTCGGGCCTCGATCTGCCGAACCCTGCCACGCTGGTATTCAGTAGCTTGAGTATCGAAGCGAGACCTGGATGCCGACAAGGCCTCTCGCTGGCCAAGAAGGCGGTTGAGCTCGATATGCAGGTTTGCGCGATCGCGATCGAGCTCGAGTAGCCTCGCGATATCAAAGCGTTGGTCGTTGATTTCTGCTACGAGCTCTCCGGGGCTAATGCGCGCACCGATGCTCTTTGTCGCAAGCGTTACTTTTCCTTCGATTGGGGCGCGAACGATGTTGAGTCGAGCATTGAGCGTTGCGTCCGCCGATGTTCCAGCGAAGTGTTCACCGATGACAACGTACAATCCCACTGTCAACATGGCCAAGCCGACGATTGCACGTAGGAGCTTCATAAGGACATTCCAACTACGTCTATGATGGGAAGGTCGCACAGACGTATTGCCAGCCCGGCGCAAACATAGACTGACCAGCTTGAGGTCGAAACGTCCTCCTCTAACCGACCCTCCGCCCCCACTCTGGATTGGCAAGCCAAGTGCCGCTCTAATACGAGTGCCAGCGGCTCAGGCGTCATTGATCAGACTAACAGGCTGGTAAAGAATAGCTTCGTGATCTCAGCGACAGGGGGATCCTTCTCGTCAGAATTGACAACGGTGACGAATTCGTTCCTACAGTTCCAGCAGCGCCAAAGATACTGGACCTCCCGCGCACAGACGCGTTCATGCCACTCAAGGTGGACCAATGCGGAGCCACATTGAGGGCAGGCTTTGTGACGTGCAATTGAGACCGACTCCATGTGGTAGCTCGTATCATTGCGAAAAAATGGCCATAGCCGAAGACGCGGTGTTGCAGCCTCGGTCTCCGCGAGAGACTGCGGCCGATGCCCCTTTCCTTCAAACCTTGTGCCAATTTGCGAGGGCTTGATCAGTAAAGTAAATTTTCTGAGTAAGCGGACCAGACGGACAGCATGTCAGAAATCGGACAGTCTACGTCATGTCCTCCCGCGAGACCGCAAGTCAGATTAGGTTTCGCATTGGGAGCCTTGTCTACTAGTTCGTTTGGTGTTGAGTGATACGGTACTGTCTAGAATCTTTCGCACTTTTGATCAGGCGACGGCTCCGGCTTCAGAGAGTTGTGGCTGATAGAGCGGTCGCATGTTCATGTAGCATTTGGTCGACCACGCCGTTCCGGCAATGTGCCGCAGCCGGGCCGCCGCCAAGTTGAGACAGGATTGACCGTCGGGGAAGGCGCCGACGACACGGGTTCGTCGCCGGATCTCCTTCATGAGGCGCTCGAGCGGATTGTTCGTTCGAATCTTCCGCCAATGGATGTCCGGAAAGGCATAGTAGGCGAGCGTCTCGTGAACCGCCTGCTCGACGAGATCAGCAGCTTTGGCCATACGGCTTGCCCGCAGATCCGCGATGACGCTCCTGGCTTTCTCGTCGGCCGCGGCGCGGCTCTCCTGGGCATGAATGGCCTTGAGCATGTGGCTCACCTCGCGGACCCGGGTCGACGGCACGTGGCTGAAGACATTGCGATAAAAATGCACCACGCAGCGTTGATAGCGGGCCTCCGGCAGATAATCCGCAACGCTTTTCGACAAGACCTCGGCACCCATCGGAAACAACCAACTGCACGCCCCTGAGACCGCGATCGACGAGATGCCGCAGAAACGATGACCAGCCGGATTTGTCCTCCTTGGCGCCCTCACAGATGCCGAGGATCTCCCGGAACCCCTCGGCATTGACCGCCGAGGCCACCAGCAGCGAGACATTGCGAACCTCACCAGCCCAGCTGCGCTTCATCACGATGCCGTCGAGGTAGAGATACGGATGCTCGCCTTCGATCCTGCGATTCCGCCACGCCTCGATCTTGGTATAGATCTTCTTGTTCAGGTTCGACACTGTGCTCGGGCTGACCCGGGTGCCCCACAGCGCCTCCGTGATGTCTTCGACCCGCCGAACCGAAATCCCGGCCAGATACATCTCGATCAGCGCCTCCTCGACCGAGCTCTCCCGCCTCCGGTAGCGCTCGATAATCGCCGTCTCGAAGGTTTGCCGCCGTAGCTTGGGGACCTGCAGATTGACATCGCCCGCCTTGGTGTGCAGCGTTCGCTCGTAGCTGCCTGCCCTCGTGTCCTGCCGCGCCGGGCTGGCTCATACCGCCCAGCCCCGCACAGCTGGTCCGCTTCGGCCTCCAGCATCGCGTTCAGGGTCTCTTCCACCGTCCCGCGGACCATCTCGCCCAGGTGATCTCGAATCCGGGCCTCATCAATTTGGATAACCTGACCCATGGCATTCCCATCGTTCATTCAAAGCTCCTTCATTCTAGAAGAAGCCGTCCGACTCTGTACGTTATCAGTGATACGGCCTCGCGGGCGTCACTGATTATAGATGGCCCCGTCGGGAGGGTTCCGCCTGGCGGCACAACCGGGTGCCAATGGCAGTGTGTTTAGCGGGTGCGCGTGCGACAGTGCTTGGCGGTCAGGAACCAGACTGAAACATTGAGCTCCGGCACTTCAACCGGAGGGGTATCGGGCGCGTTAGACGATGTCCGAACGACAGATGTCTGACTGTAGTCCTCCACCATTGCGCATCTGCACACCGGCGGGGCGAAGAGAGTGGTCGAAGATCAGGCTTGGCCGCTCGTGCGACCTGAGGAAATAGGACCGCACGCGGAGCCCCTGCGCGTTCACGCGAGTTGTTGAAAAAGGTGAGCCACCCGCCCACTGATCGGGCCGATCTGATTTCTTAAAAGCTGCCGCCTGCCCAAGAGAATGCGCTTACCCATAGCAACAATGCAATTTCGGATGCTGTATGCAATGCAGCGTCGCGAATCTAACGCCCCCTTTTTGATTAAGCCCCCCGAGCACGTTCCAGGTGTTCTGGGGACAAGCGTGACTTCTTTGCAACCCACTTGTGGCGGACGCTCCTCAAGAACTCAGCACGTCGACTCAGGCAAGCAGACTTCCTGCTCCATCATCAGTGACCGCTCTGCGGCCAGCCTCTCGATCAAGCAGCGCGGGAATACCCGCGGCTGGAACGGCACCACTGAATAGATAGCCTTGTCCTTCTGTACAACCATTAGCCGCCAGATAGACCAACTGGCCTTCGTCTTCGATCCCCTCGGCCGTCGTCGTCAAACCAAATCCTTTAGCAAGGTTAAGTATAGCACGAACGATCACCCGGCTGTCGGTACTATTGTCGAGATTCGACACAAAGCTGCGGTCGATCTTGATCTTGTCAAGACGAAACGAAAGCAGCTGGCTGAGCGTAGCATAACCCGTTCCGAAATCATCGAGCGCGACGCGGATGCCGGCTTGACGAAGTTCGTCGATCACGGCCTTCGCAGCGCCGGTTTTTTCTACGAACGCGCTCTCGGTAATTTCAATCTCGAGGCGGCATGGACTCAAACCGGTTTGAGCAAGAGCTGCTAGAATGCGCTCCCGAAGCGCGCAATCTCGCAATTGAACAGGCGAAATGTTGAAGGCAAGCGAAAACGTCTTCGGCCACGCGTTTGCGTCAAGACAGGCGCGGCGAAGAAGCTGATCTCCAAGTGCGTTGATGAGACCCGTTTCTTCTGCAATCGGAATAAACACGTCGGCCGGGATATTCCCAAACGTCCTGTTTTCCCAACGCGCCAAGGCCTCGAACCCGATAATGCGATTATTTGCGAGTGAAACCAGCGGCTGATAGTGCGGCTCGATGATGTCCGCCGCGACAGCGCTACGAAGCTCGCGCTCGATTTGAACGCGCCGCTCGAGATGCGCGTCCATGTCTGGCTCGAAAAAGCGAACACGCGATCTGCCATCGCCTTGCGCGCGATAAAGCGCGCGTTCTGCGCTCCTGACCAATTCGTCGCGATTAATGCCGTCAAGCGGAGCGATCGCGATGCCAATTCCAACACCAAGCTCGGCTGCGCCAGTCTCAATCGCGAAAGTGTCGGCGGCGGACGCTACGATACGGCGCGCCAGATTGGCGGGATCTTCTAGGGAGCTAATGTTTGGCAGGACGATCCCGAATTCATCGCCTCCAATCCTCGCTAGGACGCCGTCCTTGCGCAAGATGTCGGCAAGCCTCTTGGCAAATTCGCCGAGTGCCTTGTCCCCCGCTGCGTGGCCGTGCGCGTCCTTGATTCGCTTGAAGCCGTCGAGGCCAAGCATCAGAATGGCGACTTGATGCGTGTCGGTGGCGAAGCCAAGGCACAGATCAAGTTCCTCATCGAACAAGCGGCGGTTCGGCAAGCCGGTCAACGGATCGTGTCGCCCAAAATCGCAGGCTTCTCCTTCTGCAATGATTCGTGCTTCAGTTTCGCGGACGAGTTGTCGATACCGCCGAACACTAAAGATTGCTAGCGAGACGCTGAGTAAGAACGCAACGAATATGGTGAATACGATGTCGTCGAGTGCAGACTCTAAGCCCAGCCCCAACCGGATCAAGCGAGGGACAAGCCCATAGAGGTGCGCTAAGACTGAAGCGAGAACGAGGCCACTGAAGAGAGCAATGAAATCCCTCGTGGCAGAACTACGCCAAACGAAGCGCAATAGGCGCGATCGTGATGTCGACAATCTCATCTTAGTCAAACCTGATGCACGGCCCAGTGAGGTTCTCGCCCGCAGCAAGAATCTTGACCGGACCAGATGTTGGGCGTCGAGTGCCGAGCTTCAATTACGTCATCGCGAGCTGTGATGCGATATCGGCGACGCGAAGCCCTCCCGGCAAAGTCGTGCTCAAGGGACCAGGAAGTGCGCACGTTGTTAACGCGGCCGAAGTAACAAGTTACGTCCTCGATATGCCGCTTCGAGACCTTGAACACCTGGAGAACGCATGGGCGAACACCAGTTCACGTGCGGCAGCGATCAGTGCGACTGGGTTTCTGCCAGTAGTGCTTCGGAGCCGGACCTCCTCCCAATTGCCTGGCGAGCCGATCGATGACCGCGGGCGCGCACCCGGGACGCTGACCTTCGCAGCGTGAGGTGATCGGCAACTGAGCGATCGACGGAGCGAAGGCGATCTAGCGCAGTTGAAACGCAACGACATGGCAGCTCCCGGCAGCAACCCGTTGCGGTGCGAACTCACCTGCAAACATTTCAATTGCTGGACCATGACCGAATGCTTGTTAGTGGGGGCGAGGCTCTTTCTCGGAGAAATGACAGCGAGAACCGGCGTAGGGCCAAGGCGGATTGAGACGAAGTGCACGGTCCACGATAACCTAAGCGACTACAACACGGTTGCGACCTTCAAATTTTGCGCGATAGAGCCGCTGGTCGGCGACGTTCAAGAATTGGTCGAGCGTGTCGCCATCGCGCCCGAACTCCGAAACTCCAACACTGATAGTGACGCCAACCGGCGGTTCGGCTCCGACGTCGAATGCAGTACGCTCGATCGCGGACCGAACGCGCTCGGCTACCGCGCTAGCCGCGTCGAGCGTCGCCCCCGGAAGCAACACCATGAATTCTTCGCCACCCACGCGCGCGATGGAGTCGTAAGGCCGAATCGCCTCCAGACACTTTCGTACGAATATGCGCAGGACTTCATCGCCGACGCTGTGGCCGCGTGAGTCATTGATATCTTTGAAATGGTCCAGATCGAGCGATAGCAGAGACAATGGGGCACCGGTCCGCTTGGCCCGCGCGATCTCGGCGCCGATATGCTCGATGAAGTGGCGCCGATTCCCGGCACCAGTCAGCGGATCGGTGGCGGCAAGCCGCTCCAACCTTTGATTGCTCAGCTGCACTTGCTGGAGCGCCTTTTGAGTATCGGCCATCGATTGAGCTAGGCGGGCCGTCATTTCTTCCTGGCTATAGATGGTCGCGAACGATTGCGTCGTTCGGAAAGCCCGGACAACTCCGTAGCTGAGCAAAAAGAACCCGCCAGCAAAGATCGCGTGGGCCAGCCACCACATATGATTCCATGGCGCCGCTAGAATGAATGCGAGCGACGATAGCGCGAACCACGCGACGGAAACGCCAAAAACAAGCATCAGCGGCGAGTGAATCCGTCGCATGAGCATGACCAAGACATTCAGCACACTGAATAGCAATGCGCCGCCCTCCATGGACAAGCGGACCGCTGGGTGCCCCGCATATGAAGAATAGGCGATCAGTGCGACACCGATGTCCGTAGCCAAGAACAGGCCAATCCACATCAACCATGCGCGCGCGTCCGAACGCTTCTCGAACTCGTCTGACGGCTGATTGTAGCTGAGCAGCCCGACCAAGAGCAAAATCGACATTGCTAGACGCGAAGCCGGCCCATAGAGCAGAAACAGCCAAATATTGTGGTGTGCCATCCCGGTGAAGGCACCGTGTAGCGAATAGATCAGTGCGAACGCCAGAAAACCAAGCGTCAGCCAACGCAACAGAGGCTCGCCTGAAGACCGGTAGCAACGCCAGGTCACATATGTGACGAACAGCCCCTCGAGGGTGGCGATGGCGATGGCGAACTCGTGGAAGAGGTGATCCTCAAACTTCAGCGCGGGATCTTGCTGGAAATAAAGATAAGCGATGAACTGAGTGGGCAGCAGGGCGAAGCCGATGATGAGCAGGCTCGTATAGGCCTCTGTGACCAGCCGCAACGTTTTGGGCGGGCCATGCACTGCGAGATTGGTACTCATATGCTATACCGTCATTCCAAGATGACTCCACGAGGTCCTTTCATGTACTTCGGGCCTTCCTTCACGGATCTCGCTTTACAAGGTGAAGGCATCACTGATTCGTCTCCGCCGAAGCTGACGAGCGCAGAGGTCATGAGCTTCACCTTTTTGGTCCATCAGCTGCCCCCCCTTGAGCGGTACGGCGGAGCGCCCGCATCAACTTATCATCTACGAGCGGCCAATTTCCGTCGCGGCGCTGGCGCCGTGACGGGTTATGTGTTCGAACCCACCACGTTCAGTCCACCCGCTCCGCTAAAAGTAAGCGTATCGTGCGTGTTCAGTATGTTATCCCAGCTGCTGCCTCGAGTCGTCACGATCTGAGACCCATTCGAAAACGCACCATCGGACGATGAGGAGATCACAAGCCCATTGAGAAAAGGATTCTGCGCATTACCGTACTCAATCGTCTGCTTCCCGCCCACCGGTAGCGCCGCTGGGACGATCGGCCCGGACTGGTTCGGCTCTGAGCCGACGCGCGTGATGAGCAACACCGTAAGTGTCAGCCCACTTTGATTGACGAGTTTCTTGTGTGCCATGTGGCCTCCGTAATCTGCCGTGGTCCCCGCGCCGAAATGCGTGAGAGAGTTCAACTATATACAAAAGCGAATTGAGCTAGGACCTGCCAAATCTTGTAGGCGGCTAATATTCAGAACCTGCTAGAGAAAATGCGGCGCAGCTTCGTTGTAAGCGCGCCCAATGGCGCAATGTTGCCGAAATCCGGCATCTCCGCTTAGTTGGCACTGGGCAAGCTGGTCGCCCTGAAATGTTGGTATAAAAGTTCGGCACAGGCACCGGCAGTACATGAATTTTTGTGTTGATCGCCCCCGCCTGGTTGAAGAGGGCGACGTCAGCAACCCGACATGATTATTCTTCCCTTCCATATTTGAGGAGGGCCTCCAATCGAACGCGCGCTCCGAATTGGATCCAATCCACGCATTCCGTAAGGGCCCGCTACGTGTCGAGGTCGCATCACGAGGCGGGACACACGTCAGCCCCCGACCACATGCATGGGCCGAGGTTATATCTTGCTTGCGTTTCACTGGGGCGTCCGCCCGCAAATCGGGGAACCGTCGCGGCCAACCTTTCGGTCTGCTTGAGGAAGTCGCCGCTGCAGCCAAGGACCAACACTTGTCCGATCAAATGGCTCTGCGAGGAGCCGCCTGCGTCGGTGAATCCAGGCGGGAAAAGAAAGAAAGCGGAGCGCACGACGTTCTCGGGGTAGCCATGACGTTCCTCTCAATTCTGATGCGTTAAGTTTCTGCGGCCGGTCGTCGAGCACACTTGGCTCCGGGGCCGGCCTATCTGAGCGTTGGGTCGCGATTGCGGGCTGGGATGACAGCACGAACCGGATCACTTCGCTCGTTCAGCAAGCGGTGTGCCATCGCAAGTGAAGCGAAGTTGTATTCGAGCGGAAAGGAAAACATAGGCTTAGCACGAAGCTCATAAAGATCGTGCTCGCGTGGGTCGGACTTGCGACTTAAGGCGCCGAACCAGACATGGCAGGTCGCGACCGAACTAAAGTTTGGGAGCTGCTTTGCAGAATGGCTACTTCGAACCGAAACGGCTTGCGACACGGGCCGACCACCGCGAAGATCCACGTCGCGGAGATCGGCATTCTCAACTGCATCTCCGGAATTGGTCGACCGATGCGACCAAGCACATTATCAACGGAGCCAGCGAACAAGTAACCTCGGGGCTAGGTGTGGGCCGTGGCGCGGCGGACCTTATTATCTAGCGTTTTGAGCATTATCCTTGATTGACGCGGCCATTGAGGTCTGTCTGGCTCACCAGCCGCATGTCGTTGAAGAGCGGCGAGGTTTGTTGACCGTTCGCCCACCGGATGACAACGCCAAAGCGACCCACACTGCTGACGACGCCAAGGTCCATATCAGGAGTGCCTTGCCAGCAAACGTAGTCACCTGGCTTCAATCGCCTGTGCTTGGCATTCGTGATCGAATTCCGATTTCGTCCCCATCAGGATCCCGTGTTCGAATCGCGCTCGTGGCATCGCGAGTGTAGAGAGAAGTCGGGAGTCATCAGCTGAGCGCCACATGCCGGAACGCATCAACCAGCGGGCTCTCCAGTTTGCCCTTCATGCCGACCAGGACCTCGTAAGCGGTATCGCGAGACATGGTCGCCCGATACGGTCGGTGCTCGATCACCGCCGCAAGATATCGGAAATCGTCAGGATGCGGACAATGTCGGGAATATTCTCGGCGGAGAGACCGTCCGGATAGCCGCTGCCGTCGAGATATTCATGGTGATGCCGTACCGCATCGAGGATTTCCTGCGAGACCTCGGCGGTTCCCAAGAGCATCTCGTACCCAGCCGCGGGATGGGTTTCGATCAGGGATCGCTCACGGTCATCGAGTTTGCCGGGCTTGTCGAGCACCGCAAGTGGTATCGTTGCTTTTCCGATATCGTGGAAGATCGCCGCGGCATGCAGGCGATCAATGTCTTGCCTGACCATGCCAAGATCTAAGCCAAAGTCCACCGCAATGCCGTCACCAGAAGGCAGTGCTGATACGTACCTTCGTGGTGACGACGAACGACCGTCAGCCATTTCGCAAGACCGTGCTCGGTGACGTCGGCTATCGCAGTGCCGGCGCGACGTGTCTCCGCCACGTCGATCGTAAGGCCGCCCGCGGCAGCTCGAAACATCGCTGAAAGACAATCAGCTCCTTCAGAAGCGATCTTTTCGCCGCCCAAAAGTACCTTGGTTGAATCGCCCGGCAGAGCGTTTCGGGTGGAGAGCTTCTCAAGGAGTTGCCTCGGCTTGATTGGACTCACAAGTACGTGTGTTGCGCCAAGCGCATAGGCTTGGACCGTCGCGAGCCGTGTGGGTTGGTCGACAACAAAGACACGCTTGGGCGCGCGCAACATGATCGCCAGCCTGCCCTTCAGGGTTTCAATGTTCTCGACGACGCGCAAATCGACGTTAACAACCACCGCTTCGTTGGCGGTGGGAACGGTAGCGCGTAAGCGCGATTTTCCCCGCACGTTGACGCCGGCGGTTTTGAAGGATTGCCCTAGTATCGGGCGATACCGGGCCGTTCAGGTAGTGGCGGCTTTGTGGAAGTTGAAGGGCAGCAGGTCGGTAATATCGGCGTCGCCGGCGCGCTGAGGCAATTCGGTGAGGACGTGGCGCAACCACGCTAACGGCTCGACACGTGAGGCGCGGCAGGTCAGCATCAGGCTGTAGACGACGGCACTGGCCTTGGCTCCGTCCACGGTATCGCTGAACAACCAGCTCTTCCTGCCAGTTGCAAAAACCCTGATGTCGCGCTCCAGAAGATTGTTGTCGATCAGCATGCAGCCGTCCCCGGTGTAGCGCGTCAGATATTCCCATTGGTTTCGGGTGTAGGATACGGCGTCGCCGAGCTTGCTGTCAGGCAAGACCCTTCGGGGCCATGTCATCGAGCCATACCTTGAGAGCATTGAGGGTGGGAACACTATGTTGCTGGCGGAAGCGGCGAATGCAGTCGGCCTGTGTTTCACCCTTCTCCGGTATTCCGTCCCGCGCCTGCCTTTCAACCCGGTAGAGCTGGTCGAAGAACCGCAGCGCCTGCTCGGGCGGACCGCCGCCCTTCTTCCTCGCCCTGAGGGCATCGACAAAGCGCCGCCGGGAGTGGGCCATGCATCCGATGTGGGTGGCCCGTTCCAGCGTGCGCCATGCGGTATAGCCGTCACTCATCACGATGCCGCGGTAATCGCCGAGGAAGGCCTGGGGGTGGATTTGGCCGCGGCCCGGCTGATAATCCAGAAGAACGATGGGCTCGTGACTGCCCTTGCCGCTGCGATAAGCCCACATATACGATGTGCTGGTGGCCTTTTTGTCCTTCTCCTTGAGGACCTGAACCGTCGTCTCGTCGCCATGGATGAGAGGCTGCGATCTGAGCCGCAGCTTCAGGGCGTCATAGATGCGGGAGAGATGTTTCTCGCTCGAGCCGATCACCCAGCGACCCAAAGCGCCGCGGCTGACCGGAACGCCGGCGCGTTCGAAGGCCTGCGCCAGGCGGTAGAGCGGCGTGCCATCGACATATTTATGAACCAGCGCGAACGCCAGCGTTGAGGCCGTGGCAACGCTGCCCGGCAGCGGCTGCGTCGGCATCGGCGCGGTCACGACAGGGGCGTTGATTCCGGTGCGATCGCAATGGCGGCACGCATATTTGAAGCGTACGTTCTGTAAAACCTTCGCCTTCACCTCGATATGAAGTTGCTCGGTGACAGCCTCGCCCATGCGATGCATCTGGCCGCGGCAGCAAGGACACGCCTTCTGATCGTCGGGCAGGTCATACTCGACGCGCTCACGCGGCTTTTCGCTGCGTGGCGCAAAACGATGCAGGCGTGCCAGCGCCAGTTCTTCCTCGAGTTTGACGACGCGGTCGGCGAGTTGATGGTTCTCCGCCTGCAGCGCAGCAATGCGCGCCAACAGCACTTCAACACTCGGATCGCCGGTTCGATTCATCGGATTCTTGAATCTGAACCGTACCGACGCGTCAACCGCTCAACTCGAGAGCTCAGCCGGCAACCTGATAGTGCCGCACCGGATGGCGGACCATCGCATCGATATCGATGCCATCAAGGATCCAGTGCAATTGCTCGGTCGTAAGCCGGACGACCGCCTCCTGGCGGCGCGGCCATCGGAACTTGTCCTCGGTCAGCCGCTTCAGGACCAGCACAAAGCCGGACCGGTCGAAGAACAGCAACTTCATCCGGTCGCAACGGCGATTGCAGAACGCAAAAACCGCCGGCGTGAATGGATCGAGCGCCATCGTCTCCTGGACCAGGACCGCAAGGCTGTTGATGCCAGCCCGGAAGTCGATCGGCTCACGGTGCAGATAGACCTGCAGGTCACCGCCCAGTCTGAACATGGCCCAGTGCTCCGATGATCGCCGTCAATGCATCCACATCGCCGCATTCCAGCGCGAGCTTCACGCCGTTCGGCAGCGACACGCTCACTTTGGCCGGAGAACAAAAAGCTGGAGTCCCTTTGGGTTCCGAACCACGCACTTCATCGCAAGTCGCCGGCAAATCCACCGTCGCCACGCTGTCTTGCCGCGACAGGGCTCGATCGGCGGCCCCCTCAAGCTGAACCGGGATGAACGCCGGGCGTGAGGACGGCGGCAGCGACCTGGTCGCGGTGTGCTTCTTGATCCACTTCCGAAGCAGGTTCGCGTTGACCCCATGTTCGAGTGCAAGCCTCGATACCGAAACCCCAGGCTCAAGGCAGGCCGTGACAAGACGCTCTTTCGATGCCGCCTCGTAGCGCCGGCGACCGTTCCGGCCAACAAGTCTGACCCGCAGTTTCTGATCGTCCGCTGCCATCACAAGGTGTCCACCTATTTTGGTGGACACCTCATGCATCAGAGCACTCAAAAGCAAAAGGTGCGGAGAAATTCGCGCTTACGGTAGCGCCGTTGGCGAGCTATTCGGCCGTAACGCTGTGTTCGTGGGCCAGGATACCGGAAATGGCGCCAAGCTTGGCATGGCTATCAGCGACAACATGAACGGACATCGGAAAGGCTCTGTCGGTGTTCTTCCATCCAGAATCCGCACCTTCCTGCCGAGTCCGGTCGCGGCTGGCCCTCGCGCCTAGCGAGGTGCAAGGCGGATCTTCGACGTCAATTTCGAACGCTGGTTGGGAACGCAGTCGGTTGAGTTGAAATCAGATAGCCTGGTTGCGGCTCTCGCGACTAAGTTCGGTGCGCATCAGCGATCAAGGAATTACTTTTACTTAAACAGTTATCGCAGCGGCTGGCGTGCTGCGCAGCAGTTGTCCTTGGCTGCTGATATTCCTAATCGATCTGAGGCATCTATCCAATACATACAAACGTTTAGATCTGAGCGCACGGTCGAGCCGGGTTCGCCGCTGGTGGATGACATGCATGATCAGGCATCCATGTTCGATGTCGTCGACACTAAGTAGCAAGAATGTGGTCTGGGGTTTAAATGGTGGGCTATAGCCAGTGTTTTAACCGGCCGAGCGCATGGTAATGTTTTGACCATGAAACCTCGCGCGACACTGGCCTGGAACGTCCGGCGGATCCGCCTAAAAAGGGGCCTTTCGCAAGAAGAGTTGGCTCGCGCGGCCGGGATCAACCGTTCCTACTTGGCGGGTCTCGAGCGGCAATTGAAAAACCCAACGATTGATGTCATCGATCGTATTGCCGCAACGCTCGGCGTTGAGCCGTCCGAGCTCTTTATCGAGCCCTCCGGCTGTGCCGACATTCTCAAGACCTCGCCCGGGCGGCCGAAGCCGCGTCTCCGTCGTAAGAAGGAGTAGCGATACACACGCCGCGAAATCGCAATGCAAGCGTTTGTCTTAAGTCGTTTTAGTAGCGCGGTTGAGGGGCATGTCCAATCGACTCACAAGAGGGGCGTCGCACTCGCGGTTATAGGAGGAAGGGGTCGCTCGTACGGCCCCTTTTTCTTCTCGTTATTTGAGACAGAGGTTGGATGCAAAGAAGACCTGCATCCGACGCCACCAAGCAACGAGCGAGCCGCACGAGGATCATGGCATCGCCCCTCTTGTTGTGGTTATTATGTTAGCGCCATGCCTCGCAGCAAATCCACACCATGGAGCGTCGAGTTCGCAGAGGTCTGGTGCCCGCTCAAGTAGGGCGCACTGCGCGTCAGACAAGTGAGAAACGCGCAGACGGCAAAGATGCAGGCTCAGGACTCTCGTTGGCCCGGCGGGTGGATGCGGCGTGCTCGGCGCGTCGTTGGCTGTCGACATGGCTTCAACCAATTCGATTACCCGTCGTCGGTCGGCAGGATGCTGCAGCGACCGGAATGCCTTCAAGATACGGGCGCTTTGGGCCACCTCGTCAGCACGGCTTTTGTTCGGCAAAGGACCTCCTCGTTGCGACGCGCGCCGGTAGCTTGATCCGGCCAAAGTAGCAGGTGCGGCGCTGGCGTAAAGACAGGACCACTCATCGAGATGAGGCTTGGTCGGCTTGGTGCGCTGCAACGTGGCGCGTTGCTTCGGTGATAGTGCGCGCCACGCGGTTTGAGCGCTCACGTCGGCTGGGCAATTGGTGTCGCCAGATTGGCAAGGTAGGCATTGGCTTCGGACGCCTTTGAAGCGGCTGTGAAGATCGCCCGCTTATCGGCTCTAAGCACGGAGAGCCAGTGCGCCAGATACTGCGCGTGGTCCGCGCGTGGCTCAACCCAGACGTTGAGTTCACTGCAGAGGAATGCTGCGCCAAGCTCGGCGATGAGTTCCTCCATCGCGTAGGAGTCGCGACCAAAGCGACCGGACAGGTCGCGATTGCAGCGATGGGCCGGTGCCATCCAGTGAACGAGTTCATGTAGCAGCGTCGAGTAGTATGCCTCGCTTGCAGATGACGTCGCGGAACCGGTAAACATGGAGCTTTCGGGCATATGGATCTCGTCGCGTGAGGGGAAAAAGCATGCGCGACGACCGCCGCTTCTCACGATTGCGCCAGTTGCGGCGACAAAGCCGTCGACGGAAGCAACGGGTGGGAACGCACTTTGCGGCTTGTCTTCAGCGGTGCGGTCGCCATCGACCTGGTCGGCGTTGAATACCGGCGTTGCCCGTGCGACCAGCCGCCGTCTGGGATCGTTTTGATCGGTATCGTCGGCTTCGATCTCAATCTGCCGGTAGAAAATGACGTAGGAGGCTTTCTGGCCCTTCCTGACAATGGCGCCCTTGCCGGCCCATTGTCGGTAGGTGCCCCAGAGATGCGAGCCGTAGCCGTGGACCTGCGCCTCGATCCACAATGCCAGAATGTTCACGCCGTTGTAGGGATTGCCGGACGCCACGTTGACGGGCCGGCGACTGCCGCTGCCGCGATGCCACGGCATTTGCCATTTGTCGGTCCCGGCCTCGATAGCAGCGACGATGCGGTCGGTGATGTGCTGATGAATATCGAAGCGATTGTTGCTCATGGTCTCTCCTGTTCTGGCGGCGCTCGGCCTTGCCGGTGACCGGAGAGACGCGGAGAGACAGGGGCCGCACCCGAAGGGCGCGCTTGCGCGAGGGCTTGCCCCTTGCGGCGCATGGCGCTCTGCGTCAGGTCAACGCGGGCAAGGCCGGCCGCGATCGGGAGACCGGGCATTCAGCTGGCGATATCGCGCGGCGACGTGTCTCGGCCGCGATCGACAAAATGCCGCACGTTTGAGGCGCTCGCTGGCTGGTTTGGAGGACCGAGCGTCAGCGCTGCACTCATGACCTGAGCCGCCAATCGCGGGAATTCAGGGCATAAAGCCGAGTGTCAGGAAGTAGGGGTGGCGAGGTTCATAGGAGATCACTTCAATCATGAGGGACATCTTCAATGAACATTTTCCGCAAGCGGGCGGCTTTCGCGTCGCCCAAAGACAACTTTCGCTGCGCCTATGGTTGTGTGCGTTTCTTTGGCATCCACGCGCGGCGTTCTGCGCTGGCTCGTGTCATCTCAGCGACTGCCGCCGAAAAGCTCGAGCGCGCTATCGGAGAAAAGATGTGGGCTGCTGCGTCTACAGCGAAGACCGCGCGGGATGATGCTGCGGCGGGGTTGCGAACAGGATACGTTCTGGCTCTGCAACAGAACCGTCGTTATGACGCGGAGGATGAGAAGCTCTACCGGGAGACGAAAGACGAACGACTGAGAGCTCGCCTTCTCCGAAACCAACTCAACAAGCTTCTTCATCCCCCGTCGCGACACATCAATCCGCTGGCCTATTAGCGAAGTTCAGGGAGCCCAATAGGGCTCCCTGACGTACAGACCAATTTAAACCAGAGGCCCGTCGCGGGAACGGGCTGGATAGAGCCAAACTCGCCTGCCGCCGAAGCGGAGCAAGGACATTTCGGTCCAGGCCTCCGGGGAAGTGGTTCTCGCGAACGACGCCGATAGCTAAACCGCCGTGCTGGCTGATACTGTCCTGTCGCGGCTCGGAGTTGAAGATGGACAGCGAAACATTGAAACATTCGCGCTACTGCTTGTGCAGAAGATTACCCTGGTGGGACTGATCAAATTCCTCGATCACAAGGGAATACTCGGCAAAGACCTCATCATCGAGTTTCTTGAAGGCGTAGCGGCCAAAAACACCGAGACTCTAACTCCCGCTGGATGAAAGTTCAGTGGCAGGTCAGCCCTTCTCTAAATTGAAGGCGCTGTTGCGCTCCGCTGCCGCGCGCACCATGCCTGATCTCCGGCAAGCAATCGCTAATGCTCTCAAACGCTTCTCACCCGAGGAATGTCCAACTATCTCGCCGCCGCTGGATACGACGCAACGCGATCGGAAAACGCTCTAGTCTGACTGAGTCACAAAACCGCCGGCCAGAATCAATGATGGTTGCAGCATGGACCATTAGCCTATGAGGCCGACATGAGCGGGCGTGGCACGAAGACGAGCGAGAAGCGATTTGCGGCGTATTTGGAAGGGCTTGCCAGTGTCATCGGTCATGCTGATCGGAAGGCGCCGCTGCGCAACTATTGCGTCGGCCTGATGGCCTGTGGCGGTCGCAAGAGCGTGGAGCCGATGGCGGCGGTGACGGCTCCGGAGCGGACGGCAGCCCAGCATCACACTGCTCTCAGCTCATCGGTTCGTTTCCACAGTAAATACGAAGGAATAATCGGACGCGTAATCCGGATTATCAGTTGCACCCATTCGCGCTTTTGGCGGCTCGACCAGGACGCGGCGCACCCGGCGGCCGGCAACTTTAGCAAATATTTGCTGCGTTGGATTGCCTATCCTGGCGGATTGATGGCAATCCATGCATGACTTCTGGGTCTGCAAGTAGGTCTCAAGGGTGGTGTTGGCGACGATGTGACTGGCGCTCGACGGCGTGATGTCGCCGGTCGAGAGCGGTACAGTGCTCTGCGGCGGTACTGGCTGCGGGCTGTTCGGCCATTGCACGTCGATCAGACGGTAATAGTTGAACACCGAATCCGCCGGCAGGATTTTCCAAGCATAATCAGTGACGGAATTCGCCTGCGAGTCCACCGGCGTGATGCGGGTGATCTGCATCGGCGCCGAATAGGGAAAGCAGTCTGGCGTCGGCGGCTTGCCAATTGTGCACGCGTCGCCCGGCGGGGTGTTGGGCTTGCAGCGATAATAGATATCGGTCTGCGGGTTGCAGTTCGTATTGAAGAACGTATAGCCCGGAGATTGCTTCTGGTTGGGATTGCGCGGCAAGGTTGGCGCGACCGGATTGCCATTGTTGTCATCGGGATCATTGTCAATCTGCTCGAAGGTTGCCCAAACGAACTGGTTGGCGCCCGGCACCTTGTGGATGATATGCAGGCCGACGAGGCCCATGGTCGCCTGAACAGGCTTTCCGCCAGGCAAGGTGTATTCAGCCAACGTCGTCTTGTAACGGTAGTTGAGCGAACCGTCCGAGGGCAGCGCCACCCAGGCGGCCTTGATCTCGATGGCGCCGACGCCTTGGCCATAGGTAGTGACCTTGCCCTTGCAGTCGACGTCTGTGTTGCCTAGCGCATTTCCGGCTGGCAGATTGAAGCCGCCGCGTCCGCTCTGGCCCTGCTGCGAGGCGCAGGCGCGCTGGCCGGCGAATGTGGTGAGATCCAAATCGTCGAACACATTGGTGGTGATGTAGGCGTACTCGTCCTCGTTCAACAGGATCTCATAGAACGCCGGAACGCCGCGCTGGTCGGTGATCCATTTGCCATTGCCAGCCTGGCCGATGTTTTCGAGCACAGCGTCTCCGAGCTTCGACACATTGAACAGCATTTTCGTTGACGGACGCTTGTCATGCCAAGCCGATTTGGCGCGTGCGTCCGATTGCGTGAACGCCTGGCTCGCCGAGAGGAAGCTTTCCCAGACCGTCGCCGAGGTATCTTCCGGCATGCCGAAACTCGACCACGGGGTATTCGCATCCGGCGTCCCCGAAACCTTCGGGTCGGCCTTCCAGTTGAGGTAAATGAACTCCTGCCAGGCGAAGCAGTCTGCTGCGATCTGATTCTTCGAGGCGGCGCTGAAATAAGTTGGCAGTATCGCCTTCGGCTGCACCTGGGTCACGCCGATGGCACCGCAGGGATTGGCGTCGGTCGGCTGCGCCAGCGCCGGACCGCCGCGCGCGAATGCGAACAGAGCGGCGGCGAGGACCAGTGTCCGCGAGCAGTATGCCATGGCCCTAGTCCCTGATGTAGACCGCGGCCGGAAGAGCCAGTACGGTTTTGCTGATGGTCTGGATGATCTGGATGCCGCGCAGGCCGGTGGTGGCGCCGCTCGGCACCGTTACGGTGACAGCAAGTGCCGTGTAATTGCCTGGATACGAATTGCCCGGCACCGCGTAGAAGGTTGGCGTCGCGCTGTGAAGGGTAACCGCAATGCTCGGATCCGGCCCCGAGCCGTCGGCAAGCTGGACCTGTACCGAGACCGGCTCACTGGTCGGATTGCAGGTCAGCACGAGGTTCTGCGCCGAACCGTCAGCCGGCAGCCAGGGCGCGATGAAGGTGCTGTTGCTGGTGAGCGGCATCTTGGCGCCGGTCGGACACGGCTCATTGACTTCGCTCATTGCGTCCCACAAGCCCGCCCACACGCACTGCAGTGGCGCGCCGGGCGTCGGTGTCGTGCTGGAGCAATCGGCGAGCGGCGCCGCCCGGTCCGCCGACAGCGGCCGAGCGAACAAGCCGACCTTAAATTGGTTCGCAATTTGACCGGCCCATTGAATTGGCTGACCGTTAATCAGCATGTCGGCCAGCGTTAGATTCGGATTCATGGCGAGCCAGTTCCCTGGAATCTGCACGGCCGCATGTAGCACCATGTTGCCGCGGAACGGTGCCCCACTGACCGGATCGACGACCTCGGCCGAGCCACGCAGAATCTGGTAAATGTCGATTGGTTTGGCGTCGCCGGGCACGTCGACGCCGACCTCGATGTTGGGCCCAAAGGCGAATCTCGACGAATCCGGCACCTGGATATAGAGCCCGACCGGATTGGCGAGGCAGGCGCGCAGTGGCACGCCAGCATATTGCCCGCCTACCACCTGATTGACGGTCTGGCCGATGGTTGGATCGCTGTGGCGATATGCTTGGCCGTAGTTGCCGCAGCAGATCAGCGCCTGGGAATCGCTGTTACGACTGGCCGGATCGCTTTGAAACTGGGGCGGCACGTATTGCATCGTGGCGGCGCCAGCGAGGCCGAGCTCGGTCTGCAAGGTATTCGGCGTGCTGGTGAGATGCATAACCCCGCCATACGGATCGGCGCCGCCGCGCGTTGCAATCGGCCCCGAATTCCATTTGTTGAGCGGATTGTACGCGCGCTCGCCGGTGTCAGGATCAATCACGGGATTGCCACTCGAATCCAACAGGGTAAGGTCGTCGAGCGTGACCTTGATCTGGTTTACGACTGGCGCCCCTTGGTTAAGCGTCTGTTCGTAGAGCTCGCGCACCCGCTCCTGTGACACCTTCCACATCGTATTCCAGTACTCAGGGTTTTCGCAGGCAAAATCGACCCGGACAAGATTGCCGTCGCCATCGCGCACCGTCGACCATTCGCAATATTCGTCGAGCCAGCCGCGCGGGCCGTATGGTCCGAACGTCTTCAGCGTTTCGCCCCAATCGGCCTGCGGACAGAGCGTCGCCGGAATGTTCTCGAACGTTTTCCGACCGGCATCGTAATAGCCGGTGTCGGCCAGTTCATAAACCTGGGTCTGGAGGAGATTGTATGGGTTCGGTGGACTGACTGGCGGCGTCTTGGAATAGTACTGGTCAAGTCGACCCGGAAACGCCACCCATTCGACCAACACTGCTTCCGTGCCCAAAGGGATATCAGTGTAGAGTGGATTGTAGAAGTAATAGGCTGGATCAGGAGTCGCCTGCTGGATCCAGCCGTTGACGTTGATGGTCCAACGATGGCTCAGGTCGGCATATTCGGGACTATTCGGCGGAAAGTCCTCGATGAAGGCAGGGAGTCCGAAATTGGTGATCTCCATAACCTGATCTCCTCCGCGGTTCGCCGCGGTTTGTATCGCATTCGCAGGTGATTGTGTGTGCGTATATGCCTCGGCTTTCTAAACCGGGCGGTCGACGACAAACCTCTCTGTCTTCTAAGCTGTCATTCGCGGGGCCTGACCAGATTGGCTCCGCCATTATGGTGGACTCTAGGGTCCTTCGATTCGAAATAACGTTTTAGCATATCGCGGCAACTTCGGGGTCCGAAGTGTTCTACGGATCGTTGAGACGCTAGCTGCTGGCACTCATTTGGACTACTACCAAAACCGGGAGGCGTTCATTCGCCTCCGCCGCGAATGCCAAGGGTTCACAACAGTTGAATCAGCAACTTGGTGCGGTTCACGCACCGGGCCGGAACGGAGGCGATTGCTGATATCGAAAGCCATCGCCTACCTGTACGTCGAGATGTCGATGGCGAGCGCGTGGCGATTGCACATTCCGTTGAATTAGCTTCTGTGGGAGCGAAACGGCGTGAATGTGTTCGCCTACTTCTGGCGGTAAGGCGGCTCGCCATTGGCATATTTGGCGATGGCGATCTGGGCCAGAAGCGCTTCTGCCGTCAAGCTATTGGAGCGCCGGAAACGAGAGACGCTGGACGCCAGCTCCAGCGTCGCCGGCCGCCTCGCAGCTCTCCAGTTCGACGTCGTTCCGGCCTAAGTCCTCCGTAGAAATCACCCGGCTCAGCAAACCGAGGGGTATCAACAGCTATCGGATTGCGCGGTTCTCCACCATATTGTGTATGTGAAGTTCAGGACTAGGCGGCAATCAAATACCTGAACGTGACCGCTAATGATTTTCACCGAGAAGAAGGACGACGTGTCGTCCTCATAGCCGATCCATATCTCCGACGTCCCAGGGCTCAATATCCAAGGCGACTTCGCGCCGTGGTGATATAAGTATGGTAACAAACCGCTGACCTGGCATTCACTGTCGTGGTCGTATCCGTCCACTCGTGTTCCGCATACGGCGACGCTAATCTCGTTGCACGTTTTGGTTTCGCGTTCGTACACGCCGATGACATCGCAGCGGCGATGGTAAGCGAACGCGACCGCAGCTGACGCCGCTCGGACCTGCTGTTTTCATGTCGCCTACCTAATCTTACTGCGTCACAAACGATGATCTGTGTAGTGGTCGAACTTGATCGCACAACAAGGACATCTCGACAGCATTTGGACGAGCCCATGTTCGAGCCGTCGTCGCATCGTCGCGATCGAATTTGGAATGTGACGTTGGGTCCGCAGCGGCAGATCTGCGGGGTCTGTAATCTGCGGGAATGCGATTGAGCGGGATCGGCCGGGCGCGCCGAGCGCTTGAGGGGGGAATCGTCTCCCGCTCGGAGATCAGGAATCCGTAGGCCGCAATGCACATCGTTGCGTGATGATGAAAGCCGCGCCAGCCGCGTCCCTCGAAGTGACCGAGCCCGACCTCCTGCTTGAGGTCCTGATAGTCACGTTCGATGCGCCAGCGCAATTTAGCCGTCTCAACGAGAGTCCGGAATGCCACATCTTCCGGCAATGTCGAAAGCCAGTATTTGGTTGGCTGGTCCTCGCCTTTCGGCCATTCGATCAGCAACCATTCCTCCAATCGCCGGGTGGTTTGCCAATAATCACGATGCGCGGCACGAACCCGCACGCGGGCAAAGCGCGAGGTCAGTTTTTCGTTCGTTCCTTGCCGCCACGTTATGGTGCGCCAAGCTTGGCCCGGCAGTCCGATCGCGAGCGAATTGACGGTGGTCGGCTGATGCTGACGGTTGCGGCGCATCAGTTTTGGTGGACGGCCGCGGCCCGACCATGGCTTCGGCGGCAAGGGACCGGTGCCGGGCGCCCATACCGTCGTGCTCGACAGAAGAACCGCCACATAGGTCAATCCCAGCGCCGTGATCTCGGTGCGCAGGTCGCTGTTGTTGCCATAGCCAGCGTCCATCAGCACGACACCGCGTGGAAGGCCGCTCGCACAGGCCCACCGCAACTGCTCCAGCGCGATCTCCGGCTTGGTCTGGCCGACTTCGGCGGGAATGCCCACCTTGCGCCGCCGATCGCGGTCCGCAGTCCATTCCTTCGGAAGAGAAAGGCGGTAAGCGACAGGCAAGCTGGCGTGGTGGTTGGCAATCGACAGCGACACCGCCACCTGGCAATTATCCTGCTTGCCGAGCTGCCCGCAATATTGCCGTGCAACTCCGACCGAATGTCGCCCCTGCTTGGGAAATCCGGTGTCATCGATGATCCAGGCTTCGATGGGGCCCTGGCGTTCAATCGCCGGCAGGACCATCTCGCGTACCTTGCCCCGCACCTTCTCATCCGACCAGGCGCCGCTGCCGACGAAATGCAGCAGCGAGTGATGCTGGGCCGCCGTCCGCTCCGGAGCCGTCACCGCCGCCATCGGCTCCACGCTCTTGCGACCGCCACAGGCCATCAGGCCGACGCAATAGTTGCGCAGCGGCGCCTTCCGATCAGCATGACCGATGACACTGGCAAGCCCGTCCAAATACGCCTCAAATCGCTTCTCGCTCGTCTTCGTGCCACGCGCGCTCATGTCGGCCTCATCGGCTAATGGTCCATGCTGCAACCATCATTGATTCTAGCCGGCTGTTTTGTGACTCAGTCAGACTAATGCGGGGCGCACAAAGGGGCGGATGCGCCGAGTTCGCCCCATGTCGTCACTAGCCGGCAATGATCGCCGAGAGCAAGGGAGCCCACATAAAAGACGCCGCTCCTCTTCATCCTAATCCACCACCGTGGGTCGTTTCTTTAGGCGTGCAAGGGTGGCGACCCGGGCTCTGATTGCCGACTCACTGCGCTTTAGCTCGCTCGCAATCTCCTTCGTCGTTCGCCCGGCTTCCCACAGTTCGTTTACCCGCAGGTCGTCCAGCTTAGACCATCGGGTAAATCGCTTGCCTGGCAACTCCCACCTAGAAGAGTTCATTTATCTAGGCTCCCCCAGCTAAATGCGTGTGCTACGGCTGTGCAACGTCAGTGCCTTGCCTGACCAGCTCGCGACTCTTACGTGACAAATTCTCGTCTGAGGATGCTAACCCGTTTGTTCAGTGCTCGGCGCAGCGCATTGCCCTCACATGTCGTCATCCTGCCAGCAGAACGATCGGACACACAATCCATCATGACCCGTTGAATCTGGACCAGCGTCATACTTTCGATCTGGGCGATGCGCTTCCTAACGTCGGGGCGCAAGCTGGCAGTCTTTTTAGACATCGACAGATCCTGATGCTCCACGGCGACCAGCCGGTGACGGCTAACGACGTTTGAAGGTACAGCATCAACATTGGATCAGGCTCCTACCTACTCTGGGGGGCCGTCGCTACCTAGCCACTCATCCGCTATTCATCCTCGGGCGGCCGAGCTAAAGAAGTCAGCAAAGATGCTTGAAGAGGAGCGCGGCATGGTCGAACAACCACACCTCCATTCTTACTCAACTGCGGCTCGCATCTGTATTGGCATTGCGGTCTTAGGTGCGGCTCTGCTGGTCGGGATAATAATGCTTCACGTCGTGCCGTAAGGCCGCCGCAGTTGGTGTAGGCGGGAATAAGAACACCATAGCGATGCACAGATTATTCTGGCGCCACCTGCTCCGGATACACCTTCGGACCAAGCCCTGAAAGTGCTGACTAAAATACTTTTGCATCAAAATCTCCTCCTCCTTCAGATCATGCTTTTTCCAATTATCGCAATTCGCATGCAACCAAACCCGTAGACGACTCCGAATAGGAGGCGATCGCGGCTTGGTTCATGGCTATCGAATAGAGATTGCGCACGGCGGGTACGCCGTACGCATCCGACAGGGGCCGTCTTGCGTGACGGGTGGTAATTCGCGAAGCGTGTGACCTTAAGTCTAGCTTTAAGGTCATCAGGCGATGCGGGTCGAGGTTTTGGGCGGGCTGGAGCGGCGGCGGCGCTGGTCGCAGGACGACAAGGCACGGATTGTCGAGGAGACGTTGGCGCCGGGCGCGAAGGTGACTGAGGTTGCGCGTCGCAACGGAGTAGCGGCCAGCCTGGTGTTTACCTGGCGTCGACAAGCACGGACATCGGAACAAATTGTACCATCTTTTACGCCGGTGCAGATCGCCGCCGTAGCGGCATCGGCTGAGGAAACTCCGAAGCTTTTGCCTACGGTTGATGGCCGAGTTCGCTCCGTGGCAGCCGCGCGTACTGGATTGATAGAGATCGATCTCGGCAACCGACGGTGCATCCGGGTGGATGCGCACGTCGATCCGGAGGCGCTGGCGCGGGTCCTCGATGTGCTTGGACGCCGATGATTGCGATACCGGGGAATGTGCGAGTGTGGCTCGCGACAGGCTACACGGATATGCGCAGAGGCTTTCCGTCGCTGGCACTCCAAGTGCAGGAGGTGCTGCACAAAGACCCGCTCAGCGGTCATCTGTTCGTCTTCCGCGGTCGCCGCAGCGATCTTGTGAAGGCGATCTGGCACGATGGCCAGGGAGCCTGCTTGTTCACAAAAAGACTCGAGAGAGGAAAGTTCATCTGGCCATCGGTTGCCGGTGAATCGGTAACGATCTCGCCGGCGCAGTTGAGCTATCTGCTGTCCGGGATCGATTGGCGTAACCCTCAAGAAACCCATCGGCCGACGCGGGTCGGATAGCCGCTTTTACGGTTTGAATCTGCTATGTGATCTGATTCAATGGCTTCATGATATCGAAGCCGGACGATCTTCCATCGGACCTTGCGAGTGCCCTGGCGGCGCTGCAGGCCGAGCGTGAGGCGCGGCTGCGAGCCGAGGCGGTGGCTGCCAGTGCACAGGCGGAGCTGTCGGACAACGAGGCGCTGATCGCGCATCTCGAGCTGCGGATCGAGAAGCTCAAACGCGAACTGTACGGGCAGCGCTCCGAGCGCTCGGCACGGCTGCTCGAGCAGCTGGAGTTGGAGCTCGAAGAACTCGTCACCACAGCGAGCGAGGATGAGCTTGCCGCGCAGGCCGCAGCGGCGAAGACGCAGAACGTTCGCCCCTTCATGCGCAAGCGGCCGGTGCGCAAGCCATGGCCGGATGACATCGAACGCGAGCGCGTCGTCATTGAGGCTCCAACGACCTGTGCCTGCTGCGGTGGATCGCGGCTGGCGAAGATCGGTGAGGATGTGACCAAGACGCTGGAGGAGATCCCGCGCCGCTTCAAGCTGATCGAGACGGTACGCGAGAAGTTCACCTGCCGCGATTGCGAGAAGATCAGCCAGCCGCCCGCGCCGTTCCACGCGACGCCGCGCGGCTTCATCGGCCCACAATTGCTGGCGACGATCCTGTTCGACAAGTTCGGCATGCATATCCCGCTCAACCGCCAGAGTGCGCGCTTCAAGGCCGAGGGGATCGACCTGCCGTTGTCGACGCTGGCCGACCAGGTCGGCCACGGGACCTTCGCCGTCATGCCGCTCTTCCACTTGATCGAACGCCATGTGCTCGCGGCCGAGCGCCTTCATGGCGATGACACCACCATCCGTATCCTGGCGAAGGGCAAGTGCACGACCGGGCGGATCTGGACTTATGTGCGGGATGACCGGCCCTTCGCCGGGCCTGCGCCGCCGGCGGCGGTCTATTACGCCTCGAGCGACCGACGAGGCGAGCATCCCCAGAAGCATCTGGCCGTCTTCGCCGGTATCCTGCAAGCCGATTGCTACAACGGCTTCGAGCCGCTGTTCGACCCGCAGAAGAAGGTGCTGCCGATCACGCCGGCGTTTTGCTTTGCCCATGCGCGGCGGGGCTTCTTCGAGCTGGCTGACATCGAGAAAAATGCCCGGGAAGGTAAGAAGGGCAAACCGGTCTCTCCGATCGCGCTGGAGGCGGTCAGACGCCTCGATGCGTTGTTCGAGATCGAGCGCGCCATCAACGGCCGCGGCGCCGACGAGCGGCGCGCCGTGCGCCAGGAAAAGAGCAAGCCGCTCCTCGGGGACATGCACGCCTGGTTGTTGCGCGAGCGCGAAACCCTCTCTCGCTCCTCCGAGGTCCTGAAGCCTATGAATTACATGCTCAGGCGCTGGGACGACTTCGGCCGCTTCCTCGACGATGGCAGGATCTGCTTGACCAACAATTGTGCTGAGCGCGCATTGAGAGGCATCGCCTTGGGAAGGCGCAACTGGACCTTCGCCGGCAGCCAGCGTGGTGCCGACCGTGCCGCCATCATGTTGACGATGATCACGACCTGTCGTCTCAACGACGTCGATCCGAAAGCCTGGCTCGCCGACGTCCTTGCCCGCATCGCCGATCTTCCCGCATCGCGTCTGCACGAACTGCTGCCCTGGGAATGGAAGCTCCTGCGCCAGGCCGATAAGCCCGCCGGTCAGCAGGCCGCCTGACCATCACCCAACCGATCATAGAGCTCACTGTGCCCGCGCGCATGCGTCAATCAGGCGGTCTTCGTCGTATGCGTACGGTACGCCTATCTGACCCATTGGCGAAGACAAAGATATCCCATGCTGATCGCAGCGGTCGCGCGGACCATCGAAGTGCAGGCTGGCAGACGAGTACGACGCCTGCACGCGACGAGGTTTACGCGCAGGGGTCGTCGGAAAAACCCATTCGACGAAATGTCCGCACGCGACGGCGTTTGCCTCTCGCGGACCATATTAGAGATAGTTCGGCGAGCAGCTTTTCGGTGCGGCGCCTCGCTAGATGGTAGTGCCCAGATAATTGGCGGCCTCGACCGTACGCTTTGGACTGTCAAGCTCTCTACATTCGGCGTAGTGGAGATACCCCCAAAGTTGTATCAGGACGCGTCGCCAATCTGATCAATCATGGGAGTAGGAGTGATGCTCGGACTCAGAAAAGATGGCTCATTTGCTTTGACGGCGATAACAGGATCAGCGCTTCTGATCCTGGGAATAGCCGTTCTTACTTCTTACGTTGTCGATATCCGCGCTCATCGCGCTTTCGTTAACGGCGGCGCCTCTATCCTTTTTGGATCGACTCTTTTGTGGTGGGCCTTCAGTGAGAACAAAAACTGGGGGTCGGCTTCGAGACGGCTACCATGACAGTCGCAGTCGTAACCGCGGTCATCGCAATTTTGGCGTTGAACGTCGCCGGCTGAGTTCGATCATCTCTCGCGAGAAGCTCATCCCGGCGGGCAATATCGGGCGCCGATGTTGGCTGGTGTGGGGTCAGTCACGTCGGCCGTTTCTTGGTCGTGCGTCGCCTCACATCTCTTATGGCTTTAGGGTGGATAGAGCGCAACCGCCGCATTAGCTTCTGAATCCAATGACGGTCCGGGGATCGACTTCGATTTTGGGCAGACACCGACCGAGCTAGGGGGTATGAGCTGCTGCCGGTTTGATGGACACCAAGATTAGGTGTTTCATGAAGCCGGAGGTGGGCGATGAAGAGACGGAAGTTCGGTCGCTTTCAAGATCGAGGCGGTCAAGCTGGTCAGGGAACGCAAGGTGTCGGTGGTGCAAGCTGGCCGCGACCTGGACGTTCATGAGAATGTTCTGCGCAAGTGGGTCAAGGAGTTCGGCTCCGATCCGGTGCAGGCCTTTCCCGGCCACGGGCAAATGAAGCCTGAGCAGCAGGAGATCGAACGGCTGCGGCGTGAGGTCGCCAAGCTGAAAGCCGAGCGGGACATCCTAAAAAAGGCCGCTGCCTACTTCGCGAAGGAAGCGACATGAAGTTCGGCTTCATCGCGAAGTACCGGGCGATCTGGCCGGTGGCATGGCTATGCGATGCGTTGGGGGTGTCGCGGTCGGGCTTCCATGCCTGGCTGAACCGCTCTCCCAGCGCCAAATCCCGCATCCCGCAGCGACGAAGAGCTCGGTGGCAAGGTTAAGGCCAGCTTCATGGCCAGCGACCGCACCTATGGCGCGCGCCGAGTGTGGCGTGATCTGCTTGCCGACGGGCCGACTGTGGCCTGCACCAGATCGAACGACTGATGCGCCTACAGGGCCTGCGGGCACGGCCGCGCCGGCGGCGCTTGCCGAAGGACAGCGGCGATCGGCAGCTCGAGACGGTGCCGGCGAACCTGCTGGACCGACAGTTTGCTGCCGAGCGGCCGAACCAGAAGTGGATCGCCGACTTCACTTATCTCTGGACAGCCGAGGGATGGCTTTATGTGGCGGCGGTGATCGACCTGTTCTCACGCCAGGTGGTGGGGTGGTCGATGAACGCCGTCATGACGGCTCAGTTGGTGACCGATGCGCTGCTGATGGCGATCTGGCGGCGGGGTGAGCCGGATGCGCTGTTGCACCACTCGGATCAGGGCAGCCAATACACAAGCGAGCAGTTCCAGAGCCTGATGGCCGACCATGGCATCGTCTGCAGCATGAGCCGTTCCGGCAACGTCTGGGACAATGCGGCGATGGAGAGCTTCTTCTCCTCGCTCAAGACCGAACGCACCGCCAGCAAAACCTACAGCACCAGAGACGAGGCACGCGCGACTACATCGAGAGATTCTACAATACGACCCGCAGGCACTCGACCATCGGCTATCTCAGCCCGGTTGAGTTCGAGCGCAAGGTGGGATTAGCTTAACCCGGTGTCCATCAAACCGGCAGCAGCTCACTTGGCGCTTTTTTCCCAGAACGATGACGCCGGCAACGACTATGTGAAGGGCCTCAAAGACGGGCTCGGCGAAAAAGCATCGACCATTATCGTCAAGGAAAGTCACTTATGAAACCTCGGACTCGACGGTAGATTCCGAGATCGTTACGCTGAAGGACTCCGGAGCGGATACGCTCTTCACCATGGCAACTTGGTGCCCAAGCGATCCGCAAGGTGACCAAGCTCGGCTGGAAGTCGCTCAACTTCATCGTAAGCGTATCGAGCTCGATCAAAGGCGTTCTCGAACCAGCCGGCCGCGATAACTCGGTTGGGCGACGATAAATCCGCCGCCCTGAGGGCCGAGCAAATGCTCCTTCGGCACGTCGACATTGTTGTAGCGCATGTAAGCGGCCGGTTCCCTGTCGTGAGCCTAGGATGGTTCGATTCGCAGGACGCACAGGACGCGTCGTGCTGAGGGCGAGAGGCTGATCAGTCAGGCCGACAACCGAATCCTGGAACGAGAGGCTGTGGCCCGAGGGGGGCGATCGACGTCCCCCACGATCGACCAGGCCATCAGCGGAGGCGATCCTTGGTTGGAAATCGAATGCTCGCGCTACAAGACTGGGCGGGAGGTCGATCTCGCCGCTCTCCGCCGCCGCCTTTGTCCACGATCTGGCCGGTCTCCATCTTCGCAGTGGCCAGAGGCCGACATGCCGGATACGTCTGTGTAGACTGTTCAAACGATCCATCATGACGCTTGCAGCGGGGCGGCCCATACGTTCACGCCCGGATGAATGTCTAAGCCATCTCGTCGCCGCAGGATACCGCGCAACTTGATCCGAATATGCTCCAGCTCATCCGCCCTAGATAAACCTGCCCTACCTGCTCACGACGTCAGCGCGATCCTGAGCATCCGCGCGAGGTCGGCGCTGATGTAAGGCTTCGGCAAGAGCAGCACGCCGGGGTCGAGCCGGCCATGATGGACGAGCGCGTTCTCCGTATAACCGGAGGTATAGAGTACCTTGAGCGCGGGGCGCCGCTTGAGCGCTTCGGTCGCCAACTGACGGCCGTTCATCCCGCCCGAGAGCATCACGTCGGTGAACAGGAGATCAATGCTTTCGCCCCGGTCAATGATGGCCAGCGCCTCGGCGGCATCGCGGGCGGCCAGCGTGTGATAGCCGAAGCGGCTGATCTGCGTCACGACATATTCGCGGACCAGCACGTCGTCCTCGACCAGCAGGATGGATTCGTCGCCTCCTTCGCTTCCCGCCACACTGGCATCAACGGCCGGAGCCTGCGGGGGCCCCGCGGCCTGCGGCAGATAGAGCTTCACAGACGTGCCGTAACCCTCTTCGCTAGAAATCTTGATATGGCCATCCGACTGCTTGACGAAGCCGTAGACCATGCTCAAGCCTAGCCCGGATCCCTTCCCCGCGTCCTTGGTCGTGAAGAACGGCTCAAACACCTTGTCGAGTATGTTGCCGGGCATTCCGACTCCCGTGTCGCTCACGGCCAGCATGACATATTGACCCGGTCTGACCTCGGCATTGAGGCGCGCATAATTCTCGTCGAGCACAGCATTCCTGGTTTCCAACGTCAGCTTGCCGCCGGCGGGCATGGCGTCGCGCGCATTCAGGGCGAGGTTGAGGATCGCCGTCGAGAGCTGGCTGGGATCGATCAGGGCCGGTGCCAGATCGTGCGCCAGCATCGATTCGATTTTGATGTCTTCGCCCAGCGTTGGACGCAACAGACGCGCAGCATCGACCACCAGCTCGTTGACGTCGGTCGAGCGCGGCTGCAGTGGTTGCCGGCGGCTGAAGGCCAACAAATGCTTGGTCAGGTCGGCTCCCCTTGCGGCTGCCGAGTTGATCAGATCGGCAATCCGGGGCTCTGGCGCAACTTTGGTGCATCTCCGATCATTCTGCGCCGATCAATCTGGCTTGAAGGAGATCGATTTTCGCGCGGCCATTACATTTGCGCCCGACGAGCTTAAGGTTCGTGGTTTGACCTTCAGTCTGTCCGTTGGACCAGGGCAAAGCGTTGCTGCTCGAACCACCGCTTCATCTTTCGCGGCCCCACTGGCGAACGAGGCGACGGGACCTGTCCCGGCTTGTTAGCAGAGGATTGAGCATAGCATCTCATGGGAAATGTTACCGCCGCAAACCACGACGGCGACGTTCTGGCCAGCGTATCGCTCCGCCGTCTTCAGATAGCCGGCTATCGCTACTCCTGCGGCTCCTTCGATTGCCATCTTGTGGCCCGCGAGCACGAGCCGAATAGCGTCCACGATTTCGTTTTCCCGAACCAGGACGCACTCGTCTATGAGATCTCTGGCGTAATTGAAAGTGATGGTCTCACTTTCGATCCCGCCCGCAGTACCGTCCGACAATGTAGGGGTCTCCGACACGTCCACTATTTTTCCAGCCTTTAACGCAAGATACAGTGCCGGGGAGTTCTCAGGCCAGCAGCCGACGATCCGGAGGTCAGGATGGCGGGGCTTGAGATAACTAGCGATGCCGCTGATAAGCCCGCCGCCACCGACCGATACGAACACCGCGTCTAGCTTGGGGCATTGCCGCTCAAGTTCAACGCCAATGGTGCCCTGACCCACGATAACGTCTAAGTCATTATAGGGTGAGATGTATGTCCTATGTTGCGCAACCGCGACTTCGCGCGCGTGCGCTTCGGAGGCAACCGCATCCGCGCCGAAAAACTGCAGCTCGACGGATTGGTGCTGCTCAAGAGCGATGATCTTGGATTTAGAGGCAGTCGCGGGCAGAAAAATGGTCCCGCGAGCCTTCAGCGCGGAAAGGCTATAGGCGACGCCAAGTCCATGGTTCCCCGTTGACGAGGCGATGACTCCTCGGGCGAGATCATCTTTGGAGAGGGACAGGATCTTGTTGAGAGCGCCGCGGACCTTGAACGATCCCGTGTGCTGAAGATTCTCGTACTTGAGCCACACCTCCCCACCCCCGGACAAACCCGAAAGAACAGGGGAACGGTCGACAAAAGTCTCCCTCACAAGTGATCTGATGCGAGCTTCAGCCGCAACTATGTGGCCAACAAGGCTTGTGCCAGCACCCTCAGGCATGCCCTTCTATCCACCACCAGTTCACCGCAACGTTAAGTCCGTGTGATCGAAGATAGTGCCACCACCCTTCGGGAATGTAAAGAATATCGCCACGACACAGTACGCATTCGAAAGGCCGCGCGTTCAATAATCTCGGAAACCGATCGATATCTGGCAGGCGAAGATTTAAACGACTGAAGTGACGATGCTTAGGATGGTCGTTATATGGGTAGAGATTCCTGCGGTCCGTCGGCGGGAACAAGGTAATATGCTTACGACCGCGTATCATTGCATACAGGTTGTCGTAGGAATCGTAATGCAGCTTCGAGGCGTTACGGCCGATTCCCATCCATAAGTATGGAGGCCTCATGATATTCGCGAGTGGGGCGAACGGCGGACGAACGACATCACCCACAAGTTCAGGGAGATACCGCAACGTATCAATCTGGGCGAGATAATAGGTCGTTTGACTTGCTGCGTCGCCATAGAGCAGATAATCGACGAAGCGCCCAAAGGTCGAGTGGGTTTGATCTTTGCCAATCCGCTCTGGGACAGCGAACTCTTTATCCGGAGAGAATTCGATGGGCACACGCCTATGGCCTGCTGCTGCCTTTAAGTAGCCGGAGCTCCAACGTTCTATAGCGCCCAAGCTTAATGCCGCGCCTTTGATGACGACGGGAAGCGCCGGCCGCACAAATCGTCGATAAAACTCCTCTGCACTCGGAGCAGCGACGCTATCGACCGGTTGCGCGGTCTCCAGCCACGCTCTGCTAACCACGGACGGCTTCATGGTCGCTCCTAAACTTGGAACTCCGTCGCACCGAGTGAAGGAGCTCCATCTATGACTTCATCGCGGTAGCCGTACTGCTTGAGGTCATGCCTATGAAGGATGCCCTCATTCAACCCACTCTTCCGTGGTGCAGTGACCTCCAGAAACGGTAACCATCGTGTCCCTCCTCGAATGCGAGCAACAGCCGATACGTCGATTCTGGCGGTGTGAAGGTTTCAGAAGGAGACTGACTCGCTTCACAATCGGGCGGCCACCGTTCCCAGATCACGCGTTGTACGCACGGCCGTTACACTCTCCTCCGCCGCGCAGCGAGCGCGCCGCACGATCGGACCGCAGCTCCTCATCTCGCTAGTCGCGCCGCACGATCGGCGAGCTCGGCACGCAACTCCTCGTCGCGCAGCGAGCGAGCCGCACGATCGGCCCGCAGCTCCTCATCGCGCAACGAGCGCGCCGCACGATCGGCGAGCTCGGCACGCAACTCCTCGTCGCGCAGCGAGCGCGCCGCACGATCGGCCCGCAGCTCCTCATCGCGCAACGAGCGCGCCGCACGATCGGCGAGCTCGGCACGCAACTCCTCGTCGCGCAGCGAGCGCGCCGCACGATCGGCCCGCAGCTCCTCATCGCGCAACGAGCGCGCCGCACGATCGGCGAGCTCGGCACGCAACTCCTCGTCGCGCAGCGAGCGCGCCGCACGATCGGCCCGCAGCTCCTCATCGCGCAACGAGCGCGCCGCACGATCGGCGAGCTCGGCACGCAACTCCTCGTCGCGCAGCGAGCGCGCCGCACGATCGGCGAGCTCGGCACGCAACTCCTCGTCGCGCAGCGAGCGCACCGCACGATCGGCCCGCAACCCTGAGCGCGCTACACGATCGAGACGTGCACGGGTCAGGTTCTCGTCGCGCAATGCGCGCCTAGCCCGCGATCTCGGCTCTCGTGCGCCAGAGCGCGTCGCGAGGTCGATCTGGTCTGCCACATCTTCGAGATGCTCCTGGAATCTCGCCGTGATGACCAGCAAGTCTTGCGATAGATCCACAAGCGTTTCATGACTCATTGGGCTATCCTCTCCGTTAGTTACTGATGCTGATTTGTTAGCGAGTGCAATCTGTTCGGAGCCGCACTCCGGTCCCCGCTGCGCGAGATCGTATCCCCGGTTCAGCTCACCACTGGGTTAGTAAGGCGCCAATCGCCTGAAGCTGAATCTGAGCTGGAGGTTGCCGTGCTAACAGCAATGCTTCAACTACCTTATCTGGTAGGCTTGTTTGCGCGGGCTCGACTTTGTGCGGGCTCGGCAGCAATCGATAGTTTGCGAGGTAATTGCGATAGCCCTCAAATCGCGGCATGCCACGCAACTGGCGGAGACGAGAAGAGCTTTGGATCGCTCCCGTCGCTCCAGCTGTAGCCTTGCCGCTTAAGGACGTCTTTGGGCTCGAACGGCGGCTGCGCAGCCCATAGCCGCGTGGTCGTTTTGCGAGCCCGTTCCAGCAGGGCGGCGAGCGCACACGTTCCGGTCGTCGGCAGCTCGAACGCGAGAATCTCAAGCGGCGGCGTGGCAGTCGTCGACCGCCCTGTGAGCCTGATGGAAGAAACCGGGGCCATTTAGCAGGTAGCTGAGGCGGGAGCTCTCGAAACGGTGCTTTCGCCATTCGGCGCTATTCGCGCTTCGCGGTTCGGCCAAAAAGCTTCGTGTCACGTTTCGCACCATCATAGATGGCGCTGGCGCGCCGCGGACTTGTCGTTGTCGCGGGGCCGCTCGACGGACGTGGACGCCCGGTCAGCAACGATCGGAGTACCGATCGAACGCGTCGATGCGGCGCGCCTCGATCTCGACGTCATCTCGGCGGTAGATCTCCCGCATGAGGAAGCCGCGTTCGCCCTCGACCGTCCCGTCGGGGACGTCGATGAACCAGGCGCGCAGCCCGCCGCTCTCGCCCGGATCCCAGCGGTAACCGCGCCGTTTCAAGGTTTCGCGGAGGTCGAACGGGGCTCCGATGGCCCGGACGCGCCACCGCGGCGCGCGAGCGGATTCGAGCAGAACGTCGAGGCCGCGGCGCCCGCTCCGAGGTAGCATGCGAGAGAGGATCTCCAGGCCGGCGCGACAGTCGTGCACGGCACGGTGTCCGTCGTGGAAGAAGCCGCAGGCGGCTGCAAGCTGTCCGAGTCGCGTGCCATCGACGAAGCCCTCCGCCGCCCAGTTGATTTCCGACCAGGAACAGGCCCAGGCGAGGCGAGCAAAGGCACCGCACAACCGCTCGGCGAAGCGCCGTTCGAAGGCGGCGTTGTGCGCGATCACGACGACGGCCTCGCCCCAAAAACGCCTCGATTTCGGCGGGATCAATCGAACCACCCGTGACCATGTCGTCGGTGATGGCCGTGATGGCGGTGACCTCGGCGGGTATGTGGCGTCCGGGATCGCGGAAGCGGCTGAAAGCTTCGTGAACGGAGAAAATGCGGCCGTCCGAGGCGAAGTCGAACGGTCCCATGCCGATCTCGATGATCTCGTCGCGCGCCTGATCCAGACCCGTGGTCTCGATATCGAGGAATATGCCTCGGTGCAGCCGGGCCGTCTCGTCCGGCAAGCAATAGACTGACCGCGGCTCGAGGCGCCGGAGGATCCGATATCGCCCGCTCGACTCCAGGACCGCCGCCATGCGCTCCAGTTTCGCCCGCTTCCGCGGATACCGTTTCCCCGTTTACGATCCCTTTCGTCCCCACCGCTGCAGATGCCGCCGCAGCAGAATCTCTACGCCACGTAGCTGGCGGGAAGCATAGACTGTCACCTTAATCATTCGGGCGCTCCATGCCGCAAATCGTCGTGTCCGGCAGCAATAGCACGCGCCTGATTCCGGTGAAGGCGATCCCGGCGGAGAAGCTGACGACTACGTGCGGCAGTCGGCCAAATGATCGCGGCTGATTAGCCGATCAATCCTCTAAAATGGGAAGGGATAGTTCTATGCCGGATACGACAACCAAAGACCAGGTCGGATTGTTTCATGCCAGCTATCAGATTGGCGAAAGCCGCCCGGGAGGCATAATCTTCAAGCTGGATCTGGTCGTCGACACGACGAACAGGCGGGTCCAAGGTTTCGGCAACATCACCCAAGCCGTTAAATCGCCGCTCGATGTCGCCACCTCGCTGCAGGGCAGTTATAGCCAGCTGCCGGCGCTCCCGCCGGCCCCGACACTACTTCTAGTACTCCTTACCGGCTACCCGCCGATTCACTGGCCGCCCCATGCCGGGCTGGGACCGGTAATTCTGCCCAACGTCGATCTGCGCATGACCCTTGACCCGAGCTGGCAATCAGGAATCGCCACCCACCGTTATCGCAGTGGCCCCGACGTTTTGGCAGGAGGTCGAGGCTGCGCCGGTCAAGCTGGTGTCTCCAGCCGTCGCATCATGAAGCATCAAGGTCGGGGTCGGCAAGGCTCCTGCCCGACAATCGAGACCGGGTTGCTCGTTCAGCTCTTTGTGGAGGGTCCAAGCTCCCTAATGAGTAGCCGTCGTCAAGAGACTATGTCGATTCGACGGCGGAGCTGAGCGCAGAGCAGGTGGATGCCTTGGCTCGTCACACTTTCCGGATTGAGATGTGCTCGAGCTTATACCGCGAAGAAGTATCGGGCAGCTGAATCATGACGTTGAGAACGTCGAGAACGAAGCCATTGTGATCGCCAGCGCGCCGGAGCCAACCCGGAGCCGATGTTGTTCGCCCACGATCGAGATAACGACCTCATTCAGCGTCCATTTGTCGCCAAGACCCGAAGCGTGCTGGCGGATACGGTCAGAGAACACGTTGCCGAATTTCCGTCCCCACTGGCGCACTGGTTTCATAGGTCACCTCAATGTCATCCTCGATCATGCGCAAAAGGGAAAACGGATACACAACCAAACTGGCGGCGATAAGAGGGTCCCGGGCGGTCGGCCTGCCGGTCATCTACCCCTCGGCCGCTTCAATCGTCAGGTCATGCGAGAGCGCTGGCTGCGTCGACGAAACGAGCGCAGCCAGGCCCGGCAGACCTCAGCGCGGAACATGCCGAGCCGCTCCAGGTTTCCGGGGATCGCGTGGTAGTTCGGGTAACCCCGCATCACGCGACGGAGCCAAACGCCAGTCTCACCCGATAGCGGCCCACCTGCGCGGCCGCCCCGGAGCCGCAGAGGTCCCACTTGCCAGCCGCCTCGATCACGCCACCGCAACGCGGACGTGAAGCGCGGCACTTAGTCTTGGTCGGAATGACCGCCTATGACTAGACGCGTTCGATGTCCACTCCTTCCCGGACAGCGACGCAAGAGCGGACATGCCAGAGCGCTTAGTCCGGGGCGCGTGCAGCGCGCAAGTGACTTTGCGGCTGGGGATTGTTGGCAGGATTGGTGTCGTACTTGGATATTCTCGTGACGAGTCCGCTCGTGGCGAGCGGTTGCAAGTCCGCCTCCAGCGCGTCAGCAATCTCCTTGGCATAAACCTCCTGGCCGTCCACGTAGAGCGTAAAGGACTTCAAGAACTTTTCCTTCTTCGCCGGATTCTCGATCGTCGCCTTTGTCCAATGGTAGAGCGGATAATTCTCGACGCCGTGCTCTTCTGCTGCGGCGACATACTCCGCAAAGGCGTCGAACTGGCATTTCAGCGCAGCGCCACGCTTGGCGAGGATATCGAACAGCCGCGCCAGTATCGGACCTCGATGTTGTCGGCGCAACGATTCCGCCGCGGCAGAATCATTCACATCGAACCTAACCTGATACTGCCACTGACTAGTCATACTATTCTCGCCATCTGGTCGCACCCGATTTGTCTTTTACGACCGCAAGACGCTGCCGCTCCCTCAGAGCAGGTCCGGCACCCGTTGTGTCAACGCTGACCGCAATGTCAGGCCGACCATTATGTTGCAAGCTCCTCTTTTTCGCAAGGCGCTCGTTGACGAACGAAGGTCGATCACCATTCGCGACCGGTCTCCTCTCTGCCGTCGCTTGCCGACACCGTGAGGTCAACTCGCTTTTCCTTGACATTGATTACCTTGGTCGTCACTCACACCTCGTAGCCTGTAGGCATAGCGGCGAAGTGACGACATCTTATCTGCTGTAGTGCTGCCCCCGCTTTCATCTGAATCCAAACTCGGGGTGATGACGTTGAGCGAAGGCTGCGAGCAGAGTCGGCGCGGGCATCGCAAGGACTTGCCGCATAAGGCGTCGTCAAATCGATAGTCAGGCTGACGTAAGCGCATCGGCAGCTTTCAATCCTAAAATTGGACCTACCAAATTGAGCAGTCGTCTACTCAGGCCGAAATGCCTTATCCTTCAACGTCGAACGGCCGGCGACCTGCCAGCACGACCGTGACAAATATCCGCTAACGGATCTGTCGGAGTAGTCGCAAAATGGAGGTCACAGATGTGAGGTATGGCGATGCGATCGCCTTTCGCCGTCGCTACCGGTGCCGCGGATTGCGGGTCGCGATCGATAAAGATGCGGTGCGCGTTGATCCCGTCCTGATCTGGATCGAAGCGTTCGCTGGTCCCGCTTCCATCTTCGATTAGGAGAACACTCGCGACTTGATTGCATTTCGTCAGGAGCGCTCGAAGGCATGCAGTACTGGTCGACAGCGTGGCTAATTGCAATTTAGCAGCATCTCACCATTTGGACGCCAACTTAATGACCGACAACACCACCGCTGTGGACGCTGCCACCACGAACTTTGCGTCGCCTCCGACTAACCTAATGGGGGTCCAGATGACCGCGGTGCAGTTAGCCGCGCACTTCAGGAAGTCGCCAGCGACGATCGTCCGTTGGGCACAAGAGCCCGATTTTCCGCGTGCAACGGCTCTAAATGGAGAAGTGCATTGGCCGACAAGCGCGGTGCACGATTGGCGCCGCCGACGCCAAAGGGCATACCGGACTGCGCTTCGTGCCAAAGAGGCAGCTGTAGAGGCGGACGTCGAGAAGGCACGGCTCCGCCAGAATTTAATCGCCGCGTTTGCTCGCCCCTATCTGCCACAGATCCGGCGATCGACGGTTCCACCGCTTGGCGCGCCTCTCTCTCGCCGCATGATCGTCCAGGCGGATGGCTCGCTTTCGCCCGCGCCGATCGATGACAACCGGAATTGCTCTCGCAGATGACCAGTGCCCCATGTGCGCATCTGGCTCTGGTCGGCCACGGCGCTTCAGCAACGACGCAGGTGATTTTGGTTGCGAGGAGCGCACGAACTAGCAGACGGATGGATTGGGCACGCTTGAGACAGACGCGAACTACGGGATCACTGCTGGTAGGGCCACCTTAGAGATTTACGTTCACGGGTAAGTGCGGGAGCGCTCGATGAAGGAATTTGCGGGGGTTGTCGCCTTTTGTTTGGTGATCTTAGCGTCCGCATTTGAGGGTGGCAGGCAGAGAATTCGTCGAGCGCGGAGGCGCGCTTGAGAGAGAAGAACATCACACTGCCGGCTGAGCCGCGCCGGTCGGCAGCTACGTCAACGCGGTTCAAGTGGGCAATCTCCTGTTCATGGCGGGCAGTGTCTCACCGAGCCGAAGGGTAAGCTCGGCCGGGATCTGACCGTCGAACAAGGCTATGAGGCTGCCCGGCAAGCAGGCTTGATCATGCTGGCAAAGGTGCGAGCGGCGCTGGGTAGCCTCGATCGGGTGAAGCGCGTTGTCAAAGTGGTCGGCATGGTGAACTCGGCCGATGACTTTGGTGACCAAGCCAGGGTGATCAATGGATATTCCGACCTAATGATCGAGGTGTTCGGCGAATCGATTGGTAAACATGGTCGCTCCTCACTGGGCGTGGCGGCGCTTCCGCGCCGTGCCGCGGTCGAAGTCGAAATGATCCTTGAGGTACAGTAGCTTTGCTGTCGATCGCACTCTTTCCACTTGGAAAAGCTTTGACACGAAGGTTGAAGATAGTCGCCGTGCCGACGTGCTCTGCCGGTTCTTAGGCCGCACAACGAACCCGTTGACGCACGCGTCGCGGGCACGGACGACTTTGCGTTTTGCGTTGCCGCGAAATAGCGCGGCAAATCACGAGGCCGGAACGTCACAAAGGCGTTCAGTTGCTAGTCCAGGAGGTTACCATGGAACGACGCGCTACTAATCTAAGGATATCGGCTAATCTAAGGATATCGGCTCTGATATGTCTCGCTGTTGCTGCCCCGGTCAGCGATGCCTTCGCCCAACAGACACAGCGCGTATCCTACAAAGCGGGCGCGGAAAATGCCAAATACACACAACAGCAGTTTCTCGACGTCGGCGACGTCGCGGGCCATCAGGTGCGATCATTTGAAATTTATCGCACCTTTCCGACCAACGCTCCTGTCGTCAATGGTTTGAAGATCAAGGAAACGTGGACGCGGGGCGTCTCTGACTACGTCGACAATAATGGTCCTGCCAGCATATACAATGTCTATGTCTTCGAGAACGGCGACAAGTTCTTCACCCGCGGCACTGTGCTGGCTCATGGCGCCGGGCCGGGAAAGCTCAGCAACACGGCTGTCTCGTACATCACGGGCGGCACGGGAACGCTGGCTAGTATTCGGGGAATTGCGCGAACCACTGGCCACGGCGATCCCAAAGCAGGGGTAAATGAGTCGCAAGTCGAAATCGAATATTCGATCGGCAAGTAGTTGCGGACACAGTGAGCGGTCTCACTCCGCGCAAGTATTCATCGATACGCGCGTTGGAGACTTTCCAATTCAGCGGACCGCGGAATGTCGGCTCAAGAGCACGAGCACCGGTCGCACCCACGGGCGCCTTTCCGTGGCAGACGAGAGGATGCGCATGCTCTGGCTCGCCGCCGGCGGCGAGCCAACGCTGGACAGTGCGCCTGTCGACACCGAGCAGTTTGCCAATGCCGGATGTCGCACAACCTTGCGCGCGGAGACGACAAATTTCATCCCAACGTTCGCGTCGTGCAGCTCGTCTATCCGCTCGCAATTGTGCAAGGCCCGGCGCTGACGCGGAAACGCCGGTGATCGGAGTCTTTCCGGCTGCCATGATTTGCACCGCTGCGGCTAGGTTGTGACGATGGCGACCGATCGCATGACGCAAAGCATCCCCCAAACTGTTAAGTAAGTGCCAACGGTCCGCGACCTGAACTGCATTGGGCGCACCACAGCGGGCGCCGTCAGCATAAAGACCCGCACGATCACGGGCCACAATCTTGATCCCCGGCCACCTCTTCAGCCAGCGAGCAACACTGCCGGCGTTACGATCCGGAAGCAGGTCGAGCACGCAATTGCGCTCCAGATCGCAGATGATCGTTCCATATCGCTGGCCACGACGCCAAGCCCAATCGTCGATGCCGACGACAGTCGGAGCAGCAAAATCCGGTAAGGGCGCCGAGTGAACCATCCGGAGCAAGGTATCGCCGCTACCGGCATAGCGAGTTTGTGCGATAGGCGCGAGCCGGGCTCTCCGCCCACAGCAAAGCCGATCGCCAGTTGGCTCTCGCCGAGACGGATTGTTCGTCTCGCTCTCGGCCGTACTGTCGTTGGTAGCCGCTCGGTAAATATTCGGCGCAGGCATCTGGGATTCGCGCACCGAAACCGTCGCGCCTGAAGACGGATTTCGACCAGCTGCCCCTGCCATGGCAGATCGGCTAACCGTCGCGTGTAATGGCTGTGGACCCGATGAGTTTGGTTACTGCAACAGGGACAGAGCGAGACCGCTGCTTTTGGTCGAGCCACGAGCACCACCCTGTCAGTTTGGGGAAGTATCTGGACAATTAAGAGCTCGGGCGAAATCAGCGAGCGGAATGCTTGGTGCAAGGCGAATCACGGCGTCGACTGCGATTCCAGCCTTATGACCTTATTCGCACCGTCCGTGAATCCCGCACCCTGCACCAAATATGCGGAAGAACCCTTGATTGTCGCTGGAGTCTCACCCTGATCGCCGCCGCGCAAGGCACACCGGTTGAAGCCGCTCGGCGGGCAGCCGTCGTTCGGATCGTTGCGCGAACTGGCCCGCGTCGTCGGCAACGATTGTGCTGTCGAGATCGACACGAACAGCTACTCGGTGCCGTGGCGGCTGATCGGCGAGCGCGTGGCGGTGACGGTTGCGGCCGGCGAGGTGCGCATCCGCCATGGCATGCGCGAGGTTGCGGTCCACAAGCAATCGGAGGGGCGCTGGCTGCGGATCGTCGATTCCGCCCACCTCGACGGGGTTGCCGGTCGCAATGGCGCGGTCTGCCGATCGGCAATCGCGACACCGACAGTGCCGGGGTCGTCTCCACTGCCCTCGTTGTTGCGTCCTCTTGCCGAATACGAAGCAGCGATCGGAGGGAGCTTCTGATGGCGCGCACAAAGAAGGCTACCGAAGTACCGATCGATCCATTCGACGCCATGCTGGCACGATTGCAGCTCTCTGGCATCCGCGACCAGCTCGACAGCCTGCTCGACGAGGCGGCGCGCGCGAACCTGTCGGCGCGTGAGACGCTGATCCTGCTGTGCGAGCGCGAGATCGCGCGCAAGGATCATCGCCGCATCGAGATGGCGCTGAAACTCGCACACTTCCCGGCCGTGAAGGAGCTTGCAGGCTTCGACTTCGAGGCGCAGCCGTCGATCGATCCGAAGCAGATCCGCGACCTGGCCGCGTCACGTTGGATCGCCAACGGCGAGAACGTCCTGCTGCTCGGGCCCGCCGGGCGTCGGTAAGACGCACTTGTCGATCGCGCTCGGACGAGAGGCGATCCTGGCCGGTTACACGGTGCAGTTCACCACGGCGACGACGCTGGTCGCTGGCCTCGCCAAGGCGCATGGCGACCCGCGCCAGGACGGGAAACTGCTCGCGCTGGCGAAGCCAAAGCTGCTGATCGTCGACGAACTCGGCTACCTGCCGCTGGAGCCCGACGCGGCGCATCTGTTCTTCCAGCTGGTCAGCCGCCGCTACGAAACCGGCGCCATGCTGATCACGTCGAACCGCAGCGTTTCCGAATGGGGCACCGTGTTCGCCGATCCGGTGGTCGCCACCGCGATCCTCGACCGGCTCTTGCACCACAGCTACGTGCTGACGATCCGCGGCGACAGCTACCGGCTCCGCGCCCAGCGAAAGAGCGGCCTCATCAAGCCGCCCGCCGCTGACGGCCCTCCGGTCGGCTCCGCCTCCCTTCCTCCCGTCAGAGGCGGAGCAAACCTGCAACCGACATCATGAACCCGATGGTGGGGCAGTTCTTCATGACGCAAAGGGGGCAGTTCCGGATGGCGTTTGACATTGTGCCGTGACGTACTCCTCTGGGTGCCGCATCCGCCAATGTCAAAACGAACTATGCTGGCCAGTCGCGCGGAGCATCTCGTTCTGGGCGGTGGCGTAAAGTGCTTGCCAGGTCTCTGTCAGCTCAGGGGTGAAAGAAGCGCCGAATTTTCGCTCAAAGCTCCACATCAACGCCTCGCCCATTGCGACAAAGTGCGACGGCTGAACGCCAAGTCTGGCGTGCTTGTGACCGGAAATCGCGATCAGCGATCGGAACATCGGTCTTTCGTCGAGCGAGGCGACCAGCGCTGTGATCATATCCAGCACCTTCATCCGCTGCTTCTCAGTATCGCCGCCGAACATTTGTCTTGCATCTGGAGCTAGTTCGACGAACCTGTTGTAGCACAGGTCGGCGAGGTCGCGGCGGATCGGCCACATCGCGTCAAATGATGTCCTGATAAGGTCGACCTGCTCGGGCGTCATTGGTTAGACGAGCAGGCTCGTAAAGAATGGTCTTGTAATCTCTGCCGCTAAGGGCTCTCTCTCATCTGAAGTGACGACGGAGACAAACTGGTGTTTGCAGTTCCAGCAGCGCCAAAGATCCTGAGCTTCATTCGCGGAGACGCGCTCGTGCCACTCGAGGGTGACTAATCCAGAACCACAGCGAACGCACTCTTTGTCATGCGCTGTTGAGATTGGGAGCATGTGGAACCTCTTTTCTTACACACAAGCGACGCATACGGCAGAAGGGCAGGAGTTGGGTCACCACTCGTGCGACCTTGAGCAGCTGCGCTGGATCAGATGTCCATTCCAATGCTCGCGCCGACAGCGAGAACTCGGCGAATGAGGGTCGTTTTGCGCAAACGATAGTGGGACCGGCAGCATGTTGGAAGTCCGGTCAAAGAGGGGAGCCTAAGAGGGTCACAGTGTCTTGAGGTATTCAAGCAACGCCTTTTTGTCCTGATCGCTCAAACTTGTCCCGTACTCGTGGCCGCATCGGCTATTTCCAGAGTTGATATTGCTGCAATCCGTCACGGATAGAGTATCGCTCAGCGGCTCCTTGGTGACAGCAAGACCACGTTTTCAATGTCGTATTTGCGTCCGACGCTAAACTGCGATCTGCGCTGCCCTGATGGCTTGAGCAATTCCGCCAGCGTCGGGACCGATCCGTTATGGAGATAAGGTGCGGCGGCCCAAATACCCTGCAGAACACTGGCCTCGTAGGAGCCCCACGGAGGCAGCTGAGCGTGAGACGCTCGTTCTGCTCCCTGACGCCTAGCCTTTTTGATTGCTTCCGAGGTGCTGACAGTATCGAAAGCCGTTAGCAGATCCTGCAGCGTTGGCGGTAGCCGCACCAGCCCCAGAGACTCCGGTGTGTCCGACGATCCCGGATCTGGCGCCGCTGCTACCCGTGCATTGGTTGAAGGGGCGCCGCCGGCCAACAGGTGTTCCGCGATCGAACCAATGACCGAGGTCGCAAGAATGTTAAGAATCTCATCGTTCTCCTTGAGGGGGGCGGTCGCGAAGGGAATGTACGCTCCCTTCAGCACGCCCGTATTCGCCTTCCAGGCGAGGATGTCGTATTCTCGTGTATCGGTACCAACGTTCTGGACCGGAGTTCGCCATGTTTTTACAAATGGAAAGCGTTGCTCTCCGTCTTCTATCCCGTGGCAACCGCTACCCCCCTTCAGCGGAATCCCTTTCAAAAATCGCTTTGCCGCGCGCGGCTAAAGCAGCGTCAATCGTCCAGGGCCATTTCGGAGGGCCGATCCGCTTCACCAGGTTTTCAAGCTGGCTCAGGCCGTCGAAATTGGTGGAATTATTGTCAAGGAAATTGATGATCACACCCTGACGCTTCGGCTCGAACGTAGCGAATACTCCCAGAACCTCGCCAACGTTCCGAGCCAGCCCCAAGATGTCATTTCCATTTTTTGCGAATCCAGGCCATTGCGTCTTATCTTGCCGCGGCGAATTCCAGAGGAATGGGTATCTCACGGGAGCGTCCGCGGTTTTCATGTTTCCTGGGATCATTAAGTCGGGCGGCGGGCCTATGTCCAGTCCGGATATGCGGTTGAAAATCATCCCCACAGCGTCCAGACGGCCAACTCCCCAGCCGGTCTTGGGCAGCGCGCGCACAATAAGCGTGTGAAACCGCAAGTACCACCCCCCGACCTGCCGACGAAGATCCGCAGCGTCGGCCGCGTCCGGCGCTGTGGACCGCAGGACAGCTGCAGCAAACGGAGCGAACGAGCTGTCACTGGCAATCACGTCGCCCACAGCCTTGTCCAGATCGCCAAGCAATGCGTAGAAGTCTACAAACGCCGGACCGCTATCCACCCGATACACCTTGCCATCAGCTTCGATCTGGCGCGTGTAACAGGCTGAGCAGATCATTCCGACGACCTGGAAGTCTTGAGGGCCTGAAGCGTGAAAGCCGACGGGAAGATTGGCCGTGTTTGCAGGATTCGGTAGATAGCCGTACCGTGACAAACCATGCGCGAGGAATGGCTGTCCGTTCCTTTGCTTCAGCGCCTGCATCCAAGACAACGTAATCAAACGCGAGCCCTGATCGCGCGAATAGAAGTCAGCTCTCGCTGCCGCGGTCCAATCCACACCCTGGTCAAGATAGATGGGATTGGCGTCGGTGCCTTGAGCATCCGAGTTTGTCGTGACGACAAACGTTAAGGCGATCAGAAAGAGAGTGCGGAGCATCGTGTGTCCTACCGCTTCCATTGTCGCAACAGCCCGAGGCAACTTTCGCCGAAATCCGCGCCTTTTCCGCCTTTTCCGGCAAACCTGGGCTTGCCTTTCGGCCTGCAGGTTCGGCCTGCAGGCCATCGGATCATTGGTTATCAAAGGGCGCTATCCAACAAACTTCAACCTACCAAGTTTTGGCGGAAGCAACTGCATTCGGAAAACGATCATCGCGTCGCCCTGGATTTGTCGGAGGCATACAGGCGTGCGGCATAGCAATTGCGGAGCCTCACTGCCAGATTGGTTCCGAGAGATCTTCCCGATGTCGATCTGGAATGGCGCAGGATCGACCAAAACGCTCTTCAAGGCGCCGCTCACTGATCGACAATCTTCCGGTGAGAACGACGTGCAAACTAGGCCGTTGAAGCGCACGAGCAATGACTGACGGGCTAAAGAAACATGAGGCGTGACCGTAAAGACCTGCTCAGCGAATTGAACAGGAATCGCGGCCGCAATCTCGCTGCCGAAGAGTTTGAAGCCGTCGCGAACCTCACGCTTCGCCGAGGAGTCCGGGAGCGTCAAGCTGGCCCACAGCTTCGCGGTCGGTTCAAGGTATTTGACGGTGCGTGTCGAAGGGCTCGACGGAAGGCAACTCAGCGGCACGAAGGGCTAAAAGGCGAAACAGTGACCGATATCCACGAAGAACGCGTATTCTGGAATGATACCTTTCACGCCGAATTATTTGATTTCCGCGGCCAGGTTCATTTTGCCCGCTTTGATGGCTGCACCTTCGTGAAATGCACCATCGTGCTCGATAGCAGCGCCGAACAGCTCGCCTTCACCGGCTGCACGTTCAAGGACTGCAACATCGATCATATCGACGCAGACGAGGGTCGCGGAATTGTTGTCCGTGACAACTTTTTCGATCGCCCCATTGCGGAGCGTAAGGCTGATTTCGAACGACGCTTTGCTGAAGCGCTGAATCGGCGCCTAAAGTCCTAAACGCCGAACGCTTAGCCATGGAGCTTCACGCCACCAACGACATGCGGGGCGATCTCCGCGCCGGCTCCATCAATTACCGCACTCGACTCGGTTAAAATTGTCCGGGTCGCCCCGGCATGGGCTGAGGCCGGAGTAACTTAGTCGCCCGCGACCCTAGACCTCGCGGCACAGCTCCCCTACTCATTGGGGAGTACCGGAGTCATACGGATGGCGAAGGCGCGCCCCCTCATCCATACTTTGTCCAAGTCAGGATTTTGCATACACCCTCCTAGGGCTAGAGCCAACGCCGTCCGCATGTATTTCAAGCGGGCGGCGTTGGGTTGTGGATCGACTGTAGCGCATGCGATTAACTGCGTGCGCCCTCTCTGTGGTCGCCGATCTGGTACGATCAGCGGCTATTTTTGGGCATCGTGCGCCGGTCATGCTGCTCACTGGGCGCAGGCGCAAGGGAACCATCCGCTTGGACGATCATCTTGCGCGAAAGAGGCGCGCCCGACAGCGGAACAGCCGATCGCTCGACCTGCGGCGGACATGTGCGAGCAAACGCGGCGATTAAGCGCTGGCGGTGACGAGCTCTCTCCACGGCCGTCTCGACCGCCTTCTCTTGGGCGCGCAGCGCGGCGCGGTATGCGCGTTTACGCTGGCGGTTCCATTCTTGCACGTCTGTCACAAGCCAAGCTGCCTCTCCGGCGGAAGTGCTCGCGCATGGAAAGTTGGGCCGTTCCGCCCAACGGACGATCGTTGCAGGTGTAATCTTGAAGTGCGCGGCCAATTGAACCGCTGTCATGTAAATCCCGGTCAGGTCGATGGAAGGCGGTCCGACGTCCGGGATGATGTTGTCATTGCTATCTGTCATCGCTCGCAGCCACCCTGACCAAGTCATCAACGAACAAAGCGCGATTGTCGAGCTTACCTTTCATCGGCTTGCCCTCTCATGAGCGAGGCTCCTGATGCGCCGCGTCGCAGATGATCTTGAAGACCTAAAGAGTGTAAGCGGATGTTTGCGTACAAGCTCTGTGCGCGTCTTCGCGAACTCGTCCGGGCCTCCTTGCTGGCGGACGATCTCCCGAAGTGCGGCCAGCTTCTCAGGGTCGGCGGAGCGAATAGCTGCCTCGAAACCCGGTATAAATTCCAGCCTGTCCATTGCAACACATTCCTTATGAAGAAAGCTCGGGTTTTGAAGGCGGCCTTGGTGGCGGCCTGGTCGCCATAAGCTCCGCAATCGCGGCAAGTACGACGCTCGTATCGGCCTTCCCTTCGGACCATCCCTTCAGCGCCTCTATCGCGTTCTTTAAAGCCTCATCACGGGTCACGGAACAATCTCCACAGCCCCCCTATGGCCGGCCGCGCGGCCTGCGACTCCGAAAGAACGCGCGAGCATTTGGAGACCGCCCGCGCGGAGTTTGCTACGACAAGCTTGGTCCGTGTTGCGTGAAGATAAACAGCCAAGCCGATAAGCCTCTCAACAACTCGCATGCCACGGCACCGTGCAGAAGTAGAGCCAAACGGCGCGGTATCGACAGAGCACAGTGAGGCCGACGCGACGGAAAAGCGTGCGGGCGACTGCTGACGACCGCCCGCACGCCGTCGCACCTCAAACAGACCTGGCCCTCACGAGGGTCAATCAATAAGCGGCCAAGCCATCGACTGCTCAGCAACGCGCGTGCCAGACGACCGGAGAGTAAACGGCGCAATCCCGGTGCACTTCTCGTGCGACTTTCAGACATGCACGCAGTCAACCCGACGCCGTTTGAACGAAACCAGACGTGGCTAATGACGCCGAGAGGGCGCGGGGATTGGATGATTGCCGTCGTGTATCGCGATCAGTTCGCCGGGCTCCAAACCGAGCTTTTGCAGCTGCTCTTTTTGAAGCGGACAGTTAAGCATTCCGGCCCTTGCGTCACAGTCGGCTATCGTCATCCTCACCGCTTCCGCCGGGTCAGCGACGGCAACCACGTATACTACGTGTCTGAATTCTTCGTCGTCGCCATCTTCCTTGAAGACAGCAGCAGTCACTAACCAACCGTCCATCCTGCTGCGCTCCGGGAACGCGAAGTAGGCGCTGTCTTCACCTCATTGCATAAGTATTGCGACTACTATGATGTCGATGGAGACCAGGCCCATGAAAATCACGCAGCCTAGGTACGGTAGGTCGCCGAGGACCACACAGCTCCAGACGCGAGGACGGAGCGTGCACTCCGGCAACACGATCAACCTGCACAATTCGGCGCGTTGCGTTCGGCAGCTTGACACGGCAATCCGAGTCCCAACAACTACCGGCTTGCATAGGTGCATGGCCCGCCCGACAACGCCGCCCTAGCGAAGCTGGGCTTCAGCAACTTTAGCGAATTCCAACGCGGACCCTGGATATCTGCAGCGTTTGGATGCCGGTCTGCCTCTGACTTTGCGGTAATCCTCGACTTTAGGACCAAACCGCGGCTTCATCTGCAGCACGTAGCGAATGTCGAATAGTAACTGAGCAGGGCCCAAGACAAACCTGCCACGCTCTACAACGAAAGCCCGGATCTGTCGTTCGAGGTCGCCGGGCAGGTAGTAGTTGTCGAGCGGAATGCGGTTCTTGACGGTCACTGATGCCGATGCTCGACTGTGCGACGCCATATAACGTCGAACCGTTCGCCTGGCTCGCCAAAATGCTTCGGCGCATTGCTTATGGCTCGCGGAGCAGCGAAATCGACGCTCGGCGGAATCGCGCCGCCTGACAGCATCGCCTTACCGCGTACAAAAGAAGTGCCGCCTACGTTGCCGCAAGCGACCCAAGTCTAGGGAGGAATGCCCAAGGAGGGCAGCGATAGCGGGGCGCGACCGCATTACCTGAAAATAGGACGATCGCGATCGGCGGCTCAATTGAACGTAGGGAAACGTCAGGCATCTAAAGGGACATGGAACGATACGAAGGTTTATGGTGCCCGCGCGCGAAGCTGGGCGAAGGCTGTCGTTGCCTATGCAACACGTCGAGCAGCAGCCAATCGATGCCATCGACAAGTCTATCTTTCTTATCAGAACAAGCGACGCGAGCGCGCCGACGGGGGACCAGACATATGAGTGCGGCCAACATCGCAAATGCGCCCGACAATCCTGCAATGTTTGCGAGGAAACCGACTAACCATTGAGGCCGCCTTACGGCACGACGTGAATCACTATTATCCCGACCAGCAGAGCAGCGCCTAAGACCGTAATGTCAATACAGATGCGAGCCGCGGTTGAATATGAATGGAAGGGTGGTTGTTCGAACATGCCGCCGCGCTCCTCTTCTAGCGCCGTCACCGATCTCAGCCCGTCTTTAGCTCGGGCGTCCTAGGATGAATAGAGGATGAGGGGCCAGGGAGCGACGGCCTCCCCCAGAATAGGTAGGAGCCCGATCCGATGTTGATGCTGTAGCGTCAAGCGTCGTTTGCCGTTGGGGCTGGAGTCCGTGGAGCATCAGGATCCGGCTGCGCGATCGAGCGGGTCTATGTCGACAACGACTACCGGCGGCCACGACGCGCGAAATCCCCGCCGCGTCTTCACTTCAGGTCAGAAGCGCGGCGTCGTCGGCGCGAGCTGTGCCGCCCAGTCCTCCTCTCAAACTCTGTAATATTAAATCATTTAATCGGTAGTTGCGGCCGAAATAGACGCTGCCTCTGAGCGAGTGGGCAGAAGCACGTTTGCCCGGAACACGGCGCCCACTCGGAGCTATTTTTTTCATAATCTTGGTTGTTCTCCAATTGACTTCGGCGGCCGTTTTCGAATCAGGCAGGCGCAGACAGGAATGCGTAGCCTTCACGAAGAAGACCTATCTGATATTCTCGGCTATGCATCGGATTGCGCTCTTCGTTACAAATGGCGTATCCGATGTCGTATATGCGCTTGACCCTCTCCTCACGTCGAACGCAGTACCTTGCGAGCGCGGTTTCCAGGTCGTGGCTGCTATGGAGTTCCTGAGCGAGGACCAGAGCATCCTCGATCGCCATGGCGCCGCCCGACGTCATCTGCGGTGTCAGCGAGTGAACCGAGTCACCCAACAATACGACGCGGCCGCGGTGCCATGGTGCAGGCATCATCAATATGTCGAACGGGCGGTAGCTTATATGATTGCCCTCGCCGACCAAGTCGGCCGCTTGGATCAGTTCGGGCGCCGTAAATGGGGCGAGCAGGTTTCGAACATAATCGCAAACCTGATCTTGAGCGACACGAAGCTTTTCATCCGTGTTTTCCAGGAAGAATAGGTAACACAGCTCCTTCGACAGCGGCAGCGCGCCAACCACTCTCCCCGTCGGATGGCGATAGAGGATGAAGCCGTCCATAGCTTCGGTCCGAGAAACAGTGTAACGCCACACTCCTTGGCCGGCGTATTGCGGCTTGAACTCTCCGCCGAAGATTTGCTCGCGCGTCTTGGAATAAACGCCATCGGCCGCGATCAACAAGTCTGCGCGATCTGTCTCGCCGTGCGAGAGCTGCACCGTCGCGCCCTCAGCGTCCTGATCAATCCGAGTGACAGTCGTATTGAAGGCGATCTCGGCGCCGCTCGTCCTGGCGGCCTCCTCCAGGATCTGCCCGAGGCGCGGCCGCATGATTCCTAGCGCGGCTGGACGATCCGGATCCCAAATTCTTGGCAAGAACTGCTGATGCAGCGGGTTTCCGGCGGCGTCGCGTATCGATACGACGTCCCACCCGTGACCGCCTTGCAGACACGCTTCCACCAATTCCAATTCGGCGAGCGCTCGTAGCGCATTCCCAAGTAGGGTGATGCCAGTCCCGATCCGGTCGCTCCTATCTCCCATTTCGATGACTCGAACAAACACGCCGATGCGTCGAAGCGCATGGGCGGCTGCCAAGCCACCAATACCACCGCCCACGACGATAACGTTCTTGACCGCGCCCATGTTGTCCTCCTACACGTCCGTTGTTCATCTCTCGTGGTGAACTGCGCCACTGCGCCTTCTCTGTGTGCAGTTCATCCGCTCGATACAGCGAGACTGCGATGTACTTCGTTTCGAGGGAATCCTTGATGCCTTCGGTCGCGCGTTCCCGCGCAAGACCGCTCGCCGTGCTACCGCCGAAGAGCGCCGCGGGATTGGAAGCGAGCCCCCTGTTGAACGCGACCATGCCGCTCTGCATCTGGCCGGACAGTCGCAAACCCCGCTTCAGATCCTTCCGAACCTAGTTTCGTTGGCGTGCGTCACGGCGTGAGCCCCGCCGTCGAAGAGCACAATTGGCGCCACTTCGCTGAGATGGACGCTGAGGTGCGGCCGCTGCTGAAACTCGTCGATCACCGACATCTAAACGATGTCGAAGGACTCGAAAATCCGACCGCCGCGGTGATCGTCGATTGGTTCTTTGACCGCATTCTTGGCTGCTAGAGTGTGCCGATTTGCGAACGACGAGTCTTGGGTGGAGGTTAGGGTCGGTTGAGTGAAGCCATGAGCTGGGACAGACAAAAAATGGGTCTTCGCAGCTGCGCCTGAGCCGCAAAGTCGACGCCATCTGTAGAACGTTGATGGTGTTGGTCCCGATCTCGATCATGCGATCAGCGTAGATTTTGAACGGAGCTGCTTGTGTCGGACTGCCTATCGCCTTCATCCGGTGCACCGTTCGCAAGTGAGGCCGAACTGCAAGCCAACTTTGTGGCGCCTAATGGAGCTTGGGCGGCCAGATCTGCCAATCATCGTCACAGATCTGACAAATCTCGCTTCCTCGATGCCGAGATCCCTCGGGTGCCCGTTCACTGAGTGCGGAAATCGCCAAGGCAAGTCCGCCGTGTCTGGCGTCGAGTTCAGAACGGATGTCCCCGAAATCGAGCGAAGCCTCATAGCGTCGGTCGCAGCAGGCATGGTAACCGCAAACGTTACGTTCTGAAGGCCGACGCTCTCCAGGTGACCAATTAAGACCAGGCAATCGGTTACCATGTGTGCAATCCAACGAGTTGGATCACCCCAGTTAACTCTAGGCGCACTCATCACGAAGTGCGACTACCAATTCTTGGAGGTGGAAGGGCCGCGGGATGTCCCGATCGCTATTGAACTAGGTCGGGCCGGCGCGCATCCTCAATATCGTCGACGATGTCACCAAGGAATGTCTGGGTGCCATTCCTGAGACGTCGATCTCCCGCCGGCGTGTGGCGCGGGAACTGACGACGGTTGTCGCGCGGCGCGGCAAACCCGGCCTGATCGTCTCCGACAACGGCACCAAACTCACCTGTAACGCCATGCTGGCCTGGTACAAGGAAACCCGCATCGACTGGGACTATGGGACGAACGGGCGTCAACTGAAGCGGCCTAATTAAGCTTCAGCTCTTTGATTGCAAGCCGCGAGATGGCTGATGCGTTCGTTACGCCGCGCGCGCGGACCTCAATGACCTTGAGCGCGACAAATTCGCAAAGTGGGTCTCCCCGCTCGACCAACCCAAGCGATTCCAGCGTGAGCCGGTAAGCCCAATTAAGCGATTTCCGCTCCTTTTCCGTATAGGTACTTCCGGCGAGCAGGCGATTGATTGTCATCGGCCAACGATCCTGTGGAACCGATAATCATGCCCGAATAGGGGACCATTGTCGTAGATCAAAAAACAAAGTCAAAGTTCTGCTACATGGCACATGTGTATACATCTCATAAGCGCTTGACCTGCCACTGAACTTTCATCCAGCGGGAGTTAGAGTCTCGGTGGTTTTTGCAGCGAGACCGAAGTTTGGACCACCCAGAACTAGAGTTTTGCGCCTTGGTCACGTTGGCGGGCTGGTTGCGCCGACGTGGTTTTGCAGCAAAATCGGCGGTCGATTGCCGATCGCCCCGTGGGGCCGTTCTTCATTGTAGTATCTGTGCCAATCCTCCACTTTTTGCTGGGCGTCCGCAAGGGACAGGAACCAGTGGGCGTTGAGGCATTCGGCCCGGAAGCGGCCATTGAAGGCCTCGATGAACGCGTTGTCGGTTGGTTTGCCGGGCCGCGAGAAGTCCAGCGTGACGCCGCGCTGGTAAGCCCACAGATCAAGGTCGCGCGACACGAACTCGCTGCCTTGATCGACCCGGATCGTTGCCGGGAAGCCCACTTCCTTGCAGGCCCTCTCCAGCACCTCCGCGACGTCGCTGCCGCGGAAGGTGAACCGTGGCGCCAGCGCCGGCGAGAAGCGGGAGAAGGTATCGATGATGGTAAGCACGCGAAGCTTGTGTCCGGTCGCCAGCTGGTCATGGACGAAGTCCATTGCCCAGGTCTCGTTCGATCGTGTGGCCGGCCTGCGGTCATCGCGCAGCTTGGCCTTGACCCGGCGCTTGGGCGTCTTGTTGCGTAATTGCAGGCCCAATTCGCGATAGATGCGGCGCGTCTTGTTCTGGCCATGACGCCAACCCTCGCGGCGGAGCAGGACGTGAACACGACGGTAGCCGTAGCGAACGCGGACATGACAGATCTCCTTGATCTTCTGTTCGAGGGCAGCCTGGCCGGAGCGGCGGGACTTGTAGTGATAGGTCGAGCGGTCAAACTCGAGAGCGTCACAGGCCCTGCGGATCGACACCTGCCACTCGCCACAGACCTCGTCGACCAGCTTGCGCTTCCGGCCAGGCTTCATAGCTTTCGGCGGATCACGTCCTGCAGCATCTCTTTGTCGAGCGACAGGTCCGCCACCAGCTTCTTCAGCTTGCCGTTCTCCTTCTCGAGCTGCTTCAGCCGTCGCATCTCGGTCGGCAGCAGCCCGTCGTATTTCTTCTTCCAGTTGAAGTAGGTCGCCTGGCTGATCCCGGCCCTGCGGCAGATCTCCGCCACCGCAATCCCGTCACTGCCCTGCTTTAGGATGAACGCCTTCTGGGCGTCCGAAAACCTCGAGGCCTTCATCGTCCTTCGCTCCTCCCAGCCGGGGAATCGGTGCGAAAAACTCTAGCCAATAATGGTCCAGTTTGCCGGCCTCAGATCAACATCCAATGAGGCCTTCACGGCTTCCGCCTGATCAGCCATAGCGACGGCATAAGTCACATATCGAAGCTTGCCGTCTTTGACGACGCCGACCGAAACCATCCACCTTGCTGCCATCTCAGTTCTAGCCTATGAGGAGAGCTTCTGTTTTCTAGGTGGCGAACCAGTCGCCATAGCTCCGCAATCGCGGCGAGTACGGCGCCGGTTCCGATCTTCCCTCCGAGCACCCTCTGAGCGCTGCTATAGCGTTCTTCAAAGCCTCGTCACGGGTCATGCCATGATCTCCACGGCGTGCTGTTAATGCGGCCTCAAGGGCGACGGAGAAGGAAGCGCGGGTGGAGGTAGGTCCACCCGCGCAGGCTTGACGGCTCGCAAGGTGCAGCGCGAATGCATGAGCAGCCAAGCCCGTACGTCTCCTAGCAATTCCTGAGCCAGACGATCATGATGCCACGGCTCGGCTGATCATCGCGCCTTCAGAAGAAGCGCACGGAGGGCGGGGACCGCCGACCGTGCGAGTTGCGATGCGCGGCTTGGCCCTCACGAGGTCAGTCAGTCAGAGACCAAGCCATGCATGGCTCAGCAACCCGCGTGCCAGAAGATCAGAAAGAGGAGGAAAGCAAATTGCGCGCTATCTCGGCACGCCAGCTTACTGCTCGTGGGAGCTTCCGGACATGCATGCCGTCAATCCGACGCGGTTGAACGAGATCGAACGCGCCCCTAGTCGCGCCGAGGCCGCCCCAGGGATCGGATCAATCTCTTCATCATGCACAACGATGAACTCTCCGGGCTCTAGGTGGTGTGGACACTAGCGCATCCATAGAACAATGGCAGCGAGAGTGACGACGGCCCGGTAATTCCGGGCCGTTTTTTTTTCGAAGCGGGTTGCGACACGTCGGAACTGCTTGAGCTTTGAGAAGCAGCATTCGACGAGATGACGCTGGGCGTAGAGATGCTTGTCGAGCGGGTATTTGAGCGCGCGTGACGGGTTGTTGGGAATGACGGCGAGCGCGCCTTTGGCGGCGATGGCTTGGCGCAAGTGATCGGCGTCATAGGCGGCGTCGGCCATGACGACCTCGGCGGACAAGCCTTCGATCAATGCGGCGGCTTGCGGTACATCGCCCTTCTGACCCGAGGTCAGCGTGAACCGCACCGGACATCCCAAGCCTCGAACGGCCAGATGTATCTTGGTGCACAGGCCCCCGCGCGAGCGGCCGATCGCCTGATCTTCAGCCCCCTTTTTTGGCGCCGGCAGCGTGCTGATGCGCCCGAACGATGGTGGAATCGACGATCAGATATTCGAAGTCCGGATCATCGGACATCGCCTCGAAGATCCGCCACCAAACACCCTTGGTGCTCCATCGGCTGAAGCGCCGGAACACGCTGTTCCAATCGCCGAAGACCTCCGGGAGATCGCGCCAGGGAGACCCCGTACGCACGATCCACAGCACTCCTTCAACGAACATTCGGTTGTCGCGCCCGGTCGAGCCCTTCTGATCGGGGCGCCCTATGATCAACGGCGCCATCCGCTTCCACGCCGCGTCGCTCAATACCAAACGGGTCCATCACACCCAAGGCGGCCTCCCCAAAAGCAGCCTTGAATCTGATTGCTCCAAAAAGGGAATCCTTAGAGTCCACACCACCTAGGCCCAGAGTTTACAACATCCCATTTTCGAGCGCGGCAGTTGACCATTGCGGCCTTTGCGCCGCTATCTTTCAAGGCTAGCTTCACGGCTTTCCTTTGGTCTGCGACCGCGTAAGTTCTGTGCCTATACTCGTCGTCGTCTTCCTTGATGGCGACTGTTACTAACCAACCATCCATATTGCTGCGTTCCGGAAAGGATCGCCTCGGTCACCTCATTGCATGAATGTTTCAGCCGCAGGGACGGCCAGCGAAGCCAGTCCCAGCAAAATGACGCAAGCTATGTACGGGAGGTCGCCGCGCACTACACAGCTCCAGCACTAAACGGAGCGTGCGCTCCACAAACCAGCGATCTATGCTCCGCAACTGACACGGAAATACAAGGCCCACACCTACCAGCTTGCGTAGGTATCGGTCGCACGGGTCAGCGATCCATTTGCTGGCGCGCCCAGCTAACGAAATCATCGAACGAAGACGACGGCCACTGAACCGACGCTTCCTATGATGGGTCCCCGTCGAGATCGTATTGTCTGGCGCGGTCTCTCGCGAATGCGCGTGCAGAGGTTCGAACGCGGGAACGTGTCAACCGCTTGTTTGAGGCTGAAGATCTGCTCCATACCGACCTGCGTCCAAAGAGAGGCTCCGTGTCGTTACCGCCGTAGAGCCGCCACGTCCAGCTGACCGATGTCGCACTCAAGCTCCAGGAGCGCAGCGTGGCCGCGTTAAAGCGCCAGGCGGCCGCGTTGGAAGCCTTAATCGCATCTACCCAAAGGCTCGGCCGGAATTTGGCGTCGACTTTGCTGCCACGGCGCCAACTCAAACAACGCCGAGGACGATAACTGAAGCGCGCTTTTCATCATGTGAGGGTTGGCAGCGAGGGTTCGCGTCCGATAGTTACCCAGATGACAACGTCGATAAGACGCGGCTGTGGACAGGCCTGTGCAGGGATCGGGACCTGACCATGTCGGAAAGTCGCTAAAGCTAACACAAAAACACAACGAACCGCCGACCATCGGCTGGCACGAAGTATGCAGATCCTTGGGCGTGCCTGCGGGCCCTCCCTCAGGCATGGCTACCATCGCAACTTGAGGCCGTGGCTGGCCACTGAGGTTAGCGGCGCGTGACATGAGGATAGGGCGGCGTCTGCTCGGCCGATACCGACGGGCGCGTCGTCACGTCGCCGCTAACTTTCAGTGCTGAGGACAGCGAAGTCGCGGTCCCCCTAGGATTGAGCCCGCCCAGAGAGAACAGGTAGATCCGGGCAGCAGGTGAGAAATGGCTGGAAAATGCGCGCTCTCGTTCTGTCTCGCCCTTCTGCTGATCTGCTGCGCTGACCTAGCCGTCACAAACAGCAGTGTTCGCGCCAACGACATCCCGCTCGTGCATAACGTCAAATCAACCTGGCGGGCGCAAAACGGCGAGACCGTCGAACAAATCCTCTCCAAGGTCTCGAAAGTAGCGCACTTGGTCCCTCGAAGCTGGGGCGTCGCTCGAGGAGCCGACCGAAGCGAATATGTTTTCTTTTCGTGGACCAGGCACCGCGACAATCGATCACACGAAGTGTACGTCATAACTTGGAGGTTCTCTTCTGAGGGAACGCCAGAGATCGCCTCGACATACGCGAAGCCGCTGGAACTGGGCTGGCGCGCTTTCGCTCTCTCGCTGATTGCCGCTGAAGTCACGGACGGCATAAAGGACGTGAACCTTCGCTTTCTGCATGATCCGGCCAACTTCAACTTCGTGACCACCCCCCAAGGCAAGCTAGGCGATCTGCTCAGGCATGGCCGTTGCACCATCGTAGAACCTGTGGGCGTGAATTATTTACCGAAGGTGAATGAGACGCGGATTACCAAAGGCGATCTATGGCGGGTTCTCCTTTTGGTGAACTGCAATATTCCGGGGCCCGATTACTTCACCCGAAAAGGTGTCATCATCTTCGAGAAGCGCGAGGGACAAGCTTGGGAGCCGCAGTCGTTCTTTGCCCGGCGCATAGCGACATTCCCCCCGGGCTCCTGGTTCGATCACATAGAGCGAAATGAACGGGACGCGCTGGAAAGGGCGCGAAAGGCCTCGGAAAATGAACGCAGAGAACAATTTCGCGGCGCGGCTCCTTGACGCTGGGCGCCTCGCGGCAATCGCGCGTACGTGTGGCGTGCAGGCGGATGTTTCGTACTACGTCGACGAGGCGCTTAAGGAGCTTTGGCGAACGAGATCGCCCGAAGAGGCAAAAGCGATCGCAGAGCGGTGGGTATTATGGGACGCGAAAGGGAAGCCCTGGCCGCGCATGCCTCCGCTGGAAAACGTTGTTTCGTTTAATCGCACCGACTCGACAGTGACATCAGTCGTGACGCGGCCTATGACGCCCTTGCAGACAATCCGCGACTGGTTCGAGAAGCAGGATGAACAGGTGCGATACGAGATCGCCGGCATGGCGGCACTTTTGATCTTTGAAGGAAGCGGTCTCCTCGACTTCAGCAGCGAAGAGTGGTGTGACTATTTTCGGAAGTGGCTGAACGAACCCGCACTCCCCAACCATACGGTTATCGGCCGTGCTTTGACGTTCCGCACATGCCTCGAGTATTTTGGCGAGAGCAGGTTCACAGAGGCAGGGTGGGCACGATCCGAGCAGGCAGCTTTCAAAATCCTAGAAGATGCGAACCGCGATCCGGATTCCGAAGCCGCGCATCTCGCACCGATTGCACGAAAAACATTGGCCACCTTACCCGCGCGGAAAAGCAATTGGATCGAAGTGGGGCGGTCCTGGAGAGAGCTGGCGAGCGCCGAGCTCACTGCCCAGGCTCTCAGGGTTTGGGGCGCCTCGCAGGCGAAGCCGAATCATAGGCTTTAGCCGCGTCGAGGGTTCGGAAATGCGCGGTAGCGACATCGGCCCAAGAGCAGTCAATATTTGAAGAACCTTGTCGCGCAAGACTACGGTCAGCTCGTGGGCGAGGTCATGGAAATTGCTCCACACCGGAATGGCCTCGTTTGACGCGCCATCGTGCCTCTTCGCTGCCCCGGTTACGATCGCACAGAGCTATTCGGACCAGGGAAGACGATCACGCACTTACATCCTTGCGTTCACGGAATGACGAGCCGAGCCGGCCACCGACGAGTAGTACTATCGGCTTGACGTTAAAGCCCCTTCCCGTCGTCGTGAGGCCAGACACCGCCGACCTTTGTCCAAAATGCAGTTTCGGCTTCGCCCGTCACGATGAAGGCTTTGTGACTGGAGTTCTTCGGTTTACCTTTGCGTGTCATGGAATACTCCCGTTGATCTTGCCGCGAAGCAGGCCGTTTGGGAGATAGAAAACGGAATTTGCCGGACGTGCCGGCAAGCGGTTGATGCCAGTATAGGAATGGCGGTTGACGGCGTAATCTCTTGACGCAACTGCTCGGCCAGAGGTGATGCAAGTGCGACACGATTTGTGTGATGAGACGGGGCGCACCGTAGTCGGATTGCGCGGGCGCCTCATATCGATCCTCATCGGGTGCTGGTGAGAGAACTTCAACGGGCGTCGTCATCAAAGTCGGTGACGTGCGGTTACCGGAACCGGTTGCTCTAACCTGTACCAAGCGTCCTGTGCGGTTGCCTTCTGTCTTGTCTGGTCAATGACGGCGCTGGTCCGAAACCTGACGTGACGATGCTCGAAAATTGTCCTTCATTCACAGCGCTCCGGGCAGCACTGCGGCTAAAATCTACCAGATCCGGATAACGGTAGCGGTGGACACCTTGAGGAGCCGTGCTTTGCAATCACTGTTTGCACGCGCCGCTATCGGCGCGCGGATTGCACAGGCTGGTTACTGAATGCTCTAACTGCTATGTGCCGGAGAACTTGATGTGCTCTTCTTTCCCGGTCTCCCGCCGTGATCCGGTGACGGAGGCAGCTCCTCGCCGTGCCTATTTGGTCGGAACGGGAATTGCCTCTTTGGCAACTGCGGTCTACCTCCTCAAGGAGGGCGGGCTATTAGGTCAGCATATCGTCTTGTTCGAGCAGCTCGAACAATTCGGCGGAAGCCTTGACGCACATGGTAACCCAAAGGACGGATATGTCATGCGCGGCGGACGCATGTTCGAGGAGAAGTTCAATTGCACCTACGATTTGCTATCGTTCATTCCGTCGATTGCTGATCCGTCCAGATCGGTAATGGAAGAACTGAAGGAATTCCATCAGGAGTTCTTCTGGAACGACAAGGCGCGCTTGGTATCTGGCGGTCAGATCGTCGATGTTTCCGATCTAGGGTTCAGCGAGAGAGACCGACTAGACTTGATCTCGCTTTGCGGGGCACCAGAGTCGTTGCTTAACTCCCGGACGATCCAGGACTGGTTCGGATATCATTTCTTCCAGAGCAACTTCTGGTTCATTTGGTCCACAACCTTCGCGTTTAAGCCTTGGCATAGCGCGACCGAGTTCAAGCGCTACTGTCTGCGGTTCCTGCATTTGTTCTCGACAATCGACACCATGGCGGGGATCTACCGGACGCAGTTCAATCAGTTTGACGCCATAGTGCGCCCGATCGTCGCATGGTTGAAGGCCGGCGGCGTACAGTTCGAGATGGCGGCGGAAGTGATCGATATTGAGGTTGTGATCGAAGGCCCGCAGAAGATTGCGACGCGGTTGCACTATCGGCAGGGTGGCAAGGACCGCGCTATCGATCTGGCTAAACGCGATCTGGTGTTTGTGACCAATGGTTCAATGACATCCGATACCAGCTACGGTTCGATGGACACGGTTCCAGTGCTGAAGACGGAGCGAAGCGGAGGTTCGTGGAAGCTTTGGGAGCTACTGGCCGGCAAAAGCCGAGACTTCGGTAACCCTACGGTTTTCGTCTCCAAAATCGATCGCTCCAAATGGGAGTCGTTCACTGTCACGGCGGACGACGCGTGCTTCTTCGACTGGCTTGAGGCCTTCTCCGGCAGTAAGGCGGGCAAGGGCGGACTGGTGACGATCAAGGACTCCAATTGGCTCTTGACTATCGTCCTTAATCGTCAACCGCACTATTACGAACAGCCGAAGAATGTCTGGGTGTGGTGGGGCTACGGGCTCTTCCCGGACAACCCTGGTAATTTCGTGCATAAGCCGATGTCGGAGTGCACGGGGCGTGAAATCCTCGTCGAACTGCTTTCGCACCTGCGATTCAACGAGATCATCCCGCACGTTCTAAAAACGTCGCGTGTGGTTATGGCAATGATGCCTTACATCACCGCGCAGTTCATGCCGCGCGCGAAGACCGACCGACCGAAGGTCATCCCGAACGGATCGAGCAACCTGGCCTTTATCGGTCAATTCTGCGAGATTCCCGACGACGTTGTTTTTACGGTCGAATACTCAGTGCGCGCGGCACAGACCGCCGTGTTCGGCTTGCTCGATATTCAACGTCCGGTCTCGCCCTTCTACAAGGGCCAGCACGATTCCCGCGTCCTCTTCGACGCCTGGAAGACGTTGCATCGCCATTGATCCGCAGCACCAACCAAGGACCCCTCATGGGACGTGTGAATAACAAAGTCATCATTGTAACGGGCGCGGCTCGCGGTATGGGGGCGGCTCATGCCCGCCTGCTGGTGGCTGAGGGAGCCAAGGTTGTAATCACTGATATTCTTCATACCGAGGGAGAGGCTCTCGCCGCTGAACTCGGCAGCTCGGCCGTCTACGTCCATCAAGACGTTACCCGGCCAGAGGACTGGGCCAAGGCAATTGCAAGCGCGGAGCTTGGCTTCGGCCTGCTGCATGGCCTAGTCAACAATGCGGGGATCGCCAACATTGCGCCCCTAGAGCAGTTCCCGCTCGATCGGTGGAATGAGACCCTGGCTGTCAATCTCACCGGTGTATTTCTGGGAATGCAGGCGGCTCTGCCAGCCATCAGGCGTGCGGGCGGAGGTTCGATCGTTAACATCTCGTCGGTTGAGGGGTTGCGGGGCAGTGCCGGGCTTCATGCCTATGTTGCTTCCAAGTTCGGCGTGCGAGGCATAACCAAGTCCGCTGCGTTGGAGGCCGTAGCCTCATGCGTACGCGTCAACTCGATCCATCCCGGCCTTATCGCCAGCCCAATGACCGAGAGCTTCGATTCCTCGCTTTTCCCCATACCGCTTGGCCGACCAGCCGAGCCGCAAGAGGTGTCGCAGGCTGTCCTGTTTTTGCTCAGCGACGAGTCGAGTTACGTTACCGGTTCCGAGATCGTCGTCGACGGCGGTCTGACGATCGGCGTCCCGCGTAAATGCCTGGCGCCCGAGAACATCTTTTGCTGAGCCATCTCGTTAGTCGATTAATCCAGTCGGATGGAATGTCGCCATGTATTACTGTAGCGGCAATTACGAAGCATTCGCGCGCCCTCGCAAACCCAAAGGTGTGGATAACAAGACGGCGTGGTTTGTTGGTTCGGGTCTGGCCGCGCTTTCAGGCGCGGCTTTTCTGATCCGTGATGGCCATATGCGTGGCGATCGGATCACTATACTGGAGCGGCTGAAGATACCCGGCGGAGCGCTCGACGGTAGCCACGACCTGAAGCGAGGTTTCGTGATCCGGGGTGGCCGTGAAATGGAAGATCATTTCGAGTGTCTATGGGATTTGTACCGATCGATCCCGTCGCTCGAAATCGAGGGGGCCAGCGTACTCGACGAATTCTACTGGTTGAACAAGGATGATCCAAACTATTCACTTCAGCGGGTGACGGTGAACCAGGGACAGGATGCCCATACCGATGGCCTCTTCACGTTGAACGAAGCCGCGCAGAAGGAAATGATTTCTATCTTTCTGGCCTCCCGCGAGGAGATGCAAAATAAGCGGATCGACGAAGTATTCGGAACGGATTTCTTTATCAGCAATTTCTGGCTCTATTGGCGCACAATGTTCGCTTTCGAGGAATGGCATTCCGCACTTGAGATGAAGCTCTATCTGCATCGGTTCGTCCACCATATCGGCGGCCTGCCGGATTTCAGCGCGCTAAAGTTTACTAAGTACAATCAGTATGAATCCCTGGTTCTACCGCTGTGCAAATGGCTGCTCGAGGAAGGCGTCAACTTCCGCTACGACGTCGAAGTTACTGATGTCGATTTCGACCTAAAGGCCGGACGCAAGCAGGCCACCACCATTTACTGGTTGGAGGAAGGTGTCGCGGGCCGCGTCTCCCTTGGCGCCGATGATCTTGTATTCATGACGATCGGATCGCTCACCGAGAACTCGGACAAGGGAGACCATCACACGCCCTCCAAACTCGATGAAGGCCCGGCGCCTGCATGGGATCTGTGGCGCCGCATAGCGGCCAAGGACGCGGCCTTCGGCCGCCCGGACGTCTTCGGAGGTAATATCCCCGCTACCAAATGGGAATCGGCGACTGTCACGACTCTGGACGCGCGCATTCCGGGATATATCCGCAAGATCGCCAAACGCGATCCGTTCAGCGGCAAGGTCGTCACAGGAGGCATCGTTACGGCGAAGGATTCGAGCTGGCTCCTCAGTTGGACCGTAAACCGCCAGCCGCATTTCAAGCACCAGCCCAGCGATCAGGTCGTCGTTTGGGTCTACTCACTTTTTGTCGACGAACCTGGAGACTACGTCAACAAACCGATGCAAGATTGCACAGGCGAGGAAATCACCCAGGAATGGCTGTATCACCTCGGCGCGCCGGTCGAGGACATACCAGAACTCGCCGCAACCGCCGCCAGGACAGTGCCGGTGATGATGCCGTATGTCACCTCTTTCTTCATGCCGCGGCAGGCGGGGGACCGGCCAAACGTTGTGCCCACAGGGGCTGCTAACTTTGCTTTTATCGGCCAATTCGCCGAGTCGGCGGAGCGCGATTGCATCTTCACGACCGAATATTCGGTTCGCACGGCGATGGAGGCCGTCTACACGCTCCTGAACGTTGAACGTGGTGTGCCGGAGGTCTTCAATTCGACCTATGACATACGCAAGCTACTTATGGCAATCGGCAGGCTGCGCGACGGCAAGGAAGTCCCAATCCTCAACCCGGCGGTTTTGGGTGAGCTAATGCTGAACCACTTCGACACCACGAAAGCCCGCACAGCGGCTCGATAAATATCATCGTTCTCTGAGCGAGGCGCTTTGCTCCTATCCTGTGCAACCGGAAGGCTGCATTGTTAACTGTACGTGTAGGCGTGAGTTGCAAGGAGCCGGTCTCGGGCGAAATCGTCCATTCGCAAGGCTGCGCGAGACAGTTCCTTCACGGTTTGCACGTGCTCGCTGGTAGCCGCTCATGCTGGCACTCCCGCTGCGGCGGAACCTCTTCCGAAGCTAGAACTCCGCCATCTTGAAGAGGAGGCCATCGGCTCCGTCGTCGTGAAGGCGGAGTATGATTTCGTCCGGTGAGAAGGTGGGGGAGACTTCTCCTCGATGCGCGGGAGATCTGAAGCTATCAGTGTCATTATGTATTGCGTTTTCTTCGTCGCAGTCAGACACGCACGATCTCCAACAGCGCTAGCTTCTTTCCGTCGTCCAAAGCCTCGAAAATGCCATCGTGGTACACAAAGTGAAAGAAACCGACGTCCTCTACACCTTCAGCAGAGCCAAATCGAAGAGAGCGCAGACCAGCTTTTTGTAGCTCGTCCCTTTCTGACTGGAAGTGTTGCCGGTTTGGCCGGGCAGGCCCAGGCCGATGGTGTAATCAAAGTTGCCGCTTTGTTGACGTAGAAATAGAAAATGCCTTCGTGATTTAACACGCGTAATAGCCGTTAAAAACACGCCGGAAGTTCTCGTAGATGGTTGTTGGTTTCGCGACCATGGCCTTGATTTCATCGACAACTTGACCACGTTCGCGTCACTCTCACGGACCTCCCGTGCGGTGGCGACCACCACGTCAACTTCTTGCGCTGCTCTTCCAGGTAATCGAAGCGTCGAGCTCGTACTTGCGTTGAACTGAGGACTCGTCAAATCCAAACAGATAAGCCACAAATGGCTTCCAATAGGCGTCTTTGCCTATCTCGAATTTCTGGAGCTGTAACTCGTCGCTGAAGTCGCCCTGGGCCATCATAAAGTACGTGATGGCCATGCGATAGTCGTAAGGCTTGAGAATCTCCAGGTCGAGCCATCCATCCATCAACTTGATGGCCTCGGCATTACTCAGTTCAGGATGGTCCCATTGATCGTCCGGCATCAACCAATCGCCTGCCACCTTGGGCGTGGCGCGTCCGGGCAACCTTGTTGGGATTGTCAGGGCCACGTCGAACGGTAACGAGTGGCCGGAATTGAGGCGGATCTCGATGAAGAACTGGTACCTGAGAACCTTGATGCTTGACTAGGGACTGCTCCGGCGCAGCGCCTTTGAGCATCAAAACTTCGATTAGGTGGAGGAGAGTGGTTTGCCAAGGTTGTGCGAGGCTTGGCTCGGGATTACTAGCGAAGGATTCCTCGAATTTGAGCAGTTCTGCATCCCGGGTTTCCCCTGGGAGCACTCAAGTTTTAGCCTAAGTCCGTTGCATCTACCAACTTCGCCACGCCCGCATGCCAAGGGCTTCATAACCCGGTCTGTGCCTGTCGCCAAGGTGTTAGGATTGGATCGCGGCCGTGGCACCTCAATGGACGTCGATCTGGACAGGCGTTGCAAGCTAATGGATTATTCGGCGCTTGGAATTTCATTGGAAGCACACGTAGATGCCCTGGCGTGCGATGGAAACTCGGGATCTTCAGGGGGTGAACAGTGTCGCGGGTCGTGTTCACCTGAACTATCGCGAAGACGCGGAGGTTTTTGCTGAACGTCTGCGGCTCTATCCCAAGGGATGCTTCGTTCTCAAGGGGCCGACGTGCCGGAATTGTTGGCTACGTCGTCAGCCACCCGTGGCAATTTAGGCAGCCACCCGCGCTCAACGCCCTTTTGAAGAAACTGCCGGTACCTGGGTCAACCTACTATGTCCATGACATCGCCCTGTTGCCGGCGGCACGGGCCAATGGTGCGGCTTCCGACGCAGTGCGCCAACTCATTGCCCACGCAACGGAAGCCCGCTTTCCGAATGTCTCATTGGTAGCGGTGAATGATTCAGAACAATTCTGGGAGCGTCATGGTTTCCACACGTTCGAGGACGCCACTCTCAGCAAAGCGCTCGCTACCTACGACAGATATGCAAGGTATATGGTGCGTCGCAACGCACCGTGAAAGCCTGCGGAAACTGCTTCGCTTGTTGGCGTCGCAGCTCTGCTTTGGCTAACCTAGTTATCTGCACGCCGAGTTCTTGTGAGTGACGTGAGTTTCTGCGACTCGCAAAAGTCGTGCGAGCCGAGCGCCTCGGTCATGTCGCGCGCGCCGCTTTGCACCCTGCGTCGCTGCTGGCGCGACCTTCTTCCTCTTCATGTCGGGAAACACGTTTGAGGTTGATTGCCGCTGCGCTCAGCTGATTTTTTATGTGCGAAGTAACAGTATCCCGACGCTGGTACGGCGATTCTGTCGGCACCTTCCATCAGCCGCAAGCAGACGTACGTGTGCCGCGGACTGCAGGCCGCGCGGCGCTTCCCTCGCGGTCGAACTTAAGCTCCTGCTTTTCAAGGATGGTATTAGGAGGAAATACTGGTTGTTCGGGAACAAGCGGTGGTCGGCTTGGCCTTGTTTCGCGTGCGGAGCCGCAGGAAGGGCGCAACGGCATGCTAGGCATGCTCTTGCAGTAGCAGACGCCGCGCTTGCCGCGGACTTCAATTTCCAGAATGCGCTCACCTGCTTCGCGATCGTTGACGATCGAAACATCGTGGTACTCTAGTCGCTTTGCATCATCAGGTCCCAAGCTGATATTCGCCATGAAGATGATGAAGTCGCAACCCTTCTTCGCCCTGATAGCGATAACTCTCCTTCTTATGCGATCGATGCGGTATTCCGCGATCATGCCGAAGGTGATGGAGCAGTTTGGTCGCCGAATGTGATGAGATGAGATACTTGCGGCGTTGTTCGCGACCCGCGATGTAGAGGGGCTGCGACGCCCCTCGGTCAGCACTGAAATTCGTGGAGAAAATGTTCCGCGGCGTCTTCGAAGGTACCATTCCGCGGCGAATTGGTTCGCGTTCGAAATTCCTTCGAGTTTAGTGCTGGTCCGATGGCTGCGGTTCGCGACGCCCGCGGCGACCTGCCAGAACTGCTGTCGGCACTTCGCTTGTAGATGTAGCACTTGCCGCCCAAGAGATCGTAACGCTCGACGGTGCCGTCCGTCTCGGCGTACCCAGCTCCGTGAATCGGGAACTTTGGCCCAACCAAACTAATGATGCTAACCTCGTCCACGGACCTTGTCCACGTACGTCCTCCTGGCCGTGGTTTGAACACCCACATTTTGGCACAATCGATGCCGTTCCGCTCCATCGGCTATGCCGCCTATAACAAGCTCGCGCGATCTAATCGCGGCAACGATGGCATCACATTGGTCGAGCGGATGACGAAGCTTCGGCAAGTCGAGAAGACCGTGCGCCGTCCAAGCCCCGACGCAAGCATCGCCACGCGCCGACAAGCCTCCGCCGCGATCGTCGCAGATCTCTTCGATCTCTAGCAGCAGACCTTGCGGCGGATCTCCGGCAAATCAAAACTGGCCGAGGCGATCCGCTATGCCGTCTCACGCCGTGCCATCTTCGAACACTTGCTGGCCGACACTCGCATTTAGCTCGACTCCAATATTGTTATTGTCGAAAGGGCCATCAGGCCACAAACGAGTACGAGAAACAAATTTGCCCCTTCGCTGGCCGCGACGGCGGCGGGCAAAACTGGGCGGCTGTCGCAACGCTGCTGCAGACGGCGAAAATGAACAACGTCAATCCGTTCGATTGGCGCGCCGTACAACTTCAACGTATCGCTAACGGTTGGCCAAGCAGCGGAATCGACGCGCTTACGCCTCTGAACTACGCCAACTGATGGCCTCAGCTTACCGCTTAAAAAAAACACCCGCCAGCGACCTTCTCGCGGTTCCGAGTTCTTTCGAGATGCGCCTGCAGCCGCGGAGCGGACTCTGCGCGCGCACCAATGCTTAGCCGGGCTTTGCTGCCTTTAACAACCGTATCCGTATCTTCAGCAACCGGCGACAACGAGCTGACCACCGACGCTCGAAAATGCCGTTTTTATTCTGAAGGCGCGTTGCCATCAGAACTGGCCGATCAGGCAATCTTGGGAAAGTACAGGCGACCGCCCCAATCTCGTCGTCACTCATATCACATCCATTGATTCAACTGCTCACCGCTGATGTTGTTGTATCTTGAGATTATCCAATAACTTCGAGCCTTCACTGAACGATCTGGACCAAGATCGCTCTGCCAAGTCCAGATAGCTTTTTAGCAACTCGGAGGGCGTTTTTACCTCGGCAACGACTCTTAGAAAATTGGCGTGATCGTGCAAAGAGGAAGCAGTCAACCTCAAACTGTCCTTCAAAGCCGCCGCGAAGAAGTTTGTCGTTGCTTCGATCGACTTCTGCCATTCTGGAAACACGAATGAAGCGCGCGTGGCTGTCGTCGACTCCTTAGTGTGTTCGGCGGCGCCACTTGGCCCAGCAGCCGATGCTTGGGCCAACGGCGGCCCTTGTTGTGTGCGGCGTTTCTCGTCTTCAGCTACGGTCGATGCCATTGCTTTCCTCTCTGAACTGTAAAGTTGTGATTAACCCGCAGAAGATAGCACGACCTTCAATATCCGACACCTGCCACTTTTTGTAGCTTCGATCGCAAGGACCTGACTTGACGACGAAATACAACGTGAGCAGTGCTGACCGCGAATTATTCAGTCTGCCAGATTCCGGTAAGTGTCCCGATGGCAATTCTGCGGCGATAGTAACGCGAGCCGAGGGGAAGCAGATCGCTGATCGCCGAGTTGTGTCGGTCGCGAACGGCAGGCCGCCACAATGGCGTACCGCGCTCAATCAGCGATTGGTTCGAGAGGCAGGAGCAGCAGGTTGATGCGAGATCGGTTGCATGGGCGAGTTCAAGGGGAGCTCGATTTGGACGGCCGAGACGGTGTGATGGATTTTGCGAAAATTGATGCGCAAGGATAGCGCTCATGCGGTCATTGGTCATGCTTTGAGGTTCCGGGGCTATGTCGCGGAGAGTAGGGTTTCCAGATGGGGAAAACATCCGAAATGGCATGTCGCAAAGGCGTATAGGGGCTAAGCAGCACCTCCCTGGGTAAAAGCAGATGGATAGAACTAGAAGTTTCGATAGACCTCGACTGTGAGACCTTACCGGGCGATCTCAGAGAGAGGATCGCCTTGCAGTCCAAACGGCGCTGTCAAATGCGGTGCCAAGGCTGATGCACTCGCTCAGAGATATGAAAGTGATGCGTGATGAGCCGCTGCAGTCGCCTACAACGCGGGCCGTGAAAGCTGGCCGAGAGAGGCAGCAGCGCCAGGGGAGACTCGACTGCCGCTTATTGAGGAGCAGCCGCAAAGGACGGTGTGAGGTGGTCGTTGATCCTCGATGGCAGATCAATCCGGTCCACTTCAGTCTCGGGCTCGGGTCTTGTCCCCCAGTGATGGTGTTGCTCGGTAGCGTAAAGCTGCGCGCAACGGCTACCGCGACCGGACCTGGGAGATCCTCGCCGGCGCGGTCGAGCTTCGTCTCCCCAAGCTGCGCAAGGGGTTCCTATTTCCCCGGCTTTTTAGAGCCGCGCCGGATGGCCGAGAAGGCGCTCATCGCCGTGGTGCAGGAAGCCTATGTGCAAGGCGTCTCAAACCCGCTCGGTGGACGAATTGTCCAGGTCATGGGGATTAGCAGGATCTCCAAGCGCCAGGTCTCGCGGCTGTGAGCGGAGATCGACGACAAGGCGAAGGCATTCCTCGCTCGCCCGATCGAGAGCGACTGGCCCTATCTGTGGATCGACACCACCTACGTAAAGGTGCGCCAAAGGGGCGCAATCGCGTCGGTCGCGATAACGTCGCGGTCGGCGTCGACAGCGATTGCCGGCGCGAGATTCTCGGTGCTGGCGCGTGCACTTTATGCGTAAGGCGCTGGCCCACGCTGGCAAGAGCGGTCTCCTCTGCCTCCATCGCAACCGCCTTTGGCCAGGACGATGCGGAAGCGCACGGGAGGATCGAGCAGCTGATTTGGACCGATCCAGTGCGCAGATGCGTTCGCGAAAACACGGCGAAATGCGCCTCAATTCGTCTCCAGATTAGCCGAGAGGTCGGGATAGCGCTCCCGAAGCAAATCGAGGAAGGAACGCAGCGATGGATTCGAATTGGCCTGGCGCCAATGTGCGTGGAAGTTCAGCCGCGTCGGCCCGTCGGCATCATGAACCTCGCGGAAGATGACACCCGGATAGGCTGCGCCCGTTGCGCTTTCCAATGCCAGCAAGATGCCCCAGTCTACGCTGACCAGGGTGAGAAGCCGGTCGAGCGACAGATCATGGCGTAGCAACGGGCAAGGATCGTAAGATTTCAATTTGCTGATGAGTAGCTTGTGAAATTCCGGTCCGGGGCCGCGTTGTGACGTCAGAATCGGTTCGCCCATTAGTTCGCCCCAGTGAACCACATCACGGCCTGTCAGCCGATGGCTCGCTGGCAGCGCGGCGACTATACGCTCGCTCCAGAGCAACAATGACCTCTCGTTCTCCCCCGCATTGGGCGTGGCTACGAAGGCGACGTCAATGGCTGAGTTGGTGAGGTCGGAAATTGGATGATCGCTCGCTCCATCTACGAGATGCGTTTCGACACCCGGAAAACGGTGCCGGTGCTCAAGGAGCGTGGCTCGTAAATTTCCAGCTGAGAGGGATGTGTGGATGCCGATGGTCAATCGACCGCTCTCGCCGCGCGAGTGGCTCTTGAGGCGAGCCGCGATCCTTTCGGTATCATCCACTATGCGCCGAGCGGCATCGAGGAATTCGTACCCCTCGACGGTCGGGCGGGTGGCGCCTTTTGTGCGCTCGAAAAGCGTGACACCTAACTTGTATTCGAGGTTTCTTAGGCGACGACTAAGGGTAGGCTGCTTGATTCGAAGCGTCTCTGCTGTTTGACGCAAGCTCCGGTGCTGAGACGCGGCGATTGCCCAGCGCAGTTCTCGGAATTCGACTGGTGTGGTTGAAGTACTATGGTGAGTGGCTGTGACCGAGTGCTTCATTGACTGGCTCATCGATTCAGCCCTTGGTTATCTTCGGCTCCGAGCGACCTCAGACTTTCGATTAAATTCCTCCTCCCAGCGATGAACCGATTACCGACCCGCTGGGAGTCGACGTTGTCTATGTGCGAGTGACGTCCGTCGATCGGTAGCGCACGTATTCACCAAAGCTCTCTTCATCAGATCTCGGTAGCTTCACAGCAATGTAGGCAAAAGCGTCAGCGAGAGGCGGATTATCACATTCATATTGATCCACCGGAACGCCTAGTTCGCCTACCAGGTCTCCCCGATGCTTCTCACTTCGGCTTCAGCATCCTCTTGGGGCGCGAGGGCGTCGGGCACGTTATCGTCGGCGGTCGCTCTACAAGCTGTTGAGAGCACCGATCCTGCTGGCACCAGAGTTTCAAGATGCCTGGAAAGTTCATGCCGAGTTGCCTAACTGTTCCGCTCGGCTGCTCGCCCGCGGTCGCGTTGTCGTGGCTTCCTGCGCGTCGCCTGTTCCTCTCCAGCATGTGGTGACCATATCGTGGGACTGTCGCATCGTACCGCGAACCTGTCTGAAGCTTCCCGCTCGACCTGTTAAGCTGCCAGCAGAGCGAAGGCGATTCTGCTGATCCTCTGGCAGCGTCTTCAAGTCTTGCAGCGGCAGTACGCGTCGAACCGTCCGCCCATATCGAGCAGCACTTTGCACTCGTCCCTCCTGCCGCGAGGTTGCCACCTTCGAACACGACATCGGGTTTCACAGGCCATTGCCGGTCCCAAACAACAGAAGTCCTGCTACGCGGCGATAGCTCGCCTGCCGGAGCGATCGGCGCGTAGCCGGCGAACTCAGGATCGATGATATCCAGTTTCTCAGTGTAAGCACCAACCGTCAGCGCATTCCACGCCTGTGCCGGATCGTCGATAGCCTCGAGATCATTGCGTGTGAGGTGATCAGCAGGCGTCAGATCCTCGGCGATGTTTCCCGCGGACAGGATAATCAGACGCCGCTGATCCTCCTCAAAGCAGAGTTGGTCGACCGCCGCTGACCACGATGTCGGTCGCTCACGCGCCGGGTTTGCGCTGGTAACCGCCATAGCTATGGCCCGGCGCCGCGTCGGCGCCTGGATCTCGGCGCGAGCAATCGCCTCTCCGGTGACCGCTCCATAGAGCTCAGGATCGTTCGCCTCGTCCTCGGGCGGCAGAATACGAACGCTCTCCAGTCGGTAAGGCAAGGCAAGGCAAGGCAAGGCAATCGGATCGCTTCCGACGAGCAGAGGGACAAGGTCGCCATAGAGCCCGACACCGGCCATCCGCGTCCCGTGACCTTGCCACGCCGGGGTGTCATCGCAGCCCCAGGTAGGCTTGATTGTGTGGCAGTCTTCCGCGGCAAGAGCGGGTTCGATCAAGGGATGAGTTCGACGCACACCGCTATCAAGAACAAACCGCGACATCGTTGTCCGGTGGCGCCACGCGTTCGAGCAGTTCATCACTCCAATCCCGCTGCTCGGCGCCCCCGAGGCCGATGAAGAAGGATGGCGTATCCTTCGCGCGTCGCAACTCGGCCACGACATCACTGTGAGCAACAAGCCGATCCAGTGTTGCCACGCTAGCGAGCGCAAGCATGACCTCTCGCTCGGGAAACTTGACAGCATGTGCGCGCAGGGTGATGTCCAGCGCTTGGGCTATGCGCTCGAAATTCTCTCGGCGCCCTTTGCGCAGCCAAATCTCCCACCAGACCTGTTCGTTCGGTTGCTGCGGGAAAAGCGCATCTTCGTCGGTGTACAGTGATCGTGCCGTTGCCAGACGCACGGTCTGAATCCGCGACACAAGCGGCTCGTTTCGCGGCCTTCCTTTCTTGGTGTCAGAGTCGCGATAGGCCTCGACCTTCCGCAGATAGTAGTTCTCCGCTTGTTGCGGAACGAAAACGGAAGCGCGCAGCGGCTCCCCTTCTCCTACCGGTTCATGAACTGCGACAACTTCCATCTTCTGCCGTCGATCGGCTAACTGATCTAGAGCGATGCGCTCGCGAACCGGCAATTCGATATCGAGATAAAACCCTGGCCCCCCTACCGCCAGGTCGAGTTCGCGAGCGTCGATCTGCACGCGAGCCGCCTGAATGGCCTGTCCAACAGACTGGATCAATGCCGCTGCATGGCCCGCACGATCGCGTTCAGGTACTGCAGGCGGTTCGATTTTCTGCTTGGGCCGCCGATACGGTTCTCGAACACCGTTGTCGCGAAGACGGATATGGGGTCGGTCCCGAGGAAAATTGTCTGCCATTACGACCTGTGCTGTCGCTAATCAGACAGCGAGGCCCGTCGGCGCTCCATCAGCGCTTGAACGAGCGCCTCCGATGTTATCCGTTTCCCGCCCCGCAAGAGTATCGTTTTGGCCGCGTCGTCCGCTGTTCTTACAATTTGGGCCTGAGATAAATTGTGCGCTTGCTCGACGGCCTGGCTCCAGGTGACACCGCGAGTGTCAAAACGGTCGAGGCGCGCCTGCAGCAAGGCCTGAGTCAGGACCGAGTCAGGCAACGCGTATTCAATGACATCGTCGAAACGACGGAAGAGCGCCTTGTCCAACAGCTCGGGATGGTTGGTCGCAGCTACGACGAGGCCGTGGCTTTCATCCTGCTCCAGGAATTGCAGGAAGGAGTTCAAGACACGGCGAATTCGCCGACGTCTTGGCGCTCGCCGCGCCGGGCGCCGATCGCGTCGAACTCGTCGAAGAAGTAGACCCCGCGTGTTGCCTGCATGGCGTCGAAGACGAGCCGTAGCTTTCCAGCCGTCTCGCCCATGAACTTCGTGATCAGACCATCCAGGACGATGGTGAACAATGGGAGGTGGAGTTCGCCGGCCAAGGCGGCCGCCGTCATCGTCTTGCCCGAGCCAGGCGGTCCCACAAGCAGTAATTTGCGGCGCGGCTTCAGACCGTGCTCACGTAGGTTCTGCTGCTGCCTTTGTTCAATCAGCACACGATCGAGCCGAAGCCGCAATTCGTTCGGTAGAACCATGTCGGTCAGACGCAGGTCCGGATAACCGGCGTGCAGCAGCCCGGCCAATTCGCCTTTCGGCTGGACCAAGGGAACTGGCCGCGCCGTTTTGGTCAGTGCAGCGCCGGCTATCTTGGCCTGGTCAATCAGCTCTTTCAGTTCCTGCGCCAGCTTGCCATGACCCTGCCGGGCCTCATGCGCGGCAAGCTGCATTGCGGTGGCGAGGAAACGCTCCCCGTCACCGGCAATGTGGCTCTTCAGCAAACTGACAATGTGACGAGCGGTCGACATGGGTCTTCAGTCTAATTGATTAATGCCGGCCTGGTTGCATTTGCCAGCATTGTCCACTTTAACGTTTTGGCAACCGATTGTACCTGAAATTCGTGTCTATTCCCTTGCGATTCCTCACAAATCCCGCCCGCAGCCAGAAAGCTCCAGCATTTCTGGCTGCCTGCCGCCAGCTACGGCCGCCTCAGCGCACCGTCAACGCTCACTCAGAACACAGTCGGTCGCGCCCAATTGAAGTTTTATGCGCGAATCAGACGTCGGTCTCTTCGCCCAAAAGCGGCGGCCTTGCCACACTTGGGTCGCCTCGTGGAACGAAGCTGCCAATCAGATGTACTCGCGCGGTGAAACGCGGACGTGGCACGGATGCATCATGTCTCGACACGATGCAACTCATGCCGAGGGCCGGGACTGTGAATGGAAAACAGGCACTAAGCGCGGACAACGGAGGCCAGTGGGCTACTCCATCCCGCCGGTTCGATTCTGATCCTGCGCGCTTGCAAGTCGTTATGCACGGCGTCGATGAAGCGCGCGTTCATATCTTCGTCGAGATCACGTCTGACGATATTTGGATTCCCGCCCCAGCTGCCTCCTGAGCAGCTCGGCGCAGCATCCTTTCAGCGTCGACCGCGAGGATCAAAGCTGCTGCGGCTGCGAGGTCAGGAAGCGTTGAATAGTCAACCCGCTTGCGGCTTCGATAAAATTCCGCATGTTCGAACCAACCGTGCAGGATCCAATTGTCGGAGCCCTGTTCAACTTTGCGTCGGAGTACAATGCTGGTGCCCTTTAAGGGCGTAGCATTGACCAGCGCGACCGCTTCCCGACCATCGAATCCTCCGATTGTCAGACGTTTGGGACCCACGGATAGCTAGAAAAATCGCGATTGTCCCCGACAATGCGCAATCCCTCGGGGTAGCGAGGGAACAACTTGTGTGCATCGTCTGTCCAACCGCGAAAGATGTCGTACGGAGAAACACCGCCCCATTTGGAGAACCCCGCCACCCACCGACCATCCATCGGGCGCAAACCGTTCGGAGTAAAATCCGGCATCTCGGCAGGTGGGGCCAAGTTATTTTGGCGCCCATTGGACTGAGGATGGCGAGACAATATCGGATCGTTAACCTGTCGGCCTCTCGCTCGGTCGTAGATGAGGCGGCAGGGAACCCCTAGGTGTTCATTCAAGTGGATGGGATCGATCCTGAAGCGGTTTGGTTCGTCGGCCCATGCTTTGCAGATAGCTTCATAGGGCGTGAGACCAAGCAGGGTCTTAAGGCGTCTGGCGAAGTTGTAAGCATCAAGGAAGGCAGCGAGGTGATCTTCCAATTGCTCGTGGGTCTCGTAGTGGTATCGCCGGACTATTGCCTCCTTGAGCGTGCGGTTCATTCTCTCGACCTGACCGTTAGTCCAAGGATGATTGGGCTTGGTCAGGCGATGCTCGATGCCGTGTCCCAGGCAGACCCGGTCGAAGGGATGGCCGCGCCAGCTTGCAGTGGCGCCATCACGATTCTTAGGCAGGGCGAACTGGATACCGTTGTCGGTTAGTACAGTGTGGATCCGGAAAGGGACGGCCGCCACCAGTTCTTCGAGGAAGGCCCTGGCTGCTGCACCCGTGGCCTTCTTCACCAGCCGGGCGAAGGCGTATTTGGCGGTCCGGTCCACCGCCACGAAGAGATAGAGTTTGCCTTCCTCGGTGCGGACCTCAGCGATATCGATGTGGAAGTAGCCAATGGCGTAGCGCTTGAAGGGTTGCCTGGCGGGCTTGTCGCCGGCGATCTCGGGTAAGCGGCTGATCCCGTGACGTTGCAGGCAGCGGTGCAAGGACGAGCGCGTGAGATGCGGGATCGCCGCCTGCAGCGCATAGAGACAGTCATCCAAAGGCAGGAGCGTGTGCTTGCGGAAGGCGACGACCATCGCCTCTTCCTCGGCAGAAAGCACGGTCGAGCGCACGGTCTTTGGCCCCATCGGCGCATCGTGGACAAAGGTGCGCTTACGCCACTTGGCGACCGTCTTTTGGTTGAGCCCGTGCTGGGCGGCTAGCTCTTTGAGCGGAGCCTTCGATCGCTGTATTGCCGCTCGGATCGCGTGCGTGGTCGTGGCGCTGCCATGGAGTATCTGGCCCATAGGTCCTCCCGGAATGAAGGACCAGTTTGACTGATTCCCCCACACTCCGGGACCAGACACCTAGGTCGACGATATCGCCGACATCGGATTGGACCCCGGCGAGGAGTGGATGCCGCCGTGATCCATAAAGAGCGCGTTCCGCTATCCATGCTTCTGCCGACCAGACCAGGCCGCGGCTGGTCGGAACGTCGTCGCGGCGCGACAGAAGCTCCTTGAGATGCCGCTTCATCAAAGCATAATCCGCGAGATCTTCTGGGCGCCGACTCGTTTCGAGCGCTAGATCGATGTCTCCTACTGCCTCCTCACCTCTCATCAAGCTGCCAAAGACCCAAACCCGTTCGACGTATCGGACCGCATCTGGATCTTGGTGAGCATTAGGACATGGCGCAGGAAATCGTCCAGTACCATCTGCGCCTGAGCCAAAGGTGGCTCAGCACTCATCGCCGGCCTAGACTTCTTCGTGGGCGTCGGTGACTGAGAGACTGAGAAGCGCTCCCGCCTGCATCAGACGAGGGACGCGCAGATGACAAAGCGTCGCCGCCGTTTCGTGCAAACGGTCCCACTAGAACAGCGATTAGAGCAGGAAGCGAAGGGGTCTCCGCGCGGAGGCAAGAGAATTGCCGCCCGATGCCAAATGTGAAGAGGCCTTGCGGAAGGCTCGTCAGAATAAGTAGCGGCATATATGACCGAATGGCTGACATCGCCGGGACTTCGTCCGCCGACGTAGGTTGCCTACTGGGAAACCCGCCGCAAAGCCTTCGCAGCGGCGGAAAGCGTTGTGATCAGCACGATCACGCTATCGAAGATGCGGAGCCCCTGTGACTTACCCGTGGTGCGGACCCACAAGGCGTGGTGCTGTGGATCGTTGCGGCGGCTCATCATGCGGCCCTCGCCTTTCCCGCCCGATCTTTTCTTGCGCCTCGCGTAGCTCCGCCGACCGCAGCACGGCCAACTCACCGATGTAGCGCCCGCTGATACGAGCGCGGCATGCCCGAGCAGAATGCTGGACAGAATGTCCGGAGCGCCCAGCGCGGTCGCAGCGATTATGTAGGTGTGTCGCAACGCATGGTCGGCGGTTGGCAGCGTAGAGCGCGCCGGGGCTTGCCTACAGCCCGGGAAAATAGGTCGGGTATGCCTAGCGGTCCGATCAGGCCGCGCAGAACGGCCTCCGCGCGCATTGATACGGACATGCAATACTGCGCAGCCTTGATGGACCTATGCCGCCCCGGATCATTCTGAGCAATGTTGGGATCAGATAGCAGCCGCTGGAGCCGCACCCGGCGCGATGCCTGTATGCGACGCAGGCGCGGCAGAACGGGCAGCTCTATCCTATCGGTCCGTTGAAGCTCTCTCGCCATGACTGTGAGAGCCTAGCGCAACTCGCCGGGACTATGGAAGGCCGTTCCGTGATCTTACGGGACGCCATAGGGCACCGGCCCCCGGGGCTTTGCTGAGGAAAGCGATGGGCGCAACCTCAGCATCGCCCAGCTTGACACACAATTCATCCGTTAGTGGCGACCTAAAGCAAGACGGCATCGCGGGGTGCCATGAACTCTCGCTCCACTTCGGCTGAAGTACCTATCTGCGCTGCTGCTCGTGCCTCTGATGGAAAGATCGTTCAGTGTCCGGTTGATTACACATCTGTCCGGAACCCCAGCACTACAAGTAGTCAGCCTGACAGATCTGTCATTGCTCGTCATCCTGTGATGATGACCGGCGCGACTTCGCCCCGCGCCCCACTTGGACGCGCAGTGTAGGTGAACAAACTCACCGACAGAGCAGACATACAGTCTTACGCTTTGCCGCGTAAACGATTCTGGAATGTCCCACCGCGATCACTGGCATGGATTCTGCAGACCATAAACGGCATGGAAGCGACATCACGACATCGGCTGTTTGATGTTCGTTGAAATGGTGCGCACGTCGTGTTCGTGAGGTGGTATGCGATCTGGAGTTCTTGTTTGGGCCGCGGCAATTGCACTTGCCGCACGCGGTGTTGCTCATTCTGCGGATCTCGATCCGATGGCGAGGCTCCCGCCTGCGCTGTGGAGCTGGACCGGAGGGTACATTGGCGTGTACGGCGGCGGAGGTTATGGCCGGACATCCTTCAGTGATCCCTACGGCCCATCGATCTATGGTAACGTCGTCAGCACCCCCGTATTCTTGGCCGGAGGCCAGGTCGGCTACAACTGGCAAACGGATAGGTGGATTTTCGGCACCGAACTCGATGCGAGCCATGCTGTCTCCGATGGCACAAACAGCTGCCTTGCCTTCTCGGGCGCCGTTGTTATCGCCACGTGCAAGGCAGGTCCAAACGCCTTTGTCACGGGGACTGCTCGTGTGGGTTACGCCTTCGGCCTAACAGGCCAAACGCTGGGCTACATCAAGGCAGGCATGGCCTGGCAACACAACCGCGGCAACATCGCCAACAACAACGAATTCGAGGGGCGCTTTGCCGGCTTCCCTCAGCATACAACGCAGTTCGATTATAGTCGTTTCGGTTGGACCGTCGGAGTCGGCCTCGAGCAAGCCCTTACACCTGCTTGGTCTGTCAAATTCGAGTACGACTACATGGGCTTCGATGGGACGCGTCTGGCGACCCCGCCGACGGTGCAGTTCCCGCCCCCTGCCATCATTGCCGCTAACACAACCAGCTTGTCCAGCAACTATCACATCGGAAAGATCGGATTGAATTACCATTTCGGCGGCGACACGAGCGGGCCGGCATGGTTCGACGCATCGGCCTATCCGGGACGAGCGGATTCCAAAATGAAGCCTGTTGTCGATACGGGCGACTGGTCGTTCGAAGGGGGCTCGCGGGTCTGGCTCAGCCGGGGAACATTTCAGTGGGACTACACGAATCCGCCGCCGATACCCGGAGATAGCGGCATTCCCAATTCAAGGCTCACCTATCAGGGCTTGGATGGCATTTCCGGCGAGCTCTTCGCACGCCTGGATAGTCCTTGGGGGATATTCCTGAAGGGCAACATCGGCATCGGACGCTTCAACAACGGAAGGATGAACGACGAGGATTCGAGTATCGGCAACATGGCCTATAGCAACACTCTGTCAGATCAGGCCAACGGAAGGTTCATGTACTACACCGCCGATGTCGGTTACGATTTTATGCGCGGTAGCACCTACAAGCTGGGCGCATTTATCGGTGGGACTTACTTCGGCCAAAAGTCGGATTCGATCGGATGCGTGCAGACAGCCTTTCCGTACGGGCCATGCGGGGTTCCGGTCCAGCAAATCATCGGCAGTCAAGATGCCAATTGGGATGCGCTGCGCGTCGGCCTTAGCGCCGAGACTATGCTGTTTGAGGACTGGCGCGTGAGCGCAGATGTTGCTTACCTGCCATGGACCGACTTCAACGGTCGCGATAACCATCTCCTCCGTCCTGAAACAACTTTCTACGAACAGCGCGGGCAAGGCGGCGGAGGCGTACAGATCGAAGGAACGCTGTCGTACTTCCTCAGCAGAAATTTCAGTATTGGCGTCGGCGCTCGGTACTGGGCAATGTGGACCAAGAACGACAGCGATGTCATATTCAACTGCAGCGGCTGCAGCGGCCGAGGCACGCTCATCCAGATCCCTGCACTCGCGAAGTACAGCATGGAGCGATGGGGCACCTTCTTAGAGGCGTCCTACAAGTTTGAGTGAATTGGTCTGCAAGCGCGGCTCCCGACCCATAAGTCTTATAGCCAACCTAATCGATGAACAGTGAAAGCCTACAGCGCTTTGACTGGACGGCATCGCTGCTTCAGGGCGAACTGGCCAGGGCGCAGTTTCCGCAGCGTCCATGCCTTCTTATTGGTGAAAAATGAGTGCAGATGAACCGTAGGCAGGCAACCCCAAAGCAGAGATGGTTCTCGCACCTTTATTGCTCCGCAATCATGTTATCTTCAGCTTTGCCGGCCTTGGCAGCCGATGCACCGCAGGCCAATATGCGAATGATGGATTGCGCAACAGTGAAGAACAACGAGCATCGCTTGCTGTGCTTCGATAAAGCGGCTGCATCCCGCATTACCTAGCAATGCGAAGCTGGAACGTCTTAGAAGTGGCCCTTTGATCTGCCCCCGGCGAATTTACCCATTTGCCGCTAAATTCACTTTGCCAAACGGAGCCAAGTCCGAACTTCCACTCGGACGAGATGAATTGATGCGTCTCGGAATCCAGGTCGGGAGTTGCCTTCTGATTCTGATTTGCTCGGCGCCACCAAACGGCACCCAATTCGCGAATGTTGACGTTGGTTCCATCGTAGTTCGCAGCGCGAGCTCCGTCGCTGAGATCAAAGTTCAAATAGCCAGAGTCCAAGCAATCGTCGACTACGAAAACATGCGCTTGAATAGAGGGGGCGCCCTTCGGGACTCGATTTGGCGGGCGTTCGAAGGGGGAGGCCCCTTGCAGATCCTGCGTCGTATCTTTGTGCAAGTTGCTCCTTCGACCAGTCACCTCACGTCAGTTGGCTTTGGTCGCAAAGTCACGGGCCACCTGGCTGTTGCCAGTCGAGCCAGCAATAAATAATTTGGCGATCTCGAAGCGCACGACGGTCACCGCAAGCGTCAGCACTGCAATGATCGCGACATCTAGGACCGATCGACATTCATTGCATCCAGATCATCGCAGCTGCGAGATGGATGAAGCCGGTAAAGTTGGCGGTGCGCCTGTCATAACGGGTTGCCAAGCGTCGGAAGTGTTTGAGCTGGCAGAAGCAGCGCTCGATGCGGTTGCGCTGTTTGTAAGCGTCGGCGTCGTGCGGAATGATGATCCTGCGGGTACGGTTTGACGGAATCACCGCCGTTGCGCCGATTTCCGCGATAAGCGTACGCAGGGCGTTGCTGTCATAGGCTTTGTCGGCGAGCACGGCATCGCCGCTCTGGCCATCGAGCAGTGCGGGCGCCTGGGTGATGTCATTAACCTGCCCAGCCGTGACGATGAAGCGGAGCGGACGGCCGAGCGCATCGGCCAGCATGTGGATCTTGGTGGTCAGTCCGCCTCGGGAACGCCCCAGCGCCTGATCTTTGGCCCCCCTTTTCCGCTCGTCGCCTGCTGGTGGGCGCGAACGATAGTGCTGTCGATCATCAGATACTGGTTGTCGCGATCGGCAGTTAGAGCAGCAAACACACGCTCCCAGACGCCAGCATGGCACCAGCGGCTGAAGCGCTGGTGCACCGTTTTCCACTTGCCGTACCGCTCCGGCAGGTCGCTCCAGTGTGCGCCCGACCGCAAAACCCACAAACATCCGTTGACGAACACACGATTATCCGCAGCCGTACGTCCCAGGTCGCCAGCTTTCCCCGGCAGCAGTGGCGAAATCTTCGCCCATTGCCCCTCGGTCAGCTCATAGCGCTTCGCCGTCATCATCGCTCCGTGTCGAATCACGGAACTCTATGAATCAGCGATCAAGCCACTTGGGAATCCTGAATGTCGATCGGCCCTAGCGGGAGGGCGGCTAAGCCTGCTCGCTTGACCGCGGAGCCGTCGTTGCGGCCTATCGCATGGCCAACGCGCACAGCCGTTGCCATGCTGATCCCGAAAGAGATCATGAACAAGATCACGGCGACCTGAAGCGCGATCTTATGAGCGGAAAGTGCGGTAGTGCTGACCAGGTCCGCGAGGAGAGCCGCGGCCGAGGTTGCACCATAGCCGATCAGAGAGGCTATTGAGATCGGCCCCCACGATTATCAGCTGCCGCATTAGAGGCCAATCGAAGGACAGAGCATGCGTAAGCAAATGATAGTCACGAAACGTGCGCCGCACTCTGACGAACCACCAAACTAGAAAAAAACATCCCCACAGTTAACGAGGCTGGTTGCAAGGCCCGCGCCGAATAATTCTAGCCGGGGCACACCGAGCTTCCCAAGCCCATAGCGCGAGAGCGAGCGCAAGCTGGGTGACACCGAAGGTTAGTCCGCCTGCCACGAGACCAATTGCGACGCCTCCGAGCAAGCCGGCACCGGTATGGAAGCCCAACATGGCGATCGTCATGCCAACGAAGACCGGGAGCGCAGAGGCGGCAAGCATGAACACCAGCCAACAGACCAAGCCGATGACGAGTAAAGGGAGCGGTGGTCCGAGGATGATAATGGCGGTGGGCTCCGTGAGATAGAAGTCTGACGGCTTCGCCTTCCACCACCACCACGGCGCGGCTGTGAGTATAACCGCAAATAGGCCCCTTGAGTAACAGTATCGATCGAGAGCTCTGCGCCTACTTGCCTATAACGGCCGACAAGGGCGACTGCTTCCGCCGTCGAGGAAAACCGGGAACGAGAGGACGCTTCCGCCCATCGAGCGCTGACGAACACACCGCTTGATTTGGCGTGGGCCATAATAGACACGGCAGCGCCATCGCTCAAGAATGGGCTGTTTGAGATTTGTCCGACCGCGGTCTCGCGGTCGGGCAACGCGTGGGCCGAGCTGAGTGAGTCGACTGTGAGATTGGGATTACGCCCGCCTGCCGGTAGCCGCCCTATAGCGGCAGCTGGGGTATATTCCAGAAATCCCGACGGAACCGAAAATCCCACCTAGCTCAGGGAATGCCGAGGTTCAAACCCACAGTTCACCATCTCGTCAATCTAGCGCCACGCATTTCAACAAACTCGGTTGACACCCTGCTCCGTGCTCTCGTGCCGAGCATTGCGTGAAGCAGGAGCCGCGATTTATCCAAGACCAAGAATTTCTACCGCATGTTTGCCGCGGTTCGTCATTCAATTCAGAGCTGACCTTCGCCCCTTTGCGCAGCTTTTCTCCATCTTCACTTCCAAGGATTTGCGCACAGGTAGAGGATTCCAGCTGCGGCTGAATTAATCTAGTGTTTAGGGCTCTCAGTACGGAGCTTATCGTTCGGCGCCATGACGGGTTGCTCCATGGAAAGGCGCACGCTACTGGTCAGATTGAATATTCACCATTGTCCCCCGCGACAATTTCGGGGTCTCCAAGATTGAGGTCATGCGGACTCGCTTGAACGAACTCCAAGACCTTTTTGTTCGCTGCATCGCCGCTTTCGCGATCCTCGAACATCATCACAGCGGCACCGACGCCTTCACCGCCATCCAGCACATAGTACTATCTGAATCCGTCGATTCCCGTAGGATTTGCACCGACAGCGCTAGCTGTGGGCCGAGCGGGATGGCATCACGCGCGAGACATTCGACAGAACTTGTCCGGTAGCGAATCCGTGCGCTGCGAGGCAATTACCGTTCGGGCCCGATCGCGGCGAGATCGGAGTATCGGTTCGCCTCTTTGAACGAGATCGGTTCGATAGCTTCTGGCGGCATGGCGGCTCCCGAGGCCCTTGGGCTCGCAACGGGCACGATGTCAGCAATTGAGGAAGCGTTACGCGGCGCGTGCCCCGACCCCCGTGGCCCTCCGGGCCCGGGAACGCGCGGCACAGGCGGATCAAGCGCTCCAGCCAGGGAACTCGTTGTCGATGGCTTCGACGTCGCTGCCGGTGATCGGGTCACGCAAGATCGCGTCTTCGAGCGGGATGCCAAGCCCGACGAGGTTCTGATCAAACCAAAACCTCTTCGTGATGGTCGTCGAAGTCACGCAGTCCGATGGCGGCGATCATCCGCTCGCGGTCACTGTCGTTACCCGCCTGTGCATCCTGCAAGGTGATAACCGCTGTATTGAGCTTGGTGAAGAACACATTGCGCGAGAGTGTGAACGCGCGAGCCGAGATGCAGTAACGCGTGTAGGCGTCGAAGAGATCATCCTTCGATATCATGAGCTCTGGCCCGACCTCGCACCGATCGGCGACGAAGCCGCGAACCCGGTTGTTCGAGTTGAAAATCGGTCGTTTGGCGTCCTCGGATGCTTATGCGAACCATGAACTTACCCGTCTCGCGCAGGCTGTCCCAACATCAAGAGCAAAGTTGAGGATGCCGGGCAACTCCGTGAGGAGCTTCGCCGTCAACTCGGCATCCTCGCGACCTTCGAATGACACGCGGAATGGGATCGCGATCATTCGCGCGCCGATGGCAGCTGTGTGGTCTCCGAAGCCCGGAAACTGATTGCCGATCATCGCGACGTGGCGCCGCATTGCTCAGCACGCTTAGGGCTCACGGCGGCGAAGATGTCACCGTGCACGGTTTTCGGTCGTCGATTTTCGATTGGGGTATCGAGCGCGGATGCAGCCGCGACCTCATCGACAGTGCAATGCCGATGGTGAGATCGCGACGGCTGGACCGAGCCGAAAACCCGGAGGGCCTGCCAACGGTCCGAGCTGCTTAAACTGCGGCGCGAGATCATGCAAGCAAGATCGGACTTCGTCACGGGTGCAAAATGAAAACCCGCAACGCTCCGCGCACCACTCCGCATCTTGGATAGCGTGCTCGTGTTGATCGCGACCCTTCGGGCCGCTGGGAAGGCTTTGTGGCGGGTGAGGCTATAGCCTGTGGTTTAATGACGTGTCCGGATGGCATGCTCTGGCGCAGGAAAGCTCGTGCGCTACTGGCTTGAATGTGCGGCGGCTCAGATTCTATCAGGCAAGAGAAACTGGCTCGCCTCGCCCGGATTGACCGCTCATAGATAGACAGCCTCGAGAGGCAATCGGAGAACCCGACAATTGATCTTGTCGTCGCATCAACGATGCGCTCGGCGTTCATCCGTGGATGATGCGCGCTATAAGCGGCGAAGACTGACACGTTGATCGCCTACCGTCGAAAGCTTGCGAGGTCGTAGCAAGCCCACGCCCAGGCCGTTGAGCCGGGAACAACTTTGCTGCCGGCCGCTACCGTTCCAGCAACCTTGCAGTCCGACAGCGTCGACATGTACCCTTCTAGGATCGTTATTCCGCCATCCTCTTGCTGGTAGGCGACCACGCCTAATGCACCCGATAATCCTCGCTGAAGGGTCGTGTCGTGGCAGACATAGGCGGCCGAAAAGCCGGGCTTCACAGTGGCGGCCTTGATCGTTGCCTCGCCCATCTTCCGGCACTCGTCCATATTGTCTGAGGGCTGAGCAGTGATGTTGATCGTAGCTAAAACGCTTAGTTGCGTCCAGGCGACGATCATGATGAGCGGCGACATGGCGGCGGACCTCAGTCAATACGGCGCAATTGGACTGAGCGCATCAGGCCATCAAAGACGGATGGCATCGGCCATCGCGCGCGTATTTCGCCTTGGTCGATGTCTTCGGTCGTTCTGTTTGCCCGCACATATAGCCGCCATGCTGCGCAAGCCACAGTGACGAGAGATACCGCCGCGTCGGCGATGAGAATGGTGTGGTTTCGGGCGGGGTTGATGCTCATGGGCGATGCTCCTCATGCGCGGCGTCGGAGATGATCTTGATCAGCCTAAAAAGCGTGAGTGGATGTTTCCGTACAAGCTCAGTGGTCGCCAGCGCGAATTCGTCAGGGCCTCCACGCTGGCGGATGGTATCTCGGAGTGCGGCGAGCTTGGCGGGATCGGCGGAGCGAATAGCCGCCTCGAAGGCTGGAATGAATTTGAGCCTGTCCATTGCAGCACGCTCCTTGTGAAGAGAGCTTCGACCATAGTGGCGGCCTAGTCGCCATGAGCCTCGGTAATCGCCGCAAGTACGACGCTCGTTTTGGCCCTCCATTCGGACCATTGTTTGAGCGATGCTATCGCGATCTCCAAGCCCTCTTCACGAGTCACGGACGATTTCCACAGCGCCCCTGTTGCCGAAGACCATGTGGCTTGCGGCTCCGAAAAAAGCGCGCGGGCGTCTGGAGGAACCATCCGCGCTGAGTTTGCTACGCCAAGCTTGGTCTGTCTTGAGTTGCGGGAAGAACAGCCAAGCCGATAAGCCTCTCAGCAACTCGCATGCCAGAACGGCACGAACACGACAGAGCACAGCGGCGACGTGCAATATGCGCAAGACGTGCGGACGGTGCTGACGGCCGCCCGCACGCCCGCCGCGCGAACAGGCTTGGCCCTCATGAGGGTCATTCAACAAGCGACCAAGCCATACCTGGCTCAGCAACCCGCGTGCCAGTCAGAGAACGAAGGGAACCGATGTGCTGTAAGGTGTGGGCCGCACATACATGTCGTTAACCCGACGCGGTTTGGACGGAACCAGACGCGCTGCTAATGACGCCGGGGACGTAAGGGGATCGGATCAATCTCGTCATCATGTATCGCCATCAGCTCACCCGGCTCCAAGCCGAGCCTTTGCAACTGCTCCTTTTCGATTGGACAGTTGAGCATTGCGGCCTTTGCGCCGCAGTCTGCTACGGTCCTCCTCACCGCTTCTGAGGGGTCAGCGACGGCTACCACGTATGTTACGTGCCTATATTCTTCGTCGTCGTCGCTATCTTTCTTGAAAAGAGCGACTGTCACTATCCAACCATCCATCTTGCTGCGCTCCGCAGGCACTGCCTATGCGCTAGCAGGCCTCTGCAATTCCGGCGCCATCGAACAGGGTAACCGAATTCATTGCACGAATATCGCAGCCGCTACGATGGCGAGCGAGGCTAGCCGACTGCGCGGCCGCCCGTGCGAGATAGCTACGCGCGGTGTGCGGCGCCGGCGACGCTAACATGGGAAGCGCGCCGGTTGATGCAATACTCAGGTGAGGTGGAACGTGGTTCAGCGGAGCAGAGTCACAACGTCGGGCGCCATTCCCGGCGGCTCTGGGAACGCCCGCGGGTCATCGACGGGCACCTTGTCGATGACGGTGGGGCGCGTCTCGATCGTGGTGCCGTGCTTGATACGTAGACCGCACCGGCGATCGCGGCGGTGAACACCATGCGGCCGCGTTCGTGCAATCGGGCGAATGCGCCGCGCCAGGCCGGGCTTCGGCTGAGAAGTTTGCGCCGGGGAACTTGACCAGCGGGCCGCCGTCAGCAAGACGGGCAAGCGCTGAGGCGATGTGGCGGTACGCAGTGTCGGCCACGCGGCGGGAGACGCTCGGCATCGCCGAAAACGGCGGGTTCATCAGCACGACCCTCGGCACGATGGCGGGATCGATCGTCGATTTGGACCGCATCGAAGCGCGTGACGGAAATGGCCGGAACGAGGGAAGAGAGCAACCTGGCCCGGGTCTCGGCCAATTCGTTCAGCCGAGCCGCCGGCGATCTCGGCGAGGATGACGAGCAGCCCGGTGCCTGCGGACGGCCCCCAGCACGCGATCCGCTGCCGTAATCGCGGCCGCGGTCAGAGCAGCCAGGCCGAGCGGGATCGGCGTCGAGAACTGCTGGAAAGTCTCGCTCTCGGCATTGCGGCGCGTGTGGGTCGGTAGAAGGCCTGCGATCTTGCCCAAAGCGGAAAGTTGTGAAGCCGCAGAGCCGGCTTTACGGAAAAGCGCCTTTCCGGATTTGCGCAGAGGCAGGACGATGGGACCTCGCAAGCGTCATAGGCCATCTTCCAATTCCAGGCGCCCTCGCATCGGGATGCGCCGAAGGCCGCTTCCATTGCGGGCGCGCAAGATAGCGCTTTCGATGCGTCGGCCACGTTCGAGATACGGCAGGAGCTGCTTAGCCGCAGCGATTATGATGCTGGCGCCCTCGGGAACGCGCGGACGGGCGAGATCGGCTAGAGCGGGAACGGGCGAGTAGGCCGGCGCTCTCTCTCGGACCGCGCCGGCTCAGACTCGTTCCGGCCGACCTCTCCCTCTCAGCATCAAGGCGGTGCCCGACATGAGAAACAGCGCGCCCCGCCGGGCGGCGCGCCGCGCATAGAGCGTTCGCCAATAACCCAACTGCCAAGATGGTTAGGCTTGGCCGTCGTCAGCGTCGGCGACCGCTTCCGCGAGGTGAGGCAATTGTGCTAGGACATAGAAGAATGTCAAAGGACACAAACAGGATGTTGTTGAAGTCGTGCGCGACGCCGCCGGTGAGCTGGCCGATAGCTTCCATCTTCTGCGCTTGTCGGATCTGAGCCTCGTGGGCCTCGATCTCCTGAAGCGCTTCACCATGGCCTCGGCCCTGCGGCGCTGCTTCGCCTCCTCTTCAAGCGCCGCATAGGCTTCATTAGTTGGATACGTGTCGGCAGTACCAGGATCCGCAGCAGCATCAGCAGCAGCGCCAGCGTAATTGCAAGCGAGGCCGGCGCAAGCAAGACCTTGATAACGGCTTCGGTTTGTAAGCCGGCGCCCACGATTGTGAGGATCGCCGGCGCTCCGATAAGAGCCCGGCGTGTTAAATAAGTTGCAGCCAAGCCATTCCAAGATTTCGCAACACGAAAGCAGTTCTCCTTTCGGGCCGGCAATAGTTGTAGCTTCCTTTGCGCCTTGCGCTCAGCCGCATACTTGCCGTCGCGTTCAGCTTCCATCCGTCGTTTGCAATTCCACCCTCCGCAAAGTACTCGAAGATAACCCGGAAGGTCAGAGCACGGGCTTGCGGCGGCCCGCGAATCCAACTTTGGGGCGGTTAACCAGCGTTGAAGAGTTTCGAGCTGGTCCGGCGTACCACGTATAAGCTCGGCACGTTCCCCGAAGAGCAGGAATGTCGCAATGCGGCGACCTCCAGTTGCGTATCCAGGTCCTGGGCTTCTAGCCAACGGGCGATTGCTTCTAATGGAGACATAGTTTGGCTCTCCTGCCTTTCAATCGCGGTTCAAGCGTTGCGACCGGCATAAGTCGGTTTGCGAGAGCGATTCGGCCAAGAGAACGCTGCGCTGGTCAACTACAAGAACGTGCGGGTTCAAATCCCTACAATTGTCGCACACAATCACTACTAATAATCGCAACTGACCGGGTGGTGGCGCTACGACCTCGTTGGTTATCGATCGTCAGTGAAAACGCTGTACCGACTTGGCTACATCGCATGCGTCGGTCGGTTCTTGGACATAAAGTCATCATCGGCCGATGAGCACGAAACGGATATGGCTACGACACACTTGGTATGTTTCCTTTAATCAATCGAAGCGGCCAAATCGATATCCCATTCGAGAAACCAGAACTTTTCCGAGCGAGGCTGACGCAAAACAATTTGCTAGCGAACTGCTGAACAGTCCTCCTGCACGTTTGACTACGATGTTAGCTGGAACGATAAACCCATACTATCCAAGACGCGTAATTGGATCGAGCGACATAGTACTTTGGATTCGCGGTCGCAATTGAGCCCCATATAGCCGAGCGGGACACCCCATATAGCTGAGCGGGACACCAAGGCGAGATTCATTCGTGAGTGCGGTCCAAAGGACGTGGTCGCGTTCGTGCGTGATCCACCCGTAGTAATGATGCCCAAGCATCGTTAGCAATTAATGGCAGCTAAGGCTCCGGCAACCAAGTTGAAATCGCGAACTTGCCATGTCAACCACCAGATCTCGTCGGTGAATTCCGTTGAAATTTAACGCTTGGTGACCACCGATCGTTAGTGGCAAGCTCGTGCGAGCGAGGATGACTGTAAGCCTCACGCTATCAGTCCTGTCGGAGTTGGGCGGAACGCCGGGGGAGATACTCGGGCAGCTCACCAGTTCTTCATGAGCCGGATCAATAACCGAGCTGGCTTTATTGAAGCGGCCGAGGAGAACACTATGATGACGCGCTTGTTTGCGTTGCTGCTCCTTGCCATCGTATCGCTACGGGCGCACGCGCAGCTGCCAGTCCCTTCTACGTAGGTGAATCAGAGGGCTCCGTGCTTTCGGTACCGACGCTAGACGCACCAACAGGAGACTTCACGGGAGCGTATGTGAATAGCGCGGCGGGATTTTCGTGCCAGGGATATCCGTACCCTGCAGCGGGAAACGTTACGGCGAACAGAATATACCTCTACGTCAATTGGACCTCATCTACAGCTCCGACCTGCAGAACAATGACGATCTGGCATGGCCGTATAGCGGGTGACACGATTCCAACTCGATGGACGATGTACTACGTGGGGGCCGACTGGCACTTTCATGAAGTGACTGGCTGGGATTTCTTTACGAGGACGTAGACCAAACCTGGTGGAAGTCGCGTTTTTGATCGCTCTTACACCGTTGCTGGATACGTGATCGTCTGAGCGTCTGCTTCATCAATGATGCAGATGATTTGGTTGCGAGGAGCGCACGAACGATGAGTTGGGCATGCTTGAAACAGACGCGAACTGCGGTATCACTGCTCGTAGGGCCACTTTAGAGATGTACGTTCATAGGTAAGTGCGGGAGCGCTTAATGAAGATTTTGCGGGTATATCGCCTTTTGTTTGGTGATCTTAGCTTCCGCATTTGAGGGTGCGCAGGCAGCGAATTCGTCGAGCGCGGAGGCGCGCTTGAGAGAGAAGAACATCACACTGCCGGCTGCTGCGGCGACGGTCGACAGCTTTGTCAACGCGGTTCAAGTGGCAATCTCTTGTTCATGGCCGGTAGTGTCTTAAGCGAGCCGAAGGGTAATCTCGGCCGGGATCTGGCCGTCGAACAAGGCTATGAAGCTGCACGGCAGGCCGGCCTGATCATGGTAGCCTCGATCGGGTGAAACGCGTAGTCAGGTGGTCGGCATGGTGAACTCGGCCGATGAGTTCGCTGACCAAGCCAAGGTGGTCAATGGATATTCCGACCTGATGGTCGATGCGTTCGGGGAATCAATTGGCAGAGATGCCCGCTCCTCGCTAGGCGTGGCGGCGCTTCCTTGCCGCGGTCGAAGTCGAAATGATTCTTGAGGTGGACTAAAGTTTGCGCAGCTCGGGACCCCTTCTACTTAGGAAGGCTCTTACGCGAGGGTTGAAAATAGTCGCCGTGCCGACGTGCTCTGTCGGTTCTTATGGCGGCATGAAGCTCGGACAGTATCCCTCCGTTGAGGCTTTCAATTACCCACATCGTCGACGAAGCGCGAGGCGTGGAGTCGCTACTCGAACAATTGATGTGATTTCGGCATTTCGACCGGCCTCTGACTCAGAATTTGAAGGTAAGCGTCGATTCCGCGCGAAACTAGAGCTTTTCAGCCACGATCGGCCAAAAAACGTTGATTAATTAGAGATTTAATGACCGGGTAGTCGGCAGCCACTCGGACGCCGCCGAACGAAGACCTACGCAAATGCCGGATTCGGGATTATTCCTCGAACAGTTTCATCGTGTCGATCAGGGCCGAAGAAAAAAAGGAGTATGGCCCGCAGCAAGGCGAGGACCGTTCTCCGGCCCTGAGACCGGTCTAAAAAGGCACCCGGCGCGCGCCTTAGTGACAGCGATGCCGCAGGCAAAGGCGTGACCGAGTGCCTCCGGCGAAGGGTTCAATATACCTTGCGTGAGGGATCGTGACCCGAATGGGCGGAGACGACCGGCTCCGGGCGAAGCCTAGAGCCCGGCCCGCAGGGCACGCTCAACTCAAAAAGGCTCTCCGGTCGGAGAGCCTTAGCATTTCGCAAACAGGATGAGCGCGGCCGTAAAGCGCTGCGGGAATTCCGCCTCTCGCGGACGTCAATCGCACCTTCCAGGACAAGCTGGTCTTCGGGCTATCGGAGCGACCATCTAATCGCTCTCCCGGTCGGTCTGCGGCTTCGGCTCGCGCAAGACGATCCTTCCTGAGACCGCAACGCCCGGCGCGATCACGATGTTGAATCCCTTGCCGTCTTCATTCGGCCACGCGGCACCGATGCGTGTCCACGTCGATTTCCTGCCATCATCGCAGAATCGCATAGTCGCGTTCACGATGAATCGTAAAATCGCATTGTCGCACAACCACAAATGCGACAGGACTGCCACAGGGGTAGATGCCTTGGCGCAGGGGCCGGGCGTCATGGTCGCATAATCGTGTAATCGTGTTGCGGCCGCTGAAGGATTATGAGCGGGACATCGTCCGACGAACACTCGTTGCATTGAACTCAACATGACGCGTGCCGCCGATGTCTTGAAAGTCTCAAAGCCGACGCTCTATCGCAAAGTCCGCGAGTACAACATCAAGCTCGAACGCAGCCTCTGAGCGGCACAACGAAAGAAACGGGTTGAAACCTTTTGTTCGCTGTTGTGTTGATACCTCGCTGACGATCAACAAAGACGAAATCGAACTTGGCGTCTCAATCCAGAGGAACCGCGTTCGGAGGCAATCGTGAACAACCGCACTTTATCGAAGTGGGTGAGCCGGTCGCTTCAAGCCGAGATGATCTCTCAACCTCCGGCCTTGATACTGTGTTCGAAATAGGCCGCGCTTTTGTAGCTCCGGGACGACCAGATCGACAAAATCGGTCAGACCCTGCGGCATATACGGAGACATGATCGTATAGCCATCGACCGCTCCGGCGACGAACCAATCTTCGAGCTGATCAACCACTTCCGCGGGATCGCCAACCACTATCCTGTGCCCGGCTCCGCTCGCGACCTTCTCGGCGACCTGCCGCAAGGTCAGGCCGTCGCGATCTGCGAGCGCCCTGAGAAGTTGATAGCGGCTCTTGATGCCTGTGACGGCGTTGATGTCGAGCTCGGGGAGCGGTCCGTTCGCTGGAAATTCCGAGAGGTCGGTATCCAGGAGCTCGCTGAGCAGTGCCATGCCTGCGTGTGGCGTCAGCAGATCGTTGAGCGTTGCTTGTTTCTCCTTTGCTTCGTCGGATGTCCGGCCGACGAAGATCAGCGCCCCTGGTAGGAACCGAATGTCTGACGCAGAGCGTCCATTGCGTTCGGACAGCGAACGAATTGCTTCACGCGCTTCTGCTGCCTCGTCCCGGGTTTGGGCCGCCAAGAAGACGGCATCTGCCGTTCTTGCTGCGAAATCCCTGCCGACGTCGGAAGTTCCTGCCTGAAACAGAACGGGATGACCTTGTGGAGGCCTTGGCAAGTTCAACGGGCCCCGGACATTGAAATATTCGCCGGCATGGTCGACAGTAGCGATCTTCGCTCGATCGGCATAAACACCGCTCGCCTTATCGCCTATCAGCGCGTCATCCTGCCAGCTGCCCCAGAGCTTTCTTACCACATCTACGAATTCTGTGGCTCGCGCGTAGCGCGCTGCATGAGAGGGATTTGTCTCCCGACCGAAATTACGTGCTTCCGGCTGGCTTGCGGTAGTCACTACATTCCAGCCGATCCGCCCGTGGCTAAGATGATCCAACGCGGCGAAGCGGCGGGCGATGCTGAACGGCTCGTTATAGGAGGTGGAGGCAGTCGCTGCGAGACCTAACTTTTCAGTTGCGGCTGCCATGATAGGCAGGACTGCGAAGGGATCGATCCGGAACGGTACCTCATGCAAAACCTCTCGTGCCCCAGCGGCTGATTTTGGTTCGGTCAAAGCCAGAATGTCAGCAAGAAACACGACGTCAAACAGTCCACGCTCCGCAATTTGCGCGATCTCCTGGTAAAAGGAAGGTTCAAGTATCGAGGCGGTCGCGGCCAGCGGGTGGCGCCAGGAGGAAGTGTGATTGCCAGGCTGACCGCAAAAGGCCGCGAGGTGCATGTGTCGGTCAGTCTGGCTGCTCATGACTATACTCCGGCGAGGGAGGCCGCGGTTTTTGAACGCCCTCCCGATTTACTGAGGTTAAAGAAGGGATAAGCGCGAGACGCCCAGCGTCAGCACTTGCTCGTCACGAAATAGAAGGCCGCCTTACTCGCGCCGGCCGGGTCAGGCCGGAGCGCCGTTATCGTCTGACGAACTCGAACTCGATCAGCGCGCCCCGAGCGCGACGAGCGCGCAGCCAATTGTGTGCATCGTCCTGACTGCACCTCCGCGCTCCCAGTGCCTTCGTCCCGGATGGCCGCACCATATGCCACCGGCTCGTAGATACAGCAGAACATGGGCAGCATGGCGTTCGAAAGAGGTTCTCACGGGAGAGGCAAGATTAGAGCCTTCAATAAGCCGCGGAAGGCGCGAGTTCAAGAAGTCGGCGCTGTCTCGAGCCATTTGGGATCTCGCCTAAGTTTTTCGGCACACCGCAGGCAGGGCTTCCGGTCGCGCGCGATAGCGAAAATAACAATGGTGTAGCGGTTTCGCCCGATCCGCATCCCGGTAACGCTCGCTACCTTCTTTGCGCATGTCGTGTTCCCAACTGTTCGATTGGTCGTCTTCGCAACGCGATGATCGAGCGGCCCGCTGCACATTCCCTGTCAAGCCTCCGAATGACGTGCAAATGCTCGTTTTTGCCTTGTCCAGCTAATGCCCCGAGAGGATCGCCGGACGGCGCCATCGCCAGTGCTCCAGCCGATGTCTCCACTCTGGCGAAAAACGGCGTGACAAGGCCAACACAAACATGTTGCGAACAGTTGACCATCGGCTGGCACGAAGAATGCTAGCCGTCGACGTGCCTGGGGGCCCTCCCTCCTTCAAGCATGGCCGTGGCCGGCCACTGAGGTTAGCGGCGCGTGACATAGACAGGGGCCGCGTCGACTCGACCGGATACCGGTGGGCGCCTCCGTCACGTTGCCGCTAACTTTCAACGCTGTGAACAGCGTGACTATGGCCTCCTTCAGGAAAGGCCTCGAGACAGAACGGATGGATCCGGGCAGCAGGAGATGGTTGGAAAACGCGCGCTGTTGCTCTGTCTGGGCTTCTTGCTGCTCTGTCTGGCTGACCTAACCGCCACAAGCTGTAGTGTTCGCGCAAACGACAACCCTCTCCTGCATCAAGTCAAGTCGAGTTGGCGAGCACAAAACGGCTGAAAGCGTAGAACAAACTTCCAAGGTCGCGAAAGTAGCGCACTTGGTCCCCCGAACCTGGGGCGCTGCTGGAGGAGCCGGCCGAAGCGAATACGCTTTCTTTTCGTGGTCCAGGCACCGCGACAATCGACCACACGAAGAGTACGTCATCACCTGGAAGTTTTCACCCGACGGGACGCCCAAGATCGCCTCGACTTATGCGAAGCCGATGGAACTGGGCTGGCGCGCCCTCGCCCTCTCACTGATCGCAGCTGAGGCTACGGACGGTGAAAAGGGCGTGAATCTTCCTTTTCTGGATGGTCCGGCCAATTTCAACCTCGTGACGACCCAACAAGGCAAGCAAGGCGATCTGCTCAGACGTGGTCGGTGCACGATCGTCGAACCTGTTGGCGTGTAATATTTGCCGAAGGTGGATGAGAGTCAGACCACGAAGGGTGGTCTGTGGCGGGTTTTGCTTTTGGTGAATTGTAGTATTCCAAGGCCCGATATCTGAACACGCGTTACTTGACAACGGCAACTGAGGCGCTCGCGCCTGCTGTTTGGATAACCGATGAACGCTGGCATTGGCGCGTCCCGTTCATCACGCACCAGAGTCGCCGGCTACATATGCTCGTGCGTCATCGTCATCAAACGCAAGTTGTGCTGCGGGAGCGTTCGACCGAGGCCGCGCCCTCGCACCAGAGTTGCCGGTCGATCGAATCCTGGCGGAGACAGGTGGCGCGTCACTTAGATTGACGGACGCCCAGCGAGCCTGCGATGTGAGAGCCATCGTAACCGCGATTGCGAACGTCCAAATTGTCCAAGTCGCGCCGTCGCGACTGCGGTACAAATACACCTCCAATCATTGCTGAGGTTGCGCTTCGACCATCTAGGAAAATTGTGATCTTCGTGCTACATATTCATCGAATTTGAAGCAGGAAGACATCAACAATGCCTACTCCACACAATCCTCCTGCTGCGGTAAGGCGCGCGCTACGCAAGCTTGGGGCGGACATCCATGACGCCCGTCGACGCCGACGGTTGCCGATGGCGGTCGTGGCCGAGCGCGCCTTCACGTCCCGGTCGACCCTGCAGAGGGTCGAAGCTGGTGATACCAGCGTCGGCATCGGCATCTACGCTGGCGTGCTGCAGGCGCTCGGCCTGCTCGACGGCCTGGGTCAGGTCGCCGACATCAGCAACGACAGCGTCGGCCAAGCCCTCGCCAGCGCGCACCTTCCCAAGCACGTCCACCTCAAGCGGCCAACCGGACCATCCCACGATGGCTGACTTCGAGGTGCACATCGATCTGGACGGCCGCACGCGCCCGATAGGGTTGGCGAGGAGCAATCGCGTCAGAGGCGCGGAGACCATCCTCTTCGAGTACGACGCTGCATGGCTTGAGGATCCGGACCGCTTCTCGCTGGAGCCGGCACTTGCACTGACACGCGGCGCATTCGCTCCTCCCGCCCGATTAGCCATCTTTGGCTCCATTGGCGACTCGGCGCCGGACACCTGGGGCCGCCGCCTCATGCAGCGCGCCGAGCGCCGCCTCGCCGAACACGAGGGCCGTGCCGTTCGCACCCTCGCGGAAAGCGACTATCTGCTGGGCGTCGCCGACGAGAGCCGGCTAGGCGCGCTCCGTTTCCGCTGGGTCGGCGACCGTGTTTTCCAGGCGCCGACCCGGGCCGGCGTGCCTGCCCTGATCGAACTCGGCCGGTTGCTCCAAATCACCGAGCGGCTTCTCCGGGATGAAGAAACAGATGAGGAGCTCCAACTCATCTTTGCCCCCGGCTCTTCGCTCGGCGGCGGGCGTCCGAAGGCCTCAGTCATTGACCAGCATGGTCACCTCTCCATCGCCAAATTCCCGAAGGAGACCGACGACTATAGCATGGAGACCTGGGAAGAGATCGCACTGCGGCTCGCTGGCCAGGCAGGTATCGCCACTCCGCAGCACGAACTGATCGACGTCGGCGGCAAGCCGGTCATGCTGTCGCGGCGCTTCGATCGTGAGGGTGCGATCCGCATCCCGTTCCTGTCGGCGATGGCGATGATGGGCGCCAAAGACGGAGAGCGCGGCAGTTATCCGGAGATCGTCGATGCCCTTGCTCAACACGGCGCACAAGGGAAAACGGATGCCCATGCCCTTTATCAGCGTGTCGTCTTCAACGTGCTGATCTCAAATGTCGACGATCACCTCCGCAACCACGGTTTCCTGTGGCTGGGAAAGGCAGGATGGTCTCTCTCGCCGGCATACGACCTCAATCCCGTTCCAACTGATCTCAAGGCCCGCGTGTTGTCGACGAACATCGATCTGGACGAGGGCACTTGCTCGCTCGACCTGCTGGAGGCCGCATCGGAGTTCTTCGCACTCACGCTGCCGCAGGCCCGCACGATTATCAAAGAAGTCGCGAGCGTAACGGCAACCTGGCGCGAAGCCGCTAAGGCGGTCGGCGCCCGCTCGGCCGAAATCAACCGCATGGCCAGCGCCTTCGAGCACGACGATCTAAAACGGTCGCTGGCGCTATGACGAGAACGTTCCTTCACAGCTTCAAGCCAGCGACAGTGGTCCGATCACCGGCGGCAGACAAAGCTGGAGGCAGCCGACATCACTTAGCTCGTCACGATCTGCAAGGATGATGCGACGGCCATCCCGCTCGGCGCGAGCCACATCAGGGGCCCTGCAGCCAGCCACGCGATCCCGCGCTGACGCCGGGTGAACGCCTCTCGTTCGGAAAAGCAGGCCTGACCGTCATTGACGGTGGCGCCGGCGAACTCGGCTATCCGCCTTCGACGTCGCCCTCATTTGCCAGTGTGGTCGTGCAGGGGAATGTCATGAACGAGGTGGGCGAACGGCGTGATAGACAAGGCCAGCTCCAGAGTGACGCCTCACTCCAGAAATGAAAAGGCCGCCCCGCGGGGCGGCTGCGGTGCGATTCGTATGCACTTTAGATTCGACTTTCGGTTGGGGTCATCACAGGTTCCTCAACCAGCCGAGGGTCTTGCTTCGAGCGGAGTTGCAGATGCCGATTCTTCCAATCGGCTACTTGACCCTCGGAATTGTGTAGCTTGCCGCATATTTCGAGGGAATTGAGCTTTGGCTCGGCTTCGGGTTCGTGGTCGGCCTGATCAACTTCCTGATTCTCGCCTTGGCACCGCTCGGCTCGATCGTAGCGGCAGCTGTTTCATTCTATGGGGCGTATCACGGCTGGCACTGGGAGTGGTGGCAAGCCGCACTGCTCTGCTTCCCGTTCGCGATCTTGTCGATTGCGACGCTCGTCCTGCAGGGATCAGCGAATGTTTTCGACGGACTGGTAGAGCGCCGGGGGCCGGTGTGATGAGGCACTTCCATCCCGGTTCGAAGCGATTAGCCGCCTGGTCGAGCAAGGCCCTCGAAGTAACCAAGTGCAGGCGCAAAATGGCTGCCGCCCTACCGTGACCCGGCGATAAACCTTAGCTGGAGCTTACCTGACATCGAGACAAACTTGTCGACAGTGAACGCATCACAATGGCAGGGAGGCCTGTCCACGACCGGGTTTCTCGTCGGACGATATAGCGTCGCAACTGCTCTCATTCGAAGCGATTTCGATTCAAGCCGGCATCGGCGTCACCGAGCCCAGATCATTTCTACCGCACATGCATTTGGTCGGTGTCGCGAAGGACAGTCATCCTTACCGATGGCCGAAGCTATGAGAGCTGGTGGCCCGCAACGTGCGAGAACCACCTGCCCCAACCGGACACGATGTGGGACATTTCCAATGGCCGTGCATATCATATCGGGAGAGAATACGAGGTCGTGGCTTTATTCGGAGCAACTTATCCCGGGCAATCAACTTTAGGCAGAACACGGGATAGGATGCAGGTACAATGCGTCACATCGGGAGATGGACATGTTCCGTCGTTACGCATGATGAGCACACCGACCTTCGACGGCCAGATGCGTGCGGCGCAATACCTACGCATGTCATCTGAGAATCAGATCTACTCGACTGAAAATCAGCAGAACGCGATTTCCGAATACGCCAAGCAGCACGGCTATGCCGTGGTCGCATCCTACATCGACGCCGGAAAGAGCGGCCTGTCACTAAAAGGCCGAGACGCGCTAAAACAGCTGCTCAGCGACGCGCTTGCGACGCCGCGCGCCTTTGATGTCATCCTCGTTCTTGATGTCAGCCGCTGGGGCCGGTTCCAGAATCCCGACCAGGCCGCTCACTACGAGTTCCTGTGCCGACAGGCCGGCGTGCGTGTCGTCTACTGCGGCGAGCCGTTCGGGGAGGATGTCGCTCCCATCACAACCATCGTCAAGCACCTGAAGCGGGTCATGGCGAGCGAATACAGCCGCGAGCTTTCCGCAAAACTGTCGCGAGCGCATCGGCAGCAAGCGCTACTGGGCTTCCGCCAGGGCGGCGGGCTGCTTTACGGTTTCAGGCGGCTGCTCGTGGACGCCAAGCGAAACCCGAGACAGGTCCTGAAGCGAGGCGAGTACAAGGCCCTCAGCCATGACAAGGTGGTGGTGGTCCCGGGTCCGGCCGAAGAACTTGAGGTGATCAGGCGCATATTCAGACTGTATTTACGTGACAAGTTGTCCATTTATGAGATCGCTCGGCGTTTGGCGAAGGCGGGCGTGAAGGGCTACGGCGCAAAGGCCCTTTCGGAGACGACCATTCACAGGATTCTTGCCAGCGAGCTCTGCGTGGGACGGATGACCTACAATGTCACGACGAAGAGATTGCAGGGCCGCGCGATAAAGAATCCGGAATCGGCTTGGGCGCGTTTTCAGGCATTCGAACCGATCGTGCCGCCGGCACAATTCCGCAAGGCGCAGGAGCGTCTGGCCGTCGGCAATCGCCCTTGGGACAATGAGAAGATTCTCGCCTCACTGAAGAGATTGCTTGATAGAAACGGGCACCTATCCCAACGGCTACTCAACAGCACAAAGGGTGCTCCGTCTGCGGACACCGTCGATCGCCACTTTGGCTCGCTTTGTGCTGCCTACGCCGCTGCGGGCTACGATCCCAAGACCAGGATGTTTTTTGGGAACAACGGAAGATACTGGACGGGGGCTGCGGTCATCAGGGGGCTACAGCGGCTTCATGCCGCCAAGGGCCGGATCTCGAACCGGCTTATCGAACGCTGCCCGGACCTGCCATGTCCCAGACACATCCGCCATCGCTTCGGATCTCTCGCGAATGCACTGCGCAAGGCGCGCCTGCCCGCACCAAACCATAGCGAGATACAGCGCGACGGATGGAAACGCAGGAAAGACGGCGGCGGCGACGAATATATCCTTGGCGTCCGCTGGAGCGACGCGGAGCTTCTGCTGGCCTTGCGCAGCCTGCATGGGGAGCATGGATATGTCACGCAGAATCTTCTCGACTGGGACAAGAATACCCCCGGCGCCTATTATTTCGTTAAGCGATTTGGTTCGTTCACCCGGGCCAAGGCCTTGGCCAAGCTGCCGCTCGAGACACATTCGCAAATCATGCTCAGCGCCTGCCAGCGCAAGCGAGAAGGCAAAACAATCAGGCGCCAGCGCCGCCATCCCGGCCAGCGCCCCAAACTTGCCTACCGCACGGATGACCTTTTGCTGGGGCTCAAGCGCCTGGTGGAACGCGAGGGCGCCATTTCCGCGCGATTGATCAATGACGATCCCGCGTTGCCCTGGTCGGCAACCGTGGCTCACCATTTTGGCAAGCTCTCGAAGGCCTATCGGTTGCTCGGTCTCGTCCGCCTGAAGGGTAAGCCTGCGCGATTCGGCTTGCGACGAGGATAGCTGGCGGGAGTCATATGCGACGGCCCCCTCGTGCTTTGGCCGCTCCAACAACGTGGGCCGATTCCGCTATCGCGCAGCGCAGAGCCACAATTGGGCCGACCAAAAGATCCCGCCCAAGCGAACAAGGCTGTTCCGGCGCCTGCGCTTTTGATCTCGAGCGTCACTTGCTCTCCGGCCGTCGCAGCGCAAGGTCTCACCCGAGGCAGGTGACGTCACCGTTCGGCATGAAGGCCTCCATCGTTCCTAACACTTGCCGCCCCCCGGTAGCCTATTCATGCTGCACGCCTGGTCGCTGCCCGACAACCCTTACGACGGCCACACGTTGCGGGACGTTATGGACCGCACCGAGACACTCACCGGCTGTGCAATCGAGCGGGCCTATGTCGACAAGGGCTACCGCGGCTACGACGCGCAAAATCCCCGCCGCGTTGTCTTCGGCACCATCGAGCCTGAGCTGCGCCGCCGCTCTGCCATTGAGCCCATCATCGGACACCTCAAAGCCGAAGGACACCTCGGCCGGTGCTACCTCAAGGGCCTCGCCGGCGATGCCGCCAACGTCGTCCTCTCCGCCGTCGGGCACAACCATCCTCTCCTGGTTCAGAGAACTTTTGCGCCTATTGTTTGGTCTCGCTCTGGCGCACGCTCAACCGTCCACCTCAGCTCAATCCGGCTTCTTGACGGTCGACTGGTTAGCACACGCAATTCAAGGCACGAAACGTACGCAGCCCGGGGATGGGCCACCATAGACAGTGAATGCGCGTGCCAAGCCCCGCACTTTGGTCCGATCCGCACAAAGTTTACACGCCGACTCTACCAGGCGAACGGCGGCGTGGTGAAGCTACAGATCCCGTTCGAACGTTGCATACGACCGTCCGAGCCCTTGCATCTCGCTACGGTTTTATGATGATGCGCGGATACCGCTCTGTTGGCGAGGAGACCAATGACCGTCGCTGATGATATCTTGCGGGAGATGTGGGGCAAAGCCGGACTCACCGCTGCAGCGATCGCCGAACTACTGTCCGATGACGAAACACAAATAGAACGTGTCAGCCCGGTATGCCATAGACTCGTGGAGAACGGACGTCTCGTGAGACGCGGTAGAGGCGGCCCGTCCGACCCATTCACCTATCACCTGCTAACCCATCCAAGCATTCAGCCGCCGACGTGACGAAAAGAGCGCTACCCTTCAAAGCATTGATTGCCGCCGAGCTGGCGCGCATTGAGGCTCAACTCGTGAATACGCCCCACGGGCCGGAGCGCGAGGAGCTCGATCGCAAACTCCGTCGCCTCAGGACAGCCTTCAACGTCGACAGTTGGGATCGACCAACTTAAAGAGCTCGCTGACGGCCGGGTCTGTTCCCAAACTGCGACTTGACTGCGGAGGCAGCGCTGCATCAGAGTTGCGTAGGCATCACACTGTTTACAGAAGGTAGAAAGATGCACCTGACGAGCGGAAAGCCCATCAGTTATGATCCGTAGTCCATGATCTATAGATTCGCCATGTAACGCGAGCAGGCCCACCAGCAGCGTTGCAAGGCCGGCTGATTATCGTCATTGCCATGCTAGTGTCCCGAGTCACAAGTTCGCAATCGTAGATTCGCGATAGATTCGCGTCGCTGTGCCAGAGATGGCGGCTGTAACAGCGACGGAGGATCTGATGGCGGCCCAGCCACTTGCACCCCTGATATTGAGCGATGATGAGCGAGCCGAACTTAAGTCGCTGACGATGCGGCGGAAGACGGCGCAGGCGCTGGCCCTGAGGGCCCGGATCGTGCTGACCTGCGCGGAAGGTGGTCAGAACACGGAAGTGGCGGCCAAGCTGGGACTAGACAGGCAGACCGTAGGCAAGTGGCGGCGGCGCTTTGTAGAGCAGCGCGTCGCCGGGCTGCACGACGAGCCGCGCTCCGGAGCGCCGCGCACGATTGACGACGCCCGCATCGAAGCCGTGATCGTGCGGACGCTGGAAAGATGCCCTGAGAACGCTACCCATTGGAGTTCTCGCGGCATGGCGAAGGCCAGCGGCCTGTCGGTGTCGACGGTGCAACGCATCTGGCGGGCCTTCGCGCTCCAGCCGCACCGGCTGGAGACGTTCAAGCTCTCGACCGATCCGAACTTCGTGGCCAAGGTGCGCGACGTCGTGGGCCTTTACGTCTCGCCGCCGGAGCACGCCATCGTTCTGTGTGTGGATGAGAAGTCCCAAATCCAGGCGCTGGACCGCAGCCAGCCGATGCTGCCGATGCGTCCCGGCCAACCGGCCCGAAGAAGCCATGACTACAAGAGGCACGGCACTACATCCCTGTTCGCAGCCCTCGACAATGCGAGCGGACGGGTCATCGGCAAGTGCTACGGACGTCACCGAGCCGCCGAGTTCCGCAAGCTCTTGGACGAGATCGAGGCCGCCGTGCCGCACGAACTCGACGTTCATCTCGTCATGGATAACTGCGCCACGCACAAAACCCCGCTGATCCGACGATGGCTGGCTAAGAGGCCGCGTTGGCATGTGCACCTGACCCCGACCAGTTCGTCATGGCTCAATCAGGTCGAGCGCTTCTTCGCGCTCCTTACCGATAAGAAGATCAGACGCGGTATCTATCGCAGCGTCGCCGCTCTTAGAGCGGACATCGCTTCGTTCATCGACCGGCACAACGCCGATCCAAAACCGTTCCGATGGACCAAATCCGCCGATGATATCCTTGCTTCCATCGAGCGCTTCTGCCGATACAATATCCCGGCAGAACGCGCCACGATGTTGCGAACTTCTGGTTCAGGACACTAGTTTCTGGCCGCCATGGCTGGGGCGTGGAATTCCGACTCGAAATCGGCAGAGCCGGGCTGAAGTTCGAAACCAATAGCGCGAAGGCTCAGCCCCGCTAGTACCAATGGAGTCGTATAGCACCCGGTGCCGACCGATCCGAGCCAGTGTCGGGATTAGTTTAGACATCGAGGAAGGTGGATCAATCACCATCGCTCCGCGGGTCTTTAGATTTCGGCGGTCCCGAAATTTCTTATGACCCAGCATGGTCTGCATCGCTCGAAGGTCGTCACCGTTTGCGAGGACGCGTGTGGCGGATGCGCGCCTGAGAACGTGTGGCGTTAACTATCTCTGCTCAAGGAAGGCCTGCCGCTGCGTCGGCCTCCTTAATCTCCCGTTCGACTGATCGGGATGTCAGATGCCTCCCACCGTCTCTGGCTGAATTGAAGGAGCCACGCACCATTTAGGCTGGTGAAGCATCTGGTGTGTGACGGACACCTGCTCAAGAGCTACTCAGGAGCAGTCGGATGCCTCGAGGAAGCACGCACATCGAATAAGTGACAGGGTATGATCGCTTTTGTTGTGGCCCGGTCAATATTCCGCCAAATGAACGAGCCGAAGTCTCGAGAGGCATCTTCGGTGGGTTCGACCTTAGGTATTCCACAGCATCAGCTTTCAGCACGCGACTGCGCTTGGGTACGATGCCGCTTCTTGGATTGCTGTGGTTCTTAAGAGCGACTGACGATCCAGACGAACGTTAGCGCGGTACATCATGGACGGGTCTCTGATCTTAGAAGGCAATCGATCCTCGATTTGACGGACAGGTCACCAGAATGAACAAATCAGCAGCGAAGAAGATGAAGCCGCGTAGTACCGGCAAATCGGACATTGAGTTGGGCAAGCGGATCCGCCTGCGGCGTGTGGAGCAGAAGATTTCGCAGGCCGAACTCGGCGACAAGCTCGGCGTCAGCTTCCAGCAGGTCCAGAAGTACGAGAAGGGCGTTAACCGCGTGGGCGCCGCCCGCCTTCAGCAGATCGCGACTGCGCTCGATGTACCGGTCACCTTCTTCTACGACGGTGACAACAAGGCCCGCGAAGTCAACAGCCTCCTGCTCCTCGACAGCGCCTTCAGCCTTCGCTTGCTACGCGCCTACAGCAAGATCGAGGATCAGACCGTCCAGCGACAGCTCGTGTCGCTGATGGAATCGATCGCTGCGGAGGAGGACTGAGCGGCAATCGAAGTCCGACACGGCACCGCCAACCCAGATGGCGTTGAATCCTGAGTGAGAAGCATCAGAGAAGCCTGGCAGGCGGCCAACCAGCGCGTTCCGGCGGATCAATACGCGCGCGGTCATCCGGCTCTGACCACCGGTTTGGCGACATTTTTGTGGAGCCACCGAAACCTGGGGAAGAACGCTCAATGGAGACGTCCGCCGCTCATCGGCGGAAGTGCCGCGCCGATGAACATAAACAACGTCGGCTCTTAGAACGCCGCCGGCGATCGGTCGCATCGCTGCACTGTGCGCCTCCCTTCAAAGCGGACGTCGTCACGAGAAGTCCTCACTTACCGAATGAGTGTCGGCAATATCGAACCCCGACGCCCAGAAGGAAATTAGTCAGTTTCAAGGGTACGTGTAGCCGAAGCGAATGAAGGGATGATGCAGTGCAAGCAAATGGAGTGTGCCAATCAAGAAAACACACGGTCACAACAACTCGCCACAGGGCATCGACCGTGCCAGTGGAATTCCGAGAGCTGCGCTGGGCAATCACGGCGTCCCAGCACCGGAGTTTACGCCAAGCGGCAGAGACGCTCAGAATCAAGCAGCCAACCCTCAGTCGCCGACTACGAGACCTCGAATACAAGCTGGGCGTCACTCTCTTCGAGCGCACAAACGGCGGCACGCGACCGACCATCGAGGGACAGGAATTCCTCGATGCCGCGCGGCGCATCGTAGATGATACCGAGTCAATCGCGGCTCGCCTCAAGAGCCACTCGCGCGGCGAGAGCGGTCGACTGACCATCGGCATCCACACCTCCCTCTCAGCCGGCAATCTACGGGCCACCCTCCTTGAGCACCGGCACCGCTTTCCCGAGGTCGAAACGCATCTCGTCGACGGAGCGAGCGACCATCTGATCTCGGATCTCGCTAACTGCGCCATTGACGTCGCCTTCGTGGCCGAGCCCCATACAACGTGGAGCGACAGGTCATTACTGCTCTGGAGCGAACGTATCGTCGCCGCTCTCCCCGCGAACCATCCGCTGACAGGCCGTGACGTGGTTCACTGGGGCGAACTGAGGCGCGAACCACTTTTAACGTCACTGCGCGGCCCGGGACCAGAATTCCACAAGCTGCTCATCAGCAAATTGGGTTCTTCCGATCCTTGCCCGCTTCTTCGCCATGATGTGGCGCTCGACCGGCTTCTTACCTTGGTCGGCGTGGGCTGGGGTATCTTGCTGGCATTGGAAAGTGTGACGGGCATTGCATATCCGGGCGTCATCTTCCGCGAGGTTCATGATGCCGACGAGCCGACGCGGCTAAGCTTCCACGCATATTGGCGGCAGGCCAGCTGCAATCCATCGCTGCGTCCGTTCCTCGATTTGCTTCGCGAGCGCTATCCGGACCTCTCGGCTGATCCGGAAACGAACTGAGCAGCATTCCGTCGTGCCTTCGCAAAGGCTCGGTCGGTCGCCATGAAACGCTCGATCATCGGCGCGATCAATTTGACAGGCTCGGCCGGCGTCGTCGCGCCTCCGCTGCGCGTCAGAATCTCGGCGTAGCTTTTGAGATCCCTGAAGACCGCCGCCGGCAGTTCGATGGTGAGTTTCACCGGCTTGTCGTCTTCGAGCGGCCCGAGCTTGAGCTTCGTCATGGTCTTCCTCCCTTCGCGTAGGGCGCCAGCACGAGGTCCCGCGTGACGATCACGCGGACCGGAAAACCTGGCCGGATGGTCAGCGTCGGCTGGATGTTGAGTTGGCGCTGCACGATCTGCTGTCCGGTCTGGCTGAAACTGTTGGACGCACCGCTGCGGATCGCTTGAACAAGGTTGTTCTCATTCTGGCTCGTACCCGCCTCGGCTCCGACGCTGAGCATGGTCGAGAGAACTGCGGCCTTGAACAGCATGCCCCAATGGTTGTCGACCTCGTCCTCAAGCCCAGCATAACCACCGGTGTCGGCGCCGGGCTGGCGCTCCAAGACAATCGAGTTGCCATCCGGCATGATGATCCGGGTCCAGACCAGGAGGATTCTGCTCTGGCCGAACGCGACGGAACTGTCGTACTGGCCGATTAGCTTCGCACCCTGGGGGATCAGAAGATATTTGCCGGACGGACTGTCGTAGACCGCCTCCGTGATCTGGGCGGTGACTTGGCCGGGCAGATCGGAGCGAATGCCGGTGATGAGCGCAGCGGGGATCACCGTACCCGCCTGCACAACATAAGGCGAGACTTTGGCCTCAAGCCGGTCCGGACTGACCGTGCGCTTGTCCGTCGACGCATTGAGGAAGGCCGCTTTGCGGTCCTGCATGTTCTGGGCCGATCCAGCGTCGAGGGGTGGTGTCGCGGCCGGCGGCGTCGCGGCACCGGTCGCCGAATTCGGGATGGGTTGGCCGACGCTCTGCGGCTGCTGAACCGTCTGGGCGAACAGCCGGCTGACGCGTGCCGCTTCGATCTCCTGCACTCTATGCTGTGCCTCCGGATCGGACGTCGTTCCGGGAACTGCGGTGTTTGGTGCAGCGCCCGCGTTGAGCATCGGCTTGCCGAGATCGCCGGGCAGTGCCGGTCCGAGCGGCGGCGCCTGACGCGGCAGCCCGGTATAATCCTTCGGCAAGGCGGCAAGGCCCTCAGCCGAAGGGCTATTCTGGGTGCTGAGCAACTCCTGGCCGGCTTGCTGCTTGTTGCGGGTTTGCAGGGCGTAGCCGAGCGCTGCCGCGACCGTGAGGGCTGACACCGCGCCGAGGCCGATCAGGATCTTGCGCGAGAGGCGGGTGACAGGCGGCCGCTCGCCGCGGAGCCGAAGATCCGGGGGCGCAACGGGCGGAATGTCGCTCTGACGTTCGTTTTCGCCGTCTATCGCCATGATCGCGGCCTTCCGTCGGTGCGGACAATGCGCACGCGCCGCTCGCTGTCCTTGTCGCCAAGACGCAATTCGGCAGCGGCAAACAGGCGATCGACGATGTAGTAGTTGCGGTTCACGCGGTAGTTCACGAGCTCGGAGCCGCCGGCCGGACCGATGACGAACAGCGGCGGCATTTCGCCCTGGACGATCCCGCTGGGGAATTCGATGTAGACCTTATTCCCGTCGTCGAATGCACGCAGCGGACGCCAGGCAGGATCGTCGCCCTCGATTGCGTAGCGGAAGTTGATTGAGCCGAGATCGACGCCGGCCGCGATTGGCGCTGCGGCCTCAGCCGTTGCGTTCTGCTGTCGAAGCGCGATGAGTTGGTCCTCCGGATATTGCCAGGAGACCGAGGCCATATAGGTCTTCTCCGTCGAGCGCAGCTCGAGGAGATAAGTCCGCCGGTCGGTGTTGATGACGAGATTGGTAACGAGCTCCGGCCGCGTCGGTTTGACGAGGATGTGGATCTTCTTGGTTGCGCCCGCGCCGCTTTCGGTATCACCGACAATCCAGCGTACGGTGTCGCCGGCGGCGACCGGTCCGGAGCCTGTGAGTTGCTCGCCCTCCTGCAGGGCGACATCGGTGATCTGGCCGGGTGCCGTATAGACTTGGTAGAGGGCTCCGCCGGAGAACGGATAGACCTGGACCGCGTTGATGAATCCGTTACGGACCGGCTGCACCCGTGCCGCGGCGTTGGCCCGCTTGACGCGAACCTTCGGATCGGCAGCTTCTGGGACGCGTTTGCCCGGAGCGAGCGGTTTCAGCTGCCCGGGCAGCGGCAGCGGCTTGGGCAATTCCACGATCTTGACGGGCGGCGGTGGATCGGCAGTCAGCGTTGCCGGCTCAGCGGTGTCGTAGTTGATGTCGGGCGGGATGAAATTGTGTGCGCAGCCGCCGAGTATCGAGACACATATCAGCAACGCCACAAGTTCGGATTTACGGAAGCACGTATTGCCAGCTTTCCGGTTTCGGTGAGCGATGAAGAGACGCGAAGCCGGAGCGCCGGCGATTGGAGAAAACGGCGGGGTCATTGTCCCAGCTCCTTCGACCAGTTGATGGCGTTGACGTAGATGCCGAGCGGATTCTTGCGCAGCCGGTCGGCATCGGTGGGCGGCTGGATTGCGATGGTGAGGATGGCGGTCCAACGTGTGGTGCCGGCGAGAGCCCCGTCCTGATAGCGGTGCTCGACCCAGGCCACGCGAAAGCTGTCGGGCGAGGCGCGGATGACGCTGGAGACGTCGATTGCGACCTGCTGCTTGCCGAGACTGGCGAAGGGGTCATTGGCGCGGGCGTAGTCGTTCAGCGCCATTGCGCCCGCCGTGGTCGTAAAATCGTAGGCCTTCAGCCAGTTCTGCCGCACGATGATGGGGTCGGCTGGAAGCGAGCGCACCATCGCGACGAAGTGGGCGAGATACCAGGCAATCTGCGGATCGCTTGGTCTAAAGTCGGCGACAGCCGGCGCCACCGCTTGTGACTCGCCGAGCTTATCGACCTGCACCACCCAGGGAACGACGGTGCCGTGGGTAGATTGCCAGACGAGCCCGCCGGCGAGACTGCAAGCGAGGAACAGCGAACCGAACGCCATCAGCCGCCAGTTCTTCGCCTGCACGCGGGCTGAGCCGATGCGATCGTCCCACACTTGCGCTGCGCGCTGATAGGGGGTTTCGGGTTCGGGCGTGCGGCCATAGCGGACCGACGATCGCCGAAAGACTGACATTCTTTATTCTCCCCCTGATAGCTCGACGGAATGGCCGCCACCATGGCTGTCGCCGGTTTTGAGGGCTTGCGCGGCTGTCTGCGCGCCGTGAATGACTGTCTGATTGCGCTTGACGCGCTGGGCCCAGGCGGGCGGACCGCTGTCGTTCGCGGCTTGAGATGTGGCTTCATCGTTTGTGGCCTCGCCGCCCCCAATGGTCCCCATCGTCGAGGAGCCGCCGGTATTTGCGACCCCGGACCGGGCGCCTGATGCGAAGCTCTCCGTCATCGAGCCGGTCGCTTGCGCAATGGCGCGTCTGACGGGAGCTGTCGCCGCACTGGCTGCAGCGCGGCCCGCGCCGCCGAGACCCGAGGCGACGCCGCCAGCGCCGGACCGGCCAGCCGATGCCAGGCTGTAGGCGGAGGACATGCCGCCCGCCGTCGCCGCACCACCACGTGCTGCCGCAGCAGTGCCGGAGGCTGCGGCCATCGCTCCCCGCCCCGCGAGCCCAAGCGCGGCGCTCCCCGCCATCGCCGTGCCGGCAACGGCAAGGCCGGTGCCGACGGCAGCGCCCGCGCCAAGCTGCGGCGCCCCTGAGACGAGACCAGTTGCGATGCCAGGCCCGAAGATGCCGAGGCCGAGCATGGCGAGTGCCGCCAGCACGACCGAGAGTGCCTGCTCGATCGTCGGCTGGCCGCCGCCATAGGCTGACGTGAACTGGGCGAACAGTCCGGTGCCGATGCCGACGATGACGGCAAGCACCATCACCTTCACGCCGGAGGCAACGACATTGCCGAGCACCTTTTCCGCCAGGAAGGCGGTCTTGTTGAACAGCGCGAATGGAATCAGGATGAAGCCGGCGAGCGTCGTCAACTTGAACTCGATCAGGGTGACGAACAGCTGCACGGCCAGAATGAAGAAGGCGATCAGCACCAGCAGCCAGGACACCATCAGCACCGCGATCTGGACGAAGTTCGCAAAGAAGCTGGTGAAGCCCATCATCTGGCTTGCAGCGTCCAGCAGCGGCTGCCCGGCATCTAAGCCGACCTGCGCAAGCCGGCCGGGCCTCAAGAAGTCTGCCGTCGAGATGGACGAGCCGCCGGCCTTCAGGCCAAGGCCGGCGAAGCTGTTGAAGATGACGCCGGAGAGATTGTTGAAGTTGGTGATGATGAAGGCAAAGAAGCCGATATAGAGCGTCTTCTTCACCAGCCGCTGGAGAATGTCTTCGTCTGCGCCCCAGGCCCAGAACAGGCCGGCCAAGGTGATGTCGATCACGATCAGTGTCGAGGCGAGATAGGTGACCTCGCCTTTGATGAGACCAAATCCTGAATCGATATAGGTGGTGTAAGTATTGAGAAAGGTATCGATGACCCCGACGTTGTTCATCGCTTATCTCCTTCCGCAGCATTCGTCATCGACGAAGTGGCCGGCGCGGCCTGCGGCAGAAGTGGCCGCGCCGGCCTGCCGAAGAAGCGCGCGCGGTTCTCCTCCCAGACCGCCTGGCAGTGCGGATCTTCGGCATCCTGGGGACCAAGCGCGCGGCAGCGGCGCAGCTCGGCCGAAAGATCATCGGGAGCGGACACAGAGGGGGCATCGGATACAGGCCGCTCCGCCGGACGCCGATGAATGACGTGCAGTGCGGCGAGGAAAATCACAAACACGACGATCATCGCGCCTGCGCGAAGGATATCCGAGCGCTCCATGATCCGCGCCTCAGTTGCCGCGGAACATGGTGACGTTGCCGGGCTGATAACCCCCGCGCGTCGAGAAGATCTTGTATTGCTGCTGGCCCTGCGATTCGGTCGCCGTCACGCGCGCCTGCTCCAATGCATCCGCCCGTCCCTTCGCGGCGAGCACCGCGACGAGATCGGACAACTGCTGGGAATGCAGGGCCAGGAGCTGATTGCCGGCCTGAGCGGCCTGCAGGGCGCCACTTGCCGACTGGCTGGCGGTGACCAGCGAGCTCATGGCGCTGGAATTGGCTGAGATATTGCCAACGACGCCCGCCTGCACCTTCAGCGAGTCTTCGAAAGCGCCCACCGAGTTCCGCCAACGACTTTGAGCCGCGGCAAACATTGTCGCATTGGACCCCGTAGCCGCCGCCGTGCCGTAGGTGCTGGAATAGGTTGTCTGGATGCGCTCAACGTTGAAGGCGATGTTCTGGGCCTGACTCAGCAGTGACTGCGTCCGTGCGACCTGTGACTGAAGCTGGGTCAGCGTCGACAACGGCAGGTTGGCGAGGTTCTTTCCCTGGTTCACCAGGCTCTGGGCCTGATTGGTTAGCATCTGGATCTGATTGTTGATCTGCTGCAGTTCGCGCGCCGCGGTCAGCACGGTTTGGCTGAAGTTACTGGGGTCGTAGACGATCACTTGCGCAGAGGCCCGCGTCGTCAAAAGCTGCTGAAACGACAGGCTGAGCGACAGGACGCTCGCGATCATCAAGCTACGGGGCGTCTTGCGGATGCTCATGATTGCACCTCCAGATTTGTTAGGTCAGGGATGAGATCGGCGGCCCACAGGAGCTCGTGATCGGCGAGCCAGGCCGGCGTAAAATCCTCGCGGCCGTGCTCGGCGAGCAGCCGTTCGATCGCGGCATGATCGTCCTTTGAGGATGCCGCGCAGAAGGCAAGCGCGATCGGCCCGAGGCCCAGCTCGAACAGCCGATTGCCGCGTCGCGATTGGCAGTAGTAGTCCCGCTTTGGCGTCGCTCGCGCGATGATCTCGATCTGGCGATCGTTCAGACCGAAGCGCCGATAGATCGCTGTGAGCTGCGGCTCGATCGCGCGCTCGTTCGGCAAGAAGATGCGCGTCGGGCAGCTCTCGACGATCGCGGGTGCAATGTTGTTGCCGTCAATGTCCGAGAGCGACTGCGTGGCGAACACGACGGACGCATTCTTCTTTCGCAACGTCTTCAGCCATTCGCGGAGTTGCTGGGCAAAGGCCGGATCGTCCAAGACGAGCCAGCCCTCATCGATGATGAGGAGGGTCGGCCGGCCGTCGAGGCGTCCCTCGATACGATGAAAGAGGTAGGTGAGGACGGCAGGTGCAGCGCCCGCCCCGATCAAACCCTCGGTCTCGAAAGCCTGGACTGACGCGAGCCCGAGCTGCTCAACCTCGGCGTCGAGCAGCCGGCCGGAAGGACCGCCGACACAATACGGTTGCAGCGCCTGCTTGAGCGCGGTCGATTGCAGCAGAACGGTTAGGCCGGTAATCGTCCGCTCCTCGACCGGCGAGGAAGCCAATGACGTCAAGGCCGACCAGACATGCTCCTTCGCGGTCGGGTCGATGGTGACGCCTTCCTTGGCGAGGATCGCGGTCACCCATTCGGCCGCCCAGGCGCGCTCGGCGGCATCGCCGATCCGTGCGAGCGGCTGAAGCAAAACGGAATCATCGGCGCTATTTGAGAGGCTGCCGCCGAGATCGTGCCAGTCGCCGCCCATGGCCAGCGCCGCGGTACGGATTGAACCGCCGAAATCGAAGGCAAAGATCTGGCTTTTGCGGTAGCGGCGGAACTGGATCGCCATCAGCGCCAGCAACACGGACTTGCCGGCGCCGGTCGGGCCGACGATCAGGGTGTGTCCGACGTCGCCGACATGCAGGGAGAAGCGGAACGGCGTCGATCCCTCTGTCTTGCCGAAGAAGAGCGGTGCGCTACGGAAATGCTCGTCGCGCGCCGGTCCCGCCCAGACCGCCGACAGCGGAATCATGTGGGCCAGGTTCAATGTGGAGAGCGGCGGTTGGCGAACGTTCGCGTAGGTGTGTCCCGGCAGCGAGCCAAGCCAGGCTTCGAGCGCATTCACTCCTTCCGGCATGCAGGTGAAGTCGCGCCCCTGGGTCACCTTCTCGACGAGGCGAAGTTTTTCAGTGGCGCGCCTGGGGTCCTCGTCCCAGACGGTGACGGTCGCGGTGACGTAGGCCTGGCCGACATCATCGGTGCCCAGTTCCTGCAACGCGAGATCGGCGTCAGTGGCCTTATTGGCGGCGTCGCTGTCGACCAGGGTCGAGGCCTCGTTTGTCATCACCTCCTTGACGATGGCGGCGATCGACTTTCGCTTGGCGAACCACTGCCGGCGGATCCTTGTCAGCAGCTTCACCGCTTCGGTCTTGTCGAGGAGGATCGCGCGGGTCGACCAGCGGTAGGGAAAGGCAAGCCGGTTCAGCTCGTCGAGGATTCCGGGATGCGTCGCGGTCGGAAAACCAACCACGGTGAGCGTGCGAAGATGGTGGCTGCCGAGACGCGGCTCGAGCCCGCCGGCGAGCGGCTCGTCCGCGAGCAGCGCGTCGAGATGCATCGGCGTCTCCGGGACGCGGACGCGCTGTTGCCGCGTCGAGACGGTCGAGTGCAGGTAAGTCAGCGTGTCGCCGTCATCGAGCCACGCCACCTCCGGCATGAACCCTTCGACCAGTTGCAGGACACGGTTGGTCCGATCGAGGAAGCTGCGCAGCAGCTCGTAAGGATCTACGCCGCTCTGCGCACGGCCCTCATAAAGCCAACCCTCGATGCGCGAGGCGTCCTCCGCCGGCGGGAGCCAGACGAAGGTCAGGAAATAGCGGCTCTCGAAATGCGCACCGGCCTCTTCGAACGCATCCCGCCGCTCCAGATCGACAAGCGCCGATGCGGGATCGGGAAAGGCGCCATAGGGGTAGCTCTGGGCGGCGCTGCGCTGGGCTTCGACGAAGATCGCCCAGCCTGAGCCGAGGCGGCGCAATGCGTTGTTGAGGCGGGCCGTCACCCCGACCAGCTCCGCAGGTGTCGCGCTGTCGAGATCCGGACCACGGAAGCGCGCCGTCCGCTGGAATGATCCGTCCTTGTTGAGGACCACACCGCGTTCAACCAACGCGGCCCACGGCAGGAAGTCGGGAAGACTGGCAGGTCGATTGCGATACTCAGTGAGGTTCAGCATGGAAGCCTCATGTGGCGAGGTAAGGCGGATAGCGGAGGTGGCGGCGAACGACGTCCACGAACTGCGGGTCGCGCTTTGCCGCCCAGACGGCGGCGACGTGGCCCACGGCCCAGATCAGTGCGCCGGGAATCCAGAGACGAAGGCCGAGAGCGATAGCAGCCGCCAACGTGCCGTTGGCGATCGCGACGGAGCGCGGCGCGCCGCCCATCAGAATTGGCTCGGTGAGTGCGCGATGAACCGGCGCAAAGAAGCCCGGCACGTCTGGATCGACAATCGCAGCCATCAGACCAGCGCTCCGCCCGAGAAGCTGAAGAACGTCAGGAAGAAGCTCGAGGCGGCGAAGGCGATCGACAGGCCGAAGACGATCTGGATCAGCCGGCGGAAGCCGCCGGCGGTGTCGCCAAACGCAAGCGTCAGGCCGGTCACAGTGATGATGATGACCGAGATGATCTTTGCGACTGGACCCTGCACCGATTCCAGGATCTGGTTGAGCGGCGTCTCCCAAGGCATCGAAGAGCCGGAGGCGTAGGCCACGGGTGCGAGCGCGATTGAGATGAAGGCAATCGCGGCGAGGTCGGCGAAGCGACGTCGAACACGACGGATCGCGGAAGGGAACTGGATCATGATGGTTCTCCGGTAATTGAGGATTCGCCGCCCGCCCCGGCGGACTGGACGCGGTAATCGCCGGTGGCGGGATCGAGGCCGGCGACGAGAGCAAGTTCAGCAAGGCGGCGTTCGCTTCCGCGGCCGCGCAGCACCGCGACGACATCAATCGTCTCGGCGATCAGCGCCTTGGGAACGGTGAGAACGGCTTCCTGGATGAGCTGCTCGAGGCGACGGAGCGCGCCCAGCGCCGTGCCTGCGTGAATCGTTCCAATCCCACCGGGGTGGCCGGTCCCCCAGGCTTTGAGAAGCTCCAAGGCCTCGCTGCCCCGCACCTCCCCAACCGGAATACGGTCGGGGCGCAGACGCAGCGAGGACCGGACGAGATCGGACAGGGACGCGACGCCATCCTTGGTGCGCAGCGCGACCAAATTCGGAGCGCGGCACTGCAGCTCGCGCGTGTCCTCGATCAGCACCACCCGATCGGTGGTGCCGGCGATTTCGGCGAGCAGTGCGTTGGTGAGCGTGGTCTTGCCGGTCGAAGTGCCGCCGGCGACCAGGATGTTCTTACGAGATGCGACGGCAGCCCGCAGCGCCGTCGCTTGAGCGGCGGTCATCGTGCCGGCGGCGACGTAATCCTCCAGCGTGAACACCGCGACCGCGGGCTTGCGGATCGCAAAGGCCGGCGCCGCAACGACGGGCGGGAGAAGCCCCTCGAACCTCTCTCCCGTCTCGGGAAGCTCAGCCGACACGCGGGGGCTGCCGCCATGCACCTCAGCGCCGACATGGTGCGCAACCAGGCGTACGATCCGCTCGCCGTCGGCGGCGGACATCGTGCGTCCGCTATCCTCCAGCCCGCCCGCCAGCCGGTCGATCCAGAGCCGACCATCGGGGTTGAGCATCACCTCGACGATCGAGGGATCTTCGAGGAACGTCGCAATTGCAGGCCCCAGCGCGGTGCGCAGCATGCGCGCGCCACGCGAAAAGGCTTCTGAATGGATTGAAGTGACCGCCACGCCCGCCCCCGTCGAGCACCAATCGCAACAAGCGATCGGTGACGGGGATGGATAGAAAAGGCAGGAAATGGGTCAGTTCAACAAGTATTCAGCCGTCGTAGGGAGCCAGCGTAGAGTAGAGAGAAAATACTTGCTGTATCGAATGCGTGCCGATCGGATCCAGGCCAAATCTTTGCAATATCTTGCGACAACAGGCTATGGCTGCGCAGTCCCACCCTAGCTAGTCGGAAATTCGGCTCCTACGTCTGCTGCCCAGGCGAGATCGGAAGAGAGCGCCGAGTTGTGAAAGCGATGCTGTTGCCCTGTAGGCGACGGTCGCCTTTATGAGCGTCACTTTCCAGACTGAGATCGCTCTCCATCTTGATTGGAATGATCTGAAAAAGAACCGGCTTCAGCCCCCTTTTGCTGATTTTATCTTATACGTTACCGCCCATACCATGGAGGACTACGAACAGTTCACCAGGCGCTTCTTCTATAGTCGTTCGTGAAGAACCGGCGTGCCATCGGGCTCAGGCGATATTTGGCGCCGGGATGGTCTGGAGGAAGGCTCGGATGATGGCACGCAAGAGCTCTGAGAGCCATCGCAGGAGCAGGCCGAAGTTGTAGCCGGCGGCGGCGAGGACAGCGTCGATACAGTCGCCGGGACGCCCTTTGAGATAGTTGCGGTCCATGCGGTGCTCGGCCTTGATGTGACCGATGACGGGCTCGACAGCCGCGCGACGCCTCATCTCGCGGCGGATGGGAGCTGTGACGCGGCGGACCTGACCCGAAATCCAGAATCTGAACCGATGCGGATGATTGTGGCCGCGATACCCTTTATCGACGTGGATACGGCGAGCCTCCACGCCGGTGAGCTTCTCCATGTCGGCGATCACGGGGCCGAGCGCCGCGTCGTTGACGGTCAGAACTGCCATCGTCGCGCGGTCGACCACACACATCGGCATCGGGTTGCTGTCAAACAGCAGCCGGAATGACGCCTCTCGCCGTTTCAAGGTCGTGATGTCGGAAATAGCCAGCGAAAGGATGTTGCCGAAGGGCGTTATCCTAAGCCGCAGGCTGCTACCGTCGCTGTCGATTTCGAACTGATCGGGCTTGCTGTTCGCGAGTGCGGCGTGCAGCCGCGCCACTACGGCTTCCAAACAGAGCAGATGGCGTCCATTGCTGAGACGCTGCCACTGCAGGATTCCTTCTGCGACGTTGAGCAGTCTCGCCGCGGCCGGATTATGATGTACGATCTGAAAATCGGACGGACGTCCCGTCGCGTCACGAATCGGTGATAGTACGATCACGCCGTCGCCGGTCGTGGAAAACATCGCATCGAGAAGATTGTATTGCGTGCCACGCTCGTTGACGTACACGCCGACCAGCATACCGCCCCAGCGCGACAATGTCGGAAGCGCCAGAACGTCATAGGCCCTTACTATGCCGTCGCGCACGCAATGGGCCGTCGTGAGATAGGGGCGATTGCTTGCAATAGCGTTGGAGGCAGCTTCGTTCAGGACGGTCGCGCAATCCGGCATCGGAACGCCCCAGCCCTCATTGCCCAGCCATTCCCGCGCATAGCGGCCGGCACGCGAGACGGCGAACGCACCAATCTCGCACTTGAGCAGAACGATGTGATCGGCGAGCCGCCCGAGGCTGCCGAGCAACACGTCCTCATAGCTCGGAAGATTTGCGCCGGTCCTGACCGCAGCTCTCCACCTGCGCTGCAGAATCTGCACGTCTTCGGATATCTCGTTATTTGGTTTTGCGGACTGCTTCTTTGCAGCACCCATGGCACGTTCCCGAAACCCACGCTTCTGACCTGAGTGGTATCGATGCAGACCGTTTAATTCGATATAAGGAACGGACGTGCGCTCGCTTTTTAAGTCAGCAGATGGTTAGCATCCTCAATTCAATGGACTGATCGTACAATCTTCTCTCGACGTTTATCGACTTCGGGCGTGCTGTGATTTTTGAGCACGCGATTTTGTCGGCCTGCGGTACCGAAGATCACTCCACTCGACCGGCTGCATGCGAGTCAAGAACGAGGCGACAACTGGGAATGCGTCGCTGATTCACAAGCAAGCGGCCCTGCTGTGCAAGAACACGACAGGGCCGCTGCAAGGCAGCGCCGAGGGCAGCACGGCACTGCGAGGTTTGATTAGCTGTAAGAAGTAAACATACATGGAATCGATTGCTCGCCGCTTCGGTGACGCGTCGCCGAGTTCGCCCGCGCGAACATCAAGCGACACCAGATTGCGACTACTGAGAGAGATTGACTGCCATCTCGTAGAGTTAATGCTGCCGATGAAAGACGTCTCCAGAAGCTGCGAACAGCCGGACACGCCATCGGGCAGCGCCAGCGCGCTCCCGCTCGCGGCGACAAATGGCATCTGGACGAAGTCGTTATCTCGCTCGCGGGCGAACAACATTGGCTCTGGCGCGCTGTCGACCAGAATGGCTTCGTCTCGACGTCTTGATCCAGCGCTGAAGAGACTCGCGCGCCGCGGAGCAGCTCATGAAGAAGCTCTTGAAATCCGCCGGTACGCCGCCGCGTGATGATCACGGACAAGCTCCGTTTGTACGGCGCTGCGAGGGGGAAGCTGGGCTTTCACGTCGAACATCGTCAGCACAAAGCTCCCAACAATCGGCCGAGAATTCTCATCAGGCCGACGCGGCGACGCGAGCGGATCATGAAGCGTTTCAAATCGTCCCGCCAAACTCAACGGTTTCTGTCAGTTCACGATCAGGTCGCGAAGCTTTTCAACATCCCCTATCCCGGAGCCGTCGCTGCCGACTTCCGTCGTGCTTCGCGCGAGCCTTTGCGACTTGGGGCGAGATCTCCACGACAAGCGCTATCGCCGAATCTCGAACCTCTGAGAATCCCCTTCTTCGGCTCAGCGGTCGATTAAGTTGACGATGCCCAGCCTCGATCTCGACATACGGCACTGAAACAGATGGATTCGAAATCGGCAAAGCTGTCATGAGCACGGCGTCTCTCTAGCCTGCCGACCGGACCGAACGTAACCGTGCAGGGAGCGAGGGCGTGATCCACTAAGGTGCACAGATCGCTGGATCACACCCACTGGCTATCTTCGGAAAACGAACCTGTCACGGCTCCAGCGCGACCTGCAAGCCCTTGCTGTCCTCAACATGAACATAACGGGGCCCGATCGGCCGACCCCTGCCGCTGGCGACGGTGACAATGTCTTCCAGAGGCGTGGCGCGCGCATCCGCCTCAGGGCGGGACAAGATCAGATCGGCGTGAAACAGCCCTTCTGATTCAAGACCGGTAGCATTGACGCCAAGAGCCGCCAAGCTGGCCAAACAACTTTCAAACTCGTCAGCATCGCGGAAGCGACGCTGGACAAACGTCGCGCCCGCAAGACGTTCTGTCACAAGGCCACGCCTCGCGAACGTCGCGGCCAAGGAATCAAATGGGAACATTCGTAGGACGAAGGAGATGATCCATAGACGCTGATCTGTCGCATCGAGAATTTTGCTGAACGTTTTCTCGGTAACGTAGCCGATGCAACCCGTCGACATGATAACATCCGTGGAGCGGATAATGCGCGCGCTGTCCGTCGATAGCGCCTCCTTTTCAAGGTCAGCGACAATGCCCTGCTCCAGGAGACCAACATCCGTTGCATAGCTGATAGCCGGTGCCGACACATCGAGGCCGATAAACCGCGCCAAACCGACATCAGGCCAAGCTGCATAAAAATTTCGATCGAGATGCACCAGTGTCTCAGAACTGATCGCCCTCATCTCGCGCCGGGCGTAGCGGTGACGCAAGCCCCCAAAGGTCAGTGGAAACCGATGCACCGCTGCGTTGATGCCGTATGAACAGCCAACATCAAGCACGACCGGCTTAAGGCCGGTTGCCGAAGCTTTCGCTGCCAGAATTTGGCGCACAACCGGCTCAGCCACGTCCGGGATCATATAATCCAAGTCTCCCAGGACAGAGAAATATGCCCTTGGATCATCCAAAGCATAAATATCATCGAAGATAGCTTTAGACCGATTGATACGCGAAAAATCTGTTCGCAACCCAATGTCTCCCATTTCGTTTTGCAAGCCACTCGACGGCTGTTGCCTTCAAGTACTCGATGCCTTATCGCAGAGATTGGCCGAGGCATAAACCCCATCGCGCGCTTTTTCAGGCTCGCTTCGTGAAACAGAGGGCAACCTCTTTATTGCAGAGCACGAGAAGATGAAGTGGCTCCAAAAGCAGACACGAGATTCTTCGGCATTTAAGCTGTGGCGTTGAGGGCTTCTTGAATGTCGAATGGCGCCATTGCAATGACCACAAATTGAGCTCGAACGGCTAGCTCCCGCCCTCGGACGCGACACGCTTGCGAAGCCCTCCAAAATGCGCGCGGGGTCGAAGGGACCCGGCGCGCGCCAGGCGCGGACTGCCGGCATGACGCCGCAAGAGTTGAGCGATAGCCTCCGGATTGGTAGACACGCAACCTTTGAATGTGGCAGCGCCGCTCTGGTTCAAAACGCAAATGCCGGTGTCTTCCATAGAGATCCCAAACCAACGTACTGGTTCATGGAGTTACTCCCTTTCGTCAATCTGCTGGGCTCGATCCTACCGAACTTCGTGTCTTCGAGGAGCCGTCAGCGGCGACTACGACATGTGAACAAGCCTCTAGGCGATTGAGCGGGAGTCTATCGAAAAGGACGCATCCGCGTGCGTTGAGGATATCGGCTGCGCACTGTCGGTTCTCGCGCGGGAACTGCTGGCGATGCACGGACTTGAATCGCCACCGCGGTTGGATTTTCGTCCACACGGGTAGGCGGTCATCGGACTATAAGTGGCGCCCCTCCCGTCGGCTCGCTGTCCTGAATATCCTCTGGGATTTCCTGCCGCAGCTTCGGCCCTTGACTGAGCCGTCGCCCGAGCGCCGCGACGAAATTGTCGTAGCGCGCGGCCGCCTGCGCCCTCGCCGCCTTTGCAGCCGGCTCGGGGAGTGGTGGTGTCGTCGTCAGCCAGAAGCGAACGAACAACGCCAGGGTCTCGACCGAGATCCCCATGTCGCGTTCGAGCCGCGCCATGCGGCGATCGACCCGATCAAGTCGCTTGGCAACGGCAGCCTCCCGCCGTTCGTCTGCGTCCGGCGACAGGAAGGACGCGATCGCGGCTTCGGCGATGAGCGACATCGACTGCTCGCGCCGGGCGGCATAGGCCGACAGCGTCTTCATGACGTCTGGATCGAGATAGACCGATATCTGGGCTTTCTTCTTCGGCGAGGTCATGCCTGCCTCATAATCCGAGATCGTCGTCGGGATCGAGTGATGCTTGGCGCGCGACGCCCTGCATCATGTCGTTCATGCGCCTGACTCGCGGAGCGTCTTCATCGAGCTCGTCGGCAAAATCGGGCGCGAACTCGTTGTCGATCGGTTCCTTCCTCTCCACGGTGTCCCGATCCAGTTCCGGCTGCTGCCGGCGGTCAGCCGTCTTCGGATCCTCTACGTCGGCCTGGTCGTCCGTCGACGCCGGCGGTGCCTTGGGGCGAGGCGGCAGTGGCCGTGAACTCCAATCGTCCGGCCGGTTGTTGTTGGGCTTGGTCGGCGTCGGCGGTGCCAGGATGCGCTCCTGGAAACGGCTGTCCTCGTAATAGCGCGCCTTCTTGGCGCGGATCGGATGCAGACCCGACATCATGACGATCTCGTCTGATGGGGGGAGCTGCATCATCTCGCCAGGCGTCAGCAGCGGCCGGGCGGTCTCCGACCGCGACACCATGAGGTGGCCGAGCCAAGGGGCCAGCCGGCTGCCGGCATAGTTCTTCATCGCCTTCATCTCGGTCGCCATGCCCAATGCGTCGGACACCCGCTTGGCCGTCCTTTCGTCGTTGGTCGCGAAGCTGACTCGAACGTGACAGTTGTCGAGGATTGAGTTGTTTGGCCCGTAGGCCTTTTCGATCTGGTTCAACGACTGGGCGATCAGAAAACTCTTGATGCCGTAGCCGGCCATGAAGGCGAGCGCCGACTCGAAGAAGTCGAGCCGGCCGAGCGCAGGGAATTCGTCGAGCATCAGGAGGAGCCGGCGGCGCCCGGCCTTGGCCTGGAGATCCTCGGTCAGGCGGCGGCCGATCTGGTTGAGGATCAGCCGGATCAGCGGCTTGGTGCGGTTAATGTCCGATGGCGGTACGACGAGGTAGAGCGTGGTCGCTCGGTCTCCGCCTACGATGCCACTAATCCGCCAGTCGCAGCGTCGCGTCACCTCGGCCACCACGGGATCTCGGTAGAGGCCGAGGAACGACATCGCGGTGCTCAAGACACCGGAGCGCTCGTTGCCGGACTTATTCAGCAGTTCGCGCGCCGCGGAGGCAACGACCGGATGGACGCCGGCCTCGCCGAGATGTGCGGTGCGCATCATCGCTGCGAGCGTCGATTCGATCGGCCGCTTGGGGTCGGACAGGAAGGCTGCGACGCCGGCAAGCGTCTTGTCCTCCTCGGCATAGAGGACGTGGAGGATCGCGCCGACCAGGAGCGCGTGACTGGTCTTCTCCCAGTGGTTCCGCTTCTCGAGACTGCCCTCCGGGTCGACCAGAATGTCGGCGATATTCTGAACATCGCGTACCTCCCACTCGCCGTGCCGGACTTCCAGCAACGGGTTGTAGGCTGATGACTTCGCATTGGTGGGATCGAACAGAAGAACGCTGCCGTGCCGAGCACGGAAGCCGGCCGTGAGCTGCCAGTTTTCGCCCTTGATGTCGTGGACGATCGCAGATCCAGGCCAGGTCAGCAGTGACGGGATGACAAGGCCAACGCCCTTGCCGCTCCGGGTCGGCGCAAAGCAGAGGACATGCTCCGGTCCATCATGGCGAAGATAGGTCCGCTCGAACCGGCCGAGCACCACGCCGTCAGGCCCAAGCAGACCAGCCTCCCCGATCTCCTTCGCCGCAGCCCAGCGTGCCGAGCCATAGGTCTCGGCATTCTTGGTTTCCCGGGCGCGCCAGACAGACATGCCGATTGCGACCGCTGCGGCGATGACGCCGCCGGATGCCGCGATATAGGCGCCCTCGATGAAGATATGTGGCGCATAAGCATCATAGGCGTACCACCACCAGAGGAAGGCGGGTGGAAGGTAGAATGGAAAGTGGAACAGCTTGAACCAGGGCTGCCCCAGTTGCGCCTGGAAGCCGAGTCGCCAGGCGGTCCATTCCGTCGCGGTCCAGAACGTCAGCATGACGATCACTAAGACGGTGATTACCTGTCCCCAGAGTATTTTGGTCGCGGACATTTCCGCCGCCCTTTCCTAACGTCGGTGATTGGAAGGATCGCTCACAGTCCGATCCCCCGGTTGCGCCCAAAGCCCCAATCGACGCCACCGTCATCACGGGCGACGCCAGAGACATGGCGGCCGAGCTGCTTTTCGAGTGAGGGGGTCCAAGGCACGAGCTGGAAGCCGAGACCGTCGTCGATCATCACGAAGCGGCCGGAGGCGAGCGCGAAGCGCTGTCGATAGGTCCCAGTGACATGTTCGCCGGCGCCCGACGGGTTGAACGGCTGGCCCGTCTCGGCGGCGAGCTTCTGGCCGAGCGCCTCTAACTCCCGGCGGCGCAGTGTGCCGACGAGGTTCTTCGCGAACACCACTCCACGCGCTTGGCGCTCGGCAAGACCTTGTTCGACAAGCTGTTCCGCCCGCCGTTCCATGGCTTCACGGACCTCGCCGCCGAAACCGGCATGGCCAAGCGCCACCGGATCACGGGCGACCGCCTGCCGGTCGAGCCACGTCGCGCCACTTGCGGTCACCTGCGCTTCGATCGAGAGATCGGAGCGGACGGCCAGCGCCACGCGACGCTGTCCTCGCGCGTCATCGAATTTGCGGAGCTCGACAATCGAGCCTGGGGTGCTGTCGCCGGCGGCGTCGAGGTCGAGGAGCCTGATGTGGTGGGTACGGCCATCGACGCCGTCGACCACGGCATAGGTGGTCGCCTTGAGTTCGTCATCGAGACCACGGTCGACGAGGCGTCCGATGACGGGGACGTCGAGGCTTTCGCTTGATAGCACGTAGCTCGCGGTCGCACGCTCGATGCCGCGTTCGGTCAGGCTGCGGTGAATGCGCTTGATGATGTCACCGCGCTCGCCAAGCTCGCGCAACGTCGTCTCAGCGGCCTCGTCCATGACCCATTGGCCTGGCCCGAGCTGATGCGCAAGGCCAAGGCTCTCCAGGCGCCGCAGCCGACCCACCTTCAACGCATGGAACTGATCAGGCTGCTGCGACGGATTGGGTGCAAGGTCGATGACGCCGTGGCGACCCGCATCGCGAACGAGCTGCCGATCGAGCTGTGTCCAGCGCTCGGCTTCGACCTGGCTCTCGAGCGAGCGACGAATGTCGAGATCGGAGCGAAGTCCGAGCTCCTGTGTGACCAGGTCCTGCGCGCGGGCACGCATTCCTTCCTTGATATAGTCGCGGGAGATCACGAGATCCTGGCCATCCTCGGCGATACCGCGCACGAGAATGTGGACGTGAGGGTGCTGGGTATTCCAGTGATCGACTGCGACCCAATCGAGTTTGGTGCCGAGATCCTTCTCCATCTGGCCGACCAGTTCGCGCGCAAAGCCCTTGAGGTCGGCCATATCGGCCGCATCCTCCGGCGAGACGATGAACCGGAAATGGTGCCGGTCATTCTGGCAGCGCTCACCGAACGCCTTAGGATCGGCATCGTCGGTATCGGGGCCGAACAGACGGGCCTTCTCCCCGTCCCGGGTGACGCCCTCGCGCCGGAGATAGTCGAGATGCGCGGCGAGCGGGGCTGATCTCGTCCTATGACGGACGACGCGGGTCTTGACCGTCACCAGACGCGAGCGGCCGGTGAGCAGACGGTTCGCCCGCTCGCTGGCAACCCGGCCGCGACCAAAGCGCGAATGACGATGGTTGGCGAGACGGCCTGCTCGCGAAACGACGCCGCCGGCGCGCCGAGTGGCGGCAAGCGCCTGGGCGATGAAAGGCTTGGCCCGCTGGCTCCTTGGGGAGCGGATGCGGCCAGGCCGCGGCCGAAATTCCTTCTCCTCAGCCATGGCCAGCCTCGGCAATGTGCGAAAGTGAGAATCCGTGCAATGAGTTGATGGTGGAGCGCACATTGCGTGCTAGATGCGCACGTTGCTGGATCAGCGAAAAAGCCAAGCAACAACAACCGACCGATCGAGCCGCACATTGCGGCCTTTTATCTCGCCCTCGTTCGGTCGTTGCCTGCTCATCTCCCTCGCCTGCTCTTTCTCCCTCGCAGGGATGCGCTAAGGCACGCCTGAGCACGAATTCGCAACCGATCGCGATAGCAAGCCGCCATCGCACAGCGGATATCCAGATCTCCGCAACATGGGTGCCTGCAGGCGAGCGTCGAACTCGACGCTGATGTTGATGATGCCGTGCCGTCATTGCGATGGTCCCGTTGTCGAGAGCGCGACGAACAGGCCTTCTGATTGCGGCGCAATCGCAGAGAGATCATGCACGGGAACTGCTGCCGACTTGTCGTGCGCCGGTCGATCGACTGTCGCTCGCGCGGCAGCCGACCGCTCGTCAGCGTGGTCGAAAAAGAGCGGCGCCCGCGTCCAGGATGAACGAGAAGAGGCCGCGAGGAGAAGAGGTCCTGGTGCCCTCTCCGCATCGACAAAAGGGACGATGGCCGCGACGTAGGCGACGGTCTCGGCCGGCAGTGGACGATGTCTATCGCGAAACGCCTCGTAGCGGCCGGGCCCTGCATTGTAGGCCGCAAGGAAGCCCGGCGAGCCGTAGCGGTCGAGGAGCTCGCGAAGGAAGGCGGCACCAGCGAGGATGTTGTCACGGGGATCGAAGGGATCGCGCCCGAGACCGTAGCGAACGCGCATGTCCGCCCAGGTCTTGGGCATCAGTTGCATCAGGCCGAGCGCGCCCTTGGGTGACACCGCGCGCCGCTCGCCATGGCTCTCGATGCGCATGACGGCGTGTATCCATGCTGCCGGAACGCCGAAGCGCCGCGCGGCTTCCGTCACATGAGTGGCATAGCGATCGTTCGTAGGTTGACCGCGCGCCGGCGCTTTCTCTGCTGACGCCGCCGGCATTGAACCGCCAATCACCAGCAGGCCGGTAAGGAGGAGAACGGCAAGGCCCGCCGTGGCTCCGCCATCACGGTAAGCCGTCGTGCTGCCTAGCAGCGGTGCGCGCGGACCACCGGCTTCACCACCGCTGTGCGCGGCGGCCGGCTGACGGTTGCGCGGAATGGAGGGATGAGACGGCTTTGCCGCGAACAAAGGGATCGAGCTTAGATGCGCCTTGTCGGCAGCATGCGTGACGGGACCCTGCATGCCATCAATCCCGCTCGGCGCGCTGGGGCGGCCGATTCCAGTTCAGCGTCCAGGCCGATTTGTCGTCGCCTGACTGGAAGAGATTGGCGCGGATCGGCCGCGGCAGCGCCGGGTCGTCGATGATGAGCGAAACGTACTCGCCAGCCTTCTCGCCGGTGCGTTTCCAGCCTGCGCCGATCTCCGGACCGTCAGCATCGCCGAGGCGGATGCGGTAGTCCGGCGCGTTCTCGGCTTCCGAGGATTCGGCCGGGACGAGGGTGAGAATCCGCTCGAAGAAAAGCGTTTCAACGCGCCCGGTGAAGCCGGACTTATCGCGGGTGAACTGGCCGATTTGCGCCATGGGAAACCTCCTTACTTGGCGGGTTGAGAAGCGAGCTAGTGGGTGGCGGCGCGCCAGACGAAGCGGCCGTCGGCGGCCTCATTGGTCCAAAGCGGGATCGCGCGTGCGACGATCGAACTGACGGGCAGTGAGCCGAAATAGCGGCCGTCCAGGCTGTCCGGGACGGTCGGGTTCATGAGGAAGACCTCACCCGGCTGAAGAGTGGTGCAACCGCTCCAATGCGGCAGCGGTCGGCCGAGATGGTCGTGATCGTGTGCGGTACCGACATCGACCGCGTCGACCGTGATGGCATCGCCGGACCGGCACACGGTCTGTCCCGGCAGCGCCATCACATGCTTGAGCAACGGCACTCCTTTCGGCAGAAAGCCGCCATCGGCGAGGAAGTTCGCGATCGGCTCCGGGAGCTGCACCAGGACCAGCTCGAGGGCATGCAGCCGTCCTGCCGGATGCAGCGTGTAGAGCCCTGTCGGCGTGCTTGCGGTGGCGTTCCAAACCAGCCTCGGCGCGGGATGAAAAAACACCAAGCCACCGGCAGCGAGCACGGCAATATACGTCACCACGACATAGCCAAATCGGGTCATGGCGTGACGCTCCGGCGCTTGAGCCACGCGACATGCTGCTCGCGCGTGTAGGCGCGCGGCACGTGGTCGGCGGCGAGACGGTTGTGGAGATGCCGCCAGTAATCGGGCGCGGCATCGGCCGGATTGATGGCGAGCGCCTCGATGGCATCGATCGCCTGCAACACGAGCTCGACCTTCGGCCAGCTATCGACGCGCAGCAGGATCTCTCCGCCGGGCCGGACGAATGGCAGCGTCTGATAGCGCTGGCCCGCCTCCACGGCGCGCACGATGTCCATCCGCGAGACCACGGTGCCATAGTCGTTCGATGCCCAGCAAACGAAGCCGAAGATGCTGCCAGGCGCAAAACTTGAAACACTGCGGCGGCGATCGAGAATCTTTTCCTCCGTGCGACGGCCGAAGCGCAGCCAATGCTCGATCCTCTTCTCGATCCAGGTCAGCTCGACATGGGTGAGCGCAACGCTCCGCCGATGCGAGGGCGGCACGGCGCGCGGCGGCAAGGCCTCATTGTCGTTCATGACGGCTCTCCGGTCTCAGTGGGAATTCTCGCGCCAGCAATTCGCGCAGCATGTCGGCGACGGTGACGCCGCGTTGGAATGCGGCGACCTTGATGCGGCCGCGCAGCGCCGGCGAGACGTCGATTGTCAGGCGCGCGGGTCAATGCTGCTGTGTTATCTGTGCGACGCCGCGACGCATCGCTGGCCTTGACCCAGCCTTCGGCATCGCCAGGTCGCGACGCGAAGCCGCGCTTGGAGGAGCGCCCGCTCATGGCGCGAGCCTCGCGACTTCGGCGCCGAGCGCGGTTATCTCGCCGGATGCGGTGCTCTGCTCCGCAAACTCGAAGACGAGCCGACCCGACTGCGCGGCGTCGGCGAAGACGACACGCTGTCCGATCGTGGTGGCGAGCACTGGCGGATCGTGATCGGCGAGCGTCTCCGCTGTCGCGCGGGCGATGCCTGTGCGCGTATCGCAGCGATTGAGCACGAAGCGAGCGGCGAGCTTCGGATGGTAGATGCGAGCCTCGCGCAGCAAAGCCAGCATCTCCGCCGACGCCCAGCCGTCGAATGGCGACGGCTGCACAGGAATCAGCACCAGGTCAGCGGCCAGCAGCGCCGATCGTATCAATCGGGCGACGCGCGGCGGCCCGTCAATGACGACATGATCGGCAGTGCGCGCGATCTCAGGCGCCTCGCGATGGAGTGTATCCCGCGCGAGGCCAATGACGCCGAATAGCGGCGAGACGTTCTCCCGCGCCCGCTGCTGCGACCAGTCCAATGCCGAGCCTTGGGGGTCGGCATCGAGCAGCGTTACACGCTTTCCGCGGAGCGCCCATTCGCCGGCGAGGTGTAGCGCGAGCGTCGTCTTGCCGACTCCGCCTTTCTGGTTGAGCAGTGCGACAATCATCGCTTGCTTCCCGTCTTGTGATCGAGAAGCGGCAGCGATTGTTGGCTTGGGGGCGTATTTGACGACGGCTCAGCGCTCGCGTCGGCGTTATCCGCATGACGCACGAGCCCACTACAACAGTTAGATTCCAGGTTAGACTCTAAGTTAGATTCTAATGTATGCGTGCGAAGTCCCGATGGGGCTGCGTGCGAAGTCCCGACAAGGATTGCGTGCGAAGTCCCGAGCTCGTCCACAGCGCCATCCACAGGGGCGGTGGACAACTTCGCCGGCAGAATGCGCAGCAGCTCACGGCGGCCCTCGCGTTCGACGTACAAGCTGTAGCCGGGGAGTGGTTGGCGTGCTGCGATAAGCCGGATCTGCCGCGCGAAATCGGAGGCTCGCACCAGGCTGCCGGATTTCTTGTGGAGGTGCGCGATCTCAAACAGCCATCCTCGTGGCTGTCGTCCGGCATGCTTGCGCGCGACGCGGTAGAGCCAGCGCTCGATCCCGCCGGTCAGGCGGAAGTAGGCCGGATCGATTGCAAGGACGAGGGAGCGATCGATGACGCCGCGGTAGAACCAGTCGGGGAGGACAAATTCCATGCCTTCCACGCGACCGTCGCGCCTTGCGCATTCCTCCCATTCATTGATCCAGGAGAATTGGTGGCGTCGCCAATGCTCGCCCTGCCGGATGGTGGTGCGGATGACGGTTGCCTGCAGACGGGCCAGTGCCCCCTTCAAGAGCTTGTAGTCTCGCGCCCCGGTCTGTCGGCCGACCGCGATCAGAAGCTGGTAGGGCGTGAAGCGCAGGAAGCGCGAGGTCTTCAGACCAAGGTTCTCGGCCTCGACAATCTGGCTCGCCGCCCAAATCAGCACGTCGGCGTCCCAAATGGTCGCCATACCGTGCTCAGGGACTGCATGGACTTCGACGCGTACATCGCCGGCCTGGTAGAGGATCGGCCGGGTACGCCTCGCCTTGGCAAGCGAGAAGAATGGCCGCTCCATCAGGTCGCGCTGATCGCGCGGGCTGGCGTCACCAGTGGCGACAACGAACGGATCGAGCTTGCTTCGCTCGCTGGGCGTGATGAGGCGTCGCGTCAGCATGGCGAGCGTTGCCTTAGCGATGCGCGTGGCCGGCTGCGCGGGCCTCGACGTAGCGAGGATCCGAGGTCGAGCTGCAAGCAGCCTGATCTGCCCAGGCTTCTAGATCGCCAACGGCGTAGACAACGCGGCCTCCGAGCTTGCGGAACGTCGGGCCGTTGCCATGGCAGCGGTATTTCTCAAGGGTGCGCGGCGAGAGGCCAAGGAGGCGCGCCGCCTCAGGGGTGCGCACGTAGCGCGTGGTGAGCTGCGCGGTCCGGTCGAGCATGGGAGATCTCCGTCTTGCCTCGAAGCGCCGCGGCCAAGTCGCGGCTTGTCGGGGCCAGAGTGGCGGAGAGTTCAGGCGTTGGGGGTGGACGAAAATATTTGCAGATGCGTGTCCCCCCTACGGGCGTAACCAGGCGAACCGAGGCGTTACCAGCGGAGCGCGGGTGAGCGTCATCACGGCGGATTGCGTGGAGGGATCGAGGGGCCTGTCAGAGGCCGCGCAGGAGTTTCAGGTAGCCCCGCTCGACCAAGGCGGTCGAATCATGGATGAGGCGGTTCGCCGCACGGCGGGCATGCGAATCTTTCCACTCAACCGAACGACGCTGGGCGTGGTCGGAAGCGAGCACCTCTGCTGCCACGTCTCGGGGGCTGCCCCCAGATTCATGAACGTCGAAGGCGTGAAGCAGCTGAATCAATCGCCGCTTCTTGAAGGGCGTCAGCCGCAGAGCCGCTGGAAGAAGGCCCAGACGGTGGTCACCAAGATGGCGCACGAAGTATAGCGCGACGTCGAGCCGCAGCTCGGCCATGCTGTCAAGCGGCAGAAGCACGGCAGGACGTCGCGCGGCCTGTTCGTCTTGCAAACGAACATGAAGCTCACCCGATCCGTCCGCAATCACCAGCTCGCGACCGTCAGCATCCGTCCGCTCGACGAGCGGCAGTCCGAATGCATTGCGATCGATCGAATGGATGGTTTTGAAGCCCGATGGCGCGGGTTCGAGGATTACGGTTCCAGGTGATGCCTCGGGCAGCCATATGGTTGGTTCGGGCCCAACCGGGGAAGCTGGGTCATGAGCGAAATCGCAACCCCCAACGACGTGCGAGGCTGGAACGGACGGTCTCTGGATCAACGCCGTCGCGCGCGATCTGGCGCTGTGTGCGGGCGAAATCGCGGCGGTACTCAGCGTTGCGGCGCAGGAACTCAAGCGCGAAGCCCGGGCGCTCGAGCCGCTTCAGGCGCTCAATCGTCTCCGGCGAGCGCCAATACTGTGTGGGCATGGTGTGTCCTCCTGCGTTTTCTTGTTCTGTCCTCCCGAAGGAGGGACACACCACGATCAGGAAAGACGGTCCGGCAAACTAGACCCATAGGTTGCATCACCGACGACCACAATTTGTGTGACGGTCGCCTCCCGGTCACTGCATTCGCGGGTCCAACAGATGCCGATATCCGGCTTCCGTCATCCATCGGGCGCGCGCGAGATGGCTCTCGTGGACGATTTTGGCACGCTCGGGTTCTCGGGCAGGATCGAGACCGAAGATCACCTGCACGACCTCACGCCAGTCGGCGCCCTCTTCTTCAGCCATTAATAATTGAACATAGATCGCGAGATGTTGCTCGTCGTAGGCGTTTACACGGTCGGTCTGTGGCGGCTGTTCCTGGAATGGCGCTTCGGTCATTGCGATCGTCCCCCTCAGGATCGAAACAACCTTAGACATTCACTTGCCGTGGAACTTGGCAAGCCGCGAAATGTCACACGATTAGCTGCGCGATGCGGAGACCGCATCGCGGTGGTCCCCGGAAACGGCTAACAGGCCCCGGACAGAGCCTATGAATAACATCGCGCTGTACGAATCGGAACGATCGTTCCTGGAACGATCGTTCCGATGTGAGTTCCCTTGTCGCTATGGATCTCAAGGAGATCATGGCGATCAATCTGCGTCGGATCCGTCATGTGAAGAAGATGTCGCAGGAAGAATTGGCCGATAGCGCCGGACTAAGCGTCCGTTACATCGGCTCAATCGAACGCGCAGACGTGTCGGCCAGCGTGACGGTGCTGGGTCGGATCGCGAAGGCGCTGGGCGTCGAAGCAACCGACCTGATTAAGCGGACGACGGTTCATTCTACTCACGGTCGATGACAGGTACGTTTATGCCAGGCCGCGGCACCGGCGCGCTGGAAATCACCTAAACGTGGTAGATGATCGGCTTTGGGCGTAGATCTGCTCTGGCCCGACGGTTGTTGCTCTGTTCGAAGGACCGAAGGGTAACGGTTGGCAGAGCGGAGCCTGCGCTATGACGACGCTATACGAGCACTTGCCAGACGACATCCGCGAAGTGGTGGATGCCTACGTTGCGGAACTCAGGCCCCAACCTTGGCCAATTCGCTTCCGCGCACTAGTTGATCTGCTCCAAGAAAAGTTGGACACCAACGCCGAGTCGGACCGCTGGCGTCTGATACAAGAATGGACCGGCATCATGACGGCGACGTTGGAGCATTTGCCGCCCCACAGTTCGGTCGTCGAATGCCTGGGGCTGATGAGCATAAGCTTCAACGACCAATGGCGCGCTCAGGCGCTCGGCCAGATCGACCGAGACCCTACGGTGATAGACCGCCTCATCGCAATCTGTCCCGACTGGGATGACATCGTCGATAGCGTGGCGGAGGCCCATCAAAGACGGCCGATCAAACCGGCACGCGGGCGCTAACCGCCATCTGTTACGCCCTCTGCTTGCTGCGGCACGGCCGACGAGGTGCCTTCGCGATTCTCGAGCGCGGTGATGCCCCGCCCGGACCAGGCCGGGCGAGGCATTGTGGCTCGGGTCAGTCGCCGCTGCGACGGCTGGGGCGGGACCAGATCAGGCTGAAGCCCTCGCCTTCCTCGTCGGCGAAGAGGTTGGCGAAGATCGGAGCAGTGAAGCTCGGATCGTCGAGCTTGAGACCCAGATAATCGCGGCCCTCGTTGGAGCGCTTGGACCAGCCGGCCCCGATCTCGACTCGGCCGACATAGACGCGGTGGCTCGGTGCGTTGTCGCCGGAGCGGTTGGTTTCGGGGACGATCCGGACGTTCCTGGCCTGGAGCGAGAGGGTGACGATCTCGCCGGTGAGCTCGTTGTTGCCGGTCTTCTTGAAGGTGCCGATGGTCGCCATGGTAGTTCTCCTTGATCTCTGTTTTCCGAGCCCGCACCTTGCGGCCTCGATGGTGATCGACAGGCCGGAGGCGATCGACGGCGCACCCCGAAGGGGCCTGACAGCAAAGGAGCAACTTTCTTGGCTCGCGCGAGGAATGACGGCGCAGCCGGCAGGGGAAGAAAGCTGTGACGCCGCTGTTGCGCCTTAGGCGGTCGAGGCGTCAGCCGTCCTTCGGGCAGATCAATCCATCGAAGAGGCCGTTGATGCGCTCGATCCGAACAGAGCTGAAATCAAGAGAACATGGCGATCCTGGCGTCCCGCAAAGACCGGCCAGCGAGTTCGACGGAGATTGGCTCTCGGCCGCGTGCCGACGACGGATCTAAGCCTCCGTGACCACACTCGAGCAATACGCCCGACGAGTCGAGTTGTCGGCCGTATTGTGATCCGCCGCTATTTGGTCGATCGCTCACGACATTGCCACGTATCTGCCTCACTGCGACAATCTGTCGAGCCGCGACGCTTGCACTGCCTGAGCGTCACCTCAAAGACGAGGACGACGAGCGCTCCGGCTGCGTGATCAACCTCACTCGACGTGACGTTATCAGCCCATCGCCAAGCTTTACCCGGCGGCTTCGGGCGCGGTCACGCGCCGGCCTCCTCTGCATGGACAAATCCAACCACAGCATGGCGCCTCAGATAATGGGGCCGCCAAGCGAGCGATCACCGTGCCGAAACAGGCAATTCCCTGTGGCCTGCGCACGTGCGCATTCTGTCAGATTACAAGCGCGCTCCATGTCTGAAACCCGTCTCCGACTGTTTTCGAAAGCCACATTGCGTCCAAAAAGACGTGGACGTGTCCCTTCTACAGTGCTGGCCCAAATCCTGCACCGCCTCTCCGCGCCAAGAAGTTTTGGGGCGGCATCAAGATGGGAGTCGCGTTTGGGCCTCAAACTGTCAATCGATAATGCGGTCGCCACACCGGAGGCCGCCTGCCTTCGCCACGGTGGGCGAACGAAAGACGCTCCTGCTTGCCACGGTCTCGCGCGGCATCGGTCATGCCACCGGAAACCTGCTTTCAGAAAGGGCCGACGTATCTTCACTTGCGCGCGGCAGCCTTCGGTGGCGGGCGATGTCGGTGGGATTTGGAGACAGACAACCATGTCCACGTAAATCTGGGCATTCGTCGGAAGGTGCGCGCGCCACGGCCAAGGTCGCGAAACGGCTTGCTGGCGAAACCGTTTTTCAGCACCGCCATTGCCTACCGCGTTAAGGCTGACGGCTGCTTGCTCGCTCTGAAGCGAGGCGTCAATACATGATCGATGAACTGGATCTGCGAACCTTCACGCCACATCCGCAACGCGACGCCGTGCTCGGCGAAGTGCACGCGCGCCCTTTCACGCGCCTTGTTTCGCCCTCAGCGTGATCCACTTCGCTTTTCTTGCACAGGGCGAGGCAGCCACAAGCGATCGTTGCCGTTTTATCGATTTTTGTCTCGAGCGCAATCTTCCGCCGCCTGAGCAATCGGCGAAACTTCATCAGATTGTCATCGGGCCCGCTACGCTACGCTGGGAGCAGCATTCGGAATTTACAACATTCACCTGGATCTGGACTAACGTGAATTGTTCTGCCGCAGACCAATTTGACAAAGTTGAGGGTACCGTCCGATCGCTGATCCGCGCGTTGCGTCAGACCGGACAGTTGCTGGTCGCAATCAGGCTAGAAGTGGAGCAGGACACCTCGCCGATCAAGCGGGCCGAACAGATTTTTGACAAGAACAGCCTGGCCATGGTTGCCACAAAGAGCGGCTTAGGCGTTGCCGCCTCAGACTTCCGCGTAGACGAAAAAGGCTTCACAAAAATCCTCGTCAGCGACCTCGGGTTGACGTCGCACGATCTCGGAGCGCTGGTGCAACGGCTCCTGGAAATCGAGACCTACCGTCCATTGGCGCTGCTTGGCCTGTCGGCGGCCCTTGAGCTTGCACCATCTGTTGATCGCATCGACCGCCGTCTTGTTGAGGCGCTCGAGAAGATGCAAAGCGGTGAGGGGCTGCAGTTCAACAACCATCTGCTTGCCGAGCTGACGGCGCTGGCCGCATCCTTCGAGAGAGGCGCGACCGGCAGCCTGTTTCGCTTCGGCGCCAGCAGGGCCTATAACGAGCTGGTCCAATCGCGACTGTCCATCATTGAAGGCAACGATGTCTCGGGCTATCCAACCTGGTCGTCGTTTCTGGCACGCCGCATGGCGCCGGCGATGCGAACCTGCGCGACTGTGGAGGATCGCCAGGCGACTCTGTCGGTCAAGCTCGCGCGTGCCGCCGATCTGTTGCGAACTCGGGTCGACGTCGAAATCGAACGACAGAACCGTGACCTGTTGCAGGCCATCAACGAGCGCGCGAGACAGCAACTTCGGCTGCAGTGCACGGTCGAAGGATTGTCGGTCGGGGCGATAGGATATTATGTGGTCAGCCTGTTTAGCTATCTTGCCAAGGGCGCGCATGATGTCGGACTGCGAGTAGAGCCCTCGTTCCTGACCGCAGCCTTCGTGCCAATCGCGGTCGGCGTCATCTGGCTGGTGAGTTACAATGTCCGAAAGCGACACCTCAAGCACGACGACGCGCCCTCGGTTACTTGCGACTAAAGCTCCTTGAGGGAATCGGTGCGTCCGTCCTGCGAAGCTCGCATGGTCGTGGTGCGACGCTGCCGCAAGTTCGCGGCCGGCTCCCGCGCAAGGTAATGCCCCGCCCGGGCCAGGCCGGGCGAGGCATTGTGGCTCGGGTCAGTCGCCGCTGCGACGGCTGGGGCGGGACCAGATCAGGCTGAAGCCCTCGCCTTCCTCGTCGGCGAAGAGGTTGGCGAAGATCGGAGCAGTGAAGCTCGGATCGTCGAGCTTGAGACCCAGATAATCGCGGCCCTCGTTGGAGCGCTTGGACCAGCCGGCCCCGATCTCGACTCGGCCGACATAGACGCGGTGGCTCGGTGCGTTGTCGCCGGAGCGGTTGGTTTCGGGGACGATCCGGACGTTCCTGGCCTGGAGCGAGAGGGTGACGATCTCGCCGGTGAGCTCGTTGTTGCCGGTCTTCTTGAAGGTGCCGATGGTCGCCATGGTAGTTCTCCTTGATCTCGGTTTCCGAGCCCGCACCTTGCGGCCTCGATGGTGATCGACAGGCCGGAGGCGATCGACGGCGCACACCGAAGGGGCCGAAGCGCCAGCGAAGGATGGCAGCCGGGCGACTTTGTTGTTTCGCGAGGAATGACGGCGCAGCCGGCAAGGGAAGAAAGTCGATCGGCGCCATTGCGCCATAGGCGGTCGAGGCTTTAGCCGCCCTTCGGCCAGATCCACCGATCGGAGAGGCCGTTCGGTGCGAAAAAGCAAACATCAAGGGGAACATGGCGACGGTCGCGATGCCTTCGGCTACCGGCGAGAGATTCCACGGCGAGTGAAACTCTCTATTCGAGAAGGACGGAAATGGTCACCACAATGACTGCTCGCCAAGGCGCCCGTCGTCCCGGACTTGTTGGCCGCGTTGTGCCGAGTTTCGCCGTGGCGCCTGCCATTGCACCGACGGGCGCATCAAGATGGACCTTTGCGTGCGATCCGAGCTTCACCGTGCTCATCAGCCCCACCGCAGCCGTGGCGTGAGACGCATATCGCGAAGCCTAGCCCCTAATCTGGCCCTACGACCGCCCCTTTGGGGGCTGTCAGCCACACGCCCTGCCCTGCTTCGGTTGACTCCGGCGTTGTCATCGCCGTGAAGCGGACGAACGCTGTGATGCTGACGGCAATGGCGCCGATTATCGAGAAGATCGGCTGCGCAGTCGCAGATGGCACCGCCATTTGCGCGATCCCGTGGTGGCGCTCTATCCAGCGACCGTGGCCGGCGCGACTACGCGCGCAGGTTATCGCTCATGAGCGATCACCCACGCAGGGCGGTCATAACTGGCGAACTTAGGATTCGCACGACTAGTCGGACGACATCCTGGATCAAGTCGGTTCCGTCACCTGCAGGTTCTTGTAGTTGACCAACGGAGCGTTCTCGGGGCCAAATCGCATTCACCCCCTTGTGCCAGCCGCGAGGACTCCAACCACGACTGCGAGAAGGAGTGCTGAGGCCAAGTCTCCATTAGACGCAATCAGCCGCTGGCTGGAATCACAAGACTTAGACACCCAACTTGGGGGCGTTGCATTCGCGACATCTCAATTTTGAAGGACAGTGACGTTCTCGCGCTTGTCGGACTGGAGCAGCTCGAAACTCTTCAGCGATGGTCGACCGCACCAGAATTGGAGCCGCGGGCCGCCGCGGGTCCTGCTCTGACCTTCCGAGTCGCCTTCGAGTCCTTTCGCCGAGGCAGAATTACAGGCGTCCGATGGAACGAACCGAAGATGGAGCGCAGGGCTCTGGAACAGGCTAAGCGCGACGGGAAGCTTGCGACTTGCGCGCAACGCTCAAGGGAAGCTCCAGTTTTTACCAGCCAGGGAGGAGATCTGGTATCGTGTTGCGAAGTCCCGGAACGGATCGGCGGCAACTTATCTAACACGCGGGCTCTCACTATTGGAGCGCCGCCGAGATGGGATCTGAGGTCATTTCAGTAGCGACTGTTCTCTATTGGTGTCCGGTCGCTGCATCGTAGATACGGGCTTGGGCGCCTTTTAACTCCATCTCGATCGGGGGAGCCCAGGGCGGAACGGAGCCTTGTTCGATTGTGGAATCCTAAATAAAGGCGAAGATATCGCGCTGGGTTTTCAGATTGGCAATGATGACGACAGAGTATGGAAGAAGCTCCACTAGGTACAGACGCCAGGATGTCCCGGAAAATCGAATACAATACTGATGCGCTTGGCAGCACGTTTGAGCGCTTGACGCGAATTGACGCCCTCGCCCGTAGGGGCGACTCTAATGCTGAATCTCTCAAGATTGATGCCAAGATGTTCGAGCGCTCAATAATAAGGTCATTGCAAGATTTCGGAGACCGACTGGTAACCAATCTTTCGTCAAAGGCAGTGAATCGCGTCCTGCGGAACGACCGCCTGGGAGAGATTGGCCCCGCGGCGCTGATTTGCGAAGTCATGACCGAAAAATCAATCCGAAAAGGCTTCATCAGTGAGGCGGGCCGATATGAGCGATCCTGCCAAATCTCTCATGCAATTAAACAAAGTGGCGAGGTCGAGTTCGCGATCCTGCTCCTCCCATTTCGCACATCTACGCCTTTGAAGAATCGTGGAACGCTTCCCGACATGGGCGAGTTTTATACGCTGATATCGCTCTACAGTTTGTCACGTGCGTGCCACGTCGCGCAGAAAAAAATGGCCACGCTGATCGAAGACGTTGCCAAACGGGTCGGAGATGGCGCCCGAGAATGCGCTCAACCCACTGCGACGGACGAGAAATGCGGCATAAAGCATCTTTTTGAAGCAGCTATACAGGAATGTGAGAAGCGCATCAAAAACCCAACGGAATGCGCGGCGACTCGAAAGCTCCTAAGGAAGGGCGCAGCCAATCCTCCGAGGCTTCAAGTAAACGATAAGCCCACTTTTGTTCGTCTACTGGTCGAGCTTGCGGCATCGTCCATTCCAATACGTAGTTGGTTCGCGTTTAAAGACGCCCCAATCGTACCAGTGCGAATCCTTGCATGTCGTGATGCTGGGCGCTACCCCTGTTTTGACACGGTTTCATTGGAACAAATCGCTAACTACCGCGCAGTCCTATCTGATGCTGTAGAGGCATTCTCCATTGATCAACGATTCTTCCGTCTTATTGATTACGCCGAGATTAAGAAGAGCGTGCAAGGCACGCCTGGTCACAAACAGGCCATGCATTACTTCGCCAAACGCAAAGCTGGCTTCCTATCTGATGTAGAGAGAATTCTACCTACTATATGGTCCACCCGCGGACGCGATGAGATGCGCAAAGAACTATCCGAGATTGATCCGGAAGGTGTGTTAACGCCTCTCTTCGAGCCAATTTTATTTTCTCTCGAACATTCTTGTGTATCTGATATTGCGCGCCAAACCGGGTTGAGCGAGCAGCGGCTCTATGTCCAAGCCATGCAGACAATATACTTGCCTCAGGATGATGAGAAGGTTGAGCGACTGCGTCGGCAGTTACCGGGACCGCCTTGGACGTCTGGAAGCGGATGGGCCACAAAATCGAGCCTGGACGGTTCGGATTGCCGGAAGGCGGATATCCGGCCTGCAAGGTGAGGCTCGCCGAGCGGCCGCTTGCCGAGCGGACCGCGGACTTCGACGATCCCGGCGAGGAGGAAACGATATGGATCGAACGGCTCAGTCCGTGCCACGGCATCATCCGCAGCGTGCTGTACGGCGACCTCGGCGTCGACTATGGCGATGTCATCCTGATCGACGGCGCGCCGATCACGCATCACACCTATGGTGACGAGCAGATCCCGGTCTTCCCCCACCTGGCAACGCTGCTGCGCCGGAACTACCAGTTCTTCGATTTCGCGGGCACCCAGGAGACGGCGCGGCAATTGGCCGGCATCAGCGAGGAATTGGACGGGGACGCCGTCGTCTATTCGCATTCCGAGAGCTTCAAGATCATGTGCGCCAATTGCTGGCGCAAGCCCGACATCGATCACGCCGATCACGCGACGATGGAGAAGCACGTCGTCACCGGCCGCATTGCCGCACCGCCCGATATCGCGCCTGTGCGGCTGCTGGATCTGATCGACAAGGCAATCGAAGCACGCGGAAACTGCCAGCTCTATGCGCCCGATCTTTGCGCGGCCGCGGGACAATCGGCGCGCGAGCGGATCGACCGACGGCGGTTTGCGATGCTGACGGAGAACTAGAGGCGCTCCTGCTCAGCCGAGGATGGTTTGCACATTTTCTCCTCGTCATTCCGGGGCGTGCGAAGCACGAACCCGGAATCCATTGGGCCGCATAACAAGAGGTGGAATGGATTCCGGGCTCTCGCTTCGCGAGCCCCGGAATGACGATGGAGAGATCAGTGTCATACGAACATGAACCCGTGCCGTTAAATTGACCCTATGCAACGTTTTCCGTGCGGCGGCGTTTGTTGCTGGTTGATTTGCCAATTCCAGGCTTGGGGGACCGATGTCCGACTATGTGATCGAGGAAGGGCTGCCCTATCCGCTGGGCGCTCATTGGAGCGGCCACGGCACCAATTTTGCGGTGTTTTCCGCCAACGCCACCAAGGTCGAGGTCTGCCTGTTCGACGGCGAGCGCGAGACGCACCGTTTCGAGCTGCCGGAATATACCGATCAGGTGTTTCACGGCTTCATCAATGGCGTGCAGCCCGCCACGTTCTACGGCTATCGCGTCTACGGTCCCTACCAGCCGGACGGCGGCCACCGCTTCAATCCGAACAAGCTGCTGCTCGATCCCTATGCCCGCGCCCATGCAGGCCACCTCACCTGGGATCCGGCGCTGTTCGGCTACAAGATGGAGACCGGCGACGACCTGACGTTCGACGAGCGCGACAGCGCGCCGTTCATGCCGAAATGCGTGGTGTGCGATCCCAATTTCGACTGGGCGCAGGAGCCGCAACGGCAGGAAGCCCATTGGGACGAGACCATCGTCTACGAGACCCACGTCAAGGGCTTTACCAAACAACACCCCGGCATCGACGAGCACCTGCGCGGCACTTACGCGGGCTTCGGCTCGAACGCGGCGATCGACTACCTGAAGGCGCTCGGCATCACCTCGGTCGAGCTGTTGCCGGTGCATTCCTTCGTCAACGACAGCAATCTGCTGGAGAAGCACCTCACCAATTACTGGGGCTACAACACGATCGGCTTCTTCGCGCCGGATCCGCGCTATGCCGCCGACGTCGCCAACAGCCTGCGCGAATTCAAGGAGATGGTGGCGCGGCTGCATGGCGCAGGGCTCGAGGTGATTCTCGATGTCGTCTACAACCACACCGCCGAAGGCAATGAACGCGGTCCGACTCTGTCGTTCAAGGGCATCGACAATGCGAGCTATTATCGCCTGCTGCCCGACAAGCGCCGCTACTACATCAACGACACCGGCACCGGCAACACGGTGAACCTGTCGCATCCGCGGGTGATCCAGCTGGTGATGGACAGCCTGCGCTACTGGGCCGGCCACATGCATGTCGACGGTTTCCGCTTCGACCTCGGCACCATCCTGGCGCGCGAAGTCTACGGCTTCGACGAGCAGTCCGGCTTCCTGAAGGCGATGAATCAGGACCCGCTGCTCGCGACCGTCAAGCTGATCGCCGAGCCCTGGGATTGCGGCCCCGGCGGCTACCAGGTCGGCGGCTTTCCGCCGGGATGGGCGGAGTGGAACGACAAGTATCGCAACACGGTGCGCGATTTCTGGCGCGGCGAGGCGGCGCCGGGCAGCCTGGCGCCGCGGCTGCTCGGCTCGCACGACGTGTTCAACCGCGAGGGCCGCCGCACCTGGGCCAGCGTCAACTTCATTACCGCCCATGACGGCTTCACGCTGAACGACTGGGCGAGCTACAATTTTAAGCACAACGAGGCCAACGGCGAGAACAACAATGACGGCTCGTCGGATAACCATTCCTGGAATTGCGGTGCCGAGGGCCCGACCGACAATCCCGAGATCCGCGTTTTACGCGAACGCCAGAAGCGCAACATGCTGGCGACGCTGCTCGCCTCGCAGGGCACGCCGATGCTGCTCGGCGGCGACGAGTTCGGCCGCACCCAGCGCGGCAACAACAACGCCTATTGCCAGGACAACGACATCTCCTGGTTCGACTGGAATCTGTCCGACGATGCCGAGAAGTTGCTCGCCTTCACCAAGCGCATGATCAAGCTCAGGCGCGACTATCCGATCCTGCGCCGCAGCCGCTTCCTGTCCGGCGATCGCGATCCGCAGCTATCGATCCGCGACGTGGTCTGGATCTCGACCTCGGGCGTCGAGATGACGCAGTCCGATTGGACCACCGGCTGGATCAAATGTTTCGGCGTCGTGCTCGACGGCCGCGCCCGCAAGACCGCGATCGCGCGCGAGGGCGAGGACGACACCGTGCTTGTGATCCTCAACAGCTATGAGGGCGAGGTCGACTTCAAGCTGCCGGTGACATCGGCCGGCCCGCACTGGTCGCTGCTGCTCGACACCAACGCGCCGGACGAGCGGCCAGGCGCGCAGTTCGCGTTCGAAAGCACCTACAAGGCGGGCGGGCGTTCGTTTGTGTTGCTCACCGCCGGTGAGGTGAAGTAGGGGCGAAGTAGGCCGGCCGAACACCGTTAGCCTCGTCATTCCGGGACGTGCGAAGCACGAGCCCGGAATCCATCGGGCCGCGGATTCTGAGGATGAATGGATTCCGGGCTCTCGCTCCGCGAGCCCCGGAATGACGGAAGGAGCTGCCTCCCTCCAAAGGTCCCCTCCCCGCGACCCCGCGGGCCAATTGACATTCGGCCATGGGCTGCCAGACTTCGCCGAAAATACAGGGTGGAGACCTCTGGATGGCCAATCTATCGGCCTCAAATCACGTCGCCCGTGTTTTATCGGCGGCCCATCAGCTGGCCGGCGTCGACACCGAGGCGCGGATTGCCGCGTCGTGGCGGCGCTGCGTGGTCAATCACAACCTCGATCCGGCCCGCCGTGGGCCGCCGCAGACCCTGACCGAGGCCGAGGTCCGGCACATCGCCGAGCCGATGGAAGACCTGATTCAGGTCGCGATCCCGGAGATCGAGGATCTTGCCCGCGTGCTCCACGACAGCGGCTACTGCGTCAACCTCGCCGATCCCAATGCCACCATGCTGGTGAGCCGGCTGCCCGGCGGCGACTACGAGCGGATGTTCCTGGAGTGGAAGATCTACACCGGCTCGAACTTCGCCGAAACTTTCGAGGGCACCAACGGGCTCGGCACCGCGCTCGCCGAGCAGCGGCCGATCATCGTGCATGGCGACGAGCATTTCCGCGAGCAGTGGCACATGTTCACCTGCGCGGTGTCGCCGCTGTTCGACTATGCCGGGCGACTGGCCGGTGCCGTCAACATCTCCTCCTGCCGCAGCGATCTCGGCCGCAGCGCGCATGAACTGGCGCTCGCCGTCACCACGGAGGCGACGCGGCGGATCGAGCAGTCGTTCTTCCGCCGCCGCTACCGCGCCTCCTGGATCGCGACCTTGCCCGGTGACGGACACGGCATGCTCGCCTATGACGACGATCGCCGCGTGGTCGGCGCCTGCCGCACCGCGCGCGGCGTGTTCGGCCTGACGGATGCGATGATCGACGACGGCATCGACCTGTCGCATCTCATTCAACTCGACGATCGCGCGACGCGGGCCGCCGACGAGCTGGTCACGCTGCGCCGGGCCGACGGCACGCCATGGGGCCGCGGCCATTTGGCGCCGCCGGTGCGCGCGCGATCAGCGCGTCCGTTGCCGGCACCGCCGCGCGAACAACCGCCTGGACAGTTTTCCGGCCTGCATCGGCTGGCGGGCCGCGATCCCGTGCTGATCAAGGGCGTGAAGCGGCTGAAGACGGTCGGCAATCTCGATCTGCCGATCCTGCTGCATGGCGAGACCGGCGCCGGCAAGGACGTGTTCGCGCGTGCGATCCATGCCGCAAGCAACCGCGCGGCCCGCAACTATGTCGCGCTGAACTGCGCGGCGATGCCGGAAAGCCTGATCGACGCCGAGCTGTTCGGCTACGAGGCCGGCGCCTTCACCGGCGCCCGGCGCGAGGGATCGAAGGGCCTGATCGTGCAGGCGAGCGGCGGCACGCTGTTCCTCGACGAGATCGGCGACATGCCGCTTTCGTTGCAGACAAGGCTGCTGCGCGTGCTGGAAAATCGCGAGGTCTGGCCACTCGGCGCATTGAAGCCTGTACCGGTCGACATCCGCCTGATCAGCGCCACGCACCGCGACCTGGCGCGGATGGCCGAGGACGGCAGCTTCCGCTCCGACCTGTATTACCGGCTGCGCGGCATGGAGATCCGCCTGCCGGCGCTGCGCGAACGCGCCGACCGTAAGGATGTCATCGCGCAGATCGCCGACGAGGAAGCGCCGCATTGCCGCATCTCAACCGAGGCCTGGGCGCAGCTGATGGCCTACCCGTTCCCCGGCAACATGCGCCAGCTTCGTCATGTGCTGCGGCTCGCCGGCGCGACCGCCGAGGGCGGCCTCATCACCGAGGCCGATCTCGATCTGCCGCCGTTCGCCGCGCACAGCGTGACGGCCGATCAGACTGCGGCCGAGCGCGCCGCGATCGTCGAGGCGTTGCGTGCCAATGGCGGCCGGGTGAACGACGCTGCAAAGGCCCTCAAGCTCAGCCGCGCGACCTTGTACCGGAAGATCAAGGCGTTGAAGATCGGGCTGGACCGCTAGACGAAATATTTCGGTCGAGAAACGGTTCCGCGCCGCGAACATGGGTACTCCGTAAGAATGTCTGTCGTGTTTCGGCCGTGCAGGAAAAGTGATATCGTGCGGCTTTCGCTTTCGACGCCACGGAGCGGGTCCTATGACACGGTTTCCCCTCGCTGTGGTCGTTGGCCTGGTTGCCGCGACCATTTCGCAGCCTGCCGCCTCGGATTCGACTGAACAACGATTGGGCAAAGTCCATTTTGCGACGTCCTGCAAGCCTGAGGCACAGGAGTTGTTCGATCGCGGCATGCTGTATCAGCATTCGTTCTGGTACAGCGCATCGCGCCGCACCTTCGAGGAGGTGCTCGAGGCCGACCCGCAATGCGCCATCGCTTATTGGGGGATCGCGCTCAGCTATCTCTACAATCCGCACGGGCCGCCGCCGCCCGAGAACCTTCCGCTCGGCCTCGAAGCCGCCAAGAAAGGCCAGGCGTTGAATGCCGGCACGCCGCGCGAACGTGAATACATCGATGCGATCGCGGCGATGTATGTCGACTATGACAAGGTCGACCACCGCATCCGGGTGCAGCGCTTCCTCGCGGCCGAAGAGCAGGTCGCGACGCATTATGCCGACGATGACGAGGCGCAGATCGCCTATGCCATCACGCTCAACGTCGCGGCGTCGCCATCCGATAAGAGCTATGCCAATCAGCTGAAAGGCGCGGCGTTGCTGGAACCGATCTTCCAGCGCCAGCCGGAGCACCCGGGCATCGCCCATTATCTGATCCATCTCTACGATTATCCGGCGCTGGCGGAGAAGGGCCTCCCCGCGGCGATGCGCTATGCCAAGATCGCCGAACACGCGCCGCATGCCCAGCACATGCCGTCGCACATCTTCACGCGCGTCGGCTACTGGAAGGAATCGATCGCCTCCAACAAGGAATCCGCGCGCATCGCCAAGGCAGACGGCGAACAGCAGGACCAGGCGCACGCGATGGACTACCTGGTCTATGCCTATCTGCAGCTCGGGCAGGACAAGGAGGCGCGGGCGGCGGTCGATGAGCTCGGCCAGCTCCAGTTCAAGCAGGACCGGTTCGCCGGCCCCTTCGCGGTGGCGGCAAGCCAGGCCCGCTACGTGTTCGAGCGCGGCGACTGGAAGGGCGCTGCCGCGCTTGACGTGCATCCGACCAAATACGCCTATGCCGATGCCATCACCTACTTCGCCCGTGCGGTCGGCGCCGCGCGCTCCGGTGATCCGGCGTCCGCCAAGCCCGATATCGCCAGGCTCGTCGAGCTGCGCGACAAGCTGAAAGACGCAAAGGATGCCTACTGGTCCAACATCGTCGACATCCAGCAGCAGATCGCGAGTGCCTGGATGCTGTACGCCGAAGCCAAATATGATGAGGCGCTCGGCGCGATGAACGCCGCCGCGGACGCTGAAGACAAGACCGAGAAGCATCCGGTCACCCCGGGACCGCTGGCGCCGGCGCGCGAGCTCTACGCCGCGATGCTGCTCGAACGCGGCAAGGCCGCCGATGCGCTTGCCGCCTATGAGGCCGTGCTCAAGAAGGAGCCCAACCGGCTGGCGGCCTATATGGGGATGATGAAGAGTGCCAAGGCGGCCGGCGATCAGGCCAAGACCCAGGATTGCGCAGTGCAGATCGCTCGGCTCACCGCGGATTCCGATGTATCGCGGCCGGAGCTGATCGAATTGCGGCAGACAACCGGAAGCAAGCTGTGATGCTGCTGATGACATGGCGCAACGGTGGCGCGGCGCTGCTCGGCGCTGTTGCGCTGTGCCTCTGCCACGCGCCGCCGCTCGGTGCGATGGAGATCCTCGGCCAGGCCGGCGTGCTCGGCGAATGGGAGCTGACCGGGCATCTCACCGAAAGCGGACCGGACGCGCGCAAGCAATTCTCCGGACCGCTGAAGATGAAGCATGTCGGAATCTGCACGCAGGACGGGCCGGAGGAACGCGCCGGCGAGATCAAGCTGCAAATCTCGGGGGCGGATGCGCAGGTGACGGCCGAGCTGGTGCTGGACGGCGCGCCCTGCACCTACAGCGCCCGCAAGACACGCAACTACGAGGGCACGCTGTCCTGCGAGGGCCGCGCGCCCGTCCCGCTGCTGGTGTGGCTCAAATAGATGTAGAGACTGTCGCGGCTCTACGAAAACTCGTTCCAGCTGACGCGGCGCGCATCGACGTCGCCGAGCGTGATCGGATCGTGGATGTTGCGCACGCTCTGGAAGCCCGAGCGGAGATAGATCAGCGGATCGACCGTGGTCACAGCGCGGACATGCTGGACCTCGCCGATGAAGATCGAATGGGTCTTGGTTTCGAGCTCCTGGCTCAGCACGCAGTCGAACGCCGCGACGGCATCCTCCAGCACCGGAGCGCCGGTCGCGCCGGTGGTCCAGCGTCCGAACGCAAAACGATCATCGCCATTGACGCCCTTCTGGCCGGAGAAGGTCAGCGCCAGCAGCGCGTGGTCCTCGTTCAGGAAGTTGATGACGAAATGCCGCTCGGCGCGGATGCGCTCATGTGCGCTGGCATTACGATTCACGCAGACCAGGACCGAGGGCGGGTTATCCGACAGCGAGCAGGCCGAGGTCACGGTGAGGCCTGTCCGCTGCCCCGGCTCGCGACCGACCGTCACCAGCGCGACCGCGCCGGCGCAATGGCGCATCGCCTGCTTGAAACTCTGTGCGTCGACCGTCATGCCGCAAACCTCGTCAAAAACACTTGGTTTAACATATGCGACGCGGGGGGCGAGGCAAGCCCCGCACCCCGCGCAGCTGTCATGCGGCCTTCTCGAACTCGGCGCCGAGATGCTTGAGCCGCGGCATCACCTCCTGCTTCAGCAGCCGCAACGAGTTGTGCCAGGCCTCGGGCTTATGCTTGTAGTCGAAGCCGAATACGCAGAGGACGCCGAAGCCACCGACCTCCCGGTAGATCTTCTCGATCTTCTCGGTGACCGTCGCGGGCGAACCGACGATCCAATTCCGGCGCGCGCAATATTCGACGGTGACGTCACTGTCGGGCACATCGGGCGCGTGTTTCAGATAATCCTTGAAGCCGAAATGACCGAGCAGCGGCAGGAAGTACTCGCTCATCATCCGGCCCATCATGTCGCCGGTCGAGAGCTTCCAGGCCTCCTCATCGGTATCGGCCACGAACACCTCGCGCACCAGCCGCCAGTCCTTGCGGCTCGGCTTGCGGCCGGTCTTGGCGGCGCCGGCTTCCACCGACTCCCAGTGGCTGCCGACATAGGCCGGGTTGAGGTTGAGGCTCATCGGGATGAAGCCGCGCTCCCCGGCGAGCTTGAGCGTGTCGGAGTTCTTCGATAGCCCCGCAACGCCGATCGGCGGATGCGGGCCCTGCAACGGCTTGATGTGGGGTTTGAGGAAATCGAACATCGTGTCCGGCTTCGACACCGTCCAGAACTTGCCCTTGTGGGTCCACGGCCCCGGCTCCGACCACATCTTCAGGATGATCTCGAGCGCCTCGCGGGTCATGTCGCGGTTCTGGCCGGACATGCCGTCGACGTTGAACATCGCCCAGTCGCTCGGCAGCCCCGAAGCCGCGACGCCGAAATTGAGCCGCCCGTTCGAAAGATGGTCCAGCATCGCGACGCGGTTGGCGAGTTCGGCCGGGTGATGATACGGCAGCAGGAAGCCGCCGGGCCCGATGCGCAGATTCTTGGTCTGCAGCAGCGCCTGCGCCACCAAGAGATCAGGCGACGGGTGCGGCTCCCACGGCGCGGTGTGATGCTCGCCGATCCAGGCTTCCTGATAGCCGAGCTCGTCGAGCCAGCGCAGCGTTTGCAGGTCCCAGTCGTGGCCCTCCTTCAATCCGCACTCCGGCGGGTGCGAGGGCATGGTGAAGTAGCCAAGCTCCATGTGCGTTCCTTCCTTCGCGTTGGGTTCAGTCATGCAATGCGTCTTGCCGCGCATTCAGGCGACAATCAGCAAGCACTGTGCCAGAGAGGAAATCGCAGGGAATGGACGGGAACGGCCGGATTTCGGCCGGCTGCGGCCGTACGCCCGGCTCAGTAGCGCTGCGACCGTCTCACCGTCGCGAGACGTGTCGCAACGATGAGACGCGCAGCTAGCGTGTCAGATCAGCCCGCCGCGCGGCGCGGCATCGCGTTGTTGCTATCGGGCTCGGACGGCGGCGGGAGCTGCATCAGGATGGTCTGGCCCATCGAGGCGATCTCGATGCCTTCCTCCTGGAAGCGCCGCTTCATGCGGCGGTTGAACTCGCGCTGCACCGACCAGCGGCCGCCGTCGGTGCAACGGATCTGGCCGACGATGGTGACGACGGAGCCGTCGACCTTGTCGACGCCCCACAATTCGAGATCGCCGCGGATCAGCGCGCGATACGCCGTCTCCTGGCGCATCTGCGCGACGATGTCCTTCAGCACCTCGCCGGCGCGGTCGGTGTCCTCCTTGTAGGAGACGTTGACGCTGACCGCGGCATTGCCGGCGCCGCGGCTGGCATTGGTGATGGTGGTGACCGCGCTGAACGGCACGACATGCACCGAGCCGTCGCCGGCCCGCAGCCGCATGGTGCGGATCGAGACGTTCTCGACCACGCCTGACAGCCCCGACACCGTGACGGTGTCGCCGACCTGCACGGTGTTCTCGATCAGGAGGAACAGCCCGGTGATCAGGTCCTGCACCAGCTTCTGCGAGCCGAAGCCGATCGCGATGCCGACGATGCCGGCGCCGGCGAGCAGCGGCGCGACATTGACGCCGATCTCGCTCAACGCCGTCAGCCCGACCACCGCGACGATCATGCAGAACAGCGCGGTGCGCAGCATCGGCTGGAAGGTGCGCAGGCGGGCGGCGCGGGCGTAATGCCCCTCGCGCGACAGCGTGTCGATCTGCCGGTCCATCAGTGCGTTGGCGACCTCCCAGATCACGGCCGCCGCGAGCGCGGCGATGCCGATCGTCACCAGCGCCGAGATCAGACGCGAGCCGATCTGCCCGCCGTAGAACCAGACGATGGCATCGACGCCCCACACTTCGAGCAGCGCGACGAATCCGATCAGGGCGATCACCGCCGTGACCACCTTGCGCAGCAGCGGCAGATAGCGGTTGGCGCGCATCTCCAGCCCCGGGAAGCGCTGGATCAACTCGGGGCTGATGCGGAAGCCGCGATCGATCAGGCTCAGCACCACCATGGTGACGAGACGGGTGACCAGCAGCACCGCGATGGTGCCGACGAAATATTGCAGCAGCAGCGAATAGCCGTTGCGGATATTGAGCGCCCACACCGCCCACAGGGCGAGGTCGAGCGCGATCGCCAGCACATGCCAGAGCGCCGCGAGGCGGTTGCGCGTCCGCGCCGCAAGCCCGGTGCGATCGGCCGGCGCGCGGATGACATCGGCGACCTGGCGGCGGCATTGCAGGATGATGACGACGATGAAGAGGTGCACCACCAGCATCACCAGCCGGATCAGCGCGGCATAACCGGCGCGATGCAGGCCAAGCAGCAGCGCGACGTTGGCAAAGGCGATGCCGGAGACGCCGACGGCGACGATGCGCCTTGCCCAGATCTCGATATAGGCCGCGGTCTCGGCACGGACCCGGAACAGGCCGAACGGCCCTGCCAGCGCGCGCACCGCGCAGATCAGGACACGCGAGAACACATAGGCGTTGACGACGGCGAGGATCACCAGCCGCGTGGTCGACTGATCGCCGATCTCGGTGCCGAGCAGCGCGGTCGCGGTGCCGCCGAATACCACCACCGGCAATAATTCGAGCAGCAGGCGGCCGAGCACGAAGGGCAGCCGGACCAGCGACTGCCAGGCCCGTGCCAGGCTGAGCCGGCGCCGATGCAACTCCGGTTCCGGCGTGACGTCGGCGACCGACGACGGCGGGTCGACGCTCGCGAGCGTCTGCACCGGCATACGCGCGGTCTGCGGCAGCCGCGCCTCGAGGAACGCGACCGGCCGCTTGATCAGGCGGAACACCACCCATTCGGCCACGAGCGCGCAGCCGAACACCAGCGCCAACTTCCAGGCGATGTCGATCAGGAGGCCATAGGCCGCCGGATCGTTCGCGGTGCGCACGAACCAGTAATAGAACGCGGGAAAATGCGTCAGCGTGCGCGCGACGTCGGCGACCTCGCGCGACATCTCGCCGACCTGCTCGGACACCATCAGCAAAAGCTGTGCGCCGAGGCTGTCAGCGGTGAGCGGGATCGGCGAATGCTGCTCGGGCGCTGGCTCCGCGGCCGCCGGCTGGGCAGCAGCCTGCGGCGAGGCATTGGCGATGGCGCGCAGCGTGTTGATGATCTCGCCGCGCTTCTTGTCGTCCTGCAGCGTCTCGAGCGCGCGCTTCGCCTGCTCCGGCGTCAGATTGTCACTGGTACCGGGTTGCGGCGGCGCCGGCTTGGCGCCCGGCTGAGCCAGCGCGGGAGAAACGAACAAAGCGAGGACGAGAAGGATCGCAAAACGAAATGTGTGCGACACGAGGGCCCTCTTATGAAAAGTCATTGCGCGACGGCTCATCCTGAAAGGAATCAGCTCACGCGCTCGCGCCATGTCGGATGCTCCTTTTCGCCCCGATGATGTGTCGGAAGTTTGCCGCTGTGGCGGCCATGTTTTGGCATTTGCCGCAACGCAAACGTCACAGGTGTTGAGCGGCATTTACGCACGCAATGCGCTCCCCGCTGAGCCGAGCCGGCCGATCACGCCACACGTCAGAGATGAGGCGGGAGAATCTTTCGCTTGACGAAGGCCGGTGGCCATGATGTTCTTATTTTGTTCTTTTGGTTCCGATTGCGTTTCGAGGTGATCATGCACGACGTGTTAAGCGACGATGGTCCGGTCCGGCTCTTCATTCATGACGACGATGAGACCCCGCTGGAATTCGTGCAGGATTTATTGCGTACGGTGTTCGGGAAATCCGAGCAGGAAGCCGTTGCCTGCGCTGCCTTGATCGAGGCCAACGGCGCTGTTCCCTGCGGGCCATATCCGGGGCCGGTCGCACGGGCCATCTTCAACTCGGCGAAGTGGCTGATCCGCTCCAACGGCCAGCCGTTGATGATCAGCACCGAATCCGCCGACGCCAGCCGCCCCTGCGATCTCTGCGAAGCGCCAAGGGCCGTGACGGAGATTTTGATCCCCGGTACGACGACCGCATCGCTGTGCAGCGATTGCCTGCTCGCGGCACGCCGCAGCTCGGAAGAACTGCCGGGCGAGACGTTTCGATCCGCTTACGTCGCGCTCGACTGGCATTTCGCCGGCGTGCCGCGCAACCTGATCGTGACACGGGCGCGACAGTTTCCGGGCCACATGCGCGCCGACGTTCAGGTCGCAATCGACAAGCTGTTCACCGATCCAATCCACTTTTTCGGCATCCATGAAGAATATCGCTACGAGACGCTCGACTTCGCGGCGCTGATGAAGGCCGGCCGGCATGCACCAGCGATCGCGCCGCCACAATATCGCGACGTCGATATCGGCGAGGCCGAGCCGGTGAAGTGCCTTGCCAATGGACTATGGCTGTGTCGAACCGGTGAACTGCGCTACGCTGTGCTGCTGACATTCTATCGCGAATATAATCACGAGCCGTCGCTGCGGATCGAGCTTGCGTTGCCCGCCGGTGCGGCCGGCAACGCTTTCGTGCAGCGCACGTTCGCTGAGCTGGAAACTGCCGTGCACGCGGCACGCTCCTATCGCGGCAAGATCCTGTCGCTGGAGGATGGCGCCAATTATCGCGGACGTTCGCAAGGCTTGACCGTGCATCGGCTGCCGACGGTCGCGCGCGACGACGTGATCCTGCCGGACCGGACGCTGCGGCTGCTCGACCGCAACGTGCTCGATTTCGTCGAAAGCCGCGACCGGCTGCGCAAGCTCGGGCAGTCGACCCGCAAGGGCATCCTGCTGTACGGGCCGCCCGGCACCGGCAAGACCCACACCATCCGCTATCTCGCCACCAACCTGCCAAACCACACCACGCTGATCATCACCGCCGAGCAGGTCGGTCTGCTCGGCGCCTATATGAGCCTGGCGCGGCTGCTGCAGCCGACCATGGTCGTGATCGAGGACGTCGATCTGATCGCGCGCGACCGCGAGGACATGGGCGGACCGTGCGAGGAATCCCTGCTCAACAAGCTGCTCAACGAGATGGACGGCCTGAAGGAGGATTGCGATATCCTGTTCGTGCTGACCACCAACCGGCCCGAAGAACTGGAGGGCGCGCTCGCCGGCCGGCCCGGCCGCATCGATCAGGCGATCGAGGTGCCGTTGCCCGACGAGCCGGGGCGCGGCAAGCTGATCCGGCTCTATGGCCGCGGCCTGCCGCTGGAGCCGCCCGTCATCGAGGCAGCGGTGCAACGTACCGAAGGCGTCAGCGCTGCCTTCATCAAGGAGCTGATGCGCCGTATCGCCCAGGCCAGCATCGCCCGCGGCGGCGGCCAGGATGTCACCACCGAAGACATCGACGGTGCACTGAACGAGATGTTGTTCGACGGCGGCCGGCTCAACGTCAAGCTGCTCGGCGGCGCGCAGGGAATGAGCGCGGGGTGATACCAGGTCAGCGCGTCAAAGACGCCGGCAGCAGCAGCTCCCGCTCGCCGCCGGCGAGCCGGGCAAGCTCGTCCGACATCCGCGCCAGTACGTTTTCCCAGGCCTGCGGCCTGTCCTGACGGAACAGCCGCATGGTCGGATACCAGGGCGTGTCGGCCCGATCGCGCAGCCAGCGCCAGTCGAGCGCATAGGGACACAACATCCAGACCGGGCGGCCGAGCGCGCCGGCGAGATGCGCCACCGAGGTGTCGACGGCGATCACGAGGTCGAGCGCGCAGACCGCCGCCGCGGTGTCGGCAAAATCGCCGAGCGTCGGCGCGAGGTCGACCACGTCATTACCAAGACGCCGCAGCACCGGCGCATCGTCGGGCCTCGGCTCCTTCTGCAGGCTGTAGAGCTGCACGCCAGGCGTCACTAGCCGCGGCAGCACGGCATCGGCCGGCAGCGAGCGCTGGCGGTCGCCCTTGTGCCTGGCATTGCCGGCCCAGACCATGCCGACCTTCAGCGCGGAGACGCTGCTGAGCGCCTCGCGCCAACGCGCGAGCTTGGTGGCATCGGCCCGCAGATAGGATACCGCCGATGGAATGGTCTCGACGGTGGTGCGGAAGATCCGCGGCAGGCTCAGCAGCGGCAGTTGCAGGTCGAACGGCGGCAGCGGCTCGCCGCGGGCGAATATCGCGACATCGGGCAGCATCGGCCGCAGCAACGCGACCAGCGCCGGCTGCACCTGCAGGATGATCCGGTCGCCCGTGCCGGCCAGCATCGGCACATAGCGGACGAAATTGATGGCATCGCCGAGGCCGTATTCGGCAAACAACAGCAGCGTGCGTCCCGCCAGCGGCTCGCCCTGCCATTCCGGCTCGTCGAACACCGGATCGCCGTCGCTGAGCATCTTGGATTTGCGCCGCCACTGATACTCTTCGAACCCCTCCTCGAACTCGCCGTTCATCAGGAGGAAATGGGCGTGGTTGTAATGCGCGAGCGGCTGCGTGGGATCGAGCGTGATGGCGCGGCGCGAGGCCACCAGCGCAGCATCGATCTCGCCGGCATTGCGCAGCGCGACCGCAAGGTTGGCGTAGCCCTTGGCATAGAGCGGATCGAGCTCGATGGCGCGCCGATGCGCCGCGACCGCCGCCTCGACCAGATTCTGCGCCTCGAAGATGATCCCGAGATTGGTGTGCGCGGCGGCGTAGTCCGGCTTCAACGCCAGCGCGAGCTCGGCGCAGGCGATGGCGTCGTCGACCTGTCCGAGTTCGAACAGGCCGGCGCCGAGATTGTTGAGGATGACGTGGTCGGACGGGTCGCGGGCCGAGACCTGCCGGTAGATCCGAACGGCCTCCTCGCGCTCGCCGAGCTCGTGCAGCACCATGGCCAGCAGGCGCTGCGGCACGAGATTGTCGGGATCGAGCGCGATCGCGCGGCGATAATGCACGACTGCGTCCTCCAGCCGGCCCTGGCGGTAGAGCGCCGCGCCAAGGCCGCTATGCAGCCCCGGATGATCGGGCTCGGCGGCAAGCCCGCGGCGATAGGCCGTGACGGCGGCGTCGAGCTTTTTCTGATCGGTCAACGCGTTGCCGAGGTTGAGCCAGACGCCGCGATAGGCCGGATCGCGCGCGATCACCTCGCGATAGGCCTGCTCGGCCTCGACCGGCCGCTGTTGCGCTCCCAGCGCAACGGCGAGGTTGAAGCGCGCGCGCGTCAGGCCGCCATCGAGCGCGATCGCGCGGCGAAACACCGTCTCGGCTTCGTCGAAGCGCAACAGATCGCACAACGCGACGCCGAGCTTGACCTGCAGGCCGGCATCCTGCGGCCGCAGCGCCACGCCACGCTGGAACGCCGCCACCGCGCCTTCATGCTCGCCTTTCACCGCAAGCGCATCGCCGAGCGTGGCGAAGGCCGGTCCATGATGCGGATCGAGGCTGAACACCCGGTTCAGCAGCACCGCGCCTTCGGCGGCGCGATCGGTCACGAAGGCGATCACGGCGGACAGATGCAGTGCCGGAATATGATCGGGATCGGCGGAGAGAATGTCGCCGCACAAGGTGCCGGCCTCCGTCGTACGGCCCGCGCCATAATGCGCCACCGCATCCTGCAACATCCGATCGACCGCCACACTGCCCACGATACAGCCCCCCAAAGACCCCGATGGGGATTAAACGAACGGCTCCGCCAAATCCGGCACGCGAAGTTCGAATCGGCGCATCGTTTCTCACGGCGCATGGTCCCTCTTGACGTTCGCCCGATCATGTAACATATAAAGTTACATGATACGCGATAGCCGTTTGTCCAGCGTCCTGCACGGCCTGCTCCACATGATCGGAGCGGGCGAGGCGGTGACGTCGGAGCAGCTTGCAAGAGCGATGGCCACCAACCCGGTGGTGGTGCGCAGGGTGATGGCGGGCCTGCGCGAGCAAGGCCTGGTCCGCTCCGAGAAGGGCCGTGGCGGCGGCTGGACGCTGGCGCGCGATCCCACCGAGATCACGCTTGCGGCAATCTATCGCGCGGTCGGCGAACCCACGATCGTTGCGATGGGCCACCGCTCGGAAAATCCCGGCTGCCTGGTCGAGCAGGCCGTCAACGATGCGCTCGGCGACACCTTCCGCCAGGTCGAAGCGCTGTTCCTGAAGCGGCTCGGCGCGGTGACGCTCGACGCGCTGGCGAGAGATTTCAAGCGCCGGCTCGCCAAGCACAAGCAAAGCCTCGAGGACCAGATTCATGCAGTCAAGTGAGCCGGCGAAGCCGCTGCCGTACAATGATCCCGCGCATTGGGACAAGATGGTCGCCGCCTATGAGGCGCAATCGCAGCCGTTCACGACGCTGTTCGCCGACGCCGCGGTCGCGACACTGCCGATTGGCCCGTCATCCAGGGTGATCGACGTCGCGACCGGCACGGGCGCCGCGGCGCTCGCCGCTGCCCGCATTGGCGCTGCGGTCACCGCGATCGATTTCTCCGCCGGCATGGTGGCGCGGGTCCGCGCGCATGGCCAACCGAATATCGAAGCACGGCAGATGGACGGCCAGGCGCTCGATCTGCCGGATGCCTCCTTCGATGCGGCGGTGTCGGTGTTCGGCGTGATGCTGTTTCCGGATTGGCGCGCCGGACTGCGCGAGATGGCGCGGGTGACGCGGCGAGGTGGATCGGCTGCGATCGCGGTCTGGAAAAGCGCCGATGGTGCGGCCGTGCATCTGCTGCTCGCACAGATCATCCGGCGGCTCTATCCCGACAACGTCACACCGATGCCCTGCACGGGCCTCGCCGAGCTCGCCGACCCCAGCCGCTTCGCGGCTGAGGTCATCGCTGCCGGCTTCTCCGATCCCGCCATCGCCGAGATCACCCACGACTTCAAATTCAATGTCGGCAATCCCGGTGACGTCGACAAACTGTTCGAATTCATGCCGCATTGGAGCGGCCTCGATGCCGACCAGAGCGCCACCGTCGCACGCGCCTTCCGCGCCGAGATCGAGCGCGGACGGGTCGGCGACAGTTTTGCGATTCCCTCGACCGCGCTGATCGCCACCGCACGTCGGCTCTGACCTCGCCCTCCGGCGATAACCGTTGTCAATCGCCCCATTGCGTGCGCGCGGTGAGAACGGGCGACCGGGCTGACCGGCAGCTATAGGATAAGCAGCTTGCTGATCGAGCCGTCCGCGCGCCTCTACACGCTGTGGGAGCCGCCGGCGACGACCGACGCGGCGGTGGTCACGCCCTATCTCGGCGTCTACAGCGACTATTACTTCAGCCGGGATGACGCCCCGGCGCTGGCCGTGAACGGCATCCCGGTCAACCCGACGCTGGTGCTGGAGGGCTGGTCGGCGCGCGTCACCGGCGGGCTGAACGCCAGGGTCGCGGGTGGCGTCATGCTCGGTCTCGGCGCCGAGTATGGCGGGCTCGGCGGCACAGCGCAGACCTGGACGTTCTCGGCCAGGGCGCGGGTGCCGTTCAACTGACCGGATACGGCACCTGACCTACGTGAGCTCTTTGTTTGGTCATGATCTTTTCGGAAAACGGCTTCGCACTTTTCCGGATCATGCCCCTAGCGCTTGTCGTCGTCCCGCTCGTCTGCGTCACTCGGCGGCTGCAGGCCGGGGCTGTTGGCCCAGCGGTCGAGTTCCTCGATCACCCGCCGGTGGCTCGGCCGCAGCCTGGACGGACCACCGGGCTCTTGCGATAACTTTCGGGGCAGCTTGACCTGTTCTGGCATCGTGAGGCTCCAGAGCTGGGCAGTACGCGGGATACAAGTGGCGACCGCTACGCACGCGACTTGAGAAGATCGCGAATCTCGGTGAGCAGCTCCTGGTCCCGGGTCGGCTTCGGCGGCTCGGCCGGCGCGGCGGGCGCTTCACGCTTGAGCTGGTTCATGAGACGGACAACGATGAACAGCACAACGGCGACGATCAGGAAGTTGAGCGTCAGCGTCAGGAAGTTGCCCCAGGCCAGCACCGCCCCCTGCTTCTTGGCATCTGCCAAATTGGTTGCCGTCACCGACTTCGACAACGCGGTGAAATGGTTGGAAAAGTCGACGCCGCCGCTGATCGCGCCGATGATCGGCATGATGATGTCGGCCACCATCGACGTCACGATCGCCCCGAACGCCGCGCCGATGATCACGCCGACGGCGAGATCGACGACGTTGCCCTTCATGGCGAATTCCTTGAATTCCTTCAGCATGTGATCTCCTGATTCAAGAAGGGTATGGCCCGGCTCGACGACGGGATCGCCGGCCGCCGCAAAGACGCGAAGATTATTTGCGAACTTCCGACTTCGCCGGCGCCGCGACCGGCTGAGCGGGCGTCGCCTGCTCCCATGGTGCAGGCAAGATGACCCGCGCCGGCGGCGGAAGCTGCGCGGCGCGCTGCACATTTGCATTCGCCGGATGCTGCTCGTCGCCGGAGTTATCCGCGCGGGCGATGGCGATGGTGATGCCCAGCGCCAGCGCTGCGAGCCCGAGCCCCGCGCCGAGCGATGCGGCGGTGACGCTAGTGCGCCACCTGTTCAGGATGGCAAGATGAGATGAGGTCATCGCCACTGCTCCTCACGCAATACACATGGTTCGGAGCCGTGCGGGCGAGAACGCGCGCACGGCCCGATACGAAACGTCAGGTCTTGATGTCGGCCGGCAGCTTGCCGCCATTGGCGGCGAGCTTGACCATCACCTGCTGATGCAGCCAGACATTCATGGTGGCGGTGTTGTTGGTATCGCCGGTGTAGTGCAGCTCCTTGGCGAGCTCCTTGCGCGCCGTAAGGCTCGAGTCGAGGCCGAGCGCCTTCATCAGGTCGACAATCGACGTGCGCCAGTCGAGCTTCTCGCCGGTGGCTGCCGCCGCCTTGTCGACGATCGCAGCGACGTCGACGGTCTGTGCGGCGGGCGCGCCGGGCGCAGCGGACGCGGCGGTCGACGTTGTTGCCGGTGCGGCGCCGGGCGCAGCCGTCGTCGTCTCAGGTGTCTTGCCATCAGGCGTCTTGCCATCAGGTGCTTTGGCCTGGGCGCCGTGGCCGAAGATTGCACCCATGATGCCTCCAAAAATGCTCATGTCTCTCACTCCATATGCCCGAGACAGCGTCGGTCCCGTGGCTGGTTCCGGTGACGGGGCGGACGATAGGCAGGCCATTGGCCGAGCGGAAGATGACCATCGTCACTATCGGAGTGTGGGACCGCGTGGTGCAGTCGGGGAGATTCGTGCGGTCGTGCGCCGCACGTCGCGCGCGTTTCATCGTACGCCCCACGTGCGATGAAGTCAGCCGTCCCGGCCCGATTCGCCAGCCCCGAGAAGTCGGGACGGCTGACACCAACGTCCGTTGCGCGTTTTGGACTAGAACTGACGACGACGGATCGTCTGCGCGAGGTCGACAAAGCTCTCGGCAATGCCGACGCCGGTCTTGGCGCTGACCGATTTCACGCTCGACTTCGCAAGCTCGGCGATCAGGCCGGCGCTTCCCGCGGCTTCCGGCAAATCGATCTTGTTGAGCAGCGCCCGGTAGGGCCGACCCGGGAAGCGCTCCTCGAAACCGCGGACCAGCTCGACCATGCGCGTCACCGTGTGCGGCCGCGTCACGTCGGACACGATGATGGCCGCGGAGGCGCCGGTGACATAGACCGTGTCGAAGATCTGGGTACCGAAATCGCCGTCGGTGTCCCACAGCACGAGGCGCATCGGATCGCTGCCATCCGCCGGCGTCACGTCATGGCTCAGGATCTCGACGCCGAGCGTCGATTTGTACTGGCCCTCGAACCGGTTGTAGATCAGCCGATAGAGGATCGACGTCTTGCCGACACCCATATCGCCGAGCAGCATGACTTTTGCGGTGAGCATCAGCGCGCCACTTCGCCTCGGTAGACCGTCTCGAACGCCACGCGGCGGTTGCCGCCGACAGTGGCATCGAGCCGGTCGGTGATCGGCATCGTCGCGGCGCGCGACACCAGGATCAGCCGCGACGGATCGACCCCGAGCGCGGTCAGCTTGCGCTGAACCTGCTCCGCCCGCTTGCGCCCCAACGTCTTGTTGGTGCCTTCGGTGCCGCTCTGATCGGCGTAGCCGACGATCCGCAGCCTGAGATCATTGTTCACCATCAGTCCGGCGAGCTCGCGCAGCTGCTGCTCGGCCTGGTCGTTGTCGAGGAACTCGTCGGCGTTGTTGACGAAGAAGATCGCGGTCGTGGCGATGAAGCGGTCGAGCCGCGCCGCCGGGCCGTCGGCGACGGATTGCAGCCTGGCAACTTGCTCGCCCAGCTTGGCGGACTGTTCGCCGAGCTTGTCGTACTGCTCGGCGAGCGCGGCAAGTTTCTGGTCGCCCGATTTGGCCTGTGTATTCATTGCCTCGCGCATCTGATCGAGACTCGCCTGCAGGCGCTTGAGGCTCTCGGCGATGCCGGCCTGCGATGCCGCAACCTGATCCGGCGCGGACACCAGTCCGATGCGGTCGACCACCTTGTATGGCGCCGCGGCCGCAGCGAGCGCTTCGATCAACGGCGCGGTTTCCAATTGGCTCGGCTCGAGGCCCGTGACGGCCACGCTTCGACCACCGTGATCGAAGTTGAGCCGCAGCGGGAAGCTGGCCAGCAACGGCTGCTTGGCGGCGAGTTGCTCCAGCGCGGCATGGGTCCGCCGCTCCAAAAGGCTTCGCGTCACCGCGGTCGCGGCAAGGTAAAGCAACAGCGCGGCCAGGGCCGCGAGCACCGCAAACAGGATCACCTTGCCGCGCCGGCTCGCGATCCGCCGCGGCGTGTCGTCGGTCTCGATCGCAGCGGCGAGCGAAGCGAGCATCGGGCCATCGCAATCCGCGCCGCGATCGATGCGTTCGATCGCATCGAAGAACAGCGAGTTGATCCTCGCATTGTCGGCGGGACGCAGCGGGCCGAGGCACTCCGCGGCCAGGATGTAGCGCGGCGAGGCGCGCAGCGCGAGCTGCCGTCCGCCGAAATCGAGCGTTTGCAGATTGCCTTCGCCGGCCAGCGCCTGCACCGAGAATTCGAGGATCGCCGCGACCATCGCACTGAGCAGATCGGCGCGCTCGTCGGCGGTCGCCTCGCGCTTCCAGTCGGCGATGAGGCGGCCGTTGCCGCGTTCGATGATCAGCAGGCGGTTGATCTGCGGCGGGGCATCGGCGAGCACGAACTCGCTGATCGGACGTCCGGTCACCAGCGACTTGACCCGCCCGACCCACAGCTGCGCCGAGGTCAGGGCATTGATGCGCTCCTCAAGCGAGGCAACCAGTTCCCGGAACGCATTGGCGACCGCCGCGCTGACCAGCCGGCCGACGATCGGATACAGCGCCTCGATCATCTGCTCGCGCGAATTCTTGATCTCATTGCGGATCGCGGAGACCACGACTGGCGCGATCGCACTGGCGAGCTCGCGCGGCCGGTTGACCTCGGCGCGCTCCAGCGCCTCGACCAGGATACCGGCGGTTGCGGTCTCCAGGCGATCGGAATTGCCGACATAGCGCTGCAGCGAGTCAAGATCGGCCTCCAGCGACGTCAGACGCGTCGCCTCCGGCTGAAACAGCAATGTCTTGAGCTGCTCGATCTCGCGGTTCTGGCCGGCAGCAGCTGCCATGGCTATTTGCCCGTGCGGCCCGATCCCAATCCGCTGATGACGGAACCGAGCTGGGTGATGGCTGCACCGACATCCTTCAGCGAGTCGAGGCGCTTCTGCTCGGTATCCCGCTCGAGGTCGGACAGCCGCGCAGAAAGCGCGGTGAGCTCGTTGGTGAAGTCCACCTGCATCTGCTTCAGCGAGGCCTGCATTTCCTCGCGCAGGCCCGAGAGGTTGGTCTCAAGCGAGCGTTGGGCCCCGCCGAACAGCAGGTCGCGGACCTGATCGATCGCCGCCATGCCATGCGCCGCGGCATCCGCGCCATTGCCGGCCGCCGCGTTTGCCAGTCCATCGGTATCCTTGGTCTGGCGCTCGATACCCTTCATGGTCTTTTCCTGCTTACTCAAGCTGCGCAATCCGGACCTGCCATGTCAAAAAGCAAATCCGAAACAACCCTATAGCCAATTTTACGGGCGCGGCCCAGAGAAAGGCGAGCAATTTCAGCCAGATCAGCCGCCTGGTTGTACGGACATGGACAATTATTTCTAGTAAGTGATTGCCTTTATTGCGAGTTCCGTACGGTTCTTGACCTGGCATTTCTCCAGGATGGTGCTGACATAGTTCTTCACCGTGCCCTCGGCCAAATGCAGCCGCTCGCCGATCTCGGTGTTGCTCTTGCCCTCGACGATCAGCGTGAGAATTTCATTTTCCCGCGCCGTCAGCCCATCGCGCACCGGCAACTTCGCCGAGACGCGCGGGCCGCGCAGCCGCTTGAACTCGTCGAGGATGCGCGCAGCAACGCTGGGCGACAGCCCGGACTGGCCGTTGATCACGGCGCGGATCGTCGAGGCGATCTCCTCCATCCTGGCATCCTTCAGCAGATACGCCTTGGCGCCCGCGCTCACCGCCTCGAAAATCAGATCGTTGGTCTCGAATGTCGTCAGCACCACGATATGGGTCTGCGGCAGCTCGCGCAGGATCCGCTGGGTTGCCGCGATGCCGTCGACGCGCGGCATCTGCAGATCCATCAGGATGACATCAGGCCGATAGCGCCGCGCAAACTCAATCGCCTGCTCGCCGTCGGCAGCTCCGGGAAGGATCTCGAAATCGTCGTTCTGCTGGGCCAGCAGTGTGGCGATACCTTCCCTGATCAGGGTCTGATCCTCGGCGATCAGCACCCGCACCTTCTCAATCCTGCTCACGGGCTTCCGTCATCCTCTCGAAGGTCTGCATGGCGACCACCTCAACATGGCGACCACATCAATCGGCCAGCACGCCGGCAGATGCTGCCGGCGGCACCGCCACGGGGAGCGATATCCGGACCAGCGTTCCCTGTCCGGGCGCGCTCTCCACCGCGCAGCTTCCGCCGACGAGTTCAGCAAATTCGGCCATTCCGATCAATCCGAAATGTCCGGGCGTCGGCACCGCTGGATCGAAACCGCGGCCGTCGTCGCGGATCTCGACGATGAGCTTCCGGCCGACCGCGGCCGGTTCGTCGAAGGCGTGAAACGAGACGCGCCGCGCCTGCGCATGGGTTTGAACATTGCGCAGCGCCTCGCTGAGGATGCGCTGAACGGTCAAGCCGCAATCGCGCAAGCCGGCCCGCGCCGCGTCATCGATCTGGATCGACACCCTGACGCCGCTGCGCGTGGCGAAGTCGCTGAGCTGCCCCTCGACGTCGGGATCGAGCTTCCATTCGTCGGGCATCCGCAGCCGCTCGATCGCCTCGCGGGCGCGGCTGAGGCCGCTTGCAGCTGCCTCCTCCGCCGTTGCGAGACTGTCCGCCACGCGTGCGGGATCGGCGGTCAGATAGTGCCTGATCAGCCGGATCTGGGTCAGCAGCGCCACGATCGAATGCACCAGCGTGTCGTGCAGATCGCGGGCCAGCCGCAGCCTTGTCCGCGCCAGCGAGGCAAAGCGCACCTCGGCGCTGGCCGCCTCGAGCTGCTGCTCCATCAGGCGCCGGGCGCGGCGCTCGCTGCCGAGCAAGGTTTCGACCTGACGGCCCGAGAAATCCGGCGTGGCGATGACGAAGTAGTGCGACTGCGCGCCGTTCCACAGCACGACCGCCGTCATCGGCTGGGTGATGTCAGGCGATGCGCCGCGCACGCCGGCAAGGGCGATCATGTTCCGCTGGCCGCTCGCGAGCGCCGTCAGCTCGGCTTCCATGCCGACCAGCAGCATGCACTCGCAGCAATCGATGCCGACTGCGGGAAGCCATTCGACCAGCCGCCCGATTTTCCGCTGCATGCTCCGGTCGGCACCGATGACGGCAAGTCCGATGACGTCGGCTTCTGCGGCCGCAAGCAAATCCTTGCTCAGATCGATCATGCGTTGCCCATCAGCTCAGCGAGCAGCCCACTCTGGCGTAAGCCGGCAGCGACCGCAAACGAATATGACTTTCGTCACAACTGATCCTGACCTTCGTCAGATGCCGCTGCCGCTCGAAATGCGGTTCTGTTCGGGGATGAGCAACAACGCGAGCGATGTTGTGCCACATGCCGGCGTCCATGACGATGCCGGCCGTGCGCCGGGTTTCGCGGAAGGCCGCGCCAGTCGACCGGATCGTGAGCTGACAATGAAGGCTGCGCCACGGAAATCGTCGCGCATTGAGCTGCGCATGTTGGCGGGAGCGGAGAAGCCCGCGCGGCGCCGGCGGCTGAGCGCGACCCAGAAGCTGGCGTTGCAGGAAGCGCTGGCCGGCCGCCTGCAGCTCTACCCGCGCGGATATGCCGCGAGCAAGACCGGACCGTTCCACTCGCGGCGCGCCATTCTCGGCCTGGTCCGCGCCGGGCTGATGAGCCTCAGCGCGACGGCGCGCTACGCGGCCGTGACCCGGCGCGCGCGGGAGATCTACGCGGCGCCGGCGGCGGAGCAAGAGACCTGACGCCGGAAGCTCGGCGCCCGCAGGGCTGGACGGCCCTAACTAGCCCTTGAGCGCGGTCACCACCACCTCGATCAGCGCGCCGCCGCTGAGATCCGCCACGCCGACCGTCGCCCGCGCCGGCAGGTCGTCGGCGAAGACCTCGGTCCAGACGGCATCCATCTCCTTTTTCTTCGACAAATCGGTCACGAAGATCGAGGCACTGACGACGCGCGAGATGTCCGTGCCGGCCTGCTTCAGATAGCCCGAAATCTTGCCGAGGATGTTGCGGGGTCTGCTCGCCCATCGAGACGCTGGTGTCGTCGGCGATGGTGCCGCCGACAAACACGAAGCCGTTGGCCTCGACGGCGCGATGCATGATCGGCGTGCGGATGCTGCGGGTGATGGTCATGATGTCCTCATCTTTGCGGTTGGGAGGTGTGGAATCGCTCGACGCCGAGGCCGCCGATCCGGGTCTGGGTGCCGCCGTTCGCGATCAGCTCCGCCATGACAGCGCCGGCGGCGGGACCGAGCTGAAAGCCGTGGAGCGAAAAGCCGAACTGGTGATAGAGCCCCTTGTGACGGGCACTCGGCCCGAGCACCGGCAGCTCGTCTTTGGTGCGAGCCTCGATGCCGGCCCAGGCGCGCACGATGGTCGCGGCGCGCATCACCGGAAACAGCTCGAACACAGTACGCGCACTCACCGCAAGGCTGTGCCAGTCGAGCACGGTTTCGTTGCGATCCTGATCCGGCGTCGCCAGATGGCCGCCGCCGATCAGCACGGTGCCGTTGGCGAACTGCTTGAACGACAGCTTGCGGCCGCGCAGGATCACGACGGGATCGATGAAGTGCGGCACGCGCGAGGTGATCATCAGCATCGGCGCCACCGTCTCGACCGGGACCGGCTCGCCAAGGCTGGCAGCGATCCGCCCGGCCCAGGCGCCGGCGGCATTGACCAGCACCGGCGCGGCGTAGCTGTCGGCGCCGACCTCGACCTGCCACAGCCCATCATGCTGCCGGATGTTGCCGGCGGCGATGCCCTCGCACACCGTGGCGCCGAGCATCGCGGCCTTGCGCCGGAACGCCGTGGTCGCCTGCGCCGGATTGGCCGCGCCATCGCAGGCAGGAAGACAACCAAATTGAAAGTGATGCGTAGTAGAACCGGGTTCAGACGCGGTTCAGACTTGAAGCCTCGTCCGGCAATGCTCTGCCGCGCTGCTGACGATCACGGGAATATGAAGCCAATCTGCAAAGGTAATCTTTACAGTTTACCTTCATATTTGCTACCAGCTCGGCATGAGCAATGCACCGGCAACCCGCATCGGCTCGGCGCGCACCTCCGCGCTCGCCGAAGACCTCCGCCTGCTGATTGGAAAGCTGAAGCGTCGGCTGCGCGAGCAAGGCCAGCGTGACGACCTGCCGCCGTCCCAGGTCGCGGTGCTGCTTCGCCTCGAAAAGGACGGCCCCGCGACCGTGTCCAGTCTGGCGCGGTCGGAGGGAATGCGTCCGCAGTCGATGAGCTCGGCGATATCGGCGCTCGAGGCCGCGGGCCTGGTGCGTGGCGCGCCCGATCCGGACGACGGCCGGCAGACCATCATGTCTCTCACCGAGAGCTGCCGCGAGCGGCTGCGCACCGGCCGCGCCGCGCGGCAGGACTGGCTGTCGCGCACCATCGCCGTGCGGCTGTCGGCGCGAGAGCAGGACGAGCTCGCCGCCGCCGTCGGCTTGCTGAAGCGGCTGGTCGAGGATTGATACCGGCTGCGCCGCGATGGTTGCGAGCAGGCTCGATTGAAAGGAAACGATCATGGCCCTGACGACGCTCGATCCGATCACCGCCCTCATCGTCGTCGATCTGCAAGCAGGCCTCGTCGGCGCGCCCTTCATCCATCCGTTCGCCGACATCGTGGCACGCACCTGCGTCCTGCTCACCGCGTTTCGACGACGCCGGCTGCCGGTCGCGCTGGTCAATGTCGATGGCGCAGCGCCCGGACGAACCGAGCGGCCACGCCTCGGTACGGCGTTTCCCGACGGCTGGACCGACCTGATCCCGGAGCTCGGCCCGCAAGCGAACGACATCGTCGTCACCAAGCGGACGTGGGGCGCTTTCGCCAGCACCGATCTCGAGCAGGAGCTGCGCACCCGCGGCGTCACCCATGTCGTGATTGCCGGCGTTGCGACCGGCACCGGCGTCGAATCGACCGCAAGGCAGGCCTATGAGGCCGGCTTCAACGTCACGCTTGCGATCGACGCCATGACCGACGCGCGGCCGCACGCACATGACTACAGCATCGAGCACGTGTTTCCGCGTCTCGGCGAAACCGGCTCGACGCAGGCGATCATCGATCTGCTTGAAAGGACCCATGCGCATGAACTGGCTTGACCTCGTCGCCTATTTCTTCGGCGGCGCCTTCCTCACCAATGCGATTCCGCACGTCGTCGCCGGCACGATGGGCGAATCGTTCCAGAGCCCGTTCGCCAAGCCGCGAGGCGAAGGCCTGTCGTCGTCGACGGTCAACATCGTGTGGGGCTTCTTCAACCTCGCGGTCGGATATCTCCTGGTCTGCCGCGTCGGTGACTTCGGCTTGAGGACCACAGCCGACGTCGCAGCCCTCGGTCTGGGCGGCGTCCTGATCGGTCTCTTCCTCGCGCGGCATTTCGGACGGTTTCACGGCGGCAATGATCCGCAGCGAACATGAGACGTGTCTTTCGATCACTCGCAAGCTTCAATTACCGGGTCTGGGCGGCCGGCGCGCTGGTGTCCAACATCGGCACCTGGATGCAGCGCGCCGCCCAGGATTGGCTGGTCCTCACGCAGCTGACAAATCACAGCGCCTCCGCCGTCGGCATCGTGATGGCGCTGCAATTCGGCCCGCAGCTGCTGCTGATGCCGTGGACCGGCTTTGCCGCCGACCATTTCAACCAGCGCAAGCTCCTGATGGCGACGCAAGCGACGATGGGCACGCTCGCACTCGGCCTCGGCATTCTTACCGTCACCGGGCTGGTGCAGCTCTGGCACGTCTACACTTTCGCCTTCCTGTTCGGCTGTGCCGCCGCGCTCGATGCGCCGGTACGGCAGACCTTCGTCGCCGAGCTGGTCAGCGATACCAACCTGTCGAATGCGATCGCACTGAACTCGACCTCGTTCAACGCCGCGCGCATGATCGGCCCGGCGGTCGCCGGCCTCATCATCGCGTCCGTCGGCACCGGCTGGGCGTTCCTGTTCAACGGCACATCCTTCCTGGCCGTGCTGACGTCGCTAACCCTGCTGCGCACCTCCGAGCTGCGTCCGAATGCGCGGGCCCATCCGACCAAGGGCAGCATCATGCAGGGCTTCCACTATGTCTGGTCCAGGCCCGATCTCAGAGCGACACTGATCATGCTGTTCCTGATCGGGACCTTCGGACTGAACTTTCCGATCTTCATCTCCACCATGGCGGTCGGCGCGTTTCACACCGACGCGCGCGGCTTCGGCCTGCTGTCGTCGATGATGGCGCTCGGGACGGTGTCGGGCGCGCTGCTTGCGGCGAGCCGCGACCAGCCGCGGTTCGCTTCGCTGATGCTGGGATCCGCGATCTTCGGCCTCGGTTGCACGCTGGCCGCACTGGCGCCGAGCTACTGGTTGTTTGCCGCAGCACTCGTCGTGATCGGCGTCGCCGCGCTGACCGTCACCAATACCTCGAATGCGCTGATGCAGCTCTCGACCGAGCCGGCGATGCGCGGACGCGTGATGGCGCTGCGGCTCGGCGTGGCACTGGGCGGTACGCCGATCGGCGCACCGATCGTCGGCTGGGTCGCCGATCACCTCGGCCCGCGCTGGGCCCTCGGCGTCGGCGCTGCCGCCGGCTTCGCCGCGGCACTGGTCGCGCTCGGCATGCTGTCGCGATCCGGCCGCGAAGCCGAACTTCGCAGCCAGAAGACGCGAAGGAGCGAAGTCAACCTGCCGCAGCAGCGTTGACGATGCGTCACGCGAACCGGCGTCCGTTTCGCCCGAGACGGCTCTAATACGCGTAAGACGGCTTGCCGGGCTGCACGGTGAGGCGAAACGCAACATCGGTCGAGCCGTCCATCAGCTCGATCGTGTGGTGGCACACCAGGCAGCGAAACTCGCCGGCGACGCCGCCCTTCGACGTCAACTCGATCCGGCGATAGCCGGCCTGGCAATGGGGGCAGGTCACGTCAGATTTTCGCATCGAATCAGCAAGCCGTTGCTCTGTCTATTTTCCACACGCCCATGGTCAGAAATGTGACGGTGTCACGATCTCCGCGAAACAAGCGTCGAGGCGCGCGTCGTTATCGATGGCTGAAAACCGGCGCTGCCGGGCGATAGGGAAACGCCGAGACCCCGAAGTTGCGGCCATATTGCTGCTGCACCGCCGGGACGTTGACCACGCCGACCTTGAGATCCTGCGACTTCGCGTCGATCGGCGTCGTGTTGGTCACCGGCGGATTGACCTGATCGACCTGCTTCCTCAGCCGCTCATTGATGCAGCCAAGCGAAGACGCATCGCCGCAGCGCTCGGCGGGCGCGCTGCCGCTGCCTCTTGCCGCAGCGCGGCCGGTGCCGCCGCTGGTGTCGCGGTTCAGGTTGAGCGCCGGCGGCGGTATGCCGACGACGATCTCCGGCAGCGGCGTGTGTTGCGGCGTCGGCGTCTGTGCTGGTGCGGGCATCGCCGACAATCCGGCAACGGCAATCGCCAATATGATGACTTTCATCGGTGCTGCTCCTTGCAGAACCAGAACTGTTTCAAACGATAGGAAGCTCAAGCAGGATATCAAGGCAGCAAGGTCGATCAGAGCGGCTCGGCCTTGCTACTTCCCTCCCCGGGCCTGGATCACAAGCGCGTTCAGCCGCGTGTTGAGCGCGACGAGATCGACACGACCGATGCGCCCGCCGCCGCCGAGGCATTTGCGGCCGCATCCGCCACCCCCGCCGCCGCGCCCCGGCTCGCCGAACGTCGCGGCCGGCACGGTTCCGGTCACCCGAAAGCCGCGGGCAAACAGCCGGGCGCGGACCGCCACGCAATAATTTACCGAGAGATAGGAGAAGCGGGTCTCGCCGTGGCCGGCGCGGTACTTCATGACCGCGGTGCAGAGGTCGCCGCCGGCACGGCGCCACGCTTCCGCAAGGTACATGACACCGAAGTGAATGTTGGTTTCAGGAATCGCAAGTTCGGCGAGCGAGCCGGAAAAGCCGAGAATGCGCGCGGTCGACGGCAACAGCTGCATCAGCCCGATTTCGCCGACGCCGCCGATTACATCGGGATTGTAGCCGCTTTCGACGCCCATCACGGCCTCGGCGATCTCGGGCGCGAGCCCGGTCCCGGCCGCTTCCTTCTCGATCAGCGCGCGATAGCGCATGCGTGCATCCGAAATCGCGGGCTGGCTCGCGGGCGGAGGCGGCAGGTTTTTGCCGCCGGCATCCTTCGCGCCATCCTTGCTCGGATCTTTGACGGGCGCGGCCGGATTGGTCGCGGCCTCCGCCGGCGGCTTCGCCGCGGCGGGAGGCGGCTCTGCCGTTTCGACGGCGGCAAAGCGCGTGCTGAAAGACGATGCCGGCGTTTCGCCCTCGGCGTGCGCGGGCTGCGCCAGGCCAAGCGTGAGCGCGAGACCACCGGCTGCGATGCAGCCGCCCCAGCGACGCGCAGGACCGGGCCGCTTCGACCATCGGCCGAAGCAGCTCGCCTGCATCGTGGAGGCAGCGTCGTTCATGATCGCTTGCGGTCCTGATCGTCGCGCGGCCCGCGCGACTTACTGGATGGTGGTAACGGCGGCCGCTTCCGCGGTGTGTTCATGCGCCGGCTGCTGGGCAGGCGCGGCGGGTTGCGCGGCAGCCGCCGCGCCGTTGTTCCGGGCGGCAAGCTTCGGCAGCTCCTCGCGCAGATAGGCGATCAGCTCCTGAACCAGCCGGTCCCAGACCTCGATCTGCGCCCGCACGAAGTTCGGCGTGACGCCGCCGGCAACGGAGACGTCGAGGCAGAACATCAGGAACGGATGGCTGAACTGCAGCCGTCCGAACCGCCGCGTCGCGTTCCAGCGATTGACGAGGTCGAGCGGCAGCTCACCCTGCACCTGAAGCGTGGTGAACAGCGTGGCGTCGACAAATCCCTGTTCCCCGCCGACCAGCTGGTTTCCTGGCCGGATCTCGAAGCCAAGCCCTGCCGTCGCCGAGCGCAGATAGGTGGTGTTGGCGACCGGATCGGTCAGCGTTTCGACGCGATAGCCGCCGTTCTGGAAGCTGTCGCGCAGTCCTTCGAGCGTGAGCTTGGTGATGATCTCGGACATCCTGGTCTCCGTATTATTTCTTCGATGGGTCGAGCAGGCTCGACAGCGCAAGTTCGTTGAGGACAGGCGGGTGCTGCTTCAAGAGCTCGGCGAGATAGGCCCGCCGCATCATGTTCGACCGCTCGGAGCGGATCTGCAGCACCAGCTGGTCGCGCACTTCCGGCAGGGTGCGGGTGTAGGACGCCTTGGTGTCGATCAGCTTGATGATGTGCCAGCCGTCGTCGAGCTTGATCGGCTCGGAGACGCTGTTCTTGGCGAGGCCCATCACCTGGCTGCGGATCTCCGGACGAATCTGGGTCTCCGCGACCCATCCGAGGTCGCCGGCGTCCTTGGCGGCATTGTTGTCGCCGCGCGCGATCGCGGCGAAGTCGGCTGCCGGCGCCTTCAGCTTGCGCTGCACGTCGTCGAGCTCCTGCTTCGCCTTGTCCTCGGCGGCCTTGTCGCCTTCCTTCGGCGCGGCGATGAAGATCTGCGCCAGCTGGAACTGGCGCGGCATCAGGAACGCGGCGCGATTGGCCTCATAGACCTTCTGCAGATCGTCCTCGCTCGGGAAATTCGCCGGCGGCGTCGACACCGATTGCAGATAGAGCTCGACCACCGCGCCTTCGCGCGCCCGCTCGAGCTGGGCGGCGACAGCGGGTTGCTGATCCCATTTCTTCGCCACCGCCTCCTGCAGCACAAGGCGGTTGGCAAGCAGCAGCCGCACGGCCTGGCTGAGCATCGCCGGATCCTTGGCGAGCGCCGCCTGCTCGCGCGGCGCAAGCGCTGCGACATAGCTGCGGAGATCATCGGCCGAGATGTTGGTGTCGCCGACACGCGCGATGACGTTCTCGGGCGCAGTCGCCTTCGGCGCGGCCGCGACTGGAGCCGGCGCGGGCGTCGCGGCGGCTTGCGCCTGCGCGGCGGGCTGCGGCTGCGGCTTCCTGACCGGTGCCTGCACCGTCCGCGGCGCAGGAGCCTGGGTCTGCGCCTGCACCGCGATCGGCGCAAAGAAAGCCGCCAAAGCGACGGTCATTCCGGCGGCAAGGCTGATCGACCGAAGCGACTTCACGATGGTGGCGGTCGTCATGGGTTCACCTTCTGATCGAGGAACTTGTCGGTGCTTTCCTGCAGCTGATTCTGGATCTCGACCCGGCGCTGCTGGATCATCGGCTCGCGCGAGACCACGATCTCGCCGATCGTCAGATCCTTGTAGCGCTGCACCGCCTCCTTGCCGGCCTTGACCAGCTGGGTGTTCTTGGCGATGCAGCTCTTGGTGCTGGCCTTGTAGGCGGCGGCCTCGCCTTCGAACTTGGCGCGCTCGGCGTCCTTGCTGCGGGCGACGGTGGCCGCCTCCTCATAGGCCGACTTCCATTTCTCCAGGGTCTCATCGCGTTCGGCGAGCCGCTGATTGAACTCGTCGACCGCGTCGCGATGTTCCTTGTCGGCCTTCTTCAGCTGCGCCTTGAGGTCGTCGACCTCCTTCTTGGCCGCCGCCTTTTCGCGATCGGCGTCGGCGATTTTCGCTTGCAGCGCCGTGCGCTGGTCTTCCAGCGCGCGGGTCTGTGCCGTCGCGCTGCGCAACGCGTCGCGCAGACGGTCGGTCTCGGACTGGGCGAATGCAGTGCCGGAGCTCAAGGCTCCGATCACCATCATCAGGACGAACAGTGCAATGCGCATGGTCAGAACTTCGCGTTGAGGTCGACTTGCAGGACGTCGACGGCATAGGGACTGCCGGCGATGCTGTTGGCGCTCATCCAGCGCAACGTCGCCCAGACATTCTCGCCGAGACCGATATTGCCGCCGACGAAGTAGCCCTTGAGGTTGGTGCCGCCGAGGCCGAAGTCGGAGTCTGCGAACGCGTCGAGAGTTGCATCCGACTCCAGGTATTTGTAGCCGGCATGGACGTTCCAATCCCAGAGATGCCTGATCTCCCGGTCGCCGACGGTGACGCGGCCGAGCCAACCCTGATTGCCGCCGTTGAACGGACCGGGCGTGGTGCCGCCGTCCGGACTCGGTCCGCGGTTGTTCATCAGCACGCCGTAGATCGCAGCCTGCGCATTCATGTAGGAGCGGCTGAACGCGGTGTTGTAGACATACTCGCCGTCGAGCACGATGTGGGTCGGATGGAATTGTCCGAGATCGAGCTGCCCACTCACGACCACCGGGCGATACTGGCTGACCAATCCGAAATATTCGAACTGATTGATCGTGCCGCCATTGTTGCCGTTCGTAACCCCGGGTGCATCGGCAATGATGTTACGCAGCGGGAAATAGGTGTTACCCTTCTGCGCGAAGCCTGGCCGCGTCAGGTCGGTATCGCAGACATCGGACGACGATCTGACGATGCAGGGGCTGGAGAACTGGCCCTGGACGTTGTCGAAGTCGTAGAAGGCGACGCCGAACCGGAATGAGTATTCCGGGCTGAAGCGAGCGTTGAAGCCGACCTGGCTTCCGAACAGCCACTTGTCATGACTCACGAACTTGATCGGCGCGCCGGTGACCGGATCCGCGTAATTGATTCCGCCGTTGAAATCGGTGTTGTACAGCGGGAACGCGCCGCCCACCGCAAATGGCGTGAAGCCTTCCCACACCTCGTGCTTGGCCTGAACGGCGAAGCCGTCGAAACCGAGTTCCCTGTACCAGACGAGATCGGTCGGCGACCAGAACGGATTGTCGAAGCGGCCGGCGGAGATCCGGAGATCGTCGCCCCAGGTCTGCCAGTTGATGTAGCCGCGATCGAGCCAGACGCCGTATTTCGAGAAGTTGCCTGCACCGCCGCCAAGGGTCTGGTTGGTGGACACCGGCGAACTGTTCTCGCCGGTTGCGATGCGCAAGCCGGCCGTGAACCCGTAGAGCAGGTCCGCTTCCATGCCGAGCCGGCCGCGGAGCCGGAACTGGTTGCGATCCTGCGTGGCGTCGTAGGTCGGCCCGAACGCAGTGCTCGTAATGTCATACGGCGAGCCGGTATTGATGGTGTTGTAATTGGCGGCGCCGGCCTGGTCGTTGCCGGTCGGGAAATAATTGCCCTGATAGCGCACGCGCGCGTCACCGTAGAAGCGGATGCGTTGCGCCCATTCCGGATAGGTTCCGGGCGACGCCCAGTTTTCCTTCTGTGCCTTGGCCATCACCTCCTGCTTAATCTCTTCCCGTAACTGCCGTTTGACGACTTCGGGAACATAGGTGACGTGCTTGGTGCCGGGCGGCTGCGCCGCTGCAGCGGCGGCGGTTGCGGCCTTGGCGGCGTCATCGGCCTTGGCGGTGGCGTCCTTGGAGGCCTGACGCGAAATATAGGCTTCGTCTTCGGCCTGCTTGATTAGCGCCTGGGCCTGCTCTTCCTTCAGCACGCCCTGCTGCACCAGCAGATTGACGAGGTTGACGGTGGCGTTCGACGATGTCGGCTTCGTGCTCGATACTTTTGGCTTCTTGTCATCGGTCCGCTTGGTTGCGGCGGCGGGAGCCTGGTCCGCGCTCTGGCCCATGGCCGGCGTTGCGCAGGCGAGCGCACCCAGCGACACCGCAAGCGGTAGCGCGCGCCATTCTGCGTGAGCTCGTTTCTTAAACATCAGTCCCCCAGTTCTCACTCGCACATTTCAGTTCAAGGTTGGTCGTTTGGTTGGTCTGGTCAGCTCGGCCGCCGCGCGGTGACGCGCGTGACCACCGGCATCGGCATGTCCTTGGGTGGCGGTTCGCGCAGCGTCAGGCTGCCGATCACCTCGTTGCGCAGCGCCGCGTCGACCTCCGGATTGCCGGACGACGGCGCCAGGACGACGCGGCTGATATGGCCGGAGCCATCCACCCACAGCCGCACCTGGATCTGCGTCGCCATGTTGCGCGTCTTCGGGTTGGCGCGGATCGCCGCCTCGATCTGCGAGGTGACGATCGTGGCGTACCAGCCCCAGCGGCTACCACCGCCACCGCCGCCGCCGTACGGATTGCCGCCGGGCTTGCCGCCGAGATTGAACAGGTCGCCGGGGCTCGTCGGCTTGGCATCGAGCGACAGCGGACCGGGCGGCTCGTCGTTCTTGGCGTTCTTGACCGGCTCGTCCTTCGGCTTGTCGACCGGCTTCTCTTCCTTGAACTCGGGCTCCGCCATCTTGGGCTGCTCGACCATCTTCTGCTCGGGCTGCGGCTGTGGCGGCGGAGGCGGAGGTGGCGGCGGCAGCGTCACATTGACGATGGTGAGATCGCGCACCTGGCGCGGCGGCGGCAGGTCGTCATGGCCGAGGAAGAAATAGACGATGCCGCAGATCAACAGCGCGACCACGGCCACCGCCGCGCCGTAGCGCAGCAGCGCGCTGCGCTCGCTCTTCCGCGCGACCGCCTTGCGGGGCGGCGTTGCGGGTGCGACGGCGGCTTGATCTTCGGCAGAGGGCGTGGCGCGCGCAGCCTGCGCGTTCTGATCCCGAAGCGGCGCGTTCATGGCGCGGCCCTCATCGCGGCACGGTCGGTCAGCCTCTCATTGACATATTGCGTCACGAAGCTGGCGAGCGCGCCGAAATCCGTGGTCTTCAGGATGACCTTGGTGTCGGGGCCGGCTTCGATCGCCGCATGGAACGTCTCGATCTCGCTCAGATAGTCCACATAGGCCATCTCATCGATCGAGAGGCGGGCCCACGGGCATCGCGAGATTGTCAGCCGCAGCGGATTGTCGGCGGGTTGCCGGCCTGCAACCTGCCGTCGCAACAGTTCCGCCAGCTTCACCAGCAAGGCCTCGCCATGGAGGGGAAATGCCACCACCTCGCCGCGCGGTTCCTCGCGCAGCTCTGCGACAACAGTCGGGACAGGATGCTCCGCACCCGCCGCGGCATCGCAGCCGGGATCGAATGATCGCATCACGCCGCTGAGCCACGACCGCAGCGTCTTCCGCTCGGTCAGTGGAAAGGGTGCTGGCTGCGTGAACATGGCGTCGCTTTCCGGCTAGCTCACTTCACGAGCGGCTTCGTGGCGAGCCCGACCTGGCTCAGGCCGATGCGGCTGAGCAGATCGAACACATCCATCACGCTCTGGTACTGCGCCTGCGCATCGCCGCGAAGCACCACGGGGAATTCCGGCGTCAGCGCCTTCTGCTGGATCAGCCGCTGTTCGAGCTCGGCCAGCGTGACCGGGATCGTGTCGAGGAAGATCTTGCCGTCATTGGCGACGGTGATCGCCTTGGTGGTCTGGGTCGCAAGGCTCGGCGCCGCCGACGCCTTCGGCAGGTTGACCTTCTGTCCCTGTACGGTCGCCGTCGTCATGATGATGAAAATCACCAGCAGCACGTAGGCGAGGTCCAACATCGGCGTGATGTTGATGTCGTCATAGGGTTTGGAATCGGCCTGGATCTGCATCGCCGTTACTCCGCGGCGATGCGGTGTTCGATCGGGTCCGGCCGGTCGGCGGAATAGAATTCCGCCATCTTGGTCACGAACTCGTCGACGAAGACCTGGATGTCGTTGGTCAGGTCCTTGATCCGCGAGATCAGATAGTTGTAGCCGAACAGCGCCGGGATCGCGACGCCGAGACCGGCGACGGTCGCCACCAGCGCGGCGGCGATGCCGGGCGCGATCGCATTGACGTTGACGTCGCCGCTCGCTGCGATCGCCGCGAAGGTGATCATGACGCCGACCACGGTGCCGAGCAGGCCGAGGAACGGACCGCCGGAGATCGCGATCGTCAGCACCACCATCAGACGGTTGAGCCGCTGCATCTCCTTGACGACGCCGCTATCGAGCGCCGCGCGGATCGCCGCGATCGATACCGCCGACAGCACCGGCACGCGCTGCGCATTGTTGGTGCCGAAGCGGTGGCGGATTTCCGCCGCACCGATGTGATAGATGCGGTAGAGCGAGGACGAGCGCATCATCTTGGCGTCGGCTTCAGTGAGGCGTCCGCCGAGCGTCGAGACATCGTCGGCATCGCCGCGATCCAGCATGGTGAGATCGGCGGCGATCTCGCGGAAGCCCTTCATGAACTGGGCATTCGCCTTGGCCTGCTTGTTGAGATACGAGGCCTTGTCGATCATCACCACCCAGCTGATCACAGCCATGATCAGCAGAATGCCGATCACCACCCAGCCGTCGAGCGTCACCGACTTCAGGATCACCGCGAAGTAGCCGGACAGCCAGCTCGCGGTCTCCTCGTCGACGCTGAAGGACATCAGCTTGCCCTGGTCAGGGCCCTGCCCGATCGCCATCACCTTGATCAGTCCGGCGGGACGCGCGACCTTGCTGATCTCGAGTTCGTCGATGTCGCCGACGAAGCCGGCCATCGCAGCCGCGGGTGCCGGTGCCGGCGTTGCCGCCGCATCCGGCGTCGCCGCGGGCGCGGCGCCGCCGCCCGCAGCCGACGCATCAGGGGGCACTGACGGTGTTGCTGCGGACGGGGCCGTCGCAGGCGCGATCGGAGAAGCGCTGGAGGTCGACGAGTCTCCTCCGATCAGGCCAACGGTATTGAGAGCCGGCAGGCTCGCGCTGAGCGCGGCGTAGGATACGCCGTCGAGAAAGAGCGTGACCTGGCCGTTTGCCGCGACGAGGGCGACATGGTGCCAACTGCCGGCTGCGACCGGCGCGCCCGCGGTCGAGCGCTGCACGGATCCCGCATTGGTGACCTCGACGAACGGGCTGCCATTGTCGACACCGATCACCAGCGCGTTGGCGCCATCGCGCCGGCTGAACAGCGCAGTGTTGGGCTGCAACGTCGCCGGCTTGATCCAGGTCGACCAGGTCAGCGCCGCACCATCCGCCCAGGCGAGCGACGGCGAGGCCGGCATGGTCACCGGCGCGCGGCCGTCGAGCCGCAGCCCGGTCCCGATCAGCGAACCGTCCGCAGGCTGGCCGACGCTCTGCGCGTTGTTGGCCCATACCGAGGAATCGATCGCCGGCGTGCCGCGCTCGTTGAAGTGATAGACCGTCAGGGTATCCGGATCGTAGGTGCCCTTGGGATCGCTGGTCGCGATCGCTTTCTTGTTGCCGTAATAGAGCCAGATGTCGGTCCGCGCGCCCGGCGCGAGATTAGGCACCGCGACCCAGACCAGGCCTTCGCCAAGCAGAGAATCGAACTTCTCGATGTGGTGCTTCAGCGGCGTCTTGTCGTCGCCGGCGACGAAGCGCAGATCGCTACCGTCGTCCTTGGCCGAACTGAAGCGGAAATTTCCGACATGCAGGCGGACCAGCATGGGCGTCGTCCCGATCGGATCGGTGACGCTGGCACCCGACGCGCTGGCATCGATCGTGATCTTCTTGCGCAGCGACCATTCGTCGTTCCACCAGGCGCTCGCGGGCGCGAGCGACGTCACCAGGGCGACGAGCCCGAACAACAATGCCGTCGCGGCGTTCACAACGCCTCGGCGCAGCGCCGGCCGGCGCGTGCGTCGATCGAAAGTAAGACCCATCCCCATCAGAATTCACCCCAGATTCGGAAGTTCACGCGCGGACTGTTTGCGTGCGTGTATTGTTGAGCGACCCCGGGCACCGAAAGCGCGACCATGCCGTTGAAATATTCGAACGTCTTGAATCGGGTGCCGACGCCGTAGCTCCATGCGACGAAGGACGGCTGCTGCTCCGGCAGCGGCTGCTGGATCGACGCGTAGCCGGCATCGAAGAACGTGAAGAAGCGCCAATCGTTGAAGGTGATGAAGCGCGGCTTGCCGTCGCCGGTCTCGCTCTTGAGTTCGCCCTGCAGCATGCTGCCGACATTAGGCGTGCGCAGCTCCAGATTGGCGACTGCACCATTGTCGCCGAGCACCTCGGATTCGAGATAGCCGCGGACGGTATCGAGACCGCCGAGACTGAACTGTTCGCTCGAGACCAGCGGGCCGTCGGCGATCTGCCCCTGCACCTTGCCGTAGAGCTGGAAGCCTTCCGGCAGCTCCTGGGTATGCGAGACGTCCATGTTGAAATGGGTGAAGCTCGGCGAGGCCTTGTAGCGCTTCGCGTCGAACTCGTCCCACGGGCTGCTCAGCGTGCGGATGTTGTAGGTGATGCCGGCGTTGAACTGGGTCGTGAACTTCTCCTGCTGGAACGTCGCGCCATAGGTCGCGACGACGGGATAATAAGTGACCGGCGACGAGAAGCCGTCGGTGCCGAGGTTCACGGTCTGGTCGAAATGCTTGTAGTCCATGCCGACCGACAGCGTGTGGAACAGGCCCTCGCGGGTCGGCAGCGTGATCACGGCGCGCTCGCCGATGATCAGGCCCGGACCGACCACGTTGGTGCCGCCGATGGTCGCGACGTTGCTGTTCGACTTGACGCTGTAGAACAGCAGGTTGAGCCAGTCGGCGTTCGGGATCCGCGCCATGTAGGAGCCGGAGAACACTTCGGCATCGCTCGGCCGTTCCGGCGCGACCTGATAGGTGAAGCTCAGGGAATGGCCGAGCTGCCACAGATCGTCGTAGTGCACGGTGGCGGAGACGCGGCTTGCCGTGGTGGACGGCGACTGCCGGTTGTTCACCTCGAGGCTGGCGTGGATCGGCGCCTTGTCCTCGACATTGAGATCGACGTCGACCGTGCCGGGCGCGACGCCGGCGCGCAACGCCGGGGTCACACGACGATCCGGCCATTGGTTGAGCGACACGATGTCCTTGGTGACATCGGTGAAATTGGGAACACTGCCTTCCTTCAGCGAAGGCGCGTTGTCCTTGATCCGGTCGAGATCGAAATAGCGCGAGTTCTTGACCCGCAGCCGCCCGACCTTCAGCTCGCTCACCTTGAGGGTGACCGCGCCGCCGGTGACGTTCTGCTGCGGGACCGCGACGCTGACGGTCTGAAAGCCCTTGTCGTGATAAGCCTTCTCCAGCGCCGCGCGCGCCTTCTCGACGTCCTCCGAGGTCTTGTTCGGGCCGAGGAAGGGATAGATCGCCTCCTCGATCTCGACCTGGGGCAGCGTGTCGGCGCCCTGCACCTCGAAATCGTCGATATCGAAACGCTGTAACGGCGCCGCCGGCTTTTGCGCCGGCGCATTGGCCTGGGCGGGCTGCTTGCCCGCCGCCGGCGCTGCGGCCGGCGCGGCAGTATCCTTCGCTGCGTGCGCAGGAACGATGGTCACCACGCAGCCGATCACGGACAGCGCCGCAGCCGATCCGCGCAACCCGATCCGGGATCGCGCCCGATACCCGAAAACCCAATGATCTCTTCGATTACGCACAGACGTCCCACTTACTTCGCGCAGGCGCGCGCCATCGCAGCGGGAAGGCCGCGATGACGACGCCTTACTCAGAAGACGTCTGGGCGAGTGCAAACCCGCAAGAGAATCTGCGGCACCGCGAAAGAAATTTTTGGTTTGTTAGGAAATCGAGCGGCGCAGGGTCGATTCGTTCGATCAGAGCGTGATCCATTCCGAGCGAACAGGAACGAGGCCGGGCCGACTGATTTTTTGTGACGCTTTTTCTTCACGCGAACCGGATATCCGCTTTGCGAAGCGCGCGTGGTCAGCTCATCAGCACCACACCGCCCGGCAGCGATGTGATCCGCGCGCCAAACAGTTGCTCGACCTGGGCGACGAAATTGTCGAGCTTGTCGACGTGGAACGTGCCGTTGACGAGCCTGCGCTTCAGTTCTGCGTTGGTGATGATGATCTTTCCGGCGCGGTACCGGTTCACTTCGTCCACCACGCTTGCCAGCGGCCGGTCACGGAAGATCAGCAATCCGGTCTGCCAGGCCGCGACCTGCCTGGCATCGACCGGCAGCGACGCCTGCAACCCGGCGCGCGAATAGGTCACTTGCTCGGCCTTGCGAAGCTGCACCGAGCGGCCGTCCTGCTCGACCGTGACGATGCCGTCGAGGCACGTCACCGAAACCACGCCCTCGATGCAGCGCGCGTTGAAATCCGCCTGCAGCGCGCTGATGCGGCCGTCGCGCGCCAGCATCACCAGCGGCATCGACGACGACCTTCGGGCAACCACCGAGGCCTCGCCCGAGATCAATTCAATCCGGGTTTCGTTCGGCGCCGGCCGCAGCGCGAGACTGGTCTGGGTGTTCAATTCGACCGAGATGTCCGGCGCCAGCATCACCTTGCGCTGTTCGCCCTTGCCGGTCCGGTAATCGGCCGACAGTTCCTCGATCGACGGCCACAGGTCGAGCGGCGGATGGATCATCACATAGCCGGCCGGCGGCGGCAATCGCGCCGCCCAGCATGATGCGACGTGTCAAAGGGCGTAGCGGCCGAGGCGGCAATGTCACCACCGTGGCGGCCTTTTCCTCGGCGAGCTCCTTTGCCGCAGCCGTAGCGGTGCGAAGCAGCCGGGCAGCCGATCTGAACGCCTCCTCGTGGTCAGGGCTTTGCGCGCGCCAGCGCTGGAACGCGGCGACATCGGCGCGTGTCGGTTCGCCGGCCTTCAGCCGAACAACCCAATCAAGCGCCTCATCCAGCAACGGATCGGGCCCGGATGTGCCGGTCGGCTCGGTCACGACGGACTGCTCATCACCCTGCGCGCCAAACCTCAGCCTCCCGATCGCGTCGAGCACATAGCGAAGGTCGCTATATAGACGATTCCGACGGCAGCAGGGCACCGCAATCGGCCGTTGCGCACAACGCCGGCAGAAACATCCGGAAACTGCGGCACGCGCGGCGAGACCGCACGACGACCACATGCCGGGTCGATGACGTCTGAAGCTGTGTTCAAGCGGTGCAACACGTGCAGCGAACCTTTCCCAGGCGCCCCAGCGGCCCCCATGAGATCGCTCTCTACTCTATAGACGACAGAAAACCCGCTATCCCGCAGAATTGAGGTTGAAATCCTGCAGATTGTCAGTGTCGATTTCGGATCAAGCGGCCGCGGCCGCTGCAAATAATCCTCTGCAACGAATTTCACCGGCGCGCGCTACGGCCGCGGCGAATGCGATCACGAACGGGGGCGCGGACCGCCGAGGCGGCGGATCAACGTATAGTCGAGACAATCAGCACAATGGCTCAGGGCCGACTTCAAATCGCTTTCCACGGTTCGCACGCTGACACCGAGGCGGGTCGCGACATCCTGCGGCGTCCGGCCCTCGATCGTAATGCTATAGAGTACGTCGCGCGGCCGCTCCGGCAATTCGGCCAGCGCCCGCTTGAAGGCGTCAATATCGGAACGCGCCTCGACGATCCTCGCCGGGCTCGGTCCCTCGTCACTCAGGTCGAGCAGTGAATCGATCTCGGCGGCACTGACCCGAAGATTCTGCGCCTTCTGACGGTCCCGCGCGATGTTGATTGCGATGCGGAATATATAGTCGGCGGGGCTGCGGATCGGCACGGCGTCAGTGACGCGCTCCAGCCGCAGGAACGTCTCGTGCAGGGCCTCGTAAGCGAAGTCCGACGATCCCAGACGGCGGGTCAATTTCTTGACGAGGCCGTCGTAGTTGACTGCAAGCTGGCCCCGCAGCCGCACTCGATTGATTTCAGCCACGTTCCGCGGCCTCCCAGACACCAGCCCGATATCCAGATTGAATTGTTCTTGAAGCTGCCCATCTCGTAACGGCCGCGCACAACACATTTATGACGATAACAAGTCGACACCGGGCGACACACGAGCTGGTGCATGCGGGTCACATCCAAAAGTTGAACGGGTTGTGCTTGCGGACCGGAAAGCGCGGATCAGGACGGATCGAATTCAAGCCAGATCTGGATGTTGAGCCGGTCGGGCAATCCCCACGGAATCGGCGGCAGCGGTTGGGCGCGGCGGATCGCGTCGACCGCGGCCTTGTCGAGAACGGCCTCTCCGGAACTGGTCTTGACCCAGACCTCCACCACCGAGCCGTCGCGCTGCATCGAAAACAGCGTCTCGACCAAGCCATGCAAGCGGCCGGACCGCGCCGCACTGGGATAGCGCCGATAGCGCGCGACATGGCGGAGCAGCGTCTGCTGAAACTTGACGGCAACACTGTCTGGCGGCGTGTCGGCGGGCGACGGCGTCGCACGGAGGCTCGGCACGGCGGACTCCGCCGGCATCGGCTCCCGCGCCGGGGCCGCGGTCAGATTGTCGAGGGACGGATCGGAGTTTTCCGGCGATACCTCGGTCCGGCTGGCGAGGGTCGCGGTTTGCGGCTGCGAAACCGGAGCGACCGGTATCGGCGCGGGCGATGGGCTCGGCAGCAGCCGAACCTGCACGATCGAGTTCTGCTCACGGCTTGACGATCCAGCCTGCGGCTGCAGCCGGATCCAGTAGATTCCCCCGACAAACAACAAAGCGGCGATCGCCGGCGCCAGCAGCAGGCGCAGCACCTCGCCCGAGGTCCAGGCACTCGGATCCTCGGGATGAAACAGCAGGCTTGCCGGACCCGGACCCACGCCGCGCATGCCATCGGGTCCGCTGGTTTCGTTGGCGCTCATTGGAACGATTTCACCCGGATCGCGATCCGCACCGGCTGCGAGGCATTGGCGGGCGTCGTTCGGCTGACGGTCAATCCTTGCAGCGCCGCGGTCACCGCCGCATCGCGGCGCTGGTCGCCGGTCGACCGCATCAGCTGGGTCCGCTGAATCGTGCGGGAGGGGTCGATCCACAGATCGACGACCAGCTGATAGCTGCCGCCGCGCGACCCGATATTCTTCTGCAACGCCTTCTGGATGTCGAGCTGCAGGCTTTCGCTGTAGTCGCGCAGCGCGCCGGCGTCGTTGCCGTCGCTGCTCGCCCGCACCTGCAGCGTGCCCAGCGACAGATCCGCTGAAGCAAGCGGGCTCGCCGGCGGGCGGTCGGCGCGCGCGCTGCGCGATGCGAGGGTAATGGCGTCGGGGCGGATATACTGGACCTTCAGATCGGTTCCGGTCAGCAGCAGGTTCAAGGCATCCCCGGGCGTGAGGCTTCCCTCGACCGACGTCGACTTCCGGCCGGTCGCGGAATTGCTCTCATAGAGCACCTGAACGCCGGTGCGCTCGCCGTAAGCCTGCAACGCGCTGGCAAGCTGCTGTGCGGGGATGTTGAATTCGATCGGCGCGGGTGCGGCAACCGTCTCGCGCTGCTGCGCGCCGACGGCACAGATGCCGCCGATCAGCAGCGCAGCACAAATCCCGAACAGATATCGCGCGCCTGCGCCCGCTCTCGGCCCGGCGCTAATCGCAGCGCTCCCGCGCGCACCATATGATCCAACTGCCGTCATGCCTTGCTTCGGCCCAAACTGACCGTGGGTGAAATTCGGCCAGCAGTGCGGGTTAGCCTTCCGGCCAGCGAACCTGCGTTCTTTATATCTGGAATGTGACGGCCGTCTAACCGGGATGTTCGTCGACGCGCCGCCGGGAATTTGTGCTGAGCTTTCAGCATGAAAAGTTCCCGACGGCCGCCGGAGCCGCGCGCAGCAAAAGGCAAGCCGCACGCTTGTCCGCGAAAAACGAGCGAGCGCTCTCTCAGAAATTTTCACGATCCCCCTTTTCCGAATGCCGGTCCGTGCGCTAGGAATTGAGCAAGGGCGTCAAGCCCAGCCCAGACCGGCAACAAAATGAAACGGTCCAGGACATAGCTAGGGAGGCAATTTGGGTCTCGCGCGCCAGCGGCCGGGGACGAATGCGTTCGCTATGGACGTGCTTTGCGCACGTATCCTCGAACGACATCGCGATTCCATCCGGGTTCAGAAATCGCATCTCGCCGTTCCGAACCTCACGCGCATCATCGGCGCGACGCTGACGCTTTCCAACAAGCACGGCTTTCATGCCACCACGCTGCGCCAGCTCGCCGAAGCCTCCGGCCTCAGCATGGGCGGGCTCTATACGTATTTCGACAGCAAGCCGACGCTGCTGGCGATGATCCTCGGCGAGGTCGCCGAGACGGCGGCCGAGGTTCTCACCGCGCCCCCCGCCAGCGTGAAGCAGGATGCGCGCAAGCATCTGCACTGGATCATCGCCACCCATGTCCGCATGAGCGAGGCGATGCAGCCCTGGTTCGTGTTCTCCTTCATGGAGGCGAAGTCGTTTCCGCCCGCGGAGCGCCAGCGCGCCATCGAGATGGAGGTGATGACCGAGAAGATCATCGCCGACGTCCTCAAGCAGGGCGTCGCCAGCGGGGTGTTCGCGATCGATCAGGTCACGCTGACCGCCTCGCTGATCAAGCCACTGCTGCAGGACTGGTACGTCAAGCGCGCCAAGTACCGCAGACGCGGCACCTCGATCGAGACCTACATCAACGCCGTCGGTGCGTTCGTCGACGCCGCGGTCGCAGCCAGGACGCGGCCCGGCCGCGTCGCGACCGGCTCCCGCGCGAAATCCAGGCAGACGGCGCACCCATAGAAGCAGGAGGGACGAGGCAATGAAGCGGCTGCGATTCAATCAACAGGAGATCGTCTTCGCCGTCTTTGCCGTGCTGTTCCTGGCCTTCTCGATCTTCCTGCGCGGCTTCCTGACGCCGGAGAACATGCTGACGCTGCTGCAGAACGTCGCGGTGCTCGGCATCCTCGGGCTTGCGATGGCGATCGTCGTGATCGGGCGCGGCATCGATATCTCGCTGATCGCGGCGCTCGCGGTCCCTCCGGGACTCGTGCTGCAGATGGTGCAGAACGGCCATTCGCTGCCGGCCTCGCTGCTCACCGCCGTACTGCTCACGATCGCGTTCGGCCTGGTCAATGGTTGGCTGATTGCCTACGCCGAGGTGCCGTCACTGTTTGCGACGCTGGCGACCGGCCTGCTGCTCGCCGGCCTCGGCCAGGCCCGCGCTGTTTCAGCTCGACGTCGTGCAGTGGAGCGACGGCATGAAGGGTTTTGAGCGGCTCGGACAGGGCACTATTCTCGGCATCCCAACCTCGATCGTGATGTTCGCGATCGCCTGCATCGTGGTCGCGTTCCTGCTGCGCCAGACGCGCTGGGGCGCCTATATCTACGCGATCGGCGACAATCCCTATGCGGCCCGCGTCACCGGCATTCCGTCGCGGCCGATCATCGTGCTGCAATATGTCGTCGCGGCGCTGATCGGCTGCTTCGCGGGCCTGGTGATGGCGGCTTCCGTCAACTCGATGCCGACCCGCATCTTCAATTCGACCCTGATCTACGACGTCATCCTTGTCGTCGTGCTCGGCGGCATCGGCCTGTCGGGCGGCCGCGGCGGCGTGCTCAACGTCATCATCGGCACGCTGCTGATCGGCACCATGCTGAACGGCATGACCATCATGGACATCTCCTACGCCGGACAAAACCTCGTCAAGGGTGTCGTCCTGCTGCTCGCCGTCATCACGGATTCGTTCCTGAATCCGCGCAACGAAGAAACGGCACAGCAGGGCGACATCTGAACCAGCCACAGAAGATCAACACGACCAAGGAGGAAGCAATGAAATACGCTGTCAGGACTGCAAAAGTGATCGCCGCAGCGCTCGGACTCGCGGCCATTGCCGCCCCGGCTCTGGCCCAGCAGGGCCTCGACGAGCCGTTCCAGAAGCCGTTCAAGGAGTCGCTCGCCGGCAAGACGGTGGCCTACGTGCCGGTCGCCATGAATTTCGACCTCACCGAAGGCTGGTACGCCGGCATGAAGAAGGAGCTCGAGCCCTACGGCGTCAAGTTCGAGATCCGCGATCCCAACTGGAACACCAATGCCGGCGCGCAGGCGGTGACCTCGCTGATCTCCGAGAAGCCGGCCGTGATGGTGATCCACAATCCGGACGTGCAGACCTACGCCAAGCTGCTGCAGCGTGCCGAGAACGAAGGCATCTACGTCATCCAAATCAACATGGGATCGGCCTATCGCTCTTCGGCCTTTGTCGGCGCCAACTGGATCGAGATCGGCGAGAAAGACACCGACGCCGTGGTCAAGGCCTGCCAGGGCAAGTCGAACAAGATCGCCATCGTGCAGGGTGCGCTCTCGGCCGCGGCCAGCGCCTACACGCTCAAGGGAGTGGAGAACGTGCTCGCCAAGCATCCGGAGATCAAGGTGGTCTCGAGCCAGGCGGCCGACTGGGATGCGGCGAAGGCCAAGGCGATCACCCAGACGGTGCTGAAGCAGAATCCCGACCTCTGCGGCATCGTCGGCTTCTGGGACGGCATGGACATCGGCACCGCTGCCGCGGTGAAGGAAGCCGGCCTGACCGGCAAGGTGTTCGTCGCGACCTCCGGCGGCGGCGAGCGCAAGGGCGCCTGCGAGCTGGTGAAGTCCGGCGCCTTCGATCTCAACCTGAGCTACGACGTGCCGACCCAGGCCGCGCAGATGGCCGGCACCATCAAGTGGCTGCTGTCGTCCGGCGCCAAGGCCGGCTCGATCAAGGGATCGGAATACACCACCCTGATTCCGATCACCAAGGAGAACGCGGACAGCCAGACTGCGTGCTGGAATCTCAGTGACCTGAAGAAATAGCCACAACCATTCCCGCTTGACGTCCCGGGCGTGACCTGCCCGGGACGTCGATCTCCCGAAATCCAACGCCTTGCTGGAATGCCGATGCGCGACACCTTGACGAGCCTGCGTTACCGCTACTGGCCGGACCATCTCCTCGGCGAGATCCTGTCGAAGCGTTGGACCGAGACCGCAATCCCGGTGATCCTGCTGTTGATCGTCGGCTTCGCGCTGAGCCGCTCCATCGATCACTTCCTGTCGCCGGCAAGCCTTGCCGACACCGCCCGCCAAGCCGGCGAGATCGGCTTCATCGGGCTCGGCATGGCGCTGGTGGTCATCGTCGGCGGCATCGACCTGTCGGTCGGCTCGATCTTCGCGCTGACGGATTTCTGCGCACTCTATCTGCTCGACGTGCTGAACTGGCCGGTGCCCGCGGTGGTGGTGGCGACCCTGGCCTGCGGCGCGCTGCTCGGCGCCGTCAACGGCGTCCTGATCGGCTACTTGCGGCTGCGCGCCTTCATCACCACGCTGATCACGTTGATCATCTACCGGTCGGCATTCGATCTTCTGATCCAGCGCTACTCCAACGCGATCGCCGCGGCCTTTCCCGATATCCCGTCTTGGAATTTCATCGGCGGCGGCGACGTGTTCGGGATTCCGAGCGTTGCGCTGGTCTATATCGCGATCGCGATCTTCGGCCATATCTTCATGACCCGGCTGCGGCCTGGCTGGCACATCACGGCGATCGGCGGCTCGCGCCGCTCGGCTTACAATTCCGGCATTCCGGTCCGCCGCACCATCGCGCTCTGCTACGTCGCAAGCGGCGCGCTGACCAGCATCGCCGCACTGTTCTTTGCCGCACGGCTCGGTACCGTCGGCGGCGACATCGGCGTCGGTCTCGAGGTGATCGTGCTGACGGCAACCGTGCTCGGCGGCATCACGCTCGGCGGCGGCAAGGGCTCGGTCGCCAAATCGCTGGTCGGCGTGCTGATCGTGCTCCTGATCACCAACGGCCTGACCACGCTCAATGCGCGCGGCGGCATCAACCGCATGGCGCTCGCCGGCATCCTGCTGGTCGCCGCGATGGTCGACATCCGCTGGCAGAAGAACCGCACCCGCATCATCAGCAAGGTCTATGTCGCACCGACCTATCATGCGCTACCGCCGCCACCGGCCACCGAGATCGGCCAGGGCGGACCGTTCGAGCAGAACGACAAGCTGCGCGACGTCGAACTGATCGGGCTCGGCCGTATCGAGGCGCCGGAGGACGTGATCCTCGATCGCAACAACAATCTCTACGCCGGCTCGCGCCATGGCGACATCATGCGCTTCTTCGCGCCCGACTATCAACGGATGGAGGTGTTCGCCCATATCGGCGGCCAGCCGCTCGGTATGGCGTTCGACCGGCAGGACAATCTCTATGTCTGCATCGGCGGCATGGGCCTCTACCGCATCACGCCCGACGGCGCCGTGGAGAAGGCGACCGACGAGACCAACCGCAGCATGCATTCGGTCAACGACGATAGCCGCCTGCGGCTCGCCGACGACCTCGACATCACCGACGACGGCCTGATCTTCTTCTCGGAAGCGACCGTGCGCTACGAGATGGACGAATGGCCGATCGACGGTCTCGAGGCCCGCGGCAACGGCCGCATCATCTGTTACGACACCAAGACCGGCGCCACGCATACCGCGCTGCGCGGCCTCAAATTCCCCAACGGCATCTGCGTCGCCAGCGACGGCCAATCGATCCTGTTCGCGGAAACCTTCGGCTGCTCGATCAAGCGGCTGTGGTTCGCCGGACCGAAAAAGGGCCGGGTGGAAGTGGTGATGGACAATCTGCCGGGCTATCCCGACAACATCAATCTCGCCTCCGACGGCAATTACTGGCTGGCGCTGGTCGGCATGCGCAGCCCTTCGCTCGACCTCGCCTGGAAGATGCCGGGCTTCCGCCGCCGCATGGCCAAGCGCGTCCCGGTCGACGAATGGCTATTCCCGAACATCAACACCGGCTGCGTCGTCAAGTTCAACGAGCAGGGCAAGATCCTCGAATCGTTCTGGGACCTGCGCGGCGAGAACCATCCGATGATCACCTCGATGCGCGAGCATCGCGGCTACCTCTATCTCGGCGGCATCATGAACAACCGGATCGGCCGCTACAAGCTCGAGAATGCCGATCCGAACTTCGTGCAGTATGACAAGCGCTGGGGGAGGCTGTCGTGATCGCGGCCGTCAGGGAATTCGCTAACCGGTTTCTCGGCCGCGGCGAGGCCACCATCACCGTGCCGTCGTTCGACGGCGCACTCAAGCCCAATCAGAAACTGGAGTCCGCGACCACGTTGCTGGAATGCGAGGCGCCGGAAGACCTCGCAACCGACGGCCGCAACCTCTACGTTGCCGACGGCCGGCGTCTGCTGCGCCTCGACGGTAGCGCCGCGACCGAGTTGCGCAGCTTCGCGCTGCCGATCTCGGCGCTGTGCGCGCTCGCTGATGGCGGCGTCGCCGTCGCGCTGGGCGGCCGCGAGGTACACCTTTATGCCAATCCTTCGGGGAGCGAGCCGAGCGTGACGTTCAGCGACGCCGCCTTCCATGCGATCAACGCGCTGGCGCCGGCGGGCGACGGGACGTTGATCGCGACCGACGGTTCGGCGACCTGCGGCGTCGACGATTGGGCGCGCGACCTGATGGAGCTCAACCGCAGCGGCCGCGTGTTCCGGCTCGATCCCAAGACGAGATCGGTGAAAGCACTGACCTCAAAACTCGGCTACGCCTTCGGCGCCTGCGCCCGCGACGATGGCGTGCTGGTCAGCGAGAGCTGGCGGCATCGTCTCGTGCTCGTCGCGGACGGCAAGGCGCCGCAGATCGTGCTCGGCCACCTGCCCGTCTATCCATCGCGGCTCTCGAAGGCGGCGGGCGGCGGCTACTGGCTCACCGCGTTCACAGCACGCACCCAGCTGATCGAATTCGTGCTGCGCGAGCCCGCCTACCGTCGCCGCATGATGGCCGAGATCGATCCGGCCTACTGGGTGGCGCCGCGGCTGCGATCGGGCTTTTCGTTCAAGGAGCCGATGCAAGGTGCGCACATCAAGACGATGGGCGTCATCAAGCCATGGGCGCCGCCGCGATCCTACGGCCTCGTCATCCGGCTGGGCGAGGACGGCAAGCCGCTCTATTCGCTGCACAGCCGGGTCGACGGCGTCAATCACGGCGTCGTCGCCGCGCTCGAACTGGGCGGCGACCTCGTGCTGATCGCCAAGGGACCGGGCCGCGTGCTGAAACTGCCCCTCGCCGGGCTTGCCGAGGAGACAGGCTCATGAGCGACACCGTGCTTTCGCTGCGCAAGGCCACCAAGCTCTATGCCGGCGTCCCCGCCATTGAGGGCGTCGATTTCGACCTTCGCCGCGGCGAAATCCACGCGCTGGTCGGCGAGAACGGCGCCGGCAAGTCGACGCTGACCAAGGTCATGGCCGGCGTCGTGACGCTGACCTCCGGCGACATGACGGTCGACGGCGCAGCGGTCGCGCCGCGCACGCCGCTCGAGGCGCGCAATCTCGGCATCGCCATGGTGTTTCAGGAGAACAGCCTGGTGCCGACGATGACCGTGGCGCAGAACCTGTTTCTCGGGCAGGAGAAGTTCTACAACCGGCTGCGCGGCATCTACATCGCCGCCCAGCAATTCCTGCAATCGCTCAATTTCGACGTGACGCCGACCGCGACCGTGAGCGGGCTCGGCGCGGCCAAGAAGCAGATGGTGGAGATCGCGCGCGCCGTCCTGCACAAGGCCAAGGTCATCATCTTCGATGAACCGACCGCGTCGCTGACGCCGGAAGAGAAGAAGTATTTCTTCGATTTGGTCCGCGACCTCAAGAAGCGCGGCGTCTCGATCGTCTTCATCTCGCATGCGCTGGAAGAGGCCTTGCTGCTGGCGGACCGGATCACCGTGCTGCGCGACGGCAAGCACGTCATCACCGATGATGCGGCGAAATTCGACCGCGCCGCGATCGTGCAGGCGATGGTCGGCCGCGATTTGTCCAACACGCTGTATGGCGCGCGGAAGACCAGCGTCCGCTCGGCCGGGGCGCGCGTGCTGACAGTGCAGAATCTCAAGATGGCGCCGATGGTGAAGAACAATTCGCTGTCGGTGTTCGCCGGGCAGATCACCGGCGTGTTCGGCCTGGTCGGCGCGGGCCGTACCGAGACCTTCAAGATCGTGTCCGGCGTCCTGAAGCGCGACTTCTTCCACGGCGGCGAGATCCTGCTGCATGACAAGCCGGTGCGCTACCGGGTGCCGGCGCCGGCGGTCAAGGCCGGCATCGCCTATGTCACCGAGGATCGCAAGGTCGAGGGCTTCTTCGAGACCGCCTCGATCGCCCGCAACATCTATCTCGGCCTGCTCTCGAAATTTCCGGGCGGCCGGATGCTGCTGTCGCGACGCGAGACCAACACGGTCGGCAAGACCTGGACCCAGCGGCTGAAGGTCCGCGCCATCGGCGACGAGGCCAAGGTGGTCGAGCTGTCGGGCGGCAACCAGCAGAAGGTGGTGATCGCCAAGTCGCTGGTGCAGGAGCCCGAGCTGATCATCTTCGACGAGCCGACCCGCGGCGTCGACGTCGGCGCCATCGTTGAGATCCACGAGCTGATCAACCAGCTCGCCGACGAGGGCAAGGCAGTGGTGGTGATCTCATCCTATCTGCCCGAGATCATGGCGCTGTCGGACCGCATCCTGGTCTCGCGCCAGGGCAAGGTGGTCGAGGAATTCTCCGCGCTCGAAGCCACCGAGGAGAAGATCATGTACGCGGCGATCCACTGATGCCGCAACGCGTCACGGCCGGCTCGCCACGCCGTGCCGCAAGACGATCGCGCGCCCGAACATGATCATCGGGCGCTCCACCAGCCGGTAGACCATCCAGGACACCAGCAGAGTGAGGCCGGTGCAGACCAGCATCGTGGCGATGTCGCCGATCTGTCCGGTCAACGGCAGGAACCGGTAGACCGTGACATTCACCGGCCAGTGGAACAGATACATCGAATAGCTGATCAGCCCGATCCGCGACAGCAGCAGCGAGCGCGGCCGATCGAACCTGGCGGCGGCAAGGAACATCACGAAGGCGAGCGCATAGGCGACAAGGACGGGCCTCAAGCCCTCCATGATGAAATTGTCGCCGCGCGCCAGCGAGAACGCTGCAACCGACGGCACCGCGACGATTTGCGCAAGGACCAGCGCCAGCGCGGCAATCCGCGCGCCCGGCACCCGCTCGACCAGCCAGAGCCGCAACAGCAGGCCGAGGAACAGGAATGAGAGGTGCATGCCGAGATACTGCACCGGCAGATTGGCCATGCCATGCGTCCGCAACTGAACCGGCAGTGCCGTCGCGGCGACGAGTGCAAGGCTCAGGAGCGACAGCACCCCGACACGCCGCAGCGTGCCGGCCGCGAACAGCAGCGCGATCAAGATATAGAACACCAGCTCGATGAACAGGGTCCAGTAGATCGGCGACAGCCAGGGCTGGCCGAACAACGCCGGCGCCATCGTCATGTTGGCAAGCACGGTCACCGCGCGCGGCGGCTCGCCGGCAAGCCACGCCATGGTCGCAAGCACCGCGAGCGCAAGCCACAGCGCGGGATAGAGCCGGAACGCCCGCGAAACGGCGAACTGAAACAGCGGCCGTTCGCCGCCGATGCTGAACGGCACCACGAAGCCGCTGATCAGGAAGAACAGCGCCACGCCGAACCGGCCGAGGCTGACATTCTGAACCAGCAGATCGCCCGCCGCATTCATCGGCCCGGCGGCATGCGGCGTCAACCTGAGCAGATCGCCGAACATGTGCTCGACCATGACGCCGAGCGCTGCGATCGCACGCAAGCCGTCGATATTGGCATAGCGCTGCGGTTTCATTCCGGTGCTCCCGCAGGTCGGAGCCCGAGTGCGCCGCGGGTCGCTGCGTCGAAGCCAGGGCCGGTCTCGTGCTCGGCCAGCGCGAAGCCGCCGACCGCCAGATAGGTCCAGCACGACCAGGCAAAGCCAAATGTCTCGGCGAGCTCACGCATGTCGCGCAGCCAGCTCGCGCGGGCGACCGCGCCCGCGGCAGTGTGTTGATAAGGCGTCTTGCGCACGCCGAACTCGCCCAGCAGGATCGCCTGCGCCGGCAGATCATTCGCCTTGCGCCAGGCCGTGACCTGCTGAAACGTCCGTTCCAGCGCCGATCGGTTGAAGCCGGAATTGACATAACTCGTGAGCGTCCGCCTGGCTTGCCGCGCAAGGTCCAGTTGTTGGCCGCTGAGGCCGAGCGCCATCACCCGCGCATCGGTCGCCCGGATCATCGCGTCGGCCGATACGGGGGCCGGATAGACGATCGCATCCAGCGCATAGGCAGGACTGCCGAGCAAACCCTGATGGGTGAACTGCCACGGCGAATAGTCGTGATAGGTGTAGATCAGGCGCCGATCGCCGGCGAACCGGCGCATGTCGATCTGCGCCAGCGCACCGGGCGCGTTCATCGAGCCGCCGCCGATCACGAGCGGCAGCGTCACTGAGCCGCGGCGCGCGGCGGCGTAAGCGGCCTCCAGCATCGGCTGCCATGCTGCCGCCGGAATCTCCGGCTCGTTCATCAGCTCGAGCGCGATCCGCGGCGGAGTAGCATTGCCCGGCTCCGAGATGAGCTCGCTCAGACGTCCGGCGAGGCGAGTCAGCAATGCGAGCACGGCCTGAAATTTCGGCGTGTTGACGCCTGCCGTCAGCTCGGCGGGCCGATAGGCCGGACTCATCGCGCTCGGATGCAGATCGACGATCACGCCGAGATCGGCGGCGAGCAGGTCACGGACCGTCGCGATGACAAGATTGTCCAGCCGGTCGCGCCTCGCGCCGTCAGACGCCAGGAAGGGACCGACATCGATGACAAGACGCACGAAGTCGAACCCCGCAGCTCGGATCGCTTGCCGCTGCTCCGCGCCGAACTGAAACCGCGACGCCGTGAACGGCGGGTCCACATAGGAGCCGTCGGCCTGCACGTCGGCCCATCCGAACGCATGCGACACGCCGATGCCGCGACGAAAGGTGGGGATGTGGCTGACGGGATCGGACGCAGCCCGCCGCATTCCGAACGGGAGGAGCATCGCTGCGCCGGCGATGCTGCGGAGAATGGAACGGCGGCTGGCCACGGCACTTCTCCCGATCGCGCTCAACCGCCAAACCAGCCGGGATGGCGCGCCGTCAAGGCGCCATCGAGCACGATCATGTCCTCCTGGTCGGCAAAGGGCGCGGCAAGACCGTCGAGCGAGATATCGCGGAGCGCAGGATCGATGGTCCGCGACGGCACGAACCGGACGTCGTTCCAGGCTTCGGCGCCGAACGCGGCGATATAGTCGGCGGGGCGCAGCCGGTTCGGCTGCCCGGGAAAGCGGAACAGCCGGTAGAGCGTCTCGGGATAGCGATAGATATTGTTGGGGTCGTGCTCGCGAATCCAGCGCGAATGCGTCTGGAGATCGATGATGTGGATCGCCTCGCAGCCGGGCCGGGCCACCTGTGTGAGCCCGGCAACGGCATCCGGAACGCTGTCATAGTGCTCGAACGCCGCGCAGCTCACGATCAAATCGAAGCTGCGTCCCTCGGCGAGGCGCGGAATGTCGAAGTCCCGCCCCACGGCATAGCCGAAATCGCGGGAGCCGGTCGTCGATGCGATGGTGCGTGCACGCTGGCGATCCGCCGCGGTGCCCTCCGTGAAGCGATCAAGCAGCACTTCGTAGAACACGGGATCCTCGTCGCCGGCAAGGTTGAACACGTCGATGGCGTGATAGGATCGCGCGCCCAGAGCGAGGAACAGCACGCCGTTGCCGCGCGACGCGCCGGGGCTGAGCTCCAGCACGTCGCGCCCGCGCAGATCGAAATCCGGCGGCATGAAGCGGCGGAGCGAACCGAAGATGTCGAGCAGATAGGCGATCTGGCCCTCGACGTCGAATTTCGACACGGTGTTCGGCGTGGCATAGCCGCGCAGCTTGTCCTTGCTCCAGGCAAGGCCGAGGAAGCCGAGCCCCAGCACCGTCATTTCGAGCTTGCGAAGAGCAGGCGTCACTGTCGGCCTCCAAATCCGAGGTGGTTCTTGAGATCGGCACCGCCGTGATGTGCATTGCGCGGCGTCACGGCGACCAACGCGCTCTCGTAGACCTCGATGGTCCGGTCGACGATCGGATCCCAGCCGAAGCGATCGAGCGCCCGCGCCGCGCGCGCAGCCCGTTCCGGCGCGCTGTCGGGTGCAACGAGCTTCAGCCGGATCGCTTCGGTCAGCGCCTCGATCCTGCCGAGCGGAAAGTAACTGTCCGGCCCGAGCTCGAGCGCGAGATTGGCATCGATGTCGCTCGCCAGACATGGCACCCCGTGGCTCAGCGCCTCGAGCAGCACCATCGGCATGCCTTCATGGCTCGACGGAAGCACGAACAGCGCGGCGTGCCGATAGAGCTGCGCAAGGCTCTCGCCGGACTGGAAGCCGGTCATCACCACGCCCGGCGTCGCAGCCGCCGCCTTCTCGACCGCGTGCAGATAGCTGCCGTTGTGATCGGCCGTGCCGACGATGATCAATTTCCTGTCGGGATCGCCGAGGCGCGCGAACGCGTCGATCAGATCGAGTTGCCGCTTCTCCTCGACAATTCGGCCGACGCACAGGATGTAGCGATTCGGGATCACCTCGATATGGTCGAGATAGGAGGTCCCGAGCTTCGGCAGGTTGCTCTCGACGCCGTTCGGGATGAAGGCCGCCCCGACAGCGAACCGGGCGCGGACCTGATCGACGATGCCTTTGGCCACGCCGATCCGGGCATGCGAGAACTTCATTCCCATCCATTCGCCGCTGCGCAGCGCCGCCTTCGCCATCCGTCCCCATTTCTGCCGTTCGTAGTCGAAGCCGTGATGCGTCACCACGATGCGAAGGCCGAGCAGGCGGGCAAGCGGCGTCAGCAGCGCGGGCCCGATCGCATGGATATGAACGAGGTCCGGATTGCGCCGGGCTGCGGCGAACAGTCCGAGCGTGGTATGCAGCAGCGCCTCGACATTCTTCGAACGCGGCGCCCAGACAGGCGTCACGGTCACGTTCTTCCAGACGTAAGGCTCAGGCGACGGAAGGTAGGGCTTGCGTCCGAGCACTTCGACCTGCCAGCCGCGCTGGGCGATGCGCACGGCGAGCGCGGCGACATGGGTTTCGACCCCGCCCTGAATCTCGGGAATGCCGCGCAGACCGAGGAAGATCACCTTTCTCGGCGGACGCTGCGCTCCGCCGGTTGGTATCAACGTGTACATCAGTGCACCACCGTCCCATAGAGCTCCGTCGTGCGGTCGCGGTACTTGTCGGGTGAGAAGTCGCGCAGCACCCAGTCGCGACCTGCGGCCCCCAGCCTGTTCCTTGCGGTTCGGGGCAGCTTCGCCATGGCGGCCAACGCTTCGGCCAGCATGCCGACATTGCCCGGCTCCACCAGCGCGCCGGTCTTGTTGTGAACGATAAGCTCCGGAATGCCGCCGATCCGCGTCCCGATCACCGGGCGTCCGAGCGCATAGGCTTCAAGGATGCTGATCGGCGCGTTCTCGTACCATTCGGAGGCGAGCACCAATGCACGCGATTCTCCGATCAGCTGCTTCAACTCCGACTTGGCCATATGGCCGGCAAACACGACGTCGGAGTCGAGCTCGAACGCGAGCTGGCGCAAGGCCGGTTCTTCGGGGCCGCTGCCGACCAGGATCAGCCGCTGATGCGCGAGTGCGGCGGCGCGCACCAGCGTGGCCAGTCCCTTCTCCGGCGCGAGCCGTCCCGCATAGACGAAGTAATTGCCCTCGTGGCACCAGGGCGTGAACTGCTCGGCGTCGACGAAATTCGGGATGTATGCGATGCGGCTCGCATCCCACCCCCACTCGATCAGCTTGTCGCGGTAGAAGCGGCTCGGCGCGACGAGGCAGTCGAGCGTGTCGCGGTAAAGGCCGAAGCTGCGATGAACCAGCGTCTCGAGGAACACCAGCCCGCTCACCACGGCCGAGTCCTTGACGCAGCGGCGCAGCAGCAGGTTATGGATCCGTCCGCCGCGGCAACGCTCGCAGACTTCGCCTTGGCTCAGCATCTTGTAGGCGGGACAGGCGAGCTTCAGGTCGTGTGCCGTCATCACGACAGGCACGCCCTCGGCCTTGAGCACGTCGAAGATCGAGGGTGAGATGTGATGGTACACATTATGGGCGTGCGCCACCGACGGCCGCACGCGGCCGATCAGAGCGCGGATCTTGCGGCGCGCCTCCAGCGAGAAGATGATCTTGGCCGCCTGCCTGGCTTTGGTGACCGGTCCGTTGATCCGGCCGTACTCGATCTCGGAGACGAAATAGTCGGACCACGGGCTCGGCAGATTGTCGGGATGCTCCATCGCAAAGGGCACGACCTCCCAGCCGGCCGCGGCGAACAGATCGATCTGGTCGAGGAATACGCTCTCGGCGCCGCCGCGCCGATAGAAGTAATTGTTGATCGCCAACAGCCGCCGCTCGGTCGTCATCGCCCATCCTCCCGGAGCCCCATGCGGTTGAGCGCAGCATCGACGGTGAGCACGCAGCAGCCGCGCTCGATCGCATGCGCAACCAGCCGTTCGAAGCCCGCCGGCGTACAGCCATAGGGCGTCGGCATCGGCGCGATGTCGTGCGTGAAGAAGATCAGCCAGCCCGGTTTGGCGACCAGCGCGTCGATCCAGCGCGTCAATCCCGCCACATGCGTCTCGGGCTGGCGGATCTCGACGGCCTTCAGAAAGGTCGGGTCGGTCGGCCCGCGGTTGATCGCTTCGCCGCCGGCGCGGCAGCTCCGGTATGCATGCGCCAGGATCGGCCGCTTGCCGAGGCAGCCGCTGTTGTAGGGATAGGCGAAATTGCGCCGACCCGGGCGCGGGTCGACCGTGTCGAGATAGCGTGCGTTGTCCGCGAGGTCCGCGACGAACTCAGCGCGATCGACGTGCCTGATGTCCCGATGGCCGTAGGTGTGGCAGCCGATCTCGTGACCGCGCGCGGTGAGCTCCCTGCAACCGGCCGCATCGATCAGGGTGCGGTCCGGCTCGACGCGCCCCTCGAGGCCGCCGGAGATGTAGAAGGTGCCGCGTACGCCGCGCGCCTCCAGGATCGCAGCACCGACGCGGAGCGCGGAATCCGGCACGTCGTCGAACGTGAAGGAGACGATCGGCTTGCGCGTCGGCACCTGGATGACCTGCCACGGGGTTGCCCGGATCAAGCCGTTGGTCAGACGTCCGGCGAGCCGGTCGATCGTCCCTGGCCGGCGGGATGCAGCCTCCGGCGCGCAGGGTGCGACGGCGGGACTATGCATGGGCGGTCTCCCCGACATGCATCACGGCGTCCTCCTCGCGAATCTCATGAGCGCTCGCCTGCAGGCGAAGGCCGAAGATCGAGACGATCACCATGAACCAGGCAAGACTGCCGGATTGGAAGAACATGCTTTCGACGCAGGCGGTGAACACGCCGTAGAGCCAGATCCGGGTGAACAGACGGGTCAGCGCGGGATCGTTGCCGTGCGCCTCCGCGCGCGACACGTCACGCAGCGGCAGCCAGACCAGCAAAGCGACCGTGAGGATCAGGCCGGGAATGCCGGTCGTGATCGCGGCATCGAGATAGGCGTTGTGCGCGTTGAAGGCAGCGACCGCCCAGCTGGCGCCGCCGCCGGCCTTGTAGACCATCTCGTCGGTCTGCCAGAACAGCTGGAAGCCATAGCCGGTGAGCGGCGCTTCCGCGACCGCGGAGGCGCCAAGCCGCCAGATGTCGATGCGGTGGGTGAAGGTCGGATCGATCCCGAGGCTTGCGACCAGCTCCCGCATCATGGGCGAGATCGAGCAACCGATCGTGATGACGTTGAAGGCCGCGATCCCAAGAAATACCATGGGGATCCGGATCGCCCGCCAGCGCTCGAAGGCCCAAGCGATCACGAGAATGCCGGGCAGCGCCGCAGTCGACGACTTGCCGCCGGTCTGGGTGAGGAACACGACCGCAAGCAGCGTGATCGCCGCGCCGACGATGCGCCGGCCGGTGCCGTAGAGATAGAGCCCGGCGAAGCTGATGATCACCATCGCCGCCGCCGCGACGTTCTTGTGTGCGAAATGACCTCGCCACATCCCGGCATTCATCGGTTCGCGCACCTCGCTCGCCTGGTGGATCGCTAGCTGCGGCCACAACGCGACGCCGATATAGGCCAGCGCCAGCGTGCCGATGCAGCACATCGACAGCATGCCGGCGAACTGCCGCTCCGATCGCGGCAGCAGCAGGAAGATGCCGGCATTGACGATCGTGAGCGTCGCCAGTACGACGCGCTTCACCGCGAGGTCGGGATGCGCCGACATCGCCGAGACGAACGCGAACCACAGCAGCGTCGCGATCAGAAGGCCGCGCGGACGCACCGCGAGATGACGCGCCGGCGAGCTGATGGCGATCAGCCAAAGGCTTGCGGTCAGGCCGAGAAAGACGATCTGGTTGATCGTGCTCGACCTGTCGGCGGCGGGATCGCCTGCATCGGCCGCCGACAGGTCGATGAACGGCGTCAGCGTGATCAGATAGAACAGCAGCGTTGCCACGAACAGCGGCGGCCCGAGCACGCCGATCGTTCCGCCCTCGCGCGTCTCGCCCGATCGCATCATGTCGCCCTGCTCCTGGCGAGACGAAGCGCACCGAGATAGCCGAAGCCGGCGAGCGCGGCCGCGCACAGCAGCAGGCCCAGCGCCGCTCCGGCAGCGGCGGCGATGATCGGACGCGGCGGCCAGGTCGGGCGGAACGGTGCGACGGCCGGCGAGATCACGCGCACGTCGGTTGCGTCAATCTGCTGGCGCTCGGCGGCCTCGCCGGAGCGCGTCAGGAAGGTCTGGTAGAGTGCGGTCTTGGCGCTTGCCTCGCGCTCGAGATCGCGCAGCTTGACCTGGGCCTGGTCATCGACCGACACATTGCCGCGCAGGGTACGCGTTTCCTCGTTCAGCGTGTCGAGCGCCACCTTGGCCTGATCGACCTCGAAACGCGCGGCACGGCGCAGCCGCTCGGTCTCGGACTTGATCGCCTTCGTGAGGGCATCCGATTCGGCCACCGCGTTCAGCATCGCCGGATGGCGCGGACCCAGTGTCTGCGTGAGGGTCGCGATCTGCCGGCGCAGCGCCGCCTCGTCGGCCAGCAATCCCGACAGGGTCTGGGACTGGACCGCGCCGGCTTGCACGCCATAGAGCGACACGGCGCGCGACAGCTCGTTGTAGCGGGCCTCCGCCTCGGCGAGGCGCGCCTTGGCATCGGTCAGCTTGCCGTTCATGCGCTCCATCGCTTCCGAGCTCAGCGGCTGCCCGGACGGCCCCTGCTGCAAGCCATTGGCACGGCGGAACGCCTCGGTGCGGTCTTCCGCCTCGGTCGCCGCGGCCTTGAGCTCGCCCAGCCTTGCCGTTAGCCCTTGCGCCGCGCGGCCGGCGCGCTCCGCGTCGGCGCGAACGACCTCCTCGCGGAACGTCTGGGCAATTGAATTTGCAAGCCGCGCCGACAGCGCCGGCTCACTGGCCCAAACCGACATCGTCACGACATAGGAGCGCTCCTGTCGCGTCACGTTGATGCGCTTGGCCAGCGCCGCCATCAGATCGTTGCGTTCGGCGGCGTCGGGCGCCCGGCGATCGAACAGCCAGCTAAGATCGAACAGGCGCCACTTGTCGGAGAATTCCGGATCGTTCCTGAGACCGAGCTTGTCGATGACGCGGCGCAGGACGTTGCCTGACGTGATCGTCCGCATTTTGCTCTCGACATCCAGGATTTGGCTGTCGCTCTGGATGTTCGTCACGTAGAGATCGTTCGGTGTCACCGCCAGGTTGGACGGCGAGATCGTGAGATCGGTGATCGCGGTGAAGCGGGGCGCCACGAGTTGTGTCGCGCCGACAGCGGCGATCGCGCCGACGAGCGCGGCAACCAGAATCCACCGCCAGCCTTGCAGCAGCCAGACCGCGATCTGTATCGGGCTGATCAGGGCCGCAGGCGCAGATGCCGCTCCGCTCACGGTGACATAGGCGGCGTCGCTTCGCCGTGACCTTGAATTGTCGGTTGCTGTGTACATGTCAGTCGACTTCACTGGGAGGGCATGCTGGCCGGATCAGTTCGGCCTAGTTGCTGCTGGACGGGACCTCGGCTTCAGAAGCCATGCTGCCGTTGTTCGGCGCGATCGGTGCGGAGCCGGGTCCGTCGATCGTGTCGCGACGCGACACCCGCACGGCGATGAGTCCCTTGGCGTTCAGAGCGGCGATCGGGGCCAAGTCGTTCATGACGACCTCCATGTCCTGTCCCAAGCAGTGATTTCGCTCGGCTGGGGCCACTATCCTCCTCTCGAAAGAGCAGACAACCTTGAGTAGTTTTTAGAGTTAGGTGTTAGCGTTAACCTTACTATCGATTCTGCAGATAAATACATGCGTGGTTATAGACCCATAAAAGCTGATGCCGAACGTCGAACTTATGGGTGAGGCAATATCAACCTTTAATTGAATCGGCGACCGTATGATTTATGCCAGCGGCGCGTGCGAGAAATAACGCCGGCAACACGTCGGTCGACGTCATGTCCATGCAACGACCATTCAATCATCTGCGCTCGGAGTCGAAGCGCTTCAGACATCGATGCACTGCGGACGTCACCGCATTCACGAACAAAGGATGCATCATCAGCGTGCCGATGACGACGGCCGATTGCACCGTCGCGCCGACGTTAACGTCAATTCGCGAACAGCGTGCCGCGCGCGATACGCCGCGTATGCGAGCCTGATAGAGTGCATCGTGGGGATCGACCGCCAACAGAGGCCGTGGATCATTGCTGCACATCAATGCCGTTAGCCGGACATTCTCGACCGCCACGCCGATGATTCTCAGCTATCTGCTGTCGAGCGGATCGCTGGCGGCGGCGAGCCTTGCCCAGCTCGTGACGTTTGCGATCCTGGCGCGCGCGCTCGGACCGGCGGAGTTCGGCCTGTTCGTGCAGATCACGGCGGTGACCGCGATTGCCGCGCAGATCTGCGGCCTCGGCGCCTCCGACTGCCTGCTGCGCAGGGTGGCGCGCGAGCCCGCGAGCTATTCGGACCTGCTCGGCCACAACTTTCTCCTGATTGGAACAACCGGCGCAGTGCTCGTGCTCGGCGGCGTCGCGGCGATGGCGGCCTGGACGCGCATGGGCTCCGGCCCGTCGATCGCCGTCTCGAGCATCGCCCTGCTGTTCCTCGCGAACGTCGTGCTGGTCCGCGTGATTCTTCTCGTCGAGACCGTGTTTCTTGGCCTCGGCCAGGTTCGCTCGGCAAATCGCTCGGTGGTCGGATTTGCGATCGCGCGCACTGCCACGGCCGCGCTTGCCTGCATCGTGTTCCACGCATCAAACCTGGCGGAATGGGCCGTGTGGCAATTCTGCGGGCACCTGCTCTATGCGCTGGTCGGACTGATGTGGCTGCGGCCGCTCGGTCAGCCGCGGTTCAAGATCATGCGCGAGGAATTGCGCTCCGGCGCCCTGTTCAGCTCCCAGTTCGTGGTTCGGGCAATCCGCGCCAACGTCGACCTGTTCGTGATCGGCCTGTTCACGCCGATCGAGACCGTCGGCAGCTATGGCGTGGCCCGGCGCATCATGGACAGCAGCTATCTCTCGATCGACGCTTTCAACCGCCTGGTCTATCCGCGCTTTGCGCGCGCCAGCCGCGACGGCCTGCACCTGGCGCTGCCGGCGGCGAAACGCGCCTTGATCGCGGCGCTCGGCCTTGGCGTTGCGACATTCCTCATCCTGTTCGTGCTGGCGCCGGAGTTGCCGCTTCTGTTCGGCCGCGCGTATCACGATCTTCCGTTCTTCGTGCGCTGCCTGTCCGGCACGGTTGTCCTGATCGGCGCCTGGGCGGTCGCGATGGACTTGCTGGGCGCTTCAGGACGGCAGGGCACGCGCGCCTTGATCATGAACAGCACCAATCTGGCGGGCAGCGGCCTCATCGCCGTTGCGACGTGGTTCGCCGCTCCGATCGGCACCTTCGTCGCGCTTTACGTGATCGAAGCATCTCTCGTGGTCTCGGCGTGGCTGGTTCTGCTGCGGCTCGCGCGTCGGAGCCGCCTGGACGCAGACGGATCCGGCAGCATTGCTGCGCACTCAGCGACTATCCTGGACGACCCGGCTGTCGATCCAGTCCGCCGGAGCCTTGCGGCCGTGGAAGAAGCCGAGCGGTAACGCCGCGGCGTGGAACAACCACGCGACGACCGCGTAGAAGCCGAGCGTCAGGCTGCGCTGGCGCAGGCTCATCGATCCGACGACGCCGGCAATCACGGCCACATCGATCGCAAGCCCCAATCCGGGCGGTGAGATCAGGAACGGCAGCGCCACCATCACGGCGAGCCAAAGATAAACTGCGCCCCAGAGCTTCAGTTCGGGCAATTCCTGAACCAGTTGCTTCCACTGCGGCTTGCCGAACGCCGCTCGCAGCAGTTCCCCGATGCCGCGCAGATAACCCGACTTCCAGCGTCGCACCAGCAGCGCATAGGCGTTGATCGCGTGCCCGAAATGCCGGACAAAGCTGCGGTCGAGGCGGTGCAGCGTCCAGCCGCGCGCGCGCAGCCGCACGCCGAGGTCGAACTCCTCATAGCCGTGCAGATTGCGGTCCGACAAATAGCCGACCTGCTCGATGGCCGCCCGCCGATAGAGGCCGCCGCCATTCATGCGATCGATGTCCCCGATCCGGTTCTCGGGCGAGATCCTGCGGCCGCGCCGGACATATTCAAGGCTGGTGTCGTTCATCTCCACGACATGACCGGTCACGCCGGCGGCATCCGGATTGTCGGCGAGCCAGGCGAGCGCTTCGCGTAGGAAGCCGGAATCGAGCAGCATGTCGCCGTCCATCAGGCAGATGAACGGTTCGCGGCTGTACTGGAAGCCGAGTTGCGCACCTATGCCGCAGCTCGGCGCAATCTCAGGTTCGAGCTGCACGACGCGAACGGGGTATCTGCCGGCGACGGCGAGCGTCCGGTCGCGCGAACCGCCGTCGGCCACGATGACTTCGCCGCCGATCCCCTCGAGCGCAGCCAGCACGCTCTCGATCGCCGGACCGATCCGCGCCTCCTCGTTGAGCGCCTTGAGGATAACCGATACCGACATCTCTGCACCCGCCTCAGTGGAAATCGGACATCAACCGGCTCCAGTCTTCGCTGGCGAGGCCACCAACGAAGATGTCGCCACGCGCAACGGCATCGTTTGCGTCGGGCAGTCGTGTCAGCACCACTGCGAAGGCCTTGTGCCGGAAGACGAGCCAGCGTTGCAGCGACAGTCCCGCCATCAAAGCGGGGTGCGCGCGACCGCGGGCTTCGACGTGGCCGGAGCTTTCGAGATGATGGAACATCGCATTCAGCACGACGATCTCCTGGCCGCGCTCCGACAGCACATTGAGAACTTGCGCTGTCCGACCTGGTGCCGCGTAGTAGACGAAACAACCAATCAATTTGCCCGCGCGATCTTCGACCGAGCGAATCGTCAACGTGCCGCGTGTCGTGTTCTGCGCCGCGAGCGACACGAGCCAGCCGAGCTCCTCTTCCGACCACAGAGGTCGAACAGCATAGTGGGCGATGAAGCCCGGCGCCTGCTCAAGAAAGGCCTTGACGGACATGTTCGTGACCTTGGCCCCGCCGGGCTCCGCTGCGTTCTTTTCGCTGAAGCGGCGCAGTAGCAACGTGTCGATGGGTCGCGCGAACGTCGCAAGACCAAGGCTCCTGCCGCGGAAGAACCGGTCTTCAAGTCGGCCGGCCAGCGCACCTAAAGGACGAAAGCTGCGCGTCCATTCCAGATTGTGGACGGGGATCGGCTTTGCACCAATTGCCCGCCAGTGATTAAAGGTGGTGGGCGACGCCGTGTCGCTGAATTGAATGTCGGAACGCCTCGGCCGCAAGGTCAGAACGAGCTGCGCCGCACCGGCGGCCTCCTTGTCAGTCATCAGTGTACAGACCAACCGGCCAGGCACGACAGTGCCGCAGGCGATAAAACGCATCGGCACCGCGAGCATCGCGCTCGGGATGCGCCCATCCTGCTGCTCGTAGATTTGCGCGCCCGCGGCTTCGCTGTAGGATGGAGCTTCCAGGGTAATCACCTTCAGATAGTTCTGAAGGTCCAAATCCGCCGGACGATCTGAGCCTCTGTAAATCTTCATGAAAAGTCGGGCGACCGCGGGTAAATCCGCAGCGGTCATCGGCCGAACCGCCCCCTTGCGCGGTGGCGGCGCATCAACCGGCGCTTGCTGCTCGGATGCCTGCATCTAGCCCACCTGGATTGGCGGACGCGCGCGCGCGTCATGCAGGTGGCTGACCTGGGAAGCGGTGTGCGACGCTGTGTTCAGCATGGTCAGCCACTTAATCTGTGTCCAATCGCAGCGGCGTCGTCGGACGCCAGTATCAATGATCTTCAAAGGCCAATGAACCTGTCCCTGATGGCTCACCACGTGGTGCGCCCGCGCGGTCATCACTGTCATTCACGCAAACCGGGAGTCTTAATCCCGATAGCGCCATCAGGCGCTCGTCCTGCGGCAAGCCTCCAACTTCAAGCGCGAGCCGTCAAGAAATTCAACTTGTGGAGGTTAACGCGCGAGCCGCTGCCGGTCCGTGACGTCCGCATGACCGCGCGATCCGGCGCGATTCATTTTGGAAAATCGCGCAAGCCTGCGTTGGCGCAGGCGGCCCATCCGCGATCCCGGTTCGCGCGCTACTGCTTCGGACCGACGGTTCCCGTCGCTTTCAATCTCGCAGACCTCACCCAGCCCGAGACGTCGTCGCCGCCCCGTGGATTGAAGTACATCACCGACGACCAGCCATCATTGGTTTGCGCATAGGCGACGAGCTCGTCGTTCGGAATGACGAACACGCCTTTGATCGGGCAGTGCAGATTCGGCGCCGAGTAGAATTGCAGCCGCCCGCTGCCCGTCACCACATTGGCGAGCGGCGGCGAGAATATCGGGACGCGATCGGTGCCGGTCTTCGGCTCCTTGCAACTCGACGGCGTCTGCGCGTGCACGGATGCGCCGAGCGCACCGAGTATCACGGCCGTGCAGACCACGCAGGCGAGGATCGATCTGTCCGACATCATTCACTCTCCCAGATCGCATCGATGGCGATCACCGCTGTTTGTCGTCGGACATGCCGAGCAGGTTCTACCGATGCGACCGCGATTGCATGCTCACTGCACCCGCTCGCTGAGCGGCCTCCCGAGCCATTCCATGCGTCGATGTGTTACCGTGCTACCGTGTCCCCGAGCGGGGTTACGCATGTTCCCGGTCCCACGGCATCGCCGCAACTGCGCCACGATTGGCTGGCGGAACGGTTCAGGGAGATGGTCCGGCATTCACCTTTTATGCCATTGAGATATCGGTATGATTTGATCGCCGCCATTCCGGTCGCCCTGGGCGGATCCGGAACCCTTCGGGAAGCGCAACACGCGATCGGACCGGACCGCACGCTGATTGGTTGAATTCACGACGCGGGAGTCCTATGCGTGGTCGCCATGAACAGCCTTGCCACCGCCGAACTGTCCCTGACGTCATGGCCGCGCCACCAGGCGCGCCCCGACAAGCCCGCGCCATTCCTGCCGATGAACCGCGCCGAGATGGCCGCGCTCGGCTGGGACCAATGCGATATCGTGCTGGTGACCGGCGATGCCTATGTCGACCATCCGAGCTTCGGCATGGCGATCATCGGCCGGTTGCTGGAGGCCCAGGGCTTCAGGGTCGGCATCATCGCGCAGCCCGACTGGCAGTCGGCAGAACCGTTCAAGGCGCTGGGAAAGCCGCGCGTGTTCTTTGGTGTCACCGGCGGCAACATGGATTCGATGGTCAACCGCTACACGGCGGACCGGCGGCTGCGCCACGATGACGCCTACACGCCGAACGGCGAAGGCGGCCGCCGGCCGGATCGCTGCACCATCGTCTATGCCCAGCGCTGCCGCGAAGCGTTCAAGGACGTGCCGATCGTGCTCGGCGGCATCGAGGCGTCGCTGCGCCGCATCGCGCATTACGACTATTGGTCCGACAAGGTGCGCCGCTCGATACTGGCGGACGCCAAGGCCGACCTGCTGCTCTACGGCAACGCAGAACGTGCCGTCGTCGAGGTGGCGCACCGGCTCGCCAATGGCGAGGCGCCGCGCGATCTCGACTCGATCAGGGGCGTCGCGCTGTTCCGCCGCGTGCCCGAGGGTTACGCCGAGCTGCATGCCGATGATCTCGACTCCGCCGACGAGGGCGCAGCGCGCCAGCCGGGCAACGTCGTGATCCGCCTGCCGGCCTGCGAGCAGGTCGAGCAGGACCGCGACGCCTATGCCCGCGCCTCGCGCGTGCTGCATCGAGAAAGCAATCCCGGCAATGCGCGGCCGCTGGTGCAGCGTCACGGCGACCGCGACCTGTGGCTCAATCCGCCGCCGATCCCGTTGAGCACGGCCGAGATGGATGCGGTGTACGACCTGCCCTACGCGCGGGCGCCGCATCCCTCCTACAACGACGCCAAGATCCCGGCCTGGGAGATGATCCGGTTCTCGGTGACGATCATGCGCGGCTGCTTCGGCGGCTGCACCTTCTGCTCGATCACCGAGCACGAAGGCCGCATCATCCAGAACCGCTCCGAAGGCTCGATCCTGCGCGAGATCGAGCGCATCCGCGACAAGACGCCGGGATTCACCGGCGTGATCTCCGACATCGGCGGGCCGACCGCCAACATGTACCGGATGGCCTGCAAGGATCCGAAGATCGAAGCGGCATGCCGGCGGCCGTCCTGCGTCTTCCCCGAGATCTGCCCGAACCTCAACACCTCGCATGACGACCTAATTCGGCTCTATCGCAAGGTGCGCGAGGTGAAGGGCGTCAAGCGGGTGATGGTGGCGTCCGGCGTGCGTTACGACCTTGCGGTGGAGAGCCCCGAATACATCAAGGAGCTCGTCACCCATCACGTCGGCGGCTACCTGAAGATCGCACCCGAGCACACCGAGCGCGGCCCGCTCGACAAGATGATGAAGCCGGGCATCGGCGCCTACAATCGCTTCAAGAAAATGTTCGATGCCGCGGCCGAGCAGGCCGGCAAGAAATACTATCTGATCCCGTATTTCATCGCTGCGCATCCGGGCACGACCGACGAGGACATGATGAACCTCGCGCTCTGGCTCAAGAAGAACCGCTACCGCGCCGATCAGGTGCAGACCTTCCTGCCCTCGCCGATGGCGACCGCCACCGCGATGTATCACACCGGTGTCAACCCGCTGCGCGGCGTGCGCCGTGGGGCGACCGACAAGGTCGAGGCGATCAAGGGGCTGCGGCAACGCCGGCTGCACAAGGCGTTCCTGCGCTATCACGACCCGGACAACTGGCCGCTGCTGCGCGAGGCGCTGAAGCAGATGGGCCCCGCGCCGATCTGATCGGCTCGCGGCCCGATCAGCTGGTGCCCGCACACCAGCCGCCCGGCACCGGCAAGGCCGCCGGCACGCGGCGCCCGCTGCGCGACGGCGGCCGGGCTCAGCGCTTCACCACCAAGGGCCTGCGGATGGGCAAGTGAAAGGCCATCAGCGGCCGGACGTCAATCCGGCCGAGCCTGCCGACACGGCTAACTGATCAAGTTGGCTCGATCAGTTCGCGCCGGCGATGATGGCGAGGTTGTTCAGCACGGGCGTCGAGCAGAACATGGCGACGAGGGCGATGTTGTAGACGTTGTTGCTGCGCCAAAGCAGCCAGGTGACGATGAAGGTCAGGCCCAGCTTGGGCACCAGCCACCACACGCCGAACCAGGCCTGGGCCAGATGCATGAACGGGTTCAGCTCGCCCAGCCCGAGGCTCAGGATTACGTTCGTCGACTCGAGGTCGGCGTAGCCCAGCAACAGGACGAACAGCACCAGCAGACCTTTAACCCAATTCATTCCGAGACTCCCGTTGCCGAACATTCCGGAGATGCCGGATCGGCCAGATCACGCTGTTGATGATGTCCACTCGCTCGGCAGGCACGAGACCCGTTGCGGGATACTCGTCCGGCTTCGGTATCCAGGCCGTACCGAACAGAATGTCGAGGAGCGGAAAGAAAGCGGCGAAGTTCTTGTCCCGATGCTCGATATGGACCGAGTGATGGATCCGATGCCATTGCGGGTTGTTGACCCAGGTCACGAACCGGCCGAGCGGGATCCGGACGTTGAGATGCGCACACGCATCGGGGATGAAGAAGATGAATCCCACGGTGACCGCCATGTCCGGCGGAATACGAAACAGAATCGCCATGATTGGAAGGAATGCGTCGGAGAGCACTCTCTCGAGCCAAAAATGCCGACCGCCGGTAATGAACGTGATGCCGTTCGCGCTGTGATGGAACGAGTGCATCGCCCAAAGAAACGGGACCGCGTGCTGCAGGCGATGGAAGGTGTATTTGTAGAGATCGAGCGCGACCACCACGATCGCGAGCGAGACATACCACCAGTAACCTTCGGTCGGTAACTTGATCCAACCGACCCCGGCATAGGTCGCAATCGCACCCGCGCTGATCGCTGCGACCGGAGCGAGCAGATGCTCCAATCCGATACTTACGATCACCGCGAGCCAATCATCGCGAAATTCGCCGCGGGACACCTCCGCAATGGGCCATCGCTTCTCCAGGATACGGCTGGTGTAGACGACTCCCAGAAATATCGCCGCGTACAAAACGGCGTGGGCGATCTCGTCCGACATGAAAATGAACTCGCCGGTTCAACAGGAAGCACAAAAGGAATAAAAACATTCCCGCTTCCTATAAGGTGAAATGCCTTATTTTTTCTCAACGTTCCGGCCGGCGCAAGCGGGGCTTTTACGGGACGGCCCTCGCCTTCAGCGCTGATTGTCTCGGGGCCGGTTGCCTATGCGGGACCAACCATTCACCGAGCGCAACGGCAGGGATCGGCAAGCAGGAGGCAGACCTTGCATGGGCGCACATAAAAGGCCCGCGACGTCGTCGCGGGCCTTCGTGAACGACGGCTGTGCCACTCAGTGCAGCGAACGATCGGTGCGGACCGAAGCCCGCGCGGTCGTGATCTTGTTTCGCGGCGTCAGGACGTTGAGCTGATGCGGCGACGCCGCCATCGCGGCGGCCGGCGCCTGCTCATGGGCATTGGCGGCGCCAAGCACGCCGGCCTGCACCGGCGAGATCGGCAGGCCCGCCGCTTCGAAGGTTGGAAGCTCCGCGGCCGATGCACTCGCGATCGCGAGGGTGGCGGCGATGATGGAGAGGGAAATCTTGGTCACTTGCAGGCTCCTCAATGGAATCGAGAAGCACAGGTAGGCCTCTTTTGTTGCATTGCAATAAAGCTGATGCCGCGTCGCACAAATAGTTGAAGGCCGCGGCCATCCGGCAACGCAGACCGCAGCGCAGCAGGCAATTTCGCCCCGGTGCGATCGCAAAAAATCCAATGAAAACAAAGACGAATGGCGCGCCCGGAACGATTCGAACGTCCGACCCTCAGATTCGTAGTCTGATGCTCTATCCAGCTGAGCTACGGGCGCATTTTCGCGGTTGGGCCTGGGCCCGGATGGCTCCGGGAGCCCCGGAACGTCGCGAAAGAGCGCTCTAGCTACAGGCTCCCGGTCCGATTGGCAAGGCTCTGGAAGCGCCAATTTCGGCACGCTCAGCCGCCTCGGAGATGCCGGAGCGGCCTTACGCCCGCGCCCGCTCGCTGCGGACAGACAGCAGTTCCACCGGGCGATCCGGGATCGAGATCCGGAAGGTGGCGCCGATGGTGCCCTCGACCAGATGGATATGACCGCCATGGGCGCGGATCAGTTCGGCGGCGATCGCAAGGCCAAGCCCACTGCCGCCGGGGCGGCCGGAAGTCTGGAACGCCTCGAATAGATGCTCGCGCGCTTTGGCCGGTACGCCGGGGCCGGTATCGGAGACCTCGATGATCGCAACCGTCCCCTCGCGGCGGCCGGTGATGCGGATCTGCTGGGCCCCGCCATCGTCGGCCGGCCGGCTCTCCAGCGCCTGCGCCGCGTTGCGTACCAGATTGAGCAGCACGCGGAATAGCTGGTCCGGATCGGCGTCGATGGTCAGCCCGCGCTCGATCGCGCTGATCCAGGTGATCGAGACATCGGTCGCAAGCCCGGCCGATTCCCGCACCTCGGCAACGGCGGGCTCGACCATGATGACACGCCGGTCGGGTGCCGCCTCCTGCGCGCGGCCATAAGACAATGTCGACTGGCAGAACGCGATGGCGCGCTCCAGCGAGCGCAACAATTTCGGCGCGAAGCGCTGCACCCGCGGGTCGGGCACGCTGGCGAGCTGGTCCGACAGCAATTGCGAGGACGCCAAGAGATTGCGCAGATCGTGGTTGATCTTGGAGACGGCGAGGCCTAGCGCAGCGAGCCGGCTCTTCTGATGCAGCATCGAGACCAAGTCACGCTGCATGTCCGACAGCTCACGCTCGGCAACGCCGATCTCATCGCCGCGCTGGCTCGGCACGATGATTCGCGCCGAACTCTCCGGATTCTCGTGGAAGCCGATCAGGCTCGCAGTCAGCCGCCGCATCGGCCGCACGAACAGATAATGCAGCGCCAGATAGACCAGGCCGGCGGTCAGGCCGGCAATCAACAGCGCGACGACCAGCACGTTGCGCGAGAACCGGTACATCGCCTGCCGGAGCGGCTTCTCGTCGATCACCACCTCGATGAACTGAGCCTGGCCCGGCGCCGGGCCGACCACACGGATGGTCTGGTCGCCGTGCTCCAGCATGATCTCGAAGGCATCGACGATCGCCGACCACACCGTCATGGCCCGCATGTCGACGTCATGGTCGATCGAGGCCGGCAAATCGGCGCTGGCGAGCAGGCGGCGCTGCTGGCCGAGCTTGATGGCGACCGCGCGGGCACCGATGCTGGTCAGGATCTGCCGCGCCAGCGAATCCGGCACCAGGCCGGAGGGGGCGGCGTCCAGCACCAGCGCTGCGGTGTTGGCGGCGGCCAGGCGGTCATTGAGCCGGTTCATCCGGAAGTTGGCGATCGCCGGCACGTAGATCAGGAGCCCGGCGATCATCACCAGGGGGATCGTCAGCAGCAACAGCTTGCCCGACAGCCCGAGCCGGAGGGACGGCTTGGACCGCGGCATCTGCACGGTCGCCTGATCGTCAGTTAGAGCCACAAGATAAGGCCTTGTTTGGCTTAGGGGGCGGAAGATGCGGCCCGGCCCCCAAGCCGGTCAAATTACGGATCGCTAATGTCGCCGGTTCCCCGAACGCCCAAAAGCGTCCCGTTACCGACAAATACCCCGCGAAATCAGATATATTCGCCGCGATTGCGTCGTTTCGAAGAAGCCTTTTTGCGACGCCCTGCGACATTGACGAAAACTGGGCGCTCCCTTATAAGCCGCGCCAACTGTCCGCGATGGCCCGGTTCTTGACCGGGGGCGGCTCTTTGGGGCCGTACAACGGCTCGTTCGAGCCCGCCAGCATCACCGGACTCCATCTCAATACAACGGCAAATTGCCCGGTCAGCGGAGAATTACCCGTGAAGCGGACTTATCAACCCAGCAAACTGGTGCGCAAGCGCCGTCACGGCTTCCGCGCCCGTCTCGCCACGGCCGGCGGCCGCAAGGTCCTCGCTGCGCGTCGTGCGCGCGGCCGCAAGCGCCTGAGCGCCTGAGCCAGGACGTCTCCTCTCCGGAGATACCCATTATGGATCGGCTGAGGCAGCGGGCAGATTTCCTCGCCGTTGCCAATGGCGCACGGGCGAATACCGCAGCTTTTGTGCTGCAGGGCCGCCGCCGTGACGATCAGGGCCCGATCCGCGTCGGCTATACCGTCACCAAGAAGAATGGCACCGCGACCGAGCGCAACCGCATCCGCCGCCGGCTTCGCGAAGTGATGAGACGGGTCGATGCCGTATTCATGCGGCCGCACCATGATTATGTGCTAGTCGGCCGGCGTGACGCGCTGACCCGCGACTTTGCGACCATGATTGACGACCTGCGGTCGGCGCTGCGCCGCCTCGACCGGCCTGCGCCCCAAACGGCTACCAATAAGGCGGGTAACAAAAGCGCGCCCAATCCGAATGGAATGACGAGACCCTAAGAGATGTCCGACAACCGCAACACGATCCTTGCCGTCATTCTGTCCGGCCTCGTCCTGATCGCCTGGCAATATTTCTACAACGTGCCGCAGATGGAGAAGCAGCGCGAGGCGCAGAAGCAGGCCGAATTGCTGAAGCCGTCGCCGCAGCCGACCCCGGGTGCCGCCCCCGGAAGCGCAGCGACGCCCTCCCCGGCACCGGGCACGCCTGCTGATGCTCCGGTGGCGAGCCGCGAGACCGTGCTTGCAGCCGGCCCGCGCATCAAGATCGAGACCCCGCGCGTGATCGGCAGCATCGCGCTGAAGGGCGCGCGGATCGATGATTTGGCGCTGGTCCAGTTCCGCGAGACCGTCGACCCCAACTCGCCGGCCGTCGTGCTGCTGTCGCCGTCCGGCACGGCCGAGCCTTATTATGCCGAGTTCCTGTGGCTGACCGCCAACGGTTCGTCGGTGAAGACGCCGGATGCCGAAACGGTCTGGCAGCAGGAGGGATCGAACAGCCTGTCGCCGAGCACGCCGGTGGTTCTGAAATACGAGAACGGCCAGGGCCTGACCTTCCGCCGCACCATCTCGATCGACGATCGCTACCTCTTCAGCATCAAGGATGAGGTCGTCAACCAAGGCAGCGCGCCGGTGACGCTGTATCCGTTCGGCCTGATCTCGCGCGGCGGCAAGCCGCCGGTCTCGGGCTACGCGATCCTGCACGAAGGCCCGATCGGTTATCTCGGCGAGCAGGGCCTGCAGGAATACACCTACAAGAACCTCGACGAAGCCAAGACCCCGACCGGCGGAAATTCGCGCGGCATCGTGTTCTCGAAGGTCACCGACGGCTGGCTCGGCATCACCGACAAATACTGGGCCACCGCGCTGCTGCCGGAAACCAATGCCACGCTGGACAGCGCCCGCTTCACCACCGGCGACAAGCGCTACCAGGCCGACTACATGCTCGGCGCGCAGACCATTCCGATCGGCGGCACCGGCGTCGCCAATGCGCGGCTGTTCGCCGGCGCCAAGGAGGCCGCAACCGTCGGCCTCAACTTCCCGCTGGTCGGCTTCGGCGGCTACAACAAGCAGCTCGGCCTCAACCATTTCGATCTCTTGATCGACTGGGGCCACTTCTACTTCATCACCAAACCGATGTTCCTGGCGCTCGACTGGTTCTATCGCCTGGTCGGCAATTTCGGCATCGCGATCCTCTTGGTGACCGTGATCGTGAAGCTGTTGTTCTTCCCGCTCGCCAACAAGTCCTACGCCTCGATGGCGAAGATGAAGTCGGTGCAGCCGCAGCTGCAGGCGCTGAAGGAACGCTATCCTGACGACCGCGTGAAGCAGCAGCAGGAGATGATGGAGATCTACAAGAAGGAGAAGATCAACCCGATCGCCGGTTGTCTTCCCGTCGCCTTGCAGATCCCGGTGTTCTTCTCGCTCTACAAGGTGCTGTTCATCACCATCGAGATGCGGCACGCGCCGTTCTTCGGCTGGATCAAGGACCTCTCCGCGCCCGATCCGACCAACCTGTTCACGCTGTTCGGCCTGATCCCGTTCGATCCGATCGCGCTGCTCGGACCGCATTTCGGCGCCTATCTGGTGATGGGCATCTGGCCGATCATCATGGGCATCACGATGTGGGTGCAGATGAAGCTCAACCCGGCGCCGCCGGATCCGACCCAGAAGATCATCTTCGACTGGATGCCGCTGATCTTCACCTTCATGCTGGCCGGCTTCCCGGCGGGTCTCGTGATCTACTGGGCCTGGAACAATACGCTCTCGGTGCTGCAGCAGAGCTTCATCATGCGCAAGAACGGCGTGAAGGTGGAGCTGTTCGACAATCTGAAGTCGACGTTCGCCAAGAAGCCGACGTAGGAAGCACCTTCATTGCGAGCGAAGCGAAGCAATCCATGCCTCGGCACGAGGAGAGATGGATTGCTTCGTCGCTTCGCTCCTCGCAATGACGGAACCAGAGCGAGCCGCCGCACATGACCGCCGAACCCGATGCGGAGCTGATCGAGCGAGGGCGAAAGCTGTTCGCCGGCGACTGGCGCTTCATCTGGGCCTCGCCCTCGATCGAGACACTGCCGCCGATGGCCGGCCTCGAGGTCGCCTTCGCCGGCCGCTCCAACGTCGGCAAGTCGAGCCTGATCAACGCGCTGACCGGCCGCAGCAACCTCGCGCGCACCTCGCACACGCCCGGCCGTACCCAGGAATTGATCTTCTTCGAGGGGCCTGAGCAGGCAGCCTTCCGCCTGGTCGACATGCCCGGCTATGGCTACGCCTCGGCACCGAAGACCAAGGTGGCGTCATGGACCGCGCTGATCCACAAATTCCTGCTCGGACGCGCGACGCTGGCGCGGGTCTATGTGCTGATCGACGCGCGCCACGGCGTCAAGGACGTCGACCTCGACGTGCTGAAGACGCTGGACAAGTCAGCGGTGAGCTACCAGGTCGTGCTGACCAAGGCCGACCAGGTCAAGCCCGGCGAACTGAAGACCGTCATCACTGAGACCATCGCCAAGCTCGCCAAGCATCCTGCGGCGTTTCCCGACGTGCTGGTGACCTCGTCACGCACCGGCGACGGCATGCCGGAGTTGCGTGCCGCCATGGTGCGCCTGATCGCGGAGCGGCGCTGATGAACGGCGTGTCCCGCCTCCTGGTCGCCCTTGCCGCGATCATGGGCGCCTGCGGCGTGATGCTGGCCGCAGCCGCAGCCCATTTGCCTGACGCCACGCGGCTGGCAGCGGCATCCTCGATGCTGCTGTTCCACGCCTCCGCCGCGATCGCGGCGATTGCGGTCGCGGACCGCGCGGTCATCCATGCCAGGCTCGGAATCGTGGCGGCAGCAGGCTTCGTCATCGCCGCGTCATTGTTCGCGGGCGACCTGGTGCTGCGCCAGTTTGCCGGCCATGGATTGTTTCCGATGGCGGCACCATCAGGCGGAACGCTGCTGATCCTGAGCTGGCTGGTGCTGGCGGTTTCGGCGGCGTGGCCGAAGCGCTGATCCGTAGCCCGGATGGAGCGCAAGCGAAATCCGGGAATCCCGTCGCGGGTGGCGACCCCGGATTGCGCGGAGCCTGTCATCGGGCGCGCGTTCGCGCGACCCGTTGGCTTCTCCGGGCTACGGATACAACCTCTCCCGCTTTGCGCCCTGCCCGGCAATCAGATAGAACCGCGCCCGTCCCTCCGCTGACGATGAGACCAGCCCCATGACCGACCAGCACATCAGCCCGCTCGATCAGGCCCGCATCCTGTCCGAGGCGCTGCCGCACATGCAGGAATATGACGAGGAAACCATCGTCATCAAATATGGCGGCCATGCCATGGGCGCCGAGGACACCGCCAAGGCGTTCGCGCGCGACATCGTGCTGCTCGAGCAGACCGCGATCAACCCGGTGGTCGTGCATGGCGGCGGTCCGCAGATCGCGACCATGCTGAAGCGCCTCGGCATCCAGTCGGAATTCGCCGCCGGCCTGCGCATCACCGACGCCGCCACCATCGAGATCGTCGAGATGGTGCTGGCGGGCTCGGTCAACAAGCAGATCGTCGGCTACATCAATGAAGCCGGCGGCAAGGCCGTCGGCCTCTCCGGCAAGGACGGCAACATGGTGAAGGCGTCGAAGACGACGCGCACCATGGTCGATCCCGACTCCCATATCGAGAAGGCGGTCGATCTCGGCTTCGTCGGCGACCCCGAAAAGGTCGATCTGACGCTGCTCAACCAGCTGATCGGCTATGAGTTGATCCCGGTGCTGGCGCCGCTGGCGACGTCGAAGGACGGTCAGACGCTGAACATCAACGCCGACACCTTTGCCGGCGCGATCGCCGGTGCGCTGAAGGCCAAGCGCCTGCTGCTGCTGACCGACGTGCCCGGCGTGCTCGACAAGTCCAAGAAGCTGATTCCGGACCTGTCGATCAAGGAAGCCCGCAAGCTGATCGCCGACGGCACGATCTCCGGCGGCATGATCCCGAAGGTCGAGACCTGCATCTACGCGCTCGAACAGGGCGTGCAGGGCGTCGTGATCATCGACGGCAAGACCCAGCACGCGGTGCTGCTCGAGCTCTTCACCAACCAGGGCACCGGCACGCTGATCCACAAGTAATGGCAGACGCGGGACACACGGCGAGGCAACCTCGCCGGTCGCCGGCGGCGCGGCTCGCGATGGCGCTGCCGGCTGCGCTGGTGTCGTTCCTGTTCTCGTCGGCGCCGGCGCATGCCGACCTCAAGCTCTGCAACCGCATGAGCTATGTGATCGAGGCCGCGATCGGCATCGACGACAAGGCCGCAACCGCGACGCGCGGCTGGTTCCGGATCGATCCGGCGACCTGCCGGGTCGTGGTGCAGGGCGCGCTGACCGCCGACCGTGTGCTGCTCAACGCCCGCGCCCTCGGCGTCTATGGCGCCTCGCCGATCCCGCAGAACGGCACCGATACGCTGTGCGTCGCGCAGGACAATTTCGTGATCGCCGCCGCACGGCAATGCCGCTCCGGCCAGACCCCGGCGCAATTCACCCAGATCACGCCGACGCAGACCGATGACGGCAATCTCGTCGCCTATCTCGCAGAAGACAGCGAATATGACGACGAGCAGGCGCGGCTCGCCGGCATCCAGCGGCTGCTGGTGATCGCGGGCTACGACGCGGCGCCGATCGATGGCGTCGACGGGCCGAAGACCCAGAGCGCGCTGTCGGCCTTCCTCAGGAGCCGCGGGCTCGGCAGCGACATCGTGCAGTCGCCGAACTTCTTCGCCACCATGGTCGATGCCGTGCAGAAACCGTCCGCGTCAGGACTGACCTGGTGCAACGACACCCAGTACAAGGTGATGGCGGCGGTCGCGACCGACGATGGCAAGGTGGTGACCAGCCGCGGCTGGTATCGCATCGACCCCGGCAAATGCCTGCATCCCGACGTCACCGGCACGCCGAAGCAGATCTATTCCTTTGCCGAAGCGGTCGATGGCGACAACCGCACCATCCGCATCAAGGACAAGCCGTTGAACTGGGGCGGTGCGGTGCCGCTCTGCACCCGCGACAGCAAGTTCGAGGTCAACGAGCAGGGCGATTGCACCACCCGCGGCCTCACCGCACTCGGCTTCACCACCGTCGACATGACCAGCGGCGGCAAGACGCTGCGCTTTGCGGTGCCGTGATGAAGATGACGGCGCTGCATATATCTCCGTCGTCCTGGCGAAAGCCCATTACCACAGGCAATCATTTGGCGAAGACTGGTCGTGGTCGACGGTTGTGCAGTATTGGCTCCGCGCTGCATTTGATGGATCACGCGGTATTGGTCCTGGCTTTCGCCAGGACGACGACGGAAAGATAACATGAAAGCTCCCCGCGGCTTCGGCCATGTCGAGACCTGGGTGTTCGACCTCGACAACACGCTGTACCCGCATCACGTCAATCTGTGGCAGCAGGTCGATGCGCGGATCGGCGAGTTCGTCGGCAACTGGCTGAAGATCTCGCCCGAAGAAGCGCGGCGGCTGCAGAAGGACTATTACCTGCGCTACGGCACCACGATGCGCGGCATGATGACCGAACACGGCGTGCAGGCGGACGACTATCTCGCCTATGTGCACAAGATCGACCACTCGCCGCTGCAACCGAATCCGGAAATGGGCGCTGCGATCGCAAAACTGCCTGGGCGCAAGCTGATCCTGACCAACGGCTCGGTCGACCATGTCGATGCGGTGCTCGGCCGGCTCGGCATTGGCCATCATTTCGACGGCGTGTTCGACATCATCGCCGCCGACCTCGAGCCGAAACCGGCGCCGCAGACCTATCAGAAGTTCCTCAGGCTGCACGACGTCGATCCGGCGAAGGCTGCGATGTTCGAGGACCTCGCGCGCAACCTCGTGGTGCCGCATGAGCTCGGCATGACCACCGTGCTGGTGGTGCCCGACGGCAGCCAAGAGGTGGTGCGCGAGACCTGGGAGCTGGAGGGGCGCGACGCCGCTTACGTCGACCATGTCACGGACGATCTCACCGGGTTCTTGCAGCGGCTGAAGCCGTAGCCCGGATGAAGCGAAGCGCAATCCGGGACCGCTGTCGCCACCCGTCGGGATCCCGGATTACGCTGCGCTCCATCCGGGCTACATGCCCGCGTCAGCCTTGACTCCGCGGCTTCAAATTCCGAAAAAGCCCTGCAAAATTTCCGTCATATCCCCGATACGCCCAAGGATCGTCCCGATGTCGCTGTCCGCCCTCGAAACCACCGTCAACACCGCGTTCGACGCCCGCGAAGGCATTTCGACCTCGACCAAGGGCGAGGTCCGCGAGGCCGTCGATCACGCGCTGGAGCTGCTCGACAAGGGTGAGGCCCGCGTCGCCGAGCGCGAGGCCAGCGGCAAATGGAAGGTCAATCAGTGGCTGAAGAAGGCGGTACTGCTCTCGTTCCGCCTCAACGACATGGGCCAGATCGCCGGCGGCCCGGGCAAGGCGTCGTGGTGGGACAAGGTGCCCTCGAAGTTCGAGGGCTGGGGCGAGAACCGCTTCCGCGACGCCGGCTTCCGCGCCGTGCCCGGCGCGATCGTGCGCCGCTCGGCCTTTATCGCCAGGAACGTCGTGCTGATGCCCTCCTTCGTCAATCTCGGCGCCTATGTCGATGAGGCCACCATGATCGACACCTGGTCGACGGTCGGCTCCTGCGCCCAGATCGGCAAGCGCGTGCACATCTCCGGCGGCGTCGGCATCGGCGGCGTGCTCGAGCCGCTGCAAGCCGAGCCCGTGATCGTCGAGGACGATTGCTTCATCGGCGCACGCTCGGAGGTCGCCGAGGGCGTGATCGTGCGCAAGGGCGCGGTGCTATCGATGGGCGTATTCCTCGGCGCCTCGACCAAGATCGTCGACCGCGAGACCGGCGAGATCTTCGTCGGCGAGGTCCCGGAATATGCCGTCGTGGTGCCGGGCACCCTGCCGGCCAAGCCGCTGAAGAACGGCCAGCCGGGCCCGGCCACTGCCTGCGCCGTGATCGTCAAGCGCGTCGACGAGCGCACCCGCGCCAAGACCAGCATCAACGAGCTGCTGCGGGACTAACGACGCCGCGGCGATTCCCCATCCCTCACCGTCACCCTGAGGTGGCCGCTTCTTCAGCGGCCCTCGAAGGGTCGACGGCCCGGCTGGTGGCCGTGCATCCTTCGAGGCTCGCTCCGCTCGCACCTCCAGCGACAACGGCGAAGCCGTTGCGCGGGGATGACGGTCCAGGAAGATCGAACCAATTTCCCTTTGACTCCGACAAAACTCCGGGCCGCGAAACATTGCCGCCGCCGGAGTTTTTTATGGGCTGGACCAATTACCTGTTCGGCTTCAAGGGCCGCGTCAACCGGGCCAAATTCTGGCTCGCAGTGCTGATCATCGTCTGCTGGATGATGGTCCTGGCCGCGCTGGTGGTCTTGGCCGGGCTCGGCGGCAAGGACCGGTCATTCGGCTTCAATGTCGACGACATCTTCCGGGCGTTCGACCCCGACAGCTACACATCACTGACATGGGCCGGATTGCCGACGCTGCTGGTCAAGGCCGGCGGCACGCTATTGTTCGTCTGGGTCTATATCGCCGTCTCGATCAAGCGCCTGCACGACCGCGACAGGAGCGGCTGGTGGATGGTCCCGTTCTTCGCGATCCCCGGCCTCATGAGCCAATTCTCGGACCGGCTTCCCGATCAGTCCTATTTGGCGATGGCGGCGGGCGCGATCGTGTTCGTGCTCTATGTCTGGGGCTTCATCGAGCTCGCCTTTCTGCGCGGCACCTCATACCCCAATCGCTACGGTCCCAATCCACTGGGCAAAATCCATGCGAGCCGGGGAGGCAGCCGCGGCACCGGGTCGCGCTCGACGCAGGGCTGGGATCAACAAAGCGAGCTCGATATCGTGCCGCACAAAGCTGGTCCACCCGCGCTGTGACGTGTTAAGCGAGGCGCATGACTGATGCCGTCTCGATTACCCGCGATCTGGTTCGCTGCCCCTCCGTCACCCCGGCCGACGCCGGCGCGCTTGGCGTCCTCGAAAATTTGCTGAAAACCGCAGGCTTCGAGGTTCACCGCGTGACGTTCTCCGAGCCCGGCACCGCCGATGTCGACAACCTCTATGCGCGCATCGGCAACACGGCGCCGCACATCACCTTTGCCGGTCACACCGACGTGGTGCCGCCCGGCGATGAAGCGGCGTGGACGCTCGGTGCGTTCTCGGGCGAGGTGAAGGACGGCTATCTCTACGGCCGCGGCGCCGTCGACATGAAGGGCGGCATCGCCTGCAGCGTCGCCGCCGTGCTGCAATATCTCGGCGACCATGGCGGCAAGGCACAGGAAAACGGCTGCGGCTCGATCTCCTTCCTGATCACCGGCGACGAGGAAGACGTCTCGATCAACGGCACCGTCAAGCTGTTGAAATGGTGCGCCGAGCGCGGCGAAAAATTCGACCATTGCGTGCTCGGCGAGCCCTCGAATGTCGAAGTGCTCGGCGACATGATCAAGATCGGCCGCCGCGGCTCGCAGTCCGGCACGCTCATTGTCGACGGCGTGCAGGGCCATGTCGCCTATCCGCACCGCGCGTCGAATCCGGTGCCGGATATCTCGCGGCTGATCGTGGCGCTGAGCGACGAGCCGCTCGATCACGGCAGCGCGCAATTCCAGGCCAGCAACCTCGAATTCACCACGGTCGATGTCGGCAACACCGCAACCAACGTGATTCCCGGCCAAGCGCGGGCGAAGTTCAACATCCGCTACAACGACAACCACACCCAGGAAACCCTGCGGCAGCTGGTCGACGCGCGGCTGGCGAAAGCCTGCGGCAATCGCATCCGCGCCCATATCGACTGGATGCCGTCGAACTCCAACGTGTTCGTCACCCAGCCCGGTCCGTTCACCGATCTCGCGGTCGCCGCGATCGAACAGGTCACCGGCCGCAAGCCGGAGCTGTCCACCTCGGGCGGCACCTCCGACGCGCGCTTCATCTCGAGCTATTGCCCGGTGATCGAATTCGGCCTGGTCGGCCAGACCATGCACCAGATCGACGAGCGCACGCCGGTGGCCGATCTGGAGCAGCTGACGAAGATCTATCGCGGCGTGCTGGAGCGGTATTTTGCGTGATCCGGCCGGTTGGCTGGACAAAATAGTGAAGAACAACCCCATGCACAGTAGGGATTGTGGCCACTAATAATCCACCTGCACCAGATATAGTCCCTCCGGCGGCGCCACCGGGCCGCAGGCGGCGCGGTTGCGGGCGGCCAGCGCCGCGGCGAGATCGTCCGCGCTCCAGCGGCCCTCGCCGACCCAGACCAGCGAGCCGACCATCGAGCGCACCTGGCTGTGCAGGAAGGAGCGCGCCGAGGTCACGATGTTGATGGCGCTGCCGTCTCTGACGACGTCGAGCTGGTCGAGCGTCTTCTCCGGCGATTTGGCCTGGCACTCGGTATCGCGGAAGGTCGTGAAATCATGCTTGCCGAGCAGGCGTTGCGCGGCCGCGTGCATCGCATCCGCATCGAGCGCGCGCGGCACCCGCCAGACCCGGCCGATGTCGAGCGCGAGGTTCGCGCGGGTGTTGGTGATGCGATAGAGATAATGCCGCCTGGTCGCCGAGAACCGCGCCTCGAAATCGTCCGGCACGATATCGGCCGCGAGCACGGCGATCGGATGGGGCCGCAGATGCGCGTTCAGCCCGTCGCGAAAGCGGCCAGGCGGAAAATGCTTGGCGATGTCGCAATGCGCGACCTGGCCGCGCGCGTGCACGCCGGCGTCGGTCCGCCCGGCGCCATGGACGCGGACGTCCTCGCCGCAGATCGCCTTGACCGCGGTCTCCAGCGCGCCCTGCACGGTCGGCGCAGTGTCCTGGATCTGCCAGCCGGAGAACGGCGTGCCGTCATATTCGATGGTGAGCTTGTAGCGGGGCATCAGGCGAGCCGCGCGGGCGGCTTCAGCGGCGTACCGCGTAGGAAATCCGCAGCCTTCGTCGGCGTCTTGCCGGCGCGCTGCAATTCGAGAATCCGGATCGCGCCGTCGCCGCAGGCGATCGCGAAAGTGTCGTCGAGCACATCGCCCGGCTGGCCCGAGCCTTTCGCCAGCTCGCAACGCAGGATCTTCAGCCGCACCGGCTCGCCTTCGCCCAAGAGCTCGCACCAGGCGCCGGGGAACGGCGACAGCCCATGAATGTGCCGCAGCACCGCGTGCGCCGGCCGGGTCCAGTCGATCCGCGCCTCGGCCTTCTCGATCTTGGCGGCGTAGGTGACGCCGTCCGCGCTTTGCCTGGTCAACTGTAATCCGCCGCGCTCGAGCCCGCCCATCGCGCGCACCATCAGGTCGGCGCCGAGCGGCGCCAGTGCGTTGTGCAGGTCGGACGCCGTCATGCTGTCCGTGATCGGCAGCCGTTCGGCCATCGCGATGTCGCCGGTGTCGAGGCCGACATCCATCTTCATCACCATCACGCCGCTCTCGGAATCGCCGGCCATGACGGCGCGGTTGATCGGCGCAGCGCCGCGCCAGCGCGGCAGCAGCGAAGCGTGCAGATTGAAGCAGCCGAGCCTGGGCGCATCGAGGATCGCCTGCGGCAGGATCATGCCGTAGGCGACCACGACGGCGGCGTCCGCCTCGTGAGCGCGAAATTCCGCGAGCGCTTCGTCGGTCTTCAGCGTCTTCGGCGTCAGCACCGATATGCCGAGCCGGCGCGCCTCCTGCTCGACCGGCGTCGGCTGCAATTGCAGGCCGCGGCGACCACCGGGCTTCGGCGCGCGGGTGTAGACCGCCACAACCTCATGGCCATGGGCCACGAGCTCCAGCAGCGTCGGCACCGCGAAATCGGGCGTGCCCATGAAGATCAGGCGAAGCGGCATTGGATCAGACTACCCTCGCTGGCTCCAAATTATCCGTCATGGCCGGGCTTGTCCCGGCCATCCACGTCTTGGCGCCATGAAGAAAGGAAGACGTAGATGCCCGGGACAAGCCCGGGCATGACGGCGGAGTGCGCGCCTACTCCGCCGCGCGCTTGGCGGCCTTCTCGAATTTCTTGAACACGCGGTCGCGCTTCAGCTTCGACAGATAATCCACGAACAGCACGCCGTTGAGATGGTCGATCTCGTGCTGGATGCAGGTGGCGTAGAGCCCCTCGGCATCCTCCTCATGCAGCTTGCCGTCGAGGTCGGTGAAGCGCAGCCGCACCCGCGCCGGGCGCTCGACCTCCTCGTAATATTCGGGGATCGACAGGCAGCCCTCTTCGTAGACCGACAGCTCGTCCGAATGCGAAATGATCTCCGGATTGATGAACACCCGCGGCAGCGGCGTGGTCTCGCCGTTCTCGTCGCGCTTGGCGAGGTCCATGGTGATCAGCCGCAACGGCTGCGCGACCTGGATCGCCGCGAGCCCGATGCCGGGCGCGTCATACATGGTCTCGAGCATGTCGTCGGCGAGCTTGCGGATCTCCGGCGTCACCTTCTCGATCGGTTTCGACACCAGCCGCAACTGCTTGTCCGGCAGGATGATGATTTCTCGTAATGCCATGGCGGCGATTTAAGCCGCGGGCCTGATGCGGTCAATGCGTTCAGGAACCCGTTAAGACAGCCTTAACCACGATTCTTCACGCCTGATTAACCAAGAAAATTAGGAAAGCATTTACCATAAGCGTTCCCTCTTCGTTCGCACCCGGCCGCGAATCGGCTACAACGGCCGGCATGAACGAGATTCTGCTCATGCTTGGCGACCTTCCGGTCCGCGTCTCCGACGCGCTGATCGGGCTTAGCGCGCTGGCGCTGATCCTGCTGTTCGCCATCGCCGTGGTGATCGCCCGCGCCAGCCGGCGTGGCGCGGAACTGGCGATGGCCCAGGCCATCCGCGCCGACGAGTTGGAGGAGCGGCTTGCCGACATGCTGCGCGCCCAGAGCGAATCCTCCGGGCGGGTCGACGCCAAGGTCGATGCCTTCGCGCAGGCGCTCGCCGGGCGCCAGGCCGAGATGGCCCGCGCCGTCAACGAGCGGCTGGATTCGGTGACCCACCGGGTCGGCCAGTCGATGGAACAATCGACCCGCAACACCATGGATTCGCTGCGCGTGCTGCATGAGCGGCTCGGCATCATCGACCACGCCCACAAGAACCTCAACGAGCTCACCACCCAGGTCACGACCTTGCGCGACGTGCTCGCCAGCAAGCAATCGCGCGGCGCGTTCGGCCAGGCGCGGATGGAGGCGATCGTCCAGGACGGCATGCCGAAGGGCTCGTTCGAGTTCCAGTACACGCTGTCGTCGGGCAAGCGGCCGGATTGCGTGGTGTTCCTGCCCGACCAGCGCCCGCTCTGCATCGACGCCAAATTTCCGCTGGAGGCGATGACCGCGCTGCACGATGCGCGCAGCGACGAGGAACGCAAATCGGCCTGCCAGCGGCTGCGCGCCGACGTGCTCAAGCATGTCAGCGACATCGCGGAGAAATACCTGATCCCGGGCGAGACCCAGGACACCGCGCTGATGTTCGTGCCGTCGGAATCGGTCTATGCCGAGATCCATGACGGCTTCGACGACGTGGTCCAGAAGGCCTATCGCGCCCGCGTCGTGCTGGTGTCGCCGTCGCTGTTGATGCTGGCGATCCAGGTGATGCAGCAGATCCTGAAGGACGCCCGCATCCGCGACGCCGCCGACCAGATCCGCAACGAGGTGATGCACCTTGCTGATGATCTCGGCCGGCTGCGCGAGCGCGTGCTCAAGCTGCAAAATCACTTCGGCCAGGTCAACGAGGACGTCAGGCAGATCCTGATCTCCGCCGACAAGATCGAGAAACGCGCCGGCCGCATCGAGGAACTCGACTTCAGCAAGGCCGAGACCCCGATCGAAGTGCCGCGTTTCGTCAAGCCCGGCGCGCCCGAGCTGTTCCCCGCCCCGCGCAAGCTGCAGGCGGGGGAGTGAGTGTTGCTGATCAGAGATCTCGCGGCATAATCTGTGTCATCGCCCGGCTCGACCGGGCGATCCAGTATCCCAGAGGCGGTGGTCGGGCGGTGACAGTCTTTTTGCGGCCGAATCTGGTAACACCGGATCATGACAGCCCCTGAAGCAACGTCGGACGCGTCGGCAAAACCGGAGCCAAGACCTGCCGCCACCTCCTGGCGCGACAGTTTTGCGGTGTATCTGCAGCCGCGGGTGCTGATCGTGCTGCTGCTCGGCTTCTCCTCGGGGCTGCCGCTGGCATTGTCGGGCTCGACGCTGCAGGTGTGGATGAAGGAGGCCGGGGTCGATCTCGGCACCATCGGGCTGCTGGCGCTGATCGGCACGCCCTACACGCTGAAATTCCTCTGGGCGCCGCTGGTCGACGCGCTGCACGTGCCACTGTTCACGAAAGTGTTCGGACGCCGCCGCGGCTGGCTGCTGCTGTCGCAGCTGTTGCTGATCGCGGCGATCCTGGTGCTGGCGCTGGCCGATCCGGCGCGATCGCCGTGGTTCGCGGCGTTTGCCGCGCTGTTGGTCGCAACGGCGTCGTCGACGCAGGACATCGTGGTCGACGCCTTCCGCGTCGAAAGCCTGCCGGAAAGCGAGCAGGCCGCCGGCATGGCGTCTTATGTCGCGGCCTATCGTGTCGGCATGCTGGTCTCGACCGCCGGCGCGCTGTTCATCGTCAGCGGCTTCGAGTCCGCAGGCCTCGCGCGGCCATCGGCGTGGATGTGGGGCTATGTGGTGATGGCCGCACTGGTGGTGATCGGCATCGTCACCGCGCTTGCGGCGACCGAGCCGGCGCAATCGAAAGGCGCCGAGGCGGCCACGCATGCGCAGAACGCCGCCGAACGGGTGTTTCACGCCGCGCTCGGCGCATTCTCCGAGTTCCTCAGCCGCAAGGATGCCTTCGCGGCGCTCGCCTTCGTGGTGCTGTTCAAATTCACCGACGCGTTCTCAGGCACCATGACCGCGCCGTTCGTGATCGACATCGGCTTTTCCAAGGTCGACTACGCGGCGATCGTGAAGGGCGTCGGGCTTGCCGCGACCCTGATCGGCGGCTTTGCCGGCGGCTTCGTAGCGCGGCGCTATTCGCTGGCGTCGAGCCTGTGGATCGGCGGCGTGCTGCAGGCGGTCGCCAACCTGTCGTTCTCCTGGCTCGCCCATGTCGGGGTCGATCAATGGGCGCTGGCGCTGGCGATCACGGCGGAGAACTTCACCAGCGCGATCGGCACCGTGATCTTCGTCGCCTATTTGTCGGCGCTGTGCCGCAATCCGCTGCACACCGCGACCCAGTACGCGCTGCTGACGGCGCTCGCGGCGGTCGGCCGCACCTACCTGTCGTCGGGCGCGGGCTATGTCGCCAAGACGGTCGGCTGGCAGGTGTTCTTCGTGATCTGCGTGCTGGTCGCGATCCCGAGCCTGATCCTGCTCGCCTGGCTGCAACGGCGTGGGCATTTTGATGAGCTGGGGCCGGTGCGGGTTTGAGCCTCCGCTGTCATCACCCGCGAAAGCGGGTGATCCAGTATTCCAGAGACGTTCGTGATTCTGTGGAGAAGCCGCGGCGTACTGGATCGCCCGGTCGAGCCGGGCGATGACACCGCAACTGAGGTAGCTACTTCGTCACCACGCTCCACTTCGTGACGATGGCTTCGCTCATCTCGCCGGCGTCCTTGGCGCAGGCGACCTCGTCGACCTTCACCGAGATCGCCTTGCCGGAGAGGCTCTTGAGCTGCGCGGCCTGGGCGTCGTTGGTCGGAACGAGCTGGAAGGTTTCCGGTCCGGTCTCGAGGTTGCACAGGCCGTTCGGCGGCGGCAGGCGGCGCGGCTCGCTGGTGATCTGGTAGGTCGCGACGCGCTTGCCGCGATTCTTGGTGTCGCGCACCTTCATGACGCCGAGTTCCCCCGACAGCACGTCGCCGGCATGAATGATCTTGCCGGGCTTCTGCGGGGCATCGCCCTGCTGCGCGATGGCGCAGGGCGCGGCGAGAGTTGCCGCCAGACACGCAAAGCCCAAGCGTACGCCGAATCGGTGTGTGGTCATTTGCAGTGGTTCCGTAGTAGATTCGTCAGATCTGTTTGAGCATGATCTTTTCGGAAAACCGGTTTCCACTTTTCCGGATCATGCTGTTGTGCGTGGATGGCCATCCCCGAATCGTCATCCACCCTATCATTTTGTCTGAGCGCGATCTTTTCGACTTGTGACGGATCGGCCGGCAAATATCGCCGAGGCCTGCTCTCAAGTGCGCGCTAGAACAGCGTCCGCTGCCGCATTGCAGCCGATAGCGTACCTTCATCGAGGTAATCAAGCTCGCCGCCGACAGGCACGCCATGCGCCAGCCGCGTCACCCGCACATTCGCCTCCGACAACAGATCGGTGATGTAATGCGCGGTGGTCTGGCCATCGACGGTGGCATTCAAAGCGAGAATGATCTCACTGACTTCAGGCGCATGCGCGCGCGCCACCAGCTGATCGATGGTGAGATCCTGCGGACCGACGCCGTCGAGCGGCGACAGCGTCGCGCCAAGCACGTGATAGCGGCCATTGGTCGCATTGGCGCGTTCCAACGCCCAGAGATCGGCGACATCGGCGACCACGACGATGATCGCGGGATCGCGGCGCGGATCGGTGCACACCGTGCAGGGGTTTTGTGTATCGATGTTTCCGCAGGTCTTGCAGACCTGGATCTTGTCGATCGCGACCTGCAACGCGGCGGTCAGCGGCGTCATCAGCGCTTCGCGCTTCTTGATCAGATGCAGCGCCGCACGCCGCGCCGAACGGGGACCTAAGCCCGGCAGCCGCGCCAACAACTGGATCAGGCGTTCAATCTCGGGACCGGCAACGCTCGCGGCCATTTTAAGTGGGACCGAATCCCGGCGGCAGGCCTAGCCCGCCGGTCAGCGCCATCATCTTCTCCTGCATCGCGGTCTCGGCCTTGCGGCGGGCGTCGCCATGCGCGGTGACCAGCAAATCCTCGAGCACCTCGCGCTCCTCCGGCTTCATCAGCGACGGATCGATCTTGATGCCCTTCACTTCCATCTTCGCGGTCATGCGCACCGCGACCAGGCCGCCGCCGGAAATGCCTTCAACCTCGACATTGCCGAGTTGCTCCTGCATCTCCTGCATCTTGGATTGCAGCTGCGCCGCCTGTTTCATCATGCCGAGAAAATCAGCCATGCCTGCGTTCCTATCGCCAAAGATCAATCGTCATCGCTGTCGGAAGTTTCAATCGGGTCTTCGCCTGATACATCCGCAACCGGAACCTCGGCGGCGAGGCGGCGGACCTCGACCACCTTGGTGCCGGGGAAGCGCGCCAGCACCTCCTGGACGCGCGGATCGGCTTCGGCGGCGCGCTGATGCTCGCTGCGGGCCTGCTCATTCTGCGAGCGCACCGTCGGCTGGCCGGCCTCGTTGGAGATGATCACGGTCCAGCGCCGCCCGGTCCACAATTCGAGCTTGCGCGGCAGATCGGTGATGAGCGCGCGCTGCGCCTTCGGCTCCAATGCGATCTCGAGCTGGCCGTCCTCGATGCGCACCAGCCGCACATCGGCCTCCAGCGCGCTCTTGGTCATGATGTCGCGCTTCTCGCCGGCGAGCGCGATCAGCTGCGGGAAGCTCGAGATCCGCAGTGCCGGCGCGGCATTGCCGGCCGGTGCCGCCATCTGCGGACGCGCAGCGAGATCGGCGCGCGGCGCAGCCTGCGGGGCACGCGCCGGCGCTGATGGCATCGCAGACATCGCCGAGCCAGGCGCGCCGCGTGACGGGGACGATGCGGCGGAGCCAGACGTCGCCGGCGCCGCGCCGCCACCGTTCTGCTCGACCATCATCCGGATCGCCTCGTCCGGCGTCGGCAGGTCGGCGACATAGGCGATGCGCACCAGCACCATCTCGGCGGCGGCCGCCGGGCGTGTCGCGGCCTGCACCTCGGCAATGCCCTTGAGCAGCATCTGCCACATCCGCGACAGCACCCGCATCGACAGCTTGGCGGCGAATTCGCGCGCCCGCACCCGCTCGGTCTCGCCGAATGCGACATTGTCCGCGGTTGCCGGGATGGCCTTCACCCGGGTGACGAAATTGACGAACTCGGCGAGGTCGGACAGCACCACCACCGGATCGGCGCCGACATCATACTGCGCGCGGAATTCGGTGAAGGCAGAGGCGAGATCGCCGCGCGCCAGTGAATCGAAGAGATCGATGACCCGGGTGCGGTCGGCAAGGCCGAGCATTTGTCTCACCGCATCGGCCTTCACGAGGCCTGCGGCATGCGCGATCGCCTGGTCGAACAGCGATAGCGAATCGCGCACCGAACCCTCGGCGGCGCGCGCGATGATGCCGAGCGCCTCGGGCTCGACCTCGACGCCTTCCTTGGCCGCGATGTTGCCGAGGTGCTTCATCAGGACGTCGGCCTCGACGCGGCGCAGGTCGAAGCGCTGGCAGCGCGACAGCACCGTGACCGGAACCTTGCGGATCTCGGTGGTGGCGAACACGAACTTGGCGTGCTCCGGCGGCTCCTCCAGCGTCTTCAGGAAGGCGTTGAACGCTGCCGTCGACAGCATGTGGACTTCGTCGATGATGTAGACCTTGTAGCGCGCGCTCGCCGGCGCATAGCGCACGCTGTCATTGATCTGGCGGACATCGTCGACGCCGGTGTGGGAGGCGGCGTCCATCTCCAGCACGTCCATGTGCCGGCTTTCCATGATCGCCCGGCAGTGCACGCCAAGATCAGGCATGTGGATGGTCGGCCCCTGCACCGAGCCGTCCGGCTTGGCATAGTTCAGGGCGCGGGCGAGGATGCGGGCGGTGGTGGTCTTGCCGACCCCGCGGACGCCGGTGAGGATCCAGGCCTGCGGAATCCGCCCGGTCTCGAACGCATTCGAGACGGTGCGAACCATGGCGTCCTGGCCGATCAGGTCCTCGAAGCTGGAGGGACGGTATTTGCGGGCGAGGACGCGGTACGGCTTGTTGGCGGCCTCAGGCGCCCCGCCGAGATCAAAGCCGCTTTGGCCTGCGCCGTCGGACGGTTGGGAGGGGGCGCCAGCGTCGTCGTTCATGCGTCGATCCGCAACTTGGGTGTCTCTTCAGCCGGCGTGCGGATGGGAGCCAAAATCAAGCGCCGGGCGCGGGGACCGCCATTCCAGCGCGATTCGCTCGGAAAAACAGGTAGGAGACTGACGAGCGACCCGATCCGGACCTCGTTAGGGCTGCTTCCTTCCGGACCTGACCCGGTTGGCGAGTGGCTCGTCCACCGCCAATCTCCCGGTCCCTATTTGGGGCCAAAACCGCTGGAAAGCAAGCGGCCTGACCCGGCTTTGTAAGGCTGGCTTTGCGGGGCTTGTCTGGGAACACGGAAAGGCATTATTTGCCCTCATGCCCGCCTCCAACTGGTCGCTGCATTCGCAGCTCAACAAGGACACCATCGACATCGGCGACCTGCCGCTGTGCAAGGTGCTCGTCATCAAGGATGCGCATTATCCCTGGCTGTTGCTGGTGCCGCGGCGCGACGGCGCGGTCGAGATCATCGACCTCGACGAGGTCGAGCAGGCGCAGCTGATGACCGAGATCACCCGCGTCTCGCGGGCGCTCAAAGAGGTCACCAAATGCGACAAGCTCAACGTCGCAGCGCTCGGCAACCTCGTTCCGCAGCTTCACGTCCATGTCATTGCGCGCCGCACTAGCGACGCTGCATGGCCGCGTCCCGTTTGGGGCGTGATGCCGCCGCTGGCGCATGATGCCGAGGAAGTGCAGAATTTCATCAGCGCGCTTCGCCGCAAGATCTGGTTGGGTTGAAATTCAATGTCCGCATCCGATTCATTTCCGCTCGGCCAGCCGGCCTTCGTCACCCATGTGCTGGACCGCGCCGCGCATCTGCGCAGCAATGACGAGAAGCTGTTTTCGCTGGAGGGCCACCGCGAGGCGCGCGCCTATGTGATCTACCGCGACTCGCTGGTCGTGAAGCAGGAGGAGGGCGGCGCCCGCGCGCTGCTCTCGCTGGAGGAGGCCCGCAGCTACGGCGCCAATCCCGGCACGATCTTCCTAGGCCTGCGCGACAGCGCGCCGATCTTCGGCATGGGGATCGCGCCGCAGGCGGCCGAGAAGCTGGTCGGCCGCAGCGACGTCGCGATCACCGAATTGCGCGGCATGGCGATGCAGGGCGTGGTGCCGCCCGAACAGCTCTCGGCGATCGCGATGGCGAAGTCGATGGTGACCTGGCATCAGCGCCACGGCTTCTGCCCAAACTGCGGCACCCGCACCGCGATGAAGGACGGCGGCTGGAAGCGCGAATGCCCGAGCTGCAAGGCCGAGCACTTTCCGCGCACCGATCCGGTCGTGATCATGTTGGTCACCTCAGGCGACAAGGTGCTGCTCGGCCGCCAGAAGCAGTTCATGCCCGGCATGTATTCCTGCCTCGCCGGCTTCGTCGAGGCCGCCGAGACCATCGAGGACGCGGTCCGGCGCGAGATCTTCGAGGAAGCCGGGATCCGCTGCACCGACGTCAATTACTACATGACGCAGCCCTGGCCCTACCCGTCATCGCTGATGATCGGCTGCACCGCGCGCGCGACCAACGAGGACATCGTGGTCGACCGCACCGAACTGGAAGATGCGCGCTGGTTCGACCATGCCGAGGCGACGCTGATGCTCAAGCGCCAGCATCCCGACGGCCTCGCCGGCCCGCATCCGTTCGCGATTGCCCATCATTTGCTCGGCCGCTGGGTGCACCACCGAAACCCGCTCGACCAGTAGCGGGAACCGGACATCGTTCTGCCGATTAAATCTGGACACCAATTGTGCCAGTTGACGGAACCATTGCGACGGACCTCTGCATGAATTTTCAAGACGGCGCTCCGAAAATCCCGCCCCGCATCCTCTGCATCGGCCTGCCGGTGCGCGACCTGACCTTCCGGGTCAATGTCCCGGCACGCGGCTCCAAGGAGAATGCGACGCATTTCGACGAGATCTGCGGCGGCAACGCGCTGAACGCCGCAATCGGCATCGTCCGGCTGGGCGGCCGCGCCTCGATCTGCGGGCCGATGGGCGATTCGCGGGAGACCTCGAGCCGCTACATCTTCGACAAGCTCGGCCAGGAAGGCATCGAGACCAACCATCTCATCCACATGCCCGATCTGGTGACGCCGATCTCGGCGATCATGATCGACGACACCGGCGAACGGACCATCGTCACCTTCCGCGACCCGGAGCTGTGGAAGGTCAAGCTGCCGCCGACCGACCTGTTGCTGGAGGATTGCGCGGCGATCCTGACCGAGAGCCGCTGTGCGCCGTTCTGCACCGAGCTGTGCGCCGAGGCCGTCAAGCGCGGCATTCCCGTGGTGGTCGACGTCGACCGCGCAATGTCGATGCGGGAAGGGCTGCTCACCGCCTCCTCCCATCTGGTGTTCTCCAGCGAGCCGCTGCAGGAGACCGCCGACGTCACCGACGACGGCCAGGCGCTGCACAAGCTCGCCAAGCTCACCCCCTCCTTCCTGGCCGGCACCCGCGGGCCGATGGGCACGATCTGGCTCAATGAGCAGGGCGAGCTCGAGGAGACCCCGGCCTTCCCGGTTCATACCGTCGATACGCTCGGCGCCGGCGACGTCTTCCACGGGGCGTTTGCGCTGGCGATCACCGAGAAGCAGGAGCTGCGGCAGGCGCTGCGCTTCGCCTCCGCCGCCGCAGCGCTGAAATGCACCCGCTTCGGGGGTGCTTATGCCGCACCGCAACGTGCTGAAGTTGAAGCGTTTTTGGGCGAGCACGCCGAAGCCCCGCCGGCCTGACCGGTCAGGAACCGCTTGCGCGAGAAGATTTTTCTCTATATGAGGGATATTGATCCTTCATATGGAACTTTCTTCTATGTCCGAACTCGCCGTTCAGCTGCATGACAATAATCGCCGCCTCGACGCCATCGATCGCAAGATCCTGACCGTGTTGCAGGAGGATGCCTCGCTCTCCGTCGCCGAGATCGGCGACCGGGTCGGGCTGTCGTCGACGCCATGCTGGAAGCGGATCCAGCGGCTCGAGGCCGACGGCGTGATCCTGCGCCGCGTGGCGCTGGTCGACCAGAACAAGATCGGGCTCGGGATCTCGGTGTTCGTCTCGGTCGAGAGCGCCGACCATTCGGAAGCCTGGCTGCGCAAATTCGCCGATGCCGTCAGCGCCATGCCCGAGGTGATGGAGTTCTACCGGATGGCCGGCGACGTCGACTACATGCTGCGCGTCGTGGTCGCGGACATGCAGGCCTATGACGTGTTCTACAAGAAGCTGATCAGTGCCGTGCCGCTGAAGAACGTCACCTCGCGCTTCGCGATGGAGAAGATCAAGTCGGTGACGGCGCTGCCGGTGCCGGCGGCATAAGCGCCGGCACACACCCCATCAGATTCGATACGCCCCCAGGTAGCCGGCCTGGTCTGCATTTACCTGAAGTTAGCGCCGGCAGCGGCATTGTGCTGCGATGGTGCCGGGGGGAATCATCCCAGCGAGGCGACGGCCCGCATGGCGAGGCGCGGCTGCACTGCTGATTGCGAGCTGGATCGCGATCACAATGCTGTCGTTGCAGGTGCGTGCGGGCAGCGACGTGGTGGCCGTGGCGTTTCCGCCGTGGTGGCGCGCCGAGCGCGCGCTGACGGCCGCCGCATCGGCCAATGCGTCGATCGTTCGGATGACCGCGATCCCGGCCCTGCTGGTGGTGCGGCCTGACCGCAATGGCGGGCTCACCCGGCTGTACGAGGCCGGCGCCTTGCTGACGATGGATCCGCAGGCGATCGCCGGCTGCTTCAAGGCGGACGACGATCCGGGGGTTGGGCGATCTGGGGGTTGGGAATGACCTTCGAAGACGATGAGATGGCCGCGCTGCGCGAGACGGCCAGCAAGATCCTGCTCGTGGTGCTCTGGCTGCATGTGCCGATCGCGATCGTCGTCGGCCTGTCGCTGCACACCGACTGGCTGATCCCGGCCGGCTTCATGGTCGCGATGGCGCTGGCCGCGACGGTGTCGTGGCGCACCTCCGGAAACGGCGTCTCAACGCAGCTGATCGTGGCAGTCGCCCTGATGGCCGGCGTATCGATGCTGGTCTACCAGTTCGCCGGCCACCGCTGGCAGGTCGACATGCACATGTACTTCTTCGCTGCGCTGGCGTGCCTGGTCGCCTATTGCGACTACCGGCCGATCGTCGCCGGCACCGTGGCGGTTGCCCTGCATCACCTGACGCTGAATTTCATCCTGCCGGCCGCGATCTATCCCGGCGGCGCCGATCTCGGCCGCGTCGTGCTCCACGCCGTGATCCTGCTGATCGAGGCCGGCGTGCTGATCTGGCTCGCGCACACGCTCGCCGAACTGTTCAAGACCTCGGCGCAGAAGGCAGCCGAGGCCGAGGTCGCCAGTGCCGCCGAGGCGCGCGCCAATGCCGAGCGCATCGAGGCCGAACGGGCCAAGCACGACCGCGATGCCGCGCGGCGCGAACTGGCCCTGGGCTTCGAGCGCAAGATCGGCGAGGTCGTCGAGGCCGTCGCGGTGGCGGCGAATGCGATGCAGGGCCTGTCGGCAACGATGAACGGCAGCAACGCGGAAACCATGCGCCAGGCCAATGCGGCGGCCTCCGCATCGACGCTGGCGTCGAGCAACGTGGAAACCGTGGCGTCGGCGACCGAGGAGCTGACGGCGTCGATCAACAACATCGCCGAGCAGGTGACGCGCTCGGCGCGGATCGCCGCCAAGGCCGCCGACGAGGCGCGCCGCACCAACGGCGTCGTGCAAGGGCTTGCGGCGGGCACGCAGAAGATCGGCGAGGTGGTGACACTGATCCAGAACATCGCCAGCCAGACCAATTTGCTCGCGTTGAACGCAACCATCGAAGCGGCGCGCGCCGGCGAGCATGGCCGCGGCTTTGCGGTGGTCGCGAGCGAGGTCAAGGCGCTGGCCACCCAGACCGCCAAGGCGACCGAGGAGATTGCGGTTCAGATCCAGGATATCCAGAACGCGACCGGTGCGGCCGTCAGCGCGATCGGGACCATCGGCGCCACCATCGCCGAAATCGATCACGTCTCCGGCGAGATCGCCGCCGCCGTCGATCAGCAGGGCGCGGCGACCCGCGAGATCTCCAGCAATCTGCAGCAGGCGGCCGACCGTACAAGGGACGTCAACAAGGGCATCCTCAACGTCAACCGTGCCTCCGAACAGGCCGGCGGCGCGACCGCACAATTGCTCGATGCGGCCAACGGCCTGTCGTCGCAATCGGAATGGCTGAAGACCGAGCTCGACCGCTTCCTGGCCTCGCTGCGGGCGGCGTGAGCACCACCTTCCCAGCTGCCATCGCCCGACTCGATTGACCTACCTCACTGTCGTCGCCCGGCTTGACCGGGCGATCCAGTATTCCAGAGACAGTCATTTTCAATCGAGAGGCCGCGGCGTACTGGATCACCCGCTTTCGCGGGTGATGACAGCAGAGCACGTGGCTCAAATCTTCTGATTGTATTCGCCGACCTCGGGATGGGTGCGCAGCACGGAATCCATCGCCTCGAACATGTCGCGCATGCGCTGCTCGCTGACCGGGCTTTCGACCACGACCACGAGCTCCGGCTTGTTGGAGGAGGCGCGCACCAGGCCCCAGCTGCCGTCCTCGACGGTGACGCGCACGCCGTTGACGGTGACGAGATCGCGGATGTTCTGGCCCGCGACCTTTTCGCCGTTCTGCTGCAGCGTCTCAAAGTGCTTCACGACCGCATCGACCACGCCGTATTTCGCCTCGTCGGCGCAGTGCGGCGACATCGTCGGCGACGACCATGTCTTCGGCAGCGCGTTCTTCAAATCGGCCATCGACTTGCCCGGCGCGCGGTCGAGCATCTCGCAGATCGCGATCGCCGACACAAGGCCGTCGTCATAGCCGCGGCCGAACGGCTTGTTGAAGAAGAAATGGCCTGACTTCTCGAAGCCGGCGAGCGCGCCCAGTTCATTGGTGCGGCGCTTCATGTAGGAATGGCCGGTCTTCCAGTAGATCGTGTTGGCACCCTGCTTCTGCAACACGGGGTCGGTCACGAACAGCCCGGTCGACTTCACATCGACGACGAACTGCGCGTTGGCGTTGATCGCCGACATGTCGCGCGCCAGCATGACGCCGACCTTGTCGGCGAAGATCTCCTCGCCGGTGTTGTCGACCACGCCGCAGCGGTCGCCGTCGCCGTCGAAGCCGAGGCCGACATCGGCCTTGTGCGCCAGCACCGCATCGCGGATTGCGTGCAGCATCTCCATGTCTTCCGGATTGGGATTGTATTTCGGGAAGGTATGATCGAGCTCGGTGTCGAGCGGGATCACCTCACAGCCGATCGCCTCCAGCACCTGCGGCGCGAACGCGCCCGCGGTGCCGTTGCCGCAGGCCGCCACCACCTTCAGCTTGCGCTTCAGCTTCGGCCGGTTGGTGAGATCGGCGATATAGCGCGCCGGGTAATTCTCGTGAAACTGGTAGGAGCCGCCGGCCTTGTTGTTGAACTCCGCGTTGAGCACGATCTGCTTCAGCCGCGTCATCTCGTCGGGGCCGAAGGTGAGCGGGCGGTTGGCGCCCATCTTGACGCCGGTCCAGCCATTGTCGTTGTGCGAGGCGGTGACCATCGCGACGCAGGGCACGTCGAGATCGAACTGCGCGAAATAGGCCATCGGCGTCACCGCCAGCCCGATGTCGTGCACCTTGCAGCCGGCCGCCATCAAGCCCGAGATCAGCGCGTATTTGATCGAGGCGGAATAGCCGCGGAAGTCGTGCCCGGTGACGATCTCCTGGCGGACGCCGAGCTCTGCGATCAGCGCGCCGAGCCCCATGCCCAGCGCCTGCACGCCCATCAGGTTGATTTCCTGGTTGAACAGCCAACGCGCGTCATACTCGCGAAATCCGGTCGGCTTCACCATCGGCCCGGATTCGAAGGCATAGGTGTTCGGGACCAGCGCGGGCTTCGGCTTGGGAAACATCAGGAACGGCCTCGTGGAAATGCGGAGGAACAGTGCCGCTGGCTTTAGCGAATGCATCGCCGCAACGGAAGGCAGATTGACGGCTTGTGGCCAATAATTACGGCAGATTTGGCATCGGCGAATACTTGCCCGCTGGCGCAAGACGCCCGCGCTTTTGCAGGGGCGCCACTAGGCAAGGAAGGCCCGGAAGAGACCAAGAGCAGGGGCTTTATCCCGGAACTGGGCGTGGAAATCTATAAACGCGGCGGACTATATTACTACGATCAGATCGCGCGGGGATTCCAAGACGGAGCTGGCGGTGGTGTGGGGCTTGGCGATACCGGCGCGGTCGCAAGGGGGCATATGCACTGGGAAGATCAGCGAGAAAGTGATGGAGATCTAAGAAATGCGGAGGCTTATTCTCAGAAAACTCCAGGTTATAGAGCGTGGGTCGGAACTCGATATGGGAGCAGATTGTATTGGCATAACGGCAAGCCAACGGCGGGGCGGATGCCGGATTGGAATCGATACAAATATTGAGTCATGTCGATGAAGGCGATCGCGTTCGCTGGAGCTTTATTGCTTCTATTTGCCAGTTCAACCTTATGTAAGGCGAACTCTAGTAACTGGTGTGCGGCGGATGTTGCGATCTTGAATTTCAAAGATTACAAAGGTCAAGATCTTGCAAGGATCGAGCTTCGTTCCCTCAAACCGGTTTGCGACCGTAACCCGGAAAAGGAAGGGTTTGGAGCAAACTTTGAACGCTCGATGCGCATCGAACACGATGGGCAATGGACTGACGTGCCGACAGCGTGTCTATCCGGTTTTTCTTTTGCGATGGATAGCCTGGCGCTGGAGGGTGACGATCGCGGTCTGGGCATATCTCTTATTGGAAAATCGCCGGACAACGACGAGCGTGTAAAACGCTCGATATACAAATTGGATGGCAGGATTTACTGCTATCAGGTAGAGCGCTATCCGAATGTCGACGATCAGGATCACGAAATTAGGGAGTACAATAGGGACTTACAGTGAGTCCGCCGGGAGACCGGCTCGACACTCTGCGAAAGCGCCTCAGCCAATCGGCCTTACTGCTCCAGCAACAATTTTCCGTTGGCGTATTCGAAGCGCTTCAGCTTCGAGAGGAAGGACAGGCCGAGCAGGTTTTCCGACAGCGCCTCATCCGGCAGCACCAGGGCGTCGACATCGCGCACGGTGATGCCGCCGATCTCGACCATGGCGATGCGGGTGCGCGCCGCCCTGATGGTGCCGTTGGCGGTTGTGACGCGCGAGGTGTAGTCGCCCGGCACCGGACGCAGGCCGAAGCGCGCGGCCGAGGTCTCGTTCAGGGCGACCACGGAGGCGCCGGTGTCGACCATGAAATCGATGCGCTGGCCGTCGATCCGGCCGTCGGTCGCGAAATGACCGCGCGGATCGGGCGCGATGCTGAGCGTGCGGGCGCTGGCCTGCGCCACCGTGACGGCGGGGGAGATGGTCTGCTTGGTGGTGGTCGCGGCGGCGGGCGACATCTTGCTGGCCATCTGGGCCATGAAGGTGCCCAGCCCGATCAGGATGGCCGCGAAAATCATCAGGTTACGCATGACACCAACTCGGAGAACCGAACACGCAATTTCACCACGCCGCGCGCCGCGCCGCGAGCAAGCGCGGCAGCGCGAGCCTGTCATTTTGGCGAAAAGGATGAGCGAACAGTTAATGCGAACCCGGAGAGGCGGCCGAATGCGATCGGCCGCCCTCCAAAGCCGGAATTTGCCGGTCCTCAGGCGGTTCTGGCGACCGGGCTCGGCATTGCAGCGCGCAGCGCGTAATAGACCGCGCCCGCGATCGCGACCCCGAAGAACCAGCCATAGACCGCCCACCAGGCCGGCAGGATCGAGGTGAAGTTCGGCAGCACCGACGAAAACAGCGCACCGACGGCAGCGGCGATCAGCGCGCTGACGTTCCAGCCGTTCTGGAACCGATATTCGCCGTCCTCCTGATAGAGCGCCGGCACGTTCACTCGGCCTTTGGCGATCAGATAATAGTCGACCATCATGATCCCGTAGATCGGCCCCATGGTCGCGCCGATCAATCCGACGAACGAGGCGGCGCTGCCCTCCCAGGGCGCGAAGGGATACAGCGCGAGTGCGATCAGTGCCGCGATGTAGCCGCCCTTCTTGAAGTCGATATGCCGCGGAAACACGTTCGAGAAGTCGAACGCCGGCGAAACGAAATTGGCGACCACGTTGATGCCGAGCGTCGCCACAGCGAAGGTGACGGCGGCGAGCAGCGCCAGGAACCAACTGTCGAACTTGGCCGAGATCTGGTCGGGATGCAGCAGCACCTCGTGATAGACGTTGAAGGCTGCGATGGTGGTGACGCCGGCGACCAGCGAGAACAGGATCAGATTGACCGGCAGGCCCCAGATATTGCCCTTGCGCAGCGCGTTGACGTCAGGCGCATAGCGTGAGAAGTCGCAGAAGTTGAGATAGAGCGCGGCGAAATAGGTGATCCAGGTCGCGGCGACGGCGCACAGCGCCGGGAACGAGCCGGGCACGCCGGGCACGCCGGCCTCCTTGGTCTTCTCCAGCAGCACATCCTGCGGGATCGGCGCGGTCAGCGAGATGCCGCCGGCCGCGATGCAGAGATAGATCGCGAGGATCAGCATCATCAGCCACACCGCGGGCCCCGCCCAGTCCTGGAAGCGCCGCACCGTTTCCATGCCGCGCTGGATGATCAAGAGTTGCAGCGCCCAGATCACGACGAAGCAGATCACCTCGAGCGTGGAATGGCCGAGCATGTGGCTCGACTGGTGGAACGCCTTGAAGCCGTCCATGCGGGTCAGCAGCGCGACGATCGCGCCGGAAGCCGCCGCGGTCTGCGCGCCGTACCAGAAGCAGGCGACGATGGCGCGGACCAGCGCCGGAATGTTGGCGCCCCAGACCCCGAACGAGGCCCGTGCCAGCACCGGATAGGGCACGCCGGTCCGCACCCCGGCATTGCCGATCAGGCTCATCAGCACGAAGATCACCAGCGAGCCGACGCCGATCGCGAGGATGAAGTTGACGAAGCTGCCGCAGAGCAGGAACAGGCTGGCGGCGAGGTAATAGCCCCACAGGCTGTGCACGTCCGAGGTCCAGACATTGAAGATGCTGAAGGCGCCCCAGTTGCGTTCCTTGGCCGGCGCCAGGTCTTCATTGTACAGCGACGGCGATGCGTTCTTGATCTCCAGGTTCTGGAAGTTCATGGCGGCCTCCCCAATGTGCGAGCCCGTGATCCCGACGCACAAATCTAATCACCGTTTGCCGGTGCTTGCCAGCGTTACGTCCCCCGGACGGTGTGGATCTGTGCCCGTCATTGCGAGCCACCCGGTCGGCGCGAAGCGCCGCCGGATGACAGGCTCCGCGAAGCAATCCATCGAGCGGCATGCCCGGATCGACGGATTGCTTCGTCGCTTCAGCGCAAAATTGCTTTGCAATTTTGCCGCGAGCTCCTCGCAATGACGGCGATGTATGAAATTCGCGACCCGTCAAGTCCCGCGCGGCTTCACGCGCCGGGTCGGCATCGCGCTGGCGGGATCTTCCGGCCAGGGATGGCGCGGATAGCGGCCGCGCAGGTCGGAACGCACCGCGGCGTAACTGCCGCGCCAGAAACCCGGCAGGTCCCGCGTCACCTGCACCGGGCGCTGCGCCGGCGACAGCAGTTCCAGCACCAGCGGCACCGCGCCCTTGGCGATCGACGGATGGCTGTTGAGCCCGAACAATTCCTGCAACCGCACCGCGATGGTCGGGCCCTGCTCGGCCTCGTAGTCGATCGCAAGCTGCGTTCCGGTCGGCGCCTCGAAATGCGTCGGCGCCTCGCGATCGAGCCGCGCGCGTAGCTCCCATGGCAACAACGTCATCAGCGCGTCCGATACGTCGCCGGCCGACAGATCCTTCAACGCGGTCTTGTCGTAGAGCGCCCCCACCAGCCAGTCGTCGGCCCGCGCGGCAAGCGCGGCATCGGACAGATCGGGCCAGCTGTCGTCCTCGGCCTTGCGCAGGAACATGACGCGGTCGCGCCATTGTTTCGCTTGCTTCGACCAGGGCAACCGGTCGAGCCCCGCCGCGATCAGGCCGTCGGCGAAGATGCGCGCGGTCTCGGCCGATGGCGTCAGCGGCATCGGCGCTTCCGAGAATGTGATCGCGTGCAGCGAACGGCGGCGGCGCGCGCGCAGCGCCATCGCGCTGCGATCGAACGTCACCTCCTCGATCGTCTCGATCTGGTCGGCGAAGCGCTGCTCGATCTCCTCCTGGGTGATCGGCGCCGCCAGCAGGATGCGGCCGCTCGCGGCCGTGCCGGTCAGTTCGGCGACCGCAATATAGGGCAGCCGCGCCAGCGCCGCGGTCTGCTCGACGGCAGCGCCGCGGCCGTTGGCCAGCACGAAGCTGCCATTGCCGCGGTTCTTCGCGACCCGGTCCGGGAACGCGAATGCCAGCATGACGCCGGTCGAAAGGTTTGCGTTAGGAACGCGAGAGCGGTAGGGCTCCCCTCCCTCTTTCGGGGAGGGGTTGGGGAAGGGAGCGGCCCCGGGAGAAACTGCCCGTGTGGCTCCCTCTCCCCGACCCTCCCCCGCAAGGGGGGAGGGAGAAGTAAGAGCGTCCTCGCTGGCCGCCACCTGCGAGGCCCAGCGCGCGGCCGTGCTGCGCGCGCTCGAGGCCCGCTGTGAGCGGTCGCGGCGGAACTGGTCGAGCCTGTGGTCGAGATCGACACTGTCGCCGCCGAGCCCGCGCTCGGTCAGCACGGCGGCGATCTCGGCCGCCTCCTCGCCCATGCCGAAGCGGGCGGAATCCACGATCATGCGCGCCAGCCGCGGCGGCAGCGCCAGCGCGCGCAGACTCTGGCCTTCCTCGGTGATGCGGCCGTCAGCGTCGAGCGCGCCGAGTTCTGACAGCAGCGATCTGGCTTCCTTCAGCGCCGGCCCCGGCGGCGGATCGAGGAAGGCAAGGCTTGCGGGATCGCTGACGCCCCATTGCGCGAGGTCGAGCACCAGCGACGACAGATCGGCGGAAAGAATCTCGGGCGCGGTATAGGCCGGCAGCGACGCGGTCTGCGGCTCGTCCCAGAGCCGGTAGCAGACGCCAGGCTCAATACGGCCGGCGCGGCCGCGGCGCTGATCGACCGCGGCGCGCGAGGCCCGCACGGTCTCCAGTCGCGTCAGCGCCATGTCCGGCTCGTAGCGCGGCACTCGCGCGAGGCCGCAATCGACCACGATGCGGACGCCCTCGATGGTCAGCGAGGTCTCGGCAATCGAGGTCGCCAGCACCACCTTGCGGATGCCTTTCGGCGCCGGCGCGATGGCACGATCCTGCACGCTGGCATCGAGCGCGCCGAACAGCGGCACGATCTCGACCGAGGCGTCGTGCACGCGCTCGGCGAGAAAGGTTTGCGTGCGGCGGATCTCGGCCGCGCCGGGCAGAAACGCGAGCACCGAGCCGGCATCGGCGCGCAGCGCAGTCGCGATCGTCTCGGCCATCTGCCGCTCCACCGGCACCTCGACCTTGCGGCCGACATAGCGGGTCTCGACCGGAAAGGCGCGGCCCTCGCTCTCGACCACCGGCGCATCGCCGAGCAGTTTGGCGACGCGCGCGCCGTCGAGGGTGGCCGACATCACCAGGATGCGCAGATCCTCGCGCAGGCCGGTCTGCGCATCGCGCGCCAGCGCCAGGCCAAGATCGGCATCGAGCGAGCGCTCGTGGAATTCGTCGAACAGCACCGCGGCGACGCCGTTGAGCTCGGGATCGTCGAGGATCTGCCGCGAGAAGATGCCTTCGGTGACGACCTCGATCCGCGTCGCGCGCGACACCTTCGAGCCGAAGCGGACGCGATAGCCGACGGTCTCGCCGGGACGCTCACGAAGCGTCTTCGCCATCCGCTCGGCGCTGGCGCGCGCGGCGATGCGGCGCGGCTCCAGCACGATGATCCTCTTGCCCCTGGCCCAGGGCGCATCGAGCAGCGCCAGCGGCACGCGCGTGGTCTTGCCGGCGCCCGGCGGCGCCACCAGCACGGCGGCGTTGTGGCGATCGAGCGTGCGGTCGAGCTCGTCGAGCACGGCGTCGATCGGCAGCGGACTATCGAATTGGTGCGGCAAGGAGTCTCATCGCAGGCCACGGCGTTCGGCCGCCCCGCGTCCTGTGGTTAACGGGCGTCGGATTCTTCTCAAGATTTCCGGGCTCTTAGACCATTCGCCTGGCCCAGGGAACCGGGGAAAGGGCTGAGCTTAAGGTGGCACATCCCTTGTACTGATAAAGGAGAAAGCAACCGATCGGGCCGATGATGGGCCCAATCACGCCGAAACGGGACAAGGATGGCCACAAACGGCACAATCGTCGCGACAGATCGCCCCGCCGGGAATGCGGGGGCGCGCGTCGATTGGGTCGACTATGCCAAGGGCATCTGCATCATCATGGTGGTGATGATGCATTCGGTGCTGGGGGTCGAGAAGGCCGCCGAGCAGACCGGTTTCATGCATTATGTCGTGATGTTCGCCAAACCGTTCCGGATGCCCGACTTCTTCCTGATCTCGGGACTGTTCCTGTCGGTCGTGATCGATCGCGACTGGCGCACCTATCTCGACCGCAAGGTGATGCACTTTGCCTATTTCTACGTGCTGTGGGTAACGATCCAGTTCGGCTTCAAGGCGCCACCGCTGGCCGCCGATATCGGTTGGGCCCAGGTTGGGCTGCAATACCTCGAGGCCTTCATCCAGCCGTTCGGCACGCTGTGGTTCATCTACCTGCTGCCGATCTTCTTCGTCGTCACCAAGCTGACCCGCAACGTCCACCCGCTTGCGATCTGGCTGATCGCGGCAGCGTTGGAGTCGGCGCATGTCGCAACCGGCTCGACTGTGGTCGACGAATTCAGCGCCCGCTTCGTCTATTTCTTCACCGGCTATATCCTCGCAGACTACGTGTTCGCGCTGTCGGACCGCGCGCGGGCGCAGCCGGCGCTCGCCCTGCTCGGGCTCGGGCTGTGGGCCCTCGTCAATGGCGGCCTGGTTGCATGCGATGTCAGCGAATGGCCTGTTGTCTCGCTGGCGCTCGGCTTTGCCGGCGCCTGCGCGATCATCGTCACCGGCACGCTGCTGGCGCGCGGACACTGGCTCGGCTTGCTGCGCTTCTGCGGCCAACATTCGATCGTGATCTATCTCGCCTTCTTCTTGCCGATGGCCGCGACCCGCACGCTGCTGCTTCGATTCGATGTCATCCCCGACATCGGCCTGATCTCGCTGATCGTGACCGCGGCCGGCGTCGCCGGCTCGCTGCTGATCTGGCGGCTGGCGCTGGCGGTTCGGGCCAATTTCCTGTTCGAACGGCCGAACGCATTCTGGATTGCCCCAAAAAAGGCGGCGCCCGCTTTGCAAGCGGCCGAATAGTGCCAAAAGTCATGGTCCGGAATCGTTCCCAGAGGTGCGATTCCGGCCTGCTGGAATTTCCACCCGTTGAAATGATTGGACTTTCGGTCCCGAATGTTTCGTCGTCCGGACAGCGACGAAACAATTCTCCGGGTCACGAAACCATTTTCCGCTTTTCGCGCAGACATCCGGAAACGGGCGATAACTAGCTTTCTCCCAACGAACCGCCGCCTAACGGCGAACTGGGAGCCTGTCATGCCGAACGTCATCGCCATCAACTCTGCAGCCACGAAGCATATCGAAGCTGCCCGCGCGACCTCGGATGAAATGCTGCTCGCGCGTATCGCCAAGCATAACCGCACCTCGATGCACACGCTCTACGCCCGTCACAACGTCCGGGTTTACCGCTTCGTGCTCCGCATGGTGCGCGACACCACGATGGCCGAGGACCTTGTCAGCCAGGTGTTCCTGGACGTCTGGCGCACCGCGGCGCAATTCGAGGGCCGCTCGCAGGTCTCGACCTGGTTGCTGTCGATCGCCCGCTTCAAGGCGCTGACTGCGCTGCGCCAGCGCAAGCATGAGGACATCGACCAGGACGACGTGCTGGAGATCCCGGATGGCGCCGACACGCCGGAAACCTCGCTCGATCGCGCCACCACCAGCGAAATCCTGCGCGCCTGCGTGGCCAAGCTGTCGCCGGCGCACCGCGAGATCATCAACTTGGTCTACTACCATGAGAAGTCGGTCGAGGAGGCCGGGCAGATCATCGGGATCCCGCAGAGCACGGTGAAGACCCGCATGTTCTATGCCCGCAAGCAGCTCGCCGATCTCCTCCGGGTTGCCGGCGTGGACAGCGTGGCGGCGTAAAGCCACAATAGATCAATTACTTAAAAGGAGATGGCGGAGGCCGGGCAATTGTCCACGAAGCCGAAAACGTCCGGCGACGAAACAATTGAAACAATCGACGACATCACCCGGAAAAACGCGATCTCTATACCCATATCCAACGACGCAACCCCAACCCAATTCACTGACCAGTTTCGACGCTTCCTAGTTCTAACCTCCCAAGTAAACCTCCAACGACCCGGCCGGGATGCCCCCCAGCCGGGTCGCTCTGTTTTGGCGCGCGTTTGTGAGGTCGAGCGCGCCTCGTCTCACACAGACGTGACGGTGCCCACAATCGTCCCGCCGTAACGGCGCGAGCGTCCTCGCGAAGATCATCAGACGACCCCGGCACGGCCCTCCGGCGCGCCGGGACTTCCGATGGACGGACGACGATGCTCAGCCTTGCCCCTGCCCTTACCTTGGCCCTGCTTGCCGGTGTCGCCACCGTCGCCGCGCCCTGCACCCTGCCGATGCTGCCGATCCTGCTTGGGGCATCGATAGGCCAGACCGGCAAGACGCGGCCCGCGATGATCGCGCTCGGCTTCGTGATGTCATTCTCTGCGGTGGCATTGCTGCTGAGCGCGATCACGCGCGCCTTCGATTTCGATCCCAACCTGCTGCGGAGCGGCGCAGCAATCCTGCTCGCGGGCTTCGGCCTCTTGATGATCTGGCCGGCGCCGTTCGAATGGCTGGCGATCCGGCTCACCGGCAATCTCGGCCAGGCCGCGCCGTCGCCGAGCCTGTTCGGCGGCTTCGTGCTCGGCTCGACGCTCGGCCTGGTGTGGACGCCCTGCGCCGGTCCGGTGCTCGGTTCGATCCTGACCATCGTCGCGACCTCGAAGGACACCGCATGGGCGAGCCTGCAACTCGTCACCTACGCGATCGGCGCCGCGATCCCGATGCTGGCGATCGCCTATGGCGGGCAGGCGGTCACCACACGCGTGCGCAGCCTGGCGCGGATCGCGCCGCGCCTGCAGCAAGGCTTCGGCGTCGTGATCATCGGCTTCGCCGCTTTGTTCTACCTGCAATACGACACGCTGATCGTGGCGTGGCTGACCCGATTCTATCCCAACGGCCAGATCGGCCTGTGAGCTTGAAAGGAGAATGCGATGTCCCTGCGCTTGATTGCCGTATCCGCTGTGGTCGCGGGCCTCGGTCTCGGCGGCGCCGTCATCCCAGGTTTCTGCACCGAGTCCGACGCGCCGGCCGTGCCGGTGCCGCGGGCCGTCGCCATGACCACCGGAAAGAGCCAAACCGCGCCCGAATTCACCGGGATAAGCACCTGGTTCAATTCGAAGCCGCTGAAGCTCGCGGATCTGCGCGGCAAGGTCGTGCTGGTGGATTTCTGGACCTATGGCTGCGTCAACTGCGTCAACACGCTGCCGCATGTCACCCAACTTTATTCAAAGTACCGGGATCGCGGCCTCGTCGTGATCGGAGTCCACACGCCGGAATTCCCGTTCGAGCATTCGGCGACCAACGTGCAGGCGGCGCTGAAGCGGCACGGCATCCTCTATCCGGTGGCGCAGGATAACAATTCGCAGACCTGGAACGCCTACGGCAACCAGTATTGGCCGGCGCAATACATCATCGACCAGAACGGCAAGATCGTATTCCAGCACGCCGGCGAGGGCCAGTACGAGGAGATCGACCGCACCGTCGCCCGGCTGCTCAGCGCCAACAGCTGATCGGACAATCCGCCCTCTTTGTCGTCACACCTGACGTGGTAAGCTCCATGTCAGGTCGACGACAGGTGGTGGATCATGTTCGAAGGCTGGGATGCGGTCGTACTCGCCCGCGCGCAATTCGCTTTCACGATGTCGTTCCACATCGTGTTTCCCGCATTCTCGATCGGGCTTGCGAGCTATCTCGCGGTGCTGGAGGCGCTGTGGCTGATCACCAGGCGCGAAGTCTTCATCAACCTGTTCAACTACTGGCTGAAGATCTTCGCGGTCGCTTTCGGCATGGGCGTGGTGTCCGGCATCGTGATGTCCTACCAGTTCGGCACCAACTGGTCGTCATTTGCCGACAAGACCGGGCCGGTGATCGGCCCGATGATGGCCTATGAGGTCTTGACCGCATTCTTCCTCGAGGCCGGCTTCCTCGGCGTGATGCTGTTCGGGCTCGAGCGCGTCGGTCCCAGGCTGCACTTCCTGGCGACGTTGATGGTCGCGATCGGCACGCTGATCTCGGCGTTCTGGATCCTGTCGGCCAATTCCTGGATGCAGACGCCGGCCGGCCAGGCCGTCAATGCCGACGGCCAGTTCGTCGCCGCCGACTGGCTCAAGGTGATCTTCAATCCGTCGTTCCCCTACCGCCTGGTGCACATGGTGCTGGCGGCCTACCTCACCACCTCGCTGGTGGTCGGCGCGGTCGGCGCCTGGCACCTGCTGCGCGACCAGCATCTGGCGGGGGCGCGCGTGATGTTCTCGATGGCGATGTGGATGGCAACCCTGGTGGCGCCGATCCAAATCCTCGCCGGCGACCAGCATGGCCTCAACACGCTGGAGCACCAGCCGGCCAAGGTGATGGCGATGGAAGGCCACTTCCAGAGCCACAAGGACGGCGCACCGCTGATCCTGTTCGGCTGGCCCGACCAGCGTGAGGCGAAGGTGAAGTATGCGATCGAGGTGCCGAAACTGTCGTCGCTGATCCTGAAGCATTCGCTCAATGCGCCGCTCGCCGGCCTCGACACCGTGCCGCGTGAAAACTGGCCGCCGGTGCCGATCACCTTCTGGGCGTTCCGCATCATGGTCGGACTCGGCTTCCTGATCATGGGGCTCGGCCTGTTCAGCCTGCTGATGCGCTGGCGCGGCATGCTGTACCAGTCATCGCTGCTGCATCGCTTCGCGGTGACGATGGGCCCGGCCGGCTTCATCGCCGTGCTGGCGGGCTGGATCACCACCGAGACCGGACGGCAACCGTTCACCGTCTACGGGCTGCTGCGCACGGTCGATTCGGCCTCACCGCTGGCGGCACCGGCGGTGGGCTCGTCGCTGATCGCCTTCATCATCGTCTATTTCGCCGTGTTCACCGCGGGCGTGATCTACATCCTGCGGCTGATGGCGCAGCCGCCACACCCCGGCGAACAGGGCCCGGCGACGAACATCCCGGCCCGCGCGGCCGGCATCACGCCGGCGGCCGGCGCAGCCGCGGAGGGCGCGCGATGAGCATCGCAATCGACCTCGCCACGATTTGGGCCTTCATCATCGCCTTTGCCGTGTTCGTCTATGTCGTGATGGACGGCTTCGATCTCGGCCTCGGCATCCTGTTTCCGCTGTTTCCGCAAAAGGCCGACCGCGACATCATCATGAACACGGTGGCGCCGGTGTGGGACGGCAACGAGACCTGGCTGGTGCTCGGCGGCGGCGGCATGATGGCGGCGTTTCCGCTGGCCTATGCGGTGCTGATGCCGGCGCTCTACACCCCGATGATCGCGATGCTGCTCGGCCTCGTGTTCCGCGGCGTCGCCTTCGAATTCCGCTGGCGCACCAAGAAGGCGCGCAACAAATGGGACCTCGCCTTTGCCGGCGGCTCGCTGGTTGCGACCCTGGCGCAGGGGATTGCGCTCGGCGCCATCCTGCAGGGCATCCATGTGGAAGGCCGTCACTATGCCGGCGGCTGGTGGGACTGGCTGACGCCGTTCAGCGTGCTGACCGGCATTGCGTTGGTGATCGGCTATGCGCTGCTCGGCGCGACCTGGCTGGTGATGAAGACCGAAGACGGGCTGCGCGACCGCGCCTATCACCTGAGCTGGATCCTGCTGGTCGCGATGCTCTGCGCGATCGGCGCCGTCAGCATCGCAACCCCGTTCCTCGCCGTGCAATACACCCAGCGCTGGTTCGCCTGGCCCAACATCATCCTCACCGCGCCGGTACCGATCGCGGTCGCCGCCGTCACCGCGCTGCTGCTGCGCGCGCTCGGCAACAAGAACGACCATCAGCCGTTCTTCCTGACGCTGGCGCTGTTCGCGCTGTCCTATGCCGGGCTCGGCATCAGCATGTATCCTTACATCGTACCGCAGAGCATCACGATCTGGCAGGCGGCGGCGCCGGCCAACAGCCAGGTCTTCATGCTGGTCGGGGTCGCGGTCCTGGTGCCGCTGATCCTCGGCTACACCGCCTGGGCCTATTGGGTGTTCCGCGGCAAGGTCCGCCCCGGCCATGGGTACCACTGATGCCGCCTCATCCTAGTCAGCGGCCGCTCGGCCGGCGCCTGCTGTGGTTCGCCGTGCTGTGGCTCGGCGGCGTCGGCACGGTGACCTTGATCTCATTCATGCTGCGGCTCTGGATCGCGCCGAAATGAGGCGTCAGGCTTGGCGCGCCTCGGCTTTCGATGACAAAAAACGGAAGCATTACAGTGATATAGTGTGACGCTCGCCCTAAACTTGCCATCAAGCTGCCGCTGAGATTTGATGCGTCCGAGCGTGATTTGGGTGGAGCAACCATTGGCTGCGCGCCAACAAGGAGAGAGCTTGCAATGACGAAACTTCGTCACCTGGTCTGGATGGCGATCGCCACGGGCGCGCTCGTGCTGTCGACGTCGCAGGGCTTCGCCCAGAGCCGGCCGGACGCCGACGAGCCCGGCCTGATCGCCGACGACAATTACGAGCTCGACCCGGAATGGCAGAAGCAGGTCGTGTATTACCGGACCAATGAGGCGCCGGGCACCATCATCGTCTCCACCGCCGAACGCCATCTCTACCTCGTGCAGGGCAATGGCCGCGCGCTGCGCTACGGCATCGGCGTCGGCCGCGACGGTTTCCAGTGGCAGGGGCTGGTCACCATCACGCGCAAGGCCGAGTGGCCGGACTGGACCCCGCCGCCTGAAATGATCGCGCGCCAGCCCTACCTGCCGCGGTTCATGGCGGGCGGCCCGGGCAATCCGCTCGGCGCGCGCGCGATGTATCTCGGCACCACGGAGTATCGCATCCACGGCACCAACCGGCCCGACACCATCGGCACCGCGATCTCGTCCGGCTGCTTCCGCCTGGTCAATGCCGATGTCGCCGATCTCTACAACCGCGTCCCCGTCGGCACCAAGGTGATCATCCGCCAGAAGCCCGAACTATAATCTCCACTCCCTGCTCCCTACCCGCCTTCGATATCCGACCTGATTTTCCCCGATCATTCGCGAGAGAGAACCCATGCGTACATTTCGAGGCGGCCTGACGATCGGGCTCGCGGTCGCCGCGCTGGTTGCGGCTGCCGCCATCACCTATGAGCGCTACGACACCCGCACGCTGAAGCGCACCGTCCGCCGCGGCGAAGTGCTGTGCGGCGTCAACAAGGGCCTGCCGGGCTTCTCGATCCCGGACGACAAGGGCAACTGGACCGGATTCGACGTCGACTTCTGCCGCGCGGTGGCCTCGGCGATCTTCGACGACCCGACCAAGGCGAAGTTCGTGCCGCTCGACGCCAGCGAGCGCTTCAAGGAGCTGCAGAACCGCAAGGTCGATATCCTGTCGCGCAACTCCACCTGGAGCATGTCGCGCGAGGTCAATTACGATCTCTATTTCCCCGCGGTCGCCTATTATGACGGCCAAGGCTTCATGATCCCGCGCTCGCGCAACATCGATTCCGCGCTCGATCTGAACGGCAGCAAGGTCTGCGTGCAGGCCAACACCACGACGCAGCTCAACCTCGCCGACTATTTCCGTGCCAACAACATGAAGTACACGGAGATGAAGTTCGACAAGCTCGACGATGTCGTGAAGGCCTATGATTCCGGGCAGTGCGACACGCTGACCTCCGACGCCTCGCAGCTCTATGCGCTGCGGCTCAACCTCTCCAAGCCGGGCGACCACATGATCCTGGCCGACATCATCTCCAAGGAGCCGCTGGCCCCGGTGGTGCGGCAGCGCGACGACGACTGGATGATGATCGTGAAGTGGACGCTTTATGCCATGATCAACGCCGAGGAGCTCGGCATCACCTCGAAGAACATCGACGAGGCGCTGAAGTCGAAGAAGCCCGAAGTGATGCGGCTGGTCGGCACCGAGGGATCCTATGGCGAGGATCTCGGCCTGACCAAGGACTGGGCGGTGCGCATCATCAAGCATGTCGGCAATTACGGCGAGGTCTACGACCGCAACGTCGGCGCCGATTCCAAGCTGAAGATCCCGCGCGGCATGAACCAGCTCTGGAACGCCGGCGGCGTGCAGTACGCGCCGCCGATCCGCTGAGCGGCGGGTAGCGAGGCCGCCGCTGCTTCCCCATCCGCAACTGTCATCACCCGGCTTGACCGCGGTGATCCAGTACGCCGCGGCATCTCGGCTCAAGCACTGACGTCTCTGGAATACTGGATCGCCCGGTCGAGCCGGGCGATGACAGTTGGTTGCGTGGCGACGACAGCGCGGCTGCATCGCCCTCCTCAGTACCCCTTGCCGCTCGCCAGCTGGTCGGTGTGGAAATTGCTGTCGCCGAACAGCTCCTGGCAGACCCGGGCGCGCTTCATGAAGAAGCCGATATCGAACTGGTCGGTCATGCCCATGCCGCCATGCATCTGCACGCCCTCCTGCACGGCCAGCGTCGCCGTGGTGCCGGCGCGCGCTTTTGCCACCGCGACCGCGGTGCCCGCCTTGCCGAGATCGGCATCGAGCGCCTGCAACGCCTTCAAAACCGCGGCGCGGGTAATCTCGATATCGATGTAGAGCTGTGCGGCGCGGTGCTGCAGCGCCTGGAATTCGCCGATCGCCTTGCCGAATTGCTTGCGCTCCTTCAGGTAAGTGACGGTGCGGCCGAACACTTCATCCGAAAGGCCGACCATTTCGGACGCAACCGCGCCGCGGCCGATATTGAGCACGCCCTCGAGCAGCGCAAAACCCTGATCGACCTCGCCGAGCACACCGTCGGCGTTAACCTCGACGTTGTCGAACACGATGCGCGCCGCATTGTGCGAATCGACCATCGCGGTGCGCTCGACCGCGAGCCCCTTCGCCCTGGGATCGACCAGGAACAGCGTCAGCCCATTCTTGTCACCGGCGCTACCGCCCGTGCGCGCGGCGACGATCAGCAAATCGGCAGTGTGGCCATCGACCACGAAGGCCTTGTCGCCCGACAGCTTGAAGCCGTTGCCGGCGCGCGTGGCCAGCAATTTGGTTTGCAACGGACGGTGCTTGGCGCCCTCATCGATCGCGAGCGCCGCCAGCAGCGAGCCGTCGGCAATTTTGGGCAGATGCTGCGCCTTCTGCGCCTCGCTGCCGCCGCGCGACAGCGCCGAGGCGGCGAGCACCGAGGTCGCAAGGAACGGCGACGGCATCAAGGTGCGGCCGATCTCCTCCATGACGATGCCGGCCTCGACGCAGCCAAGCCCGCTGCCGCCGAACTGATCCGGCACCAACAGGCCGGAGAAGCCCATCTCGGCAAACGTCTTCCACAGTTCGCGCGAGAAGCCGGTGGCGTCCTTGGCATCGCGCAAGGACCGCAGATGCGCCACCGGCGCCTTGTCGCTGATGAGACCGCGCGCACTGTCGCGCAGCATGGATTGTTCTTCGGTGAGGACGAGGGCCATGGAGAATCCGTTTTAACGTTCGAAGCAGAAATGTCTAAGTTCGTCATTCCGGGATGGCCCGAAGGGACAGGCCCGGAATCCATAACCACGATCTGGGGTTATGGATTCCGGGTTCGCGACTGCGTCGCGCCCCGGAATGACGGGTGGAGAGACCGCATCACGCCCCCGGCAGATCGAGGATGCGCTTGGCGACGATGCCGAGCATCACCTCCGAGGTGCCGCCCTCGATCGAGTTGGCCTTGGTGCGCAGCCAGGCGCGCGGGCGGGCGCCGCCCCGGGAGCGGTCGCTTTCCCATTCCAGCGCGTCAATGCCGCCGGCCGACATCAGGATCTCGTAGCGGCGCTTGTTGAGCTCGGTGCCGTAATATTTCATCGCCGACGAGAACGCCGGATGCGACTGCCCGGCCTTGGCGAGATCGACCGCGCGCTCGGCGGCGGCGGCGAGCGCGGCCTCATCGACCTCGAAATTCGCGATCTGGCTGCGCAGCTGCGCGTCGTCGAGCCTGCCTTGCGCGTCCGCACCGACCGAGTCGGCTGCGATCTGGCCAAGCGGACGGCCGACGCCGCGCTCACCCATGCCCGAGATCATCGCGCGCTCGTGCTGCAAGAGATATTTCGCGACATCCCAGCCTCGATTGACAGTGCCGACGACATGCGACTTCGGCACGCGGACATTGTCGAAGAAGGTTTCGCAGAACGGCGAGTAGCCCGAGATCAGCAGGATCGGCTTTGTCGAGACACCCTTCGAAGTCATGTCGAAGAGAATGAAGCTGATGCCGTCATGCTTCTTGGCCGCGGGATCGGTGCGCACCAGGCAGAAGATCCAGTCGGCATAGTTGGCGTAGGAGGTCCAGATCTTCTGGCCGTTGATGATGTAGTCGTCGCCGTCGCTGACCGCGCGGGTCTGCAGCGAGGCGAGGTCGGAGCCGGCATTCGGCTCGGAATAGCCCTGGCACCAGCGGATCAAGCCCGCGGTGATCTTGGGCAGATGCTCCTTCTTCTGCTCCTCGGTGCCGTATTTCAAAAGCGCCGGTCCGAGCATCGAGATGCCGAACGAGGTCAGCGGCTGACGCGCGCCGATCGCGGCCATCTCCTGGCGCACGATCTTGGCCTCCTCGCCGTCGAGGCCGCCGCCGCCATATTCCTTCGGCCAATGCGGCACGGTCCAGCCCTTGTCGCGCATCCGCTCGAACCAGACCCGCTGCGCTTCGGAGGAGAATTTCGCGTTGCGGCCACCCCAGAAGGTGTCGCCATCCGAGGTCATCGGCTTGCGCATGTCCGCCGGGCAGTTCTGCTCCAGCCAGGCGCGGGTCTCTGCGCGGAATTTCTCGAGGTCAGCCATGGGTGCGTTTCCAGTCAAATTCGACGAATTGGATTCGACCTTAGACCTACGCCGCCGCCGAATTCAATATGCCTCGCGGCCGCGCCATGCTCTGGCGTCGCTACTCAGCTTGCGCGATCGGGTGTATCGCCGGGATGGGGTAACGATTGAAAAACAAGAGGAAACGGACATGCGGCTGAAACTGCTTTCGCCTAGCGAAATGAACGCCGCCCAGAAAGAAACCTACGACGAGTCGATCGCCGGCAAGCGCGGCGCGCCACCGGCCCCGATGATGGCCTGGCTCAACAGCCCGGAGATGGCACGGCACGCCACACGGCTCGGCGAGGTGCTGCGCTTCGACACGATCTTTCCGCCAAAACTGTCGGAGATCGCGATCCTCGTCACCGCGCGGCACTGGACCGCGCATTACGAATGGTACGCCCACAAGCGCCTCGCGCTGAAGGGCGGCCTCGATCCGAAGATCATCGAGGACATCCGCGTGCGCCGGACGCCAACCTTCGACGATCCCAAGGCCAGGGTGATCTACGACGTGGCCAGGGCGCTGCATGAAGGTCACGGCCTGCCGAAGGCGCTGTATGACGAGGCGATCGAGGTGCTGAGCCAACGCGGCCTGGTCGAGGTGATCGGCCTCTGCGGCTACTACACCATGGTGTCGATGACGCTGAACACGTTCGAGTTCCAGCTGCCCGGCGGCGAGCTGTCGGAGCTCTGCTAGATCAGGCGGACCGTGGCGCCTTTCGGAAACGCTGGGTTTCCGGATGGATCGCTCCGGCCGCGGCAAATCCGGATTATATCAGGCGGGCGAAGCCTTGCCCCTGAAGCCTCGCCCCTGAAGTCTTGCCCCTGACGGCAAGGCACTGTTGCCAACGGAGCCAAGCCATGCCGGAAAATCCCCCCATCGTCGCGGGCACGCGGATCGGGCATGTCCACCTCAAGGTGGCCGATCTCGAGCGCGCGCTCGGCTTCTATTGCGGGGTGCTCGGCTTCGAGCTGCAGCAGCGCATGGGCGGCGACGCAGCCTTCATCTCGGCCGGCGGCTATCACCACCACATCGGCCTCAACACCTGGGAGAGCAAGGACGGCCGCCCGCCGCCGCCCGGCACCACCGGCCTTTTCCACACCGCCATCCTCTATCCGACCCGCCCCGCGCTCGCCGACGCGCTGCACCGGGTGATCTCGGCCGGCATCCAGCTCGACGGCGCCAGCGACCACGGCGTCAGCCAGGCGCTCTATTTGCGCGATCCCGACGAGAACGGCGTAGAGCTGTATTGGGACCGGCCCGAAGCCGAATGGCCGCGCGGCGCCGACGGCAAGCTCTCGATGTTCACGCGGCGGCTGGATCTGGAGGATCTCTTGAAGCAGCGCGTGGCGTAATTCCGCAATGCGGAAGGAATTCGTAGCCCGGATGCAGCGCAGCGAAATCCGGGGCTTTCTCGCCAATCGAGCGAGCGGTCCCGGATTGCGCTGCGCTTCATCCGGGCTACGTTTTTCCGCGAGTCATGATCGTCGCCGCGGCGATCAGCTCCAGCCCGATACAGCCATAGAACGGCAACGTGTAGCTGCCGGAGAGGTCGTGCAGCAGCCCGACCACGCCGGGGCCGAAGGCGTAGGTGATCTGATTGATCGCGGTGATCAGGCTGACCAGCACGCCGAATGCGCGCGGATCGAATTCGCACTGCACGATCAGCGCCGGCAGCGTGATCAGATTGCCGACCGAGAAGCCGAACAGCGCGCAGGCGGCGATCTGCACCAAATCATTCTGCACGTTGATGATGAGCGCGAGCGCGATCGCCTGGCTGACAAACGACAGCGCCGACGCCAGCCGCTGATTGAGCCGGTCGATCACGAAGGAAAACGAGACGCGGCCGACCACGGCCATCGCGGTCAATAGCGCCATCGCCACCGTCGCGCGCTCGCGGCCGATCACCTGATCGAGATAGGCGATCAGATGAACGATAAAGCCGACCTGGGCGAACAGCACCAGCGCAAACGCGATCGAGACCGTGAGGAAGCGGACGTCGCGCAGCGCGTTGCCGCGCACCTGGCTCGCCGACGGCGCATCGGCGCCCGCCGACGTCACCGCGTGCAGATGCGCCGGCGGCTGGCCGACGAAGATCAGGATGACCGGTACCATCACCACGATCAGCAGCCCAGCTGCCGCGATCATCGCGCCCGAGAAACCGAACGCGCCGATCCCGGCAACCAATAGCGGCACGCCGACGATACCGCCGAAGCTCGCGCCGTTCAGGGCCAGGCTGATCGCCATGCCGCGCTTCTTGTCGAACCACAGTCCGAGCGTGTTGGTGATGATGCCGAGGCTGGTGCCGGCCCAGCCGAACGCCAGCAGCGCGTCGGCGAGATAGAGCTGCCAGGGCGCGCGCACCTCGCCGATCGCGACCGCCGCGACCGCCATCGCCAAGGTGCCGGCGATCAGGCAGCTGCGCGCGCCGAACGCCTTGATCGCCTCGCTGACGAAGGCAACCAGCGCGGCGCCGAACAGATAGAAGAAGGTGGTGCCCGACGAGATCAGCGACGCCGGCCAGCCGTGCAGCCGCTGCAGTTCGGCGACATAGACGCTCTGGCCGTAGAAGCCCAATCCCCAGCCGAAGGTCGCAAGCAGAAAGCAGACCACGACGATGCGCCAGCCCTCATAACCAAGTGAGGATTCGTCTGCTTGCGTGGGCGAGGATGCGTCCATTTCTTGCTCTTGCTTCTCACATCGTCAGGGCCGGATCGATCCGTTCTCACGATGTAAGGAGCCGTGCAAGCCGGTCATTTCGAAACGGATCGAAGTGTCAGCATCTGGCAGCAGGAAGCTCTTTTGGGCGTGCTCTTCCGGAAAACCGCGCCACACTTTTCCGGAACATGCCTAGATGCTCGGGTCCGGGATTTCTTCCACCGCGCGCAATTTCGCCCGCCGCCTGGCGAACGACGCCAGCGACAGCACGGCAAGCCCGAGCAGCACCGGCGGAAACACCACCATGTTGACCGCGTTCCAGCCATAATGCGCGAGCAGCTGGCCGGACGAGAACGAGCCGACCGCCATCATGCCGAACACCAGGAAATCGTTGAACGCCTGCACCTTGTTGCGTTCCTGCGGCCGGTGCGTTTCCAGCACCAGCGCGGAGGCGCCGACGAACGCAAAATTCCAACCGATCCCGAGCACGAACAGCGTCGCCCAGAAGTGCGGCGCGGTGATGCCGGACAGCCCGATCATCGCGGCGACCGCCTCGAGCACGAGCCCGAGCGCGACGATGCGAGGCGCGCCGAAGCGAGCGATCAGCGAGCCGGTGAAGAAGCTCGGGCCGTACATCGCCACGATGTGCCACTGGATGCCGAAATTGGAATCGCTGACCGTGAGCCCGCACATCTTCATGGCGAGCGGCGCCGAGGTCATCACCAGGTTCATCATCGGATAGGCGATCACGCCGCACAGCGCTGCGGCAATGAAGCGCGGTTGTTTGGCGATCTCGAGCAGGGGGCGACCACCATGCAGGTCCGCTGCCGCGGGCTTCGGCGCGTCGACGCCCGACAGCACCGCCATCGCCACCAGCGCGACCAGCGCCTGCATCACGAACGAGAATGCGAACAGATAGGGGGGCCAGATGTCCATGGTCCATTGCACGAGCTGCGGCCCGAGCACGCCGGCGAACACACCGCCGGCCATCACCCAGGACACCGCCTTGGGCCGGAACGCGACGCTGGCGCCATCGGCCGCCCCGAAGCGATAGGACTGTGCGACGGCGCCGTAGAGCCCGCCGAGGAAGGTCGCGCCGCAGAACAGCCAGAACGATGAATGCAGGATCGCCCAGGCGCCGAGCGCGCCGGTGAGCGTGCCGCAGAAGGTGCCTACGATGAAGGCGACGCGCCGTCCATAGGCCCGCGAGATCGCGCCGGTCGGCAGCGTGCCGGCGGCAAGGCCGAGCACATACATCGAGAGCGGCACGGTGGCGAGCGAGACGTTCGGCGCCAGTGTCGCGCCGACGATCGAGCCGGTGGCGAAGATCACGGCCGAGTTGGCGCCGGTCAGCGCCTGCGCCGCCGCAAGCCGCCACACATTGCTGCGCGCCCGCGCGTCGTCGCTCGTCTCATCCGCAGCTGTCACGTCGATCATCGGCATTCCCGCACTGAAGCCCCGGCGGGAGCCTCCAATCGCCGGCACTATGGAGAGCGGGTCGAGGCCGAGCAACCGGCGCAAACGGACGTAGGCCATGCGGGAGGCGCACGAGGGTAGCAGCGCCTTTCGAAATAAAGAGCAGCTAGCACCCTATCTCGTCATTCCGGGGCTCGCGAAGCGAGAGCCCGGAATCCATTCATCCACGAAGCGTGCGGAGCAATGGATTCCGGGCTCGCGCCAAGAGGCGCGCCCCGGAATGACGAGTGGAGCGGGCGTCCCTCACCGCGCCGACTTCTTGCCCGGCCGCTTCTCGGCGCGCAGCGCGCCGGTCTTGTGGACCTTGGAGCGCGGCGCGATCGGGGCGCCGCGCGGATAGCCGCCCGGCCATTCGAGCGCGAGTGAGCTGGCAAAGCCGAAGAAGCTCGAACGGCTCATGCCGAGCTCGGCCGCACGCTTGTCGATCCGCGCGATCAGGCTTTTCGGCAGATAGACATTGACGCGTTCGGACGGATCCGGCGGATCGACGCCGACCATGAAGAAAGCGGCGACGTCCGAGCCCTTCGGCGGCACGATGCGTTCGATCGGCGTCGGCTCCGGCAGTGCCTTGCCCTGCTCGACCCAACCGTCGACCGCCTGTGCCAGCGCCTGCTCGGCGCGCTCGATCGCCTCCTCCTGCGATCGCCCCGCGGCGACGCAGCCGGGAAAATCCGGAAACCATGCCCCGAACGCGCCGCGCGGACCGCGCTCCAGCACGGCCGGATAAAGCCGTCTCTTCATTCTGGCCTCCGTCGTTGACGTATGCTATTTCACACACCTCGGTGTGTCAAATCGCACAACAACGTAGGGCGGGGTAGCGTCAGCGTAACCCCCGCCGATGCTCTCTCCGGAGATCGCAAGACGGTGGATTACGCTTCGCTGATCCACCCTACGATCTACGATCGCACGAACATCAGGATCATGTTGTTGGCCGGCATCTCGAAGCTGCCGCCGAGCTTCAACCCGACGCGCTCCGCCAGCGCCTCGACATCGGCAATATCGCGCACGCCCCATTCGGCATCGCGTTCGCGCAAGGATGTATCGAACACGGCATTGCTGAGCGCGGTGTGCTTGCCGTCGCGCTTGAACGGGCCGTAGAGGAACAGCCGGCCATCGGCGCGCAGATGCCTGGAGGCACCGGCGAACAGCCCCTCGGCGACGCGCCACGGCGCGATGTGGATGACATTGGCGCAGAAGATCGCGAGCAGTTTGTCCGGACCGTTGCCGTCCGAGGGCGCCGGCGACCAGTCCGGATCCGAGAGATCGATCGACTGCGGCGGCTGGATGTTGGCAAGCCCGGCATGCCCGCGCCAGGCCTCGATGCTGCGCAAATGCGCTGCATGGAGATCGCTCGGCCACCAGATGATCTCGGGCGTCTGGCCGGCGAAATAGACGACATGCTGGCCGGTGCCGCTGCCGGCCTCCAGCACGTCGCCGGATGGGCCTGAGAGGTAATTCTTCAGCACCGCCCAGATCGGCTGGTGATTGCGATGGAATGCCGCCGCGTCGAGCCGCCCGTCCGCCTCGACGGGCCTGCCGTCCTTGCCGAACTCCACCACAAACTCCGCCACTACGCTTCTCCTCACGCCTCGACCGGTTGTGAACCGTGCACATGCCAACGGCAAGAGCGGAACCAGCGCAACATGCTGCTTAACCCGTCATCCTGAGGAGCCCGCGCTTGCGGGCGTCTCGAAGGATGCACGGCCACAGTCGGGCCGTCGACCCTTCGAGACGGCAGCCATGCGGCCTCTTCAGGGTGACGGAGATTTCCTGCCCAAGCACATTGACCCCGTCGCAACACGCCTATTCTCCGTGTTGCCAGCCGATGGCCTTTGTGCTTTCCACTATTAATATTGCGATGGGATCATCGAGATTGAAGCCCGGGAAACGTCCTTGATCGCCACTTTCTTCAAGCCAGCCTTCGTCCTGGCGCTGCTGGCAGGCATTGCCATGGCCGCGCCCGCGGGGGCCCAATCCGCCGCCGAGGGGCAGAAGCTCGCCTTCGACCGCGGCAAGGGCAACTGCCTGACCTGCCATGTCATCAAGGGCGGCGACCTGCCCGGCACGATCGGCCCCGAGCTGACCGGCCTGAAGGCGAAGTACAGCCGCGACGAGCTGATCGCGATCGTGACCGACGAGACCAAGCGCAACCCGCAGACCGTGATGCCGCCATTCGGCCGAAACCGGATTTTGAGCGAGAAGGAAATCAGCGCGGTGGTGGACTTCCTGCAGACCCTGTGATGCCGCACCGCGTGAGGAGAGTTTTTCGATGAACATCACGACCAGCGAATTTTCCGGAACGCGCCGCCTGTTGCTGAAGGGCGCGGGCGTCGCTGCACTGATCGGCCTCGGCGTCATTCCGTTCTACGTGCCGCAGGCGCTCGCCGCCGCCAACGACAAATATCCGGAAGAGGCGTTCAAGCAGAAGAACGAGGCCGACGCGATCAAGGCGCTCTACGGCAAGACCGCCGAGCCGTCGGACAAGGTCAAGATGGACGCGCCGGAGATCGCCGAGAACGGCGCCGTGGTGCCGATCTCCGCCACCACGACGCTATCGGACGTCACCTCGATCTCGTTCCTGGTGAGCGAGAACCCGATCTCGCTGATCGCCTCCTACAAGATCCCGGCCGGCACGCTGCCGAGCGTCGCCAACCGCATCAAGATGGCCAAGACCAGCAACGTCACCGTGATCGTCGAGGCCGGCGGCAAGCTCTACAGCGCGAGCAAGGAAATCAAGGTCACCGTCGGCGGCTGCGGCGGCTGAGTCAATCAAGGGATAAATCAGATGGCATCGAGCATTCGCGTGCGCGCCACCTCAAACGGCGACACCACCGAGGTGCAGGCGCTGATCCAGCATCCGATGGATTCCGGCTTCGTCAAGGACGCCAAGGGCGAGATCATCCCGCCGCATTTCATCCAGGTGCTGACCTTCGAATACGACGGCAAGCCGGTGTTCGTCGCCGACTGGGGCGGCGGCGTGTCGAAGGACCCTTACGTCAAGTTCGCCTTCAAGGGCGGCAAGAAGGGCGACGATCTGAAGGTTAGCTGGATCGACAACAAGGGCGCGACCGACACCACCATGGCGAAGATTCAATGATGCGGCGCCTCGCAATCCGCGCAGCAACGGCCATGCTCGCACTCGGCGTGCTGGCTTGCGCACCGGCGCGTGCGGCCGACAGCGTCGACCCTGCGGCCGACAAGGCCGCGTTCCAGAAATTCTTCACTACCAAATTCCCCAAGCTGAAGCTCGAGGATTTCGTCAACGGTCCCTATTCGATGAATGAGGACCTGCACAAGCAGTGGGAAGAGAAGGAACAGTTTCCGCCCTACGAGTTCTCGCTCGAGGCCGGCAAGGAGATGTTCTCGACGCCGTTCAAGAACGGCAAGACCTACGCCGACTGCTTCCCGAACAAGGGTATCGGCATCCGCCAGAACTATCCCTATTTCGACGAGAAGGAAGGCAAGGTCGTCACGCTGGAGCTCGCGCTCAACCGTTGCCGCGAGGCCAATGGCGAGGCGCCGTTCTCCTATGTGAAGGACGACATGGCGGCGCTCACCGCCTACATGGCCTTCACCTCGCGCGGCAAGCCGATGGACATCAAGATCCCGAACGATCCGCGCGCGCTGGAGGCCTATCAGAAGGGCAAGGAGTATTTCTACACCCGCCGCGGCCAGCTCAATTTCTCCTGCGCTACCTGCCACATCCAGAGCCCGGGCGAGCGGATCCGCGCCGAGGTGCTGGCACCGGCGCTCGGCATCCTGAATGCGATGCCGATCTACCGCTCGGAATGGTCGGGCATGGGCACCACCAGCCGCCGCTTCACCACCTGCAACAGCCAGATCCGCGGCGTGCCGCTCAATCCGCAGGACGACGAGTACCGCAACCTCGAATACTATCTGTCCTATGTCAGCAATGGGCTGCCGATCTCGGGTCCGGGAGCACGGCCATGAAGGCGATTTTCGCCGCCTCCGCCCTGCTGATCGCAACTGCGACCACGGCGCTCGCCGCCTCCGAGGCCGACTACAAGGCGGCCTATGCCGCAGCCGAAGCCGCCAACAAGGAAGCAGGCCTGCTGCGCAACCAGTGGACCACGACCGCCTCGACACTCGCCGCCGCAAAAAAGGCCGGCGAGGCTGGTGATTTCGACACCGCCGTCGCCCAGGCCAAGGAGGCCGAGGCGCTGGCAAAGGCATCGATCTTCCAGGCTACCAGCGAAAAGGAACGCTGGAAGGACATGGAAGTTCGTTAAGGGCGCGCTGGCCAGGGGCCGCGCGGAGAGAGTGATGATCATCCGCCGCCGGGATTTCTTGAGAGGCTCAGCCGCCGCGACGCTTGTGGCCGGCTTGCCCCGCCTTGCGCACGGCGCGGATACCGCGAGCGTCTACGACCTCGAACGCTTCGGCAACGCCCGCATCCTGCACCTGACCGACACCCATGCGCAGCTGAAGCCGGTGTTCTTTCGCGAATCCAGCGTCAATATCGGCGTCGGCGCGATGGCCGGCCAGCCGCCGCACCTGGTCGGCAAGGCGTTCCTCGACCGCTTCGGCATCCGGCCCGACAGCGCCGACGCCTATGCCTTCACCTGCGTCGAGTTCGAGAAGGCCGCCGGCCGCTTCGGCCGCCTCGGCGGCTTCGCCCATCTGAAGACGCTGGTCGACAAGCTGCGCGCCGACGTCGGCGACAAGCGCGCGATCCTGCTCGACGGCGGCGACCTGTGGCAGGGCACGGGCCTCGCCAAGGCCATGAACGGCGCCGATATGGTGGAGGCCGCCAATCTGCTCGGCGTCGAGGCGATGACCGGGCATTGGGAATTCACCTATGGCGAGCAGGTGCTGCGCGACAATCTCTCCCGCTTCAAGGGCGAGTTCCTGGCGCAGAACGTGTTCCTGACCGAGGAAGCCGCGTTCAACGACGCCAAGGCGTTCGATCCGGCCTCGGGGCGGGTGTTCAAGCCGTCGATCATCAAGGAGATCGGCGGCCATCGCATAGCGATCATCGGCCAGGCCTTCCCCTATGTGCCGATCGCCCATCCCAAGCGCTTCACGCCGGACTGGAAGTTCGGCATCCGCGACGACGAGCTGCAAAAGCTCGTCGACGGCCACCGCAACAACGACAAGGTCGAAGCGGTGGTCCTGCTGTCGCATAACGGCATGGATGTCGACCTCAAGCTCGCGAGCCGCGTCACCGGCATCGACGTCATCCTCGGCGGCCATACCCATGACGCGATCCCGATCCCGATCACGGTGACCAATGCCGGCGGCGTCACGCTGGTTACCAATGCCGGCTCCAACGGCAAGTTCATCGGCGTGCTCGATCTCGATCTCGCCAAGGGCAAGGTCGCCAATGTCCGCTACCGCCTGCTGCCTGTGTTCGCCGAGCTGTTGAAGCCCGATCCCGCGATGCAGGCACTGATCGACAAGATGCGCGACCCGCATGTCGACGAATGGAGCGACAAGCTGGGTACCGCCGATCGCCTGCTCTACCGCCGCGGTAATTTCTCCGGCACCGTCGACCAACTGATCTGCGATGCGCTGCTCAACGAGCTCAATGCCGAGATCGCGCTGTCGCCCGGCTTCCGCTGGGGCCTTACCACGCTCGCGAGCCAGCCGATTACCATGGAAGACGTGCTGTCGGAGACCGCGATCACCTATCCCGAGACCTACGTCGTTGGCATGACCGGCAGCCAGATCAAGGATGTGCTGGAAGACGTCTGCGACAATCTGTTCAACGCCGATCCCTATTATCAGCAGGGCGGCGACATGGTCCGCGTCGGCGGCCTCGCCTACACCTGCACGCCCGCCGAGAGCGTCGGCAAGCGCATCTCCGAGCTGAAGCTCGGCAACGGCAAGCATCTCGAAGCCGGCAAGCATTACAAGGTCGCAGGCTGGGCCTCGGTCAACCAGCAGAATGGCGCGCCGATCTGGGATGTGGTGGCCAGGCATCTGCGCGCCGGCCGGCCGCCGAACCGCGACGAGCCCGGCGTGACGCTGAAAGGCGTCGACGACAATCTGGGCATTGCGAGGCACGGATGATGCGGCGTGCGCTCATCTCGGCCTTTGGCCTTGCGGCGATCGTACTTGCAACGCCGCTCGCCCGTGCCCAGCTCGCACCGTTGCAGGACAAGCCGTTCGCCGAGCATAAGGTCGTGCTGCAGCTCTCCGACAACGACCCGAAGAAGCAGGGCCTCGTCCTCAGCGTCGCCAACAACCTGATGAAGCACTACGACCCCGACAAGGTCGCGGTCGAGATCGTCGCCTTCGGCCCCGGCATCGAGTTGCTCAAGCCCGACAACCCGAACCGCAAGCTGGTCGAGAGCCTGGTCGCGCAGGGCGCGCGGGTCGACATCTGCCTCAATACCGTCGACACCATCGAGCGCGACTCCGGCAAGCGGCCGGACTACATCGCCGCCGCAACCCCCGTGCAGGTCGGTGTCGCGCAGATTTTGCTATTGACCGAGAACGGCTACACGCTGGTGAGGCCGTAATTCCTCGCCGCCCCATTCGCACAACAACCGTCATCTTGAGGGCCCGCGCAGCGGGCGTCTCGAAGGATGCACGGCCCTCATGCTTCAACGCGCATTTTCCGGCCATCGCCCCTTCGAGACGCCGCTGCGCGGCTCCTCAGAGGTGAGGGGTCATTTCTGTTCAGGGATGGATTTGCTTTGAATGGACCCTCTCTATGAAATAATATCCTCTCCACGACTCGTCCCGGAGAATAGGTAAGCCGTCATGATCTTTCGCCAGCTCTTCGACAGCGTGTCCGGCACCTACAGCTATCTGCTCGCCAGCCGCGCCGGCGGCGAGGCGCTGATCCTCGATCCGGTGCTGGAGAAGGCCGACCGCTACTGCAGGCTGCTAAGGGAACTCGACCTCCGGCTGGTCAAGGCCGTCGATACCCATCTGCACGCCGATCACGTCACCGGCCTCGGCGAGCTGCGCGACCGCACCCAGTGCATCACCATCATGGGCGAGCAGAGCAAGGCCGACGTGGTCTCGATGCGCGTTGCCGACGGCGACAAAGTAACGATCGAGGGCCTTTGCCTGGAGGCGATGTACACGCCCGGCCACACCGACGATTCCTACAGCTATCTGATGGGCGACCGCGTGTTCACCGGTGACACGCTGCTGATCCGCGGCACCGGCCGCACCGATTTCCAGAACGGTAGCGCGCGGGCGCAGTACGATTCGATCTTCAACCGCCTGCTCAAGCTGCCCGAGGAGACGATGGTGTTCCCCGCGCATGACTACAAGGGCGACACCGTCTCCACCATCGGCGAGGAGAAGCGCTACAATCCGCGGCTGCAGGTCAAATCGATCGACGACTATGTCGAGCTGATGAACAACCTCAATCTGCCGAACCCGAAGCTGATGGATGTCGTGGTGCCCGCCAACATGCATGTCGGCCTGCACCAGGACGAACTCGCAAAAGAAGGTCTCTCGCTCAACGCGCGCGATGCGATCGCAAGCCTCGGCCGGCCCGATGTCCTGTTGGTCGATTTGCGCGAAACAGCTGAGCGCGCCAAGCACGGCACGCTCGCCGGCGCGCTGCATGCGCCCTATCCGGGAATCGGCGCCGGCCTGCTGCCCGGCGGCATGCTGCGCGAAGTGGCGGCCGCGACCGGCCGCCGCGTCGTGTTCTTCTGCGCATTCGGCGAGCGCTCGGCGATGGCGGTGGCCGCCGCGAAGAAGGCGGGGCTAGCCAACACCGCGCATATCGAGGGTGGCATCGACGCCTGGAAGAAGGCCGGCGGGCCAGTCGTGATGGGATAGTCGAGCCAACTGCGCGCGTATGACCATCACCGTCACCCTGAGGAGCCGCGAAGCGGCGTCTCGAAGGGTCGACGGCCACGCCGCGTCCGCGAACATTTGGAGAGATCCGGGCCGTGCATCCTTCGAGACGCGCTACGCGCTCCTCAGGATGACGGGACTTAGATGCGGGGCACATCAACTACCGCGTCACGCGCTGCAATTCTTCCGTCAGCCGGTCCAGCGCATCCGCCAGCATCACGCCGCCGCACACTGTGAGCCGCTCGGGCAGCACGATGCGCTTGGGCTCCGGATAGAAGCGCTCCAGCGCCGGATGCAGCAGGAAGGCGCGGCCCTCATCCTCGGCGCGATCGCCGGCCTCCGATACCAGGATGAAATCCGGCCGCAACTTCACGATGGCCTCGAGCGAGGCAAACCCGCCCGGGCCGAGGCCGAGCTCACCGGCCGCATTGGTCAGGCCGGTTGCCGCCAGCAGCGAGTTGATCAGGCTGTTACCTCCCGGCACGAAGCCGCGCCGCTCCAGCGGCAGCACGCGGTAATGATGCGCGCTCGCCACCGCACGCGCCCGTGCGATCGCCGCATCGAGCCGCGCGATCTCCAGCTCGGCGCGATCCGGATGCTGCACCACATCGCCCATGGCGCGGATTTGATCCCTCACCTCGTCCAGCGTGCGCGGTACCGTGAATTCGACGAGGTGCAGCCCCTGGCCCTTCAGCAGGTCACGCGTCGCGCGCTTGTCGAACAGGCTGACCACGACGATGTCTGGCTTGAGCAGCAGCACGTCCTCGGCCTCGCCCGACAGGCGCGGAAAGTTTCGCGCTTTCTCGGCTGCCCAGGATTGCCAGGCATCGCGCGAAAAGCGGCTGAGGCCGAGGATCTGATCCGGGTCGGCGAGCGACAGCACGAGCTGGTCGCTGCAGACATTCATCGAGACGATGCGTGGGCCGGCGGCGGACGCGGCACCAAGCGACGTGATCCATGCCGCCGCGGCCAAGGCTGCGAGACGCCACGCGCGCATCAGACGTCCGCCCATGGCACGATGACCGCCTCGCGCTGGAATTCAGCGCGGTAGGCGCTGACGCGGAATACGCTGGCGAGAACTGCTTCCGACAGTGCCTCATCAGGCGCGCCCTGCGCCGCCAGCCGCCCCTCCGACAGCACCAGCACATGATCGGCGAAGCGCGCGGCGAGGCCGAGGTCATGCGTCACGACGATCACCAGCACGCCGGTGTCGGCGACGTTGCACAGCTTCTGCATCACGTCGATCTGATGGCGCGGATCGAGCGAGGCGGTCGGCTCGTCGGCGAGGATCACCGGCGCCTCGACCGCGAGCACCCGGGCCAGCGCGACACGGCTGCGCTCGCCTCCGGACAGCTCGGTGACGCGGCGATCGCGGAACTCGGTGACATCGACGGCCTGCATCGCCCGCAGCACCGCCTCCATATCCCTGGGCGACAGCCGCGCCGGATCGGTCGCGCCATGTGGATAGCGGCCGAGCGCCACGATATCGCGTGCCGGCAGCGGCCAGTGCACCATGTGCCCCTGCGGCAGATACGCAAAACGTTTCGCACGCTCGCGCAGCGGCAATGACGCCAGAGCCTCGCCGCCAATCCTGATCTCGCCGTCAGACGGGATCAGGCCAGCCAGCGCGCGCAACAGCGTGGTCTTGCCGGCGCCATTCGGTCCGACCAGCGCGACTAGGTGACCGGCCGCGAGCGACAGCGAGACATCGTGCAGCACCTTGCGGCTGCCGAGCGAGGCGTTGAGCGCTGTGGCGGAGAGCAGCGTCATGCCACGCCTCCGCCGAGCGCGCGGCGCTCGCGCATGATGAGGTAAAGAAAGAACGGCACGCCGATGATCGAGGTCAGCACGCCGACCTTGATGTCCGAGGTCGAGGGGATGATGCGCACCGCGATATCTGCGGCAAGCAGCAGCGCCGAGCCGGTCAGCGCGCTCGGTACCAGCAGCCGTGCGCGGATCATGACCGATCACCGGGCGCATCAGATGCGGCGCGACGAGGCCGATGAAGCCGATCGTGCCGGTCACCGCGACCGCGCCGCCGACGCCGAGCGCGACGCCCGTGATGACGAAGAGCCGCAGCCGCCCGACATCGACGCCGAGGCTCTGCGCCGCCTCCTCGCCGAGCGTCAGCACACGAAAGGCGCTCGCCTGGCTGAGCAGGATGGCCGCGCCGGCGACGATAAAGGGCAGCGCCAGCGCCACATGCTCGAAGCTGCGGTCCTCCAGCGAGCCGAGCAGCCAGAACGCGATCTCCAGCACCACGAACGGATTGCTGGAGAGGTTCATCACCAGCGCGGTCGCGGCACCCGCAAAGCTCGAGATCGCAAGCCCTGCGAGGATCAGGATCAGCAGCCCGGCATTGCGACCGGCGATCGCGAGCAATGCGAACACCGAGCCGAACGCGGCGATAATCGCCACTGCCGGCAGCGCGTAGGACCGCACATCGGCGAGGCCGAGCGCGATCACCAGCACCGCGCCGAATGCCGCCGATTGCGGCGCGCCGAACAGCGACGGCGAAGCCAGCGGATTGCGCAGCAGGCCTTGCAGCGCCGCGCCCGACAGCCCGAGAATGCCGCCGATCGCGAATGCCAGGATGGTGCGCGGCAGCCGGATCTCGCGCACGATGACCTGCGCGACGTCGCTGCCGCCACCGAACAGCGCCTCGATCACCGCGAGCGGCGACAGCCGCACCGGCCCGATGCCGAGCGAGAGCACGCACAGCAGAACCACGAGCGCGAATAGCGCCGCGGTGGCACTCCACCGCCGCCGCGCCGCGATCTCGGCCGCCAAGGCAAAATCCTGCACGCTCATCTCATCCATGCTCTTACAGCCATCGCCGTGGCAGACAAGCGACACCCGACAAAAACCGTGGCCGTGCGGCCATTGCCCGACTTCCGCCGGATTGACTTTGCTGCCCGGCCGAACCCTAGATGACCATGACGGTTCTTTCATGAGATGAAAAGGGAATGCGGTGCGGGGAAACTTCCCCAACGCCGCGGCTGCCCCCGCAACTGTATGCGGTGAATCCTTCGTCACAGGCCACTGGGAATCTCGGTCCTGGGAAGGCGACGAAGGGTAACGACCCGCGAGCCAGGAGACCTGCCGTCAGCCGTGGTCACACGCGAGGATGCCGGTCGGGGAGTACAGGCATGAGCTTCACCTGATGCTGCAAGCACATGGTGAGACTGCTTCGCGGTGACGTGCCACTGACGTTACCGAGGTCTCGCCTATGTTTTCCTTCCCACCCGACCGGCACCGCGCGCTTCTGCTCGCGTCGACGATCATCTTGCCGACGATCGTCCTCTCAACTGCGCGGGCGCAGCAGGCGCCCGCTCCCGATCAGCTGCCCACGATCGAAGTCAGCCGATCCGGCGACCAGAACGTTACCCGCGCCAAACCGCCCGCTGACGAGACCCCGGCCCCACGCCGCCCGGCGCCGGGCACCACGCAGAGCAGCAACGCGGGCAGCGGCGCCGGATCGAACTCGGCTGGAGCCGGCTCGGCCACGGGGACCGGCGGCAGCAGCGGCGGCCGCCAGTTTGCCGGGGTCGTCGGCTCCTCCTCGACCGTGATCACCGCCGACGACATCGCGCATTCGCCGTCGCAGTCGCTGCCGGAAATCCTGGCGCAGGTGCCGGGCGTGCAGCTGCAATCGCTCTATGGCGGGCCGAACGGCGCCAAGACCTCGGTCGACCTGCGTGGCTTCGGCGCATTCGCGACCGACAACACCCTGTTCCTGCTCAACGGCCGCCGCCTCAACGACGTCGACAAAGCCGGCTTCGATCTCACCACGATCCCGCTCGATTCGATCGAACGGATCGAGATCGTCAGAGGCAACAGCGGCGCGGTGCTGTACGGCGACAACGCGGTGGGCGGCGTGGTCAATATCATCACCAAGGCCGGCGCCGGCGGTCCGCCGGCCACGATGCGCACCGAGGCCGGAGTTGGCTCGTTCAACACCCGGATGGCCGCGGTCTCCGCCGCGCTGGATTCGGGACCGTGGTCGACCTCGTTCCATGGCAACGGCATCAAATCCGACGGCTACCGCGTCAACAATGCGCTCGACCAGCGCAACGCCGTCGGCAACGTCAACTACACCACGCCGGATCTCACCGCCTTCGTCACCGTCACCGGCAGCGACCAGAAGCTCGGCCTGCCCGGCGGACGGCTGGTCGATCCGTCGATCGGCGTCAACGAGTTGCTGAGTGATCGTCGCGGTGCGGCGACGCCGTTCGACTATGCCAACCAGCAGACCGCGAGCGTCACCACCGGCTTCACCAGAACGCTGGTGAACGGCGTCGACCTGATCGTCGACGGCGGCTGGCGGCAGCGCGAGACGCAGAGCGGCTTCTTCGGCACCGTGCCGACCATTAGCTTCGCCTCGACCTACAATGACGCCGCGCTGCACACCTGGTCTCTGACGCCGCGGCTCAGCGTCAAGAATGTCATGCTGGGGATGCCATCCACGATCCTGACCGGCATCGACTATTACGATTCGACCTTCCGTGAGGCACGCGGCGCCTATCAGGGCGTCGATCCCACCCACGTCTACAACATCGAGCAGCAGAGCGTGGCCGGCTATTGGCAGCACACGTTCGGCTTGCTGCCGACCATCGACTTCTCCTACGGCGCGCGGGTGCAGAACACCCACGTCTCGGCGCGCGATCGCTACGATCCGAATGCGCCGTTCGCTTTCGACACGCAGGCGGCACCGCTCGACAGCAACGAGACACAGTACGCATTGCATGTCGGTGTCGAGCATCGTTTCACCGACACCTTCTCGGCGTTCGGTCGCGCCGCGCGCGCCTTCCGCACGCCCGATGTCGACGAGCGCGTCGCATCGGGGCCGGCCTTCGATCCGCTGACATTCGCCCCGATTCCGCAGAATTTTCAGCTCAAGACCCAGACCTCGCAGGACGTCGAGGGCGGTTTCCGGGTCAAGACCGCTCGCTTCCAGATCCAGACCAGCGTCTATCTGATGGATCTCGAGAACGAGATCCATTTCAATCCGGTGCTGTTCTACAATGTTAACCTCGATCCCACCCGCCGCTACGGCTCCGAGACCAGTGCTTCGCTGAAGATCAGCGACACCGTCACCCTGCGCGGCGGCATGGCGATCACCCGCGCGGTATTTCGCGAAGGCATATGGGCCGGCAACGACGTGCCGCTGGTGTCGCGCAGCACCGGCAATCTCGGCGTGACCTGGAACATCTGGCAGAACTATCTGGTGTTCGATGCCACCGCGCGGGCCTGGAGCTCGCGCATCATGGACAACGACCAGGCCAACACCCAAAGCAAAATCCCCGGCAACGCCACTGCCGATATCAAGCTGAGCGGACAAGTCGACCGCTTGTTCTGGTCGCTGAGCGTCAACAACCTGTTCAACGCGCTGTACTACGACTACGCCATCGCGAGCTCGTTCACGGAAGGCCGCTTCTCGGCCTATCCGCTGCCCGGCCGAACCTACATGGTCAAGGCCGGCGCGACGTTTTGAGAGCACGATCCGGAAAAGTGAGGACAGGTTTTCCGAAAAGATCATGCTTAAACAAGAGAGGGTGTGGCGGGATGTGACCCCGTCACGTCGTCTGCTCACATGACGAGCGCTCGCAAACTGGAGTAGAATTGCCGCAGCTGATTTGACCCGTGCAGGGGAAACGCATGGCCAAGGCCGGAAAGACGAGTAAGGGCGGCGCCAAGATCAACGAGAAGACCGACGACAAGGTTAAGGTGCCTCCGCCGCCTGCATCAAAGCAGGACGACGAGTATTACGAGGATGGCGACATCGCCACGCCGAAACTCGACCGCTACGGCAATGATGACGAGCCGTTGTGAGGGATAAGCGATATATGTCGTCGTCGTCCGGCGAAAGCCGGGACCCAACCACAGGATTGAATTGTTGAAGCGCGCTGTAGTCCCGGCACGTCGTAACAATCACCGCTGGTGGTTATGGGTCCCGGGTCGCGCTTCGCTTGCCCGGGACGACGTGGGATGGAGCTAACCGAAATCCTCGCTCTCGATCTTTGCAATACTCCCGCGATCGAGCAGATGCGCGCCGAAGCCGCCGCGCGCCAGCGATGAGGCGATCGGCGGCGAGGCCAGCAGCAGCGCGGTCGTCATCGCCAGCGGCACGGCGCTGAGCCAATCGAGCCGCACCGGCGTCAATTCCTCGGTGCTTGCCCGGTAGAGGCCTCCGCCCGCGGCGATGCGGCTGCACTCCCGGATCAGGTCGCGCCGCGTGCCGTCGCGCGATGCGCTGCCGAGCAGCGCCTGCATGGCCAGATGCGTCCGCACCCCGGCGCGGCTCTCGGCCAGCGGCGTCGGCGCTTCATCGAGAGAGACGCGCAGCAGCAGGTCGACCAGATCGGTGCCCGACCGGTACGCATTCACAGGCTCGACCAGCCGCGGATTGCAATCGATCAACAGCGGCGTCGCGCTGTCGAGCGGCATGATGATGTCGACCGAGAGCGCGCCATGCCAGCCGAGATGCGCTCCGATGGTCTCGAGCGCGGCGCGGATTGCCGGCCGGCTCACGCTCTCCTTGATCGCCTCGCCGCCGCCGACACCGGCCGCGATCTGCCGGTAAGCGTGGAAGCCGATCAGCGTACCGCCCGAGAAGACCGACTGCGCCTTCTCGACCGTGCCGGTGATGAGATCCTGCGCCAGCACCTCGCCGGCAAAGTCGCCGGCGGAGTCGAGATCGTAGAGCGCGCGGTTGAGATCACCGGTGTCGCGCACGAACCAGATGCCACGGCTCGCCGTGCCGACCGACGTCTTGACCACGGAGGGAAACCGCAGGCCGTCGCGCAGCTCGTCGGCCGAGTTCACAATCCGGGTCGGCGGCTGCGGCAGGCCGAGCTGATCGAGCAGGCGGCTGAAGCCGGCCTTGCTGTGCACGGCGCGATAGCTGGTGAAGTCCGGCAGCGCGAGACCGGTATGCGACGTCAGCCGCGGCGCGGCGCGGGCGAACAGAAAACCCTGTTCATGGGTCGGCAGCAGCACGTCGAAATGTTGCGACGCCAACAGGCGCTCGACGAAGCCGAGATAGCCGGCCGGATCCGACCGCAGCGGCGGACAATGGTGATATTTGCGGACAAAGCGGGAATAGCGCGCCAGGCACCAGCGCGAGGGATCGCAGACCTCGACATGATGGCCGGCCAGCCCCAGGATCGTGATCGCCTCGCGGCCGGAGGTGCTGGAGCCCTCCGACACCAGCACGCGGAGCGGTTTTTTGGTGTCGATCATGGCCGATCATCACCGCGCCACTGCACTTTGTCGCCGCCTTTAATGCCGCATGTGTCGATCCGGCACGCCTGCGCCGGGGGCAGCCATGCGCCCGCGTTCATGGACAATTAGCGGCCAGCCTCTATTTTCGGCCGGCCCTGCCGGGCTTTGGAAAAAGTGGGTTGTCACTGATATGGTCGACATTCTGGCCGCACCGCAGCAAGCGAAAGCCGACAGCGCGCTGCGCACGCTGACCGGGATCTCGGTCGCCCATTGGGTCAGTCATTTCCACATCTTCGTGCTGCCGATGCTGTTCCCGTTCCTGAAGCAGCAGCTCGGCGTCGGCTATGTCGAACTCGGCCTGGCGCTGACGGTGTTCGCGGTGGTCTCGGGCCTGACCCAGGCGCCGATCGGCTATCTCGCCGACCATATCGGCGCGCGCAAGATCCTGCTCATCGGATTGACGGTCGGCGGCTGTGCGCTGATCGGGCTCGGCCTGCATCTCAGCTATAGCTCGCTGATCGTTTGCGCGGTGCTGCTCGGGCTTGCCAACAGCGTCTACCATCCGGCCGACTACGCCATCCTCTCGGCCCACATGGACGAGGCGCGGATGGGCCGCGCCTTCTCGATCCACACCTTTGCCGGCTTCCTCGGCGGCGCAGTGGCGCCTGCGATCATGGCGGCCCTGGTCGCCTCGATGGGCGGCCTCGGCGCGCTGATCGTCGCCGGCGCGGTCGGCCCGCTGGTGGCGCTGTTCCTGATCGTGCTCGGCATTCCCGATGCCGGCGCCAACAAGAACAAGTCAAAGGACGATGCGGCGCCGAAAGCCAGCGTGATCACGCCGGCACTGCTGGTGCTGACCGCATTCTTTACGCTGCTCAGCCTGTCGACCTCGGGCATCAACAATTTCGGCGTGGTCGCACTGATGGGCGGCTACGACGCATCGTTCTCGACCGCCAACATCGCACTGACCGCGTTCCTCGGCGCCAGCGCAGCGGGCGTGCTCGCCGGCGGCTATCTCGCCGACTGGACCCATCGCCACAGCCAGCTCGCCGCGGCCTGCTTCGCGGTCAATGCCGTGCTGGTGCTGCTGATCGCGCTGGTGAACCTGCCGCCGGTGGCGCTGACGCTGGCGATGGGGCTCGCCGGATTCCTCGGCGGCGTAATCGCGCCCTCGCGCGACATGATGGTGCGCAACGCGGCACCGCCCGGCGCCGCCGGCCGCGCCTTCGGCATCGTCTCCACCGGCTTCAACTTCGGCGGCATCGTCAGTCCGCTCTTGTTCGGCTGGATCATGGACCAGCACATGCCGCATTGGGTGTTCGGCGCCTCGGTCGGCTTCATGGTGCTGACCGTGCTGCTCGCGCTGGTCACCGAGCGCAAGCCGCAGGCCTCTCCGATGGCGGTCCAGGCGCAGTCTCGTTAGAATTCACCGCCCCCAGAACACCGGCGTCGCCTTGAAGCGCCGCCAACTCTTGCGCAGCGCTTTTGTCACCGCGATCTGATCGCGCGCCAGCCAGCCGGCCATCGCGCCGATGCCGAGATGAAGCGCAGGCTGGTCGTCCTGCGCGATGGTGTGGAGCAGCACGCGCGTGCTGCCGATGTCGCACAGCCGCCCGAGGCTGTTCTGCAGCCGGGCGAGCCGCTTCACGTAGCGCTTCGCCGGAGCATGAGCGGCATAAAGCGGCAGGAAGAACTCCGCCGCATAGCGCAACTTCTTGAGGTTGATCCGCAGATTGTGCTGCGCATGGATGTCGAGCTGCCGGAAGCCCGCACCGCGCTTCAGCGTCTTGCGATGCAAGCGTTGCAGAATCCGATCGGCAAGCACCGGCATCGGTTGCGACAGGATCGCCAGCGCTTCGCTGTCGATCTCGTTGCGCCAGCTGCGGCGCTCCACCAGCTGCCCGAGCGAGAGCAGGAAGCGGCTGCAACGGGGGTCGGCCAGAACGCCATGCAAGGCGCCGTAGCTCGACTTCTGCCGCTGCTCGACCGCCTTGCGGAGGCCATCGAGGTCGATATCCGGAACCGCGCTGACCAGGCGGGTGATCGTCGTTTCGGCGAATACGTCCCAATCCCGGGCCTTGCCGAGTTGCCGCATCAGCCATCTTGCTTCGCTGTTGAGCGCCAGAAATGCCGGCGATGGAATATCGCGCCGGAACAGCGCACAGATCGTCCGTAGACGCCGCAACGCCACCCGCATCTGGTGCACGCCTTCGGGATCCGTCCCCTGCTCGGCCACCGCATGATTCTTCAAGAGATGATGCCAGCAGGAGCCAACCAGCCGCGCGATCACGTCGTCGACCACAAGATCAGCGGTGATGCCTGACGACTCGGCTTTCGCCGCCGACGGCGCGACATCAAACGCGAGCGCATAGCCGCGTTCCGCCTTGCTACGCGTGCCGATCTGCAGCGGCGCCGCGTCGAGCAGCTGCGTTCCCAAATCGAACAGGACGCCGGCATTGCCGCTCTTCAGTTCAAGCTCGATTTCCGACAGAACCTCCTGGCGGGCATCGGCCTCGATGGTTCCCTCGTCGAATGCGACTTCAACCGATGCATCGGGCAGATCGAGCTGCCGGGCGTGGCGGCGCACTTTCGTCGCGAAAACCGGCACCAGCGCGTCGTTGCCGAGCGTCGCCACGGGATCGCCGACCTCGTCGGCCGGAAACCGCCTCAGATCGGGGACGATGCCTTCAACCTGCACCTCCCATTGGCGGCGCATCAAAGGCTGCGCGGCATTGGGCGGAAGCTTCAGCGTCTGGATGAAGGTCTTGCCGCTATGCCGCACGCGCAGCGACATGCCGTGCTGAAACAGCAGCCGTTCCGCCGTGTCGTAATACACCGTCTCGAGCCGGTGAAACGCGCCGCGATTGCGCGCATGCTGCACGATGCAGGGTGCCTCGCGCAGCTTTTCGAGGCTTCCTTGCGGCGCAAGCAGCTTGAGCTCGACTTCCGCCTGATCGCCATGCCCGACGGCAATGGCAGTGCCCGCATCGATCACGACCGGTTGCCGCTCATTCAATGATATCGCCCCCAGTGCGGTGTATGAAGGTTTTACGACAAAGACAAGCGGCATCCTTTGTGCGGCAGCGTGCATTGGGCAGGCTTTGTAGCCCAAATCCGCGCGGCGAAGTTGTACGTGAGCGGACCGCGCCAGCCGAGAGCGAATACTGCTTCGCGCGCGAAATGTTTCGTGCGTTCATTCCGATCGTCGCGACAGCACCTGCTTCAGCAGCGGCTCGATCCGCGACAGCTCATCGAGATGAACCGCTGACAATTCAGCGAGATGCTCGGCCGCGCGTGCGGTCAATTTGAGCAGCACGCGGCGCTGGTCGGCGGGGTCGAGCATGCGTTCGACCAGTTCGGCCTCGGAGAGCCGATCGACCAGTTCGACCGTGGTGTGGTGGCGAAGCCGCAGCCGCTCGGCCAGATCGCCGATCGTGACGGGGCCGCCACCCGGATAGCCCCGGATCGCCAGCAAGGCCTGATGCTGCCTTGGCGTCAGGCCCTCGGCCTTTGCGGCATCCTGGCTGAACTCCAGAAAACGGCGGATCAGATAGCGAAATTGCGAGAGCGCCTCGTAATCGGCCTGGCTAGGAACCCGTTTTCGGGGCTTGCTCCGGGTCTTGTTCAGGGCCTCGGCCGGCGATTTTAGCGGTCTTTTCAACGCTGCCATTCGATCCCTCCCGCTTGTAATTATATCGCAATGCGATATTACGCCGGCATCCCACTTCACCCGAGCCTTACGCCACCAATGAGCGTCATTTCCACCAAATCGAGCGCCTCGGCCAAAACCGGCACCAAGATTAGCGACAAGGCCAGCCACCTGCTGAGCGATTTCACGACCGATCCGCGCGTCGTGGTGATCTCGGCGATTGCCGTGTTCGTCGCCGCCGCCGGCGTGCTGGCCGGTGCCGGCCTGCTGCAATTGATCAAGCTCGCCACCAACATCGCCTATTTCGGCAAGTTCAGCTTTGCCGACCTGAAATTGCAGGATTCGCCGCTTGGCCTGTGGACCGTGCTGGTCCCGGTCGCGGGATCGCTGATCATCGGCCTGATGGCGCGCTTCGGCAGCGAGAAGATCCGCGGCCACGGCATTCCGGAAGCCATCGAAGCCATTTTGCTGGGCCGCTCACGGCTCGATCCCAAGGTGGCGATCCTCAAACCGTTGTCGTCGGCGATCTCGATCGGCACCGGCGGCCCGTTCGGCGCCGAGGGCCCGATCATCATGACCGGCGGCGCGATCGGCTCGCTGATCGCGCAGATGCTCCCCGTCACCGACAACGAGCGCAAGACCCTGCTGGTGGCGGGCGCCGCCGCGGGGATGACCACGGTATTCGGAACGCCGATCGCGGCGATCATGCTCGCGGTCGAACTCTTGCTGTTCGAATGGACCCCACGCAGCTTCATTCCCGTCACCGTCGCCGCCGTGGTGGCGGCGGTCGGGCGCACCTTCCTGCACATGCCGGCGCCGCTATTCCCGTTCACCGGCGGTGTCGACATCTCGGTGCTGCAACTCGGCGCCTGGATGCTGATCGGAATCCTGTCCGGTCTGCTGTCGGGCGTGCTCACCCAGCTGGTCTATGGCTGCGAGGATCTTTTCCTCAAGCTGCCGATCCACTGGATGTGGTGGCCGCTGATCGGCGGCCTCGTGGTCGGTCTTGGCGGCTTGATCGAGCCGCAGGCACTCGGTGTCGGCTACGATAACCTCGCGTCGATGCTGCACGGCGACCTGGTGCTGAAAGCCGCGCTGCTGCTGCTCGTAGTCAAGGCGATCATCTGGTCGGTCGCGCTCGGCTCCGGCACGTCGGGCGGTGTGCTGGCGCCGCTGCTGATCATGGGCGGCGCGATGGGCACCGCGCTGAGCGGCTACCTTCCTGCCGCGAGCCCGGGCTTCTGGGCGCTGCTGGCGATGGCGGCGACGATGGGCGGCACGATGCGTTCGCCGTTGACCGCGACCTTCTTCGCGGTCGAGCTCACCGGCAATACCCATGTGCTGCTGCCGCTGATCGCGGCCTGTTGCAGCGCGCATGGCGTCACGGTGCTCTTGATGCGGCGCTCGATCCTGACCGAGAAGGTGGCGCGGCGCGGCCATCATCTGGTGCGCGAGTACCGGGTCGATCCCTTCGCGCTGACGCGGGTGCGTGACGTCATGACCAAGGCGGTCGAGAGCGTCGCCGACACCATGACACTGCACGGCGCGGCAGCCTTCCTGACCAGCCCGAAGACCAGTCATCCGAGTTTCCCGGTCGTCGATGCCAACCATCACGTGCTCGGCGTAATCGACCCGCCGTCGGTGCTGCGCTGGCGCCGCGCCGGCAAGCATCGCACCGCGACGCTCAGCCAGCTGTTGGCGGGGAGCAAGATCACCGTCGCCTACCCGGATGAATATCTCGACCGGCTCGCCGACCGCCTGATGCAGGTCAACGTCTCGCATCTGCCTGTGATCTCGCGCGAAGATCAGCGCCTGGTCGGCTATATCGGCTGGAAGGATTTGATGCGGGTGCGCGCCAGGCTGCAGGCCGAGGAGACCCAAAAGACCGCCTTCTTCGGCACGCGATAGGTGTACAGCCAGCTTGCCCGGCGGAACAAATTTCCGCCGGGCGCAACGCCCGTTCTCGCTGGCAAAATCGCTGCCAGCGCATCCCAGAGCTTCACCGGCGATGGTTGACAGCATCAAGGACTCACCGATGATGCCGCATAACCAAGAACAGCCTCGGGATGAAACGCCATGACCTCGACCCCAGACCTCGTGATCCGCGGCGGCACTATCGCCGACGGCAAAGGCGGCGATCTCTATGAGGCCGATGTCGCGATCTCCGGCGGCAAGATCACCGAAGTCGGCAAGGTCACGGCGAAAGGCAAGGAAGAGATCGACGCCAAGGGCAAGCTCGTCGCGCCCGGCTTCGTCGACGTCCACACCCATTACGATGGCCAGGTGACCTGGAGCCAGGACATCACGCCGTCGTCGCAGAACGGCGTCACCACGGCGATCATGGGCAATTGCGGTGTCGGCTTCGCGCCGTGCCGGCCGAGCGACCACAACAGGCTGATCCAGCTGATGGAAGGCGTCGAGGATATTCCGGAGCCGGTGCTTTCGGCCGGCATTCCCTGGGCGTGGGAGAGCTTCCCCGACTACATGGAGTGGCTGTCGAAGCGCAGCTTCGACATGGATATCGGCGCGCAGCTGCCGCACGCGGCGCTGCGGGTCTATGTGATGGGCGAGCGCGGCGCGCGCCGCGATCCGGCAACGGCTGAAGACAACCAGCAGATGGCGGCGCTCGCCGGTGATGCGGTGCGCGCGGGCGCGCTGGGTTTCTCGACCTCGCGCACGCTCAACCACCGCACCTCGACCGGCGACTACACGCCGACGCTGAAGGCGGGCGAGGACGAATTGACCGCGATCGCCGGCGCGATGCATGGCGTCGGCCGCAGCGTGCTGCAATTCGTGCTCGACCAGAGCACGGTGCACGAAGACCTGCCGATGATGCTGCGGGTCGCCGAGAACACCAAATGCCCGATCTCGTTCTCGGTCGCGCAGGCCGACAAGGCGCCGCGGCGCTGGCGGCAGACCATGGACACCATCAATGAAGCCGCCGCCCGAGGTCTATCGATCACGACCCAGATCGCGGCGCGCCCGGTCGGGCTGTTGCTCGGGCTGGAATTGTCGCGCAACCCATTCCAGACCCATCCGAGCTACCGCGAGATCGCCAAGCTGCCGCTGGCCGAGCGGCTCGCACATCTGCGGCGGCCCGAGGTGCGCGCGGCGATCCTCAGCGAGAACGCAACGGCGACCGACGATCCGCTGTTCTTCCGGCCGAACTACGACAAGATGTACCTCTTGGGCAATCCGCCGGACTATGAACAGCCGCCGGAGAACGCGCTCGGCCCGCAGGCGCGGCGCCAGGGCCGGCAGCCGGAAGAGCTCGCCTATGACGCGATGCTGACCGACGAGGGCCGCGGCATGCTCTACGTGCCGTTCCTGAATTATGCCGACGGCAATCTCGATGCCGTGCATGAGATGCTGCGCGAGCCGAGCGCCGTGCCCGGCCTGTCCGATGGCGGCGCGCATTGCGGCATCATCTGCGATGCCAGCTTCCCGACCTATCTGCTGACGCACTGGACGCGCGACCGCAGCCGCGGCGACAAGCTCTCGATCCCGTTCGTGATCGCGGCACAGTCGCGCAAGACCGCACTGTCGGTCGGCCTCACCGACCGGGGGGTGATCGCGCCGGGCTTCAAGGCCGACGTCAACGTGATCGATTACGACCGGCTGCATCTGCATCCGCCGAAGGTGCATTACGACCTGCCGGTCGGCGGCCGCCGCCTGTTGCAGCAGGTCGACGGCTACGACGCCACCATCGTCTCCGGCGTCGTGACCCAGCGCGCAGGCAAAGCCACCGGTGCGCGCCCAGGCCGGCTGGTGCGCGGCGCGCAGGGTTTGAATTGAGCGCATAGCCGTAACCCGGATGCAGCGAAGCGCAATCCGGGACAGCTCCATCCGCGGATAGCGCGGCCCCGGATTACGCTGCCCTTCATCCGGGCTACAAGCACTCGATCTTGATGCGGCCGCTTCCCCCTCCCCTGGAGGGTGGAAGCGCCCCTCTACGTCGGCGACATCGCGCCCTTGATGACCCGTGCGGGCTGCGACGTTCCGGTCAGGCGCGCGCGCTCGGTGTTCGGCCACAGTAGCAGCAAGCCCAGCACCCCCGATCCCACCATGATCGCAGCGTTGATGGTGAAGCCCGACATGTAACCGGCCATCGGCGTGGCCGCACGCTGGATCACACTGCCCATCACCATCGGCGCCAGGATACCCGAGATCGTGTACAGCGCGCCGTAGATCGCAATGATGGCGCCGCGCTGCGATACCGGCGTGAACTCGCCTAGCATCGGCGGGCACACCACATAGATCGAGCCGCAAAGGCCGGAGCCGATCACCAGCAGCGCGATCATCAGGCCGCCCTGGGGCGCATAGGGCAGCGTTGCGAGAATGCAGCCGCCGGCGACCAGCGGCGCTGCGCCGAGCACGCCGCGCGCGCCACGGGTGGTGAAGCCGCGCGCCAGCATCAGCTGCGAGATCCAGCCGGTCAGGATCACGATGGTCGCGCCGAAGATCCAGGGCAGGATCGAGACGAAGCCGGCCTGCTGCTGCGAGAAGCCAAGCCCCTCGATGATGAAGGACGTGAACCAGGTCAGCCCGAGCGATAGCGCCCAGTAAGCGCCGAAGGTCGCGACCACGCAGCCGATGAAGGTGCGCGACGTCAAGAGCTTCCAGTAGGGAATCCGTTGCTCGTCGGCGACCACGGCAGCCGTCGACACCAACGGCCCTTCTTTGCCGAGCACGAACCAGGCGACGGTCCAGAGCAGGCCGACGATGCCGAGCGCGCCGAAGGCATGATGCCAGCTGTGATTGACGATGATCCAGTTCAGCGCCGGCACCGCGAGGATCACGCCGAACGCCGAGCCCTGCGACAGGATCGCGGTCGGCAGCGTGCGCTTCTCGTCCGGAAACCACTTGTAGATGGCATGGGCGGCCACCGAGAAGGCCGGCCCCTCGCCGGCGCCGAGGATGATTCGGCAGATCGTGAGCGTCGTGAGGCTGACGGTGCCGATCATCGGAAATTGCGCGAGCGACCAGATCACCGCCAGAATCAAGAGCACCCAGCGCGTATCAATGCGGTTGACGATGAAACCGACCACGATCGCCGAGATCGAGAACAAATAGAAGAAGGACGAGCCGAGATCGCCGAACTGCTCCGGGGTGAGGCCCATCTCCTTCCTGATCGGCACGCCGGCCAGCCCAACCACGATCTTGTCCGCAAAGTTCACCACCATGAACAGGAACAGGAGGAAGGTGATGGTCCACGCGCCTTTGGGCGTCCCCTTTGACATCCCTTTTGGCGTCGGTTGCGTCGTCATATCTGGCTCCCCGTCGTTTCGTATTTCGGCTTCGTGAGTTCGGCCCTAACTAACGATGCTAGCCACGGCTCGCCGTGCAACGCAACAGCGCATTTCCTCGGGGCCCGGCGACGCGACGCGCTGCTAACGGCCGATCACGATCACGTCGTCGCCGTCGTTGAAGCGGTGAACTGTCACGGCCGCCCTGCTATGTTCTGGGCCAACGAAAAACCGGGGTTATTTCATGAACAGATTGATCCTCCGCGCAGCCGCCTGCGCTGCGCTCGCGTCCGCTACGCTGCTCACAATGCCCACAGTCCGCGCGGAAGACGCCGCCAGTCCCGATTACGCGACGATCGTCGCCGCTCCCGATCGCAGCGACGCGGATCGCCAGGTCGACAAGCGCCGCGAGCCGGCCAAGATGCTGGCCTTTGCCGGCGTCAAGCCGGGCATGACCATCCTCGACATGGCGGCAAGCGCCGGCTACAGCACCGAACTCCTGGCGCGCACCGTAGCCCCGTCAGGCAAGGTCTACGCGCAGGATTCGGCCAGCGTGCTCGAGCGCTTCGTCAAGGACAAGTTCGACGACCGCGCAAAATCGCCTGCGATGAAGAACGTCGTCCATGTGGTGCGGGACTATGACGATCCGATCCCGCCCGACGTCAAGGACCTCGACATGATCACCTTCTTCTTTTTTTATCACGACATCAGCTATCTGCCGGTCGATCGCGCCGCGATGAACAAGAAGATGTTCGCCGCGCTCAAGCCCGGCGGCTATCTCGTGATCGCGGACCACTCGGCCAAGCCGGGCGAAGGCACCAGCGTCGCCAAGACGCTGCACCGGATCGAGGAGAGCACCCTGAAGCAGGAGATCGAGGCCGCCGGTTTCAAGCTGGTCGCCGAGGGCGATTTCCTGCATCATGCGGAGGACCCCAGGGACATTCCCGTCTTCAAGGCGCCGGTGCCGATCGACGAGTTCGTCCTGAAATACCAGAAGCCTTGAATGAGGCACGGCCATCGCTTCATCTGACCAGACCGCCGCGGTGCTTCGCGTCACCGGCCTGACCAAGAGTTACCGCTCTGCCGGTGAAGACGTCGCGGTGCTGCGCGGCGTCGACCTCGCCGTTGCAACCGGCGAGAGCGTGGCGCTGACCGGTGAATCCGGCAGCGGCAAGAGCACGCTGCTGCATCTGATCGCGGGGCTCGATGCCGCCGATAGCGGCGAGATCGCGCTTGCCGATATCATCGTCTCCGGACTCAACGATGCCCGCCGCGCCGAATTGCGTCGTGACCGGCTTGGCCTCGTGTTCCAGCAGTTCAACCTGATCCCGAGTCTCTCGGTCGCGGACAATCTCGTGTTCCAGTCGCGCATCGCCGGCCGGCACGATGCGGCGTGGCACGACGAACTTGTCGAACGGCTCGGACTGAAAAACCTGCTGAAGCGCTATCCCGAGCAATTGTCCGGCGGCCAGCAGCAGCGCGTTGCGATCGGCCGGGCACTGGCGCCGAAGCCGCTATTGCTGCTCGCCGACGAGCCGACCGGCAATCTCGACGAGGACACCGCCGACGAGGTGCTGCGGCTTGCGCGCGATCTCGTGACCCGCACCGGCTGCGGCTTCCTGATGGTCACCCACAGCGTGCGGCTGGCCGCAACGCTCGATCGTCAGGTCACCTTGCATGCCGGAGTGGTGGCGTGAGGCGCCCGTTGTGGATCCTCACCGTGCTGCTGAGCCACTGGCGGCGGCATCCGATGCAGCTTGCGACACTGCTGATCGGGCTGATCTCGGCGACCGCGCTGTGGAGCGGCGTACAGGCGCTGAATCAGCAGGCCCGCATCGCCTATGACCGCGCCGCCGCGACCTTCGGTGGTTCACGCACCGCAATGCTGGTCGGCAAGGACAGCGCGACCTTCCCGCAACAACTATTCGTCGATCTGCGCCGCGCCGGCTGGCCGGTGTCGCCGATGCTGGAGGGCCGCGTCCAGATCGACGGACGCAGCTTCCGGCTGCTCGGCGTCGAGCCGGTGACGCTGCCGTCCGAGGTCGGCAATGCGCCGGCGGTCGGGCGCGGCAGCCTGCAAGCCTTCGTCACGCCGCCAGGCCAAATGCTGGTGGCGCCTGAGACGCTGCGCGATCTCGGTCTCAAGGACGGCGAGCGGCCGCGGGCCAACGGCATCAACTTGCCCCCGCTGCGCGTGCAGGCGGAGCTCGCGCCGGGCGCGCTGATCGTCGATATCGGCATCGCGCAGGATATCCTGAAAATGCCGGATCAAGTCTCGCGCCTGCTGGTCGGCAGAACCAAGGCACCGCACACAACGCTAGAGAGCGTGGCTGGCGACAAGCTCCGACTGGTCGAGCCGAGCGCCGAAAGCGATCTCGAACGCCTGACCGACAGCTTCCATCTCAACCTCACCGCGTTCGGCCTGCTGTCGTTCTTCGTCGGCCTGTTCATCGTCAACTCCGCGATCGGGCTCGCCTTCGAGCAGCGGCTGCCGATGCTGCGCACGCTGCGCGCCTGCGGCGTCTCGGCGCGGATGCTCAACACCGTGCTGGTCATCGAATTGGTGTCGCTGGCGCTGGTCGCCGGACTGATCGGCCTGGTCTGCGGCTACTTCATCGCGGCAGCGTTGCTGCCCGACGTCGCGGCCTCGCTGCGCGGGCTTTATGGCGCGCAGATCCCCGGCCAGCTTTCGCTGAAGCCGGTCTGGTGGTTCGCCGGCATTGCGATCAGCATCCTGGGCGCGCTTGCCGCGGCCGCCGCGAGCCTCACCAAGGCGATCCGGATGCCGGTGCTGGCGACGGCGCAGCCGCAGGCCTGGCAGCAGGCGCAGCGCCGCTGGCTGATGCTGCAGAGCGCGGCGGCGCTGGCGGTGTTCGCGATCGCAGCAGCGCTCATCCAGTTCGGCGATTCGCTGATCGCGGGCTTTGCCGTGCTGGCCGCGCTGATGCTCGGCGCGGCCTTGATCCTGCCGATGGTGCTGCAGATCGCGCTCGCATTCGGCCAGCGCAGCGCGCGCGCCCCTGTCGGCATCTGGTTCTGGGCCGACAGCCGCCAGCAGCTCTCCGGCCTGTCGCTGGCGCTGATGGCGCTGCTGCTCGCGCTCGCCGTCAATGTCGGCGTCGGCACCATGGTGGAGAGTTTCAGCCGCACTTTCCTGGTCTGGCTCGACGGACGACTCGCCGCCGATGTCTATATCAGCGCCGCGAGCGATGCGCAGGCAAAGGAGATCAAGACCTGGCTGCGCGACCGGCCGGAGGTTCAGGCGATTCTGCCCGGCGGCCGCGCAGACACCCAGCTCGGCGGCGCGCCGATCGAGGTGCTCGGCCTGCCCGACCACGCGACCTATCGCGACAACTGGCCGTTGCTGGAAAGCAGCGCGAATGCGTGGATCAGATTGCGCCCCGGCGACACCTGCCTCGTCAGCGAGCAGCTGTCGCGGCGGATGAATCTCGCGATCGGCGATCATATCGAGGTGCCCGCCCCCGGCGGCAACTGGCCGCTCGAGATCGTCGGCATTTATGCCGATTACGGCAACCCCAAGGGCCAGATCGCGGTCAATTTCGCCGCGCTGACGCGGCGCTTCCCGCAGACGCCGCAGACCCGGCTCGGGCTGCGGGTTGCGCCCGACCAGATCGCGCCGCTGATCGCGGCGTTGCAGGCGAAATTCGGCCTCGACGACCGCAACGTCGCCGACCAGGCGACGATGAAGCGGGAATCGAAGCGGGTGTTCAACCGCACCTTCTCGGTGACGGCAGCGCTCAACGCGTTCACGCTCGGCGTCGCCGGCATCGCGCTGTTGACCAGCCTGCTGACGCTGGCCAATTCGCGGCTGCCGCAGCTTGCGCCGCTGTGGGCGATTGGGCTCACGCGGCGCCGGCTCGCGGCGCTCGAGCTGTTGAAGACCATGGCGGTGGCGCTGATCACCGCGCTGCTCGCGCTGCCGCTCGGCCTGCTGGTGGCGTGGTGCCTGCTCGCAATCGTCAACGTCAAAGCCTTTGGCTGGCGGCTGCCGTTCCATGTCTTCCCGTTGCAGTTGATCGAGCTGCTTGCCGTGGCAATGGCCGCCGCGCTCTGTGCCGCGGCGCTGCCGGTCGCCAGACTGGCACGCATGCAGCCAGCCACCCTGATCCGGACCTTCGTCAATGAGCGCTAGCCGCACCATCACGCGGCGCGTCTTCACTGGCGGCACGCTGGCGCTGGCGCTCGGCGGCAAGACGTTTGCGCAGGGCTTCGCAGGGCTCGGCGAGAGCGCCGAAGGTTTTGCCGCCGTCACTCCGGGCAAGCCATTCGTTTTCCCCGCCGATCACGGCCCGCATCCGGAATTCCGGATCGAGTGGTGGTACGTCACCGCGAATCTCGCCGACGCGAATGGTGCCGCCTATGGCGCGCAATGGACGCTGTTCCGCCAGGCGATGACGCCGGGCGGCCCGATCGAGGGCTGGGCCAACCAGCAGGTCTGGATGGGTCATGCCGCGGTGACCAGCGCGACCACGCATCGCTTCAGCGAGACCTTTGCGCGCGGCGGCGTTGGGCAGGGCCGGCGTCGAGGCTACGCCCTTCCATGCCTGGATCGATGCCTGGGAGCTCCGCGGACTCGATCCGTTCGACGCGCAACGCATCGCGCCGCTCGAGCTGAAGGCCGCCGCGGCCGACTTCAGCACCACGCTGCTTCTCGCTGCCGACCGTCCGCTGGCGCTGCAAGGCGACCGCGGCTACAGCCGCAAGTCGGACCGCGGACAGGCCTCTTATTATTACAGCCAGCCGTTCTATAAGGCATCCGGCCGCATCGTGATCGACGGCAGGCCGGCCGACGTCACCGGCACGGCCTGGATGGACCGCGAATGGAGCAGCCAGCCGTTGGCATCGGACCAGACCGGCTGGGACTGGTTCTCCCTGCATCTGCCCGGCGACGAGAAGCTGATGCTGTACCGGCTGCGCCAGAAGGACGGCCGCGAGAACCTGTTCGGCAACTGGATCACGCCGGACGGCCGCACGACCGAGATCGCAGCCAGCGGCAACAGCATCGCGCCGATCGCAACCACCGAAATCGACGGCCGCAAGCTGCCGACATCATGGCGCGTCACCCTGCCCGCGCGCGGGCTCGCCATCGAGACTGCGCCGCTCAATCCGAAGGCCTGGATGGGAACCAGCTTCCCTTATTGGGAAGGCCCGATCCGCTTTGCGGGCAGCCACGCCGGAATCGGCTATCTTGAGCTGACCGGGTACTAGCCAGTCTAGAGGTCGGCGGAAGACCGACGCAGAAAAATCAACCGACCAGTCACACCGGTCGTTGTAGCCCCGTCATGCATCGGGACCAACGGAACGAGAGGAAACGTCTGCCATGTACCATGACACGGCCATCGTCACCTGCCTTGCAGTCGCGTTCTACTTCTTCACCTCGACGCAGGTCGCGCGGGCCCGCGTCGCCTATGGCGTCAAGCTGCCGGCGATCTCAGGTCATCCGGATTTCGAGCGCATCTTCCGCATCCAGATGAACACGCTGGAATGGATGCCGATCTTCCTGCCTTCGCTCTGGCTGTTCGCGATTTACATCGGCGATGCCGCGGCCGCCGTGATCGGTGCGATCTGGGTGATCGGCCGCATCGTCTACTTCATCGGCTATCGCGAGGCGGTAGCGAAACGCAGCCCCGGATTTGCCATCCAGGCCATGGCCTCGATCGTCCTGTGGGTCGGCGCGATCGGCGGCGCGGTGTGGCGGCTGGTGCATTGAAAGCGCGATCGCGCCACAGCCACTGCCGTCGTCCTGGCGTTTTGCCAGGACGACGCTACCTTTGATGCCGCGTCACTTCGTCAGCGGGCAGCCGCTTTCCTTGGCGGTGAAGAACGCTTGGTCGCCGGGCACCACGGCGAGCTGCTTGTAATAGTCCCAGGGCTTCTTCGATTCCGACGGCTTCTTGACCTCGAACAGGTACATGTCGTGCACCATGCGGCCGTTCGCCAGCACCTTGCCCTTGGCGAAGGCGTCGTCGACCGGCAGTTCCTTCAGCTTCTTGGCAACCGCGTCCGAGTCCTTGGTGCCGGCGGCCTTCACCGCCTTCAGGTAGCTCAGCGTCGCCGAATAGGTGCCGGCATGGATCATGCTCGGCATCCTCCCGGTGCGCTTGAAGAAGCGCTCGGAGAAGGCGCGGCTCTGGTCATCATGGTCCCAGTAGAAACCTTCGGTCAGCACCAGGCCCTGCGCCGCGTCCAGCCCGAGGCCGTTGACCTCGGCGAGCGTCATCAGCAGGCCGGCGAGCTTCTGCCCGCCCCTGACGATGCCGAATTCGGCTGCCTGCTTGATCGAGTTGGTGGTGTCCTGACCGGCATTGGCGAGGCCGATGACTTTCGCCTTCGAGCTCTGCGCCTGCAGCAGGAAGGAGGAGAAGTCCGACGAGTTCAAGGGCACGCGGACCGAGCCGATCACCTTGCCGCCCGCATGGGTGACGATCTCGCTGGTGTCCTTTTCCAGCGCGTAGCCGAACGCGTAGTCGGCGGTGAGGAAGAACCAGCTGTCGCCGCCCGTCTTCACCAGCGCGCCCCCGGTGCCGACCGCGAGCGCGCGGGTGTCGAAGGCCCAGTGGAAGCCGTAGGGCGTACACGCATCGCCCGTGATGCGCGAGGTCGCAGCGCCCACCACGATATCGATCTTCTTCTTTTCGTTGGAGAGTTCCTGCACCGCAAGCGCCACCGACGATGTGGTCAGCTCGGTGATCATGTCGACGCCCTCGGCGTCATACCAGCGCCGCGCGATCGAGGCCGCGAGATCGGGCTTGTTCTGGTGATCGGCGGTGATCATCTCGACCTTCTGGCCGAGCACCTCGCCACCGAAATCCTCGATCGCCATTTTGGCTGCTTCGACCGAATACTTGCCGCCGTAATCCGCGTAGACGCCGGACTGGTCGTTCAGGATGCCGATCTTGACGCCCTGGGCCATCGCCGGCGTCGCAAGCATCAGGCTGCAAGCCGCGACCGCGGCCAAGAATCCCGACTTCATTTTTAAGCTCTCCCAGCAGTTTCTATCAGGAAAAATCGGCGCGACATTATTTTATAACCCCGTCTCTGCCCATCGATTTCCGCTCAGCCAAAAGTATGGGCTTGACCTCGTCATTTCGGGCTCGCCGCTTCGCGACGCCCTCAGGTGCGCAATTGCGCACCTGGGCATGACGACGGAGAGGTCCACGCTCACCCCGCCACGGTCGCCGCAGGCTCCGCCGGCTTGCCCTCGTTCTTTCCTTCCGCGAGGTTGCGCACCACCATGTAGAAGATCGGCGTGAAGACCAGGCCGAACAGCGTGACGCCGAGCATGCCGAAGAACACGGCGACGCCGACCGCCTGCCGCATCTCCGAGCCCGAGCCGGTCGACACCACCAGCGGCAGCACGCCGAGGATGAAGGCGAACGACGTCATCAGGATCGGCCGTAGCCGCAGACGACACGCCTCGATCACCGCTTCCAGCCGTGGCCGGCCCTCGAGCTCGATGTCGCGGGCGAACTCGACGATCAGGATCGCGTTCTTGGCGGCGAGGCCCACCAGCACCACGAAGCCGATCTGGGTCAGGATGTTGACGTCCTGGCCCATGATGCGCACACCGATGGTGGCCGCGAACAGACACATCGGCACGATCAGGATCACCGCGAACGGCAAGGTCCAGCTGCCATATTGCGCGGCCAGCACCAGGTAGACGAACAGCACGCAGATCGGAAACACATAGAGGCCGGCATTGGCACCGTTGACCTGCTGATAGGACAGGTCGGTCCATTCGAACGAGAAGCCGCTCGGCAGGGTGTCGTCGGCGATTTTCTTGATGGTGTTGAGCGCCGTGGTCGAGCTGACGCCCGGTGCCGGCTCACCTTGCAGTTCCGACGCCGAGTAGAGATTGTAGCGCGCGACGCGGTCGGGGCCCGAGATGTCCTTGAAGTCCACGATGCTGCCGAGCATCACCATGTCGCCATTGGCGTTACGGGTCCGCAGCCGCGAAAGGTCGGTGGTCTCCTTGCGGAACGGCAGGTCGGCCTGCGCGGTGACGTGGTAGGTGCGCCCGAACAGGTTGAAGTCGTTGACATAGGTCGAACCGAAATAGGTCTCGATCGTGTCGGTGATGTTGGCGATGGGAACGCCGAGCTTCTGCGCCTTGACGCGATCGATATCGACGAACAGCTGCGGCGTGTTCGCGGAGTACGGCGAGAACATCGATGTGAGGCTCGGCGATTTGCGCGCGGCCTGCACCAGTTCGTCGGTCGCGGCGGCCAACAGTTCGGGTCCACGCCCCTGGCGGTCCTGGACGCGGATGGTGAAGCCGCCACCGGTGCCGATGCCGGGCACGGCCGGCGGCGGAATCACGATGATGAAGGCGCCCTGGATCACCGACAGCCGCTTGCGCAGTTCGGCGGTGATCGCGTTTGCCGTCAGCCCTTTCTTCAGCCGTGCCTCCGGCTCGTCGAACACCGGGAACAGCGCCGCGGCGTTGCCTGCCTGGGTGCGCGTCGCGCCGGAGAAGCCGGCGAAGGCCGCGACGCGAACGATGCCCGGCGTATCCAGCGCGATTCGTTCGATCTCACGCACCACGGCCGTGGTCCGCGCCAGCGACGCGGCGCCCGGCAGCTGCGCCGAGATGATGACGTAGCCGCGGTCCTGCGCCGGAATGAAGCCCTGCGAGGTGGTCGCGAGCAGCCAGCCGGCGCTGCCGATCAGCGCGAGATAGATCACGACCATCACCACGGTGTGCCGGATCACGAAGTCGGCGACACCAGCATAGCCGTGCGCCAGCCGGTCGAACACGCGGTTGAACAACGCGGTGAAGCTGTCCCAGCCGCGGGCGATGATATTCCAGCGCGCCGGCGGCCGCTTGTCCTCATGCGGGACCAGGATCTGCGAGGCCAGCGCCGGCGACAGCGTCAGCGAGCAGAAGCAGGAGATCGCGGTCGCGACCGCAATGGTCACGGCGAATTGCTGGAAGAACTGGCCGGAGATGCCGCCGAGGAAGGCGGTCGGCACGAACACCGCGCACAGCACCAGCGCGATCGAAACCAGCGCACCGCCGACCTCCTCCATGGTCTTGAGTGCGGCGTCGCGCCTACTCATACCGTGCTCAAGATGCCGCTCGACATTCTCGACCACCACGATGGCGTCGTCGACCACGATGCCGACCGCGAGCACCAGGCCGAACAGCGTCAGATTGTTGATCGAGAAGCCGAGCGCGGCCATCACCGCGAAGGTGCCGACCAGCGACACCGGGATCGCGATGATCGGGATGATCGCAGGCCGCCAGCCCTGCAAAAACACCAGCACCACGATGACCACGAGCGCCATCGCCTCGTAGATCGTCTTGATCAGCTCATGCACCGATTGGGCGATGAACTCGGTCGGGTTGTAGCCGATGTTGTAGTCGAGCCCCTTCGGGAACGTCGCCTTCATCCGCTCCATGGTGTCGGAGATGCTCTTGGCGGTCGCAAGTGCGTTCGATCCGGGCCGTTGCGTCACCAACAGCGCGACCGCGGATTTGCGCAGCAGGAAGCTGTTGGTGGCATAGGACAGCGCGCCGAGCTCGACGCGGGCGACGTCGCGCAGCCGCACCGTGCGGCCGTCGGAGCCGGCCTTGACCACGATGTCCTCGAACTGCCTGATATCCTTGAGGCGGCCGGTGAACACGAGGTTTGGCTGGAAGGCGCGATCGGCGATCGGCGGCTCCGCGATTTGGCCGCCGGCGATCTGCAAATTCTGCGCCCGGATCGCCGCCAGCACCTCGGTCGAGGTCAGGCCGAGATTGGCGATTCTATCGGGATCGAGCCACAGCCGCATCGAGTAGTCGCGCGCGCCGAACATCTGGATGTCGCCGACGCCGTCGAGCCGCAGCAGCTGGTCGCGGACCTGCAGCAGCGCGTAGTTGGAGATGTAGAGCTGGTCGAAGGTGTCGTCGGGCGACAGCATGAAAACGACCATCAGGATGTCGGGCGAGTTCTTGCGGGTGACGACGCCGTTGCGCTGCACCTCCTCGGGCAGCCGCGGCTGCGCGATGGCGACGCGGTTCTGCACCAGCACCTGCGCCTTGTCGAGGTCGGTGCCGAGCTTGAAGGTCGCCGTGATGGTGAGCTGGCCGTTCGAGGTCGCCTGGCTGTAGAGATACAGCATGTCCTCGACGCCGTTGATCTCCTGCTCGATCGGAGCCGCGACGGTGTCGGACACGGTCTGCGCCGAGGCGCCCGGATACTGCGTGGTGACGGTGACGGTCGGCGGCACGACCTGCGGATATTCCGAGACCGGCAGCGTCGGATAGGCGATCGCGCCGACGATCAGCAGCACGATCGACAGCACCATCGCGAGGATGGGCTGGTTGATGGAGAGCCTGCCGAGATTCATGGCTTGGCACCTGCCGCGGGCTTGTCGCCTGCCGCCGGCGTGGCTGCTGCCGGAGCTTTGTCACCCGCCAGGGCTTTGTCGCCCGCCGGAGCCTGCGCCATTTTCGGCGTCACCTTGGCGCCGACGCGGGCGCGCTGCAGCCCGTCGACGATCACATGGTCTTCCGGCTTGAGGCCCTCGCGGATCACGCGCAGGCCTTCATCCAGCGGCCCGAGCGCGACCGCGCGGGCTTCCACCGTGTTGTCGTCCTTGACCACGAACACGATCTTGCGCGACTGGTCGGTGGCGACAGCGGTGTCCGGGATCAGCAGCGCCTCATAGGGCGAGGAGCCGATCAGGCGGACGCGGCCGAACTGGCCGGGCAGAATCGACAGATCCTTGTTCGGAATCACCGCGCGGCTGCGCAGCGTCGCGGTCGAGACATCGAGGCGGTTGTCGAGGAAGTCCATCTTGCCTTCATGCGAGGGCTTGGTCTCGCCGGTCAGCGTCACCTGCACCGGGTTCGCGGTGTCGCGCGAGCTCGGCCGCCTCCCTTCGAACCACAGCTTGCTGTTGCGCTGGTAGGTCGCCTCGTCGACGTCGAAATAGATGTAGATCGGATCGAGCGACACGATCGAGGTCAGCAGTGTCGCGCCGCCCTCGCTGCCCTGCACGAGATTGCCGGGGGTGACCAGGTGCCGGCTGACGCGGCCGGTGATCGGCGCCAGCACGTGGGTGAATTCGACGTTGAGCTGCGCTGCCTTCAGCGAGCCCTCGGCCTGGGTCTCGGCGGCACGCGCCGCCTGCAACGCCTGACGGCGCTGGTCGACGACTTGCTCCGAGACCGCGCTGGTCTGCACCAGGTTCAGCCCGCGCTCGAGATCGCGCTTGGCAAGCTCGCCCTTGGCGCGCGCGTCGGCGAGCTGGCCCTCGGCCTGCAGCACCACCGCCTCGAACGGCCGCGGGTCGATGACGTAGAGCAGATCGCCGGCGTGGACGATCGCACCGTCCTTGAACTCGACGCTGTTGACGAAGCCGCCGACGCGGGCGCGGACTTGCACCTCCTCGATCGCCTCGAAGCGGCCGGTGAACTCGTCCCAGTCGGTGACGGTGCGCTTGACCGGCTGCGCAACGGTCACCGGCGGTGCCGGCGGCGCGGCCTGCGATTGCGTGCTCTTGTCGTCGCAGCCGCCGAGCGTCAGCGCGGCCAACAGCCCGATCGGCGCGAGGCCGAGCCGGCAAGCCCTAATGAATCGCTGGCGACGGAACGAATGACGCTCGACGCCGGTCGCCGGAGCCACACGCTCCGCTTTGTCAATCGAACCCAATTCCTTCTCCCCCAGAACAACGAAAGCACGACGACCAAGCAGGGCTACCAAAGTCGCAATTGAAATTGCCGTGATTTTGCGCGGATGGACCACGGCGATGCCGCGGCAGCGGACGTCACAGATGTAGCCGCCATCCAGTCTGTTCAAGATGGCCGCCGGATCAAGCAAATAGTTGCGTAGTCTGAAAGCCTTACGACGCGATCGCGAAACCGTGACGACGAAAAGGGGCAGTTTGGCTGGCCTATCGAGCTGCGAGGTCGTGGACCGGTTAGCCTCAAATCAATCACAACGCGAGCGCGCTTCACAAATTCGTCACAGCGCCGCCGATTCGACTTTTGGCGCAACAACCACCAGTTCTGCAGACGGCAAGACCGGCCGAGTTCCATCACTCTACCTCCCGCTGCACGGCAGAATCGTAGTTAACGGCGCGGTTGTCATCGGGACACACATTGACACCCGGAAGTATCGCCAATACGGTCATGGTTGCCAAAGCATGAATTTTGTTGGCCGGCCGCGTTTTTCTCGAACATTCATATGTTTTGTCGCGGCGCGAGTGTGTGAAGGCGACGACGGAAATGGCAAGCGCATTTGATCTTGCTAATGTCACGGCTCCGCGGACATCGCGGTTGTGCCGTATTGCAGTCAGCTTGGCGCAAACCCCGATCGCCGATGATCAACCTCAACGTGTGAACGACATCACACGTCCTCGTATCCAACAAATGTAATTATTGACCGGCTTCCATGCCGGTCGCAGGAGTGCTCATGACGACCATACCTGCTTATACAATCGGTGGTTTAACCCGTCCGGAACTTCAGCTTGATTCGACCGGTCATATCGTCCTCGATTCGGCCGCGCAGGCGTTCGCCGACACGTATGGTCTGCAATATCTCTACCTCGGCTGCCCTCCCGGCACGCCCTGGCCCCCCGTCACCGACTCGCTGTCGACACCGGTCGATGCCAATTCGGGCAACAACACCGTCGCCGAGGGCGCCGCGGTCAACACGCTCGTCAACATCACCGCGCAAGCCACCAGCAGCAGCGGCCATGCCGTCACCTATTCGCTGACCGCCGACAGCTCGAATGGCGGCTTCAAGATCGATCCGAACACCGGCGTGGTGTCGGTCGCCGATCCCACCAAGGTCAATTACGTGACCAGTCCCGGTCACGCCTACACCATCACCGTTCAGGCCAGTGACGGGATGGCGACGAGCTCGCAGAGCTTCACCATCGACGTCACCGACGTCGCGCCGTCGACGCCGGTCGACACCAATGCGGCACCCAACAAGGTCGCGGAAGGCTCCGCCGTCGGCACGCTGGTCGGCATCACCGCATCCGCGGCCGACATGAATGCCGTGACCTATACGCTGACCGGCGACAGCTCCGGCGGCGGCTTCAAGATCGATCCCAATACCGGTGTCATCAGCGTCGCCGATCCCAGCAAGATCGACTACACGACCGCACCCGGACACGCCTACACCGTCACCGCAACGGCGAGCGACGGCACCCTGTCCAGCTCGCAGAGCTTCACCATCGCGGTGACGCTGGGGGCCGCCACGCACTTTGCGGTGAGCATCCCGGCCAATGGCGCGGCGGGCACGCCCGGCACGGTCACCGTCACCGCGCTCGATGCGTTGAACCACGTCGTCACCAACTATACGGGCACGGTTCATTTCACGTCGACCGACGGCCACGCCGTGCTGCCCGCCGACGTGACATTGACCAACGGCACCGGCAGCTTCAGCGAGACGCTCGATACCGCCGGCAGCCAGACCATCACCGCCACCGATACGGCCAACAGCGCGGTCAAAGGGACATCGAATGCCGAAATCGTGACGCCGGGCGTCGCCACGCATTTTTCCGTCAGCCTTCCCGCCAACGGCACGGCCGGGACGCCGGGTTCGGTGATCGTCACCGCGCTCGATGCCTTCGGCAATGTCGCGACCGGCTATACGGGCACCGTCCACTTCACGTCGACCGACGGCAGCGCCGTGCTGCCCGCCGACATGACGCTGACCCACGGCACCGGCACCTTCAGCGACACCTTCGATACCGCCGGCCACCAGACCATCACCGCGACCGATACGGCCAACGCCGCCATTACCGGCACCTCGAATGCCGAGACCGTGACGGGCGGCGCCGCCACCCATCTCGTGGTCAGCATCGCGGCCAATGGCGCGGCGGGGACGCCGGGCACGGTCACCGTCACCGCGCTCGACGCGTTCGGCAATGTCGCCACCGGCTACACGGGCACCGTGCACTTCACATCGACCGACGGCCATGCCGTGCTGCCGGCCAACATGACGCTGACCAACGGTGTCGGCAGCTTCAGCGAGACGTTCGAGACCGTCGGCAGCCAGACCATCACCGCGACCGACACGGTCAGCGCCGGCATTACCGGCACCTCGAACGCCGAAACCGTCGCGCCGGGTCCGGCCACGCACTTCGTGGTCACCCTTCCGGCCAGCGAAACGGCGGGTGTCGCTGGCTCGGCCACGATCACCGCGTATGATGCCTTCGGCAACATCGCCACCGGCTACGCAGGCACGGTGCACTTCACGTCAAGCGACGGTCATGCCGTGCTGCCTGCCGACATGACGCTGAGCAACGGCACCGCCACGTTCAGCGAGACCCTCGACACCGCCGGCAGCCAGACCATCACCGCGACCGACACACGGTCAGCAGCGCCATCACCGGCACATCGAACCCCGAGACGGTGACGGCCGCCGCCGTCACGCATTTTGCCGTGAGCATCCCGGCCAACGGAACGGCAGGCGCGGCTGGCTCAGGCACGGTGACCGCGCTCGACGCGTTCGGCAATGTCGTCACCGGTTACACGGGAACCGTGCACTTCACGTCGAGCGACGGCGCCGCCGTGCTGCCCGCCGACATGACGTTGACCAACGGGGTCGGCAGCTTCAGCGAAACCCTCGACACCGCCGGCAGCCAGACCATCACCGCGACCGACACGGCCAACGCCGCCATCACCGGCACCTCGAATGCCGAGACCGTGGCGGGAGCTGCCGCCACGTTTCTTGTGGTCAGCATTCCCGGCAACGGCGCTGCTGGCACGCCGGGTACGATCACCGTCACCGCGCTCGACGCCTTCGGCAACGTCGCCACCGGCTACACAGGAACCGTGCACTTCACCTCGACCGACGGCCACGCGGTGCTGCCGGGCGACATGACGCTGACCAATGGTGTCGGCAGCTTCAGCGAAACGTTCGAGACCGTCGGCAGCCAGACCATCACCGCGACCGACACGGTCAGCGCCGGTATCTCCGGCACCTCGAACGCCGAAACCGTCGCACCCGGCCCGGCCACGCACTTCGTGGTCACCCTCCCGGCCGGCGGAACGGCGGGTTCCGCCGATTCGGCCACGATCACCGCGTATGACGCCTTCGGCAACGTCGCCACCGGCTATACGGGCACGGTCCATTTCACATCGACCGACGGCCACGCCGTGCTGCCTGCCGACATGACGTTGACCAACGGCACCGCGACGTTCAGCGAGACGCTCGAGACCGCCGGCAGCCAGACCATCACCGCGACCGACACGGTCAGCTCGGCCATCACCGGCACCTCGAACGCCGAGACGGTGACCGCCGCCGCCGTCACGCATTTTGCCGTAAGCATTCCGGCCAACGGAACGGCAGGCACGGCCGGTTCGGGCACGGTGACCGCGCTCGATCCCTTCGGCAATGTCGTCACCGGCTATACCGGCACAGTCCACTTCACGTCGAGCGACGGCGCCGCCGTGCTGCCCGCCGACATGACGTTGACCAACGGGGTCGGCAGCTTCAGCGAAACCCTCGATACCGCCGGTAGCCAGACCATCACGGCGACCGACACGATCAGCGCCGCCATCACCGGCACCTCGAACGCCGAGACCGTGGCGCCGGGTGCTGCCACGCACTTCGTGGTCAGCATTCCAGCCAACGGCAGAGCGAACATCCCAGGTTCGGTTACCGTCACCGCGCTAGATGACCACGGCAACGTCGCCACCGGCTACACAGGAACGGTGCACTTCACCTCGAGCGACGGCAGTGCCGTGCTGCCCGGCGACATGACGCTGACCAACGGCGTCGGCACCTTCAGCGAGACCTTCGAGACCGCGGGCAGCCAGACCATCACCGCGACCGACACGGTCAGCGCCGCCATTACCGGCACCTCGAACACCGAAACCGTGGCTCCTCCGGACGCACCGCCCGTCGTGACCGGCGGCCACACCCTGAACTATGTCGAAGGGCAGGCCGCCACCGCGTTCGACCCGGCGCTCACGGTCACGGACTCCGACAGCCCGACGCTCGATCACGTGACTGTGCAGATCACCGGCAACTACGTCAGCGGCGAGGATGTCCTGGGCTTCGTCAACACCGCGCACGTCACCGGCACATGGGACGCCGTGCACGGTGAAATGACCCTGACCGGCACCGCCGGCTCCACGGTCGCGGACTTCCAGAGCGCGCTGGATTCGATCACTTACTTCAACACCAGCAACAATCCGTCCGCCCTGGCCCGCACGGTGACCATCATCGCCAACGACGGCACGCTGGACGGCACGCCTGCGACCGACACCATCGATGTGACGCCAGTCAACAACCCGCCGGTGGTGACGTTCGGCGCGATCACCGGTTTCAGCGAACCGCCGGTCGGCACGCCGACGACGGATTCGGTCCCGGTCACGATCGCGCCCAATCTCACGATCACCGACGTCGACAGCAGCAATTTGATCAGCGCGACCTTTGTGCTGAACGATCTCAAGCCGTCGGATGCGCTCTCGATCGCAGGCCATGCCGGCACGAGCGGCGACATCGGCAACATCCACTTCGACATCTCCAGCACGGCCACCACCGAGACGGTCACCCTGACCGGCACCGACACGATCGCGCATTACAATGCCGTGCTCGACCTGGTCCAGTTCAACAACACCGGCGAGCCGCCGGACACCACCGCGCGATCCTACACCGTGACCGCAGTCGACGATGGCGGCACCGCCAACGGCGGCAACGACACCGGTTCGGCGAGTGCGAGCCAGACCGTCACCGCGATCGACGATCCGCCCACGGCGACGGTGCCATCGGATTCGTCGGTCGGAACGGCATTCTCGCACACCAACCTCGCGATATCGGGGCTTTCGGTCGCCGACATCGATTCCGCGGGCGGCAATGAAACCGCAACAATCAGCTCCGGCCACGGCGCGCTGAACTTCGACACCACGGGCCTCGCGAGCTTCACCAACAACGGCAGCCACACGGTCACGCTCACCGGCACGATCGCACAGATCAATACCGCGCTGGCGACGTTGACCTACAATAGCGACGACGGCTTCACCGGGACGGACACCATCTCGCTGAACATCAACGACAACGGTCACACCGGCACCGGCGGCCCGCTCTCGTCGGGCGCGCAGAGCTTCCATGTCGGCGTCGTGCCCCAGGTGTTCTATATCGACAATTCGGCAACCACGAGCCACAACCTCGGCACCCAGGCCGACCCGTACACCTCGATCGCGGCCTTCAACGCGGCGAATCCGGCTAGCTCCGGCGACTACGTCGTGCTCGAGCACGGCACCGGCACCTACAGCGAGGCCAACGGCATCAATCTCGCCAACGGCGTCAACCTGATCGGCGGCAGCCATTCCCTGCAGTTCACCAATCCGGTGACCGGCGCGGTGGTCACCGCCAATGTCGGGTCCGGCGCCGATCCGGTGATCCATGTGACCGGCGCCGACAACGGCATCGACCTGCTCGGCACGACGGGCCACACCATCACCGGCGTCAGCATCGACACCTCGGCCGGCTCCGGCATCGGCATCAGCGACGACGGCAACAATGTCGGCACCGTCACGATGTCCGACATCACGGTGAAGACCGCCAGCGGCGCCGGCCTGAGCTTCACCCATGGCGGCACCCTCACCGTCACCGGCAGCAACAACACCATCACGTCCACGACCGGTACCGCGCTCGATGTCGAGCACACCAACATCGGTTCGGGCAACCTGACCTTCAAGAGCATTTCTACGACAGGCTCGTCGGGCAGTGCCGGCATCGTCCTCGATACGACGGGAACGGCCGGAGGGCTCACGATCACGGGCAACGGCACCGCCGGCTCCGGCGGCACGATCGCCAACAAGACCGGTGGCGATATCCTCTCCGGTACCGACGCCGGCGGACAGACGACATCGGGAACGGGCGGCACCGGCATCTACCTGCACAACACGTCGAACGTGTCGCTGACCGACATGTCGTTGCACGATTTCAGCAACTTCGCGATCTACGGCAATAACGTCACCGGGTTCAGCTTCGCCAACGGCACCATCAGCGGCAGCAATGGCACCAACAATGCGGGGAATCAGGAAGAGAGCAGCATCCGGTTCGACAATCTGCTCGGCACCGCCTCGATCACGGGATCCAGCATCTCCGGCGGCTTTGACGAGAACATCGATCTCTACAATACCAGCGGCACGCTGAACCGCCTGACGATGGACAACGATACGTTCGGCCTGATCGGCTCGAGCGGCAATGATAACGTCCGCGGACAGGTCTACAACTCGGCGACCGCCAACTACACGCTGACCAACAGCACGTTCGCCGGCACGCGGGCCGACTTCATCGCATTCGTGGCGAACAACAATTCGTCGATGGACGCGGTGGTCCGCAGCAACACCTTCCACAACGGCGAGACGATCATCCCGGGCGGCGGAACTGCAGTCGATATCCGCAGCGGCTCCGGCGGCTTCGCCTCCGCCGCGACCACCACGTTCGACATCTCGCACAACATCCTGACCGACGGCGGCGCCAACGCGTTCGACACCGTCGGTATCTTCGTTGCCAAGGGCCAGGACAACGGCACCATGTCCGGCACCATCGCCAGCAATCAGATCGGGCCGGCGAAGGTGGGCTCGAATTCCGACGGCATCTTCGTCCGCGACGCCGGCGCCGGCAGCCTGACCACCCTGATCCAGAACAACACCATCACCGGCGTCGGCGATGCCGGTATCGCGCTGCAGAACAACGATGGCAGCTCGACCCTGAACGCCACACTGTACGGCAACTCGGTGTCGTCTCCGACCTCCGCCAGCCCGTTTGCCGCGCTCGACGTCGAGAACGGCGCAACGGGCAGCGACACCAGCACGACCAATGTCCTCATCGGTATGGGCGCCGGCGGCACCGGCAGCAAGAACACGCTCAACCACAGTTCCAGCTACGCCACCGATGTCGAGCTGAGCAACTTCAGCAGCAGCACCCATCTGAACCTTTCGAAGAACGGTTCGCCGTCGGGCACGCCTGCGGGCGTGATCACCGACGACAACAGCAGCACCACCGGCGGCATCACCGTCGACACCACCGGCGGTAATGGCACGACGACGTTGGTCTCCACGGTGCCGGCGCTTCCCGCGGTGGTCGCGCCACTGCTCGCCGAAGCGGGTGGCGTGCAGGCGTCGACGCCGACCACGGGCGAGATGCACCTGACGCAGGCCGAGCTCAACTCGGTGGTGTCGGCGGCGATCACCGAATGGGCCAATGCGGGCGCCAGTTCGGCACAGCTCGCCCTCCTGCATGCCGCGACCTTCAGCGTCGCCGACCTCTCCGGCCAGATTGTCGGTCAGGAGGGCGGCGGGCATATCACGATCGATACCAATGCGGCCGGCCATGGCTGGTTCATCGATCCGACCCCGGCGGACAATTTCGAGTTCACGCACGCCGTCAACGCCGCCGGCACCGATCTCCTTACCGACCCGTCGACGGCCGCGGCCGGTCATCTCGATCTCTTGACCACCGTGGTGCATGAACTCGGCCACGTGCTCGGCCTTCCCGATACCATTTCATCGTCCGATGCCAGCGATCTGATGTATATCGGCCTTGCCGACGGCGAGCGCCGGCTGCCAACGGCGACCGATGTCGCTCAGTCCAACCTGGCATTGCAGAAGGTGATGCCGACGCAGGGCACCACGACCTCGACTGTCAACCTGACCAACCACGACAGCTTCGACTTCTCGTCATTGACCCAGACATCGTCGCAGACCAACACGAGCCATCCGGACCTGACCGCGAACACTCAGACCTTGTCCGATCTGTTCAGCGGGCAGTCGAATGCCGCGACCCCGTGGTGGGTCGGCCACGAGGCGGTGTACGCCGCGATGGGAGGCACGCCGACCGATCATCTCCAGACCCACCACGATCTGGTGATTTGATCGAACGTTGCGACGGAGCGAACGGCGCCTGCCCGAACGATCCGGCAGGCGCTACAATCGGATCGTGTCCGCACCGATCCTGTTGGCCAAGCGCCGGGTCAGCGCGACGACATTTCCGCGTCGGCGGCTCGAAAAATTGCGAAGGCAAAACAATCGTTGAGGTTGCACTTGGCGTAAAACACGCTATCGTGCACCCGGTTATTGCGTGACGCCATTTACCTTGCATTTTCATGAATCGAGTCTCTGACGAGACGGAATCGTTTGGGCGGAGGGACCGATGTCTGAACCGTATCTCTCGGAAATCAGGATGATGTCGTTCATCTACGCGCCGAGAGGCTGGGCCCTTTGCAACGGCCAGGTGCTGCCGATCAATCAGAACCAGGCACTGTTCTCGCTGGTTGGCACGACCTATGGCGGAAACGGCACGACGAATTTCGCGCTGCCCGACTTGCGAGGAAAGGTACCGCTGCATATGGGCTCGGGCTTCACGCTGGGGCAGACCGGTGGTGAAACGTCCCACACGCTGACGATTTCCGAGATGCCGCAGCACCCGCATACGTTTCAGGGCACGACCAACAATGCCGACAGCGCCGCGGTCACCGGAAATCTGATGGCGACCTCAGCCAACCTTTATACGGCCGCGGCCAATCTGACGACGCTGGACCCCAGCACCGTCGGCTACGCCGGGAGCTCGCAACCGCACGAGAACATGCAGCCCTATCTCACGCTCAGCTTCTGCATCGCCTTGCAAGGCGTCTTCCCCTCCCCGAACTGAAGGAATCCTGCCATGGGCCAGCCTTACATCGGCGAGATTCGTATGTTCGGCGGAAATTTTGCGCCGAACGGCTGGATGTTCTGCCTGGGACAAACCCTGGCGATCTCCCAGTACGAGACATTGTACAACCTGATCGGAACCACATATGGCGGCGACGGCCAGGAAACCTTCGATCTGCCGAACCTGCAAGGCCGCCTGCCGCTGCAACAAGGCAGCACCTTCAGCCTGGGCCAGATCGGCGGCGTCGAGCAGGTGACGCTGACCACACAGCAACTGCCGACCCACTCGCACCCGATGGCGGCATCCCTGAACCCCGCGACCGGCAGCACCGTGACCGGCAATGTCGTGGGTGCCGTGGGAGCGACCCAGATTTACCGCGAGGTCGCGGCCGCATCGCTGATGGCGAATCAGGCCTGCACGTTCATGGGCGGCAACCAACCGCACAACAACATGCAGCCTTACCTCTGCATCAATTTCATCATCTCGTTGTACGGCATTTATCCGAGCCAAAACTAGGACGGGACCAATGTCTGATCAATTCGTAGCGGAGATCCGCATTTTCCCGTTCAACTTCGCACCGGTGGGATGGGCGATATGCAACGGCCAATTGATGCCGATCTCGCAGAACACCGCGCTTTTCTCGCTGCTCGGCACCACCTATGGCGGTGACGGCAAGAGCACCTTTGCGTTGCCCGACCTGCAACAAGGCAGCGCACCGATGAATCCGGGGCAAAGTTTCGGGAGCTTGTATTATCTCGGACAGGCGGGCGGCACGACGACGGTGACGCTGCTGCAAACCGAGATGGCCCAGCACAACCACGGGGTTCTCGGCAACATCAATCAGTCCGAGCTCGCCACGCCCAGCCCGACGCGATCTCTGGCGCGTGCAAACCCGGGTCAGGCGTATAGCGACACGCCGACCAATATCTCGCAGTTCTCGGCCACCAGCTCGATCTTGCCGACCGGCGGCAGCCAACCCCACAACAACCTGATGCCCTACCTCACCTTGAACTTCTGCATCGCATTGCGGGGAATTTTCCCGCCGCGCAGCTGAACCGGCCATGACGAATGGTTTGAGCACCGATACGGCCGCCGCGGCGTTCGGATGGATACGCGCCGCGGAGGCCGGCCTCACGTTCCGTCGGATCACTGATGCCGACCTGCCCTTCCTGGCGCGGCTCTACGCCTCGACCCGCGCCGAGGAGCTGGCGGTGACGCCATGGAGCGCGGAGCAGAAAGCCGCGTTCCTCGCCATGCAGTTCCAGGCGCAGCACGCGCATTACCAGCGATACTATCCGACCGCCGACTGGCTGGTGGCAATGCGTGGCGGCGAGGACATCGGGCGCCTTTATGTTGACCGCTGGCCGAGCGAGCATTGCGTCATCGATATTGCCCTCCTGCCGGAGCATCGCGGCTCGGGTCTCGGCAGCGCGCTGATGCGCGACCTGCTCGATGAGGCCGCCGCGGCCGGCAAGGCCATGTCAATCCATGTCGAGAAGTTCAATCCCGCGATGCGGCTTTATCGCCGACTCGGCTTCGTCGCCGAGGAAGACAAGGGCGTCTACGACCTGATGCGCTGGCGCGCGGCGGAAACGTCCGGCCATCAGGTGAAAATCGCCTGATAGCCGTTGCCGTCGGCGAGCGGCCCGATCGGTACCAGGAACATCTCGATCACGCCTAATGCCGGATGCCGCACCGGATAGATCGCCTGCGGCAACCACGCGCCCTTCGGTCCGGCAAACAGCAGCGAGAACGCACCGCCCGGCCGGCCGCTGTTTCCGGCGGGCTCGACCTTGGCGAGCTTCAGCACCACGACGCGATCCGCCGCCTGCATCTCGAACTCCATGTCCTGATGCGGCGTGAAGTCATCAATTTGCAATTTCGCGAGGTCGACGGTCGATGTCATGCGATGCCCCTGTTGATCCCGAAGCTGTAGCACGCCGCACGCGACGCCGCTCGACAAAATGACCCGAAGGGTAACTCGGATGTAAGCGCCCCGCCTCTTCCCTCCATCGTTCCCGCCGCGCAGTTGCGCACCGGGGACTGATACGAACTCTTGCCAAATGCACCTGGATGGTCGTGAGATGCTGCGTGCAGGCAAAGCCGGGAGATTGCGATGGACGATCACACCATGCGCATGGCGCTGGAGCGCCATTGGGACGCTTCGGACGCGAGCGATTTCGAGCGCGAGCATGAAATCTACGCCGCGGATGCCGTGCTCGACTATCCGCAATCGGGCGAGCGGATCCGAGGTCGGCGCAGCATCCAGGAGAGCCGAACGGTTCAGCCGAACAAGAAACGCTTCACGATCCGGCGCATGATTGGCGGCGGCGATCTCTGGATCACCGAGTTCGTGCTGACCTACGACGGCGTTCCGTTCCACACGGTGAGCATCATGGAATTCCGCGACGGACAGGTGGTCCACGAAACGCAGTATTTCGCGGACCGGTTTGAGCCTTCGCCCTCGCGCGCCCATCTCGTCGAACGCATCGGCACAACCTAGTTCCGCGCAAGCGCGACCATCCATCGGAGCGTCGTCGCCTGCGCCGAGACGTTGTCTGCTCGTCCTTACGGGCCACGCCTGTTGGCGCGGTCCGCAAATGCATTGGCATGTCCGCCGAGCGTTACCGCGAATTTAGCTACCTATCCCTCGAATTAATGCCTCGGACAGGCGCCCGTAATGCGGCAGCGATAGGTTTTTAGCATCGGTATGGGGCAGCCAATTCAGGAGAAACATCATGCCAAAGGACAACAACACTCAACAGCGCAGGCCCCTGTCGGCCCGGCGCGTCGCAATGCTTGGCTCCGTTGCGATGATCGGTGCGACCATCGCCCTGGCTGGGCCGCTGGGACATTACCAATTTGTCGAGCAAGCCTTCGCCGCAACTCCGACGTCGCAGACGCAAGGCCCCGCAGGCTTCGCCGACCTGGTCGCGAAGGTCAAGCCCGCCGTCATTTCGGTACGCGTGAAGCTGGACGAAGAGAGCAACGCCAACACATCCGGTCCGGACGTAGAGAACCTCCCTCCGTCCCTGCAAGGCACGCCGTTCGAAAAATTCTTCCGCCAGTTCGGCGACGGCATGCAGGGCGGCAAGCTGCAGCGCCATCAGGTCATCACCGGCGTCGGCTCCGGCTTCTTCATCTCCGCCGACGGCTATGCCGTGACCAACAACCATGTCGTCGATCATGCCAGGTCCGTGCAGGTCACGACGGATGACGGCACGATCTATACCGCGAAGGTGATCGGCACCGATCCGAAGACGGATCTCGCGCTCATCAAGGTCGATGGCAAGACGGACTTCAGCTATGCCAATCTCGAAAATCAGGTTCCGCGTGTCGGCGACTGGGTCGTGGCGGTCGGCAATCCCTATGGCCTCGGCGGCACCGTGACCGCCGGCATCATCTCGGCCGAAGGACGCGATATCGGTTCCGGGCCCTACGACAACTACATCCAGATCGACGCGCCGATCAACAAAGGCAACTCGGGAGGGCCGACATTCGACACCAATGGCAACGTCATCGGCGTCAATACCGCGATCTATTCGCCGTCCGGCGGCTCAGTCGGCATCGGCTTCGACGTGCCGGCGACGACCGTGAAGATGATCGTCGCCCAGCTCAAGGAACACGGCACGGTGACGCGCGGCTGGCTCGGCGTGCAGGTGCAGCCGGTCACGAGCGGCATCGCCGAAAGCCTCGGCCTGAAGCAGGCCCAGGGTGCACTGGTCGACGAGGCCCAGGCGGACACGCCGGCGGCACAGGCCGGAATTCGGCCGGGCGACGTCATCACGTCAGTCAACGGCAACGCGATCAAGGACTCGGGCACACTCGCGCGAGAGATTTCAGCGATGGCTCCGGGCAGCTCGGCGAAGCTCGACATCGTTCGCAAGGGTGAGACGAAGACGTTCACGGTGACGCTCGCCAAGATGCCAAACGAGACAAGGAAAGTGGCCCGGGCCGACGAGTCCGAGCAAGGCTCAAAGGGCATTCCTCACCTCGGTCTGGCGGTTGCCCCGGCAGGCGATGTCGGCGGCGCCGGCAACAAGGGTGTCGTGGTCACGGCGATCGAGCCGGATGGTCCGGCCGCCGAGCACGGACTGCAGTCCGGCGATGTCATCCTCGACGTGGCCGGCAAGAGCGTCAGTTCTGCGGCGGACCTGCGCAACGCGCTCTCGGATGCGAAGTCCGAAGGCAAGCATGATGTCCTGATGCACGTAAAGACGTCGGACAACACCCACTTCGTCGCCATGCCGATCGGTTAGGCATGACACTGAGCTGCCGTCGCGTGTTGTCCAGGCGCGACGGCGGGGCTCGTTGTCAGGTACGCCGCAGCAGCCAGCGCGGCGCGCTTATGCGTTCAACCACTCACCGCACGGTTAAGCAATGAAGATATCCCATTTGCGCACGATCGGAATCGTCTGTGCAGCATCGACCGCCCTCGCCGGCCTGGCACTTGCGTCAGAAATCGCCGCCGGCCCTTCCAGGGCCGACCTCGCCCTTCTCGCGAGTGTGATCCAGCTCGTGCAGCAGGACTACGTGCATCCGGTCGACTCGGGCGAGCTTACCGATGCGGCGTTGAAAGGAATGCTGTCGCGTCTCGACCCGCACTCCTCCTACATGACCGAACCGGAATTCCGCGAGGCCCGAGAGGACATGAGCGGAAAGTTCGGCGGCGTCGGCCTCAAGATCATGGAGCACGACGGGTTACCGACCGTTCTTTCGCCGATCGACGATACGCCGGGTGCCGGTGCCGGCTTGCAGCCGGGCGACGCGATCGTTTCGGTCGACGGCCAAAGCACACGCGGCGTGGACCTGATGGAGGTGATCAGGAAAATTCGCGGGCAGCCGGGGACGATCGTGAGATTGACACTCCAGCGCGGCGACCAGCCGCGCTTCGAGGTGCCGCTCACCCGGCAAGTCATCGAAGTCCACAGCGTCAAATCCCGGCTCGAGGCGAACGGCATCGGCTATCTGCGGGTCAGCGAATTCGGCGAGCAGACACCGACCGAACTGCACCAGGCAATCTCGACGCTGACGCGCGAAGCGGGCGGCAAGTTGGCCGGCCTTGTCCTCGACCTGAGAAACGATCCCGGAGGCCTGCTCTCCGCAGCGGTTGATGTGTCCAGCGATTTCCTCAACGGCGGCACCGTCGTCTCGATCCGCGGACGCAACGGAAACGACGACCAATCGTTCACGGCTCCTGCAACGGGTGCCTTGCTGCCGGACACTCCGATGGTCGTTCTCGTCAACGGCGCCTCCGCATCGGCGTCCGAAATCGTCGCGGGCGCATTGCAGGATCGCCATCGCGCTACCGTGATGGGGACGCAGAGCTTCGGCAAGGGATCCGTCCAGACCATCATCCCGATCAAGGATCATGGTGCCTTGCGACTGACCAGCGCGCTCTACTACACCCCCTCGGGCCGCTCGATTCAGGGCGACGGGATTACACCCGACGTCATCGTCAAGGCGGCCAAGGACGAACAAGTTGCGAACTCCCTGGTTTGGCGCGAAGCCCAACTCCACGGCGCGTTCGCCAATCCCGGGATGCGGCCAAATCCCGGCGCAACGCCGGATACCAACGGCGCACCTTCAGAAGCAGCTTCACCGCCCATCAAGGAGCAGTTGATCGGGACGGACCGGGACACCCAGCTCCAGGCAGCACTGAACCATCTCGAACACTTGCCGGCCGGAACTCCCGCCGTCATCCGCACGAGTGTCCCGGGATGATGGTTTTGTGCGGCGCAGGATAGGCGGACGTGATTCAGGACGGGTTGGCTACAAACGACCAGGCAGCAGCCCGTCCGGCCCGGAGAGGTTCACAATGACGGACGAAATATCCGGCTTGATCCGCAGGTCATGGCGCGTGCTGGCCGGCTGGATGAGCCTGATCGGCGCATCGCTGATCGGATTCCTGCTCACTGAAGGCACATCGTATCACCACCTCGCGACAGGCATTCTGCTCTGCTCGTCGACGCTGTCCATCCTCTTGGTTCTGTTTGACGGTGCATGGCGGTTGTTCGTCGGCAACGAGCGATAAGCTCTGCCCCCAGGCGAGCGATTTCGTATCGCCAGCCGGAATCCACCGCCCGGACGCGGTGCTCGATGGTCGGCTGCACCGATGCAACGGCGAACGCCGCGACGGCTACATGCCGTGGCTCTCGAACACCTTCTTGCAACTTCGGCTCAGGCTATCGCGATTGGTCTGAAGGCAGTTCTGCACGGCGCCGTCATTGCCGAGGTCCTTGCGGCAGAAACGCTGTGCATCGCGCGAGCACGCGGATTGTTCCGACTTGGTGCCGGCGTGCTGGGCCACTGCGGCACCGCTGTTCATCACGGCGACGGCACAAATTACCGCAATCGAAGAATAGCGCATCGTGAATTCCTCCCGCTGCCCAACGGCGGCGGCGGCGCTTCGTTCCTGGGGAACCCTCGATTCGACGGCAATCTACGGCGCCAGATACCGCAGCAATTCCGGATCGTTGCGCACCTCGCTTGCGCCGCCCTGGAGCGCGACGCGGCCCCGGTCCAGCACATAGGCGTAGTCGGCGACGCGCAGCGCGAGGTCGAGATGCTGCTCGACGATCACGACCGAGATGCTCTTGGCAAGCTCGATCAGCCGCTCGGTGATCTCCTCGATCACGCCGATCCAGACCCCCTCGGTCGGCTCGTCCAGCAGCAGCAGCTTTGGATTGCCGAGCATGGCGCGGCTGATCGCCAGCATCTTGCGCTCGCCGCCGGACAGCGTGCCGGCCGGCTGGTCGAGGCGCTGGCCGAGCTTCGGGAAGATCTCCATCACGCGATCGACCGCACCGGCGTCCGAATTGACCAGCGAGCCGACCGCAAGGTTGTCGCGCACCGACAGGCGGGCGAACACCGAATGCTCCTGCGGCACATAGCCGATGCCGGAGCGCACCCGTTCCTCGGTGCGGCGCCGGGTGATGTCGCGACCGTCGAAGAACAGCTCGCCCTGCGAGCTTGCGAGCTCACCGACGATGGTCTTCATCAGCGTGGTCTTGCCGGCACCGTTGCGGCCGAGCACGGCAACGCCGCCGCGCCAGGGAATGCCGATGTTGACATCGAACAGGACCTGGCTGCGGCCATATCCGGCATCGAGATGCCTGATATCGAGGAAGGTTTGCTCAGGCACGGCGAAGATAAATCTCCTGGACGTTTCTGTTGGCCTGGATTTCCGCGACCGTCCCCGACGCCAGCACCTTGCCCTGGTCGAGCACGGTGAGGCGGTCGCAGATGTCGCGGATGAAATCGAGATCATGTTCGACGATGACGAGCGAGCAATGCTCTTTGATCGGCTGCAACAATTCGCCGGTGACGCGGCGCTCCTCGAGGCTCATGCCGCCGGTCGGCTCGTCCAGCAGCAGAAGCCGCGGCTTCCCGGCCAGCGCCATCGCGATCTCGAGCCATTGCTGCTGGCCGTGCGACAGCGCCGCCGCCGCGTCATGCGCCCGATCGGCGAGGCGGAACTGGGTCAGCATCGTCATCACCTGATCGTGCAATTTCTTGCGGGTGCGCGACAGCACGAGGTCGAACAGCGAGCAGTGCGCCTGCAACGCCAGCAGGATGTTGTCGTACAGCGTCAGCGTCGGCAGCACCGAGGTGATCTGGAATTTCAGGCTCATGCCGGCGCGGGCGCGCTCGGTCGGCGTGAACGCCGTGATGTCGGTGTTGACGAAGGAGACCTTGCCTGTCGTGGGGACTTCTGCGCCGGCGACGCATTTCATCAGCGTGCTCTTGCCCGAGCCGTTGGGGCCGATCAGGCCGTGAAACTCGTTCTCGCCGACAGTCAGCGCCGCACCGTCGAGCGCGGTGAGCTTGCCGAACACCTTGCTGATCCCTGAGGCCTCAAGGAGCGGCATTGCCGGTCTCCTTTTTTGGTGCTTTGCCGAAGCTGCCGACCCGCTCGCGCTCGCCGAGCACGAAGGAGATCAGCCCGAGCGGACGGAACATGATCACGAGCAAAAGCAGCACGCCGAGAATGATCGGCCAGATGTCGCGGTAATTGTCCGACAGCCAGAACGAGACGCCCTCGATGATCACGGTGCCGATCACGGCGCCGATCAGCGTGCCGGAGCCGCCGAACAGGACGTAGAGCACGACCTGGGTCGAGAACACGACGCCCAGCATGTTGGGCCAGACGAAGCCTTCGTGGAAGGCATAGAGGCTGCCGGCAAGACCGGCGATGGTGCCGCCGATCGCGAAGATGATCGCCTTCAGATGCTGCGCCTTGTAGCCGAAGAAGGCGATGCGCTGCTCGTTCTCGCGCAAGCCCGCGAGCGCCAGGCCGAATTGCGAGCGGACCAGGAAGCGGCACAGCAGGTAGACCACCACGAGGATACCGAGCACCATGTAATAGTAGATCGGCCCTTCCTCGAGCTCGTAGCTGCCGAGGGTGAGCGGCGGGATCGACGGGATGCCGTTCTGGCCGCCGAGATAGTACCAGCCCCGCGCCAGCCGATCCGCGGCATAGGATCCGGTGAGCGTGCCGAGCGAGACGAAGATCACGCTGGAGGGATAGCGCCCGAGCAGCAGGAAGCCGCCGAGCAGCAGCGCCGCGGCAAGGCCGATCAAGGTGCCGGCGGGCAGGATCAAGAGGATCGAGGTGACGTTGAGATCGCGCGCCAGCAGCGCCACGCCGTAGCCGGCGGCGCCGAAGAACAGCGCCTGGCCGAAGCTCATGATGCCGGCATAACCCCACACCAGGTCGAACGACAGCGCGAACAGCGCGAGGATCACTACGCGGGTCGCGAACACCGTCAGATAGTCCTGCAGAACCCATGGCAGGACCAGTGCGATCAAGAGCACCAGTCCTTCCACGATCGGCAGGACCTTCCATCCTGCCGATGCCTGTCCCGCCGGCGCGCTTGCGGCCGGTGTACCCTCACCCGTCACGACATCCTCGCTGATGCGTGCGACGGCCTCTCTTGCTCCACTCATCGATCGCTCAGCATTCCTTGGGATCAACAAGACCGTCGCTGCGCGCCACGATCTCATAGTTCCCGCCTTTGGCAACAGCGGTGTACATCTTCATCTTGCAGTGACGCTTGCCCGGAACCATTTCGGCCGGTCCGCCGGGCCCTTCGGCGATCTTGGCGTGATCGAGCGCGGCGGCAACCGAGTCGCGGTCGACCTTGCCGGCTTCCTTGACCGCCGCCTCCCACAGCTTGAGACCGCGATAGGTTCCGGTGGCGGCGCTGCCGGCCGCGAACAGGAAGTTGCCTGGGAAGTCCTTTTCATACGCTGCCTGCAGCTTGGCGTCGAACGGATCCTCCTTGGTCAGCACCTTGAAATAGTCGAGGCAGCTTGCCAGCCCCTCGATCTCGTTGGCCTGATTGATGTTGAGGGTGTTCTCGTCATAGTAGACGCAGGCGAGCCGGCCACCGTTCTTGAGGAAGCCCGCTTCATAGAGCTGCTTGAAGAACGGGCCGACGCCGGGCGGGATGACGGTGTTGAAGACGACGTCGACCTTGTTGGAGATGATGCGGTTGACGGTCGACGAGAAGTCGACCTGGTCGAGCGGGTAATACTCCTCGAACACGACCTCGCCGCCATTGTCCTCGATCACCTTGCGGGCATAGACGTTGAGCGTGTGCGGCCAGACATAGTTGGCGCTCGGCAGCGCGAACTTCTTGCCGCCGTTCTTGATCAGCCAGGGAATGAAGGTGTCGCATTGCTGCGCCGGCGTCGGGCCGGTGCAGAACAGATAGGGCGTGCACTCCTTGCCCTCGTAGAGCTGCGGATAGATGTAGAGCGTCTTGCCGCGCGCCACGATCGGGTCCTTGATGGCGTTGCGCATCGAGGAGGTGATGCCGCCCAGCACCATGTCGACCTTGTCGCGCTGGATCAGCTTGCGGACATTGCCGACCGCGACCGATTCGTTCGAGGCGGTGTCCTCGATATAGAGCTCGAGCGGGCGGCCGAGCAGGCCGCCGCCGGCGTTGATCTCCTTGATCACCATCTTGGCGACGTTGGCGTCGGCATTGCCGGCATAGGCGATCGGGCCGGTCAGGTCGGTCGCGATGCCGACCTTGATCGGGCCTTCGGCGGCGTTGGCCCAGTCGGGCCTGACGACCCAGCTGCCGACCCCGGTCGCGAGCGCGCCGGTCGCGAAGGCGAAATTGCTCATGAAGCGGCGGCGCGTCAGATTCATGCGTTCGATCGACATGGTGATTAGACCCCTTTCCCAGCAATGAGGCCTTGCGGCCGGAATTTGATGAAGGCGATGGCGAGCACGAAGACGAGCACGTCGGCGACGACCGGTGACATGACCCATGGCAGCGCCGCACTGAGCGTGCCGATCACGCCGGCGCCGGCGACCGGACCGATGAAGGAGCCGACCCCGCCGACCATCACGGCGACGAAGCCCTGGATCAGGAAACGGATGCCGAGATCGGCAAACAGGCTGAACACCGGCACGATCAGCGCGCCGGCAAGCCCGGCCAGCGCCGCGCCGAATGCGAAGGTCGCGCCGTAGATCAAGGGCGTCGAGATGCCTGATGCGCGCGCCAGCGCCGGGTTCTCCAGCGTGGCGCGGACCCGCAGCCCGAACGAGGTGCGCGCCAGCAAGAGATAGCAGGCGCCCATCACCAACAGCGTGATCACGATGATGGTGAAGCGCCAGGCCGAGATGTGGACCGAGCCGAGGTCGATCGAACCGCCGATCGGCTCCGGCACCGTGAGATAGAAGCCGCCGATCAGGCCGCGCACGCTCTCGCGGATGATCAGGCCGAGCGCATAGGTGCCGAGCATCGCCACGATCGGCGCCGCGTAGAAGCGCCGGATGATCAGCGCCTCCAGCACGAAGCCGAGTGCGCCGACCACGAACGGCGCGGCGACCATGCCGACCCAGACCGGCGCGCCATGGGCGTAGGCCAGATAGGTGACATAGGCCCCGAGCAGGACGAATTCGCCCTGCGCGAAGTTGAAGATGCCCATCATGCTGGCGATGATGCCGAGCCCGAGCACCACCAGCACGATGATGGCGCCGAAGCTCACGATCTCGAACACCGCGGCAAAGATGCTAGCCATGGTGCCCCATCCGTCGACGTTGCGTCTGCGACAAGCGGCGCCTCACATCTTCTTCCAGTCGCCGGCCTGCTCGAAGGCATGCGCGGCGCGGTAGATGGTGCTCTCCTCGAACATCCGCCCGACCAGCATCAGCCCGACCGGCAGGCCATCGACCATGCCGCAGGGCAGCGACATCGCCGGATGATGGGTGATGTCGAACGGCGCGGTGTTGGAGATCATCTCCAGCGCGCGGGCGACATATTCCTCGCGGCTCGCATTGGCCTCGGGCAACTTGGTCGCCTTCATCGGCGTGGTCGGCATCAGCAGGAGATCGTAATCCTTGAACGCCTTGTCGTAGGCCGCGGCGAGGCGGCGGGAGATGTTGAGTGCCTTGCCGTAGAAGCGCGGGCCGAAATTGTTGTTGATGTAGGTGCCGAGCATCATGAACAGTTTGGTGGTCTCGGACAGCGAATCCGCCTGCCGGCGCCAGCCGCGATGGTGATCCATCAGCGCGGTCGAATAGAGATCGCCGCGGCTGAGGCCGTAGCCGTCGCCGAACATCATGGTCTGGGTCAGGCCTTCGGTGCCGATCGGGGTCCAGATCGCGCCGCCCGCCATGTGCATCGGAATCGACACCGTCTCGACGCTGGCGCCGAGATCCTTGAAGCGCTTCGCCGCCTCGCGCACGCTTTCGTTGACGGCGGCTTCCGCGGTCGGCTGCTCGAAGCCTTCCTTGAGGATGCCGATCTTCATGCCCTTGACGCCCTTGCCGAGTGCCTTGGTGTACTCCTCGACTTTCGGCGCCTTGATGCGCGGATCATAGCCGTCGTCGCCGGCCAGCACTTCGAGCAGCAGCGCGTTGTCTTCCACGCTCGCGGTCATCGGGCCGGTATGGTCGACATAGATCTCGATCGGCATGATGCCGGTGTAGGGCACGAGGCCCCAGGTCGGCTTCATGCCGTAGGTGCCGCAGAACGAGGACGGCATGCGGATCGAGCCGCCCTGGTCGCCACCGATCGCCATGTCGACCTCGCCGAGCGCCACCACGACACCCGAGCCCGACGACGAGCCGCCGGCCGAATAGCCCATCTTGTGCGGATTGTGCACCGGCCCGTAGGAGCCGGTGTGGCTGCCGCCGGACAGGCAGAAATGCTCGCAATGCGTCTTGCCTTTGATCTCGGCGCCGGCATCCAGCATCCTGGTGACGATGGTGGCGTCGAAGTCGGGAATAAAGCCTTCCAGCGTCGACGAGCCGTTGGTCATCGGCACGCCGGCCAGCATGATATTGTCCTTCAACGCCACCGTCTTGCCCTTGAGCTTGCCGGAGGCCGCGCCCTTCACCGTCGACTTGCAGTACCAGGCGTTGTGCTTGTTATCCTCCGGCGCCGGGCGAGTGCCGGGCGTGCGCGGATATTTCACTTCGGGGAGTTCGTCCGGCATCTGGGCGACGAGGTTGTAGGCCTCGATCGAGCCCTGCATCAGGCCTCGGAACGAAGCCACGTCCTCTTCGGTCAGGGACAGGCCACACTGCTCGGCGACGGCACGAAGTTGCGTTGGCGTGGGAAGGACGACGGTCACGGCGCTCTCCTGAAGCTTTTGATCCTTGGATGTTCCCTCGGCACGGGGCAGCGGCCGCGCAATGCCCCGCGCGAACCGCCCCACCCCGCCGCTGTATTGAAAACGGAAATATTTTCCTTTTCAAGGATTATTTCGCAAGACCTTCCGACGAAGCTGGCGGACCCCGGCTCAGATCGACTTGATCACCCTGAAGTCGAGGCCGTCGGCTTCGGCAAGATACATCGGCATCCTGACATGGCCGCTGCGTACCGTGACCGGACCGCGCGGACCACGATAGACCAGGTTGTCGGCCGCCGCGAGCAGCGGCCGCGTGTCCAGCGTGCCGGCCCGGTTGGCGGCGGCCTCCAGCAGGCAGAAGCCTTCATAGGCCGACTCGCCGCACGATCCGACCGGCGGCGCGAACGCACCGAACATCGCGCGATAGCGATCGCGGAAATCGTCGCCGGCGGGCGAGCCGACACCGGGGAAGTAGCCTGAGGCGCAGAACAGGTTCTCGGTCCGGTCGGCACCGATGCCGAGCAGCACCGTTTCGTCGACGCAGCCGGCAAGGCGCAGCGTGGTGGCGGCGAGCCCGGCATCGGCGAAGGCGCGATTGAAGGTCACGCTGTCGGTGCCGATCAGCGAGATCAGCACCACATCGGGCTTGGCGGCGCGGATCCGCTCCAGATGCGCCTCGTGATCGTCCTCGCCGACCGGCACGAACTCCTCGCCGACCACGAGCCCCCCGGTTTCCTTGATGTAGCGCTTCACCGCGCGGTGCGACTGCCATGGCCAGACATAGTCGCTGCCGATCAGGTACCAGCGCGCGGCGCGCTTGGCCTCGGCCAGCCAATGGATCGACGGCCGCATCTGCCAACGCGGTGTCTCGCCGATCGCGATCACGCCCGGCGTCCGTTCGCCGCCCTCGTAGACCGGCGTGTAGATGTAGGGAATCCTGCTGCGGGTGATCAGATTGCGCAACGCGACGCGCACCGCGCTGGTGTGCATGCCCATGATGAGATCGACGTCGTCGGAGGCGATCGCCTGCTCGGCGCGGTCGCGTACGTCCTCGAGCGGCCCGCCGGCATCATAGACCGAGAGCTCGACCTCGCGGCCGAGGATGCCGCCGCGACGATTGATGTCGGCGACCGCAAGCTGCGCGCTCGAAGTCGCGGCCGGCCCCCACATGCCCGGCGAACCGGTGCAGCAGACGAAACCTGCGACCCGCAGCCGGTTGCGCGCACCGCGCGGACCGAACCCGCTGCGGTCCATCGGAGAAAACACCCGATCGGAGGCCGGCGCCAGATTCCTGAAAAGCAGGGATGGCGGGAACGGGAGGCCGCCATTCCTGCCGTTCAGGCTTCCGGCCCTGACGTTGCGCGTCGAATGCACAGCTGCTCCTGTCTGGCACCGGTACGCCCTGGGCGAGCGCGGCATCGCGCTTGCGGACGACGGTGCCAAGCTAGATCGTCTTGATCACATTGAAGTCGAGACCGTCGGCTTCGGCAAGATAGATCGGCATCTCGGCGCGGCCGTCGCGAAGTGTGACGCTGCCACGGGCGCCACCATAGACCAGGTTGCGGGCTGCGGCGGACAGCGGTCCCGTCGACAGCGAGCGGGCCCGGTGGGCCGCCGCCTCGAGAAACCGCATGCCCTCATAATTGGACTGCCCGACCGATCCGATCGGGGGCGCATGCGCTCCGAACATCGCACGGTAGCTGGTCCGGAAGTCGTCATTGGCGCGGGAATCGATGCAGCCGAAATAGCCGGAGGCGCAGAACAGGTTCTCGGTCGCGTCCGGCCCGATGCCGAGCAGCACGGTCTCGTCCATCGCACCCGCATAGCGCAGCGTGGTGGCGGCCAGGCCCGCCTCGGCGAAGGCCCGATTGAAGGTGATGCTGTCGGTGCCGATCAGGGTGATCAGCACGACGTCGGGCTTGGCGGCGCGGATCCGCGCCAGATGCGGCTCGTGATCGTCCTCGCCGAGCGGGACGAATTCTTCGCCCACCACCTGGCCGCCGGCCTCCTTGATGTAGCGCTTCACCGCGCGGTGTGACTGCCAGGGCCAGACATAGTCGCTGCCGATCAGGTACCAGCGCTGCGCCTTCTTGACTTCGGTGAGCCAGTGGATCGCCGGTCGGCTTTCGGCGCGCGGCGTCTCGCCGATCGCCATCACGCCGGGCGTCCGCTCGCCGCCCTCATAGACCGGCGTGTAGATATAGGGGATGCGGCCCGCGGTGACCTTGCGCAGCGCGAGGCGGACCGCCGAGATATGCGAGCCCATGATCACGTCGATCTCGTCGAAGGCGATTGCCTGCTCGGCGCGGCGCACCACCTCCTCGATCGGACCACCGGCGTCGTACATCGACAATTCGATCTCGCGGCCGCGGATGCCGCCGCGCCGGTTGATCTCGGCGACCGCGAGCATGACGCTGTTGGCGGAGATCGGGCCCCAGATCCCGGGCGCCCCGGAAAAGGTGATGAAATTGCCGACCCGAAGCTTGCTGTCGGTGCCGCCGCGGCGCGAGGAGCCCGGCTTGACGGTCAAAGCGACATCGGCCGCGCAGGACGACGGAGTTCGAAACAGGTGCGGCGGCGGGACGGGCAAGCCGCCATACGCCTGGGAAGAGACCGTCGAGAGCACGCCAACTCCTGTCTGGGAAGCAGTACGCAACGCAGCCAGCGGGGCGGTCGCGGCATCCGCCCTTTGGTTGGGGGAATATCCTAGGGGAAAATATTGAATATTCAACAATTGAAGTGCATATAGAAACGGCAAGCGTTGCCGGACATTCATTCACCGGGTCAGGAACCAGGTCTCACGCCGTGGCTAAACCGCCGAAAGAAAATTCCCCGATCACCGAACACCTCGCCTACCTGCTCGCGCAAGCCAACCGGGAGATCAACCGGCAGTTGGAGACGCGATTGGCCAAGGAAGGCGTGCCGGTCGAGCAGTGGCGCATCCTTAAAGTGCTGTCCGACGGCAACGGCCACTCGATGGGCGAGCTTGCCGATGCCGTGCTGCTCAACCATCCGACGCTGACCAAGATGATCGACCGCATGGTGTCGGACGCGCTGGTCTACCGCGTGCAGGACCCGAAGGATCGCCGGAAGGTGCTGATGTTCGTCTCCGACCGCGGCAAGGCGCTGTGCCGGCGGCTGAACTCGCTGGCGGTGAGCCAGGAGGAGCACATCGTCGAGAGCTATGGCGACAAGTCGACCACCGAGCTCAAGCGCCTCTTGGAAAGCCTGATCGGCAGCGCCAACTAAGACGATCGCGGCCGCCCGCTACGAGGCGGCCTCGTCCTGCGCCACCAGACCGGATGTCCGGACCGGCTTGAGGGCGGTCTCAGCGATCGAATCGCTCAGACGGTTGCCGAGGATCATGATCGCGCACACCACATAGCAGCCGATTCCGACCGCGAATGTCGCTGTTATGCCGAACTGGATCGACAGCGCCATGCCGAGCACGGAGGCGAGCATCGAGGTGATGCCGTTGGTGCTCCAGAAGAACGGCAGCAGCCCTTCATGCCGCCGCCAGATGCCGAGGCCCAGCGGGAACATCATGCCCATGCAGAAAGCCGGCGGCGCCAGCAAGGCGATCGACACCAGGATGCGGATCTCGGTCGGCGCCGACCGCGACCAGGCGGTGACCGACGGCGTCAGCAGGCCCACGGCCACTAGCGTCGCGACCAGCGTCACGAGGCGGACGATCAGCACCGCCGGCCGCGCCGGCGTCGCGCCCACCGTGCCACTGCCGATGCCTCCGAACAGCAGGATCGTGAACAGCACGACGCTGAGCCCGTAGACGGGGTGGCCGAGGAACACCATCAGCCGTTGCATCTGCGAAATCTCGATCAGCATGAAGCCGAAGCCGATTGCGGCGAAATAAGCCACCGGCGGCGCCAGCGTCGCCACCGGCGTCCGCCGCGCCAGGCGCATGAAGGGAATGCCGATGTAACAGATGCAGATGCCGATCTGGAACACGAGCACCCATTTGATGACGCTGATCGCAGCGTTGTTCTGCAACTCGAAGCCGCTTTTGCTGAACAGATCGGCGAGCCGCACGGTATAGAAGAAGAACGGCTTGTCGTCGGTCGAAGCCGCGATGTTTTGCGGCAATGAATCCAGGAAACGCTGGTCGGCCTTGCCGGACAAGAGGGTCGAAGTGACGGTGTCATAGGCGATCCCGGGCCCGAGCAGCAGCTTGAATCCCTCCGCGACCAGCCGGTCGCGCGCGCCCTGCCACTGCGCCGCCGTGAACGCCTCGGGACGGATCATCACCGTGACGATGTCGCCGACATTCGCTGCAATCACATGCTGCGACAGTTCGGTCGCCGGCACGCCCTGACGCTGCAACGCCTCAGTTGCGATCGCAATCAGGCGATAGAACTCGCCGCGATAGACCGTCGGCTGGTACCAGCGCGACACCGAGAGCATGCCGCCCGGCTTCAGCGCGCGGAAGAAATCGTCCCACGCCTCCACCGTGTAGAGCCGGTTCTCGGTCAATGTCAGCCCGCCGGCCGCGGTGGTGGCCCAGGTATCGATCAGCGAGATCTGGATCAGGTCGTAGCGATCGGGCGAATGATTGATGTAGCTGCGCGCTTCGGCATTGACCAGCGAGACGCCGGGCCAGCGATCGAGGTGACCCGAATAATCCGCGAACTTGTTCGTCAGCACCTCGAAGATCGCGGGATTGATCTCGATGCCGCGAATCCGCTGCGCGCCGAAATAGAGCGCGGAGAGCACGTCGCGGCCGCCGCCGACGCCGACCACGGCGACGTCATCCGGCCGTTGCTGCACCAGATAGGGCGCGTTGATGACGTCGTGCTTGAGGTACGACACCTTGGCAAGATCGCCGGAGAAGCGGGTGATCGGCGTTCCCGCGTCGGCATCGATGTCGAGATAGAGCTGCTCGACCTTGGCATCCGGGGGACGCGCGAAGCTCCAGCCGAACGGGATCGAGAGCCCGAGATCGGTGACGCGGATGCGCGAATAGGTATTCCAGCGCTCGAACAGCGTTCCGGTCTGCGGAGTGCCTTTGGCCCAGGTCACGCCGAGATGGCTGCTGCCGGCTGCGGCAAGCGCGGTGTGGAGCGCGGCGAGTGCGGCAAGGCCGAGCGCGGTGTTGCGGCTTAGGCTCAGGCTGCTTCGGTCCTCGCCGTGACGGACCACGAACCAGCCGGCCGCCGCGGCGCCAGCGCCGATCCAAAGCGTCGCGCTGACCGGATCGATCACCAGCAGCACGAAGATGATGCCGAGGCATCCGGTCGCGGCGCCGAGCAGGTCGGCGGCATAAAGCCAGCCGCCGACATAGGGCAGCCGGGTCAGCAGCAGCGTGATGCAGATGCCGCCCTCGGCGAACGGAATGGTGAAGCCCAGCGCCACCACGCCGAGTGCAGCCATGGCATAGTTGCTGGGCGCGACCATCGGCGCGCACAGGAACGCGCACATCACGGCGACGCCGCTGATCGCGAACCGCGCGGCATGGCGGGCGAACTCCGGCCCCACACGCCCCGGCGCATAGCGGTCGGGATCTTCATAAACCCGCATCGCACCGCGCGTCAGCCCGAACATCGCAAGCGCGATGGCGCCGAAAGCGAAATGGTAATGCACCATCACGCTGAAGAAACGGGTGATCAGGATCTGATAGGCCAGTGTGGCCGACGCCAGCACGAAGATCGCCGGATAGTAACGGCCGGGCATTGTCGTCACGGTCTGCAAAGCGCGGGCCTCCCCGATCGAGCCTTGACCAAAGAGAGGCCTTGATGCGCTTGACGGCTCGTCCAACACGCCCGGCAATATTGGGACATAGAGCACTAACAAGTGGTTGATCGAAAGCTTAACATCGCCTTTGGGTGGCAGATGGATCCGCCGGCGGGCTTAGGCGAGGTTAGCGGGAACCCAAATGCGCCGAAAATACCTACGGCCTGTCGCCCCCAGACGGCAGCGCGAGGGTTCCAACAAAAAGCCTGGCCGATATGTCGGGGTCGCGGCCGCCTGCTCGTCCTCCGGATGCGCTCGCGCTTGCGCGCGGTGCCGGCTTTCCTCTCCCTCGATTACAAGGATTCTCTCGCCATGACATCGATCACGCCGTTCCTGTGGCTCGACAACAACGTCCGCGATGCCGTCGCGTTCTACAAATCGGTGTTTCCGAACGCCGAGATCGAGACTGTCAGCGACTTCATGGCAAGCTTCGAGCTCGAGGGGCAGCGGTTCTACGCGCTCAATGGCGGCCCGCAGCACAAGTTCAACGAGGCGGTGTCGTTCTTCCTCAGCGTCGAGACCCAGCAGCAGGTCGACTACTTCTGGGAGAAGCTCACCGACGGCGGCCAGGAATCGCGCTGTGGCTGGCTCAAGGACCGGTTCGGCCTGTCCTGGCAGGTGATCCCGACCGCGCTCAGCCGCTACCTCAGCGACCCCGACCGCAAGGCGGCCGACCGCGTCATGCAGGCGATGCTGAAGATGCAGAAGATCGTGGTCGCCGATCTCGACAAGGCGTATGCGGGGTGAGCGGCGATGCGACGGCGGCACGTCACCGCTTGCAGCGGCTTACGCATGCCTGTCGCGGCAGACCGTAGGGTCGGCAAAGCGGCTTGTCCGCCGTAGCTCGAAGAGCGAGGGCGGAAGCGTGCCCAGCGTCGAGAGCAGCGCATGATAGGGTGGGCACGCTTTCGCTTTGGCCACCCTACAATCGCGATGATTGCAGCCGGTTACGCGTACCGGCCGTGGCAGTGCTTGTACTTCTTGCCCGAGCCGCAGGGGCAGTCCTCGTTGCGGCCGACCTTGCCCCAGCTCGTCGGGTCGTTCGGATTGCGATCGGCGGCGGACATGGCCGGCGCCAGCGAGGCCTGGGCGTAGGTGGCTTCGCTCAGGCTGGCGCGGGCGAACTCGTCCTCGCCGGTGTTGGGATCGAGCTTGTGCGCCTCCATCAACGGCAGCGGCTGCGGCGGCTCCTCGGGCGGCACGATCTCGACGCGCATCAGTTGCGCGGTGACCGCCTCGCGCAGATGCGCGCTCATCTCCTGGAACAGGTTGAAGGCCTCGGTCTTGTACTCCTGCAACGGATCGCGCTGGCCGTAGCCGCGCAGGCCGATCACCTGGCGCAGATGGTCGAGCATGATGAGATGCTCGCGCCAGAGATGGTCGAGCGTCTGCAGCAGGATGGTCTTCTCGACGTAGCGCATCACGTCGGGGCCCCATTGCGCGACCTTGGCCGCCATGCGCTCGTCGACATGGTTCTCGATGCGGGTGAGCAGCTCCTCGTCGGCGATGCCCTCTTCCTTGGCCCATTCGTCGACCGGCAGGTCGACATCGAGCACGCGCTTCAGCTCTTCCTTCAGCCCCGCAGTGTCCCACTGCTCGGCATAGGCGTGCTCGGGGATGTGCTTGGCGACGACGTCCTCGACGAAGGCGTGGCGCATGTCGGTCACGGTCTCGACCACGCTGTCGTCCTTCATCAGGTCGACGCGCTGGTCGAAGATCACCTTGCGCTGGTCGTTCTGGACGTTGTCGAACTTGAGCAGGTTCTTGCGGATGTCGAAGTTGCGTGCCTCGACCTTCTGCTGCGCCTTCTCCAGCGCCTTGTTGATCCAGGGATGGATGATGGCTTCGCCTTCCTGCAAGCCGAGCCGTTGCAGCATGCTGTCGAGCCGGTCGGAGCCGAAGATGCGCATCAGGTCGTCTTCCAGCGACAGGAAGAATTTCGAGCGGCCGGGATCGCCCTGACGGCCGGAGCGGCCGCGCAGCTGGTTGTCGATGCGGCGGGATTCATGGCGCTCGGAGCCGATGATGTAGAGGCCGCCCGGCTTCTTCACCGTCTTGGCGGGCTTGTTGCCCTTGGCCGGCTCGACCTCGAAATCCTCTTCCGCCTTCAGCACGATCTCGCGGAAGCGCTCGATGTCGGCCTTGATCTGCTCGATCTTCTTCGCCTTCTCCGCCTCGTCGGTGATGCCGGCGGCCTCCTGCTGGATCCGCATCTCGAGCGAGCCGCCGAGCTTGATGTCGGTGCCGCGGCCGGCCATGTTGGTCGCGATCGTGATCGCGCCGGGCACGCCGGCTTCCGCGACGATATAGGCTTCCTGCTCGTGGAAGCGCGCGTTCAGCACCGCGAACAGCTTGGCCGGCTTGCCGGCGCGCGCCGCGGCATAGAGCTTCTCCATGCCGGATTCGGAGGTAAAGTCGATCTGCTTGTAGCCGTGCTTCTTGAGGTAGTCGGCCAGCACTTCCGACTTCTCGATCGACGCGGTACCGACCAGCACCGGCTGCAGCCGCTTGTTGGCGCGCTCGATCTCGGCAAGGATCGCCGCGTATTTCTCGTTTTGGGTGCGATAGACCTCGTCGTCCTCGTCGAGGCGCGCCACCGGAAGGTTGGTCGGGATCTCCACCACCTCGAGCTTGTAGATGTCGAACAGCTCGTCGGCTTCGGTCAGCGCGGTGCCGGTCATGCCGGACAGCTTCTGGTACATCCGGAAATAGTTCTGGAAGGTGATCGAGGCCAGCGTCTGGTTCTCGGGCTGGACCGTGACGTGCTCCTTGGCTTCCAGCGCCTGGTGCAGCCCTTCCGAATAGCGCCGGCCCTGCATCATGCGGCCGGTGAACTCGTCGATGATGACGACCTCGTCGTCGCGGACGATGTAGTCCTTGTCGCGGGTGAACAGCGTGTGGGCGCGCAGCGCCTGGTTGACGTGATGCACGACGGAGACGTTCTCGACGTCGTACAGCGAATCGCCCTTGAGCTGGCCCGCGTCGCGCAGCAGGTTCTCGAGCTTCTCCATGCCGGCTTCGGTCAAGGTCACCGTGCGCTGCTTCTCGTCGACCTCGTAGTCGTCCTTCTTGACCAGCTTCGGCATGAAGGTGTCGATGGTGTTGTAGAAATCCGAGCGGTCGTCGAGCGGGCCGGAGATGATCAAGGGCGTGCGCGCTTCGTCGATCAGGATCGAGTCCACTTCGTCGACGATCGCGTAGAAATGCTCGCGCTGGACCATGTCCTCCAGGCGATACTTCATGTTGTCGCGCAGATAGTCGAAGCCGTATTCGTTGTTGGTGCCGTAGGTGATGTCGCAGGCATAGGCGGCCTTGCGCTCGGCGTCGTCGAGGCCGTGCACGATCACGCCGGTGGTCAGCCCGAGGAACGCGTAGATCTGGCCCATCCAGCCGGAGTCGCGGCGGGCCAGGTAGTCGTTGACGGTGACGACGTGGACGCCCTTGCCGGCGAGCGCGTTGAGGTAGACCGCCAGCGTTGCGACCAGCGTCTTGCCTTCGCCGGTCTTCATCTCGGCGATGTCGCCCTCATGCAGCACCATGCCGCCGATCAGCTGAACGTCGAAATGGCGCTGGCCGAGCGTCCGCTTGGCCGCTTCGCGCACCGTGGCGAAGGCCGGGACCAGGATGTCGTCCAGCGTCTTGCCGCTCGCGAGCTGCTGCTTGAATTCGGCGGTCCGGGCCTTGAGCTCGTCGTCGGAGAGCTTGATGAGCTCGGGCTCCAGCGCGTTGATGGCGCTGACGCGGGACTGATAGCCCTTGACCCGACGGTCGTTGGCGGAGCCGAAAAACTTGCGGGCGAGCGCGCCGATCATGCGAAATTCCTGTTCTTCGGTCTCGAGTTCGGTCTTGGTTTACAGCCTGAGATGGTCCAACGGGTCGCCTATCAACTCACCGTGACGCGCTACGGCTCGAGCCCCGACCCGGGGCTCCCTAGCCAATTGAGTGGGAAACAGGCCAACCTGGGTTCAACGGCAAAAAACGCAGCAAAATAAGCGCTCTCACCGCCGACACGGTCGGCCAGAGATATGGCCCGGTCGGGGGGTTGTCAACGCTGGCAAGATGTCAAGGAATTCATCATTTTGACACGACTTTCGCGTTGCCAATGTAACACGATTGGGCGAGTGTCCGCCCCGCTCGAGCTTCCCCCCTTTAGACCAAGGATTTTGCATGACCACCTCGCCCCCGGAATCCAAGACCGGCCTGCGCCTCGGCCTCGCCACACTGGCCGCCACGGGCTGTCTTGTCGCAGTGCTGGCTGCGGGCCTTCCGGTCCGCGCCGCGGAGTCCGACCCGGTGCTGGCGAAGGTCAACGGTTCCGAGATCCATGCCAGCGACGTGGCGCTCGCCGAAGAGGAACTCGGCCCGAGCCTGCAGCAGATGGACCCCTCGACCCGCAAGGACAACGTGCTGTCCTTCCTGATCGACATGAAGATCGTGTCCAAGGCCGCCGAGGACAAGAAGATCGAGAACAATGACGACTTCAAGAAGCGGCTCGCCTTCACCCGCAACCGCCTGTTGATGGACAGCCTGCTCGCCAGCGAGGGCAAGGCCGCGACCACCGACGATGCCATGAAGAAGGTCTACGACGAGGCCGCCAAGCAGATCACCGGCGAGCAGGAAGTGCGCGCCCGCCACATCCTGGTCGAGACCGAGGACGAGGCCAAGGCGATCAAGGCCGAGCTCGACAAGGGCGCGGATTTCGCCGAGCTCGCCAAGAAGAAGTCCAAGGACCCCGGCGCCTCCGACGGCGGCGACCTCGGCTTCTTCACCAAGGAGCAGATGGTGCCGGAATTCTCCGCGGTCGCCTTCTCACTCGAGCCGGGCAAGATCTCCGACCCGGTCAAGTCGCAGTTCGGCTGGCACATCATCAAGGTCGAGGAAAAGCGCAACCGCAAGGCGCCGGACTTCCAGCAGGTGAAGGCCCAGATCGAGACCTATGTGACCCGCAAGGCCCAGGCCGACTATGTCGCCAAGCTGCGCGAGGCCGCCAAGGTCGAGCGCATGGACAAGCCCGCCGAGACCGCGACGGACCCCGCAAAGGACGCAGCCGCGCCGGCCGATGCCGCCAAGGACGCGCCGAAGCCCGCCGACAACAAGATGGCGCCGGCGAAGAAGTAAGCTTCGCGAAATAGATGCAGTTGCAGTGGCCGGGCATTGTCCCGGCCATTTGCTTTTTGGGATGCCGTTGTAGCCCGGATGGAGCGCAGCGCAATCCGGGGTAGGTCCATCCGCGGGTAAAGCCGCCCCGGATTTCGCTTCGCTCCATCCGGGCGACGGGACATCGCTTGAACAATTCATGACAGCGCGTTCGCATCACAGCCCTCTCCCGCTTCAGCCGGTGAGATGATATGCAGCGCTTCCCTCCCCGTAGCCGGAAGCTTGCCGATGTCCACCGCCGTCTCCCCCCTCGCCCCGCCTGACGTTCCCGAGATGCCCGTGATCGCGGGGGTGCGGCTTGCGACCGCTGCCGCCGGCATCCGCTACAAGGGGCGCACCGACGTGCTGCTCGCGCTGCTGGACAAGGGCACCACGGTGGCCGGCGTCTTCACCAAGTCGAAATGCCCGTCGGCGCCGGTCGAATGGTGCCGCGCCAAGCTGAAGGGCGGACAAGCGCGCGCGCTGGTGGTCAATTCCGGCAACGCCAACGCCTTCACCGGCAAGACCGGCAAGGCCTCGACCGCGCTGACCGCGCAGATCGCATCGAAGGCGGTCGGCTGTTCGACGTCGGACGTGTTCCTGGCCTCCACCGGCGTGATCGGCGAGCCGCTCGACGCCAGCAAGTTCGACGGCGTGCTGGCGCAGCTCGCCCAGACCGCGACGCCCGATCTCTGGTTGGACGCGGCCAAGGCGATCATGACCACCGACACCTTCCCGAAGGTCGCCACCGCGACCGTCAAGCTCGGCAAGGCCAAGGTGACGATCAACGGCATGGCCAAGGGCGCCGGCATGATCATGCCCGACATGGCGACCATGCTCTCCTTCATCTTCACCGACGCGCCGCTATCGGCCGGCGTGCTGCAATCGCTGCTCAAGACCTGTGTCGAGGACACTTTCAACGCGCTGACCATCGACGGCGACACCTCGACCTCGGACACGCTGCTGGCGTTTGCGACCGGTGCTGCGGCGGCGCATGGCGCGCCGAAGATCTCGCGCGCCAGCGACCCACGCCTGAAGGCGTTCGCCAAGGCATTCCAGCAGATCCTCGCTGATCTCTCCGAGCAAGTGGCGCGCGACGGCGAAGGCGCCCGCAAGCTGGTCGAGGTTGTGGTCGAAGGCGCGACGACAAAGCCGTCGGCGCGCAAGATCGCGATGTCGATCGCCAATTCGCCGCTGGTGAAGACCGCAATCGCCGGCGAGGACGCCAATTGGGGCCGCGTGGTGATGGCGGTCGGCAAGGCCGGCGAGCCCGCCAACCGCGACAAGCTCTCGATCTCGTTCAATGGCATCCGCGTCGCCAAGAGCGGCGCGCGCGATCCGTCCTACAACGAGAAAGAGGTGTCGGAGGCGATGAAGGCGCCGAAGATCCAGATCAAGGTCGCGCTCGGCCTCGGCAAGGCCAAAGACCGCGTCCTGACCTGTGACCTCACCAAGGAATACGTCGCGATCAACGGCGATTACCGGTCGTAGACGCTGCACGCCGTCACCAGCTCCGTCATTGCGAGGAGCGAAGCGACGAAGCAATCCATCCATCCGCGCACGCAGATAGATGGATTGCTTCGCTTCGCTCGCAATGACGGTGTTAGTCCCGTCATCCTGAGGTGTGAGCGGAGCGAGCCTCGCAGGATGTACGGCCGGGGGTGGCGCCGCGTGGAGAGAGCCGGGCCGTCGCCCCTTCGAGACGGCCGCTGCGCGGCCTCCTCAGGGTGGCGGGAGAGATAGGACGCGCGGCCTCAGCTCGAGATCCGCGCGTCGGCGACGGCCTTCTTGAACAACGCGTTCATCGCGTCCGCGATGCCCTGGGTCGGACTGACCTCGAAATAGAAACCCGGCGAGGCGCAGGCCCGCATGTTCTGCGCGATCTGGCTGTTCGGCGACGGGCCGAACGGGCCCTGGTTGAACGGGTCGATCCAGGTCATGTACCAGTTGTTGGTCGGCAGCTGCAGATAGGTGGTGTAGAGCACCGCGATCTTGATGTTGCGCTTCTTGATCACATCACACAGCGCTGGATTGATCGGCGACTGGCAGCGATTGCTGCCGGTGATCGGCTTCAGGCAACTTGAATTGGGTTCGTCGGCCACGCCGTCGGAGACGAAGAACAGATACTTCATCGGCGCCGACGACGTCCCGGCGCCCGGGTTTCCGATCTCGTTGTTGATCTGCGGGAAGATCGTGGTGAACTGGCTGTCCTTGTCCGCGGTATAGGCATCGTTGTTGCCGTAGACGCCCATCAGATCGATGTTGCCGGCCGCCGACTTTGCACTCGACAGGCTCGACGACAGGGTGAACAGGCTGCGCAGGCCATAGGTCGCCGAGGACGCGCCGAAGTCGTAGATCGCCATGCGGAACTGGCTCGAATAGGTCTGGGTCGTCGCCGCGGTGTCCATCAGTTGCTGGGTTGCGCTGCGCAGCACGTCGATCCGCGTCGTCACGCCAAGCGATTTCGCCAGATTGTAATAGTTGTTGGGGTCGTTGTAGTCGTGGCAGGCGAAGGCGCACTGGTCGTTCGGCTTGAAGCTGTTGCCGGTGGTGGCCTTGACCAGCTTGTCGACGTCCGTCGGCGTAGCGCCGACGCCCATCGACGGCGAATTGTCGAGCAGCAGGTAGAAGTCGATATAGAGCGGCATGGTCGCGGTCGAGGTCGACGAGCCCGACACCGCCATCTTGCTCCGGCCGATCACGCCGAGGAACATGGTCGGGACATCGGCGGTGAATTTGACGGTCGAGGTGATCGTGCCGCCGGTCTTGGTCACCGTCGGCGTCACGCTGGTCAGCGTGAAGCCGTTCTGGTTGAAGATGTTGCCGTTGAAGATCTGCCTCGCATCGGCCTCGCCGGCCGGGATCTCACCGTCCGAAGTCATGGCACCGGCGGCAATGAAGCCGGGCGATTGCTTGGCGACCGACCCGACGCTTGCCGCGTCGGCGGCGGAGATCAGCTTGCTGCGGATCTGGTTGGCGCGGGAATAGTCGACCGCGCATCCGACCGCGATGACGAGCGGCAGCAAAGCCAGGCCGAAGGTCATCGCGATATTGCCGGAGCGATCGCGGCGGAAACGGCTGAAGGTCCGGATCAAGGTGCTCATGGGTTATGTCGGCAGAGAATATGATGGACGCATAAAGGGGACGCCTCACCCTGCCGGATGCGAATTAAGGCCGGATTATCTCGAATGCAGAAAGAGCCCACGGGCACAAATCGTTTGGCTGGAGGCGCGCTGCTGGTTAATGAAAGCTTGCAGATGAGAAGGACATTTCCGCCACATGGCTGATATCAAGCTGACCCTCGTCGTCGCCTGCGCGCTGGTCGACGCCGACAAGCGCGTGCTGCTGGCGCAGCGCCCCGCAGGCAAGGCGCTGGCGGGGCTGTGGGAATTCCCCGGCGGCAAGATCGAGCCCGGCGAGCGGCCGGAGCAGACCCTGATCCGCGAGCTGCACGAGGAGATCGGCATCACCGTGAGCGAGCCCTGCCTCGCGCCGCTGACCTTCGCCAGCCATGCCTACGAGACCTTCCATCTGTTGATGCCGCTCTACATCTGCCGCCGCTGGGAAGGCATGGCGGTGGCGCGCGAGGGCCAGAACCTCGCCTGGGTGCGCGCGGGCAGACTGCGCGACTACCCGATGCCGCCGGCGGATATCCCGCTGCTGCCGCATCTGATGGATCTGCTGCTGTGACCTTCTGCCGCTCCCACCCGCCCGGGAGGCGCGTCGCCAAAAACATCGAAAACAACCCCATGCAAAGGAGCCCGGCGGCGGCCGGCGCACGACCAAGGGAACTTGACACGTCGGGCAACTCACCGGCACAATTCCATTATTCCGAAATTGTGGAAACGTCCTTCGCCCCCTTGCTCGCGCTGATAAGGGTGGCCGACGGTAAGGGATGCACGGTGGACGGGCTCCCTCCCCCCTTGCGGCCCCTTGCGGGGGAGGGAGCCCTGGCACCGTGCGCGCCTAACGCTTCGCCTGCTTCACTGCCGCTTCCAAACTCGCTTTCGCCGAGCCGGGCTTGAGCGGCTTTTGCTGGCTGTCATCCGGTGCCCAGCCGGACAGCCAGACGATGTCGAAGGTGGCGCGGATGCGGCCGTCGGCATCGGCGAAGCGTTCGCCGTAGATCTGCGCCATGCGCAGCATGGTGGTGCGGCGGGTCGAAGCGTGGCGGCGCTCGCGCAGCACATTGGTCGCCCCCATGCGCCTGAGGTCGGCCATCAGTGCGAACGCGTTTGCATAGCGCACCACGACGCGGTCGACATCGGTGACCGGCAGCGCGAAGCCCGCCCGCTGCAACAGCGCGCCGATGTCGCGCAGATCGGCGAACGGCGCGACCCGCGGCGAGACGCCGCCCTCGCACTCCGCCTCCGCCGCGGCAAAGCTCTGCCTGAGCTCGGTCAGCGTATCGCCGCCGAGCATCGCCGCCAGCAGCAGACCGTCCGGCTTCAGCGCGCGGCGGATTTGCGCCAGCACGCCCGGCAGATCGTTGACGAACTGGAAGGCCAGCGCGGAGACCGCGAGATCGAGCGATTCCGGCGGCAGGCCAAGCGCCTCCGCCTCGGTGAAACCGATCGTATCGATCGCCGCGACACGCCCGCGCAGCGCCGCCGCGAGCCCGTCGCACGGCGTCCAGACATCGGCTGCGGCCGAAAAGCTGCGCGACACCGCCTGCAAGCGGTCCGCCATGTCCTCGGTGGCGCGCTCGAGCAGGAACGTCGCCGCCCCGGCGGCCTGCGCACGTGCCAGCCGCGCGCCTAGAAGCGCGCGATCGAACAGGATGGGGGCTGCGGGCGAGGTCGTTGCCATGCCGCTGGTTACGCCGGACCGCCGTCGCAGGCAATGCGCCTTGAGCCCGCGCGGCGCAAACGCTAGCCTCGCCCGATGGACGCCGAGGCATCCCCGACACGCTCGATTTCCGGTCATTTTCAGCGCGCGCTCGGCGCGGTCTCCGGCGCATGGCTGCACACCGCGCGGCTGGCACTCGACATCGCGCTGCCGACGCTGTGCGTGTCCTGCCGCGAGCCGGTCCATGGCGAGGGCGTCTGCGCGGACTGCTGGGCCAAATTGTCGTTCATCGCGCCGCCGTTCTGCCCGCGGCTCGGAATTCCCTTTGTCTACGATCCAGGGCCCGAGCTGCTGTCGATGGAGGCGATCGCCAATCCGCCGGCCTACCAGCGCGCCCGCGCCGCGGTGCGCTATGACGACGTCGCGCGCACGCTGGTGCACGCATTAAAATACCAGGACCGCACCGATCTGGCGCCGACAATGGGTCGTTGGATGGTCCGCGCGGGGAAGGAATTGCTAGACGGCGCCGACATGCTGGTTCCGGTTCCGCTGCACTGGCGGCGCGGCTGGAGCCGCCGCTACAACCAGTCCGGCGCGCTCGCCAAGGTGATCGCGCGCCAGAGCGGCGTCAAAATGGTCTCCGAGGCGCTGCGGCGGACCCGCGCCACCGAGCAGCAGATCGGCCTGTCGCGGAAGGACCGCGCCAGCAATGTGCAGGGCGCATTCGGGGTCGCCGATGAACGCAAGGCTGAGATCCAGGGCCGCCGCGTGATCCTGGTCGACGATGTCCTGACCTCGGGCGCGACAGTGGATGCCTGCGCGCGGGCCTTGTTGCGCGCCAAGGCCGCGCAGGTCGACGTGCTGGTGTTCGCCCGGGTTGTCGACCAGCACCGCGCTCCCATATAATCCGGTATTCTGGTTCAACCGAGCACACCATGACCGCTGCCATTGAAATCTACACCCGCCCGGGCTGCGGTTATTGCACCGCGGCCAAATCGCTGTTGACGCGCAAGAACGCGGCGTTCACCGAATTGAGCGTCGCCAGCAACCCGGCCTATCGCGACGAAATGTACGATCGCGCCGGCGCGGGCTCGACCTTCCCGCAGATCTTCATCGGCAAGACCCATGTCGGCGGCTGCGACGAGCTCTACGCGCTCGACCGCGAAGGCAAGCTCGACGGCCTGCTCAGCAACGGAGGCGGCGCCTGATGAGCACGGACAATATTTTCACCGCCGCGATGGTGCAGATGCGCACCGGATTGCTGCCGGAGCCGAGCCTCGAGCAGGGCACGCGGCTGATCCGCGAAGCGGCGGCGCAGGGCGCCAAATACGTGCTGACCCCCGAGGTCAGCAACATGATGCAGCTCAACCGCAAGGCGCTGTTTGAGCACTTGGCGAGCGAAGAGGACGACAAGTCGCTGAAGGCGTACCGCGCGCTGGCGGCCGAGCTGAAGATCCATCTGCATGTCGGCTCGTTGGCGCTGCGCTATTCGCCGGAGAAGGCGGTCAATCGCTCGTTCCTGATCGGGCCGGAGGGCAATGTCCTCGCGAGCTACGACAAGATCCATATGTTCGATATCGACCTGCCCGGCGGCGAGAGCTACCGCGAATCGGCCAATTACCAGCCCGGCGAGACCGCGGTGATCTCCGACCTGCCCTGGGGCCGGATTGGCCTCACAATCTGCTACGACGTGCGCTTCCCGGCGCTGTACCGCGCGCTGGCCGAAGCCGGCGCGTCGTTCCTCACCGTACCCTCGGCCTTCACCCGCAAGACCGGCGAGGCGCATTGGCACACGCTGCTGCGCGCCCGCGCCATCGAGACCGGCTGCTTCGTGTTCGCAGCCGCGCAGGCCGGCCTGCATGAGAACAAGCGCGAGACCTTCGGCCATTCGCTGATCATCGACCCTTGGGGCGAGATCCTCGCCGAGGGCGGCGTCGAGCCTGGCGTATTCCTGGCCGAGATCGATCCCGCCAAGGTCGAGACCGCGCGCAAGACCATTCCCTCGCTGCAGCATGGCAGGCGGTTCGGCATCGCCGACCCCAAGGCGGGCCCGGAGCATCTGCACCTCGTCCGGGGATCGGCATGATCCGCTACACGTTGCGCTGCGAGCGGGGCCATCAGTTCGAGAGCTGGTTCCAGAGCTCTTCGGCCTATGAATCGCAGGAGCGGCGTCACCTGATCGATTGCCCGTCCTGCGGCTCCGATAAGGTCGAGCGCGCCATCATGGCGCCCCGGGTCGTCAGCAAGAAGGGCCGCGAGCCGGCCCAGAAGCCGCCGGTCGCGCCTGTCGAGGCAGCTTCCACCGAATCGACCTCGCTGATGATGGCGCAGGAGCGCGAGCTGCGCAGCAAGCTGAAGGAACTGCGCGACCACATCGTCAAGAACGCGGACAATGTCGGCGAGCGCTTCCCCAACGAAGCACGCAAGATGCATTACGGCGATATCGAGCATCGGCCGATCTACGGCGAGGCCTCGCCCGAAGAGGCGCGCGCGCTGATCGACGAGGGCGTCGAGGTCTCACCGCTGCCGACGCTGCCGGAAGATAGGAATTGACTCCCCTCTCGTCATTCCGGGGAGCGCCCTTGGCGCGAGCCCGGAATCCATTCCAACGCGGGTTCTGTGGCCCAATGGATTCCGGGCTCGCGCTTCGCGCGCCCCGGAATGACAGGAGGGAGTTCGCATGACCCCCGAAACCTTCTCCTCCTGGCAGGTCTGGGCGTTTCTGTCCGCCGTGTTCGCGGCGCTGACCGCGATCTTCGCCAAGGTCGGCGTCGAGGGCATCAACTCCGACCTCGCCACGCTGATCCGCACCGTGGTCGTGCTGATCACGCTGTCGGCGATCCTGTTCGCGACCGGGCAATTCACCCAGGCCGGACCGATCTCGGCCAGGAGCTGGCTGTTCCTGCTGCTGTCCGGGCTCGGCACCGGCGCCTCGTGGATCTGCTATTTCCGCGCGCTCAAGCTCGGGCCGGCGACGCTGGTCGCACCGATCGACAAGCTCAGCGTGGTGCTGGTGGCGCTGTTCGGCGCTGCCTTTCTCGGCGAGCGCCCGTCGGCCTATGGCTGGATCGGGATCGCGCTGATCTCCGCCGGCGCGGTGCTGATTGCCGTCAAGGGCTGATAGCGTTTTCGAGCGAAGTGGGCACCGGTTCGCCTGAAGAAAACGCGTCAACCGAGAGTCTAGGCGGCGATCAAGAGCGCGACGCCGATCACGATCAGGATGATGCCGAACACCTCACGCAGCGAGAATGGCTGCTTGAGCGAAAAATACGCCACGCCCTGCGCGAACAGCACCTCGATCAGCGCCAACGTGCGCACATTGGCGGCGGCGGTGAGCGCGAACGCCAGGAACCAGAATTGCGACGAGAACGCGCCCATGAAGCCCGCGAACAGCGAGGGCCGCCACAGGCCGAGGATATTCCGCAGCACGTCGGGCGCGCGCAGCAACAGATAGACCGACAGGATCAGGGTCTGGACGAACAGGCTCCACATCAGCGTGCAGGACGCCGCCGTCACGAACGAGACGCCTGGCACCGCAATGATGGCGCCGCGAAAGCTCACCGCCGAGATCGCGAATACCGCGGCGGCGCCGAGGCCGAGCACGGTCGGGCGCAAATCGGCAAAGCTCTTTTGCCCGCCGGGCCGCAGCGCCGTGATGACGACCCCGATGGTGGCGATCACGATCGCGATCACCTTTGATGCCGTGAGATGGTCGCCAAGGAAGATGAAGCCGAAGATCGCGGTCTGGATCGCCTCGGTCTTCATATAGGCGGTGGTCACCACGAAAGAGCGGTCGTTCATTGCGAGCAGCATGAAGCCGGTGCCGACGATTTGGCTGAGCGCGCCGGACACCAGCCACGGCCAAAACGAGGCCGCCGGCCACGGCACGCGATCGCCGGTTGCGATGATCGCGAGCGCAAAGAACACCACCGAGAACGGCAGGCCGAACAGGAAGCGGATGTTGGTCGCACCCCAGGTGCCAAGCGGCGCGGTGAGATGCCGCTGCATCGCGTTGCGCGCCACCTGCCCGAACGCAGCGACAATGGTGAAGGGGATCCAGAGCGAGGCGATGGTGAACATGCGGGTGAGGAAAGCGTGCCGGGGCGGGATACACGCCGAGCGTGCCGATTGCGGATGATGCGGTCAACCAAAACGGCGCATGACAGGGCTGCGCTGCCACCGCGATCTGCCGTAGCCCCGATGCAGCGAAGCGCAATCCGGGCCACCCCAACCGCGGACAGACCGGTCCCGGATTACGCTGCGCTCCTTCCGGGCTACGCTAGCAGGACGAGGTGAAGGCTACACCTCCTCCGCCACCACCATGTAGTTGACGTCCATGTCGGTCGACACCGTCCATTTGTCGGCGAGGGGATTGTAGACCACGCCGGCCTGTTCGGTGACGGTGAGGTTGACGTCGCCGAGATAGCGCTCGAGCTCGGCGGGGGTGACGAACTTGCTCCACTCATGGGTACCGCGCGGCAGCCAGCGCAGCACGTATTCGGCGCCGACGATCGCCAGCGCGAAGCTCTTCCAGTTGCGGTTCAGGGTCGAGACCACCATCAGCCCGCCGGGCTTGAGCATGACAGCGCAGCGCTTGATGAAGGCGCCGACGTCGTTGACGTGCTCGACCACCTCCATCGCCAGCACGATGTCGAAGCGCTCGCGCGCGTCCATCTCCTCCACCGTGGTGCAGCGGTAGTCGATCGACAGATGGCCCTTGTCGGCGTGCAGCTTCGCCGCGGCGATGTTGGTGGCGGACGGATCGATCCCGATCACCTGGGCGCCGAGCCGGGTGAACGGTTCGCACAACAGCCCGGCGCCGCAGCCGATGTCGAGCAGGCGCAGGCCGGACAGGCAATTCAGGCTCTTGGCATTGCGCTCGAACTTGCGGCAGGCGGCGTCGCGGATATAGGTCAGGCGCAGCGGATTGATCTTGTGCAGTGGCGCCATCTTGCCGCGCGGATCCCACCATTCATCCGACAGCTTTGAGAATTTCGCGACCTCGGCCGGATCGACCGAACCGGAGGAGGCATTGGACAAAGTTGATTGTGTCGCCATGGATGCGCGCGCCCCTATCGCGCGGTGATCGAATTGCGGAACGACAGCGGCGAGGCGATCGTCTTGATGATCTCGATGCCCTCGCCGACGCCGCGGATGGTGACGTCGCCATAATTGAGCAGCCGTCCCATGATGCTCTGGTTGACGTCGACGCTCTCGACCTTGTCGAGGCTCATCTCGAAGGTGCGCCGCTTGATGAAGCCGCTCTTGTGCACCACGCGGAAATTGGTGACGTCGGTTTCCGTGGTCCAGCGATGGAACCAGGCCGCGGCAGTCCAGTACAGCGCCGCGACGGCGACCACGGCGGCGGCCGCCAGGCAGGCCAGCGTGAGGCCGTCGACCGTCGTCAGGCGCGAGGCGATCAGCAGCGCCAGCGCGACGATCCAGGCCAGGATCGCCTGCCAGTAGAAGATCCAGTGCGCATTGGTGGAATACAGCACCTTCTCGCCAGGCTGCAGGATATCGTCGATGTAACGTGCCATCCAATCCGCCTTCACATTACGTCCCGGTCACCCCCGGGCGATTCACCTTGAGTCACCCTTGCGCCACAGCCCGCCCGCAACCGGCCAAAACACCCCTGAAGGACCTCAAGAGAGCCCCACCAACCGGCTTGCCCCCGGGCGCGGCGCTATGTATACGCGCCTTTCGGTCCCCATGCTTGCGGTTTTCGGCGTGGGTTAACCTACTTATCCTCTTAAAGGAATAGACGCGTCGTCATGGGCCGCCTCGTGATGAAATTCGGCGGTACGTCCGTCGCCAATATCGATCGTATCCGCAACGTCGCGCAGCATGTGAAGCGCGAGGTCGACGCAGGCCACGAGGTCGCCGTGGTCGTCTCCGCGATGTCCGGCAAGACCAACGAACTGGTGGCCTGGTGCACCGACGCCTCGCCGATGCACGACGCCCGCGAATATGACGCGGTGGTCGCCTCCGGCGAACAGGTCACGTCGGGCCTGCTCGCGATCGTACTGCAGGGCATCGGCATCCAGGCCCGCTCCTGGCAGGGCTGGCAGATCCCGATCAAGACCTCGGACGCGCACGCCTCGGCGCGGATCCTCGAGATCGACGGCACCGAGATCATCACCCGCTTCAAGGAGCGCAAGGAAGTCGCCGTGATCGCCGGCTTCCAGGGCATCAACCCCGACACCGGCCGCATCACCACGCTCGGCCGCGGCGGTTCGGACACTTCGGCGGTGGCGATCGCAGCCGCGCTGAAAGCCGACCGCTGCGACATCTATACCGATGTCGACGGCGTCTACACCACCGATCCGCGGGTGGTGCCGAAGGCACGCCGGCTCGACAAGATCGCGTTCGAGGACATGCTGGAGCTGGCCTCGCAGGGCGCCAAGGTGCTGCAGGTTCGCTCGGTGGAACTCGGCATGGTGCACAACATGCCGATCTTCGTGCGCTCCAGCTTCGACAAGCCAGAGGATATCGACCCGCACGCCAACCAGCCGCCGGGCACGCTGATTTGCAGCGAGGAGGAAATCATGGAAATGCACGTCGTCACCGGCATCGCCTTCTCCAAGGACGAAGCCCAGATTTCCGTGCGCCAGATCGAGGACAAACCGGGCGTCGCCGCGGCGATCTTCGGGCCGCTCGCGGATGCCAACATCAATGTCGACATGATCGTGCAGAACGTGTCGGAGGACGGCAAGACCACCGACCTCACCTTCACCGTGCCGGCAACCGACTACAACCGCGCCAAGGACACCATTACCGCCGCCAAGGCCAAGATCGGCTTCGCCCGGCTCGACACCGAGACCGACGTCGCCAAGGTCTCGGTGATCGGCAGCGGCATGCGCAGCCATGCCGGCGTCGCGGCGAAGGCGTTCAAGGCGCTGGCCGACCGCAACATCAACATTCGCGCCATCACCACGTCCGAGATCAAGTTCTCGGTGCTGATCGACGCCGCCTACACCGAACTGGCGGTGCGCACGCTGCACACGCTGTACGGGCTGGATCAGGCGTAGGGCCGACAGGCAGGCGGGACACCCTCCGCTGTCATTCCGGGGCCGCGCGAAGCGTCGAGCCCGGACTCCATTCCACCACCCGGATTGCGGCCCAATGGATTCAGGGCTCGCGCCAAGGGGCGCGCCCCGGAATGACGGGGAGAGAGCACGGGATATCCGGCCTCCGCCCACCCCGGAGTTAGAATTTCTCTTAGCGGGCGCAGCATAGGGCTGACGCAGACGTTATTTGCTACTGGCAGGCGTTTTGCTTGGCAAAGCCAGCCTCGATTGGCTATACGGCCAGTCAGGTAGGCTGTCGCAAACTGTGGCACAGTTTGAGCGATCCCGAATCGGCGGGAACTGGCGCGAGCGGCGACACCGAATGACTAAAATTGTTGTTTTTGACGAGTTTTGCGCCAGCGGCCGGCCGGCCAGGTGCGCCGGCCTCGTGGGGAGGGACTGAAGCATATGCGGAGCGCGTCGGGAGGCCCACGCATCCTGTTGAGACGGCTCCGCGAAACCATGGCGGAGCAAGTCTCCGCCCAGGAGCGCCTCGACAAGATCGTGGTGCTGATCGCGGCCAACATGGTGGCCGAGGTCTGCTCCTGCTACGTGCTGCGCGTCGACAACACGCTCGAGCTCTACGCCACCGAAGGTCTGAACCGCGACGCCGTCCACCGCACCGTGCTGAGCGCGCATGAAGGCCTGGTCGGCCTCGTCGCCAGCGAGGCGACGCCGCTCAATCTGTCCGACGCGCAAAGCCATCCGGCCTTCGCCTACCGCCCGGAGACCGGCGAAGAGATCTACCACTCGTTCCTCGGCGTGCCGATCCTGCGCGCCGGCAATACGCTCGGCGTGCTGGTGGTGCAGAACCGCGCCAAGCGCACCTATGTCGAGGAAGAGGTCGAGGCGCTGCAGACCACCGCCATGGTGCTGGCGGAGATGATCGCCTCCGGCGAGCTTGCCGCGCTGGCGCAGCCCGGCGCCGAGCCCGCCGCACGGCACTCGCTGCACAAGACCGGCGCGGTGCTGTCCGACGGCATCGCGCTCGGCCATGTCGTGCTGCACGAGCCGCGCGTCGTCATCACCAACTACATCGCCGAGGATTTGCCGAAGGAGGTCAAGCGCCTCGACACCGCGCTGGCCAACCTGCGTGCCGATCTCGACCGCATGCTGGAGCGCGGCGACGTCGCCGACGGCGGCGAGCACCGCGAGGTGCTGGAAGCCTACCGCATGTTCGCCAACGACCAGGGCTGGTCGCACAAGCTGCATGAGGCGGTCGCCACCGGCCTGACCGCTGAGGCCGCGGTCGAGCGCGTGCAATCCGACACCCGCGCCCGCATGCTGCGTTCGACCGACCCCTATCTGCGCGACCGGCTGCACGACCTCGAGGATCTCGGCCATCGCTTGATGCGGCAATTGGTCGGCCAGGACCATGCGCCGTCGCGCGAGCAGCTGCCCGACAATGCCATCCTGATCGCCCGCGCGATGGGCCCGGCGGCGCTGCTCGACTATGACCGCAAGCGGCTGCGCGGCCTGGTGCTGGAGGAAGGCACTGCGAATTCCCACGTCTCGATCGTGGCGCGCGCGCTCGGCATTCCCGCGGTCGGCGAAGTGCCGAACGCGCCCGGCATCGCCGATCCCGGCGATGCCATCATCGTCGACGGCATTTCCGGCGAGATCTATGTCCGCCCCTCCACCGAGATCGAATCGGCCTATGCCGAGCGGGTCCGGTTCCGGGCGCGGCGGCAGGCACAATATTCGGCGCTGCGCGACAAGCCCTGCGTGACTAAAGACGGCCAGCCGATCGAGCTCCTGATCAATGCCGGCCTGACCATCGACCTGCCGCATATCGAGGACACCGGCAGCGCCGGCATCGGCCTGTTCCGGACCGAATTGCAGTTCATGGTGAGCCCGAGCCTGCCGCGCTCGAGCGACCAGCTCGCGCTGTACCGCACCGTGCTCGACGCCGCGGGCGCAAAACCCGTCACCTTCCGCACGCTCGATATCGGCGGAGACAAGGCGCTGCCCTATATGGAGACCGTGGTCGAGGAAAATCCCGCGCTCGGCTGGCGCGCGATCCGGCTCGGCCTCGATCGCCCCGGCCTGCTGCGCGGCCAGATCCGCGCGCTGCTGCGCGCCGGCGGCGGCCGCGCGCTGAAGATCATGTTCCCGATGATCTCCGACATCGCCGAGTTCGACCAGGCCAAGGCGATCGTCGAGCGTGAGCTGACCTATCTGCGCCAGCACGGCCATTCGCTGCCCGAGCGAATCGACATCGGCACCATGGTCGAGGTGCCGGCGCTGCTCTACCAGCTCGACGAACTGCTGAAGAAGGTCGACTTCGTCTCGGTCGGCTCCAACGACCTGTTCCAATTCCTGTTCGCGGTCGACCGCGGCAATGCCAAGGTCTCGGAGCGGTTCGACATCCTGTCGGCGCCGATCCTGCGCGCGCTGCGCGACATCGTGCGCAAGGCCAGGACCGCGAAGAAGGTCGCCTCGCTGTGCGGCGAGATGGCCTCGAAGCCGATCGGCGCGCTGGCGCTGATTGCGCTCGGCTATCGCTCGCTGTCGCTGTCGGCGACGGCGCACGGCCCGGTGAAGGCGTTGATCCTCGACCTCGACGCCAAGAAGGCCGAGGCGATGATCAATCCGCTGCTGGACGCCCCGGTCGGCAGCGTGTCGATCCGCGAGGCGCTGACCAAGTTTGCGGAAACCGAGGGGCTGGCCTTGTAGCGACGCTGTCGTCGCTTCCGCCGCCCGTCGCGCCTCCTGCAATTCGAGATACCGCCATGCTACCCGAAGCCAAACTCGACGTCCTGCTCGCCCATCACGCCTCGCTCGAGGCCGAGCTGCTCGGCGAGGTCAAGTCCGACCGCTATGTTGCGATCACGCGCGAGCTCGCCGAGCTCAACCCGCTGATCGACGCGGTGAAGACGTATCGGTCGGCCCGAACCGAACTCAGCGACACCGAGGCGATGCTGGCGGATGCCGGTACCGATCCCGAGATGCGCAGCATGGCGGAGGCCGAGCTTCAGACGCTGCAGGCGCGGATCGGCGATCTCGAGCAGAAGATCCGCGTCGCGCTGTTGCCGAAGGACGCGATGGACGACCGCAACGTGGTGCTGGAAATCCGCGCCGGCACCGGCGGCGACGAGGCCTCGCTGTTCGCCGGCGACCTGTTCCGGATGTATGAGCGCTTCGCCGCCTTGCAGGGCTGGAAGGTCGAGGTGATCTCGGCCAGCGAAGGCACCGTCGGCGGCTTCAAGGAAATCATCGCCGAGGTGCAGGGCCGCGGCGCGTTCGCCAAGCTGAAATTCGAATCCGGCGTGCACCGCGTGCAGCGCGTGCCCGACACCGAGACCCAGGGCCGCATCCACACCTCGGCCGCCACCGTCGCGGTGCTGCCCGAGGTCGAGGACGTCGACGTCGACATCAAGGACACCGACTTGAGGATCGAGACCATGCGCGCCGGCGGCGCCGGCGGTCAGCACGTCAACAAGACGGAGTCCGCGATCCGCATCACCCATCTGCCGACCGGCATCGTGGTGATGATGCAGGACAGCCGCTCGCAGCACAAAAACCGGGCGTCGGCGATGAACATCCTGCGCTCGCGCATCTACGACGCCGAGCGCCAGCGCGTCGAAGCCGCGCGCTCCGCCGACCGCAAGGAGAAGGTCGGCTCCGGCGATCGCTCCGAGCGCATCCGCACCTATAATTTCCCGCAAGGGCGCGTCACCGACCACCGCATCAACCTGACGCTCTATAAGCTGCCGCAGGTGATCGCCGGCGAAAGCTTAAGCGAACTGATCGATGCGCTGACCACCGAGCACCAGGCCGCGCAGCTCGCCGCCCAGGGCGCCGCGGCCTGAGGATCAGCGTTTCTGCGACTGCCTGAAATGGCGCAGGATCTTGCCGAGCGCGGGGCCCGCCGTGGTCAGTTCCTCAAGATGAATCTTCGACAGCGCCTGCAGCTTGCGCTCGCCCTGCGCCGTCAACGTCACCTGGACACGCCGGCCATCAGCGGCATCGACGGTGCGCGTGAGCAGCCCGAGCTTCACCATCCGGTTGACCAGCTCGACCGCGGTGTGGTGGCGGATCAGCAAATAGCGCGCGAGATCGCCGACCGTGGTCGGCTCGGTTCCGGAGAACCCCTTGATGGCGAGCAGCGCCTGGTGCTGCTGCGGGGTTAGCCCGGCCTGCTGGGCCGCCTCTTCGCTGAACGCGAGAAAGCTGCGCAGCTGGTAGCGGAACCGGGCCAGCGCCGCGTAATCGACCGTCGCGGCTTGCGTTCGTCGCTGCTTTGCTTGAGGCATTCCGCCGTCCCATTGCTGGCTCGCTCTGCCAATCGGCAGGAGCCACGCGACGCTAGCAAGCCCGAGCCCGGCGGACCATCCTGCCGGCGCTCTTTGCACTCATGTTTTCAACGGTTTGACGGACGAGTGGCCCGGCGAGGCGAGATCACGGCTGCGGCCAGTGATCGTAGCTCGAGCTCAATATCTTCAATAGGACGATCTGGAACGCGACCGGGATCCGCGGGCTCCTGCGGCGGATCGACTTCTCCAGCGCCTCGGTGATCTCGCTCTTGGTGAGATGCCCGGCCGAGGCACGCTCGACCAGACCGCCCCAGACCTCCGACAACGATTTGCCGGTGTGATGCGGCGACGGGATCGAGATCCCGCGCGTCGCGGCCCAATCGATGATCTCACGCATGGTTTGCCGCCCGCAATTTCGCGCGGTCGCAAGATGGCGCGCAGTGAGCAGCCGCAGCAGATCGTCCGGTGGCGTCCAGCCCAGCTTCGGCGGCACTTCGTCGAGCAGCTCGAGCGAAAGTTCCTTCAGCACGTTGAGCGCGCGGATGCTCAGGCCGCCCGATGGCTCGGCGCTGCCGTCCTCGGTCACGGCATGCTCGGCGGCATTTGCGGTGCGATTTGAAGGCTGTTCGATCATCGCTCCCTCACTTACAGGACCGGCACCCGGGCGGTAAACCCTCGATACAACGTGAACCGACATTAATTCTATCGTAGATCGATATGATTCGACGAAAGGTGACATTGACTAAATATGCCGGTGGGGAATTGTAGCTGTGACAGGCTGCTCCATCGCAGCCGGCGCATCCCGCAGCCGATCGCCCCGATCCGGCGACGAATGATCGTGCGCGCCAACAATCAATATAATTGGAGGATATCGAGCGATGAGCACCAAGGATTTATGGCCGGGCAGAGCATCGAACGTCTCGCGTCGCACCCTGTTGCAGGCCGGTGCAGGCCTGATCGGCGGCACCATGCTGCCGGCATCGATCGCATCGCGCGCATTCGCCGAAGACAAGCCGGCGATCGGGACCTATCCCGGCGGCACGTCCGGCTCCTCGGTCTTCATCGGCATCTCGGTGCCGCGCACCGGCACCTATGCGGTTCAGGGCGAGGATGAACTCAAGGGTTATCAGCTCGCGATCGAGCACATCAACAGCGGCCACGATCTGATCAAGAAGATCTCGCCGAAGACCAGCAAGGGCGTGCTCGGCAAGGAGCTGAAGTTCGGTGTCGCGGATTCCGCGGCGAAGCCGAACGAGGCGGTGCAGGCGCAGCAGCGCTTCATCACCGAGAACAAGGCTGTCATGATCACCGGCGGCACCTCGAGCGCGGTCGCGGTCGCGCTGAACAAGCTGGCGCAGCGCGAGAAGGTGATCTTCGTCTGCGGCATCTCCGGATCGAACGACACCACCGGCAAGGATTGCGTACGTTACGGTTTCCGCCAGAATTTCTTCGGCCAGACCGCGGCTGCCGCGATCGCGCCTGTGCTGATCAAGCAGTTCGGCAAGAACAAGAAGGCCGCCTACCTGACGCCCGACTACACCTACGGCCACACCGTCACCAAGTCGATGCAGGACTTCCTCGCCCAGGCGGGCTGGACGACGGTCACCAATCAGGTGTCGCCGCTCGGCGCGCCTGACTATTCGTCCTACCTGCTCAACGTCGCGAATTCCGGCGCCGACGTGCTGATCAACGTCAACTGGGGCCACGACGCCGTGCTGTCGACGCAGCAGGCCAAGCAGTTCGGCGTGCTCGATAAGATGAAGCTCGTGGTGCCCTACCAGGTGCCGTTCATCGCGCGCGAGACCGGCGGCCTGATGCAGGGCGTCTATGCCGCGACCGATTATTGGTGGACCATCGAGGACAAGTATCCGCTGGCCAAGATGTTCAACGAGACCTTCGAGAAGAAGTACGGCTACAAGCCGGAGTGGGGCGCCGAGAACGCCTATGTCAGCTTCGCGCACTGGGCCCGGATGGTCGAGGAGGCCGGCAGCTTCTTTCCGCCCGACGTCATCAAGGCCTACGAGAAGGGCGAAACCATCCCGTCGCTGGTCGGCGACGTGCATTATCGCCCAGAGGATCACCAGTGCGTCCGCCCCGTCATCATCGTCCGCGGCAAGATGGAAAAGGAGATGAAGAACAAGGAGGACTATTACGAGGTGGTCGAGATCGTCCCCGGCGACGGTCTGATGCAGAAGCCGGACGCGTTCGGCTGCCATCTCGGCGACTACACCTGATTGACGTGAGACGACTCGGCGCCGTGGGCGGGGCGACCCGACCCGCGGCGCCGCCTTGTGTCAGAACGCATCCTTCATTGACCGGGCCAACTGAACGCACGCCATGATCAACTGGCCAAACTTCGTCTCGCAACTTTTCAACGGGCTGGCGCTCGGCGCGCTGCTCGCGCTGATCAGCTCCGGGCTGACGATCATCTATGGCACGCTCGGGGTGCTCAACCTCGCCCACGGCGCCATGTTCATGATCGGCGGCTACGCCGGATATGTGGCCTACTCCTACACCGGCTCGTTCATTCTCGCCGTCCTCGCCGGATCGCTGTTCGTGATGGCGCTTGGTGTTGCGATGGAGCGGATCATCATCCGCCATTTCTACCATCGCCCGCATGAGGACCAGCTGCTGGTCACCTTCGGCCTCGGCATCTGCTTCGTCGAGATCGTGCGGTTGATCTTCACCAGCCAATCGCAGGTGGTGCCGCCGCCGGCGCTGCTGCAGGGCATCACCTCGCTCGGCTTCCTGTTCTACCCGACCTACCGGCTCGCCGTAGTCGGCATCGTCGCGGCCGCGCTCGGCGGGTTGTTCCTGATCCTGTATCGCACCCGGCTCGGCATGATCGTGCGCGCCGGCATCGAGGATTCGGTGATGGTCGATTCGCTCGGCATCAACGTCTACCGCGTCTTCATGATCGTGTTCGGCATCGGCGCAATGGCCGCGGGCTTTGCCGGCATCATCAACGCCCCTGTGGTGTCGCTGACGCCGGGTGTCGGTGACGACATCCTGGTCGAGACCTTCGTGGTGGTGGTGATCGGCGGCGTCGGCTCGTTCCCCGGCGCCATCCTCGGCGGATTGATCGCCGGCGAGATCATCAGCATCACCTCGATGTTCAACCCCGGCTACGCCTACGTCATGCTGTTCGCGGCGATGACGCTCGTGCTCGTGCTTCGACCACACGGCCTGCTCGGCACGCAGGGCCGCGAATGACGACGGATATCTAGATGCTGAAACAGCGCCCGTACCTGATCGAATTCCTGACCGCCGCCGGCCTGATCGTCGCGCCCTTCGTGCTGCCGTGGTTCGGCTTTGCACCCAACACGGTGAACCGGATCCTGGTCTGGGGCCTGTTCGGCCTCGGCTTCGATATCCTGTTCGGCTTCACCGGCCTGCTGTCGTTCGGCCAGTCGGCCTTTTACGGCACCGGCGGCTTCGTCGCCGCCTATCTGTTGACCCGCGCCGGCTTCCCCTACGTCGTGCTCGCACTCGTCATCGGCATGATCGCGGCTGCCGCCACCGGCTATCTGATCGGCCTGATCGCGCTGCGCCGCACCGGCATCTACTTCGCCATGATCACGGTCGCGATCGCCGAGGTATTCTTCTTCGTCGAGTTCAATCCGCTGTCGGACTTCACCGGCGGCGAGAACGGGCTGCCGGGCGTGCCGACCCCGAGCTTCAATCTCGGCTTCACCACGCTGCACTTCACCACCGGCTGGTCGCTCTATCAGTTCCTGGCGCTGTGCTACTTCATCGGCGTCGTGATCGCGCTGCGCATCGTGCGCTCGCCGGTCGGCGCCGTGTTCAGCGCCATCCGGGACAATCCGCTGCGGGCGACCGCGGTCGGCCACAACATCCACGGTTACAAGCTGACCGCCTTCGTGATCGCCGCCGCCTATGCCGGCTTTGCCGGCGGCCTCCTGGGCGTCCTGCAGGCCTTCATGCCGCCCGACGCCTTCACCTTCGACACCTCGGGGCAGCTCGTCATGCAGACCGCGATCGGCGGCCGCGGCACGTTGTTCGGACCGCTGGTCGGCGCCGCGGTGTGGCTGTCGCTGCAGGACTTCCTGCAAGCGGCGCTCGGGCTCGGCGCGGCCTGGAAGCTGGTGCTCGGCGTCGTGTTCGTGCTGCTGGTGTGCTTCCTGCGCCGCGGCATCATCGGCGGCCTCGCCGATCTCTGTGACCTGCTCACCGGACAGCGCGACGCCCGCGAGCCGGAGGAGAGCGAGCCGGAGGCAGTCGCCGTCGCAACCGCGCCGCACGCCGCCATCGCAGCGGCCGCCGCCCCGGCGCCTGTGCGGCCTCGCCCCGAGGGCAGTCCGTCCGGACCGATCCTCCAGGCCAGAGGCCTGACCAAGCGCTATGGCGGCCTGCTCGCCAACAGCGACATCGATTTTACCGTCAATCACGGCGAACTGCGCGGCATCATCGGCCCGAACGGCGCCGGCAAGTCGACCTTCTTCAAGATGCTGACCTGCGAGGTTCACCCGACCTCGGGCACCATCCTGTTTGACGGCCGCGACATCACCGGCATGAACGTCACCGACGTCTGCCAGCTCGGGCTGACCAAGAGCTACCAGGTCAATCAGCTGTTCGCCGGACTGACCGTGCGCGAGAACCTGGTGATCGCGGCGCTGTCGGGGCTGCGCGGTAAGTTCAAGCTCGACCTGTTCCGCAGCATCGACAGCATTCCCGGCCTGTCCGAGCGCGTGCAGCACACGCTCGAGCTGGTCGATCTCGCCGCGCGGCCGGATACGCCGGTCTCCGAGCTCGCTTATGGCGAGAAGCGGCGGCTCGAGATCGGACTGGCGCTAGCGACCTCGCCGAGCCTGTTGCTGCTCGACGAGCCGCTGGCCGGCATGAGCCCGCGCGAGCGCGTAGAGACCGTGAAGCTCCTGAAGTCGATCAGCCAGGGCCGCACCATGATCATCATCGATCACGACATGGATGCGTTGTTCGAGCTCGCCGAGCGCGTCACCGTGCTGCAGGAAGGCCGCGTGCTGGTCGAGGGAACGCCGGAGGAGATCAAGAACAATTCGACCGTCCAGGAAGCCTATCTTGGCGGCGTGCATGGAGAGCTCGCCGCATGAGCCTGCTCGAAGTCAACGGACTGAACAGCTATTACGGGGATTCCCACATCCTGTTCGACGTCTCGATGCGCGTCGAACGCAACGAGGTGGTGGCGCTGCTCGGTCGCAACGGCGCCGGCAAGAGCACGACGCTGAAGAGCCTGATGGGCGTGGTCACCCCGCGCCGCGGCTCCGTGAGGTTCGACGGCATCGATATCGCCGGCAAGAAGAGCCACAAGATCGCACAGGTCGGCATGCAGCTGGTCCATGAGGAGCGCCGCATCTTCGGCAGCCTGAGCGTCGAGGAGAACCTCGTGATCGCCGGCCTGACCGCCTCGCAGCGCTGGCCGCTCGATCGCATCTACGAGATGTTTCCGCGGCTCCGCGAGCGGCGCAGCAATCGCGGCACCGATCTGTCGGGCGGCGAGCAGCAGATGCTGGCGATCGCGCGCGCCCTGGTGCGCGATCCCAAGATCATCTTGCTCGACGAGCCGTTCGAGGGACTGGCGCCGGTGATTGTGCGCGACCTGATGAAGGCCTGCCGCGATCTCGCCGAGGCCGGACAGACCATCGTGCTGGTGGAGCAGAACCTCGCCGCGACGCTGGCGCTGGCGCAGCGCATCTACATCATCAACAATGGGCACATCGTCCATGAAGGGCCGGCGCAGGAGATCAAGGCGCAGCCTGACGTCCTGCAACGCTACCTCGGGGTGTAGCCCAACAACTCAGTCCGCGAGCGCCGCGATCATGCGTTTGGCATGATCGGCGAGCACATCCATCTCCGCCTTGACGGTCTGCGCGGGCAGCAGCGCGACGCCGGCCTTCACCGGCATCACATGCATGTGCAGGTGAAACACCACCTGCCCGCTGGCGGGCTCGCTGAACTGCTGGATGATGATGCCGTCGGCGGAGAATGCCTTCATCGCGGCGATGGCGATGCGCCTGGCCGACCGCACCACCGCGGCAAGGTCATCCTCCGCGATGTCGAGGATGCCGCGCGCCGGCGCCTTCGGAATCACCAGCGTATGCCCCGGCGAACGCGGCATGATGTCGAGAAAGGCAAAGGTCCGGTCGGTCTCGTGGATCTTGAAGCTCGGGATCTCGCCGCGCAGGATTTTGGCGAAGATGTTCTGGTCGTCGTAGCCCGTCATGGTCGCGCGTTCCGGATCGGTCGGTTGAGGCTTCGACCGTGCGCGCCGGCCACGCGCCGCGCAAGCGATATCGACGCCGCATCGACCATCGGCTAACAACGCGCGATGAGCCCGTCAGCTGAAAACGCCAACCCGACCGTCGAGGGTGCCCGTCGCGCGCTCGCCACGCGCCTTACGGCCGCCGGCAACGACTCGGCCGAGCTCGATGCACGGCTGCTGATCGGCGCCGCGCTCGGCCTAGACCTGACCGGCATGATCACCGGCGCCAAGCGCACCCTGACCTCTGACGAAGCGGATCGTGTCGAGGCCCTCGCACGACGCCGCCTCGCCGGCGAACCGGTCGCACGCATTCTCGGCGTCAAGGAGTTTTGGGGGCTGCCGCTGCTCCTTTCCGCCGCGACGCTGGTGCCGCGCCCCGACACCGAGACCGTGGTCGAGCGTGCGCTCGAGCTGCTGCGCGGCGACGGCGCGGAGGATCGCGCCTTGCGGATCGCCGATCTCGGCACCGGTTCCGGCGCGATCCTGCTGGCGCTGCTCTCGGAACTGCCGAACGCGCATGGCTACGCCACCGACATCTCGGCCGAGGCATTGCAGACGGCGAGCCGGAATGCCGCCGAGCTAGGACTCGGCGCGCGCACGACATGGATCGCATGCGACTATGCCAGCGCCCTGACCGGCACGTTCGACCTGATCGTGTCCAACCCGCCCTATATTCCCTCGGCCGACATCGCCGGTCTCGACATCGAGGTGCGCGCGCACGACCCGCGCGCGGCGCTCGACGGCGGTCCCGACGGGCTCGACGCCTATCGCGCGCTGATTTCGCAATCTACGGGTCTTCTGGCCTCGGGTGGATTTCTGGTTGTGGAAATCGGGGAGGGCCAAAGCGGCGACGTTGAAGCCCTGATGACGGCGTCCGGGTTATCCCCAACAGGCCCGCCGAGGGCCGACCTCGGGGGCATTCCGAGGGCCGTTTCGGCCCGCCGGCCGCCCCGATAAAGTCCTATTGGAACGCAAAAAAACCTCTTGGATTATCCCCCGGGAACGACTACGTTCCGGGCACAACATCGGTGCTGGCCCCGTAATCGTTACGGGTGATGACCAGGGTTCAGCAGAGCCCGCCGATCGAAAGGTTCCAGGAACGCAGGTCTATTGAGCGCAATAGCCGAAGCTGTGCTGCTCTGACCGCCAAGCGAACGAAAGCCTGTTATTGCGCTTGAAGACTTACGCACGAGAACTGGGCCTGTCTCAACGGGCGGTATGATTTGGTCGCTGGCGGGCGTTGCCGGCGGTTGGGGAACGCGTCTTTGCTGCACGCGACTTTGCTGAACGAGATGGTCGGCGATATCGATGCCACTTCGAACGGTATTGCGATTCCGTGTGCCTAGGCGCGCGCCGAATCGAACGTGACGGATCGAACATGACGGACTGCAATCACTTCAGGGCTGGAATAAAAGGCGACAGATGAGAAACGGTCAGAACAACAAGCGGATGCGCAACCGGAACAATAATAACAATAACAACAACAATAACCGGCGCGGCCAGAATCCCCTGACACGGGTGTACGAATCGAACGGACCCGACATCAAGATCCGCGGCACCGCCTCCCACGTCGCCGAGAAATACGTCCAGCTGGCGCGTGATGCACGCTCCTCCGGCGATCCGGTGGCGGCCGAGAACTACTATCAGCACGCCGAGCACTACTACCGGATCATCGCGGCTGCGCAGGAGCAGTTCCGGCAGAATCAGCAGCAGCCGCGTCCCGACGCCGAGCCGGTCGTAACCGAAGACGGCGACGACGACGGCTATTCGAGCTTCGGCCAGGAGCCGGGCTTCGTGCCGCAGCAGCAGCAACCCTTCCTGCGCGAGAACGGCCAGCAGCCCTACCAGCGCGATCAGCAGCAGCCGCGCGAGCATCGCGAGCGGGACCAGCAGCCGCGTGAGCACCAACCGCGCGAACATCGCGAGCGTGAGCATCGTCCGCAGCCGCAATACCAGCCGCAACCGCAGAACCAGCCGCAGCCCGCAATGGCGGATGCCGGCGGCGTCGATCGCTTGCCCTCGTTCATCACCGGCGGCGCGCAGCCGCAGGTCAATGGCGGGGCCTATGAAGGCAACAATGGCGGCGCAGAGCGCGGCGAACGCAGCGAGCGGTTTCCGCGCCGCCGCCGCCGTCCGCACAGCCCGCGTCCCGACATGGCGGCGCAGCCCGCGCCGAGCGGCGACGACTTCAATCCGGGCAACGAGTAACGCAGGTACGTATGCGGCCACCCTCCCCTCCAGGGGCGGGTGCGCCCTACGACTCCGAGTGACTCGATTTGCGCGTTGCCGTCGAGGACGGCACCAGCACCGGACGCAATGACGGGATCAGCTGGGTGCGTTCGCGGCGCGCGGGAATCGCGCGATAGACCTGCTTGCTGGCCTCCACGATATGCACGCCCGCGAACGGCATCGACAGCGCGGCGCCGACGCGCTCCCACGCCATCGCCGAGCGCAGGAACCAGCTGCCCTGCACCGGCGGCATGAACAGCGCCTCGCCCCATGACGCCGGCGTGAACCAGGTCTGCCGTAACAGCTGGGTGATCTGCGCCCGCGAATAGGGCCGGCCATGGCCGAACGGCGTGGCATCGGTGCGGGTCCAGACGCCGCGCCGGTTCGGGATGATCGCGATCAGCCGGCCCGACGGTGACAGCACCCGCCACACCTCGCGCAGCAGCCGCTCGGGATCGTCGGACATCTCCAGCGCGTGCACCAGCAGCACGCGGTCGACCGCGGCATCCGGCAGCGGCATCGAGAATTCGTCGATCAGGGTCGCCAGCGCCGGCCGGCCGGTCGGCCACTTCAGCACGCCCTGGGCCGCCGGCATGAAGGCAATGCAGCGCTCGCAGGTCTCGCGGAACAGGCCGAGATAGGGCGTCGGATAGCCCAGCCCGAGCACACGCTGGCCGTCCGCGTTCGGCCACCGTGCGCGGATGCCGCGGTTGATCAGCTGCCGCGCCACGATGCCGAGGCGCTGCGAATAGAAGTCGCGGAGGTCGATGACGTCCATGGTTGCCAGCCTAACATGCCGGCAGTGAGCCGGCTGCGCGGAAAATTGCGTTGCCGCCGGAGCGTTAACGCCATATTTCACACCTATATTGGGCGCGTTAAGAGCATGACCCGGGAAAGTTGCGACCGGTTTTTCCCAGACGATCATGCTCTGAAATGTTCGTCCCGTTTGTTCGTGGAGATATCATGACCGCCGAGATTCGTACCTTCAGCTGCCTCACCGACAATTTCGGCTACCTGATCCACGATCCCGCGACCAAGGCAACGGCGTCGATCGACGCGCCGGAGGCCGGCCCGATCATCAAGGCGCTGGAGCGCGAAGGCTGGATGCTGACCGACATCCTGATCACCCATCACCATGGCGACCATGTCGGCGGCGTCGCCGAGCTGAAGCAGAAATATGGCTGCCGCGTCGTCGCCCCGCACGACCACTCGGCCAAGATCGCCAATGTCGACCTGCGCGCCGCCAATGCCGACGTCATCAAGGTCGGCAGTCTCCTGGCCCGCGTGGTGGAAACCCCCGGCCATACGCTCGACCATATCTCCTACGTGTTCGACGGCGAGAAGGCGGTGTTCGCCGCCGACACGCTGTTCTCGATCGGCTGCGGCCGGGTGTTCGAGGGCAGCTATCCGATGATGTGGGATTCGCTTCTGAAGCTGCGTTCGCTGCCGGACGATTTCCGACTCTATTGCGGCCATGAATACACCGCGGCGAATGTGAAGTTCGCGCTCACCATCGAGGCTGACAATCCGCATTTGCAGGCGCGCGCGGCGGAGGTGACAAAGCTGCGTGCAGAGAACAAGCCGACGATTCCCGTGCTGCTCGGCGACGAGAAGAAGGCCAACGTGTTCCTGCGCGCCGACGAGCCTTCGGTTGCGGCGAAGCTGCACATGAAGGGCGCCGACCCCGCGCAGGTGTTCGGCGAGCTCCGCGAGCGCAAGAACAAATCCTGATGTCCCAGCTCTCCGCTGCCGACATCATCGCGCGGCTCGACCTGAAGCCGCATCCCGAAGGCGGGCATTATCGCGAGACGTTTCGCGACGAACGCCGCGATGCCGAGGGCCGTTCGCGTTCGACCGCGATCTATTTCCTGCTGGCGCGCGGCGAGCGCTCGCACTGGCATCGCATCGACGCCGTCGAGACGTGGCACTATTACGCCGGCGCACCGCTGACGCTGCGGATCGCGCGCGACGGCGAGCCGCAGCATGCGATCGCACTCGGGCCTGACGTCATCGGTAGCGAGCAGCCGCAGGTCATCGTGCCGGCTGGCGCCTGGCAAGCCGCGGAAAGCAGCGGCGACTGGACGCTGGTCGGCTGTACCGTCGCACCGGGATTCGAATTTGCGACGTTCGAGCTGGCGCCGAAAGGCTGGGAGCCGACTTAGTTCGTCATTCCGGGGCGCGCGGAGCGCGAGCCCGGAATCCATTGGGCCGCAAGTGCAAGCGGTGAAATGGATTCCGGGCCTGCGCCAAGTGGCGCATCCCGGAATGACGAGTTGATAACCCTCAGCGCTTCCACACCATGTCCTTCGCCGCGATCAGGCCGCCGCCGGCGATCAGGATCGCGGCGATGGCGATGTTGGCGCTCGGCTTGGCAAAGCCCGCCAGGATCAGGAACGCGGTCGAGAGCAGCGGCGTGGCGTAGGAGGCGGCGCCGAGCACGCGGATGTCGCCGCGCTTCATGCCGATGTCCCAGGCGAAGAACGCAGCCCCCACCGGACCGATGCCGAGCGCCACAACCGCGAGCCATTGCAGCGGCGTCGCCGGCCACACCGTGGTCTCCACCATCATGTGCATCAGCGCCGCGAGCACCGCGGTCGCGAGACAGAAGCCCGCCACGGCATCGGTCGGCACCGCCTTGAGCCGGCGCGACATCACCGAATAGGCGGCCCAGACGAACGCCGCGACGAAAGCCGCCGCGAAGCCTGGAGTCTGTTCGCGGGTGAAGGCGCCGGTGTTGCCGGCGAACAGCAGCACGGTGCCGGCAAGGCCGAGCAGCGCGCCGATGACGTGATGGATCGCCAGCCGCTCGCCCGGCAGCAGCGAGGAGAACAGCACGATCAGCAGCGGCCAGAGATAATTGAGCAGGCCGGCCTCGGCCGGCGGCGCGAAGCGCAGCGCCAGGAAGTACAGCGCGTGATAGCCGAACAGCCCGCCGACGCCGACCACCCAGGCGAGCAGCGGCTGCCTCAACGCGCCGAACGCCGACGGCCGCAGCAGGAAGCTCGCGAACGCCACCGCGGCGCCGATCGCAAAGGTCATGGCAGCGAGTTGGAACGCCGGGATCGCCCCGGTCGCAACCGTCATGACCGACAGCAGCGACCACATCAGGATGGCGGTCAGTCCGACAAGGGTGGCAGTTCGGGTCGTCATTGTCTCATCGTCGCGGGTCAACTGGCCGGCGCCAGCACATCGCTGCATCACCGTCATCCCCGCGCAAAAGCTTCGCCTTTGCGCGGGGATGACGGATTACAGTTCGGTGTGCTCGCCGACAACAGCCTTGCTGATGAAAAGCGCTGCGAAGCAATCCATGCGGCGTCATACCGAACCTGGATTGCTTCGTCACTCGCGCAAACGCCTGCATTTGTCGCAGGCAATGAAGGTAAAGGCGTCAGGCGTGATACTGGCCGCCGTTCACGGTCAGCGTCGAGCCGGTGATGAAGCCGGCGTCGTCGGCGGCGAGGAACACCACCGCGCGCGCAATCTCTTCCGGCTCGCCGAGCCGGTTGACCGGGATCTGCGGGATCACGCTCTTCTCGAGCACGTCCTTCGGCACCGCCTGCACCATCTCGGTGTTGATGTAGCCCGGGCAGATCACGTTCACGGTGATGCCGCCCTTGGCGTTCTCGAGCGCCAGCGCCTTGGTGAAGCCGATGTCGCCGGCCTTCGCCGCGGAGTAGTTGACCTGGCCAAACTGGCCCTTCTGGCCGTTGATCGAGGAGATCGAGATGACGCGGCCGAACTTGCGGGCGCGCATACCCTCGATCACCTGGCGCGTCATGTTGAACAGCGAACCGAGGTTGGTGTTGATCACCGCGTTCCACTGCTCGACGGTCATCTTGTGGAACGCAGTATCCTTGGTGATGCCGGCATTGTTGACGAGCACGTCGACCGGGCCGAGATCGGCCTCGACCTGCTTGACGCCGGCCGCGCAGGCGTCGAACGACGCGACGTCCCACTTGTAGACGGGGATCCCGCTCTCCGCCTTGAACTTCTCCGCCGCGGCGTCATTGCCGGCGTAGCTTGCCGCTACCTTGTAGCCGGCCGCTTTCAGCGCCTTGCTGATCGCAGCTCCAATACCGCGCGTTCCGCCCGTCACCAATGCAACACGTGCCATGTCCGTTTCCTCCTTGGCCGTCTTTTATAACCGGATAACTCCGGCCTTCGCACTCACTCAACGAAGCGCGATGGGATAAGGCTGAATCGTCATCGCGCTTTAGCTCCCCTCTTTTGAGCATGATCTTTTCGGAAAACCGCTTCACGCTTTTCCGCATCATGCTCCCGAAACAAAATGCCCGGCGCAAAGCCGGGCATCTTATTTATCAGCTCGCGCCGCGGTTGACAGATGATCTTTTCATCACCTAACCGGCCCCGCTGCCTTTTGTTCAGTCGCGTGCAACGCACATGGCGATGCCCATGCCGCCGCCGATGCACAGCGTCGCGAGGCCCTTCTTGGCATCGCGCTTCTGCATCTCGTGCAGCAGCGTCACCAGCACGCGCGCACCCGATGCGCCGACCGGATGGCCGATCGCGATCGCGCCGCCGTTGACGTTGACCTTGGCCGGATCCCAGCCGAGATCCTTGTTGACGGCGCAGGCCTGCGCCGCGAACGCCTCGTTGGCCTCGATCAGGTCGAGGTCGGCGATGTTCCAGCCGGCCTTCTTCAGCGCCGCGCGCGAGGCGGGGATCGGACCGGTGCCCATGATCTTGGGATCGACGCCGGCCTGGCCCCACGAGACGATGCGGGCCAGCACCTTCTTGCCCTGCTTGGCGGCTTCCTTGGCGGTCATCAGCACCACGGCGGCGGCGCCGTCATTGATGCCCGAGGCGTTGCCGGCGGTCACGGTGCCGTCCTTCTCGAATGCGGCGCGCAGCTTGGCCATCGCATCGAGCGTGGCGCCGTGGCGCGGATACTCGTCGGCGTCGACCACGATGTCACCCTTGCGGGACTTGATGGTGACCGGGACGATCTCGTCCTTGAACTTGCCGGCCTTCTGCGCCGCCTCGGCCTTGTTCTGCGAGCCGACCGCGAACTCGTCCTGCTGCGACCTGGTGATCTGGTACTGCTTGGCGACGTTCTCGGCGGTGTTGCCCATGTGGTAGCCGTTAAAGGCATCCCACAGGCCGTCCTTGATCATGGTGTCGATCAGCTGGAGGTCACCCATCTTGACGCCACCGCGCAGATATTGCGCGTGCGGGGCCATGCTCATGGATTCCTGGCCTCCCGCAACGACGATCGAGGAATCGCCGTTGAGCAGCGCCTGGTAGCCCAGCGCCACCGTGCGCAGGCCCGAGCCGCAGAGCTGGTTGACGCCCCAGGCCGGACTTTCCACCGGGATGCCGGCTGCGATCGAGGCCTGGCGGGCCGGGTTCTGGCCCTGCGCCGCGGTGAGGATCTGGCCCATGATGACTTCGGAGACCTGGCCACCCTCGACGCCGGCACGCTCCAGCGCCGCCTTGATGGCGATCGCACCGAGGTCGTGGGCCGGCGTGGTGGCGAAGGCGCCGTTGAAGCTACCGACGGGGGTGCGGGCGGCGCTGACGATGACGACATCGTCTGACATGGACATCTCCTATGGGTTGTAGCTGGGTTTCTCGACGGCGGGCGGCCAGTTTGGCGGGCCTGTCTCTTAATGCCCATCCTGTAAAGCTCATCGAGCCATGTCAATCGAACTGTCGCGCAAATCGCGCCGCGACGCACTCAAAACGACGCCCTTGGCACATTCCTGAGCAAATCCTATGCTTTGGAATTAACCGCAAAGCACAAAACGGTAGCCGAGCGGCTTTGAAAATGCTTACCTTTGCTGCGATGCGTTGCATTTAGCCCTGCGGCGATGCCGTCGGGGTTCCAGGTTCTTCGGTGTTGAAGTGAGAGCCCATGGCAAAATCTGAACATCCGACCACGATCAAGAAATACGCGAACCGGCGGCTCTATAATACCGGTACGAGCACCTATGTGACGCTCGAGGATCTCGCGGCGATGGTGAAGGAGGGCGAGGATTTCCTCGTCTATGACGCCAAGACCGGCGACGACATTACCCGCTCCGTGCTCGCGCAAATCATCTTCGAGCAGGAGAACAAGGCCGGGCAGAACCTGCTGCCGACCACCTTCCTGCGCCAGCTGATCCGCTTCTATGGCGACAGCATGCAGATGGTGGTGCCGAAATATCTCGAACAGTCGATCGAGACGCTGACCAAGGAGCAGGAGAAGTTCCGCAAGCAGATCGCGGGCGCGCTGAGCGGGACGCCGTTTGCGCCGCTGGAAGAGCAGGTCCGCCGCAACATGGAGCTGTTCCAGCAGACCTTCTCGATGTTCAAGCCGTTCGTGCCGCAGCGCGGCGGCACTGAGGCCGAGAAGGTGCCGGAGCCCGCGCCTGACGACGGCAACATCGACGACCTGCGCCGCCAGATGAAGGACATGCAGGAGCGCCTCGAGCGCATGTCGCAGCCGGCGAAGAAGGACGAGTAGAGTTTCCGCTTCCGCGCGGTGCGTTCAGCTTTGTGTCCGTCACCCTGAGGAGGCTGCGCAGCGGCCGTCTCGAAGGGTCGACGGCCACCTGCCGGGCCGTGCATCCTTCGAGACGCGCTTCGCGCTCCTCCAGCGACAAAGGCGGAGCCTTTGCGCGGGGATGACGGGTCTTGGAGTGACCGGCCGACCTAACCCGCAGCCGGCACGGTCTTCTCCGCCGGCACGTTCCACGGCCGGTCCGGCGAGGCGAGGCCGATCAGGCGGCCCTGGATGAAGTCGCAGCCCCATTCGCGCAGCATCACGGCAGCTTCCTCGTCCTGCACCCATTCCGCGACCGTCTTGATCTCGAGGCGGCGCGCGAGATCGATCAGCGTCTGCACGAAGGCGCGATCGTCGGCCGAGCGCACGATGTTCTGGACGAAGGCGCCGTCGATTTTCACAATATCGACGCCGAGCTTGCGCAGATTGCGGAACGAGGTGTAGCCGGCGCCGAAATCGTCGATCGCGATCCGGCTGCCGAAATTCTTCAGCCGCGTGACGAAGCCGCGGACATCGTCGATATCCTGGATCGCGACCGTCTCGGTGATCTCGACGATCAACCGCTCGCCGACGCCGGGATGCGCGCGCATCAGGGATTCGATGGTCGCCCACCAGTCCGGATCCATCGTGGTGTCGGGCGAGATGTTGAGGCTGAGCTGCACGCCCGGCGCTGCGGCGAGCTCGGCGATCGCAAGCTCCAGCACGCGGTGATCGACCAGCCGGATCAGGCCGAGCCGCTCGGCGACCGGCACGATATCGGGGGCCAGCAGCGCGCGGCCGTCGTCCTGCTCCATGCGGACCAGGCACTCGTAGAACGCAGGCTGCCGCAGGCGCGCATCGACCACCGGCTCGAAGCCGATCACGATGCGGCGCTCGTTCAGCGCGGTGACGATCTCGTCGGTGACGCGGATGTTGACGCGGCGCTGCGCATCGCGCTCGACATTCGGCTTCCACAGCGCGAACGTTCCGGCACGGCGGCTCTTGGCCGCGTCCAGCGTCTCCTGGGCGCGATTGACCGCCTCCTCCGCCGACCTCGCATGGCGCGGGATGGTGACGGCACCGATCGATGCCGTCACCGATACCGGGCCGGACTTGGTCGGCACCACCTCGTCGCGCACCGCGGCGAGGAAGCGCTCGGCCGCGACGTTGGTGTCGTCGACGGTGCAGTTGCGCAGGATCAGGCCGAACTTGTTGCCGGAGAAGCGGCCGAGCATGTCGCCGCTGCGCAGCCGCGCGCGGATCCGCTTCGCGACCTCGGCGATGACCGCGTCGGCGACATCGAAACCGAAGGCATCGTTGACCCGCGCCAGATGATCGATGCCGATCAGCATGAAGGCGCAGGAGGTGCGGAAGCGCGCGCACTCCTCGATCGCTTCGGCGAGCGAGGCCACCAGATGGGTGCGGTTGAGCTCGTTGGTCAGCGGATCGTGCCGCGACAGTTTCAAGAGCTGCTCGTCGCGGGCGTGGCGTTCATTGTTGACGCGGACGACGCCCTGCACGCGCGCCGGCTTACCGTCAGCGCCGGCAAACCAGCAGCCGGTCTCCTCGATCCAGATCACCGGCGCCGAGGTGACGGCGCGCACGCCATATTCGATCCGGTAGGGCACGCCCTCCCCGCTCTGCACCGGCGCCGACTGGCCGAGCGCATCCGCGCGAATGCCGCGCGATGGCTCGATCAGCTTGGCGAGTTCGGCACCGCTGGCGAGTGCCCCGGCAGGGATATCCGGGAAGACCGTCGCCACATTGTCGCTCCAGGCGATCGCGTCGGTCGCCAGGTCCCAGGCGAATGTCGCCTGGCCGAGCGAGGCGAGGATGCTGGCAGCTGGCGGGACAGGCGGCATCGAACATGTCTCGATCTGGGACGGAGCCCGGTGATTCTCCACACCCTCAAGATAGTGGTTCCGGTGAATCTAACGCTAGGAGAAGTTGATAAATAATCTGGAAACCACGTTTTGGACTGCCCGGGAACGAACTGGGGATGGCGGGCATGACCCTTGCCATGAGGGTTGTCGCGGAGGGACGTGACGTCCCAAACTATGACGCTCCAACGGGTCGCAGGCGATGCTGGATATCGATCAATCGGAAATCCAATTGGAAGTCTTGGAGGGCGAGTTCACCGACGCGGCCGGGGCGACCAGCACGGCTCTGGTGCCGCTGGCGGTGACCACCCATTGGGCGCCCAAGATTCCGCTGCCCCACGGCGACCCTTCATTTCTGGCGCACCTGATCGCAACCGCCGCGCACGAACCGCAGACGCGCGGCCTGCGGCGTGGGTCATTGGCCGACGCGCAGAGCGCTTACGGCCCGCATGTCGACGAACGCCGCAGCGTGACGCGGCGCACAAGGCAAATCATCTAAGCAGCAATTCAGCGGGCCTTGACCGGCCGGTTACCGTGGCTGTCCTGCGGCACGCCGCGGCGCAGCGACATGTGGGAGTGAATGCCGAGCCAGTGCCCGTCGGCTTGCCGCGCGAGGATGATCGTGGCCCGCCCCGGCCGGTCGAAGCGGCTGCCGTCCGGATGGAAGCCGGTGCTGGTCCAGGGTGTGATCACCGTTGCCATGCCGCCATCGGCACTCACCAGCACCTCGGTGTGCGCGAGATCGAAGGCGAAATCCGCGGTGCGGGGCCAGACATTGTCCCATTGCATCTCGGTCCAGCGCGCGCGGCCGTGGATCAGCTCCTGATAGGTGCCGAACGAGATGATGTCGGAATGCCAGAACGGACGGGCGGCGGCATAGTCGACCGCCCTGACGCAGGCGGCGAACCGTTCGAGCCAGTCGAAGATCGATTGGGTGGTCGTCTGATCGGCGATCGGAAGGGGCGCTTGCTGGCTCATGACCTCTCCCGCGAGAACCGTCTAGCGCTGCGGGGCGTCCGACGATGGCTGGCCGCCCGGCTGTAAATCCGGCGAGGCAACCGTCGGCTTCGGCGCAGACGGATCGAGCAGCACGGATTCCGCGACCGATGTCGCCGGAGGAACGGGCGCGGCCGCCGGCGGCGCAGCAGACGCCGGTGTGGCGACAGGCGCGGGCTCGACACGCGGCGCAGGTGCCACGGCCGGCGCGGGCTGCGGCGCCTCGGGCTGCGCCTTGCTGACGCTCGGCGCGGGTGCCGCGACCACCGCACGGCGACGGGTGCGCAGCGCAATTCCGGAAATGAAATCGACCAGCGCCAGCAGCGCGAGCAGGCAATAGGTCGAGTTGCCGAATTTCGGCCAGAGCACGAATTCGGCGGCAGCCGCGCCGAACACGATCAGCGACAGCAGATGATCGGTGAGATATTTGGCGCCGGGGCGCGCGCCCTTGATGACCTCGAGCAGCAACAGCAGCACGCCGGCGGCGAGCAGCATGTCGCCGAGCGTGATCTGCCACACTTCGCCCGACAGCAAAGTCAGCCTGATCAGCGGGTCCGTAAAGGACACGCCGGGCATCAGGAAAGCGATGATGTTGTAGACCGCGAGCGGAACGAGCAGCAGCGGAAAACCGACCATCGGGGCTTGCGCCTTATTCAGGAAGAACCAGCAATGCGGCGATGCTCATCGGCTTCGCCGCGGACGCGCCCGTCTTGACCGCACTCGTTGGCCGAATTCGGGCGCAGCGCCGTTTTGACCAGAGCGTGATCTGACCGGAAATCGCTAGACACTTTTCCGGATCATACTCGGCGGCGCGACAGCCGAAGGTCCGATCAGGACTCTTTCTTGGCCTTCAGAACCTGGCGGCCCTTGTACATGCCGGTCTTCAGGTCGAGGTGGTGCGGACGGCGCAGCTCGCCGGAGTCCTTGTCCTCGACATAGGTCGGGGTCTTGATCGCATCGGCCGAACGGCGCATGCCACGGCGCGACGGCGAGGTTTTTCTTCTGGGAACGGCCATGACGGTGTCCTCTAGGGGTGTTGCGGAGGCATCGTCCGAAATGGGGACGAGCGCACAGCGCTTCAAAGCGCCAGCTGCGATGCCGGTAAGGCCGCGCTTATAGAGGAAGGTCCAGCGTAAAGCTAGGGCTGAAGACCGCAAAATCCGCCCGAAATCGGCCTCAGGGGCCGCGATTTTCGCGCCAGCAGTGGGTCACCGTGTTGGCCCGAGCCATATAGGTCCCGGACAGCCTGCGCACCCCCGGACCCGGGCTCCGGGCGTTCCTTTTGACCGGATTCGGCAAGATCGCCGCCAACAGCGCTGCCTCCCGGGGTGACAGCCCTGCCGCGGACCGGCCAAAGGCATATTGGGACCCGGCTTCAACGCCGAACTGCCCGGATGGGCCCATTTCCGCGATATTGAGGTAGATTTCCAGGATCCGCTGCTTGGGCAGCACGAAATCGATCCAGAGCGCCAGCGGCAGTTCCAGCCCCTTGCGGATCACGCTGCGACCCGGCCACAGGAACAGGTTCTTGGCCACCTGCTGGGTGATAGTGGAGCCGCCGCGCGCCGCCTCGCCGTCCTCGGCATCGTTGAGCGCCTCGCGCAGTGCCCCCCAATCGATCCCGTGATGCTTGCAGAAGTGGGCGTCCTCGGAGGCCACCACGGACCGCGGCAAATAGGGCGACATGGCGCCGAACTCGATCCAATGCCGGGTCACCGGGGCCCCGCGCAGGGTCCGCCATGCCATCAGGGCCGAAACTGGCTGACCGGTGCGGTAGAACGGCGTCACCAGATAGGGCAGCAACAGCAGGGCCAGGAAAAGCAGCAATAAAATTCGGACGATGCGCAAAACGGGGGTTTCCGGGGAGGGCGTCTCCAGTGGGGATTTTGGGACCCGCCCGCCAGGATGCGGCCGGCACCGTCAGACGTCTGAGGGATAATTCACGGTTTTTCCAGCACTTTTAAGGCGCAATCCGTCGCAGGGCAGCAATTGACGAAGCCGGTGCCATCAACGATTGTCCGGCCGAAAATCGATCTGGAGCAATTCTTAATGACGACCGGTACTGCAGAGTTTTCCAAGCGGCTGGACCAGACCGCGGAGGATACCGAAGCCCTGCTCGCGAAACTGCTGTCGGATGCGACCGAAAACGACGAGATCGTGCGCCCGAAGCGGCTGATCGAGGCGATGCGCTATTCGAGCCTCGGCGGCGGCAAGCGGTTGCGGCCGTTTCTCGCGGTCGAGAGCGCCGCGGTGTTCGGCATTCCGCGCGAGTCCGCGCTGCTGGTCGGCGCTGCGCTCGAATGCATCCACTGCTACTCGCTGATCCACGACGATCTGCCGGCGATGGACAATTCCGATCTGCGCCGCGGCCGCCCGACCCTGCACAAGGCCTATGACGATGCCACCGCAATCCTCGCCGGCGACGCACTGCTGACGATCGCCTTCGACATCATCACCCGCGATGCGATCCACAGGGATGCCCAGGTGCGACTGCTGCTGACCCGCGCGCTGGCGCGCGCCTCCGGCGTCGGCGGCATGGCCGGCGGCCAGATCCTCGACCTCGCAGGCGAAGGCCGCTTCGGCGACCGCGAGCCGGTCGACGTCGCACGCCTGCAGCAGATGAAGACCGGCGCGCTGCTGCGCTTCGGCTGCATCGCCGGCGCGATCCTCGGCCAGGCTTCGCAAAAGGAATACCAGGCGCTCGACGATTACGGCAAAGCGCTCGGCGAGGCCTTCCAGATCGCCGACGATCTGCTCGACGTCGAGGGCGACGCCGCCGCGCTCGGCAAGCCGGCCGGCGCTGACGCTGCGCTCGGCAAGACCACCTTCGTCACCCAGCTCGGCATCGATGGCGCCAAGCAGCGCGTGCGCGACCTGTTGGCGCGCGCCGATGCCGCATTGTCGGTGTTCGGCGAGCGCGGCGACGTGCTGCGTGCCGCGGCGCGCTTCGTCGCCGAGCGCAAGAACTAGCTGGACGTGAAATGAACAAGGAGTTCGACGACCGCCTTGTTCGTTTCCGCAAATTGCCGATGCCGGTCCGCGTCGTCGTGGGCCGGCCGCGCACCTTCGTCTCGCTCGCACTCGGCATCACCGTTGCGCTGTTGATCCCCGGTGCGACGCGCCTCGTCACGCGCCTGCTCGCCGGCTGGGACGCCTTCGCCGCGCTCTATCTCGTGCTCGCCTATGTGATGATGCTGCGCTGTGGCGTCGCCCATATCAAGCGCAGCGCGATCCTGCAGGACGATGGCCGTTTCCTGATCCTGCTGCTGACCGCGTTCGGCGCGCTGGCGAGCCTGCTCGCCATCGTGTTCGAACTCGGCGCCTCCAAGGGCAGCCCGGCGGGGCTGGCGGTGGCAATCGTCACCATCACGCTGTCATGGACCGCGGTGCATACCGCGTTCGCGCTGCATTACGCCCATGAGTTCTATCGCGGCAAGACGCCCGGCGGATTGCAGTTTCCGAGCGGCGATGCGCATGCCGATGCCGATTACTGGGACTTCGTCTATTTCTCGTTCGTGATCGGGATGACCGCGCAGGTCTCCGACGTCGGCATCACCGACAAGATCATCCGCCGCACCGCGACCGTGCACGGCATCATCTCGTTCGTGTTCAACACCGCGCTGCTGGCTTTGATGGTGAACATCGCGGCGAGCGCGATCTAGCACGTGATCGGATTGGATCGCAGAGCAACCGCGACGGCACTGTGCTCCCTCGCCCCGTTCTTACGGGGTCGAGACAAGCGAAGCTTGCTCTTAGAGGGTTGGGGTGAGGGGCTGTCTCCGCGCAAACGGTAACAGCTGCGCTCGTGGAGAGTCCTCCTCACCCGGATTGCATCTACGATGCAATCCGACCTCTCCCCGCACGCGGGGCGAGGTGAAATGGTGCCCGCCGCCTGCTTCCGACTAACCTCATCAGGCCTAGTTGCAGACCTCGACATTGCCGACGCCGAGGCCGGGGCCGCCGCCGCCGCGGTACTCGAGGTGGCAGCCGTGCCGGACCGGTCGGCATAGATAGGCGTCGCACATGATCTGGCCGCTGCCACCGCCCTCAGCCCTTGCACGCTTCTGCGGGCGCGGAATTGCCGCTGATGGGACCTGCGGTTTGCCCTGCTCGCGCTCCGGACGGAACGCACGGTCGCGCTCACGGCGCGACGGACGCTCGTCGCTGTCGCGCTTCGCCACCGGCTTCCGCTCGCGGCGCTTCTCGCATTCATTGTCGTCGTTGAGGAACGAGCCCTCGGCGCACACGATCCTGGTGCAGCGGTCGCCATCGGCCTTGTAGCCGCGCTCGCAGACCAGCGGGCAGACGCGCGCCTGCTTCAGCTTGATGGCGTCGAGCGTGTCGAGGTTCGCGGTCTTGATCTCGAGCTTGGTGCCGGCATAGCGGTTGAACAGCGTCAGCGAGCGCTGCGAGGCCGCGTTCCAATCGCCGTCGACGGCGCCGGTCAGGCACCCGACCCTGCGCAATTCGGTCTGCACCGATTTGACGACATCGACCTCGGGTGAGCCAGTCGCCAGCGCCGCCACGGTCGTGGTCTTCTCGGGCGCCGGCGGAGGAGCGCCCGCCGCTTGCGCTGCTGCTTGATCAGAGGCCGTCTTGTCTGCTGCGGTTCGATCGGCGAGCGCCGCATCGGCTTGCCGCTTCTGCTCGGCCGCTGCCGCCTGCTCCTGCGCGACCTGCTTGGCCTTCTCGGCCGCAAGACGCGCCGCTTCGGCCGCCCTGGCGTCGGCCTCGGCCTTGGCCTGCTGCGCCTTCTGTGCGCCCTCGGCGGCGAGCCGGGCGCGCTCCTGCTCGGCCTGACGCGCCTTCTCGGTGGCGGCGACGCGCGCATCCTCGGCGGTGAACTTCTCGAGCTGCAGCCGCGCGAGATTGGCATAATAGCCGGTCGGATATTGGGCGAGAAACGCGTTCATCGCGTTCCTGTTGCCGATCTGCAGCGCCAGCTCATAGTCGCGGCGCGCCTCGGATTGCGGCGTCGGCGCAGGTACCGCGGGCACGGCAGCAGCGGGCGCAGGCTTCGCTGCTGCCGGCACCAGCGGCACATCCTCGCCGCCGAGCGAGCCATAGACGAACGGCTCCTGGCGGTTGTTGGTGGTCTTCAGCACCTCGTCGCGGACATAGCCGAAGGCGCGGCGGACATCGAGGCCGGGGGTCGGCAGGAACTTCGACAGCGCCAGCGTGAACGGGCTGTTCTTGCCGTCGCCATCGGCCGCGGTGGAGCCGGCCTTCGCCGAATAGGCGATCAGCACGTTCGGGCTGGTCGGCTCGACCTTGGCGAGCCCCTGCCCGATCGCCCGGGTCGCCAAGGTTCGTTTCATGGTCTTGGCAAACGGGTTGTCGCGGCAGGCATCGAGGATCACCAGCCGCAGCTTCCGCGCCGGCTCGATCGCAACCAGGATGCGGTCGAGCGAAAACGCCTCGTCATAGACGTCGGTATCGCGCTCCAGCCTGGCATCGACCGGGATCAGGTAATTGGCGCCGTCCACCTCGATGCCATGGCCGGCGTAGTAGACCAGCGCGATATCGGCATCGCGGGCGAGGTCGGCGAATTCGCGCAGCGCGCGGCGGGTTTCGACCGCCGGCAGGTCCTTGCGGAAATCAACCACGTCGAAGCCCGCGTTCTTCAGCGTCGCGGCGATCACCGAGGCATCATTAACCGGGTTTGCCAGCGGCGCGGTGTTCCTGTAGGCCGAATTGCCGAGCACCAGCGCGACGCGCTTCTCGGCGAAGGCCGGCTGGCAGACGACCAGCAGAACGGCCGCGACGGCAAACAGCAATCGATTCAATTTCAACAGCCCAGACCCGTTCATGGCGACACTTCCAGGACCTGACGTCCAATATCCGGCATGTCCTAACACGTAAGCCCCAACTACCAGAAAGCAGTGCTACGCTTTGTGAGGCGGCTCACGATCCACGCCCGCGGGGACCGTGCCGCCCTCATTGTTAGTCAGCGGAAGCGACCGCCGGTTCGCAAGTGACCGGCAGCGGGTCCGCCATCGGCGGGGTGACCGGAACTTGCTCGCCCTCGCGCTGCTCGACCTGCCCCCGCAGGGGTTTATTCCCCGCTTCGCGTCACATGCCCCTGATGTTGCGGCAGCTCGTCCGAAATCTCGTACCACGGCGCCTTTGAGCCGACGAAGATATGCGCGGTCGGCCGGATCGTCGGTGCGTCGCGCAGCGTGCCCATCGTGACATGGACATAGGCGCCGTCGCGGACCTGCGAATAGAGCAGCGACCCGCAGCGCCCGCAATGCGCATCGTGGGTGACCGCATCGCCGTAGATCAAAAGACCGTCGGCACCGCGCACGACGGCGAATTTCTCACGGACGATGCCTGCGAACGGCTTGAACGCCGATCCTGTGGTGCGCCGGCAATTCGAGCAGTGGCAATTCAGCGCATAGGAAAACGCGTCGGCGACCTCGTAGCGCACATCGCGGCAGAAGCATTCACCGGTCAGGATGCGATGGCTCGAATTCGCGTTCGAATTTGCAGATGCGGTCACAACGTACTCCTCACGCGGAATTTTGCCACCGGCCATGGCGCTATCAGGCGGTTCATGGCTACATTCCGGCCGTTCATTTCCTGCCGGGAGGACCAACCCATGAGCCAAGACCGATCCAGCGTCGAAAGCGTCGTGCAAACCTATTTCGACGGCCTCTACGAAAGCAATGCCGACAAGCTCGCCGAAGCGTTTCATCCGAGCGCCGATCTGCGCTGGGTGGAGAAGGGCGAGCTGAAGGTCCTGACTGTTCCCGATTGGCTCGCGCTGGTGCGCAAGCGCACCTCGGCCAAGGCCGAAGGCAAGCCGCGCGAGGATTTCATCGTCACCATCGACCGCTCCGACGACAACACCGCCTTCATCAAGGTGCGCTGCCAGCTGCCGCCGCGCTATTTCACCGATTATCTGGTGGCGATGAAGCTCGCCGATGGCTGGCAGATCGTCTCGAAGTCCTACCGCTACGACCTCAGGGACTGACCGGGCGGCCAACCGCATCCCCGCGACGGCCTTGTGACACGACCCTCGCGGCCCGGCTCCGGCCGGACCGCATTGACTGACGCTGGTTTCCGGGCGAATTGAGCCCGTTATGGAAGCCAAATTTCAGATTTTTCTCACTTTGCTTGGCGTGCTCGCGGGAACCGCGCTGGTGGCGCGGCGGACCGATATCGCGCCGGCGATCCTGTTGCTGCTGGTCGGCATCGTGCTCGCCTTCGTGCCGGGCATGCCGTCGCTGGAACTGCCGCCCGAGCTCGTGCTGCTGGTGGTGCTGCCGCCGCTGATCTATTCGGCGAGCGTCGCGATGAGCTGGCGCGAGTTCAAGGCCAACCTGCGGCCGATCATCCTGCTCTCGGTCGGCTGCGTGATCTTCACCGCCTTCATGGTGGCGGCCGCGACCCATTATCTGATCGGGCTGCCCTGGAGCATCGGCTTCCTGCTGGGGGCGATCGTCGCGCCGCCGGACGTGGTGGCGCCGCTCGCGATCGCGCGCAAGCTCGGCCTGCCCCGCCGCATCCTGGTGGTGCTCGAGGGCGAAGGGCTCGCCAACGACGCGACCGCGCTGATCCTCTACCGCTTCGCGCTCGCCGCCATCACCACCGGGCTGTTCTCGCTGCCGAAGGCGACCGGCACCTTCTTCGTGATCGTCGCCGGCGAGATCGCGTTCGGCACCGCGGTCGGCTGGCTCAGCCTGCGCGCCCGCCGCCGCGCCAGGGATCCGCAGGTCGAGATCACGCTGTCACTGATCACGCCCTATCTCGCCTACTGGATCCCCGAGCATTTCGGCGGCAGCGGCGTGATCGCGACCGTCGCCTGCGGGCTCTATATGAGCTGGAACGGACCGCTGCTGATCTCGGCCGCGACCCGCCTGCAAGGCATCTTCTTCTGGGATTTGATCATCTACCTGATCGAAGGCCTGCTGTTCCTCCTGACCGGCTTCCAGATGCGCTCGCTGGTCGAGAAGTCGAAGGCGTTCCCGCTGCACGACATCCTGACCGCCACCGTGCTGGTCGCGGCAATCGTGATCGTGGCGCGCTTCCTGTGGGTGTTTCCCGGCACCTATCTGCCGCGCTGGATCAGCAAGCGGATGCGCGAGCGCGATCCGCTGCCGTCATGGCGGGCGGTGTTCGTGGTCGCCTTCACCGGCGTGCGCGGCGCGGTCTCGCTCGCGGCGGCGCTGGCGCTGCCGCTGACGCTGCCGAATGGCGATACTTTCCCCTATCGCGACCTGATCCTGTTCGTTGCCTTCGGCGTCATCTTCGTGACGCTGGTCGGGCTCGGGCTCACCCTGCCGCCTGTCGTGCGCTGGCTCGGCCTCGCCAAGGACGGCCGCAGCGAGCACATCGCCGAGCACGAGCAGGAGATCGCGGCGCGGCGCGAGGCGCTGAACGCCGCGCTGAAATCGCTCGATGCGATCACCGACGACCGCGAACTGTCCGACGAGGTGGTCAAGCTGTTGCGCTCGCGGCACGAGATCCGCATCAACCAGCTGCCCGATACGCTCGACCCCGACAGGCACGACGTCTCCGCCACCGGCACCGCGCTGACGCGGGAGCTGATCGCCTCCGAGCGCAAGTTCATCCACATGCTGCTGCGCGACGGCAAGATCACCGACGAGACCAGGCGCCGCATCGAGCGCGATCTGGATCTGGAGGAGGCGAGCCTGTCGAACCGCGAGTATCGCAGGATTCCGTTGTAGCGCCCGGTAATCCGTCCCCACGTCGTCCCGGCCGAGTGCGCAATTGCGCACGGGGGCCGGGACAACGGCGATGATCATTCCGCAGCCGCGTTCTGCCCGGGACCGCCGACGAAGCCTGCGGGATCGCCGAACCGTTCGATCATGACCGCGGTCAGATCCTTGGCCTTACTGGTGACGCAGGCGCCGGAGCGCACGGTGTAGCGGTCCTGGTGCTGAACGTGCGGCGGCGCCTCGCCGTTTTGCAGCGCGCGGGCCGCCTCCATCACCAGCTTGCGGAAGTGCAGGATGCCGAGATCGGTCGGGCCGAGATGCTCGCGGGTGCGGTCGGCGATCGGGCCCTGGCTGTCCTGCACCGCGGCGTCCTGCTCGGAGACGCCCTTGATGCCGGTATAGCTCCTGGTCCGCTGCAGCTTGCGGTCGATCAGATAGTCGTTGGCCTTGTTGCGCAACGGCACGTAGTTCTCGTCGACCACGGCCATCACGCCGTTGCCGTTGGCGTAGCCGTCGCGCTCGGCCTCGGTCAGCGGCCGGTCCGGATTCCACGCATAGGTGTAGATCCAGCAATTGGTGTCGGTGACCGGCACGAAGGTCTGGCCGAACATGTTCTCGCCCGGCATCGAGCTCGGCGCGTAGCTGTGGAACGGCATCAGGAACTGGGCGATCCGCCAATAGATGTTGTCGCTGCCCGTGAGCCGCCCGCCCGCCACCGTCAACCCTGCCTGATGCGGATTGATCTTGATGACCGGGCGCGGGTCCTCCGCGATCCAGCGCATGTGGTCGGTCGCGACCCGCGTCAGCGGATTGACGAAATGCTTCTTGATGTCGAGGATCTCGTTCTCCTCCTTCTCGAAGGAGAGATGCGCGAAGGTGAAATGCGCGGTGTCGATCGAGCCCTCCACCGCCTGCACCCAGTTGCAGTCCTGCCACTTCTTGGTGACGAAGCGATGCGAGGCCGGCAGCAGCGCCATCTCCAGCGCCGGCAGTTCGGGCATCTGATCGGCCGGCCCCATATAGGCCCAGATCATGTCGCCCCATTCGCGCACCGGATAGGACTTGATCCGGATCAGGTTTTTGGCGTTGAGGTCGGGATAGGAGGTCGGCATGTCGACGCAGCGGCCGTCGGTGTCGAACTTCCAGCCGTGATAGACGCAGCGGATGCCGCATTCCTCGTTGCGGCCGAGCCAGAGATTGGCGCCGCGATGCGGACAGTATGGGTCGATGAGGCCGACCACGCCCCGCGTGTCGCGGAAGGCGAGCAGCTCCTCGCCCATCACCACGATCTTCTTCGGGTCGCTGTCCGGCTCGGGCAGCTCTTCCGACAGCAGCACCGGAATCCAGAACCGGCGCAGCAACTCGCCCATCCCCGTTCCCGCACTCGACTCGGTGAGGAACTTGTTGTCTTCGGCGCGGAGCATGGCGGCCTCCCCGGGGCTGTTTTTGATTTTCCCGGAGCTTGGCGGAGCTGATGCGCGGCGTCAATGCGATTGCCGGCCCGGCCGGGCAGCGCCGGCCGGCGAAGCCGATTTCCGATCCGCACCCGCTCAGGCGTGTTCAGTGCAAGCTGGCCCTTCAGCTCACGGCTTCACGTAGGCCCAGCCCTTCTCCTGCAGTTCCATCACCCGCACGACGCCGGACTTCACCACTTCCGCCTGCTTGATGATCGGGATCGACTTGTTCTCGGCCTTCTGCATTTTCTCCTGGGTGTTGCCGCAGGCCTTGAATGACACCTCGGGCGTACTGAGGGCCATTTCCTCGATGCGGGCCTTCACCGGCGAGGTGTCCTCGCGCAGCATGTGCAGGCCCGGGCCGAACGTCACCACCTCGATCTTCACCCTTTCGCCGAGGCCCTTGTAATATTCGCTCACGTTCGCCGCGTTGTTGAGCGTGAGATTCATGGCGGCAGGGTCATTGCTGTTGATCTGCAAGACCAGGTGATGCTCCTTGCCTTTCGGCGGCGCCGGATCGTGCATGCGCGCGAATGCGGCACGCTTGCGTTTTTCGGCCGTAGCTCGCGACTTGTCGGATTTCTGAACGTCGCTCGCCTGGTATGTTGCGGTCTGCGCGTTCGGCACCCAGTATTTGCCACCTTGCTGTGCCGACGCCAAGGACGTGGAAGCCAGCACAGCGGCGGCGCTCATCGCAACGAATTTCACGGCAGATTGAAAACTGAACATCGGGTATCTCCATCTCCAAAAATCGGCGAATACATTTTCAATTGCTGAGCCTTGTCAATTGCGAGGCCTAGCGACCGCGAGCGGCCATTTGCAGACCGTGGCCATCCGCGCGCGCATCGCGTCCAATCCCGCGAGCGAGAATGTTGCGTCATGGGCAGCCCCGGCACCGGATGCGAGGTGGACGACAAGGACCGCGCCATCGGGAAGCGATTGCACCAGGCGTGCGACATCGCCCGCGACCGCGACGCCGGAGCCGGACGCTGGCGCGGCTGCCGCGACCTGCACGGGCTTGCCGTCATTGATGCGATACGAAATCGCATAGCCATCGCTCCGGCCCGAGATCGCGGGTCCCGCGAATGACAGTTCGGTCCGGCCGCCCCGGCACCGGATCGACAGCTTCATCGACGCTTCCGCCGAACCGGCATCCGCTGATGTCGTCGCGGTGGCGATCGGTGAATAATCGACGGGAGACGTCGTCTCGCTGACCATCCAATTGTCGGCTTTCGACGCATCGCGGCGGGCTGGCGCGGGGGCGCGCGACAGCTTGTCGAGACACTCCAGACGTGCGTCATGTCCGAGCTGGGAGCAGGCGCGAAACTGTGCCATGGGATCTTCCACCCCTTGCGCCAGGGCAATGCCGTCGATCACGGCGATTGCAGCAACGAGCGGGGCGGCAAGTTTGCTCATTGCGATGCCCGTGTGGTGCGCGCCTGGCGATCGAGCCAGGCCTGCGCGGCGGGGAAGCGCGCGAGACCCGGCACCGTCGCTCCGAGGTTGATCGATTTCCACTTCGGGTCGAAGCCCGGCCCCTGCAGCTTGTCGATGCGGGAGAACAGGGTATCGACGAACCGGGCAACGCGCTCGAAACGGTTGCTGGTGGCCGGCCAATTGAAGGCAACCAGCACGGTCGGCACCGATATCGTGGCCACGCGATCACCCTGCTTGATCAGGTTCGGGTAATCCGCGGCATCGAGCGCCGCGGGCAGATAATAGTCCTCGAACTTGCTGTCATACGGGACCGGCAGGAACTTGAAGCCGGGTTCAAATCGGCCCTTCACGAATGCATCGACCGGCTTCGAGGTGATGAACACGACGGCCGCCATTTCGCCTTTCCGCATCTGCTCGAGCGCGATCTGGTGCGGAATGAACGTCTTCTCGATATCGATGCCGAGGCGGCTGAAGATCAGCGGGCCCGAATAGGCCGCAGCGGTACCCTGGCTGTTGAAGTTCACCTTCTTGCCGGCGAGGTCAGCCAGACTCTGGATCTCGGGCCGAACGAAGATATGCAGCTCGGACGGAAACAGATTGAGGACATAGGTGATCCGGCGCTGGATGTCCGGCACCTGGCTCTTGTATTCCTCGAGTGCGTCGGAATTGATGATTGCCGCGTCGATGCCGCGCAGATACAGCAGCGCGTTCAGGTTCTCCACGGGCCCACGCGTCACCACAGGCAGAACATGCAGATTGTCGCCGTCGTCGACCACGCGGGCCATCTCCGCTGCGAGGCGGATCGGCGCGCCCTCGAGCAGGCCGCCGGCGAGGCCCACGGTCCAGGCATTCATGGCCAGGGCTTCCGGCCTCGGCTGCGGCGATTCGGCCCGGATCAGGTGCGCCTTGTGAGGCTGACCACGTTGCGGCCGTGCATCGGCCGGGGACAGCTGCAGCGCCGGGAGCAACGACACCAGGGCCGCAAGCAGGAACAGCGGGCGCAATCCAACAGACCCTTTCATCGATCAGCTCCTTTGCACAACAGACATCGGCGCGTTCGTTCTCGCTGCGATCGTTCGATCAACGCAGCGCTTCGAAGCGCGCCTTTGCTTCCTTGATTCCACCCGCCTCGGCCTTCGCGTAGAGGTCGCGTGCCTTGGCCGCATCGCCGCGCGTGCCATACGTCCCCCAGCTCGTCAGGGTCTGCGGATCGTAGGTTTCCGCGAGCGCGAAGCTTGCCTGGGCGCTGCCGGTCTCGGCGACGCGTTCCAGCACGATCCGCGCAGCACCGATATCGCCCTGTTCCAGCAACAAGCGCGCCCGCGCCATCAGTCTCGCCTCCTGGGCACCGTCGTCAGGCGGGACCACGGCATTGCCCGCCGTTCGCGGCGCGGCAGCGCGGTCCTCGATCGATCCCACCGCCGCGCCCGCCGGCTCGTCCTGCATGGACTTGCCGACGCTGCCGGTGGTGGCGACTTGAGATGCGACGGGCGGCACTTTCGCGGCGGGCGCACTGACGTCGCGGCGCGCCGAGGCAAGATCCCGCTCCAACTGCTCGGCCCTGCCACGTTCGCTCTGCAGCAGACTGCGCAGCTCGGCCACGGATTGCTCCGCGGCCTGCTGCGCCGTGGCGGCTTGCGCGTTCGCTGCGGCCGCCTGCTCGGCCTGGGTATCGAGTTCGCGGCTCTTTGCTGCAAGATCACGCGCCAGTTGTTCGGCCCGCTGCTGCTCGCGCTGGAGTGATTGGCGTAACTCGGCGGTATCGCTTGGCTCCGCCTGCTGGTGCTGCACGGCTTCGTCGCGGGCCTTGGCCGCCTGAGCCTCGTAGGCGTAGATTTTGCTGCGCGCCGTCGCCAGATCCTGCGCCAGAGCGTCGCTCCTCTCGTGCTCCTTCTGCATCGATTGGCGCTGGTCCGCGGCGCCAGCGTCCGTTGCCAACCTCAACTTGGCCAGTTCGTCGCTCGCCTTGGCTGTCGCCGCTGATTGCGCTTCCATGTCACGACGAGCCGCCGCCAGGTCCAGCTCCAACCGCGCCGCGCGCTCGTGCTCCTCCGCCAGCGACTTCTGCAAGTCTGCCGCGCCGTTTTCGGAGGCCTTCTTCAGCCGATCCGCTTCGTCACCGGCCTTGGCTGCCAGCGCAGCTTGCGTTTCCACCTCACGACGGGCCGCCGCGAGGTCCTGCTCCAACCGCGTAGCCCGCTCGTGCTCCTCCGCCAGCGACTTCTGCAAGTCCGCCGCGCCGCTTTGCGAGGTCCCCTTCAGCCGAGTCGCCTCGTCACCGGCCTTGGCCGCCAGCGCGGTTTGCGTTTCAACGTCACGACGGGCCGCCGCAAGGTCCTTCTCCAACCCCGCAGCCCGCTCACGCTCCTGCGCCAGCGACTTCTGCAAGTCTGTTGCGCCGCTTTCGGAGGCTTTCTTCAGCCGAGCCGCCTCATCGCTCGCCTTGGCTGCCAGCGCGGTCTGCGTTTCAACGTTACGACGAGCCGCCGCAAGATCCTTCTCCAGTCCCGCGGCGCGCTCACGCTCCTTCTCCATCGAACTCTGCAAGTCCGCCGCGCCGTTTTCGGAGGCCTTCTTCAGCCGCGCAGCCTCATCGCTGGCCTTGGCCGCCAGCGCGGTCTGCGTTTCAACGTTACGACGAGCTGCCGCAAGGTCCTTCTCCAGCCCCGCGGCGCGCTCGCGCTCCTGCGCCAGCGACCTCTGCAAGTCCGCCGCGCCGCTTTCGGAGGCCTTCTTCAGCCGCGCCGCCTCATCGCTGGCCTTGGCCGCCAGCGCGGTCTGCGTTTCAACGTTACGACGAGCTGCCGCAAGGTCCTTCTCCAGCCCCGCGGCGCGCTCGCGCTCCTTCTCCATCGACCTCTGCAAGTCAGCCGCGCCGTTTTGCGAGGTCGCCCTCAGCCGCGCCGCCTCATCACTGGCCTTGGTCGCCAGCGCGGTTTGCGCTTCAACGGCACGACGGGCTGCCGCAAGGTCCTTCTCGAGTCCCGCGGTCCGCTCCCGCTCCTGCACCAGCGACTTCTGCAAGTCCGCAGCGCCGTTTTGCGAGGTCGCCCTCAGCCGCGCCGCCTCATCACTGGCCTTGGTCGCCAGCGCGGTTTGCGCTTCAACGGCACGACGGGCTGCCGCAAGGTCCTTCTCCAGTCCCGCGGCCCGCTCCCGCTCCTGCACCAGCGACTTCTGCAAGTCCGCCACGCCGCCCTGCGGGGCCACCTTCAGACGCGCCGCTTCGGCGCTGGCTTTGGTTGCCTGGGCTTCGTATGTGTAGACCTTGTTGCGCGCAGTCGAGAGATCTTGCGCCAGGACATCGCCCCGCTCGCGCTCCCGCTGCATCGATCGGCGCAGTTCTTCCGTTGCCGGCCTCAGCTTGGCCAATTCGTCGCTCGCCTTGGCCGCCGCGGCTGATTGCGCTTCCACGTCACGCCGAGCCGCCGCGAGGTTCTGCTCCAACTGCACGGCCCGCTCATGCTCCTGCCCCAGCGCTTTCTGCAAGTCCGCCGTGCTGCCTTGCGGCATGTCCTGCAGCGACTTTCTCAGTTTGTCGGCTTCGCTCCGCAGATCATTCTCGACCCGAGTAGAATTTTCGCGTTCCTTGGTCAGCAAGCCCTGCAGCGATTCAATCTCTTTCTGTGCCGCCACAAGTTCGCGGGCGAGCGCATCGGCAGCTTGCGACTGTTCCTTGGCTTTGCCGGCGTCACCGGCGGGCTTTGCTTTTGCTTGCGCAAGTTGCGGGGAACTCGCAGCGACGCCATTGGACTGCGCCTGCGCGCTGCCGGAACCCGGCGGATCCGAGAGACACATCGCGGCAAGAGTTGTTGCGAACCATACGGGAACTGCCCGGCGCATCGTCCTCGGAGCAGATGGCGCTGGACCCGATTTGACGCGCGAGCCGGTCACTTCACAGCTTGAGTTCCTGCCATCGTCGCGAACGACGATGTTCTCATGGCCGCGCGCGTCCACTATCACCTGCCGCATGGTGATATTGCCCATTCTGATGCGGCATCATAGGGCTCACCGGCTCACGGATACTATGACCCGCAAGGGTTACCCCCGTTCAGTGCGCAGCGTTGTGGACGACGCTGAAACGGCACGGCGGGGCACGACGGCGTCAGGCGAGCGCTGTCCTCACACCGGCCGTTCACCCTTCACCGTCACGCGGGTGCCGGAGCGGGTGTGCGGCCAGTAATCCCACATCGCGCGGTGCTGGGCACAGCGATTGTCCCAGAATGCGATCGCGTTCTCGGTCCAGCGGAAGCGGCACTGGAACAGCGGGTTCTCGGCATGCTGGTAGAGATAGGCCAGCATGGCGTCGCTCTCGTCGCGGGGAATACCGACGATGAAGCGGGTGAAGCCGCGATTGACGTAGAGCGATTTCTTCCCCGTCACCGGATGGGTGCGCACCACCGGATGCTCGGCGCGGGGATATTCCCGCTTGTCGGCAACGCCGTAGTTGGCATACAGCCCGCGATAAGTCTGCTCGCCGTCATGCAGTGCGGTCAGCCCGTCGAGATAGGCCTTCATGCGATCCGACAGCGCCTCATAGGCGGCGTACATGTTGGCGAACAGCGTGTCGCCGCCGCGCGGCGGGCACTGCTTGATGTAGAGGATCGAGCCCATCGGCGGTTCGAGATCGCAGGACACGTCGGTGTGCCAGCCCTCGCCATTGGCGCGTGGGCTATCCTTGTCGGCATAGATCTTCATCAGCGCCGGGTCGCCCTCATTGGGCGCGGCCGGATGCACATGCAGCTCGCCGAACTTGCGGCCGAAGGCGAGATGCTGTTGCGGGGTGATATGCTGGTCGCGGAAGAAGATGACGAGGTTTTCGGCGAGCGCGCGATGGATCTCGTCCATCTGGCGGTTGGAGCGCGCATCGTCGGAGATCAGCTTGCCGATATCGACGCCGGAGATTTCCGCGCCGATGATCGGCGTCAGCTTCTCGACGCCGATGGTCTCATAGGGCTCGGATTGGTCGGCGAGGTGGCGGTAGCGCGGACCTTGCTTGCCGGACAGCGAGCTCATGGGTGTTCTCCCGATGGTTCTTGTTTTGACCATCGTAGCCCGGATGCAGCGAAGCGCAATCCGGGTGCCTCCCATGGATGGCAGCGGCGTCCCGGATTTCGCTGACGCTCCATCCGGGCTACGGCCACATCAGGTTTATTCCGCGGCGCCCACCGTCTCCGGCAGCTTGGCGCCGTTGCCGTACTTCTGGTCGATGTAGTCGATCACCAGTGCCTTGAAGTCGGCGGCGATGCCGGGGCCACGCAGGGTGCGGAACTTCTTGCCGTCGACGAACACGGGCGCGGCCGGTGCTTCGCCGGTGCCGGGCAGCGAGATGCCGATATTGGCGTGCTTGGATTCGCCAGGGCCGTTGACGATGCAGCCCATGACCGCGACGTTGAGCTGCTCGACGCCGGGATATTTGGTCTTCCAGGCCGGCATCTCGTCGCGGATGAAATCCTGGATCGAGCGCGCCAACTCCTGGAACGTGGTCGAGGTGGTACGGCCGCAGCCGGGGCAGGCCGCAACCAGCGGCACGAAGGTGCGGAAGCCCATGGTCTGCAGCAATTCCTGCGCGACCTGCACTTCCAGCGTGCGGTCGCCGCCGGGCTCCGGCGTCAGCGAGATGCGGATGGTGTCGCCGATGCCCTGCTGCAAGAGGATGCCGAGCGCGGCCGAGGACGCCACGATGCCCTTCGAGCCCATGCCGGCCTCGGTGAGGCCGAGATGGATCGCGTAATCCGAACGGCGCGCCAGCTCCTGATAGACCGCGATCAGGTCCTGCACGGCGGAAACCTTCGCCGACAGGATCATCCTGTTCTTGGGCATGCCGAGCTCTTGGGCACGGGCGGCCGACAGCAGCGCCGACTGCACCATCGCTTCACGCGTCACCGCGCGGGCATCGCGCGGATTCGGCGAGGCCGTGTTCTCGTCCATCAGCTTGGTCAGCAGCTCCTGGTCGAGCGAGCCCCAATTGGCGCCGATGCGCACCGGCTTGTTGTTCTTGTTGGCGATCTCGATGATGTCGGCGAACTGGGCGTCGCGCTTGTTCTTGAAGCCGACATTGCCGGGATTGATGCGGTACTTGTCGAGCGCCTCGGCGCAGGCCGGATATTCGGCGAGCAGCTTGTGGCCGATATAGTGGAAGTCACCGATCAGGGGCGTGGTGATGCCGCGCTTGCGCAGGCCGTCGCGGATGTGCGGCACGGCAGCAGCGGCTTCCTCGCGGTCGACGGTGATGCGCACCATCTCGGAGCCGGCACGCGAGAGCGCGGCGACCTGGGCGATGGTGCCATCGACGTCGGCGGTGTCGGTGTTGGTCATCGACTGCACGACGATCGGCGCACCGCCGCCGACGGCGACATTGCCGACCATGACCTGCGTGGTGTGGTGCCGCGGCGCGGGGCCGGCGACGTCGTCTTGCGGCAAAATCTCGGGCTTGTTCATGGCGTCTCGAATATCAGGTTTTGGTGACATTCACCAAGGGGGCGATGGGCCGCGCACAAGTCGGGCCGAACGATCATGTTTCGGAGTGAATTCAACAGCTTATGGCGCCGATTGAGGCCAAACGCAAGCCATGCAGCGGCGTCCTGCATGGACAGCTATATTGGGCCGAATTGGGGTGAATCAAAGGGCAAAGTGACAGCTTTTCATGTGATCCGGCGCATCTTAGCATCCCGTTAAGACATGCCGGGAGGACGTGACATGGCCGATCATAGCGAACTGATCAGCACGGCGGAACTTGCCGAGATCCTGACCCGGCCCGATCTGCGGCTGTTCGACTGCACCACCTATCTGGAGCCGGCCCCCGCCGGCAGCAATATTCCCTATGTCGTGGTCTCGGGCCGCCAGACCTTCGAGGCCGGGCATATTCCGGGCGCGAATTTCCTCGATTTGCAGGCCGAATTCTCCGACGCCCATACCGACCTGCGCTTCATGATGCCGCCGCGAGCTCAGCTCGAGGCCGCGTTCGGCCGCCACGGCATCTCGGCCGGCAGCCGCGTGGTGCTGTATTCGATCGGCACCGCGATGTGGGCGACGCGATTCTGGTGGATGCTGCGCTCGCTCGGCTTCGAGGGCGCCGCCGTGCTCGACGGCGGCATCGACAAATGGACCGCCGAGGGCCGCGACATCGAGACCGGGCTTGCCGGCGGATATCCGCAGGCCGCGTTTGCGGCGCGGCCGAAGCAGGGCATGTTCGTCGACAAGCATGACGTGCTCGCCGCCACCACCGAAGCCGACACCGTCATTGTCAACGCGCTCGGCCCGCAATTCTACAAGGGGCTGGAGCCGAGCCGTTACGGCAGGCCGGGCCGCATCCCCGGCAGCGTCAGCGTGCCGGCGGCAAGCCTGATCGATCCGAAGGACAAGACGTTCGTGCCGCTTGAGGAAGCCGAGGCGACCTTCGCTGCCCAAGGCATCACGAAAGACAAGCGCATCGTCGCCTATTGCGGCGGCGGCATCTCCGCCACCATCGACCTGTTCCAGCTGCATCGGCTCGGCTACGACAATCTCACGCTCTATGACGGCTCGATGGGCGAATGGGCGAAGGATGCGGAATTGCCGATCGAGAGGGGGTAGTGGACGGGGCGCCATGCCTCCTCCTTCGTCGTCCTGGCGAAGCGCACATCGCTCCATCCGTCATTCCGGGGCGTGCGAAGCACGAGCCCGGAATCCATTCGTCCGCGCGTTATGCGGTCCAATGGATTCCGGGCTCTCGCTTCGCGAGCCCCGGAATGACGGGTGGTCACGCCGGCACGTTCGGGTCCGGCGTCACCTTCGGGTCGGGCTTGTTGACGAGATAGAGCCCGGCGATCACGAGCAGCGCGGCGACGCCGAACACCGGCGTCAGCGTGTCGTGCATGATGAAATACGCCGCGACGACGCCGAACAGCGGCGTGATGAAGGTGAAGGCCGACAGCTTGCTGGCCGAATAGGTCTTCACCATCGCAAACCAGATCACGAAAGTGCAGCCCACCACCCAGACCGCCTGATAGGCGAGCAGCGAGAGCGACAGCGCGCTCGGCACATGCGCGATGCGCTCGCCGGCGATCCAGGCGGCGAAGCCGAGGATCGGGATCGAGATCGCGACCTGGTAGCCGAGCGCCTTTTCCGGCGCGGCGTTGCGCAGGCGCGTGCCCTTGGCAACCAGCGTGGTCGCCGCCCACAGCGCGCCGCCGCCGACCACCATGAGATCGCCGAGCAGTACCTTGGCGTCGACATTGGGTTGCGGCACGCCGATCGCGAGCGCGACGCCGGCAAAGCTCAGCGCAAGGCCGCTCCATTGCACGGTGGAGAGGCGCTCGCCGAGGAACTGGTGCGAGCCGAGCGCGACGAAGAACGGCGCGGTGTAGAGGAACACCGACGCGCGCGAGGCCGAGGTGAAGACGAGGCCGGTGAAGATCAGCACGAACTCGCAGCCGAACATCAGGCCTGCGATGATGCCGGGGACCAGCGTGCCGTCGCGTTCGAAGAACTTCACACCGCGCAGATGACCGACAATCAGCATCACCGGCAGCGCGCCGGCGGACCGGATCATCGCCTGCAGCATCGGCGGCACGTCGGGCAGCGCCAGCTTGACCGCGAGCTGGTTGAAACCCCAGCTCACGCACAGCATCAGCATCACCGCGATGGCGCCGGGCGGCAGCCCGTGGCCGATGCTGACGGGCCTCGTGACGTGGGCTGTGATCGCTTGGGTCGACATGTTTCCTCGCGGGCCGGCTTGCTGCCGCGTTGTTGTCAGTATTCGCGCGTCGCTGGAACCGTCATTGCGAGCGGAGCGAAGCAATCCATTTCGCCACTTGCCGAAGCATGGATTGCTTCGTCGCTTCGCTCCTCGCAATGACGGGGGAAGACAATCATTTCTGGCAATGCGCGCAGGTGCCGGCGATCTCGACCACGGAGAGCTTCGGGATGAACCCCGAGGCCCGTGCCGCCGCGGTCAGGCTTTGCGCGACGGGGGCGGCGGGAATCTCGCCGACCGAGCCGCAATGGTCGCAGATCAGGAACGCCACCATCGAGGCCTCGTCATGGTCGTGGGCGCAGGCGAGGAAGGCGTTGCGGCTCTCGATGCGGTGGACGAGGCCGTTCTCCATCAGGAAGTCGAGCGCGCGATAGACGGTAATCGGTGCCGGCCGCGGCATCGTCTTGGCCAGCTCGTCGATCACCTCATAGGCGCCGAGCGGACGATGGCTCGACAGCAGCGCCTGCAGCACCTGACGCCGGATCGGGGTGAATTTCTGGCCGCGGCGCGCACACACCTGCTCGGCATGCGCCATCGCGTCGGCGGCGCAACGGCCATGATCGTGGTCGGGGGCGGGAAATGTCGGCTTGGCCAGGCTCATTGCCCGATATGTAGCATTTTCGCGCCCGATCCCATAGCCCGGCCCACCCAATACCCCGCCGCCATGCAGCCATGCCCGCAATGCGGAGCAGCCCTCCGTTAACCCGACGTGCAGAAATCATAAGCAAGCTTATTATATGCCAAGCTTATGGAGGTAGGATCGATGCGCGGTTCCGTGGACACGGAGTTCATGTTTACGCTGGGCGAATTGTTCCGCCTGATCCGCGTCTATGCCGACAAGGAGGCCGCGCGCTACGGCATCACCCGCGCGCAATGGGCCGTCCTGTCCAAGGTGGAACGCCAGGAGGGATTGAAGCAGACCGAGCTCGCCGAGCTGCTCGAGATGCAGCCGATCACATTGACGCGGCTGATCGACAAGCTCTGCGACAATGGCTGGATCGAACGCCGCAGCGACGAGACCGACCGCCGCGTCAACCGCCTCTATCTGAAGAAGGCCGCCCGCCCGCTGCTCGGCAAGCTCGCCGGCCTCCGTTCCGAAATCACCGCGACCGCGCTCGAGGGCATCAGCCCGGCCGACGCGCATCGCCTGCTCACTCAACTGGAATCGATCAAGGAAAACGTTCGCGATGCCATCCAAAGCCCAGCCGGCGAGCCCTCCCGAAAGGAACAGCGCTATGGCTGAACCCGTCCTCAAGCTGGCTCCCGAGCAGAAGAGCAATCCGGGCGAGCCCGCGCCGGCAGGAAAAGCCAGCCGCGCGCCGCGCCGCCGCCTGATGGCCGGCCTGCGGCGCTATCGCCGCATGCTGCTGCTCGTCGTGCTGCCGACCGTAGCCGCGATCGGCGGCATCGTGTTCTATCTCAATGGCGGCCGCTATGTCGGCACCGACGACGCCTATGTCGGCGCGCAGAAGGTGCTGATCACCCCGGAAATCTCCGGCAAGATCGACAAGATCGTCGTCAAGGAAGGCCAGCACGTCAAGAAGGGCGACGAGCTGTTCGAGATCGATCCGGTGCCGTTCCGCCTCGCGGTCGCGCAGGCCAAGGCCGCGCTCGACCAGACCAAAACCACCTATGACACGCTGGTCGACAACATCAAGATCAACACCAGGATGCTGGACTTCGCCCAGCAGAGCGTCGAACTGAAGAAGCGCGACGTCGAGCGCAAGTCGACGCTTGCCAAGCAGAATTTCGGCTCGCAGCTCGACCTCGACAACGCCGCCAACGCGCAGGTGACCGCCGAGAGCCTGGCGCAATACATCAAGCAGCAGATTTCGAAGGACAAGACGCAGCTGCTCGGTGATGTCGACCTGCCGATCGAGCAGTTCCCCCCGTATGCCCAGGCCAAGGCCAAGCTCGACGACGCCCAGCGCAACCTCGATCACACCGTGCTGCGCGCGCCGATGGACGGCGTCGCGACCCAGGTCGACCAGATCCAGCTCGGCCGCTTCGTCACCGCCGGCGCACCAGTGTTCTCGGTAATCGACGTCGACCATCCCTGGGTCGACGCCAATCCGAAGGAAAGCGACTTCACCTATGTCGCAGTCGGCCAGCCGGTCGAGCTCGATGTGGACGCGTTCCCGAACCATCAGTTCAAGGGCAAGATCGGCTCGCTGTCGCCCGGCACTGGCGCGCAGTTCGCGATCCTGCCGCCGCAGAACGCCACCGGCAATTTCGTCAAGGTGGTGCAGCGCGTGCCGGTGCGGATCTATTTCGACGAGAACGATCCGTTCGTGAAGAAGCTGAAGGCCGGCATGAGCGTCTACGCCACGATCGACACCAACCACCGCCGCTCGCTGGCCGGCCTGCTCGGGCTGGGCTCGGCCTCGGCGCACCCGGATCACCAGGACTAAGACGCGAATGAATGCACCGTCACCATCCGCCGTGCCCGGCATGCGCCGGAACATGGTGACGATCTGCGCAATGACCGCGACGATCATGCAGGCGCTCGACACCACGATCGCCAACGTCGCGCTGCCCTATATGCAGGGCTCGCTGTCGGCCTCGCAGGACCAGATCAACTGGGTCTTGACCTCCTACATCGTCGCCGCTGCGATCATGACCGCGCCGGTGGGCTGGATCGCCAACCGCTATGGCCGCAAGCGCATCTTCATCATCTGCTCGGCCGGCTTCACCATTGCATCCGTGCTGTGCGGCCTGGCGCAGGACATCAACCAGATGGTCCTGTTCCGCCTGTTGCAGGGCGTGTTCGGCGCCGCCCTGGTGCCGCTGTCGCAGGCGGTGATGCTCGACTCCTACGCATTGCATGAGCGGGCGAAGGCAATGTCGATCTGGGGCATGGGCGTGATGATGGGCCCGATCATGGGGCCGTCATTGGGCGCGTGGCTGACCGAGACCTATTCCTGGCATTGGGTGTTCTTCGTCAATTTGCCGTTCGGCGCGATCACCGTGGTAGGCCTTGCGGTGTTCATGGACGAGACCAAGCAGGACCTCAATCTGCGCTTCGACTGGTTCGGCTTCGGCGCACTCGCGATCGCGATCGGCTCGCTGCAGCTCGCGCTCGATCGTGGCGAGCAGCTTGGCTGGCTGGAATCCAACGAGATCATGATCGAGTTCATCGTCTCGGCGATCGGCTTCTACTATTTCTTCGCCCATTCGCTGACCACCAGCCGGCCGTTCATCCAGTTCGCGCTGTTCAAGGACAAGAACTTCCTCGGCGGCTGCGTGTTCATGACTGTGATGGGCCTCGTGCTGTATTCGACCATGGCGCTGTCCTCGCCTTACTTGCAGAACGTGGTCGGCTATCCGATCATCACCGCCGGCTTGCTGCTGGCGAGCCGCGGCTTCGGCACGTTCGTTGCGATGATGCTGGTCGGCCGCCTGATGCGCTATATCGAGGCGCGCACGCTGATCATCTCCGGGCTGGGACTGACCGCAGCATCGCTGTTCCAGATGACCGGCTGGACCGACATGACGCAGGCGACCGAAATCATCGTCGTCAGCGTGATCCAGGGCTTTGGCTTCGGCCTGGTGTTCGTGCCGCTGTCGACGGTCGCGTTCCTGACGCTGCCGGGCCAGCTGCGCACCGACGGCACCTCGATGCTGACGCTGCTGCGCAACGTCGCGAGCTCGGTCGGCATCTCGATCGTGATCGCGCAGCTCACCGAGGGCTCGCGGCGGATCTACGCCAAGCTGTCGGAGCAGATCAATCCGTTCAACCACGCGCTGCAGATGCCCGACGTGTCCGGGATGATCAACCTCAACACCGATGCCGGCCGCGCGATGGCCGACCGGATGGTGGCGGCGCAGTCGCAGATCATCGCGTTCTCGCACGACTACCAGCTGGTGATGATCTTCATCCTGGTGTCGATCCCGCTCGCGCTGATGATCGGCTCGACCAAGGCCACGCTGCGCACGCAATCGGCGCCGTCGGATCACGCCGCGGTGATGGAGTAGGTTTCAACGTCTCTGTGCCCGATGGCGCGCGCCTAACCGCTTTATCGGTGTCATCGCCCGGCTTGACCGGGCGATCCAGTACGCCGCGGCTTATCGGCTCAAGCACTGCTGTCTCTGGAATACTGGGTCGCCCGGTCAAGCCGGGCGACGACAGTGTTGATGTGGCTGACCTCGACCAAAGCGCAAGGCACCGCAGCCCCAATCGCGTTGACATTCCGACCTCTCCTCCCAATACTCCGCGAAAAGCAAGAAACACCCGTCACACAATCGACGGTTTCAGGGGAGGACGCGATGCCGACTTCACGCAGGACGCTGCTGAAGACTTCAGCGGCTGCCGCCGCTGCTTTCAGCTTCGATTGGACACGCGCGCAGGCGCAGGCCGAGACGGTCCGGATCGGCGTGATCTACGATCTGACCGGCCCGTTCGCCGCCGGCGGCTCGGTCGCCTCCTCGATCGGTACCCAGATCGCGATCGATCTCGTCAACGAGAAGGGCGGCGTCGGCGGCAAATACAAGATCGCGCCGGTCAACGTGGATTCCCAGAGCAAGCCTGACGTCGCGATCAACGAGGCCAATCGGCTGATCGACCAGGAGAAGGTCGACATCCTCAACGGCGTGTTCGCGAGCTCGCACGCGGTGCCGCTCGCCGCCAAGGTCGAGCAGCAGAAGCGCATCCTGTGGATCACGACCGCGGTCTCGACCGCCGTGTTCAAGGACAAGAACCTGCAATACGTGTTCCGCGCCCAGATCCATTCCGACCAGTACGGCCAGGCCTTTGGCGGCTTCCTCGCCGAGCACGCCAAGGCCAAGCTCGGCATGGAGCCGAAGGACGTCAAGGTCGCGCTGATCCATGAGGACGGCCCCTACGGCGTCGGCGTCGCCGCCGCCGACGAAACCTTCGCCAAGGAGGCCGGGTTGCAGGTCGTGCTCAAGGAAGGCTATTCGGCCTCCGCGCCCGACCTCTCGGTGCTGGTGACCAAGCTGAAGCGCGCCAAAGCCGACATCATCTCACATGCCGGCTACAATCCCGACATCACGCTGTTCCTGCGCCAGGCGCGCGAGAGCGGGCTGAGGTTCAAGATGCTGTTCGGCGCCGGCGCCGGCTACAGCCAGCTCGACAAGCTGCGCACCACCTTCGGCGCCGACATCGACAATTTCTGCAACATCGACCCGGTGCCGGCGCAGCTGCTCGATCCGGCCAAGCTGGCGCCGGGGGTCGGCGATCTCACCAAGGTGATGGTCGCGCGCTACCGCGAGAAGACCAGCGCCACCGAGGTGCCGCCGCACTGCTCGATGGGCTTCAACCAGACCTGGGTCCTGCTCAACAACGTGCTGCCGGTCGCCAAGGAGAAATATGGCGGCTTCGATCCCGAAGCGATCCGCAAGGCCGCGCTCGACGTCGACATCCCGCCGGGCGGCACCATCCAGGGCTATGGCGTGAAATTCTATCCGCCGGGTACGCCGATGTCGGGCCAGAACGAGCGCTCGACCCCCGTGGTGATGCAGAACGCCGGCGAGCGCATCACCGTGGTGTGGCCGACCAATATCCGGACGCAAGATCCGGTGTTCCCGTTGCCGAAGGGTTCGGTATACGGGGCTTAGGGTTGATTCTTGTCGCGGCTGGTTGGCAACCATCCCCGTCATCCTGAGGAGCCCGCACTCGCGGGCGTCTCGAAGGATCGACGGCCACCGGCCGGGCCGTACATCCTTCGAGACGCGCGTTCCGCGCTCCTCAGGATGACGGCGCGAGCGTGGCACGCGCGAGAGAGTAATCTCGCTATTGCCCGCCATCCTACAGCACGACCCGCCGCCCCTCATCTGCGGCCCAATAGCCGGCGTAGTTCACCTTCGTCGTCTCATACGCCAGCGCAAGATCGGCGAGCGGCTGCCGCCCGGTCGCAACGCATTCCATGAAATCCTGGATCTCCTGCAGATAGCCGCGGGTCCATTCTTCCTCGAGGCAGACATATTGCCAGCCGGTTTTGCGGTCGACCTTCTCGGTGATGTAGACGCTGGCGAGCTTCTCTTCTGAGGTCTGGTAGCTCGTCAGATGCGTGTTCGGCGTGATGTTGGCGAACAGCGAGCCACCGCTCGTATAGGTCTCGATCAGGTTGCGCACGCCGCCCATGATCATGTCGCCGGAGAACACCGTGGCCTTGGTGCCGTCGGAGAAGGTGACGGTCAGCGTGCCCCAGTCCTCGACGTCGACCGGGTTGGCCTTGATATAGGCGCGCTGCTCCGGCTTCAGACTGGCCGTGACATTGCCGACGTCGCAGGTGACGCTCGCAACCTTGATGGTCTCGCCGCGCGCGCGGGCCTCGACCTGCTTGAGATAGAGCACGGCCGACAACGGATGGCAGCCCATCCGGATCAGCGAGCCGCCGCCGGTCATCGCCCATTGCGCGGCGTGCGCCGCATGCGAGCCGGAATGGCTCTCCTCGCCCTTCATGAACAGGATCTTGTCGCCGGTCGCGCGGACGATCTCCGCGGTCTTGGTCACCGCGGGCGCATAGATCCAGTCCTCGGCATACATGAACAGCCTGCCGGTCTTTTCGATCGCGGCGCGCGTTGCCTCCATCTCCTCCATCACACGCTGATACATCAGCGCTTTCGAGACATGCCTGCCGATCGGCGCCTTGTCGCCCGGCTGCCCGAAATAGCCGCTGAACGGCTTTTCGCAGATCACGTGCTTGCCGGCCTGCATGGCCTCGACGATCATCGCGGCGTGCAGGTTCGGCGGCGTGCAGATGTCGATCACGTCGAGCTCGCGGTCGGCGACCAGCTCGGCGAAGCTGCGATAGGCGTTCGGGATTTCATGCTTGCGGGCGAACTCATTGACATGATCGCCGCGCGCCGCGACCGCCCTCACCTCGACATCGACGCCATAAACCCGCCGATACGCGACCATATGCAGCTCCGACACGAAGCCGCAGCCGGCCAGACCGATCCTGATTTTTGTCATTATGTGTCTCCGCCCTTCAGGCCGGCGCAGCGTAGCGCGCGGCCATCACGGCGTCGAACGCATTTGCCATCGCATCATGCGGTGGCTCCAGTCCCGTGAACAGCTTGAACGCATCGGCCGATGCGTTGATCGCGAGGTCGCGGCCGGTCAGAACACTGGCGCCTTTGGCCTTTGCGGCGGTCAGCAGCGGCGTCCAGAGCGGCGTGTAGATGGCGTCGGCGACCCACATTGACGGATGCAGCAGCGCATCCGGCACCGGCGTGCCGCGGCTCGGCAGCATGCCGACCGGCGTTGCATTGACGAGACCGGCGGCACTTTGCACCGCGGCCTCGACGCTGACGGCGTGCACCGCATGACGATCGGCCAACTGGCCCGCGAGTTGCGCGGCCTTGGCGGCATCGGCATCGACAATGCGCAACTCGGGAACGCCGAGCCCCGCGAGGGCGAAAGCGATCGCCTTGCCGACGCCGCCGGCCCCGATCAGCGCGATCGGGCCGCGCGGCGCGGTCGCGAGCAGCGGTTCGATCGCACGCGCAAATCCGGTCGCGTCGGTGTTGTGGCCGACGAGACGCGCACCACTGACAACGATGCTGTTGACCGCGCCAATCGCACGCGCATCCGGCGCGAGCTCATCGACGAGATCGACCACCGCCTCCTTGTAGGGAAAGGTGACGTTGACGCCGGCAAAGCCGAGCCGCCTGACGCCCTCGAGCATCGCACGCAGATCGTCACGCCCGGCGCCCTTCACCTCGATCAGCTGGTAGTGACAGCGGACGCCGAGCGCGGCGGCCGCTTGCTCGTGCATCGCACGCGCCGCCGAATGCGCGATCGGATACCCGATCAGGCCGGTCAGGAAACGGTCGCGCATTGTCCCTCACGTCGGCAGTGCTCAGCTCATGCGGTCGAGCCGAGCATAGCTGTCTTCCATGCCATGCTCCATCCCGGTCGCGAGCATCGCCGCACGCGTCGCGGCATCCGGCAGCGTCATCCGCATGGTCATCAGGGTGCCCGCACCGTCGGGCGCAAATCGCGTCTCGACATGATTGTCCGGCGTCGGATCCGGCAGATGCATGCGCTCGACATGCACGATGCGGCTGAACGGTTCGAGCGCGACATATTCGCCGGTCAGATGAAAGCCGCCGCCTTTGCCGTCGGTCCATTCGTAGCGGATCCTGCCGCCGGGCCTGAGCTCGCTGATGCAGACCGGCATGGTCCAGCCATCGGGACCGAGCAGCCACTTCTGCAACAGCTCCGGCTCGGTATGCGCGCGATACACCGCCTCGGGCGGCGCGACGAAGCGCCTGGTCACGACGACATAACGGTCGCCTTCGGTCTGCAGCGTCAACTTGCTCATGGGTATACCCTTCACTTTTCAGGCTTCATGGCGGCCAGCACTCCGTCCAGCCGGTCGTAATTGGTTTCCAGCGCGCGGCGCAGCATGCCGAGCCATTGATCGATCTCGGCGACCGCCGTGGGCGCAAGCCGGCATGGCCGCTTGGTGCCTTCGATCCGCCGCGCGATCAGGCCCGCCCCTTCGAGCACCTTGAGATGCCGGGAGATCGCGGGCTGGGTCAGCTCGAACGGCTCGACCAGCTCCATCACGGTGGCTTCGCCCAACGCGAGACGCGCCAGGATCGCCCGGCGGGTCGGGTCGGCGAGCGCGGAAAAGGCGGCGTCGAGGTTGACCATGCTTTATCTCGCATCTGTTATATAACCAATTTATTATATAACCAGATGCGCACGGTCAAGCGAAATCCGCTGCGGCGAAGGCGCGCAGCGGATGGGCCGTCTTTTCAATGCGGGATTTGCGCGCCGCTCACGGCGCACAGCGGCAGACCGCCGGCCGAGCTAGACGTCGAAGAACACCGTCTCGTTATCGCCCTGCAGGTGGACGTCGAATGTGTAGACGTTGCCCGCACCGGCCTTCTTCGCAATCAGCGTCGCGCGGCGATCGGCCGGCACCAGCGCCAGCACGGAATCGGTGGCGTTGCCGGCCTCGTCGTCGAAATAGATCCGCGTGTAGAGATGCAGCAGCATGCCGCGCGCGAATACCGCGAGCAGGATGTGCGGGGCCTGCGGCTTGCCGTCGGCATCCGGCACCACACCGGGCTTGATGGTCTCGAACGCGTAAGCGCCGCTCTTGTCAGTGCCGACGCGGCCGAAACCCTTGAAGCTTGAGTTCGGCAGTGCGCGCGTGTCCTGCGGATCGGAAAAGCGGCCTTGGCTGTCTGCCTGCCAGATCTCCAGCATGCAATCCGGGATCACGGCGCCGTCGCCGTCATAGACCTTGCCCTCGACGCGGATGCGCTCGCCCGAGACGTCCGGCGTCAGGAGGTTGTTGGTGAAGGCGTCGTTCCATTCATATTCGCCGTTCGGCGTCAGACCGTATTTGAAATAGGGGCCGACGGTCTGCGAGGGCGTGATTCCATCAGGACGCGGGTTCGACACTTACTTGGTCTCCATCGGCGTGGCGTTGCGCCCGCGCAGCACGATATCGAAACGGTAGCACAGCGCCCATTCCGGCTGGGTGTTCTCGAGATCGAACGACGAGATCATCCGCGCCCGCGCCTTTGCGTCGGTCACCGAGTTGAAGATCGGATCGAACGGGAACAAGGGATCGCCGGGGAAATACATTTGGGTCACGAGACGCGAAATGAAGGAATGGCCGAACACAGAGAAGTGGATATGCGCGGGCCGCCACGCATTGTGGTGATTGCCCCAGGGATAGGCGCCGGGCTTGATGGTGATGAACTTGTAATAGCCGGATGCATCGGATTGCGTGCGGCCGGCGCCGGTGAAGTTCGGATCGAGCGGCGCCGGATGCTGGTCGACCACGTGGATATAGCGGCCGCAGGCATTGGCCTGCCACAGCTCGACCAGCGTGTTCGGCACGCCGCGGCCGTCCTCGTCGAGCACATGACCATGCACGATGATGCGCTCGCCGAGCGGCTCGCCCTTGGCCTGGATGGTGAGATCGTTATCGTGCGCGCGCACGGTCTCATGGCCATAGACCGGACCGGTCAGCTCCGAGAGCGTGTGCCGCATCGGGATCAGCGGCCTCAAGGGCGAACGCTTCACAGTCGAGCGATAATCCGGCGACAGCCGCGCCGGATGGGCTGCGAGCGATTGCAGCGGATACAACAAGGTCATGGCGAATTCCTCCGCGGCCCACGCGCCCGGCGGGCTCACATCAGATCATTATAATGCATAACCAAATTGGGGAAGGGTTGTTTTCAACCCCTCCAAGCCATTGGATCAATTCATTTTTTCGATCGCGACCGCAACGCCCTGGCCGACTCCGACGCACATAGTTGCCAAGGCAAGCTTCCCGCCCCGCTTCTCCATGCCGTGCACGGCGGTCAGCACCAGCCGCGCGCCGCTCATGCCGAGCGGATGGCCGAGCGCGATCGCGCCGCCATGCGGATTGACGAAATCGGCATCTTCCTTGACGCCGAGCTGGCGCAGGCAGGCGATGCCCTGCGAGGCGAAGGCCTCGTTGAGCTCGATCAGGTCGAAGTCCGACACCTTGATGCCGAGACGCTCGACCAGCTTCCTGGTCGCCGGCACCGGCCCGATGCCCATGATGCGCGGCGGCACCGCGGCCGAGGCGAGGCCGAGGATCTTTGCGCGCGGGGTCAGGCCGTGCTTCTTCACCGCGGCTTCGGACGCGAGGATCATCGCGGCGGCGCCGTCATTAACACCCGACGCGTTGCCCGCGGTCACCGTGCCCGGGTTGCGCACGATCGGCTTCAGTTTTGCCAGTCCTTCGAGCGTGGTTTCGGGACGCGGATGCTCATCCTTGTCGACGGTGATGGGGCCGGCCTTGCCGCCGGGCACCTGAACCGGGATGATCTCCTCGGCGAAATAGCCCGACGCGATCGCAGCACCCGCGCGCTGCTGCGAGCGGATCGCCATCGCATCCTGATCGGCGCGCGAGACCTGGAATTCCTCGGCGACGTTCTCGCCGGTCTCCGGCATCGCATCGACGCCGTACTGCGCCTTCATCAGGGGATTGATGAAGCGCCAGCCGATCGTGGTGTCGTAGATCTCCGACGAGCGCGAGAAGGCTTCGGCCGCCTTGCCCATCACGAACGGCGCGCGCGTCATCGATTCGACGCCGCCTGCGATCGCGAAGTCGATCTCGCCGGCGCGGATGGCGCGGCCTGCGGCGCCGACCGCATCGAGGCCCGACGCGCAGAGCCGGTTCAGGGTCTGGCCGGGAACCGACTCCGGCATGCCGGCGAGCAGCAGCGCCATGCGCGCGACGTTGCGGTTGTCCTCGCCGGCCTGGTTGGCGCAACCGAAATAGACCTCGTCGACCTCGTTCCAGTTGATCGTCGGGTGCTTGGCCATCAGCGCCTTGATCGGGGCGGCGGCGAGATCGTCGGCGCGCACCTTGGCAAGCGAACCCCCGAAACGGCCGATCGGGGTCCGGACGGCATCGCAAATAAACACATCACGCATTGAATCTCTCCCTGAATGCCGCGACTTAGGCGCTGGATCGGCTGGAACTTGAGGGCAGTTTTAGGAGCGTGCCCGCGGCAGGTCAATTGACGCCGCCGCGTGGCATCAGCGCATTGCCGTGATGACTTGTCATATCTCGGGCCGTGGAGAGGGTGGAAAACCCCCTTGTCACGGATAGGACCGCGCAGCGAAATTCTGTAGTTTCCGCCGTCTGGAGCCTAGGGCTCCAGATTCTTGTTTGGACGCGTTTTCTTCACGCGAACCGGTGCCCACTTCTCTCGAAAACGCTCTGATGACCATCCAACAGCCCATCCCTGTTCCGCCCGAGGCCGCTCCTGCCGCCGAGGCGCCGTCGCGCGTCACGCCGATGATGGAGCAGTATCTCGAGATCAAGGCCGCCCACCCCGGCCTGCTGCTGTTCTACCGGATGGGCGATTTCTACGAGCTGTTCTTCGAGGATGCCGAGATCGCCTCGAAGACGCTCGGCATCGTCTTGACCAAGCGCGGCAAGCATCAGGGCATGGACATCCCGATGTGCGGTGTGCCGGTCGAACGCTCCGAGGATTACCTGCATCGGCTGATCGGCGCCGGCCATCGCGTCGCGGTGTGCGAGCAGACCGAAAATCCCGCCGAGGCCAAGGCCCGCGGCAACAAGAGCGTGGTCCGCCGCGGCGTGGTGCGGCTGGTGACGCCGGGCACCCTGACCGAAGACACGCTGCTCGACGCCCGCACCAACAATTATTTGATCGCGATCGCGCGCGCCCGCGGCTCGGCCGGCGCGGACCGGCTCGGGCTTGCCTGGATCGACATCTCGACCTCCGAATTCATGGTGACGGAGTGCGCGACATCGGAGCTTGCGGCGACGCTGGCGCGGATCAATCCGAACGAGGCGATCGTCACCGACGCGCTGTATAGCGACAATGAGCTGGCGCCGATCTTGCGCGAGCTGCCGTCGGTGACGCCGCTGACCCGCGACGTGTTCGACAGCGCCACCGCCGAGCGGCGGCTGTGCGACTATTTTGCGGTCGCGACCATGGATGGTCTCTCTGCGATGTCGCGGCTCGAGGCCACTGCCGCAGCCGCCGCAGTCACCTATATCGACCGCACCCAGGTTGGCAAACGTCCGCCGCTGTCGCCGCCGGCGCGCGAGGCGGCCGGCACCACGATGGCGATCGATCCGGCGACCCGCGCCAATCTCGAACTGACGCGCACGCTGGCCGGTGAACGCCGCGGCTCGCTGCTCGATGCGATCGATTGCACCGTCACCGCGGCGGGCTCGCGCCTCTTGGCGCAGCGCCTCGCCGCGCCGCTCACCGACGTTGCCGTGATCGCGCGGCGGCTCGATGCCGTCTCCGCATTCGTCGCGGATTCCGCGGCGCGCGAGGACGTCCGAACCGTGCTGCGCGCCGCACCCGACATGTCGCGCGCGCTGGCGCGGCTCTCGGTCGGGCGCGGCGGGCCGCGCGATCTCGCGAGCCTGCGCGACGGCATCCTGGCTGCCGATCAGGCGCTGGAGCTGCTGGCGCAGCTCTCCGATCCGCCGGCCGAGGTATCGGCCGTGATGGCGGCCTTGCAGCGCCCGTCGCGCGATCTGGCGCGGGAATTCTCCCGCGCGCTGTCCGAGCAATTGCCGCTGATCAAGCGCGACGGCGGCTTCGTTCGCGAAGGCTATGAGGCCGCGCTCGACGAGAGCCGCAATCTGCGCGACGCCTCGCGCCTCGTCGTCGCCGCGATGCAGGCGCGCTATGCCGACGACACCGGCATCAAGACGCTGAAGATCCGGCACAACAACGTGCTCGGCTACTTCGTCGAGGTCACCGCGCAGCACGGCGACAAGCTGTTCGCGCCGCCGCTGAATGCAACCTTCATCCACCGCCAGACGCTGGCCGGACAGGTCCGCTTCACGACGGCAGAGCTCGGCGAGACCGAGGCCAAGATCGCCAATGCCGGCGAGCGCGCGCTCAATCTCGAGCTCGAGATCTTCGAACGCTTGAGCGCGATGGCGCTCGCCGCCAGCGATGATCTGCGTAACGCCGCGCATGCCTTTGCGATGCTCGACGTCGCGACCTCGCTGGCGAAGCTTGCGATCGACGACAATTATGTGCGGCCCGATGTCGATGGCTCGCTCGGCTTCGCGATCGAGGGCGGACGGCATCCAGTGGTCGAGCAGGCGCTGAAGCGCGACGGCCAGCCGTTCATCGCCAATGCCTGCGACCTGTCGCCGGCGCCGGGCCAGAAATCCGGCCAGCTCTGGCTGATCACCGGTCCGAACATGGCCGGTAAATCGACCTTCCTGCGCCAGAACGCGCTGATCGCGCTTTTGGCGCAGATCGGCTCTTACGTCCCGGCGTCGCGGGCGCGGCTCGGCATCGTCGACCGGCTGTTCTCGCGCGTCGGCGCCGCCGACGACCTGGCGCGGGGACGCTCGACCTTCATGGTCGAGATGGTCGAGACCGCCGTGATCCTGAACCAGGCGAGCGAGCGGTCGCTGGTCATCCTCGACGAGATCGGCCGCGGCACCGCGACCTTCGACGGCCTGTCGATCGCCTGGGCCCGCGATCGAGCATCTGCACGAGAGCAACCGCTGCCGCACGCTGTTTGCCACCCACTATCATGAATTGACCGCGCTCTCGGCGAAGCTGCCGCGGATGTTCAACGCCACGGTGCGGGTCAAGGAGTGGCAGGGCGACGTCGTGTTTCTGCATGAGGTGCTGCCGGGCTCCGCCGACCGTTCCTACGGCATCCAGGTCGCCAAGCTTGCCGGCCTGCCGCCCGCGGTGATCACCCGCGCCAAATCGGTGCTGGCGAAGCTCGAAGCCCAGGACCGCGGCCAAACCGCCCGCGCCCTCGCCGACGATTTGCCGCTGTTCGCCGTCCCCTCCCGCGCCGCCGCCGAAGACAAGCCGCCGAGCGCGGCCGATTTGCTGCTGGAAGCAGTAAAGGCTCTGCACCCCGACGAGATGTCGCCGCGCGAGGCGCTGGATGCGCTCTACGCGCTGCGGGCGAAACTGCCGAAGCAGTAGAGCTGTGGCCCGGATGCAGCGAGGCGAAATCCGGGACCGCTGTCGCCATTTGCACGACCGCCCCGGATTGCGTTGCGCTCCATCCGGGCTACAAAACTCTCCACTGTCATTGCGAGCGAAGCGAAGCAATCCATCGCTCCACGGACGCGGAACCATGGATTGCTTCGTCGCTACGCTCCTCGCAATGACGGACGTCAGGCTTTGTGCGCCAGCCGCTTCCTCCGCCCAAGCTGCCACAGCACCAGATTCCACACGACGCAGGTGGCGAGCGCGCAGCTGAGCCCAATCGGCGAGCCGAATTGCGCGACCGCGACGTGCAGCACCGCGATGCCGAGGCCGAAGCCGAGCAGGCCCCAAGCGCTGTTGGCGAGCACGGCGGCGGTGGCGGGGCCGCCGATGCGCGGATGCAGGATCAGCATCATCGAGGAGAACACGATCGGAAACAGCGCGATCACGCCGGTGACGCGCGGACCGACCCAGGTCGATGCGGTGACCACGGTGCCGACCAGGCTCGCGACCAGCGCGGCGCGCAAGGGAATGTCGTACCAGCGCCGCGCGATCAGCGGCATTTTCGCGACATGCCGATACGGCTTGAGCAGCGGAATGCAGATCGCAAAGGCGATGGCATTGAGGATCAGCCCGCCGGCCAGTGTCCAGGCGAACTGGCGGATGATGGTGCCGAGCACGAGCCACAACGCGATTGCGGCGCCCGCGCTGATCCACATGCTGAAGCGCTGCGCCAGTACCGCATAGGTGAGGCCCATGAAGATCGTCGCTGCGTTGACCGGCAGGCTCGACAGAGCGCCCTCGGCGATGAAGGTGGCGTCATGGTCGAACGCGAGGAAGGTGTAGGAGGGCCCGGCCGAGATCGGCAGGGTTGCGATCAGCGCGCCGATCACCGGCCCCGACCGCTCCGTGATGATGGACGCGCTGACCACGAACGCGGCCGCAACCGCCATGCGCAGCACGAGGAGCAGGATGAACTGGAGTTCGGGGGACATTTTCCGTCGTCCCGGGCGAGCGAAGCGCGACCCGGGACCCATAACCACGACCGCTAGTGGGGAACGAAAGCCGTCGAACAGCAGAATTTCAACGATGGGACACGGCGTACGGGTCCCGACTTTCGCCGGGACGACGCCGGTGAAAGCCGCTACACCCTCACCATCGTCACCGACACCTTCGGCCCGTTCTTGATGGTCTGATAGACCACGCAATAGCGCTCGGTGAGTTTCAGCAAGAGATCGAGCTTGTCCTGCGGCGCGTCGGTGCCGACGTCGAAGCGCAGGCGGATCTCGCGGAAGCCGACCGGAGCCTCCTTGTCAACGCCGAGCGTGCCGCGGAAATCGAGATCGCCTTCGGCGAAGACATTGCCGACTTTCAGCGGTACCTCGACGGCGGTCGCGACCGATTTCAGCGTGACGCCGGCGCAGGCGACCAGCGCCTCCAGCAGCATGTCGCCGGAGCAGAGCTCGAGCCCGGAGCCGCCGGTGGCGGGATGCAGGCCGGCGACCGCGAGCGCGCGGCCGGTCTCGACCTTGCAGGAGATGCTCTCATTGTCGATCGAGCCCTTGGCCTTCAGCGTGATCACGGCGGCCTGGGGGTCGGTCTTGTAGCGCTCCTTGATCGGAGCCTGCATTGCGCGGAGTTCGGCGGAGTCCATGGGTCTGCTCCCGGCTGTTCTTCCCAAAGCGCGATGCGTTGAATCGTCATCGCGCTTTAGTTTCTTGTTTTAGCATGATCTTTTTCGGAAAACCGCTTCGCACTTTTCCGGATCAGGCTCTATGCCGATGTAAGGCCTTGGAGCGCCGATGTCACCACCACATCGCCTCGCCGGCGCTGGATTTGTCCGTGACGTCACGCACCGAGCGGTCCAGCGAGCGGTCGAGCGCGGTCAGCACCCGGCGCTTGAAGCTGTCGAACAGCTCCGATTTGCGGTCGCGCGGCCGCGCCAGATTGATGGTGATCTGCTCGAACAGCCGCCCCGGCCGCGGCCGCATCACCAAGACGCGATCGGCCAGCACCACGGCCTCATCGACGTCATGGGTGACCAGGATCAGGGTCGGCCGCGTGTCGGCCCAGAGATCGAGCAGATGATCCTGCAGATCGCGCCGGGTGAAGGCATCGAGCGCCGAGAACGGCTCGTCGAGCAGCAGCACTTCGGGCTGCGGCACCAAGGCGCGGGCGATCGCCACCCGCTGCGCCTGGCCGCCGGAGAGTTCACGCGGCCAGGCCGACGCCTTGTCGGCAAGGCCGACGCGGGCCAATGCGGATGCGACCCGCTCGCGCCTGATTTCGGCGGGGAGGTCGGCGAGGCCGAAGCCGATATTGTCGGCGACGCTGAGCCAGGGCAGCAGCCGCGGTTCCTGGAAGATGATGCCGATCTTGGCATGCGGCGAGGTGATGACGGCATTGTCGAGCGTCACGCTGCCGGTCGTGGCGCGATCGAGGCCCGCGATGGCGCGCAGCAGCGTCGACTTGCCGCAACCGGAGCCGCCGATGATCGCGATGATCTCGCCGGGCGCAATCTCGGCCGAGAAGCGCTCCAGCGCATGGACGCCGTTCGGATAGGTCTTGCCGACGTCTTTCAGCGCCAGCATCAGGTCCCTCCCCGCGCGCCGAACGCATCCTGCCAGCGCAGCAGCGGCGCGGCGGCGATTTCGATCAGCCAGTCGGTGAGCTTGCCGAGGATCGCGAAGATCACGATCGCGGCAAGGATCTGCGCCGGCTTGCCGAGCTGCTGGCCGTCGATCAGGAGATAGCCGAGCCCTTCGGAGGCGCCCATGAACTCGGCCGCGACCACGAACATCCACCCCAAGCCAAGCCCGACCCGCAGCGACACCACATAGGCCGGCAGCACGGCGGGCAGCAGGATGCGGCGGATCATCGCAAAGCCGGACAGGCGGAACACGCGGCCGACCTCGACCACCTTGCGATCGACCGACAGGATCGCGCCCATCACGCCGAGATAGACCGGAAAGAACACGCCGACCGCGATCAGCGCGACCTTCGAGGTCTCGAAAATGCCGAGCCACAGGATGAACAGCGGCACCCAGGCAATCGAGGGGATCGCACGAAGCGCCTGCACCGTCGGATCAAGCAGCCGGCGGGCGAAAGCCCAGTAGCCGGAGATTGCGCCCATGATGGTGCCGGCGATGACGCCGAGCGCGAAGCCCGCGCCGACCCGCCATAGCGTTGCCAGGATATGCCGCGTCAGCTCGCCGCTTTTGGCGAGCGCGATAATGGTCTCGAACACCTTGGACGGCGGCGGCACCAGGCGGCCGTTCGAATAGCCGAGCGCAACGACCAGTTCCCAGCCGAGCGCGAGCACGACCGGCACCGCGAGTCCCAGCGCCGGGCGCGCAAGGCGCGACCATCGCGCCAACGCCGCACGCGGCGCGGCCGTCTGTTCCAGCGCGGGCAGGTCAACGGTCATGGCCATAGCAAGAACGACTCTTCGCGGGGGATTGCAAGGTGGGCGCGGAGTGGACCGCGGCCCTCTTCCCTTCTCCCCTTGGGGGAGAAGGTGGCACGGACGCAGTCCGCGACGGATGAGGGGTCTCTATCCGCGGAGACAGACCCCTCACCCGGCTTCGCTTCGCGAAGCCACCCTCTCCCACAAGGGGAGAGGGTGCAGCGGCAGTTAATTCGTCGGCAGCGGGATCTGGTCGTCGATCAGCGCATCCAGCGCGGCCTTCACGTCGGTCTTGGCATCGATCACGCCCGCCTGCTGCAAGGCGAGGCCGGCGGCGAGGATCGATTCCCGTTGCGGCGCGCCGATCCGGCTATGGGTCAGCTCGGTGCGCTCCTTGAGCTGCTTGTCGACCACGGCGTCCGGCAGTTTCGTCACCGCGATGAAGGTCTTCTTCAGCTCGTCATAGTTCGCCAGCGAGTATTTCCGCGCCTCCTCATACGTCGCGAGCACGCGGCGAACGATATCCGGATGCGCTTTCAAAAACTCCTCGCGGACATTGAGGATGCCCCAGGTGTTGGCGTCGGGCTTGCGGTAGAACAGCTTGGCACCGTCCTCGACCTCGGCCTGCGCCATCATCGGGTCGAGGCCGGCCCAGGCGTCGACATCGCCGCGGATCAGCGCGGTCTTGCCGTCGGCGTGCTGCAACAGCACCGGCGTGATGTCCTTTTCGGTCAGACCGGCGCCGAGCAGCGCGCGGACCAGGAAGATGTGCGGATCGGTGCCGCGCGTCACCGCGACGCGCTTGCCCTTGAGGTCGGCGACGGAGGCGATCTTGGAGTCCTTGGTGGTGACCAGCGCGGTCCATTCCGGGCGCGAATAGACATAGATCGACTTGATCGGATTGCCGTTGATCCGGGCCACCAAGGCGGCCGAGCCCGCGGTCGAGCCGAGATCGATCGAACCGGCGTTGAGGAATTCGAGCGCCTTGTTGGAGCCGGCCGACTGCACCCAGACGATGCTGATGCCGTCCTTGGCGAACTCCTTCTCCAGCAGGCCCTTCTGCTTCAGGACCATCGACACCGGATTGTAGGTCGCCCAGTCGATCCGGATCTCCTTCAGCGCGTCGGCGGCGAATGCCGCGCCGGGCAACAAGGTCGAGACCGCGAGCAGCGCAGCGAAGCCGCGCCGGGAAATTTTGTGCATTCGTCGATCCCTTCGATCGGATTAAGAAACAATCTTTTATTTCAATGAGTTATCCTTGCGGTCAACGAGAAAATCTCTACCCTTTACGCGATGGCGCGAGAACGAACTTGCTCGTAGCGGCGCCACGAGAGCATGGAGCTGCTGTCATTATACTTTGGTCCGTGACAGCAACAGCTCCGTCCGATATCGGATGAACGTATGGACAGTGTCGTAGCCGAAGCCCGCCCTGAAGCGGATGATCGTTTCGAGACCGCGCGGATCACCGCTTCGGTCAATGCACTGGCCGAGCAGCATGCCGGCCGCGAGGACCAGTTCCGCGCCGCGATGGCGCAGCTGCTCAAGGCCGAACTGATCGCGGCGCGCGCCAAGGCGCAGGAGCTGCTGCTGAAAGATCGTCACGGCCGGCGCTGCGCCGAACGGCTCTGCTTCGTGCAGGACGAGATCATCCGCATCCTTTACGCGGCGGCGACCCGGCATCTCTACCACTCGCCGATCCCCTCGGGCGCCGAACGCATGGCCGTGGTCGCGACCGGCGGCTATGGCCGCGGGCTGATGGCGCCGGAATCCGACATCGATCTCTTGTTCATCCTGCCCTACAAGCAGACCGCCTGGGGCGAGCAGGTCGCCGAAGCCATCCTTTATTGCCTGTGGGACATGGGGCTGAAGGTCGGCCACGCCACCCGCTCGGTCGATGAATCGATCCGCCAGGCGCGCGGCGACATGACGATCCGCACCGCGATCCTGGAAACCCGCTTCCTGACCGGCGACCAGCCGCTCTATGACGAACTGGTCGAGCGCTTCGACAAGGAAGTGGTGCACGGCACGGCGGCGGAATTCGTCACCGCAAAACTCGCCGAACGCGAGGAGCGGCATCGCCGCGCCGGCCAGTCGCGCTATCTCGTCGAGCCCAACGTCAAGGACGGCAAGGGCGGCCTGCGCGACCTGCACACGCTGTTCTGGATCGCCAAATACGTCTACCGCGTGCGCGAGACCGACGAGCTCCTGGAACGCGGCGTGTTCGACGCGCAGGAATACCGCACCTTCCGCCGCTGCGCCGACTTCCTGTGGTCGGTGCGCTGCAATCTGCACTTCTTCGCCGGACGGCCAGAGGAGCGGCTGTCGTTCGACATGCAGCGCGAGATCGCGGTGCGCCTCGGCTACACCTCGCATCCCGGCATGCAGGACGTCGAGCGCTTCATGAAGCACTACTTCCTGATCGCGAAAGACGTCGGCGACCTGACCGCGATCCTGTGCGCCAGGCTCGAGGAGGAGCACAACAAGCCGGCGCCGGTGCTGAGCCGGATGGTGGCGCGGCTGCGGCCCGGCACCAAGCGGCGGCGGGTCAACGGCAGCGACGACTTCATCGTCGACAACAACCGCATCAACCTCGCGGCGCCCGACGTGTTCAAGCACGATCCGGTCAACCTGATCCGGATCTTCCGCCTCGCGCAGCAGAACAACCTCGCCTTCCATCCCGACGCGATGCGCACTGTGACGCGCTCGCTGAAGCTGATCAACACCCAGCTGCGCGAGAACGACGAGGCCAACCGGCTGTTCATGGAGATCCTGACCTCCAACGACGCCGAGACCGTGTTGCGGCGGATGAACGAGACCGGCGTGCTCGGCCATTTCATCCGCGCGTTCGGCAAGATCGTGTCGATGATGCAGTTCAACATGTACCACCACTATACGGTGGACGAGCATCTGATCCGCTGCATCGGCTTTCTGCAGGACATCGAGCGCGGCGGCAATGAGGAGTTCACGGTCGCCAGCGACCTGTTCCGCAAGATCCGCCCCGAGCACCGCCCGGTGATCTATATAGCAACCCTGCTGCACGACATCGCCAAGGGCCGGCCGGAGGATCACTCGATCGCCGGCGCCAAGGTGGCGCGGCGGCTGTGCCCGCGGCTCGGCTTCTCCGCTGCCGACACCGAGCTGGTGGCCTGGTTGATCGAGGAGCATCTGACGATGTCGACGGTGGCGCAATCGCGCGATCTGTCGGACCGCAAGACCATCGAGAATTTCGCCGCCGTGGTGCAGTCGGTCGAGCAGATGAAGCTCTTGACGATCCTGACCACCGCCGACATCCGCGGCGTCGGCCCCGGCGTCTGGAACGGCTGGAAGGCGCAGCTGCTGCGCACGCTGTATTACGAGACCGAGCCGGTCTTGACCGGCGGCTTCTCGGAGGTGAACCGCGCCCAGCGCATCGCGGTGGCGCAGGCCGAATTCCGCCGCGCCTTTACCGAATGGCCGGAGGCCGAGCTCAACACCTATATCGGCCGGCACTATCCGGCCTACTGGCTCAAGGTCGAGCTGCAACGCAAGATTCGCCAGGCGCGTTTCATCCGATCAAGCGAACAGGCCGGCCACAAGCTTGCGATCAATGTCGGCTTCGACGAGGTCCGCGCGGTCACCGAGCTGACGATCCTGGCGACCGACCATCCCTGGCTGCTGTCGATCATCGCGGGCGCCTGTGCCTCGGCCGGCGCCAACATCGTCGACGCGCAGATCTACACCACGACCGACGGCCGCGCGCTCGACACCATCTCGATCTCGCGCGAATACGACCGCGACGAGGATGAGGGCCGCCGCGCAACCCGAATCGGCGAGATGATCGAGCAGGTGCTGGAGGGCAAGCTCAGGCTGCCCGAGGCGGTGGCCAAGCGCGCGGTGCGCAGCAAGGCGCGGCCGTTCATCGTCGAGCCCGAGGTGACCATCAACAACCAGTGGTCCGACCGCTACACCGTGATCGAGGTTTCCGGCCTCGACCGGCCCGGCCTGCTCTACCAGCTCACCACCGCGATCTCGAAGCTCAACCTCAACATCGCCTCCGCCCATGTCGCGACCTTCGGCGAACGCGCCCGCGACGTGTTCTATGTCACCGATCTGCTCGGCGCCCAGATCACCGCCCCAACGCGGCAGGCCGCGATCAAGAGCGCGCTGCTGCATCTGCTGTCGAGCGAGGACCAGGCCGCGAAGCCGGCGGCGTAGGGACTTTTTCCAGTCGTCGTCATTCCGGGGCTCGCGAAGCGAGAGCCCGGAATCCATCGGGCCGCGGCTATCGTGGTGAAATGGATTCCGGGCTCGCGCTGCGCGCGCCCCGGAATGACGGCGGTTGGGGCGGTGGCCTAACCGAACAACCGCATCAGCAGCGCCTTGCCGACCGGTGCGGCGCGCACGCTGCGGAAGGCGCGGACATATTCGCCGGCATAGAACGCGCGCACCACATTGATCCGCGTCGCAACCGCCTCCTCGAAGCGGACGCCGAAACCGTCGCTTGTGCGGCGGACCACCAGCGCGGTGACGCTCTGGCCGTAGACATTGCACTTGATCGAGACACCGATGGCCGGCGGCGCGGGATCGATGAAGCGCGCGCCTGAGATCGAGATGTCGGCCATCCGCACCAGCCGCGATTCCGCGCCTTGCTGAATCAGGATCGGCTCGTCGCGCTCGAACCGCTCGGCCTTCCTGCGCCGAGGCTGCTCGATGCAGATGAAGCAGACGATCGCGAGCACCACGCAATTATACAGGCTCCAGCCCAGCGCCAGCCCGCCATAGGCGATGTTCTCGCCGCGCAGATGCAGGATGAAGGCGTAGGCGATCGCGAACAGCGTGATCAGCAAGGCAGTGCCATAAAGTCGCAGCAGCGGCCATTCGATGAAGCGGCGGTTGCGGTCGCCACCCTTGGCCGTCACCTTGAATTTGTGGCCCTGCGGCTTGGCAAGTCCGGTCACCACCGCCTTCAGCACCGCGGGTGCGGCGATGTATTGTGATACGTCGGTCATGATCGCGAGCGAGCGGCCGCGCGAGATCCAGGCCATCGTGAAGGCGTGCCAGACATAGAACGGCATGAAGTATTTCAACAGCTCGAACAGGTCGGCGTGCACCGCCTTGATCCCGAACAGCAAATAGAGCCAGGGCACGACCAGGCCGAACACCTTGGTGCCATAGACCGCCGCCCAACTCATGAAGGCATCGACCAGCGACAGCCGGTCCATGAATGCGAGTTTCGATTGCCGCGAGAACGGCCCGCTGCGCCCCCGGAAGATCTGCATGAAGCCGAGGCACCAGCGCCCGCGCTGGGTGATGTATTCCTTCAACCCCTCCGGCGCGAGGCCGATGGTCAGGCGCTCGTTGAGATAGACCGTGCGCAGGCCTTTCTCCTTCAGGCGCAGCGTGACGAGGTAATCCTCCGTCACCGAATCGGTCGGGAAGCCGCCGATCTGCATCAGGCCGGAGAAGCGGATCAGAGACGACGTGCCGCAGCAGAACGCGGTGCCCCAGGCATCCTTGGCCGGCATCAGAATGTCGAAGAAGAAACGCTGCTCGTCGGGCCACACGTCGGTTGCGGCAAGATTGGTCTGGATCGGATCCGGATTGATGAAGTGCTGCGGCGTCTGCACGACGCCGACACTGCCATCCTGCATCAGGCTGATCGCCCGGGTCAGGAAATCCGGCATGGGGACGAAATCCGCATCGAGGATCGAGATGAACTCGGGCCGCTCGGCCAGCCCCGATACATGCTGGAGCGCATGATTGATGTTGCCGGCCTTGGCGTGGCGGTTGTCCGGACGGGTCAGATAGTCGCAGCCGAGTTCCTGGGCGAGTCGGCGCAGCCACAGCCTGCGCCCGTCGTCGAGCACCCAGACGCGATAATTCGGATAGTTCAACCCGGTCGCACCGATGATGGTGCGCTCCAGGATCGCCTTCTCCTCATTGTAGGTGCAGATGAAGACATCGACGAGCGGCGCGTCGGCCGACGCCCCGGATCGCCGCAGGATGGCGTTGACTTCGGGCGAACGGTCGATGGTGCGGCTGAGGAACAACAGCGACAGGCACACCGCGAGCATCGAGGCCGCCTCGGCCACCACGAAGGGATAGCCGACCACGGCGTCCGCGGTGAGACCCGGCGGCGGCAAGGTCTGGGTCACCCGCCAGATGAAATAATGCAGCAGCAGGATGAACGACATGCCGGTCATCATGATGCGCGCCAGCGTCTGCTCGCGGTTGAGCAAAGGCAGGAGCGCAAGACAGGCGCCGAAGGCGACCAGCCCGGGCGCGAATGCCGCCATCATGGCTTTGCCGCGTCCGTGTTGAACACCACCCGCCCGGTGCGGCCGACCGCGCAGTCCTTGCCGGTGGTATCGATCTCCGGCATCGAGACCGTCACCCGGTAGGGTTCCTTGTTCAGCGCATCCGGATTGATCGCGAGGTTCGCCGGCGCGCCGGACGCGCCGGTGAGGTTGACGATCTCGCCCTTGATCGCGGCACTGCCGTCGTTCGGCTCGAAGCTCGCCTGCTCGCCGAGCTTGAGACGGTTGTAGACGCCTTCGGTGACGTTGGCGGTGACGACGGCGCCGCTGCAATCGAGCAGCTTGAGCAGAGGCTGCCCGGCCCTGACATCTTCGCCGGGCGACGTCATCATCTCCCAGATGCGTCCGGCGACCGGCGCCTTGATGTCGGCCTCGGCCCGGTTGATGTAATGCAGCTGCTCCGAGGCAATCTCGTGGGTCAGCCAGTCGATCTCCGCATCGGAATGCGCCAGGTCGGCGCGCAGATCGCTGACGCGCTGGCGCATCTCCTCTTCGCGTTGCACGGAACTCGGCCGGTCATTGTAGCTGTCGCCGAGATAGGTGCCGTTCTTCGCCGCCGTGAGCTCGACCTTGGCGGCGTCGAGCCGCCGCTGCGCGCCGATCTCGGTCTGCTGGGCGATCGACTGCTCGCGCGTCAGCCGGGCCATTTCCACCGTCGAGACGCTGCCCGATTTGATCAGCGACGAGGCGCGTTCGACCGCCGCCGTCGCCTCTTCCCGCCGCGCCGCCGCGGCCTCGATCGCGGTCTGGATTTCGGCGATGCGGGCCTGGAGCTGGAGGATGCGGCCGTCGCGGAACTGGCCGGCCTGGCGGGCGAGGTCCTGTTGCGCCGTCTCGGCGGCGGCAAGCTTGGCAGCCAGGCTCGGCCGCTCATTCTCGAGGCGGGACATCTGCCGCCGGAGATCGTCGAGCCGCACCCGATCGCCGCGCGCGTTGACGACATGGAGGATCGCGTCGCCCTCGTGGACCACACTGAGCTGCGTCGCGCTCTGCTGCGGCTTCGCGCTCACGGTGCCGTCGATCGGCGAGCGCAAGGTTACGATCCTGGCGTTGACCACGGCCTCGACGCTCGAGGTCTGCAACACGGCTTTCAGCGGCAGCCAGCCGAAGACCGCGACAATGGCAAGGCCAGTCCCGACCTTGAGCAGGCGGCGGACCATCCGGCCCGAGCCCGCGGGCGCGTCGGGCTGCGGCACGCCCTCGCTGACCGGCTCGTCATGCGCCGGCTGCAAGCGGTCCTGCAAGTCGCGCTGCAATCCGCGCGCGCCCTCGGCATCATCCTTGGTGACGGAAACACTGCCGTCGGCAAACGGCTTCTGCTGCTGTGCCTGATTCATGATATCCGGCCCCTGATCTGCGGAGTGCGCGAACCAACGCACAGCTCTTGGGAGCGATGCCGTTGCCGGACAGATCCAATAATCAGGTGCTTCAAAACCGGCTAAGGCGAACCGGGCATCTTTCGGAAAAATTGCTGCAATTCTGCGCGGGGCAGAGGCCTGATGGCGGCGCGACGTCGTCGACCTGGTCGCCCGTCATTCGAGACGCGTCCGAAAAACTGAGCCCGGAATCCATCAGGGCTAGAGGGGACTGGATTCCGGGCTCTCTCGGAAGGCTGTTGTCGGACCCGTCTGCGCGACCCTGGCGTGAGCAGCCATCGCTCCGGTCCGGCAGCCTGCCGGGGCTAACTCCTGGCGTGCCTACGATCCTGGATCGGCTTGCGCGTGCATTGCTGCCAGGCTCGCGCCCAGCAGGGCCAGGTAGCTCGCCTGACAGATCACGACGCCCAGATCGAAGACGTCGAGCAGATCGATCCAGGAATGGTCGGCCGGCGCGCTCGCGGCTTGCTTGCCGCCATCGATCACGGTCGGCTGGAAGCTGCGGTCGAGCCTCTCGCGCTTTGCCTCGTGCCCGGCATCTTCGGAACAGAGGATCAAATGCAGGCGCCTGTTGGGCATTTCAACCTCCGTCCCTGATTGGCGATTGCCGAAGCCCGGAGACCTCTACCGTCATCGAGTTACCCAATAAGCGTAGTCACCGGGAGGAAACAGGCCATTGAACGGAGGTTGGTCCGGCCGTTACATTCGGATGGGGACGACATACTTAGGTTTATCCGCAACCCCGGCCTGGGCGTCACGGGCGAATTCGCTGTCCGGGCGACCGCATGCCCCACCAGCGGAACGTCAAAAAGGCCCGCATGATCCGGGCCGGGCGTCGAGAAAGCTGCTAATGTGCGGCCGTTGGGGCGACGTTGTCGCCGCTGATGATGGCGGTCACCTGGCGACGCAGCGCGGCCTGTGATGGCCAAGTGTGATGGCAAAGTGCCATAGCCAGTCCTGTGCCAAGTACCTTGCCAAGTGCTGGTGCTGCCAATGATGCGCATCCCCACCATGAAGTCCTGGTCGGCCGAGCAATGGCTGCTCGGCGGCATGGTGCTGGCCCTGGCCGCCACCTGCGTGGGGCTGTTGCTTGCTCCGCAGCCCACGGCTTCCGCCCATCTGATTGCGCTGGCACTGCTCGTCGCCTCGCTTGCCGCGGCGCTGCTCGTGATGCGGGTGGCCGCCCGCACCCACCGGCGAATGGAAGCCATGTTGCGCGGCCAGGCCAGCGGCGAACAGCGCGCGATGGAAGCGCTGCGCAACAGCGAAGCACAGTGGAAGGAGGTGTTCGAGCACAACCCGGTCATGTACTTCATGGTCGACGCGACGGGCCTCGTGCTGTCGGTCAACACGTTCGGCGCGGCGCAACTCGGCTACACCGTCGACGAATTGCTCGGGCAATCCGTGCTGCGGGTGTTTGCCGCCGAAGACCGCGATATCGTCCTGCGCAACGTCGCGGCGTGCCTCGACAAGATCGGCCAGCCCCACAGCTGGGAAATCCGCAAGGTCCGCAAGGACGCTTCAAGGCTTTGGGTGCGTGAGAACGCCAAGGCCGTGCGACGGCTCGACGGTCAGTTGATCGTCCTGATCGCATGCGAGGACATCACCGAGCGCAAACAGGCCGAGAATGCGCTGCAGCAGAGCGAGATGTATCTGACCGAAGCCCAGCGGTTGAGCCACACCGGCAGCTTCGGCTGGCACGTCGCCAGCGGCGAGATCATCTGGTCGGACGAGACGTTCAGGATCTTCGAATTCGACCGGGTTCCTTCGATCAAGCACGCCACGGTGCTGCAACGCGTCCATCCGGATGATCGCAGCCGCGTGCAACGGACCATCGACCGCGCCTCGCTCGACGGCAACGACTTCGAGCATGGCTACCGGCTGCTGATGCCGAATGGGACGATCAAACATGTCCACGCCAGGGCGCATGCGGTGACCAATCTCGCGGGCGACACCGAGTTTGTCGGCGCCGTCACCGACGTGACCGCCCGCAAGCGCGCCGAGGCCGAGCTGCATGACGCGCAGACCAACCTCGCGCACGTCACGCGGGTGACTGCGCTCGGTGAGCTCGCGGCATCGATCGCCCATGAGGTGAACCAGCCGCTTGCCGCGGTGGTCGCCAACGCCGCCGCATGCCTGCGCTGGCTCAACCGTGCGGCTCCCGATCTGAACGAAGCGCGCGGCGCGGTCAGGTCGATCATCAGCGATGGCAACCGGGCGGGCGAGGTCATCCAGCGCGTCCGCGCGCTGGTGAACAAGACCGCCGACCAGAAGGCGCCGCTCGACATCAATGAAGCCATCAACGAGGTGATCGGCCTCGTGCAACATCAGTTGCAAAGCCAACACGTATCCTTGCAGCTCGAGCTCGCTCCCGCGCTTCCGCCTGTGGTCGCCGACCGCATCCAGTTACAACAAGTCATCCTCAACCTGGTCATGAATGGCATCGAGGCGATGCAGCCGGTCACGGACCGGCCGCGGCAACTCGTGATCCGGACGCGCCAGGACGATGCCGGGCAGATCGTGGTTGCGGTCACCGACTGTGGGGTCGGGATCGCGGCAGAAAACGTCGAGCGGCTGTTCGACGCCTTCTACAGCACCAAGGCCAGCGGCATGGGGATGGGATTGTCGATCTGCCGCTCGATCGTCGAAGCTCACCGTGGCCGGCTGTCGGCGACCGGGAACAGCAACCGCGGCGCGACATTCCAGTTTACCCTGCCGCTGCGTCAAGAGGATCACGCATGGTGACTGGACGCGCCGCATCGCCGCCCACAAACGCCGAGGATCCGATCGTGTTCGTCGTCGACGACGATGCCTCGGTGCGGGACGCACTGAACAATCTGTTCCGGTCGGTCGGCCTGCGGACCGCCGTGTTCGGGTCGGCGCATGAATTTCTGCAGCACAAGCTCCCGGATGTCCCGAGCTGCCTGATCCTGGACATCAGGCTGCCCCGGCTGAGCGGGCTCGACTTTCAGGCGGAGCTGGCCAAGGCCGACATTCATATTCCGATCATCTTCATGACCGGTCACGGCGATATCCCGATGACGGTCAGGGCCATGAAGGCGGGGGCCGTCGATTTCCTGACCAAGCCATTCCGCGATCAGGACATGCTGGATGCCGTCACGACGGCGATCAAGCGCGACAAGAGCCGGCGCGATGACGCGAGGGTTCTCGCCAACTTACGCGCAGCCTTCGCGGCCCTGACGCCGCGTGAGCGTCAGATCATGAGCCTCGTGACCGCAGGCCTCATGAACAAGCAGGTCGCCGCCGAAATCGGCGTGGCCGAGATTACGGTCAAGATCCACCGCGGGCATATCATGCGGAAAATGGCCGCGAAGTCGTTGCCCGATCTGGTCAGGATGGCACAGACGCTCGGAATCGGGCCGGCATCCGGCAGCGCACAAACCTAAGTATGATTCTCCGGCCCCGGTCGGCGACGCACTGTGCCCCGTATCAGTGCACAGACCGCAGGCCCTCCGCCCGTCCCCAGGAAGACCCTTTTGTCCAATCCGCCAGTGATATCAATCATCGACGACGATCTGTCGGTCCGCACCGCGACCGACAATCTCGTCAGATCGCTGGGCTACGCGGTCGAGACCTACGCGTCGGCCGAGGAATTCCTGCACTCGCCCCACCTCAGCGACACATCCTGCGTGATCACCGACGTCAGGATGCCGGCGATGAGCGGGCTCGACCTGCAAGCCCATCTGATTGCCGGTGGACGGCGCTTTCCGTTCATCTTCATCACGGCGTTCTCCGTCGAGGCCGACCGGGCCCGGGCCATGGAGGCGGGCGCGATCTGCTTCCTGATCAAGCCCTTTGACGGCGATGCCCTGATCAGATGCCTCGATGCCGCGCTCGCGCAGCCCGGCACAGCGACGAGCGAATGAGTTCGCATGGCGTATACGCAGGGATAATGCCGCGAAACATCTGGACAGGTTGCGGACAGACGATGATGGCGCGAGGTTTCGCGCCGTCGCCCATCGGGATGATCGGCGGCATGGACAGCATCAGACATTTCGATTGGCAAGTGGCAATTCCTCGGGAGGGAGGTCGCCATGCGTGCGGAACCGCGCTGCGCCCAGTGTGACAGCGAACAGCCCAAGATCATCTGCCTGCGCAATCCGGCGGGCGAGCGCTACTGCGGACGGCTCTGTCTTTACAAAGGTCAGGAGAACTTCATTCGCTGGCTTTGGCGGGCGAATGCGCAGCTGGAGGCGGAGGCCGTATCATGACACCCCGTTGCGGGAATCCCGGATGCAGGCGTCCCTTCGGGCTGATCCGGCATAGCTGGCACTTCGAGCAGTTCTGCTCGACGCAATGTCGCGACGTCTACAAGCGGCAACTGGAGCGCAACAAGGCCTATTGGAAGTGGCTCTATCCCCTGGCCAGGACCAACGACAGCCCGTCCAGAAAGCCGGCCTGACCGATAGCGCGCAAGGAGAGTCCCGATGACGACGGTCGATGCGATGCTGGTCGGCGCGATCCTTGCCTGGGTGCCCTCACTGATCGTCTTCCTCTACATCGTGCGTGATCTGCGCAATATGCCCCGCGAAGACCTCGATTGATTGTCTCGCGGCCTGGCAGAGCGGGCCGCTATATCTCCACACCCTCGTGGCGCAGCAGCCAGCGCTTGCGTTCCAGCCCGCCGCCATATTTCACCAGCGAGCCGTTGGCGCCGATCAGGCGATGGCAGGGCACGACGACGCTGATCGGGTTGGAGCCGTTGGCGTGGCCGACCGCGCGCATCGCATTCGGCGCTTTCAGCCTCAAAGCCAGCGCGCCGTAGCTCATCGTCGTGCCGGGCGGAATGGTCGGCAGCGCGTGCCAGACCTTCTGCTGGAACGGCGTGCCGGCGACGCGCCATGCAACATCGGTCAGGCGGTCGAGATCGCCCTTGAAATAGTCGCCGAGCGCCTTGCGCATCGCAGCCGGCGCGCGATCGTCCCGCAGCGTGACCGTGCCATAATGCAGCCGCAGCAGTTCGAGCATGCGCCCTTCATAGTCGTCCCAGTCGAGCGCGCGCAGCACGCCGTCGTCATCGGTCACCAGCAGCGCGGTGCCGATCGGCGTCTTCAGGCGGTCGAGATTGAAGGTCTGGGCAGTCTTGCGGTCGGCCATTGTGATCTCGCGGAAATCGGTCACGCTCGGCGATACTTTCATTCCCCGACCGGCGGCGTCCACCCGAATTCCGCGACATCGCGCGCAGGGTGCCTCGTCTTGCAATGCCCCTGCCCTTCCTCCATCATCTCCGGCAACGGTGACATCCGCCGGCCCATCGCTTGCGGACAAGATCATCGGCAACATGGGAGGTCACGGACATGAGGAGCGTGCAATTGCTCGCTGCGACAGCGCTTGCCATCGCGTTGTCGGTTACGTCAGCCACCGCGCAGAAGAAATACGACATCGGCGCCACTGACACCGAGATCAAGATCGGCCAGACCGTGCCGTTCTCGGGCCCGGCATCCGCCTATGCCGGCATCGGCAAGACCCAGGCGGCCTATCTCAAGATGATCAACGATTCCGGCGGCATCAACGGCCGCAAGCTGAACCTGATCCAGTATGACGACGCCTACTCGCCGCCGAAAGCGGTGGAGCAGGTGCGCAAGCTCGTCGAGGGCGACGAGGTGCTGTTCACGTTCCAGATCATCGGCACGCCGTCAAATGCCGCCGTGCAGAAATACCTGAATGCCAAGAAGGTGCCGCAACTGCTCGCCTCCACCGGCGCCTCGCGCTTCTCCGATCCGCAGAACGCGCCGTGGACGATCGCGTTCAACCCGAACTACCAGTCCGAGGGCCGCATCTACGCCAAATACATCCTGGCCAATCACCCCAACGCCAAGATCGGCATCTTCTACCAGAACGACGATCTCGGCCGCGATTACATCGCCGGCCTGAAGAGCGGACTTGGCGACAAGGCCGCCAGCATGATCGTCGCCGAGGTCTCCTACGAGTTGACCGACCCGACCGTCGATTCCCAGATCGTCAAGCTGAAGGCCGCCGGCGTCGACCTCGTCTATGATGCCTCGACGCCGAAATTCGCGGCGCAGGCGATCCGCAAGATCGCGGATCTGGATTGGCACCCGGTGCACATCCTCGACATCAATGCGAGCCCGGTGTCGGCGACGCTGAAGCCGGCCGGCCTCGACATCTCCAAGGGCATCATCTCGACCAATTACGGCAAGGACCCCGCCGATCCGCAGTGGAAGGACGATCCCGGCGTGAAGGCCTATTTCGCCTTCATGGACAAGTATTATCCGGAGGGCGACAAGCTCAACACCGTCAACACCTATGGCTATTCGACGGCCGAGCTGCTGGTCCAGGTGCTCAAGCAGTGCGGCGACGACCTCACCCGCGAGAACCTGATGAAGCAGGTGACCAGCCTGAAGAAGTTCGTGCCGTCGCTCGCGCTGCCCGGCATGTCGATCACGACCGGACCCAACGACTATCGCATCAACAAGCAGATGCAGATGATGAAGTTCAACGGCGAACGCTGGGAGCTGTTCGGCCCGATCATCGAGGATACGGGGCCGGCGGGTTAGGTCGTTTGCCGTTTTGAGATCCGTCATGCTGAGGAGGCCGCGCAGCGGCCGTCTCGAAGCACGACGGCCCAGCTGGGGCCGTTCATCCTTCGAGACGCGCGGAGCCTGTCATCGGGCCGCGCTTTGCGCGGACCCGGTGGCGCTCCTCAGGATGACGGAGATAATGCGTTTCAATCGGTAGGTTCGACGAACTAACTCCCTTTCGCGATGCGCACATCACTCCCCCCGCGCCCTTCCTTTCGCAGCGCCCCCTACTTTGGTTGACTGAAATCGTTCACCTTTTCGGCACTGCTCGTCTTGCGTCGCAGCAACGGTTCCTCCAGTATCCGGCGCAAGCGATGGCGGCCGCGGGATCTTGAACCCGCGGACAAGATCATCGGCCAACATCAGTCACGTGAGGGAACAGCATTATGAGGAACGGGATTTTCCATCTGGTCACGGCAACGGCGCTCGCAATCGCGCTGTCGGCAACGGCGGCCTCCGCGCAGAAGAAATACGATCCCGGCGCGAGCGATACCGAGATCAAGATCGGCCAGACCGTGCCGTTCTCCGGACCGGCCTCCGCCTATGCCTCGATCGGCAAGACCCAGGCGGCCTATTTCAAGATGATCAACGATCAGGGCGGCATCAACGGCCGCAAGATCAATCTGATCCAGTATGACGACGCCTATTCGCCGCCGAAAGCCGTCGAGCAGGTGCGCAAGCTGGTCGAGAGCGACGAGGTGCTGCTCACCTTCCAGATCGTCGGCACGCCGTCGAACGCCGCGGTGCAGAAATATCTCAACGCCAAGAAGGTGCCGCAGCTGTTCGCCGCGACCGGCGCCTCGAAGTTCACCGACCCGAAGAACTTCCCCTGGACGCTCGGCTTCAACCCGAACTACTTCGTCGAAGGCCGCATCTACGGCCAGTATATCCTGAAGGAGCATCCGAACGCCAAGATCGGCGTGCTCTATCAGAACGACGACCTCGGCAAGGACTACCTGAACGGCATCAAGGCCGGCCTCGGCGACAAGGCGGCCAAGATGATCGTGGCCGAAGCCTCCTATGAGGTCTCCGACCCGACCATCGATTCCCAGGTGATCAAGATCAAGGATGCCGGCGCCGACCTGTTCTTCTCGGCCTCGACGCCGAAGCAGGCCGCGCAGGCGATCAAGAAGATCGCCGAGCTCGGCTGGCATCCGATCCACATCGTCGACATCAACGCCACTTCGGTGGGCGCGGTGTTGCAGCCCGCGGGCCTGGAGGCCTCCAAGGGCCTGATCTCGACCAACTACGGCAAGGATCCGGCCGATCCGCAGTGGAAGGACGATCCGGGCATGAAGCGCTATTTCGACTTCATGGCCAAGTACTATCCCGACGGCGACAAGAACTCGAACTTCAACACCTATGGCTACTCGACCGCGCAGCTGATGGTGCATGTGCTGAAGCAGTGCGGCGACGAGCTGACGCGCGAAAACGTGCTGAAGCAGGCGACCAACCTGAAGAACGTCGACCTCGACATGGCACTGCCCGGCATCAAGGGCAACACCACGCCGAACGACTATCGCGTCAACAAGCAGCTGCAGATGATGCGCTTCAACGGCGAGCGCTGGGAGCTGTTCGGCCCGATCCTTGAGGACGCCGGCCCGGCGGGCTAGCGGTTCGCGCAGGTTTGAACTGCAATCGGCGGCCTTTCGGCCGCCGATTGTCTTTGCGGACCACCCTATCACCGTCACCCTGAGGAGCCGTGAAGCGGCGTCTCGAAGGGCCGACGGCCCGGCTGTGGCCGATTCATCCTTCGAGGCTCGCTGCGCTCGCACCTCAGGATGACGGGGACAACGAGTGCGTGCAGCTCGCGCGGCTACTCCGGTATCTCGCCGAAATTCTTCCCGACCGGCAGCACCGCATGCCGGATCAGCCGCGAATCCTCGACGCCGGCCTGGCGGTGCTTCACCGCCTCGCGATAGACGGGATCGCGGATCATCTCGACGAAGGCGGCGACGCTTGGATATTCCGCGATGAAGCAGTGATCCCAGCGCTCCTCCTGCGGGCCGATCAGCATCAGCTCGAAGCGACCCTGCCAGACGATGCGACCGCCGAGCCGTTCAAACACCGGCCCGCTGTCGCGGCCGTAGGCCGCATAGGCTTCCGCGCCGGTCGCCTTGCGGCCGTCGGGATAGGCGGCCCATTCGCGCAAGCGCACCAGGTTGAGCATGTGGATCGGGCCCGGCCGGTTGTTGTCCCGGAATTGCGCAAACACGTCCTTGGTCGGATCGATATGGCCCATGCGGTGCTCCCCTTTTTCCTTTGTTCCACCTCAATGTAGCACGCGCTGCCCCACCTCCTAATCCCCCGTTAAGCTTTGCGTAACCGCGCCTTAAACCGGGAACGCTAGCGTGCGGCCCGGTGCGGTGTGAGCGTTGCGGATGGCGTGGGGACGTAAAAAAGGCGGTGGACGCAAGGAGCCGCTGTTCGGGCTTCCGGCCGCGCTTGCCGATCTCAGGCTGTCGCCTTCCGACCGCATTCCCGGCGGCGGTGACGACGGCAAACCTGCCAAATCGAAATCCAAGAGCGCCGACAAGGGCAACGAATCCGGTAGCGAGAGACCGCGCCCGTCGCGCAGCGGCACCAAACGACGCAGCAAGTCGCGCGGCTTCGGTATCGGCCGGCTGTTCTATTGGACCGCGGTGCTCGGCCTGTGGGCCGGCATTGCGGTGATCGGTGTCGTGGTGTGGGTCGGCGCGCATCTGCCGCCGATCCAGTCGCTGGAAATTCCCAAGCGCCCGCCGACGATCCAGATCGTCGGCATCGACGGCTCGGTGCTGGCGCAGCGCGGCGAGATGGCCGGCGCCAATATCGCGTTGAAGGATCTGCCGCCCTATCTGCCGAAGGCCTTCATCGCAATCGAGGACCGCCGCTTCTATTCGCATTTCGGCGTCGACCCGGTCGGCATTTTGCGCGCAGCCGCAACCAACCTGCTGCATCGCGGCGTCTCGCAGGGCGGCTCGACCTTGACGCAGCAGCTCGCCAAGAACCTGTTCCTGACCCAGGAACGCACCATGCAGCGCAAATTGCAGGAGGCCGAGCTTGCGCTGTGGCTGGAGCGCAAGCACTCCAAGGACGAGATCCTCGAACTCTACCTCAACCGCGTCTATTTCGGCTCCGGCGCCTACGGCGTCGAGGCCGCCGCGCAGCGCTATTTCGGCAAGTCGGCGAAGAACGTGACCTTGCCGGAAGCGGCGATGCTCGCGGGCCTGGTCAAATCGCCGTCGCGGCTGGCGCCGAACCGCAACCCGGAAGGCGCCGAGCAGCGCGCCCAGGTCGTGCTCGCGGCGATGGCCGACGCCAAATTCATCACCGAGGCCCAGGCAAAGGCCTCGATCGGCCAGCCCTCGATCGCGGTGAAGCCGGCCGGCGCCGGCACCGTGAACTATGTCGCCGACTGGATCGGCGAAGTGCTCGACGACCTGGTCGGCCAGATCGACCAGGACATCATCGTGCAGACCACGATCGATCCGAAGCTGCAGGGCGTCGCGGAAGCCGCCGTGATCGACGAGCTCGCCGCCAAGAGCGTCAAGTTCAACGTCAGCCAGGGCGCGCTGGTGGCGATGACGCCCGACGGCGCGGTACGGGCCATGGTCGGCGGAAGGAACTATTCCGAGAGCCAGTACAATCGCGCGGTCACCGCGAAGCGGCAGCCGGGCTCGTCGTTCAAGCCATTCGTCTATCTCACCGCGGTCGAGGCCGGGCTGACGCCCGACACCATCCGCACCGACGCGCCGCTCGACATCAAGGGCTGGAAGCCGGAGAACTACACCCACGAATATTTCGGCTCGGTGACCTTGACCCAGGCGCTGGCGATGTCGCTGAACACGGTCGCGGTGCGGCTCGGCGTCGAGGTCGGGCCCAAGAATGTGGTGCGCACCGCGCATCGGCTCGGCATCTCATCCAAGCTCGAGCCCAACGTCTCGATCGCGCTCGGCACCTCGGAAGTGTCCGTGCTCGAACTGGTCGGCGCCTATGCGCCGTTCGCCAATGGCGGCTACGCGGTGTCGCCGCATGTGGTGACCAGGATCAAGACCAGTACGGGCAAACTGCTCTACGACCGACCGACCGACCCGCCCAACCAGGTGATCGAGCCGCGCTATGACGCGATGATGAACGCCATGATGCGCGAGACGCTGATCTCGGGCACCGCGCGCAAGGCCGAGATTCCGGGCTGGACCGCCGCCGGCAAGACCGGCACCAGCCAGGATTATCGCGACGCCTGGTTCATCGGCTACACCGCCAAGCTCGTCACCGGCGTGTGGCTCGGCAATGACGACAATTCGCCGACCAAGAAGGCGACCGGCGGCGGCCTGCCGGTGGAGGTGTGGACCCGCTTCATGAAATCAGCGCATCAGGGCGTGCCGGTGGCTGTGATCCCGAACTCCCAGGGCAGTTGGGGACCGGCGAACCTGATGCAGATCTCGTCGCAGGTCGCCGCGCCATCAGCGCCATCAGCGCCGCTGCAGATCCAACCGCCGATGCAGGGCCCGCCGCCGGCGCCGGTGCCATCCGGCGGTTACTATCGCCAACCTTCGCCGATGCCGGCCCGCGCCTCCGCACCGCCACCCAACCCGAACGCGCGGCCGGAAGCGGCAGCGGGGCTGGATGGCTGGCTCGCGGATCGGTTGTTTCGATAGGCGTTAGGAAGGTCGCACCGCGAATCCAACTGTCATCCCCCGCGCATGCGGGGAATCCAGTACGCCGCGGCTTATCGGTTGAACACGAATGCCTCTGGAATACTGGATCGCCCGCTTTCGCGGGCGATGACAGCAGGAGTGGCGGAGACGCTGTGCGTCAGATGGGTAGAGCGACGAGAATCTCGCCTACTCCTGGATTCCGTAGCGGTGCAGGTCGTTGCCGTGGGTGTCGAGCCAGGTCTTGGCGCGCGTGACCGAGGCGCAGACCTTGTCGACCACCCGCCAGAACCGCGCCGAGTGATTCATCTCGACGAGATGCGCGACCTCATGCGCGGCGAGGTAATCGAGCACGAAGGGCGGCGCCAGGATCAGCCGCCACGAGAACGACAGCGAGCCCGCCGAGGTGCACGAGCCCCAACGGCTGGACTGATCGCGGATGGAGATCCGCCGCACCCGCACGCCGAGTTCCGCGGCATGCAGCGCCGCCGCCTTCTGCAGATCCTTGCGCGCCTCACGCTTGAGGAAGTCATGCACCCGGCGATCCATGTGCTCGACGCCGCCGGCGACGCACAGGATCTTCTCGCCGCTGTCGCGGGTCTCGGTCCACACCGTGCCGCGCTCGCCGGAGCGATGCACCAGCCGATGCGGCACGCCGCGCAACGGCACCACGGTGCCGGGCTGGAACGGCGCGGCCTTCGGCAAACGGCCAAGACGGGCGGCGATCCAGCCGCCGTGGATGTTGGCGAACTCCTTGGCTTCGACGATCGTGCCGCGCGGCGGCATCGTCAGGATCGCTTCGCGATCGGTCGGATGGATTCTGAGCGTATAGCGGCGGGCACGCCTGTGCCGGCGCAACCTGACGGTGAAAAACTGGGAGCCGTGTCTGACCAATACGGTCGCGGGTTCGGCAGGCCGCCGATAGAGGAGCGCGCGAGTAGCCATGTCTGAAAGTCCGGGGAGCAGGAGTTCGCCCGGACTTTGCCATATCCGCCGCCAGGGAAAGCGCTCGGCGCAAAAACAAATCATTTGCCCAATATACAGGGGTCGGCCATTGACTGACCTCTACCGGCTGGGGCTGGAACCGGATTTTTTCTGATGAATCCGAATATCTAAAAAGGCCCATGAGATGAAACGAAATTCATCCCTTGCCCGCAACCCGATTTGAGAATCTTTTAGTTAAATCAGCAACTTGCGCGACCGCGAAAATCACGGCCGGGGCGATACCTATTCGGCCGCAGCGACCAGAGAAAGCCGCGTATTGGCCGCCGAAACCATGAAATCGGAGATCCGCGGCACGATTTCGGAGCGGAACCGCGAGCCGTTGAACACCCCGTAATGGCCGACGCCCTTCTGCACATAGTGCACCCGGCGATGGTTCGGAATCGCGGTGCAGAGCGCGTGCGTCGCCTCGGTCTGACCGAGGCCGGAGATGTCGTCCTTCTCGCCTTCCACCGTCATCAGCGCGACGCGGCGGATCTTCGACGGATCGACCGGCTTGCCGCGATGGGTCATCTCGCCCTTCGGCAGCGCGTGCTTGACGAAGACGAGGTCGACGGTCTGCAGATAATACTCGGCGGTGAGATCCATCACCGCGAGGTATTCGTCATAGAATTCGCGGTGCTTGTCGACGAGGTCGCCGTCGCCCTTCACCAGATTGGCGAACAGCGCCTTGTGCGCGTCCATGTGCCGATCCAGGTTCATGCTGATGAAGCCGTTGAGCTGCAGGAAGCCCGGATAGACGTCGCGCATCACGCCCGGATGCGGGAACGGCACCTTGGTGATGACATTGTTGCGGAACCATTCGATGCCGCGCTCTTCCGCGAGGTTGTTGACCGCGGTCGGATTGCGGCGGGTGTCGATCGGACCGCCCATCAGCGTCATCGACAGCGGTACAAAGGGATCGTTGTTGGCTTCCATCACCGAGACGGCCGCAACAACCGGCACCGACGGCTGGCACACGGCAATCACGTGCATGTTGCCGCCGAGCGCATGCAGCATCTCGATCAGATAATCGACATAGTCGTCGAGATCGAACCGCCCTTCCGCGAGCGGCACCATGCGCGCATCGGCCCAGTCGGTGATGTAGACCTCATGCGTCGGCAGGAATGCCTCGACCGTGCCGCGCAGCAGCGTCGCATAGTGGCCCGACATCGGCGCCACGATCAGCACGCGCGGTTGCGGCGCGCGCAGCGGACGCGTCAGCTTGCGATCGAAATGCAACAGGCGGCAGAACGGCTTTTCCCAGATCGAACGGACCTCGACCGGTGTGCGGACGCCGTTGACCTCGGTGGTCGGCAGGTTCCAGTCCGGCTTGCCGTAGCGGCGCGTGGTGCGCTCGAACAGCTCGCAGCCGGCAGCGATCGATTTGCCGAACTCGGTATGCGACCACGGATTGAGCGGGTTCTGAAACAGGATCTTGGTGGCGTCGGTCACGGCACGCGCGGGGTTGAGCGACGCGTGCGCCATCTCATACATCCAGTACAGCGGCGTCGTGAGTGCCGGGCTGCCTTCCGCCACGAGTGGCGGGGCACCGCCAAATTCACCGATGGGCATTGTAGTTCTCAGACCCCTGTTTGCGCCGCAGCATACTGACCAATGCGCAACAATGCGTCAATGCGCCGCGAGACCCATGTGGGGCCGATATCGGGCTAAAACACCGGAAATCCACGAGAAAGTGACATTTATTCACCACCTGACAGCAGTGAGCCGTGGCGCTTGGCGCTCTGCAAAAGGGCAAGGAAGACCGCAAAAGAGGCAGCGAACAGGATGGCGTTGATGACGAGCGCCCAAACCATCAGGTCGGCGCGGAAGACGTGGTCGATCAACAGCGAGCGCATTCCCTCGAACACATAGGTCGGCGGCAGCGCCCAGGCGACCACTTGCAGCCAGGGCCGGCAGCACCTCGACCGGATAGTAGATGCAGGCGAGCGGCATCACCGCGAACATCAGCGTCCAGACGATGCTTTCCGCGCCCAACCCGTTGCGCAGCACGAGGCCGGAGGCGAACACGCCGACCGACCAGCTGGTGAAGATCAGATTGCAGAAGAACGCGATCAGCGGCAGCCCGATGGCGTAGAAGTTGAAGCCGAAGAAGACCAGCGCCAGCAGCGTCATCGGGATCACGCCGATCGCGAGCCGGATCAGGCTCATGATCATCAGCGAGAGCAGGAATTCGATCGGCTTCAGCGGGCTCATCATCAGGTTGCCGAGATTGCGCGCCCACATTTCTTCCAGGAACGAGATCGAGAAGCCGAGCTGGCCGCGAAACAGGATATCCCACAGGATGACGGCGCCGATCAGCGTGCCGCCGGCCTTGGCGAAGAAGCCGGATGTCTGCGAGATGTAGTTCTGCAGGAAGCCCCAGGTGATGATCTGCAAGGCCGGCCAGTAGATCAGCTCCAAGAGCCGCGGCCATGACGACATCAGGAGATACCAATAGCGCAGCACCATCGCGTTGATGCGATGCAGGGAAATGCCGCGCGGCGGATGGCTGACGATCTCGCTCATGGTGTGCGCTCTGGAGCGCCCTCGCGCAGACGGCCGCGGGCCACGTCGAGAAACACCTCCTCCAGCGTGTCGCGGTTGTAGCGCGCCATGATCCGCTCCGGGCTGTCGTCGTCCTCGATCTTGCCCCGCTTCATGATGATGACGCGGTCGCACAGCCGCTCGACCTCCAGCATGTTGTGCGATGCCAGCAGGATGGTCGCGTTATGGGTCTTGCGATAGGTCTCGAGATGCTCACGCACCCAGTCGGCCGTGTCAGGATCGAGCGATGCGGTCGGCTCGTCGAGCAGCAGCAGGTCCGGCGCGTTGATCAGCGCCTTGGCCAGCGCGACGCGGGTCTTCTGCCCGGCGGAGAGCTTGCCGTTGGCGCGGTCCAAAAATTCCTTGAGATCGAGATCCGCGGCGAGCTGGTCGATCCGCTCGCGCAGATGCTTCACGGCATAGAGCCGGCCGAAAATGGTCAGGTTCTGCCGCACCGTGAGCCGCATCGGCATGTCGACATAGGGGCTCTCGAAATTCATCCGGCCGAGCACGTCATATCGCTGCTCGGGGATCTTGGCGCCGAGCACCGCGACGCTGCCCGAGGTCGGCAGCACCAGCCCCATGATCATTGCGATGGTCGTGGTCTTGCCGGCGCCGTTGCCGCCGAGCAGGCCGGTGATGCTGCCGCGCGCGATGCGGAACGAGATATCGTCGACCGCGCGGGTGGTCTTGTAGACCTTGACGAGGTGCGCAACGTCGATCGCGGCCGATCCGTCCTGATCGGTCGCGGGCGTTTGCGCCGGGCCTGTCCCGCTCTGTTGCATATGGCCGTCATTGAGCCATTGCGACAATAAGCGCAAGGCTTCGCACACGTCCTTGCGCTAAGTCGCGAATTTGTGCGCCGCCCGCGGCACAGCTAAAGTCCAGGCATGACCGACGTCGCTTCCGATTTCCGCCAACCCCGCCGCTATGTCCGCCTGGATACGATCCTGCGGCTGCGCTGGCTCGCCGCGCTCGGCCAGCTGGTCGCGATCTTCATCGTGGCGCAGGGACTGGAGTTCGACGTTCCGATCGTCCCCTGCGTCACCATCGTGACATTCTCGGCGCTGCTCAATCTGGCGCTGCAGGTCGCGTTCAACCCGATGCAGCGGCTGGAGCCGGCCTATGCCGCAGCCCTGCTCGCGATCAACATCGTCGAGCTCGGCGGCCTGCTGTACTTCACCGGCGGTTTGCAGAACCCGTTCTCGTTCCTGTTCCTGGCGCCGGTCCTGATCTCGGCCACGGTGCTGCCGATCCGGCTGACCATGGCGCTCGGCTGCCTTGCGGTCGCCTGCGCTTCGGCACTGTTCTTCTATCATCTGCCGCTGCCCTGGGATAACGACGATCCGCTGGTGCTGCCGCCGATCTATCTGATCGGCGTCTGGCTCTCGATCCTGCTCGCGATCGGCGTCACCAGCCTTTATGCATTCCAGGTGACCGAGGAGGCGCGCCAGCTCTCCGACGCGCTTGCCGCGACCGAGCTGGTGCTGACGCGCGAGCAGCATCTGACGCAGCTCGACGGCCTCGCCGCCGCCGCCGCGCACGAACTCGGCACGCCCTTATCGACGATCTTCCTGATCTCGCGCGAGCTCGAGAAGACGGTGCACGACCCGGCGATCACCGGCGACCTGAAGACGGTGCGCGAGCAGGCGCAGCGCTGTCGCGACATCCTGGGCAAGATTGCGCAATTGTCATCGAGCGGCGCGCCATTCGACACCATGAAGCTGTCGACTTTGATCGAGGAGGCGGTGGCGCCGCATCGCGATTTCGGCATCAACATCAAGGTGCGGCTTGCTGTCGCAGCAACGCGCGAGCCGGTCGCGGCACGCAATCCGGCGATCCTCTATGGCGTCGGAAACATTCTCGAAAATGCGGTCGATTTCGCCCACCAGACCGTCGAGGTGAACGCGTGGTGGAACGCCGAAACCATCGAGATCGTCGTCTCCGACGACGGCCCGGGCATCGCGCCCGACATGCTGAAGCGAATCGGCGAGCCCTATTTGTCGCGCCGTCGGGGCGCAGATGAGGCCCAAAATGCCCGTGGCGGCTTGGGCTTGGGCGTTTTCATCGCGCGGACGCTGCTGGAACGCACCGGAGCCAAGGTATCGTTTACCAATCGCACCTTTCCCGATCACGGCGCCGTGGTGCAGATCGTGTGGCCGCGCGAGCGCTTCGAGGAATCGGCGGGAGACACAGAGGCGTCATCTTAAGAACGGTTCTCAATCGCGCCTCTGGCATACCGGATGCAGCCACCGCGACTTTCGGCTGCCTTGGCAGCGCCCCAGTGCAACCCCATATTCAGCGGGTCTATCACAGGGAAAAATGGATCGTGAACGCAATCGCTGAACTGAATGACCATGCTGACAAATCGCTCCTCATCGTCGAGGACGACAAGCCGTTCCTGGAACGCCTGTCGCGCGCGATGGAGACGCGCGGCTTCTCGGTGAAGTCATGCGATACGGTGTCCGACGGCATTGCCGAGATCGGCCGCGCCGCTCCCGCGTTCGCGGTCGTCGACCTCCGGCTCGGCGACGGCAACGGTCTCGACGTCGTGTCGGCGTTGAAGCGCAAGCGCCCCGAGGCGCGCGCGATCGTGCTGACCGGCTACGGCAACATTGCCACCGCCGTCACCGCGGTGAAGATGGGCGCCGTCGACTATCTCTCGAAGCCCGCCGATGCCGACGACGTCGTCGCTGCCCTGCTTGCGACCGGCACCGAGAAGTCCGAGCTGCCGGCCAATCCGATGTCGGCGGACCGCGTGCGCTGGGAGCACATCCAGCGCATCTACGAGATGTGCAACCGCAACGTCTCGGAGACCGCGCGCCGTCTCAACATGCACCGCCGCACCTTGCAGCGCATCCTCGCCAAGCGCGCGCCGCGCTAGGCGACGGGTTCATTTTGGTTTCGCGATAGCCGGGCCTTGCCCGGCCATTTGCGTTTGTGGGGTACTGCGTAGGATGGGTGGAGCGCAGCGATACCCATCGTCTTCGTGCCTCGACAACAAGCGATGGGTTTCGCTTCGCTCTATCCCTCCTACGTCTCTCCGTCACCCTGAGGAGCGCGCCCTTGCGCGCGTCTCGAAGGGTCGACGGCCCGGCTGGTGCCCGTGCATCCTTCGAGACGCCGCTTCGCGGCTCCTCAGGATGACGGATCACTGCTTCTAAAACTCATGTCCCTGCGGATCGATCAGGCGATTGATCCGCTGCGCCGCGGCCATCGCGAAGCGCACCGTCATCGCCTTGCGGGTTGCCGCCGGCAGGCGATGCTCCGGCGCCTCGCAATGCAGGTGCGCGCCATAGGCGTCGGCGATGATCAGCCCGGTGTCGACCGGGAAGATCTCGCACGGCAGATCCTGCGTGAAGGCGAAGAACAGCCGGTCGCAATGCATCCGGTAGTCCTGCCATTTCTGGTCGGCACGCAAATCCTCGACCGACGACTTGATCTCGACGATCCAGATCTCGCCGCGCTCGTTCAGCGCGACCAGGTCGGCACGGCGGCCGGACGGCAGCGGCAATTCGCTGATGCAGGAAAATCCCAGCGATCTCAGAAGTCGCGCGGTGCCGCGCGCGACCGCAAGCGCGGTCTCCGACTGGCGTCGGTCGGGCGCAGGCACAAGCGCGATCTGGCGGGCGGGTGACTCCATCCAGGCAGATTAGCCGATTCCATCAGAGAATGATCCCGGAAAGTGAAAGCAGATCGCGCAGCGCAAGGCGCTGAACGCGAAGCTCGCCGCGCTGGTCGCCAAGCGTGACAACATCGCCGAGCACCGCGAGAGCGCGCCGAGGGCGTTATCGTTCGACCGCGTGGTCGAGGATACGTTGAAGGCGCAGATCAAGCGGTCGGACTCTGGCGGAAAGTGTCGTCCGGCGGTTGACGGGACGACACCCTCCGCAGGAACTCACCGCTGCCTCGCCGCTTATCTCCGGCTGCCGCCGGAGAGGATGGCCTGGTGATCGACGACCTCTGGTACAAGAATGGCGTGATCTATTGTTTGTCCGTCGGCACCTATATGGACGCCAACGGCGACGGGATCGGCGATTTCAGCGGCCTGCTGCGGCGACTGGACTATCTGCACGGGCTCGGCATCACCACGATCTGGCTGATGCCGTTTCAGCCGTCGCCTTGCCGCGACGATGGCTACGACATTTCGGACTATTACGGCGTCGATCCGCGCTACGGGACGCTCGGCGATTTCGTCGAGTTCACCCATGGCTGCCGGCAACGCGGCATCCGCGTGATCATCGACCTCGTCGTCAATCACACTTCGGACCAGCACGCCTGGTTTCGATCGGCGCGCAGCGCGAAGGATTCACCCTTCCGCGACTGGTACGTCTGGTCGGACAAGAAGCCCGCCAACGCCAACACGGGCATGGTGTTTCCCGGCGTCCAGAAATCGACCTGGACGCGCGACAAGCAGGCAGGGGCCTGGTACTTCCACCGCTTCTACGATTTCCAGCCGGATCTCAACACGTCGAACCCGCACGTCCAGGCCGAGATCCTCAAGATCATGGGATTCTGGACCCAGCTCGGCGTCTCCGGTTTCCGCATGGACGCGGTGCCGTTCGTGATCGCGACCAAGGGCGCCTCGGTGCGCAAGCCGGTCGAGCAATACGACATGCTGCGAGCATTTCGCGAATTCCTGCAATGGCGCCAGGGCAACGCGATCATCCTCGCCGAAGCCAACGTGCTGCCCGAGACCGACATGGAGTATTTCGGGCGCGACGGCGACCGAATGCACATGATGTTCAACTTCCACGTCAACCAGCATTTGTTCTACGCGCTCGCATCCGCGGACACGAAGCCATTGGCGAACGCCCTGACGGCAACCAAGCCGCGGCCCGCCACCGCGCAATGGGGCTTGTTCCTGCGCAATCACGACGAACTTGACCTCGGCCGGCTCACCAAGGCGCAGCGCGAGACGGTGTTCAAAGCATTCGGTCCGGACAAGGGCATGCAGCTCTACGACCGGGGCATAAGGCGGCGCCTTGCGCCGATGCTGGGCGGCGACCGACGGCGTCTGGAGCTCGCCTACAGCGTGATGTGCACGCTTCCCGGCACGCCCGTCATCCGCTACGGCGATGAGCTCGGCATGGGTGACAATCTCGATTTGCCCGAACGCACCTGCGCGCGCACGCCGATGCAGTGGTCGACCGAGCCGCACGGCGGCTTCACCGAAAGCGACCGGCCATGCGTGCCCGTGATCGACGACGGCCCCTATGGCTATGAGCACGTCAATGCCGCCAAGCAGCGGCGCGATCCCAATTCGATGCTGAACTGGACCGAGCGCATCATCCGCATGCGCAAGGAAGTCCCCGAGGTCGGCTGGGGCGACTTCAAGGTCATCGCAAGCCGAAACCCTGCCATCCTGATCATTCGTTACGACTGGCGCAACAACTCGGTGCTGTTCGTGCACAATTTCGCGGAGAAGCCACTCGAGATATCGTTCAATGTCGGGTTGCCCGACGACGCCGGCAACCTCCTCGTCAACCTCCTGACCGAGGATCACAACCGCGCCGACGATGGCGGCCGCCACACGCTCCTGATCGAGGCCTACGGCTATCGGTGGTATCGGGTCGGTGGGCTCGACTACCTGCTCAAGCGCAGCGATATCGACACCAAGACGCCCCGCACATCCCGCTAATCGTCCTGATGCGGCCCTAAGATCACGCCTTCATTGGCGCGCAGCTCGAGCACGCCTTCGACCTTCTCGCCCTGCCGGTCCATCAAGGTCGACAGCAGAACCTCGTTGCTGAAGCCGATCGCGCTGGAGGAGACCGACGCGGGAGCCGCACCGAAATTCAGCGCAATCACCGCGACGCCCTCGGCGCTGCGCCGCCGATAGAGCAGCACATCGCCATGCGCGGTGACCGGCTCATAATTGCCACGGACGAGCTGCGGCAGCTTTCGCCGCAACGCGATCAGCGCCTTGTAGAGGTTGAGGATCGACGCCGGCTCCGCCTCGAGGCTTGCGACGTTGTCGCTGGCAAAGTCCTGCGCCAGCGGCAGCCACGGCCTTGCGGTCGAGAAGCCGGCATAACGCTCCGCGCTCCATTGCATCGGCGTGCGGCAGCCGTCGCGGCCGACGCCGATACCAGGCACGTTGTTCTCGAAGGGATCGCGCACCTCGTCAGGGGCGATCGCAACCTGGTGCATGCCGATCTCGTCGCCGTAATAGAGCGTCGGCGTGCCGCGCAACGTCAGCAGCAGCATCGCGGCGACCGGCGCCTGCGCGGGTCCCACCCGGCTCGCTACCCGCGGCCGGTCGTGATTGCCGAGCACCCAGTTCGGCCACGCGCCCGGCGGCAGCGCCTTTTCGTAGTCGGCGATGATCTGCTCGACTGCACGCGCGCTCCACAAGGTCGACAGCAGCGCGAAGTTGAACGGCATCTGCGCGCCGCGCAGATCGTTGCCGTAATAGGCGACCAGCCGGTGCAGCGGCAGATAGATCTCGCCGATCAGCACGCGGTTGTCGAACTCCTCGGTGACGCCGCGCATCTCGGTGATGACGGCGTGCACCTCGAGCTGGTCGGTCGAATATTGCGTCAGCACCTTCTCGTGCGGCGGCCGGCCTTCGCGGTAATGCGGGTTCGGCGGGTTGTCGCGGAATTCGGCGTCCTTGATCAGGTGCCAGATCACGTCGACACGAAATCCGTCGACGCCCTTGCGCAGCCAGACGCGCATCACCTCGTATATCGCGTCCCTGACCTCGCGATTGCGCCAGTTGAGATCGGGCTGCTGCGCGAGGAAGGCGTGATAGTAATACTGGCCTGAAGCCTCGTCATAGGCCCACGCGCTGCCGCCGAACTCCGACAGCCAATTGTTGGGCGGACCGCCATCCGGCGCCGGGTCGCGCCAGATGTACCAGTCGCGTTTCGGATTGTCGCGCGAGCTCTTCGCCTCGATGAACCAGGGATGCTGATCGGAGGTGTGGTTCGGCACCAGATCGAGGATCAGCTTCAGGCCGGCATCGTGCGCGGCCGCGACCAGCTCGTCGAAATCCTCCATCGTCCCGAACAGCGGATCGATGCCGGTGTAATTGGAGATGTCGTAGCCGAAATCGGCCATCGGCGAAGTGAAGATCGGCGACAGCCAGACCGCGTCGACGCCAAGCCGCGTCAAATAAGGCAGCCGCGCGATGATCCCCCTGAGATCGCCGACACCGTCGCCGTCGCTATCCTGGAACGAACGCGGATAGACCTGATAGAAAATGCCGCGCCGCCACCAGTCCCTGTTGTCCTGGTCCATCCCATTCCCCCTCGCTCGTCGCCCCGTGTCCCCAGGGGTGTCCGCAGGTTCAGGGATGACGCACAATTCGGGACGGAAAGATGGCGCCGTAGCCCGGATGCAAGGCGCTTTAGTGGCGGGCCATCGCCAGCTGGTAGATGGTGATCAAGACCTCGAACAGGATCAGGAAGACGATGATCAGCTCCAGCCGCAGCGAGCGGCCGGTGTCGATGATGTCGGTCAAGACCTGCGCGGTCTCGGCGACGACGCCGAGCTTGCGGTTGAGCGATTCCGCACGCTCCTTCAACTCATACTCGTCCTCGAGCCGGGAATAGAGCCGCTCGAGCTGCGGCTTGTCCCAGAGGATGTCGGGCTTCTCCGACACCTCGACAGGTCCGGCCACGCGGTGCCGCACCAACAGCGCGTTGCCGATGTGCTTGAGGATCGCAACGCGGCCGCCATGCACCCGGCCGCCCTTGGCGAGTTCGCGCGCGAGCGGCTCGGTGGTGTCGAACACCGCCCGCACCTCGCGTTCATGCCGCGCCAGCACCGCGCTCTTGGCCAGCGCCTCGCCGACCAGGATCAGCCGCTCCGGCGACAGGCTTTGCAGATAGATCGGACCGCCCGGCGGAATCTGGTCCTCCTTCTCCGCGGCGACCTCGATGATCGCGATCTCCTCCTCGCGCCGCGCGAACAGGCCGGTCATGCGCGACTGCAGGCTGCGCAGGAATTCATCCTCCTCGAGCGCGTTGAGGCCGATCAGGACCACCACGCCGTAGCGGAACAGGATCGCCACACCATTGTCATTGACGCGAAACGCCAGCGGCGTCGTGGCCAGCACGTCGCCACGCTCGAGGCCGGACGTGTTGATGCGGTCCGCGACGAAGAAGGCACGGGCGGTGGTCCGGGGTCCGCCGAGCGGTGAGTTGGGAGCCTGGGTCATGAAGTTCCGGACTGCGAGGGCTTGACGCGTGTTGCGAGCGACCGCGGACCGGCCTGCTCATGAATTGTTCTGTTGGACCTTATCACGGTCCGATTTGGGATCACACGCCGGGGCAGGCGTATGTCCCGTGCGTGTTGACGGCATTGCCGGGAAGCCTATGGTGCCTCCATGACCGAGACAACCGAGACCAAACCGAAGGCCGGCGCGATCATCGTGCCGGTGACGCTGTTCGAGCAGAACTGCACCATCATCTGGCATGAGCCGACCAAGAAGGCGGTGGTGATCGACCCCGGCGGCGACGTCGCCAAGATCCAGGCCGCGATCAAGCAGACCGGCGTCACCGTCGAGAAGATCTGGCTGACGCACGGCCATATCGACCATGTCGGCGGTGCCGCCGAATTGCGCGACGCGCTGCAGGTCAAGATCGAGGGCCCGCACATCGCCGACAAATATCTGCTCGACAACGTGGTCTCGAGCGGCGAGCGCTTCGGCATGACCGGGATGCGCAATTTCGGCCCCGACCGCTGGCTCGACGAGGGCGATCAGGTCTCGATCGGCGACCTCACCTTCGACATCCTGCACTGCCCCGGCCATTCGCCGGGCAGCGTGGTGTTCTTCAACAAGGAGCTGCGCTTCGCGCATGTCGGCGACGTCCTGTTCGCCGGCTCGGTCGGGCGCACCGACCTGCCCGGCGGCAGTCATGCGACGCTGATCCAGTCGATCAAGCAGAAGCTGTTGCCGCTCGGCGACGATGTCGGCTTCATCTGCGGCCATGGCGCCGGATCGAGCATCGGCCAGGAGCGGATGACGAACCCGTTCCTGACCGGCGAGATGTAGCTACTTCATCAGCCGTTACTTCATCAGGCCCGCGGCGGTCAGCGCCCGCGTAATGACGGCGCTGACGTCGACACCTTTGCTGCGCCGCTTGCGCGGCCGGTCGCTCTTGCGGCCGGATGCGGGCTCGGCCACGGGCACTGGGATGGTCATCGAGATCGTGTCCGCGCGCTCGCGCGGCACACCGGTCGGTGCGATGTGCGACTGACGGACCTGATCGGTCAGGCCGAAGAAGGTCGCGATGTGATAGGACGAGGAGATGCCGGCCTCGATCAGGAACGCGCCCTCCACGCCGTACCGCTCATCATTGTCGGCCAACCCGAGCGGCGTGCCATGCGCCATGTCGGTGATCGAGTAGGACTCGACCAGCGTCTCGCCGTCGGCGTTCCACCAGACCTCGCGCGGATGGCCGTCGATATCCGACTTCGACATCGCGGTGAGCGGCAGGCCGTGCACGTCGAGCCATTGCCGCACGATCGCATCGGCATTGCCGGGATGCACGGTGCGGTCGGCGCTGCCGTGCCACACCGAGATCTTCGGCCAGGCGCCGCTATGCGTCGACGCGTTGCGAACGAGGCCGCCGAGTTCCGGCGCGGACAGCGAACTCGCATGCATCATCGCATGCAGCGCCTCGCGCAGATCGCTGGCAACGCCGAACGGCAGGCCGGCAATGATGGCGCCGCCCGCGAACACGTCCGGATAGGTCGCGAGCATAACGGACGCCATCGCGCCGCCGGCGGACAGTCCCGTCACATAGACACGCTTCGGATCGATCGCATGCGCGCCGACCATGTGCGCGATCATCTGCCTGATCGAGGCGGCCTCGCCCTGATCGCGCGCGATGTCCTGCGGATTGAACCAGTTGAAGCAGGTGTTGCCGTTGTTGATCGCCTGCTGCTCGGGCATCAGCAACGCAAAGCCGTAATGCGCCGCGAGCATCGACCAGCCGGTGCCGAGATCGTAGGACGCGGCGGTCTGGCCGCAGCCGTGCAGCACCACGACGAGTGCCGGTGACCGCGCAAGCTGCGCGGGCACGAACGAGTACATCTTCAGATCGCCGGGGTTGACGCCGAATTCGGTCGTCTCGACGAGCGGCGTCGGCACGGCCGGCGCAAGTGCGCCGAGGCCGCTGAACGCGTTCATCTTCGGCAGATGACGCAAGAATTCGACGTTGTTGACCAGGGACAACAGCAGCTCCTGAGGTGATTTATTGTTCTGTGTCACCCGAGCAGATAATTGTTGCACTGCAAAATGAAAAGGCCGTGTGCTGTCTTTCCCTGCGGAATTGTGAGAATCGGCGTTAACGCGTGATCGCGGCGAGGATCGGCCGAAATAGTTGCCGTAGCACCTTGTTTGAGCATGAACTTTTGGAAAGATCGCGCAGCGCGTCACCGGATTCATGCGCTGGCGCGGCGCATCCATGACAGAAATGCGGCCGAAATAATGATCGACAGCACAAACAATGCGCATGCTGCAAACAGCGCCAGACGTGCCGATGTCGCGCTCTCGACGGCGAAGAACACCGCGCCGATCGCGGCAACGCCGGCTGCGTTGCCGATCTGCGTCGTGGTGCCGTACATGCCGGAGCCGGCGCCGGCGCTGGCCGGCTTCACGCTCGACAGCACCGCGCTCGACAGCGGCGCCATCACCAGGCCCTGGCCGTAGCCGAAGATCACAAGCACCAGCGCGAGCAGCAGCGCCGATGGTGCCGCGACCGTTTGAACCGTTGCAACCAGCACCGCGAGTCCTGCGATCTGCAAGGCGCAGCCCTCGACCAGCACCAGCGTGCCGCGATGCTTGGCGCGGATGCCGCTGTGGCGCGAGGCGATCACGAAGGTCAGCGCCAGCGGCACGAACACCAGCCCGGCCTCGAGCGGCGGGATCTGCAAGCCCTTTTGCATGAACATCGTCATGACCAGATAGAAGGACAGATTGGCGAAGAAGAAGAAGAACACCGCGACCAGGCCGCGCATGAAGGCCGCGTCCGCCAACAACGACAGGTCGATCAGCGGCATGCCGCCGCGGCGCGCGACGCTGCGCTCGAGCCGCACGAAGCCTGCAATCACAGCAACGCCCGCGGCCATCACCAGCCACACAAACGGCGCCCATTGCACATCGTGACCGAACAGCAGCGGACCGATCAGGCACAGCAAGCCCACGAACAGCACGATCGCGCCGGGAAGATCGAGCCGCGTGCCGGCGCGACGCGGCACCGTCGGCATGATCTTCAGCGCGGCTGCGATGATGACGACGCCGAACGGCACGTTGACGAAGAACACCGCGCGCCAGCCGAGGCCTAGGAGATCGAGCGTCACCAGCGCGCCGCCGAGCGCGAATCCGGTCACGCCGGCGAGCCCCAGCACGATGCCGTAAATGCCGAACGCGCGCGCCCGCGCCGCATCGGAGAACAACAGATGCAGCGTTGCCAGCACCTGCGGCACCATCAGCGCCGCGGTCGCGCCCTGCGCCAGCCGCGCGATGATCAGCTCCGGTCCGGACTGCGCCAGACCGCACCACAGCGAGGTCACCGAGAAGCCGGCGACACCGGCGATGAACACGGTCCTGGTGCCGTGGATGTCGCCGAGCCGGCCGCCGGTCACCACCAGCGTGGCGTAGGCGATCAGGTAGATCGCGATCACGGCCTCGATCTGCGCCGGCGTGGCGTGCAGCTCGGCCGCCATGGTCGGGATCGCGACATTGACGATGAAGGCATCGACGCCGAACATGAATTGCGCCGACACCACGATCGCCAGCACCCACCAGCGCCGGGAGGTCTCCGCGCGCGTCGAAACGATCTGGTGCATGCCCTGTCCTGCCCGAAATGACGTTATGGCCAACATCAGCAGATTCCGGTCATCGGCTCGATTACCTCGGACGTAAGCGTTGCTTCACGGGCGCGTCATCCATGGCCATCCCCCCACCTGCCCGCGCGACTTGCGTTGATGCGCTGGGAAACATTCCGGAGGGCGGCAATCGCCGCCGATTTGCGCAACAACCATGCGACCGCCGCGGCCTCGGAGCATTGCCTTGCCGAGGGGCACCCCGTAGGTTGAGACAAAGCCCCCAACAACGACAATCCGGAGAGAACGACCTATGGCGCGCCTCAAGTTCGGAGCCTTCCTCGCCCCGCATCATCCGATCGGCGAGCATCCGATGCTGCAATTCCGCCGCGACCTCGATTTCGTCGAGCAGCTCGACAACCTCGGCTATGACGAATTCTGGTGCGGCGAGCACCATTCCTCGGGCTGGGAGACCATCGCCTCGCCGGAGATGTTCCTGGCCGCCGCCGGCGAGCGCACCAAGCGCATCAAGCTCGGCACCGGCGTGATCTCGCTGCCTTATCACCACCCCTTCAATGTCGCGCAGCGCATGGTGCAGCTCGACCACATGACCGGCGGCCGCGCCATCTTCGGCTCCGGCCCGGGTGCGCTCGCCTCCGACGCCCATACGCTCGGCATCGACCCGATGACCCAGCGCGACCGCCAGGACGAGGCGATCGCGGTGATCCGACGCCTGTTCAACGGCGAGCGCGTCACCGCCAAGACCGACTGGTTCGAGATGCACGATGCCGCGTTGCAGATCCTGCCGCTGCAGGAGGACATGCCGTTCGTGGTGGCTTCGCAGATCTCGCCCTCGGGCATGACGCTGGCCGGCAAATACGGCATCGGCATCATCTCGCTCGGCTCGATGTCGACCCAGGGCCTGATGGCGCTGCCGCAGCAATGGCAGTTCGCCGAGGACGCCGCCGCGAAGGCCGGCACCACGGTGAGCCGCGCCAACTGGCGCGTGCTGCTGTCCTGGCACATCGCCGAGACCCGCGAGCAGGCGCGGCGCGAGGCCGGCGCCGGGCTGCTGCGCTGGCACAACGAATATAACGTCGGCACCTTGATGCGGCCCGGCCTCACCGCGTTTTCCTCGGCGGATGAAGCCGTCGACAAGACCGCCTTCGTCGAAGGCGCGGCGTCGACCATCGGCACGCCCGACGATCTGATCAAGATGATCAAGAACCTGGTCGAGGTCTCCGGCGGCGTCGGCGCGATCATCGGCTTCGCGCATGACTGGGCCAATCCGGAAAACACCCGCCGCAGCTGGGACATGGTCGCGCGCTATGTGGTGCCCGAGATCAACGGCTATATCGACGGCCTGCGCAAGTCGCGCCAGTTCCTGGTCGACAACCGCGCCGTGTTCGAGCGCGCCGGCCAGGCCGTGATGGCCAAGATCATGCAGAACGACAAGGCGGCCGCCGCCCTCCAGCATACCGGCGCGGGCCGCGTCGCGATCCCGGCCGTGAACGCGCCGGATCTCGCCAAGGAAGCGGCGAAGCAGAAGGCGTGAGCGCAGGAGTGCCCTTGGAAGGGTAGACGGATCGCAAGATCGCGCCGCATCCACCGCTGTCGTCCCGGCGAAGGCCGGGAGGTGGATTCACACTCGAAGTGCAACACTTGAGAGAAGGCCTCGAGAGGGGTTTGGAAGTCAAGGCATTTGCGCGGGGTGTTGTTGTAGGCGTTGATCGACTGGCGGAGGCGGCGCGTCGGGAAGGTCGCGAGATCGGTTTTGCGTGGAATGAAGCGGCGCATCCGACCGATCGCATTCTCGATGCCGCCCTTCTGCCAGGGCGCGTGCGGATCGCAGAAGAAGGTCTCGATCGCGAGGCGGTGCAGCTCCAGGTGACAGGCGAACTCGGTCCCATTGTCGAAGGTAACGGTCTGGCACAGGCCTTCCGGCAAGGCAGCAAACAAGCGGACGAGATGACGGGCGATACCGCGCGCGAGCTTGCTGGCGATGCGGATGCCGAGCAGCAGGCGCGAGGTGCGCTCGTGCACGGTCAGGATCGCCTGACCGTATTTGGAGAACATCATCAGGTCGGCTTCCCAATGACCGGGGGCATTGCGATCGGCGGCCTCGATAGGCCGTTTGTTCAAGGAAACACGGCCTTCTATGAAGCTTGCGGGACTGCCGCCCTTCTTGCCGCGGTAGCCGCGTTTGCTCTTGCCGCGTGGCAGATAACGCCGCCAGCTGAAGTCCGAGGTGCGCCGGATCTGGGCGTATATGAAGCGGTAGATGGTCTCGTGGGAGATCACCTTGCGGCCGTGTTCGCGGGCCAGCCGGCCCGCGACCTGCTCGGGCGACCAGCCCCGACCAAGGCGCTCCAAGACCGCGCGGCGCAGGCCGGGCTCCCGTTCGAGGCGTACGCCCGTCCAGCGCCGCGCTCGCATCTGTTGCTGGGCATAGCTGGGTTTGTAGCCGACCTGGGCGCCAGAATTGCGGTTCAGCTCCCGAGAGATCGTTGATGGCGAGCGATCCAGAGCTGCCGCGATTTGCCGCACCGAGCTGCCATTGGCTGAAAGCCGGGCAATCTCGCATCGCTCGTCCAGGGATAGCTGCTCGTAACTCCGCCCCATCGCAACACCTCCTCAAGGAAGTGTTGCACTTCGTTTGTGAACTCAGGGGACCCATACGCCGCGGCGGATGTTGTGGATGGGACTCGTTGTTCCGGCGTGGTTCAACAATAGCCATTTGTGGTTGGGTCCCGGCCTTCGCCGGGACGACGATGAGGATGGGGTTCGATTCAATTGCCGCACTCTCGCTGTCATCACCCGCGAAGCGGGTGATCCAGTATTCCAGAGACGGCGGTGCTTGAGCCGAGAGGCCGCGGCGTACTGGATCGCCCGGTCGAGGCCGGGCGATGACAGTTGTAGGGGGGACGCAGTTTTGTATTCTCGCGACATGAATTGCCCGAGCTTTGCATCTCGTTTCGCCCTCTCACTTCACAGAGGGCGCAGGGAAAGCCGGGTGCCGATCGCACCCATGGGCCCCGTGCAATAGGTAGAAAGCACGGGGGTCGGACCACAGGTGTAACCGGAGCAATCCGGCTTTCCCTGCGCGATGGGCTACGGCTTATACGTGCTCTCCCCGGCGAGACTTGGCTTTGTTGTCACCGTCTTCGCAACGCGCATTGCGCAATCGGAAGAGACACCTACCGCTAGGGCGTCAGGCCTGCACGATTTCGCCGTCCGCCTTGCGTGCTCTCGTCAGGCCACGCGCAGCGTCCACCGCATCTCGACCCGCGTTCGTGACGACCGCGAAGCGCCCCTCGTGTCGGGCGAGACGGGCGGAATTGAACATCTGATTTGCCCGACGACGGAAGCGCAAATTTGCCCGTCGGGTTAATTTGTCGCAGTGTGCGCAACTGGGTTCGAGAAATGAACTACGCCACCGCCCCGATCCCGACGACGTCGATGCCGTCGACGCGGCCGCGGATCGGCAGCCGGCCGAGATCGCTCAACGGAAATGGTGGCGGCGCGGCGAAGCGGGCCATCGCTGCGCGTGAGGCGAGGAAGCCGCCATCGACCTTGCGGCTCAGTTCCTCCAGCCGCGCTGCGGTGTTCATGACGTCGCCGTTGAACACGATGGCCGGCTTGACGTCGCCGATCTCGCCGACGATCACGGGGCCGAAATGCAGGCTGCCACGGATCTGCGGCACCGCGCCGAATTCGCGCTCGAACTGCGGCGCCGCCTTTTGCAGCGCGTCGCGCATCGCCACGAAGCAGCGCAGCGGCCGGCAATCGACCGCGCCAAGCTGCTCCGGCCAGGTCACGATGATCTCGTCGCCGACATAATTCAGCACCTCGCCGCGATAATCGACGACCGATTCCGTGAGCAGGCGAAACGTGCGGTCGAGAAAGCGGTGAATGCCGACACCGCCGAGCCGCTCGGCCCAGTCCGGTCGATCCCGCGATGTCGACGAACAGCACGAAACGGTTCTCCTCGACCGGTGCGTGATAGCGGCCGGTGACGAAATTCATGAAGACGCGCGGGCCGATCAGCGTCGCGATGCTGAAGCCGAAGTTCAGCACCAGCGAGATCGCGGCGGAATAGGCGATGCTGACCCCGAAATCCCGGATCGAGGTTTGATGCGGCAAGCCGGCGACGCGCTCGCCGACCTGGAGCAGCTGGATGGCAATGATGACGATGGCGTAGGCCGCGCTGCGCACCGCCAGAAGGGCGGCAAAGGACAGCCGGTTGAGTCGTTCCGACAGCCGGCCCTGGAAGACAAACAATTCGATCCCGCCGAGCACCACGCAGGACACGAACGCGTAGGCAAACCCCGCGACGAATGCTCCCGTCGAATGACGGCCTTGCGCGAGATTGATGGCGATACTCGCGACGACGCCCGCGACGATGACGGCGCCGAGCGTGCGCAGCTTCCGCTCCAGCCTGGCGTTCATGCCTTCCGTTCCGGCGCGAGTGTCTACCCTGCCCCCTGATCGAACGCCTTGCGCAGCGCGACATAGCCGGCCTGCTGCTGGCTCCAGTTGCGGCCGCCGGTGATGGCGCCGTCGACGACGAGATCGTGGCCGTTGATAAAGCTCGATTCGTCGCTCGCCAGAAACACCGCAGCATGCGCGATGTCGTCGGGCAGCCCTGCGCGGGGGATCGGCTGCGCCGCCTTGTAGACCTCGCGCATCACCGCCGGGGTCTTCTCGGCTGCTTCCGTCGACAACCCGAGCGCCTTGCCGAAAATGCCGGTCGCGATCGCACCGGGCGAGATCGAGTTGACGCGGATGCCGGACTCGCCGAGCTCCATCGCCACGCATTTGGTGAAGTGAATGACGGCGGCCTTCGCCGCGCCATACACCATCGACGAGGAGAAGCCGGCGAGCCGACCGGCGATGCTGCCATTGTTGATGATGCTGCCGGACCCCTGTTTGCGCATGTAAGGCGCGGCATGCTTCATGCCGAGCATGACGCTGCGCACCAGGGTCGCCATCGCCGCGTCGAACCGCTCGACATCGAGCCCTTCGATGCCGCCGGTCTGCGCCGGGCCGCCGGCATTGTTGAACAGGCAGTCGATGCAGCCGAACTTCTCCACCGCAAGCGCGATCAGCGCCTGCATCTGCTCTTCGACCGTGACGTCGGTCTGCCGAAACACGCAATTGCCGCCGAGCTGTTTGGCCAGCGCCTCGCCTTCCGCCGCGCGGCGCCCGGCAATCACGATCCTTGCGCCCTCGGCGACAAACACCTCCGCCGTGCGCAACCCGATGCCGCTGGTCGCCCCCGTGATCACCGCGACCTTGCCGTCCAGCCGTCCCATGCCGGGTCCCCCAACTTAACCTTTGGTGTTGCGGATATTCCCCAGCTGCTTCCATCAACGCAAGCGCGGGCGCGGTTAACTCGGCGAGGTCCGCCTGTGGCCAGAACGCCACAACTGCGGTTTTTCGGTCGCAGCGGCCTTATTTTAGTTCGCCTGTTCACGTGAACTGGAACGAGCGATGGCGAAGTGGATCGACGATTTCAGGGCGGGTTGGCGGGGCGATTCCCAGCCCTCGCTGCTGCTTGCGATCGTCTTCGCAGCGCTTTGTCTGGTTTTGGCCACGGCCGCGCGCTTCGGGCTCGCCCAGATCAGGCCCGACGTGTTCTTCACGCCCTATTTCCCGGCGGTGTTCTTTGCGACCGCATTCGGCGGTTTCCGGGTCGGGATCGCAACCGCGCTCGCCAGCGGTCTGCTCGGGGTGGTGCTCAATTTCAGCGGCTCGACCGCCGATCCGGCGCGCTTTGCGCTGCTGATGATCTTCTGGGTGGTGTGCGGCATCGCGATCTGGGGCGTCGAGCACTACCGTTCCCTGGTCGCGCAGCAGCGCGAGGTGTCGCGGCGGCTGCTCGAGGAGGAGCAGTACCGCAAGGTCGTGGTCGATGAATTGCAGCACCGGCTGAAGAACAAGTCCTCGACCATCCACGCCGTGCTGCATCAGGCGCTGCAGGACCGACCCGATGTCTGGCAGCGCATCGACCATCGCATCCGCGCGCTCTCGGCGACCGACGACCTGATCGCGCGGGTCGACGGCTATGGCTGCGATATCAAGGATTTGCTGCGCTCGGAGCTCGGACCTTACGGCCATGTGCGGTTCAATCTGAACGGCGAGCAATTGTTCCTGCCCGCCAAGCTCGCGGTCTCGCTGGCGCTGATCTTCCATGAGCTCGCAACCAACGCAGGAAAGTACGGCGCCTTCTCCTCGCCGCGCGGGTTCCTGCAGGTGTCATGGACGGTGGACGATGGCCGTCTCAACGTGATCTGGGACGAGACCGAGGGACCGGTGCTCGAGGCCGTCGGCGAAGCCGGCTTCGGCACCAAGCTGCTGAAGTCGGCGCTGCGGCCGTTCGACGGCAAGACCGAGATCAGTTACCTGAAGACCGGTCTTCACTGCACCATGCAGTGCAAGCTGCCGAGCTGTTGATAAGTCGACTTTCCGGCACACGCGCATGATTGATGCAACCGCGCAGCGCGCAATCGCTTTCACCGGCGGCCGCAGCCGGCATTGATACTCTGTTAATGACGATTGCCGCGACGGCTTGCGAAAGCCGCCCGGGTCTCATTCTGTCACGGCATTTCGCAGGTCCGCTTAACCAAAACTACAACGGACTTTGCCAAGGTCGGCCCATGCATAGTCTCACCAGAAACGATTTTCAGGCGGGCGCGGCAGCGACCGGCGAAGACGACATTTCCAGCAATGAATTGCGCATCCTTCGCGATCTTCTCCAGCTGCTGCCGGCGGGCGTGACCGTCCAGGACGAGCACGGCCAGTTCATCCTGGTGAACGAGGCCGCCGCGAGCCAGTTGCAGCTGGCCGCCAGCGCGACCCAGCCGCCGCCTGTCGACGAACGCCACGCCGCCAATCTCGACCTGCTGCGCAGCGGCCGGCCGGTGGTGCTCGAGGAAGTGCTGTCCTGCGGCGCCTCCAAATACGTGTTCCTCACCGCGCACCGGCCGGTCCAGATCGCCGGCCGCAACCTCCTGATCTCGGCATCGACCGACATCAGCGAGCAGAAGGCGTTCGAGGACCAGCTGTTCCGCTCGGCCTATTACGACGAGCTGACCAGCCTGCCGACCCGCCGGGTGATCGAGCATCGGGTCAACGGCCTGATCCGCGACGATGCACAGAGCCATTTCGCGCTCGCCTTCCTCGACGTCGACAATTTCAAGCACATCAACGACTATTACGGCCACGCGATCGGCGATGCGCTGCTGGTCGAGCTGTCGAAGCGGCTCGGCCACGCGCTGCGCGACACCGATATCCTGTCGCGGATTTCCGGCGACGAGTTCCTGCTGCTGCTGAACCCGATCAGCAGCAATGACGAAGTCGCCGAATTCATCCATGTGATGCAGGAGCGGCTGAAGGCGCCGTTCTTCATCGAGGAATCCGAGATCTTCGCCTCGACCTCGATCGGCGTCAGCCTCTACCCTGTGCATGGCAGGAGCTACGAGGCGCTGCGCCAGAACGCCGACATCGCGATGTACCGCGTCAAGAATAACGGCAAGGGCTCGACCGCGTTCTTCGACAACAGCATGGAGCGCGAGGCGCTGGCGCGGATGAAGATCGAGCAGTCGCTGCGGCTGGCGATCCTGGAGAAGCGCTTCTGCTGCGCGTTCCAGGCCAAGGTCGACATCCGCACCCAGGAGATCAAGGGCATCGAGGCGCTGGTGCGGCTGCGCGACGACGAGGGCGTAATCCAGGCGCCGGGCACCTTCATCAACCTCGCCGTCGAGCTCGGGCTGATCGACGAGCTGACGTTCCTGGTGCTGGCGGAGATCGTCAAGTCGATCGACCTGATCAACGACACGTTCGGGCCGACCGCGACGATCAGCATCAATGTCGCGGCCAAGCAGGCCGGCAATCTCGAATTCATGCGCCGCTTCGCGCGCGCGATCGAGGAGACCGGCTTCCCGAAGCGCTTCATGATCGAGGTCACCGAGGACGCGTTCGTGACCCGGTCGCATTTCCAGGACCAGATCCTGCCGATCCTGCGCGGCATCGGCGTCGGAATCTCGATCGACGATTTCGGCATCGGCTACTCGTCGCTGTCGGCGCTCGCCGACATCACGGCGGACGAGATCAAGATCGACCGCTCCTTCATCACCGACATCCATCAGCGGCCGCGCAGCCAGGGCATCCTGCGTGCGATCGAATCGCTGAGCGAGGCGCTCGGCATGACCGTGATCGCCGAGGGCATCGAGTCCTACGAGGAGCTCACCTATCTGCAGGCCGCGACCAAGATCCGCTATGCGCAGGGCTATTACTTCGCCAAGCCGATCTTCCTCGAGGATCTGAGGCCGGCGACGCCGGTCACGAGCGAGTCCCGCGCCAGCATGGCGGCACGCCCGGCCCAGGAGAGCCGCCAGAGCTATTCGCGCGCCAGCGGGTTCAGGCGGTAGGCAATCCGCCTCACTCCGGCCCGCTTGCGGCAGGGCTATCGCAGATCGCCTGCCTCCGCAGGGACGCACTGCCAAAACCTCGAAAACAACCCCATGCAAAGGAGCCGGCGGTCCAACCCGCTCCCCGTAAAAACGGGGAGAGGGAAAAGTCGGCCTATTTCTCCAGCACCGGCAACGGCGCGACGCCGTTGTTGGCGGCGCCGGCCTGCATCGTGATCAGCGTCATCGAGACCAGGTCGTAGTAGCCCATGATGCCGATGATATCCATGATGCCGCGCTCGCCGAACTTCTCCAGCGCGGCCTTGTAGACGGCGTCCGTGACCTTCCGGTCGCGATAAAGCGCGCTGCCGAGATCGTACAGCGCGGCCTCGTCGTCCTTCATGCCGTCCGGCCGCGTGCCCTTGGCGATGGCGTCCGCGATCTTCGGATCGAGCCCGCCCTTGATCGCCAGCGGATAATGCGCGGACCATTCATATTGCGCGGTCCAGTGCCGCGCGGTGATCAGGATCGCCATCTCGCTGAGCCGCGCCGGCAGCGAGGTGTTCCAGCGCAGATACTCCGACAGGTTCGACAGCTTCGGCGCCAGATCGGGATTGCGGATATAGGCGCGGTACGGCGGCGCGGTGAATTTGGCGTTGCGCGGCGGCGCGCTGATCATGTCGGCCCAGGCCTTTTGCGGCGGCGACAGCTCCTCGGCCTTGAGCGGCGCGAAGCGCATGGCATCCTCGGCGCGCGCGGCCTGCACCGAAAATGCCAGCAGCACCAAACTGCCGGCCGAAAGGATCCTGGCCCCAAAAATCCTCATCCCAATTCTTTTTCTCATTGTCGTTCTCCCCTTTGAGGCGCGACGCGCCCGGTCCGCACCCTACCGCGGCGCCGCGCGCCGGCCTATATTGAGGGCGGTGTTACGCGAAGGTGTCAGCCATGCAGCCTGTGTCCATCCTCCTGAACGTCCTCTGGATCCTGATCGGCGGCGCGTGGATGGCGTTCGGCTGGCTGATCGCCGCTGTCATCATGGCGGTCACCATCATCGGGCTGCCCTGGGCGCGCGCCGCCTTCAACATCGCGGTCTACACGCTGCTGCCGTTCGGCTCGCGCGCGGTGCGCCGCGATGAGATCACCGGGATGTCCGACATCGGAACCGGACCGCTCGGCGTGATCGGCAACCTGATCTGGTTCATCCTGGCCGGCTGGTGGCTCGCGATCGGCCATCTGATCACCGCGATCCTGCTCGCGGTGACCATCATCGGCATTCCCTTCGCCTGGGCGCATCTCAAGCTTGCCGGCATCGCGCTGTGGCCGATCGGCAAGGTGATCGTGCCGGCATAGCAACAGGCCTGAAGGTTACAGCCAGTCCTTCGTCGCCTGCGAACAGGCCTTGTAGTCGCGCCTCCAGACGAACCCATGGCCGCCGCAGGGCGGACGCGGGCGCGAGGTGGCGGGGCATTCGTTCCACACGCGAGCGCCGGTGCCCCAGCCGTCAATCACGCAGGCGCCGTTCACGGTGGCGTGGCAACCGACGCCACAGCCATCCGCCGCGTTGGCGGGAATCGAGCCGAGCAACGCAGCTGCCGTCAGAACCGCGAGCAAACATCCTCTCATGACGTTCTCCATCAATCTGTCAGTCGTGATGCTTCATTCGCGCCAACAGCCTAGGCGATCTCAATGCGGCTTGCCATCGAATCGGCGCACACATTGTGGTGTGCGCGCGATGCAATCATGATGCGATCCCATGGGATCGCAGCATGATCGCATGCCATTGTTCGAGCATGACCTTCCCGGAAACCGGTGTCCGCTTTTCCGGATCATGCCCTAGCGCGCGGCCTCGCAGCCGGGGATGTCGAACACCGCGGTCAGGCCGCAGGGCGAGTTGAGCATCTTGCCGCCCTCGTGGCCGACGCCAGGCACGTCCCACACGCTGTGGTTCGGCGTGCCGCCGTCGCGGGCGGCCATCGCGGCGACATAGGAGTGGCCGCGCGCGTAGCGGTACGGCCCCTCGGCCTCCGCCATGCAGGATTTGTCGAGCGCGGGATGATCGGGGTTGGTGTCGAGCGTGCCCAAGAGATAGATCACGCGGCGCGCGACATAGGCCTGTTCCAGTGCGGCCGGTGTCGGCGCGGCGAGATAGGGCGGCCGATCGTCCATGCCGAACTTCCAGCTGTTATAGCCTTCGCATGTCGCCGCGATCGCGGGCTCCGGCCGCTCCTTGGTGAAATACGCATAGGAGGACGGATTGGCGACCACATAGCGCTGCACCACCTGGCCGCCGCCGGAATGGCCGAACACCACGACCTGCTTCAGGTTCGGAAACAGCTTGCGGTCGCCGAGCCTGGCGAGGATCGCATCGAGCGCCTCGAACGAGCTCACCGGGCCAGGCGCGATCGCGGGCTCGCCGCCCTGCCAGCCATAGAGGCTCCAGCGCAGCGTCTCCGCCGGAAGCTTGAACGCCTCGACGTCGGGCGCGATCAGGAATTGCGGCGCGATCATCAGCGTGTGCTTGTCGACATCGCCGGCCGCCGCCTGCGCGCTCAGCGCCGCGCGGAAATAATCGTCGGCATTGCGCAGCACGCCGTGCAGCACCAGCACCGCGCGGGTGACGTCGGGCAGCGGACTGGACCAGTCGGTCGAGAGATAGAGCGGAAACGTCGCACTGCCGACGGCGATGCGCCCGCTCGCGATCTCCTTGACCGGCTTCATGTCGCGCTCGGTCTGTGCCGGCGTGGCGGACGCGACCGGCGCGTGCGCCGCCGTCACGATGAGCAGCGCCAATGCCGCAAGCCAGCCCCGATGATGCATGGTTCAACTCCGTTGTGCCGCAATCCCGGCCGGATCATGCCGGGCCGATCGTCGATTCACCCGTGAATTTTCGGAAAGCTTCCGGATCGTGCTTCACGCAGCGAGCCGCCCGCGATTGTTGGCGGCAAGGATCGGGCGGATCAGGCGGCCGAACCGCTCGGCCTCCTCGTCATGCAGATAGCCGGACAGGCAGAAGGAGTGGCAGCCGGCGTCGATGAACTGCTGCAAGGTCGCGGCGCATTGTTCGGGATTGCCGACCACTGCGATCCCCGCGCCGGGCCGCACCTTGGTGATCCCGGTCCACAGATGCGGCATCAGCAGGTCGCCATAGTCGCGCGCGAGCTGCTGCACGCGCTGATTGGCCTGCGAGCGATTGTAGAGCGTCTTCATCTCCTGCTTCTGCCGCTCGGTGGCGTGACGCACCAGTCGGTCGGCGGCCGCCCAGGCATCGGCCTCGTTCTCGCGGCAGATCACCTGCAGCCGCATGCCGAAGCCGATCGCATCCTCGCGGTCATGCGCCCGCGCCATCCGCCGGATCTCGGCGATATTGTCGGCGATGCGCTCGGGCAGATCGCCCCAGAACAGATGGACGTCGGAATGCTTGGCCGAGACCTCCCAGGCCTGCCGCGAGCCGCCGCCGAGATAGAATTTCGGAAACGGCTGCTGCAACGGACGCGGGCGGATATGCGCGCCCGAGATCGTGTGAAACCTGCCTTCGAACTGCACCGGCCCGCGCGTCGTCCACAGCGCCTTCAGGATCGAGACCTCCTCCTCCATCAGGGCGTAGCGCGCCTCCTTGGCGTAGCGCACGCCTTCGGCCTCGACCTCGCTCTCGTTCTGCCCGGCGATCAAATTGATGCAGATCCGGCCGCCCGACATCTGGTCGAAGGTCGAGATCATCTTGGCCATCAGCACCGGGTTGATGTAGCCGGGCCGCGCCGCGATCAGCGGCTTGATCCGCTCCGAGCGCGCCGCCATGAAGGCACCCGCGATCCAGGCCTCCCAGCACACCGAGCCGACCGGGATCAGGAGATACTCGAAGGAGGCATCCTCGGCCGCCTTGACCACCCGCGCACAGAGTTCCGGCGAACCGGCGATTTGCGCCTCCATCAGCCCATAGGCCGTGGTGTCGCCATGCGTGGGCAGGTACCAGCCGAATTCCAGCGGACGCATGGGCAAACTCCCTCGAAAGACGGCCATTTTATCCGGCCTGTCATATGAACGCAGGCAGTTTACAGCCCTTGACCGGCCGGACAACGCCGTTGCCGACCGGGAGCCAATCAGCTAAATGAACCCCTGCACGCACCCGTAGCTCAGCTGGATAGAGCGTTGCCCTCCGAAGGCAAAGGTCACACGTTCGAATCGTGTCGGGTGCGCCACTTCGGTACAAAACTGGGCACTCCAAACGCAGTAGATTTTGCGCCGGACGCAGCGACCAGTGTGCGCAGGAGCACGCTTTTCGACCCCATGATGCGAACTTCTTTCGCGTCCACCTCGATGCGCTGAGCCAGCGCTCGGAGGTGGTCGCGGCGGTAGCCGCCCGATTCCGTTCGCATCCGCCTGCGGGCCTGGCTGGCGAAGGTTTTGAGCGCCTGGGGTGTGATGCTCGGCCCCGCCCGATCAAGCGCACCCTCAGCCCGCTGTGCGTCAGCGCGGGCCTGATCGCGGACGGACTTCAGCTCGGTCACGCGCTCCTTGAGCAGCGGATCGGAGACGTGAGCGATCCCGTTCTCGATAGCGTCGAGACGTTTGGGCTGTAAGAGGCGTTGCTCGATGTGCTCGGCCACCGCGCTGTCGAGCTTCTCCATCGGAACGGTACGGCCCTTGCAACCGGTCTCGCCCTGCCGGGCCTTGGTGCAGCAAGTGTAGTACCTGTATCTTCCGCTCTTCCCGGTCCTCAGCGTCATCGCGCCGCCGCAGGCAGCGCAAAAGCAGATGCCGGTAAGGAGGGTCGGGCCGCTGACGACGCGCGGCGCGGTCAGTGCCGGGCAGCGCGTCTTGAGCAGCGTCTGCACGGCCTCGAACTCGGCTGCGTCAATGATCGGTGGCACGGCCATCTCGACCACCTCGCCTTCTGGTTTGCGCTCGCGGGTTTTCCAAAATTTGGCGTTGAAGCAGTGGCGGCCGACATACGTCGTTCGCGTCAGCACCTTGTGCACGGCATCGATGCCCCAGCGTCCGCCATCGCGCGTTCGGATGCCGGATTCGTTCAGATGCTTGGCGATCGATTTGACGCCCATCGACCCGGAGGAGCCGTTTCCCTCCCGCGCCAGGCGATAGATCAGCCGCACCGTCTCGGCCTGGATGGGATCAATCTCCAGTGTCTTCTTGGTGCGATGGCCGCGCTGCTCTGCGGCTTCCACGACGCGGTAGCCGATCGGCGGCAGCGCGCCATTCCAGAAGCCTTGCCGCGCGTTCTCCTTCATCGCCCGCAGCGTATGCTTGGCGTTCTCCTCGGACTGGTATTCGTCGAACAGCGCCATGATCTGGCGGATCATGTTGCTCATCGGATCGTCGCCGAGTTCCTGGGTGATCGACACCAGCCGCACGCCGTTCTTGGCGAGCCGGCGGACATAGAACTCAAGCTGGAATTGGTCACGGAAGAAGCGGCTGAAGCTGTGGACCAGGATCACGTCGAACGCTAGCGGCTTGACCGCCGCGGCGTCGATCATGCGCTGGAACTCCGGCCGCCGATCGTCGGTCGCGGACGCGCCCGGCTCGACATAGTCGGCGACGATCTCCCAGCAGCGGGAGGCGCAATAGCCCTTCGCCTGGCGACGCTGATCCGGGATGGAGAGATCGCTGTCGGCTTGCCGTCCTGTCGAGACCCGCAGGTAGAGAGCCGCCCGAACCGTCGCTGCCATGGTGATTTCCCCCTCAGCCGTCTCCAAACAGCTCGTCGAACAGGTCGCCGAACCAAGCCTCAAAGACGGCGATCTCGGCTTCAGCAACCGGCACGTCTTCCGGCCAGTCATCCGTCACCGTCCATGTCACCGAAGCGCGCTTCGCTCGTCGCCGACGCGCGGGTGCCACGGCATAGTGATAGAGATCGTCGCATTGCGCGTTGGTCGACACGCGCCGCTGCGATTCTTGAGAGCGAGCCATGGCACCATTGTGGCAAGCTTGGCCGATCCACTGAACAGCCGAAGTGCGCGCCACATCACGCTGCGGTGCTCCGACCTCGCGCATCGTCTGCCGCCTGAGCGCAATCGCGCAGAGCAAGCCATGATCGCATGGCAGCAAAAGCCGGACCAACGGAGCGCAGTCAAGGCCGCGAGCCGGCGGAGCCGGTCGCGCAAAGCGCGAGCCTTGACGGCGCACCGTTGGTCCGGCAGCGGCCTTCCATGCGATCATGGCCAGACATCCCGCCGAGCACGCGCAACAAGACGCTACGCTGCGAACGATGGCGCTCGGAACGTTGATTTTGAATGATTTCTCGGTTCAAGCGGCACCAGGCCACTTCAAACGGTGCCGCTGCGGTGCCATCCAAAACAATGTGCAGGCAAAGGCTTACGACCCCCAACGGCACAGAGCGACACCGTCGCTTTTATCTTGCCGTCTTAGTCGGCGGCGACGTGGCACGAGTACCGTTCGTCGAGTGTGCGACCTTCGGGGACTATTTGCCTGACCCAAACAGCATCCTGATGTCGCTTGATTTGCGAGAGAGCAGATTCTCAGAACGTACGCGGCTGAAATGGTGCGATATCATGCAAGAGCTGCAAGCCATCCGGCCAGTGTCCAAGGTGACTGGCGGAACCGATATGCCCGAGCGGGCCGGCCACGTGCAACCGCGAGCCCCAAGCTGACGCCAGCGCGTGCGCGCGGTCCATCGTCAGGTACGGATCATTCGTACTCTGAACTAATATCGAGGCAAACGGCAACCGTTGCATCGGAATCGGTCGAAATTTCTGGTATAAGCTTTCTTCCGACGGCCAATCGGCTTCGACATCGGCTGGCGCAACTAATAGTGCGCCAATCACATTTCCGGCGTGAGCCAAGGCCCAGTGACACACGACAATATTTCCCAACGAATGCGCGACAAGCATAGTGGGCCGTTTAGAAGACTGCACGTAGCGATCGAGCGTCGCCACCCATTGCTCTCGTGTGCCGCCCGTCCAGTCCGCTTGAACGACCCTCTCCATAGAGTCGTGCTCAGACTCCCACTTCGTTTGCCAGTGGTCGGGACCGGAATTTCCTCCACCGGGAATCAAGAGAATCCGAAAGTCATGCATTGATAAACGAAATCCCTGGTAGCACTTTAGCAGACCTATTCGATAGGTTTTGGTTGTCGCGTAAATCCTAAGTTACGCGGCAACTCCAGTCCTAGTTAAGCCAATCCATGTTGGGCATCGACTGGCCTGAGCGGCTATCAGACAGTGCCAAGTCACGCGAGGGTAGACTTGATCAACTATTGTCGACACATCGCCCTCGGCCATCATTTCGTCAGCCATTTCTCGAAGTACAAATTGATCGGGTTGGAAACGTAAGGGCCATACGCTGGACAAGGTACGAACCCCTTCGCCCGATAGAGCCTCTGCGCGTCGGGAAGAAATTCCGTGGTTTCCAGCCGCAGAACCGACAGCTTGGCGGTCAAGGCCGCTTCCACAACGCGCGTCAGGAGCCTGCTGCCTATTCCAGTTGTCCGAACCTCGGTGACGACATACATGCGCTTCACCTCCCCGGTACCATCCTCGAACACCTGCAGCCCTGCACAGCCAACGGCTTGTCCGGCAATCCGCGCGATAAACATTTGCGTGTCGTCGTGCGCTAGCCGATCAATTGGAGAACCGTGATTCCTTTCCACCCCGCAGACCTTGTTTAAGAAATCGTCCAGCGCGGTTACGAGGTTAATCAGGTCCGAGGACCTTGCATCGGCCAGCTCAATTTCGATTCGATCGACAGTCATTCTCGTCCCCTTCTTCGAAGAGAGGAGCGCATGACGCCGTGGTGGCTTGTCCCGTTTAGTTGCCGGACCGGCCACATCTTCTTCCGAAGGAAGAAAGCCACCTTGCTCGGGGAGCAGGTTGGCGCTGGGCGTCGGCCCAACTCTTGATGTTGGAGTTGACGATAGCGGGCAATATCGAGCTTGGCAAGCACGCCCCCAGTTTGAGAAACAACGCGTGGCCGCTCCTGGCCCATCGCGTCGAGCCAGGGATTGATCGAGAGGGCCGCGATCGAAGGGTAATCGGACCACCCTGCGAAATCGTGAAGGCGGCCGCCCATGGTACGTAGCGCAAGATCGCAGACCATCGTGGATTTGGCTATTGGGTCGTGTGGTGGGCCGCAGCATCATAGCACCACGGCGAAGCAGTAGTGCCCATCTTCATCGGCCGTGGCGCGCCAGTTCCTCTACGCTTGCGGCGCGGTGCCATCGCGCGAGATGAAAGCTCCAGGTCTTTCTCGTCGAGCGAGCAAGCGATCTGGACAAGATCGTCACCGGATCGCGGCTGCGAGCGCCGCCAGCAACGCGGGTGGCGTCACCAGCAAACCGATTTTCAGGAAGCGCCACGCGGTGACGTCGATCTTTTCGCGCCGCAGCGCCACCAGCCACAGGATTGTTGCGAGGGAGCCGGTCACCGATAGATTGGGCCCGAGATCAACGCCGATCAGCATCGCGCCGAGGACCGGCGCAGGGAGCTGGCCGCTGGCCGCGACCGAACTCGCGACCAAGCCAACGGGAAGGTTGTTGACGATGTTGTCGGCCACCGCGGCAGCGATTCCGGTGCCCCAGGCAGCCTGGGTCGGCGATCTCTCGATCGCGGCCTGAAGGAGCCCGCTGAGTTGGCCGATCGCGCCGGTTTTCACCAGCGCTTCCACCATCACGAATAACCCCGCGACCAAGGGCAACACGCTCCACGAAATGCCTCTTGTCACCGGCCACGGCGACTGCCGGCTGAGAACCAGCACCGCCGCAGCCGTGACAATGCCGCAAATGAACGTCGGCAACCCCAACGACATGTCGAGCGCCGATGCCGTCAACAGGACGATGCCGAGCGCGGCGATCCCGGCTGCGGTGAGCCTGCCGCCGCGGCCGAGCTTGGGATGCTGCACGGCGCGCTCGATGCTCTCTTCGGCGAGCGCGCGGCGCAGGGTAATTCGGAGCACGACAAAGGTCACGACAATCGCGACAACCGATGGCAGCGCGAACTGGCGCAACCATTCGGACAGATGCGGCATACGCTCGCCGAACATCACGAGATTGGCCGGATTTGAGATCGGCAGCACAAAGCTCGCGGCATTGGCGATGAAGGCGCAGGCGAACAGATAGGGCAGCGGCTTCGCTCCGGCGGCACGGGTCGCGGCGCAGACGGCCGGCGTCAATACGATGGCAGTGGCATCATTGGAGAGCAGCGCGGTAACAACGATGCCGACGGCATAGGTCAGAAGAAGCAGACGCTGTGGCGAACCGCGCGCATGCTCGACCGCCATTGCGGCCAGATAGTCGAACAGCCCTTCGTTCCGCGCAAGTTCAGCAGCAAGCATCATGCCGATCAGGAACAGATAGACATCAAGGCCTTTGGCAACACCGTGCAGCGCTTCGCTTGCAGTCAGGACGTTGCAAGTCACCAGCGCGGCGGCACCCGCGATCGCCCAGATCGCTTCAGGCAGACGAAATGGCCTGATGATGACGCCAGCCGTTGCCGGAGCAATGATACCCCAGGTCAGGAGCGATTCGTACATGGGCACCATTCCGCCACCTCCAAAAGAACACTCAAGATCACCTCGCAGCGATACCGGAGGCTGCCGGCTCGGCATGCTCCATCCGGCCGGCATTCGTACCGGAATGCGTGCGGGTCTCGGGCAGTGCGAACCAGCAAACCCCAAAGCCGATCGCCGCGATCGCGCCGAGCGCAAGAAAGGCTGCGCTATAGCCTGCCTTCACAACGACAAGACCTGCGAGCGTCGTCGAGAGTGCCGCGCCAATGCTTTGCGCCGTGATGATTGCGCCTTGCGCGACGTTGAAGCGCCCGGTGCTGCGCATGAGGTCGGCGACGATCACTGGAAAGATCGCGCCAAGGATGCCCGCGCCGACTCCATCGAGAAGTTGCACGCCGACGAGCCAGGCCTCGTTGTCGGACAGCGTATAGAGCGCCCCGCGAAGGGGCAGGATCAGGAGCGCGGCAAGGAAGAAGCGTTTGTGGCCCCAGCGATCGGCCCGCGCCCCAACGAGCATCGCCATCGGCACCATGACGATTTGGGCCGCGAGGATGCACGCAGCCATCATGCTGGTGCCGAGATTCTTGTCCTGCAGCGCGAGTTTTTGTCCGACCAGCGGCAGCATCGCCGCATTGGAGAGGTGAAACAGCGTTACGCAAACCGCAAAGACCAGAAGCGGGCGGCACGTCAGGAGAATGCCAAGCCCTGACGGCCGCTCGCGATCGCCGTCCGGATTCCCGGCATGTTCGTGCAGTCCGCGCGCCAGGTCATGATCGATCGCCTCTTCGGGGATCGCCAACACGCTGATGAGGCTTGCGACAGTCATGCCGCCAAGCACGTAGAACACGGTCTGCGGACCGAAAAAATAAGCCGTGCCGCCTGCAATCGTGGCGGCCGCGGCATTGCCGGCGTGGTTGAAGCCTTCGTTGCGGCCGATGCGGGCCGCAAAGGCTCGATGGCCCGCGACGCCAAGGGAAACGGCCGCCAGCATCGGGGGAAGGATCACACCGGCCGCATGCGCGATGCTTTGCGACAGAACAACCGGCCAGAAGCCTGCGCAAAGAGGCAAAGCCAGCGAGGCACAGGTGACGATCAGCGCAGCGATGACCGTCACCAGGCGCTTTGCCCTTGTCGCATCGACCAGCGCGCCAGCCGGCGTCTGCGCAACGATGCCGGCAAAGCCGGCGATCGACATCACGACGCCAATGCTGGCTTCATCCCATTTTTGTACGGTCAGCAGATAGATGGCGAGATAGGGCCCGAGCCCGTCGCGCACATCGGCGAGGAAAAAATTGGCGGCGTCGAGAGCGCGGTTGGCGCGTTGTCTCGATCTTGAATCAGTGGACATATCCGGCCTCGACCCACGACGTTATTCCGCCAATTTCCTCTTGGCGATCGACCTCAGGCGTGTGCGGAACGATCGTGTTTGGGCTTTTCTTCGTGCTTGGGCTTCGGCTTTGCAGCCTTGATCGCGCGGAGATCACGGCTGCTGGTGCCGATCTCCTTGGCATCGACGACGCGACCGTGTCTGGTTTCGACACCGTCTCCTCTCACCGCGACCATCGCGTTCGGTGCAAGAAGACCGGCAAGCTGTTCAGCCTCCTTGGGCCCGATTCGGATCACCGTGCCGTCGGCGAGCAGCGCCCCGCGGAGTTCGCCCTTCGGGCCGAACAACGACAGCCGCACGGTTCCCTCGGCCGACATCTTCCTCCTTTCGAGCTTCGGATGTTTGCGATCGTGGTCCGGTCCTTGGTCTACGATATGCGCCCCATCCGCCGCCGTGACCGCGACCGCCGCGATGAGGTGGCTCTTGCGCGGACGGACGCCGCGGACGCCGACCGCGTCGCCGGCCTTTACGTGGCGGGTGAGTCCGGTCTCCATGTGCGGCGGCGTATGAACGAGGACCGGCGCCGGCCCATCGCCATTCATGACGAAGCCGTCGATCTCGCCGTGCTGGTTCAGCAGGAAGCGTTCGACGGTGCCTTTCACTTCGGGCAGGCAATCGGGATCAATCCAGTGCATGGTGTTGTTCTCCTCTGTTGTGTGTTGCTTCGGAAATATGCGGCTGGCGTCAGCCGCGCGGCGGCGGTGGAGGTGGCGGCCCGAAACGGTCGGGGCCACCCTTGCGACCACGCAGCGGACGTGGACCGTCGAGTTCGGTCATCTGACCGGGCGAGGCGCCGATCGCTTGCACGTCCACCACTCTGCCGAGCGCGGTGTCCAGCGTTTCTCCGCGCACGGAAACCATCTGCCCAGGTTGCAACCAGTCGGCAAAGCGCTCGGCTTCAGGCGGGGGCATGCGAAGCTGGGTGCCGTCGTCGAGCATGGCGCCATTCACCTCGCCGCGCTTGCCGTGCAGCGCCGCGGCGATCCGGCCGCTGAACGCCTGCTGCGCGCCGCCGTTGTCGGGGCCGCGCGTCGGCCCCTCGTCGGTGACAGTTCTGCCGGTTGCGACATTGCTGACTGAAGTCGCATCGACGAGCGGAATGGCTCGCGCACGAAGACCGCGGATCGAAACCTCGTCGCCCGGCCTGATCGTATAGACGATCTGGGCGGAGAGGTGCGGCGGCAGCTTCACTTCCGTGCCGTCGGCAAGGATCAGCCCGTCAACGTCGCCGCGGGGCGTCAACGTGTAGTGCTTCACCCGGCCGCGCGACTCCGGCAGTTGCGACGAATCCCAGACGGCGCCGGCGGCTTGCGAATGGGCTCTCGTGCCGGCTCCGATGGCTGTCGCCGCGAGGAACGCGCACGCAAGCGCTCGTATTCGCGTCGTTGTCATCTTCATGATCAAGCTCCTTCAGAAATGGCGAGCGGGTCGCCAGTGCGAAAGGTTCAGCAATGGGCGTGCCAAAGCTGAAGTGCTTGTTTGTGAAGAGTTTTTGGGAGTGTTCGGCTGGTCAGTCGTCGGCTTTTCTGACGGCGGGCGTCAGATTTTCTTACGCATCTCCGCCGGTCAGGCCGTAACGCTGCATCTTGGTGTAGAGAAGCTGGCGGTTGATGTTGAGGCGCCGCGCGGCTTCGGTGCGGTTGCCGCCGCAGGCGTCCAGCGCCTTGCGGATCATCGCTTCTTCAAGCTGCGCCACCGCCGCCGGCAGATCGCCCTCCGGAAGCGCCGTGTGAGCTGGGTGATGCTCCGCGGCGCTGATGTCGATATCGTCCGCGGCGATGGTATGGCCTCTGGTGAGAAGGCAAGCCCGTTCGATAACGTTGCGCAATTGCCTGACATTGCCGGGCCAGCCGTAACGCGCGAGCTTATCGATCGCGCCGCTGTCGAGCTGTTTCAGCGGCTGTCCGGAACTGACCGCAAGCGCAAGGAAATGCTCGGCAAGGGGCACGATATCGGACGGCCGCTCGCGCAGCGGCGGTACCGCAATGGGAACGACATTGAGACGATAGTAGAGGTCTTCCCGAAACCCGCCGGCCGCCACGAGCCTTGGCAGGTCGCGGTGGGTTGCGGTGACGACCCGCGCCGTGGTCTGGACCGGTTTGCCGCCAACCGGCGTGATCACCCGCTCCTGCAATACCCGCAGGATCTTGGCCTGCATCGCAAGCGGCATGTCACCGATCTCGTCGAGAAACAAAGTGCCATTGTCAGCGTCGCGGAAGGCGCCGATGCGGTCGCTCGTCGCGCCTGTGAATGACCCCTTCACATGTCCGAAGAGCTCGCTCTCAAGCAGGTCCGGCGGGATCGCCGCGCAATTGACCGCGATGAACGGGCCGTCTTTGTGCTGGCCATGCATGTGCAGCGCGCGCGCCACCAGCTCCTTGCCAGTCCCGGTCTCGCCCTGGATAAGAACCGTCGATTGGCTGTCGGCGGCAAGCCCGATCGCCTTCTGCACGCGCCGCATGGCCTCGCTCGATCCGATCAGGGTATCGAGGCTGCCTTTGCTTGTCATGGCGATGGGCCGCTGCCGAGACGGCAAACGTCCCATGAGGATTTTCAGTTCGTCGCGCCCGATCGGCTTGGTAAGGTGGTCGAAGGCGCCGAGCCTCATCGCTTCGATGGTATTTTCCGCGCTGGCAAACGCGGTCAACACCACCACGGCAGGCGGGCTTTCCTGCGACCTGATGCGCCGCAGCACCTCGATGCCATCCATACCCGGCATCTTGAGATCGAGCAGCACCGCGTCCACCGTCTCGGACAGCGCGGCGAGACCTTCGCGCCCCGATGAGGCCGTTTGCGGTGTGTGGCCGAGATCGCTCAGCGCCTCCGCAAGACCTTCACGCAAATCCGGGTCATCATCGATAATCAGGACGTTTGCCATGGCACCTCGATCTCGAACCGCGCACCGCGCGCGGTATGCGCGAGGCGAGCTTCTCCGCCGTGAGCACGCGCGATTTCCCGCACGATGGCAAGCCCGAGTCCGGTTCCCTCGGAGCGCGCGGTTGCAAAGGGCTCGAAGAGCCGGTCACGCATCTCCTCGCTCACGCCCGCTCCGCTGTCGGTCACGGATAGCAACAGCTTATCCTGTTCCCGCAGGGCGTCCACAATGATGCGCCCGCCGGCAGGCGTGTTCTGAATGGCATTGAGAATCAGATTGTCGAGCGCGCGCTGCATCTGGGAAGGGTCAAAGCGCGGCAACGGATCGTTCGGCGCCGTCGTTCCTGTTTCCAACGACAAGCCGTTGGCCGCCGCCAATTCCTGGTGGGGCTCGATCGTGCTGTGCAGGAACGACGCAAGCTCGACATCCATCGGCTTGGGTTCGCCGGCCTGGGTCATCTGCAAGAGATTGCGGAGCAGCGTGTCCAGCCGTGCAACCTGCTTCAGAATCGCTTCCAGCGCAGTCTTCTTGCGGGCGTCATCGCCGGCGGCAAGCGCGTTTTCCGCCTTGAGCCGCATCGCAGCGATGGGGTTGCGTATCTCGTGCGCGAGCCCCGCCGACAGCCGCCCGACGGCGGCAAGGCGCTCGGCTGTACTCGCGCGGCGCTGCTCCTGCGCGAGCCGTTCGCCGGTCTGGTTTAGCGCATCGACCAGCCGGTCGAGCTCCGGCTCGCCGGTAGGGGGAAGCCTTGGAAGATTGATGTCTTCATTTTTCCCCAGCGCTTTCTCCAGGACCGCGATCTTGCGCGACCATGAGAACAGCACGCGCGCGAGCCATATCGCGGAGCCGAAGATGGTGACTGCAAGCACAACCAATCCAGTCAGCAATTGGGTGTATGCCGGACCTTCCGCGGTGAAGGCGCGCGTCATCGTCCAGGCCGTCGTGCCCTGCAGCGGTCCGCGCAACGGGCAGGCGTGCACCAGCAGTACCTGCGAGCGCGCCGGCTGCCGCAAACCTGCCGGCCGCCCCGAACGCAGGGCTTCGCCATTGACTTCGCGGATCGTGCCCAGTTCCGCGGCAGGAAGATCGGTCTTCGGACCCGTACCTTCATAGGAAGGGAAGGCGTAGGCGAGCGAACCCGCATCGGCCTGCCAGACGCCTCCCTCGACGCCGGTGGCACCGGAAAGTGCGACCTGAACCAGCGCGTTGAGCTCCTGCTTCAGCCGGGCGTCAACGGGCCCGCCCGTCCAACCGGAGACGAAGAATTGGTAGCGGTCGGCAATATCCCGGCAGGCGCGTGCTACCAGCTCCTCAGACCGGGCAACGCGTGCGTTCGCGGTCTGCTGAAAGGACTCGAACAGGAGGTACCCGGTCGCAGCTCCTGACAAGACCAGCATGATCCAGAGTGCTAGCAGCCGCGACCAGAGAGACCGCATCGAAACTTCTCACGCGAGTGAAATAGCTTGTGAGCTTATACGAATCTGAAGACAGCGCTATTGGGCCGATTCTGCAAAAATCGCCGCTTGTTGCGATGCTGAGGTTTCGGGACCGCGCGCGGACCATCGCCTCCCACGACCCGCGATCTCTAAGCTCCGCGCGATCGGCGCGCACGAGTTGAATGGCGAGGCACTCCCATATGCCCGAAGCGCTGGCGTTCGTCCGGCACAGAACGCGCCGGTTGGCCCACCGCGCGTGCCTTCATCTGGCGTACGCAGACAACCTCGCGTTCCATCCTGACATCAAGCTGACTGTCGTCTGCTGCCGTTAACGATTCCATCGTCGCGCGATCTCGAAACCACGGTGTCAGCACAAACATTCACAACGGGTTCATGTCGCCGCCACTATTCGACTCCAACGCTGGGGGAATAAGATTGGAGTATGTGCCATGCGTCGCATCGCCGGACTGCCTTTCGCTCTTGCTCTCAGCCTCTGCTGCCTCTCACCGCCCAACGCTGCGCACGCGCAGCTCGCCATCGGCATCGGCATCACCGTGGATGCGGCGCCGCCGCCGCTGCCGGTCTATGTGCAGCCGCCGATGCCCGCGGTCGGCTACATCTGGACTCCGGGCTATTGGGCCTGGGACGACGATACCGGCTATTACTGGGTGCCCGGCACATGGGTGCTTCCGCCCGCGCCCGACCTGCTGTGGACGCCCGGCTACTGGGGCTGGAACGACGGCGTCTACGCTTTCCACGCCGGATATTGGGGCGCGACCGTCGGCTTCTACGGCGGCATCTCCTACGGCTTCGGCTACACCGGCGTCGGCTATGAAGGCGGCTACTGGCGCGGCGGCAGCTTCTTCTACAACAGGTCCGTCAACAACATCTCGAACGTCTCGGTCACCAACGTCTACAACAAGACTGTCATCAACAACACGACCAACGTCAGCTACAATGGCGGCGCCGGCGGCACCACGGTGCGGCCGACGCCGCAGCAGGCCGCGGCCGCCAACGAGCACCACGTGGCGCCGACCGCCGAGCAGACCCGGCATGCGGAAGCGGCGATGAAGAATCCGGCGCTGACGCTCGCCAACAACCATGGTCATCCGGCGGTTGCCGCGACTGCACACGCCGCGCAGTTCAGCGGCGCCGGCGTGATCGCCGCGCGCCCGGGCAAGCCGATCGCGGCGCCGCCGCCCCGGCATGCGCAACCGACGGCCGAGCACGCGGTGCCGACGGGGAATGCCGTGCCGCCCGGGCATACCCTGCCGAGCGGCAACGCGTTGCCGGCGACGCACCCCGCGCCGACTGAGCACGCTCAAACGACGGGGCACGCGCTGCCCACTGGAAACGCCCTGCCGCCACAGCACGCAGCGCCAACAGGACACGCCTTGCCCGCGGGGAACGCTTTGCCTGCTGCGCACGCACAGCCGTCGGAACACGCCCTGCCGACAGCTCATGCTGCGCCCGCCGCAGGCGAACATCCCGCGCCGGCGCCGCATGTCGCCGCAGCGCGAGCCGTGCATGCGCCGAGGCCGCAAGCCGCACAGCATGCCCCTGCTCGACCTGCGCCACGTCCGGCCGCGCATCCGCCGGCGCCCCACGTCGCGCAGGCGGCCGTGCACCGTGCGCCGCCGCCCCGGCCCGCGCCGCATGTGTCACGACCGGCACCGCGCCCCCATCCCGCGCCACGGCCGCAACATCCCGCCGCGAGGCCAGCGCCACACAAGCACGCCTGACCCGGCTGATCGGCGTGCCCGCAAGAGTACGCCGATTTCACATGAGTGCCATCGCGTGCAAAACGGCACGCGATGCAAATCGTCAGTCACGGAATTTGCGGCGCGCAGGGTGTACCGTCAGGCCAGTTCGTCGGCTGCATCCGCGATCGCGGAATAAATCTCACCGAGGTCGGCCTCGGTGACGCAATAGGGCGGCATGACGTAGATCGTGTTGCCGAGCGGTCGCAGCAGCAGGTCGCGACGTGCGAAGAAGGCCTGCAGTTTCGATCCGATGCCGGCGAGATAGCCGGCGTCGCCGGCCTTCAGATCGAGCGCGGTGATGGTTCCGGTGCGACGGACGTTTTCGAAACGCGCATCCGTGTGGAACGGCGCGATCAGGCGCTCCTGCATCGCGGCGACGGAAGCAACGCGCTCGCCGGCACCATGGTGCCAGAGCTCGAGGTTGGCCCTTGCGGCGGCGCAGGCGACCGGGTTCGCCGTGTAGGAACTGGAATGGAAGAAGGTGCGCGAACGGTCGCTGGAATAATGCGCGTCGTAGATCTCGGCGCGGCACAGCGTCACCGCGAGCGGCAGCGACCCGCCGGTGAGGCCCTTTGAATAGCACGCGATATCGGGCGCGATTTCGGCCTGCTCGCACGCGAACAAGGTGCCGGTGCGGCCCCAGCCGGTCATCACCTCGTCGGCGATGAACAGCACGCCATGGGCTTCGCAGACGCGCTTCATCTCCTTCAGCACCCAAGGCGGATACATCAGCATCCCGCCCGCGCCCAGGATCAGCGGCTCGACGATGAACGCCGCCGCGGCCGGCTCCTTGCACGCCGCATCGAGCGCATCGAGCGTCGCCTGCTCGTGGCCTGTGGCGGGAAACGGAATCGTCGCGACGTCGAACAATAGCGGCGCGTAGGCCCTGTTGAACACCCCGCGCGCGCCGACCGACATCGTGCCGACGGTGTCGCCATGGTAGGAGTGCTGCATCACGATGATCCGCGTGCGCGGCACGCCGATATTGTGCCAGTAGCCGAGCGCCATCTTCAGCGCCACTTCGACGCTGGTCGATCCGCTATCGGAGAAGAACACGTAGTCGAGGCCGCGAGGTGCCAGCTTCAATAGCTGCGCGGCAACGACTTCGGCCGGATCATGGGTGTGGCCGGCGAAGATGATCTGGTTGAGCTGCTCCGCCTGCTGCTGGATCGCGCGCACGATATGCGGATGGCAATGGCCATGGGTCAAGACCCACCAGGATGCGATGGCGTCGATGATGCGGCGGTCGTCCGCGGTGTAGAGATAGGCGCCCTCCCCGCGCACGATCCTCGTCATCTCGCCGTGCAGCGCGTGCTGGGTGAACGGATGCCAGATCGGAGACCTCCTGGGCGACGTCATGCCTCGAAATCTCCGCGCCGGAACGACGCCTTGAACGCCGCCTGCAACGTGTCTGCTGCGAGTGAGGACAGCCATGGCAACCGGCCCAGCCGGCGCACCTGCCCGATCTGGCAGATGGCGCGCTCGCTTTCGGGATTGCTCTCGCCGATGAACGCGATGCCGAGAATGTCGATCTTGCGATTGCGCAGCGCCTCGACCGACAGCAGCGAGTGATTGATGGTGCCGAGCGCGGTGCGGGCGCAGAGCACGACCGGAAGCCGCCATCGCTCGAAGATGTCGATATAGAGCATGTCGTCGTTGAGCGGCACCATGAGCCCGCCGGCGCCTTCGATCACCAGCGGCCGGTCAGAGGTTGCCGGCACGGCGAGCGCCTCAGGATCGATGCGTACGCCGTCGATCGCGGCGGACTGATGCGGCGAGGCCGGCGTTCGCAGGCGGTAGCGTTCCGGCACGATGCGATCGGCCGGGAGTCCCGCAAGCCGCGCCACCCGTTGTGCATCGGTCTCCTCATCGAGGCCCGACTGAACCGGCTTCCAGTAGCTCGCGCCGAGGAAGCCGGCGAGGCCGGCGGAGAACACCGTCTTGCCGATCCCGGTATCGGTGCCGGTCACCACGATCCGGCCGCTCATCGCGACCAGCCCTTGGTCTCCTCGACCAGCGCATCGAGCAGCGCCCGCACGTCGTCCTCGCTGACATTGAGGGTCAGCGCGATGCGCAGCCGCGCGGTGCCGGCCGGCACGGTCGGGGGCCGGATGCCCCTGACGTCGAAGCCGCGCTCCTGCAAGCTGGATGCAAGCTGCATCGCGCGCGCATTGTCGCCGACGGTATAGGGCACGATCTGCGATCGCGACGGACTGCGCCAGCCGCGTCGATCGAGTTCGTGATGCGTGAACGCGACCAGTTTGGCGAGGCGCTGCTGATGCTCGGGTTCCTCTCGCAGCATCAGCAGGGCCTCACGCACCGCAACGGCCACAAGCGGCGACGGCGCCGTGGCGAAGATGAACGGGCGGCAGCGATTGACCATGAAGTCGCGCAGCACCGTGGAGGCCGTGACCAGCGCACCCGCAGCACCCAGCGCCTTGCCGCAGGTGTGCACGATCACGAGGTTTTCGCGGCCTTCATAGGAGGCCGTCAGCCCGCGCCCGTGCTCGCCATAGACGCCGGTGCCATGCGCCTCGTCGACCATCAGGAACGCGTCGTGCCGGTCGGCGATCGCGACGAGGTCGTCGAGCGGCGCGACGTCGCCGTCCATGCTGTAGACGCTTTCGACCACGATCCAGACCCGGCCCTTGCCGCCCTCAGCGCGCCAGCCGCGAATGGCATCCTCGATCGCCTGCGGATCATTATGCGCGCTGAACCGGAACTCGGCCCGACCGGCTCGCGCGCCTTCATGGATGCTGGCGTGCACCAGCGCATCCAGCACCAGCAGGTCGCCGCGCTGCGGCAGCGTGGTCAGCACCGCGAAATTGGCGACATAGCCGCCGCCGAACAACAGCGCGGTCTCGGCGTGGAAGAACTCGGCGGCCTCAGACTCCAGCCGCTCGTGCTCCGCGCAATTGCCGCGCAGCAGCCGCGACCCGCCGGCACCGATCGGCGTGCCGGCCGCGAGCGCAGCCGCAACCGCTTGCTTGATGCGCGGCGCGTTGGCGAACGCCAGATAGTCGTTCGAGACGAAATCGATGCCCGCGCGCGGCGTGAGGCCGCGCAGCCGATCGTCCTTGCTCAGGGCGTGCAAGGCCGCGGCGTAATCAGCGGCCGCGGCCGCATGGATTGCGCTCATGCTTCTCTCACAGGTTTGTCGTTGGTCGCGCGGCGGGCGCCGCGCGCGTGCCGAAGGTTTAGCTCAGGCGAGACGGGAGGTGATGCCGAGCCGATCCAGCAGATCGGCGTCGCGATCGCGCTGCGGGTTCTTGGTGGTCAACAGCACGTTGCCGATGAAGATCGAGTTCGCGCCGGCGAGGAAGCACAGCGCCTGCAATTCATCGGTCATGTATTGCCGCCCGGCCGATAAGCGCACCACGCTGGTCGGCATCAGGATCCGCGCCGTTGCGACCAGCCGCGCCAGCGCGATCGGATCGGGACGCTCGGCGGTGTCGTTGACCGGCACGCCCTTGACCTCGTTCCACAGGTTGATCGGCACGCTTTCCGGAGCGCTGGGGAGATTGGCGAGCAGCACCAGCATGCCGAGCCGATCCTCGACCATCTCGCCCATGCCGATGATGCCGCCGCAGCACACCTTGATGCCGGCGTCGCGGACATGCGCCAGCGTATCGATGCGATCTTGCAGCGTGCGGGTGGTGATGATCTTGTCGTAGAACTCGGGCGAGGTGTCGACATTATGGTTGTAGAAATCGAGCCCGGCGTCGGAGAGACGTTCGGCCTGCTTGGGCGTCAGCATGCCGAGCGTGACGCAGGTCTCCATCCCCAGGCCCTTCACCGCGCTGACCATGTCGCAGACCTGGTCGAGGTCGCGGTCCTTCGGACTGCGCCATGCCGCCGCCATGCAGAAGCGGGTTGCGCCGGCATCCTTGGCGCGCTGCGCGACGGCGACCACTTCGTCCCGCGGCATCAGGCGGGTGGCCTTCAGGCCGGTGTCGTAATGCGCGCTCTGGGAGCAGTAGCCGCAGTCTTCCGGGCAGCCGCCGGTCTTGATGCTGAGCAGGCTCGCGGTTTCGACGTGGTTCGGATTGAAGTTGGCGCGGTGGATGCCCTGCGCCTGGAACATCAAGTCCGCGAACGGCAGATTGTAGAGTGCCTCGGCCTCCGTCCGCTCCCAAACCTTGCGGGGCGGTGCGCTGTTGCGGCGCTCGGTCCGTTCGATCTCAACGACATCAACCATCGGGCTTGCCTTCTCGTTTGCGATCGATCATAGATAATCAGATATATTATCTATGATCATGGCTCTTATAATGATGCTAGCCGAGGCTGTGCGGCAGTGCACTCGTTTTTATGATAGATAATCTATGATAGATGAAGGTGAGAACACGACGACCGCCGGGCGCATTGCCGAGGTGCTCGCTGAGGGCATCATCAGCGGCGCGTTGCCGCCGGATGCCCCGCTGCGGCAGGATCACATCGCGCGGGAATTCCATTCCAGTCATGTCCCGGTGCGCGAGGCGTTCAGGCAATTGGAGGCGCAGCACCTCGTCGTTGCGGTGCCGCGCCGCGGCGTGCGGGTCGCACCGCTCGACACCAAGTCGGTGAAGGAGATCGCCGAGATGCGGGCTGCGCTCGAGGTGGTGGCGCTGCGCAACGCTGCGCCGAAATTCACCTCGGCCCATTTGGCGCGGATCGAGGTCGCCATGATCGAAGGCGACAACGCCGAAACGGTGCAGGATTTCGAGATGGCCAATCGCGCCTTCCACCACGCGCTGGTGGCGCCGTGCGCGATGCCGCGGCTGCTCGCCAGCCTCGACGGCCTGCAGCTGGCGAATTCGCGACTGGTGTTCGCGATGGCGCGCAACGCCGGCTGGCGGCCGCGGCCGAGCCAGGATCATCGCGTGATCCTGCAGACGCTGCGCGCGCGCAACATCGAGCAGGCCTGCGGCCTGCTCGCCCGGCATATTCAGACCATCGAGCGGCTTGCACTGCCGGCGGCGTGATTGGGAGGACGATCGCTATGCGTCCTTCTACTTTCTTCTATCGTCCACTCGTTGCGGTTGTGAAGAAATAGCTATATGTCATCATATCTTACAACCGCACAATTCATTGGCAAATTTTGATTATCAGAAGGCGATATGTCAAACGGCAACACTGCTATTCTACCGACCGCTGTGAAGGAATGGTTCGACATCGTCATCGTCGTCCCGCTGGAGGAAGAGCTACTTACTTTAATGGAAGTATTCTCTCCAACCGTAAATCGATCGACCCCTAGCACATTCCGTCACGAATTAGGTGTTGGCCATCCAGACCTAAGAGTTTTGGTCGTACAGCAAGAAGGTATGGGACGCACGCACGCGGCAAGAGCTGTCTCAGAAACGCTAGCCGAGTTCGATGCGGGGCTTGTTGTATGTATTGGCATAGCCGGCAGCTTGACCACCGATCTGCGGCTTGGCGACGTTTGCTATAGTAGCAGCGTTGCAGACGTTTTAGACAACGCAAGGGCCGTAGATAACGATGCAGGCCAGCTCGATATCGCGCTATCACTTACGTACTTTCATACGCCTCGCGAAATTGTCGCCGCTCTGAATTTCTCTCGAATCCTTCCTGAGCTGCAGCCAGCCTATAAGGCTTGGCAGGAGAAGCAGCGAGACGCCGCTAAGCAACTCGACCTGTCTAGCCTCCCGGCTCTGGAAAATGCAAACTATCCCGCATCGGCCGACGGCCTTGTCGTATGCGCCGCCGTGAGCAAGAGTGAAATATATAACCAGAAGCTCCGAAACATCGATCGCAAGGTGCTTGCGGTCGAAACCGAATCCGGCGGCGTCTTTGAAGAATGCCGCCGCCGCGCTGTACCCGCTGTTACAATCCGTGGCATTTCTGATCATGCCAATGCAGGAAAATCGCGCCTAGAGGAAGCCACCGGAGGTAGGGTTAGGAAGCTGGCAGCCATGAATGCGGCGACTTTCCTGCAGCTGCAATTCTCGAATCAAAACTTCCTTCGCATTATCGATCGCGCAAGAGCTTCACACTCTCAATTGACTCCGCTCCACGCTGAGACTTCAAAGACCCAAAGCAACGAGCGAGACCTTGTGACTGCTCTGACCGAGATTGGTCATCACATTGATGAGCAGCTGCGGGAACTGTCTCCCGACTTCAAACTTCAACAGCGTGGCTATCGCTTGCCCACTCCCAGGATGCGGCAAGTCGAGCTTGGCTTGTCGCTTTCATCGCGCCCAGACCCGGTCGAAATACGCGAAGCCCTCCAAACGAGAACTTTTGCCTTATTGAGGCTCAATCGCAATTATCCTGATAACAGTCTGCCGTGGGTTTTGGCGAACGATCTACTCACCGCAGAACTGGGAGGCAAACAACCAATCCCGATAGTAATCGACGGCAGCGCCATCGCTCGTCCCAAATCAGATTTCAAGGTATTAGCCGGCTTCGAATTCGACGACCTTCGTGATCGTGCATTCGCGACCTTCAATTATAGCCAGACACTCTCCTGCTGCGAGTCCGCCTCTTCTGGCCAAGATATCTAGGCTTACTCCGTGGTTTCGGTACACTTGATCTAAAGCGCGATGAGATTAAGTTCGATAGCCTGAATTTTTGAGGTAGTTGGCGCACTCCTGTGAGGTGAAGGCATCGAGTGCATGGCCGATTGCGGCACAGACGGCGTCGGCGGTTCGCGCGGCAGCTTTACGGACCAAGTGCTTAAGCTTGGCAAAGACTTGTTCGATCGGGTTCAGGTCGGGCGAGTATTTTGGCAGGAAGAAGAGTTTGGCGCCGACCGAACGGATAAGCTGGCGAACCGCTTTGCTCCTGTGGCTGCCGAGGTTATCCAACACGACGATGTCACCGGGCTGAAGGGTCGGCAGGAGGACCTTCTCGACATAGGTGCGGAAGCTCACGCCATCGATCGGCCCCTCGATGAACCATGGCGCATCGATCCGGTCATGGCGCAGGGCTGCCAGAAAGGTCATGGTCTTCCAGCGGCCGTGGGGAACCTTGGCGTGAAGTCTGCTCCCGCGCGGCGCCCATCCGCGCAAGGGCGCCATATCGGTCCTGGTCCAGGTCTCGTCGATGAAGACCAGCCGTTCAGCTTCGACGCGACCTTGATACTTTGCCCACTGGGCTCGCCGCCGCGCCACCTCGGGACGATCGCGTTCGCCAGCCGCCACGCTTTTTTTTGAAGCTGAGCTTCTCGGCATGCACGAAGTCCCACACCGAGTGGTAGTCGACCTTCAGGCCACGGTCGGCAAGCTCGGCAACGAGACCGCGTATCGTAAAATCGCCGTCCTTGATCCGTTGTGACAGCCAGACCGCGTGCTCGCCCGAAATTGCCTTCGGCTTGTAGCCGCCGATCTGGCCAGGCTCGACGCTGCCGGTCTCATCGACCCGCTTCATCCAACCGATCGCCGTGCTGATCGCTACCCCAAACTGCTTGGCGGCCCGATTGCGCGACATCCCGCCCTCGATCGCGGAAACAACACGCTTGCGGAGATCCAGAGAATACGGCTTCCCCATCCATGCTGGCCTCCTATCCAGCCAGCATGGTGAATCAGAAACACACTGATTTGGGAATCCCAAATCGATTCAACCTAACCCCATCCCGCTCTAGGTGCCTATCCAACATTTCTCGAGGTACCCCAACACAGAACAAACACGAACCGGCTTCTCACAAAGAACGAGCGGCACGAACACGAAAGTCGTGATCAAGTAGTATTGGAAAAACGCCGCTGGTCATGGCTTACCTGCTGAAGCTTGGCAGAACCGAAACAAACGCCAAGCCAGGAAGAACGAACGGGCAAGAAAGAATATACGGCAGTCTTGGGATACCACAATTGACGTAGATCACAATTTGAGAAGACGGATTGGGACAAAATTGGTTTCGCGGCGCACGAGGCAACTAAGCGATCGCGACGATCTCCAACTCCTGCTCGCGCGCGCCCACGACGTCGCCCACGCCTTTGCCCATCAGCGACCGCGCCACGGGCGAGACATAGGAGATCGAGCCGGCCTTCGGATCGGCCTCATCCTCGCCGACGATGCGATAGGTCTGCACGCGCCCGTCGGCGCGGCTGAAGGTCACGGTGCTGCCGAAGGCAACGGTTTCGGTCGAGACAGGATCGGCGACGACCTGCGCGGTGCGGAGCCGTTCCGTGAGATAGCGCGCGTCGCGCAGCGGGACTGCCGACTGCCGGCGCCGCTCGTTGACGTCGTCCAGCTGCTGCGCGGCCCTCGTAGGCCTCGCGCGCCTGCTGGAGCTGAAGCTCCAGCGCCTTCCGTCCTGCTTCCGTCACCAGATTGGGATGCGGCGATATGGGGCGGTCCGGCAACAGCGTCTCCGACGCGGTCTCGGCACTTTCTTCCTTGGTGAACGCAACGCTCAATCCGGAACTCCATCGATGGGGCGAGCAGTATAGCGCCGCCGCACGCGACCCGCTAATGCGCGATGGGATTAGGCCGGGTCTAATGCGACGCCGGCTGTTCCGCCTTGCCTCGCCGACCGAAGCGGTTCTTCACGCTCTCGCGCCAGCCCTGGAAGGTGACGAACAGCATCGGCACCAGGAAGATGCCGATCGAGCTGGCGGCGAGCATGCCGCCGAACACCGCGGTGCCGACCGCACGGCGGCTGATTTCCGCGGCACCGGTCGCGACCACCAGCGGAACCAGGCCGAGGATGAAGGCAATCGAGGTCATCATGACGGCGCGGAAGCGCATTTGCGCGCCCATCGTCGCGGCCTCCGCAAGTGGCTTGCCGGCCTCGCGCTGCTCCTTGGCGAACTCGACGATCAGGATGCCGTTCTTGGCGGCGAGCGCGATCAGCACCACGAGGCCGATCTGGCCGTAGAGGTCGAGGTTCAGCCCCGCGAGCTTGATCGCAAGATACGAGCCGAACACGCCGACCGTGACCGACAGCAGCACCGGAATCGGGATCGTCCAGCTTTCATACAGCGCCACCAGGAACAGATAGGCAAACAGCACCGCGAGCGCGAGGATGATGCCGGTCTGTCCCGACGCCGCCTGCTCCTGATAGGCGGTGCCGGTCCATTCGTAGGAATAGCCCGAAGGCAGCGTCGATTTGGAGAGGTCGGCCATCGTCGCGATCGCAGTGCCCGACGACACGCCCGCCGCCGGGCTGCCGTTCACCGTGACCGAGCGATAATTGTTGTAGCGCGTGATCACCTGCGGGCCGGTCACGATGCGCAAGGACGCGATCGAGCGGATCGGCACCATCTCGCCGCCGGTGTTGCGCACATAGATCTGCCAGATGTCGGGGATGTCGCGGCGGTCGGCCGCATCGCCCTGCACGTTGACCTGCCAGGTGCGGCCGAACAGGTTGAAGTTATTGACGTAGATGCCGCCGAGCGTAGCCTGCAGCGCGGTGAAGACGTCGGCCATGTTGAGGCCGAGCGCCTGCGCCTTGGCGCGGTCGATGTCGAGATAGACCGACGGGTTGGTCGCGGTGAAGGTCGAGAACACGCGGGCCAGATTTGGATTGCGGTTCGCAGCGCCGATCAGCCCGCCCATCACGCTGCTGAGCGAAGCCGGATCCTGGCCTTCGAGCGCCTCGAGCTGATATTCGAAACCGCCCGAGGTCGAGAGCCCGATGATCGGCGGCAGGTTGAACGGCAGCACCGAGGCCTGCCGGATCTGCGATCCCCCGACGAAGGTCTGCCCGATCGCGGCCTGCACCGAGTCGGTGACCGCCTTGCGGTCGGCGAACGCTTTCATGCGCGCCACCATGAAGGCGGAGTTCGGCTCGCTGGCGCCGTCGAGCAGCGAGAAGCCGATGATCGACAGCACGTGATCGACCGCCGGGTTCTTCTTCAACAGCGCCTCGACCTGCTTGGTGACCTCGCTGGTGCGCGCCACCGAGGCGCCGTCGGGCAATTGCACCGCGATGAAGAAGGCGCCCTGGTCTTCTTCGGGCAGGAAGCCGGTCGGCGTGATCTTCGATACGCCGAACACCGCGCCGGCGAACACCAGCACCGCGACCAGCGACAGCACCGCCAGGCGGAGCAGCCGCTGCACCACGCCGGCATAGCGGTCGCGCACCCAGTCGATGCCGCCGAGCACCCGTCCCATGATGCCGCGGCGCGGCCCGCCATGGCGCAGGAACACGGCGCATAGCGCCGGCGACAAGGTCAGCGCATTGAGCGCCGAGATCACCATCGCCGCGCTGATCGTCACGGCGAACTGGCGGAACAGCGTGCCGGAAATGCCGGGAATGAACGCGATCGGCACGAACACCGACAGCAGCACCAGCGAGATCGCGATGATCGGCGCGGTGATCTGCGCCATCGCCTTCTTGGTGGCATCGGCCGGCGAAAGCTCCGGCTCCTCCTCCATGACGCGTTCGACGTTCTCGACGACGACGATGGCGTCGTCGACCACGATACCGATCGCCAGCACCATCGCCAGCAGCGAGACCGTGTTGGCGGAATAGCCCATCGCGAGCAGCACCGCGAAAGCGCCGATCAGACTGACCGGCACCGCGACCGCAGGGATCACCGTGGCGCGCAGATTGCCGAGGAACAGGAACACCACGATCACGACGAGCACGAAAGCCTCGCCGAGGGTCTTCATCACCTCCTTGATCGTATCGGAGACGAAGGTCGTGGAGTCGTACTGCACGAGATAGGTCAGCCCCGGCGGAAACCGCTCCGACAGCCGGGCAAGCGTCGCCTGCACGGCCTTGGCCGTCGTCACGGCATTGGCGCCGGGCGCCAGATAGATGCCCATCGGCACGCCGGGATTGCCGTCGATCCGCGATTCCGAGTCCGAGTTCTGCGCGCCGATCTCGACGGTTGCGACGTCCCTGATCCGCAGCACCGAGCCGTCGGGATTGGCCCGCAGCACGATGTCGCCGAACTGCTTGGATGTGGTCAGGCGGCCCTGGGTCTGGACGTTGAACTGGAACTGCTGGTCATTGCTGATCGGACGCGCGCCGATGCGGCCGACCGGCGCCTGCACGCTCTGGGCCCGGATCGCAGCGATCACGTCCGACGGCGCCAGGTTGAGGCTGGTCAGGCGCTGGGTGTCGAACCAGATCCGCATCGAATAATTCAGCTTGGCGAACAGCGACGCCTGCCCGACGCCGGGCGTGCGCGAGATCGCGTCCAGCACGTTGATGATGGCGTAGTTGGTGATGAACAGCGGATCCTGTTCGGCGCTCTTGCTGTACAGCACGATGAACTGCAGCACGGCCGAGGATTTCTTCTGCACGGTCAGGCCCTGCGCCTGCACCTCGGTCGGCAATTGCGCGAGCGCGCTCTGCACCCGGTTGTTGACGTTGACGGTGTTGATATCGGGATCGGTACCGAGCGCGAACGAGACCGTCAGCGTATAGCTGCCGTCATTGCCGCTGGTCGACTTCATGTAGAGCATCTTGTCGACGCCGACGACCTGCGCTTCCAGCGGCTGGGCGACGCTGGATTCGACCACTTCGGCGGACGCGCCGGGGAACACGGCCGAGACCGTGACCTGCGGCGGCACGATGTCCGGGAACTGGGCGACCGGGATTTGCATCAGCGCCAGCGCACCGGCGATCGTGATCACGAACGCGATGACGATCGCAAGCCGCGGACGATCGACGAAGATGGCGGAGATCATGGGTTATTGCCCGTCGACTTCGGCGTGCTGCCGGCGCCGCTATCGGCCGACACCTTCATGCTCGACTGGATCAGCGCGCTGGCCGGTCCGGGCGCGACCACCTCGCCCGGCCTGACCTTCTGCAATCCCTCGACGATCACCTTGTCGCCGAGCGCGATGCCGCTCGTCACCGCCGCAATCGTCGAGGTCGATTGCCCAAGCTGGATCCGTTTTTGCTCCGCCTTGTTGTCCGCGCCGACGACGTAGACATATTCACCCTGCTGGTCCGACAGCACCGCCGAACGCGGGATCGCCAGCACCTCGACCGGCTGCACGCCTTCCAGCAGCACGGTCACGAACTCATTGTCGGTGAGCTCGCGGACCGCGCCGCCGGCTGCAACCGAGGTGTAGGTCGACGGGTTCGGGATGGTGCCGCGCAAGGAGATGGTGTCGGTATTCTGCGCGATCGTGTTGTTGACGAAATTCAATTCACCGGTCTTCTCGTAGAGCCGGCCGTCCGGCAGGCGCAGCCGGATCACGACCGCCTTGAAGCCGCCGCGCGTCGCATAGCGGTCGCGCAGATCGAGCGCCTCGCGCACCGACACGGGGAATGTGACATACATCGGGTCCTGGCTGACGATGGTCGTCAGGGTTCCCGAGCTCGGCGTCACGACATTGCCTTCGGTAACCGAGGTGCGTCCGATCCTGCCGTCGATCGGCGAGTGGATCTCGGTGTAGTCGAGATTGATCTGGGACAGGTCGACCTGCGCCTGCGCCGCCTGCACCTGCGCCTCGAGGCTCTGCTGGTTGGCGACCGCCGCATCGACGTTCGATTGCTGCCCGGCCGGCCCACCCATCAGGGCCTTGGCGCGATCGGTGGTCAACTTGGCGTTGACCAGCGTGGCCTGCAGCTGGGCGACCTGCGCCTTCTTCGATGCCAGGTCGGCCTCGAACGGGCCGCGCTCGAGTTGATACAACAGGTCGCCGGCCTTGACCTCGGCGCCCTCGACGAAGTTCCGCTTCTCCAGGAACGCGGTGACGCGCGCCACCACGTTGACGCGGTTGGGCGCTTCGATGCGTCCGAGAAACTCATTGGTTTCGGTGATCGGCCGCTTCACCGCCTCGAACACGCCGACCGCAGGAGGCCCGGGGGGCCCCGCCTGGGCATGCGCCGCCTGGATCCCGATCACCGCCAGTCCCGCCGATACCAGAAGTCCTGCCAATCCACCGAGCATTCGTTCCGCACCACTCATGCTGTCCAACCCCTCGGCTACCAACAGGCTCTACGAGACGGATATGACGTCGGGTTCCCCAAGACCGGGATGGTCAGGAGATCATAACGCACCTAATCCGACAATCCTGTAACGTGATTGCACGGGGACCAGGCGTCAGCGAGGAGCGCTATCTCCGGGAAGCGGCGCGGCCCTGCAATGCCCGCGCAATCGCATCCGCACCGCTGGCTTGGCGCGGCCGCGGATGTCGACGGCTCCCGTCAATGTGATGCAGGCAAAAGGGGCAGCGGCCCGGGCCGCTCACAACGCGATGGCATTCTTCAAGCGCGACGTCGCTTGATAGGCGGGCGACGCCAGATGCTCGGACAGCCATGGCCGCGCGCGCTGGCCGCTGGCCTCGTGCACGCCGTCGAAGATGGCCATGTCGATCGAATGCGGGTGGCCCGACAACGCGTAAACCGATTGCATTTCCGCGAACTTCTCCTCACGTCCGAGTTCGATCGCGTTGGCGCCGTCGCGGCTGCCGATCTCGACGAACAGCGGACACGGACAGAGCAGGTACGCCAGCTCTGTCCCGGCGTATTTGGCGCGGCTGTTGGCGAAATGAATATAGGCCGCCAGTTCGATGCCGAGATTCTTGCTGATCGTGGACGACATCAGAAACTTCTTCTCGTCGCGCATATAGCCGGAGACCACGGTCGGCCGCATCCGCCCCGTCGCGGCTTCGAGATGCAGCGCGAGAAAGGCGCCCGAGGACACTCCATAGACGCCGACATTCAGACCGGAGGCCCCGGTCAGCTTGCGGCAGACGGTTTCGCCGGCGTCGATCGATGCGCACGACACGTTGTGCGCGGAGACGCCGTGGGACGCCAGCATCGCGGCGATGTTGTTCTGGCTTTCCTGATTTCCGATCTGGACGATGTAGGGACACCAGACGACATAGCCGTCCTGGCACAGCTGCTTGCCGATCGCGTTCATGTAGTCCTGGTCGGCATCGTCGAAGCAGCGCTCCGGCGTGCTTGCCATGCCGTGACCGAGCAGGATCAGTCCCCTGAACGCGCCGTCGGGTATCCCGAGACAACCGCGCACCGGCACGCCGCATTCCAGATCGAACTCGACCTTCACCACCGAGAATCGGTCCGCCGTGCCGCGCCAGAGAATCCGGATCTCGTCGCCGGACGGGCGGTAAAGCCGCCGTCCCCGGAGCAGCGACCGCATCTCGCGGCGAATTTCCGACCCGGTCGCGACCGCGCGCAGCTTTCCGCTTGCCGCGATATCGAAGAACGAGCGGCAGAACGTATCGTAGCCAAGCGCCGGCAGATCGACGTTCGCGCACGACCCCTGGCAGTGACTCAGCGCCAGCGTGTTGCCGGCGACCGATGCGGGTCCAACCAGCGTCATCAAAAATCCGGACAGCGCCCTGCGGCTGATCATCGGTTCCTCTCGAGCCCACGCTGGCTCGGCTGACTGACGGAGGTCACTGTCGCCGCGAATTGCGCGGATACAAATTAAAGGATGTCCATGATCGAAGGATCGCAAGCAGCGTTGCAAACGAGTGACTCTGGCAGAACCAGTGCAGCGGCCACCGATGCCGAATACGTTTCGGGACGCTTCGGAAATGTGTCTGATCGTCGCGCCGATTCAATTTCGCCACACGCGGCGATGATCGTCAGGTCGGCGTCAGGTTCCAATCATCGGGTCTCAATGATCAAGTTTTGGGCTTGATCTCGGTGACCTTGGCATCGGCGGCCTTCGGCGGATCGCCGAAATCGAGTTTCTTCTGGAAGCCGATCTGCACGTTCAGTGCCCAGGGCTGAACCTCGTCGGGCCGCCGCACCTGCCGGACCGAGGCTCCGGCCGTGCCGATATATCCGTCACCGAAATCATGCGCGAAATCGAGCCCGGTGAGGAACGTCGTGCTCCACAGATCGGTGTTGAGATAGTCGTCGCGGCGATAGCGCGCCAAGAGGCTGACCGCGTTCTTGTCATCGAACTTGTAGCTGAGCGAGGCTTCGCTCGCCTGCCCGACGTCGAGCGAGGCGAACGAGAGCGTGGTATCCGAGATCGTTCGCGACGATCCGACCCCGAATGTCCACGCACCCGTCTGATACTTGGCCTTGGCGGTGTAGAGCAGCTGCTTGACGTCGTCGAAATCGGTGGTGTCGTATCTGGCGAAATACGGCGACACCGATCCTTCCACCTCGACGCCGCTGCTCTTCACCGTGAAGAAGGCGTTCGGCTGCACGATGTTGTGGCTGCGATCGAGCCCGAAAATATCGGTCGCGAGATAGGCGACCCGCGACAGCACCACCGAGGTGCCGATCTCGCCGGTCCCGAGCTTGTAGGCGAAGCCGGGCATGAAGGTGCGCGTCACGAAGTTCTCGTCCTGCGGCAGGAAATCGCCCAGCGTGAAGATGTTTCGCTCGTTGAGCGCGTTGATGCCGGTGTCGACATTGGCGAACAGCCTGAAATCCGTGGTGTCGTATTCGAGACGGTTGCGCAGCTGCACGCCATGCGAGCGGCGCGCCCAATTGTCGTCGACCGTCGTCGTCAACGTGGTGCGCAACGCGAGCTTCGGTGCAAGCTCGATGGCGCCGGCGGCGGTGATGATCGCAGTGGTGCTGGGGGCTGCGACGCCGGGGTCGTATTGCGTGTCGGCAAACTTGACGTTGAGTCCGACGATGCCGTCCTGAAGCGAGCCGCGCAGGTAATCGTAGTTGATCGTCTGCGTCGCGAACATGCTGCCGCGCGCACCCAGGGTGTCGGTCGGGTTGGAATCATAGCCCGTGCGCAGGCCGATCGAGCCGGCGTTCACGGACACCGTCTCCGCCGGAGCGGTCTGCGCCAGACCTGCGGAGACGCCAAGCTGCGAAGCAACAACAACTGCCGCCAACAACGCACGCCGAATCATGCACGCGACCCTCCACATACAGGGTCGGAAATCATGGTTAATCGGCCGTTAAATCCGCAATTTCTGGTTGATTTTGGCCTTTCGACCTGATGCGCATCGCGCGCGATTTGATAGCATCATCAGCATCAATGAGGGCATCAAGGATTCTGATAACATGGTTAACGCTAAGTATTAGAGTAAAAAACCACTTCAAGTTGTGGATGAATTCGAGACGTGGATAGTGGCGGCGACCAAGCCAATGGTCTTGGGCTCGATAACAACGGAGGAAGTCATGAAGAAGTATATCGTCGCCGTCGCTCTCGCCTCGCTCGTCGCCTCGCCGGCCTTCGCCGGTGGCCCCCGTGGTGGTGGCGGCGCCCTGATCGGTTCCGTGATCGCTCCGATCACGACCGCGGTCTCCGCGCTCAACGTCAACGCGCTCAACAACGTCAACGTGCTCGGCGGCGGCGTCAACGTCCTGAATGGCAACAAGACCAACGTCTCGGCCATCCTGCCGATCAGCCTCAAGAACACCAACATCCTGTCCGGCATCCTCGGCGGCGGTCGTTCGCACGGCTGCGGCTGCAACTAAGTGCACTTGTCGGGAGGGCACCGAGGTGCCCTCCCGACAACTTCGGGCGAGACCGCTTGCATCCACCTCGCCACACGATCCACTCACTCACCCATCATCCAGGCAGCCTCGCCCTTCCACGACTCCGGATCGCGTCACGACGATCGTCGGACGCCGACGTTCCAGACATCCCACGACAGGTCGTGATTGCCCTGCAAGGCAGGCCATGGCGTCAGCGCGCCCCTCCGCCAAATTCCTCTCCGCGACATTTCGGCTCGACCGGCGCCATGTCGCGACACGCCGGATGCCCGGGAGGACCAACGAACGTCCATCATTCATCATGAGTGCCCCGGAATAGTCCGGACTCGTGGCTCGGGTTGAATTGCTCTACGCAATATTTCCGAGGTCGATGGGGTTATCTGTTGGGCAATGTTTTTTGGAATGACCGATGGCGAACGACCTGCACGAGCATCTGATCGAACTGGCCTATGAGGCCGCGGTCGTTCCCGAACTGTGGCCGAACGTGCTGCACCAGGTCGGCGGGATCGCGAAAGCGCGCGGTATCGTGCTGCTGACGGCGGCCCCGCACGACGTCCGCTGGGTCGCATCGCCCGACATGCACGACGACACCGTGGCCTATGTCGAGGGCGGCTGGCACGAGCGCAACGGGCGGCTGCCGCGCCTGCTCGCGGCCAACCATGCCGGCTTCCTGCGCGACGTCGACGTGTTCGCGACGCCCGAAGAGGTGCAGCAGGACTACCAGATCCGCGAGTTCTTCCGCCCGCGCGGGCTCGGATGGGGCGCCGGCACCGCGATCCCAGTGCCGAGCGGCGACGTGCTGATCTACAGCGTCGAGCGCGAATATCAGCATGGGCCGATCGAGCGGGAAGCCATCGAGCAGCTCGATGCGCTGCGCCCGCATCTGGCGCGTGCGGCGCTGCTGTCGGCGCGGCTCGGAATGGAGCGCGCGAGGGCGGCAACCGAATCGCTGGCGATGCTCGGCCTGCCCGCAGCGGTGCTGCGGCGTGGCGGCCGCCTGATGGCCGCCAACACGCTGTTCGACCGCCTGGTGCCCGACGTGATGCAGGATCGCGCCGAGCGGCTGACGCTGGCGACGGCCACCGCCGACGTGCTGTTCGCCCAGGCGCTGGCCGCACTCGAGCAAGGGCTGATCAGCACGGAGGTCCGCTCGGTGCCGATCGCAGCGCAGGACGATCGTCCGCCGTTGATCGTGCATCTGGTCCCGATCCACGGCACCGCGCGCGACCTGTTCGACCGCGCGCTGGCGATCGTGATCGTGACGCCGGTGGTGCCGGCCGAAGTGCCGAATGCGGAAGTGCTGCAAGGCCTGTTCGACCTGACGCCGGCGGAAGCCCGCGTCGCGCGCGGCATCGGCGAGGGCCGCACCGTTGACGCAATCGCCATCGCCTTCGGCATCTCCCGCGAAACGGTGCGCAACCAGCTCAAGGCCGTGCTGGCGAAGACCGGGCTCGGCCGCCAGGTGGAGCTTGCCGGCCTGCTGGCCGGCACGAAGGTGCCGCCGGGTTCGTCCGCGGAATAAGGCATGATCCGGAAAACTGCGAAGCGGTTTTCCCTCGCGACAAACGCGGAACGTTTGCGCCGAGATCATGCTCAAACATAGCGCGGCGCTCAGGCTGCGTTCAGACGAGCCTTGAGGAATCCGGCAACTCGGCTGACCGCGTCGGCGGTCATTGGATCATCGTCCGCGAAATCGAACCCGTGCGCCTTGCCCGGATATTTGACGATCTCCGCCGCGGCGCCGACCGACTTGCCGAGCCTGACGAGCTTCTCACCGCTAGAGAGCGGCACGTTGCGGTCGGCCTCGCCATGCAGCTCGAGCAGCGGCGGCAGGTGCCTGACCTCCGGCGCGATCTGGTCGGGCATGCCGCCATACAGCACGGCCAGCGCCGACACCCGCGCGTCGCGGGCCGCCGCGGTCGCGGCAACGTAGCCGCCGAGCGAGAAGCCGAGCAGCCCGATCCGCCCGGAACTGTCCGCACTTGCCAGCACCGAGGTCAGCACGGACGAGACGCGCCCGGCCCAGGCGTCGAACCGCCCGGCTTCATAGGGCGCGCGGCTCTCGCTCGTATGCATCGTCGCAAGCGCCTGCTCGTCGGCCGGCGTGTAGTAACGCACGAAGTAGGCGTCGATGCCGTCTGCGGTCAGCGCATTGGCATAGCGCTGATAGGCCTGCGGCCTGAGATCGAAACCACGCAAGCCGTGCAGGACCAACACGGCCGGCCGCTTGCCGGAGCGCCCGGCGGCGTAGCGATTGAGCGTGATGCGGCCTTCGCTGGCATCGACGCTGAGCGTCTCGGCCGCCGCCGCCGCAAGCGCGGGCGATGCCGCCAGCAGCGCAAGGCTGCCAAGCAGGCTCCGTCGGCTGATGGCTGGCATCGAAACCTCGATTGGATCGCGCGGCCGGCGGCCGGTCCGCGCTGCTATATCATGCTGAAGCGCATGCCCGATAGATCGCGCAAGCATCCGCCGGTCCACCCAGCGACGGGGGCCCGACCGACAATGCCGGCTCTCGGGGCGATCGCAAAAGGATCGCATGTTCAAATCGCACGGGTTGCGCTAGTGATAGCTCCCCTCCCTGCGCCAGCCGGCGCATGTCCCGTCATAATGAGTGTATCTGAATGGCCGAAGCCGACCTCGACGCCGTCATCCGGCAAACCGCAAGAGCGCAGACCAAGGCCGTGATGGCGGCCGCCAGGAAGCGCCAGGCCGTCTGGGTCGCGCGCGCCGCCAAGGCCACGGACAAGGACACCAAGGCGCGCTTCCGCCACCTCGCCAAGAGCACCATCCTGAACGCCACCGCGACCGCCAAGCGGTTGCAGAATTCGGCGGAGAATGCCGCCGACGCCTATGCCCGCGCCATGAAGAAGGCGATGGAAGAGCCGCCGCCGGCAAAGGACCCCCAGAAGAAATCCGAGCAGAAGCCCGACAAGCAATCCGAGAAGAAGCCGGCGAAGAAGAAATAGGACGCCTGAGAGGCAGCCCCGCATGCTCACCGTTCACCATCTCGGCAAATCGCAATCGGAGCGGATCGTCTGGCTGTGCGAGGAGCTTGCGATCCCCTACGAGCTGAAGTGCACCACGCGCGATCCCGTCACGATGCTGGCGCCGGCCGACTACAAGGCGCTGCACCCGGCCGGTGCCGCGCCCGTCATCACCGACGGCGAGCTGGTGCTGGCCGAATCCGGCGCGGTCGTCGAATACATCGTCGCCAGATACGGCGATGGACGGCTGACGCTGCAGCCGGATCATCCTGATTTCGCCCAGTTCCTGTACTGGTTTCACTTCGCCAACGGCACGCTGCAGGCGCAGATGGGCCGCAGCATGATCCTGCACCGGCTCAACCTCGCGGCCGACAATCCCATGCTGGTGGCGACCAAGGCGCGGGTCGACCTCTCGTTCGACCTGATCGAGGCGCGGCTGCGCGACGTCCAATATCTTGCTGGCGACACGTTCACGACCGCCGACATCATGATTGGCTTCTCGCTGACGACGATGCGCTATTTCCTGCCTTACGACCTTGGCCGCTGCCCGAGCATCAGGGCCTATCTCGGCCGCATCGCGGCGCGCCCGGCCTATCAGCGCGCGATGCAGAAGGGCGATCCGGGGATGGCACTGCTGCTGACGTGAGGTCGTGATGCCGCGTTACGTCGCTCTGCTGCGCGCGGTCAATGTCGGCGGCACCGGCAAGCTGCCGATGACCGAGCTGAAGGCGATGTGCGTCGACGCGGGATTCGACGACGTGCAGACCTATATCGCCAGCGGCAATGTGGTGTTCTCCTCGAAGCTCGGCGCGGCCAAGGTCAAGGCCGCGCTGGAGCAGCGGTTGCAGGCCTATGCCGGCAAGCCGGTCGGCGTCGCGGTGCGGAGCGCCGACGAGATCGCCGCGGTGCTGAAGGCCAATCCGTTTCCGAAGGCGCCGCCGAACTTCACGGTCGCGATCTTCCTCGACGAGCCGCCGCCCAAGGATGCGCTGAAGGACGTCAAGGGCCAGCAGGACGAGCAGATCCGGCTCGGCAAGCGCGAGATCTATGTCGCCTATGGCAGCGGCATGGGCCGTTCGAAGCTGAAGATCCCCGCCGCCGCCCGCGGCACCGCGCGCAATATCAACACGATCGCGAAGCTCGCCGAGCTGGCGACGGACGAAGAGTAAGCCCAGTCGGAAAACCTAAGACCCGTCATCCTGAGGAGCGCGCCCTTGCGCGCGGCTCCTCAGGATGACGGTTCAAGGGCGGATTACGCTGCTACGTTTCCCGCACCGCGAATCCTTCGGCATTGAGTCTCGTCAGCACGTCCTCCAGATGGGCGCGGTCGCGGGTCTCGATCACGAGCTCGAGCAGCGTCGCCTTCGCCGGCAGGTCCGAGAAGGTGCGCTGGTGCGACACCTCGATGATGTTGGCGCCGGCATCCGCGAGCAGGATCGACACCGCCGCGAGCTGTCCGGGCCGGTCGACGATATCGAGCGCCAGTTGGGTCAGCCGTCCCTCGCGCGCGAGCTCGCGGGTCAGCACCGAGGCGATCAGTCTGGTGTCGATATTGCCGCCGGTCAGCACGAGGCCGACATTGCGGCCGGCAAACCGCTCGGGCGCCGCGAGCACTGCGGCAAGGCCGGCAGCGCCGGCGCCCTCGACCACCGTCTTCTCGATCGAGATCAGGGTCGCGACCGCGCGCTCGATCTGGTCCTCGCTGACCAGCACGATATCGTCGACGAGCTCACGAACGATTTTCGTGGTGAGCTGCCCGGGCGCCTTGACCGCGATGCCCTCGGCGAGCGTATCGCCGCGCATCGGCAGCCGCTCACCCCTTGACCGCGTTGTACATCGACGGATAGAGCTGGGCCTGCACGCCGATGACCTGAACCGACGGCTTGATCGCCTTCGCGGCCGTGGCGATGCCCGAGATCAGCCCGCCGCCGCCGATCGGCACCACCAGGATATCGAGCTCCGGCACCGCCGCGAGCATTTCGAGCCCGATCGTGCCCTGGCCTGCAATGATCAACGGATCGTCATAGGGGTGGATCAGGATCAGGCCTCGCTCGGCGGCATGGGATCCGACGAACGCGAAGCATTCTTCCAGCGTCTGCCCTGTCATGATGACCTCGGCGCCGTGCCGCCTGGTGTTCTCGATCTTCACCATCGGGGTGCCGATCGGCATCACGATGGTGGCGGGAATGCCGAGCCGCTTGGCGTGGTAGGCGACGCCTTGGGCATGATTGCCGGCCGACATCGCGATCACCCCGCGCTTGCGCTCGTCTGACGACAGCGCTTGCAGCCGATTGAGTGCGCCGCGCTCCTTGAAGGTTGCGGTGAACTGAAGGTTCTCGAATTTCAGGAACAGCCGGCAGCCGCAGATCTCGCCCAGCGTACGACTCTCGTTGCACGCCGTGACCAACACCGAATCCCGGATCACGCCGGCGGCGCGACGTATGTCGTCAAGGGTTACGGCGGGTGGATTGGAAGGATGCGGCATCGGCTTTGCTCAGGTCCATTTTGTCAAACGGAACCTAGCGGGTTTCGGCGCCGAAAACGACCGCGCTATCGTGCGGCCGACGCAGCCGGCTCCGGCCTGGCGGGCACCGCCGGCTGGACCTCATCGCATTTGGCGCACAGCAGCGCGGTACGGAAATGCTTGTCGAGCGCGATGGTTCGCGTCCTGCCGCACTGGCAGCGCATCGGCTTATCCATGAAAGGTCGGCCCGGGTTCGAGATGCAAGGAAAGCGCGCGCTTAGCTAACCCGATCCGGTTAACCCAATATGACTTGCAGACGGAAAACTAGAAAAAGCCCGCGCTGAGATCGAGACCATAGCTTGCCCTGAGCACCGCGACGAACAGCGCGGCCAAGGCGAACAGCAGGACATGCCGGGCGATGCTGCTCCGAAGCGAAAACACCCGTGCGATCGATTGAGCCAAAGCAGTCATTTGCGACCTCCAGAGCAGCGTCCCGAAGGTAGGTCGCGCGCAGGCCTGCGAGGTTCAACGCGGCTCGCGGAACGGGCGGCGGCGTGCCGATGCGCTCGGTTCCCGATCACGTTGCACGCGCGTCCGGTTCCTGAAGCGGTGACCGATCACGATCAGGGTGCCCTTGGCGCAACGCAGCCTCCTTATTCGAATTTGAGCATGCTCTTTTCGGAAAAGCGCTTCGCACTTTTCCCGATCATGCTCTACAGGTTCGGCACCTCCGCCGGCGCGATCGCAGTCAGGCCGCCGAAGCGGCGCTCGCGGCCGTGGAAGGAGGCGAGTGCGTCGGCGAGGTCGTCGGCTTCGAATTCAGGCCACATCCGCTCGGTGAAGTGCAGCTCGGCATAGGCGCCTTCCCAGAGCAGGAAGTCCGACAACCGCTTTTCGCCGGAGGTGCGGATGATCAGATCGACGTCGCGCAGGCCGGCTTCGCCGGTGATCAGATCGGCAAAGGTCTCGCGGCTCAGCGGGCCTGCGCCGGCCGCGCGCGCGGCCGCGTTCAGGATCGCGTCGCGCGCCGAATAGTCGATCGCGATGCGCAGATGCAGCGTGGTGCCGGAGGCGGTCTCGGCCTCGGCGCGGCCGATCGCGGCCGCGATGCCGTCGGGCAGCCGGTCGCGGCGGCCGATCACGGAAAGGCGGACGCCATTGCGCACCAGGGCTGCGATCTCGTTGGCGAGGTAGAACCGGAGCAGTCCCATCAGCGCCGCGACCTCGGCCTTCGGGCGGCGCCAATTGTCGCTGGAGAATGCGTAGAGGGTCAGCGTGCCGACGCCGTGGTCCGGTGCAGCCTCGACGATGCGGCGGATCGCTTCGACGCCCGCTTCATGTCCGCGCAGCCGCGACAGGCCGCGCCGCGTCGCCCAGCGGCCGTTGCCGTCCATGATGATGCCGACATGGAGCCGTGTGGCTGGCTCCGGCTTGAGCGCAACGTTACTTTGCATCACAAAGTCTCCGGATAAAAAATGGAATAATCAAACCGGCTGGACGCCGAGACGTCCGGACGCGCCGCCGTCCTTGCCGGCCGCCTTTTCAGTCCTGCCGGCGGCCTTCTCGGCCGTGCCGGCGGCCTTGGCTGCGTCGCGCACCAGCTGTTCGAGCACGGCGAGATAATCCAGGAACCGGCGGCGGCCGCTCTTGGTCAGGCGGCAGCTGGTGTGCGGGCGATTGCCCTCATAACCCTTGATGACGTCGACCAGGCCGGCCTCCTGCAACACCTGCAGATGCCGGCTGAGATTGCCGTCGGTCAGGCCGCACAGCTGCTTGAGATCGGCAAAGGCGAGCCCCTTCGGATGCGCCATCAGCGAGGTCAACAGTCCAAGCCGCGCCTTCTCGTGGATGACGCGGTCGAGGCCATCATAGGCGAATGGCGCGGTGGTCAGCTCAGTCTTCGGCATCATGGCCTCCGGAAGCGAAATACAACAGCGCGGCGAGCAGCAGCTGGCCGATCGCGAATGGCAGTCCCATGGTCCAGGGCGACAGCGCGTGGCTCTGGCTCGCGATCAACAGCACCGTGAAGCCGGACAGGAAATACCAGGCACCGCCGAGCGCGATCGTGCGCGGCAGCAGGCGGACCGAGGCGAACACGCCGAGACTGACCAGCACCTGCCACAGGCCGGGCAGCATCCACAGCGTCTCCGGCGCGAATTTCCATTGCAGGATCGCGAGCAGCACGCCGGCGATGACAGCGGGAACGAACTGCCCGATCGCCTGCTGCACCATCGCGTCGGCAAGGCCGGAATGGTGCCGCCGCGAGCGCGCCTGCATCTCGATCCAGATCAGCACGGCCGACAGCAGCGCGGCTGCGGCCCAGCCCGCGAGGAATGCGATCGGATGCGTCGTGGGATCGTCGAGCCAGAGATATTGCGCGAACGCCGTGACCAGCGCGATGCCGCTGGTCGCGGCAACCGTCGCCGGACCATAGCCGCGGAACGCGGTTCCGGCCGCGATCTGGCTGCGGATCGCGAGAATATCGGCCAACGCCTTGTCGAGGTCGCGCATGTTTCGCCCGCACTTTGTAATGCAAAGTATACGGGATCGCCAAGTAAACGCAAGCAGCATCGCGCCGCCGGCCGGTCGCGATGCTTAACGGCCGGTTACCGCGCGAATTGCGGCGAAAGCGTGCGGCCTTACACCTTCACGAGGCTCGCAAAGCCGCCATAGATCATCCGCTTCGGATCGAACGGCACGTCGCCCTTGCCCATCGATTCCAGGCGGGGATCGGCCATCACCTTGGCGTTGATCCTGTCGCGCTGGGCGCGCGACTTGTAGGTGATCCAGGCGAACACGACGGTTTCGCCGGCCTTCAGCTTCACGCTCTGCGGAAACGAGGTCAGCTTGCCCGGCTTGACGTCGTCGGCGACCCACTCGCGATAATCCAGCGCGCCATGTTCGCGCCAGACCTTGCCGGCCATCTTCGAGAGCTTGGCATAGGCCTTGAGTTTCTTCTTCGGCACGGCGACGACGAAACCATCGACGTAAGGCATGCGTATGACTTTCTGCTGTTGAGTTTCCCGTCACTGCGAGGAGCAAAGCGACGAAGCAGTCCATCTGGACCCTTACGGCGCGATGGATTGCTTCGCTTCGCTCGGAATGACGATCAGGAGTGACAGCAGGATGCCTGAACCGGTGCCGGTTGGTACTGGTCACGTAGCCGCACCCAGTCCATCGGATAGGGCAAGCCTTCCTCGTGGCGGCCGAGCGGCGTCAGATCGAGATAGTGATAGGCGGCATTCATCATGTCGAGGCCGCGCGCGAAGGTCGAGTAGGTGTGGAACACGCTGCCCGTCTCGTCGCGGAAGAACACGCTGATGCCGGGCAGCTCCGGCCCGTAGAGCGGGCTCGTTCCGTAATTGTATTTCGCGTCCCCCGCATCGATCTGGCCTTGTGTGAACGACACGCCGTAGTCGTAGTTGAAGTCATTGCCGCCCGACGACACCCAGTCGAAGGTCCAGCCCATCCGCCGCTTGAACGCCTCGAGCTTGGCGAGCGGCGCCCGCGAGACCGCGATCATCGTGGTGTCGCGCGCGGCGAGATGCGGGACCATGCGCTCGAAGCCGTCGACCCAGAACGAGCAGCTCTTGCAGGCGGCGTCCCACTCCGGCGCGAACATCACATGCTGTACCACGAGCTGCGGCCGGCCCTTGAAGAGATCGCCGAGCGTCACCTTGCCGTCGGGCCCGTCGAACACGTAGTCCTTGTCGACCTTGACCCAGGGCAGTTCGCGGCGCTGCCGGCTCAGCGCCTCGCGGGCCTGGGTCAGTTGCTTCTCACCGGCCATCAATGCCTTGCGGGCTGCGATCCATTCTTCGCGCGAGACGATCTTGTGCTGTTGCATGAGATACTCCTTTGCGGTCAGGCGCCGACATATTGTTCCAGATTGCCGAGGAATTCGGTCCAGCCGCGCTGGTGGTTGTCGCGGGCGGTCTCGTCGACGAACTGCGCGTGATGGAAGGTGAGCAAGGTGCCGCCCCTTTCGGGCTTGATCGATACCGTGACCTCCGACTCGCGCTCCGGCGTCGAATGCCAGGCCCAGCTGAACACCAGCCTTTCGTTCGGCACCACCTCGCGATAGATGCCGCCGACCTCGTGATATTCGCCGTTCGAGCCGGTGAACTTGATCCGGTAACGTCCGCCGACGCGGACATCGAGCTCGGCCTGCGTGGTGCCGGGCTTGACCTGCCCGGGGCCGAACCACTGCACTAGGTTTTCCGGCTCGGTCCACGCGGCGTAGACTTTTTCCGGCCGCGCGCGGAGCCGCCGCGTGAGGGTGAGGCTTGGCCGCGCGACGGGACCGCCGTCGGCTGCGGATCGCTTTTCCGGTTGGTTTGCCGATTGGTCTGCCATGGGTCTTCCTCCACAAAAGCGGCCAGACGATCGAGATTGTCGGACCAGAATTGCGCATAGCGATTGAGCCAGTTCATCGCCTGCTCCATCGGCCTTGCGGTGAGCCGGCACGCCACGGTGCGGCCGGTCTTCTCGCGCGTCACGAGGCCGGCATCGGTGAGCACGTCGAGATGCTTCATGATCGCCGGCAACGACATCGCGAATGGCTGCGCCAGCTCGCTCACCGACAGGCCGTCCTGCTCGCCGAGCCGCGCCAGCAGCGCGCGGCGGGTGGGATCGGAAAGCGCCGCGAAAGTGCGGTCCAGCGTCTCGTCCTGATACTTAACCATATGGTTTAGTATAGGCGCAAACGGCGTGTCGTCAAGCTTAATGCTTCACGATCGCGTTAGGCGGAACGCAGTGCGAGAATCAGTATTGATACGGCGGCAACCGGCGCCGTGCGGTGAAGCCCGATTCTAATCGGGGTAGACGGTCCGGTGCCGGCGATGGTGGCGGCGCGGCGACGGTGGCGGTGGCTCGCGGAACAGGAAGCGCGGGTTCTCGCCGCAGCTGAGATAGCGCCCGGACACGCTCGCCTGGCATTGCTGGTAGGTCTGGTAGGCACATTCGCCGGGATAGCCGAGGCTCGGGCCCTGCGCGCACCAGGGATAGTCATACGGATCGGCGGACGCCGGCTTGATGCTCGCACCGGCAAGCGTCATCGTCCCCAAAACCAGCAGTGCAAATCGCGATGCGCGCATGATCCGACTGCCGCAGCAAGCAACGTGCGGCATCTTGGGCAAGGTTCCTGAAGCTCATTTTATTCCGCGTCAAGGCTCAACAAGAAACCAGGCGTCTCCCGACACGCGACGCCTACTCGACCTTGAGGCCGGCGAACTCGACGACCTTCTTCCACTTGTCGGTCTCGGCCTTGATGTCGTTGCCGAAGGCGTCCGGCGTCTGGATCAACGAATCGCCGCCGAGCTCGACCAGGCGCTTGCGCATGTCGGGCTCGGCGAGAACGGCGTTGATCTCGGTGTTGAGCTTCGTGATCAGTTCCTTCGGCGTGTTCTTCGGCGCCCCCATGCCGAACAGCGCGCTCGCCTCGTAGCCCTTCACGGTCTCGGCGATCGCCGGCACGTCGGGCAGCTGCGAGGACCGCTCCGCGGTAGTGACGCCGAGCGCGCGCAGCGAGCCGGAGCGGATGTGCTGGATGATCGAGGGCATGTTGTCGAAGATCACCTGCACCTGGCCGCCGAGCATGTCGGTGATCGCAGGCGCGGCGCCGCGATACGGCACGTGCTGCATCTTGCAGCCGGTCATCGACATGAACATCTCGCCGGACAGATGCACCGAGGTGCCGTTGCCGGACGAGGCCATGTTCACCTTGCCGGGATTGGCCTTCACATATTCGATGAACTCGGCAACGGTCTTGGCCGGCACGTCCTTGTTGACGGTCATCACGTTCGGGACGCGGTTGAAGGACGCAACCGGCGCGACGTCGCGCACGAAGTTGAACTTCAGATTGGCGTAGAGCGAGGCGTTGATGTAGTTCGCCGGATTGACGAGCAGCACGGTGTAGCCGTCCGGCTCGGCGTTGATCGCAGCCTCGGTGCCGATATTGTTGCCGGCGCCCGGCTTGTTCTCGATCACGAATTGCTGGCCGAGCTTCTCCGACAGCCGCTGTCCGATCAGCCGCGCGATGATGTCGGTGGCGCCGCCCGGCGGATAGCCCACGATCCAGCGCACCGGCCGCGCCGGATAGTCGGCAGCGGACGCACGGCCGATCGCGAATGTCGAGATTCCCGACCCGATCAGGCCCAGCGCGGTGCGGCGTGAAATCATGAAAGTTTCTCCCAATCCAGCAGGGTTTGATGCCCTGCCCGTTTCTGTTGCGTTGCGTGCGGCGCGGTTTTAACAAACAATGCCAGATGCGGCCAGTGCGACACGTGCGCCGCCGACCGCGACGAAAGACTAAGCTGCAATCCTGTCATGACGCGTTTTCTTCACGCGAACCGGTGTCCACTTCGCTCGGAAACGCTCTGGACCGAAGAGGATCGATCATGTCCGTCAAGGTGAATGGGCTCGACCATCTCGTGATCAATGTCAGCGATGTCGTACGCTCGGTTGCCTGGTACAGCAGGATCCTTGGCATGGAGGTGAAGGTGTTCGACCCGGGCAAGGGCAAGACGCCGCGCACCTCGCTGGTGTTCGGCAACCAGAAGATCAATGTGCGGCCGCGCAATGCCGACAAGGTGGACTGGTTCACCGCCGATCACGCGGCCGTCGGCAGCGACGATCTCTGCTTCCTCACCTCGAGCACGCCTGACGAAGTGGTCGCGCATCTGAAGGCCAACGGCGTCAAGATCGAGGAGGGCCCGGTCGCCAGGCAGGGCGCGCGCGGCACGCTGCGCTCGGTCTATTGCCGCGATCCCGACGGCAGCCTGATCGAGATCTCGTCGTATGAACGAGACGCGACCTAGCGTCATCGCGAGGCAGCGATGCCCGCCCGCTCATAGGTGCGGCAATAGCTCTTCCGCGCGGCGGAACGGATCGCTTCGGCGCAACATTGCTCTGCAAATCCCGGTTTGCGCTCGGCGCACGCCGATGGCAGAACTGCTCCCAACCAAGATCAATGGCGGCCGCCCAAGGCTGCGGGAGGACATATGACCAGTTCAAAGCCGGTGCCGGGAATCGTCGGACCGTTTGCCGGGCTCGACGTGCCATGGCTACTGAGAATGCGCGCCGAGGTGCGCCGCGATCATCCGTTCCTGATCTGGGCGCCGTTCGATGCGCCGGCGCGGCACTGGAGTTACGGTGAATTCCATGAGCGCGTCGGCGCGCTCGCCGCAGGCCTCGCCAAACGCGGCATCAGGCAGGGCGATTATGTGCTGATCCATCTCGACAATTGCGTCGAGGCGATCATGTCGTGGTTTGCCTGCGTCGAGCTCGGCGCCATCGCCGTCACCACCAACACCCGCTCGGCCGCGGCCGAGATCGAATATTTTGCCGGCCATTGCGGCGCGGTCGCCGCGATCACCCAGCCGGCTTATGCCGAGCTGATATCCGCCAACTGCAAGGGGCTGCGCTGGATCGCGGTGACCTCGCACGACGCCGGCCAAGCGCCGGCGCAGGCGCCTTCGCAAGGCGACAGTTTTGAAGCGCTGTTCGGCGACAGCGCCGACCGGCCGCGCCGCCCGACCGATCCGCTCGCCCCGTGCAGCGTGCAATACACCTCCGGCACCACGTCGCGGCCGAAGGCGGTGCTGTGGACCCATGCCAACGCGCTGTGGGGCGCCAAGATCAACGCCGCACATCAGGACCTTCACGCGACGGACGTGCACCAGACCTATCTGCCGCTGTTCCACACCAACGCGCTGGCCTATTCGATGCTGGCGATCCTGTGGGTCGGCGGCAGCTGCGTGATCCAGCCGCGCTTCTCGGCAAGCCGCTTCTGGCCGGTCGCGCTCGAGCACGGCTCGACCTGGACTTCGACGATCCCGTTCTGCATGCGGGCGCTGCTCGATCATGAGGTGCCGAAGAACCACAAGTTCCGGCTCTGGGGCACCGCGGTGAACGCGCCGCCGGCGTTTGCCGTGCTCGGCATCAAGATCATCGGCTGGTGGGGCATGACCGAGACCATCACCCACGGCATCATCGGCGAGGTCGACCAGCCCAACACGCCGATGTCGATCGGCCGCGCCGCGCCGGAATACCAAATCCGCATCGTCAATGATGACGGCACGCCGACCGGCGTCGGCGAGACCGGCAATCTGCTGATCAAGGGCATTCCCGGCCTGTCGCTGTTCGCCGAGTATCTGCACAACGAGAAAGCGACGCGCGAGAGCTTCGACGAGCACGGCTATTTCATCACCGGCGACCGCGTCACGATGCTGGAGCATGGCTACATCAAGTTCGGCGATCGCTCCAAGGACATGCTGAAGGTCGGCGGCGAGAACGTCGCGGCTTCCGAGATCGAGCAGGTGATCGCGGTGGTACCTGGTGTCCGCGAGGCTGCGGTCGTCGCCAAGAAGCACCCGATGCTGGATGAAGTGCCGGTCGTCTTCATCATCCCGCAAACCGGCGTTGCGGCTCTGCCTGCCGATCTGCACGACAAGGTCATGACCGCCTGCCGCTCGGGCCTCGCCGACTTCAAGGTGCCGCGCGAGATCCGCTTCGTCGACGACATGCCGCGCTCGACGCTGGAGAAGGTCGCGAAGGCCGAGCTGCGCAAGATGCTGGAGTGAGGCTTTCTCCGTCATTGCGAGCGAAGCGAAGCAATCCATTGCTCCGCATATGCCGAAGCGTGGAGCTTCGTCGCTCTGCTCCTCGCAATGACGGTAAGACCTTAGTTCACCTCAAACCTAATCGGAAGCTTCTTCGGACCACTGACAAAGTAGGCCTGCGTCATCTTCACCTCGCCGTCGAGCGAGAGCGATTTCAGGTGCGGCAGCAGTTCCTCGAACAGGATGCGCATCTCGAGCTTGGCGAGATACTGGCCGAGGCAGAGATGCGCGCCATAGCCGAACGCGACATGACGGTTGGGCTTGCGGTCGCTGCGGAAGCGGTCGGGGTCCTCGAACACCTCTTCGTCGCGATTGCCCGAAGCGTAGCACAGCATCAGCCAGTCGCCCTTGGCGATCTTGCGGCCGCCGAGCTCGGTATCTGATGTGGCCGAGCGCATGAAATGCTTGACCGGCGTCATCCAGCGGATCGATTCGTCGACCAGGCCCGGGATCAGCTCCGGGTTGGCCTTCACCTTGGCGAATTCTGCGGGGTCCCTGGCCAGCGCCCAGATCGCGCCTGCGGTCGAGGACGAGGTGGTATCGTGGCCGGCGGTGGCAACGATCATGTAATAGCTGGTCTGGTCGTGCTCCGGCATGTAGTCGCCGCCGATCTTCGCGTTGGCGATGACGGTGGCGAGATCGTCGCGCGGATTCCGGCGGCGCTCCTCGGTGATCTTGCGGAAGTAGGCCGAGAAGTCGGCGATGATCGCCTGCAGCATCACGGAGACCTGCTCGGCGCTGAGCGCATCGCGGACGCGCGCCGTATCCGGATCCTGCGGGCCGAACAGCTCCTGCGTCAACTTCAGCATGCGCGGCTCGTCCGCCTCGGGCACGCCGAGGATCTCCATGATGACGTGCAGGGGATAGCCCAGCGCGACGTCCTCGACGAAATCGCAGGTGCCGCCGCGGTCCAGCATGCGCTGCACCGTGGCGCGCGCGATCTCGCGCACGCGGCCCTCGAACTTGCCGAGATTGGCCGGCATGAACCAGCCCTGGGTCAGCGCGCGGTATTTCGGATGGTCGGGCGCATCCATCTGCACCAGCGAGCGCACCAGATTGGGTCCGCCGGTGATCTTGCGCACGCGCTCCTCGAGCGCCCGGTTGGTCAGCGTGGTCGGCCGGTCGGCATTGTGGAACAGGTCGTTCTGCCGGCTGATCGCCTGGATATGGGCGTGCTTGGTCACCACCCAGAACGGGTCGAACTTGTCCGGCCGGGCGATCCCGAGCGGATTGTTGGCGCGCAGCCAGCGATAGCTGGCGTGAATGCGGTCGTCGGCATAGGCGACGGGATCGACGAGGGTTGCCGCGATGTCAGCGGGGATGTCGACATCCCCGGTCGTTGCCGTGTCCATGATCGTCCTCACCCGCGCAAAGCATCGGTCATGCCGATGATCGCCGGAATCTAGGCGGGGTTAAGGTCGCGGACTTGCGTTGATTGGCTAAGGCCGTCGCCGGAGCCGTCATTGCGAGGAGCGAAGCGACGAAGCAATCCATCGGTCCGCGGGCGTGGAGCGATGGATTGCTTCGCGGAGCCTGTCATCGGGCGCGCGTTCGCCGACCCGTTGGCTCGCAATGGCGGCAAAGGCCGCGAAGGCTCAGTAATGCCCGAATGCCACCGGGCGGAACGCCTGCAGCAATTGCTGGTCAAGCTTGCCGCCCATCTCCTCCATCATGGAGAACGCCTTGGCGTGGGTGAACTGCAGCCGGTAGGCGCGCTTCTCGACCAGCGCGGCATAGACATCGACGATCGTGGTGACACGGACGATGTCGCTGATCTGGTTGCCGCTGAGGCCGTTGGGATAACCGGTGCCGTCGAGGAATTCGTGGTGATGCAGGATCACGTCGAGCATTTCCGGCGGGAAGCCGCCCTGCGCTGACAGTGCCTCGTAGCCGCGACGCGGATGCTCGCGCATCTCGGCCATTTCCTCGACCGTCAACGCGCCGGGCTTGTCGAGCAGCGCGACCGGAACGAAGGCCTTGCCGACATCGTGCAGCAGCGCGGCGCGGGCGAGCCGGCGCTGGTCGTCGTCGCGCATGCCGAGATGCTGCGCGAACGCGACCGCAAAGCCGGTCACGAACAGGCAATGGCGATAGGTCTCCTGATGATGGCAGCCGACGGTGGTCAGCCATTCACGCAGCGAATTGTGCTTGATCGCTTTCAGAATCTTGTTTTCGGCGGCAACGATGTCCTCGAACTTGAGCGGTTCGCCGGCGCGCATCCGCTCGAACATCTTGACCATCACGCCATGCGCGGCTTCGACACCGCGGTTGAGCGCCTTGCCGCGGTCGGTCTCGTCATAGCCGCTGTCGTCGGGAAATGCGGCGCGGATGCGCTGCAGGATGCCGCGCGCATCGAACGGCCGCGAGATCGTGTCGGTGGCGCCGAGCGCCCAGGCCTGCATCGAGGCGTGATGCAGCGCATCCGCCAGCACGAACAGCCGCGGCATCTCGCGATAGGCGTCGGCCTGCAGCTTGCTGCGGACCAATTGCACGGCTTCGGGCGAGCGCAAATTGATGTCGACGACGATGCCGGAGAGATCGCGGGCCGGCCGCTCGGGAATATCCGATGTCGGAACGGTATCGACCTCGCCCACCGAGCGCAGGATGCTGGCGAGCTCGTTGCTCTGATCGCTTCGATCTGACGCCAGCAGGAGGCGGCGCTTCGAAGTCTGGTTATTGGCCAAGGCAGTCATGACATCCCCGTCGCGGTAACGACCGACGCCGGGACGCTACCTGACGATGCGTTCCCTCCGGCTTAATGGGGATGCTGAACGATGGTTAAGCACAATAGGCGCAATTTGAACGATTGTGGAATCCGCCTGCAAAATCAGGCCGGCCGGAAATGGTCGAGCCGGCCGCGTCGGCGGCGACTCGTGAATTCTTGCGGCTTCGCCCATGCGCGTCGCAAAGAAAACGCCGGAGAGCGGTCAAGCTCTCCGGCGTCTGCATTGGTTCAGGCCATTACGCCTTCATCGCCGCCTTGACCGCTTCCGCGGTGATCGGTAGGCCGCGGACGCGGGCACCGACCGCGTTGAACACGGCGTTGCCGATCGCCGGCGCCACCACCGTCACGGCGGGCTCGCCGACGCCGGTCGCCTTCTCGCCATTAGCGATCACGTTGACCGCGACTTCCGGCAGCTGGCTCATCCGAAGCGGCGTGTAGCTGTCGAAGTTGGTCTGCTCGATGCCGCCGTCCTTCAACGTCGCCTTCTCGAACAGCGCCAGTGACATGCCCCACAGCGCCGCGCCCTCGACCTGGGCCCGGATGCCGTCGGGATTCACCTGCGTTCCAACGTCGGTCGCAACCGTCAGCTTCTTCACCGTCACCTCGCCCGACGGGGCGACGGCAACATGGGCGACGCAGGCGGTCCAGCTCGCCGTGGCGCGCTCCTGCGACGACACGCAGGCCACGCCCATGCCTTCGCCCTTGGGCAGCTGCTTGGTGCCGTAGCCGGCGAGACCCATCGCAGCGAGCAAGGTGTTGCGGAGACGCTGCGCGCCGCCGTCATTCTTGCCCTTGCCGTCGAGCAGCGAGATGCGCAGTTGTGCCGGGTCCTTGCCGGTCGCATGCGCGATCTCGTCGATCATGCTTTCGACCGCCCAGAACGTCCAGCCCGGCGCCACCGAACGGAGCTGACCCGACGGGGTGGCGTTGTGGGCCATCTCGTTCTTGATCGCCCGCACATAGTGGTTGGGCACGGTGTAGAAGAAGTCCGACCCGTTCACCGTGAAGGAATCGAGCGGACCCTTCTTGTCGACCGAGGGCGTGAGGAAATCAGGGATTCCCCAGCGCGCTGTCGGCCAAGCCGAGACCACGTCGTGGCTCATCGCGACGATCTTGCCGTCGCCGTCCACGCCGGCCTTCACCTTCTGGTAGGTCAGCGGACGCGAGAAATCCATCGTCATGTCGTTCTCGCGCGTATAGATGACCTTGACCGGCTTGCCGACGGCCTTCGCCGCCTGCACCGCGGGCACCATCATGTCGGCGTCGAGACGCCGGCCGAAGCCGCCGCCCAACCAAGCCTGGTGCATCACCACGAACTTCGGATCGATCCCGGCGGCGCCGGCTGCGATCGCACCGGAGCGCGTCGCGAACTGGTTGCCGGAATAGATGTGCAGGATGTCGCCCTTGAACTCCGCGGTGGCGTTCATCGGCTCCATCGGCGCATGGATGTTGATGTTAGTGGTGTACTCCGCCTCCAGCACCTTGGCCGCCGAGCCGTAGGCTGCATCCGGATCGCCGTCCTTGACGAAGAACTGACCGGAATCGCTCAGGCCCTGAAGCCGCTTGGCCTCGGCGAGCAGTGACTCGCTCGACAGCTTGGCGTTCGGACCGCCGTCATAGCTGATCTTCAGCGCCTCGGCCGCCTTCTTGGCATTGGCATAGGTGTTGGCAACCGCGACGACCCAGCCGGTCGTGGTGGTGGTCTTGTCGTCGAGGGTGACCGCCTTGATGAAGCCCGGCACCTTCTTGGCCGCGCTGTCGTCGACCGACTTCACGGTGGCGCCGTAGCGCACCGGCGGGGTGACCAGCGCGCCGTAGACCATGCCCGGCAGCATCGTGTCGATGCCGTATTTCGCCGTGCCGTTGACCTTCAACGGAATGTCGAGCTGCGGCACCGAGACACCGATCATGGTGTACTGATCGGGCGTCTTCAGCTTGATCGCCTTCAGATCGTCCGCGGTGAAGGTCTTGGTCGCCTTGCCGCTCTTCACGACCTCTGCGAACGACATCGACTTCTTCGACTTCGGATGGCTGATCGTCGACGCGCGCACCACCAGCTCGCTGGCCGGCACGCCCATCGAGGCGGCCGCCGCCTCGGTCAGTGCGATCCGGCCGGCAGCACCGGCGCGGCTCATGGCGTCGAAATTCATCATCGTCGACCAGCTGCCGCCGGTGATCTGCGCGCCGAGCACGGGATCGTTGTACTTCGGATCGTTGGAGGCGAGCTGGACCCGCATGTCCTTCCAGTTCGCGCCGAGCTCTTCGGCGACGATCTGCGCCATGGTCGAGGCGACGTGCTGGCCCATATCGGCCTTGCCGCAGGTCACGGTGACGACACCATCGGGCGCGATCGCATACCAGACGCTCGGCTCGAAATTGGCGGGTGCGGGCGCCGCGAGCGCCTGGTCGATCCCGGACGCGGCGTAGCCGAGCACGAGGCCGGTCGCAGCAGTGCCGACCAGGAAGGAACGGCGGCTGAGATCGGTCGTCTCGGGAGCGAGGTTCTTCACGTGCTTGTTCATGTGGCCCTCCGCTCGGATCCGGTGGCCGATGCGGTGCGCATGTCGGACGCAGCGCGCATGATCGCCTTCTGGATTCGTGAATAGGTCATGCAACGGCAGAGATTGCCGTCCATATGCGCGACCACTTCTTCCTTGGTCGGGTTGGTGTTCTTCGACAGCAGCGCCGCCGCCTGCATGATCTGGCCGGACTGGCAGTAGCCGCATTGCGGCACCTGCTCGGCGACCCAGGCCTTCTGCAAGGGATGATCGCCCTTGGGCGACAGGCCTTCGATGGTGGTGATCTTCTTGCCGACGGCGTCGGCGACCGAGGTCTGGCAGGACCGCACCGCTTCGCCATTGACGTGAACCGTGCAGGCGCCACAGAGACCGGCGCCGCAACCGAATTTGGTGCCCGTCATCTGCAATTGCTCGCGGATGACCCAAAGCAGCGGCGTGTCATTGGCCGCCTCGACGGACATACTCCGTCCGTTGATATTGAGATTTGGCATCTCTCTCCCCTTCCGGTGTCGGAAGCCGCTTACGGCGGCAACTCACTGTTGGGTCTCGGCTGGCGCCCACCGGGTAAGCGACAGTTGCCGAAACAATGATCCGGTTCCCGGCTGGAGGCAATCCAATTTGGAATTGATCGAAAAGAATAAATTTCGGAGACTGCTGGTTGTGCAATGCGGCAACGGCATGAAGCTTTTGAAATGCCAGTATTGATGCCGTATCGATCACTCCTACCAAGGTCGGTATTCGCCGGACCTGAGGTCGACAACAGAAGGAGCCCGTCAATGGCCAAGCTCAACCGTAGCGGCGTCGACATCCATTATGAGATTCACGGCAGCGGCCCGCCCTTGATTCTCACCCACGGCTATTCGTCGACCTCGGCGATGTGGCAGGGCCAGATCGAGGCACTGTCGAAGCGGCACAAGCTCATTCTCTGGGACATGCGCGGGCACGGCCAGTCCGACTATCCCGACGATCCGGATGCTTATAGTGAGGCCCTGACCGTGGGCGACATCGCCGCCCTGCTCGATGCCGCCGGCGCCGACCAGGCGATCGTCGGCGGATTGTCGCTCGGCGGCTACATGTCGCTGGCCTTCCATCGCGCCCATCCGGAGCGGGTGCGCGCGCTCCTGATCATCGACACCGGCCCCGGCTTCAAGAAGGACGACGCCCGCGAGGTCTGGAACCAGCGAGCCCGCGACACCGGCGACCGGTTCGACCGCGAAGGGCTCGACGTGCTGAAATCGCTGAGCGCCGAGCGCGCCTCAGTCTCGCATCGCAACGCCAGGGGCCTCGCGCTCGCCGCGCGCGGCATGCTGGCGCAGCGCGATGCGCGGGTGATCGAGTCACTGCCGGGAATCAAGGTGCCCGCGCTGGTTGTGGTCGGCGCCGACGACACACCGTTCCTGGCGGCGTCCGACTACATGGCAGCGAAGATCCCGGGCGCGCAGAAGGCGGTGATCCCGAACGCCGGCCACGCCGTCAACATCGACCAGCCGCAGGCCTTCATTGCCGCTGTGTTGCCGTTCCTGGACGGCCTTGAGGCCAAGTAAGGGATCGAGTGCAAGTAAACGATCAGGGACACGCCATGAAGACGATCGCCGTCGCACTGCTGCTGACTGCCGCCGCGACAGAGGCGAGCGCGCAGAAGCTGCCGTTCGTGACAGCCCCGTCGACCTTCACCGCGACGCTGTCGAACAGCACGCCGCTGGTGTTCGGCATGGGCAAAGAGGACGCGCAGCGCGCGCTCGGCACACCCTTGACGTATGTCAGCGGCCGGCCCGGCAACGAGATCTTCCTCACCTTCCGCGACATCGGCGGCAGCGGGCTGTTCCCGCATCACGACCGCCTCTTTCTCCAGTTCCGCAAGCACCGGCTGACTGGCTGGAAGGCCGACTGGGGCGAGAACTGGATGTGGCGCTAGCCCTCGTCAAAGAACTTCATGCAACCCCCAACATGACAAGGACGGACCATGGGACAAGACATCAAGCTGAAGGCCTCCGACGGATTTGAACTCGGCGCCTATCGCGCCGATCCCACCAGCGCGCCGAAGGGCGCCGTCGTCGTGATCCAGGAGATCTTCGGCGTCAACCACCACATCCGCTCGGTCTGCGACCGGTTGGCGAAAGAAGGCTATGTCGCGGTTGCGCCCTCGATCTTCGACCGCATCACGCCGAACTTCCAGAGCGGCTATTCACCCGACGAGGTCGCCGAGGCGCGCAAGTTCGTCGCCAGTCCGGACTTTCCCGCGATGCTGCGCGACAGCCAGGCGGCGATCGACGCGGTGAAGTCGGTCGGACCTGTCGGCATCATCGGCTTCTGCCTCGGCGGCAGCATCGCCTATGCGGCCGCCACCAAGCTGACCGGCCTGTCGGCTGCGATCGGCTATTATGGCGGCGCCATCATCCGCTTCGCCGACGACAAGCCGACGGTGCCGACCCAACTGCACTTCGGCGAGAAGGATGCCGGCATTCCCTTGAGCGACGTCGAGACCATCAAGTCGAAGCGGCCCGAGGTCGAGGTCTTCATCTATCCCGGTGCGCAGCACGGCTTCCATTGCGACGAGCGCGCCAGCTACGACAAGGCCAGCGCCGACATCGCCTGGCCGCGCAGCATGGAGTTTTTCGCGAAGCATTTGCGGAAATAGGGCGCCGCTTTTTCCCAACTCGTCATTCCGGGACGCGCGAAAGCGCGAGCCCGGAATCCATCTGCCGGCATCATTTGTGGTGAAATGGATTCCGGGCCTGCGCCTTGTGGCGCATCCCGGAATGACGGCGGAGAGAGTCCACTAAAACCAGCGCTCGCCGACGAACACCGTATCGCCCGGGCTCATCGGCGTGCCCAGCGGCACCACGAAGCGGCCGGCGCCGGACGCGTCGGTATGCGTCAACGTCACGCTGTCGCGGCGGGCGCGGGGCGAGAAGCCGCCGGCGATCGCGACCGCGCTTTCGACGGTCATGTTCGGCACGTAGGGATACTGGCCGGGGGCCTGGACTTCACCGAGAATGAAGAACGGACGATACGACTCGATCTCGACCGCCACCGAAGGCTCGCGGATGAAGCCGTTGCGCAGCCGCGCCGAGATCTCGCCGGCGAGGCCGGCCGGCGTGCGGCCGCGCGCCGGCACCGCGCCGATCAGCGGCATCGTGATCGCCCCGGCGGCGTCGATCGCGTAAGAATTGGTCAGGCCTTCCTGGCCATAGACCACGACGCGGAGCTTGTCGCCCGGGCCGAGATGATACGAATTGTCGTATCCGGCGGGCCCACCCGGGGCGGCGGCGTAAACGACCGGGGCGGCGACCGGCGCGGCATAGCCATAACCGGGAGAAGCGCTGGCGAAGGCGGATCGCAATGCGCTGATTGCACCGCCGCCTCCGTCAGCAACCGGAGCGGGCGCGTAGGCCGGGCCGTAGGTGACGGCATCGACGCCTTGCGGGCCGACGGCAACGGGACCGGACGTGCTCATGCAGCCAGACAGCGCGAGCGCAGCCACAACGGCAGTGATCGGCAATCGTAACGCGCGTGCAACCGGCACCGGACCTATCCCTCAACTACGAGACAGGCCCAGTCTTGCACCACTTATGGTTAATAAAGGGTTTTCGAGGATCGGTGGGGAAGCCGGAAAACCCGGCTTCCCATCGAACTGCAAGATCAGGCGGCGGTGACGCCGACGCCGATCGGGCACGACACGCCGGTGCCGCCGAGCCCGCAATAGCCAGCCGGATTCTTGGCAAGGTACTGCTGGTGGTAGTCCTCGGCGAAGTAGAATTCGCCCGCGGGGGCGATCTCGGTGGTGATCGCACCGAGCCCCTTGGCGGCAAGCGCCTTCTGATACATCGCCTGCGACTGCTCGGCGGCTCTGCGCTGCGCATCGCCGAAGGTGTAGATCGCGGAGCGATATTGCGTGCCGATATCGTTGCCCTGGCGCATGCCCTGCGTCGGGTTGTGGTTCTCCCAGAACGTCTTCAGCAGCTTCTCATAGGAGATCTTCTTCGGGTCGAACACGACCAGCACCACTTCGGTGTGGCCGGTGCGCCCCGAACAGACTTCCTCATAGGTCGGGTTCGGCGTGTGGCCGCCGGCATAGCCGACCGCGGTGGTATGGATTCCGTCGCCGAGCTCCCAGAACTTGCGCTCCGCGCCCCAGAAGCAGCCGAGCCCGAACACCGCCTGCTCGAGGCCTTGCGGATAAGGCGGCGTCAGTCTGCTGCCATTGACGAAATGCGTGGTCGCGGTCGGGATCGGCGTCGCGCGGCCCGGCAGCGCCTCGGCGGCGCTCGGCAACGCGGTGGTCTTGCGCATGAACAACATGGATACCTCCGGGCGGGACATCGGCCGACGCGGCAAACGGCCTGCGGGCCGGCTGTCACCTATATATGTCGTTACGCAGACGATGGCAGCCCTGTTACGAAGGGCCAGGCTAGGGAGGGCCGCAGTCAGTCGCGCGCGTAGCCGATCAGGGGCTTGCGCGGCCGGAACAGGACCATCAGCAGGATCCCGGCGATGCCGAGCACCGCGAACACCGGCTGCTCCAGCAGCAGGCGGATCACGTCATTCCAGAGCCACGGTGCGAAGCGATCCACCCAGGCATGAAATGCCTGCTGGCTCGACTGGTGGATGTCGTTCCAGAACTGGCCGAATTGGGTGAACCGCAGGCTCTGGTCGGCGACGTAGCGCGCTCCGTCATAGACCATGAAGATGAAGCCGCCAGCCAGCAGCAAAAGGCCGATCAGACGGAAAAAGCCGCGGATCATGCGTCACCCTAACTCCCTGTCGCGCCCCAGGCGTCGTCAGGCCTTACCGGGCGCCCCCGGGAAATTCAACCTCTTCAGCGGCTTATCCGGCCCCCGGAGGCCCAATTTCTGGCCCTTTTTGGGTCCCGAAAGCGTTGACGCTGCTGCTTGCGCCATCTATAAGACCGGCCGATGGCGGCGGGCGCAATCCTGCCGCCGCTGTTCTTTGGACAGTGCCGCATGCGGGGGCAGCATTTTGCGCCCCTCGGATGGCCGCCTCAAGGACACCCAAGCAGATACCTTGGACCAATACATCAGAGTTGAGATTTGAACCGGCCGGTGCGCGCAAGCCCGACCACTGAGCGATCACCGCCGAAGGACAGTTAGAGAACCATGGCCAACACCACCTCCGCCAAGAAGGCGACCCGCAAGATTGCCCGCCGCACCATCGTCAACAAGTCGCGTCGCACCCAGATGCGTGGCGCGGTGCGCACCGTCGAGGAAGCGATCAAGAGCGGCGACCGCGAGGCGGCACTCAAGGCGATGCGCAAGGCCGAGCCCGAGCTGATGAAGGCGGCGCAGCGCAACATCATTCACAAGAACCTCGCGAGCCGGAAGGTGTCGCGTCTCACGCAGAGCATCGCCAAGCTCGCCAAGTAGAGCTTGCCAAGTAGAGCTCGCGACGCTCGCCGCGCGAGCTGACTGAAAAACACATTTGTCACGAAGCCCGGCTCGCGCCGGGCTTTTTGTTTTTGTCTCGTCTTTCGTCGGGGAAGTTTTTGTCGTGGAAGTTTCATAGCGCGAGAACACTGCGCATTGCCGCGCAACGAACCGCGTGTCATGTTTCGTCGCGTCCGTAGTTCTACCGGCTCAATATGCTTAATGCGGCGCACTCGCGCAGAGATTGTTCTTCGCTAAGCTGGATAGATGGAATAGCGCGCGTCAAAAAAAGCGACGCGGGGTTACCCTGCAAAAGTAATCGTGAAAAATCACGCTTCGCGAATTACTTATGCACATAGTGCCGGACAGCGATTGGAAAAATGACCGGCGCGAGACCAAATGTAAATTTTCTATGAAAAATTTTTGGTATTGCACCATGGTTTGTGACACGCGTGAATCTGCGCGGTGATTCAAAAACTTGCTTTCTCAACTCAGCGTCGGCAGCGCCGCAACAGTTGCGAAGAGTCGCGATCCCCGTCGAATCCACGGATTGTCAGGAAATGCGCTTGGTGTATTTATTTCTTGTTCGCGACGCCCACGGCTCTCCAGATCAGCGCGGTTTGAGACCCAAGGGCGGACGTGCAAATCGGCGGCGGTGTGCGCGTTAGCGACGCTCTCCAAGCGAAGCTAGATTGACGGCTCATAGCGATATGAGGATGGTTGACCTGTGTCAAAATTTCTCCGGCGATATCCCCGGCAATTTGGGGGATCGAACAAGAGAGACCAGGCCTGCCGTCGGAATCTGGCAGCGGGAACGCGGCGCAAGCGAACGGGTTGACGACGACACGCGGCGGCGAAGCGCCGGGCATTTCGGTGTTCGGTAGCGGCAGTTCGAATTTGAAGACACGAGCAAGCTGACACCTTGCCGCGATCCATCGCGGCGGGAGGGGGAGGACTTATGCCTTACGGTATCATCACTGCAGTCGAACCAACGACAGCCGAAGTGCAGATTTCCAGTGGTGCCGTAATCAACCCCTCGGACGCCGGCTCTTACCCGCAGAGACCGTCGAGTACGCGCTGACCTCGCGGGACGCATCTTCTCCAAACAGCTGATCTGTCGCGTGGCGCATCATCGCCACACGGGAGAGCTTTGTCCGGAGCAGACCGCGCCCGCTGGAGGTCGCGTCGTGGCAGGAAACCTGCACGGCGCTTTCGCAATTATCTTCTCTCAGATTTGGAAAAGTACGAAGGCAATGACGAACACGGAACAGGATCGCTGGTCGCGGGTGAAGGGACGTTTGCGGACGAGCGTTGGCGAGGACGTTTACACGAGCTGGTTTGCACGGATGGATCTGGAGAGCGTGCACGACGAGAGCGTGCACCTGTCGGTTCCGACCCGGTTCCTGAAGAGCTGGATCCAGGCGCATTACGCCGACCGCGTGCTCACCTGCTGGCAGGCCGAGATGCCCGAAGTGCATCGCATCGACCTCACCGTGCGCTCCGCGATCCGCGCGATGGCCCCCGCGAAGGAAGCGGTTGCTCCGGTCGAAGTGCGCCGTGTCGAGCGCCACGACGGTCGTCCCGCGCCGGAACTGCGCTCGGTTGCGACCGCGCCGGTGTCCGCGAGCCATGACGCGCTCGGCGGCTCGCCGCTCGATCCGCGCCTGACCTTCGCAAGCTTCGTCGTCGGCCGTTCCAACACGCTGGCCCATGCGGCGGCGCGCCAGGTCGCCGAAGGCCGCCGCGGCGATCCCGTGATGTTCAACCCGCTCTACATCCATGCCGGCGTCGGCCTCGGCAAGACCCACCTGCTGCAGGCGGTGACCTGGGCCGGCAATTCCGGCGGCGAGCGCAAGGTGCTGTATCTCACTGCCGAGAAGTTCATGTATGGCTTCGTCGCGGCGCTGAAGACGCAGACGGCGCTGGCCTTCAAGGAGGCGCTGCGCGGCATCGACGTGCTTGTCATCGACGATCTGCAGTTCCTGCAGGGCAAGTCGACGCAGGCCGAGTTCTGCCACACGTTGAACGCGCTGATCGATGCCGGCCGCCAGGTCGTGATCGCGGCCGATCGTCCGCCGTCCGACCTGGAAAGCCTCGACGACCGCGTCCGCTCGCGGCTCGCCGGCGGCCTCGTGGTCGAGATGGCTTCGCTCGGCGAGGAACTGCGGCTCGGCATCCTCAAGTCGCGCGTCGCCGCGGCCCGCGCCCACCATGCGACCTTCGACGTGCCGGAGGAAGTGCTCGACTATCTGGCGCGCACCATCACCCATAATGGCCGCGACCTCGAAGGCGCGATCAATCGCCTGCTGGCGCACTCCAAGCTCAACAACCAGCCGGTGACGCTGGAGATGGCCGAGCGCGAGGTGCGTGACCTGATCCGCCCGCAGGAACCGAAGCGGATCAAGATCGAGGACATCCAGCGCGTGGTCGCCCGGCAGTACAATGTCAGCCGCTCCGACCTCTTGTCGTCCCGCCGTACCGCCAATGTGGTGCGTCCGCGCCAGGTTGCGATGTATCTGGCGAAGACGCTGACCCTGCGCTCGCTGCCGGAGATCGGCCGGCGCTTCGGCGGCCGCGACCACACCACGGTGCTGCACGCCGTGCGCAAGATTGAGGCACTGGTCGCCAAGGACACGACGCTGTCCGAGGAAGTCGAATCGCTGAAGCGTCAGCTTCAGGAGTAGACTTCCGTCGCAAGCCTCGCCGGTTCGGTCGCCCTCCCCTTTGCTGCAAGGGGGAGGGCGACCTATTTTCGGGCTCAAAACGTGGGGAACAGACGCCGTCTCCCTTGCGCCAGCCGGCCATCCGCGCCACCTTGCGGTCCCCCCGTGGGTTTGATCAAATCCGGTATTGATCCGACTTATCGGGTTTCCGACGCCGCGATGCTGCCTCAACGGCCGCCCGGCTTTTCCATCTGAGGGATCTGGCGGGTATTGCAATGAAGGTCACCGTCGAGCGCGCGCAACTGCTGAAATCGCTGGGTCACGTTCACCGCGTGGTCGAGCGCCGCAACACCATCCCGATCCTCGGCAACGTGTTGATCCGCGCCGAGGGCGCCAAATTGTCGCTGAAGGCCACCGACCTCGACCTCGAGGTGACGGAGACCCTGGCCGCCGAGACGGCAACCGCCGGCTCGACCACGGTGCCGGCGCACATGTTCTACGACATCGTCCGCAAGCTGCCCGACGGTTCGCAGATCGTGCTGGAGGCCGATGGCGACCGCTCGGTGCTCGCGGTGCGCGCCGGCCGCTCGCGCTTCACGCTGCAGACCCTGCCCGAGAGCGACTTCCCCGGCCTTGCCGCCGGCGACATGACGCATTCGTTCTCGCTGCCGGCCTCCGACATCAAGCGCCTGATCGACCGCACCCAGTTTGCGATCTCGACCGAAGAGACCCGCTACTACCTCAACGGCATCTATCTGCACGCTGCCGGCAGCGCCCAGGCGGCGACCCTGCGCGGGGTTGCGACCGACGGGCATCGGCTGGCGCAGATCGATCTCGCGCTGCCCAAGGGCGCGACCGGCATGCCCGGCGTAATCGTGCCGCGCAAGACCGTCGGCGAGGTGCAGCGGTTGATCGAGGGCGACGACGCCGAGATCTCGATCGAACTGTCGGACGGCAAGATCCGCTTCACGCTCGGCAATGTGGTGCTGACCTCGAAACTGATCGACGGCACCTTCCCGGATTACGGCCGCGTCATTCCGCAGAACAATGACAAGGAACTGGTCGTCGACAAGAAGGATTTCGAGGCCGCCGTCGACCGCGTCTCGACCATTTCCAGCGAGCGCGGCCGCGCCGTGAAGCTCGCATTGTCCGCCGGCAAGCTGATCCTGTCGGTCACCAATCCGGATTCCGGCAGCGCCACCGAAGAGCTCGAGGTCGAGTATGCCTCCGACGCGCTCGATATCGGCTTCAACTCGCGCTATTTGCTCGACATCGCCGCCCAGATCGAGGGCGAAGTCGCGGTGCTCAAGCTCGCCGATCCCGGCTCGCCGACGCTGGTGCAGGACAAGGACAGCAAGGGCGCACTCTACGTACTGATGCCGATGCGGGTGTAATGATTTCCTCCGCACGCGCAACCGCACCCTCTCCCCTTGTGGGAGAGGGTGGCGCCAAAGGCGCCGGGTGAGGGGTTGGTGCCGCGCACGCCGCACCATCGCCCGACCGACGAGCGCCTCCGCAGCTTCGCAAGGAAGATGCGCCAGCAGCCAACCGATGCGGAAGCGAAGATGTGGCGCCTGCTCCGAGATCGGCGCCTGTCGCACTTGAAATTCCGAAGGCAAGTTCCATTTCGCAATTACATTCTCGACTTCGCGTGCTTCGAGAAGCGCCTCGTGATCGAGATCGACGGCGGACAGCACGCTTCGTCGCCCCGTGACGAATCCAGAACTGACGCGCTTGTGGCGGAAGGCTTTCAGGTCTTGCGCTACTGGAACAATGACGTATTGCGGATGCCCGCGGCGGTGCTGGAAGACATCATCGCCAAGCTTGCCGAGCTGTGAGATACCCCTCACCCGTCGCCTCACTCCGTGAGGCGCCACCCTCTCCCACAAGGGGAGAGGGGAAGGAAGAGAGATGACCCCGTCCCGCATTCATCGCCTGTCGCTGACGCATTTCCGCAATTACCGGGCGGCGACGTTGCAGGTTGCGGGCGACATGGTGGTGCTGGTCGGGCCGAACGGCGCCGGCAAGACCAATTGCATGGAAGCGGTCTCGTTCCTGTCGCCGGGCCGCGGCCTGCGCCGCGCGACCCTGGACGATATCGCCGACAACCAGGGCGACGGCTCCTGGGCGGTGTCGGCCGAAGTCGAGGGCGCGCTCGGCCTCGCCACGCTCGGCACCGGCATCGATCCGCCGACCGGCGAGGCAAGCAACACGAGGCGGTGCCGGATCGACCGCGAACCGGTGGGGTCCGCAACTGCATTCGGCGATCATCTGCGCATCGTCTGGCTGACACCGGCAATGGACGGCCTGTTCATGGGCGCCGCCTCGGAACGGCGGCGTTTCTTCGACCGCCTGGTGCTCGCGATCGATTCCGAGCATTCCGGCCGCGTCTCGGCGCTGGAGCGCTCGCTGCGCTCGCGCAACCGGCTGCTCGAGGTGCGCAACTATGACGACCATTGGTGTGATGCGATCGAGCGCGAGACCGCGGAGCTGGCGGTCGCGGTCGCCGCATCGCGCGGTCAAACCGCGGCGAAGCTCGCGGTGATGCTGCGCGAGCGTGGCGCGGCGTCGGCCTTCCCGTCCGCCGAGATCATGCTCGACGGCTGGATGGAGAATGCGCTGCTGCAGGAGCCCGCGACCGCGGTGGAGGACCGCTACCGCGAGATCCTGCGCGCCAGCCGCCCGCGCGACGCCGCCGCCGGACGCACGCTGGACGGCCCGCATCTGACCGATCTGCAGGTGGTCTACGCGCCGAAGAACATGCCGGCGCGCGACGCCTCGACCGGCGAGCAGAAGGCACTGCTGATCGGGTTGGTGCTGGCGCACGCCACGATGGTCGCGGAGATGACCGGCATCGTGCCGCTGCTGCTGCTCGACGAGGTCGTCGCCCATCTCGATCCCAACCGCCGCAGGGCGCTGTTCGACGAGCTCGGCAAGCTCGGCGCACAGGTCTGGATGACCGGCGCCGATCCCTTGGCCTTCGTCGACATCGGTCCGCGCGGCGAGATTTTCGACGTCGAATCCGGCCGCGCCACGCGGCGCGGCTGAGGCCGCTGAGCCGGCTCCGTGAGGGCCTCGGATCTGCCCTCGAATCGGGCTTTTCAGAGGGTTCGGAATCGACCTCCCGAGACCTTGAAAAAGGCCTAAAAAATCCCATCTATTCAATAGTTTGTAGAGAGAGACTTTGCGCTAGGCGCAACCCCTCTTTCATGGCACAAATAGCGGAATCAGCGCCTCATATTGCGCAGCTGATTCGGGACATCCTCGAAGGCCTCACATGACTGAACCTGCCCGGCAGACCCCTGCCGAATCTGAGCACCCCATTCCGGCTGAATATGGCGCGGAATCGATCCGGGTGCTGAAGGGCCTCGACGCCGTCCGCAAGCGGCCCGGCATGTATATCGGCGACACCGATGACGGGTCCGGCCTGCACCACATGGTCTACGAGGTCGTCGACAACGCGATCGACGAGGCCCTGGCGGGGCATGCGAGCCGCGTCCTGGTCACCCTCAACGCCGACAATTCCGTCACCGTGTACGACGACGGCCGCGGCATTCCGGTCGACATCCACAAGGGCGAAGGCGTCTCGGCGGCCGAGGTCATCATGACCCAGCTGCATGCCGGCGGAAAGTTCGACCAGAACTCCTACAAGGTCTCCGGCGGCCTGCACGGCGTCGGCGTCTCCGTGGTCAACGCGCTGTCCAGCAAGCTGGGCTTGCGGATCTGGCGCGACGACAAAGAGCACTACATCGAATTCGCGCACGGTGACGCCGTGGCGCCGCTCAAGGTGGTCGGCGATGCGCCGGGCAAGCGCGGCACCGAGGTCACCTTCCTGGCCTCGACCGAGACCTTCAAGAACGTCGAGTATGATTTCGCGACGCTGGAGCACCGGCTGCGCGAGCTCGCCTTCCTCAATTCCGGCGTCCACATCGTGCTGTCAGACATGCGCCACGCGGTCGAGAAGCGCGAGGAGATGCATTATTCCGGCGGCGTCGAGGAGTTCGTCAAATATCTCGACCGCAACAAGAAGGCGATCGTACCGACGCCGATCATGGTGCGCTCGGAATCAAACGGCATCGGCGTCGAGGCCGCGCTGTGGTGGAACGACAGCTACCACGAGAACGTGCTGTGCTTCACCAACAACATCCCGCAGCGTGACGGCGGCACCCATCTGGCCGGCTTTCGCGGCGCGCTGACGCGCCAGGTCAACGGCTATGCCGAAGCCAATGCGAAGAAGGAAAAGATCGCGCTGACCGGCGACGATTGCCGCGAAGGCCTCACCGCGGTGCTGTCGGTGAAGGTGCCCGATCCGAAATTCTCGTCGCAGACCAAGGACAAGCTGGTGTCCTCGGAGGTTCGACCCGTTGTCGAGAACGTCCTGAACGAGGCGCTCGCCGCCTGGTTCGAAGAGAATCCGAAGGAAGCCAAGGAAATCGTCGGCAAGGTGATCCAGGCCGCCGCAGCCCGCGAGGCTGCGCGCAAGGCCCGCGAGCTGACCCGCAAGAACCCGCTCAGCGTCTCCTCGCTGCCCGGCAAGCTCGCCGACTGCCAGGAAAAGGATCCGGCGAAATCCGAACTGTTCATCGTCGAGGGCGACTCGGCAGGCGGCAGCGCCAAGCAGGGTCGCAACCGTGAATTCCAGGCGGTGCTGCCGCTGCGCGGCAAGATCCTCAATGTCGAGCGCGTGCGCCCCGACAAGATGCTGTCCTCCGAGCAGATCGGCACCCTGATCACCGCGCTCGGCACCGGCATCAGCGACGACTTCTCGGTCGACAAGCTGCGCTACCACAAGATCATCGTGATGACCGACGCCGACGTCGACGGCGCCCATATCCGCACGCTGCTCCTGACCTTCTTCTATCGTCAGATGCGCTCGATCATCGATGGCGGCTATCTCTACATCGCCCAGCCGCCGCTCTATAAGGTTTCGCGCGGCAAGTCCGAGCAGTATCTGAAGGACGAGCGCGCACTCGAGGACTATCTGATCTCGACCGGGCTCGACGAATGCGTGTTCAAGCCGGCCTCCGGCGACGACCGCTCGGGCCGCGATCTGCTGTCGCTGGTCGAGGACGCCCGCGTCATCCGCTCGGTGCTGCGCAACCTGCACAGCCGCTACAATCGCGCCGTGATCGAGCAGGCCGCGATCGCGGGCGTGCTGAGCCCGAGGATCACCAGCGAGATCGCCACCGCCAACTCGGCGGCGGAATACATCGCCAAGCGGCTCGATGCCGTGGCCGAAGAGGTCGAGCGCGGCTGGGTCGGCACCTTCACGGAGGGCCATGGCTTCCAGTTCGAGCGCACCGTACGCGGCGTCAAGGAAGTGGCCGTGATCGACGACGCCTTCCTGGGCTCGGCCGATGCACGCAAGCTCGATGAATATGCGACCAAGCTGCAGGAAACCTACGTGCGGGCCGGCAAGCTGCGGCGCAAGGACGCCGAGCAGGTCATCCATGGTCCGGTCGACCTGTTCGAGGCCGTGACCGACGCGGCCCGCAAGGGAATCTCGCTGCAACGCTACAAAGGCCTCGGCGAGATGAATCCGGAGCAGTTGTGGGAGACCACGCTGGACACCGAGGCACGCTCGCTGCTCCAGGTGAAGGTCAAGGAGGTCGACGAGGCCGACGACATCTTCACCAAGCTGATGGGCGACGTGGTCGAGCCACGCCGCGACTTCATCCAGGAAAACTCGCTCAGCGCCACCATCGATATCTGAGGTGCTGCGGCGCTTTGCACCACCGTCATTGCGAGGAGCGAAGCGACGAAGCAATCCATTTCTCAGCTTGCGGAACGATGGATTGCTTCGCTTCGCTCGCAATGACGTGGGTTGCACCGTGCGCACCATCTCCATCACCGCGGAGGCGGCAAACCCTGACGGAGTGACGTATCCGTGACGGCACCGCCGCGCGGCTACCTTTCGTCTGGAAGCTGCATCGGAAACTGTGTTACGGTGCCGGGCAGTCATTGATTCCGTTGCGGAATTTCGAATGGCCGAGTTTGAATCCAAGTCTGCATGATGCGTTAGGGGACAATCCGCGTGCCGCCGATCCAATACATCGTCGAAGGCGGCCGCCGCCTTTCGGGCACCATCGAGCCGTCGGGCAACAAGAACTCCGCGCTGCCGATCATCGCAGCCGCCCTGCTCACCGAACACCCGGTCACGCTGACCAACGTGCCGCGCATCCGCGACACCGAGACGCTGGTCGAGCTGTGCCGTTCGGTCGGCGCCAGCGCCGAATGGACCGAGCGCAACACGCTGCAAATTCACGCCAAGGAGATCCGCGCCGCCGATCTCGATCCGGCGCTGTGCGCACGCATCCGCGCCTCGATCCTGCTCGCCGGTCCGCTGCTCGCCCGTTGCGGCGAAGTCGCGCTGCCGCCGCCCGGCGGCGACGTGATCGGCCGCCGCCGCCTCGACACGCACTTTCTGGCCTTCGAGCAGCTCGGCGCCACCGTCACCGCGACACACCGGCTCGAATTCCGCGCCTCCAAGCTGAAGGGCGCCGACGTGTTCCTCGACGAGCCCAGCGTGACTGCGACGGAGAACGCGCTGGTCGCCGCCGTCGCCGCCCGCGGCACCACCCATCTGCGCAACGCGGCTTCCGAGCCGCATGTACAGGACCTCGCCAATTTCCTGATCGCGCTCGGCGCCAAGATCGAAGGCGTCGGCACCAACACCATCATCGTGCACGGGCCGGCGACGCTCGGCAGCACGAGTTTCGCGATCCAGCCCGATCATATCGAGGTCGGCTCGTTGATCGGCCTGGCTGCGGTGACCCGCTCGCCGCTGCGCATCGCGCGCGCCGGCGTCGAGCATCTGCGCTCGATCCGAATGGGCTTCGAGCGGCTCGGCATCGTCTGCGGCGTCGAGGGCGACGACCTCGTCGTGCCGTCGAACCAGACCATGAAGATCCACGACGATTTCGGCGGTCACGTGCCGAAGCTCGAGGACCAGCCGTGGCCGGCCTTCCCGGCGGACCTGATGTCGATCGCAATCGTCACCGCGACGCAATGCGACGGCGTCATCCTGATGCACGAGAAGATGTTCGAGTCGCGGATGTTCTTCGTCGACAATCTGATCGCGATGGGTGGCCGGATCGTGCTGTGCGATCCGCATCGCGCGATCGTGGCCGGCCCGAGCCGGCTGCGCGGCGCGCCGATGAACTCGCCCGACATCCGTGCCGGTATGGCGATGCTGCTGGCTGCGGTGTGCGCCAACGGCACCTCCACCATCAACAATGCCGACCAGATCGAGCGCGGCTATGAGCGGATCGACGAGCGGCTCAACGCGCTCGGCGCCAAGATCAAGCGGATACCCGCGCGATCCTGATCCCGAATTCCCTGCGGCAGCTTGGCCACGCTTCCGGCCGGTTTGCCGTGCTAGACGTGCGGTCATGACCTGCATCGACAAGATCGACCCGGCCGCGTCGCGCGCGGCCGTCGTCCCCTCCGGGGCGGCATTTGCCGTACCCCGCAAGCTGCTCACGGCCGAGCTCGCGGAGACGCTGAAGCTCGCAGTGCCGCTTGCGCTGACGCAGCTCGGGCAGATCGCGATGATGACGACCGATCTGGCCTTCATCGGCCGGCTCGGCAGCGAAAGCATCGCCGCGGCTGCGCTGGCGCATACCGTGTATTTCGTCAGCTTCACGATCGGCATGGGCATGATGTCCGCGGTCTCGCCGCTGGCCGCGCAGGCGTTCGGGGCGCGCAACCCGCGCGTGATGCGGCGCGCGCTGCGCGTCGGACTGTGGGCGGGATTCTTCATGGTGCTGCCGCTGATGGCGCTGCCGTTCCAGGGCGAGCGCATCCTGCTTGCGCTCGGCCAGTCAAAGGCAACTGCACATCTCGCACAACAATATCTGTTCGGGCTCGGCTGGGGCATCCTGCCGGCTCTGTGGTTCATCGCGATCCGTGGCTTCATGAGCGCGGTGAACCGGCCGGAGCCGGTGCTGTGGATTACACTCGCGGCGATCCCGGCCAATGCGTTAATGGTGTACCTGTTGCTCTACGGCACATGGGGCATGCCCGAGCTCGGCATGTTCGGCGCCGGGCTTGCGACCACGATCGTCAATCTCGGCACCTTCCTCGCCGGCGTATGGTTCGCGGCGCGCCGCCGCCCGTTCCGCAAATACCACGTCTTCAGCCGGCTCTGGCGGATCGACTGGCCACTGATGGGCAAGCTGGTCGCGATCGGCGCGCCGATCTCGGTCGCTTTCCTGCTGGAATACGGCATGTTCGGCGCGGCCGGCCTGTTGATGGGGCTGATCAGCACCACCGCGCTGGCGGCGCACCAGATCGCGCTGCAGATCGCCGCGATCCTGTTCATGGTGCCGTTCGGCGTCAGCATGGCCGCCACCGTGCGGGTCGGCCAGGCGGTCGGCCGCCGCGATCCCGACGCGGTGCAGCGCGCCGGCTTCGTTGCGGTCGGGCTCAGCGGGGTATTCATGAGCGTCATGACGCTCGCGGTGATCCTGGCGCGCTTCGAGATCGCAGCGCTGTTCCTCGGCGAGGCCTCCGACGCCACCGCGCAGCTCACCGCGACGCTGCTGCTGATCGGCGCGACCTTCTTCGTCGCCGACGGCATCCAGACCACCAGCGCCGGCGCGCTGCGCGGCATGAACGACACCCAGGTGCCGCTATTGTTCGCCGTCATCAGCTATTGGCTGATCGGCTTCGCATCCGCCGCCGTGCTCGCGTTCCGGGCCGGGCTCGAAGCGCCCGGGGTCTGGATCGGGCTGTCGCTCGGGACTGCTGTCTATGCGACCCTCCTGATCTTGCGTTTTCGCCTGCTGGCACGCAGACTGGTGGGATGAAGGTTGGCAAATGAGGGTCGACGAAGTCACGCCGAACGTGGAGTCCGTTGCGCTGCTTGCCGGCGCGCAGTTTGCCGATGCGTTCAGGATTGCGACCACGCGCGCCGACCTCGACGCGCGCCGCGCCGCCGAGGCGATGGTGACGCGACAGCCGCGCTGGGCCGAATGGCTGATCGCCTTGCGCAATCTCCTGGTCGCGCCGCTCGGCCTGAAGACCTCGGGCGCAACTGAGGGCGTGGCACGCGACATGATCGGGATCTTTCCGGTGGTCAGCGAAACGCCGGAACGGCTAGTGGCGGGCTTCAACGACAAGCATCTCGATTTCCGGCTGGTCGTCGACGTCGCGCCAGTCGACGTCGCCAGCGCCGGCTCCGCGCGCAGCATCACCGCGACCACGCTGGTGCTCACCCATAACTGGTTCGGCCGCGCCTATCTCGCGGTGATCATGCCGTTCCACCGCCTGATAGTGCCCGCGATGCTGCGCAAGGCCGTAGGCTGAACAAAGCGCTGGTCTCAAGCAGCTCTGGTCTCACGCCGGGCTCTTCTCCGGCGTGTCGGCGACGGCCTTCTCCGCGGCATCCTCGTTGGTGCACCAATTGCCGTGACAGCGCTTGAGGTCGTTGAGGTTCTGCCGCATCTGGTCGAGCGAGAAGCCGAGCGCGTAGAAGCGTTCGGCGGCATCAACCGGCAGGCCGCGGATCAGGCCGTCTCTGCGAACCGCGGCGACCTCCTCGCTATAGGCATGCAGCGCGGCATCGACTGGCGCCATGTCGGCCGGCCCGCTGCCGGCGCGCAAGGCGGTCGCGACCGCCACCATGTAGGTCACGATCGCCTTGCTGACGTCGGCCAGTGGCCGCGCCAGCCGGATCTGGATCTCGGCCGGCAGCGGCACGACACAGGCACGCCCGATCATCACGACGTCGTGCCGCAGCCGCTGGATGGTCCGCAGCAACGGACCGGTGTCCGGTCCCGATGACAGATGCATCGAGCGCTCGCGCTCGGCCTCCAGCCCGGTCGCGTGCAGATTGGTCACCGCGGTGCCGATGCCGTCCTGGATCCGGTGCAGCGCGTCGTTGTCGAGACCGCGGGTCAGGCCGGCGAGCAATTCGGCGAACGCCGCGGCAAGCAATTCCAGCAGCTTTGATCCATTGACCCGGATCTGGCTGACCGCGCGCGACGGTAGCACCAGGAACGAGATCACCAGCCCGGTAAGCGCGCCGACGGTGACCTCGAGGACGCGGTCGATCGCCGAATCCAGCGGATTGGAGTGATGCATCGTCGGCAACAGCAGCACGATGACCGCCGTCACCGTCGCCGAGTTCAGGCTGGGATTGAGCGCGGCGATGAAGGCCAGCGGCACGATCGCCAGCACCAGGAGCGCCAGCAGGCTGCTCTCGCCGGAATGCGGGATCAGCACCGCGATCGCGCCGCCATAGACCGCACCGCCGATGGTGCCGAGCATGTAGTCGCGGGTCGCCTTCAGCGAGCGGCCGACGCTCATTTGGGTGACGATCAGCGAGGTCAGCACCGCCCACAGCGGCAGCATGAGGTGCATCGCCACCGCGATCGTATAGGCCGCGACGCCGGCGGACGCGATCCGGACCGCCAGCGCCAGCTGCGTCTTGCGGGTCCAAAGCTTGTCGAACATGCGTTTTGCGAAGGTCCTCATGCACCCTGATCCGCAATCAATGGAAAGGCCTATGTTAAAGGACGTCGAGCATGGCTGCTGCCCGCGGCGGCAAGGTGGCTTGAAAGGCCAAACCTGCCCGCCTACCCTGCGCCGCAAAAATGAGGAAACACGATGGCCCACGAAACCGCAACGCTCGCCGCCTATGTCGCCGACCTGAAATATTCCGACATTCCGCCGGAGGTGCTGGAGCGCGCCAAGGTTTTGACGCTGGATTTCCTCGGCAGCACCATCCGCGCCCGCCGCGATGCGGAATCGACGCCCTCATTGATGAAGATGCTGGAGGCGCTGGCGCTGGACGGCAAGGGAGAGGCCACCGTGTTCGGCGACACCAAGACCTGGACGCCGGCGGTCGCGGCGCTGCTCAACGGCGCGCTCGGCCATTCGCTCGACTTCGACGACACCCACGCCGATTCCTCGCTGCATCCGAGCGCGCCGGTGGTGCCCGCCGCGTTCGCGGTCGGCGAGATGGTCGGCGCCTCCGGCCGCGACGTGCTGACGGCGATCGTCGCCGGTTATGAAGTGTGCTGCCGGCTCGGCAATGCCCTCGACCCGACCTCGCATTACGCCCGGGGCTTCCACCCGACCGCAACCGCCGGCACCTATGGCGCCGCGGCCGCCGCGGCCAAGCTGTTCGGCCTGTCGAAGCAGCAGATCATCTCCGCGTTCGGCGTCTCCGGCAGCCAGGCCTCCGGCTCGCTGCAATTCCTGGTCAATGGCGCCTGGAACAAGCGCTACCAGGTCGGCGCCGCCGCGATGAACGGCGTGATCGCCGCGACCTTGGCGCGCAACGATTTCATCGGCTCGAGCGATTCGGTCGAAGGCAAGCATGGCCTCTTGGTCGGCTACACCGATGACGCGCATCCGGACAAGGCCGTTGCGGGCTTAGGCCACACCTATGAGACGCTGAAGATCGGCGTGAAGCCGTATCCGAGCTGCCGCTACACCCATGCCGCGATCGACGCGCTGATCGCGATGCGGCGTGAGCACAATCTGACGCCGGACCAGATCAGGAAGGTCGAGATCGGCCTGCACCGCAATGGCATCACGCTGACCGGCGATGCCGCCACCAAGCGCCACCCGACCTCGGTGGTCGGCGGCCAGTTCTCGATGTTCTTCACCGGTGCGATCGCACTCGACCAGGGCCATTTCGGCTGGGATGACTACGCGCGGCTCGGCGACAAGGCGATCGACGCGCTCGCCGACAAGTTCGACGTGGTGCAGGACGACCGCCTCGAGGTCGGCCGCACCCATCCGTTCGGTGCCCGCGTCTCGATCATGACAGATGACGCCACCCATGAGCGCCTCTACGCCGATCCCTCCGGCGAGCCGACCTCGTTCCCCGACGCCAAGGCAATGCAGCAGAAGTTCCTGACGCTGGCCCGCCCGGTGCTCGACAAGCGCGCCGACCAGCTCGCCGACGCGATCCTGACGCTGGAGCGGTTCGAGCGCGTGGAACAGGCAACGCAGCTGGGACGGCAGTAAGCGGACTGTACAACGCCGGGCTAGCCGCCAAGCCCGCAGTCGTCGTCGCGGCGAAAGCCGGGACGACGACGAGCTTGTTGCATCGAGCCGCGGCATTCTCTTCCGTCATTCCGGGGCCCGCGAAGCGAGAGCCCGGAATCCATCGCGCAACGGAACAGGCGGTGAAATGGCTTCCGAGTTCGCGCTTCGCGCGAACGCCGCATTGCTCGACGTCGCCGTGACGACATCGCGGACCAGATCGAACACGCCGTCCGCCTTGAGCGGCGCGTTCGGCGAACGGCCGAGCCGCACGATGACCAGCCGCTGCGACGGCACAATGATCACATACTGCCCGATCGTGCCCTTGGCGAAAAACGCATCGCGCGGCCAGCCGTGCTCGACGCGATACTTGGCGCCGAAACTGTCGCCGAGATTGGTCCAGAAGCCCGCGCCGATGCCGACCCAGCCGTTCGGCGTCGGCGATGCCGAGTATTTCACCCAACCCGCCGGCAGGATGCGCCGGCCGCCGGCCACGCCGTCATCGAGATAGAGCTGGCCAAACCGCGCCCAATCGCGCGCGCTCGCCATCATCGCGCCTGATCCTTCCGGCGTGCCCGTCGCATCGAACTGCATGACGACGTTGTGCATGCCGAGCGGATCGAACAATTCGCGGCGCGCGAAGCGCAACACATCGGCGGCATGGCCGCCGGCCGCGTTGCGGAGCAGATGCGAGAGGATGATGAAATTGCCGTCGTGATAATTCCAGGCGGCGCCGGGCGCGGTCTCGAGCGCAATGCTCTCGGCGTAGGCGGCCATGTCGGATTCCATGTACTTCATCCGGTTGACCGGTTCGAGCGCGGAGGCGAGCGAGGCCTGCAGCGAGCTGCCGAGCGCAAGGCCCGCGGTGTGACGCAACAACTGATCGACCGTGATGGCGTGGCGCGGATCGTCGGGATTTCTCCAGGCCGCGATCGGCACCGGCTGGTCGACGGCAAGCTTGCCGTCGCGCACCAGAATTCCGATCAGGGCCGAGATCACCGATTTGGTTGCGGAGAAGCCGAGCAACGGCGTCTCGGTGCCGATGCCGTCGGCGTAGCGCTCAGCAATGATGCGGCCGTCCTTCATCACGACAACCGCGCGGGTGTGGCGGAACGGCGGCTCGGCCGGTTCGGCAAAGGCGCGATCGAGCGCGGCCGAGAGCTGCGGGTTCTGCGGCGCGACAAGGGCCGGGCCGGCGATCTCGGGCAGCAGCGCAGCCTGCGACCGTGCCGGCGGCAGCGCAATGTCGGCCAGCGCCTCGCCATGTTCGAGGGTGCAGCCGACGCCCTCGCGATAGACTGCATGGCTGCGGCCGAACCCGAGCAGCGTCACGGTGACGTCCCTGCGGTCAAGGTCGACCTCGGTGTCCATCGCCCAGGTGATCAAGCCTGTGCCGGGCATCGCGTCGGTGGTTTCGTTGAAATCCCGCTTCGGGTCCAGTCCGCTGACGAACGTTTCCGAGCAGATGACGTTGGCGACAAAGCCGGTCGCGACCTTCGGAACGTCGCGGGCACGGGCGGCGGACAGCACCAGCGCCCCGAAGGCGCTGGTAGCGGCGAGAATGAAGACGAGCTTTCGACGGGTCACGGGATCCTCCGGCATGGCGTATTGGGCGCGTAGCCGGGAGGAAGCCGTGCGGGACGGGAGAGCGCTCGCCGGATTTCGAAATCGGGCTAGCCGAGGATTGGGGAAGATTGGCCGATTCTGGAATTTCTTTGTGATTACAACGCCTCATCGTGAGGGGCGCACAATAGTTAGGCTCCCTCCTCCCTTGCGGAGGAGGGCTGGGGAGAGGGGTGGGCCCCGGGCGAGACGATCGATGCAAACACCGTCGCCGCAACCCGCTGGACAACATCGAAACTCAAATTGAGAGGCCACCCGAGTGGTACCCCTCTCCCTAACCCTCCCCTGCAAGGGGGCAGGGAACCCTACGGCCGGGGCGTCCCTCACGACGCAATAGAACAATCAGGCCGCCGTCGCCTTCAGCTTCCGATACTCCGTCGGGGTCACGCCGGTCGTCGCCTTGAAGGCGCGGTTGAAGGGGCCGAGGGACTGGAAGCCGGCATCCATGGCGATCGTGATGACGGGGACTTCGGCCTGGGCCGGATCGGCAAGCGCGGCCTTGGCCTCCTCGATCCGATGGTTGTTGAGGAAGACGTTGAAATTGCGGTAGCCGAGCCGCTGGTTGATCAGCCGCCGCAAACGGTACTCGGGGATTTTCAGCCGGGTCGCCAGCGTGCCGATGGTGACGTTGTCCTGGCGGTAGATGCGCTCGTCCGCCATCAGCCGCATCAGGGCATTGACCAGTCTCTGGTCGGCTATCTCCTCCATCGCGGCCGGCTGCGCATTGGCTATGATGGGCTCGACCGGCGCGGTGAACAGATCAGCGCCATCGACGCGCATCATCGTCCAGGTGATGGCCGCGACGATGGCGGCGAGCACGGCCACGTTGAGCACGTTGGCCCACTCCACGGTCACGCGGCTGCCGGCATACGCGATCTGCAACAGCGCGTTCATCCCGCCATACAGCGCTGACGCAGCGACGATGAAGACACGGACGCGGCGGCGGCGCTCGACCAGGTCTGCCGACCATGACCCGATGGTCTGCGCCACGGCTAGCGCGATGAAGACGAGCGCGAGCAGATTGACCGTGGTAATCGCCGCTTGCGCGTGGCCGCCGGGCGCGATCCACATGCAACTGACGAAGCTGTATGCGACCACCGCGATCCAGATCAGCCCGTGCCACCAGCGCAGCGCGAAGGCTTCATCGAACAGCGCGCGGGTGAACAGCCAGAACACCACGATGTCGCCGGTCGACAGCGCAATCAGCGGCCCGTGCCAGACCGAGATCGGCGGTCCGGCGCCGATCGACGCGGTCACCGCATGCGCGGCCGCGCCGAGCGCGAAGGCGATCACAAGCCGTCCCGCCGGCACCTTGCGAAAATCCGCGAACATCGAGGCGGCAAGCACCAGCAGCAGCGTCACGGCGGCGGCGCGCAGGCAGAGTTCGGTTGCGGCCAATGTCATCGGTCGAAAGGATCTCCGGGTCAGCCGAACAATCGTCGCTCAAGCGGGGATTTTCAAGCCGGATCGCGGTGCCACCGCGCACGTGCCGTGACCCAGATGTCGACGATCTCGCCCTCGAGCTTGCCCGGCCCCTCGTTCACCGCACCGAGCCGCCGTGCCACCGCCTCCGAGGCGGCGTTGTCCGGATCGATGCAATGAATGATGCGGTCGATGGTGAAGTTGGCGAACACAAAATCGATCGCGGCCCGCGCCGCTTCCACCGCATAGCCCTTGCCGCGGTGCTCTTTGGCGATGCCCCAGCCGACCTCGAAGCCCGGCCATTCCGGCGGACAATACGGACCGACGCGCCCGATATAGCGGCCGGAGGATCTCTCCTCGACCGCGAACATGCCGAAGCCGTACAGCGCCCAGTGGCCCGAGATGACCGCGGCATTGCGCCAGCCCTTCAGCTCCGACGTGATTGGCTGGTGATCCGGCGTGATGAAGCGCGCGGTCTCGGGATCGGACAGCATCCGCGTGTTGTCAGCAATGTCGGATGCGCGCCATGGCCGCAGGATAAGCCGCGCGGTCTCGATCACGGGACCGTCGACACGCAACAGGTTTGCACCGGGCTTGATCAGGGAAACCATCGCTTACCCCAGTTTCCAGGATTGCTCTCGCCGATATCGCACAGGAGCGGCAAATAGACCATCGTGACCGCGTCATGATCGCCGCGACGGAATGATCAAATCCTGTTACGGTCGCGCCAAACGAGAAGGAGTTTTGCAATGAGCTGGCAGCCCTCGACCGATCCCGAACTCGGTGATCCCCAGACTTGCGACGCGCTGGATCTGATCATCGTGCCGCGCACCCGCGATCTCGGCGACGGCTTTGCGGTGCGGCGCGCGCTGCCGCATGGCAAGCGGCAGATGGTCGGGCCCTTCATCTTCTTCGATCATTTCGGCCCAGTGCAATATCTCGCCGGCAAGGGCATGGACGTGCGGCCGCATCCGCATATCGGGCTCGCCACCGTCACCTATCTGTTCGACGGCAGCATCATGCACCGCGACAGCGAGGGCAACATCCAGGAGATCCAGCCCGGCGCAATGAACCTGATGACCGCAGGCCGCGGCATCGCGCATTCCGAGCGCACCCCCGACGTGCAGCGCCGCGACGGCCAAAAGATGCTGGGCTTGCAAAGCTGGATCGCGCTGCCTGCGGGCAAGGAAGAGATCGCGCCCTCGTTCCAGCATTATGGCGCAGGCGACCTGCCGATGATCTCCGAGCGCGATTTCACCGCGCGCATCATCGCGGGCTCGGCGTTCGGCATCTCCTCGCCGGTCAGCATGGTCTCGCCCTGGTTCTACACTGAAGTCACCGCGCAGGCCGGCACCTCGGTGCCGCTCGATCCCGATCATGAGGAGCGCGCGATCTATCTCGTCGACGGCGAGGTCGAGATCGCGGGCGACCGCCACCAGGGACCGCGGCTTCTTATCTTCCGGCCCGGCGACCGCATCACCGTGAAGACGCTGCGGCCGACCCGCATGATGTTCCTGGGCGGCGACGCCCTGGAAGGGCCGCGCCACATCTGGTGGAATTTCGTCTCCTCCTCCAAGGAGCGGATCGAGCAGGCCAAACAGGACTGGAAAACCGGCCGTTTCGCGCAGGTTCCGCACGAACACGAGTTCATTCCGCTGCCGGAGTGAGCTAATTCGTATGACTCTTTGATTTGAGCATGATCCTTTTCGGAAAACCGCTGCACACTTTTCCGGATCATGCTCTAGTCTCCCGCGCCCGCACGGCTCGTGCGGGCGCTCGTCGTTGAAGCCAGCCTGAAAGATCACGCCATGACCGCGATGCTATCCAGCGATTTGCCCCTGCCCCGGATCGGCCGCGGCAAGGTGCGCGATATCTACGCCGTCGGGGACGATCGCGTGCTGTTGCTCACCACCGACCGCATTTCGGCGTTCGACGTGGTGATGGCGGAGACCATTCCGATGAAGGGCGCGGTGCTGACCCAGATCAGCGCGTGGTGGTTCCAGCAGCTCGAAGGCACCGTGCCGCATCACATGATCAGCGCCGATGCCGACGAGATCATCCGCGCGGTCCCCGGACTGAAGAACCATCGCGCCGACATCCTCGGCCGCGCGATGCTGTGCAAGCGCACCACCGTGTTTCCGATCGAATGCGTGATCCGCGGCTATATTTCCGGCTCAGCATGGAAGGAATACGCCGCCAAGGGTACCCTCGCGGGCGAGAAGCTGCCGACGGGCCTGGTCGAGAGCCAAAAGCTCGAGCCCGCGATCTTCAGCCCGGCGACCAAGGCCGAGGCCGGCCATGACGAGAACATCACGGTTAAGCGGGTGCGCGAGATCGTCGGTGCCGACGTTGCGGCGACGCTGGAGAAGATGGCGCGCGATGTTTACGCTTACGGCGAGCAGACCAGCCGCGCCCGTGGCATCATCATCGCAGATACCAAATTCGAGCTCGGTCGCGACCAGGATGGCCGCATCATCCTGATCGACGAGGTGATGACGCCGGACTCGTCGCGCTTCTGGGCCGCGGACGCCTACAAGCCGGGCCAGCCGCAGCCGAGCTTCGACAAGCAGCCGCTGCGCGACTACCTCGACGTCGAGCGCCACGCCGGCCGCTGGAACGGCGACGCTCCTGCTCCGCCGCTGCCCGCGAGCGTGGTGGATGCGACCAGCAAGCGATATCTGGAAGCGTATCGCCGCGTCACGGGGACGGAGCTGAAGGTTTAGCGGCACCGTCGGCGCATTCGCTATATCACCGTCACCCTGAGGAGGCCGCAACGCGGCCGTCTCGAAGGGTCGACGGCCCGGCCGGTGGCCATGCATCCTTCGAGACGCGCGGCGGCTGTCATCGGCCGCGCTTTGCGCGGACCCGTTGGCGGCTCCTCAGGATGACGGGTCACGACCGCGGGATTGCGCGGACCTCACTATCGATGTCACTCTCCGGGCACAAGAACAGCCCAGGGAGCGCCCCGTGTCCGAATCCGATTCCGTGCTCGTCGAGCGCGATGGTCCGATCACCATCATCTCCATCAACCGACCGCACAATCGCAACGCCGTCGATGGCGCGACAGCGCGCAGATTGTATGACGCATTTCTCGCCTTCGACGCCGACGCGAGCGCATCGGTCGCGGTGTTCACCGGCACTGGTGGCACTTTTTGCGCCGGCGCCGATCTGAAGGCGGTGGCAGCGGGCGATGCCGAGAAGAAGCGCGAGATCGGTGGCCACAACACGATCGCGCCGATGGGACCGAGCCGGCTGCGGCTCTCGAAGCCCGTCATCGCCGCGATCGAGGGCTATGCGGTCGCCGGCGGCATGGAGCTGGCGCTGTGGGCGGACATGCGCGTGGTCGCCGAGGACGCGACCTTCGGGGTGTTCTGCCGCCGCTTCGGCGTGCCGCTGATCGATCTCGGCACCATCCGCCTGCCGCGGCTGATCGGTCATTCGCAGGCGATCGATCTGATCCTCACCGGGCGCCCGGTCGGCGGCGCCGAAGCGCATCGCATGGGGCTCGCCAACCGGCTGGTTGCAAAGGGCGAGACGCGTGCGCACGCCATCGCGCTCGCCAAGGACATCGCAAAATTCCCGCAGAACTGCATGCGTGCCGACCGCCTGTCGGCGCTGCGGCAATGGGACCTCGAGGAGGAAGAGGCGATCAGGAACGAGATGCGCGGCGGGCTCGATGTGATCGCATCGGGCGAGACACTGGCGGGTGCGGCACGCTTCGCCTCCGGCATCGGCCGTCACGGCGCCTTCGGCAAGGAATAGCCCATTTGCGTCACGCAGACGAGGCGGTCCACAGCAGACCCCGCATCGCCTGAAGCTTGCGTGACGCAGATTCGGTCGAGCGATCAGCACGTTGCGCCGTGCGCACCGGAAGTGTGACGACGCCGACGGACGAGGATCACACGTCGCAATGAGAAGCTTTGCCGAATTTTAACCTGACAACGCCCTCAGCGGATTGCATCCTTCACATGACACAATCCCGGGGCGGCGACTGTCATGGAGCGGTATGTTGAGCTAAGAAGGCGAGGCGAACTATTTTCGCCAGCCTTCAATTTCAAAATGTTTCTTCGTTTCACAAAAAAAATATCATCGCTACGGACAACGCGTGCGCTGTCTCAAATCACTAGCGTCGAAATGCCGTACCTCGATGCAGTCACCGGCGATGCAGTGGCCGCGCGACCAGATATTCTTCTCGATGTTTCGGCGACGGCGCTGGAACACATGCAGCGGCGTTTGCCAAAAGCGTGGTCAGGCCTGACCCGCACTGATCTTTTATATGTTTTTGCTTCAACTGCCGCACACAATCTCAAGCCTTACGGCGAAGGGTGCCCGTCGCAGGGGTTCAGCGCACTGCTGAATTCCGAATATCTCGACTGCTCGAATTACGGACTGCTGGCCTATTACTTTTCACGTCTGCTGCTCAGTGAGGCTGATCGCAAGCCGCTCAGCTTCGTCGGATGGGACGGAGGAAAAGTCGGAAATCATCAAATGCTGTTCCTGAGCGACCGTGGCATGGCGCCGCACCTGGCGATCGATCCGACACTCGGGATCGCCTGCATCGCGAGCTTTGACGATATCGCATCCGGCAAGCCGATCCCACCGGATGCGATTGCAATCATCGGCGCGACGGAACAACTCAGCGCTTCGCGGGTTGCCTTTGTTACAGCTTTGCTGGAGGGGCAGTTTCGACCATCCGATCTCCTGTACTACTTCCTCACCGTCGACGACTATCTCACCCGGTACGGTAATCCGTTCGATTGGCCGACGCCGGCCATTTCCATCCTGCGAGACCGGCATTCCGGAGATCGTTGAGGCAATCAAGGCCGATGCACAGCGTTATTCAGACCAGATCGCGCAGCATTCTCGTTCTGTACGACCCAAATGCCTTGGCGACGGAATTCGTCCGTCAGCACCTGATGGCGATCCAGCGCCATTCCAGGCATGACGTAGCTTATGCTGCCGCGACGTTCGACTGCAGGGCCGATTTTCCACTCGAACTGTTCGACGCGCTGGTCATCCATTTTTCGGTGCGCATGCCGTTCGAGACAATGTCGCCTTCCTTCGTCGAACTCGTCTCCAACTTCGACGGACCGAAGGTGCTGCTGATACAGGACGAATACGACATGCCGCGAAAGGCATGCGCCTTGATCAGAAAACTTGGCGTCGACACGATCTTCACGACCGTGCCCCGACCGCTTGTCGAGAAGTTCTATCCGCCCGACGAACTCCCGAACGTGAAGTTCAGGCCGTGCTTGACCGGCTACGTCCCCGACGAACTACCGTTCGAGCTAGCGAGACCGCTTTCGGAGCGACGACTTTGGCTGGCCTATCGGGGTCGCAAGCTTCCGATCTGGTACGGGCAACTGGGATTGGAAAAATCGACCATCGCGCAGCGCATGAAGAGCGAATGCGCTGCGCGCAACGTTCCTCATGACATCGAATGGGAGGAAGACAAGCGCGTCAATGGGCCCGCCTGGTTCAACTTCATGACGGATGCGAGGGCAATGCTCGGCACGGAGAGCGGCGCCAATGTCATGGATGCATGGGGCGACATTCGCAACGCAGTCCAGACCATGGCCAGAGAGCATCCGGAGCTCAGCGATGACGAGCTCTACAGCAATGTCGTGGCACCGCACGAGAACAACGTCAGCATGGGCCAGATGAGTCCAAAGTTCTTCGAAGCGATTGGACTGAAGACCGGGTTGGTATTGTTCGAAGGCTCCTACTCCAACGTGATCAGGCCCGACGAGCACTACATTCCGCTGCGAAAGGACTACAAGAATCTCGATGACGTGCTGAAACGGCTCGCCGACGTGACCGGCCTTCAAGACATGGTTGATCGCACCTATCACGAGGTCATTGAGAGCGGCGCATATGGATACGACAGGTTTGTCGGCGATATCGACGACGCGATCGAGCAAGCCAGCACGCTCGGCCCGCCGCGCGAAAGGCGGCAGACCTTTGCTCTGGTGCGCGTCGACGCGCAATGCAAGAGCTGGTCGGCGGTGACGCCGCACCTCCCGCTTACTGCTCCGATTACGATTCGCCCACCGCCGCCGCCAGATCGCCTGCTCACGGGCGGGGCGCGTGACCTCTGGCTCAAGGTGCCGGAGAAAGTGCGGACGCCGTTGTCAGCCCTGCTTGGGACGCCGGCACGGCGCATCAAGGCATTCTATCAGCGATGAGCGGCACATGACTTCCCGCCCGGGGAAGACTTCGCGACGCGCTGATCTTGCGCGATGACTTCATAACGACGCGATCGCCGGTCACGAGCTCCCCGGCGGGCGCGCGTTGGGAACCGGCTGTCACAAAAATCCTGTTGTCGTCCTGCGCCGAGCTCGTCTACGACTGGCGGCTAGAGTTCAGGATATTTTTTAACGTGATTAGTCGGTCGCTTTATTTCGGCTCGCGGGCACGGCGGGCGATGCATGACATTCTCGGCGGCGGTGCGGCCAGCGTGCTCGGCATCACATTCGGGCTGTCCTACGCGCTCCTGATCTTCGCCGGGCCATTGTCGCCCTATCTGTCATACGGCGTCGCGGCGACATTCATCTCCTCGGCGGTGCTCGCGAGCTTGATTGCACTCGGCAGTTCGCTGCCATTCGCGGTGGCCGGCCCCGACAGTTCCACCGCGGCGGTGACGGGAATCCTGATGGCCTCGCTGGTCGAGCGCATCGTCGCGGCCGGCCCGACGGCGCCGCTACTCGCGCCGGTGCTGATCACGCTCGGGCTCTCGACCATCGTCACCGGCATCGTGCTGTGTTGCCTGGGGTTGACGCGGTTCGGCCGCGCCATTCGCTACGTGCCGTACCCGGTGGTCGGCGGGTTCCTTGGGGCAACCGGCCTGCTGATCGTGCTGGGCGCGATCCGGGTGATCACCGGTTACCCGGTGCAGCTCAGCACTCTCTTCCATTTTACGAATATTATCACGATCTCCGAGCTCAGCGCCGCCTGCGCCATGGCGCTGGTGCTGTATCTGACCTGGCATCGCTCGCGCACCCCGTTCGGCCTGCCGATCATCCTGGTCGGCGGCGTGATCGTGGCGCATCTTGTCTTTTGGATCATCGGAATCACGCCTGAGGAAGCGCACCTGACCGGCTGGACCTTCGAGCCTCCGCCGGCATCGACCTTCATGCTGCCGTGGCACGCGGCCGAGCTGGCACAATATCCATGGTCGGCGGTGCCGGACCTGCTCGGCAACATGATCGCCGTCGTGTTCGTGACGGCGGCGAGCACGTTGTTCAACACGACAGGCATCGAGGTCGCGGTGCATCGCGAGGCCAATCTCGAGCGCGAGCTCAACATCACCGGCTTCGCCAACATCCTGACCGGTGCGCTGGCCGGCTATGCCGGCTGCATCTCGGTCAGCCGCTCGATCCTGAATTTCTCCAGCGGCGGGCGCGGCCCGCTGATCGGGACTCACCGTCGCGGCGATATCTCTCTTGATGCTGGCGGTGGCGCCGCAGCTGCTCGGCTACATGCCGAAATTCGTGCTCGGCGGCCTGCTGCTCTATCTCGGCGCCGACCAGCTGCACAAATGGATGATCGAATCGCGCAAGCGGCTGTCGAAGACTGAATATGCGTCGCTGCTCGCGATCATCGTTATCATCGTGACCTGGGGCTTCGTGCCCGGCATCCTGATCGGCGTCATCATCGGCTGCGCCACCTTTGCGCTCAGCGCGGCGCGGGTCGAGGCGATCAAATACGGCTTTGACGGCTCGGAATACCGCAGCTCGCTGGATCGCTCGCGTGACGACCGCGAGGTGTTGTCGGCCCATGGCGGCAAGATCCAGGGACTGACGCTGCAAAGCTATCTGTTCTTCGGCTCCGCCAACCGGCTCTACCAGCACGTCAAGGCGCTGCTGCGCGAGCAGGCGGAGTGCCGCTATCTGCTGTTCGACTTCAAGCTCGTCACCGGCGTCGATTCGTCTGCGGCCTACAGCTTTGCGCAGATCAAGCGCAGCGCGCACGAGGTCGGCGTCGAGCTGGTGCTGGTGCATTTGTCGGCCAAGGCCGAGCAGGTGCTGCGCTCCAGCGATTTCATCACCGAGGGTGTGACCTTGATCGACGAGCTCGACCGTGCGCTGGAGTGGTGCGAGAACGAGATCATCGCGCAGCACCAGGAGCTGGCGCAGGAAGAAGCCGACCTGCGCGGCTGGTTCACGGAGATGCTCGACAGCGAGGATGACGCCGACACGTTGATCCGGCGCTGCCAGCGCATCGAGGTCGACGCCGGCGAGATCATCGTGCACGCTGGCGACGCCGCCGATTCCATGCACTTCATCCTCGACGGCCGACTTGGCATCATGATCCCCGCCGAGGACGGCCGCACCACGCGGGTGCGCAGCCTCGGCCGCTACACCACCATCGGCGAGATGGGTCTCGTCGCGCACACCCCGCGCAGCGCGACCATCCAGGCTGAGATGGCGAGCGTGCTCTATGTGCTGAACACCCACCAGTTCGCCGCGATCCGCGACGAGGCCCCCGAGCTCAGCCACAAGCTGCTGACTTACTTCGTCTCTGTGATGGCGGAGCGGCTGACGTTTGCGAATCGAACGATCGCGGTGCTGCGGCGATAGGGCTGCGCAGCCCGGATGAAGCAAAGCGCGATCCGGGAATGTCGCCGGGCGGCAGGGCCCCGGATTTCGCTTCGCTTCATCCGGGCTACGAAGCTGAAGCAAGGTCAAGCTACAGCAGCCCGCGGCTTTCGCTCGCCGCGAGTTCGGCCATCAATGCTTGGTCCTGATAGCGTGCGAGCGAAAGACTGCGCGCGAAGGCGGGCGCCGACGCGCCGACCACGGCGCGGGCGCAGAGATCGCCGGTAGCGCAGGCGCCCATCGTGCCGTAGCCGGAGAGTGCGGTTGCGAGGAACACACCCGGCGTTTTCGCAGCTCCGATCAGCGGCCAGTTTTCCTTCGTCATCGGATAGTAGCCGCCGTAGTGCACGCGGTCGCGCAGCAGTGCGCCGAGATATTGCGCAAGGCGCGGCTGCAGCCGGCTCGCCGCGCGCAGCACGACCTCGGGGAAATACGGGTTCAGCTCCGGCTCGCGGACCGGCGCCGTGATCTGCTCGGCGTTGAAGGCCCAACCCAGCTTGATCCACTCGCCGTGATCGCCGCCATCCGGCCGGCAATGGATGCTGCCCGGCATCGGTGCCAGCAGGCGCGCAAACTCCGGCGCCGCAGACAGCGCCTCGCGATCGTCGTCGGACCAGGCCAGTGTCTGCCCGTCGAGATCGATCGCGAACGGCATTTTGCGATCGACCGCGCGGTTGCGATCGGCGAACGCGATCTTCTGCTGCAGCACGTTCACGATCGGAAGCGCTTCGCCATGCATCGCCGCGACCTGCGCCGCGAACGGGCCGGCGGCGTTGACGATGAGGTCGGCCTGGATGGTCTGCCGCGCGCCATCGGCCAGCACCTCGACGGTGAAGCGATCGGTCTTCGCGATGCCGACCACCTTTGCCTGCTGGAACTGCGCGCCCAGCGGACGCATGGTCTCCAGCATGTATTGGCCAAGCTGCTGGCCGCTGATGTCGCCGGCACGCCGGATATGCAGCGCGGTCGCGATTTCCCTGTCGAAACTCGGGTAGTGCGCCTGAATCAGATCGCGGCCCTGCAGAACGTCGACGCCATCAGGCGCGCTCTGCCAGTCGGCCGAATGCGGCGGCACATAGCCGCGGCCCGATCCTTCATGCAGACGGATCAGCTTTGCCGCCTGCGCGCCATAGCCGGCATGGAGTTGCTGCAACAGCTCGTCGGGCTTCGCTTCGCGCGTGACCAGGAGATAGCCGCGCCGCGTCATGTGGATGCGGTTGTCGCTGCGCCGCGCGATTTCCTCCATCAGGTCGGTGGAGTGGTTGGTGAAGTCGGCCATCGTCGGATGCGGCCACCAGTTGCGGTAGTTCTCGCCCGACTGCGCCGAGGTCAAGGTCATCGGCTGGCCCTCGTCGACGATCAACAGCCGCGAACGCTTGTGCTGGACGGCGAGGTAATAGGCCGTGGCGATGCCGACGATGCCCGCACCGATCACCAGGATTTCGACGTCATTGGTCTTCACACGCATTTCTCCATGGCGCGCAGCGGGCCGGTGATGCTTCACATTGCTGGAGCGATCAGACCGGCCGCTCTGGACCGGCATCGCGCAACGCCTGACGCTGCGCCGAACGCAACGTCTTCTGCGTTTCCTCGATGTGATCGCGCAACAGGCGGACCGCCTTCTTGACCTCACCGTCGCGGCAGAATTCGAGCAGCCGGTAGTGCTCGCGCTGCGGACGCTCCTTGCCGGTTGCCTGCGACACCAGCGCCCGGGTGAAGCGGCTGACATGGCCGTAATTCGCCTGGATCATTGCCAGCAGCCGCGGGCGATTGCACGGCGCGTAGAGCGTGGCGTGGAATTTCCAGTTGAAGGCGCCCCATTGCGCCGGATCGGGCTCGGCGTCGTAGGCCTGCAGGATTTTCGTTGCCGCCTCGAGATCGATTTCGCCCATCGCGGGGATCGCCAATCGCAACGCGTGGCACTCGAGCGCGATCCGGATCTCGAGCAGCTCGATCACCTCGTCGATCGACAGGTCGGAGACCACCGCGCCGCGGTTGGGCAGGAAGGTAACAAAGCCCTCGGCCTCGAGCTGGCGCAGCGCTTCGCGCACCGGGATGCGGCTGGTCCCGAACCGCGCAGCGAGCTCGTCCTGGCGGAGTTGCAGTCCGGGGGCGAGCTCGCCCGAACTGATCGCCGCCCGCAAGGCCTCGCGCACGGCGTCCGGCGCGGACCCGTGAGGTCCAGCTCCTCGATGGCTTGGGGCGGCGGCAGGTTCCATCCGGACTCTCTCGATGGTGAGGGCGGGTTCAGATATCCGACTTAACTATGATTGTATAAAATCGATTTGCCGATTATGCAATGGCCGTGTATAAAATCTGGGCCGATCATATCCAATGCGGTAGCCGTCCGCGAGCAAGCTGATGAATCAAGTCGTCAAGTTATTGATCCTTTTTACATTTCTCGCAGGCGCGACATCGGCCGCGGCGCAGGCTCAGTCACCGGGCGGCACACTCGCAAAAATCCGCGACGCCGGCGAGATCCGGCTCGGGCACCGCGACGTTTCGGTCCCATTCTCCTATCTCGACGACGACCAGAAGCCGGTCGGCTTCGCGATGGACCTCTGTGGGCGGATCGTCGACGCGGTGAAAAGTGCACTCAAGCTGCCGGCGTTGCAGATCAGGCTGCAACCGATCCAGCTCTCGACCCAAATTCCGCTGATCGAGAACGGCACCATCGACATCGTCTGCGGGCCGGCCACCAACACGCTGGAGCGGCAGAAGGTCGTCGCCTTCAGCAATACGATCTTCGTGTCGAGCATCCGCGCTGTCGTGCAGAAGGACGCGCCGATCAAGACCTTCGAGGACCTCGGCGGCCGGCCGGTCGCGCTGACCTCGGGCTCGACCTCGATCGGCCTGTTGAGCGCGCGTGCCCAGGAGAAGAACTTCCAGACCAAGAACATCCTGACGGCGGACCATGCCGCGTCGTTCCTCGCGCTGACCACCGGGCGCAGCGATGCCTTCGTGATGGACGACATCCTGCTGGCGAGCCTGATCGCGGGCAGCCGCAACCCGGCCGACTGGCGCATCATCGACGACAGCCTGCGCACCGAGCCCTACGGGCTGATCATCCGCAAGGGCGATCCGGAGTTCAAGGCGCTGGTCGACAACACGCTGGTTGCGATGATGAAGAGCGGCGAATTCCTTGAGCTCTACGCCAAATGGTTCACGCGGCCGATTCCACCGAAGAACGTAAACCTGAATTTCCCGATGACGGCGCCGCTGAAGGACGCCGTCGCCAATCCGAACGACAAGGGCGTGTGACCGAGCAACAAGCCCGGCCCTGATCCAATCAGAGCCGGGCTCAAGCCAGAAAATAATGTCGGCGATCAGACGCCGGCCATCATCACGTATTTGATCTCGACATACTCATCCATGCCGTGGCGCGAGCCTTCGCGGCCGAGGCCGCTTTCCTTGACGCCGCCGAACGGCGCGACCTCGGTCGTGATCAGGCCGGAATTGACGCCGACCATGCCCGACTCCAGCGCCTCGGCGACACGCCAGACCCGGCCGATGTCGCGTGAGTAGAAGTACGACGCGAGGCCGAACGGCGAGGCATTGCACATCGCGATCACGTCGGCCTCGTCCTTGAAGCGGATCACCGGCGCGAGCGGGCCGAAGGTTTCCTCCTGCGCCACCAGCGCGTCCGGCCGCACATCCGACAGCACGGTCGGCTCGAAGAAGCTGCGGCCGAGCGCCGAGCGCTTGCCGCCGGTCACGATCTTGGCGCCGCCCTTCACGGCGTCGGCAATGTGCCGCTCGACCTTTTCGATCGCCTTCATGTTGATCAGCGGCCCCTGCGTCACGCCTTGCTCGGTGCCGTCGCCGATCTTCATCGCCGCAACCTTTTTCGACAGCTTCTCGACGAACTGGTCGTAGATCTTGTCTTGGGCGTAGAGACGGTTGGCGCAGACGCAGGTCTGGCCCATGTTGCGATATTTCGAGACGATGGCGCCTTCGACCGCGGCGTCGATATCGGCGTCGTCGAACACCACGAAGGGCGCGTTGCCGCCGAGCTCGAGGCCGAGCTTCTTCACGCCGACCGACGCCTGCCGGTACAGGATCTTGCCGACATTGGTCGAACCGGTGAAGCCGACGAACCGCACCGCCGGATGCTCGCACAGCACCTTGCCGATCGGCGGTGCATCGCCGGTGATGATGTTGAGCACGCCCTTCGGCACGCCGGCCTTCTCGGCCAGTACCGCCAGCGCGAGTGCGGACAGCGGCGTCTCGTTGGCGGGCTTCAACACCACGGTGCAACCGGCGGCCAGTGCCGGCGACACTTTGCGGGTGATCATCGAGTTCGGGAAATTCCACGGCGTGATGGCGCCGCAGACGCCGATCGGCTGCCGGATCGCGAGCAGCCGCGCATCCGGACGCTGGGTCGGAATGGTCTCGCCATAGACGCGACGGGCCTCTTCCGCGAAGAATTCGACATAGGCGGCGCCGATATCGACCTCACCGAGCGCCTCCGCCAGCGGCTTGCCCTGCTCGGAGGTCAGGATCAGCGCAAGGTCCTCGCGATTGGCGATGATCAGGTCGAACCATTTGCGCAGGATGTTGGAGCGCTGTTTCGCGGTCAGCTTGGCCCAGGCCGGAAACGCGCGCTGCGCGGCCTCGACGGCCCTGGTCGCATCATCGGCGCCCAGCTGCGCGATCTTGATCAGTTCGACGCCGGTGGCCGGATTGTTGACCGCGAATTCGGGGGTGCCGACCCAGGCGCCGTCGATATAGCAGCGATCGCGCAGCAGCGACGGGTCCTTCAGGCGGCTTTCGAGCGAGGATGCTGCGGATAGCGTGGCGCGTGCGGCAACGGGCGGGGTCATGGCGTTACTCCTGAATTTCTTTGGAAGGATATTCGCCGCTTATATAAGCGGAAATGCGTGGAGATGCATTGTCAGTGGCGCGAGTCTGCTGGCCCGCAAATGCGGCCCTCTCCACGTCATTCCGGGGCGATGCGGAGCATCGAGCCTCAGGGGCGCAACTGCGCCCCGGGGAATCTCGAGATTCTCGATGCGCAATTGCGCACCTGAGGGTCTGGTCCTCCGGACCATCCCGGAATGACATTGCTTTCGTCAGACCGCCCCGCCCGACATGTAGGTTTCACGACGGCCGATCATGCGTTCGGCCGCGGCCTTGGCATCCGCCTTGGTCGAGGTCGCGCAGGTCCGGTATTCGAGATCGGCCTGCGCCCTCGCATCGCGCCGGCCGAACCAGGACTTGGTGCCGGTCTGCAGCAGGGCCAGCGCCTGGGCGACATTGTCGACTGCCTCGAATGAGTGCAGCGCGCCGGTAGCCGCGTAGCGGACTTCGTAGAGGCCTGGGCTGATCGGCGCCTCGATGTTCTCGCCGCGGCCCGGCCGCGGATAGCGCTTCCATTCACTCCATGTCGAAATCATTGCTGCGTCCCCGCAAGGCGCGAAACGACGAATCTTTTCGTCAAATGCATCCCAATTCGCCGCACCTTTTGTGCAGCAATCTGAATGCGTTAATGCAAATAAACAGGTACGGAAATCAACCTCCCGATCACGTTACCGTGGCCTCCGTCCGGGGTCATCCGGGCTTGTGCGGAGTCCACCGCAAAATCTGCATGCGTGGTGAACGCCTCCTCAGCATGGCCGTTCCTGTGCGGCCCGCCTTTCACGACATCGCGACATCACCGCATCGCGGCCGCCTTGCGGGAGCGGAAAAGCGGGAGGATGATCCCGCCACTTCAAAACAATAAACCCCACCGGAGGACGCCCCCAATGCAGAGCAAAGCTCAGATTGATCAGGTATTGCGGCAGAAGAGCGAGGCAAAGGAGATTCCCGGCGTGGTCGCCGTCGCGGCCACCGGCACGGATGTGATCTACGAAGGCGCGTTCGGCAAGCGCGATCTCGCCAAGAGCGATCCGATGACCGTCGACAGCGTGTTCTGGATCGCCTCGATGACCAAGGCGGTGACATCAGCGGGCGCGATGCAGCTGGTCGAGCAGGGCAAGCTGTCGCTCGACGAGCCGATCGGCAAGCTGTTGCCCGATCTCGCCGCGGTGCAGGTGCTTGACGGTTTCGATGCCAAGGGCGAGCCGCAGCTGCGCCCGGCGAAAAAGCCGATCACGCTGCGCCAGCTGATGACCCACACCGCCGGCTTCGCCTACGACATGTGGGACGTCAATCTCGGCAAATATCTGGAGAAGACCGGCACGCCGGGCATCATCACCTGCCTCAATGCCGCGTTGAAGACGCCGATCATGACCGACCCCGGCACGCGCTGGGAATACGGAACCAATATTGATTTCGTCGGCAAGGCCGTGGAGGCGGCATCCGGCAAGAAGCTCGATGCCTATCTGCGCGACAACATGTTCGCACCGCTCGGCATGAGCGACACCGCCTTCAAGATCTCCGACAACATGCGCAAGCGGCTGGTCGGCATGCATGCGCGCGGCGAGGACGGCACGCTGGCTGCGATCCCGTTCGAGCTCGAGCAGAACCCTGAATTCCACATGGGTGGCGGCGGCCTGTATTCGACCGCGGCCGACTACATCAAGTTCTGCCAGATGATCCTCAACAAGGGCAAGGGCAAGGGCAACCAGGTGCTGAAGGCCGAGACCGTCGCGACGATGGGGCAGAACCACATCGGCGAGCTGACCGTCGAGAAGATGCCGACGGCGGCGCCGATGTACACCAACGACGTCGATCTCTATCCCGACATCGTCAAGAAGTGGGGACTGAGCTTCCTGATCAACACCGCCAAGACGCCGGAAGGCCGCAGCGCCGGCAGTCTGGCCTGGGCGGGCCTTGCCAACACCTATTACTGGATCGATCCGGCACGCGACGTCTGCGGCGTGATCCTGACCCAGCTGTTGCCGTTCGCCGACAAGCACAGCCTGGAAGCCTTCGCGGGCTTCGAGAAGGGCATCTATGCCGGACTCGACGCCGGCAGCGGGCAGCGAGCGGCCTGAGGTTCCAATCAAGCACCGAGAAATCCCTCCCCTCGCGGGAGGGATTTTTCATACCCGCCATAGGTCGGGCCTGTCCCGTCGGCACCAAACGACTAAGATCGCGCAAAAAAGCGCGACGACACGAACACGACCACGAGGAGGACGATCTTGGCACCGATCTTGGCACCCACCCCCAAGGCAGACAGCTATGTCTGCGGTATTTCCGACACGCCGCTGCTCGGCGAAACCATCGGCCACAGCCTCGACCGCGCACGGGCGCGCTGGGGCGATCGCGAGGCGCTGGTGTCGCCGAGCCACAATGTGCGCTGGACCTGGAACGAGTTCGCCGAGCGTGTCGAGGCGGTCGCCGCAGGCTTCCTCGCACTCGGCCTGCAACGCGGTGAGCGGATCGGCATCTGGTCGCTGAACCGGCCGGAATGGACGCTGACGCAATTCGCCGCCGCGAAAGCCGGGCTGATCCTCGTCACCATCAATCCGGCCTATCGCTTGAGCGAGCTCGAATTCGCGCTGCGCAAGGTCGGCTGCGCCGCGATCGTGACCGCGACCGCGTTCAAGACCTCGACCTATATGGAGATGATCAACACGCTGCTACCGGAGCTTGCGAGCGCCACACCCGGCCAGTTGCGATCGGCGCGGCTGCCGCAACTGCGCGCCGTGATCCAGATCGGCGGGCCGGCGGCACCGGGCACGATTCCGTTCGAGCAGGTCGCGCAGATGGGCGGGGACCGCCATCGCGAGCAGCTCGCGGCGCTCGGCGCCAGCCTGCAATTCGACGATCCGGTCAACATCCAATTCACCAGCGGCACCACCGGCTCGCCCAAGGGCGTGACGCTGACCCATCACAACATCCTCAACAACGGCTACTTCACCGGCCGCGCCATGCGTCTGACCGAGCAGGATCGCATCTGCATTCCGGTGCCGCTCTATCACTGCTTCGGCATGGTGATGGGCAACCTCGCGTCGGTCACGCTCGGCACCACCATGGTCTATCCCGGCGAAGGCTTCGATCCGCTGGCGACGCTGACGACGGTCGCGCAGGAGAAATGCACGACGCTGTACGGCGTGCCGACCATGTTTATCGCCGAGCTCGACCATCCGGAATTTTCCCGCTTCGACCTGTCGTCGCTGCGCACCGGCATCATGGCCGGCGCGCCCTGCCCGATCGAGGTGATGAAACGCGTCAACACCGAGATGAACATGGATGAGGTGACGATCGCCTACGGCATGACCGAGACCAGCCCGGTGAGCTTCCAGAGCGCGACCGACGATCCCCTGGAGCGCCGCGTCTCCACGGTCGGCCGCATCCATCCGCATGTCGAGGTCAAGGTCGTCGATCTCGACGGCAAGGTGGTGCCGCGCGGCGAACGCGGCGAGCTCTGCACCCGCGGCTACAGCATCATGCTCGGCTATTGGGACGAAAAGGAGAAGACGTCGGACGTGCTCGACGCCAATGGCTGGATGCACACCGGCGATCTCGCTGTGATCGACGACGAAGGCTATTGCAACATCGTCGGCCGCATCAAGGACATGGTGATCCGCGGCGGCGAGAATCTCTATCCCCGGGAGATCGAGGAATTCCTCTACCGCCATCCGAAGATCCAGGACGTGCAGATCTTCGGCGTCGCCGACAGCCGCTATGGCGAAGAGCTGTGCGCCTGGGTCAGGGTCAGGCAGGGCGAGACGCTGACCGCGGACGAAGTGCGCGCCTTCTGCCAGGGCCAGATCGCCCACAACAAGATCCCGCGCTATGTCGAGTTCGTCGAGGAATTCCCGATGACGGTGACCGGCAAGATCCAGAAATTCGTGATGCGCGACGCGGTCGAGCAGCGGCTCGGATTGAAGGCGGCGAAGACGGCGTGATGCTCTTTCTTCTCCCTCGCCCCGCTCTCTTGTCCGCCGAAGCCCGCCTTCGGGCGAAGGCGGATGCGGGGAGAGGGTCGGGGTAAGGGGCTGCTTCCGCGAGTTGCGACAGGGGTGAGACCTGTACCCCCTCACCCGGAATGCATCTCGCGATGCATTCCGACCTCTCCCGCAAGCGGGGCGAGGTAAGAGGCGGCTAAACCAGCAGCCCCTGCTGCTTCGCCAGCTCCTTCAGCGACACCAGCGGGCGAGCGCCGATGTGCTGGATCACTTCGGCGGCGGCGAGCGCGCCGAGACGGCCGGCGTTTTCGTGGCCGATATTGCGCACCAGGCCGACCAGGAAGCCGGCGGCGAACAGATCGCCGGCACCGGTGGTGTCGACGAGCTTGTCGATCGGCGAGGCCGGTGCCGATGTGACGTCATTCCCCGAGATCACGACGCAGCCCTTCTCGCTGCGGGTGACGACGCCGAGCTTGGTATCCTTGCCGAACTGCTTCAGCGCGGTGTCGAAGTCGGAGGTCTGGTACAGCGAGTGCAGCTCGGATTCGTTGGCGAACACGAGGTCGACGATGCCCTTGCGCATCAGATCGAGGAACTCGTTGCGGTAGCGATCGACGCAGAACGAATCCGACAGCGTCAGCGCAACCTGGCGGCCCGCGCCATGCGCGATCGTGGCCGCCTTCACGAAGGCGTCCTTGGCGTTCTTCGGATCCCAGAGATAGCCCTCGAGATAGATAATGCTGGCGGACGCGATCTGGGCGGGATCGATATCGTCCGGCGTCAGGTCCTGCGCGGCGCCGAGATAGGTGTTCATGGTCCGCTCGCCGTCCGGCGTCACCAGGATGTAGCAGCAGCCGGTGGCCGGGCCGGTCTTGGCCGGCGCGGTGTCGAAGCTGACGCCGGCGGCGCGGATGTCGTGGACGTAGAGCTTGCCGATCTGGTCGTCCTTGACCTTGCCGACATAGGCGGCGCGGGCGCCGAGATTGCCGACGCCGACGATGGTGTTCGCGGCCGAGCCGCCCGACACCTTGGTCGCCACGCCCATGTCGCTGTAGATCGCGCTGGCGCGCGCCTCGTCGATCAGCTGCATCGAACCTTTGGTCATGCCGTGACGGCCGAGGAATCCCTCGTCGGTCTGCACCAGCATGTCGAAGATCGCGTTGCCGATCCCGAGAACGTCATATTTTGCGTCAGCCATAGACCTGCCCTGTGTTAACGCCACCCAACAAGAGCCGCGACCTATCACGTTAGGCCTTGGGGCAGCAAGGGAAGCTCTACTTCCGTCATCCTGAGAGCTTGTGACGGATTCGGCTCCTGCGGAGTTTTTGGCGGCTGTTCGTCGCAGCAATTGGCAGGTTTGAGTTCGAGTTCGGCGATGACCCGTTGTTTAGGCTCTGGAGAGGCGGTTGCCTTGCAGGATGTTGTTGACGAGGGCGTACCAGAGCACGACGGCACGGACCTTTTCGATGCCGCGCACGGTCAATTGCCGCAGGTCCCAATTGCGCCAGCGGGCATGGATGCACTCGCAGATCGACCGGGACCTGTATCGGGCCTTGCCCTCTTCGCTCGCCATTCGCGCACGCCAGGCCAACACCCCCGGACCGTCGCCGCGCCGCGGTAGATAGGGATCGGTACCGTGCTTGGATTGAGTGGGCGGACAAAAGATATCGATGCCCTCGGCATAGGCCCATTCGATGTCCTCGGCACTGCCAAAGCCGCCATCGACGAGATGGTCCTTGGGCAACCCTCCGGGCCGCGCACGCTGCCGCTCCAGCATGGGGCGCATCAGGCCGCGATCGGATCCGATGTTGCAAATTCTGGTGTCGACGACGATCTGCTCCCCGGCCACGCTCGTCACCTGCACGTTGTAGGCGGGGCGGAAGCCGCCGTTCGCCATCTTCATGACCCGTGCATAGGCGTCCGTCGTGGAGGCCCGCGGCTCCTTCGGCGTCTTGCCGTTGCCGCGACTTTCTTCGCGCTCCTTGCGCTGCTGCTTGATCTCGGCGAGCGCCGTCTGCGCCGCCTTCACCCGCGCGCTGCGTTCCCGCGCGGCCCGCTCCTTGGCTGCCCGGGCACGCTTATTGCTGGCGTCCGAGCGTGTGTCGACCTCGCGCTTGAGGTCTTCCACCACGGCCTCAGCCTGCGCCAAATGCTTATCCAGCGTCGCCTCGCGCCGGAACGAGGCCGCCCCGGCGCTGGCCCGGACCCGCATGCCATCCTGCGCCAAGGTCTCCAGATCGACGAGACCGGCCTTTGCCAACGCTGCCAGATGCTCACTGAGCAGTCGGTCAAGCAGATCGGCGTTGCCGACCCGGAAGTCTGCCAGCAGGTGATAGTTCACCGACACCCCGCCGCACAGCCAGCGATAGGCATCGTGGCTCTCGCACAGCCGCTCCAACGCCCGCGCGCTGCCAACGCCTTCGCTGGCGGCATAGAGCCACAGCGCCAGCAAAAGCCGGGGCGAGGTCGCGGGGTGACCGGGACGATCGCCGCGAGCCTTGATCCGGTCCTCCAACTCACTCAGATCAAGCTCTTCGACATAAGACCAAATCAGCCGCACCGGATGGTCTTCCCCGATCAGGCTCTCAATATCAACCGCTCGCAGCGCAATCTGGTCGCGCTGGGGCTCACGCAGCCGCGGAGCGCCGGGCAAGCCCGCTTCGGCTGGTGGCTTCGCCTGCTCCGGCAGGTCCCCAAACAACTCATCGGCAGCCAACATCACCTCCCGCGAATCCATCATCGCCAGAGAATCACACCGCGCCGGCTTTCGGCTATAATGCTCGCTGAAACCCCAAAAAAATCACACCCTCTGAGGAGCGCGGAACGCGCGTCTCGAAGGATGTACGGCCCGGATTGTGGCCGATTCACCCTTCGAGGGCTCGCTGCGCTCGCGCCTCAGGATGACGGGTTTAGTACAGTGCCGCTGGCGACAAGACCTGCGGCTGCTATACAGGCCCGATGTTCCGCTCCTTCCTCACCGTCTCCTCGGGGACGCTGGCCTCGCGACTCCTCGGCTTCGTGCGCGATTCCGTGATCGCGGCACTGCTCGGCGCGGGTCCGGTGGCCGATGCCTTTCTGGCGGCATTCCAGCTTGTGAATGTCGTGCGGCGGCTGTTGGCCGAAGGCGGGCTGAATGCGGCCCTGGTGCCGGCATGGCTCAGGGTTCGCGACGGCGATGGCGAAGCGGCGGCGCGCGCGTTTGCCGGCCGCGTGCTCGGCACCGTCAGCGCCGCCGTGATCGCGGCTGCGCTCGTGATCGGCTTCGCGATGCCGCTGGTGATCGCGGCGATCGCGCCGGGCTTTGTCGGCCGCGACACGCTGCAATTCGCGGCCGACGACGCAAGGCTGATGCTGCCCTATCTCGCCTTCGCCGGCCCGGTCACCGTGATGATGGCGCTGCTCAACGCGCAAGGACGCTTTGCGCTGACCGCGTTCTCTCCGCTGCTGTTCAACATCGCGCTGATCGCTGTGATGGCCGTGCTGCTGGCCCGGCAGCAGGATTCTGTGCAGGCCGCGCTTGTCATGGCCGCGACGATCGGCGTCGCCGGCTTCCTGCAACTGTCGATGCTGGCGCTGCGCGGCGCAAAGCTTGCTTCGCCGCTGCGCGTCTCGTTCGATCCCGAGATGCGCGGCTTTCTCGGCCGCGCGGTCCCCGGCATGGTCGCCAGCAGCGCGCCGCAATGGCTTGTCGTGGCGGGCGCTGTGATCGCGTCGACCTCGCCGTCAGCGGTGTCCTGGCTCTATTTCGCCAACCGCCTGCTCGAGCTGCCGCTCGGCATCGTCGGCGTCGCGATGGGCACGGTACTGATTCCGGAGATGACGCGCGCGGTGCGCAGCGGCGAGCACGCCGCGATCGCGCATGCGGAATCGCGCGGGCTCGAGCTCGCGGTCGGGCTGGCGCTGCCGGCCACGCTCGGCCTGATGGTGCTGAGCACGCCGATCGTGCGGATGCTGTTCGAGCATGGCGCGTTCACCGCGGAGGATACCGCGGCGACCGCGCAGGCGCTGATCTGGCTGACGCTGGCGCTGCCGGCCCATGTGCTGGTGAAGGCGCTGTCGCCGGCATTCTTTGCCCGCGAGGATACGCTGACGCCCTTATTCGCGACGCTGAAGGCCATCGTGGTCGCGATCGCGGCGGCCTTCCTGCTCGGCCATATCTTCGGCGCCAGCGGAATTGCCGCCGGCATTGCGCTCGGCGCCTGGAGCAACGCGCTGACGCTGATCCGCAAGGGCGCCGCGACCTTCGGCTTCTCGATCGATCCCGCGGCGCGCCGGCGGCTGCCGCGCATCCTGGCCGCGGCGCTCGCGATGGGCGCCCTGCTGTGGCTCGCAGAGGGCGCCCTGCCCACCGCAGCACACGGTTTGGTGCAGGCGGCCTCGCTGCTCGTGCTGATCGCGGCCGGCATCGCCGGTTACGGGCTCCTGTTGCAGCTTTTCGGCGTCACCGGGTGGCGCGAGGCGGTTAACGCCGTCAGGCAAAGACGCCCCGCCTGACTTGCGCACGCGCGCCTGACTTGCGCACGCGGAGCTTAAGTGGCAAACGAGCCCGCAAAAGCAGCCTATTTCCGGGAATTAGACCATGGCGTTCGTTGAACGGGTTTTCTCAGGCGTCCAGCCGACGGGCAATCTGCACCTCGGCAACTACCTCGGCGCCATCGTCAACTTCGTGAAGATGCAGCAGACCCATGACTGCATCTATTGCGTCGTCGACATGCACGCGATCACGCAAGGCGTCGATGTCTGGGGCGGCCCGGCCGAGCTCGCGCGGAACACCCGCGAGGTGACCGCGGCCTTCATCGCTGCCGGCATCGATCCAAAGAAGCATATCGTGTTCAACCAGAGCCAGGTTGCCGGCCATGCCGAGCTGACCTGGATATTCAACTGCGTGGCCCGCGTCGGCTGGCTCAGCCGGATGACCCAGTTCAAGGAGAAGGCGGGCAAGGACCGCGAGAACGCTTCCGTCGGTCTCTACGACTATCCGGTGCTGATGGCGGCCGACATCCTGTTGTATCGCGCCACCCACGTGCCGGTCGGCGAGGATCAGAAGCAGCATCTGGAGCTGTCCCGCGACATCGCGCAGAAGTTCAACAACGATTTCGGCGATTCGATCCGCAGCCACGGCTTCAATGAAGGCCTTTATTTCCCGCAGCCGGAGCCGTTCATCACGGGTCCGGCGACGCGGGTGATGAGCCTGCGTGACGGCACCAAGAAGATGTCGAAGTCCGACGCGTCGGACAATTCGCGCATCAACCTCACTGATGACGCCGAGACCATCGCGCAGAAGATCCGCAAGGCGAAGACCGATCCGGAACCGCTGCCGTCGGAGGAAAAGGGCCTGGAGACCCGCCCCGAAGCCGACAACCTGGTCGGCATCTACGCGGCGCTCGCCGAAATCTCCAAGCAGGAGGTGCTCAACCAGTTCGGCGGCGGGCAATTCTCCAGCTTCAAGAATGCGCTGGTCGAGCTTTGCGTCGCGAAGCTGGCGCCGATCGCCGGCGAAATGAAGCGGCTGGTGGCCGATCCCGGCCACGTCGATGCGATCCTGGCCGACGGCGCCAACCGTGCACGGATCATCGCCGACGAGACCATGCGGATGACCAAGGACATCGTCGGCTTCATCCGCCCGCGCTGACACCACCGGCAGACCTGCGCGCTCCCTCTCCCCAACGGCGAGGGAGTATGGCAGCATGGGTCTCGTTTGAGCATGATCTTTTCGGAAGGCCGCTGCGCACTTTTCCGGATCATGCTTGTTGGTTCAGCACCGGGACATGCATGACCACCCAGCGACGCAGCTACGAGCAAGGTCACAAGCCGAAATGCCTCGTCATCGTTGACGACACCGCGGAGTGGGACCGCGCGGTCTACTATGCCAGCCGGTGGGCGATCCGGGTCGGCGGTGGCGTCTTGATGTTGCGGGTGATCGAAACCGAGGACCAGAACCAGCAATGGCTGGGGGTCGCAGACATCATGCGCGCGGAGGCCGAGGAGGCCGCCAACGAGGCGCTCGACCGCGCCGCCGGCCGCGCCAACGGGATCGCCGCCATCACCCCGGAGCGGGTGATTCGGGAGGGCGACCCGACCGAGCAGATCCTCGACGTGATCGACAAGGACGTCGACATCGCCATGCTGGTGCTGGCCGCCAATCCGGGGGCCGAGGGGCCCGGGCCGATCATCACCACCATGGCCAAGACCATGGGCGCGTTCCCGATCCCGGTGACCATTGTGCCGGGCGGCCTGACCGACGCCGAGATCGACGCCCTGTCGTAAGCCTTATCGGCCCCGAAACCGGCGCCAGAGCATGGGTGCGGCCGTGGAACCGCGGTTTTGCAGCTTGATCGCGGGCTTTTTAGTTGCCATTTGAAGGGGGAACCCAACGCGCCGGCCTTGAACCGGCGACGCCGGAGACAGCAAATGTTCATTCAGACCGAAGCCACGCCCAATCCCGCCACCCTGAAATTCATTCCGGGCCGCCTGGTGCTCGACACCGGCACCATGGAATTCTCCTCGGCCGAATCCGCCGCCCGCTCGCCGCTCGCCGAACGGCTGTTCGCCGTGTCCGGCGTCACCGGCGTGTTCTACGGCGCCGACTTCATCACCGTGACCAAGGCGGACGGCGACTGGCAGCATCTCAAGCCCGCGATCCTCGGCGCGATCATGGAGCACTATATGTCCGGCGCGCCGCTGCTCGCCGACGGCACCGTCGGCAGCGATGATGCACGCGACGAGGGCGACGAATTCTTCGACGAGGCCGACGCCGAAACCGTCGAGCAGATCAAGGACCTGATCGAGACCCGCGTGCGTCCGGCGGTCGCCAATGACGGCGGCGACATCACCTTCCGCGGCTTCAAGGACGGCATCGTCTATCTCAACATGAAGGGCTCCTGCGCCGGCTGCCCGTCATCGACCGCCACCCTGCAACACGGCATCCAGAACCTGCTCCGGCACTTCGTGCCCGACGTGCAGGAAGTCCGGCCGATGTAATGGAGGCGAATGGTGGGTAGCGAATGGCGAATGGGGATCCACCCTGATAGTCCATTCGCTATTCGCCACTCGCCATTCGCCCTCCCATGATGATTCTCGCCATCGACACCGCGCTCGACGCCTGCTCCGCGGCGGTGCTCGACACCACCTCCGGCAATACGATCGCGAGCGAATCGCAGCCGATGCCGCGCGGCCATGCCGAAGCGCTGATGCCGCTGATTGCGCGGGTGATGAAAGAGAGCGGCATCGGTTTTGCCGGGCTCGACCGCATCGCGGTCACGACCGGTCCCGGTAGCTTCACCGGCCTGCGCGTCGGCCTCTCTGCGGCGCGCGGCATTGCGCTCGCGGCCGCGAAGCCGATCGTCGGGCTATCGACGCTCGCCGCCTACGCCGCGCCCGTGGTCGCCAAGAATGGCGAGCATGCCATCCTGTCGGCGATCGATGCGCGGCATGACCACGTCTATTTCCAGTTGGTCGGCGGCGACGGCGGCCTGATGCTCAAGCCGAAGGTGGCGCCGATCGCGGAAGCGCTCGAAGCCGCGCAATTCGGCGCGCTGCATCTGGTCGGCAACGCCGCCAACATTCTCGCCGAGCGCTGGCCTGCGGATGCGGCTCCCCCGGTGAAGGTCGACAGGCAACCCGCGCCCGACATTACCTGGGTCGCCTGGGTCGGCGCCGCCGTCGATCCCGAGACCGCGCCGCCGCGGCCGTTCTATCTGCGCGCGCCCGACGCCAAGCCGCCGAAGGATCGCCTCGTCATCAGCGCGCCGCCATCGACATGATCGGCGTTCTGTCGCGATGGTGGGGCGGCGGTCCGCCCGCGGTTGAGCCCGCATCGTTGCGTGACGCGGCGCGGCTCGCGCAACTGCACGGCGCGTCGTTTCATCGCGGCTGGGGCGAAGGCGAATTCGAGGCGATGCTGACCGAGCGCAACACGCTGGTGCACCGGCTGCGGCAGGGCCGCAAGGTGATCGGCTTTGCGGTGTCGCGGATGGCCGCCGACGAAGCCGAAATCCTCTCGATTGCGATCGATTCCAATCAGCGCGGGCGCGGCCTGTCGCGCGACCTGCTGCTGACCCATCTCGGCCATCTTGCCGGCCGCGGCATCCGCACCATCTTCCTCGAAGTGGAAGAGAACAATGCGCCGGCGCGACGGCTCTACGAAAGGGCCGGATTCGGCGTGATCGGCCGCCGTGAACGCTATTACAAGCAGCCGGGCGGGGAACATTTGAACGCGCTTCTGATGCGGCGCGACTTGTCGTAACATCGGCGCGATGGCAGAACAGCGCCCTGCTCTGCCCCTCAAGGCTTGGACCCAAGGCTTGGACCAATGACGACGGTGAAAATCACGCCTGCGCAAAAGAATACCGGCATCGAGGCGCGCTGCGCCGCGACCGGTATGCGCATGACCGAACAGCGCCGCGTGATCGCGCGGGTGCTGGCGGAGGCCATGGATCATCCCGACGTCGAGGAGCTGTACCGCCGCTGCGTCGCGGTCGACGACAAGATCTCGATCTCGACGGTGTATCGCACGGTCAAGCTGTTCGAGGATGCAGGGATCATCGAGCGCCACGACTTCCGCGAGGGCCGCGCCCGCTACGAGCAGATGCCCGAGAGCCATCACGACCATCTGATCAACCTGCGCGACGGCAAGGTGATCGAATTCACCTCCGAGGAAATCGAGAAGCTGCAAGCCGAGATCGCACGCAAGCTCGGCTACAAGCTGGTCGATCACCGGCTCGAGCTGTATTGCGTGCCGCTCGACGACGACAGCAAGCCGTAGGCGCGTGCTGCCCATCATCGCACCATGAGCTTCGATCTCGTCATCTTCGATTGCGACGGCGTGCTTGTCGACAGCGAGGTGATCTCCTGTCGCGCCCATGCGGACACGCTGACGCGGCACGGTTTTCCGATCACACCCGACGGCGTGCTGAAGCGCTTCCTCGGCGTGTCCGACCGCGAGGCGCGGCGGCTCGTGGAGAGCGAGATCGGCCGCGCGCTGCCCGAGACGTTCGAGGCCGAGGTCAAGCACGCGACACTGAGTTTATATAAAGACGATCTCAATGCGATCGCGCATGTCGGCGACGCGATCGCCGCGCTGACCTTGCCGAAATGCGTGGCCTCCAGCGGCACGCCGGAAAAGATCCATCACGGCCTGACCTGCGCCGGGCTATACGACCAGCTGGCGCCGCATATTTTCTCAGCCACCCAGGTCAAGCGCGGCAAGCCGGCGCCCGATCTCTTCCTGTTCGCCGCCGAACAGATGGGCGCGAGCCCTTCGCGCTGCGTCGTGATCGAGGACAGCGTGGCCGGCGTCACCGGCGCCTGCGCCGCCGAAATGACCGTGCTCGGTTTTTACGGCGGCAGCCATTGCACGGCGGAACACGAGGCCATGCTGCGCCAGGCCGGCGCGACCGTGACCTTCGCCGATATGCGTCAATTGCCCGATTTGATCGCCCGGATTGGTGCCACGGCGCTCGCTCGCTGAGCCTCACCCCCGTCATTCCGGGGCGATGCGAAGCATCGAACCCTCAGGTGCGCAATTGCGCACCGAGAATCTCGAGATTCCGGGTCTGGTCCTTCGGACCATCCTGGAATGACACCCAATAAGCTGGATTTTCGCCGGTTTAGGCTATATTTGAGCCCCGGCGCCCGGATGGCGCCGTTTCCATTTTCGCGCTCAGGGTTCCATGACGACGCCGCGCAAGCTGCACATCAAGTCCTATGGCTGCCAGATGAATGTCTACGATGCGCAACGCATGGTCGACACGCTGGCCGGCGAGGGCTTTGTCGAGACCGCGAGCGCCGAAGACGCCGACCTCGTGATCCTCAACACCTGTCACATCCGCGAGAAGGCATCGGAGAAGGTCTATTCCGAACTCGGCCGACTCCGCGTTGCCAAGGAGGAGGCGGCGCGGGCGGGCCGCGAGATGAAGATCGCGGTCGCCGGCTGCGTCGCGCAGGCCGAAGGCGCCGAGATCATCCAGCGGGCGCCGACCGTCGACATCGTGGTCGGGCCGCAGAGCTATCATCATCTCCCGGAGCTGTTGAAGCGCGCCAGGGAAAACGGCCGCGCGCTCGAAACCGAGTTTCCGATCGAGGACAAGTTCGGCTTCCTGCCGCAGCCGAAGCCCGATGCGATCCGTGCCCGCGGCATCTCCGCCTTCGTCACGGTGCAGGAAGGTTGCGACAAGTTCTGCACCTTCTGCGTGGTGCCCTATACACGCGGCGCCGAAGTCTCGCGTCCGGTCGGCAAGATCATCGACGATGTGAAGCAGCTCGCCGACAACGGCGTGCGCGAGTTCACGCTGATCGGACAGAACGTCAACGCCTATCACGGCGAAGGCCCCGACGGCCGCATCTGGTCGCTCGGCAAATTGTTGCAGCGGCTTGCCGCAATTCCCGGCGTCATCCGGCTGCGTTATTCCACCAGCCATCCGCGCGATGTGAATGACGATTTGATCGCGGCGCACCGCGACCTGCCCGGACTGATGCCGTTCGTGCACCTGCCGGTGCAGTCGGGGTCGGACCGGATCCTTGCCGCCATGAACCGCAAGCATACCGCCGATGACTACCGGCGCGTCATCGACCGGTTCCGGGCTGCACGGCAAGACATTGCTTTTTCATCAGATTTTATCGTGGGCTTCCCCGGAGAGAGCGCGGAAGAATTTTCCGCCACTCTCGCGCTTGTCACGCAAATCGGGTACGCTGCGGCATATTCATTCAAGTATTCGCCACGGCCGGGCACGCCGGCGGCGGAGATGCGGGAGACGGTGTCAGCAGCCGAGATGGACGAGCGCTTGGGGCGGCTTCAGGAATTGATCGACAGCCAGCAATCGGCCTTCAACCGGGCTGCGATTGGCACAACGGTCGATGTGCTGTTCGAGCGCGCGGCGCGCAATCCGGGCCAGATCGTCGGCCGCACCGCCTATCTGCAGCCCGCCCATGTGATGGCCTCGCCTGACATTATCGGCCAGGTCCGCTCGGTGCGGATCGACAGCCTCGAGCGCTACAGCCTGATCGGCGAGCTTGCGACGCCGGCAGCACCCGGCCTCATTTCGCAGACCATTGGAGCCTGAAATCCTTGCCAAAAAGCGCATCGGATTCGTCTTCGCTCGCTCCCAGCCGCAAACCTGACCGCGACATGCAAATGCCACCTGAGACCCGGCCCCCTGAAACTCAGGTCGTTATCGATTTCGACGACAACCGTGCCGCATCCGCGCTGGTCGGCCCCTACGGACAGAATCTCGCGCTGATCGAGCGCCGGCTTGGCGTCGTGGTCGATTCCCGCGGCAATCATCTCACCATCGCAGGCTCCCGCGACGGCTGCGACGCGGCGCGGCGCGTGCTCGAGACGCTCTATGCGCAGGCCGTCGAGGGACACGACCTCGATCAGGGCGAAGTCGAGGGCGCGATCCGCGCCGTGATCGCGCAGGGCTCGCTGTTCGAGTTCGACAACAAGACGGCGAAGCCGACCTTCGAGACTATCAATCTGCGCAAGCGTCCGGTGCGCGCCCGCACCGCGGCGCAGGATTCCTACATCCGCGCGCTGAAGCGGCACGAGCTGGTGTTCGGCATCGGCCCGGCCGGTACCGGCAAGACCTGGCTCGCGGTCGCCCATGCCGCGCAGCTGTTCGAGCGCAAGGAGGTCGATCGCATCATCCTGACGCGGCCCGCGGTCGAGGCCGGCGAGCGGCTCGGCTTCCTGCCCGGCGACCTCAAGGAGAAGGTCGATCCGTATCTGCGCCCGATCTATGATGCCCTGTATGATCTGATGGATGCCCGCGTCGTCGAGCGCGCGCTGCAGGGCAACGAGATCGAGATCGCGCCGCTCGCCTTCATGCGCGGCCGCACCTTGACCAATGCCGCCATCATCCTTGACGAGGCGCAGAACACCACGACGATGCAGATGAAGATGTTCCTGACGCGTCTCGGCGAGAACAGCCGGATGATCGTCACCGGCGACCCGTCGCAGGTCGACCTGCCGCATGGCCAGGCTTCCGGACTCACGGAAGCCGTGAAGCTGCTCGACGGAGTCGAGGGCATCGCGCAGGTGCATTTCAAGGCCGAAGACGTCATCCGCCACGAATTGGTGGCGCGCATCGTGGCCGCCTATGAGGGATTGCCGCAAAAGCCGGCAAACGCCAGATCTTGAGCCCAATAGCTTCGGCCGCGAGCCCGCACGACGGGGGTTCCGGCCATAACGCAGATTTTGAAACCAACGTGTCTGCTTTTCCTGCAACCGAGGTTCTCGTCACCGCCGAATGCTGGCAGGCAGAGCCCGAAGCCGACGCGGTGATTCACCGCGCCATCGAGGCTGCCGCCGAGATCGCCGACGCCGATGTCGCCGGCGCCGAGCTTGCGGTGATGCTGACCGACGATGCCAGCATCCGCACCCTGAACGCCAACTGGCGCAGCATCGACAAGCCGACCAACGTGTTGTCGTTCCCGGCCTTGCAGCCGGAGGGGCCCGGCGGCCCCGACGATGCCCCGCGCATGCTCGGCGATATCGCGATCGCCTATCAGACGACGCGGCGGGAGGCCGATGAGGAACAGAAACCGTTCGACCATCATTTGAGCCATCTCGCGGTGCATGGCTTCCTGCACCTGATCGGTTACGACCACGAGAACGACGACGATGCCGAGGACATGGAGGCGCTCGAGCGCGAGATCCTGTCCTCCCTCGGCATTCCCGACCCCTATGCGGATCGGACCGCCTGACATGCCGGACTCCGAACCGACCCACGACAATCCGCGCAACGTGAGCAACCTGCCCGCGGTGGTGCATGAGGGCGAGCTGCAGCGCCCGGCGGCCGAGGGCTGGCTGGTTCGCGCGATCCGCACCCTGTTCGGCTGGAAGGCCGGCTCGGTGCGCGACGATCTGCAGGTGGTGCTCGACGCCTCGACGCCCGACGACGTCGGCTTCTCGGCGATCGAGCGCACCATGCTGCGCAACATCCTGTCGCTGAACGAGCGGCGGATCGCCGACGTCATGGTGCACCGCGCCGACATTGTCGCGGTCAAGCGTGACATCCCGCTCGGCGAATTGATGAGCCTGTTCGAGAGCGCGGCGCACTCGCGGCTGGTCGTCTACAACGAAACCCTCGACGACCCCGAGGGCATGGTGCACATCCGCGACCTGCTCGCTTTCATGACCGCGAAGGCGCGCGTCACCGAAGCGACCAAGACCAAGCGCAAGAAGCCTTTTCCCGCGGGCCTCGACCTGCGCAGCGTCGATCTCGCGCTGCCGCTGGCGGACGCCAACATCATCCGCAAGCTGCTCTACATCCCGCCATCGATGCGCGCGATCGACCTGCTGGCGCAGATGCAGGCCTCGCGCATCCATCTCGCGCTGGTGGTCGACGAATATGGCGGGACCGACGGGCTGGTCTCGATCGAGGACATTGTCGAGCAGATCGTCGGCGAGATCGACGACGAGCACGATTCCGACGAGCCGCCGTCGATCGTCCGCCAGCCCGACAACTCCTTCATCGCCGACGCGCGCGCAAGCCTGGACGATGTCCGTTCTGTAATCGGCGAGGATTTCGTGATCGGCGAGGCCGGCGAGGAGGTCGAGACGCTGGGCGGCTATCTGGTGTCGTTCGTCGGCCGCCTGCCGGTGCGCGGCGAGGTGATCTCGGGGCCCGGCAATTACGAGGTCGAGGTGCTCGACGCCGATCCGCGGCGGGTCAAGCGCGTCCGCATCACGACGCGCAAGGAGCGGCCGGCGCCGCGCAAGGAACGCGAACGGCGCCGCGAGCAGGCCCCCGACTCCGGAAACCCGCAGGCGAATGACAACATGCCGCCGCCCGGCGAGGGAGCCGGACCGCAGTGAGGCTCTCCGACCGGCTCCGATCGATCGGCCTTGCCGTCATCCTGACCTGGGGATGGAAGCGCGCCGTGCTCGCGCTCGCGGCCGGTGCGCTGTCCTCGCTGGCGATGGCGCCGTTCAATGCCTGGCCGTTGCTGTTCCTGACCTTTTCCATCGCGGTCTGGCTGATCGACGGCAGCGCCGCCGGGCGCTGGCGCGGACTGCCCGCCGCGGCGCTGTGCGGCTTCTGGTTCGGCCTCGGCTATTTCGTGCCGGGACTGTACTGGATCGGCTATGCCTTCTTCGTCGACGCCGACACGTTCGCCTGGCTGACGCCGTTCGCGGTGCTCGGCCTGCCGGCCTATCTCGCGCTGTTCACCGCGTTCGGCTTCGCACTGGCGCGGCTGATCTGGCCGCGTGACGCCTCGCGCGTGCTGGCGCTGGCGGTCAGCCTGACGATTTCGGAATGGCTGCGTGGCCATCTCTTGAGCGGCTTCCCGTGGAATGCGTTCGGCTATGCGCTGACCGAACCGCTGGCGCTGGCACAGACCGCGTCGCTGATCGGACTGTGGGGAATGACGTTCCTGACTGTCGCGATCTTCGCAAGCCCGGCCGTGCTGATCGACGGCGCCTCGCGCGGCCGCAAGCCATGGCGTGCGCCGGCCGCCGCGGCGCTGGTTCTCGTCGCGATGCTGGGGTTCGGCACAGTCCGGCTGGCGCGAGAGCCGACCACCATGGTCGACGGCGTCAAGCTCCGCATCATGCAGCCCGATCTGCAGCAGGATGCCAAGTTCAACTACTCCGCCAAGGCGGCGGTGATGCAGAAATATCTCACATTGTCGGATCGTGCGTCCGGGCCGCACGCCACCGGCGTGAGCGATTCCACCATCCTGATCTGGCCGGAATCCGCGTTTCCGTTCTTCCTGACCAAGGAAGCCGACGCGATGGCGCAGATCGCCGACCTCTTGCCGAAGGGAACCGTGCTGATCACCGGCTCGGTGCGCGCGCCCGATCTGCCGCCCAATGTCCGCATCACACGAGCATATAATTCCATCTACGTCATCGACCACGACGGCAGTGTGCTCGCGGTCTACGACAAGCTTCACCTTGTCCCCTTTGGAGAATATCTGCCGTTCCAGGACTGGATGGAGAAGATTGGCTTCGTGCAGCTCACCAAGGTGCAGGGCGGCTACATTCCCGGGACGATCCGCCGGACGCTCGACATTCCCAATGCGCCGCGCGCACTGCCTTTGATCTGCTACGAGGCGATCTTCCCCGGCAATGTCGTGAGCCGCGACGATCGTCCCGGCTGGATCGTCAACGTCACCAATGACGGCTGGTTCGGGATCTCGACCGGCCCCTATCAGCATCTGCAACAGGCCCGGATGCGCTCGATCGAGGAAGGCCTGCCGCTGGTGCGCGCCGCAAATACAGGCATCTCGGCCATCGTCGACCCGCTCGGCCGGATCGTCGCGCAACTCGGGCTCGGCATCGAAGGGGTGCTCGACGCCGGCCTGCCGGCGGCCATCGCGCCGACGATCTATGCGCGTGTCGGCAACGTCCCCGCCGCTGTAATTGTGTTGGTTGCCCTCGCAATCGTATTGCGAAGGCGTTTTGTCAGGCGAAAAGCCTGACCGCTGCATATCGCCGGTTGTCGCGAACCCGAAAAAACGTCGAAATTTACCTCTGCGCGATTCCACTAGTTGACAGATCGACCGTGCACTTCGCATTGTACGGGTCCACGCGAAATCACAAGCCAAGTCAGCCCCTTTGCGCAAATTGTCCGCATTTTGTCCCGATCCTCCTTGCAGGATTTGACGGCACCGGCGCCTGAGGCATACTCCCCTTCCAACTTGCCTCATCCACGGGCGCGCAATCCCCTAGGAGAGTTGGAGATGTCCACCAAAGCGCCCAATCCTGTTGACAAATATGTCGGCAGCCGCGTCCGCATGCGACGCATCATGCTCGGCATGAGCCAGGAAAAACTGGGCGAGGCGTTAGGCCTGACGTTCCAGCAGGTGCAGAAATACGAGAAGGGGACCAACCGTGTCGGCGCCAGCCGGCTGCAGCAGATCTCCGAGATCCTGCAAGTGCCGGTCTCCTTCCTGTTCGACGGCGGCCCGAGCGGCGTCAAGACCGCCGACGGCTTCGGCGAGGGCTCCTCGCCGACCTACGTCTCGGATTTTCTGGCGACCGCCGAAGGCCTGGCCCTGACTCGCGCCTTCACGCGGATCGCGGACGCCAAGCTCCGCCGCAGCATCGTCGAACTGGTCGAGCAGATCGCGGCGCGCGAGGCCGCCGAACAGGTCTGATTCGGCCCCATATCCGTTTGAGCGATCGCCAAATCTGGCATATGTCATTCCGGCGCGCGCTAATTTGCGATGAGGCAGGTTAAGGCGTCATCGCGCTTAGCTCCCTGTTTGAGCATGATCTTTTCGGAAAACCGCTTTAGCGCTTTTCCGGATCAGGCGTCAGCGCGTGTGCTGAATGACAAGGCGAATTCACAGGCCAAATTCACAGGCGACGACAACAGCATGTCCAGCAACCCGTTCGAAACCGCCGACATCCTCGACGGCATCCGCCGCTGGGTCGAGATCGAGTCTCCGACCGAGCGGCCGGATCAGGTCAATAAGCTGGCCGATCTCGTCGCGGCCGGTTATCGCGACCTGCCGGCCACGGTCGAGCGCATTGCGGGACGCGATGGCTGCGGCGATCATCTGGTCGCGCGCTCGTCCTGGGGGCAGGACGCGCCGGGCATTCTGGTGTTGAGCCATCTCGACACAGTCCATCCGATGGGATTCATCGAACGGTTACCATTCAGGATCGAAGGCGACAGCGCGTTCGGTCCGGGCATCTACGACATGAAGGGCGGCGCCTACCTCGCCTATCATGCGTTCCGGCAGATCTGCGCCGAAGATGCGCGCCCGCCGCTCGGCATCACCCAGCTCTACGTCTCGGACGAGGAGATCGGCAGCCCGACCTCGCGGGCGCTGATCGAGGCCGAGGGCCGCAAGGCCAAATACGTGCTGGTGACCGAGCCCGCGCGCGACGGCGGCAAGATCGTCACCGGGCGCAAGGGCGTGGCGCGCTTCGACGTCAACATCACGGGCGCGCCGGCACATGCCGGCACGCGCCCCGAGGACGGCCGCAGCGCGATACGGGAACTCGGCCATGTGATCCTGGCACTGGAGGCGATGAACGACCTCAAGCGCGGCATCACCGTCAATGTCGGCGTGGTCCGCGGCGGCACCAAGCCGAATGTGATCGCCGAAGAGGCCTATGCGGAAGTCGATCTGCGCGTGCCGACCATGGCCGACGCCGACGAGCTGGTGCCGAAGATCCTCGGGATCACCTCACGCACCGAGGGCGTCACCGTGAAGGTGACGGGCGAACTGAACCGTCCGCCCTATGAGAAAAGCAATGCCGGCGCCGCACTTTACGAACACGCCAAGGGGCTTGCCGCCGAACTCGGCTTCGAGCTGATCGACGTCTTCACCGGCGGCGGTTCCGACGGCAATTTCACCGCGCCGCACACCGCGACTCTCGACGGCCTCGGGGTCGACGGCAAAGGTGCGCACACCCATTATGAGCAGCTCTACGTCTCGTCGATCGCGCCGCGCGCGCGGCTGCTGCACCGACTCTATCAGACGCTGCGATGACCCCGGCTCCGAACGACACCGACGATCGCGAGTCCCCTGATGACGGCGCGGCGGCTCATTCGCGCGGCTCGTTCTTCGGGCGGCGCAAGGGCCACAAGCTGCGCCCGCACCAGGCCGACCTGATCGACACGCTGCTGCCGCATCTGTCGGTCGACATCTCGATGCCGGCGCCGGAGACGCTGACGGAATTATTCGATGACGGCATCGAGGCTGTCCGGCTCGAGATCGGCTTCGGCGGCGGCGAGCATTTGATCGCGGAGGCACAGGCATTTCCGGCGACCGGCTTCATCGGCTGCGAGCCCTATGTCAACGGGATGGCGAAGATCCTGACCCAGATCGAGGCGCACAATCTCGGCAACATCCGCCTGTTCGCGGGCGATGCGGCCGAGCTCTTGGCCTGGGCGCCAGCACGTTCGCTTGCGCGCATCGACCTGATCCATCCCGACCCGTGGCCGAAGCGGCGGCACTGGAAGCGGCGCTTCGTACAGGATGCGACGGTCGCTGCGATGACACGATTGCTGCCGCCGGGCGGCGAATTCCGCTTCGTCAGCGACATCGACGATTACTGCGCCTGGACGCTCGCGCATCTGATGCGCGCGCCCGACTTCACCTGGCTCGCCGAGCGCGCGATCGACTGGCTTGAGCCGTGGCCGCACTACACCATGACGCGCTACGGCGCCAAGGCCGAGCGCGAAGGACGCAAGGCGGCGTATTTGAGATTCAAGCGCTTGCCTTGATGCCGTCATTCCCGGGCGTGCGAAGCACGAGGGCGGAATCCATTGGGCCACATTGTTCGAGGATAAATGGATTCCGGACTCTCGCTACGCGAGCCGCGCTCACGCTGTAGCCGCACAATCCGTGAATTGTGATCCGTCATGCTGAGGAGGCCGCAAAGCGGCCGTCTCGAAGGGTCGACGGCCACCAGCACGGCCGTGCATCCTTCGAGACGCGCCTGCGGCGCTCCTCAGGATGACGGGTTTAAATGCTGACGATTGAACTACCGCGACTTCCAGAACTCCACGACGCGCTGCGCGGTTGACGGCATCAGGCGCGTGAAATTCACCCGCGCGCCTTCGATATCGGCCGGCGACGGCACGCGGTTTGGCCCGAGCCGCATCAGGATCAGGGCACGCACGGTCGGCCATTCGAAGCCGATCGTCTTGCTGGCGATCAGGATCGGATCGTAGCGGTCGCCGGAGATCAGGCGATCGAGCGTGACGATCTTCACACTGGTCATCGCGGCGATGGCCGCGACGCATTCCTCGTATTTGAAGGCCTTCGCGAAGCCTGCCACCGCCGCCTCGTTCAATCCGCCGGCGCGATGCAGCGCCAGGATCGTGCGCTGCGCAGCCGCGAAATCGCGGCCCTCGACCTGCGCGACGCCGCCCTCGATCTCGCTCAGCGCCAGCTTGATTTCGGCCTGTCGTTCCGGCTTGGCGACGATATGCAGGCGGCGGCGGATCACGTCGATCGAGCCCGCCAGCAGGCCCTTCAGATGCTCGGGCGGCAGGTCGTCACGGCGGCCGATCCGCAGGGTCAGCACGCCGTCCTGGCTGGCGCGGCGCACCATGGTCGCAAAGGAGACGTCGGAGAACGCAGCGCCGGCATTGCCTGCCGCGCATCGGATCACATCGCGGTCGCCGCGACGGACTAGCACGTCGGTCAGCGCGCTCGAAAGCTTCGACCGCTCGGCCATCGCAAGCAGATGGCCCTGACCCTTGGCATTGGCGATCTCGACCAGCACCTTGTCGTCGATCACCGGCGAGCGGCGCAGCACCGGCCCTGCGACTGCGACCTCGTCCTCGCGGGCGAGTTGCCCGACCAGACGCCGCGGCGCATTGGCGAGCGGTGCGAGCCGTTCGGCAAGATCGATCCGCGCCGCAAGCTCGGCATGCGGCACCAGGCTGGTCAGCACCCCGTCGAACAGGTCGATATGATCGGGACGGAAGCTTTGGGCGCCCTGCAGGAACAGCTCGCCGAGCCGCCGCGCGGCATCGGCACGGCGCTTGGGGTCGCCGCGACGGACGATGTCGTCGAGTTCCGGGATCAGCGCAGGGGCTGTCGTCATGGGCCTTGTCCAACCGGCGACTTCTGCCGATTTTCGGCAATCTATGACCCCGTTCGTAAACGGAGGGTTAGATCGTATCGAGCCCCGGGAAGCCGCAAAATCGCGTTCGGCGGAGCCGGGAGGCCTTGCCGGAGCCCGGCAAAAGAGCTATATCCAGCGCAACTTATGGTATCTCATACGATCGCGTAGGAGAGTGGGCCCCCCGGGACCCGCTCTTTTTTATTACCTGACGGGACCCAGCGAGGCCGGGTCCGGTTTGGGTAGCGTTAGCGGCCCCTTAAGGCCACCTGAACAACACAACAGACCTCAGCAGACTTAGACCTAGCAGCCTTTAAGCCTAGACAGCCTTTGACACTGGATATGACCGATCCGACTGCGACGCCCGTGGACACCGAATTGCTCGCCGAGCCGCGCCTCGTCGTCGAGCCCGGGGTCGCGGCGCGCGTCGCTGCGGTCGCCGTCCCGGTGTTGCAGGGCATGGGCTATCGCCTGGTGCGCATCAAGGTCTCGGGCGACGCCGGCTGCACCGTGCAGATCATGGCGGAACGGCCGGACGGCTCGATGCAGCTCGAGGATTGCGAGGCGATCTCGCGCGCGCTGTCGCCGGTGCTCGACGTCGCCGATCCGATCGAGCGCGCCTACCGGCTGGAAATTTCGTCGCCCGGCATCGACCGCCCGCTGGTGCGCCGCTCCGACTTCGAGCGCTACACCGGCCATCTCGTGAAGATCGAGATGGCGGTGCCGCATCAGGGCCGCAAGCGGTTCCGCGGCCTGCTCGCCGGCGTCGAAGACAACGCAGTGCGTATCAGGCGTGACGATCCCCGTCCCACCGAGGACGCCGAGGTCTTGCTGGTGATGGAAGACATCTCGGACGCGCGGCTGGTGCTGACCGACGAGCTGATCGCGGAATCGATGCGCCGCGGCAAGGCCGCAGAGCGCGAGCTGCGCCGCGAGCTCGGGCTGGCGCCGCCGCAACCGGCCCACGCCAGGAACAGCGATCCTGCGAAGAGCCAAAAGCCGAAACCCAGGTCCGATCACAAGTCCGATCACAAGCCCGGCAAGAAGCCGGCACCGACCAACACCAAAAAGCACCGCCTGGCCGCCGAGCGCGCGCGCCGTGGCGAGATCGATCCATTCGAAGGAGACTAAGCCATGGCAGTCAGCGCCAACAAACTCGAACTGCTGCAGATCGCAGACGCAGTTGCGCGCGAAAAGTCGATCGACCGCTCCATCGTGATCGCGGCGATGGAAGACGCCATCGCCAAGGCGGCGCGTGCCCGCTACGGCAGCGAGACCGACGTCCATGCCGAGATCGACGCCAAGAAGGGCGAGCTGCGGCTGACCCGCCACATGCTGGTGGTCGATGTCGTCGAGAACTCGTCGAACCAGATTTCGCTGCACGATGCGCAGCGCGCCAATCCCGGCGCCCAGGTCGGCGACACCATCGCCGACACGCTGCCGCCGCTGGAATACGGCCGCATCGCCGCGCAGTCCGCCAAGCAGGTGATCGTGCAGAAGGTGCGCGAGGCCGAGCGCGACCGGCAGTACCAGGAATTCAAGGACCGCATCGGCGACATCGTCAACGGCATCGTCAAGCGCGTCGAATATGGCAGCGTGATCGTCGACCTCGGCCGCGGCGAGGCGATCGTGCGCCGCGACGAGATGCTGCCGCGCGAAGTGTTCCGCAACGGCGACCGCGTCCGCGCCTATATCTTCGACGTCCGCCGCGAGACCCGCGGTCCGCAGATCTTCCTGTCGCGCACCCATCCGCAGTTCATGGCGAAGCTGTTCGCGCAGGAAGTGCCGGAAATCTATGACGGCATCGTCGAGATCAAGGCGGTCGCCCGCGATCCCGGCTCGCGCGCCAAGATCGGCGTGATCTCGCGCGATTCCTCGGTCGATCCGGTCGGCGCCTGCGTCGGCATGCGCGGCTCGCGCGTGCAGGCCGTGGTCAACGAGCTGCAGGGCGAGAAGATCGACATCATTCCGTGGTCGCCCGACATCGCGACCTTCGTCGTCAACGCGCTGGCGCCGGCCGAAGTCGCCAAGGTCGTGATCGACGAAGAGCGCGAGCGCATCGAGGTCGTGGTTCCCGACACCAACAACCAGCTGTCGCTGGCGATCGGCCGCCGCGGCCAGAACGTCCGCCTCGCTTCGCAGCTGACCGGCTGGGACATCGACATCCTGACCGAGCAGGAGGAATCGGAGCGCCGCCAGGCCGACTTCGAGAACTCGACCCGCGTGTTCATGGAAGCGCTCAATGTCGACGAAGTGGTCGGCCAGCTGCTCGCCTCCGAAGGCTTCACCTCGGTCGAGGAACTCGCGCTGGTCGACGTCAAGGAACTCGCCGGCATCGAGGGTTTCGACGAGGAGACCGCCAACGAGCTGCAGACCCGCGCCCGCGAGTACCTGGAACAGCTCGAGGCCGAACTGGAAGCCAAGCGCAAGGAACTCGGCGTCGAGGACGCCATGAAGGACGTGCCCGGCATCACCGGCAAGATGCTGGTCAAGCTCGGCGAGAACGACGTGAAGACCGTCGAAGACCTCGCCGGCTGCGCCACCGACGATCTGGTCGGCTGGACCGAGCGCAAGGAAGGCGGCGAGCCGACCAAGCATGCCGGGTTCCTCGACGGCATCGAGATCTCGCGCGACGAGGCCGAGGCGATGATCATGCAGGCCCGCCTGAAGGCCGGCTGGATCACCGAGGCCGACCTCGCCAAGCCGGCCGAAGAGGCCGACGCCGCCGAAGCTGAAACAGCGGCCTCGTAAGGAGATGGCCTACGGATGCTCGCTCAGGCTGACCCCGATCTCGACGATGGGCCGCGGACACCGAAGTCCGCGACCACGCGGATGTGCGCGGTCAGCCGCGAGGTGCGCCCGCTCGACGAGCTGATCCGGTTCGTCGTCTCGCCCACGGGCGAGGTGATCCCCGACCTCAAGCGCAAGCTGCCCGGCCGCGGATTATGGCTTTCCGCGTCGCGGCGCAGCGTTGCGGAAGCGGTCCGCCGTCACCAATTTAGCAAGGGATTCAAGCGCGATGTCCGCGTCGCGCCGACCCTTCCCGCCGACACCGAGACCCTCCTGGTGCGCAGCGTCACCGAGGCCCTGGCGATGGCCGCCAAGGCCGGTCAGGTCGTTGCGGGCTTCGGCAAGGTCGAGGACGCACTCAACCGGAACGAAACTGCAGCCCTGATCCACGCTTCGGACGGCGCCGCGGACGGAATCCGCAAATTGGACGCGATCCTCAGGCAAAGGGGCGGAAAACGTGGTGAATCGGCGGTAATCGCCGTCGTCAATGTTTTGACGTCGGACGAATTGGATTTGGCACTTGGGCGGTCAAATGTGATACATGCTGCGCTGCTCGCGGGCCCGGCGAGCAAGACGTTCCTGTCGCGCTGCCAGATGCTGGTCCGATACCGGATGGCCGACGACGACAAGACCGCCGAAGCGGCCAGAAATTCCAGAGCCTGATCCAGGAAGGCGGACGCCGTCTTTCCGACCGGATCATGCTCAGCAGAAGAACGACGCATTGAAGGATTTGTGCGGCAAACGCACAGCGAAACGAGATTAGGACTGCTGAATGGTTGATACCAAGACCCCTGGCGACAAGACTCTGAGTGTCCCGAGCAAGACGTTGTCGCTGAAGCCGCGCGTCGAGACGGGCACCGTGCGCCAGAGCTTCAGCCACGGCCGGACCAAGCAGGTCGTGGTCGAGAAGCGCGGCAAGCGCCGCATCGGGGGCGATGGCCCCGGTGAGGCGCATGCGCCGGAACCCGTGGTTGCAAAGCCCGCGGCACCTGCGCCGAAGCCGCCGCTCGGCCGTCCCTCAGGTCCGCCGCCCGGCCAGCAGCAACGCAACACCCGCTCCGGCGTGGTGCTGCCGACCTTGACCGAAGACGAGCGTTCCGCGCGCGCCAGCGCGCTGGCCGATGCGCGGCAGCGTGACATCGAGGAGCGTCGCCAGGCCGAAGAGGAAGCCAAGCGCCGTGCCGTCCGCGAGGCTGCCGAAAAGGCAGAGCGCGAGGCCGCCGAGGCCCGCCGCAAGGCGGAAGAGGAACGTCACCGCCACGAGGAAGAAGCCAAGCGCAAGGCTGAGGTCGAGGCCAAGCGCCGCTTCGGCGAAGGCGAGGCCAAGCCTGGCGCTGCGCCCGGCGCTGCTGCACCGGCCAGGCCGGCCGCAGCCGCGCCTGGCTCCGCTCCGGCCGCCCGTGCGCCCGGCGCAGCGCGGCCGGCGACGACCACAACGCCTGCTGCGCGCACGCCCGCCCCGGGTCGGCCGCCGGCCGTTGCCGCCGAGGCCGACGAGGATGAAGGTCCGCGCCTGGTACGCCGCCCCGGCGGCGTCGTGCGCCCGGCCGCAGCGCCGAAGACCACCCACAAGCCCGGCCCGCAGAAGCAGCGCGGCCGCCTGACCGTGACCACCGCGCTCAACGTCGACGACGTGCGCGAGCGTTCGATCGCCTCGTTCCGCCGCCGCACCCAGCGGCTGAAGGGCCATGCGTCGAACGAGCAGAAGGAAAAGCTGGTTCGCGAAGTCATCATCCCTGAAGCGATCACGATCCAGGAACTCGCGAACCGCATGTCGGAGCGCGCGGTCGACGTCATCCGCATGCTGATGAAGCAGGGCGCGATGCACAAGATCACCGACGTGATCGACGCCGACACCGCGCAGTTGATCGCCGAAGAGCTCGGCCACAGCGTCAAGCGCGTCGCCGCGTCCGACGTCGAAGAAGGCCTGTTCGACGTCGTCGACGATTCCACCGACACCGAGCCGCGTTCGCCCGTGGTCACCGTCATGGGTCACGTCGACCACGGCAAGACCTCGCTGCTCGACGCGCTGCGCCACGCCAACGTGGTGTCCGGCGAAGCCGGCGGCATCACCCAGCACATCGGCGCCTATCAGGTGCTGTCGCCCGAAAGCGGCACCAAGATCACCTTCATCGACACGCCCGGCCACGCCGCGTTCACCGCGATGCGCGCCCGCGGCGCCAAGGTCACCGACATCGTCGTGCTGGTGGTCGCGGCCGATGACGGCGTCATGCCGCAGACGATCGAGGCGATCAACCACGCCAAGGCGGCCAAGGTGCCGATGATCGTGGCGATCAACAAGATCGACAAGCCGGATGCGCGGCCCGAACGCGTGCGCACCGAACTGCTGCAGCACGAGGTGCAAGTCGAATCGCTCGGCGGCGACGTCGTCGACGTCGAGGTCTCGGCCAAGAACAAGACCAATCTCGATCGCCTGCTCGAGATGATCGCGCTGCAGGCCGAAATCCTCGACCTGAAGACCAATTCGCAGCGTCCGGCGGAAGGCACCGTGATCGAAGCCAAGCTCGATCGCGGCCGCGGCCCGGTCGCAACCGTGCTGGTGCAGCGCGGCACGCTGCGGATCGGCGACATCATCGTGGCCGGCGCCGAGATGGGCCGCGTCCGCGCGCTGATCTCCGACCAGGGCGAGAATCTCGAAGAGGCCGGTCCGTCCGTGCCGGTCGAGGTGCTCGGCTTCAACGGCCCGCCGGAAGCCGGCGACCGTCTCGCCGTGGTCGAGAACGAAGCCCGCGCCCGCCAGGTCACAAGCTACCGCGCACACCAGAAGCGCGAGAACGCCGCCGCCTCGATCTCCGGCATGCGCGGCTCGCTCGAGCAGATGATGTCGCAGCTGAAGACCGCGGGCCGCAAGGAGTTCCCGCTGATCGTCAAGGCCGACGTGCAGGGCTCGCTGGAAGCGATCCTGGGCTCGCTGGAGAAGCTCGGCACCGACGAAGTCGCCGCCCGCATCCTGCATGCCGGCGTCGGCGGCATCTCGGAGTCCGACGTCACGCTGGCGGAAGGCTTCAACGCCGCTATCATCGGCTTCTCGGTCCGCGCCAACAAGGAAGCGGCCGCCGCGGCGAAGCGCAACGGCATCGAGATCCGCTATTACAACATCATCTACGACCTGGTGGATGACATCAAAAAGGCGATGTCCGGCCTGCTCGCGCCGACGCTGCGCGAAACCATGCTGGGCAACGCGCAGATTCTGGAAGTGTTCAACATTTCCAAGGTCGGCAAGGTCGCGGGTTGTCGCGTCACCGACGGCACCGTGGAACGCGGCGCCAACGTTCGCCTGATCCGCGACAACGTCGTGGTGCACGAAGGCAAGCTGTCGACGCTGAAGCGCTTCAAGGATGAAGTGAAGGAAGTGGTCGCCGGCCAGGAGTGTGGCATGGCATTCGAGAACTACGGCGACATGCGTGTCGGCGACGTGATCGAGTGTTACCGCATCGAAACGATCCAGCGCTCTCTGTAAGTCCAAATCTTACGAAGCGCAGATCTTACTAAGCGTTGGGTCCATTTAGCTGAAGATGCGACGGTGTGGCCGGACTTTGGTCTGGCCACCCGCGCATTGCCCGATTGAAAGCAAAGTCAGGACATTGATGCCCGCGGCCACGGCCTGCGGGCGCTACGGTTTTGGAAAAAGGTCATGCCCCGTCAAAAGAAGAGTTCCGGCCCCGGCGGCTCACAACGTCAGCTGCGCGTCGGTGAAACGGTTCGCCATGCGGTTGCCGGGATTCTGTCGCAGGGTGAGGTCCACGATCCCGATCTCGAAGGCCACATCATCACCGTTCCCGAGGTGCGTATGTCGCCGGACCTGAAGCTCGCGACGATCTATGTGATGCCGCTCGGCGGCCGCGACACCGACACGGTGATCGCGGCGCTCGAGCGCAACAAGAAGTTCCTTCGCGGCGAGATCGCGCATCGCGTCAACCTGAAATTTGCACCCGACATTCGCTTCCGCGTCGACGAGCGGTTCGACGAGGCGGAGCGCATCGAGAAACTATTGCGGACACCTGCGGTGCAGCGAGACCTTGCACCCGATTCGGACGACGAGGAATGACTGTGATGACGACCAACAGCGTTATCGACGCGAAGGATGCCGCCGCGCGCGACGCTGAGCGGGATGCCTTTGCCGGGCAGCGCAGCGACGATGCGCGCCGCACCAACAACGACCCGCGCCAGAAGCAGGGCAAGCAGAACCAGCAGCCGCGCCGCGACAAGCGCGACGTCCATGGCTGGGTGGTGCTCGACAAGCCGATCGGGATGACCTCGACCCAGGCGGTCGCCGTGCTCAAGCGCCTGTTCCAGGCCAAGCGCGCCGGCCATGCCGGCACCCTCGATCCGCTCGCCTCCGGCGGCCTGCCGATCGCACTCGGCGAAGCCACCAAGACCGTGCCGTTCGTGATGGACGGCCGCAAGCGCTATCGCTTCACGGTGGCCTGGGGCGAGGAGCGCGACACCGACGACACCGAGGGCCGGCCGGTCCGGACCAGCGAGAACCGGCCGACCGCCGCTTCGATCCGCGAGCTGCTGCCGCGCTTCACCGGGGTCATCGAGCAGATCCCGCCGCAATATTCGGCGATCAAGGTCCAGGGTGAGCGGGCCTACGATCTGGCGCGCGACGGCGAGACCGTGGAACTGAAGCCCCGCCCGGTCGAAATTCACGAATTAACCCTTGTAGAACATGGAGATAACGGCCAGTCCGTGTTCGAGGCCGAGTGCGGCAAGGGAACCTATGTCCGGGCCCTGGCCCGCGATATGGGCCGGATTCTGGGCTGTTTCGGCCATATCTGCGCCCTGCGGCGGACCCTGGTCGGTCCGTTTACCGAAGCGGACATGATTCCGCTGGAACAGTTGGAGGCTTTGTGCAATAGAGCCGCGTCTGGCGAGGGCAGCCTCGCCGACGCGCTTTTGCCCGTTGAGACCGCGCTGGACGACATCCCGGCACTGGCCGTCACACGGGCTGATGCGGCAAGGCTCCACAGGGGCCAGGCCGTTTTGTTGCGCGGACGGGATGCGCCCAATACGAGCGGCACAGTCTATGTCACGGTGGCAGGCCGACTTCTCGCGCTTGCCGAAATTGGCAATGGCGAACTCATCCCCAAGCGCGTGTTCAACCTGAACGGACTGACTGCCGGTCCGGCTCGCAACAATGAAAGTAACTGACGATGTCGATTACCGCGCAACGCAAAGCGGAAGTCATCAAGACGAATGCCACCAAAGCCGGCGACACCGGCTCGCCCGAGGTTCAGGTCGCGATCCTGTCGGAACGCATCAATAACCTCACCGAGCACTTCAAGAGCCATGTGAAGGACAACCATTCACGCCGCGGCCTCCTGAAGCTCGTGTCGACGCGTCGCTCCCTGCTTGACTACATCAAGCGCAAGGACGAGGCGCGGTACAAGGCGCTGCTCGAAAAGCACAACATCCGTCGTTGATTTGAGAAGCACGCGCGCGAGGTTCGCGCGCGTTTTCGCATGGTCGTCCGTGAACTCGGGCTTTCGAATTGTCGAAAGATGATCATGCGCAACCGCATGGCGATCGCCATGCACACTAGCGTCCAGCAGCAATCCGGCCGCTGGACCGGGCAAGATGCCCAGATGACCGAAAGGATGGACGCCATCCGAAATCCAGGGACCATGGCAGGATCGCCGGATGCTGATCGCACCAAGCGCATCAGTGTCTCGCCGTCTTGGCATGGTCTTTGTGCTTCGGGCCGCCGTGCTTTCGTGAAACCATGAAAGAAACCGAAATGTTCAATTCGCATTCCGTCGAGATCGACTGGGGTGGACGTCCCCTCAAACTTGAAACCGGCAAGATCGCCCGCCAGGCCGACGGCGCCGTGATGGCGACCTATGGCGAGACCGTGGTGCTCGCCACCGTCGTCGCGGCGAAGGCGCCGCGCGAGGGCGTCGACTTCCTGCCGCTCACGGTCGACTATCAGGAAAAGACCTACGCCGCGGGCCGCATTCCCGGCGGCTATTTCAAACGCGAAGGCCGTCCGACCGAGAAGGAGACGCTGGTCTCCCGCCTGATCGACCGCCCGATCCGTCCGCTGTTCGTCGACGGCTGGCGCAACGAGACCCAGGTGATCGTCACCGTGCTGTCGCACGACATGGAGAACGATCCGGACATCGTCTCGCTGGTCGCCGCCTCCGCCGCCCTGACGCTGTCGGGCGCACCGTTCAAGGGCCCGATCGGCGCTGCGCGCGTCGGCTTCGCCAATGACGAATACGTGCTCAACCCGACGCTCGACGAGATGACCGAGACCCAGCTCGACCTCGTCGTCGCCGGCACCGCCGACGCCGTGCTGATGGTCGAATCGGAAGCCAAGGAGCTCAACGAAGACGTGATGCTCGGCGCGGTCATGTTCGGCCACCGCCACTTCCAGCCCGTGATCAACGCGATCATCGAGCTCGCCGAGAAGGCCGCCAAGGAGCCGCGCGAAGTCACCACGATCGACAATTCCGAGATCGAGAAGGAGATGCTCGGCATCGCCGAGCAGGAGCTGCGCAAGGCCTATGCGATCCCGGTCAAGCAGGAACGCTATGCCGCGGTCGGCGCCGTCAAGGAGAAGGTGCTGGCGCACTTCTTCCCGGAAGGCCAGGAGCCGAAATACGACAAGCTCCGGGTCGCCGCCGTGTTCAAGGAGCTGGAAGCCAAGATCGTTCGCTGGAACATCCTCGACACCGGCAAGCGCATCGACGGCCGCGACGTCAAGACCGTGCGCAACATCATCGCCGAAGCCGGCGTGCTGCCGCGCGCCCACGGCTCGGCGCTGTTCACCCGCGGTGAGACCCAGGCGATGGTGGTGACCACGCTCGGCACCGGCGAGGACGAGCAGTACATCGACGCGCTGTCGGGGACCTACAAGGAAACCTTCCTGCTGCACTACAACTTCCCGCCTTACTCGGTCGGTGAAACCGGTCGCCTCGGCGGCACCAAGCGCCGCGAGATCGGCCACGGCAAGCTCGCCTGGCGCGCGATCCATCCGGTGCTGCCGCCGCACCACGAGTTCCCGTACACGATCCGTGTGGTCTCGGAGATCACCGAGTCGAACGGCTCGTCCTCGATGGCCTCGGTCTGCGGCGCCTCGCTGTCGCTGATGGACGCCGGCGTGCCGCTGAAGCGGCCGACCGCCGGCATCGCCATGGGCCTGATCCTCGAAGGTCAGCGCTTCGCGGTGCTGTCGGACATCCTCGGCGACGAGGATCATCTCGGCGACATGGACTTCAAGGTCGCCGGCACCGACCAGGGCATCACCTCGCTCCAGATGGACATCAAGATCGAGGGCATCACCGAGGAGATCATGAAGGTTGCGCTTGGCCAGGCCAAGGAAGGGCGCATCCACATCCTGGGCGAGATGTCCAAGGCCCTGACCGCGGCCCGTGCCGAGCTCGGCGAATACGCGCCGCGCATCGAGACCTTCAAGATCGCCACCGACAAGATCCGCGAAGTGATCGGCACCGGCGGCAAGGTGATCCGCGAGATCGTCGAGAAGACCGGCGCCAAGGTCAACATCGAGGACGACGGCACCGTGAAGGTGGCCTCCAATGACGGCGAGGCGATGAAGGCTGCGATCAAGTGGATCAAGTCGATCGCCTCCGATCCGGAGGTCGGCCAGATCTACGAGGGCACCGTCGTCAAGGTGATGGAGTTCGGCGCGTTCGTGAACTTCTTCGGCGCCAAGGACGGCCTCGTCCACATCAGCCAGCTCGCGGCCAACCGCGTGCAGAAGACCTCCGACGTCGTCAAGGAAGGCGACAAGGTCAAGGTCAAGCTGCTCGGCTTCGACGACCGCGGCAAGACCCGCCTGTCGATGAAGGCGGTCGACCAGGAGACCGGCGAGGACCTCGAGGCCAAGCAGAAGAGCGAAGCCCCGGCGCCGCGCGAAGCCGCCGGCGAGTAAGCCAAACCGACTGCGAACTGATCATGACGAAAGGGCGGCCCAAGTGGCCGCCCTTTTGCTTTTGAGATCGAACGCAACTCAATCCCCGCTGATCGGCGTGCGCGGTTTTGACCCGGCATTGTGACCGACACTGTTGGAACCCGTTCACAAGTTGCGCCTAACATCAGGACGCTTACCAGCATGGAGAATGACGATGCCCTCGATGTCCCGACGCCACTTGATCATTGCAACAGCCGGCATCGCCGCGGCCCGCCGCCTCGTCGCGCGCAGCATTCGCGCAGGCCGCGACGCAGGCTCCGGCCGGACCGTTCAAGATCGATCCGCTGGCCTATCCGACCGACGCGCTGGAGCCCCACATCGATGCCAGGACGATGGAGATCCATCACGACCGGCATCATCAGGCCTACGTCACCAACCTCAACACTTTCGCCAAGGACAATCCGCAGATCGCCGAGAAGCCCGTCATCGAGGTGCTCGCCAATCTCGGCAGCGTGCCGGAGGCGATCCGCACCGGCGTGCGCAACAACATGGGCGGCCACGCCAACCACACGATGTTCTGGCAGATCATGGGACCGAACGGCGGCAAGGCGGACGGCGAAGTGCTGGCCGCGATCGATCGTGACCTCGGCGGCATGGAGAAATTCCAGACCGATTTCAACGCCGCCGGCGGCCGCGTGTTCGGCTCCGGCTGGGTGTTCGTCACGGTCAGCAAGGACGGCAAGCTCGCGATCGAGACACGGCCGAACCAGGACAACCCGATCATGGACGGCAAGCGCGCGCTGCTCGGCAACGACGTCTGGGAGCATGCCTACTATCTGACCTACCAGAACCGCCGGCCCGATTACCTCAAGGCGTGGTGGAACACCGTGAATTGGAAAGCGGTGGCCGAGCGCTATGCCGCAGCCAAGGCCGGCACGCTCGGGGTATGAGCCGGTAAGGCTCGCTGGGTGCGAACAGCTGCGTTAGATTTGAAGCTCCGCGAGACCCTTCGCGGAGCTCCTTGTCTTGAAGATAAGAAACCAAACCGGATGTCGGAGGCTAATCCATGATCAAGCTGTACTGGTCGCCGCGCTCGCGCTCGTTCTCCGCGATCTGGCTGCTGGAAGAATCCGGCCTGCCCTACGAACGGGTGCTGACCGACATCAGCACCGGCGCGCAGAAGTCGCCCGACTTTCTCAGGATCAATCCGATGGGCAAGGTGCCTGCACTGACCGACGGCGCGGCGGAGCTCGCCGAGGCGGCGGCGATCTGCGCCTACATCGCCGACCGCTATCCCGAGACGAAACTCGCGCCGGCCGCCACCGACCCGAAGCGCGCACGCTATCTGCAGTGGCTGTTCTTCTCGCCGAGCTGCATCGAGCCGGCGCTGATCCAGCTCTTCACCAAGCTCGAAGTGCCGGCCAGCACCGCATCATGGGGCAGTGCGGCACAGGTGTTCGACGTGCTCGACGCCGAATTGCAGAAGGGGCCGTGGATCCTCGGCGACCAGTTCTCCGCCGCCGACATCGCGATCGGCGCGGGGCTGAACTTTGCGGTGCGGGTGTTCAAGATGGTGCCGCCGCGGCCGTCGTTCGACGCTTATATCGACCGCTGCGTGGCGCGGCCCGCGTTCCAGCGCGCAGAGAAGATCGCGGCGGGGTGAGCTTGTCGTCGCGTAGCCCGGATGAAGCGCAGCGTAATCCGGGATAATCCCTCTGCGAAAGAAGTCCCCGGATTGCGCCTCGCTCCATCCGGGCTACGAAGCAGGGGTTTTCCGAACGGCCTAACCCGGCACCACGCGCGGATCGACGTCCTGGCTATAGTCGACGCCGTCGATACCGAAGCCGAACAGGCGCAGGAACTGGCTCTTGTATTCGCCGAGATCGGCCAATTCGCCGAGCGTCTCGGTGGTGAGCAGCGGCCAGCGCCGCGATACTTCGGTCTGCACTTCCGGCGAGAGCTCCCAGTCATCGACCCGGATGCGCTGCGCGTCATCGAGCGCGACGTCCTTGCCGAGACGGGTGCGGAACAGGCGGTCGATCTGCTCGATGCAGCCTTCATGCAGGCCGAGCTGCTTCATCACCTTGAACAGCACGGTGCCATAGAGCGGCACCACCGGAATGGCCGAACTCGCCTGAGTGACCACGGCCTTCAGCGCGACGACGCGGGCGGCTTCCGCACCGAGCCGGCCGCGGATCGCTTCCGCCTTGCTGTCGAGATCGACCTTGGCGCGGCCGAGCGTGCCGTTCCAGTAGATCGGCCAGGTCAGCTCGCTGCCGATATAGGTGTAGTTGAGCGTGCGGAAGCCCGGCGCCAGCACGCCGGCATCGGCGAGCTGATCGATCCAGCGCTTCCAGTCGTCGCCGCCCATCACCGCGACGGTCGCCGCGGTCTGCTCTTCGTTCGCCGGCTCGAGCGTGGTCTGGAACACCTCGCCGGTCTCGGTGTCGAGCGTCTTGATCTCGACCGGGGCGCCGAGCGGCTTGATCACCGAGCGATAGGTCTTGCCGGTGTCCGGATCGGTCCGGACCGGCGCGGCCATGCTGTAGACCAGCAGATCGAGCTGGTCGAATTTTTCGCGCACGCGCTCGATGAAGTCCTTCTTCAGCTCGTCGGAGAAGGCGTCCCCCTCCAGCGTGAGCGGCGACCGTCCGATCTTCTCGGCCTCGATCTCGAAGGCGCGATTGTTGTACCAGCCGGCGCTGGCGCTTCTTTTTTCCGAAGGCTCGCGCTCCAGCGACACGCCGATCGTATCGGCGCCGCCGGCGAAGGTCGCGACGATGCGGCTCGCAAGACCATAGCCCGTTGAGCAGCCCAGCACGGCGACCCGCTTCGGGCAGTCGGCAACCGGGCCCTGCTTGAGGACATAGGCAATCTGTTCGCGGACGTTGGTGGCGCAACCGACCGGATGCGCCGTCGTGCAGATGAAGCCTCGCACGCGCGGTTCGATAATCATGCGCACCCCATTTCGGATCGTTGCAATGTCCCCACTCGCGTCCCGCGGGCGCCGCGCCGTGGGCGAGAGGAGATGGAAACCGGATCAGGCATCAAGCCGCTTGAACACCAGCGTGGCATTGGTACCGCCGAAGCCGAACGAATTCGACAGCACGGTGCCGAGCTTGGCGTTGTCGATGCGCTTGCGCACGATCGGCATGTCGGCGAATGCCGGATCAAGCTCGGTGATGTGCGCGCTCTCGCAGACGAAGCCGTTGTTGAGCATCAAGAGCGAGTAGATCGCCTCCTGCACACCGGTGGCGCCGAGCGAATGGCCGCGTCAGCGCCTTGGTCGCCGAGATCGGCGGGCATTTGTCGCCGGTGCCGAACACCTTGCGGATCGCCTCGATCTCCGGCGGATCGCCGGCGGGCGTCGAGGTGGCGTGCGGATTGATGTAGTCGACCGGCGTGTTCACCGTCGACATCGCCATGCGCATGCAGCGCTCGGCGCCCTCGCCTGACGGCGCCACCATGTCGTATCCGTCCGAGGTCGCGCCATAGCCGACGACCTCGCCGTAAATCCGCGCGCCGCGCGCCTTGGCGTGCTCGAGCTCTTCCAGCACCACGACGCCGGCGCCGCCGGCGATCACGAAACCGTCGCGGCTGATGTCGTAGGGGCGCGAGGCCGTCGCCGGCGTATCGTTGTATTTCGAGGACATGGCGCCCATGGCGTCGAACAGCACCGACAGCGTCCAGTCGAGCTCCTCGCAGCCGCCGGCGAAGATGACGTCCTGCTTGCCGATCTGGATCGTCTCATAGGCGTTGCCGATGCAGTGGTTCGACGTCGCGCAGGCCGAGGAGATCGAGTAGTTCACGCCCTTGATCTTGAACCAGGTCGCGAGCGTCGCCGACGCTGTCGACGACATGCCCTTCGGCACCGCGAACGGACCGACGCGCTTCGGGCCCTTGGCGCGCGCGATGTCGGCGGCCTCCACCAGCGTGCGCGTCGACGGTCCACCGGATCCCATGATGATGCCGGTGCGGACGTTGGAGACCTCGTTCTCCTCGAGACCGGAATCGCGGATCGCCTGCTCCATCGCAACGTGATTCCAGGCGGCGCCTTCGGCAAGGAAGCGCATCGCGCGGCGATCGATCACCTCGGCGGGATTGAGTGTCGGCGCGCCGTGAACTTGCGAACGGAAGCCGAGTTCCGCAGCCTTCTCCGCGCGCGAAATGCCCGACTTCGCCTCGTAGAGGCTCGCAAGCACTTCCTGGGTGTTGTTACCGATGGATGAGACAATGCCCATCCCCGTGATGACAACCCGCCTCATGTTCGCCTCGCCCTGCCTTTATGTTGCCGCGTCATGATCCCGCTCAAGACGGCGCCGTACCCTGCTTGAACAATCCGACCTTCAAGTCCTTGGCGCGATAAATAATCTCGTCGTCCATGGAAAGCCACCCATCGGCAATTCCAAGCACGAGCTTTGACCGCATCACGCGCTTGATGTCGATGTTGTACACAACCTTGCGCGCGTGCGGCAGCACCTGTCCGGAGAACTTCAGCTCGCCGAGGCCGAGCGCGCGGCCCCGACCTTCGCCACCGATCCAGCCGAGGTAAAAGCCGACCATTTGCCACATGGCATCGAGGCCGAGGCAGCCCGGCATCACCGGATCGTTCTTGAAATGGCAGCCGAAGAACCAGAGATCCGGTTTCACCTCGAGCTCGGCGCGCACCAGCCCCTTGCCGAACTCGCCGCCATTCTCGGAGATATCGCTGATCCGATCGAACATGAGCATCGGCGGCAGCGGCAACTGGGCGTTGCCGGGACCGAACAGCTCGCCCCGCCCGCAAGCCAGCAAATCCTCGTATTCATAACCGCCGCGCCGATCCAGCATCCTCTATCCACCTCTGATGTCCCGATGAAGCGCTTTTGCTTGGTCGGACCTTAATCTACCCACGGGAACTGAAATATCTTGTCCCGCATCTTGGCGCTACCTGGGTACGCCGCCGGCCTGCTATCTCTGCCGAAAGCGCATATGTGGTCCGCGCGCTCTCTAACATAGGGCCAACTGGGCGGCAAAGCGGCATTCCGATGATAAATGACCGTCATCCCATAGGTTTCTACCGCAGCTTGGATTCGTTCTAGTTGCGAAAAACTTGCATCTGATAGGCATCCTTTTTATATTTATGAGGAATATTGCCTGAGTTAGGTGCATAGAGTGGATATGAACGAGGAAATACCGGCTGTGAACGACGATGCCGTGCACCCGGCTGCCCGGGGCGCTGGGCACCACCCTGCCTTGACCGGTTGCCCGTGGCACGACGTCAACGAGATGCTGCAGTCTGCCGGTCTCCGGCCGACCCGACAGCGCATGGCGCTCGGCTGGCTGCTGTTCGGCAAGGGCGCCCGCCACCTGACCGCTGAAATGCTGTACGAGGAAGCCACGCTGGCCAAGGTTCCGGTGTCGCTGGCGACCGTCTACAATACGCTCAACCAGCTGACCGATGCCGGCCTGCTGCGCCAGGTCAGCGTCGACGGCACCAAGACCTATTTCGACACCAACGTGTCGACCCATCACCACTTCTACCTCGAGCACAACCACGAGCTGGTCGACATTCCCGACCCGAACCTCGTGCTGTCGAAGATGCCCGACGTGCCGGATGGCTACGAGATCTCCCGCGTCGACATGGTAGTGCGGCTGCGCAAGAAGCGCTGAACCGTCTTATCGTCGATTTGAGTTGTGATGGCCGGGCTCGTGTCCGGCCATTTTCATTTCGTAGACGTCGTCATTCCGGGATGGTGCGCCAGCACCAGACCTCAGATGCGCACTTGCGCATCGGGGAATCTCGAGATTCCGGGTTCGATGCTAAACGCATCGCTCCGGAATGACGCTGCGCGTCAGTCCACCTTCTCGTCGGCGTAGACGCCCCAGAGGCGCTGCTGCTCGATCCAGCCGTCGAAGCCGTTGCCGGTGACCCGGCACCAGTTGTTGGCGCATTTCTTGACCTGCGCGACGACGCCGGCCTGCAGGCGCGCCGCGATCGCGCTGGTGGCGTCGGGCCGGTCGTACAGCGAGGCCAGATCGTCCTTGTTCTTCATGGTGACGACGGCCGTGCGGCGACCGGACAGCAGGGAGTGATAGACCCAGCCTTCGGCGCCTTCCGAATCGCGCACCCGGCGCCAGTTCTCGAACTCGGCGGTGATTTCGACCGGCAGCCCCGAGCGGGTGTAGACCCAGGCGACGTCGTTGTCCTTGGTCGGGCCTGCCCTGACGTTCACATGGTCGGATTTCAGGCTGACATAGCGGGGAATCGGCAGGCCGCTGGTGGTGGGGCTCAAATCCTTGGCGGTATGTCCGGGGCTGACCGACGCACTCAGCATGCTTCCGACCAGCGCCACCAATGAACCGAAACGCCAGACCATCAACTCGTCTCCTGCCGAGATGCTCAACCCGCATTCGGCGAGCTGCAACCCAAATCCATGCCCGAAGGCTTCCAGCGCCTGCGCCGTTCCCTGCCCGCACGGATCCGAGTGGTTCTTGTCTTGGCCCGGCCTTCTGCTAGAGAGGACGGAACGCCTTAAGAGCCAGAACACCCGAATTTCCCCTGACGAAAGCCGGGGCATGTATCGGGGAACCCTAGGAAACGCGAAGGAAACGCCGGGACAGCGCGGCTATCAGCAGTGTCGAACAACCGGGTTAATGAGGCCTCAACGGCTCGGTTTTTGGCGAGCCGCGCGCCTCCTGAAAGCAGGACATGTCGGTGAAGAAAAAGCCTCTCGTCGTCGTCACCCGCAAGCTGCCGGACTCGATCGAGACCCGGATGCGCGAGCTGTTCGACGCCAGACTGAATCTCGACGACACGCCGATGACGCCGGAACAGATCGCGGAGGCGGCGAGGACTGCCGACGTGCTGGTGCCGACCGTGACCGACATGGTCCGCGAGGACGTGATCAACCAGCCCGACTGCAAGCTGAAGATGATCGCCAATTTCGGCAACGGCGTCGACAATATCGATGTGGCGGCCGCGCATGCCCGCGGCATCACGGTGACCAACACGCCGAAGGTGCTGACCGAGGACACCGCCGACATGACCATGGCGCTGATCCTGGCGGTGCCGCGCCGCATGATCGAGGGTGCCTCGATCCTGACCGAAGGCAAGCAGCATTGGGCGGGCTGGTCGCCGACCTGGATGCTCGGCCATCGCATCGGCGGGAAAAGGCTCGGCATCATCGGCATGGGCCGCATCGGCCAGGCCGTGGCACGTCGCGCCCGCGCCTTCGGCCTGCAGATCCACTATCACAACCGCCGTCCGGTGGCGCCCGTGATCGCCGACGAACTCGGCGCGACCTATTGGGAAAGCCTCGACCAGATGCTGGCGCGGATGGACATCATCTCGGTGAACTGCCCGCACACGCCGGCAACCTATCACCTGCTGTCGGCGCGGCGGCTCAAGCTGATCCGGAAAGAGGCTTATATCGTCAACACCGCGCGCGGCGAGGTGATCGACGAGGACACGCTGATCAAGCTGATCGAAGCCGGCGATGTCGGCGGCGCCGGCCTCGACGTTTATGAGCACGAGCCCGCGGTCAATCCGAAGCTGGTGCGGCTCGCCAGGGCCGGCAAAGTGACGCTGCTGCCGCATATGGGCTCGGCCACCATCGAAGGCCGCGTCGAGATGGGCGAGAAGGTGATCATCAATATCCGAACCTTCCTCGACGCCCACAAGCCGCCGGATCGCGTGCTGCCGAGCATGCTGTAAGGCGCTTCTGATACGGATAAAGGCAACCGCCTCATGCCTAACCTCCCCTTGAGAAGGGGAGGTCGCTTTGCTCGACAGAGCCGGCTGACCCCCATCCCGACCTTCCCCCTTTCAGGGGGAAGGGGAAGGGAGTTCCTGCCGCAAAGGCCCCGGCTATCAAAACAGCGAAAACAACCCCATGCAAAGGAGCCGGCGCGGCCGGGGAAGGTAGCGGGATGCAGCCACGGCGGCAATCACGCATGAGGTATCGTCCCGGCGATGCGGTAGCAGCGCCCTATTTCTTCTTCCGCGCCTGCTTGCGCCAATCGGCGACGAACGACACGAAGGCGGCGAGTGCCGGCGGCGGCTGGCGCCGGCTCGGATAATACAGGAACGGCCCGTCGAACGGCGGGCACCAGTCATCCAGCACGCTGATCAGCGCGCCGGATTTGACGCCGTAGCGGACATAGCCTTCGAACGTCGCCCAGTAGCCGACGCCGTCATGGACCGCGCGCAGCGCGAGGCCGAGATGGGTCGCGGTCAGCTTGGCCGGCGGCGAAATCTTCACCACGCGGCCGTTCTTCTCGAACTCCCAGTCGAACATCAGGCCGTTGCTGAAGCGGCTGCGGATGCAGGCATGCGCCAGCAGATCCTTCGGCTGCATCGGCCGGCCGTGCTTTGCGACGTAATCACGCGACGCCACCACCGCGTAGCGCTGCGGCGCGCCGAGTGGAACCGCCACCATGTCCTGCGCCAGATGCTCGCCGTAGCGCACGCCGGCATCGAAGCCCTGCGCGACGATGTCGACGAACGCGCTCTCGGCGACGAGGTCGAGGTCGACCTGCGGATATCTGGCGAGGAACGGCGCGATCATCGGCGCCAGCACCAGATCGACGGCAGGCGGCGGTGCGTTGATGCGCAGCCGCCCCGACGGCTCGGCGCGCAGACCACGCACCTCGGCGATCGCATCGGCGACATTGACCATGGCCGGTGCGACGCGGGCGAGCAGCAGTTCGCCGGCCTCGGTCAGCGCGACGCTGCGGGTGGTGCGGTTCATCAGGCGGACGCCGAGCCGCTCCTCCATGTCGCGCAGGCGCTGGCTGAGGCTCGAAACCGAGACGCGGCTCTCCAGCGCCGCACGCCGGAAATTGCGGGTGCGCGCCACCGCCACGAAGGCGTCGAGGTCGCGAAGGTCGAAATCCTGCATTGTTCGATATAGTGAACAACCCATTCTCGATTGTCCAGCTTATCCCAAAAGCGGTAGGGGCCCATATCAGCCGCGTCATTTTGGCGGCGGATCATCTGCCGCGACCTCCCAGGGAGCACCACCATGGACATACGCAAACTCGGTTCCACCGGCCCCACAGTTTCGCAGATCGGCCTCGGCTGCATGGGCATGTCCGACTTCTACGGCCCGACCGACCGGAGCGAGAGCATCGCCACCATCCATGCCGCGCTCGACGCCGGCATCACGCTGCTCGACACCGGCGACTTCTACGGCATGGGCCACAACGAGATGCTGATCGGCGAGGCGCTGAAGAGCCGCAGCCGCGACAATCTCGTGATCAGCGTCAAGTTCGGCGCGCTGCGTGATCGCAATTACGGCTTTCACGGCTATGACAGCCGTCCGGTCGCCGTGAAGAACTTCGTCGCCTATTCGCTGCAGCGGCTCGGCGTCGATCACATCGACATCTACCGCCCGGCGCGGCTCGATCCCAATGTGCCGATCGAGGACACGGTCGGCGCGATGGCCGACATGATCAAGGCCGGCTGGATCACACATATCGGGCTGTCAGAGGTCGGCTCCGACACCATCCGCCGCGCCCACAGGGTGCACCCGATCGCCGACCTGCAGATCGAATATTCGCTGATCTCGCGCGGCATCGAGACCGACATTCTCAAGACCTGCCGCGAGCTCGGCATCGGCATCACCGCCTATGGCGTCCTGGCGCGCGGGCTGATCAGCGGGCACTGGTCGAAGGACCGCGGCGGCGAGAAGGATTTCCGCCTGCTGAGCCCGCGCTTCCAGGCCGGCAATATCGACACCAACCTCGCGCTCGCCGATCGGCTGCGCGCCATCGCCGGCGAGATCGGCGCCTCTCCGGCGCAGGTCGCGATTGCCTGGGTCGCGGCGCAAGGCAAGGACATCGTGCCGCTGGTCGGCGCGCGGCGGCGCGAGCGGCTGACCGAGGCGCGCGGCGCGCTCGATGTGAAGCTGACCGCGGCGCATCTTGCCGCACTGGCAGAGGCATTTCCGCCCGGCGCCGCCGCCGGCGGACGCTATCCGGAGGAGCACCTGCGGCACATGGACAGCGAGAAGCCCGCAAAGGCGTCCTAACTGACTACATGCCCGCTCAGATCGGTGATGACTGGCGCATCACCGTTGAGCGGGTTCTGCGGGTCGCGCGCGTAGCGCAGGGTTTCGAACCGCATTGCGCGCGCGTCCACCATCAGCAGGCGGCCGACCAGGCCCTCGCCGAAGCCGACGATCTCGCGGATCGCCTCCAGCGCCATCATCGATCCCAAGACGCCCGCGAGCGCGCCCATCACGCCGGCCTCGGCGCAGGCCGGCACCGTGCCCGGCGGCGGCGCCTCCGGAAACAGGCAGCGATAGGTCGGGTTGAACTCGCCTTCCGCATTCTTCTCGTGCGCGCGGATCGTGGTCAGCGAACCGTCGAACTGTCCGAGTGCCGCCGTGATCAGCGGCCGCTTCGCGAGGAAGCAGGCATCGGCGACGAGATAGCGGGTCTCGAAATTGTCGGAGCCGTCGAGCACCAGATCGTAGTTCGCAATCAGCGCCATTGCATTGTCGGCGGTGAGCCGCATCGGATGCGCCTCGAACATCACATGCGGATTGAGCGCGTGGATTTGCGCCGCCGCGCTGTCGACCTTGCGCTGGCCGATGTCGGATGTCGTATGGATGATCTGGCGCTGCAGATTGGAGAGCGAGACGATATCGTCATCGATCACGCCGAGCCGGCCGACGCCGGCGGCGGCCAGATACATCAGCACCGGCGCGCCGAGGCCGCCGGCGCCGATCACCAGCACCGACGCCTGCTTCAGCGCATTCTGGCCGGGACCGCCCACCTCGCGCAGCACGATGTGGCGGGCATAACGTTCGAGCTCGTCAGCACTCAGCATTGTCTCATCAGTCCTACCCGTATCCCCTCATGGTGAGGAGCGCGGCACGCGCGTCTCGAACCATGAAGGCCCCATCTGTGACCTCATCCTTCGAGACGCGGCTCACGCCGCTCCTCCAGCGACAACGGCAAAGCCGTTGCGCGGGGATGAGGGTTGAAACCTGAACCGGAGCGCGGTTGTTGCCGACCAAGCAGATGTGCTTAATTGCGTCGACGTCAATGGTTTCAGTCATTTCCCCGGATTTGTCATGAGATTGGTGCTTTCGGCAACATTGATGGTCGCGATGATCGGCGCGGCGAACGCCCAGTTGACGCCGCCGACCACGGCCGGGGCCAAGCCGAAGACGGTGACCACGGTGCCGGTTCGCCCCGCGTTGCAAAAGCCGGAGGATACCGCCAACGCAATGGCGCAGGCCGAAAGGCTGGCGCTACAATCCGACCTCGCCTGGGTCGGCGAATATAACGGCGCGATATCAGGCGACGTCAGCGAGCGCATGGTCAATGCGATCAAGGAATTCCAGAAGAACCGCGGCGGCAAGCCGACCGGGGTGCTGAACCCGCAGGAGCGCGGCGTGCTCGCCGACACCGCGCGGCGGAAGCAGGAAAGCGTCGGCTGGCGGATCGTCACCGAGCCTGCCACCGGGGCGCGGCTCGGCATTCCGACAAAACTGGTGCCGCAGCTCACCAGCGATGCCTCCGGCGCCAGATGGACCTCGCCGACCGGCACGGTCCAGGTGCTCTTGACCCGGCGCAAGGAAGCGAGCCCGACCACCGCGAAGCTTGCCGAGCAGGAGAAGAAGGAGCCGGCCGGCCGCACCATCGATTACACCGTGGTGAAGCCTGATTTTTTCGTGCTGTCGGGCCTTCAGGGGCTGAAGAAGTTCTATCTGCGCGGCACCTTGAAGGGCGATGAGGTCCGCATCCTCACCATCCTCTACGACCAGGCGATGCAAACCACCGTCGAGCCGGTGGTTATCGCGATGTCGAGTGCCTTCAATGCATTTCCGTCCGGCGTGCAGGCTGGTCCGCCGCCGCGCAAGACCGTCGAATATGGCACCGGCGTCGTGGTCAGCGACGACGGCGCTGTTGTCACCGACCGCGTGGCGACCGCCGACTGCATCGCGCTGACGATCCCGGGCTACGGCAATGCCGATCGGGTCGCCGAGGACAAGGAGCACGATCTCGCGCTGCTGCGCATCTACGGCGCGCGCGGGCTGAAGCCGCTCGACATCGCGGGCCAGGCGACGCAGACCGCGCTCGAGATCACGGGGATCGCCGATCCGCAGAACCAGGGCGGCGGCACGGCCGCGAGCAGCCTCAAGGCTTCGGTCGCGCAACTCGGCGGCGGCGATCAGGCGCTGTCACCGCCGCCTGCGCTCGGATTTTCCGGCGCAGCGGCGCTCGACGGCAGCGGCAAGTTTGCCGGCATCGCATTGCTGAAGCCGGTGATCGTTGCAGGTCCCGCGAACGCCGCACCACCGGCGCAGGCCGCGCTGGTGCCGGCCGACACCGTGCGCAGTTTCCTGAAGGCGCAGGGCGTCACCGCGTCGGGCGAATCGGCGGACGCCAAGGCCGCCGTGGTGCGCGTGATCTGCGTCAGGAAGTAGAATTCCGTAGCCCGGATGGAGCGAAGCGTAATCCGGGGCGGCTCTCGCAGCTGGCGCGACCGGTCCCGGATTACGCTTCGCTCCATCCGGGCTACGAGCCTTTCACCTCAACGCAAACCGCACGCCGGCACGGGCGAGACCGCCGGCGATGCCGATCGGCGTGCCGTCGGCGCGCCAGCAGGCTGCGCCCGACATCGTGCCGTCCTCATGGAACTGAATCGCGTTCATGCCGCCGGCAACCGTCGGCACCACCTGCACCTTGTGGCCTTTCGCTGCCAGCGCGGCGCGGATGCTCTCCGGCACCGCCTGCTCGACCTCCAGCGCATTGCCCTCGGTCCATACCCGCGGCGCCTCGACCGCTTCCTGCAGATCCATGCCGTGATCAATCAGATTGATCAGCGCCTGCATCGCGCTCGGGAAGATGCGCTTGCCGCCGGGCAGACCCAGCGCATAGGCGAGCTTGCCGTCGCGCAGCGCCATCATCGGCGACATCGAGGTGGTGACGCGCTTGCCCGCGGCGAGCGACAGCGCGTGTCCCGGCCGCGGATCGAACAGGTTCATGTAATTGTTCGGCACGGTGCCGAGGCCCGGGATCAGGATCTTGGCGCCGAACAGATTGTTGATGGTCTGGGTGGTCGCGACCACATTGCCCATCGCATCCGCTGCCGTCATGTGCGTGGTGTGCGCGCTCTCGAGTTGCGTGACGCCGGCACTCCACGCCTGTGCGCGATCCGGGTCGATGGCGCGGCGGCGCTCGTCGGCATAGGCCTTCGAGGTCAGCCGCTCCACCGGGACATTGATATAGGCGGGATCGCCGCTCGCGGCCGCGCGATCGGCAAAGGCGATCTTCAGCACCTCGGCGAGATAATGGATCGTCTGGGCCGTGCCGAAGCCGAGCCGCGCGATGTCATAACCTTCGAGGATGTTCAGCATCTGCGTGATGTGCACGCCTGACGCCGCCGGCGGCGGCGGCCCGAGGATTTCCCAGCCGCGGTAGTCACAGCGGATCGGCTGCCGCTCGACAGTCTTGTAGGTCGCGAGATCTTCTTGCGCGATGAAGCCGCCGTGCTTTGTCATGTAGTCGACCAGGATATCGCCGAGCGGCCCCTGGTAGAGCGCATTGTCGCCGTGGTCGGCGATGTATCTCAGGGTCTCGGCATATTCGGCCTGCACCACGCGCTCGCCGGGTTTCAGCGGCGCGCCATCGGGCAGATAGATCGCCGCGATCGGCCTGTCCTTCAGCATCTCCTCGGCGCCGTCGGTGATGCATTCATGCAAGTACGGCGTCGCCGCATAGCCGCGCGCGGCATGCTTGATCGCGGGCTGCATGACGTCGGCAAGGCTCATGGTGCCGAAGCGACGCAGCGTTTCGCACCACGCCTTCAGCGAGCCCGGCACCGCGACCGCCTTCGGCCCGTTCAAATTCTCGTTGCCGACGGTGTCGAACACGTCATGCGCCGAACCGGGCTTCGAGGTGTAAGTGTCCGGCCGCACCGCCTGCGGCACCGTGCTCTGGCCGTCGATGAAGCGGTGGCTGCCGTCGGCGAGGCGGATATGCGCCATGCCGCCGCCGATGATGCCGACCATCATCGGCTCGACCACGGTCAGCGTGAACAACGTGGCGATCGCCGCATCGATCGCATTGCCGCCGGCCGCGAGCATCTCGGCGCCGGCACTCGATGCCAGCGGATGATTGCTCACCACCATGCCGCGGCTGCTGGTGGCCGGCTGCTTCTCACATTGAAAACTTGTCGCGGCGCGATCGCGCCAATTGCCGCCCATGATCCGCACTCCCTTTGTTGTTATTCTTGCATGGTTGTCACTTCTGGCACTTGGGGCACCAGAACGTCGAACGGCCGTTCTGGGTAAAGCGCCTGACGATGCCCTCGCAACCCGACGTGCGGCAGGACTCGCCCTCGCGGTCGTAGACCTGGAACGAATGCTGGAAATAGCCGAGATCGCCGTTGGTCAGGCGATGGTCGCTGATCGAGGAGCCGCCGGCCTTGATCGCCTGGTTGAGCACCGAATGGATCGCGTCGACCAGCCGTTTGGCGTGGTCGGTCGGCTCGGCCTTCTTGGTCGCGAGCGTCGCGGCCAATCGCCGCGGCGACAGATGCGAACGAAACAGTGCCTCGCAGACATAGATATTGCCAAGTCCCGCCACCACGCGCTGATCGAGCAGCGCCGCCTTCAGGCTGGTCTTCTTGTTGTGACAGGAGCGCGCCAGCATTGCCGCGTCGAACGCATTGCCGAGCGGCTCCGGGCCGAGGCCCTTCAACAGCGGCTCATCCTCGATCGCGTCGCGGGCGATGATCTTCATGTAGCCGAAGCGCCTGGGATCGTTGAACACGACGGCTGCGCCCGAGGACATGTGGAACACGACGTGATCATGCGCGCGATCGTCGCTGCGCGGATGGTGGAATTGCCCCGGCGTCGCCGCGCCTTCCGGCTTCAGCACGCGGAACGAGCCCGACATGCCCAGATGCATCAGCAGCACGTCGCCGGAGTTGAGGTCCGCCATCAAATATTTGGCACGGCGGCCGAGCCCGGTGATGGTCCGGCCTTCGAGGCGGGCGATAAAGTCTTTTTGAAACGGAAATCGCAAATCCTTGCGGCGGGCCTCGGCCTTGAGGATCTTGGAGCCTTCCATGGCCGGTTGCAGGCCGCGGCGGACGGTCTCGACTTCGGGTAATTCCGGCATGGCGGGCATTCACCTTTTGGAAGTGACGTGATAGCGCCATTGCGGCCGCCGCGCTATGGTTTGGCTGGAGCGTCTTCGAGCTCGAAAACGCGACCAAAAAGGGCCAAAAAGGGTAAGAGTTCTGAGTGATGGATCGGCCGGATCAAACCACCCATTTCGGCTTCAGGGACGTGCCCCTGGGCGAGAAGCAGACGCTGGTGAACGATGTGTTTCACAGCGTGGCACAACGCTACGACCTGATGAACGATCTGATGTCGGCAGGCCTGCACCGGGCCTGGAAGGACGTCATGATCACGACGCTCGACCCACCGAAGGGCGACCGCCCGTTCGCGCTGCTCGATGTCGCCGGCGGCACCGGCGACATCTCGTTCCGCGCCGCCAAGGCCGCGGGCGCCGGCTTCCATGCCACGGTCTGCGACATCAACACCGACATGCTCGCGGTCGGCCGCGAGCGCGCCGCCAAACAGCATCTCGATGACCGCGTGTCGTTCGTCGAGGGCAATGCCGAGGCGTTGGCTTTCGCCGACCGTTCGTTCGACGCCTACACCATCGCGTTCGGCATCCGCAACGTGCCGCAGATCGAGCTGGCGCTGCGCGAGGCCTATCGGGTGCTCAAGCCCGGCAGCCGCTTCCTGTGCCTGGAATTCTCCACCGTCGACGTGCCCGGCCTCGACCGGATCTACGATCTGTTTTCCTTCAAGGTAATCCCGCCGCTCGGCCGCGCCGTCACCGGTGATGCCGAGTCCTATCAATATCTCGTCGAGTCGATCCGCAAATTCCCGCGGCCGAACGCGTTCGCCGAGATGATCGGCGCCGCCGGCTTTGCGCGCGTGAAGTGGCAGAGCCTCTCCGGCGGCATCGTGGCGCTGCATTCGGGCTGGCGTTTGTGATCTCTGCACTGACCCACATCGCGCGGCTTGCCCGCGCCGGTTTCGTGTTTGCGCGCGAGGGCGTGTTCGGGGTCGTCGATCCCGCGCTGGTGCCGCCGCCGGGACAACTCGCATTGAAGATGGCGCGGCTGATCGAGCGCCGCTCGGCCAAGTCAGGGCCGCGGCTGTCACGCGCGCTGACCCGGCTCGGGCCGGCCTATCTCAAGCTCGGCCAATTCCTCGCCACCCGGCCCGACGTGGTCGGCGTCGCGATGGCGCGCGACCTCGAAAGCCTGCAGGACCGGCTGCCGCCATTCGCGCAGCAAGAGGCCGAAACCGTCATCACGCAATCGCTGGAACGGCCGGTATCGCAGGCCTTCGTGCATCTCGGGCCGGCGGTGGCGGCCGCCTCGATCGCGCAGGTGCATCGCGGCGAGGTCGAGCGCGACGGCGTGCGGCAGCAGGTTGCGGTCAAGGTGCTCCGGCCCAACGTCGCCGCGCGCTTCCGCCGCGACCTCAGCGACTTCTTCTTTGTCGCGCACAAGGCGGAGGCGCATTCCGCCGAGGCACGGCGACTGCGCCTGATCGAAGTCATCAACACGATGTCGCGCTCGGTCGCGATGGAGATGGATCTGCGGCTGGAGGCGGCCGCGCTGTCGGAGATGGCCGAGAACACGCGCGACGATCCGGACTTCCGCGTGCCCACCGTGGATTGGGATCGCACCGCGCACAGCGTGCTGACGATGGAATGGATCGACGGCATTGCGCTGAACGATCACGCGCGGCTGGCGCAGGCCCAGGTCGACCTGCCCGATCTCGGCCGCAAGGTGATCCAGAGCTTCCTGCGCCACGCGCTGCGCGACGGCTTCTTCCATGCCGACATGCATCCGGGCAATCTGTTTCTCGACGAGGCCGGCCGCCTCGTAGCGGTGGATTTCGGCATCATGGGTCGGCTCGGGCTGAAGGAGCGGCGCTTCCTGGCCGAGATCCTGCTCGGCTTCATCACCCGCGACTATCGCCGCGTCGCCGAGGTGCATTTCGAGGCCGGCTATGTGCCGGGCCACCACTCGGTGGAGAATTTCGCGCAAGCCATCCGCGCCATCGGCGAGCCGATCCACAACCGCACCGCCGAAGAAATCTCGATGGCGAAGCTGCTGACGCTTCTGCTCGAGGTCACCGGCCTGTTCGACATGCAGACGCGCCCCGAGCTGATCCTGCTGCAGAAGACCATGGTGGTGGTCGAGGGCGTGGCGCGCGGCTTCGACCCCAAGCTCGACATCTGGAAGATCGCCGACCCGGTGGTGCGCGAATGGATCACGCAGAATCTCGGGCCTGCCGGCCGCATCCAGGGCGCAATCTCGGGCGCAGGCGAGCTCGGTCGCGTCCTTGCCAATTTGCCGTCGATTGCCAACCGCGCCGTGACGGTGCTCGAGCAGCTCGAGACCATGACGCGGGAGGGCCACACGCTGTCGTCGGATTCGATCGACGAAATGGCCCGCGCCGAGGCCCGCAAGGAGCGGGTGCAGACCATAGGCCTCTGGGTCATTGCGATCGCCTCCATCGCGATCTTTTTCGCCATCCGAGCGCACTGATTGCAATGCATGCACCATGTGATAGCATCGCTATCATACGCATGATCTTGTCGGAAAACCGCTTCGCACTTTTCCGGATCATGCTTGGGGCATGCCATGGCCAGCCTGACCATCCGCAAACTCGACGACGCGCTGAAGTCCTATCTGCGGCTGCGGTCCGCCAAAAACGGGCGCTCGGTCGAAGAGGAGGTCCGGGTCATCCTCCGGGACCTCGCAGAGGGCGGCACAGAGCCTGCGGAGGCGCCCAAATCGGGCTCCGTCACGCCCGCAGCCTCCGCGCCGCCGGCCGCCAGCGCGGCCGGCGAGGCCCGGGTGACCCTGATCATCGGCGGCGGGATCGCGGCCTACAAGGCGCTGGATCTGATCCGGCGGCTCAAGGAACGGCACATCCAGGTCCGCTGCGTGCTGACCAAGGCGGCCCAGCAGTTCGTCACCCCGCTCGCCGCCAGCGCGCTGTCGCATGAGCGCGTTTATACCGACCTGTTCGACGCCGAGAGCGAGTTCGACGCCGGCCATATCCGCCTGGCGCGGGACTGCAACCTGATCGTGGTGGCACCGGCGACCGCCGACCTGATGGCCAAGATGGCGCAGGGCCATGCCGACGACCTCGCCACCGCCACCTTGCTGGCGGCGAACCGGCCGATCCTGCTGGCGCCGGCGATGAACCCGCTGATGTGGAACAACCCGGCCACCCGCCGCAACGTGCTGCAGCTGCGCCGCGACGGCGTCCATACCGTCGGCCCCAATGCGGGCGAGATGGCGGAGGCCGGCGAGGCCGGCGTCGGGCGGATGGCCGAGCCTGTCGAGATCGCCGCCGCCGCCGAGCGCATGCTGCGGCCGCCGCAGCCGCGCCCGCTGGCCGGCAAGCGGGTGCTGATCACCGCCGGGCCGACCCACGAGGCGATCGATCCGGTCCGCTACATTGCCAACCGCTCGTCCGGCAAGCAGGGCTTTGCCATCGCGGCTGCCGCGCGCGCCGCCGGCGCCGAGGTCGTGCTGGTGACCGGGCCGGTCGAGCTCGACGATCCCCAGGGCATCTCGGTGATGCACGTGGAATCCGCGCGCGACATGCTGCACCGGGTCGAGGCGGCGCTGCCGGTCGACGTCGCGATCTTTGCCGCCGCGGTCGCCGACTGGCGGGTCGCCACCGAAGGCAGCCAGAAGCTGAAGAAGACCGCGGCCGGCATGCCGCCGCTGCAACTGGTCGAGAACCCCGACATCCTCGCGACAATTTCCAAGCTGAAGGAGAAGCGGCCGCCGCTGGTGATCGGCTTTGCCGCCGAGACCGAGCACCTGATCGAGAACGCCAAGGCCAAGTTCGCGCGCAAGGGCTGCGACTGGATCGTCGCCAACGACGTCTCGCCGGCGACCGGCGTGATGGGCGGCGACCGCAACACCGTCCATTTGCTCGCGCGCGAGGGCAAGGACGTCACCGTCGATTCCTGGCCGGTCATGACCAAGGAAGAAGTCGCGACCGCGCTGGTGTCGCGGATCGCACGAGAAGTAGGAACCGGATCGTGAGCGCCACCATCAAGGTCGAAGTCCACCAATTGCAGCATGGCGCAGATTTGTTGCTGCCGATCTACCAGACCGATGGCGCCGCCGGGCTCGACCTGTTGGCCGCGGTGCCGCGGTCGGCGCCGCTGCTGCTGCTGCCCGGGCGCTACGAGATGGTTCCGACCGGGCTGACGATCGCGCTGCCGGCGGGCTATGAGGCGCAGGTGCGGCCGCGTTCCGGGCTCGCCGCCAAATACGGCGTCACGGTGCTGAACTCGCCCGGCACGATCGACGCCGACTATCGCGGCGAGATCAACGTGCTGCTGATCAATCACGGCGAGCAGGTGTTCTCGATCCGGCGCGGCGAGCGCATCGCGCAGATGGTGATCGCGCCGGTCACAAGGGCCGAGCTGGTTGCGGTCGACGTGCTGTCGTCCACCGAGCGCGGCAGCGGCGGCTTCGGCTCGACCGGCCGCTAGATCAGCGGGCGCCGGCTCACCTCGCCCCGCGTGCGGGGAGAGGTCGGAACGCATCGTTAGATGGGTTCCGGGTGAGGGGAATCTCCGCGAGCGCAGCCATCACCCCATCTGCGGAGAGGGCCCCTCACCCCAACCCTCTTCCCGTAAGAACGGGGCGAGGGAGCCCACCTGCCGTCGTAACCCGAGACATGTGCGGATGCCTCTGGCAGATCACGCTTCTGAAGCGCACTCCCGCGTGAATACGGAGTCAATTCGCGTAAAATCCACACCACCGGCGCATTTTTTCACAGCGGATTCTGCGTTCACGGTCTGGACTCTTACTCGCCGAGTCCGGTTGGGACTATTCTGGATTGATTCGAGCGCGACGGGGGGTCTTCGTCGGGCTGTCGGGTCCTGCTCGGGCATGATCCACGGATAAACGCGAAACGTTTGCCGTGAGGGAACACCGGTCTCTTCATTTCCGGATCATGTCTTAAGGTTTGTGCGTTCTGGGGCAACATATGTCGGGCGTAGTCGCGGCAATGCGTCGAACCCTGCTGTCATGCACCTCACTGGCGCGCGACGGCATGATTGGGCTCGCCATGTCAGCATTGCTGCCGGCCCGCGCCTCGTTCGCCGCCGAAAGCCTGGTCGCCCAGGCGATGTCGGATCATCTCGGCTTCAATCACCAGGAGGTCGCGGTGCTCGCGACGTCGTTCGCGCTGGTCGGCTTCTCCGCCGTCGCCGCGATCCTGTTGATGCGCACCCGGCTGCGCGCGACCCGCAATGAAGAACAGCTGCAATCCGAGATATCGGACCTGCAGGCGCAATCGGACCGGCTGCGCGCGCTGCTGTTCGTCGAGCCGCAGGTCCTGATCTCCTGGGCCGCGGGCGACAACCGGCCGCAGATCTCGGGCGACACCTCGCTGGTGATGTCGCAGGAAGGTTCGCCGCAGCGCATCCTTGCCTTCGGAACCTGGCTGCCGCCGGAGCCGGCGCTGCAGATGGACCACGCGGTCGACGCGCTGCGCGAGAAGGGCGAGGCGTTCCTGCTCAATCTCTCGACCTCCGCCGGCCGCGCCATCGAGGCGATGGGCCGCGCGATCGGGGGACAAGCCATCGTCCGGATCCGCGAGCTCGGCGGCCTGCGCCGCGAACTCGCGGAATCCAACCTGCGCTACAAGACGCTGCAGGAGGAGACCGAGCTGCTGCGCGATTTCGCTGCCGCCGCGCCGTGGCCGATCTGGGCCAAGAGCCTCGAGGGCAATCTGCGCTATGCCAACGCGGCCTATGTCCGCGCCACCGAGGGCAAGAGCGTGTCGGACGCGCTGCAGCGCAATCTCGAACTGCTCGAAAGCGACCAGCGCACCGAATTGACCCGCGCGCTGAACGACAATGCCAGCTATGCCGCGCGGCTGCCGATCGTGGTCAGCGGCGAGCGGCGGATCTACGACGTCCAGGCGCTCAAGCTTTCCGGCGGCACCGCCGGGATCGCGATCGACGCCAGCGAGGCCGCGGCGCTGCGCGCGGCGATCGCGCGGATGGTCGAAGCGCACCGGCGCACCCTCGACCAATTGTCCTCTGGGGTCGCGGTGTTCGATGCCGACCGGCGGCTCACCTTCTACAACGAATCCTATCGGCGGCTGTGGGGCCTCGACCAGGCCTTCCTCGACAGCAACCCGGACGATTCCAGCGTGCTCGACCGGTTGCGCGCCAACCGCAAGCTGCCCGAGCAGCCGGATTTCCGCGCCTGGAAGGCCAAGCTGCACGAGGCCTACCGCGCGGTCGAATCCGAGACTTACACCTGGTTCCTGCCCGACGGCCGCGCCATCCACGTCGTCACCACGCCGAACCTCGAGGGCGGCGTCACCTATCTGTTCGACAACGTCACCGAGAGCCTCGACCTCGCCCGCCGCTACGACCGCCTGACCCGGGTGCAGCGCGAGACCCTCGACAATCTCAGCGAAGCGGTCGCGGTGTTCGGCAGCAACGGCCGCGCCGAACTGTTCAACCCGCCGTTCGCCAAGATGTGGAAGCTGCCGCCTGACGCGCTGCAGGGCGAACCGCATATCGAGGCGGTGGAAGCGCTGTGCCGGCCGCTGTTCGACGACGCGCTGACCTGGCGGACGCTGCGCGAGCAGATCACCGCGATCGAGAACCGCGCCCAGGTCGCGCTCAAGCTCGAGCGCAGGGATGGCAGCGTGCTGAACTGCCTGACCATCCCGCTGCCCGACGGCAAGACCCTGCTCGCGTTCCAGGACATCACCGACACCGAGAATGTCGAGCGGGCGCTGCGCGAGCGCAACGAGGCGCTGGAAACCGCCGACCAGATGAAGGTCGATTTCGTCCACCACGTCTCCTACGAGCTGCGCGCGCCGCTCACCACCATCATCGGCTTCGCGCATTTCCTCAGCGATCCCTCGACCGGACCGCTAACCCCGAAGCAGGCCGAATATCTCGATTACGTCACCAAATCGACCAATGCGCTGCTGGCACTGACCAACAACATCCTCGATCTCGCCACCATCGACGCCGGCGCGATGAAGCTCGAGCTCGGCCCGGTCAATATCGGCCAGGCGATCGAGGCCGCCGCCGAAGGCATCCAGGACCGGCTGGCCACCGACCGCATCGCGCTCAAGGTCGACATCGAGCCCAATATCGGCGCCTTCATCGGTGACGAGCGGCGCGTCGTGCAGGTGCTCTACAATCTGCTCGCCAATGCGGTCGGCTTCTCGCCGCATGATGCCACCGTCACGATCAGCGCGCACCGCACCGCGCACAGCGTGGTGTTTGCGGTGACCGATGCCGGGCCCGGCATTCCGCCCGAGATGCGCGACAAGGTGTTCAACTGGTTCGAGAGCCATTCCCATGGCTCGCGGCATCGCGGCGCCGGGCTCGGCCTGTCGCTGGTCCGTTCCTTCGTCGAGCTGCATGGCGGACGGGTGCGCGTCGATTCGACCGTAGGCCAGGGCACGACCGTGACCTGCGACTTCCCGATCGACCAGACCGCACATCGCAACGCTGCCGAATGACGGCGCCCTCGACATTCTCGGTGGCGCTCGCGAACGAAACCGCGACGTCAGAGCTGATGGCCGACCTCGCGCTCTTGATCGGCGCCGGCGACGTCATCACGCTGTCGGGCGACCTCGGTGCCGGCAAGACCGCGGCCGCCCGCGCGCTGATCCGCTACCTCGCCGCCGACGATACGCTGGAGGTGCCGAGCCCGACCTTCACGCTGGCGCAGAGCTACGAGCTGCCGCCGTTTCCGCTTGTTCATGCCGACCTCTACCGCATCAACGATGCCAGCGAGCTCGAGGAGATCGGGCTGGCGCCATTGCCCGACGATATCGTGGCGCTGATCGAATGGCCGGAGCGCGCGCCCGACGCGATGCCCGCCGATCGCATCGACATCGCCTTCAGCCACCGCCCGGCGCTCGGATCGGCCGCGCGCGCGGCCGAGATCACCGGCCACGGCAAGGCCGCGGCGAAGGTCGCCCGGCTGAACGAGCTGCGCCAGTTCCTCGATCGCGCGGGCTTCCTCACCGCCCGGCGCGAGCGGATGCCGGGCGATGCCTCGACCCGCTCCTATGCGCGGCTGCGCAATGACGACGGCAGCGTGATCCTGATGAACTCGCCGCGTCGCCCTGACGGCCCGGCGATCTACAACGGCAGGCCGTACAGCGCCGCGGTGCATCTCGCGGAAGATGTCAGGCCGTTCGTCGCGATCGGAAAACGGTCTGCGCAAGCACGGCTTCTCCGCGCCTGCGATCCGCCACATCGATCTCGAATCCGGCTTCCTCATCACCGAGGATCTCGGCGCCGAAGGCGTCATCGCGGGCGATCCGCCGCAGCCGATCGCCGAGCGCTACGAGGCCGCCGTCGACATGCTCGCCGCGCTGCATCGCGAGGCGCTGCCCGACACGCTGCCGCTGACATCAAACGAGAGCTACGACATCCCGGTGTTCGATATCGACGCCTGGCTGATCGAGATCGGGCTGATGCTGGAATGGTATTTGCCCGACCGCGGCGTGCAGCCGAGCGAGGAGATCCGCAGCGAATTCCTCGGCATGTGGCGCGGCCTGCTGGAGAAGCCCGCTGCGGCCCCGCAGACCTGGGTGATCCGCGACTTCCATTCGCCGAACATCATCTGGCTTGCCGAACGCACCGGCATCCTGCGCGTCGGCATCATCGACTTCCAGGACGCAACGCTCGGCCCCGCGGCCTATGACGTGGTGTCGCTGCTGCAGGATGCGCGGATCGACGTGCCCGAGCAGCTCGAGCTGGCGCTGTTGACCCGCTACATCAAGGCGCGGCGCGCTACCGACGAGAACTTCGATCCGGCCGGGTTCGCCGAGCTCTATGCGATCATGTCGGCGCAGCGAAATACCCGCCTGCTCGGCACCTTCGCCCGGCTCAACCGGCGCGACGGCAAGCCGCACTACCTCAAGCACCAGCCCCGGATCTGGACCTATCTGGAGCGGTCGCTGGCGCATCCGGCGCTGACCAGCTTCCGGATCTGGTACACGGCCAACGTTCCTCCCCCGGTACCGTAGTTTACGGCTTGTTAGCCGTTTATTAGCCTTGGATCCCCTAAGCTTGCACCGGGTCGCACCACATCCTGGGCGCGGCCGGATCGGGAGCGGGACCAGACGATGGGGACGGAACGACGCAGGGGCGATCGTGTCACGTTTGAACGCGGCATCGCCGCGCACATGATGGGCATTGACGGCACCTGGCGGCGCGACTGCACCATGGAAGACGTGTCGGAGACGGGCGCCAAGCTCACCGTCGAAGGCTCGGTCGAGGGCCTGAACCTGAAGGAGTTCTTTCTGCTGCTGTCGTCCACAGGATTGGCCTATCGCCGCTGCGAGCTGGCGTGGGTCAATGGCGACCAGATCGGCGTCAACTTCCTCAAGCAAGGCGACAAGAAGAAGAAAACGGCCAAACGCGGCGCGCAGGCAGCCGACGTTTAGGCCAACCGTCGTCGTTAATGCCGTCTTACGGCCGTCATGTCCTATGACTATGGCGTCTGATTGATGTGCTTGCCGAATCGCCGTGATAGGATCGGCGCATGAGAGATGATGACCGAGAATATCCGGAAAATGCCCGTCACTCCCCATAAGGCCATGGTGCTCGCTGCGGGTCTCGGCGTCCGCATGCGCCCGCTGACCAACACGATGCCGAAGCCGCTGGTCAGCGTCGCCGGCCAGCCGCTGCTCGACCATGTGCTCGACAAGCTCGCCGGCGCCGGCGTCACTGAGGCCGTCGTCAACGTGCACTATCTGCCCGACCAGATCATCGAGCACGTCAAGACCCGCAGCCGCCCGCGCGTGATCATCTCCGACGAGCGCGACCAGGTGCTCGGCACCGGGGGCGCGGTCGTCAAGGCGCTGCCGCTGCTCGGCGATGCGCCGTTCTTCCATCTCAATGCCGACACGATGTGGATCGACGGCGTGCGGTCCAATCTGGGGCGGCTCGCGGATGCCTTCGACCCCGAGCGGATGGATATCCTGCTCTTGATGGCGCCGACCGCCTCGAGCATCGGCTATAGCGGCCGCGGCGACTATTCGATGCTGCCGGACGGCGCGCTGCGCAAGCGGCGGGAGAACCAGGTGGTGCCGTTCGTCTATGCCGGTGCCGCGATCATGTCGCCGTCGCTGTTCGTGGACGCTCCGGCCGGCGAGTTCTCGCTGACCAAGATGTTCGACCGCGCCAACGAGCAGGAGCGGCTGTTCGGCCTGCGCCTCGACGGCGTCTGGATGCATGTCGGCACCCCCGACGCGATCCAGGCCGCGGAAGAAGCCTACCTGGAAAGCGTCGCGTAAGCGACGCCGTCGTCAATCGTCTCCGTCGATCGCAAGCACGGCAAAGCTCGCTAGCCAATGTTCACTCATATAATCGCCGGCGATATGCGGCAGGCCGGCGTCGAGATGGCGTCGCGCAGCATCGAGCAGGATCGCACGACGCGTATCGTCCTCCGGCAATGCACCGGCCAGCGCACGCCAGCACCATGCGCGGCTGAGATTGAGCCCATCGAGATGCGCCAGCTTGCCGTCCGTGCGATCGGTCACCGTGGCAGGGCGGAACAGGGTTGCGGGCTCGCGTTGCGCAAGCCGCGGCAGGAAGCGATCGAACCAGGGCAGGAAGTCGCCCGGCGGCAGCAGCCGCCGCATGCACTCCGCTTCGATCAGTGCGGACGACTGGAAGTCGTCGCCGCTGGGCTCGCCCCAGGCGGGACAGTCCCGATCGGCGCCGTACCAGCGCAGCGCGGTCTCGCGCAGCAGCGCGCCGAATGCATCGTCCTGCGTCACGGCGGCATAGTCGGCAGCCATGCGCAGCCCGAACGCGGTGTTGAAATGGGTGCCGACCCGCACCGGATAGGTGGCGAGCGGCAGGAAATCGCGAAAACGCTGCGCGAAGATTTCAGCGAGCGGCCCGATTCGATCGCGCCACCGGGCCCCGTCGAGCAATGAGAGCTCCGCTGCGAGCTTCAGCAGCCAACCCCAGCCATACGGCCGCTTGAAGCCGCGCGCCGTCGGCGCCGCGAGATAGGCGCATTCGGCCGCGATCTTCTCCGCGACGAACTGTTCGTTGAACAGGCTGCGGATATCATCTGCCACGTCGGATGCCGGATAGCGACGCAGCAGCCGTGCCAGCATCCAGTAGCTGTGGACGCAGGAGTGCCAATCGTAACTGCCGAAGAACACCGGATGCAGCTCGCGCGGCGTGCGCGCGTCCTGCGGACCCGCCAGCACATGATCCGGCTTGTTGGGATATTCGCGGCCGACATGGCCGAGCGCGATGCGGGCAAAACGGACGGCGAGGTCTTCGGTCAGGATCGTGTCGCTCATGACGGGGCTTGCTCCTTGCGCGCGCGCCGGACCAGCAGCTCGATCAGGCGCGGCGTCATATAGATCGGAAACTGGGTGGCCGCGAAGAACAGCGCCGTCATCGGCGACACCGCCGCGCCCATCGCCGACCAGACCAGTCCGACATTGCGGTTGCCGAGAACGAGACCGCTGGTCAGCCGCGCAGCAAGATTGCCCGGCGTGAGTAGTACGCCAAATCCTTGCAGCGCAAGATTACAGGCGAAAGCGAGTCCGATGCAGGTCGCCGCGGCGATCGGCTGCGTCTCGATCTGCGCACGCACCCCGGCCATGGTGGCAATTGCGAACAGGAGCAGCGAGGCGAGCACGAGGGTATCGATGACGCGCGAATGCCGCGCCAATTGAGCAGCAGCCTGTCGGCGCAGCAGCAACGCCAGCGCGCCGGCGCCGCCGACCAGCAGCGCCAGCCGCATGGCAAGCGCCAGCGGATCGAGCGCCAGACCGGCAAAGCCGGCTGCGATCAGCGGCACCGTGACCGGCGCCAGCGCCATCGACAACAGCGTCACCGCCAGCGGAACGGTGGCGTCGAAGCCGAGCATGCGCGCGACCGCCGCCGTGCCGCTCGACGGCGGCGCGCACACCGACAGCACCAGCGCGACGATCAGTTCGATGCGAAGTCCGGCGCCGCGCGCGGCGAAGCCGACCGCCAGCGGACAGGCCAGCATCGCCAGCGCCGGCAATAGCAGCCAGACCAGCGGCCGCCGCAATGCGCGCCGGAACGCCGCGCCATCGGTCTGCAGAAAGGTGCCGAGCACCAGAACGAAGATCGCCGACGCCATCAGCGGGCGGACGGCGTCCGCCAGGGCAGGCAAAGCCAGTCCGGCCAGCACGCCGATGATCAACAAGGTGGGTCCCCGAGGTACCAGCCCTTCCAACGATCGCGCCAAATCCTCGAATCTCATCGCCATGTCCTGACCCAGCATACGACTGGGCAAATCATTGTTGAAATCGATTATTTCTATAAGCATTATTGCTGTAATGAATTTAGCTGCCGTCGATCTCAACCTGCTGGTCGCCTTCGAAGCGCTGATGGAGGAGCGCCATGTCACCCGCGCGGCCGAGCGCATTGGCCTCGCCCAGCCGTCCATGAGCAGCGCGCTGCGGCGCTTGCGCGCGCTGTTTGCCGACGAACTGTTCCTGCGCGCTGGCGCCGGCATGCAGCCGACCGAAAAGGCACTGGCGCTGGCCGGGCCGATCGGCGAGGCCTTGCGGCAGATCAGAGGCGCGCTGGCGCCTGATCCTGCCTTCGATCCCGCCACCGCGCGACGACGCATCACCATCGCCGCCACCGACTATGGCGATCTGGTCCTGGTGCCGGAACTGACCCGCCTGTTGCGCATCGAGGCGCCCGGCATCGACCTCGCCGTGCGCGCACTGACCGAAGCGACGACGGCGCTCGCAAAACTCGAGCGTGGCGAACTCGACGCGCTGATCGGCGGCCATTTGCCGGAGTCGCCACGCTGCGTCCGGCACCGGCTGTTCGAGGAGCGCTTCGTCTGCATCCGCGCCGCTGCGCCCGCCAATCAATCGGAACGCCTGACCCTGCAAGATTATGCGGCCCTGCCGCATGCGCTGTTCTCGGCGGCCGGCGGCGATGGCCTGCCGAGCGTGATCGACGCGCTGCTGGCGCGCCATGGACTGAAACGACGAGTGGCCGTGACGCTTGCGCATGTGGTGGCCGTTCCCTTCGCGGTCACGGGCACCGATCTCATCGCCACGATGGCCGAGCGCGTCGCCCGCCGCTTTACGAATCTGGCCGATGTTGCGGTGGTCATGCCGCCGATCGACATTCCAGCCTTCGCGATCGACCTGATTCATGCAAGCCGTGCTGCTGAGGATCCGGCGCTGCGCTGGTTCCTGGATGCTGTCGATCGCTGCGTCGCCGGATTGCGATCATGAGCGGTTGAGCATGAGGGGTGGCTAACGACGGCCGCCGCTCCCTATATTGGCGCCGGATCGAATCAGGCAGCCCATGCGCGTTTTCAGCGTTCCCGTTTCTGCGCCATTCCTGCGCACCGTCATCTCGGCGCTGGTCGACGGCCGGCTGGTCGCAGGATTCGCGGCACGCAACGATCCGGCGAAGCTCGCCAACGCCACGCTGTATCTGCCGACCCGCCGCGCCGGACGGCTGGCGCGCGAAATCTTCCTCGACGTGCTCGATTCCGACGCAGCGGTGCTGCCACGCATCATAGCGCTCGGCGAGATCGATGAGGACGAGCTCGCCTTCGCCGACCAGGGCGACGACGTCGGCGGCGCCGCGCCGCTGGAGATTCCGCCCCGGCTCGGCGAACTCGAACGCCGGCTGACCCTGGCGCATCTGGTCGCGGCCTGGGCGAAGACGCCGGTATCGGCGCCGCTGGTGGTCGGCGGTCCAGCCTCGACCTTGCAGCTCGCCGGCGATCTGGCGCGGCTGATGGACGACATGGTGACGCGCGGCGTCGACTGGCGCGCACTCGACCGCCTGGTGCCGGACCAGCACGACAAATACTGGCAGCATTCGCTGGAATTCCTGCGCATCGCGCGCGACGCCTGGCCGAACTACCTCAAGGAGATCGGCCGGATCGAACCCGCCGCACGCCGCGATTTGTTGATCGAGGCGGAAGCCGCGCGGCTGACCGCGCATCCGACGGGCCCGGTGATCGCGGCCGGTTCGACCGGCTCGATGCCGGCCACCGCAAAATTCCTGCACGCGGTGGCGAAGCTGCCGAACGGCGCGGTGGTGCTGCCCGGGCTCGACACCGATCTCGATGAAGACAGCTGGGACACGATCGGCGGCGAGCGCGGCGACGACGGCAGGTTCAAAACTCCGCCCTCGTCGAACCACCCGCAATTCGCGATGTACGCGCTGCTCGACCGCTTCGGCATCAAGCGCCACGATGTCGAGAGCCTCGCCGGGCCTGCGCCGCAGGGGCGCGAAGTCCTGGTGTCGGAGACGATGCGTCCCTCGACCGCGACCGCGCAATGGCACGACCGGCTGGAACGGCCCGAGATCGTGGCGCGGATTTCGGCTGGGATGAGCAACCTCACCGTGGTCGAGGCGTCCGATCCGGAGATGGAGGCGCTGGCGATCGCGGTCGCGATGCGCGAGGCGCGGCATCTCGGCAGATCGGCCGCGCTGGTGACGCCGGACCGCGCGCTGGCGCGCCGCGTGATGGCCTCGTTGACGCGCTGGAAGCTCGAGTTCGACGATTCCGGAGGCGACGCGCTGATCGAAACGCCCGCCGGCGTGTTCGCCCGCCTCACCGCGGAGGCCGCGGCCAGGGGGCTGGAGCCGCCGACACTGCTCGCGCTGCTCAAGCATCCCCTGTTCCGGCTCGGCGGCGCGCACGGTGCGCTGAAGCGGGCGACCGAGGTGCTGGAGATCGCGTTGCTGCGCGGTACGCGGCCGCAAGCCGGGACCGGCGGGCTTGCCCGCGACTTCGCCCGCTTCCGCGCCGAACTGGTCAAGCTTAATGGCGGCGAGACCTCGTCGCTGCACGCCATGGAGCCACGCACGCGGCTGCGCGACAACGAGCTCAACCAGGCGCAGGACCTGATCGCCAGATTGCAGGCGGCGCTGGCGCCACTGGAAGGCATGGCGTCGTCAAAACCGCATGATTTCGCCGAGCTGGCCGCGCGCCACCGCGAGGCGCTGATCGCGCTGTCCTCCGACGAGAACGGCATCGCCATCGCGTTCGAGGAACGCGCCGGTGCGTCGCTGGCAGCTGCCTTCGACGAGCTGCTCGCCAAGCAGCAGCCGAGCGGGCTGATGACGCCGCTGTCAGATTATCCCGAGGTTTTCCAGACCGCATTCGCCGACCGCATGGTACGGCGGCCGGAATCGGCGCGGGCTCAGCTCAACATCTACGGCTCGCTCGAAGCGCGCCTCACCGAATCCGATCGCGTCATCCTCGGCGGCCTGGTCGAGGGCGTCTGGCCGCCGGCGCCGCGGGTCGACCCGTGGCTAAGCCGGCCGATGCGGCATGAGCTCGGGCTCGATCTGCCCGAACGGCGCATCGGCCTGTCCGCGCACGACTTCGCGCAGCTGCTCGGCCATGACGAGGTGATCCTGACCCACGCGGCCAAGGTCGGCGGCGCACCGGCTGTTGCTTCGCGCTTCCTGCATCGGCTCGAGGCGGTGGCGGGCGAAGCGCGCTGGAAGGCGGCGACATCGGCCGGCGAGATTTATGTGCAATATGCGGCCGAGCTCGACCGGCCCGACAAGGTCGAGCCGATCGCGCAGCCCGAGCCGCGGCCACCGCGCGAGGCGCGGCCGCTGAAAATGTCGGTCACCGCGATCGAGGACTGGCTGCGCGATCCCTATACGATCTATGCGCGCCACATTTTGCGGCTCGATCCGCTCGATCCGGTCGACATGCCGCTGTCGGCGGCGGACCGCGGCTCCGCAATCCACGAATCGCTCGGCGAGTTCACGCAAACTTACGCTGACGCGCTGCCTGACGACATCAAGAGCGCCCTGCGCGACATCGGTGCCAGGCATTTCGCGCCACTGATGGAGCGGCCTGAGGCGCGCGCGCTGTGGTGGCCGCGCTTCCAGCGCATCGCGGCGTGGTTTGCCGAATGGGAGCAGGCCCGGCGCGGCAGCATTGCTGCGATCAAGGCCGAGATCCGCGGCGAGATCGGCATTCCGCTCGACGATGCCAGGACCTTCATCCTCTCGGCACGCGCCGACCGCATCGAGCGCCGCGACGACGGCAGCTTCGCGATCCTCGACTACAAGACCGGGCAACCGCCGACCGGCAAGCAGGTGCGCATGGGCCTGTCGCCGCAGCTGACGCTGGAAGCCGCGATCCTGCGCGAGGGTGGCTTTGCCGACATCCCGGCGGGCTCCTCGGTCGGCGATCTCGTCTATGTCAGGCTGAGCGGCAACAACCCGCCGGGCGAGCAGCGCTCGCTCGAATTGAAGATCAAGACCAACGACACCCCGCAGCCGCCCGATGAAGCCGCCGACAGCGCGCGGCGCAAGCTGGAAGCCCTGATCCGCGCCTTCGACGACGAGAGCCAAGCCTACACCTCGCTGAACCTCTCGATGTGGGCGAACCGTTACGGCGCGTATGACGACCTCGCGCGGATCAAGGAATGGTCCGCCGCCGGCGGCCTGGGGATCGAGGAATGGTGAAGGCCGTCAGACCGATCCCGCCCGCGGTGCGTGACGCGCAGGCCCGCGCGTCCAATCCGAAGGCCTCGACCTTCGTGTCGGCCAATGCCGGCTCGGGCAAGACGCATGTGCTGGTGCAGCGCGTGATTCGCCTGCTGCTGTCAGGCGTGCCGCCGGAAAAGATTCTCTGCATCACCTTCACCAAGGCCGCCGCGGCGAACATGGCGGAACGTGTGTTCACGACGCTCGGCCATTGGGTGACGCTCGACGATGCCGGGCTCGATGCTGCGATCCGAGAGGCCGGCATCGCACACCCGGATTCGAAGCTCCGCAAGGAAGCGCGCAAGCTTTTCGCGTGCGCGCTGGAGACGCCCGGCGGCTTGAAGGTGCAGACCATCCACGCGCTGTGCACCCGCCTGCTACAACAGTTCCCGTTCGAGGCCAATGTGCCGGCGCGCTTCGCCGTGCTTGATGACCGTGACCAGAACGAGATGATGGAGCGCGCCAATCTCGCCGTGTTCCTCGAGGCATCGCGGATTCCCGACAGTCCGATCGGCCGCGCACTGCGGACGGCGATGGCAAATGCCGCCGACGTCACCTTCAAGGAGGTGGTGCGCGAAGCCTGCCTCAGCCGCGACCATTTCATGGCCTGGACCGATGCCGCCGGCAGCGCCGCGGCCGCCGTCGCGCAGATGTCTGCGGCGCTTGGCGTTCCCGCCGATATTCGCATCGAGGATGTCGAGCGCGAGATCGTCGACGGGCCGAACCTGCCGCGGTCGAGCTGGCAGGAGACGGCGACGCTGCTCGACACCAGCAGCAAGGCGGATCAGAAGCAGGCCGAGCGGCTGCGCAGCGCACTGACCTTTAGCGGGGCGGCCCAGGTCGACGAGTATCTCGGCGTGTTCCTGACCGATGAGCGCGCACCACGCGCCTCCGTCGTCACCAACAATTTCATCAAGAAGAACTCCGTCGCCGGCCACCGCTTCGAGGCCGAGATCGACCGTCTCGGCCCGCTGATCGAACGCCGCCGCGCGGTGGTGGCGCGCGACCGCACCGAAGCGCTGATCCACATCGCGACTGCGGCGGCCGCGCACTACCGGCACGAGAAGCTGGAACGCGGTCTGCTCGACTATGACGATCTGATCGACAAGACGCTGGCGATGCTCGACCGCGTCTCCTCGGGCTGGGTGCATTACAAGCTCGACCGCGGCGTCGATCACGTGCTGATCGACGAGGCGCAGGACACCAGCCCGCGGCAATGGGACATCGTCGCCCATATCATCTCGGAATTCACGTCCGGCGCCGGTGCCCGCGACGGCCTGGTACGCACCGTGTTCGCGGTCGGCGACGAGAAGCAGTCGATCTTCTCGTTCCAGGGCGCGGCACCGCGTGAATTCGACCTGCGCCGGCGCGAGCTGAAGCGGCGATTTGAGGAGGCCGGACTGAAATTCGATCCGGTGTCGTTCACCTATTCGTTCCGCTCCGGACCGGTGATCCTGCATTCGGTCGACCACGTGTTCCGTGAGCAGGAGATCTTCCGCAGCATCCACGCGGTCGAGAACGGCTATCCGATCCACAATGCGATGGCCGACGCCGGCCCCAGCCTGATCGAGCTGTGGGACCTCGCGGTCGCCGACGACCGCCAGGACATCGAAGGCTGGCGGGCGCCGTTCGACGGCGTGTCCGTGACGAGCCCCGAGGTGAAGCTGGCGCGGCGCATCCAGGCCGAGATCAAGCGCCTCGTCACCAGCGGCACCATGACCGGCAGCGAAGGCGCGCGGCGGCCGCTGCGTTACGGCGACATGCTGATCCTGGTGCGGCGGCGCGGCAACGCCTTCGACGCCGTGATCCAGGCGCTGAAGCACGCGGGTATCCCGGTCGCCGGCGCCGACCGGCTGAAGTTGACCGAGCACATCGCGATCATCGACCTGATGAACCTCGCCGATGCGCTGCTGCTGCCGCAGGACGACCTCGCGCTCGCGGTGGCGCTGAAGAGCCCGCTGTTCGGCCTCGACGATGACGATCTGTTCAAGCTGGCGTATCAGCGCCGCAGCTCGCTGCGCGAGGCGTTGACCGCGCAGGCGTCGAGTGATGAGCGTTTGGCGGCCGCGCTGCGCCGCCTCGAAGACTGCGAGCGCCGCTTCACCCAGGAGACGCCGTTCGCGTTCTACGCCTGGCTGCTCGGCGGCGATGGCGGGCGGGCGCGCATGCTGCGCCGGCTCGGCCACGAGGCCAATGACGCGCTCGACGAATTCCTCGAGCTGGCGCTGAGCTATGAGCGCAAGGCGCCGGCCTCGCTGCAGGGCTTCGTCGCCTGGATGCGCGCCGCCGACACCGAGGTGAAGCGCGACATGGAGATCTCGCGCGACGAGGTCCGCGTGATGACCGTGCACGGTGCCAAGGGCCTCGAAGCATCGGTGGTGTTCCTGGTCGACACCACGACCTCGCCGTCGGACACGCAGCGGCTGCGGCTGATCCATCTGCCGCAGGGCAACGCCGCGCCGAACGCGCCCGGCGTCGTGGTGTGGGCCGGCAAGAAGGCCGAGGATCCGCCCAGCGTCGCCGACGCGCGCAAGGCGATGCTCGGCGACACCGAGGACGAGTATCGCCGCCTGCTCTATGTCGCGATGACGCGTGCCGCCGACCGGCTGATCGTCGGCGGCTGCATGCCCGGCAACATGAACACGGTACGCAAATCCTCCTGGTACGATTTGATCACCAAGGGGCTCGCCAATTCCGGGCTCAAGCTGGAGGAAGAGGAGACGCCGGCCGGCAAGGTGACGCGCTATTCGCGGCCGGATGACGCTGCCGATCTCACCGGCGCGGCGGCGGCGGCGGCCGCGGCGCCGATCGTACTGCCGTCCTGGCTGCGGACGGCGGCCGCGCCGGAAGCCGCCGCCGCGGACGTGCTGCGCCCGTCCGATCCGGCCGACGACGACAGTCACAAGATACAAACCGGCGAATCGGTGCTGCTGCGCGCCCGCGCCCTGCAGCGCGGCACGCTGGTGCATCGCCTGCTGCAATCGCTACCCGACGTCGCGGTGGAACGACGGCTCGGCGCGGCGCTCGGTTATCTTGCCCGTAACGCCGATGGCTGGAGCGAGGAAGAGCGCGCGGCGCTGGCGCGGCAGGTGGTCGCCCTCACCGTCGATCTGCGCTTCGCGCCGGTATTTGCCCCCGGCAGCCGTGCCGAGGTTTCGATCGTGGGTCGGCTGGAGCGGCCGGGCCGGCCGAAAGAGCTGGTCTCGGGCCAGATCGACCGGCTGGTGGTGACGCCGAACGAGGTCCTGATCGTCGATTTCAAGACCAACCACGCCCCGCCCAAGATCTCCGCCGAGGCCCCCAGGGGCTATATCCGGCAGCTCGCACTGTACCGTGCGGTGCTGGCAAAACTTTATCCCCACAGGATCATCCACGCCGCTCTGCTCTGGACCGAAACCCCTGAAATGATGGAGATTTCCGCCTCCACGCTGGACGCCGGGCTGGCATAAGGTCATGTCGGCGTGAGCGAGCTTGACCCGGCAAGGGGGCATTCATACGTTTGCCTCATGCTCCCGGGCGCGATTCTCAACCGCGCCCTTTTGTCCCAACCGAACGAGGTACTCCCATGGCCGTTGGCAAGGTTTCTGACGCCGATTTCGAAGCCGAAGTGCTCAAGGCGACCGGGCCGGTGGTCGTTGACTTCTGGGCCGAATGGTGCGGCCCCTGCCGCATGATCGCGCCCGCTCTCGATGAGATTTCAGGCGCGATGGGCGACAAGGTCAAGATCGTGAAGCTCAACGTCGACGAGAGCCCGAAGACCGCGTCGAAGTATGGCGTGATGTCGATCCCGACCCTGATGATCTTCAAGGGCGGCGAGATGGCCTCCCGTCAGGTCGGCGCCGCCCCGAAGGCCAAGCTGCAGCAGTGGATCACCGCTGCGGTCTGATCCAGGTCTGCTGATTAAATAATTTCGAGCCCGGCCGGCGGATTCGCCGGCCGTTTGCGTTGAGACCTTGTGTGTTGCGTTTGAAGGTCTTAGCGCTTGCCCTCCCCACGTCAGAAGCCCGCTTCGATATCCACGCCGCTCGTCGCGATGGAGGCCCGCTCGGTCGATGCCATCCCGCGCGGCAAAGCGTGGCAATACGAACCCAAATGGGACGGCTTCCGCTGCCTGCTGAAACGCGCAGGCAACAAGGTCGACCTGCGCTCGAAATCCGGCGAGGATCTCGCCCGCTATTTCCCTGAGTTGGTCGCCGCGGCGCTGAGCGTAAAGGCCAAGTCGTTCGCGCTCGACGGCGAGATCGTGGTGCCGCACGGCCGGACATTCTCCTTCGACGATCTCCTGCAGCGTATCCATCCTGCCGCCAGCCGGGTGACACGGCTCGCGCATGAAACGCCCGCCTTGTATCTGGCGTTCGATCTGCTCGCTTCGCCAACCGAGACGGAGCTTTCCGGACAGTCCTTGAGCACGCGCCGGCCGCAGCTCGAGGCTTTTGCCAAAGCGCAATTGAAGTCCAATCCCGGCTTTCGGCTCTCGCCGGCGACAACGAGCTACACGACGGCGAAGACATGGCTGGCGCGCTCCGGCGGCGGATTCGACGGCGTGATCGCCAAACGCCTGGACCTGCCCTATCAGGCCGGCAATCGCGACGGCATGCAGAAGATCAAGAAATTCAGAAGCGCCGATTGCGTGATCGGCGGATTTCGCTATGCCACCAACAAGATCGGCCGCCGCAAGGTCGTCGGCTCGCTGCTGCTCGGCCTCTATGACGACGACGGCTTGTTGCACCATGTCGGCTTCACCTCGGCGATCAAGCAGCAGGACAAGCCGGCGCTCACCGATCGCCTCGAGCCGTTGATCGCCAAGCCCGGCTTCACAGGGAATGCACCGGGCGGTCCGAGCCGGTGGTCGACCGAACGCTCGGCACAATGGTGTCCGCTAAGGTCCAAGCTCGTAATCGAGGTCTGCTACGACCATTTCAGCGGCGACCGCTTTCGCCACGGCACCTCAATCCTGCGTTGGCGTCCGGACAAAGCGCCGACGCAATGCACGTTCGAGCAGCTGAAGCAGAAGGCGGTCGATCCGATGAAGCTGTTGAAGGCGTAGCCGTCAGCGGATCCATCCGGTCGCCAGCGCCGAGGCGAGTTCGGCCTGGCCGTGCTGCCTCGCCAGCGCCGCCATCGCTGCGTGGTCGTAGGGGATGTGGCGGAAGGTCACGGTCCAGTCGCCACCAACCTGTTCGAGGATCGCGTAACGCGCGTCGGGCGAACCGGCCTCGACGACATGCGGATGCGGCTTGCCGGCGCGATAGCCGGGCGAGCCGACGCTTCCGGGATTGACGATCAGCCGCCCATCGCGAAGCCGCACGGCGCGCGCGGTGTGGGTGTGCGCGCAGAGAATCAGCGATTGCGTGATGCCCGTAGCTTTGGCCTCGATCGCATCAAGCGCGGACATGCAGACTTCGCCGCCCGGCAGCACCACCTCGAGCCAATAGGTCTCGTCATCCTGCGGCGTCGCGTGGCAGAGGAAAACCGCGTCGCGATAGACCGCATTGGCCGGCAGCGTGCGCAGCCAGTCGAGATGCCGCGGCTCGAGCTGGGTATAGGTCAACCGCTCCCAGGAGCCCATCTTCTCGTGCGGGCGGTCGATCAGATAGCGGTCGTGATTGCCCAGCAGATGGACCGCATCGAGCGCCATCAGCATGTCGATCGTCGGCCGCGCGTCGAGCGGCCCGCTCACCATGTCGCCGAGATCGACGATGTCGGAGATGCCCTGGGCGCGGATGTCGGACAGCACCGCTTCAAGCGCGAGGTGGTTGCCGTGGATATCGGCGATCGCAGCAAATCGCATGATGTGTTGTTCTCCCGTAGCCCGGATGCAGCGAAGCGTAATCCGGGGCCCAGCCTCGGCGGATCGAGCCTTCCCGGATTTCGCTTCGCTTCATCCGGGCTACGTCAACGGAATCATGCAGGAGGCGTGCCGTTGGCCGCAAGCACCGGGCCGGCGAGGTACAGCGAGCCGGTGATCAGGATGCGCGGCGGCACCTCGTAGGCCAGCGTCGCGAGCCGCTGCAAGGCGGCGTCGACGCCGGATGCGATCTCGACCCGCATGCCGAGCGCACGCGCGGCGTCGGCGAGCTTGTCCGGCGCCATGCCGTTGTCGCGGCCGGGCACCGGGACCGCGATGATGTGTCGCGTCAGCCCGGCGAAATTGGCGAGGAAGGCGTTGGCATCCTTGTTGGCCATCATGCCTGCGATCACGACCAGCGGCCGCGACACCCGCTCCTCGAGATCGCCGAGCGCAGCAGCCGCAACGCGGCCGCCCTCGGCATTATGGCCACCATCGAGCCAGATCTCGGAGCCCTGCGGGCCCTGGCAGACCAGGCTGCCTGAGACCAATCGTTGCATCCGCGCCGGCCATTCCGCATTGACGATGCCGGCCTCGAAGGCTGCGATGTTGAGCTTGAACGCGTCGATTGCGCGCAGCGTCGCGATCGCAAGGCCCGCATTGTCGAACTGGTGCCGGCCGAACAGTTTTGGCGCGGCGAGATCGAGCAGGCCGCGCTCGTCCTGATAGACCAGCCGGCCGCGCTCGACACCGACATGCCATTGCTGGCCGGCGGCATGCAGCGGCGCGCGCATGCGGCTCGCCTCCGCCTCGATCACCGCCATTGCCTCGGGCGCCTGTTCGGCGCACACCACCGGCACCTTGCGCTTGATGATCGCGGCCTTCTCGCCGGCGATCGCCGCCAGATTGTCGCCGAGGAATTCCATGTGATCCATGCTGACCGGCGTGATCACCGAAGCGAGCGGCGTCTCCACCACATTGGTGGAATCCAGCCGGCCGCCGAGGCCGACCTCGAGCAGCGCGACATCGGCCGGATGCTTGGCGAACAGGCAGAACGCCACCGCCGTCTCCATCTCGAAGACCGTGATCGGGTTGCCGGCGTTGATGCGCTCGCATTCCTCGAACGTCGCGCGCAGCTCGTCGTCGCCGACCAGCTTGCCGCCGCCGGTAGCGCCGAGCCGGTAGCATTCGTTGAGCCGGACCAGGTAGGGCGAGGTGAAGACGTGTACGCGCAGGCCTGATGCTTCGAGGATCGCCCGCAGATAGGCGACCGTCGAGCCCTTGCCGTTGGTGCCGGCGACATGGATCACCGGCGGCAGCTTGCGCTCGGGATTATCGAGCCGCTCCATCAGGCCGCGCATGCGATCGAGGCTGAGATCGATGCGCTTGGGATGCAGCGCCGATATCCGCGCGATCAACGCCTCGAACGAGGCTTGCGATGGGGCGGCGCCTGCGGTCACGCGTGCGGCGCAGCCGGCACCGTCTCCGGCGCCGTGACGATCTGGGCCGGCTCGGTGACCGGGGCCGTGGATTTCGATGCGGTTTCCAGCGCCGGCGCCTTGGTCAGCAGGCGGCACAGCCGCGCCAGCGTCGCCTTCATCTCGTGGCGATGCACGACCATGTCGACCATGCCGTGCTCGCGCAGATATTCGGCGCGCTGGAAGCCTTCCGGCAGCTTCTCGCGAATGGTCTGCTCGATCACGCGGGCGCCGGCGAAGCCGATCAGCGCACCGGGTTCGGCGATCTGGATGTCGCCGAGCATCGCATAGGACGCGGTGACGCCGCCGGTGGTCGGGTTGGTCAGCACCACGATGTAGGGCTGCTTCGCCTCGCGCAGCATCTGCACGCCCACCGTGGTGCGCGGCATCTGCATCAGCGACAGGATGCCTTCCTGCATCCGCGCGCCGCCGGATGCAGCGAACACGATGAACGGCGACTTCTTCTCGACCGCGAGCTCGAGCCCGCGCACCATCGCCTCACCGGCGGCCATGCCGAGCGAGCCGCCCATGAAATCGAAGTCCTGCACCGCGACCACCACGCCGGCGCCTTCGAGCTTGCCGTAACCGACCTTGATCGCGTCGTTCAGTCCGGTCTTGGCACGGGCATCCTTGATGCGGTCGGCGTATTTGCGCTCGTCGCGGAACTTGAGCGGATCGGCCGTCACCTCGGGCAACGCGACGTCGAACCAGGTCTCGTTGTCGAAGATCGACTTCAGCCGCGCCACCGCGCCCATCCGCATGTGGTAGTTCGAGCCGGGGATCACGAACTGGTTGGCCTCGACGTCCTTGTAGAACACGAGCTGCCCGGAATCCGGACACTTGATCCAGAGATTCTCCGGCGTCTCGCGCCGCAGGATGTTGCGGATCTTCGGCCGGACGACGTTGGTGAGCCAGTTCATGGTTCGCTCCGAAATGCGGGTCGGTCCCGCACCAGCTGGATATATGGCGGGCCGGGCGAACCCGGCAAGCCGCCATTGGCGGCCTTGTTGCCGCAAAATGTGGCTTATTCAGCGGCCTGCCTGGCGCCGCGGACCCCCTGCGCCAGCGCGGACACCAGGTCCGCCACCGCACTCACGGTCTTCGGCGTCGCGCGGCCCTCGGCGTCGAGGTTGGCACGCACCGCATCGACGATCGCGGTACCGACCACCGCGCCATTGGCGCTTCCGGCGATCGCCCGCGCCGTCTCCGGGGTACGGATGCCGAAGCCGACGCAGACCGGGAGCTTGGTGTGCCGCTTGATGCGGGCGACGGCTTCGGCAACTGCGGTCGAATCGGCCGTCGCGGCGCCGGTGATGCCGGTGATCGAGACGTAATAGACAAAGCCCGAGGTGTTGGCGAGCACCGCCGGCAGGCGCTTGTCGTCGGTGGTCGGCGTCGCCAGCCGGATGAAGTTCAGCCCGGCCTTCATCGCGGGGATGCAGAGCTCGGTGTCTTCCTCCGGCGGCAGGTCGACGATGATCAACCCGTCGACGCCGGCGGTCTTGGCATCGGCCAGGAAGCCGTCGACGCCGTAGATGTAAATCGGATTGTAGTAGCCCATCAGCACGATCGGCGTGGCGTTGTCCTCCTTGCGGAAGTCGCGGACCATCGCCAGCGTCTTGCGCAGGGTCATGCCGCCCTTGAGCGCGCGCAGGCCTGCGGCCTGGATCGACGGGCCGTCGGCCATCGGATCGGTGAACGGCATGCCGATCTCGATGACGTCGGCACCGGCCTTGGGCAGCGCCTTCAGGATGTCGAGCGAGGTTTTTGCGTCGGGGTCGCCGGCCATCACGAAGGTGACGAAAGCGGAGCGGCCCTGCTGCTTCAGCTCGGCGAAACGTGCGTCGATACGGGTGGTCACTTCTTCCTCGCCTTCAAGATGTCGCCGACCTGCGGCACGTCCTTGTCGCCACGGCCCGAGAGGTTGACCACCATCAGATGATCCCTGGGCCGCTGCGGCGCGAGCTCGGACAATTTCGCGATGGCGTGCGCGGATTCCAGCGCGGGGATGATGCCTTCGAGCCGCGACAGCAGCTGGAATGCGGCGAGCGCTTCCTCGTCGGTCGCCGAGAGATATTTGACGCGGCCGGTCTCGTGCAGCCAGGCGTGCTCGGGGCCGATGCCGGGATAGTCGAGGCCGGCGGAGATCGAGTGCGCTTCCTCGATCTGGCCGTCGGCGTCCATCAGCAGATAGGTGCGGTTGCCGTGCAGCACGCCGGGGCGCCCGCCGGCGAGCGAGGCGGCATGCAGCTGCGTCAGCCCGTGACCGGCGGCCTCGACGCCGAAAATCTCGACCGAGGGATCGTCGAGGAACGGATGGAACAGGCCCATTGCATTGGAGCCGCCGCCGATGCAGGCGATCAGCGAGTCCGGCAGGCGGCCCTCGGCTTCCTGCATCTGCGTGCGGGTCTCGCGGCCGATGATCGACTGGAAGTCGCGCACCATCATCGGATAAGGGTGCGGGCCCGCCACCGTGCCGATGCAATAGAAGGTGTTGTGCACGTTGGTGACCCAGTCGCGCAACGCGTCGTTCATCGCGTCCTTCAGCGTACGCGCGCCCGACTGCACCGGGACCACCTTGGCGCCGAGCATTTCCATGCGGATCACGTTCGGCTGCTGCCGCTCGACGTCGACCGCGCCCATATAGACCACGCATTCGAGCCCGAACCGCGCGCACAGCGTCGCCGTCGCCACGCCGTGCTGGCCGGCGCCGGTCTCGGCGATGATGCGCTTCTTGCCCATGCGGCGCGCGACCATGATTTGGCCGAGCACATTGTTGACCTTGTGCGAGCCGGTGTGGTTGAGCTCCTCGCGCTTCAGGTAGATTTTCGCCCCGCCGAGATGCTCGGTGAGCCGTTCGGCGAAGTACAGCGGCGAGGGCCGGCCGACATAGTCCTTCAGATAGAGATTCATCTCGGCCTGGAATGCCGGATCGGCCTTGGCGTCGGCATAGGCCTTTTCGAGATCGAGGATCAGCGGCATCAGCGTTTCAGCGACGAAGCGTCCGCCGAAAATGCCGAAATGCCCGCGCTCGTCGGGGCCGCTGCGGTAGGAATTGGGCAGGTTTTGATTCATCGAACCGTCAGTTCTCGGGTAGTTCTTTGGGTTGCGCGTGCGGCGCGGATGAAGGCGCGGATCAGCTCGGGATCCTTGATGCCGGGCGTGCGCTCGACGCCCGACGACACGTCGACCCCGCCGGCGCGGGTGACGCGGACGGCTTCAGTGACATTGCCGGCATTGAGCCCGCCGGAGACCATGTAGGGCAGCGCGAGATCGAGATTTTCCAGCAGGTGCCAGTCGAACGGCGCGCCGAGACCGCCCGGCCGCGTCGCATCCTTCGGCGCGCGGGCATCGAACAGGATGCGGTCGGCGACGCCGGCATAGCCCGGCAGCGGCGCAAGGTCGGCCGAGGTCTCGACCGGCAGCGCCTTCATCAGCGGCAGGCCGAATTTCTGCTTGAGGTCGCGCAGCCGCGCCGTGGTCTCCTTGCCGTGCAATTGCAGGATGTCGGGTCGCAGCGTCTCGATGATGTTCTCGATGGTCGCGTCATCGGCATCGACGGTCAGCGCCACCTTGACGGCGCGTCCCTTGGCGCGGCTGCCGAGCTCGCGCGCGGTCTCCAGGCTGATATGGCGCGGCGACGGCGGAAAGAACACGAACCCCACCATGTCAGCGCCGCCCTCGAGCGCGACGTCGAGCGTCTCGCGCGTGGACAGGCCGCAGATTTTGACGAGCAGGGGCATGGTCTCGAAACGGGTCTTCAAAACGGGTTTTCGGGCGCCCGGAACAGGGGCAGGCCCGGGTCCGACGGGGCGGGTTCTACAACGTCGCGCCCTGCTTGTCTCGCCCATTGGGCCCGTAAAAGCCTGATAGGGCCGGGACCGGACGGCGCTGCGCGTCGTCCCGGGCGGCGGACCTGAGGTCGGCGAGCTCCGCGCGGACCTGGCGGGCGTCGGCCTCGTGCTGCCGGGCGGCGCGGCGCCACCGCCCCTGCCTGAACCAGGTCGCGATGCCGCCCGCGATCACACCCAGGATCGCGGAGGCGATGATGACGACAAACAGCGGCAGTGTGACCGCGATTGTCGGCGTCACAGAGTTGAAGGGGTCAAACGACACCGTCACCCAGTGCCGGTTAGCGACCGCAAAGATGATGAAGATCAGTCCGAGCGGAATGACGACCACTGCCGTGAAGAACTTTCGCATGACCATCTCTCGCAGCGATGGAGAAAGTGGCGGGCCGATCACCCGCAGCACGGCAACGTCTGATCTCGCGCGCTAGGCCGCAGCCTTGTCAGGCATCAGCCTCTCAAGCATCCGCCTTTTAAGCGTCGGCTTTGGGCGCGTCGACCTTGGAGGCTCCCGCCTCGGTCTCGTCGCGATTGAGACGCTCGCGCATTTCCTTGCCGGTCTTGAAGAACGGCACGCTCTTCTGATCGACTGGCACATGCTCGCCGGTACGCGGATTGCGGCCGGCGCGCGCCGGGCGATGCTTCACCGAGAATGCGCCGAAACCGCGCAACTCGACACGGTCGCCACGCGCCAGCGCCGCGACGATTTCATCGAGAATCGCATTCACAATATTCTCGACATCCCGCTGATAGAGGTGCGGGTTGTGCTCGGCGATACGCTGAACAAGTTCGGATTTGATCATCGAAAGTGGGATCCGGGCTCTTGCGGAAACCCATTTCCGTGAAAATGCCGTGCACTGTCAAGACGCTAAATCGATTTAGAGCGCCGTGAAATCGCGTGACAAATAGCCCGATTGGGGCATGCGGCGATTCCCGCAGAGCGGGAATTCATCAAACAGCACGCGTTTGGCAGCCGGTCAGTCGGTTCCGCCCGGACTCCACAATGCCAGCATGCCGTCCAGCCCAAACCGGTCGACCGCCTGGGCCACGCCGCCCTGCTCGATCCGCCGCGCGATGCCGCCGAGGCCGAGCGCATCGAGCGTCATGGATGCAGCCGTGCGCAGGAAGGTCAGGTCGCTGAAGCGCGGATTGAGCTTGTAAGTGCGCACCGGCAGGTCGCTTTTGACCTTCTTCTCCGCAACCAGCCAGGCGATCGCGGTCTTCTCGTCCCCGAGCTGATCGATCAGCTTGAGATCGACCGCCTGCCGGCCGGTGAAGACGCGACCGTCAGCGACCTTCTCCAGCAGGGCGTCGTCCATGCCGCGGCGCTCCTTCACCAATCCACGGAACCATGCATAGGAGTCCTTGACCAGACCCTCGATCGCGGCGCGTGCCTCGGGGCTGGTCGGCTCCATGCCGTTGGGCGCAGCTTTCAGCGGGGAGGATTTGATCTCCTCCATCTTTACGCCGACGGTCTTGAGCAATTCCGAAACGTTCGGAAACTGGAAGAGCACGCCAATCGAGCCGACCAGCGAGGTCTGCTGGGCGACGATATGGTCGGAGGCGATCGCCGTGATGTAGCCGCCCGAGGCGGCCAGGCCCTCGACCACGACGACCAGCGGCTTCTTCGCCTTCAACTGCATCAGCGAGTCATAGAGCTGCTCGGAGCCTGCGGTGGTGCCGCCCGGCGAATTGATGTGCACGACAACCGCCGCATAGCTCGACTTGCCGAGCCGCTCCAACGCCTCCACGCGTTCCTGGTCGCTGCGGATCAATCCGTCGATGTTGATCCGCGCGATCGCGTTCGATGCCGAGAGGCTGCCGCGGTCGCCGGCGGCGATCACGCCGACGCCGACGATGGCCGCGATCGCAATGACCGCAGCGGCGACGCGCCAGAACGTCAGCTTGCGCCTGATACGGCGGCGGTCGACGATCACATCCGAATCCAGCGACATCCGATCTCTCCAGAAATAGTCAGCGCGCAGTCCCGCGCGTTTTGCCGTCGCAGCGTCACCATCTGCTTAGCCAAATACATCAATTGCGGCGCAATTTGAAGAAAACAAGGCCCGTCCCATCGACGCATCCGGAGCCCGGATGAAGCGAAGCGCAATCCGGGAAAGTCCGCCGCGGGGATAAAGCCCCGGATTTCGCTTCGCTCCATCCGGGCTACGCCAAAAACAAAGGGCCCCGGTTCGCGCCGGGGCCCTCTAGTTGTTCGCTTAAATCGCCCGAACGCTTACTTGTCGGTGCCGCGGTTCTTCAGCGCGGTGCCGAGGATGTCGCCGAGCGTCGCACCCGAATCGGAGGAGCCGTACTGCGCGATGGCTTCCTTCTCTTCGGCGACTTCCAGCGCCTTGATCGAGACCTGCACCTTGCGGGCCTTCTTGTCGAACTGGATGACGCGGGCATCGACCTTCTCGCCGACGGCAAAGCGTTCGGCACGCTGGTCGTTGCGATCGCGGGCCAGCTCGGACCGCTTGATGAAGGTAGTGAACTCGGTGCCCGAAATCCGAACCTCGATGCCGCTCTCCTTCACTTCGAGCACTTCGCAGGTCACGACCGCGCCCTTCTTGACGTCGCCCGGCTCGGCGAAGGGGTCGCCTTCGAGCTGCTTGACGCCGAGCGAGATACGCTCCTTCTCGACATCGACGTCGAGCACCACGGCCTTGACCATGTCGCCCTTCTTGAAGTTGTCGATGACCTGCTCGCCCGGAAGCTTCCAGTCGAGGTCGGAGAGATGGACCATGCCGTCGACGTCGCCGTCGAGGCCCAAGAAAAGTCCGAACTCGGTCTTGTTCTTGACCTCGCCTTCGACGGTCGAGCCGACCGGGAACTTCTCGACGAACACTTCCCAGGGATTGCGCATGGTCTGCTTGAGACCGAGCGAGATGCGGCGCTTGACCGAATCGACTTCCAGCACCTGCACTTCGACTTCCTGCGAGGTCGAAACGATCTTGCCGGGATGCATGTTCTTCTTGGTCCACGACATCTCGGAGACGTGGATCAGGCCTTCGATGCCCGGCTCGAGCTCGACGAACGCACCGTAGTCGGTGATGTTGGTGACGCGGCCGGTGAAGCGGGCACCCAGCGGGTACTTGGCTTCGATGCCCTGCCACGGATCGTCCAGCAGCTGCTTCATGCCGAGCGAGATGCGGTGCGTCTCGTGGTTGATCTTGATGATCTTGACCTTGACGGTCTGGCCGATGGTCAGCACCTCGGTCGGGTGGTTGACGCGGCGCCAGGCGATGTCGGTCACGTGCAGCAGGCCGTCGATGCCGCCGAGATCAACGAACGCACCGTAATCGGTGATGTTCTTGACCACGCCGTCGATCACCTGACCCTCTTCGAGGTTCTGCACCAGCTCCTGGCGCTGCTCGGCGCGGGTCTCTTCGAGAACCGTGCGGCGCGACACCACGATGTTGCCGCGGCGGCGGTCCATCTTGAGGATCTGGAACGGCTGCGAGTTGTTCATCAGCGGCGCAACGTCGCGGATCGGACGAATGTCGACCTGCGAGCGCGGCAGGAACGCCACCGCACCGTCGAGGTCGACCGTGAAGCCGCCCTTGACCTGGTTGAAGATGACGCCGTTGACCTTTTCGTTGTTCTGGAACGCCTTCTCGAGCTTGCCCCAGCTCTCCTCGCGGCGCGCCTTGTCGCGCGACAGCACGGCTTCGCCAAGCGCATTCTCGATGCGGTCGAGGAACACCTCGACTTCGTCGCCGACCTTGAGGTCGCTCTCACGGCCGGGGCCGGCGAATTCGCGCAGCGCGACGCGGCCTTCGGTCTTCAGGCCGACGTCGATGACGGCCATGTCCTTCTCAATTGCAACCACCTTGCCCTTGATGACCGAGCTTTCCTGCAAATTGCCGCCGGCAAAGGACTCATCAAGCATCGCCGCGAAGTCGTCGCGGGTCGGGGTGTAAGAAGACGCAGAATTCGAAACCATTTGATCTCCAGATGCGGGATTTCGCCGGCAGTTCGGGTTGATGGGCGCACCGCGCGTGAAGTGTCAGGGTTCCGCAAACCCTGACGACCGCTCATTGCAGGAGGTGCAACAGCGGGCCGGCAGCAAGACTGCACGTTCGGTACGTTTTGATAATCCGGAGCGTGATCACGAAAATATCGACTGCAAGACCTGGGAGCGGGCGTTCCTCCAGATGCGGCGTCAGTTTCGTTTGAGGATGGCTCAAACCCGGCGCCGGCCCGCTCAGACACGATCTCGACAATGTCGATGGTGCTCCGAACGGCGCTGATATAGCCGTGCGGGCACCTTTCGGCAAGCAGGAAATGCCCCATTTTGCTGGGGTTTCGGGCCGAAAGGCCCGCCCGTGCCTGCGATTCTAGCGTTTTGCGCGGGCCGCCTCGACGATGGCAATGGCGGCGCGGACGCCGGCCTCGATGTCGAGGTTGGAATTGTCCAGCGTGTGGGCATCGGCCGCCGGCCGCAACGGCGCAATGGTCCGATTCTGGTCGCGCTCGTCGCGCTTGAGGATGTCGGCGAGCACGGCCTCCTCGTCGGCATCCTCGCCGCGGGCCCGGGCTTCCAGGGTACGCCGGCGCGCCCGCACGCGGGGATCGGCGACCACGAAGATCTTCACGTCGGCATCGGGGCAGATCACGGTGCCGATGTCGCGCCCATCCAGCACCGCGCCGGGCGGATCGGCGGCGAACTGGCGCTGGAAGTTCACCAGCGCCTCGCGCACCTTGGGAAAGGCCGAGACAACGGATGCGCCCTCGCCGACCTTCTGGGTCTTCAGGATCGGATTGCCGAATTTCTCGGGATCGAGCTCGAGCGCGACGGCCACTGCCAGCATCTCGTCGTTGAGGTCGGCGCCCTGCGCCATCATCGCATAGGCCACCGCGCGGTAGATCACGCCGGTGTCGAGATGGCGATAGCCGTAATGGTGGGCGAGCCGCTTGCCGAGCGTGCCCTTGCCGGAGGCGGCCGGTCCGTCGATGGCGATGATCATGCGAAATCAGCTCCAAGCGAGCGCATCATCGGGATGAAGTCCGGAAAACTTGTGGCAATGAAGGCGGTGTCGTCGACCTTCACCGGCCGGTCCGAAGCACAGCCCATCACCAGCGCCGACATCGCGATGCGATGATCCATGTGGGTGGCGACGAGACCGCCGCCCGGGACATGGCCGCGGCCCTCGACGATCAGATCGTCGCCGGAGACCTCGACCGTGACGCCATTGACCCGCAGCATGTCCGCGGTCGCTTCGAGGCGGTCGGATTCCTTGACCCGCAGCTCTTGCAAGCCGCGCATGATCGTGGTGCCCTCGGCAAACGCAGCCGCAACCGCGAGCACCAGATATTCGTCGATCATCGACGGCGCGCGCTCCGGCGGCACCTCGACGCCCCTGAGCTTCGAGGCACGGACGCGCAATTGCGCCATCGGCTCGCCGCCATCGCCGCGCACCTCGCTCTCCTCGATCGCCGCGCCCATTTCGCGCAGCGTGGTGAACAGGCCGGTGCGCAGCGGATTGGTCATCACGTCGGAGAACATGACGTCGGATCCCTGGACGATCAGCGCCGCGACGATCGGAAACGCCGCGGAGGACGGATCGGCCGGCACCACGATTTCGGCGCCGCGCAGCTCAGGCTCGCCGTTCAGCGTGATCCGGCGGCCATGGCTGCCTTCCTTTTCGGAGGAGATCTCGGCGCCGAAATGCTTCAGCATCAATTCGGTGTGGTCGCGGCTCGCCTCCTGCTCGATCACGGTGGTGACGCCTGGCGCGGACAGCCCCGCCAGCAGCACCGCGGACTTGATCTGGGCCGAGGCGACCGGCGTCTTGTAGACGATCGGCACCGGATAGCGGGCACCGTGCAGGGTCAGCGGCAGCCGGCCGCCGGCCCCGATATCGCTGGTCCGGGCGCCCATCAGCTCCAGGGGATCGAGGATCCGGCGCATCGGGCGCGACCGCAGCGAGGCGTCGCCATCGAAGATGGCCGCGATCGGGCATCCCGCCACCGCGCCCATCACCAGCCGGCAGCCGGTACCGGAATTGCCGAAATCGAGCGGGGCTGCGGGCTGGGCGAAGCCGCCGACGCCGACGCCTGCGACCGACCAGGCAAAAGGCGCGGCCCGCTCCACTTTGGCGCCCAGTGCGCGCATCGATTTGGCGGTGTTGAGGACGTCCTCGCCCTCCAAAAGGCCGGAAACGCGGGTTTCACCCACCGAAAGCGCTCCCAGGATCAGGGCACGGTGGGAAATCGATTTGTCGCCGGGGACGCGGACCTTGCCGGCCAGGGGGCCGCAGGCGCGCGATTCCAGCGGGGTCGGGGTGTCAGAATGGGCCAAGACTGTGTCCTCTCGCGCCGCGGCAGGTATCACATAGGCAACACCGCGTCACGCGCCCGTCACTTGCGCGCAAACCGCTATTGACAGCAGCCCCTCAACTAGCCAAGTGAAGCACCGTTTTTCAGCAAAATTCTGGGATGACCACGTGGCCAAGTCCGAGCTCGGAACCAAGCGCATTTGCCCGACCACGGGCAAGAAGTTCTACGACCTCAACAAGAACCCGGTGATTTCGCCCTACACCGGCGAGGTCGTGCCGATCGCGCCGGTGGCCCCGCCGCGGGGCCGTGGCGCCACCGTCAATTCGCCTGCGACCGCCGCCGACATGCCGGAACCCGCCGAGGCCGAAGAGTTGGTCTCGCTGGAGGAGGCCGATGCCGAGGAGAACACCGGCAAGGTCAAGGCCCAGGTTCCCGAATCCGAGGACGATATCGAGGTCGATGAGACCATCGACGACGATGACGACGACGATTCGACCTTCATCGCCGACGAGGAAGAGGGCGATGAGGACGTGACCGACATCATTGGTGACGTCGGCGGTGATGAAGAGACTTGAGATCGGCGCCGATCTATGATCAACGGTGCTGCCGCGCGAGTCATCCAGGCCGCGCGGACCGGGATCGATCCCCCAGGATCATCCCACTGGAATATGGGGCCATAGCTCAGCTGGGAGAGCGCTTGCATGGCATGCAAGAGGTCGGCGGTTCGATCCCGCCTGGCTCCACCAGCCTTCGCTCGCTTCGCGAGCTACGGCTCGGCAAGCCTGGGGAAGTCCCTCGTAGCGAAGTGAACGAAGGCTGCCGCGGCGTAGCCCGAAGGGCGAAGCCGGGCTCTCACCGAATTCAAATACGCTAGCATGCTCCCCATCCGCCGCGCGGGGAGCCTCATGAAATACGTCTACATTCTCGAAAGCCTCGACGGCCTGCACTTCTACGTCGGGCTCACCGACGTTCTGCGGGCCAGACTGGCCAAGCACAACGCTGGCGAAGTGCCCCATACATCCAAATATGGGCCTTGGCGGCTCAAGACCTACGTTGCCTTCAGCGACGAGAAGCAGGCCGTTGCTTTTGAAAGATACCTGAAGTCCGCCTCCGGCCGCGCCTTCGCCAAGAAGCGCCTCTAGCCGCAGCTCGCACCGCCCGCTACTCCCCCAGCACCGCGTTCAACCGATCACGCAACGCGACGATCTCGTCCTTCATCGCCAGCAATTCCCCGACCGTGCAGTCCGAGGCCGCGAGGATCGATTGCGGGACGGCTTTTGCCTTTTCGCGCAGCGCATGGCCCTGCGGCGTCAGCGCGATCAGCACCACGCGCTCGTCTTCGGTGCTGCGGGTCCGCCTGATCAGCTCGGCCGCCTCCAGCCGCTTCAGGAGCGGCGTCAGCGTGCCGGAATCCAGGAACAGGCGCTCGCCGAGGTCCTTCACGGGCACGTCGTCGCGCTCCCACAGCGCCAGCATCACCAGATACTGCGGATAGGTCAGCCCGAGCCGGTCGAGCAGCGGCTTGTAGACGCGGTTGAAGGCGTGCGCGGTCGAATAGACCGCAAAGCAGATCTGGTTATCGAGCCGCAGCGCCTGATCCGCCGCCGTCTGTTTCCTGACCATGGTTGTCATCGAATCCATCTCATTTCCGGGTCATTCTGGGCTCAAGGGACCGCGGATTCAATTGCGGACAATTAAATGTGAGGCTCCATAATTTATATTGCGCACAATTCAATTGGATGCAATACATGCATCGCCGAATTCAAACCGGCCCACAACCAAGGGAGACCACGATGTCTGTGAACGTGCTCTACAAGACCAGCGCCAAGGCCACCGGCGGCCGCGACGGCCATGCGGCAACGCTCGACGGCGCGCTCGACGTCAAGCTCACGACCCCGAAGGAGCTCGGTGGCGGCGGCGGCGCCGGCAACAATCCGGAGCAGCTGTTCGCGGCCGGCTATGCCGCCTGCTTCATCGGCGCGATGAAGTTCGTGGCCTCGCAGGGTGGGCCCAAGGTTCCCGCCGACGCCGCGGTGACCTCGACGGTCGGCATCGGCCCGCGCTCGCAGGGCGGCTTCGGCCTCGCCGTCGACCTCGCCATCTCGCTGCCGGGCCTGTCCCGCGCTGACGCCGAAGCGCTGGTCGAGAAGGCCCACCAGGTGTGCCCCTACTCCAACGCCACCCGCGGCAATGTCGACGTCAAGCTGACCGTCGTGTAGAGGCCCTTTCCGTTCCGATTGAATCGGAACGGGGCCCTAGACTCTTCTTTTGACGCGTTTTCTTCACGCGAACCGGTATCCACTTCGCTCGAAAACGCTCTCATTCCACATCACGCAATGGTCCGCCGCGATACGTGGCGGACCATTGTCTTTCAGATGCCGGTTCGTTTGGCGAACGCCCGCGCCGCCCCTGCATGGGCCTGCGCCGATCAAAGCATTGCTGCCTTGCCTGAAGACCGTTAGCTCTGGGACCGCATTTCCAATCCCAACTGAGCGAAGGTTGTTTCCATGAATACCCCAGCGGCTGCGGGCGCGATGACTGGACTGCGCGTGATCGATCTGACGCGCGTGCTCGGCGGCCCGTATTGCACCCAGATTCTCGCCGACCACGGCGCCGATGTGATCAAGGTCGAGCCGCCCGCCGGCGACGAGGTGCGCGAGTGGGGCCCTCCCTTCCATGAGGAAGACGCGGCCTATTTCGTCGGCATCAACCGCAACAAGCGCTCGATCGGCCTCGACCTCGCCTCCGAAGGCGGACGCGCGGTGCTGATGAAGATGCTCGAGACCGCCGACGTGCTGATCGAGAATTTCAAGCCGGGTACGCTCGACAAATGGGGCATCGGAAACGACGTGCTGCGCGCGAAGTTTCCGCGCCTCGTGCATTGCCGGATCTCCGGCTTCGGCGCCGACGGCCCGCGCGGCGGCAACCCCGGCTATGATGCAATCATCCAGGCGATGACCGGCATGATCGCGGCCACCGGCTCGCCGGAGAGCGGCCCGATGCGCATCGGCGTGCCGCTGGTCGATATCACGACTGGTCTTTATGCCGCGATCGGCATCCTGATGGCGCTGTCGGAGCGGCAGCGCTCCGGGCTCGGCCAGTTCATCGAGACCACGTTGTACGAGACCGGGCTTGCGATCATGCATCCACACACCGCGAACTACTTCATGCACGGCAAGCCGCCACAGCTCACCGGCAACGAGCATCCGAACCTCGTTCCCTACGCGATCTTCCCGACCAAGACCGACAACATCTTCATCGGCGTCGGCAATGACGGCACGTTCCGCAAGCTCGCCAAGGAGATCGGCAAGCCGGAGCTCGGCACCGATCCGCGTTTTGCCCGCAACAAGGACCGCATCGCCAACCGCGACGCGCTGCGGGTCGAGCTTGCGGCGGTGTTCAGCCAGCACGAGGCCGAGCCGCTGTGCAACCGGCTGCTCGCCGCCGGCCTGCCGGCCGGCCCCGTGCAGAAGATCGACCAGGCGCTGACCAACCCGCACACGATCCATCGCGGCGACGTCATCGAGAAGGATTGGTACAAGGGCGTCGCCTCGCCGATCCGGCTCGAACGCACCAAGCCAAGCTTGCGCCGCACGCCGCCGAAATTCAGCCAGCACGCCACGGAAGTGCTCGGCGAGTTCGGCTACTCAAAGGACGAGATCAACGGCCTGGTCGACAAGGGCGTGGTCTGCGGCCCCCAGCGCAAGCGCTGACACAACCATCCGTCAGCCGTGCGGTGCAGCGTCGCGTCTGGCGCTGCACCGCAAGGCGCCGGCTTCTTCGCCTTTTTTACCGCTTCCCTTTGTCGCGGCTTCCCCCCTACGATGGCTTTCGTTTATACGGTCATTTGAACGTCATCCGGCGCTGATAACGCGCGCAACGAAACATGACGTTTCCAACCGGGAGGGGCCTTGATGATTTTTCGACGATTGGGCGCTGCTGCTGTCGCCGCCGCTACGCTTGCATTCGCGTCGCCTGCATTTGCGGTGACCGAGATTCAGTGGTGGCACGCGATGACCGGCGCCAACAACGACGTCATCGTCAAGCTGGCCAACGACTTCAACGCGTCGCAGTCCGACTACAAGGTGATCCCGACCTACAAGGGCGGTTACGCCGACACCATGAACGCCGGCATCGCCGCATTCCGCGCCGGCAACGCGCCGCACATCATGCAGGTGTTCGAGGTCGGCACCGCGACGATGATGGCTGCCACCGGCGCCGTGAAGCCGGTCTACAAGCTGATGGCGGACGCCGGCGAGAAGTTCGATCCGAGCGTCTATCTGCCCGCGATCACCGGCTACTACTCGACCTCGAAGGGCGAGATGCTGTCGTTCCCCTTCAACTCGTCGTCGACGGTGATGTGGGTCAATCTCGACGCGCTGAAGAAGGCCAACATCGCGGAGATCCCGAAGACCTGGCCGCAAGTGTTCGACGACGCCAAGAAGCTGAAGGCCGCCGGCTACACCACCTGCGGATTCTCCGGCTCGTGGGTCACCTGGGTCAATCTCGAGCAGCTCTCGGCCTGGCACAACGTGCCGCTCGCCAGCAAGGCCAACGGCCTCGACGGCTTCGACACCGTGCTCGAATTCAATGGTCCGCTGCAGGTCAAGCATCTCGAGAACCTGGTCGAGCTGCAGAAGGACAAGACCTACGACTATGCCGGCCGCACCAACACCGGCGAAGGCCGCTTCACCTCGGGCGAGTGCCCGATCTACCTGACCTCGTCGGCGTTCTTCGGCAACGTCAAGGCGCAGGCCAAGTTCAACTTCACCGCCGCGCCGATGCCGTATTATCCCGACGTCAAGGGCGCGCCGCAGAACTCGATCATCGGGGGCGCCTCGCTGTGGGTGATGGGCGGCAAATCGGCCGAGGAATACAAGGGCGTGGCCAAGTTCCTGACCTTCCTGTCGGACACCGATCGCCAGGTCTGGATCCACAAGGCGTCGGGCTATCTGCCGATCACCAAGGCCGCCTACGCCAAGGCCAAGGAAGAGGGCTTCTACAAGGACCAGCCCTATCTCGAGACCCCGCTGCTCGAGCTCACCAACAAGGAGCCGACCGAGAACTCCCGCGGCCTGCGCCTCGGCAACATGGTGCAGCTGCGCGACATGTGGTCGGAGGAGATCGAGCAGGCGCTGGCCGGCAAGAAGACCGCCAAGCAGGCGCTGGACTCGGCCGTCGAGCGCGGCAACCAGATGCTGCGGCAGTTTGAAAAGACCGCCGTGAAATAATCCGGCCCTAGACCGACGATCCGGCAGGCCGCATCATGCGGCCTGCCATTTTTCAGGATGTCATGCAAAAGCAAGCGATTTTCCAATCAAAGCTGTTGCCTTACGCGCTGGTTGCCCCGCAACTCGCGATCGTCCTGATCTTTTTCTACTGGCCGGCCGCGCAGGCGGTGATCCAGTCCTTCCTGCTGCAGGACGCCTTCGGCCTGTCCACCACCTTCGTCTGGTTCGAGAACTATCTCGAGCTGTTCAAGGACCCGGCCTATTTCGCCGCGATCGTCAGGACCTTCGCGTTCTCGTTCGCGATCGCGGTGTCCTCGCTGTCGTTTGCGCTGCTGCTCGCTGTCATGGCCGACAAGCCGCTGCGCGGCTCGACGCTCTACCGCACGCTCTTGATCTGGCCCTATGCCGTCGCCCCGCCGGTGGTCGGCGTGCTCTGGGTGTTCATGCTGCACCCTTCGCTCGGCGTGCTGTCGCGCTATCTGCGCGCCATGGGGGTTGACTGGAATCCGCTGCTCGACGGCGACCAGGCGGCGGCCCTGATCATCCTCGCCGCGGCGTGGAAGCAGATCTCCTACAATTTCCTGTTCTTCCTCGCAGGGCTCCAGAGCATCCCCAAGAGCGTGATCGAGGCCGCGGCGATCGACGGCGCCCGCCCGATGCGGCGGTTCTGGACCGTGATCTTCCCGCTGCTGTCGCCGACCATCTTCTTCCTGCTGGTCATCAACATCGTCTACGCCTTCTTCGACACCTTCGGCATCATCGACACGATGACCCGCGGCGGCCCCGGCAAGGCGACCGAAACGCTGGTCTACAAGGTCTATACCGACGGCCTGCTCGGCGGCAATCTCGGCTCGTCGGCGGCGCAGTCGGTCATCCTGATGGTCATCGTCGTCGTATTGACCGGCATCCAGTTCCGCTTCGTCGAACGCAAGGTGACCTACTGATGGTCGAGGAGGAGGGCTTCCAGCGCTATCTGGCTCACGTCATCCTGTGGATCGGGATCGCGATCGTCGCCTTCCCGGTGTATCTGGCGATCGTCGCCTCGACCCAGGACAACGCCGTCATCGCCAACGGCCAGATGTCGCTGCTGCCCGGCGGCCATTTCCTCGAGACCTACTACCAGACGCTGTTTGTCGGCACGAGCGGCTCGACCCGCGAGCCGGTGCTCAACATGATGCTGAACTCGCTGATCATGGCGCTGTTGATCGCGGTCGGCAAAATCGCGATCTCGATCATCTCGGCCTATGCGATCGTGTATTTCCGCTTTCCGTTCCGGATGGCGATCTTCTGGATCATCTTCATCACGCTGATGCTGCCGGTCGAGGTGCGCATCTATCCGACCTACAAGATCGTCGCCGACCTGCATCTGCTCGACAGTTACGCAGGCCTGTCGCTGCCGCTTATCGCGTCCGCCACCGCGACGCTGCTGTTCCGGCAATTTTTCATGACGGTGCCGGATGAATTGCTGGAGGCCTCGCGGATCGACGGCGCCGGCCCGTTCCGCTTCTTCTGGGATACGCTGCTGCCGCTGTCGCGCACCAACATGGCCGCGCTGTTCGTGATCCTGTTCATCCTCGGCTGGAATCAGTACCTCTGGCCGCTGTTGATCACGACGCGCGACGACATGCAGACCATCCAGGTCGGCATCCGCAAGATGATCACCACGACCGACGCGCTGACCGAATGGCCTGTGGTGATGGCGACCGCGCTGCTCGCGATGCTGCCGCCGGTATTCGTCGTCGTCGTGATGCAGAAACTGTTCGTGCGCGGATTGGTGGAGACGGAAAAGTAATGGCCAACGTCACGCTGCGCAGTGTCCGCAAGACCTATCCCGGCGGCTTCGAGGCCATCAAGGGCGTCGATGTCGACGTCGGCGACGGCCAGTTCTGCGTGCTGGTCGGCCCAAGCGGCTGCGGCAAGTCCACGCTGCTGCGCATGGTCGCCGGGCTCGAGACCATCACCGGCGGCGAGATCGACATCGGCGGCCGCGTCGTCAACCAGGTTGAGCCCGCCGATCGCGACATCGCGATGGTGTTCCAGAACTACGCGCTTTATCCGCATATGAGCGTCTACAACAACATGGCCTACGGCCTGCGTAACCGCGGCATGGCCGAAGCCGAGATCAGGACCCGGGTCGAGGAAGCCGCGCGCGTGCTCGAGCTGTCGCCGATGCTGGAGCGCAAGCCGCGCCAGCTCTCCGGCGGCCAGCGCCAGCGGGTCGCGATGGGCCGCGCCATCGTGCGCCAGCCGAAGGTGTTCCTGTTCGACGAGCCGCTGTCGAACCTCGATGCCAAGCTGCGCATCGCGATGCGGGTCGAGATCCGCAAGCTGCAGCGCCGGCTCAACACCACCTCGATCTACGTCACCCACGACCAGCTCGAGGCAATGACGCTGGCCGACATCCTGGTGGTCATGAATGGCGGCCAGGTCGAGCAGATCGGCAATCCGCTCGAGATCTACCAGAAGCCGGCGACCACCTTCGTCGCCTCCTTCATCGGCGCCCCGCCGATGAACCTGATGCCGCTGCGCTCGGACGAGCTGACCTCCCAGATATCAGGCGCCGACGGTGCCGGCATTGTCGGCATCCGCCCGGAGGACTTTGTGATCACGGGCGAGACCGCGCCCGGCGGCGTTGCGCTCGACCTGACGGTCGAGGCCATCGAACATGTCGGCGCCGAAACCTTCGTCTATGGCAGCCGCCAGCGCGAGGAGCGGGGCGTTGCTGCCAATCCGGGCGAGCTGCCGCCGGGCGAGGTGATCGTCCGGGTTCCCGGCGCCACCGGTCCGGCGATCGGCGAGCGGATCCGCGCAGTGGCCCCGCGCGACAAACTGCATCTTTTTACCGCCGATGGCCGCACACGGCTCGCGGGGTAACAGATCGAGAAGAATTTGCCCTCATGTTGCGGGCGTTTAGGCTGGTTTCGGGGCTGCTTGAACGCTATCCAGATCGCCCCCATATCCCTCACTGACCGGAGGCCCGACGGCCCGCCGGTTGCATGGGGCGCCGCAAGGGCCCCTCAAAGTCGCTTCGAGAGGACTTTGTAATGTCTCGTGTTCCATCGTTGTCCAGTCCGTTCCTGCTGGGATTCGACGAGATCGAGCGTGCGCTCGACCGCGTCGTAAAGGGCGCCGACGGCTATCCTCCGTACAATATCGAGCGGTGCGACCGGTCCAACGGGCAGCCTGAAAAGCTGCGCATCACGTTGGCGGTGGCGGGCTTCACCCGCGACCAACTCGATGTAACTATTGAGGAAAATCAGCTCGTCATCCGCGGCCGCCAGCAGGACGACAAGGCTCGGCAATACATCCATCGCGGCATCGCCGCGCGCCACTTCCAGCGCACTTTCGTGCTGGCGGAGGGGATGCAGGTGCTGGGCGCGGATCTGAAGAACGGGCTGTTGTCGATCGACCTGGCCAGGCCAGAACCTGAACGGGTCATTAAGACAATCGCTATCAATGAACACGAATAATAGAAACAACGAGCGGACTCGACCGCTTATCTGACTGAGGAGTCGAGACCATGAGTGAGCTGAGTACCACGACCATCGAATCCACCAGCGTCACGCCGGAAGCACTGGCTCATCTGGGCGAAGGCCACATCGCCTATGTGAAGCAGGTCCGTTCCGAGGACGTGCCCGACCTCTTTCCGCAGGCGCCGAAGATCGCGCCCGGCCTCAAGCTGTTCGCACTACATGCCGCCGACGGCACGCCGATCATGCTGACCGACAGCCGCGAAGCCGCGATCGCCAACGCCTGGAGCAACGAGTTGCAGGCCGTCAGCGTCCACTGACGCACGGCTGAAGCATCCGCCGATACAATGCGCGGGCAGGCCTCGACACCGAGACGGCCCGCGCTTTTTTATTGGGATGAGGTCGACGTGGCCAGTAGCGGACCCATGCTGAGCTGCACCTCGCCGGGCACGCTATAGTCGCGCATCAGCATCCGGTTGTTGCGCAGCCCGCAGGCCTCCCGCTGCACCACGAACATCCAGAGCGCATGACCGGCTTCCCGCACGAGGATGCGCCGGGCCTGCTGCCTAGCTTCGGAGGGCGGATGCGCGGCATCAAACTCCCGGAGCCTGGCGAGCGCCTGTTCCAGCGCGCGGCCCATGCGTCCGAGCGCGCTCGCGCTTTCTTCGGCGAGTTCGTAGGCGAGAACGTCGACGGGAACGCGATCAAGGCGAAAGTCACGGGACATACCGATCCCTCGGGTCGCAAGCGCGATACTATCCCCGCTTGTCTGGCGCCACAGGCCGGATGTCAATACACGCTCAGGTCAATCGCGCGCGGATGTCCGGCTTCAGCACCTTGCCGACCTTGGAACGCGGCAGGTCGTCCCAGACCTCGATCTGCTTCGGCGTCTTGATGCTGCCGATCTGCTGCTTGACGAACGCAGCCAGCGCTCCCGCGTCGACGGTGTGGCCGGCGCGCGGCTGCACCACGGCGACGATGCGCTCGCCCCATTTGTCATCGGGCAATCCGATGACCGCACAATCCTGCACAGCTGCATGGGCGCGCAACGCGTTCTCGACCTCGATCGAGTAGACGTTGAAGCCGCCGGTGATGATCATGTCCTTGGCGCGGTCGACGATGTAGAGATAGCCGTCGCCGTCGATGTAGCCGATGTCGCCGGTGTGGTGCCAGCCATGCACTGATGCTTCGCGGGTGGCTTCCGGGTTCTTGTAGTAGCCCTCCATGACGAGCGAGCCGCGCACCACGATCTCGCCGCGCGATCCCGCCGGCAAGAGCTTGCCGTCGCCGTCCATGATGCCGGCCTGCACCAGCGGGCCGATCCGCCCCGCGGACGCAAGGCGCTCCAGCGCGATGGTGCCGTCCGCATTGTAATGGTCCGCCGGCGCCATCATCGAGATCATCATCGGCGCCTCGGTCTGGCCGAACAGCTGCGCCATCGGCCCGATCCGCCGCAAGGCTTCGGCAAGCCGGGTCGCCGAGATCGGCGCCGCGCCATACCAGAAGCACTGCAATGAGCTGCGATCGGTCGCGTCGAGCCTGGGGTGATCGAGCAGCATGTAGATCACGGTCGGCGGCAGGAAGGTGTGGGTGACGCGATAGCGCTCGATCAGCGCCAGGAACTCGCCGATGTCGGGGTGGTGCATGATCACGATACGGCCGCCCAGCGTCATGATCGGAAAACACAGCACGCCGGCGGCGTGCGTCAGCGGCGCCAGCGCGAGATAGATCGGGCGGCCCTCGAACGGGTAGCCCATCAGGGTCAGCGCGGTCATTGCCTCGATGTTGCGCCCCGACAGCATCACACCCTTCGGCTTGCCGGTGGTGCCGCCGGTGCCCGGGATCATCGCGAGATCGTCGATCGTGTCGCGCTGATAGACATCACCGGCGAGCCCGCCGAGCCAGTGGTCGAACGACGGCGCGAACGGCAGTTCGGTATCGAGGCAGACCAGCGCGCGCAGCTTGGGCAGATCCTGACGCACGGCGTCGACCATCGGGGCGAAGCTCGAATGAAACAGCAGCAGGCTGCAATCGAACTGATCGAGGATGAACTTGTTCTCGGCCGCCTCGTTGCGCGGATTGATCGGGCACCACACCGCGGCGGCGCGCGAGATGCCGAACACGCAGGCAAACGCGAGCGGATCGTTGCTTGAGAGGATCGCGACTTTCTCGCCGGGCGTGATGCCGGATCGCTCGAGCCCGCGCGCGATGCGGTAGCTCAGCCGTTGCACCTCGCCATAGCTGAGGTCGCGGCCATCCATCGTGAGGCACGGCGCGTCGGCGCCGAGCGAGGCACCCTTATCGAGATAATCGATGAAGCGCATGGCGGGTCTCGCGAAAGGGGGGCGGGTGACGCGCGACTGCGTCACCCGCAGTGCGTCTTCGAGCAAAGCGGATACCTGTCCGCTTGACGAAAACGCTTCAGGGAACGGAGTGCTGAGCCCCGATCCGATCGGGGCTCAGGCCTAGTCGTGGACGGTCAGGACCGGCTTGCCGACCAGGCCGAAGCTGCGCAACTGCCCGAGCAGCTCATGATGGCCGAACGCCTGGCAGGCCGAGGCAAAGCCGACGCGCTTGGGCGGCTGCTGCAGCAGGTGCGCGGCAGCATAGGCCTGCAGCATGCCGGTCTGCTTGTAGTTGCTGTTGCCGTAGATGACGCAGTGCGCGCGCCCCAGCGGGCCGGAGGCATACACCGAATCCAGCGACTTGTTGACGCGCGGGTTCTCGCGCGGCGGCATGGTGTTCATCACGCCGGCCGCGGTCTGCGCCAGCGCGGCGTAGCGCTCATCCGGCTTCATGTCCTTGGTCGCCTCCAGCGCGGCGGCGACGATCTGCGGCACGCCCAGCATCAGCGCGCGATTGAACACGCCGCCCAGCACCTTCACATTGGCGACGCGCGGATCGCGCTTGAACCACACCGGGTGCGAGGTGCCGCCCCAGGGCAGCGCCAGCGCCAGCTCGTGCTGGCCGGGGATAGCGAGGCTGGTGAGACCGGCATCGGGCTGATGCTCGACGTATTTGTTCTGCTCGAGGTAATAGGCCTTGGCCATCGCGGCGTTGACCAGGATGGTCTGCGTCGAGGCGATGGTCGGGCTGCCGCCCCAGAACACGGCGATATCGAGCGTGTCGAGGCCGGGCGTCTCCAGGCAGAGCTGCGCGGCGATCTCGCCGGTGGTGTACATCTGCGCGATCCCCGGCGCCAGCAGCAGGCCGGCATTGCCGAACTTGGTGCCGAACTCCTGCTCGAGCGTGATCAGCCAGTCCTGCTCGCCCGTCGTATCGGTGTAGTGGCACCTGGCGGCGAGGCAGGCCTGCACGACCTCAATGCCGAACTTGGCGAACGGGCCCACGGTGTTGAGCACCACCGAAGCGCCCTTGAACAATTCGGTCAGCGCGCTCGCGGTGTGCGGCACCGTCACCACTTCGTAGTCGGCCGTCTCGATGCCGGCCACGTTCGATTTCATCGCGGCGTTGAGCTTGTCGGCGCTGCGGCCGGCGGCGATGAAGGGGATGTTGTATTCGCGCAGATATTCGCAGACCAGCCGGCCGGTGTAGCCGGATGCGCCATAGACGATGACGGGCTTCTTCTCGCTCATTGCGTTCCTCCGAAATGCCTGTTGTCGGCTTGTTGCTACATGCCCATGCCGCCGTCGACCGGCAGGCCGATGCCGGTGATGAAGCGGGCATCGTTCGAGCACAGGAACACCGCGGCGTCGGCGATGTCGGTGACCTCCGCGAGCTTGCCGAGCGGCGTCTGCTCGACCACCGAGCCGACCGCGGCGTTGACGTCGGGCGCGAGGCCGATCTTCACGATGTCGTTGGCGAGCTGCAGGCCCATGTCGGTCGGGATCAGGCCGGGATAGATGCAGTTGACGCGCACGCCGTAGCCGAGCTTGCCGGCTTCCATCGCGCCGACCCGGGTCATGCGATCGACCGCGGATTTGGTGCCGGAATAGACGGCGATGCTCGGGAAGGCGATCGTCGCGGCAACCGAGGCAATGTTGACCACGGCGCCACCCTTGCCTGCGGCGCCACCCGGCCGCATCGCGCGGAAGGCGTGCTTCATGCCGAGCACGGTGCCGACGATGTTGACGTCGCACATCCGCCGCGCGTCCTCGGCCTTGATGTCGGCGACCAGCGAGGTGATCTCGATGCCGGCATTGTTGATCAGGATGTCGAAGCCGCCCAGCGTCTCGACCGTCGCGGCGGCGGCGCGCTCCCATTGCGCATCGTCGGTGACGTCGAGCTTGGCAAAGCCGGTCTTCACGCCGGCCCTGGCGATCGCGCCGGCGGTGTCTTTGCCGACGCTTTCGAGAATATCGCCGATCATGACCGCGGCGCCGGAGCGCGCCAGCGCCTGTGCGATCGCAGCGCCAATCCCCCGGGCGCCGCCGGTCACCAGGGCTTTCCTGCCTTCGAGGCTCTTCCCACTCATGACGTAGTCCTCCCTTTGCTTGCTGATTGATGGTGCTGCGGACGGGGGCAGCGCGGGCCGGGGCGCTTCGCGCATTTGGAGCGCATTGGTGGTCGCGGCCGGCGGCGGCGGGGCGCAGCCTTGGCGCCCCGCGGTGCATTTCCTCCTGTTTTGTCGATTGGTCAGCCGTCTTGACGGTTGTCCAAATTATTGACCCAACCCTCGTCCAGGAACTTGACGCTTGTCAAGCCTGAATTTGACAAGTGTCAAAGAGGATGCTGTGAAGAGATGGAGCGCGCCGCGGTTGCCGCGGTATAAGCTGCTGAAAGGAAGAAGAGGAAAGGCACCGGATGGCGCGGCAAGCGACAGGAGCGGCCCAGCGTGTTGCCGTAGCGGCCGAGACGCTGCGCGACGAGAAGTTCAACGCACGGCGCATCGAACTTGCGGAGGCCGCGCTTGAGACGCTCGGCGAACTCGGCTTCGCGCGCACCAGCCTGCGCGAGATCGCGCAGAACTCCGCCTTCACGCACGGCGTGTTTCACTACTACTTCAGCGACAAGCTCGATCTGATCTGCTGCTGCGTGCGTCACTACAAGGCGAAATGCGTGACGCGCTATGACGAGGTGGTGACGACTGCACAGAGCCGCGACGAATTGACCGAAGGCTTCCTCGCCAAGCTCGCAGCGACGCTCGAGAATGAAGCGCGCATGCATCGACTCTGGTACGATCTGCGCTCGCAGGCGATGTTCGAACCGGCATTTCGCAAGGATGTGCTCGAGATCGACAAGAGCCTGGAAGCGATGATCTGGCGCATCGCCACGCGCTATGCCGAGCTCGGCAACAAACGCCCGGCATCGTCACCGGCGGCGCTCTACGCGCTGTTCGACGGCCTGTTCCAGAGCGCGCTGCTCAGGCATCTCGCAGACGACAAAAAAGCCGTTCCGGACCTGCTCGACGAAGTCCGCCGTCTGCTGCCGACGATCTGCTGAGACGTTGCGACGTACACAGCTTCGTAGCCCGGATGAAGCGCAGCGGGGATTTGTGCCGGCGGCGAGACTTTCCCGGATTGCGCGGAGCCTGTCATCGGGCGCGCGTTCGCGCGACCCGTTGGCTCCATCCGGGCTACGGGAATTCAAACATCAACAACGCATTGGCGAACGTCATCACGTGACGCATTGGCTATGCTCTGGTGACAGCTGCGCGAACGAGTTCGCTGACGCGAACGATTACGCCGCGCTCGCCGGCGGCAGCGCGAGCACCGAGTAGATCGCCTGGGCGTCCCGCGAGGCGCGCAGCTTCTTGGCGACGTCCTGGTCGCGCAGCAGGCGGGCGATGCGCGCCAGTGCCTTGAGGTGGTCGGCGCCGGCGCCTTCAGGCGCCAGCAGCAGGAAGATCAGGTCGACCGGCTGGCCGTCCATCGCCTCGAAATCGATCGGGCGCTCGAGGCGGGCAAAGAAGCCGAACAGCTTCTCGAGCTTCGGCAGCTTGCCGTGCGGAATCGCAACGCCGTAGCCGACCGCCGTGGTGCCGAGCTTCTCGCGCTGCAACAGCACTTCGAAAACGGCACGCTCGTTCTGCCCGGTCAACGCCGATGCACGCGCGGCGAGTTCCTGCAGCGCCTGCTTCTTGCTGATGACTTTCAAAGCCGGAAGTATCGCCTCGGGTGCGACCAAATCGGTAATCGGCATTGGGACGTTCCGAGGTGAATGAACCGTCAGGTTGCGAAATAGGCTTTACAGCGGCGGCGTCAAGAAGTTGAGGTGGGATGCGGGCTTAGCCCGGGTCCAGCTGGCAGGGCTTCTACTCCAACGTATCGGCGGTGCCAACACCTGCGAACCCTGTTCCGCCCCCTTATTCCTGGAGGCGGCGGACCATAAGCAGGGCTGGCTTCGGACGTCAATGCCATCGGCCAACTATCCTCAGGGGCTCACCGCGGGCGGATCGACCCAGCCGACATTGCCGTCCGTACGGCGGTATATGATGTTCAACCGGCCACTGCCGCCGTGCTGGAACACCAGGCAGGAGGCGCCGGTCAGGTCGAGCTCCATCACGGCTTCGCTGACCGACAGCCGCTTCAGCGCGGTGGTTGCCTCGGCAATGATCACGGGGCTGTATTCGGTGACCTCGTCCTCGTTCTCGGGCGCCTCGATCACGTAGCTCGGCGCGTCGAGGCCTGCGCCGTTCAACTCGGCAAGTGCGGCGGTCGCGGCGTAGGCCTTGCGCGCGGAGCGGTCCTTGAGCCGGCTCTTGTAGCGGCGCAGACGCTTCTCGATCATCAGGAGCGCGGCATCGGCGCTGGCATAGGCGTCGGCGGCGTTGGATTCGGCTTCCAGCGTGATGCCGGAATCCAGATGCAGCGCGCAGTCGGTGCGGAAGCCGAAGCCATCCTTGCTCAGGGTGATGTGACCGGAATAGTTGCCATCAAAATACTTTCGCAGGACCTCGTCGGTGCGCTCGCTGACGCGCGCGCGAAGCGCCTCGCCGATGCTGATGCTCTTTCCCGAGATACGAAGGGTCATTTGATGCCTCGATTGCTGGATGCCTCGATCACTCTTGCTGGAGCATGATGCTTGCTGGGCTTCCGGTAACCTCCCTCTCTGGACGACGCTTCACCTGGAGATTGAGACTATCCCGATTTGGCGCGAACGCAACGAGCGCATGGGCCGCTCCGTACTCGGACGGGGGCATGCTCAAGAAGTAACCTAAACGGGGGCTGTATCGCGCGACCGGTCGGATGAGGAGGCAGGGGCCGAAAGGGCATTACCAAGCATGCTCTGTTTGTCACGGCGGCGCTGCACCGAGGATGGTATCCGCATCGCCTCGCGATATTTCGCGACGGTGCGGCGGGCAATATCAATGCCCGAGGCCCGCAAACGTTCCACGATCGTGTCGTCGGACAGGATCGCTGACGGCGCCTCGCCGTCGATCAACTGCTTGATGTGGTGACGCACCGCTTCGGCCGAATGCGCCTCGCCGCCGTCGGCGGACGCGATCGACGCGGTGAAAAAATACTTCAATTCAAAACTGCCGCGATTGGTCGCCATGTATTTGTTGGCGGTGACGCGCGACACCGTCGATTCATGCATCTGGATCGCGTCCGCGACCGCTTTCAGATTGAGCGGCCGCAGATGCGCGACGCCATAGGTGAAGAAGCCGTCCTGCTGGCGGACGATCTCGGTCGCGACTTTGAGGATGGTGCGGGCGCGCTGATCGAGCGCGCGGACCAGCCAGGTCGCGTTCTGCAGGCAGTCGGTGAAGTACGACTTGTCACCGTCCTTGCGGATCGTCTTCGACAGCTCAGAGTAATAGGTCTGGTTGACCAGCACGCGCGGCAGAGTGTCGCTGTTGAGCTCGACATGCCAGCCGCCATCGGGACCCGGACGCACATAGACGTCAGGCACCATGGTCTGCGTCCGCGAGGTGCCGAACTTCAGCCCGGGCTTCGGATCGAGCCGGCGGATCTCCGCGATCATGTCGGTGATGTCTTCATCGTCGACGCCGCAGAGCTTTCGCAAGGCCGCGATGTCGCGCTTGGCGAGCAGGTCGAGATGCTCGACCAGCGCCTGCATTGCCGGATCGTAGCGATCGAGCTCGCGCAGCTGGATCGCTAGGCACTCGCTCAGGTTACGCGCGCACACGCCCGGCGGATCGAATTTCTGCAGCACCGCGACGACCTCGTCGACCGCTTCCTGCGATGCGCCGAGCCGCTCGGCAGCCTGGCCGAGGTCGGCCGGCAGATAGCCGGCGTCGTCGACCAGGTCGATCAGGTACTGCCCGATCATGCGTTGCGCCGGCGCCGAGAACGCCACCGCGAGCTGTTCGGCGAGGTGATCGGCGAGCGTCAGCTCGGCGGCCACGAAGGCTTCGAGATTGTACTCGTCGTCGCTGGAGGCGCCTCCGCCCCATTCGGTATAGACCGACGGCGGCGCGTCCTGCGCGGCGCGCGCGGCGGCTTCCGCCGGCTCCTCGGAGAACACGTTGTCGAGACCGGTATCGAGCGTCTGCTCGATCTCGGCGCGGGTGCCGAGGTCGCGGTTCAGCCATTCCTCCTGCCCGGGTTCGAAAGCGGCCTCGCCACCGGAACCCGCGGCCATCTCGGACGAGTCGCCCTCATCCCCGTAGCTGCTCGAACCGTCGGAATCGCCGTAGTCCGCCCGCTCCATGGTCGGCTCGCCCGCCACCGGGGGTTCCGGCCCGTCGGCCGCCCGCTCCAGCAGCGGGTTACGCTCCAGCTCTTCCTCGACGAAGGTCGACAGATCCAGGTTCGACAGTTGCAGCAGCTTGATCGCCTGCATCAGCTGCGGCGTCATCACCAGCGACTGCGACTGGCGGAACTCTAGTCTTTGCGTCAGCGCCATGGAGGCAAGATCGACCCTGAAAGTTGGCTCGATTCTTGCTTATCTTAGTCCGTGAAGCTTGTACACGGCTTGACGGATGCAATTTTTGGGGTAAGCGCGATCAGCAAAAGTGGACGTCCGGTTTTGCGTCCGATCGCGCGTCAGATTCTCTAATTTGCGCATGATCTTGTCGCCACACCGCTTCACACTTTGGCGGATCATGCGCTACAGGCGGAATTCCTCGCCAAGGTAAAGCCGGCGTACATCCGGATCGTTAACGATCTCCTCCGGGCTGCCCTCAGTCAAGATCTCACCGGCATAGACGATGTAGGCGCGGTCGGTCAGGCCGAGCGTCTCGCGGACATTGTGGTCGGTGATGAGCACGCCGATGCCGCGGTTGGTGAGATGGCGGACCAGGTCCTGGATGTCGCCGACCGCGATCGGGTCGATGCCGGCGAACGGTTCGTCGAGCAGCATGTAATTGGGCCGCGTCGCCAGCGCGCGCGCGATTTCAACGCGGCGGCGCTCGCCGCCGGACAGCGCGATCGACGGGCTTTTGCGCAGCCGCGTGATGTTGAACTCGTCGAGCAGCGAATCCAACTCGTGCTCGCGCTTCTTCTTCGAAGGCTCGACGACTTCGAGCACGGCGCGGATGTTTTGTTCCACCGACAGGCCGCGGAAGATCGAGGCTTCCTGCGGCAGATAGCCGATGCCGAGGCGTGCGCGCTGGTACATCGGCAGCTTGGTGACGTCGTGGCCGTCGAGTTCGATCGCGCCGCGATCGGCCTTGATCAGGCCGGTGATCATGTAGAACACGGTGGTCTTGCCGGCGCCGTTGGGCCCGAGCAGGCCGACCGCCTCGCCGCGGCGTACATAGATGCTGACGCCGCGCACGACCTGGCGGCTGCCAAAACTCTTTTCCACGCTATGCACAGCCAGATAGCCCGGCCGCTTGATCAGCTGGGGCGCCGCCGTGGCGTTGTTGCGGGCGGGCCGCGCACGCGCCGGTGCGGGCGCTGCGGCCGGTTGGGCTCGCAGCTCGACTGCGGGCGCCGACGCGGCGCGCGCCATCGGCGGTGCGTCGCGCACCGGAGACGTCAGCATCTCGCCGAACTGGTCGCCGAGCGCCGTGATGTCGTCATGCGCGCGCGCAAATCCGGAACTGCGTTTCGCAGGGCGCCGCCGGAACATGCCGAGAAAATCCACCATCCCCGCTTCGCTTCAGCCTTTCACGGATCCCGCGACTTTTGCCTGCGGACCAATCGATTCGCATGCGAAGGCGCAAGCATGAGCCGGAAAACTGAACACCGGCCTTCCCTGCGCAACAAAAGCGGACGCGTTTGCGGCGGAGATCATGCTCAAACAACACGGCAAAGCGCGATCGCCCGCGCCTTGAATGAATGGATGCCCCTCCGGCCGACAAGACTCCCCCTCAAGGCGCATCGTTCGGCCGGGCCGCAGCAGTAGATACAGCCTCACCCCGCGCGCTTCAACCTCGCGGCTGCAAAATATTATCTAATGCATTGATCTATCTTGCTTTTGATGGCTTGGCCAAAGCTGACGGGGGGCTTACGGGCTGGCCGCAGCCGGGGCGCCGCCAGCAACTCTGATGGCCATCCTCGCACCACTGGTCGGCTATTTCGGCTTGCTGCCGGGAATCAATTGAAGCGGCGACGGGGCGGCAGGCGCCGCGCCCGGCGCGGCCGGCGTTCCGCAGCCGCCCTTGCCGCTCTGGCCGCCCTGCGACTGGATGAACAGGCCCTGAACCTTGCCGCTGTCGGACTCGACCCGCGAGACGCCGGTGGTCATGTCGACCAGCAGACGATCGCCGCGCAGCACGTTCTGGCACTGGGTCAGCACCACCTGGCCGCCGCCGCCGCCGAGCATGGTGATCAGATTGGTCTTGGTGTCGAAGATCGCGGTCTCGCCGGTGACGACCTGGTCCTTCTGGGTGACGACGACATTGCCTTTCGCCTCGAGCCGCTTGATCGAGGACGCGCCGCCGGGCCCGGGCGTCGCCGACTGCATCGGCGCGGCACCCCCCTTGGCGGCCGCGGCCTTGGTGCCGGCCGGCGCGGGCGCCGGCGTCTGGGTCGACTTATCCTCGTAGAACACGACCAGGATCTTCGAGGTCATGGTGGTGTCGCCCTGCACGACCTTCACATTGCCGGAGAAGGTCGCCTCCTTCTTCTTGTCGCGCATTTCGAGCGCAGCCGCCTCGATCTGGATCGGCTGATCGCGGTTCTGCGAAAAGCCCTGCATGGCGTTGGGAACGCCGCTCATCGAGCCTTGCGCGAAGGCCGCGCCGCTCGCGAGCAGCGCAAGCAGGAAAGTCGCAATTGCCGTGCCGTACGGAAAACGTCTCATCATCAAAATCATTTCGGGTTGGCGGATTTGCGCGCCTTCGGCGGCGCCGGAGGAGGAGGCGGTGCGGGCTCGGCTTGCGGGCTCGGATTGTTGTCGCCGAGCTTGTCGAGATACATCACGACATTGCCTTCGAAACGCACGAGCTCGCCGCTGTTGTAGATCCTGAGCCGGTCCGATGTCAGCGTGCCCTGGAGCAGCTTGACGTCGACGTGCTCGTCCGACGACACGTTGCCCTTGTTGATGTCGACGAAGGCTTGAGTCAGCTTCGCTTCATAGCCGGTGGAGGATTGCAGGAAGATATCCTGGCGCAGATCGAGCAGTTGCTTCTTGTTGTCGAAGAAGCCGGTGCGCGCATCCATCGTTACGGTCGACTCGTCCTGCTGCGCGACCTTGGCGCGGATCGTCTTCAGCTCGACATGGTCGGGATCGGTGACGTCCTGGATCGCCGCCTTGGCCCACATCTCGTAGGGCCGCCCGTCGGCCGAGAAGCCGGCGATGTGCGGCGATTCCATCGTGATCTTGGTGCCCGACACCACGAGGTTGTCCATCTCGACCGGCAGCTTGGGGATCAGTTCGCGGAATGGATTGTAGACCGAGACGAAGATGATCGAGGCCATCGACAGCCCGACCACAGCGGGCACCGCGACGCGCAGGATCCGCACCATGCGGCTGTGCCGCGCGGCGGCAGCAAAGCGCGCCTCGAGGCCAGTCACATAGGCTGGATTCTGAACCGAATTCACCTGAGCTCCAGAGGCACGAAATTGCCCCTATTCTAGCCGGAGCCGCCCAATTATGCAGCCCGGACCTCGCGTCGCGCCCCCGCAAGGAGACCACGCGTGAACAGTTTGGCCGAAACGGGGCGGAACGGCCCCTGCCGCGACGAATTCGACGCCCATCATGAACGGCGAATTCATGAATGGGCGAAGATGTCCTCGGCCTCCCAGCCATCGAGATCGAGCCTGGCGCGGGCGGGAAGGAAATCGAAGCAGGCCTGAGCGAGGTCGGCGCGTCCTTCGCGCGCGAGCATCGCATTCAATCTGTCGCGCAGCGCATGCAGATGCAGCACGTCGGACGCGGCGTAGGCGAGCTGGGCTTCGCTGAGGCTCTGCGCGCCCCAGTCGCTCGACTGCTGCTGCTTCGACAGCTCGACGTTGAGCACCTCGCGCACCAGATCCTTCAGGCCGTGGCGGTCGGTGTAGGTGCGCGACAGCCGCGAGGCGATCTTGGTGCAATAGACCGGCGTCGGCATCACGCCGAAAGTGTTGTAGAGCACCGCGACATCGAACCGCGCGAAATGGAAGATCTTGGTGATCTTGGGATTGGCGAGCAGCGCCTTCAAGTTCGGCGCATCGGTGTGGCCCTTCGGAATCTGGATCACGTCGGCGGTGCCGTCGCCGTTCGACATCTGCACCACGCAGAGCCGATCACGATGCGGATGCAGCCCCATGGTCTCGGTGTCGATCGCAACGGAATCGGTGTAGCGCGTGAGATCGGGCAGGTCGCTGCGATGCAGGCGGATGGTCATGTATCAAGGCCTCGGGTCGGTTCGATTCGACAGGCGACACTAGAGCCTTTTCCGTTCCGATGAAATCGGAACGGAGCTCTAGACTCTTGTTTTGACGCGTTTTCTTTACGCGAACCGGTATCCGCTTCGCTCGAAAACGCTCTGCCCCAAACGCCCCGGATGCGAGCGGAAAGGCAGTTGCCGGGCGGCTCAGCCGGGCGTTACTCCCTGCTCTTGCCATATCCCGACACGGCTGCCCAGCATCGCGCCGACCCTGTTGCATTTGGATCACGCTGCAATTCAAACGATAGGCGCCGGGATGACCCGAGGCCCGGCAACACCCATATGAAGAAGCGGAAATCTCGCGGTTCTTGATCAACACTTCTGCGCTTTTTTCTGCGCTTTTTGCGTATCCGCGCCGATGAAATCCACGAGCGGCGCCCTATCTGTGGCCAGCCGCTCGCACGTCCTACTCATCTTCAGAAATGAGCCTCATGTCGGAACAGACCATCGCCGCGCCGATCGATGACGACCAGCAGGAGCGCGGCTTTTCGCGTTATCAAACGTTCCTGATCGCGCTGCTCGCCTTCACGCAATTCACCCTGATCCTCGACTTCATCATCATGTCGCCGCTCGGCGCCATCCTGATGCCGTCGCTCAACATCACCGCCGGGCAGTTCGGCGTCGCGGTGTCGGCCTACGCCTTCGCGGCCGGCATCTCCGGCATCCTCGCCGCCGGCTTTGCCGATCGCTTCGACCGCAAGCGGCTCCTGCTGTTCTTCTATGTTGGCTTCACATTCGGCACCGTGCTGTGCGCGCTGGCGCAGAACTTCCACGTGCTGCTGCTCGGCCGCATCGTCACCGGCCTGTTCGGCGGCGTGATCGGCTCCGTCGTGCTCGCGATCGTCACCGACCTGTTTCCGCTGCAGCTGCGCGGCCGGGTGATGGGCTTCATCCAGACCGCATTTGCGGCGAGCCAGGTGCTCGGCGTGCCGGCCGGACTCTTCCTCGCCAATCACTGGAACTGGCACGTCTGCTTCGTCGCCATCGTCGGCCTGTCGATCGCTGCGATCGCCACCATCGCGTTGTTCATGGAGCCGGTCGACGGCCATCTCAAGCTGCAGCACGACCGCAACCCGTTCCAGCATTTGTTCGCGACCGTGACGCAGCCGCGCTACACGCTGGCCTTCCTGGTGACGACGCTGCTGGCGACCGGCGGCTTCATGCTGATGCCGTTCGGCAGCGCCTTCACCGTGCATAATCTCGGCATCGACATCGTCCATCTGCCGACGATCTATCTGGTCTCCGGCCTGTTCAGCATCCTGATGGGACCGCTAGTCGGCCGCGCCAGCGATGCATTCGGCAAATATCCGACCTTCATCTTCGGCTGCGTGGTGTCGGCCATCATGGTGCTGATCTACACTCATCTCGGCCACGTCTCGCTGCTGATCGCGATCATCGTCAACGTGCTGATGTTCGTCGGCATCTTCTCGCGCATGATCCCGTCGCAGGCGCTGATGTCGGCGATCCCCGACGCCAGCCAGCGCGGCGCGTTCAGCGCGGTCTCGGCCTCGGTGCAGCAGCTCTCGGGCGGGCTGGGCTCGGTGGTCGCAGCCGCGATCGTCGCCGAGAATGCGGACGGCTCGCTGCTGCATTTCGACCGGATCGGCTACGTCGTCGTGGCGAGCTCGATGATCTCGATGATCGCGATGTATTTTGTGCAGAAGCCGATCGCGCGGCGGGCTGGACGGCGGGTGGTGTGAGGCAAGCTCGGCCCGGCGTCGGCGTACTCTGCCACCGCATCCTCAGCGGGTCACCGCCTCGTCGCACCCACCCTCCGGATGCTGAGCGATTTCAATCGCTTAAAAAGGGGGTGGTGCCCAGGAAAGGACTCGAACCTTCACGGCCGTTAAGCCACTGGCACCTGAAGCCAGCGCGTCTACCAATTCCGCCACCTGGGCATGTGGAGCGGCTTAGTAAGGATCGGTTACGCGCTTGTCAAATTCGCGATCGAAAATTCAAATAGCCTGTACAGGATTGAGCTGATGGCGTATCGCGAGAGGCGCTAAATGCGCTCAATCGCTCTCGAATCCGGCAGGAATGGACCTCATGGCATCGAACCTGGAAACGCTCGTCACGGTCTTCGGCGGATCGGGTTTTCTGGGACGGAACGTGGTCCGGGCGCTCTGCAAGCGCGATTACCGCGTGCGAGTCGCGGTGCGGCGGCCTGAACTGGCGTTCCATCTGCAGCCGCTCGGCCGCGTCGGGCAGATTCATGCCGTCCAGGCCAATGTGCGCTACCCGGCCTCGGTCGAGGCGGCGATGCGTGATTCGCACATCGCCATCAATCTGGTCGGCATCCTGGCCGAGGGCGGCGGACAGAGCTTTGATGCCGTGCAGGTGAAGGGCGCCGAGGCAATCGCCCAGGCGGCGGCCGCTGCCGGAGCCCGGATGGTCCATGTTTCCGCCATCGGCGCCGATAAGGACTCGGCCTCCGGCTATTACCGCGCCAAGGCGGAAGGCGAGCAGGCGGTGCTGGCGGCCGCACCGCAGGCCACCATCATGCGGCCGTCGCTGATGTTCGGGCCCGAGGATCAGTTCACCAATCGCTTTGCGGCGCTGGCCCGGATGTCGCCGGTGCTGCCGCTGGTCGGCGGCGGGGCCAACAAGTTGCAGCCGGCCTATGTCGCCGATGTCGCCGACGCGGTGGCCGATGCCGTGGACGGCAAGGCGAAGGGCGGCGCCACTTACGAGCTCGGCGGGCCGGAAGTGCTGACCATGCGCGAGGTGATGGAGATCATCCTCCAGATCACCCAGCGCGACCGCATGCTGGCGCCGCTGCCATTCGGCCTCGCCAGACTGCAATCCTATGTCCTGCAATTCGCGCCGGGGCCGTTCACGCTGACCCCGGACCAGGTCGCGATGCTGCGGTCGGACAATGTGGTGTCAGACACCGCCAAGGCCGCCGGGCTCACATTTGCCGGGCTCGGCATCACGCCGGATTCGATGGAAGCGGTCGCCCCGCAATATCTCTGGCGCTTCCGCGCGACCGGCCAGTTCCAGAAGAAGAGCGCGTAGGGGGCCCGCCCTAAACCCTCGCCGTCATCCTGAGGTGCGACCCTTGCGGCGCAATTGCGCCGCTGGGCAAGCCTCGAAGGATGAATCGGCCACAGTCGGGCCGTCGACCCTTCGAGACGGCCGCTTTGCGGCCTCATCAGGGTGACGGTGATGGATGGTGCCTGTGGGAGTCTTTACCGTCCCATCGCCAGCGCGATCAGGCCGAGCGTGCCGACGATCACGCGCCACCAGGCAAAGAAGGTGAAGCCGCGCCGGGTGACGAAATTCAGGAATGCCCGCACCACGATCATCGCGGTGATGAACGACACCACGAAGCCGACCGCGATCACGCTGAGATTGTCGGAGGAGAAGTCGCCGCGGTTCTTGTAGAAATCATAGGCGAACGCACCGACCATGGTCGGGATCGCAAGGAAGAACGAGAACTCGGCGGCCGAGCGCTTGTCGGCGCCGAGCAGCATTGCAGCGACGATGCTGGCGCCGGAGCGCGACACGCCGGGGATCATCGCCAGACACTGCGCAACGCCGATCCAGAAATACATCAGCAGCGGGAACCGGGTCGCATCGTCCTCATAGATCTTGAGGTCGAGCTGATCGACCCAGAGCAGCACGGCGCCGCCGACGATCAGCGTGAAACAGACCACCCACGGATTGAACAGGAATTCCTTGATGTACTTGCCGGCGATCAGGCCGATCACGACGGCGGGCAGGAACGCCACCAGCACGCCGATCACGAAGCGGCGGTCGTCTGGATTGGAGAACATGCCGAGCGCGACGCGCCACAGTTTGGTGAAGTAGAGCACGAGGATCGCCAGAATCGCGCCGAGCTGAATCAGGATCGCGAAGCTCTTCCAGAAATTGCCTTCGCCGAGATTGAAGAAACGTTCTGCGAGCAGCAGGTGGCCCGTGGACGAGACCGGCAGGAACTCGGTGACGCCCTCCACGATGCCGAGAATCACCGCCCGCAGCATATCCGTCATCATGATGTGGCCTGTCCTGTGTGGAAAACGGGATTCTTCTCGCTTATTCGCACATTGGCCGCAATCGCAAAAAATCGTCAAACAATGGGTTACCCGGCCGATTTGCTGAGCTATAGCGTTTTTGTGACCCGCACCATCTGCGGGGGTGGCTACCGGTTCGTGTGCTGACGCGACATAGAGACGACCGGAGCCGGTCTGGCCAAGGCACAGGTCCGGACCGCACAGGTTGATGGTTTCTTAATCGCCGTGAATCTACCAAGGGCTTCATGTACACGCTGTATCACCATCCGTTCTGTCCGCATTCGCGCTTCATTCGCCTCGTGCTCGGCGAGTACGGCCTCGATCTGCGTCTGGTGGAGGAACGGGTGTGGGAGCGGCGCGAGGCGTACCTCGCGCTCAATCCGGCGGCCACCACGCCGGTCCTGATCGCCGAGGGCTTTCCGCCGATTCCGGGTGCGCCTGTTATCGCCGAATATGTCGACGAGGTGCATGGGCTGGATGCCGGCGAGCGGCGGCTGTTGCCGACCTCGTCGGCCGAGCGCGTCGAGGTGCGCCGGCTGATGGCGTGGTTCAACGAGAAATTCTTCGAGGAAGCCTCCAACCCGCTGGTGACCGAGCGGATCTACAAGCGCTTCATGAGCGAGGACAATGGCGGCGGCCCGCCGGCGCCCGACATCATGCGCGCCGCCAAAGTCAATGTGCGCTATCATCTGAGCTATATCGGCTGGCTGGCGAAGACGCGGAACTATCTCGCCGGCGACCGCCTGACCTACGCGGATCTCGCCGCCGCGGCGCATCTCTCGGCGATCGACTATCTGGGCGACGTGCCATGGAGCGAGGACGACGCGGCAAAGGCGTGGTACGCGCGGGTGAAATCCCGCCCGTCGTTCCGCCCGCTGCTCAGCGAATGGCTGGCGGGGGTGCCGGCGTCGCGCACCTATGTGGACCTCGACTTCTGAACCCGGCAGTAACGCTCTCACCATCCGATCTCAAGGCCGCGCTTGTGCGCGAGGCGCGCGCGCTCGGCTTCGATGCCATCGGCTTCACCGCGCCTGATGCGACCAGTGCAGCCGGAAGATATTTTTTGGAATTCCTCGGCTCCGGCGGCCATGGCGACATGGACTGGCTCGCAGCCAATCCGGAACGGCGCGCCGACCCGCGCGTGCTGTGGGGCGGCGTGCGTTCGATCATCATGCTCGGCGTCAATTACGGGCCCGCTGATGATCCGCTCGATATTCTCGCGCGCCGCTCGCATGGTGCGATCTCGGTCTATGCGCAGGGCGACGACTATCACGACGTCATCAAGAAGCGCCTGAAGATTCTGGCGCGCTGGCTCGCCGCCGAGACCGGCGACGAGGTGAAGGTGTTCGTCGACACCGCCGCCGTGATGGAGAAGCCGCTGGCGCAAGCCGCAGGGATCGGCTGGCAGGGCAAGCACACCAATCTGGTGTCGCGCGAATTCGGCTCCTGGCTGTTCCTCGGCGCGATCTATTCCGCGACCGAGCTGCCGCGCGACGAAGGCGAAGCCGATCATTGCGGCAGCTGCCGTGCCTGCCAGGACATCTGCCCGACTGCAGCGTTTCCCGCCCCCTACAAGCTCGATGCGCGGCGCTGCATCTCGTATCTGACGATCGAGAACAAGGGCCCGATCCCGCACGAATTCCGCAAGGCCATCGGCAACCGCATCTATGGCTGCGACGACTGCCTCGCGGTATGCCCGTGGAACAAGTTCGCGCAAGAGGGCCGCGAGCAGAAGCTTGCGGCGCGCGATGGGTTGCGCGCACCAGCGCTCGCCGACCTCGCGCGGCTCGACGACGCCGCGTTTCGCGCGCTGTTCACGAAATCGCCGGTCAAGCGCATCGGCCGCGACCGCTTCATCCGCAATGTGCTGATCGCGATCGGCAACTCCGGCGACCCCAACCTTGCCAGCGAAGCGCGAAGCCTGCTCGACGATGCCAGCCCGCTGGTGCGGGGTGCCGCGGTGTGGGCGCTGGCGCAGCTGCTCGCGCGCGACGCGTTCGCGGCGCTGGCGTCACGGGCCGGCGGTGAGCCCGACATCACCGTGCAGCAGGAGTGGCGCGCGGCCAACGTTGCGTGAACGCATGCAGTCACCGGTGGCCGGTGCGCATCGCTCCATCCCCGTCAGTGCGAGCGAAGCGAAGCAATCCATCGCGCGGCGGACGCGGGCGCATGGATTGCTTCGTCGCTTTCGCTCCTCGCAATGACGGGAGAAACCCTTGATTTTCGTAACCCGTTCCCGTCATGGTCGCACGCCATGACAAACCAGCCCTTCTTCACCAGGCACGGCGACGGCTTCATGCCGACATCAGTTGCCAACGGACCGTGGAGTCCGGAATCCCTGCACGGCCGCGTCGTGATCGGCCTGCTCGGCTTCGTCATCGAGGAGCGCCACGGCTCCGACGAGTTCGTGCCCGCGCGACTGACTGTCGACATGTTCCGGCTGCCCAACATCACGACGCCGATCGAGGTGACGACAAAGCTCGTCCGCGACGGCATGCGCATCAAGATGGTCGAGGCCGAGTTTGTCTCCGGCGGCACCATCATGGCGCGCGCCTCCTGCCAATTGTTGCGTAGGACGGAAAATGCCCCCGGCAATGTGTGGTCGCCGCCGAACTGGCAGGTGCCGGCGCCGGCTGACATCCCGAAGCCGGCCGATCCCAGGCTCGGCATGAACGGCAAATGGGAGACGCGGCCGATCACGGGCCATATGGGCTCGCTCGGCGAACGGAGACTCTGGATGAGCGAGGTGCGCGAGCTCGTCGCCGGTGTGAAGATGACGCCGTTCGTCCATGTCGCCACCGGCGCTGACTTCGCCAGCCCCTTCGCGAACGCCGGCGACCAGGGCCTCGGCTACATCAACAGCGACGTCACGATCTATCTGCATCGTTTGCCGGTGACCAACTGGATCGGCTTCGAGGTCGTCAATCACCACGCCACCGACGGCATCGCGATCGGCGAATGCTGGCTCTATGACGAGAAGGGTCCGATCGGCACGTCGACCGTGGCGGCGCTCGCCCAGCGCAAGCCGATGACCAACCCGCCGCCGCCGTAATTTCCCACCGTAGTCATTCCGGGGCGCGCGCAGCGCGAGCCCGGAATCCATTCCTCTACCAGCGTTGCGGCCCGATGGATTCCGGGCCTGCGCCTGACGGCGCATCCCGGAATGACGACAGAGAAGTCCGTCGCGCAGCTCAAGCCAGATGCCGCTGCATCTCCGGCCGTGCCCTCAGCGCCGCGCCCTGCTTGGCGACGATCTTCGCAATCCGCTCCGGCGCGAAGTTCAGGTCGACGAAGGCGGGCGCGGTGTTGGCGACTTCGTGATACTCCATGATCTTGCCGTCGCGCAGCCGCATGATCGCGACACCTTCGAACATCGCCCGTGCGCCCTTGGCTTCCGGCAGGATCGAGCGGTAGCTGAACGTGTAGCGCGCGTAGAGCGTCGTGCCGTCGCTGACGGGATCGTGCATCACCCAGCGGAAATCGGTCGCGGTGCGGTAGAACCAGTCGTCGATCATCTCGGCGATTTTGGCGTGGCCCGCGAACGCGCCGTAGAACACGTCGTGATAGACGCCGTCCTCGGTGAAAAGATCGGCAAAGGCCTTGCCGTTGCGCTGCTCGACCGCGTCGCAGAACGCGCGCAGCATCGTGGTGGTGTCCATTGGCGTTGCTCCCAGCCACTCTGTCATGCCCCGCGCAGGCGGGGCATCCAATATTCCAGAGCCGTTGCCTTAGATCGAGAGGCCGCGGCGTACTGGATCGTCCGCTTTCGCGGATGATGACGTCGTGCAAGATGAAAGCGCTTAGCCGATCTCCGCCACCGCCGCGATGATGCGCGCGATGTCCTGCGGGCGCGACAGGCGGTGATCACCGTCCTGGATCATGGTCAGCACCACGTCCTCGGCCGGCAGGCGGTGCACCAGCGCGAAGGCGTGCTTCCACGGCACGTCGGGATCCTGCGCGCCTTGCAGGATGCGCACCGGGCAGCCGACATCGATTTGGCTTCCGAGCAGCAGGTGGTTGCGGCCCTCCGCGATCAAATTGCGGGTGATCGGATAGGGCGAGCCGTCGCCATATTCCGACGGCCTGAGCCACATGCCCTTGGTCTCGATCTCGGCGCGGATCTCCGGCGAGAAGCCCTTCCACATCAATTCCTCGGTGAAATCGGGCGCCGGCGCGATCAGCACCAGGCCGGCGAGCTTCTCCTTGCCGCGCCTTGCGATCTCGCGCGCCAGCAGCAGCGCCATCCAGCCGCCCATCGAGGAACCGATCACGACCTGCGGCCCGCAGCAGAACTGCGAGAACACAGCCAGACTCTCCTCGAGCCAGCGGCCAATGGTGCCGTCGACGAATTCGCCGCCGGATTCGCCGTGGCCGGAATAGTCGAACCGGACCGAGCCGCGGCCGTGCTCGGCGGCCCATGCATCGAGCGCGATCGCCTTGGTGCCGGACATGTCGGACTTGAAGCCGCCGAGCCAGAACAGGCCCGGCGCACCATTTGTGCTGCCTGGCGCACCATTTGTGCTGCCCGGGCCGCGGCCGGCGCGGGCGCGCACAGCGATCCGGCGCGCCGCACTGCCCTCGCCGACCTCGATGAAGGCGGGTTCCTGTCCGGTTGCGGCGGTTTGGCTCATGGTTCGGTCACTCGCGTGTCAGAGATCTGGTTTTCAATCGTCGCGCGGCAGCGGTCAACGGCAGCACGCGACGCCTTGCGGAGCGCATGCACCCGCTATATGTGCCGGGCGTGGCCAAAATGCCTCGCAATTGGCGGTTTTGCCGCTTAAAGGAGCGAGTTCGCTTGCCCGGTGCAGCGTCTTGCTTCAAAATATCCGCCTTCCCTTTCACAACTTTGGAGAGTTACCCATTCGCCGTCCCAATAGAGCCCCGCCCACAGTCGCCAAAGACGGGCCGCGCACCAATGATGAGATTCGCAACGCGCAGATCCAGCTGATCGATGCCGATGGTGTCAACAAGGGCACCGTCGAGACCATGGTTGCCATCAAGATGGCCATGGAAGCCGGCATGGACCTCGTCGAGATTTCGCCGAATGTCAGTCCTCCGGTCTGCAAGATCATGGACTACGGCAAGTACAAATATTCCGCGCAGAAAAAGGCCGCCGAGGCCCGCAAGAAGCAGAAGGTCGTCGAGATCAAGGAGATCAAGCTCCGCCCGATGATCGACGATCACGACTATGACGTGAAGATGCGCGCGATGCAGCGCTTCTTCGAGGAAGGCGACAAGGTCAAGATCACCTTGCGCTACCGCGGTCGTGAGATGGCGCACCAGGAGATCGGCACCAAGCTCTTGGACAAGGTGAAGGCCGACGTGGCCGAGTTCGCCAAGGTCGAGCAGGACGCGAAGTTCGAAGGCCGCCAGGTCGTGATGGTGCTGGCACCGCGCTAGTTCGAATTGGTTTGTAGGCTCTGTGAAACGGCCCGTCAGGCGACCTGGCGGGCCGTTTCTATTTCGAAGCCCGTAGCCCGGATGAAGCGCAGCGAAATCCGGGAAAGTCGATCCGCGGCGACAGCTGCCCCGGATTGCGCTTCGCTCCATCCGGGCTACCCGGTTCCCACCCGTTTGGCTGTCTCAAACGTTGCAAAACCGCCGATCCTCTGTCATAAGCCGGGCCTTCGCCGCCCGGCTGATCAAGGGCTGCCGTGGCGACGTCCAGTGCAGGTTCTTTCAATTCGGAAAAAAACCTTAGCACTTTCAACGCTCTAACGAGCATTTTAGCCGGCCGGACGCCTCTCGGGGCGATTTTCGTGCTGTGCGACAGGAGAGCTAAATGCCCAAGTTGAAGACCAAGTCGGGCGCTAAAAAGCGCTTCAAGGTGACTGCCACTGGCAAAGTGATGCACGCCCAGCGCGGCAAGCGCCACGGCATGATCAAGCGGACGAAGAAGCAGATCCGTCAGCTCCGCGGCACCCGCGTGCTGTTCAAGACCGACGGCGACAACGTCAAGAAGTACTTCTTGCCGAACGCCTGATCGCTCCGATCCGCTTGAACCCTCGCCGCGCCAGCGCGGCGCCCCGTCACCTCTTCCAGATCAAGGATTTCCGTCATGTCTCGCGTCAAACGCGGTGTGACCGCTCACGCCAAGCACAAGAAAGTCTACAAGGCCGCCAAGGGCTATTACGGCCGCCGCAAGAACACCATCCGCGTCGCCAAGCAGGCCGTCGAAAAGGCCGGCCAGTACGCCTTCCGCGACCGCAAGCGCAAGAAGCGCACCTTCCGCGCGCTCTGGATCCAGCGCATCAACGCCGCGGTCCGTCCGTTCGGCATGACCTACAGCGTGTTCATCAACGGCCTGTCCAAGTCGGGCGTCGTGGTCGACCGCAAGGTGCTGTCGGATCTCGCGATCCACGAGCCGGTTGCGTTCCAGGCGATCGCCGAGAAGGCCAAGGCGGCGCTGGCGGCCTGAGCCTAGCGGGCGTTTCTAGCGGGCCTTGGCGCCCGCTTTCAGCGCCTTCTGCGAATAGCGCTGGGCGACGATCGCCCGGCAGAACGCGGTGAACGAGCGGTACATGGTGCCGCTTTCGTTGTCGTATTTGTGGTCGCAGCGCCTGAGCTGGCCGGCATAGGCCTTCTTCTGCGACGCTCCGAGGCCGGACAGGAAGTCCCCCTCGCATTTCTTCTCGACCACCTCGCCGAACTGGACGTCCCCGCTGGCGCCATATTCGCACGCCTCGAAGACCTTCATCGCGCGGTTGCAGCTCGGCGCCTTCTCGAGCTCCGCGATGATGTCGTCCATCTGGGTCGATTTGGCGGGGCATTCCTCGGTCGCGGCCTGCGCCGTTCCGAGCATCAACAGGACCGCCGGCACGGCCAGGCAGGATCGCAGCAACATCGCGTGGGTCTCCTTGAACTCCCCCTTGGGTAGCGCGGCCAGCGCGGGGGGTTCAATGCAGCCGGCCATAAGCCCGAAATGACCGGCTTTTTGCTTGACGTTACGGCCTTCGGGCGGCGACAACCCAGCCGAATTTTCGCGCATGGTCGGCAAGGCGGGGCCTGGTTCGCTTCCCGGTTCTTCCCTCCAGATCATGCTCCGCTCAAGCGCAGGAATTGACCGTGTCCGACCTCGCAACGCTCGAAACATCCATCCTCGACCAGATCGCCTCGGCCGGTGACGAGGCCGCCCTCGAGGCGGTGCGCGTCGCAGCGCTCGGCAAGAAGGGCTCGATCTCGGCCTTGCTCGCCACCCTCGGCAAGATGTCGCCGGAGGAGCGCAAGACCGAAGGCGCCAAGATCAACCTTGCGAAGGATGCGGTGACGCAGGCACTCGCGGCCAGGCGCGACGTGCTGAAAGCGGCCGCGCTCGATGCACGCCTCGCCGCGGAGACCATCGATGTCACGCTGCCGCTGCGCGAGACGCCGGCGGAGACCGGCCGCATCCATCCGCTGAGCCAGGTCTGGGACGAGCTCACCACGATCTTCGCCGACATGGGCTTTGCGGTCGCCGAAGGTCCCGACATCGAGACAGACGACTATAACTTCACCAAACTGAATTTCCCCGAGGGCCATCCGGCCCGCGAAATGCACGACACCTTCTTCTTCAATCCGAAGGCGGACGGCTCGCGCATGCTGCTGCGGACCCACACCTCGCCGGTGCAGGTGCGCACGATGCTGAGTAAGACACCGCCGATCCGCGTGATCTGTCCGGGCCGCACCTATCGCATCGACTCCGATGCGACCCACACGCCGCAATTCCACCAGGTCGAAGGCCTCGTGATCGACAAGGGCTCGCATCTCGGCCACCTGAAATGGATCCTGCACGAGTTCTGCAAGGCATTCTTCGAGGTCGACCACATCAACATGCGGTTCCGGCCGTCGTTCTTCCCGTTCACCGAGCCGTCGCTCGAGGTCGACATCCAGTGCCGCCGCGACAAGGGCGAGATCCGCTTCGGCGAGGGCGAAGACTGGATGGAGATCCTCGGCTGCGGCATGGTGCACCCGAACGTGCTGCGCGCCTGCGGGATCGATCCCGACGTCTACCAGGGTTTCGCCTGGGGCATGGGCATCGATCGCATCGCGATGCTGAAATACGGCATCGCCGATCTCCGCCAGTTGTTCGAGAACGACATCCGCTGGCTCGACCACTACGGCTTCAAGCCGCTCGACATCCCGACCATCGCGGGGGGATTGAGTACGTGATATCGGTGAGCGCAAACGACATTGCGAACACGCTCTCCGTTCCCTCCCCCCTTGCGGGGGAGGGTCAGGGAGAGGGGTGGCCGCGGGCACTGAACGCAGTCGTCGCCCTGTACATCTCCGCGAGTCCTTTTTCCTTGGATGTCGCTCACGCTAGCCACAGCACAACATCGTTTCGAGCAAGCGGCGTACCCCTCTCCCCAACCCTCTCCCGCAAGGGGGGAGGGAGCCATACCGACGTCGCAAGCACGCTAATCAACACCAACAAGAACCGAGGCATGCAGCCGTGAAGTTCACCCTCTCCTGGCTGAAGGAACATCTCGAGACCGACGAGCCGCTCGACAAGCTCGCCGACAAGCTCACCATGATCGGGCTCGAGGTCGAGAACATCGAGGACAAGGCGAAACAGCTCGCGCCGTTCACGATCGCGCGCGTGATCTCGGCCGAGCAGCATCCGAACGCCGACCGGCTGCGCGTCTGCATGGTCGATACCGGCGACGGGGCTGAGCCGGTGCAGGTGGTGTGCGGTGCGCCGAACGCGCGTGCCGGGCTGGTCAGCGTGTTCTCGCCGCCCGGCACCTACATTCCCGGCAAGAACATCACGCTTGGCGTCGGCACGATCCGCGGCGTCGAGAGCCGCGGCATGCTGTGCTCGGCGGCCGAGTTGCAGATCTCGGAAGACCACGACGGCATCATGGAGCTGCCGGCCGACGCGCCGCTCGGCAAGGGCTACGCCGACTGGGCCGGGCTCGGCGATCCCACGATCGAGATCAATCTGACGCCGAACCGGCAGGACTGCACCGGCGTGCACGGCATCGCGCGCGATCTCGCCGCAGCCGACATGGGCAAATTCAAGGATCCCGGCATCAGGCCGATCAAGGGCGAATTCCCCTGCCCGGTTCAGGTCAAGGTGGAAGACGCCACGCTGTGCCCGGGCTTCGCGCTGCGGCTGGTGCGCGGCGTCAAGAACGGCCCGTCGCCGGAATGGCTGCAGAAGCGGCTGACCTCGATCGGCCTGCGCCCGATCAACGCGCTGGTCGACATCACCAACTTCATGACGTACGACCGCGCCCGCCCGCTGCACGTGTTCGACGCCAAGAAGGTGCAGGGCAACCTCACCGTCCGCCGCGCCAAGGATGGCGAGACGCTGCTCGCGCTCGACGGCCGCACCTACACGCTCGACAGCAACGTCTGCGTGATCGCCGACGAGCACGGCGTCGAATCGCTCGCCGGCATCATGGGCGGCGAGGCCTCGGGCTGCGACGACAACACCACCGATGTGCTGATCGAATCGGCGCTGTGGAACGAGATCAACATAGCGCAGACCGGCCGCAAGCTCGGCATCAATTCGGATGCGCGCTATCGATTCGAGCGCGGCGTCGATCCGGCCTTCATGGTGCCCGGGCTCGAGCTCGCGACCAAGCTGGTGCTGGATCTCTGCGGCGGCACGCCGTCCGAGAACGTCGTGGTCGGCAAGCAGTTCGGCGAGGATCGCGTCATCGACTTCCCGCTCGCCGAGGTGAAGCGTCTCGCCGGCATCGAGGTGCCGCTGGTCGAGGTCAAGCTGATCCTGACCCGCCTCGGCTTCATGCTGGCCGGCAACGGCCCGGTCGTGAAGATCGCGATCCCATCCTGGCGCACCGACGTGCAGGGCAAGGCCGACATCGTCGAGGAGATCGTGCGCATCGTCGGCGTCGACAAGGTACCGATGACACCGTTCGAGCGTGGCGAGGAGCCGCGCAAGCCGGTGCTGACGCCGATGCAGCTGCGCACCCGCCGCGCCAAGCGCGCGCTCGGCGTCCGCGGCATGGTGGAAGCCGTGACCTGGTCGTTCATCACCAATGACGCGGCAAAGCTGTTCGGCGGCGGCCAGAGCGAGCTCGTGCTCGCCAACCCGATCGCAGCCGATCTCTCCGACATGCGGCCGAGCCTGCTGCCTGGCCTGGTTGCCGCCACTCAGGCCAACATCAACCGCGGCACTCCCGATGTCGCGCTGTTCGAGGTCGGCCAGGTGTTCCGCGGCGACAAGCCGGAAGACCAGCTGGTGGCCGCTTCCGGCGTGCGCCATGGCTATGCCTCGTCGAAGGGAATCGGGCGGCACTGGACCGGCGCGGCTGCGGCGGACGCAATGGATGCCAAGGCCGACGCCTTCGCCGTGCTGGCCGCGGCCGGCGCGCCGATGCAGGCGCTGCAGATCGTTCCCGGCGGCCCGGCGTGGCTGCATCCGGGACGTTCCGGCACCATCCAGATCGGCCCGCAGAACGTGCTCGGATATTTCGGCGAGCTCCATCCACGGGCGGCCGAGGCGCTCGGTGCCGACGGCCCGATGATCGTGTTCGAGGTGATCCTCGAGCGCATCCCGCAAGGCAAGCAGCGGGCGACGCGCGCCAAGCCGGTGCTGGAGCTATCGGCATTCCAGCCGGTGTCGCGCGACTTCGCCTTCATCGTCGATCGCGGCGTCAAGGCGGGCGATATCGTCCGCGCGGCGCAGGGTGTCGACAAGAAGCTGATCACGGATGTCACCGTGTTCGACGTCTATGAAGGCAAGGGCATCGATCCCGACAAGAAATCGATCGCGATCGCGGTGACGATTCAGCCGCGTGAGAAGACGATGACCGACCAGGAGATCGACGCTGTCGCGGCCAAGGTAGTCACCGAGGTGACCAAGAAGACCGGCGGCACGCTGCGGGCGTGACGCCGGCGCGGCGGCTGCCTTGGGACTCCCCGCTTGCGGGGAATCCATCACCGTCACCCTGAGGAGGCCCGCGTAGCGGCCGTCTCGAAGGGTCGACGGCCCCGTCTGTGGCCGATTCATCCTTCGAGGCTCGCTCCGCTCGCGCCTCAGGATGACGGGTTTGAATTGCGAGTGCTTTGTATCAAGACATCAGTTCATTCGCCGCCTAGCTAGTTGAACCTTATTCCCACCGCATGACCTGCTTCAGCCTCATCCCATCCGACATCTCGAGCAGCATCGCCCTCGCAATCTGCGCGATCGCGTTCGTGTCGGGTACGGCGCGCGGCTTCTCCGGCTTCGGCTCGGCGCTGATCTTCATGCCGCTCGCGAGCAGCGTCGCGGGACCGCGGCTGGTGGCGGCGCTGCTGCTCGTGATCGATTTCGTGGCCGCCACGCCGCTGCTGCCGAACGCCTGGACTCACGCCGACCGCAAGGCCACCGCGGTGATGGTCGCCGGCGCGCTGGTCGGCGTTCCCATCGGCACCTATTTCCTGACCGTGCTCGAGCCGGTGACCACGCGCTGGATCATCTCCTGTTTCGTCGCAGCGTTGCTGGTGCTGCTGCTGTCGGGCTGGCGCTACCACGGCAAGGATCACGCCGCGCTTTCGATCGGCGTCGGCGGCCTCTCCGGCTTCTGTAGCGGTCTCGCGCAGACTGGCGGCCCACCGATCGTCGCCTACTGGCTGGGCCGCCCGATCTCGTCGGTGATCTCGCGCGCCAACATCGTGCTGTTCTTCGGGGCCTCGGATTTCTTCTCGCTGGTGAGCTACTGGTTCACCGGGCTGATCACGATCGAATCGATCAAGTTCTCGCTGATCGTGGGTCCGGTTTACGGCATCGGCGTTTGGTTCGGCGCCTCGCTGTTCGGCAAGGCGAGCGAGCAGGTGTTTCGCGCGATCTGCTACGCGCTGATCGCCGCCGCCGTCATCGTCGGCCTGCCGGCGCTTGATGGCATCCTGCGCGGCGGCTAGGGTCGCCTCAAAGACTTCAGGGAGGAACCGATGATCGATCGGCGCAATGCATTGAAACTGGCGCTCGGCGGCGCCGCCGTGCTCGCAGCGCCCAGCGTGCGCGCGCAAGATGCAAAACCGCTCACCCGCATCGTGTTCCTCGGCACCAAGGGCGGGCCGCGCGTCGGCAATGGCGCCTCCAATCCCGCCAACCTCGTCGTCGTCAACGACACACCGTTTGTCATTGATTGCGGCATGGGCGTCAGCCGCCAGCTGGTCCGCGCCGGCGTGCCGATCCCGTCAGTGAAGTACATTCTCATCAGCCACCACCATTCCGATCACAATCTGGAATACGGCAATCTGGTCTACAACGCCTGGGCGGCCGGCCTCTCGACGCCGATCCATTCGTTCGGTCCCAAGGGCATCGAGGCGATGACCAAGGAATATTGGGAGCTGAACAAGTTCGATGTCGAGACCCGGATCGAGGACGAAGGCCGGCCCGACCCGCGCAAATTGCTAATCGCGAAGGACATCACCGACGACGGCGTGGTGCTGAAGACGCCTGATGTCACCGTCACCGCCTTCCGCACGCCGCATCCGCCGATCACGGACAATTTCGCCTACAAGTTCGAGACACCGGACGGTGTGATCGTGTTCTCCAGCGACACCGCCTACAATCCGAAGCTCGCTGAGTTTGCTGGGGGTGCCGACGTGCTGGTGCACGAGTGTCTCTATGTCCCCGCGGTCGACCGGCTGGTGGCAAAGACCAAGAACGGCGCGACGCTGAAGAAGCATCTGCTCGATAGTCACACTTCGACCGAAGACGTCGGACGCATCGCCGCCGCCGCCGGCGTCAAGATGCTGGTGCTCAGCCACTTCGTCCCCGGCGACGATCCTCAAGTCACCGACGACGACTGGACCCGCGACGTGAAGACGAATTTCAAGGGCCGGATCGTGGTGGCGAAGGATTTGATGGAGCTGAGATTGCCGGTGTGAGGCGGCGCGGACTCCCTCAACTCGTCATTCGCCGGCGCGCAATGAGAGGCAGAACTCGCGTCCCATATACGCTGTCATCGCCCGGTCTGACCGGCGATCCAGTACGCCGTGGCCCCTCAATTCAAGCACTGGCGTCTCTGGAATACTGGATCACTTCGCGGGTGATGACACCGCGTGTTTGACGTCTTGAATCGAGGATCAACCCCATCGCAGCCCGCGATGCCTGATCTCTCCGACCATCAATTCATTGGTCCCGCGGACCGGTGCGGCGCGCGCTTTCGCTGTTTTGCCGCCGGCGCTGCCGACTCCGGCGTTGCATCCCTGGCCCCGCCGATCCTGCGTAGCGCGGCGTCGGCAGCGCGCTCGCCGCTTTCCCAGGCGCCGTCGACGGTGCCCCACAGGGTCTCGTGCGTGGCTTCTCCCGCGAGATACATCGCGCCGATCGGCTCGGCGAGGATTTTGCGCGAGAATTGCGCGCCGGGTGCCGCCGCCGACATCGCGCCTTGAATGAAGGGCTGTGCATTCCAGCGCGTCACGCTGGTCTGCTTCACGGCACCGCCGACCTCGCTGCCGTAGAGCCTGGTCAGCCATTCCACCGCGAACGCCGACATCGCTTGCTCGCCCTGCGCGGACAAATCGCGGCCGAACGAGCCGGCGACGTCGATCGTGCACAGCGAGGAGCCTGCGATATTGCCGTAGAGCAGCGCAGTCCTGGTCGAATTGCTCTGCTCGATGATGACGTCATCGCGCGACAGCCCGAGCGGATTGCCGGGGATCTGCAATGCGATGCGATCGTAGCTGCCGAGGGTCAGCTTGGCGGCGGCGTCCAGCGCGCGCTTCGGCAGTTCGGGCGCGAACTTGATATTGCCGCCCGCGAGCACGTTGCTCGACACCGTGACGATGGCGGCGCGCGCGGTGATCTTGCCAGATGGCGTCTCGACCATCACGTCGCGATTGCTCCACAGGATACGCTGCGCCGGCGTCGACAACACGAGCGGCAGTCCCTCGCCGAGCTTTGCGATCAGCGCACCGAGCCCTTGCCGGCAGGCGATCGCGGTGTTGCGATCCTGCGCACGCACCTTGTCGACGGCGGAGAGGTCCTTCAGATCCTTGCCGCTGAAATTGGCGCCGAGCAGGAATTCCGCGGTGCCGGCCCAATCGCCGAGATCCTTCGGCATCGCCGCGGCACAGGCGATATCGGCCTTGCGCGAGGCGTCGTCGATGGCGCGATTGGCACGGACCAGCGCCGCCAGAAATTCCTCGGTCTCGCCGGGACGGGCGTAGCGGCGCCCGATGCGAATCTTCTGGCCCGCGGGCGCCGTGACGATGTCGAGGCCGGCGGACCGCGCCAGCCGGATCATCGGATTGGTCTCGGGATTGTGCATCCAGCGCGCGCCGCGGTCGAACGGCACGCCGAAGGTCGACGCATCGGTCTGGCAGCGACCACCGACCTGGCCGGACGCCTCCAGCACGATCACCTTGCGGTTTGCGGCGGCGATCCGCCGCGCTGCGGCGATGCCTGCGGCACCGGCGCCAATCACGACGATGTCGGCCTCGCGCGGCGGCGGCGCAGCAACGGCCCGGCTACCCAGCACCGGCACCAGCGCCAGTCCTGCGGTCGCCGACAGGAAATCGCGGCGGGTCACTGTCATGACTTAGCTTCTGGCATGGTTTCCGGAGACTTGCAGGGAATGGGAACGCTTCGCGAACTGTGCCGCATCTCACCGACCGCAGCAACACTCATGGTGAATCAATCATGATTGATCGGTTGCAGGCATGAACCAAATTGCAACGGCTTACGACCATGATTAAGTCGAACGAAGCGGTCGTAGAACCGCTGGGGGGAATCCATGGGCGTAATGCTCGATACCGTCGGTAAATGGATTGCGGGGTACCTGCAGAAGGAGGTCCCCGGTTACGAACCGTTCACGCCGAGCGATCCGGACCATCTGCGGAGCATCATGCAGCCCGGCGATGTGCTGCTGGTCGAAGGCAACAACCGCATTTCCGGCATCATCAAGTACCTCACGCAATCGACCTGGTCCCATGCCGCGCTGTTCGTCGGACCGATCGACGGTGCGTTCGAGCCTGACGGTGAGCAGCATGTGCTGATCGAGGCCAATATCGGCGAAGGCGTGACCTCCGCGCCGCTATCGAAATATCTGGCCTATCATACCCGCCTCTGCCGTCCGGTCGGACTGTCGTTCGAGGACCGCACCACGGTGTGCCGCTATGCCATCAATCGCATCGGCTTCGGCTACGACACCAAGAACATCGTCGATCTCGCGCGCTATCTGTTTCCGCTGCCGATCCCGCAGCGCTGGCGCCGCCGCATGATCGCGTTCGGCTCCGGCGATCCGACCAAGATCATCTGCTCGGCGTTGATCGCACAGGCGTTCGACGCCGTGCGCTATCCGATCCTGCCCAAGATCACGCGGGCCGCCAGCCGCAAGGCGCGCCGCGAGATCCTGCATATCCGCGACTCCTCGCTCTACATGCCGCGCGACTTCGACATCTCGCCCTATTTCGAAGTCGTCAAACCCACCATCGTGCACGGTTTCGACTACACGGCCCTGCACTGGGCCGACAAGCAGAAGCCGCTCCAGGAGGTAGCCGGCGCATTCGGTGTGTTTCCAGGATCGCCGCCGCTTGTTCCTGAAGCGATTGACGAAGAGACGGCGCTTCCGGTTGCGGAAATGACGACCGCGGCGGCATGACGCGTGCCGCTGGCTGGCTCAACCTGTCGGGCGTCGGCCGCGTCAACCATGATCTTGAATCCGTCTTGGCACTCGGCTTCGTCGTTGAGTTCTCGCGGCTGCATCATTAAAAGCGCGATGAGATTGGATCAAATCGTCATCGCACTTTAGGCCCTTGTTTGAGCATGATCTTTTCGGAAAACCGCTTCGCACTTTTCCGGATCATGCTTTAGAGTGCACGCGCTTCTGTTTTGCCTCATTCGGTAGTTTTACGGTGTTTTCGTTGATCGATTTCTCGGCGATGGCTGTCGCGTCGGAGAAAGACCCGGCGCGGTGGCGCCGTCCGTTCATCAAGTGGCTTGAAGGGATCGAGGCCGGATGGTCGATCCCGCTGCTGCTCGCCTTCTTTATCGCGATCTGGACCGCGTATCTCGTCATCGCCTATCTCGGCGCCGGACTGCATCCGGACGTGCTCGAGACCTGGACGCTCGGCCGTCATCTCGCTTGGGGGTACCCCAAGCATCCGCCGTTGATGGGCTGGATCGCGCGGGGATGGACGGCAGTCTTCCCGCTGATCGATTGGTCGTTGCAATTGATGGCGATGGTCAACGCAGCCGTGGCGCTGTGGGCGGTCGACCTGATCTCGCGCCGCTTCGTCCGCGGCGAGAAGCGGGTGATCGTGTTGCTGCTGGCGATGTTGCTGCCGGTCTATCAATTCCACGCCCAGCGCTTCAACGCCAACACGGTACTGCTGGCCGCATGGCCGCTGGCAACCTATTGCTTCCTGCGCGCATTCGAGGCGCCAAGGCAGCCCGGCTGGGCGATTGCGGCCGGTGCAGCCTGCGCATTCGCCATGCTCGGCAAATATTATTCGATCTTCCTGATCGCGAGCTTCGTGTTCGCTGCCGTGCTGCATCCGGGTCGCCGCCGCTATCTGCTGTCGGCCTCGCCCTGGATCTCGACGCTGACCGGAATACTCGTGCTCGGCCCGCATCTGCACTGGCTCGCCACGACCGGCGCGACCACGTTCGATTATGCGCTCGCGCACGCCGGCGCCGATCGTGTCGCCGCGCTGTGGGAAGTCTCGTACTTCATCATGGGGCTGATCGGGGCCAGCTCGATCGCGGCAATCACCTGGGTGTTCATCGCCGGCCGGCGGCTGGTGCGGCTGCCGGGGGATTTCAGGACGATGAGCCCCGGGCTCCGTTTGCTGCTGCTGGTCGCTATCGGGACCATCCTGTTTCCGGCGATCGTTTCGCTCGCGGTCGGCACCGACCTGCCTTCGCTCTGGGCGGTGCAGGGCCTGTTCCTGTTCATCGTCCTGATCGTGTGCACGACGAGCTATCCGATCGAGCGCTTCTACACGGTCAACCTGACGGTCATGGTGGCAGGGATCGCCGTTCTCGCAGCCGTCGTCGGCGCCCCGCTTCATGCGCTCTACCGCAACATCCACGGTTATGGCGAAGGCCGCGGCTTCTATCACGCGGTCGCAGCGGAGCTGACCGCGCGATGGCACGATGCGGCCGGGACGCCGCTCGCCGCCGTCAGCGGCGACGACGCGCTCGCCTTCGCTGCGGCCTTCTACAGTCCGGATCATCCGTTCTATGCCCGGCCGTTTGCCTATCAGTACACCTGGGGCTTGCCGCGCAAGACCACGCTCGACCGCGGCTGGGCCGCGCTGTGCTTCGCCGACCAGCCGGATTGCCTGAGCTGGATGGCGCGCACCACGTTGCGCGCAACTGACGTCATTCGCTCTGAGTTCGATGCTCAGGCGACGTTGCTGGACAGACCGGGCCAGACTCGGCGGGTGGTGATGCTGATTGTGCCACCCTATCGCGAAGCACCCGCCGTACACCCCGATGTCGAGGACTTCAGCTCGAGCCGCCGCGTGTACGACTGATCAGAACGTTGCCACCAGCGTCAGGCGAACGGCGAGCGGCTCGGCGGGATGCACATGACGGTCGACGACGCCGTCGATCGGTTCGCCGGGCAGCCGCGACAGATAGTAGTATTCGATCTGGTTGGTCTGGGCGTCGAAGAGATTGAGCACATCGAGCTGCAACCGCATCCCGTTGTCGAATTTGTAGCCGGCACGGGCGTTGACGATGAACGATGACAGCGAACGGACGCTGTCGTCCTCGATCAGCGGACGTGGGCCGAAATAGCGGGCGCGCAGGCTGCCGAACCAACCGGTGTCGTGGCCGAAGCTGACGCCGCCGCTGGCGACCCAGCTGGGTGCGCCCGGAATGAAATTGCCGACCGGATCATCGTCGGTGAAGCGGGCGCGGGTATAGGCGAGGTCGAAATCGAGGCTCATCCACGGCAACAGTTTGTACTGGGTGGTCCACTCGACGCCGACCCGCCGGCTCGGCCGGCTCGGCTCGGTGGTGCCGGCATCGCCGACGAACAGCAGCTCGGAATCGAAGTCGAGCACGAACACGGCAAGCGACGAGGTGAGACCGTCGATCGCCCGGGTGCGGATGCCGAGCTCGGCGCCTTTCGAGCGCACCAGTAACGGCACGCGATCGAGCGGCGTGACCTTGTCGTTGGGATCGACCGTGATGGTCGCGCCCCTGATATCATTGGAATGCAGCCCGAAGCCGGCATTGCCGTAGAACTCGGTCTTGGCCCACGGGCCGAGCACAATTCCTGCCTTCGGGCTCGTCATCGCCGCCTGCGCGTTGCCGGAATTCTGCGGCGTGTCACTCAGCACATGCCCGGCAAAATAATCCTCGCGGACGCCGACCGTGGTACGCAGCCAGTCGGTCCAGCGCGCCGTTGTATCGGCCCACAGCGCGAGGCTGCCTTCCTGCACCTGGTCGTTGCGCACGGTGGACAGGATCTCGCGCTGCGCCGTCTTGAACAGACCGACATTGATGTCGTCGTAGCGGGCCTGCACTCCGAACAGGGTCTGGGTCTCGATGCCGGCGATGCGGACATTGGCGGCGTGGCTCGCGTCGAAGCCATAGACGGTGCGTCGGTCGATCTGGCTGAACTGATCGCCATTGACCGGGTCGTCGAGAAAATAGGTGAAGTCGTTGTAAAGCTGCAGCGACGAGCGGATCACATAGGCGTTGAGCTTGGTCCGCCCGTAGTCGCTCGACTGCGCCCAGCTGCCGGACAGGCTGAGGCGGCTCGAGGTGCCGCCATCGGTCGGATCGAGTGAGCCGTAACGGCCGACCAATCCCTGATCGATGGCGCGTTGCGCGAGCTGGTCAGTCGAATTCCAGCCGTTGGAGTAGGCCATCGCAGTCAGCGAGAAGCCGTCGGTTGCGGTGCCCTGGCTGTAGCGCAGGACGCCGTTGAGCTTGCGGATATCGTCGGGCACGTCCCACGGGCCATCGTACTTGTTGGCCTCGAAGGCGGCGAGCAGCGTGCCGTCTCCGACCTTGGTCGAGCCTGCGGCCATCGCGCGCTGGTAGCCGAAGCTGCCGGCGGTCAGCTCCACGATGTTCTTCGAAAGCCGATCGAGATAATTGATGTCGACCGCGCCGGCGGACGCGAAGTCGCCCTTGTCGGCGTAGTACGGACCCTTGCGGACGTCGATCGACTGGATCAGCTCCGGGATCAGGAAGTTGATGTCGGCATAGCCCTGGCCGTGGCCATGGGTCGGCATGTTGACTGGCATGCCGTCGACGGTGATCGCGAGATCGGTGCCGTGGTCGAGGTTGAAGCCACGCAGAAAGTACTGATTGGCTTTGCCTTCGCCGGAATGCTGGGTGACGATCAGGCCCGGCACCACCTCCAGCACTTCGCCGACCCGCGAGACCGGCCGCGCATTCACTTCGTCGCCGCCGATCTGCCGCGCGCTGGCGGCGGTCGGTTGCAGGCTGGAAGACACCGTTGCGGATCCGCCGGTGATTCCATTGCTTGCAGAATTGGCCTGGCTCGGCTGCGCCGCGGCGGGCTTGCGGCCGCTCGCGGCGACATGACGCGGACGCTGCGACGGCTTGGCGCGCTTCGGCGGCGCCTGATCGGGCGACGTCACCGTCACCGGTGGGAGTTGCCCGGGTGCCGCAGCAAGTGTCTGCGCCTCGGCGACCGGTGCGAATGCGGCAATGGATGCGGCGGCCGGAAATATCCGCCATGCAGTACGACGCAACGCCCATGCCCCCGCATGATACCTGTTACAGTCACGCGACGACCGCACCAGTCCAACCAATCCCGGCCAGCGAACGCTAGCAAGCACAGTATGATGTTACAACAAAAATATCATACTGATGCTCAGCAACACGGATAGTCCATGCAACGCATCACCATCACCATCGAGGATGATCTGCTCGCGGAGATCGACGCCGCCGCCGAGGCGCGCGGCTATCAGAACCGCTCCGAGATCATCCGCGACCTCGCGCGCGCCGGTCTGCAGCAGAGCACGGAGGAAGCGCCGTCAGGGCAATGCGTCGCGGCGCTGGTCTATGTCTACGACCACGCCGCGCGCGATCTGTCGAAGCGGCTGGTGCAGAATTTCCACGGCCATCACGACCTGTCGCTGGCGACACTGCATGTCCATCTCGACGACGACAGCTGCATGGAGGTGACGGCGCTGAAAGGACCGAGCGGCGAGGTCCGCCATCTCGCCGACCACGTCATCGCCGAGCGCGGCGTGCGCTACGGCCGCGTCGTGATGATCCCGACCGTCCCCGACAAGAAGCCGCGCAAGCGCGGTCATCGGCACACGCACGATTGAGACTTCGTAGCCCGGATGAAGCGCAGCGCAGTCCGGGATCTTGCGCCCGCGAACGAAGCGTCCCGGATTGCGCTGCGCTCCATCCGGGCTACGGGTCTCCTTACGTCGCCTTGGTGCCGCGCGGCAGGCCGGCGCGGGCGAGGCCGCCATAGAGCTGCTCGTTCGGCATCTCTGATTTCAGGATCGTTCGCACCTCGACCAGGCGATGGAGATCGATGCCGGTCGGAAATCCCTTGCTCTCGCACAGGAAGACGAGGTCTTCGAACACGACATTGCCGGTCGCGCCCGGCGCGAACGGGCAGCCGCCGAGGCCGCCGAGCGAACCGTCGAGCACGCGGGCACCTTCATCGAGCGCAGCGGACGCGTTCGCGATGCCCATGCCGCGGGTGTCGTGCAAATGCACGCAGACCGGCCTGGAGCCGGCGATCTTCACCGCGCCGCGTGTCAATTCGCCGACCGCCTTCGGCCCGGCATAGCCGACGGTATCGGCGATCGCGACCATGTCGACCCCGACCTCGTAGAGCTTCTCGGTGAGGCGCAGCACCTCCTTCGGATCGACCGCGCCGACGATCGAGCAGCCAAGCCCCATCGAGATCGCGGCATTGACGAGCGGCTTGTGCGCAGAGGCGTCACGCAGCTCGCAGAGGCGCTTGATGTTCTCGATCGCCGACTCGCGCGAGCGGTTGGCATTGGCCTGGCTATGCTCCTCCGTCGCCGACACTACCGAGGCGATCTCGGCGACGCCAGACGCCAGCGCCTCGTTGACGCCACGCTCGTTCAACGCCAGCGCGACGCCATGCGCGCCGGGCAGCGATGCGATTGCGGCGACGACGTCGCGGACATCGACGAATTGCGGGAAGGTTTTCGCCGGCAGGAACGAGCCGACTTCGAAATGCCGGACGCCGGCGGCATATTCGTCGCGCACCCAGCGCTGCTTCGCCTCGGTCGACGGGAACGTCTTCACCAGTTGCAGGCCGTCGCGCAGACCGACCTCGCGCAGGCTCACTCTGTCGTTGGGATAGATATCGTGGACACGGGTCATGTCAGCCTCACGCGGCGTTTCCGGTTGATGAGATATTCCGTTGGGCGAGCTCGGCGCGCACCGCATCGGTATCGGCGCCGAGCACCGGCACTGTCAGGCCTTCGCCGATATTGTGGCCGTTCCACTCAACCGGCAGCGCGGGGACGCGGAACGGCTTGCCGTCGGCGTTGACATTGTTGACCAGTCCGCCGGGCCGCAGCACATGCGGATCCCTGAGCAGATCCTCGGGCCGGTTGATCGGCGAGAAACAGATATTGAGCGCGTCGAGCCGCGCGGAAAGGTCGGCCACGTTCCAGCCTTTGATTACCTCGGCCACGCGCGGAAGGATCCGGTCGCGCGCCATGATGCGGTCGGTGGTGGAGCGCAGCGTCGGATCGTCGGCGAGCTCCGCCAGACCGAACTCGCGGCAGAAGCTCTGCCAATGGCCTTCGGTGACGACGCCGATGAAGATGCGGTCGCCATTGGCGGCATCGAAGATGTCGTAGATCGGCCAGGCATGCTCGCGCTCCGGCATCGAGCGCGGCTTGCGCCCGGTCATCTCGTACTCGACCATGTGCTGGGCGACCAGGAACAGGCAGTTCTCGAACAGACCGATGCGGATGTCGGCGCCGTTCCCGTTGCCGCCCCGCTTCTGGTAGAGCGCGGCAAGGATCGAGATCACCCCGAACATGCCGCCCATGATGTCGTTGGCGGAAGAGCCGACGCGCTGCGGCTTGTCGCGCGTGCCGGTCATCGTTGCGAGTCCCGACATCATCTGCACGACCTCGTCGAGCGCCGGGCGATGATCGTAAGGTCCGGAGAGAAAGCCCTTGTGGCCGGCGATGATCAGGTGCGGATATTTCGCACGCAACTCATCTGCGCCGAGCCCCTGCTTGTCGAGCTGGCCGTCGCGAAAATTCTCCAGAAACACGTCGGCGCCGGCGAGCAGCTGGTGCATCGTGTCGCGATCGTCCGCCTTGGCGAGATCGAGCACGACGCTGCGCTTGCCACGGTTGAACAGCGGGAAGAACGAGACGCCCATGCCGCCGAGCGAGCGGGTCTTGTCACCTGCGGGGGGTTCGACCTTGATCACCTCGGCGCCGAGCTGCGCCAGGATCATGCCGCAGGTCGGCCCCATCACCATGTGGGTCATCTCGACGACCCTCACGCCTTCCAGCGGCAGTCCGCTCCCGGTCATCGGTTTCTCCGTGCTCGTTGCGCTCGTTTTGAGTGGTTTGGCGCAGGTTAGGCTTCCGCACGCTATCTGAAAAATATAATCTGTCGAATAGTGCATTCGTCGTTCTAGAACGCTGAGCCAGCATGGATTCGCGCCAGCTTCGTTACTTCATCGCGGTCTACGAGCAGCGCAACCTGTCGCGGGCCGCAGATCAGGCCAATGTCGCGCAATCCGCGCTCAGCCACCACATCGCCAATCTGGAAGCGGAATTCGCCACGCCGCTGTTCGAGCGCAAGCCGCGCGGCATGGAACCGACCGCGGCGGGCGAGCGGCTCTATGAACATGCCCGCATCATCCTGCGCGCGATGGCGGCGGCCGAGCGCGAGATCAAGGACGGCGGCAGCGCGATCGCCGGCGACATCTCGATCGGCATGGCCAATTCGGCGATGAAGGCGATCGGCGTGCCGCTGATGCGGACCGTGCTGACGAAATATCCCAACCTGAAGCTGTCGCTGACCGAGAGCCTGTCGGGTGCGACGCTGCTGCATCTGATGAGCTCCGAGGTCGATCTCGCGCTGGTCTACAACCCGCCCTCGGAAAAGGACCTGATCGCCGAGCCCGTGCTGGAGGAGCAGATGTTCTGCGTCGGCACCGAGAAGCTGATCGGCAAGAAGGCACCAATCAGCTTCGAGGAGGTCGCGCAGCTGCCGCTGATCCTGTTGCGGCATGGGCTGTCGGCGCGTGCGCTGCTGGACGATCCGGTGCCGCTGAAGCGGCTGGAAGCCAACGCAATCATGCACCTCAATTCCACCAGCGGTATGATCGGCGCGTTGACCGCGGGCCTCGGCTGCACGATCGCGACGACGCATTTCGTCAAGGAGCCGTTGAAGGCCCGGCTGCTGGTCGCCCGCGAGGTGGTCGAACCGAAGCTGACCCGCACGCTTTATCTCTGCCGCTTGCGCAACCGCCCGATGACCTACGTCATGGAGGAAATGTGCCGGCTGATCCGCGCCCTGATCGCAGACCAGGTGGGCCGTGGCGACTGGGAGGCGACGCTTCTGATCTAGAATCGCGCGTGTCGGATAGCCCCATCGAAAATATCGAACGATCCCTTCGATATGTTCGTCTGGATTTCTGGCTCCCGGCTGCCAAACATGGCCGAACCGGTACGCCTTCCCAAGAAAGGCTGCCGCCAGCGCACCTGGGGAGGAGCGGAATGAGCGCCGTCGATGTCGGCTCTGCGATCGATCTTGCCACGACGACAAGCAGGCCCGACGAGATCTCGCGACGGCTCGAGGCGCTGCCTGCGTCCGGTTATGTCTGGCGGCTGGTGATCCTGCTCTCGCTCGGCGGCTGCTTTGAGATCTACGACCTGTTCTTCACAGGTTACATCGCGCCGGGCCTCGCCCGCAGCGGGCTGATGACCACGACGACGCAGGCCTTCTTCGGCTTTTCCGGGATCGGCGCCTTCGTCGCGGCGACCTTTGCCGGCCTGTTCATCGGCACCTTCTGCCTCGGCTTTCTCGCCGATCACTACGGGCGCAAGGCCGTCTTCACATATTCGCTGCTGTTCTACAGCGCGGCGTCGGTGATCATGGCGTGCCAGACCACACCGGGCGGCCTGCTGCTATGGCGCTTCATCGCCGGAATCGGGATCGGCATCGAGGTCATCACCATCGATGCCTACATCACCGAGCTGGTGCCGAGCTGGATGCGCGGCCGGGCGTTTGCGATCAACCAGGCGGTGATGCTGTCGGCAGTCCCGATCGTCGTCGCACTGTCGTGGTGGCTGGTGCCGCTCTCGCCCCACGGCATCGACGGCTGGCGCTGGGTGGCGCTGATCGGCGCCGCCGCCAGCATGATCATCTGGGTCCTGCGGCTCTACGTGCCGGAAAGCCCACTCTGGCTTGCCCGCCACGGCCGTGCAGCCGAGGCCGAAAAAATCATGCGGACCCTCGAGGGCCGCATCAGGCACCACGACACCGCGACCTGCCTCAACGGCTACGACCATGCCGGCACGCGCGGCGATCGAAACCGGCTATGCCGACCTGTTCCGGCCGCCTTATGCTTCGCTCGTCGTGCTCTTCATGATCTTCAACCTGTGCCAGGCGTTCGGCGTCTACGGCTTCTCCAACTGGGTTCCGGCGCTGCTGGTCGAGAAGGGCATCAACGTCACCAAGAGCCTGCAATATTCCTTCATCATCGCGGTCGCCTATCCGCTGGCGCCGCTGCTGGCCGCAACCTTCGCCGACCGCCTCGAACGCAAATGGATCATTTGCGGCGCGGCCGCAGCGATCTCGGTGTTCGGCCTCGCCTTCGCGCAGCTCACCGAACCGGTGCTGCTGATTGCGAGCGGCGTGCTGGTGACCGGCGCCAACATGACGCTGTCCTACGCCTATCATGCCTACCAGACCGAGGTGTTCCCGACCGCGATCCGGGCCCGCGCGGCGGGCCTCGTCTATTCGATGAGCCGGCTCAGCGCGACCTTCTCCGGCTTCATCGTGGCGTTCATGTTGAAGGAGGCCGGCGTCATCGGGGTGTTCGGCCTGATCACCGCCGCGATGGTGATCGTGATCATTGCCATTGGTGTCTGGGGACCCCACGTCCGCGGCAAGCCGCTCGACGCCTAGAACCTTTCGGCACTTGCCGAAGCCATAATGGGTGGCTACCTCTCGCACGTCCACTTGCCAGAGGTAACCCGGTCGTGTTCGACGCCGCCGTCAAGGCGCTTTCGCAAATCCTGTCGCCGCCGATGCGCAGCATCCTGTGGCGCTCGATCGGGCTTGCGCTGGTGCTGATCACCGTGCTGGCAATCGGATTGCAGCGGCTGCTGAGCTGGCTTGCCGATGCCGGCGAGGTCTGGGCAGAAGGCATGCTCGGCCCCAATTTCCATTCCACGCTGCATGTGCTGTCCTGGATCATCTCGATCTCGGCCGGCCTCGGCGTCGTGCTCGGTGGCATCTTCCTGATGCCCGCGATCACCTCGCTGGTGGCCAGCCTGTTCGTCGACGATGTCGCCGACCATGTCGAGCGCGAGCATTATCCGGCCGACCATCCCGGCGTGGCGCTGCCGGTCACGCTCGCGACCATCGAGGGTATCAAGACGGCGCTGCTGACCATCCTGGTCTATCTGGTCGCCCTGCCGTTCGTGCTGTTCGCGGGCGCGGGCTTCATCATCTTCTTCATCGCGACCGCGTGGCTGCTCGGCCGCGAATATTTCGAGCTCGTGGCGATGCGGTTCCGCTCGCCTGATGACGCCAAGGCGATGCGCAAGGAGAATGCGGCGACCGTGTTCACCGCCGGCCTGTTCATCGCGGCCTTCGTCTCGATCCCGATCGTCAATCTGGCGACGCCATTGTTCGGCATGGCCTTCATGGTGCACATGTACAAGCGGCTGTCAGGCCCGCGCCGCGAATTGATCGAGCCGGACCGGCGTCAGGGAATCTCGATGCGGTGATCGGCGCGGTGAGGTCGACTCCAGACCGATCCTGCGCATCACATTCTTCACGAAGCCAGGCGGCACATGCGCGCGTGATCAAAGGCGGCCAGGAGCCGTCAATGCTCAGACGGTCTTCTCCGGCCACCGGCAGAGATCATTGATCAGACATACTTCGCAGCGCGGCCCGCGGGCGAGGCAGGTATAACGGCCATGCAGGATCAGCCAGTGATGGGCGTGCAGCATGAACTCGGTCGGGATCACCTTCTCCAACCCGAGCTCGACCTCGAGCGGCGTCTTGCCCGGCGCCAGACCGGTGCGGTTGCCGACGCGAAAGACATGGGTGTCGACTGCCATCGTGCGCTCACCGAACGCCATGTTGAGCACGACGTTCGCGGTTTTGCGGCCGGCACCGGGCAATGATTCGATTTCGGCGCGGGTGCGCGGCACCTCGCTGCCGAATTCGGCAATCAGCTTTTCGGACAGCGCGATGACATTCCTGGCCTTGTTGCGATAGAGCCCGATGGTCTTGATGTAGTCGCGCAGCCTGTCTTCGCCGAGCTCAACCATCTTCTCCGGCGTGTCGGCGACCTCAAACAGCGGCCGGGTTGCCTTGTTGACGCCGGCATCGGTCGCCTGCGCCGACAGCACCACCGCAACCAGCAGCGTGTAGGGGTTGAGATGTTCGAGCTCGCCCTTCGGCTCCGGATTGGCTTTGCGGAACCGGTCGAAGACCTCGTAGACCTCCTCCGCCGTCCATGGCTTTGGCTTGGCGACCTTCCTGGCGGCCTTGGTCGCCGGCTTCTTTGCCGCGCGTTTGGACAGCGGCTTTGCCGCTTTCGCGGCCTTCTTCTTGGGCGCGGACCGAACGCTTGGCGTGCTGACGCGTTGTGAGCGGATGATTTTGGCCATGAACGGGATATACTGATACGTCATGACCGCAGGCAACGACTTTGATCCGGGCGACGACCGCGGGACCAATGACCTCGAGGCGGATGCGCCTGAGGCGGAGCCAAAGCTGTTCTCGGCGCTGCTGACGCCGCACCGCTCGCTGAACCGCACCGGCTTCATCGTGCTGATGTCGCTCGTCACCGTGATCAGCTTCATCGCAGGCGCGGTGTTCTGGTGGCTGGGCGCCTGGCCGATCTTCGGCTTCTTCGGCCTCGACGTGCTGGTGATCTACTGGGCATTCAAGGTCAATTTTCGTACCGCCAAGGCGAGCGAGGAGATCACCGTGACGCCGTCGGAACTGAGGATCCGCCGGGTCAGCCACCGCGGCCATGTCGCGGAATGGGTGCTCAATCCGCTCTGGGTCCGGTTCGAGCAGATCGCGCATGAGGAGTTCGGCATCGAGCGGCTTTACCTGGTGTCCCGGGGCCGCCGGGTCAGCGTCGGCAGTTTCTTGAGCCCAGACGAAAAGGCGAGCTTTTCCAAAGCCTTGACTGCCGCATTGAATACCGCGAAACGCGGGCCCACCTACAATCCAATTGCTTGATCGAGCTCATTTTTGAGCATGATCTTGCCGGAAAACCGGTCCCACTCTTCCGGATCGTGCTTGTCAGAAATCGGGTGGTTTGGACGCGCCATGGCTCCTAAATCAGACACCATGATGACACTCGCGATACATGACCAGCGCCTGGCCAAGCCGGGCTTTCAGAGCGCCGCCCTGCGCGACTACGACTCGGTGCGGCGCGCCATCGCGTTCATCTCGGAGCATTGGCGCACGCAGCCGACCATCGAAGCGATGGCCGATGCCGCCGCCGTCACGCCGGATGAACTGCACCATCTGTTCCGCCGCTGGGCCGGGCTGACGCCGAAGGCTTTCATGCAGGCGCTGACGCTCGATCACGCCAAGAACCTGTTGCGCGATTCCGCCAGCGTGCTCGACGCGGCACTCGACTCCGGTCTCTCGGGCCCGGGGCGGCTGCACGATCTGTTCGTCACCCACGAGGCGATGTCGCCGGGCGAATGGAAGACCGGCGGCGGCGGCATGACCCTGCGCTACGGCTTCCACCCGTCGCCGTTCGGCACCGCGATCGTGATCGCAACCGATCGCGGACTCGCGGGACTGGCCTTCGCCGATTCCGGCGGCGAGCAGACCGCGTTCGCCGACATGAAGCGGCGCTGGCCGAACGCGACTTATGTCGAGGACACCGACGGCACCACCGCATTGGCCCAGCGCGTGTTCGACACGAAGCTGTGGCGGGCGGACCAGCCGCTGCGCGTCGTGCTGATCGGCACCGACTTCGAGGTGCGGGTCTGGGAGACGCTGCTCAAGATCCCGATGGGCCGCGCGGTGAGCTATTCCGACATTGCTTGCAAGATCAGCAATCCAAAGGCCTCGCGCGCCGTCGGCGCCGCGGTCGGCCGCAACCCGGTGTCGTTCGTGGTGCCCTGCCATCGCGCACTCGGCAAGAGCGGTGCGCTGACTGGCTATCACTGGGGCGTCACCCGCAAGCAGGCGATGCTCGGCTGGGAAGCCGGCCAGGTCGGATTGCATTAATGCGGACCCGCTCTTTCACCGTCACCCTGAAGAGCGCGCTCTTGCGCGCGTCTCGAAGGGTCGACGGCCACGAGCGGGGCCGATTCATCCGTCGAGACGCGCTTCGCGCTCCTCATGACGGATCACACGATGCCTACCCCGCCAGATCGACCTTCGATGCAACGGTCGAATCGGCGTTGAGCCGATAGACCACCGGCGCGCCGGTCGCGAGCTCGCGCTTGAGGATCTGCTCCGGGGTCAGCTTCTCCAGCACCATGATCAGCGCGCGCAGCGAATTGCCATGGGCGGCGATCAGGGTGCGCTGGCCGCGCAGCACACCGGGCAGGATCTCCTGGACGTAATAGGGCAGCGTGCGCGCCAGCGTGTCCTTCAGGCTTTCGCCGCCGGGCGGCGGCACGTCATAGGAACGGCGCCAGATCAGGACCTGATCCTCGCCCCACTTCTTGCGGGCGTCGTCTTTGTTGAGGCCGGAGAGATCGCCGTAATCGCGTTCGTTGAGCGCGAGATTCTTCGTCGTCGGCAGTCCGGTCTGGCCGATCTGCTCCAGCATCAGCTTCAGCGTGTGCTGCGCGCGGGTGAGATCGGAGGTGAAGGCGACATCGAACGACAGACCCTGCGCCTTCAGCTTGCGGCCGGCGTCGTTGGCCTCGGCGATGCCCTGCTCGGTGAGATCGGGGTCCTTCCATCCGGTGAACAGGTTCTTCAGATTCCATTCACTCTGGCCGTGACGAACGAGCACAAGAAGACGATCACTCATTTCAGATTCCGTTTTCGCTTGGCTGGATTTGATCTCGTCGAGCGGTCTCAGTCGCTCAGGCCGAGGACATCGGACATCGAATACATGCCGGGCTTCTTGCCATGCGCCCACAGCGCCGCCTTCAGCGCACCCTGCGCGAACAGCGCGCGATCCTCGGCATGGTGCGATAGCGTGATGCGCTCCGAGGGCCCGGCAAAGATCACGCTGTGATCGCCGGCCGCGGTGCCGCCGCGCAACGAGGCAAAGCCGATATCGCCCGCACGCCGCGCGCCGGTCAGGCCATCGCGGCCGCGCGCCGAATGCTGATCGAGCGCGATCTTGCGGCCGGCGGCGGCGGCTTCGCCGAGCATCAGGGCCGTACCCGACGGCGCGTCGATCTTGGATTTGTGATGCAGTTCGAGAATTTCGATGTCAAAGCTCTGGTCGAGCGACTGTGCAACGCGCTTGACCAGCGCGGCGAGCAGATTGACGCCGAGGCTCATATTGCCCGACTTCACCACGATGGCGCGATCGGTGACGCTGCGGATCACGGCATCGTCGGACGACGACAGGCCGGTGGTACCGATGACATGGACAAGGCCGCGCTCGGCCGCGATCGCGACATTGGCGATGGTCGCGGCCGGCACGGTGAAATCCAGGATGCCGTCGGCGGCCGCCGACATCGACCACAGGTCGGCCGACAGCTTGACGTCGTTGGCGGGCAGGCCGGCGAGCATCCCGGCATCCTTGCCGAGCAGCTCCGAGCCCGGCGCTTCCAGGGCTCCGACCAGCACCGCCCCCGGGGTTTCGGAAATCACCCGCGTCAGCGTACGGCCCATTCGACCGCCAGCTCCCGCAACAATCAAACGCATGTCAGCCATGGCTCACCTCTCCACGCGATATAGCGAGCCAGGGCTGTTCCGGCAACCGAACCGGCTGGCCCCGATCAGGGCTGCGGGCCGTCATAGCCCTCGATGATGATGAGGTCGGCAACCGAATGCGGCTGCCGCACCTTGATGTTGGCCTGGTATTCCGGCGAATTGTAGCAGGCCATCGCGGTCGCATAGTCGGGGAATTCGATCACGACGTTGCGCGAGCGGCTCTGGCCCTCGACGCAATTGAGCTGGCCGCCGCGCACCACGTAGCGGCCGCCGAACTTCTTGAAGATCGCAAGGTTGGCGATCGCGTAGGGCTTGTAGCCCTCGTCATTGTGAACGTCGACACGTCCGATCCAGTATCCCTTGGCCATCTCTTTTCTCCCTTGTTGTTGGTTCAGGCGAGCGCCTGGGCGATCTCGGCGTGGATGGCTTCGGCGGCAGCCTTCGGATCGGCGGCTTCCATCACCGGACGGCCGACCACCAGATAGTCGGCGCCGGCGGCAATGGCGCGGGCCGGCGTCATGATGCGCTTCTGGTCGCCGGTCGCCGAGCCCGCCGGGCGGATGCCCGGGGTCACCAGGTTCATCTGCGCGCCGACGATCTTGCGCAGCGCGGCGGCTTCCTCAGGCGAGCTGACGAGGCCGTCGACGCCGAGTGCCTGGGCCTGCCTGGCGCGCGCCTCGACCAGCTCGGAGACACTGAGGCGATAGCCTGCGGCATGAAGGTCTGCGTCGTCGTAGGAGGTCAGCACCGTCACCGCGAGGATTTTCAGGCTGGAGCCGGCACGGGCCTCGACCGCGGCCTTCATGGTCTGCGGATAGGCATGCACGGTGAGGAAGGTTGCGCCGAGACCGGCGACGCTTTCGACGCCGCGCGCGACCGTGTTGCCGATGTCGTGCATCTTCAGGTCAAGGAAGACCTTCTTGCCGCTGCCGGTAAGCTGCTTTGCGAGCGTAAGGCCGCCGGCGTAACCGAGCTGATAGCCGATCTTGTAGAAGGTGACGCTGTCGCCGAGCCTGTCGATCATCGTCTCGGCCGCAGCGACCGACGGCAAATCGAGCGCCGCAATCAACCGGTCTCTGGGTGCGATCTTGGCTGGCTGCATGTCACCTCACATCATGCGTTGAGAATGGTCGATCAGCTGCCGCACCAGCGCGCGCATCGCGTCGATATCGCCCTGGTGCTTCAGACGATCCATATCGTCATAGGCCTGCTCGGCGAATGACAGCGCGAGCTGGTTCGGGATCACGGTGGCGTGGCACGCCGACAGGATCAGGCGCAGCGCCGCCAATGCGCGCGTGCCGCCGAGCCGGTTGCCGGATGCGGCTGCGATCGCGAAGGCCCGGCCGTGGAACACCTGGCCGCGGGCTTCCTGCGGATCCTGCACGCGGCTGACCCAGTCGATGGTGTTCTTCACCAGCGCCGGCACCGAGGAATTATATTCGGGCGTCACGATCAGCACGCCATGATGGGCGCCGATCATCCGCTTCAGATTGACGGCATGCTGCGGCACGCCCGATTTGACCTGCAGGTCGCCGTCATAGATCGGCAACGGAAAATCGCCGAGCGAGATGCGACTGACGTCGGCGCCCAGCTGCGCCAATTCATGCGCCAGCACAGCCGCCAGCTTCGCATTGAGCGAGCCTGATCGCAGCGATCCCGGGATCACGAGGATTTTCAGCGCGGACATTTCGAAATCGCAGGTGGAAGGTGCACCCGGCGCGACGGCGCCGGCGAGCATTTTCCTTGAAAATGCTCTTAGCTAAGATTCTACGCGTATTCCATGCGCAAAACCGGTACCCACTTTTGCGGACTACGCGTCAGCCCTTGCGATACACCCAGACCCGCGCGGGCGGAAGGTTCATCCAGATCCGCTCGGAGGCCTCCGTGGATACGCCCGGCAGTGACTTCGGAATCGGGGGCGCCACCGAATAGGTGAACTGGACGAAGGGCGCGCCGGGCGCGAGCGCGAGGAAGGCGTCACGGATCAGCTTCAGGCGGGTCAGCATCGGCTTGGTGACCAGCGGCAGGCCGGAGACCACGGCAGAGGCCGGAGACTTCATCACGTCCCACAGCGTATCGCGCAGCCTGTAGGCGTCACCCTGGACCACCTTGGCCTGCGGATAGCGTTCGCGCAGCAGCGCGCAGAAGCCGGGATTGTATTCGACCAGCACGAGTCGCTTCTGGTCAACGCCGTGCTCGATCAGCGCGTTGGTGATCGCACCGGTGCCGGGTCCAAGCTCGACAACCGGCCCTTCCGCATCAGCATCGACATATTGCGCCATGGTGCGCGCAAGCAGCCGGCCGGACGGCATCACCGCGCCCATGTGCAGCGGCTTCTCGATCCATGAACGGAGAAAACGAACCTCGTCGTCGAGACGGAGGGGCTTCTTCGACGCACGCACGGACGATTGCAAAGGCATGTCGCTACCAGGCGGGGACCGCACAATCGAGCGGTTGTCAGAAAACAGTCATAAACACGTATAGATCGAAGCCGTTACGGTCAAGCAGAACGACTGCGGCTAGGCGGAGCGGCTTCCGAAGAAGTCCTTGACCTTAGAGAAGAAACCCGCAGCCTCCGGCTGGGTTGCGCCGGACGACAGTTTTTCGAACTCCATCAGCAATTCCTGCTGCTTCTTGGTCAGATTCTGCGGGGTTTCGACCACGACCTGGACATACATGTCACCGGTCTGGCGCGAGCGCAGCACCGGCATGCCTTTTGATGCAATGCGGAATCGTCGGCTCGACTGGGTGCCAGCCGGCACCTTCACCTTGGTCTTGCCCTTGTCGATGGTCGGCACCTCGAATTCGCCGCCGAGCGCTGCGGTCACCATCGAGATCGGCACGCGGCAGTGCAGGTCGGCGCCATCACGTTGGAAGAACTGGTGCGTGGTCAGCGACAGGAAGATGTAGAGGTCGCCGGGCGGTCCGCCGCGGACGCCGGCTTCGCCTTCGCCGGCGAGACGGATGCGGGTGCCGTCTTCGACTCCCGGTGGAATGTTGACCGACAGCGTGCGCTCGCGCGTCACCCGGCCGGAGCCGGCGCAGGACGCGCAGGCGTCCTCGATCATCTGGCCGCGGCCCTGACAGCCGGGGCAGGTCCGCTCCAGCGTGAAGAAGCCCTGGGCCTGCCGGATCCGGCCGGCGCCGCCGCAATGCGAGCAGGTCTTCGGCTTGGTGCCGGCCTTGGCGCCGGTGCCCGAGCAGGATTCGCAGGTGACCGAGACCGGGATCTCGATCTGCGCGGTCTTGCCCTGGAAGGCCTCCTCGAGCGTGATCTCCATGTTGTAGCGCAGATCGGCGCCGCGTTCGCGGCCGCCGCTGCGGCGCTGCCCGGCCATGCCGAACAGATCCTCGAAGATGTCGGAGAAGGATGAAGCGAAGCCGGCGCCGAAGCCGGGGCCGCCGCCACCCATGCCCTGTTCGAAGGCGGCGTGGCCGAAGCGGTCATAGGCGGCGCGCTTGTCGCCGTCCTTCAGCACCTCGTAGGCTTCGTTGATTTCCTTGAACCGGACCTCGCTGGTGGCGTCGCCAGGATTCCTGTCCGGATGCCACTTCATTGCGAGCTTGCGGAAAGCCGATTTCAGCTTGGTCTCGTCCGCGTTCCGATCGACCTCGAGAGTCTCGTAGTAGCAGCGCTTGGTCGACATCCTTCAATTCCGTCCGAAGTTCGTGGCCATCGCCCAGGACCAGGTCTGCAAGAACTGCGCCTGCAAGGATTGCGGCTGTCTCGAAGATGCAGCGATCGCCTTAAAGAAAAATGACCCCCACTCCTCCGAGACGCCTGGCGTGCTCATTGGTGTGAGGGTCATGATCGCAAATCCGCTTAGGCAGACTTCTTGCTGTTCTTGTCGTCGTCGACCTCGGTGAACTCCGCGTCGACAACGTCATCCTTGGCAGCGTCCTTGGCCGCATCGGCCTCGGCCTGCTGCTTGTACATGGCTTCGCCGAGCTTCATCGAAGCCTGCGCCAAGGTGTTGGTCTTGGCCTTGATCGCCTCGGCGTCATCGCCCTTCAGCGCTTCCTTGAGATCGCTGACGGCGTCCTCGATCGCCCGACGATCGGTGTCCGGGATCTTCGAGCCGTGTTCGGCCAGAGCCTTCTCGGTCGAATGAACCAGGCCGTCGGCATGGTTCTTGGCGTCGACGGCTTCGCGGCGCTTCTTGTCCTCGGCCGCGTTGGCCTCGGCGTCCTTGACCATCTTGTCGATGTCGGCTTCGGACAGACCGCCGGATGCCTGGATCCGGATCTGCTGTTCCTTGCCGGTCGCCTTGTCCTTGGCCGAGACGTTGACGATGCCGTTGGCGTCGATGTCGAAGGTCACCTCGATCTGCGGCATGCCGCGCGGAGCCGGCGGAATGCCCATCAGGTCGAACTGGCCGAGCATCTTGTTGTCGGCCGCCATCTCGCGCTCGCCCTGGAAGACCCGGATGGTGACGGCGCCCTGATTGTCTTCGGCGGTCGAGAACACCTGGCTCTTCTTGGTCGGGATCGTGGTGTTGCGGTCGATGATGCGGGTGAACACGCCGCCCAGCGTCTCGATGCCCAGCGACAGCGGGGTCACGTCGAGCAGCAGCACGTCCTTGACGTCGCCCTGCAGCACGCCTGCCTGGATCGCAGCACCGATCGCGACGACTTCGTCGGGATTGACGCCCTTGTGCGGCTCCTTGCCGAAGAACTGCTTCACGACTTCCTGGATCTTCGGCATGCGGGTCATGCCGCCGACCAGCACCACTTCGCCGATCTCACCGGCGGTCAGGCCGGCATCCTTCAGCGCCTTGCGGCACGGCTCGATGGTTTTCTCGACGAGGTCGGCCACCAGCGCCTCGAACTTGGCGCGGGTCAGCTTCATCGTCAGATGCTTCGGACCGGTCTGGTCCGCCGTGATGAACGGCAGGTTGATTTCGGTCTGCGTGGTCGACGACAGCTCGATCTTGGCCTTCTCCGCAGCTTCCTTCAGGCGCTGCAAAGCGAGCTTGTCGTTGCGCAGGTTGATGCCCTGCTCCTTCTGGAACTCGTCGGCGAGATAGCCGACCAGGCGCATGTCGAAATCTTCACCGCCGAGGAAGGTGTCGCCGTTGGTCGACTTCACCTCGAACACGCCGTCGCCGATCTCGAGGATCGAGACGTCGAAGGTGCCGCCGCCGAGGTCGTACACGGCGATCGTGCCGGACTTCGACTTGTCGAGACCGTAGGCGAGCGCGGCTGCGGTCGGCTCGTTGATGATGCGCAGCACTTCGAGGCCGGCGATCTTGCCGGCGTCCTTGGTGGCCTGACGCTGCGCGTCGTTGAAATAAGCGGGAACCGTGATGACGGCCTGATCGACCTTCTGGCCGAGATGCGCCTCAGCGGTCTCCTTCATCTTCTGCAGGATGAAGGCCGAGACCTGCGAGGGCGAATAGGTCTTGCCATCGGCTTCGACCCAGGCGTCGCCGTTCGATGCCTTGACGATCTTGTAGGGGACGAGCTTCTTGTCCTTCTCGACCATCGGGTCGTCGTAGCGGCGGCCGATCAGGCGCTTCACCGCGAAGAACGTACGCTCGGGATTGGTCACCGCCTGGCGCTTCGCCGGCTGGCCGACGAGGCGCTCGCCATCGTCAGTGAAAGCAACGATCGACGGCGTCGTTCGCATGCCCTCGGCATTCTCGATCACCTTGGCGTTCTTGCCATCCATTACGGCGACGCACGAATTCGTGGTGCCGAGGTCGATCCCAATGACCTTACCCATGGTTTTGATATCCTCTTTGCTACGGCAGGTTGGTTGGGCCCTGACGGCGCTCCGTACCGAACCCCCAGACGTTCACATACTCGCGATATTGCGACGGTGAGCCTGATATAGGAGAGAGGGTCCTGCCCGCAAGGACTGGACGCAACGTTGAAGCCTGAAAAGACTGACGTTTGAAAGATTGTGTCAGCCCGGCTGCGGCGGCGGTTCAAGGCCCGAGGCAACCGCCGGCCAAGTTAACAAATCGGCAATGATGCCCCCGCCATCGGCCGCGAATCTCCGTAACGCGACGTCTGCGCTGTTGAGTGAACGCTCACAAACGTCGTATGCGAGAGCCGCGCACGGGTCGAGGGCGCGCCGTTTGGCCGCTGGCCTCCATTCTTGGAAACGTCGGGAAACTGGAAAGTGCCTGCCGATCAGGGCGAAAAGCCCATGGAATCGGGCCTGCGGGCCCGGAGCGGAGATTTGGTGGCCTGTTGCAGGGTCATCAAAACCGCTAAAAGCGGTCCGACTGAAAGAGGCCATCCAGCCCTGCACCGGCCCCGTTGCGCGGCCCTCAAGCAAAACCGGTAGATTCCCCATGACGCCTTTTCGAGTTCTCGTTGCGGTTGCCTTGCTGATTGCCGCCACCTGTCGTGGCTCTGCCGCCGACGTGGTGTTTCCGCCGGGCGCACATGTCGGGATGAAACCACTGGTGGGCCTCGTCCGCGCCAAGTCGTTCATCGGCTTCGAGACCGAAGACCAGGGCGTCAAGGTCCTGATCGCCGACCTGCCCGCGGACGCCTACAACGAGGTCGTGACCGCTTTCAAGACCAACCCCGCCGGCACCGGAAACATCAAGCCCGAAAGCCTCGAGACGCCGGCCGGCCTCGCCTATTACACCGTGGAGAGCGCGCGCGACGGCGCCAGCAATGTGCGGCGCTATTCCATGATCCTGCCGGGGCCGACCTTCTCCGGCTATGTCGCGGTGCAGGTGCCGGAGAATGCGAGCAAGATCTACACCGACGACGCGGTGCGGCAGATGTTCGCCACCGCCCAGATCCGCAATGAGGTGCCGGTCGACGAGCAGCTCGGCATGATGCCGTTCAAGGTCAGCGAACTCTCAGGTTTCAAGAATGTCCGCATGTTGGCGCCGGGCGCGGCGCTATTGATCGCCGACGGCGACGAGAAGGGTCTCGAGACCAAGCCGTTCATGCTGCTCGGCATCATCGGCTCGGCCCCGGCCACGCCAGACGATCGCGGCCGTTTCGCCCAGCAGATCGCCACCACGATCCCCGGCGTGCGCGACGGGCGGATCACCATGTCCGAGCCGATCCGGATCGACGGCCAGCCCGGCTTCGAGACCCGGATCGACGCCGTCAGCGGCAAGGACAACACCCCGGTGACCATCGTGCAGTGGCTGCGGTTCGGCGCGCAAACGTCGATGCGCGTCATCGGCAGCTCGCCGCGCACCGACTGGGAGACCGCCTTCCCGCGCTTCCGCGCGGTGCGCGACGGCATCCAGCCGCGCGGCTGATCCGGTCTTCGCGAAGATTCGGACTTCCGCAGGTCGCCGAACGGAACTAGCCTCCTCGCGCTGTAATCACACAAAGCGAGGAGGGGCACGATGTTGGATCGACGACGGATCGTTGCAGGCCTTGGCGCGATGGCGCTCGCGAGCCTGGTTCCCAAGAGCCTCTGGGCGGCTGCGATCAAGCCCGACGACGGCTCTGCACTGCTCGTGATCGACGTCCAGAACTGCTTCCTGCCCGGCGGCAGCCTCGCGGTGAAGGACGGCGAGCAGGTGGTGCCGGTCATCAACAGGATCGCCAAGAGCTTTGCCAATGTGGTGATGACGCAGGACTGGCACACGCCCGGACACGTCTCGTTTGCCTCGGTCCATGAAGGCAAGAAACCGTTCGAGGTCATCGACCTCGCCTATGGCAAGCAGGTGCTGTGGCCCGACCACTGCGTGCAGGGCACCGACGGCGCCTCGCTGTCGAAGGAGCTCGCGATCCCGCAGGCCGAGCTGATCATCCGCAAGGGCTTTCACAAGGACGTCGACAGCTACTCCGCCTTCACCGAGGCTGACGGCAAGACCACAACGGGGCTCGCCGCCTATCTGAAGGCACGCAACGTCGAGCGGCTCTTCGTGGCCGGGCTTGCCACCGATTTCTGCGTGGCATGGACCGCGCTCGATGCGCGCAAGGCCGGCTTCGAAACCTACGTGGTGGAGGACGCCTGCCGCGGCATCGACACGCAGGGATCGCTGGCCAAGGCCTGGGACGACATGGCCAAGGCCGGCGTCAAGCGCATCCAGTCGTCGGATATCGCGTAAGGCGCAGAAGTCCTTCGGCTCAGACCGTGATGTCGGCGCTCGGGGCGGGCTTGGCACCGCCCTTGGAGACGCCGACCAGTGCCGGACGCAGGATGCGCTCGCCGATCATGTAGCCGGCCTGCACGACCTGCACCACGGTGCCCGACGGCACCGACGCATCAGGCACCTCGAACATCGCCTGCTGGAAGTTCGGATCGAACTTCTCGCCGATCGGATCGAACTTCTTCACGCCGTTCTTTTCCAGCGCGTTGAGCAGCGAACGCTCGGTCAGCTCGACGCCTTCGAGCAGTGCCTTCAGGCCGGGATCGGCGGTTTCCTTGGTCTCGGCCGGCACCGCATCGAGCGCGCGCTGCAGATTGTCGGCGATATCGAGCACATCGCGGGCAAAGCCAGTGATGCCATAGGTCTTGGCGTCGGCCACCTCGCGGCGCGTGCGCTGCCGGAGATTCTCCATCTCGGCCAGCGTGCGCAGCGTGCGATCCTTCGCCTCGGCGAGTTCTTTGGTCAGCGCCTCCGCCGACCCGACCTCGGGATCGTCCGGCATGATGTAGGGCTTCGAGACCACGGGCTCACCCGTCGGCGCCGAATTCTCGGTGTTGTCGTTGGCCCGGTTCGGATCGGTCATGGCGTGCCTTCTCGAAAACTCGCGTCGGTTCAAATCTTGGGGATTGCTGCCCGGGATATCGTGCTTTAGGCGGCGAAAATCAAGCGCAACATACCGGTTTCGGGAACAGGGACCTCCGACCTCGGCGAAGACAACCCGTCAAATGAAAACGAAATCCGCATCCATCAGCCGCCCAGCATCTTGCTGACGATGCGCGCGGCATAATCGACGGTCGGGATCACCCGCGCATAGTTCAGCCGCGTCGGCCCGATCACGCCGAGCACGCCGACGATCCGGCCCTGGGCGTCGCCATAGGGCGCGATGATGGTCGAGGAACCTGACAGCGAGAATAGCTTGTTCTCCGAGCCGATGAAGATCCGCACGCCCTCGCCGCGCTCGGCGCGGCCGAGCAGATCGATCACGCCGCGCTTGGTCTCGAGATCGTCGAACAGCGACTTGATGCGCTCGAGATCGTCCAGCGCATGCAGATCCTCGAGCAGATTGGCATGACCGCGCACGATCAGCTGGCGGTCCTCGCTCTCGCCGCCGGACCAGCTCGCGATGCCGGCGGCGACGACCTTTTGCGTGAGCTGATCGAGCTCGGCGCGGTTCTGCGTCAATGCGGTCTCGAGCTCGAGCCGCGCCTCAGCCAGCGTGCGGCCGCGGATCCGCGCATTGAGGAAATTGGTCGCCTCCGTCAGTGCCGAGGATGGAACACCCGGCGGCAGCGCCAGCACCCGGTTTTCGACCTGGCCGTCTTCGCCGACCAGCACGACCAGCGCCTTCTCCGGTTCCAGCCGGACGAATTCGATGTGCTTCAGCCGCGCATTCGACTTCGGCGTCAGCACCACCGCCGCGGCGCGGGTCAGCCCTGACAGCCGCGTCAACGCTTCGCCGAGCGCGGCCTCGACGGACTGCGCCCGGCCGACCGCGGCGAGCTGGGTCTGGATCGATTGACGCTCGGCCTCGGTGAGGTCGCCGACCTGCATCAGGGCGTCGACGAAGAAGCGCAGGCCGAGTTCGGTCGGCAACCGGCCCGCCGAGGTGTGCGGCGCATAGATCAGGCCGAGCTGCTCGAGATCCGACATCACATTGCGGACCGAGGCCGGCGACAGCGGTAATGCGATCAGGCGCGAGATGTTGCGCGAGCCGACCGGCTCGCCGGTCGCGAGGTAGCTTTCGACGATTTGACGAAAAATGTCGCGCGAACGCTCGTTGAGCTGGGCAAGCCCGGCATGCGGCGCGATCAGGCCGATTGGATCGTGGTGAGTCACACTCCAGTCCCTCACAATTACTGCCTAATTTGTCGATCCCAAAGGCCGGTGACAAGCGCGCATTCGACCTCTTGATACCGGGGCGATACTGGGTCGAAAACCCTTGCCAAAACCCTTGCCGCTGCCCCTTCCCCCTCCTACAAGCACGCCCAGCCAATTTTCTCGGATTTCTGGAGGACTTCATGCGGCCAAGCCGCCGTGCGCCCGATGAACTGCGTCCCGTGTCGCTGGAACGCGGCGTCGTCAAATATGCCGAGGGTTCCTGCATGGTGAAGTTCGGCGACACCCATGTGCTGGTGACCGCCACGCTGGAAGAGCGCTTGCCGCCGTGGCTGAAGGGCCAAGGCCGTGGCTGGGTCACCGCCGAATACGGCATGCTGCCGCGCGCCACCCTGGAACGCACCCGCCGCGAGGCCTCCGCCGGCAAGCAGGGCGGCCGCACCGTCGAGATCCAGCGGCTGATCGGCCGCTCGCTGCGCGCCGCCATCGATCTCGAGGCGCTGGGCGAGCGCCAGATCACGGTCGATTGCGACGTCATCCAGGCCGATGGCGGCACCCGCACCGCCTCGATCACCGGTGCCTGGGTGGCACTGGCCGACTGCATCAACTGGATGAAGACCCGCAACATGCTGAAGAGCAACGTGTTGCGCGACAATGTGGCGGCGATCTCCTGCGGCATTTACCAGGGTACGCCGGTGCTCGATCTCGACTATGCCGAGGATTCCGAGGCCGAAACCGACGCCAATTTCGTCATGACCGGCGACGGTCGCATCATCGAGGTGCAGGGCACCGCGGAGAAGACGCCGTTCACCCAGGACGAATTCCTGGCCCTGATGGCGCTGGCGCGCAAAGGTGTCGCGCGTCTGGTCGACTTGCAAAAGATCGCGGTGGCGTAGTCAGATTGGCCATGCATCGCCGAATCACCGGAAGGCTCGTGATCGCCACCCATAATCCCGGCAAGCTTGCCGAGATGCGGGAATTGCTGGCCCCGCATGGCGTGGAGGCGGTGTCGGCCGGCGAGCTCGGCCTCGCCGAGCCCGAGGAGACCGGCGACAGTTTTCGCGCCAATGCCGCGATCAAGTCGATCGCGGCGGCCAAGGCGACCGGACTGCCGGCCTTCGCCGACGATTCCGGCCTCGTGGTCGATGCGCTCGATGGCGCGCCCGGGATCTACTCGGCGCGCTGGGCTGGCGAGGGCAAGGACTTCATGGCGGCGATGACGCGGATCGAGCGGCTGTTGCAGGAGCGCGGCGCCACCGCGCCCGCGCGCCGAAGAGCGCATTTCGTCTCCGCACTGTGCGTGGCCTGGCCGGACAATCACCTCGAAGAGGTCGAGGCCCGCGTCGATGGAACCCTGGTTTGGCCGCCGCGCGGCACCGCCGGCTTCGGCTATGATCCGGCATTCCTGCCGGACGGCTACACGCGAACCTTTGGCGAGATGACCAGCATCGAGAAGCACGGCCTGCCGCCGCTCGGGCTCGGCCTGTCGCACCGCGCCCGCGCCTTCGTGAAGCTCGCGGAGATCTGCCTTGAGCCACGCTGACCGAGCAGCCTTCGGCGTCTACGTGCACTGGCCGTTCTGCCTGTCGAAATGCCCGTATTGCGATTTCAACAGCCACGTGCGCCATGCACCGGTCGACGAGGCGCGCTTCGTGCGCGCCTTCGCCCGCGAGATCGAGACCACGGCCGCGCGGGTGCCCGGGCGCGAGGTCAGCTCGATCTTCCTCGGCGGCGGCACACCGTCGCTGATGCAGCCGCAGACCGTCGGCGCCGTGCTCGATGCGATCGGCAAGCATTGGCAGGTCTCGCGCGACGTCGAGGTCACGCTGGAGGCCAATCCGACCAGCGTCGAGGCGACGCGCTTTCGCGGCTATCGCTCAGCCGGCGTCAACCGCGTCTCGCTCGGCGTGCAGGCGCTGGATGATGCATCGCTCAAAGCATTGGGCCGCCTGCACAGCGCGCGCGAGGCGCTCGACGCGGTTGCGATCGCACGCTCCGCGTTCGACCGTTACTCGTTCGATCTGATCTATGCCCGCCCCGACCAGACGCCGCGGATGTGGGCGGACGAGTTGAAGCAGGCGATCTCGGAAGCGGCCGAGCATCTGTCGCTGTATCAGCTCACCATCGAGGAAGGCACGCCGTTCTTCGGGCTGCATGCCGCCGGCAAATTGCAGACCCCGGATGAAGCGACCGCGCGCGCGCTCTACGACGTGACGCAGGAGGTCTGCGCCCGCGAGGGATTGCCGGCCTATGAAATCTCCAACCACGCCCGCACCGGGGCGGAGTGCAAGCACAACCTCGTCTACTGGCGCGGCGAGGAATATGCCGGCATCGGCCCCGGCGCGCATGGCCGGCTCGACATCGATGGCATCAGGCACGCGACCGCGACCGAGCGGCGTCCCGAGGCCTGGCTATTGAATGTCGAGGAGCGCGGGCATGGCGTCGTCAGCGACGACAGCCTCAACAGCGAAGAACGCGCCGACGAATTCCTGCTGATGGGGCTGCGGCTCGCCGAGGGCATCGATCCCAAACGCTATGCGCAACTCTCCGGCCGAAAGCTCGATCCGCACCGGATCGCCCTGCTGCGCGAGGAGGGCGCGATCGCCGTCGATGCCGACGGACGGCTGCGCGTGACGAAGGCGGGATTCCCGGTGCTCGACGCCGTTGTGGCGGATCTCGCCGCCTAAATATCGAAAACAACCCCATGCAAAGGAGCTGGCGGGCGCTTCAAGGCGATTTCAGGCCAGTGCCCGACCGATCTAGGCGCCAAAGCTCTTCGGCGAGCCTGCGACCGGCGTGCTGCCGCCGGACGCCACCTTCATGACCGCAAGGCCCCGCTCATTGGTGCCGTCGGAGCGGAAGCGGAACAGGCCGTCGATACCGGCAAAGCCCGACGGGTTGGTCAGCGTCTCCGGCGCAAAGCGCTGCGCGCCCTGGGTGCGCGCCAGCGCCGCCATCAGCGCCACGGCGTCATAGGCCAGCGTTGCAGTGCGTACCGGCTCGCCGCCATATTTGGTGCGGTAACGGCCGGCGAAGCTGCGGAAGCCGGACGGATCGGGCGCGGCATAGAGGCCGCCTTGCAGGACGGGGCTCGCGAACACCCGCGGATTGTCCCACAGCCCGGTGCCGAGCAGCTGGATGTTGCGCAGATTGGCGCCTGCCGCGGTCAGCGCATCGGCGGTCGCGACCACCGAATCGCCGTCATCGGCGATCAGCAGCGCATCGGCTTGGCCAAGCGCCTGCGCCACGGTCCGCGCCGGCGTTGCGCGGTCGGCACCATACTTCTCGAAGGCGACGACGCGGCCGTTCTTGCGGCCGACCGCCTGCTTGAATGCGGCCTCGACCACATTGCCATAGGCGTTGTCCGGCACCATCGCGGCGAACGAGCGTTTTCCGATTCCGGCCGAATAGTCGACGATGCGGTTGATGTCGGACTCCGGCAGGAAGCTCAGCAGATAGACGCCGCGGCCGGCCACGCTCGAATCGGTCGAGAAGGCGATCACCGAAGTGCCGCGCGGCCGGGTCAGTTGCGCGACGGCCGGCACCGAGCCCGCGAACAGCGGTCCCAGAATGATCTCGGCGCCTTCGGCCAGCGCCTGCTGGGCACCCTGCGACGCGCCCTGCGGGCTGCCGCCATCATCCTTGATCAGAAGCTGGATGTTCGGGTTCTGGAATTCCGCCAGCGCCATTTCGGCGGCATTGCGCATCGACTGCGCGGCGAGCCCGGCATTGCCGGCCGCCGACAGTGGCAGAATCAATCCAATTTTGACCTGGCCGGTGCCAACCGCCTGCGGCTGCTGCTGCGGGCCGGCAGGACCGGCGTCCGGGCTGCCGCTGGAGAATTGGCTCAAGCTCTGCTGGATACCGGAACAGGCCGTCAGCAACGGCGCGCCCACGAGCAGACCAAGCGCGGTTCGTCGGGTCGTGCCCGACGGCGAGGAGTTGCGGTGATGCGGGCCTGCCATCGTCTCTCTTCTCTTGACCGACCAGGATCGGCCAGGACTCCATCCAGCTCTGATGAGGCGGGGGGATTTGGGCATATTGTCGGCGAATAGTTAACTAAAACAAAAGGATTATGGCCGCGCGGCGCCGTTGCCGCGGCCTTCATTTCCTTCCCTGGCAACGGCCTCTCCGCCGCCGTTTGCGGATGGCGGAAGCGTCGCCGTCCCTCTAGATTGGCATTATGCGCGCAAAAGCCAGTTCCCTCCACCATTCGGATGCCACGGCAGGCGTTGCGGCCAGAAGTTTTTCGATCGGCGGCCAGCAGTTGCCCGCGCCCAGGGCCAGGCCCGGGCTCCATCTGGTCGCGACCCCGATCGGCAATCTCGCCGACATCACCCTGCGCGCGCTGGAGACGCTGGCCGGCGTCGACGTCATCGCCTGCGAGGACACCAGGATTACGCGCCGGCTGACCGAGCGTTACGCGATCACGGCGGAGCTTGCGCTCTACCACGAGCACAATGCCGCCCAGGCCCGGCCCAAGATCCTGGAACGGCTGGCGCAGGGCGCCGCGATCGCGCTGGTCTCCGACGCCGGCACGCCGCTGATCTCAGACCCCGGCTTCAAGCTGGTGCGCGAGGTCTGCGCCGCCGGCCATGCCGTCATCGCGGTGCCCGGGCCATCGTCGGTGCTGACGGCACTGTCGGTGGCGGCGCTGCCGACCGACCGGTTCTTCTTCGAGGGATTTCTGCCGACCAAGGAGCACGCGCGGCGCGCGCGGCTCACTGAGCTTGCCCGGATCGACGCGACGCTGGTGATGTTCGAGTCAGGCAATCGCGTGCAGGACACGCTACGCGACCTGGCTGCAATCATGGCCGGACGTGATGCCGCGATCTGCCGCGAGCTGACCAAGCTGCACGAGGAGGTCAAGCGCGCGCCGGTCGCAGAGCTCGCGGCAGGCGTGGATGCGCTGGAGACCCGGGGCGAGTTCGTGCTGGTGATCGGGCCGCCGGCCGACGATGCCGGGGTGATGGACGAGACTTCGCTCGACGATCTCCTGCGCGCGCAGCTCGCGCGGGGCAGCGTCAAGGACGCGGTCGCCCACGCGGTCGAGCTGTCGGGCCGGCCGCGCCGCGAGGTCTATGCCCGCGCGCTCGAGCTTGCGAAGACCATCGGGGACGGCGATGGCCAAGCCTGATAACGCCAAGACTGAGGCCAAGACTGATAGTGCCAAGACTGACAGCGCCTCGCCCGAGCGCGTCGCCGCATTCCGCACCGGCATCTCGGCCGAAAGCCGTGCCGCGGCGCTTCTGATCGCCAAGGGCTATCGCATCCTGGCGCGGCGCTTCCGCACGCCCTATGGCGAGATCGACCTGGTGGTGCGCCGGCGCAATTTGCTGGCCTTCGTCGAGGTCAAGGCCCGGGCCAGCCTCGATGAGGCCGCCTATGCGGTGACGCCGCGCCAGCAGCTGCGCATTATCAATGCCGCCCAGGCGTGGCTGATGGCGCATCCCGAACACGCCGAATTTGACCTCAGATTCGACGCCGTGCTGATTGCGCCGAAGAGCCTGCCGCGCCATCTGTTAGCGGCATTCGACGCAAGCCCATAGAACCTATCCTCAAGATCTCGCGGGACACACCTATGACATTGAAGATCGCCGTCCAGATGGATCCCATCGCGCGCATCAACATCCGCGGCGATTCGACCTTTGCGCTGCTGCTCGAGGCGCAGAAGCGCGGCCACGGCATTTCCTACTACACGCCCGATAAGTTGTCGCTGCGCGGCGAGGAGCTGGTGGCACCGGTGCAGCCGCTCACCGTGCGCGACGAGCTCGGCGATCACTTCACGCTGGGCGAGCCGAAGCGCGAGGCGCTCAACGGCTTCGACGTCGTGTTGCTGCGCCAGGACCCGCCGTTCGACCTCGCCTACATCACCTCGACGCATTTCCTCGAGCGCATTCATCCGAACACCCTGGTCGTCAACGACCCGGCCAGCGTGCGCAACGCGCCGGAAAAGCTGTTCGTGATGAACTTCCCGCAGCTGATGCCGCCGACCCTGATCTCGCGCGACCTCGACGAGATCAACTCCTTCCGCGATCAGCACGGCGCCGTGGTCATGAAACCGTTGCACGGCCATGGCGGCGCCGCCGTGTTCCGCGTGATGCCGCAGGACATGAATTTCGGCTCGCTATTCGACATGTTTTCGGTCACCTTCAAGGAACCCTGGGTGATCCAGCGCTTCCTTCCCGAGGTGAAGCATGGCGACAAGCGCATCATCCTGGTCGACGGCGAATTCGCCGGCGCCGTCAACCGCGTGCCGGCGGCGGACGATCTGCGCTCCAACATGGTGCGCGGCGGCGCGGCCAAGGCGACCGAGCTGTCGGATCGCGAGCGCGAAATCTGCGCCACTGTCGGGCCCGCGTTGCGCGAGCTTGGTCTGATGTTCGTCGGCCTCGACGTGATCGACGGCAATTTGACCGAGATCAACGTCACTTCGCCGACCGGCATCCGCGCCATTCAGCGGCTCAACGGCCCCGATGTCGCGGCGATGATCTGGGATACCATCGAGAAGAAGCGCGCCGCGAAATAATCATCCTTCTTTGTGCGCCGCACAGGCTGGCTGAAATCTAGAAGCATGATCCGGAAAAGTGCGAAGCGGTTTTCCGAAAAAGATCATGCTCAAACAATGAGCTAAAGCGCGCTGACAATCGATCCCGATCTCATCGCGCTTTAGCCAGGGCTCGGTCGCGCCTGCGTTCGCCTTATTCTACTTGCCAGCTTGCGCGGGCGCGGGCAGCATCCTCTTGCCTGCGTCAGGTCAAGCGGCGGGTCAACGCGCGGGCACAACGCGACAAATTCATAAAAATTGGGAGGAAGACGTTATGACGCTCAATGTCTCACGACGATCCTTGCTCGCGCTCGGTGCCGGTCTCGGCGCCAGCACACTGCTCGGCGGCACCGCACAGGCGCGCGCGCCGAAACTCGGCACACAGACTCCCTATTGGCACCGCTTCGAACTCGGCGACGCCGAAGTGACCGTCGTCTCCGACGGGCCCCTTCCGCTCGGCGATCCCTCCGGCACCTTCACGGGCGTGCCGAAGGAAGAAGTCAAGAAGATGCTCTCCGACAACTTCCTCTCGCCCGACAATGTCGTGCTCGAGCAGAATTCACCGATCGTCAACATGGGCGACAGGCTGATCCTGTTCGATACCGGCATGGGCACCTCGAAGGCGTTCGGTCCGACCACCGGCCGGCAGCAGAAGAGCATGCAGGAAGCCGGCATCAAGCCGGAGGACATCGACGCCGTCGTGCTGTCGCACGCGCATATCGATCATATCGGCGGCATCGTCGGCGCCGACGACAAGCCGCTATTCCCGAATGCGCAGTACTACATCGCGCAAAGCGACCTCGATTTCTGGACCGACGAAGGCAAGATGGGCAGTCCGTTAAAGGACTTTGTCGTGCACGCCCGCAAGAACCTGCTGCCGGTGCGCGACCGCATCGTGTTCTTCAAGGACGGCCAGGAATTCCTGCCCGGCGTGACCGCGCTCGCAGCCCCCGGCCATACCGTGGGCCACACCATCTTCATGGTGACCTCGGGCGGCAAATCCTTCGCTTTCCTCGGCGATCTCTCGCACCACGCGGTGCTGCTCTTGGAGCGGCCGCGGATGGAATTCTCCTACGACACCGATCCGAAGCAGGCGGCAGCGTCGCGGGTCAAGATGCTGGAGATGCTGGCCGCGAACAAGACGGCCGTCATGTCCTATCACTTCGCCTGGCCGGGCTATGGCCACGTCGCCAAGGCTGGCGAGGGCTTCCATTACTATCCCGAGCCGATGCAGATGACGCTGTGACCGGCTGATCATCCGGGGACGGCGCGCGTCGTCCCCGGATGTTCTCTTAATGTTCTTGCGCTAAGCGGCCCGCTCCGCTACCTTGGGTGGCGAGAAACAGGGGCAGCATGGTTCAGCGCGTTTCCACCGTCGCATTCGAGGGGATCGAGGCCCGCGCGGTCGACGTGCAGGTGCAGGTCGCGCCGGGGCTGCCGGCATTCGCGATCGTCGGCCTACCCGACAAGGCGGTGTCGGAGGCGCGGGAGCGGGTGCGTTCGGCACTGATCGCCTCCGGTCTGGCGCTTCCGGCCCGCCGCATCACCGTCAACCTCGCGCCGGCCGACCTGCCCAAGGAAGGCAGCCATTACGACCTGCCGATTGCGCTCGGCCTGATGGCCGCGATCGGGGCGATTCCGCCGGATGCACTCGGCGGCTTCACCGTGCTCGGCGAACTCGGGCTCGACGGCTCGATCGCGCCGGTGGCCGGTGTGCTGCCGGCCGCGATCGGCGCCAATTCGCGCGACGAGGGATTGATCTGCCCGGCCGCCTGCGGCTCGGAGGCCGCCTGGGCGAGCCCCGACATCCAGATCATCGCGGCGCAGTCGCTGATCCAGATCGCCAACCACTTCAAGGGCACGCAGGTGCTGTCACGGCCGCAGCCGAAAGTGCAAGACCAGAACGAGGCGCGCGAGGAAGCGCTGCTCGATTTGCGCGACATCAAGGGCCAGGAAAGCGCCAAGCGCGCGCTCGAGATCGCGGCCGCCGGCGGGCATCATTTGTTGATGATCGGCTCGCCCGGTGCCGGCAAGTCGATGCTGGCGGCGCGGCTGCCCTCGATCCTGCCACCGCTGTCGCCGTCGGAGCTGCTCGAAGTCTCGATGATCGCTTCCGTCGCCGGCGAGATCCGCGACGGCGCGCTGACCGCGCGGCGCCCGTTCCGCAGCCCGCACCATTCCGCCAGCATGGCGGCGTTGACCGGCGGCGGCATGCGCGCCAGGCCCGGCGAGATCTCGCTGGCGCATCAAGGCGTGCTGTTCCTCGACGAGCTGCCGGAGTTCGATCCGCGCGTGCTGGATTCGCTGCGCCAGCCGCTGGAGAACGGCGAGGTCTCGGTCAGCCGGGCCAACCACCGCGTCACCTATCCGGCGCGCTTCATGTTGGTCGCCGCGATGAACCCGTGCCGCTGCGGCCACGCCTATGAGCCCGGCTATTCCTGCAAGCGCGGCCGGCTCGACCGCTGCACCGCCGACTACCAGATGCGGATCTCCGGCCCGCTGATGGATCGCATCGATCTCAGGATCGAGGTGCCGGCCGTGACCGCGGCGGATTTGATCCTGCCGCCGCCGGCGGAGGGCTCGGCCGAGGTCGCCCGACGCGTCGCGGCCGCGCGCGACATCCAGCTTGCGCGTTACGCGGCGGCCGGCATGCCGCATGTCCGCACCAATGCGGAAGCGCCGAGCTCGCTGCTCGAGACCATCGCGCAGCCCGACGCGCATGGGCAGAAGCTGCTCCGCGAGGCCGCCGACACCATGCATCTCACCGCGCGCGGCTATCACCGCGTGCTGCGCGTGGCGCGCACGCTCGCCGATCTCGACGGCGCTGAGACGATCGGCCGGCTGCACCTTGCCGAGGCGCTATCCTATCGTGCATTGGCCGACGATTTGCGGCGCGCGGCGTGACGCCTCGTGTTTTGCAACCGACGCTCGTCGCGTCAACGCCGCAGTAACCACTCTCATTTACGCTCCGCAAACCATAAGCACCGCGATCCGCGGGAGCTTGGGTCGAGCGAGTTGTGTCATGTTGCGTATGAAAATGCTGGCCTCGGTGGTGCCGCTTGCTGTGGCCGCGATATTTGCCCGCGCTGAATTCCTGCCGGGCCCCCGGCCCTGCATCGATGTCGGCGGCGCCACGATGCAGATCGCAGCGGTGCCGTGGCAGGCGCAGCTTCACGTCAGCTTCACCGACGACCCGAGCCTTGCGACCGTCCTGGTCCAGATTGCCGACAGCGCGGACACCGCCGACTTCACCGTGATCGACGACATCGACGATGCCGAGGCCGGGGCGTGCGAGAGCAACGTCACGCCGCAGCTGATCGGGATTTCGAGCGATCCGTCGGCAAACGGTCCGGTGATCTATCTGTCCCGTGACGATGGGCCGTCCGATTACCGCGTCTTCGTGCAGTCCAGGACGTTTTCGGCGCGCGATGCCGCGGCGCTGATCGTCAGTGCCCGCGGCGGACATCGCCGCCTGGAGGCGGCATCGGTCAAACCCGACACGCGCTTTCACGGCCGGGTCATGGCGGAGTTAACCTCGCGCTAACCCTGTTCCGAGGGCAACGCGAAACGGCCATCAAGCTCAAGCACTTTGCAAGGTGACCGACGCATCGTCATTGCCAGACCAAGCCATTTCAGGGCCACCATTGATGGGGCGTTTCTTCCGGATCAAGTTACGCTTTCGCCGCTTCCTGCGCCGCCATTCCTGGGTCGCGACGATCGTCCGCTCGTTCACGATCTTCTCGGTCGCGTTCGGCGGCGCATTCGGATTCATCTCGGGCGCCCTCTCGCCGCACAGCGGCTACGATCCCAATTCATTCGCGATCGGGGTCAGCTTCCTGTTCGCGCTGGCCTGTCTGTGGATCGTGACGCTCGGCATCCGCCTGCGGCTGATGCGCAAGCGGTTGCGCACCGTCGCCATGCACAACGAGGCGATGGCCGACCGCAACTGGGAACTCCAAGAGGCCGAACAGCGGGCCGGCAAGCTGTTCGAGGCGCAGGGCGATTTGATCGTGCTGCGCGACCTCGAAGGACGGATCACCTACGCCAACGACGCCTATTGCGAACTGGCGCAGGTCTCGCGCGACAATCTGATCGACAGCACCGCCACGCTGACAGTGCTGGAGCAGGGCGAGACCGCGCTCGAGCCCAGCGGCACCCGTGTCTACGACCAGAAGGTCGCGGGACCGCTCGGGCCGCGTTGGATCGCCTGGCGCGAGGGCCTCGTGCGCAACGATGCCGGTGCGCCGGCGGAGATGCAGAGCGTCGGCCGCGACGTCACCGACCGCACCGAGAGCGAGCGCGCGCTGACTGAGGCCCGCGATCAGGCCGACGCTGCCAACCGTGCCAAGTCGCGCTTCCTGGCGATGGCCAGCCACGAGATCCGCACGCCGCTGAACGGCATCATCGGCATGAGCGGACTGCTGATGGATACCCAGCTGACGCCGGAGCAGACGACCTACGTCAAGGCGGTCAAGACGTCAGGCGACGCGCTGCTCGCGCTGATCGAGGAGCTGCTCGACTATTCCAAGATCGAGGCCGGCAAGATCGACCTCGAACACCGGCCCTTCGCGCTGTCCGGCCTGATCGAGGAAATCACCGAGCTGCTGGCGCCGCGCGCGCAGACCAAGGGCATCGAGATCGCTGCCTATGTCGACGAGCGGCTGCCGCTGCAAGTGGCCGGCGATGCCGCGCGGCTGCGCCAGGTGCTGCTCAATCTCGCCGGCAACGCCATCAAGTTCACCGCGAGCGGCGGCGTGGCGCTGATCGTCGAGCCCGGCCTCTGGCCGCACGAGATCAGCTTCCTGGTCCGCGACACCGGCATCGGCATCGCGCCGGAGGCGCAGCAGCGCATCTTCCGTGAGTTCGAGCAGGCCGACGATCGCATCGCGCGCAGTTATGGCGGCACCGGCCTCGGGCTTTCGATCAGCGACCGCATCGTCAAGCGGATGGGCGGCCGCATCACGCTGGCGAGCACGCCGGGCGCCGGCTCGACCTTCGAGGTCTCGATCCCGCTGACCGCGGCCGACATTGGTGAAGCCAACAGCTTCACCGCACCCGATCTCGCCGGCCAGTCGATCATGCTGGTCGCGCCGCACAGCATCGAGGCCTCGCTGATTTCGCGGCGGCTGCAGCGCTGGGGCGCGCAGACCTGCATCGTGTCGGATGCCAATGTCGCCGAGGCGTTGCTGCCGGAACGGAGCTGGCACGCGGCGCTGATCGACCACACGCTCGGCACCGCGGCGATGGAGGCGTTCGCCAGCGCCGCCCGCATCCATGCAACCCATCGCATCGTGATGTTCACGCCGGCGACGCGGCAGGAGCTTTCGGCTGCCGAGACCGCGATGTTCACCGGCTATCTGGTCAAGCCGCTGCGCGCAGCCTCGCTCGCCGCCCGCCTGACCGCGCAGCCCGAAATCGCGGCTCCCAGCCTCGCGATGCCGACACCAGGCCCCGCAATCGAGGCGGCCGCGGAATCCGCACCCACTGCGGCGGCAGGCGCGACGGCGGACAGGGCTCTCTCCATCCTGGTCGCCGAGGACAATGAGATCAACGCGCTGCTGATGCGTTCGCTGCTCACCCGGCTCGGCCACAACGTGGTCATCACCACCAATGGCGAGCAGGCGATGGAATCCTGGCTCTCGGCGACGTCGGCCGGCACGCCGTATGACCTCGTGCTGATGGACATCCAGATGCCGCGCCTCAACGGCATCGAGACCACCAAACAGATCCGAAGCCATGAGACCGGGCAGTCCATCCGCCGGACCCCGATCCTGGCGCTGACCGCCAATACGCTGGTGGAAGACCGCTATGCCTGTTTCGAGGCCGGCATGGATGGCTTCCTGATCAAGCCGCTCGACCGCGAGAAGCTGGAAGAAGCGCTCGCGGGCCTCGCCGCCGCGCGGCATATCGCGGCGTAGTCACCACAAACTCAGTGTCGTCCCTGCGAAAGCAGGGACCCATATAACCACCGAATTTAGTTTTGGTGACCTGCTGCGGCCACAGCCCTGCAAATTACGGCGCACTCGTGGTTATGGGTCCCCGCGTTCGCGAGGACGACAGCTGTTATGTGGCTGCCTTAGCCGCTTAACGCCTACAGCCGCCGCAGCGCCACCGTCTGCACCACGTGGTCGGCGCCCTTCTTCAGGATCAGCGTCGCGCGCGGGCGGGTCGGCAGGATGTTGTCCTCGAGATTGGCGAGGTTGGTGCGCTCCCAGATCGCGATCGCGGTCGCGGTCGCTTCCTCGTCCGACAATGGCGCGTAGCGGTGGAAGTAGGACCTCGGATCGGTGAATGCGGTGTCTCGCAGCGCCAGGAAGCGCGTGATGTACCACTGCCGCAGCACAGCCTCATCGGCGTCGATATAGACCGAGAAATCGAAGAAATCGGAGACGAACGGCACCGCCTTGCCGTCACGCGGCAGCCGCCCGGTCTGCAGCACGTTGACACCCTCGACAATCAGGATGTCGGGCTGATCGATCTCGACCCATTTGTTCGGCACGATGTCATAGGTCAGATGCGAATAGACAGGGGCGCGCACGCGACGCCGTCCCGCCTTGATGTCGCTGAGGAACGACAACAGCGTCGGCAGATCGTAGCTCTCCGGAAAGCCCTTCTTCTGCATGATGCCCTGCCGCTCGAGCACGGCATTTGGAAACAGGAAACCGTCGGTCGTGATCAGATCGACCTTCGGCCGCGGAGACCAGCGCGCCAGCAGCGCCTGCAGCACGCGGGCGGTGGTCGACTTGCCGACCGCAACCGAGCCGGCGACGCCGATAATGTAGGGCATCTTGCGATCGCGGATATTAAGGAACTGGCGCTGCGAGTAATACAGCCGCTGGGTCGCATCGACATAGATGGAGAGCAGCCGCGACAGCGGCAGGTAGATGTCCTCGACCTCCTGCAAATCGAGGCGGTCGTGCATCGAACGCAGGCGGTCGAATTCGCCCGGCTCGAGCGTCATCGGCGTATCGTCGCGCAGATGCGACCATTGCTGGCGCGTGAAGACGCGGTAGGGGTTGTACTGCTGATCTGGTGCCCGGATGTCCATGAGGCCGCCCTTCTCGATGCGCTCGATCATTTGCGCTAGTCGCGCTTGCGCGACGCCTTCTCTTCCAGTCCCGACATCGCGGTGCGCTTCTCCAGCGCGGCCTCGACGTCCTCCAGCTTCACGCCGCGTGATTTCAACAGGACCAGCAGGTGAAACACGAGATCAGCACTTTCCGCGATGAGATGATCGCGATCATTCTCGACCGCAGCGATCACGGTCTCGACCGCTTCCTCACCCAGTTTCTTGGCGCAGTGCTCTGCGCCCTTGTCGAGCAGCTTGCGGGTGTAGGACGCCTCGCCGCCCGTTGCAGCACGGGCGTCGATGGTGGCGGCCAAATCGTGGACCGTGAAACGCGACATCAACTCAACTCAAGCATGCGCAACAGCACCAGACGGTGCCATCCCCTAGGTGGGGACTTAGCATTTTGTGACAAGGAGTCCCAGACCACTCTGTTTCCAGACCATGCTCTAGGGATCGAGGCGCATCGGCAGGCCGGCACGCACCATGTGATCCTTGGCCTGGCGGATGGTAAATTCCCCGAAGTGGAAGATCGAGGCTGCGAGCACGCCGGTGGCGTGCCCCTCGCGAACGCCGTCGACCAGATGATCGAGATTGCCGACGCCGCCGGACGCGACGACCGGTACGGGGACACTGTCCGCGATCGCCCGGGTCAGCGGCAGGTCAAACCCTTGCCGCGTGCCGTCCCGGTCCATCGAGGTCAGCAGGATTTCACCGGCGCCGAGCGCGACGACCTCCTGGGCATATTCGATGGCATCGATGCCGGTGGCATTACGTCCACCATGGGTAAAGATCTCCCAGCGGTCCGAGCCGCCGGCGCGCTTGACCCGCTTGGCGTCGATCGCGACCACGACGCATTGCTCGCCATACTTCTCGGCGGCTTCCTTGACGAATTCGCGCCGGCTGACCGCCGCCGAATTGATCGAGACCTTGTCGGCGCCGGAGCGCAGCAGCGTCTTGATGTCGTCGACGGTGCGGACGCCGCCGCCGACCGTCAGCGGCATGAAGCAGGCCTCGGCCGTTCGCCGCACCACGTCGAGCATGATGCCGCGGTTTTCATGGGTGGCGGTGATGTCGAGGAAGGTGAGCTCGTCGGCGCCGGCGGCGTCATAGGCGATCGCGGCTTCGACCGGATCGCCGGCGTCGCGCAGATCGACGAAGTTGACGCCCTTGACCACGCGCCCGTCCTTGACGTCGAGACAGGGGATCACGCGAACCTTGAACATGATCTCCTCCTAGGCTGCGCTGCGGATCAGCTTGAGGGCGGCGGCGGGATCGAGCCGCCCGTCATAGAGCGCGCGGCCGACGATCGCACCAGCGAGCTTTTTGGCGCGCGGCTCCAGCAGCGCCTTGACGTCGTCGATCGAGGCGAAGCCGCCGGAGGCGATCACCGGAATCGAGATGCGGTCGGCGAGGCCCGATGGTGGCATCGAGGTTGAGGCCCTTGAGCAGGCCATCGCGGGCGATGTCGGTAAAGATGATCGCGGCGACGCCGGCGTCCTCGAAGCGCTGCGCGATCTCGAGCGCGGTCACATGCGAGGTCTCGGCCCAGCCCTCGACCGCGACCTTGCCGTCGCGCGCATCGAGGCCCACCGCCACCCGGCCTGGGAATTTTTTCGCCGCGCCCTTCACGAGCTCGGGATCGCGCACCGCCGCGGTGCCGATGATGACGCGCGTGATGCCCTTGTCGAGCCAGGCCTCGATGGTTGTGAGGTCGCGGATGCCGCCGCCGAGCTGCACCGGCATGTTGACGGCCTTCAGCATCGCCTCGACCGCATGCGCATTCATCGGCTTGCCGGCGAAGGCGCCGTCGAGATCGACGACGTGGAGATATTCGAAACCCTGTGCGGCGAAGCTTGCCGCCTGCGCCGCCGGATCGAGATTGAACACGGTGGCGCGCGCCATGTCGCCTTGCTCCAGGCGCACGCACTGGCCGTTCTTCAGATCAACCGCTGGAAAAAGGATCACGGCTTCCACTTCAAGAAATTGGAGATCAGGGCGAGGCCGAAACGCTGGCTCTTCTCGGGATGAAACTGGGTACCGACAGCGGTGTCCTTGGCCACGATCGCGGTCACCGGCCCGCCATAGTCGGCGCGCGCCAGCACGTCCGCCTCGTTGGCGGCGTCGAGGTGATAGGAGTGCACGAAATAGGCGTGACGCCCCTTCGGCCCGAGCGGCAGCCGCTCCAGCACCGGGTGCTCGCGCACCATGTCGAGCGTATTCCAGCCCATGTGCGGGACCTTCAGGCCCTCGTCGCGCGGCTCGATCTTGACGACATCGCCGCCGATCCAGTCGAAGCCCTCGGTGATGACGTGCTCCTTGCCGCGCGTCGCCATCAGCTGCATGCCGACGCAGATGCCGAAGAACGGCCGCGCCTTGACCCGCACCGCCTCGGTGAGCGCTTCCAGCATGCCGTCGACCGCGTCGACACCGCGGCGGCAATCGGCGAACGCACCGACACCCGGCAGCACGATCCGATCGGCGCGGTACACCGCGTCGGGATCGCGCGTCACCTTGATGGCCTGCGGATCCTCCAAGCTGCGCGCGGCGCGCTCAAAGGCCTTGGCCGCCGAATGCAGATTGCCGGAGCCATAATCGATGATTGCAACGGTCATCGCGATCCTCCTGGCTCTGGAAACAATCCGATGATGCCGCCCTGCGGCATCGGTGGGGGCTTTGAGAATGATTGACCGGGAACGTCCCGTGTCGGCGGCGGGCCGCCGCGATCGACCGACCGCTGATCATTGACGACGCCGCGATGCCGTGCGGTCCAGCGCTCGAAAAAGCGGCGCTCGGCGGCATCCGCGTTGTCAGCGACCACGAGATCGATCAGGCGCCATTTGCGCCGCGACAGCGTCCAGCGCTGCAGGGTCGCGGCCTCGAGCCCGAGCAGCACCATCAGCACCAGGTCGACGAGAAAGATCCCGCCGCGCCCGATACCAAGCTTGGTCAGCGCATAGTCGATCACGAAGGTGAGGACGAGCCAGCCGATCAGCGCCAGCCAGAGCCTGTTCCAGGCCAGCCACACCACGCCGGCAACCGCGGCCCAGAAACGGAAGCCGTCGCGCACGAAGACGAATTTGTCGGCCGCCGCAAGATCGGCGCCGCTGGCCACGGGGGCATGCACTGTATAGACCGGCATCGAACGCTCCGCCGACGATGAATTCTTGTTGAGAGCACGATCCTTCGGAAAGCCGGTTACGACCGTTTCCGCATCATGCTCCCGGGATCAGCCGCCGAGCTGACCCTTGGTCGAGGGCACCTCGCCCTGGGCACGCGGATCGATCGCAACCGCGGTCCGCAGCGCCCTCGCCAAACCCTTGAAGCAGGATTCGGAGATATGATGGCTGTTCTCGCCATATAGGGTCTCGACGTGGAGAGTCACGCCGGCGTTCATCGCGAAGGCGTTGAACCATTCGCGCACCAGCTCGGTGTCGAACTCGCCGATCTTGTCGCGCGGGAAATCGACCTTGAACACCAGCACCGGGCGGCCGGAAATATCGATCACGACACGCGACAGCGTCTCGTCCATCGGCATGTGGATCGAGGCGTAGCGGGTGATGCCGGCCATGTTGCCGAGCGCCTGCTTGACGGCCTGCCCGAGCGCGATACCGACGTCTTCGGTGGTGTGGTGGTAATCGACATGGAGGTCGCCATCCGCCTTCACCGTGATGTCGATGCGCGAATGCCGGGCCAGGAGGTCGAGCATATGATCGAAGAAGCCGATCCCGGTCGAAACCGTGGATACGCCCGCTCCGTCGAGGTTGACCGTCACCTCGATGTCGGTCTCCTTGGTCTTGCGCTTGATGGTTGCCGTGCGCATGAAGATTAAGCTTTCCCGTGCCGAAAACGCCGGTCTTTTAACAGGCTGATGTCACCTTCGCTACTGCGGGATGACCCCGAAATGGCCCAACTTCGGGCCATGGTGACCTAAATTCCTTGTCAAATCGCCCGATTGTAACCCCCTGCCCGACCGCCTAAATCTGCCCGGAAGAGAGGTAACCTATGCAAGCATCCCAAAATGAGCTGCCGGTTTGGCATGGCACCACGATCTGCACGGTCCGCAAGGGCGGCAAGGTGGTGATCGGCGGCGACGGCCAGGTCTCGATCGGCCAGACCGTGATCAAGGCCAACGCCAGGAAGGTTCGCCGGATCGGCAAGGGCGACGTGATCGGCGGTTTCGCCGGCGCCACCGCCGACGCCTTCACCCTGTTCGAGCGACTGGAAAGCAAGCTGGAGCAATATCCGGGGCAGCTGACCCGGGCGGCCGTCGAGCTCGCCAAGGACTGGCGGACCGACCGCTATCTGCGCCGGCTGGAGGCCATGATGATCGTAGCCGACAAGGACGTCTCCCTGGTGCTGACCGGCACCGGCGACGTGCTTGAGCCCGAATCCGGCGTCATGGCGATCGGCTCCGGCGGCAATTACGCCCTCGCCGCGGCCCGCGCACTGGTCGATACCGACAAGGATGCCGAGACCATCGTCCGCCGCGCCCTGGATATCGCCGCCGATATCTGCGTCTACACCAACCGCAACGTGACGATCGAGACGATCGGCGGCTGAGCATGGCCGCCCCCTATCATTTCCGCCCCATGACGACGGCCGATCTGCCGCAGATCAAGCGCTGGCTGGCGTTGCCGCATGTCCGGGAATGGTGGGGCGATCCGGCCGAGCAATACGCGCTCGTGAGTGGTGACCTCAACGAGCCCGCAATGGATCAGTTCATCGTCGCAACCGATGCGTCCGATTTCGGCTACATCCAGTGCTACGACCTGACGGCCTGGAATGCCGGCTTCGGCGCCCAGCCGGAGGGGACTCGCGGCATCGATCTCTTCATCGGCGAACCGGACATGGTGGCTGGCGGCCACGGCTCGGCGCTGATCCGTGCCTTTGCCGAGCAACGGCTGGCGCAGGGCGCGCCGCGCATCGTCACCGATCCCGATCCGGCCAATGCGCGGGCGGTGCGTGCCTATGCGAAAGCAGGCTTTCGAGAGGCCGGAATGGTCGATACGCCCGACGGGCGGGCGCTGCTGATGATCCGTGACGAATGACACCCGTACCCAAATCCGCAGCCGGCGTTTCAGCGTGGCAATGGTCCGCGATCGCGGCCGCGCTGCTCGCGCTGCAAGCAGCCCTGCTGTACGCGATGGGCCGCTTGCCGATCTGCGCCTGCGGCTATGTCAAGCTTTGGCACGGTACGGTTCAGAGCTCGGAGAATTCGCAGCACATCGCCGACTGGTATACGCTGTCGCACATCGTGCACGGCCTGCTGTTCTATGGGCTGACTTTCCTCCTGCTGCCGCGGCTCGCCTGGCCGGGGCGGCTGATTGTCGCGATGCTGATCGAGGGCAGCTGGGAGATCGTCGAGAACTCCAACTGGATCATCGAGCGCTATCGCGCCGGCACGATCTCGCTCGATTATTATGGCGACACCATCGTCAATTCGGTGTCGGACACGCTGGCGATGGTTCTCGGCTTCCTGCTGGCGCGCAAGCTTGCAATCGCGGCAACGATCGGGCTCGGCGTTGTGTTCGAAATCGTGATGCTGCTCCACATTCGCGACAATCTGACACTGAATATCATCATGCTGATCCACCCATTCGAGGCGATCAGGCAGTGGCAGGCCGGGCCGCCGATCCTTTAGGGCATGATCTTGCCGGAAAACCGGTGCCCACCTTTCCGGATCATGCTTGGGCGGCCTGCCGCTTGCCGAGAGCGCGATTTCAACCTAGCTAGAGCCAATGACCGACTTCTCCCCCCGTGAAATCGTTTCCGAGCTTGACCGCTTCATCGTTGGCCAGGCCGACGCCAAGCGCGCGGTGTCGATCGCCTTGCGCAACCGCTGGCGGCGGCTGCAGCTTGCCGGTTCCCTGCGCGAGGAGGTTCTGCCCAAGAACATCCTGATGATCGGGCCGACCGGCGTCGGCAAGACCGAGATCGCGCGGCGGCTGGCCAAGCTCGCCGGCGCGCCGTTCCTCAAGGTCGAAGCCACCAAGTTCACCGAGGTCGGCTATGTCGGCCGCGACGTCGAGCAGATCGTCCGCGATCTCGTCGAAGTCGCGATCGCGCAGACCCGCGAGCGCAAGCGCAAGGACGTCCAGGCCCGTGCCCAGCTTGCCGCCGAGGAGCGGGTGCTGGATGCGCTGGTCGGCCCCGGATCGAGCCCCGCGACGCGCGAGTCGTTCCGCAAGAAGCTGCGCGCCGGCGAGCTCAACGACAAGGAAATCGAGATCGAGACGCTGTCCGGCAATAGCGGCATGCCAATGTTCGAAATCCCCGGCATGCCCGGCGCCCAGATGGGCGCGATCTCGCTCGGCGACATCTTCGGCAAGATGGGCGGCCGCAGCAAGACGCGCCGGCTGACCGTGGAAGGCTCGCACGAGATCCTCGTCAACGAGGAATCCGACAAGCTGCTCGACACCGATCAGCTGGTGCAGGAGGCGATCAGCGCGGTCGAGAACAACGGCATCGTCTTCCTCGACGAGATCGACAAGATCTGCGTGCGCGAGAACCGCGCCGGCGGCGACGTCTCCCGCGAGGGCGTGCAGCGCGACCTGCTGCCGCTGATCGAGGGCACCACGGTCTCGACCAAGCACGGCGCGGTCAAGACCGACCACATCCTGTTCATCGCCTCGGGCGCCTTCCATATCGCCAAGCCGTCGGACCTGCTGCCCGAATTGCAAGGCCGCCTGCCGATCCGCGTCGAGCTGCAGGCGCTGACCCGCGACGACATGCGCCGGATTCTGACCGAGCCGGAGGCGTCGCTGATCAAGCAATATGTGGCGCTGATGAAGACCGAGGGCGTGACGCTCGACATCACCGACGGCGCGATCGACGCGCTGGCCGACGTTGCGGTCGCGGTCAATTCCACCGTCGAGAACATCGGCGCGCGGCGGCTGCAGACCGTGATGGAGCGGGTGCTGGACGACATCTCCTTCACCGCCCCCGACCGCCATGGCGAGACCATCCAGGTCGACGCCGACTACGTGACCAAGCATGTCGGCGACCTCGCCAAGAACGCCGATCTGAGCCGGTTTATTTTGTAGGCGGCCACCATCGTCGTCCCGGCGAAGGCCGGGGAACCATAACCACCGATCCCCGCGGTGACCAAGACTCGGGCCGACATTCCCCTTAAAACTTCCTTCGGTGGTTATGGGTCCCGGGTCGCGCTTCGCTTGCCCGGAACGACGAGAGTGGGCGACCGATGAGTCTGCAAATCTGGCAAAACCCCTGGCGCTTGATGCTGGCCGTCAATGCGGCCGTGCTGGTCGGGGTGTTCCTGCACAAGATCGCGCTGCCGCCCTTCGTCCCCTACATCCATCTCCTCGTCGACTATCACTACGGCTTCACCAAGCGCGCGCTGGTTGGCGCCATCGTTTCGCTGTTCACCGACAAGGTGCCGGTGTGGCTGGTGTTCGGGATGGCCGGCGCGATCTGGCTGCTGACGCTCGGACTGTTCATCAAGCTGTTTCAGCGCACATTCGGCTTTAACGATACTCATTGGCCGCTGTTCGTCTTCATCGCGGGCTCGCCGTTCTTCCTGAAGAACTTCATGCACACGCTCGGCCATTTCGACATTTATGGCTGTGCATTGGCGATCGTGCTGTTGCTGATCCCGGCACGCACGGTCATCTACGTGCTGATTGCGGCGCTGTTCTCGATCGTGCTGATCCTGGTCCACCACATCTTCGTCCTGATGTATGTGCCGACCATCGCAGCGATCGTGGTGCTGCGCTTCTACCTCGTGCAAGGCGCGACGCCGCGAAACATCATTTTGGGCATCGGCTCGCTCGCGGCCGTCGGAATCCTGTTCCTGGTTGCGCAGTTCGCGGGCACGGTCGAGGTCCCCTACGACGAATTCCTCCGCCATCTGCAAGGCAGGATGGCCGATCCGTCACGCACCGATCTGCTTCAGTTCGGATACATCTGGTACCAACCGCTGTCGAAGGAGTTCGCCGATACCTGGGCGCGGATGCCCTCGAATATCCTGGGCGTGCCGGTGTTCGCGCTGCTGATCTGGCTGCACACGCCGCTGTGGCGCTATTTCGCGCGGCTGATCGAGGCGCTCGCGAGTGGGCTGCATCGCCGGATCGTGTTCGCCGCACTGATCATGATCAACACCGGCTATGTCGTGATGTTCGCGACCGTGTTCGATTATTCGCGCTGGATCTCGAACTGGTCGGTCTGCATGTTCCTGATGCTGCACGCCGTGAAGATGCTGCCGGCGTCGAAGGACGTGCCGGTGGTCCCGGCAGACGATCGCAAGACGACAATCCTCGGCTGGATCATCACGCTGATCCCGCGCGTCGGGATCGTACGACCATTCTAATTTTGGCATGATCTTTATCGGAAAACCGCTGCAAACTTTTCCGGATCGTACTCATCGTGCGCGCCGGACGCGCACGTAGAGCGCGCCCTCGCCGCCATGGCCGATATGCGCTTCCTCGAAGCCGACGACCAGCGAGCGGAATTCCGGCAGGCTCAGCCATTCCGGCACCTGGCGGCGCAATACGCCGCGCTCGGACTGAAGGCCGCCGGCCTTGCCCTTGCCGGTGATGACGAGCACGAAGGTGAGCCCGTCAGAATGCGCGCGTTGCAAGAAGGCAAACAGCACCCGATGCGCGCGCATCTGCGTCATGCCGTGCAGATCGAGCCGCGCATCGATCTCCTGCCGGCCGCGCGACAGCTTTGCCCGCTCGCGGCGGCCGATCGGTGCCAGCGGCGGCACCTGTGGACGCGGCGTCGGCTTGACTGACATGACCGGCCTGACCGGGATGGGCTTTGCTGGCGCGTGATAGGCGGCGGTGTCGGAGGTCGCGGCATGGACCTTCGGAGCGGCCGGCTTCTTGCGCAGCGGCTTGACCTGTTTGGCCACACTCTCCCAGAGCGCACGCTCCTCCTCGCTCAGCGCGCGCTTGCGCCGCGACGGAGCGGATAGATCGGGAATCGGCGCGGGTCGTTTCATTGATCGCGGTGATGGCGGGAGCGCCGGGTGCGCCGCTTCTCCGGTTGCTGCGGAATGTCGGGCCGGGCGGCCGGCAATGGCACCGGTTCTGCCACAGGCGCGGCCTGCGCGACAGGGGTCGACGCTTGAGGCGCCGCGGGCGCGGCATCCTTGGCGGCGGGTTTCCCGACGACGCTAGTGCCGGCTTCTTTTGCCGTGCTCTTGGCAATACCTGATGTCGGCACATCCGCAGGCTTCGCCGCCGTCTTGTCGTTCAGCGGATCGGTCTGCGGAAACAGCTTTGCGATCTTCGCCGACGGCCGCTCGTCGGGGATCGGCAGCTTGTGGCCGCGCGCGACCGGGTCAAGCCCCTTCGGCACCAGCATCACGAACTGCATGTTGTGCCGCAGCCGGCCCGAGACCTTGCCGGCATCCGCGCCGGCGCCGAAATAGAGATCGGCGCGCGCCGGCCCGACGATCGCGGATCCGGTATCCTGCGCGATCATCAGCCGGTGGAACGGCGTCTTCGACTGTTCGGACTCGATCGGCAGCTCGCCGGCGATGAAGAACGGCGTGCCGTAGACATGCAGCGCCTTGTCGACCGCGATCGAGCGGCCCGGCGTCAGCGGCACGCCCTGCGCGCCGACGGCCTCGTCCTTGTCGGACAGCGGCACCTCGCGGAAGAACACATAGGCGCGGTTCTGCCGCCGCACCTCGTTGGCGCCGTCGGGGTTCTGCTCCATCCACTCCCTAATCTTCTGCATCGACATCTGCTCCTTCGGGATGATGCCGCGGTCGATCAGGACGCGTCCGACCGGCGTATAGGGATAGCCATTATGCGCATCGTAATTGATGCGCAGCGTGGTGCCGTCATCAAACTTGATCCGCGCCGAGCCCTGGATCTGCGCGAACAGCAGGTCGGTCTGGCTCTTCAGCCAGCAGATCTCGAGCCCGCGGCCGGCGATCGCGCCGTCCTCGATCTGGGCGCGGTCGTAAAAGGGGACGAGCTTGCGCCGGCCGATCTTGCGATACACCGGGCCGCTGTTGGGCAGGCCGACCGAGGCTTGCGTCTTGCCGCGCACGAACAGGTTGGACGGCCGGCGATAGACCGGAACATTGTAGACATCGGTCTGGGTCCGCGAGCCGTCGAGCACCGGCTCGTAATAACCGGTGACGAAACCGGCCTCCTCGCCGAGCCGCGAGATGCGCAGCGGCACGAAATTCTGCTCGAAGAATTCCTTCGCCTTGCCGCCGTCGCTGAGCACGAGCCCCTTGGCGATCCGGCAGGGATCCCGCAGCGAGCTTCCCAGCGCCTTTGAGTCTGCAGGCACCCCCTGTTGCGCCGCGATCGGCTTGCAGCTCGCACGAAACGCGTTGTAGGCGGCGAGATGATCGTCGTCGTTCCAGCCGGAGACATTGGGCCAGGTCAGCGGCTCATACTGGCTGCCGCTGACCTGCAGCGGCAATTCCAGATTGGGATAGGGGATCGGGTGGGATTGCTCGTGCCGTGGCGCAGCGTGCCGGCTCGTCCTGTAGCGCGCGGCGATCGCCGCCGTGGAGCACAGGACAGCGAGCGCACAGCACGCGATCGCGAGGCGCCCGTAGCTGAGATGTTTAGTGAGCGCTTCCAGTGCCAACCAGCTTCCAGTTCGGATCGCGGGAAGTCGAGTCGCGGGCGAATGTCCAGATGTCGGTGATGTCGGCGACCTTGTCCGGGCTGCCGTCGACGATGGTTCCGGCCTTGTCGCGCGTGACCGAGATCATCTGCGACACGAAGCGGACGGTGAGCTGGATCGAGCGATCGCGCGTCTCCGCGCTGACGATCTCGGCCTTGTCGATCGAGACAAACCGGGTCTCGGTCTTCTGCTCGTGCTTCTCGCGATCCTTGATCGCGGCCTCGAAGCTCTCATAGACCTCGCTCGACAGCAGGTCGCGCAGCGCGCGGCGGTCGCCATTGGCGAAAGCCAGCACGATCATCTCATAGGCCGAGCGGGCGCCTGAGAGGAAATGTCGCGGGTCGAACGAGGAGTCCTGGGCGGCCACCGCGTCGAGACCCTGCGCCAGCGGTGTCCCGGGCTCGGCGATGCCCTTCCAGCGCTCCGTGGGCTCGACCGGCTCGGCTGTTGCGGCCGGGGCCGGCTGATCGATCACCGATCCCGGGATCGGCACGACGTTGTTATCCTGGCCGCGCTGCAGGACGTTGGGTGCTGCACGATCATATGGCGGTCGCTCGCTTCCCGTGCGCTGCCCGAGAACGCTGCGCAGGCGCAGGAAGATAAACACGGCCAGCGCCAGGAAGATGATGGTGTAGATATCCACGTCGAATTCGCTTTCTGGTCTCTGCCGGCAACGGGCCGGGCATCAAAGCGTTCCCGGTCGGGAACGGCAGAGATTACATCGCCGAGTGAGTCCGCAGCATGTAGGCACGAAACTATGCCCGGCCAATGGCGCTTTTTGGCACGGGCAAGTGTAGCGCGTTTTAACCCCGGGGGGAAACCCGTTCCTTCCCGGAAATCGCGCATCTTCAATAATTTAGGAAGCTGTTAAGAGGTTGGGCGGAGTAGCGCTCGCGCGCCGATTGCCAAAGCTTCGGCCGCAGCCGCACCGCCCCGCGATTACTCGTCGTCCTTGTGGACCGAGCCGGGCCTATGATAGCCACTCGCCCGGAATCGGCATTCCCAACACCTTAACGCGTGCCGTCGGACATCCTGTCCCGAGCGCCGCTCCAGGAGACATTTTCATGACCAATGGCAACGGCGCGCCCGTCGAACAGGCCGCTCCCCAGCTCAACGTTCTGGCGCAGTACACCAAGGACCTGTCGTTCGAGAACCCGAATGCGCCGGCCTCGCTCGGCCAGCAGCAGCAACAGCCGGCGATCAACATCCAGATCAACGTCTCCGCCAACAACCTGTCGGAGAACGAGTACGAGGTGATCCTCTCGATCGAGGGCAAGGCCGAGACCGCGGGCAAGGTGATGTTCAGCTTCGACCTCGCCTATGCCGGCGTCTTCCGGATCGTGAACGTGCCGAAGGAGAACCTGCACCCGCTGGTCATGATCGAGTGCCCGCGACTGCTGTTCCCGTTCGCGCGCGAGATCGTCGCAACCTCGGTCCGCGACGGCGGCTTCCCGCCCTTGCTGCTCGATCCGGTCGATTTCGTCGGCCTCTACCGCCAGAACATGGAGCGCCAGGCAGCCCAGGCCGCCTCCGGCGTCAAGCCGAGCTGATTCGCAATTCGAGATAGCGTCACCCGGACCTGTGAGCCGTCATCCTGAGGAGCCCGCACTTGCGGGCGTCTCGAAGGATCGACGGCCACCGACCGGGCCGATTCATCCTTCGAGACGCCGCTGCGCGGCTCCTCAGGATGACGGGTAAGATTTAAGCCGCCGGGGCTTCGGCGGGCGCCGGCGGCGGCAAATAGTCGTTCCAGATCGGCTTGTCGCCGAGCGTGGCGACGAACGCCCGGTGGGCTTCGCGATCCGCGTCGCTGACCCGCGCCACCAGGGCCGTCTCGCGCTGCCGGCGCGGCGTATCACCATAGCTGCCGGCGCGCGCATCCGATGTTTCGGACGCCAGGATGAGCTGCGACTGCCGCGCCCCGATCAGATCGATATAGACCTCGGCCAGCAGCTCGGCGTCGAGCAAGGCGCCGTGCTTGGTGCGTCGGGAATTGTCGATCTGATAGCGCGAGCAGAGATCATCGAGCCGATTCGACACGCCGGGATGCTTGCGCCGCGCCAGCAGCAGCGTATCGACCAGCCGATCCTTCGGGATCGCCTTCCGCTTGATGCGGTCGAGCTCGGCATTGATGAAGCTGATGTCGAACGAGGCGTTGTGGATCACCAACGGCGTGTCGCCGATGAAGGCCAGGAACTCATCGACCACTTCGGTGAACAGCGGCTTGGACGCCAGGAACTCGGTCGACAGCCCATGGACGTTGAACGCTTCCAACGGCATGTCGCGCTCGGGATTGATGTAGACGTGGTAGGTCAGCCCGGTCGGCATGCGGTTGAATATCTCGACGCAGCCGATCTCGACCAGCCGGTCGCCGCGCAGCGGATCGAGGCCAGTGGTTTCGGTATCGAGAACGATTTCGCGCATGACGTGAGGGCATCCGGAAGACGGCGAATCAGACGCGCCGCTTCGGCATCTTAACAACCTCGGCCAGAATGTCGCGGATGCGCGCCCGCACCGGATCAAGTCCGTGCGAGGTATCCACTATGAAATCCGCGCGCTTGCGCTTTTCGGCATCCGGCATCTGCTTGGCGATGATGGCGTCGAGTTTCGCCGCATCCATGGTGCCGCGGGCCAGCACGCGTTCGCGCTGCAGTTCCGGCGAGGTGGTGACGACGACGACGGCATCGACACGCTTCTCGCCGCCGGTCTCGAACAGCAGCGGGATGTCGAGAATGACGATCGGGTTGCCTGCGGCTTCCGCGTCGGCGAAGAATTTCTGCCGCGATGCGCCGAGCATCGGATGCACGATCTGCTCAAGCTGCTTCATCGCCGCGGGATCGTGCACCACGCGCGCCGACAGCTTGGCGCGATCGACCTTGCCGCCCGTAGTGGTGCCGGGAAACGCGGCCTCTATCGCCGGTGCGGCTTCACCCTCGTAGAGCTGATGCACGGCCGCATCGGCATCGTACACCGGCACGCCGGCCTCCATGAACAATTTGGCCGTGGTGGATTTCCCCATCCCGATCGAGCCGGTCAGTCCAACAATCAACATGCCATCAACATCGGTTCAGTATCTCGTCGCCTCGCCTTCGCATCTCACACCGCGAGCAGCTTCTCGCGGCGCAGGAATGCGAGCAGTGACAATAGCGGCAGGCCGAGGATGGTGAAATGGTCGCCTTCGATCCGCTCGAACAGGTGCACGCCGAGGCCCTCGAGCTGGTAGGCGCCGACGCTGGTCGTCACCGCTTCCCCGGCCTGGTCGAGATAGGCCTCGATTTCGCCGGCGGCGAGCCGCCGCATGGTCATGCGAGCCACGCTGACGTCGTTGAATAAGACTTTCCCCTCACGCGCGACCGCGACGGCGGAATGCAGTTCGTGGGTTTGTCCGGCAAGCAGACCGAGCTGCTCGGCAGCCTGCGCGCGGCCGGCCGGCTTGCTGAACATCCGCTGGCCAAGCGCTAGCGTTTGATCTGCGCCGACCACGTATTGAGCGGGCTTATGCCTGGATATGAACAGCGCCTTCTCGCGCGCCAAAAGCGAAGCGATCTCGCCGGGCGCGGAGAGGCCGGAATTCTTCTGCACCGCGCGCTCGTCGATATCCGCCGGCAGCGCCTCGCAATGGAGGCCGGCGTTTTCCAGCAGCATCCTTCGCGCCCGGCTTTGCGATGCCAGAATGAGCTTCTGTGGTCCGCGCCAGATGTTCATGACACGACGATTATTCCGACGGCCGGGCGCGCTGGCGGTCGTTGTAGAGCTTCATGATCGCGGCCGCCGTCTCCTCGATCGAGCGACGCGTCACGTCGAGCAGGGCCCAATTGAACTTCGCGCTGAGGCGCCGGGCAAACGCGACCTCGTCGGCCACCGCCTGCTTGTCGATGTAGGTGTCGTTGTCGCGGTCGCCCATGGTGAGCAGGCGGTTCTGCCGGACCTGGATCAATCGTTCCGGCGTCGCATGCAGGCTGACCACGAGCGGCTTCTTCAAGGTCTCGAGCTGGTGCGGCAAGGGAATGCCGGGCACCAGCGGCACATTCGCAGTCCTGATGCCGCGGTTGGCAAGATAGATCGAGGTCGGCGTCTTCGAGGTCCGGGACACCCCCACCAGGACGATATCGGCCTCCTCGAGGCCTTCGACATGCTGACCGTCGTCGTGGATCATCGTGTAGTTCAGCGCGTCGATCCGGCTGAAATATTCCGCATTCAGCACGTGCTGCGCACCGACGCGACCGGTCGTCGCGGCGCCCAGATACGCCTCGAACAACTGCATCACCGGCCCGATGATCGACAGGCTCGGCACGTTGATTTCCTTGCACTTGCCCTCGAGCCGGCCGACCAGGTCCTTCTCCAGCAGCGTGAACAGCACGATGCCGGGCGATTCCTCGATCTCGTCGAGCACCCGGTCGAGCTGCTTCTGGCTGCGCACCAGCGGATAGACATGCTCGACCGCGGTCACGTTGGCGTATTGCGCGGCGACCGCGCGCGCCACTGTTATCAGCGTCTCGCCGGTCGAGTCGGACACCAGATGGAGGTGGAAATAGTTGGAAGTCGTCGGCACCAGAGCCCCTGTCTATCCTGTGAATCCCTGTGGAGGTCGAGGACAAGAATCCGGGTCCGCCGCCCGGCCCGTGAATATCTCATCCCTTTCTTCACAGCACCCCGTGAAAGGATAAGTCGGCATCATGGCCAGGATGATAGTGAACCGATGTGGATTTGTCTCTTCATAAGCTGGCCACAGAGCTGCGCAACCGATTGAGCCGAGCGGCGGATTCCGGATATCCGCCCTCGCCTGCCGGAATGTTGAGGGATGTGAACAAGCCCGCGAAAGCCGCTGGACCGCATTGCATGAGTCAAATTCACCGCCATTAAGACTCAAACCTTAGATTCTAAAATTAATTAGGTTTAGGAGAGCCGTGTGTGCGGATATGTATCCGTCCCTCGCTTGCGGAGCTTTGTCCGCGACGCCGAGGCGGTCCGACTGTTCCCTGCCGAGCTGTTCCCTGAAAGGCATCGCTGCGATGTTGTATGACTGGATCAAGGCGCTGCACATCATTGCCGTCATCTCCTGGATGGCGGGCATGCTCTATCTGCCGCGGCTGTTCGTCTATCATTGCGAGGCCGAGGCCGGCTCGAAGCAATCCGAGACCTTCAAGGTCATGGAGCGCCGACTTTTGAAAGCGATCATCAATCCCGCGATGATCGTGACCTGGCTCGCCGGGCTTTATCTGGTCTGGGCCGGACACTGGTACCTTTCCGGCTGGTTTCACGTCAAATTTACGCTGGTGCTGATCATGTCGGGTATCCACGGCTTTTTGTCTCGCTGCGTGAAGGATTTCGCCGCCGACCGGAATCAGCGAAGCCAGAAATTTTATCGTATTATCAACGAGGTGCCGACAGTTTTGATGATCCTGATCGTCATCATGGTGGTCGTGAAGCCGTTCTAGACTTTGCGATGCCCAAGACGCATGCTTCACTCCTTCTTGCGAAGGACGGATCGATTTTCTATATAGGTTTTATCCCACCCCACGCAGGCGGATGTGGTCGCGTTCCGGTTCTTTTCGGGCCGGCGCCGCATCAGGTTTGAAAGCCCAAACGGCACTTTCCTGGCTGAGACCTGCGGACCTTCCTATGGCGTCCGCTTTTTCCAGAGCCACCTCGCACCCTTCCCTACTTACTTCCTCACAGGACGACCCCGATGCGGGAAATCAAACTCCAGGACCTCAAATCGAAAACGCCGGCCGAGCTCGTCTCGTTCGCGGAAGAGAATGGGGTCGAGAATGCCAGCACCATGCGCAAGCAGGAGCTGATGTTCGCAATTCTCAAGCAGCTCGCGATCGCCGAGACCGACATTATCGGTGAAGGCGTTGTCGAGGTGCTGTCCGACGGCTTCGGCTTTCTTCGTTCGCCCGACGCGAACTATTTGCCGGGCCCCGACGACATCTACGTTTCGCCGTCGCAGATCCGCCGTTTCGGCCTGCGCACCGGCGATACGATCGAAGGCCATATTCGCAGCCCGAAGGAGGGCGAACGCTATTTCGCGCTGCTGAAGGTCAACACGCTCAATTTCGAAGATCCGGAAAAGTCGAAGCACAAGGTCAATTTCGACAACCTCACGCCGCTGTTTCCCAATCAGCGTTTCCGCATGGAGCTTGAGGATTCCACCAAGAAAGACCTGTCTGCCCGCGTGATCGATATCGTCGCGCCGATCGGCAAGGGCCAACGCGCGCTGATCGTGGCGCCGCCGCGCACCGGCAAGACGGTGCTGATGCAGAACATCGCGCACTCGATCACCGCCAATCATCCCGACTGCTATCTGATCGTGCTGCTGATCGACGAGCGTCCGGAAGAAGTCACGGACATGCAGCGCTCGGTGAAGGGCGAGGTCGTGTCGTCGACCTTCGACGAACCCGCCGTGCGTCACGTCCAGGTCGCCGAGATGGTGATCGAGAAGGCCAAGCGCCTGGTCGAGCACGGCCGCGACGTCGTGATCCTGCTCGATTCGATCACCCGTCTCGGCCGCGCCTACAACACCGTCGTGCCGTCATCCGGCAAGGTGCTGACCGGCGGTGTCGACGCCAACGCGTTGCAGCGCCCGAAGCGCTTCTTCGGTGCCGCGCGTAACATCGAGGAGGGAGGTTCGCTGACCATCATCGCGACCGCGCTGGTCGATACCGGCAGCCGCATGGACGAAGTCATCTTCGAAGAGTTCAAGGGCACCGGTAACTCCGAACTGATCCTCGACCGCAAGGTCTCGGACAAACGGACCTTCCCGGCGATCGACATCGCCCGCTCCGGCACCCGCAAGGAGGAGCTGATCACCGATCCGCAGGTGCTGAAGAAGATGTATGTCCTACGCCGCATCCTCAATCCGATGGGCACCATGGACGCGATCGACTTCCTGCTCGACAAGCTCCGGAACACGAAGAGCAATTCGGAATTCTTCGATTCCATGAACACCTGAGGCCGCGGACAAATAGCGAGGCCGAAACGAATAGGGCGCTCCGCACAAACGGGGCGCCTTTTTCATGCTGCGGATTTGCTGCAGCAAAGTGCAACACGAATTAGGCTGGCGGCGCTCGTGGAATTTTCGTTTAACTTATTGATATAATTCAGAATTATAATCCTACGTCATAGGCAGATTCACACTTTTTTGCAGCAAGATTGCTGCGCGGTTGCTGTATCTGATTATCGACATATTGCACTGCAGCATTTTGCTTAGGTGTGCGAGGTGGAAGGCATTGCCTTTGCCGGTTTGCTTTGGAAGATAGGCGATGCATCCGCGCGATCAGACCATCTTCGCATTGTCCTCCGGACGTCCGCCGAGTGCGATCGCCATTGTCAGGCTGTCTGGCCCAATGGCCGCATCGGTCATTGAAGGATTGGCGGGCAAGATGCCGACGCCGCGGAAGGCGGCCCGCGCGTTGCTCCATGATTCAAACCATCAGCCGATCGACGATGCTGTCGTGTTGTGGTTCCCCGGCTCGGGGAGCGCCACCGGCGAAGACGTGGCCGAGTTTCATGTCCATGGCGGACGTGCGGTGCTGTCGGCGATGTTCGACGCCATCGCGGCATTCGAGAATGTGCGGCTGGCCGAACCCGGCGAGTTCACCCGGCGGGCATTCGAGAACGGCAAGCTCGACCTGACCGAGGCCGAAGGTCTCGACGATCTGATTCACGCCGACACCGACCGCCAGCGGCGCCAGGCGCTGCGCCAGCTGAAGGGGTTGCTCGGCGATCGCGCGCGTGACTGGCGCGAGCGGATCATTGCGGCGTCGGCGCTGATCGAGGCCGGCATCGATTTCTCCGATGAAGGCGATGTGCCGGCGGAGCTGATCGCGCCGGCGCTCGAGAAGGTCCGGGCGTTGCATGACGAGATCAAGCAGGTGCTTGCGGGGCAGGGGCAAAGCGAACGGTTGCGCGACGGCCTGGTGGTCGCGATCGCCGGTCCGCCGAATGTCGGCAAATCGACCCTGATCAATCAGCTCGCGAAGCGCGAGGTCGCGATCGTTTCACCGCATGCCGGCACGACCCGCGACGTGATCGAGGTGCAGCTCGATCTCGACGGCTATCCCGTCACGGTGATCGACACCGCCGGGATCCGCGAGACCATCGATCCTGTGGAGCAGGAAGGTGTCCGCCGCGCTCGGGTTCGTGCCGCCGAAGCCGACCTCGTGCTGTGGCTCGCCGACAGTGGCGGCGCGAAGATTGGGCATGGTGGCACCACACCGACCTGGCTGGTGCGAAACAAGATCGACTTGGTCAGGACCCCGGCGGGCGAGGGTGGCAATTATCCCGAATTCCGGATCTCGGCGGCCCGCGGCGATGGCCTCTCCGAACTGATTGCCGCGCTGGTCGGCTTTGCGCACGACTATTTCGCGACCAGCGAGGGCGGCTTGATCAGCCGGACCCGGCAACGCGGATTGCTTGAGGAGACGGTCGAGTCGCTTCGGCACAGCATCGAGGTCGTCGGGCAGGGCGAGGAGCTGGCGGCGGAGGAACTCCGCAGGGCGGCAATGTCACTCGGCCGTCTGCTCGGCCGGGTCGATGTCGAGGACATCCTGGACGTCATCTTCCGCGAGTTCTGCGTCGGTAAGTGAGCCGACACGCAGCTGTTTCACGTGAAACATGGTTTCGAGCTGTTTAAGGAACTCTCCCGTTTCACGTGAAACAGCCACAGTCCGGCATTGCGAGCGAGAAGAACCGGTCCATATTCGTCTTGAATGGTCGGTCTCCCCTTAGGCAGACCCTACTTCGTTCTTCCGCCTTTCATCACTCCACGATAGAAGTCCCGCCATGACTTTCAGGGCAGACTCATTCGACGTCATCGTCATCGGCGGCGGCCATGCCGGCTGCGAGGCCGCGAGCGCGTCCGCCCGGATGGGCGCGAAAACCGCCCTGGTGACCCATCGTTTTGCGACCATCGGCGCAATGTCCTGCAATCCCGCCATCGGTGGCCTCGGCAAGGGCCATCTGGTCCGCGAAGTCGACGCGCTGGATGGTTTGATGGGCCGGGTCGCCGATGCCGGCGGCATCCAGTTCCGCATGCTCAACCGCCGCAAGGGTCCGGCGGTCCGTGGCCCGCGGGCCCAGGCCGATCGCAAGCTCTATGCGGCGGCAATGCAGGCCGCCATCACCGAGACCGCCAACCTCCGCGTCATTGAGGGCGAGGCGGATGAGTTGATCGTGGTCGATGGGCGCGTGACCGGCATTCGTCTGGGTGACGGCCGTCAGCTAGCTGCGGGTGCGGTTGTGATCACGACCGGCACCTTCCTTCGTGGTTTGATCCATCTGGGCGAGAGGAACTGGCCGGCGGGCCGGGTCGATGAGGCACCGGCCATGGGCCTGTCCAACTCGTTCGAGCGGGCGGGCTTTGTGCTCGGCCGGCTCAAGACCGGGACGCCGCCGCGCCTGGACGGCAGCACGATCGACTGGTCCGCGGTCGAAATGCAGCCCGGAGACGAGCCTCCGGAGCCGTTTTCGGTCATGACCGACCGGATCACGACCCCGCAGATCCAGTGCGGCATCACCCGGACCACGCCGGCGACCCATGAGGTGATCCGGGCCAATGTGCATCGCTCGCCGATGTATTCTGGCCAGATCAAGAGCTCCGGACCCCGCTATTGTCCCTCGATCGAGGACAAGATCGTCCGTTTCGGCGACCGCGATGGCCACCAAATCTTCCTCGAGCCGGAAGGGCTCGACGACACCACGGTCTACCCGAATGGTATCTCGACCTCACTCCCAGAGGAGGTCCAGCTCGCGATCCTGGCCAGTATTCCGGGCCTCGAGCGGGTGAAGATGGTCCGGCCGGGCTATGCGATCGAATATGACCATGTCGATCCCAGGGAGCTGGATCCCACCTTGCAGACCAAGCGTCTGCGCGGACTCTTCCTGGCCGGTCAGATCAACGGCACCACGGGCTATGAGGAAGCGGCGGGGCAGGGCATCGTCGCCGGGCTCAACGCCGCACTGGTTGCCGGCGATGCCGATCCAATCGTGTTCGACCGCGCTGACGGCTATCTCGGCGTGATGATCGACGACCTCGTGACCCGCGGGATCACCGAGCCCTACCGCATGTTCACCTCGCGCGCCGAGTATCGGCTGACCCTGCGGGCCGACAATGCCGATCAGCGGCTGACCGACAAAGGCATCGCGCTCGGATGCGTCGGATCGGCCCGCGCGGAGCACCACCGGACCAAGATGGCGGCACTGGACGCGGCCAAGACCATGGCGAAGTCGCTCGCGATCACGCCGAATGAAGCCGCCAAGCACGGCCTCACGCTCAATCGCGACGGCCATCGCCGCTCCGCCTTTGAATTGCTGGCTTATCCGGAGATCGAGTGGCCAATGGTCCAGGCGATCTGGCCGGAGCTGTCGGCGATTGACCCCGCAATCGCGGTGCATCTCGAGATCGATGCCAAGTACGATGTCTATCTGAAGCGCCAGACCGCTGATGTCGACGCCTTCCGGCGCGACGAGGGCTTGGTCCTGACCGATGTCGACTATGCCGACGTGCCCGGTCTCTCGAATGAGGCGCGCGCCAAGCTGCAGAAAGCGCAGCCGCGGACGGTCGGGCAGGCGGGCCGGATCGATGGCATGACGCCAGCGGCGCTGGGCATTCTGGCCGCCTATCTGCGGCGCGAGGCGCGGCGAAAATCAGCCAAGGCGAGCGCCTGACGTTTCACGTGAAACGGGCGGCCTCGTCATGGCGAGGAGCGGAAGCGACGAAGCAATCCATCGCTTCCGCGGGTGGCACGATGGATTGCTTCGCTTCGCTCGCAATGGCGAGCTCGACCGGCGTTTCCGAGAATGGCTCCAGCTCCACAATCCGCCGAACTTACCGTCTCCCCTAAGGACAAGGCGGCGGCGCTCTCGCTAACTCCTGTTCCACGTGAAACAGAGACACGGCTCGATCGCTACGTCGCGCTCCTCCTGGAATGGCAAGCCAAGACCAATCTCGTCGCGCCCTCGACGCTGCCGAACCTCTGGACCCGCCATATCTCCGATTCGCTGCAGATCCTGAGTCTCGCGCCGACGGCAAAGTTCTGGGTCGACCTCGGCAGCGGCGGCGGCTTCCCCGGCGTCGTGCTTGCCTGCGCTCTGGCCGAGACACCGGGCGCATCCATCCATCTGGTTGAGCGAATCGCCAAGAAGGCCGCATTCTTGCGGGAGGCGATTCGCGTCACGGCATCTCCCGGGACGGTGCATCTGGCTGATATCGGGGATACTGTGGATAGAATCGCCGGCCCGATCGATTGCGTCACCGCGCGGGCGCTGGCTCCGTTACATCAACTGATCGGCTTTGCGGAGCCGTGGGTCAAAAAGGGCGCCAAGGCGCTGTTTTTGAAGGGTCAAGATGTAGAGGCCGAATTGACCGAGGCCACTAAATATTGGAATATTGAGCCAAAGCTACACTCCAGCCGGACGGGCGGACAAGGCTGGATCGTCGAACTCGGATCAATCGAGCGGCGCTAAAGGGGACTCCGCGAGAGTAAACGGTATTTTGGTATGACTGTGATGGACGAGGTTTATCAAGAAGATAGGACGTCGCAGCCGCCCGGCCAGCCGCGCATCCTGTCGCTCGCCAACCAGAAGGGCGGCGTCGGCAAGACAACTACAGCGATTAATCTTGGTACCGCACTCGCCGCGATCGGCGAGCGCGTCCTGATCGTCGATCTCGATCCGCAGGGCAACGCCTCGACCGGCCTCGGCATCGATCGCCGCAGCCGCAACTGCTCGACCTACGACGTCTTGATCGGCGAAGCGCCACTGCGCGATGCGGTGGTCGCGACCGCGGTGCCGCGGCTGCATATCGCTGCCTCCACCATGGATCTCTCCGGTCTCGAGCTCGAGCTCGGCACCACGCCGGGCCGCGCCTTCCGGCTGCGCGATGCGATCGCCGGGCTGAACAACAACGTCTCGCCCGACTCGGACTACACCTATGTGCTGATCGACTGCCCGCCCTCGCTCAATCTGCTGACCGTGAATGCGATGGCCGCGTCGGACGCGATCCTGGTGCCGCTGCAATGCGAGTTCTTTGCGCTCGAAGGTCTGTCGCAATTGCTGCAGACCGTGGAGCAGGTGCGTTCGACGCTCAATCCGACGCTGTCGATCCACGGCATCGTGCTGACCATGTTCGACTCGCGCAACAACCTCTCCAACCAGGTGGTTGCCGACGTGCGCCAGTTCATGGGCAACAAGGTGTACGACACCATGATCCCGCGCAATGTGCGCATCTCGGAAGCGCCGTCCTACGGCAAGCCGGTCTTGGTCTACGATCTGAAATGCGCCGGCAGCGATGCGTATCTCAAGCTCGCCACCGAAGTGATCCAGCGTGAGCGCGAGCTGCGCGCGCATTGACAGCGATGCGTAGGATGGGTGGAGCGAAGCGATACCCATCGCGGCACGCAACGAGAGTGATGGGTTTCGCTGCGCTCTACCCATCCTACGATTCTGAAATTCAAGTCTGGAGTACTGCGCGTGAATCCAAGGGAGCTCGCAACAATGGCCGATGAAGCGCGTTCGCGACTGGGGCGCGGGCTGGCAAGCCTGATCGGAGATGTCGGCGGCGAGGCGGCCGCGCATGTCGAGCGGCCGCGCAACCAGCGCAAGGTGCCGATCGAATTCCTCAAGCCCAACCCGCGCAATCCGCGGCGGAGCTTCGCCGATGCCGAGCTCGGCGAGCTCGCCGATTCGATCAAGGCGCGCGGCGTTATCCAGCCGATCGTGGTGCGCGCGATCAAGGGCGCGCAGGACCGCTTTGAGATCATCGCCGGCGAACGCCGCTGGCGCGCCTCGCAGCTGGGCCGGCCTGCATGAAGTGCCGATCGTGCCGGTCGAGGTCTCTGATTCCGACGCGCTCGAGATCATGATCATCGAGAACGTGCAGCGCGAAGACCTCAACGCGATGGAAGAGGCTCTGGGCTACCATTCGCTCGCCGACGAGTTCAAGCGCAGCCAGGAAGACATCGCCAAGATCGTCGGCAAGAGCCGCAGCCACGTCGCCAACATGATGCGGCTGACCAAGCTGCCGGCCGAGGTGCAGGCGCTGATCTCGAAGGGCGATCTCTCCGCCGGCCACGCCCGCGCGCTGATCGGCGTGCCGGATCCGCTGACGGCCGCGAAGCGAATCGTCGCCGAGGGTCTCAACGTCCGCCAGGCCGAGGCGCTGGCGCACGAGGAGGGCGTGCCGGAGCGCAAGCCGCAGAAGGCGCGAGCGGGCTGCGCGCCCAAGGTCGACAAGGACGCCGACACGCTGGCGCTGGAGAAGCGCGTCAGCGATGCGCTCGGCCTCGCCGTCACCGTCAGCCACCGCGATCCCGGCGGCACCGTCCAGATCAACTACCGCAACCTCGAGCAGCTCGATGAGGTGGTGCGGCGGCTCGAGGGCGGTTAGTTCGTAGGGCTCTTTCCGTCATTGCGAGCGAAGCGAAGCAATCCATGGTGCGGAATATGCTGTGCAATGGATTGCTTCGTCGCGTTCGCTCCTCGCAATGACGAGGCGGGAAAATTCGGCTACCCCCGCCGTTTCGCATTCACCGCGATGGCCAGCAGCGCACGCTGTGCGATCACGGCGGCGAGGGGGGCCTGCTTGCGCATGTCGAGCGCGGCGGTGGCGAGCTGGTCGATGATGTTCACCAGCCGCGGCGGCGTGAAATTGCGCAGCGCGATCTCGACCGCCGGCTTGCGCGAGAAATGCAGCCGCGGGAAACCGCCTTCGAGCACGGCCGATGCCGGCGTGCCGTCCGCGATCGCCAGCGCCGATTTGTGCAGCCATGCGGCCTGGCGCTGTGCGGCCGAGATGATCACGCCGGGATAGGTGCCGGCGACCATCGCCTTGGTGAACTCGCTCTCGACCAGCGCGGCATTGCCGGCGAACGCGCCGTCGACGATCGGATCGAGCTTCAGCTCGGAGGCGTCGGAGACCACGGTCATGACGTCGTCGAGCGTGATCTCGCCCTTACCGTGCGCGAACAGCGCGAGCTTGCGCAGCTCGTTGCGCGAAGCCATGCGGTCGCCGCCGAGCAGCGACATCAGCACCGCGCGGGCATCGTTCGCGAGCCGCAGGTTCGACAGCCGCAGCTCATCCTCGATCAGCTTGGTCAAGTCGCGTTCGGTGTCGGGATAGCAGCCGATCGCCACCGCGTTCTTGGCCCGCTCGCAGATCTTGCGCAGCGGCGATTCCGGCCGGAGCTCGCCGGCCTCGATCACGATGCGGCAATCCTTCAGGGCTGTGGTCCCGGTCAGCGTCTCGACGCCGCTCGAAAAATTGCGCGAGCCGGCGCGGACGCGGATGGCGCGGCGGCCGCCGAACAGCGGCACCGTCATCGCTTCGTCGACCAGCCGCGACGGTTCGGCGGCGAGCTCGTCGCCGTCGAGCCGCACCAGCGAAAACGGATCGTTGGGATCGTCGACGGCCGAGGCCATCAGCGCGTCGGCGCGCTCGCGCACCAGGCCCAGGTCCGGGCCGTAAAGCAGGATGATCGGTCGGCCGGCATCAGGCCGGGCGAGGAAGGTGTCGATCTCTTTTCCGCGAAGTGCGACCATCTAGCCTTGTGCTGTCATTCCGGGGCGCCTCGTCAGAGGCGAACCCGGAATCTGGAGATGATGGATCGAGATTCTCAGGTGCGCAATCGCGCACCATAGTTCGCGCCGCTGGCGTGCCCCGGAATGACGTCGGTGCCTCAGGTTCCGCTGGAGAAGAACGAGGCGAGCCGGGTCTGGATGTTGTCGGCGATCTCCTGCGCGGCGCGGTCCTCGGCATCGCGGAAGGCGCGGGCGCGGGCATAGCGCTGGTAGGAGCCCGGCATGTCATAGGACACGCGCGAGAACGTGGTGCCGGTCATGACCGACTTGTTTGATGCGATCTCGACCAGGTTGAACTGGGCGTCGATGCCATAGTTCTCGCTGGTCGGCAGCGCGGTGGTCGGGTCGATCATCAGCGAGGAGCGGCTGGTGGTGAAGCGCAACACCAGCCGGTGCGTCGGCGGCGCGCCGGTGGCATTGCCGTAGAGCTTGAAGGCGAGGGCGTTGCGAACCTCGACGCCGACCCGGGCCTCGCGCGAGGCGTTCGGCTTGTCGACCGGCGGAACCTCGACGCCCAGCAGCTTTTCGCGCAGGGCGGACGACTGACCGTCGAGGGTGCGCTCGGCATACATCGGCTGGAAGCATCCGGCCGTCAGCGCGGCCAAGGCGGCCACGGCTACAAGCCGGGCGGCGATCCCAATCCTAGCCGACAACATTGACGATCCTCATGGGCACCACGATCACCTTGCGGACGGGTTTGCCGCCCAGTGCGGCTTTTACCGCATCGAGCGCCAAAACGGCAGCCTCTATATCCGCATTTTGCGCCGTCCGTGGCACGGTAACATCACCTCGCTTTTTACCGTTGACCTGAACGACCAGGGTCACGCTGTCTTCGACCAACAAATCGCGTTCGATTTGCGGCCAATCGGCCTCGGAAACCAGCCCTTGCTGGCCCAGAACCATCCAGCACTCCTCCGCCAGATGCGGCATCATCGGCGAGAACAGCTGGACCAGGATGGCCGCGGCTTCCTTGACCGCCCAGGCGACGTCCGGCGCCGGCGTGTCGCCTTTCGCCAGCACCTCGGCCAGCGCGTTGGCGAATTCGCGGATATGGGCGAGACACACGTTGAAATGCAGCCGCTCGATTCCGGACGACACCTTGTCGAGCGCGCCATGGGCGGCCTTGCGCAGCGCCAGCGCTTCGGGCCCGAAGGTGCCCGGTCGCGCCGCCGGTGCCAGCTTGGCGATCTCGGCCGATTCGTTGACCAGCCGCCACAGCCGCTGCACGAAGCGGGCGGCGCCCTGCACGCGCTCGTCGCTCCAGATCACGTCGCGATCCGGCGGCGAGTCCGACAGCATGAACCAGCGCGCCACGTCGGCGCCGTAGCTTGCGATGATGTCGTCGGGGTCGACGGTGTTCTTCTTCGACTTCGACATCTTCTCGATCGGGCCGATCTCGATGTCCTCGCCGGTCGCCAGCAGCACCGCGCGGCGGGCGTTACCATCAACCTCGATCTTCACCTCGGCCGGGGTGACCCAGGCGCCATCGGCCTTCTGGTAGGTCTCGTGCACCACCATGCCCTGGGTGAACATGCCGGCGAACGGCTCCGACATGTCGATGTGGCCGGTCGCCTTCATCGCGCGGGTGAAGAAGCGGCTGTACAGCAGATGCAGGATCGCGTGCTCGACGCCGCCGATGTACTGGTCGACCGGCATCATCCGGTTGGCGACCGCAAGCGTGGTCGGCGCATCCTTGTTCCAGGGATCGGTGAAGCGCGCGAAGTACCAGGACGAGTCCACGAAGGTGTCCATCGTGTCGGTTTCGCGCACCGCCTTAGCCCCGCACTTCGGGCAGCTGACGTGCTTCCAGGTCGGATGGTGATCGAGCGCGTTGCCCGGCCTGTCGAACGAGACATCCTCCGGCAGCGTCACCGGCAGCTGGTCGTCGGGCACCGGCACCACGTCGCAGGTCGGGCAGTGGATCACCGGGATCGGGCAGCCCCAATAGCGCTGCCGTGAAATGCCCCAGTCGCGCAGCCGGAAATTCACCTGCCGCTCGCCGACCGGCGCATTGCCGCGGACTTCGCTTTCCAGGCGTTTCGCGACGTCTTCCTTGGCCTCGTCGATCGTCATGCCGTCGAGGAAGCGCGAATTGATCATCCGGCCGTCGCCGTCATAGGCGACGTCAGTAATGACGAACGTCTTTGGGTCCTGGCCTTCGGGGCAGACCACCGGCGTGTTGCCGAGATTGTACTTGTTGACGAAGTCGAGGTCGCGCTGGTCGTGGGCCGGGCAGCCGAAGATCGCACCGGTGCCGTATTCCATCAGCACGAAGTTGGCGACATAGACCGGCAGCTTCCAGTTCGGGTCGAACGGATGCACCGCCTTGATGCCGGTGTCGAAACCCTGCTTCTCGGCGGTGTCGATGATCGACTGCGCGGTGCCGATCTTCTTGATGTCGGCGATGAACTCGGCGAGCTTGGGGTTCTTCGCCGCAGCCGCCTGCGCCAACGGATGATCCGCCGAGATCGCCATGAACTTGGCGCCGAACAGCGTGTCCGGCCGCGTGGTGAAGATCTTCAGCTCACTCTCGCCCGCCGGCGTGGTCGCCGGATCCAGCGCGAAGCGGATCAACAGGCCCTCGGAGCGTCCGATCCAGTTGCGCTGCATCAGACGCACCTTGTCGGGCCAGCGGTCGAGACCATCCAGCGCGTCCAGGAGCTCCTGCGAGTACTTGGTGATCTTGAACACCCACTGGCTCATTTCCCGTTGTTCAACAACGGCGCCCGAGCGCCAGCCGCGGCCGTCGATCACCTGCTCGTTGGCGAGTACGGTCATGTCGACCGGGTCCCAGTTCAGCTTGCGCTTCTCGCGCTCGGCGAGGCCGGCAGCCAGCATGTCCAAAAACATCTTCTGCTGATGCTTGTAGTAGCTGGGGTCGCAGGTCGCGAACTCTCTGCTCCAGTCGAGCGACAGCCCGATCGACTTGAGCTGCTTCTTCATCGCGGCGATGTTGTCGTAGGTCCAGGCCTTCGGCGCCACCTTGCGCTCGATCGCGGCATTCTCCGCCGGCAGGCCGAACGCATCCCAGCCCATCGGGTGCAGCACGTTGAAGCCCTTGGCGCGCATGAATCGCGCCAGCACGTCGCCCAGCGTGTAATTGCGGACATGGCCGATATGGATGCGCCCCGACGGGTAGGGAAACATCTCGAGCACGTAGTATTTCGGCCGCGGATCGTCGTTCTTGGAGGCGAAGATCGCCTTTTCGTCCCAAATGGCTTGCCAGCGGGGCTCGGATTCACGGGCGTTGTAGCGTTCGGCGGTCATGAAATCGCAGGAATTCGGGGTGGCTTCGGGTGATTTTCGGGTCCCATCCGGGGACGGCGGACTAGGCCACAAAAACGCCCATGGGGTCAACGGCTTGGGGGCTGGCAAATACTCATGGCTCGCCGTCGGAGTGCGTTGGGGGTTGGCTGGGTTGGGCACCCCGTCAGGAACCTGCTGGGTGTCGTCACCCGGCTTGACCGGGTGACCCAGTACGCCGCGGCCCATCGGCTCAGTTACGGCCGCCTCCGGAATATTGGATCGCCCGGTCGAGCCGGGCGATGACAGCGCTATGTGGGGCGCGACCGGTCAATGTCTGCGCAACGCGTCGGTCGTGTTTGACGCCAAAGGTACGACGGATGAGCGCGCCGATCTCGGAGGCGCGAGATCCTGGATGAAATCTCTCAGTGCCTCGGTGTCGAACGGCTTGCGGAGTATTTTCAGGCTTGGCGGAGCCGCATTCGCAGCATCGCTGTAGCCGGTTGTCAGCGCGATCGGCAAACCCGGGTAGCGCGCCCGCACTTCTCTCGCGAGCCCGACGCCATCGATGGTTCCGGGCATGACGATATCGCTGAAGACGAGATCGATTCTTGTGCCGGCATCGAGCAGTTTTAGCGCCGCTTCGGCCGAATCCCGATAGATCGTTTCATAACCCAGATGCTCGAACAGCGAGGATGTCACGTCAGCCACTTCGGGGCTGTCGTCGACAACGAGGACCGTCTGCCGCTGCGGCTGCCTCGGTCTTGCTCTGGCGGCGGCGAGGTCCTTGCTGGCGGTTTGCTCGTCTGCACTGGACGGCAGGTAGATTGTAATCGTCGTTCCCTGACCAACCTTGCTATCTGCCGTCACCGTTCCGCCCGCCTGGTGGGCGAAACCATAGACCTGGGACAGACCGAGCCCGGTCCCCTTGCCGACTTCCTTGGTCGTGAAGAACGGATCGAACATCTTGGACAGGAGATGTGGCGGAATGCCGGTGCCGGTATCGCTGAGCGCTATCGCAAAGAACGCCTTTGCGCGGCGATCGCCGCCGGTTTCCTGGTTCGCGGTCACCGCATGGACGGACAGGGTGAACGTGCCGCCGTTCGGCATTGCATCGCGCGCATTGACGGCGATGTTGACGATCGCAAGCTCCAGCTCGGCGAGGTCCACCTTGACCGACGCTGTGCCCTCCCCGACGTTCTCGTTGTACACGATGTTGCCACGCAGTGAGCTCTCGATCATGGTCCGCATGTTCTTGATGGACGCATTGAGATCAACGACCGTCGGGCTGAGATGCTGATGACGGGAGAAGGTCAATAATTGGCGCGTGAGGCTCTCGCCGCGTTTCGCCGCGGTCTGGATGGCTTCGATGGCTTTGGGCAGTTTCGGATCGAGCAGGCGCGTGAAGATCTGGGCGCTGCCGCCGATGATCATCAATAGATTGTTGAAGTCGTGCGCAATGCCGCCGGTCAGCTTGCCGATCGCCTCCATCTTCTGCGACATCGCGAGCTGTTCGCGGGCCTGAACCAGCTTCTCCTCCGCGTCGCGACGCTCGGTTGCGTCGCGCAGGATGCTGATGAAGCCGATCAGATGTCCTGCGTCGTCATGGCTCGACGAAACGGAGCCCGTGATGAAGAATGGCGTCCCATTCTTTCTGATGCGCCAACCCTCGACGTCGTACTTGCCCCTTTCGATTGCCGTCTCCAGCGCGTGTGCCGGCGAACCCGCGCGGCGTTCGTCCGGCCGATAAAATATTCCAAAATGCTTGCCGATGATTTCTTCCGAGCTGTAGCCGATGATCTTTTGAGCTGTGCTGTTCCAGCTCGTGACGTGTCCCTCTCGATCAAGCGCAAAGATCGCATAGTCGACGACGCCTTCGATAAGGGTTTGGAAGTGCCGCCTGATGCTGTCGAGCGCCAAGGCCTTCCGTTCAAGCTGACCGTTCAGTTGGTCCCGAACAGAAAGCAGATCGGCTTCCGTGGTCTGTCGCGTCGCGATTGCCGTAGCCAAGGCAAGGGGAGCTGCCGATACGGTGATCGAGAGCACGAGCAAGGATAGCAGTGCGCCATTCGGATCCGTTCTCGGAAATGGATCATTTCCCGCCGAGAACCCCCACACGGCCATTCCGATAAAAAAGAACGCAGCCGTCGACGCGGTGCATCGATCACCGCGCAGGCCGGCCCAGATCAAGGGGAGTACGACCAGAAAGCCCAGCAGGCTCCGGTGCGGCAGCGACACGTCGAGGTCGGTGCTGACGAGGTCGCTACCAATGAGCGGGCTGTAAGCAACGATCCCGATGATAGCAGCGAGAGCCGGGACAACGATCGATTCCAGCAGCCTCCATTTGGAAGGAATGCGTAAGGGCATCGTCGCCCAGAGCACGATGACCGGAGCAATCGCCAAGGCTGCGGCAGCGTCGGCAAGCCACCAGGTCACCCCGGCAACGACGGAATCGGAAAAGCTCGATTCGTTGGCGAGTGCGAAGCCGGTCAACGCGATGGTCGAACTGATGATCGCGGTCGGCGCGAAGCAAATGATTGCAAACTTCACGACACCGACAGGCGTGGCAAAGGTCTGGCGGCCGTTCGACCAACGGTCGATCAGCCAAGTTCCGGCACATGCCGCAAGCAGGCTGCCGATCCCGGCGGCGGCAAACTCCAGGAGCGATCGGTCGGCCATAAGGTAAGGAGAAACGGCCCCCAGCAGGATTGCCGGCCAGACCCGGTAGCCGCGCAGCAGGACCAGCGCGAGCGCAAGCCCGGTCGGTGGCCACAGCGGTGTCGCGGTTGGATTGATCGCGGGAAGCAGCCGCGCGGCCTCGGCGAGGCCGCCATAAATCGCGGCAATGAGCAGGATTTCGACCGCGTAGGTCGCAATGCTCCGCGCGTCGCCAAAAGCGAGGACCCTGGCTTTGTCGAACGTTGCCCTTTCCATCGCAAGCCTTTGCCGAGGGCGCCTCAAGAATGCTGTGGTGACCTGTCCCCTGATCCAGTGTCACCAAAGAATCGCGTTGTCATGACGTCGATGTTCCCGCCAAGCACTCAACGCAGTTTTGACCAAAGCATGGCCGCACGATGGTGAGTAGAAGTGCGCGGGCAACTTCGCAAACGAGGGGCTATCGGGCAGCATCATTGACCTAATAGCAGTGACGCACCGGGAACGGGTCACGGGCGGCATCCGGACTACAAAATGGGTACGATCGCGCTGCGTGTCGATGAGAGCACCAGCGTCATTTTCCCGGTTGCGCGACGGATGAACTCGCGATGCTGCCCCGCCTGCACCGGGCGATGCAGTTAGCTCGCCAGCGCCATCCCGGCTTCATCGAGCGTCTGCAGGAAGCCGTGCTCGATCACGGCGTTGCGGCCGCGGCGCTTGGCGGCGTAGAGGGCGGCGTCGGCGGCTTCGATCAGATCGCCGGGGCGCTGGGTCTCGTTCGGCTTTGTGGTCGCGACGCCGACGCTGACGGTGACGACGCAATGGCTCGACGGCGCATGCGGTACGGCGAGGCCAAGGACCGCGGTACGCACCGTCTCGCCGATCGCGAGCGCATGCGCGGCGTCGGTATTCGGCAGCAGCAGGCAGAATTCCTCGCCGCCATAGCGGCCGGCAAAGCCCATCGTGTCGGCGGCGATTCCGGCCAGCGTTTCGCCGATCCGGGTCAGGCAGGCGTCGCCTTCGGGATGGCCGTAGGTGTCGTTGTAGAGCTTGAAGTGATCGACATCGATCATCATCAGCGACAGCTCGCACTCATATTGCTGTGCCCGCATCCACTCGAAATCGAGCCGGCTTTGGAAGCCACGGCGGTTGGCGAGGCCGGACAGCGCGTCGATCGAGGCCATCACGGTGAGACGGTCGTTGGAGGCGACGAGCTCGCGCTCGCGCTGGCTGAGCTGTGCCGCCATCGCGTTGAAGGCGCGCGCCAGCGGCACGAATTCCGCCGGCAGCTTGTGCTTGGCGACGCGCGCCGACCAGTCGCCTTCGCCGAACCGTCGCGCCATGCTGGTCATCAGCTCGATCGGATGGATGACGAGCCGCTCCGCGCCGACCAGCGCACCCAACAGCACGAACAGGCAGACGAAGCCGAGCTGCAGATAGGCGGTGCGGATCTCGCGGTTGATCGCCGCCGTCACCTTGGCCTCGTCCATGCTGACGATCAGCCGTGACTGCGTGCCGGCGATGCGCGCGAAGCTCAGAGTGCGCTGGGCGCCGTCGGATGCGGTGAATGACACCGAGCCTGATGGTTCGTCGTAGCTCAGCGCCTTCTCGGCAATCGCCGCCATCAACGGGATGGTGTCGAGCGAGCGGCCGATCAGGCTGGCATGATCCGCGGGTGCTGCGATCACGACGCCGGTCGAGTCGACGAGGACCGCCGACATGCCGGGCTGGCCGCCGAGATTGGCCATGATCTGCGACAGCCAGTCGATGTTGATGCCGGCGACGACGACGGCATCCTGCTCCGGATTGATCGCGGCCACCGGATAGGCCGCCATCATCATGGGACGACCGTTGGTCCGGCCGCGCAGGTAATCGCTGAACACGAAGCCGCGATTGTCCTGCGCTTTCTTGAAATATTCGCGGTCGCCGACATTGAGGCCGACCTGGACGTTGAGGGTCGAGCACTGCACCAGCCCGTCCCTCGAGACGAACATGATGCTGCGGATCCAGGGCAGCACGGTCGGCAGGCTGGCGCGCAGCACCTCACAGCTCTGCGCGATGCCGCCGGAGGCGCGGATATAGGCGGCGGATTTCAGCATGGTCTCGACCGAGGAGACCACTTCGCGCTGGGTTTCGGCGGCGTGCGCGGTGAGGTTGGCGTAGCCGGCCGCGGCCTGCGCGATCTGCGAGGTGCGGAAATTCTCCAGCGTGCGGATCCGATCGAGCATCAGGGGCGCGACCAGCATCAGCGCAAGCAAGGCCAGCCGGGCGCGAATGCCCAGAACCTTCTTGAGTTTGATCCGGTTGCGGTTGAAAGTGACGCCCGACATTCTAGTCCCTTGCCCGTGCGCCAAGGTAGAATGCAGGGCTTCAAAAAGCCTTTCCCGAATTTGGTAAAATTCGAGCCAACCCCGGCATCTGTCAGAGAACGGCACAAGCATGACCCAAAGCCCGACCGCGCCGTTATCGGCTGATTCACCACATGGTCTCGCCGCCGTTGAGCAGGAGATCGCGCACGCCTGCAAGGAAGCGCGGCGCGACCGCGCCTCGGTGACCTTGATCGCGGTGTCGAAGACATTCGCGGCCGACGCAATTTTGCCGATTGTCGGCGCCGGACAGCGCGTATTTGGCGAAAATCGCGTGCAGGAAGCCAAGGGCAAATGGCCGGAGTTAATCCAGGCTCATCCCGGACTGAAGCTTCACCTGATCGGGCCGCTGCAATCGAACAAGGCCAAGGAGGCCGTCGCGCTGTTCGATGCGATCCATTCGGTCGACCGCGCCAGCATTTGCGAAGCGTTAGCCAAGGAAATCAAAAATCAAGGGAAACACCCGGACCTGTTCGTCCAGATCAACACCGGCGAGGAGCCGCAGAAAGCCGGCGTCGCGCCGCAGCACGCCGATACCTTCATCGCGGCGTGTCGCGAGGCATATGGCCTGCAGATTTCAGGACTGATGTGCATCCCGCCGGTCGACCAGGCGCCGGCGCCGCATTTCGCACTCTGCGCCAAGATCGCCGCGCGCAACGGCTTGAAGAATCTCTCGATGGGCATGAGCGCCGATTTCGCGGTGGCGATCGCGATGGGTGCGACCCATGTGCGGGTGGGCTCGGCGATCTTCGGCACGCGTACGGTGCCGCACGCGTAGTGGCGTTGCGGCGTTCGCTTGGTCCGTAAACCCGTCATCCTGAGGAGCCGCGAAGCGGCGTCTCGAAGGATCGACGGCCACCGGCCGGGCCGTGCATCCTTCGAGGCTCGCTCCGCTCGCACCTCAGGATGACGGTGTTGGCGATCATCACTGACCAGCGGTCTCAGCCCGATGGTGACCCCAAATGAGATGTTGTCCCTGCCTGGTACGCAATTGCGCACCAGGCAGGGACGACAGCGGTATGTGCGGCGCGTGCGCTGCCTACGCGAACTTCACCGACACCTTGCCGATCGCGCCGAAATCGGCAGCGAACGCATCACCCGCGGCGATCGGCAGTGGCGGATGGCAGGTGCCTGTGGTGACCACCTCCCCTGCCCGCAACGTCAGCCCAAGTGCGCGCAGCTCGTTGGCGCACCAGGTGAGCGCGACACGGGGATCGCCGAGCACGTTCTTGCCGTGCCCGATGTAACGCTCGCCGCGCAGCGTGATGGTCGGGCGCTCTTCGACCAGGTCGATCGCACGCCAGTCGGCTGACGTTGCTGCTCCGAGCACGAACAGATGCGCGCAGGCATTGTCGGCGATCAGCTGGGCCTCGCCGGCGGAGACGAAATCGGCGAACCGCGAATCCGGAATCTCGATCGCCGGATGCAGCGTGCCGACTGCGTCCAAAACGTCCTGCACGCCGTAGGGCGTCGCGCGCGGCGCGAGATCGTGCGCCATGCGGAAGGCGTATTCCGGCTCGCCGACCCGCATCTCGTTGCCGGTCATCGACGCGGTGCCGCCATCCGGTAGCACCGTCTCGGCGAGGATGCGTCCGGCCAGCGGCCCCGCGACATTGATGTGCTTCTGGCCGGCCGCGCTGGTCGCCGCGATCTTCCAGCCGAACAGTTTTTCGCGCGAGGTCTTTCCCAGCTGGGCCTGCACCGCATAGCCCTCGGCGCGATCGCGCGGCCGTATGGCGCTATCGAGCGCGCCGAGTTTCGTTCCCGCGCGCCAGTGCTCGCTCAGGACTTTTGCGGCGGCGGCGATCTGGTTGTTGTCGAGCATGGTTGAAGTCCCAACTGCATTGGTCTTGCCATATCATAAAGCTCTCAGCCCCGTCATTGCGAGGAGCGATAGCGACGAAGCAATCCATGCTTCCGCATTTGCGGGGCGATGGATTGCTTCGCTTCGCTCGCAATGACAGGAGAGGTTGGATCTACCCGATCACGATCTTTGTCTTTGGCGACATCCGCCGCAACAGCCGCAGCATCGAGGCCTTGGTCATCGAGACGCAGCCCGCGGTCGGCGAAAAATTCGGCCGCGCCAGATGCAGGAACACGGCGCTGCCGCGGCCGGCGATACGCGGCGCGGCGTTGTGATCGATCTCGACGATGAAGTCGTAGAGATGATCCTCGCGGGTCAGGCGGTCGCCGGCCTGCTCGCGGTCGAGCCGGATCGGCTGGTTGTAGTGGCGGTCGGCGGGATCTTCGCACCAGGCGTCCTCGCGGCGGATCGGCCGCGTCGGCAGCAAGGTCACCGGGCGCCGGTGCCGATCGGCGCGCCACCACAATTGCCTTGGATGGAAGATGCCGCGCGGCGTGCCGCCGTCGCCCTCGCGCTTGTTGGCGAGGATTCCGCCGCGTCCAAGCGCCACGGGAATCGTCCAGCCATCGGCTGTCAGCCAGCCCCGGCGCGGATCGCCGGCGGCCGCCCGGACCTCGATGGCGGAGAGCGGGCGATCACGTTTGGCTGTCATATAAGTGATTGAAATGGCTGACCTTCCCTTAAGAATTGTTCAAAACTGAACTTGCCTTGAACGCCCCAAACATTCTATCTCCCGGCATTACAGGACATTCACGTCCTGCCCCGCCGGATTTGAGGTAGACTGCGTTGCCTTGTGAATCGGTAACAATCGCCTACCTGAGCACATATCTAGCCGATGTTACGGCCCTAAGCGCCCTCCGCTTCTGACCGCCCCGCCCCGAAGGATGTACCTATGGCCAATGCCCGCAAGATCTTGATCGTGGATGACGATACCGATCTGCGCGATACGCTGGTCGAGCAGCTGTCCCTGCACGAGGAATTCGAAGCCTCCGCAGTCGACACCGGCGCCAAGGGCGCCACTGCCGCCAAAGCCAATTCCCCCGATCTGGTTCTGATGGATGTCGGCCTGCCCGACACCGACGGCCGCGAAGTGGTCCGCAGCCTGCGCAAGGGCGGCTTCAAGGCCCCGATCATCATGCTGACCGGCCATGACACCGATTCCGACACGATCCTGGGGCTGGAAAGCGGCGCCAACGACTACGTGGCAAAACCGTTCCGCTTCGCGGTGCTGCTGGCCCGGATCCGGGCCCAGCTGCGCCAGCATGAGGCCAGCGAGGACGCGGTATTCTCGGTCGGCCCCTACTCGTTCCGGCCCGGCTCGAAGATGCTGACCGGTGCCAACGCCAGGAAGGTGCGGCTGACCGAGAAGGAAACCGCGATCCTGCGCTTCCTCTACCGCGCCGGCCAGATGCCGGTGTCGCGCGAGACCCTGCTCCAGGAAGTCTGGGGCTACAATTCCGGCGTCACCACCCACACGCTGGAAACCCACATTTACCGCCTCCGCCAGAAGATCGAGAAGGACGCCGCCAACCCGGAAATCCTGGTCACGGAAGCCGGTGGCTACAAGCTGGTGCCGTGATACGCTTCGCGCTCAACGATTCGTGAAATCGAGGCGCACCGCGGTTACCGGACCTGAATGTCGATCGATGATGACGTAGCCCTGCTCGAGCGGGTCCCGACGATGCGTCTGTTGGGCGACAGTTCCTTGCGCATGCTGGCGATCGGCTCCGAGCAACGCGACTTCAACGCAGGCGAAGTGCTGTTCAAGACCGGCGACACGGCGGACGCCGGCTATGTCGTGCAGCGCGGCACCTTCCGCGTCGAGGAAGGCGGCGCCGAGATCATCGCCGGTCCCGGCGCACTGATCGGCGAGCTCGCATTGATCGTCGCGATGAAGCGGCCGTCGACCGCGACCGCGCTGGAGCGCGGCTCGGTGATCCGCGTCGCGCGCAGCCTGTTCCAGCGCGTGCTGGAAAGCGATCCCGCCGCCGCCCGCCGCCTGCGCGACGAACTCGCGCTGCGCACCAGCCAGCTCGCCAGCGATATTCTGATGGCGGGCGGGAAGCTGAGCACGTAGCTGCCGCTTATTTACCCGTCACCCTCTGAGGAGCGCGCTCTTGCGCGCGTCTCGAAGGGTCGACGGCCACCAGTCGGGCCGATTCATCCTTCGAGACGCGCGTTCCGCGCTCCTCAGAGGGTGTGATTTTTTTGGGGTTTCAGCGAGCATTATAGCCGAAAGCCGGCGCGGTGTGATTCTCTGGCGATGATGGATTCGCGGGAGGTGATGTTGGCTGCCGATGAGTTGTTTGGGGACCTGCCGGAGCAGGCGAAGCCACCAGCCGAAGCGGGCTTGCCCGGCGCTCCGCGGCTGCGTGAGCCCCAGCGCGACCAGATTGCGCTGCGAGCGGTTGATATTGAGAGCCTGATCGGGGAAGACCATCCGGTGCGGCTGATTTGGTCTTATGTCGAAGAGCTTGATCTGAGTGAGTTGGAGGACCGGATCAAGGCTCGCGGCGATCGTCCCGGTCACCCCGCGACCTCGCCCCGGCTTTTGCTGGCGCTGTGGCTCTATGCCGCCAGCGAAGGCGTTGGCAGCGCGCGGGCGTTGGAGCGGCTGTGCGAGAGCCACGATGCCTATCGCTGGCTGTGCGGCGGGGTGTCGGTGAACTATCACCTGCTGGCGGACTTCCGGGTCGGCAACGCCGATCTGCTTGACCGACTGCTCAGTGAGCATCTGGCAGCGTTGGCAAAGGCCGGTCTCGTCGATCTGGAGACCTTGGCGCAGGATGGCATGCGGGTCCGGGCCAGCGCCGGGGCGGCCTCGTTCCGGCGCGAGGCGACGCTGGATAAGCATTTGGCGCAGGCTGAGGCCGTGGTGGAAGACCTCAAGCGCGAGGTCGACACACGCTCGGACGCCAGCAATAAGCGTGCCCGGGCAGCCAAGGAGCGGGCCGCGCGGGAACGCAGCGCGCGGGTGAAGGCGGCGCAGACGGCGCTCGCCGAGATCAAGCAGCAGCGCAAGGAGCGCGAAGAAAGTCGCGGCAACGGCAAGACGCCGAAGGAGCCGCGGGCCTCCACGACGGACGCCTATGCACGGGTCATGAAGATGGCGAACGGCGGCTTCCGCCCCGCCTACAACGTGCAGGTGACGAGCGTGGCCGGGGAGCAGATCGTCGTCGACACCAGAATTTGCAACATCGGATCCGATCGCGGCCTGATGCGCCCCATGCTGGAGCGGCAGCGTGCGCGGCCCCGGAGGGTTGCCCAAGGACCATCTCGTCGATGGCGGCTTTGGCAGTGCCGAGGACATCGAATGGGCCTATGCCGAGGGCATCGATATCTTTTGTCCGCCCACTCAATCCAAGCACGGTACCGATCCCTATCTACCGCGGCGCGGCGACGGTCCGGGGGTGTTGGCCTGGCGTGCGCGAATGGCGAGCGAAGAGGGCAAGGCCCGATACAGGTCCCGGTCGATCTGCGAGTGCATCCATGCCCGCTGGCGCAATTGGGACCTGCGGCAATTGACCGTGCGCGGCATCGAAAAGGTCCGTGCCGTCGTGCTCTGGTACGCCCTCGTCAACAACATCCTGCAAGGCAACCGCCTCTCCAGAGCCTAAACAACGGGTCATCGCCGAACTCGAACTCAAACCTGCCAATTGCTGCGACGAACAGCCGCCAAAAACTCCGCAGGAGCCGAATCCGTCACAAGCTCTCAGGATGACGGACAAGCTTCGCGTTGATGCGGCGTCAAACCTCCATCACCGCGGTCACCGGCACATGATCCGACGGACGCTCCCAGCTGCGGGCGTCGCGGGTGATCCTGAAATCGCTGACCTGATCCTTCAGCGCGCGCGAGACCCAGATGTGGTCGAGCCGGCGGCCGCGATCGCCGACGGTCCAGTCCGCGGCGCGGTAGCTCCACCAGGTGTAGACCTTTTCCGACAGCGGGATTCGTTCGCGCGCGATGTCGAACCATTCGCCATGCGCTTGGGCTGCGAGCAGCTTCTCGGTCTCGACCGGCGTGTGCGAAACCACCTTCAGCAGTTGCTTGTGCGACCACACGTCATTCTCGTGCGGCGCGACGTTGAGGTCGCCGACCAGGATGTGGCGGTCGTCGCCGCGCGGATGCAGCGGCTCGCACGCCTTCATCTCGTCGAGGAATTGCAGCTTGTGCTCGAACTTCGGATTGAGTGCGGGATCGGGAATGTCGCCGCCGGCCGGCACGTAGAAATTATGCAGCACCAGCGGTTTTGAAAGCTGCGCCTTGTCGCCGAAGGACACCGAGATATGCCGCGAATCGATCTTGTTGCAGAACGTCCTGATGTCGGTCGTCTCGAACGGCAGCCGCGAGACGATGGCGACGCCGTGATAGCCCTTCTGTCCGTTCAGCGCGACGTGCTCATAGCCGAGCCGCTTGAAGCGCTTCAGCGGAAACGCATCGTCGATGCACTTGGTCTCCTGCAGGCACAGCACATCCGGCCGCGCGCTTTTCAGGAATTTGGCGACGATGTCGATGCGCAGGCGCACCGAGTTGATGTTCCAGGTGGTGACGGAGAACCGCATGAGAGCCGCGTCTTAGCACGGTTCTCGATGCGGGTTGGCGCTTTGTCCACAGCAACGGTGCGTAGGGTGGGCAAAGGAGCGCAGCGACGTGCCCACCATCAAGAGCTCGCAAGCAGTGGTGGGCACGCTGCGTTTTGCCCACCCTACGGCACTGTCGTTAGCCCGGCGACGACCCCGGATAGGTCGTGAAGTCGATCTTGAACAGGCCCGGATCGGGCTTCTGTGTCGCGTCGAGATTGTAGACCGCAACCGTCGTGTCGTAGCCCTGCGGGTCGGTGACGGTCCACTGCTTGAGCTTGCCGTCCTTGGCGCCGATCATCAGCAGGAAGCGGCTGGTGCCGACCAGCGCCTGCTTCTCCTCGATCGTGATGCTGATGAACACGTCATCGGCGGTGACGCTGATGACGTTGGTGTCCTTCATCAGATCGATGCGGTCCGACAGCAGATAGCGCAGCGGGGTCTGCGACAGCGGATAGACGTCCTGGGTGGCGAGCCTGCGGTCGCGCACCGCGACCGACGAGCCGTCGGCGATCACCTCGATGGTGCTCGGATTGTCATATTCGAAGCGCAGCTTGCCGGGCTTCTGGATGTAGAAATCGCCCTTGGTCTTGGTGCCGTCGGGGCCGACCTGGACGAAATTCCCGACCAGCGTCTGCAGCGACGACAGATAGGCCGAGACCTTGGCGGCCTGCGCCTTCTGGTTGGCGTCGAAGGTCTGGAAGATGTTCGCGGGCACGTTGCGACGCGGATCGGGGATCACCGGATCCGGCGGCGGCTGGGTTGCGCCCGTGGTGGTCGGGCCCTTGTCCGCATTGCTCTGCGCGCCGGCGTCCTTCTTCGCCGCTGACTTGGGTGCGGGTTTCGGCGTCGTCGGCGCATTCTGCGCCGTCGCGGCGCCGGCGATCGCGGCGGTGACGAGAACAGCCAGCGCAGTGCGCCTGCCGCGGTCAATGAGGTGTTTTGCCATCAGATATGTCAGGTCTCTGTTCGACGCTCGTCCCGCTTGGCCGGATTTTATCCCGCCTCTTCCGAGGGAGATATGGTTTTTCCGTGATGATCATCCCCGATCAGAACTGGCCTTCTTCCTCCCCGACCAGGATTTCGCGCTTTCCGGCGTGATTCGCCGGTCCCACGATGCCCTCAAGTTCCATCCGCTCCATCAGCGAGGCGGCGCGGTTATAGCCGATTTGCAGCCGGCGCTGGATGTAGGAGGTCGATGCCTTGCGGTCGCGCTTGACGATCGCAACCGCCTGCGTGAACAGATCGCCGCCGCCGTCGCCACCCATGCCGGTGGCATCGAACACGGCGCCGTCCTCGTCGGTCGGCTCTTCCGCGGTGACGGCTTCGAGATATTCCGGGGCGCCTTGCGTCTTGAGGTGACGCACCACCTTCTCGACTTCCTCGTCGGAGGCGAACGGGCCGTGCACGCGGCTGATGCGGCCGCCGCCTGCCATGTAGAGCATGTCGCCCTGGCCGAGCAGCTGCTCGGCGCCCATCTCGCCGAGGATGGTGCGGCTGTCGATCTTCGACGTCACCTGGAAGGCGATGCGGGTCGGGAAGTTGGCCTTGATCGTGCCGGTGATGACGTCGACCGACGGGCGCTGTGTGGCGAGGATCACATGCAGGCCGGCGGCGCGCGCCATCTGCGCCAGGCGCTGGACCGCGCCTTCGATGTCCTTGCCGGCGACCATCATCAGGTCGGCCATCTCGTCGACGATGATGACGATATAGGGCAGCGGCTCGAGGTCGAGCTTCTCTTCCTCGTAGATCGCCTTGCCGGTCTCCTTGTCGAAGCCGGTATGCACGGTGCGCGTCAGCTCTTCGCCCTTGGCCTTGGCTTCGACCAGGCGTGCATTGTAGCCGTCGATGTTGCGGACGCCGAGCTTGGCCATCCGCTTGTAGCGCTCTTCCATCTCGCGCACAGCCCATTTCAGCGCGACCACCGCCTTCTTCGGGTCGGTGACGACGGGCGTCAAGAGATGCGGGATGCCGTCATAGACGGAGAGTTCGAGCATCTTCGGATCGACCATGATCAGGCGGCACTGGTCCGGCCGCAGCCGGTAGACCAGGCTCAGGATCATGGTGTTGATCGCGACCGATTTGCCGGAGCCGGTGGTGCCGGCGATCAGCATATGCGGCGTGCGCGCGAGGTCGATGATGACGGGATCGCCGCCGATCGTCTTGCCGAGGCACAGCGGCAGTTTCGCCACCGACTCGGTGCTCTCCTTCGCGACCAGAAGCTCGCGCAGATAGACCTTCTCGCGATGCGCATTCGGCAGCTCGATGCCGATCGCGTTGCGACCGGCGACCACGGCGACGCGGGCCGACAGCGCGCTCATCGAGCGGGCGATGTCGTCGGACAGTCCGATCACGCGTGACGATTTGATGCCGGGCGCGGGCTCCAGCTCGTACAGCGTGACCACCGGGCCCGGATTGGCCTTGACGATCTCGCCGCGCACGCCGAAATCCTGCAGCACGCCTTCCAGCGCGCGCGAATTGTTCTCCAGCTCGGCCTTGCTCAGCGGCTGGCGGTCGCTCGCCTTGGGCGCGCTGAGTACCGAGACCGACGGCAGCTCGAACTTGTCGGAATTCTTCTTTTTCGGCTTCGGCTCGGCCTTCTTGCGCGGCGCACGGGCGGCGGGAGCTTCCTCCTCGTCGTCCTCTTCTTCCTCGTCGTCGAAGGCCTCAGGCTCGTCCTCGTCGTGATCGTCACGCGCCGGCGCGATCGAGGGCGCCGCGCGGCCGCCGCCGATATTGGGCTCCTGGCGCTCGAACGCCGCGCTGCGGCCCTGCGTGCCGCTCGACACCAGCGATTTATAGGCGGTGGCGAACAGCCAGCCGAGCCGCGCTTTCGCGCTCATCAGCGCGTGGAACAGCCAGCCCAGCGAGACCGAGCTGCGGTCGTTGTCTTCCTCCTCGACGAACGGCTCGTCGTCGTCGGAGATCGGCGTCAGCTCCTCGTCCTGCTCCTTGGCGCCCCAGCCGCAGGCGAACAGGAAGCAGGCCGCCATCGCGACGAACAGGATCAAGCCGAGCACGACGCGATAGATGAAGCCGGGCGGTCCGAACACCACGGCCGGCGCGCGCAGCAAGGCGTCGCCAACCACGCCGCCGAGCCCGGTCGGCAGCGGCCATGCGGTGTTGTGCGGCCAGCAGCTGGCAAAGCCGGCCGCGATCACCGTGCACAGGATCCAGCAGCCAAGCCGCAGTGCCTCGCGGTCGAACGGCCGATGCGTCAACATCCGCCAGCCCCACACTGCGACCGGCAGCAGCAGCATGATGGCGCCGAGCCCGAGGATCTGCATCAGGAGATCGGCGCCGATCGCGCCGGGATAGCCGAGCACGTTGCGGATCGCGCGGGAGGTGGCGTGGCTCAGTGACGGATCCTGCACCGACCAGGTCATCAGCGCAGCGGTGATGGCGCCCGACAGCGCGATCAGGCCGAGCCCGGTGAGTTCGCGCAGCCGCCGCGCCAGCGCCTCGCGCAACGAGAGCGGCAGATGGCCGACCAGGGGGATGACACGTTCGATCGCAGGCATACTCAATCTTCGCGCTTCGCGATTAACCCAGGGTTTCGACCAGGCGATGCATCGCCTCGGCCGTTGATTCACTGTCGGAGACCAGCGCAAGGCGGATATAGCCCGCGCCCGGATTGGAACCGTCGCTCTGCTGGCGCGCCAGATAGCTGCCGGGAATCACGCGAACGCCGGCATCGCGATACAGTCTGACCGTCGTCTCCTCGTCGCCGCCGCGATCGGAGACGTCGAGCCAGACGCAGAAGCCGCCGGCGGGACGCTTGTAGCCGTAGCGGTTGCCGAGGATCTGGTCGGCGAAATCGAACTTGATGCGATAGAGCCTGCGGTTCTCCTCGACATGCGCCTCGTCGCCATAGGCGGCGACCGCGACATGTTGCAGCGGCACCGGCACCTGTGGCGCTGCGACATTGCGCAGCTCGAGGAATGCGGCGAGAAACTTCCGGTCGCCGGCGGCGAAGCCGACGCGCATGCCGGGCAGGTTCGAGCGCTTCGACAGCGACTGGAACGCGACCACATTGGTGAAGTCGGGTCCGGCGCATTCCAGCATGCTGCCCGGTGCCTCGCGGGTGTAGATCTCCGAATAGCACTCGTCGGAGAGGATCATGAAGCCGTGGCGATCGGCGAGCTGCTTCAGCCGCGTGAAATAGGCGCGTGAGGCGACCGAGCCCTGCGGATTGGCCGGCGAGGCAATGAAGAACGCCACTGTGCGCGCCCACGTCGCCTCGTCGATCGCATCGAGATCGGGCAGGAAACCGTTGGCGAGCGTGGTCGGCAGATGGATCTGCTCGCAACCGGCGGCGCGCGCGCCGGCGCCGTAGGCCGGATAGAACGGGTTCGGCATCAGGACCGCGGGGCGGCCCTTGCGCGGCGAGACCGTGCGTGCCGCCGTGATCGCGGCAAAGAACAGCCCCTCGCGGCTGCCGTTCAGCACCAGCACCTCGTTCTCCGGATCGATCGGGCGCGGCAATTGGAACCGGCTGGAGAGCCAGGTCGCGGCCGCGCGGCGGAACGGCTCGATGCCCTTGGCCATCGGGTAGCGGCCGAACTCGGCAGTGTGCTTGGCGAGCACCGGCCCGACGAAATCGGGCACCGGGTGCTGCGGCTCGCCGACCGATAGCGTAATCAATGGCTTAGCCGGTTGATACGGCGCCAGCAACTCGGTGGTACGCACGAATGGAGAACGCTCGGCCTGGCCGGCGGATGCGGCATCGGCGGCGCCCTGCGCCAAGCCGGATGAGGCGGTCATTGCCATGATTGAAATGCCAGCACTTTCACTGCGGTCGGAGGAGTGGGGCGCCGACCGTAAACCGATCAAATCACCATAGATAGGGCGAGGTTAAGACGCGATTAACCATCGGCGGCGCCCGCGATGGGCCGGCGCGTGATATCAGCGTCGACCGCAAAAAATCGAACCCAAAATTGCACCGAGACATGATCCACCGCCGCGCCGTCAGGAGAGCCTCACGTCGCTGTCGCCTGCCGATATCCTCAAATGCTATTTGCGCGACGGCGTAGCCCGGATGAAGCGAAGCGAAATCCGGGGCCGTTTCGTCGGCGGATCGGCCTGACCCGGATTGCGCTGCGCTTCATCCGGGCTACGCCACCCGATGTGTGACGACTACCGCGCCGGCAGCTTCTCGAATGACGGCTTGCCGTCCGGAATGTGGTGGAAGGTCTGCTTGTCGCAGGTGTAGATCGTCATCTGCGGGGTGAACACGCTGGGATCGTCGAAGGTGCCGACCTTCAGGATGGTGGCGGGCAGGCCCGGCACCTTGGTCACCAGATGGGTGCCGCATTCCGGGCAGAACTCGCGCGTCACCGCGCGCTCGAGATCCTTGCGGGTGAACTGCTTGGGCTGGCTTGCGGTGTATTTGAAGCCGGTGGTCGGCATTGCCATGAACATGTTCGGGCCGCCGCCGGTGATGTACTGGCATTCGCGGCACAGGCATTGCGCCGCCATCATCGGTTCGCCCTCGGCCTCGTAGCGCACGTTGCCGCAGTAGCACCTGCCCTGCACCTTCATGACGTCCTCCCGTTTTTGTTGTCGGTTTCGTTGTTCGTAGCCTGTCATTCCACAATGGCAGGTAATTCCGACATTATTTTCTCAAGCCGGAGAAAAAAGAAAGGGGCTCCAACTTGCGCTGGAGCCCCTCAACGGCCCGGACATTGCCGGGTATGTGCCCGGACCGTAGTTCTGGGAACGACCGCTTGGGGAGGTCGCGCCCCGGGAGAACCCCCGAATTAACGGCCCTCAAGGGCCGTTAATTCTACATGTTGTACGCGCGCTCCGTGTGCTCGGTGATGTCGAGGCCTTCACGCTCGGTCTCGACGTTGGCGCGCAGGCCGACGATCACGTCGACGATCTTGTAGAGGATCGCCGAACCGATGCCCGACCACACCAGCGTGGTGCAGACGCCCCAAACTTGCGAGATCATCTGCGCCGCGAAGTCGTAATCGGCGACCTTCGGCGGGATCGCGGTGTAGTCGATGATGCCGGCGCCACCGAGGGCCGGGTTGACCAGGATGCCCGTGCCGAGCGCGCCGACGATGCCGCCGACGCAGTGGACGCCGAACACGTCGAGCGAGTCGTCATAGCCGAGCGCGTTCTTCACGACCGTGCAGAAGAACAGGCAGACCACGCCGACCACGAGGCCGAGCACGATGGCGCCCATCGGACCGGCATAGCCGGCCGCCGGCGTCACCGCGACGAGGCCCGCGACCGCGCCCGAGAGCGCGCCGAGCAGCGAGGGATGGCCCTTGATGATCCATTCCGCGAACATCCAGGCCAGCGCCGCCGCGGCCGTCGCCACGAAGGAGTTGGTCATGGCGAGCGCAGCGCCGCCATTGGCTTCGAGGTTCGAACCGGCGTTGAAGCCGAACCAGCCGACCCAGAGCAGCGAGGCGCCGATCATGGTCATGGTCAGCGAGTGCGGAGCCATCAGCTCCTTGCCGTAGCCGGTGCGCTTGCCGATCAGGAGCGCGCCGACCAGGCCGGCGATGCCCGCGTTGATGTGCACGACGGTGCCGCCGGCGAAGTCGATTGCACCCTTCTTGAAGATCCAGCCGGCATCGGCGTTGATCTCGTCGAGCTTGGCCTGCGCCGCGGTCTTCGCCGCACCGTCAGCCGCAGCGGCGAGCGCCTTGGCGGCATCCTGGATCGCGTCCGGGCCCGGCCAGTACCAGACCATGTGCGCGATCGGGAAGTAGATCAGCGTCACCCAGAGCGGGATGAACAGCGCGATCGCCGCGAACTTCATGCGCTCGGCGAAGGCGCCGACGATGAGGGCCGGCGTGATCGCCGCGAAGGTCATCTGGAAGCACATATAGACGAGTTCGGAGATGTTGGCGTCGACCGAGAAGGTCGCAGCCTTCGAGTCCGGCGTGACGCCCATCAGGAAGGCCTTGGAGAAGCCGCCGATGAAGTCGGAGCCGCCAGTGAAAGCGAGACTGTAGCCGTAGAGAGCCCAGAGCACGGTGACGAGGCAGACCGTGTAGAAAACCTGCGCCAGCACCGAGAGCATGTTCTTGGAGCGGACGAGGCCGCCATAGAACAGCGCGAGGCCCGGGATGGTCATCAACAGCACCAGCACCGTCGAGGTCAGCATCCAGGCGTTGTCGCCCTTGTTGACGGTTGGCTCGGCGTAGGCGGCGGTCGCGGCGAACAGGCCGACTGCAAGGGCCGCCAGTCCCGCGCCATAGGGACGCTTGAACGTCATGTTATTTCACTCCTGAGGTCTTAAGGTTTGAGCGCGAAATCAAAGGGCCGCGGCATCGGCCTCGCCGGTGCGGATGCGCACGGCGTGTTCGAGGCTGATGACGAAGATCTTGCCGTCGCCGATCTGTCCGGTCTTGGCGGCGGAGGTGATGGCGTCGATGGTCTTGTCGACCTGATCGGAGTTGACTGCGACTTCGATCTTGATCTTGGGCAGGAAGCTCACGGCATATTCGGCGCCGCGATAGATTTCCGTGTGGCCCTTCTGACGGCCGTAGCCTTTGACTTCCGTCACCGTGAGACCGTGAACGCCAATGGCGGTCAGGGCGTCACGGACCTCTTCCAGCTTGAATGGCTTAATGATCGCCATAACAATTTTCATGAGTCCTAATCCCCGCTTGGGCCCGGTGCGAACGGACACCGGGAGTTTCGACTGAGGTTCACCACGCGGAGGACTTCCACTACGCGGGCACAGCCGGGACCCTTAGAATCAAATGCCGTGCCAACCGGTCGGAGTTCGCTAATGGATTATGAATCCGGATATTTTCCCGCATTGCGGGAATGGTGTGCCGCTGCGCTATTCCGTCGCGCCTAAAATCTAATCAGGCCGGCTCAATTCGTGAGCAAGACAGGGTCCGAACACAATTCTGCCCAGCAGCGGTGCAGGCGCAGGTATTTAAATAAGGTGCTGCCGGGGGATTAGGCGGCGTCGCGTTCGGAAAACACCTTGTCGATCAGCCCCCATTCGAGCGCCTGCTGCGCCGACATGAAGTGATCGCGGTCCAGGGTCCGCTCCACGTCCGCCTCGGTGCGCTTGCAATGCTGCGCATAGAGCCGGGTGATGCGCCGCTTGGTCTCCTGCATCTCGGTCGCGTGGATCAGGATATCGGAGGCCTGGCCCTGGAAGCCGCCGAGCGGCTGATGCACGTGGAGGCTGGCGTTGGGCAGCGCGGCGCGGTGACCGGGCTCGCCGGCCATCAGCAGGAACGATCCCATCGAGCGCGCGGTGCCCATGCAGAGCGTATGCACCGGTGCCTTGATGAATTGCATGGTGTCGTACATCGCCAGCCCGCTGGTGATCACGCCGCCATAGGAGTTGATGTAGAGGTTGATCGGCTTGTGCGGGTTCTCCGCCTCGAGGAACAGCAACTGGGCGCAGACCAGTCCGGACATCGCATCATTGACCTCGCCGTTGAGGAAGATGATGCGCTCGCGCAGCAGCCTGGAATAGATGTCGAAGGAGCGTTCGCCGCGGCTCGACTGTTCGACGACCATGGGGACGAGTTGCATCATGTCGCGCATCGGCGACCTCCATGTCTGCAGGTGATGACGTTCAGCGGGTGAAGTTGGGATCAGGCCGCGCGCATCAGGGCGCGGTTGTTGCTGTTGGCCGCGGGCGGCTGTTTGCTCTCGCAGGCCTGCTGGATGATGCGAAACCGTGTGCCGCCGGCCTCGTTCGGCTCGATCCGGAACGTGACATGGCTTTCGCGAAACGGCGGCTCGGACTCGCGCAGCCGGTAACGCACCTCTTCGCCCGTGATCGTTGATTCAGGCTCGGCGCCGGCGAGATCGGAATCCGGCAGCCAGCGCTCGCGTAGCGCCGGAATCGTGACGGCACGCCAGACCTTTTCGGGCGGCGCATCGAGTTCGTATTCCATCACCAGAGCTGCGTCGGCGTGATCAGGCTTCACTGCGTCGCTCATTGATCCATGTCCTTCAGCAGGTCGGCGAGCGCTTCGATGCGCTTCGGCCAATAGGCGCGGTAGCGCGCCAGCCAGGTCCCGATGCTGGCGATGCCGTCCGGGTCGACCTCGTAGTTCACGAAGCGGCCCTGCCGCTGCTCGCGCACCAGCCCGGCCGCGCGCAGCACCGCAAGATGCTGCGACATCGCCGGCTGGCTGATCTCCAATCCGTCGCGCAAGGCGCTGGCGTTCAGGCTGCCGCCGGCCAGCTTCTCGAAGACCTTGCGTCGGGTCGGATCGGCCAGCGCCTTGAAGATGTCAGCTTCGATCATGCCGACACATAAGCATACACTTATGTGTTGCGCAAGCCCCGAACTATCCGCGTGCCGTCGCGCCGCGCGGGTCCTTTGCATGGGGTTGTTTTGCGAGTTTGCCATCGCGGCGCCCCATGAGCCGAGCTGGGCTGCTACTGCAACGCCTCGCCATGCTGCGAGATGTCGAGACCTTCGAGCTCCTGCTGCATCGACACCCGCAGCGGGACGAAGGCAGAGACCAGCTTGAGCAGCGCGAAGGTGACGCCGCCGCACCAGACCAGCGTGACGGCGACGCCGTAGAGCTGGATCAGCAGCTGCTGCGGGTTGCCTTCGAGCAGGCCGGAAGTGCCGCCGATCGCCGCGGTGGCGAAAATGCCGGCGAGCAGCGTGCCGGTCAGGCCGCCGATGCCGTGGACGCCGAACACGTCGAGCGAATCGTCATACTGGAAGCGATGCTTCAGCCAGGTGCAGGCCCAGAAGCAGACCAGACCGGCGATGATGCCGATGATGATGCCGTGCCACGGCGCCACGAAACCGGATGCCGGGGTGATGGTGCCGAGCCCTGCGACCGCACCCGAGATCATGCCGAGCACCGACGGCTTGCGCCGCGTTGCCCATTCGATCGCGCCCCAGGTCAGCGCGCCGGCGCAGGCCGCGAGATGGGTCGCGGTGATCGCCAACACCGCGCGCGAATTGGCCGCCAGTGCCGAGCCGCCATTGAAGCCGAACCAGCCGACCCAGAGCAGGCCGGTGCCGACCACGGCGAGCGACAGGTCGAACGGCGACAGATTATCATGGCCATAGCCGTGCCGGTTGCCCATCACCTTGGCCGCCACCAGGCCGCTGATGCCGGCGGAGAGATGCACGACGAGGCCGCCGGCAAAATCCAGCACGCCCGCCTGGGCGAGGAAGCCGCCGCCCCACATCCAATGCGCCAGCGGCACATAGGCGAAGATGAACCAGCCGATCGAGAACAGCACATAGGCGGAGAACCGCATGCGGTCGGCGACCGAGCCTGCGACCAGCGCCACCGTGATGATCGCAAACGTCATCTGGTACAGCATGAACAGCGCCTCCGGGATGGTCTTCGCCGCCGGGTTGACGCTGTCCATCGTGATGCCCGCCAGGAACCAGCTGTCGAGCGAGCCGAGCCATGGGCCATTGCCGACGAAGGTCAGCGAATAGCCGAACGCGACCCAGAGAATCGAAATGATCGCGACCGCCGTGAGGCTCTGCGCCATCGTCGCCAGCACGTTCTTCTTGCGCACCATGCCGGAGTAGAACAGCGCGAGCCCCGGGATCGTCATCATCAGCACCAGCGCGGTGGCGACGATCATCCAGGCGGTGTCGGCGGCGTTGATGCCGGAATTGGCAGAGTCTTGTGCTGACGCCGGCGTGGCCCACGCGAGCAGCATTGCAGCAGTGATCGGCGCAGCTGATATCGCTGCACGAAGAGCCCGTGCCCCCATCATCATTCCCCGGCGTGTGGTCGTTTCTTGGTGTGGATGTCTGGCGTGCGCCGGCATCGTTGCCGGCGGTGAAATTCAGAGCGCGTCGTTGTCGGTCTCGCCGGTGCGGATGCGCAAGGCGTGGTCGATCGGCGTCACGAAGATCTTGCCGTCGCCGATCTGGCCGGTGCGGGCGTGCTGGGTGATGACGCTGACCGCCTGTTCGGCGAGGCTGGAATCGACCGCGATCTCGATCCGAAGCTTGGGCAGGAAGTTCACGACATATTCGGCGCCGCGATAGATCTCGGTGTGGCCCTTCTGGCGGCCATAGCCCTTCACCTCGGTCACCGTCATGCCGTGGACGCCGATCGCGGTCAGCGCCTGGCGCACCTCATCGAGCTTGAACGGTTTGATGATCGCGACGACGAGTTTCATGGTTCAGGCCTTCGTTCCCTTGAGGTTTTCCGTGTGCGCCTGTCCCCGGCGCGGCAATTTGCCGTCCCGGCATTCGCGCCCGCCAAATCTGGCAGCTTTCTGGGCAAATGGCATAAAAAAGTTGCAGGTTGAAGCGGAAAACGTACGCAACGGGTGAACTCCGTCACTGTACGGGACGACAACCGTCCGCCACAATGTGGCTTTCCCGCCCGGCCGGCGCCCCCCGCTGGCTTGCTTTGCTACCGCGTGTGCGTGCGCGCGCCCCCGAGGAACCAAGATAATGTCCAACCGAAACTGGTTTTATGCATCCGAAGGCCAGCAAAAGGGCCCCCTGCCTGAAGCCCAGCTCCGCGACCTGATCACCCGTGGCATGGTGGGGGCCGATACCCTGGTGTGGACCGAGGGCATGGCCGGCTGGCAGAAGGCCGGGGAGATTCCGGGCCTCGTCCCGAGCGCCGCCGTCGCCGCACCGCCGGCATTCCCGCAAGCCGGCGGACCGCCGCAGGTGGCGGCGTCCCAGGTGACCGCATCCGGAGACTATAGCGGCGGGGCGCTGTCGGCCGACTTCCCGATCTGGGGCCTGTTCGGCCGCAGCCTGCTGATGTTCATCGGCCAGATCTTCGTCATCCCCGCGCCGTGGACCGCGACCGGGCTGTATCGTTTTGCGATTCCCTATATCCGCGTGCCGGGCCGGCCGCATCTCGCCTTCACCGGGCAGCCGCTCGACATCTGGTACGCCTTCATCGTGCTCGGCCTGCTGACCTATGCCGGTGCGGCCAACAGCAATATCGTCACGCTGCTGTCGCTGCTGCTGCAGGGCTTCCTGAGCTGGATGATCGTCCGCTGGATCATCGGCCATCTCTCCTCGCGCGGCCAGGATCTGCCGATCTCGTTCACGGGCAGCCCGCTTGCCTATGTCGGCTGGTACGTCGCGATCGTGATCTCGACCATCACCATCATCGGCTGGGCCTGGGTGATGACCGCATGGATGCGCTGGATCTGCCGCAACATCGACGGCACGCGCCGAGAGGTCAGCTTCAATGCGACGGGGCTCGAGGTGCTGTGGCGAACCATCGTGTTCACGGTCGGCTTCGCCTTCCTGATCCCGATTCCGTGGGTGCTGCGCTGGTACGCCAACTGGTTCATCTCGCAATTCGCGCTGACCGAGCGCGGTGCCGTCGCCAACGTGTAAGCTCCTGCGGCGCTCCCTCTCCCTTCACGTCGCAGGGAGAGGGGCCGCCACCTCATTGAAGCCGGAAGCGCTCGCGCAACGCCGACTTTCTCCCACCGCTTTCCTTAGGTGATGTCCCGCCATAGCGTCCCGCCTCGAGGCTCCGACATGTTTGACAGGTCCTGGTTCTATGGATCCGACGGCCAGCAAAACGGTCCGTGCTCAGATGCCGAGTTTCGCGACCTCATCGCCAGGCGAAAGGTGACCGCGGATACGCTGGTCTGGAGCGAAGGCATGGCGGGCTGGGCCAAAGCCGGCGACGTTCCCGGTCTCCTGACCAACGCGCAGCAGCCGGTGAATTCCTTCGCTCAAGGTGAGGCGGGGTTCGGTCCATCATTGGCCACCGGCGGCGCTCCGCAGCGTCAAGCGTTGGCGGCTGGACATATCCAGGAGCTGGACATCACGCTCGGGAGATTGCTGAGGATCTACTGGCTGTTTATCTGGCGGTCGCTGCTCGGATCGGTCCTGATCGGCGCGGCGATTGGCTTCGTCATCGGCCTTGTGATGGGTGTGCTCGGCGCGCCGAAACCCCTGCTGCAATCCACAACCGGCCTGGCTGGCGCCGTTGTCGGCCTGATCTGGTCGATCGTCTGCCTGCGGATGGCGCTGGAAAAGAAATACAGCGGCTTCAGGATCGCGCTGCTGCCGCGCGAGACCGGGCGCGACTGAGCGCGCCGGCGACGCGGCGGGACGCGATTGCTATTTGCGTTCGCGCACCGACCCCTCTTGCGCGACGGATGCCACCAGCGTGCCGTCGGGCTTGAAGATCAGGCCACGGGTCAGGCCGCGGCCTGACTGTGCGCTCGGCGAATCCTGCGCGTAGAGCAGCCATTCGTCGGCGCGGAAGGGGCGGTGAAACCACATCGCGTGATCGAGGCTCGCCGGCATCATGCGCTTGTCGAACAGCGTGCGGCCGTAGCGCGCCATGACAGCATCGAGCAGCGAGAAATCCGAGGCATAGGCCAGCGCGCACAGATGCAGCGCCGGATCGTCGGGCAATTTCGCCGCGGTGCGGATCCAGACATGGATGCGGCCGTCGTCGATCTGCTGGCCGAAATAGCGGCCGAGCTCGACCGGGCGCAGCTCGATCGGCCGGTCGCTCTCGTAGTAGCGGCGGATGAACTCCGGCATCTCCTTGAACATCGGCTGCTTCGACACTTCCTCCGCGGTCAGCTTCTCCGGCGGCGGCACGTCGGGCATCTTCTCCTGATGATTGAAGTTGGTCGCTTCATCGGCATGGAAAGAGACCATGATGGAGAAGATCGCGTTGCCGTGCTGGATCGCGGTGACGCGGCGGGTCGAGTAGCTCTTGCCGTCGCGCAGCCGCTCGACCTGGTAGATGATCGGGATCTGCGGGTCGCCGGGCAGGATGAAATAGCAATGGATCGAGTGCGGCAGCCGCCCCTCGACGGTGCGGCAGGCCGCGACCATGGCCTGGCCGATCACCTGGCCGCCGAACACGCGCTGCCAGCTCGTCTTCGGACTGTTGCCGCGGAACAGATTCACTTCGAGCTGCTCGAGATCGAGGATGGACAGCAGGTCGATCAGGCTTTTGGACATCGGTGATGCTCTCTATCCGTCATTCCGGGGCTCGCGAAGCGAGAGCCCGGAATCCATTCGTCCACGAAGATGCGGCTTGATGGATTTCGGGTTCTCGCTTCGCGAGCCCCGGAATGACGATCGGGCTTGTTTCTGCCCCCTGTTTCGCCCAGCTATTATCAGGTAGCAAGCACAGTCTGATGGCGTCGGGCGCGTAAGGAAAAGGCATGCCGGCACAACGAAGTATCGTGATCTGCGGGGGCGCGTTTGCGGGGCTGGCGCTGGCGGTGGCGCTGCGCCAGGGGCTCGGGCCGGACGTCCCGGTCATCGTGGCCGATCCGGCGCTGAGCCAGCGTCCAAGCCGCGATCCGCGCGCCACCGCCATCGTGGCGGCCTGCCGGCGGCTGTTCGAGACCCTCGGGGTCTGGGGCCAGGTCGCGCCGACCGCGCAGCCGATATCCGACATGGTGGTGACCGACTCCAAGCTGGAGGACGCGACGCGCCCGGTGTTCCTGACCTTCGCCGGCAATGTCGAGCCCGGCGAGCCGTTCGCCCATATGGTCGAGAACCGCTATCTGATCGATGCGCTGGCTGCGCGTGCCGAGGCCGAGGGCGTCGAGCTGCGCGCGACTGCGGTGTCGAGCTTCGCCTCGCGGCCCGACGGCGTCAGCGTCACGTTTGCCGATGGGGGCGTGATCGATGCGAGCCTCCTGGTCGCCGCCGACGGCGCTCGCTCGAAGCTGCGCGAGCACGCCGGCATTGCGACCCATGGCTGGGACTATGACCAATCCGGCATCGTGGTCACCGTCGGGCACGAGCGCGAGCATCATGGCCGCGCCGAGGAGCATTTCCTGCCCGCCGGCCCGTTCGCGATCCTGCCGCTGACCGGCAACCGCTCGTCGCTGGTGTGGACCGAGACGCGCAAGGATGCCGCGCGCATCACGGCACTGAGCGAAGAGGAATTCCACGCCGAGCTCGAGCAGCGTTTTGGTTTGCATCTCGGCGAGATCAAGGCGCTCGACAAGCCGCGCGCTTTCCCGCTCGGCTATTTCGTCGCGCGCTCGTTCATCGCCGAACGCCTCGCGCTGATCGGCGACGCCGCACATGTGATCCATCCGATCGCGGGGCAGGGCCTCAACATGGGCCTGAAGGATGTTGCCGCGTTGGCCGAGGTCGTGGTTGACGCGGCGCGGCTCGGCATGGATCTCGGTCAGGCCGACGTGCTCGAGCGCTACCAGCGCTGGCGGCGCTTCGACACCATGGCGATGGGCGTTGCGACCAACTCGCTGAACTTCCTGTTCTCCAATGAATCGACCTTGCTGCGCACCGTGCGCGATATCGGGCTGGGCCTGGTCGATCGGACACCGCCGCTGAAGAGCATGTTCATCCGCCAGGCGGCGGGACTGTCAGGCGAGGTGCCGCGGCTGTTGAAGGGCGAGGCGCTGTAGCGCTTGCTCGACGCTGTAGCCCGGATGCAGCGAAGCGAAATCCGGGGAATTTTCCGCGGATGAACCGTCCCGGATTGCGCTGCGCTCCATCCCGGCTACGGATGCGCGCATCGTCTCACTTCGGTGCAATGAAAGTAGCGACTGCGTCGATCAGGTCGGGGTCGAGCGGCCGTTCCGGCTCATTGTAGCTCGCCACATCATCCGCTGCGTCGGTGACGTCGACCAACACGTGATTCATGTCCGGCAGCCACAAGGATTTGGCGGCGATGTCGGCGGTGGTGAGCGCGAGGAAGTCGAGCCGCGCCAGCTGATGGTCGCGGCCGCCTGCGATGATCAGCGTCGGCCCGGTGATCTTGCGCATCGGCTCGATCGGATCCTCGGTAAAAGCCGATGCGATGGCGGGCTGCAGCGCCGGCGAGATCGCAAGCCCGGCCGGCGGCGGGTCGACGATCTGCCCGGCCATGATATCGTCGATGGCTTTTCCGATCGGCGCGAATCTGTCCGGCGGCAGCTGCTTCTCGAGCTGCGCCTTCAGCAGGTCGCCCTGCTTGCGCGCCGCCGTTGCGAGCAGCACCAGCCGGTCGACCGGCACGCGCTGCGCGGCGAGGATCGCGACCAGGCCGCCCTCGCTGTGTCCGACCACCGCGACATGCGCGAACCGACCGCTGCCGCGCAGATAGTCGATCAGCGCCGCGGCATCGCCGACGAAGTCCTTGAAGCGAAAATCCTCGGGTCGGCCGAACTCCTTCTTCCACTCGCCGGCGCCGCGCTTGTCGTAGCGCAGCGTCGCGATGCCGCGCGCGACCAGTTGCTCGGAGAGTTTCTTCAACGTTGCCGGCTTGAGCTGCGGCCCGTTGCCGTCATGATCGGTCGAGCCGGAGCCGGCGATCAAGAGCGCCACCGGCGGCCTTGCGACATCCGGCGGGACCGTCAGCACCGCATCGATCGGGCCGACGCGCAGCCTGCTCTCGTCGGCTGCCGCACTCGTCAGCGCGACGAGCAGCAGCAGCCATGTGACGAGGGCGCGCATGCAGTCCTCTTACTGGAGCATGAGCTTTTTGGAAAACCGCTTCACACTTTTCCGGATCATGCTCTAGCGTCCCGAATCTGAAGTTCGCATCATTTGCCGCACCTTCGGAGCGAACTTCAGATTCGATAAGGACACTAGCAGACTTATGATTCTAGTGTGCTTTATGAATGCGAAGTTCGTGAAAGTGGCTGCCGCGAGATCGCACGAACTTCGCATTCAGCACACCTAGTCGATCTTGCGGGCCTCTTCAGGCAGCATGATCGGGATGCCGTCGCGGATCGGATAGGCGAGCTTGGCGGAGCGCGAGATCAGCTCCTGCCGCGCGGCATCGAACTCCAGCGGCCCCTTGGTGATCGGGCACACCAGGATTTCGAGCAGTTTTGGGTCGGCGGTGCTCTCGAGATGGTCAGTCGTCGAATTCATTGTGGTCTCCGGCTCGCCGTCCTGTAGCACATCCCGGCGCGCGCTGTCAGCGCCTGGCGATGCGCAACAGCTGGTCGATTGCGGCCTGCTGCCGTGCTTTCGGCAGCGTCTGCTCGGACACCGCGTAGCCGATGAACGCCCAATAGAGGATCTCTGCGCGGCCGCGTGCCGCCTCGTCGGGGAATCCGGCCTGCCGCAGCAGGGTCTCGATATAGCCGATCCGGCGCTGGTCGACCGCGAGCACGGCGGCGCGTGCTGCGGCATCGGCGGTGGCCCAGCTGCGCACCGCGCGCTCCAGCGCCAGCCGCGCCGAGAAGCTCCGGCGCAGCAGCAGTGCCAGCGCATCGCCGCCTTCCGGGATGGTCTCGAGCTCGGCGATCACCTGTTCGGCAGCGACCTCGCGCCAATAAGTGAGGATCGCCGCCCGGTAGGCGCCGATGTCGGCGAAATGCCAGTAGAAGCTGCCGCGCGAGACGCCCATCGCCTTGGCCAACGGCTCGGCCTTCAGCGCCGTGAAGCCGCGCCGCGCCAGCGTCTTCAGGCCCTGATCGAGCCAATCCTTGGCTGAAAGCTGTTCCGTCATGGTTCCCGGTCCGACGAGGACCATACACAAGTGTATTGACAGGCGCCAGCGTCCGGTGTCTCATCCATACAGTGCTGTATGGAGACCTTCGCGATGCGTGATCTTCTGCTGCAAGGCGCCGGTGTCATCGCCATCCTGGTCAGCCTGATCCATGGAGTCCTTGGCGAGATCAAGATCTTCGCGCGCGCCACCGTTGAGCCGCCGCGGCTGCGCCTGCTGCTTCGTCTGGTCTACCAGGCCGGCACCGTCGCCTGGATCGGCGGCGGCGTGCTGCTGATCGCCGCGCCCGCGATGGCCTCCGATGCCGCACGGCACTGGATCGTGGCGACGCTCGCCGTTGTGTTCGGCTTCGCCGCACTCGCAAATGCAATCGCGACCCGCTTCCGCCATGTCGGCTGGATGGCGATGAGCGCGGTGGTCGCGCTTGCCGCCGCCGGCTACTAGCGCGCGCTGCCCTCAATGCCTGCAGACGTGCATTTGCAGCCGTGTGCGAAATTTATGGAGCCATCAATTTCCGTGCGGAATCGGCTTACGCGCGGATAACCATGCCACTGAAAGTTGCAGAAAATTATCGAGAAGACAATTCAATCGGCCTAGCTTGTCCGCGCGGACAACCATGGACCGATGCATGTTTCGTGTTTTGACGTGTCTTTCAGGTGAGCATGACTGGCGGCTCGTTCTGCTCGCCGGGCTGGTGTGCTTCGTCGCCAGCATCGTTGCCGTCAACATCTTCCACCGCGCGATCGCGTCGCAAGCGCGGACGCGGCTGATCTGGATCGCGATCGCGGGCGCTGCGATCGGCTACGGCATCTGGGCAACGCATTTCATCGCCATGCTGGCCTACGAGCCGGGCGTGCCGACCGGCTACGGCATCGTCCTGACGGCGCTCTCGCTCGCCGCGGCGATGACGCTGACGTCCGGCGGCCTCGGCCTCGCCGCCAGCGATACCAGTCCATGGCGCGCACCGGTCGGCGGCGCGGTGATCGGTGCCGGCATTGCCAGCATGCACTATCTCGGAATGTGGGCGCTGGAAGTGCCGGGCCACGTGGTCTGGTCGCTTGACCTCGTGGCGGCATCCATCGTGCTCGGCATGTTGTTCGGCTACGCTGCGCTGGGGGTCGCGGTCCGCCATCAGGATCGCTGGATGACGCTGGTCGCGGCGCTGCTGCTGACGCTTGCGATCGTGTCGCATCATTTCACCGCGATGGGCGCGGTCGGGATCGTTCCGGACCCGCTGCAGGCGCCGGCGGCGCTGTCGCTCTCGCCTGCCTTCCTCGCCATCGTGATCGCCGGCGTCGCGCTCTCGGTGCTTGGGATGAGCCTGGTCGGCGTGCTCGCGGACCGGCGCCTCGCGCTTCGCACCCGCCGCTTCGAGGAGATCATCAGCCAGTTGTCGCTGGCACGCCAGCAGGTCGAGGCGTCGCAGAAGGAGCTGGAGGAACAACGGCTGCGGCTGGATACGGCGATCAACCACATGGGCGAGGGCCTCTGCATGTTCGATGCGGAGAAACGCCTCGTGGTGTGCAACGAGCGCTATGCCAAGATGTACCGGCTGCCGCCCGAACTGCTGCTGCCCGGCACCGCGCATCGCGCGATCATCACGCATCGGATCGCCAACGGCATTCTCAAGGGCGAGACCAGCGACCGTGCCGCGACGCAGGTGCTCGCGACATTGAATGCACTGCCGGCCGACGAGATCAGCAGCCGGGTCGACGAGCTTGCCGACGGCCGCCTGATCTGCGTGACGCGGCAGCCGATGCCCGGCGGTGGCTGGGTGGCGACGCATCGCGACGTCACCGAGCAGCGGCGCTCCGAGGCCAAGATCACCCATATGGCGCAACATGACGCGCTGACCGATCTGCCGAACCGCGTGCTGCTCAGGGAGTGGATGGAGCAGGCGCTGTCCGGCGCGCGGTGCGGCGGACCGAGTCTTGCGGTGCTGATGCTCGATCTCGATCGCTTCAAGGAAGTCAATGACACGCTCGGGCATCCGGCAGGCGACGCGCTGCTCAAACTGGTGGCCGGACGGCTGCGCAGGTGCGTTGCCGAAACCACGCTGGTCGCGCGGCTCGGCGGCGACGAGTTCGCCGTCATCGACTATGTCACCGATCCGGTTACGGAAGCGGGCCTGCTCGCCGAGAAGATCAAAAAGGCGCTCAGCGAGCCGATCGATCTCGGCCATCATCGGGTGACCACCACCACCAGCATCGGGATTGCGATCGCGCCGCGCGACGGCACCGATTCGGACGAGGTGCTGCGCAGCGCCGACCTTGCGCTCTATTCGGCCAAGAGCGGCGGGCGCGGCTCGTTCCGCTTCTTCGAGCCGGAGCTCGATCGGCTGCTGCAGGCCCGGCGCAGCCTCGAGCGCGACATGCGCAGTGCGCTCGCCAACGGCGAGTTCGAGTTGCACTATCAGCCGTTCATCCATGTCGCCAGCGGGGAGACCTGCGGCTTCGAGGCGCTGTTGCGCTGGCATCATCCGCAGCGCGGCATGGTGTCGCCGGTGCAGTTCATTCCGCTGGCGGAAGAGACCGGCCTGATCGTGCCGCTCGGCGAATGGGTGCTGCGCACCGCGTGCGCGGAAGCCGCCAAATGGCCCGACCATCTCAAGATCGCGATCAATCTGTCGCCGGTGCAGTTCAGGAGCCCGGAGCTGGTGCCGGTGATCGTCCACGCGCTGGCGAGCGCGGGAATATCGCCCGACCGGCTCGAGCTCGAAGTCACCGAAACCGCCATCATCCAGGACGCCGAAGCGGTGTTCGCGGCGCTCAGCCAGCTGCACGATCTCGGGGTGCGGATTGCGCTCGACGATTTCGGCACCGGCTATTCGTCGCTGAGCTTTTTGCAGAAGTTTCCGTTCGACAAGGTCAAGATCGACCGCAGCTTCGTTTCCGAACTCTCAAGCGCAACCGACGAGTCGCGCCGGATCGCGCGCGCGATCGTTCGCTTCGCGGTCAGCCTCGGCAAGACGACGACGGCCGAGGGCGTCGAAACCAGGGAGCAGCTCGACATCCTGCGCGCCGATGCCTGCGTGGAAGTGCAGGGCTTCCACTTCAGCCCGCCGGTGCAGAGCGAGAAGGTCGCGCAGATGATCGGTGGGCGGGCCCAGGCTGCAGCCGAACGCCCCGCGGTTCGTCGCGCCATGGCGGGCGCCGCGTCCTGACCGATGGCTCGCGCGGGCCAGAGCCTTTCCTTCCCAATTGAACCGGAACGAGGCTCCAGATTTTTGCTTTGGCGCGTTTTCTTCACGCGAACCGGTGTCCACGTCGCTCGAAAACGCGCGGATGAGGCTTTAGGCCGCAGCGCGCGGCCAAAGCCAAATTGCGCATGCATCGCAAAGCGGTTTTCGCCATCGTTAGAATTTCTCTAAAGCTGGTCTCTGCCGCGCTTGCTTGACTTGGCAATCGCCTCAGCATTGTTCACGGATGTGCCCTGCGCGACGACGTCGTGGGCATCATCGTCAACGGAGGGGAGATTGCGCGTGCGAACGATTTTGAGCGCTGCACTGGCAGCCGGTGTGCTTGGGGGCGTTGTTGGGCTGACCGGATCGGCGGCGTTCGCCGACGGCTACAAGACCTGCACCAAGCTCGACAAGGCGTCGTGGAAGCCGGCAACCGATGCCGAAGCCAAGGCCAAGGAGGCCGGATATGAGGTGCGCCGCTCGAAGGTCGAGGGCTCCTGCTACGAAGTGTACGGCGTCAAGCAAGGCAAGCTCTACGAGCTGTTCTACAGCCCGGAGGATCTCAGCCTGAAGCACACCATCGCGAAGTGAAGCCAGTGCGATGACGGAGGCGGCGCCGGGCGCCCGCGGCGCGACCCATGTGCAGGTCTGGGACCTGCCGCTGCGGCTCTGGCACTGGGCGCTCGCCATCCTCGTTCTGGTCGCGTGGGTGACGCCCAACGTCCATGACCGGCTGCACCGGCTGGCGGGCTATGCCGTGATCGGCCTGCTGGCGTTTCGCCTGGTCTGGGGCTTTGCCGGCACGCGCTATGCGCGTTTCGGCAAGCTCATCGTTCGCCTGCGCGCGGCGCCACGCTACATCTGGAATCTCCGGCGCGGCGTCACCGGGCGCTATATCGGGCTCAATCCCGCGGGCACCGTGATGCTGGTGGCGCTGCTGCTCACGCTCGCGGTATCCGCGATCACCGGCGCAATGGAAGTTACAGTGACCTTCTTCGGGGTCTGGTGGGTCGAGGACACCCACGCCTATGCCTCGGATGCGGTCATCATCCTTGTTGGCCTGCACCTGCTCGGCGTGATCGTGGTGGGGCTATTACAACGGCAGAATTTGGTGCGCGCGATGTTCACCGGACGCAAGCAGCTGCGCAATCGCGCTTAAGCTGACGCGGCAACGGAAGTTCACCTCTCCCTTGGGAGAGGTCGGCGCGCAGCGCCGGGTGAGGGTTAACGCGGCTCCTCACCCGATTTGCTGCGCAAATCTGACCTCTCCCCGACGGGGAGAGGTGGGTGATCGCGGGCCGAACCGATCCAAACAACATACGTTTGATTTACTGCACCGGCGGGTCGCCGGAGGTGCGCTTCTTGGCGAGGTCCATCTCGGTGACCGCGATCAGAATCTCGGCGCGGGTCTTCAGGTCGGGGGCTTCGAGCATCGCCTGCTTCTCGGCCGGGCCATAGGGCGACATCATCGCCAGCGCGTTGACCAGCGCCTCGTTGGGCGCGGATTCGATGCCTTCCCAATCGACCTTCAGATTGTTGGCCTCCAGGAAATCGGCGAGCACCTCGAGCAGTGCCTTGCGGTCGACCGCGTCCTCGCCCTTGCGCGCGGTGAAGTCGCCGGCGAACGAGAAGAAGTCGACCTTGCACTGCCGATACGGCGTCTGCACGTTCAATTCCTCGACCACCTTGAAGCGTGCGACGCCGGTCAGTTCGAGGATGTAGCGGCCGTCGCCGGATTCGGCGAGCTGGGTGATGCGGCCGACGCAGCCGATGCGGAACAGCACCGGCTTGGCCTCTTTCTGCGAATGCGCCACATCGGGCTGGATCATGCCGATCAGGCGATGGCCGTCGCGCAGCGCGTCGTCGACCATCGCCAGATAGCGCGGCTCGAAGATGTTGAGCGGCATCTGGCCGCGCGGCAACAGCAGCGCACCGGGCAGCGGGAACACCGGGATGATCTCCGGGAGCTCGCCGGGCCCGCGATATTCGGCATTGATCGGCATCTGCGGTCCCGCTGCTGTGACGGGCGTGCTTTACGAGAACAGGATCGTCGACAATCGCCGGCGCCCCTCGACGGTTGCCTCATCGGTGCCGCCCCACGCCTCGAAGAACTGCACCAGCTGCTTGCGCGCGCCGTCGTCGTTCCACTTGCGGTCGCGCTTGACGATGGCGAGCAGTTGCTCGGTCGCTTCCGTGCGCCTGTTCATCGCATTGAGCGCGGTCGCAAGATCGAAACGGGCCTGATGATCGAGCGGGTTTGCGGCGACTTTCTGTTCCAGCTCGGCGATCGGACCGACCGACTGCGCCTGTTCGGCGAGATCGATCGCGGCCTGCACCGCCTTCACCGCGGCATCGTTGCGCTTGGTTTCCGGAACCATCGCCAGCGTCTGCTTGGCCTGCTCGACCGCACCGGTCGTCATGTAGCATTTGGCGAGGCCGGCGAGTGCGGCGATGTTGGTGGCGTCGTGCGCCAGCACCTCGGCATAGATCTGTGCGGCCTGGGCGGCGTCGCCCTCGGCCAGCACGGCCTCGGCCTCGGCCAGGATCTCGGTGAGATTGGGCTCGCCGGCGGCGGGCACACCCTTGGTGATCTTCTCGATGAAGGCGTTGACCTGGCTCTCCGGCACCGCGCCCATGAAGCCATCGGCCGGCTGACCGTTGACGAAGGCGATTACGGCCGGGATCGACTGGATGCCCATCTGGCCGGGGATCTGCGGATGCTCGTCGATGTTCATCTTGACCAGCTTGACCCGGCCCTTGGCGTTCTTGACCGCCTTTTCCAGGATCGGCGTCAGCTGACGGCAGGGCCCGCACCACGGCGCCCAGAAGTCGATCATCACCGGCTGGCGGCGCGATTCCTCGATGACGTCCTTGACGAAGGTCTGGGTCGTCGTCTCCTTGATCAGATCGGGCGCTGCCTGGGGCGTGGGGCCGCCCTGCTCCATTATCGTCACGTTGTCCTCGCCTGCTTCTGAGGTCGGAAATCCGGGGCGTTCTAGCACGCTCCGGTCGGCACGTTCAGCCGTTCTGTCAGGCTAAATGGCGGTCGGAAGACAAAATTCAATCGCTTGCCGCCCGTCCCGTTCCATCGGCGATCGGGTGAGCCTGACGACCCGGCCCAAATCGAACGCCGCCGCTTGCCGCGGCGACCTGGCGCCTGCTGGCCGGTCGGGAGCCGGCTCGAATCGCTCCGCGATGAGATGGCTTTGGGGCCGGTTCTGACCGAAACATAAAAAGAAATCGTCGCCACGGTCGGTTTCGGCCGATTTGGGGTCAATTTTTAGGGAAACCGGACGATTTCGTGAGGTTCGGACCGCGCTCTTGTGTTGCATTCACAGACGGCTTTTGGCATAGGTCTGCCGTTGCCGGCGAGCGATCGCCGCCATTTCGGATGCGGGTGTAGCTCAGTGGTAGAGCACGACCTTGCCAAGGTCGGGGTCGAGGGTTCGAGCCCCTTCGCCCGCTCCAAAATATCTCGCTGACCGAGCTGACAGTCTGATGAAGGCCCGCCCATTGGTGCGGGCTTTTTGCTGCTCGGCGGTTCTGGTGATTGCCGCGGTCTCGGGGTCAAGATGCCGCGGCCGGCGACGGCCGTTCCGGCTTTCGTCAATGACCGAACGGTGCATTCTCAAAACTGAAAGAAATCTGTGGTTGTGTCGGTGTCGGAATGGCTGCCGCTCGTCCTTCGATGCGGCACGCAAGTGAATGATGTCGATCAATTGGACGCCAGATCCCGGGTTGAACCGCCGCGTGGCGCGCGCATCTGTTGCAGCGCTGGCCGTGCTCGCCGGCAATTGGATATGCGCGCCGGCCCCGGCACAGATGTTGCCGAGCGATTCGGCATATACGCCCGCACCCAGTTTTCCCGCCATGCCCGGCTTTACGCCGGCGCCTGACTTCGAGCCCGAACGGCGGCCGCGGCCCCGGGTCTACATCACGACGCGGTCGCACTGGGGCGGTCGACAGCAGTTCTGCGTCCGGACCTGCGACGGCCGGTTCTTCCCGCTGCCGCGCGTCAGCGAGGCGGCGGATCTCAGGGCATGCGAGGCGGCCTGTCCCGCCGCCGAGGTGAAGCTGTATTCCGGCTCCGATATCGACAGCGCCAGGACGGAAGCGGGCGACACCTACAAGGAGCTCGCCAATGCATTCCGATTCCAGCGCGAGATCGTGCCGCAATGCGCGTGCAGCGCCAGCGCATCCACCGGCCTGTCGCCGATTCCGATCGAGGACGACATGACGCTGCGGACCGGCGACATCATCGCCGCCGATGACGGCTTCAAAGTCGCGGCGATCTCCAGCGGACAAGGGCGCAGCGTATTGTTTAGGCCGCTGCCGACGGCCAAGGCGCAAGCGCTCGGCCTGGCGCGGCTTTCATCACGTTAGCGGCGATCGCGAGCGTTAGCTTCATTCGGATATTACGTTGCGGTGCAGAATGCCTTGTTATCAGGCAGGGCGCGCGGGAAAATTTCGTCTCAATTTTCGTCTCACCTTGTTTTGACGCAGCGCACACCGCGGCATGCGCTTTTCAGCGTCGATGGATGTGCTACCATTTTGCCGTCTGACCTACCTCACAGACCGCCACCATCATCTCTCAGGGCGTTCAAAATCAATAACAGGCAAGCTGCAACGGCTTGCGTAGGGGAGTGACGCGATGAAGTCCGCTTTCAATCGATCAATACTTGCGTTCGCGGCGATAGCGCTGCTGGCGGGGACCACCTTCGCCGGTGCGCAGCAACAAACAGACAAGAACCGTGCGCTGAAGAAGTACGAATCGGGCACCAAGGAATTCTGGACCCATCCGCCGGACGATTGGTTCCTCGGCGATGAGACCGAGGCGCAGAAGGGCCTTGCCCCGCCCTCCGGTCCGCCGACCGGCGCCTCCGACGCCGAACTCGCCAGCATGATGAAGAAGATCAAGCTGCCGCCGGGCTTCAAGATCGAGGTCTATGCCTCGAACGTGCTCGCGGCGCGCCAGATGGCCTGGGGCGACAAGGGCACGCTGTTCGTCGGCTCGTTCGGCCTCGGCAATGTCTATGCGATCAAGGACAACAACGGCAAGAAAGAGGTCAAGACCATCCTCAAGGGCCTCAACATGCCGACGGGACTCGCCTTCAAGGACGGCGCACTCTACGTCATCGCGGTCGACAAGCTGATCAAGTACGACAATGCCGAAGCCAATCTCGACAATCTCGGCAGCGGCAAGGTGGTGTATGACGACATGCCGTCCTACGCGGCGCATGGCTGGAAATACATCGCCGTCGACAAGGACGGCTGGTTCTACATTCCGTTCGGACCGCCCTTCAACATCGGCATCCCGCCGACCTCGGTGTCGCAGATCCGCCGTGTCGATCCGAAGACCGGCAATGCGGAGATCTGGGCGCTTGGCGTGCGCAACTCGGTCGGTGGCGACGTCGATCCGCGCACCGGCAAGTACTGGTTCACCGAAAATGCCCGCGACTGGATCAGCGACGATCTGCCGAGCGACAAGCTCAACATGATCTCGAAGATCGGCGAGCACTTCGGCTATCCCTATTGCCACCAGGGCAATTTGCCAGACACCAAGTTCGCGATGGGTCACAAGTGCTCGGAGTTCACCCCGCCGGTGTACAATCTCGGTGCACACGTGGCTCCGCTCGGCATGAAGTTCTATACCGGCAGCCAATTCCCGGCCGATTACAAGAACGCGATCCTGATCGCCGAGCACGGCTCCTGGAACCGGCACAAGTACCAGGGTGGCCGCATCGTGAAGATCACTGCGAGCCCCGATGGCAAGAATGCCAAGCAGGAGATCTTCGCCTCCGGCTGGATCGAGGGTGACCAGGGATATCTCGGCCGTCCCGCCGATATCCTGCTCGACAAGGACGGCTCCATCCTCGTCGCCGACGATTGGGCCGGTGCGATCTATCGCATCAGCTACAACAAGAAGTAACGGTCGAGCCAATGCGGGGCTGCGGTGGCCGATGAGGCAATCGCAGCCTCGCTTGCGATCAGATGACGGAACCAGCCGTCATGCCCGGACTTGATTCGGGCAGCCATCCAAACAAAAACCCTTTCAAACCAGATGGATTGTCGGAGCATCCTCGATCGGGTCGAGGACAGGCGCCCGGCAATGACAGCCGGAGAAACTGACAATGCGTCATGCGTCGCTTGGAATTCTGTCAGCGGCCATCCTGCTGGCGTCGTCCGCCCAAGCCGCGGACAATGCCGCCGTCAAGGAGAAGGCTGAGATGTGCGCCGGCTGCCACGGCGACAACGGCATCTCGCAGACCGAGAACATTCCCTCGCTGGCCGGCCAGCTCGACCAGTATATTCAATGGCAGCTGGTGTTCTTCCGCGCCGGCGCGCGCAAGAACGAGCAGATGCAGCCGATCGTCGAGCAGCTCAGCAATGAGGACATCCGCAATCTCGGCGCCTATTTCGCCTCGCTGACGCCGCCCAAGGGCGGCAAGGACGACAATCCGGACTTGTCCGAGAAGGGCAAGCAGGCCGCCGCCGGCCGCCGCTGCGCCTCATGTCACGGCGATACCTTTGCCGGTACCAAGGCGGTCGCCCGCATCGCCGGCCAGCGCGAGGAATATCTCGTCAAGGCGCTGCACGACTACAAGTCCGGACAACGCTCCGGCGGTGCGCAAGCCGTGATGGCCGACGTGGCCTATCCGCTGAGCGATGAAGAGATCACCGCGCTCGCGCATTACCTGGCGCATTTGTAGCGGCAACGACGGGGACGTGCGTAGCCCGGATGCAGCGAAGCGCAATCCGGGGCCGCTGTCTCAGTTGAACGACCGTACCCGGATTTCGCTTCGCTTCATCCGGGCTACAGGACTTAAGCGCTCCGCTGCTTCTCATACGCCTTGAGATGCGTATACGCCGTGCGCAGCTTCGGCACCGGGATCTTGGCGGCGTCGGCGCGCACGATCAGGTCGCCGATCACGTGGTCGGCTTCGACCGGAAGCCCCGCCTTGATGTCGCGGAACATCGATGCGGTCATCGGCGAGCCCTCGGTGGTGAGCAGCCCACGGGTGCGCTGGAAGAACGGACCGCCCGGCTCATGGCCGGCGTCGGCGGCGATCGCGCTGCATTCGTCGAGGATGCCGAGCAGGAATTCCTTGCCACCGGGCGCGGCCAGGATGTTGCCGACCGAGGTCCGCATCAGGCTGGTGGAGGCGGCGAGCGACGCCAGGAACACCCACTTATCCCACATGTCCTGCATCACGTGCTCGCTGGCGTTGGCACCGTTGATCGCGGAGAACGTCTCGGCAATCGCGCGCACCCGGTCCGAGGTGCCGCCGGCGCGTTCGCCGAAGCCCAGCGACTGCATCGGCTGCAATTGCACCACCTCGCGTTTCTCGTTCAGCGTCGCCGCGATGGCGCAGAGGCCGCCGAGCACATGCCGGGCGCCGAATGCCTTGTCGAGCGCATCGAGATGCAGCATGCCGTTGAGCAGCGGGATGATCGCGGTGTTGTCGCCGACCGCTGGCGCAAACGACTTGATCGCGTCATCGAGATCGAACGCCTTGCAGCTCAACAGCACGACGTCGAACTTGTCCGAGAGCTTGTCGGCCTGCACGGTCGGCGGATTGGTCAGCGTGACGTCGCCGTTCGGGCTTTTGATCACAAGCCCGGCCGAGGCGAGCTCGGAGGCGCGGCGGGGGCGCACCAGGAAGGTGACGTCACGGCCGGCCTGAAGCATCCGGCCGCCGAAATAACCGCCGATCGCACCGGCGCCGACCACGAGAACGCGCATGGGAATTTGTCCTTCTTTGTTGTTCGCTGCCCGCGGGCGAATAGCGAATGGGGAGTAGCGAATAGATATAGATGCCGGCGCACCATTCGCTACTGGCTATTCGCCATTCGCTCCCTTGATCATTTCCTCGACCTCGCGCAGCTGCTCCTTGCCGAAGAAGATCTCCTTGCCGACGAAGAAGGTCGGCGAGCCGAACGCGCCACGCTCGACGGCGGATTGGGTGTATTCGATCAGCTTGCCCTTCACGTCGGCGTCCTGCGCCCGGGCGAACAGCTTTGCCGCATCGAGGCCGGAGGACGCCAGCGCTTTGCCGGCGACTTCCGGGTCGTCCATCTTCTTCGGTTCGACCCACATGTGATGGAAGGCGGCCTCGACATACTTCTCGAACACGCCCTCGAACTGGGCCGCGACCGCCGCACGCATCAGGTTCAGTGTGTTGACCGGAAAGAACGGGTTCCAGGTGTAGGGCTTGACGCCAAACCGCTTGAGGAAGCGCTCGGTCTCGATCTTCATGAACTCGGGCTTGTTCTTGACGCCCGCCAGCGTCTCGGCCGGCGACTTGTTGTTGGTGGCCTTGAAGATGCCGCCGAGCAGGACCGGGACATATTCGAACTTGACGCCGGTGCGCTGTTCGATCGCGGGGATCGCCTCATGGCTGAGGAAGGCGTTGGGGCTGCCGAAATCGAACAGGAATTGCGGTTTCTGGCTCACGGCGGTTTCTCCCTCGGCTTGTTGGGCATTTCTCCAGGATGAGCCTGCTGCGGCAGGCGTCGTCCGGAGAATATGATACTCATCATGTGAGCCGCGGCGAGCGATGTCAAATCAGCCGCTCGATGGTCTGCTTGCGCCATACCAGGGCGTAATAGGCCATCTGCAGCACGAACATGGTTGCGAAGGTGGCGGGATAGGCGATCCAGATGCCGCTGATGCCGATGGTGCGGCTGAGCAGGATCGCGACCGGCACCTCGACCAGCGCGATGGCCAGGATCGAGATGAATAGCGGCATCCACACCGTGCCGCCGGCGCGCATCGCGCCCGAGAACACGGTCGCCATGCCGAACAGCACCATGCTCCAGAGCACGATGTACAAAAGCTGCTGCGCCAGTGCGAGCACCGCGCCGTCGACGATGAAGAAGCCCATCAGCGGCCGTGCAAAGAGATAGCCGAGCAGGACGAGTCCGCCGGTCAGCGCGAGATTCATCTCGATGCCGGTTCTGACGATCGCGCCGACCCGGGCGGGCTCGCCGCGGCCGATCGCCTGCGCGCCGAAGATCGAGACCGATATCGCGATCGAGATTGCCGGAAACTGCACATAGCCGATCACCTGGTTGACCGCGCCATAGGCCGCGGTGGCGTCGGAGCCGAAGCCGTTGACGAGGCCGAGCAGCACCAATTCGGCGAGCGAGACCACAACCATGCCGATCGCCGTGGGAATGCCGAGCCGCAGCACGATGCGCAGCAGGCCGCCGTTCGGCCGCATCGCGCGCAGGAATGCGGCGTCGAAGGCGAGCGCATGCTTGTGCCTGAGCATATGGACATGCAACCACAGCAGCGTGACCACGCCCGAAACCGCGGAGGCGACCGCCGCGCTGGCGACGCCGAGCCTGGGCAGGCCGAGCCAGCCGTGGATCAACGCCGGCGTGACGACGAGGCCGACGATGGTCGAGACCGTCAACGCCACCAGCGGCGTCACGGTGTCGCCGACGCCGCGCATCATCGCGGTGAGCAGCAGGAATGCGAACGTCACCGGCATCGCGATCATCATGATCCGCGCATAGGACACCGCGGCGTCGAGGACGTCAGGCGGCGTCGCCAGCGCGATCAGCAGCGGACGGGTGAACAGGCCGCCTGATATCGCGATCGCCAGCGCCAGCAGCAGCGTCACGGTCATGGTGGTGCCGGCGACCGCCTTCACGCGGTCGGGCTCGCCGGCGCCCCAGGCCTGGCCGATCATGACCGAGGCGCCGGCGCTCAGCCCGATCACGAAGGAGATGAAGAAGAACATCACCGGGAAGAACACCGACGCCGCCGCGAGCGCGTCGACGCCGATCATCTGGCCGAGATAGATGCCGTTGATGGTGCCGAACAGCGACTGCAGCACGTTGCTGAGCAGCATCGGCGCCAGGAACGACAGGAAGGCTTTGCGCAGGGACGGGGGCTTGGACACGTTGAACTTCCAGATCTGAGTTGCCAGGACGGCGCGCAGGTCGAATCACGACCCGCGCGGCCACCATGTCGCGCGAGAGCGGGCTAGTCCGCTTGATCGCTATGGGCGAGCCTGATCGCGTGATCGCGGATGTCGGCCGGCCAGTCCGCGATCAGCGTCGCAAAGCGACGCCGGTCATGCGCGAACAGGGCGCGGATCGCCTCTTCGTAGTTCGGCCGGTTGCCGGCCATCGTGGTCATGAAGCGATAGGAGGCATCCTGTGCTGCGCGCGTGCGGTCCTTGTCGCCGCTCGAGCGCCGGGCCTCGTCGATCAATTTGCGGATCGCAACCGAGGCGCCGCCCTTCTGCTGCGCGAGCCAGTCCCAGTGCCGCGGCAGCAGCGTGATCTCGCGCGCGACGACGCCAAGCTTGGGACGTCCCGGGCCGCGCGGCGCGGCCGGCGCCGCCGGCTCCTCGCTGGGCGGCGGCGCGAGCTTCGGCAGCCGGGCCAACACGTCGTCGACCGAGCCCCGGTAGTCGATGTCGACCAGCGCCGAGGTGCGGCCGTTGAACACCAGGATCGCGGCGTCCTTGCGCCGGTCGATTAACTGCTTGGCGGCGCGGGCAACGTCGCTGAGGTCGCCGGCTGCGATGCAGTGCTCGTTTTCGAAGGCGACATAGGCTGGGTTCATAACTGATCTCTTCGGTTGCGCGACATATTGCCCGGGTAATTTGGGGTCATGCGGGCGCATTCATCTCGACTTTCCTGTGTCAGGCTGGCACCAAGCGCGGCCCGACTGCGCTGACACCCGAGAGGACGCCCATGCTGACGGTTCATCACCTCAACAATTCCCGCTCGCAGCGCGTGCTGTGGCTGCTCGAGGAATTGGGCGTGCCCTACGAAATCGTGCGCTACCAGCGGCAGCCGGACATGCGGGCGCCGAAGGAGCTGCGCGCGATCCATCCGCTCGGCAAGTCGCCCGTCGTCACCGACAACGGCAACACCATCGCGGAATCCGGCGCGATCCTCGAATACATCATCGCGAGCTACGGCAAGGGCCGCCTGATCCCGCCGGCCCGATACGCCGGAGCGGCTGCGCTACACCTATTGGCTGCACTATGCCGAGGGCTCGGCGATGACCCCGCTGCTCCTCAAGCTGTTGTTCACTCTGATGCCGAAGCGCGCGCCGGCGCTGCTGCGGCCCTTGGTGCGCAAGGTGTCCAACACGGCGCTGTCGACGCTGGTCAATCCGCAGCTCAAGCAGCACATGGCCTATTGGGAAGGCGAGCTCGGCAAGAGCGAGTGGTTCGCCGGCCACGAATTCTCCGGCGCCGACATCCAGATGAGCTTTCCGCTCGAAGCGGCCGCCGCGCGCGGCGGGCTCGAGGACGGCCATCCCCGGTGCGTCGCATTCCTTGAACGCATCCACGCCCGCCCGGCCTATGCGCGGGCGCTGGAAAAGGGCGGGCCGTACCAGGTCGGCCGGTAGAATCGCAGTCATGGCCGGCGGCTCCGGTTTCGATGTCGCCATTTATATCCGGGTATTATTGCGGTGTCAATAATGCCCGGGTATAAATGGCGTGTCGAATCGACAGGAGCGGCCATGAAGACCGAGCACCGCAAGCAGGCCATCGCCGACTACAAGAAGCGTGCGAGCATGGCCGGCGTGTTCGCGATCCGCTGCCGCGCGACCGGCGAGGTCTGGGTGGGGCAAACGCTCGATCTGCAAAAAATCCAGAACCGGATCTGGTTCACGCTGCGAATCGGCGGTCATCGGAATGCCGAGCTGCAGCGCGCCTGGGCGGCGCATGGCGCGGACAATCTCACGCTCGACACGCTGGAGCGGATCGAGGACGAGGAGCTCGGCTATGTGCGCGATGCGCTGCTCAAAGAACGCGTGCAGCATTGGCGGATGCAGCTGAACGCGGCTGCGGTGTAGCTTAGAGCGTTTTCGAGCGAAGTGGATACCGGTTCGCGTGAAGAAAACGCGTCAAGACAAGAAACTCTAGCGCGCGGGCAGTGCCTGCACGGTGACCCCGGGCGGCGGCACGTCGTCGTCGGGCACGAAGAAGTCCGACATCAGCGGCACCGAGGGATCGACGCGATAGCGCTCGAAGTCGCGCACGCCATTGGCGTAGAGCACCTTGTCGTCGATGCAGAAATGCCCGGTGAATTCGCGCGACGGCCGGGTGATGATCGCATAGGCCGCATCGCCCATGATCTCCGGCGTGCGACTCGCGCGCATCATGGCATCGCCGCCGAGCAGATTGCCGACCGCGGCGGTCGCGATCGTGGTGCGCGGCCACAGCGCATTGACGGCGACGGCGGCGGATTTCAATTCGCCGGCGAGCCCGAGCACGCACATGCTCATGCCGAACTTCGCCATCGTGTAGGCGGTGGAATTCTCGAACCATTTCGTCTTGATGTCGAGCGGCGGCGACAGCATCAGGATGTGCGGATTCTCCGCCTTCTTCAGATGCGGGATGCAGTATTTCGACACCATGAAGGTGCCGCGGGTGTTGATATCAGTCATCAGATCGTAGCGCTTCATGTCGGTCGCCTGCGAATTGGTCAGGCTGATCGCGCTGGCATTGTTGACGCAGACGTCGATGCCGCCGAACTCGGCGACGGTCCGCTCGATCGCCGTCATCACCTGCGCCTCGTCCCTGATGTCGCAAATCACCGGCAGCGCCCTGCCGCCGGCGGCGCGGACCTCGTCGGCGGCGGTGTAGATCGTGCCCTTCAGCTTCGGATGCGGCTCGGCGGTCTTCGCCGCGATCGCAACATTGGCGCCGTCACGCGCCGCCCGCAGCGCGATCGCGAGCCCAATGCCGCGGCTGGCACCCGAGATGAACAGCGTCCTGCCTTTGAGCGATGTCATGAGAACCTCCTGTGAGGGAAGCACGGACCGACGGCTCCCTCTCCCCTTGTGGGAGAGGGTTGGGGGTGAGGAGTATCTCTCCGTACGGCATACTGCGTGGACAGACCGCGACCCCTCACCCGGATTGCATCTGCCGATGCAATCCGGCCTCTCCCACAAGGGGAGAGGCGAAGCGGAGCAAGCGGGATGGCCATCACATCACCTCACGTCCTACCCATCCGCATGCAACACGCGCCCGCGCGTTTCCGGCAGCGCGTAGGCGGCGATGAAGAACACGCCGTAGGCCGCCACCGCGAAGATCGCGATCGCATTGGCGAGCGTGGTCGTGGTCGAGAGTGCGCCGACCAGGAACGGGAACAGCGCGCCGACGCCGCGGCCGAAATTGTAGCAAAAACCCTGGCCGGAGCCGCGCAGCCGGGTCGGATAGAGCTCAGTCAGGAACGCGCCCATGCCGGAGAAATAGCCTGAGGCGAAGAAGCCGAGCGGGAAGCCCAGTACCCACAGCACCTCATTCGAAAGCGGCAGCTGGGTGTAGAGCAGCACCACCGCGATGGCGCCGATCGAGAAGATCAGGAACAGGTTGCGCCGGCCGATCCGGTCGGCGAGCCAGGCGCCGACGAGATAGCCGATGAACGAGCCGATGATCAGGGTCGCAAGATAGCCGGTCGAGCCGACGACCGAAAGCTTGCGCTCGGTGGTGAGGAAGCGCGGCACCCAGAAGGTGATGGCGTAATAGCCGCCCTGCATGCCGGTGCCGACCAGCGAGGCCAGCAGCGTGGTCTTCAGGATCGGTCCGTGGAAGATTTCCCACAGCGCCGCCGGTCCGCTGCCGGAAGCCTGCTGCTGTGCCATGGTCGCAGCCGAGATTTCGGGCTCGGTGACATAGCGGCGCAGATAGAACACCAGCAGCGCTGGCAGCGCGCCGATCACGAACATCCAGCGCCAGGCGTTTTCCGCAGGCAACACCGAGAACAGGATCGCCTGCGCCAGCACCGCAAGGCCCCAGCCGATCGCCCAGCCCGACTGCACCGAGCCGACCGCGCGGCCGCGATATTGCGGCCGGATCGCCTCGCCGATCAGCACCGCGCCGGCCGCCCATTCGCCGCCGAAGCCCAAGCCCAGCAGCGCGCGGGCGATCAGGAGCTGGTCGAAATTCTGCACCACGGCGCAGACCAGCGAGAAGAACGAGAACCAGATGATGGTGAGCTGCAGCGTCTTCACCCGGCCGATCCGGTCGGACAGATAGCCGCCGAGCCAGCCGCCGACGGCGGAGGCAAGCAGCGTCACGGTGCCCGCGAGGCCGGCGGTGCCGGCATCGACCTTCCACAGCGTGATGATGGTGCCGATGACAAGCGGATAGATCATGAAATCCATGCCGTCGAGCGTCCAGCCGGACGCGCAGGCCCAGAACGTGCGCCGCTCCTGCAAATTCATGTCGCGATAGAAAGCGAGGAGGCTGGTGTCCTCGATCTCTGCGACTTCGATTGATTTGGATTCAGCCGTGCTCATGCGCGTTCCCCGGAGAAATCATTCACCGGCTCTTTGCGATCCGCGGCCGGAGTTGCGCGGACCGCCAATCTATCGCGATGTAGCAGGCCGGGCAAAGCCCCGCGTTTTAGTATCCCGCGGCCTCCGCGCCGCGCGTGCGCGGATCGGGCGCGCCGAGCAGACCGCTGGTCGTGACGGCGATCGAGTTCGCGGAGGAGTAGCCGAGCGGTTCGACCGTCTTGTGGCCCTTGGCGCGCAGCTCGGTCAGCACCTCATCGGGAAAGCCGCGCTCGATCCGGACCTCGTCGGGCAGCCATTGATGATGCATGCGGGGCGCGGCGACCGCGGCCGCGATATCCATCTTGTAGTCGATCACGTCGACGATGATCTGCGTCACCGCGGAGATGATGCGGCTGCCGCCGGGCGAGCCCGTCACCAGCACCGGCTTGCCGTCCTTCAGCAGGATGGTCGGCGACATCGACGACAGCGGGCGCTTGCCGGGTCCCGGCAGATTGGCCTCGAAACCGACCAGGCCGAACGCATTGGAGGCGCCCGGCGCGGCGGTGAAATCGTCGAGCTCGTTGTTGAGCAGCACGCCGGTGCCGTCGGCGACGAGGCCGACGCCGTAAGGGAAGTTCAGCGTGTAGGTGTTGCTGACGGCGTTGCCGCTGGCATCGATCACCGAATAATGCGTGGTGTTGTCGCCCTCGTGCGGCTGCTTCGCGTTGCGTACGTCGGTCCAGGGCGTGGCGCGGGCGAGGTCAATGGTCGCGCGCTGCCTGGCGGCATAGTCCTTGTCGACCAGCAATTGCGTCGGCGCGTCGACGAAGGCGGGATCGCCGAGATAGCGGGCGCGATCGGCATAGGCCCGCTTCATCGCCTCGATCATCACATGCAGCGAGGCCGCCGAGCCCTGCTTCATGTCGGACATCGGAAAGCCTTCGAGGATGTTGAGGATCTCGAGCAGAACGACGCCGCCGGAGGACGGCTGCGGCATCGAGACGATGTCGTAGCCGCGATAGGTGCCGCGGATCGGCGTGCGGATGATAGGCTGATAGGACTTCAGGTCCTCGACACTGAAGATACCGCCGGCGTTCTTGATCCCGCTGACGAGCTTCTCGGCGACGGCACCTTCGTAGAATCCGCGCGGGCCCTGTTCGGCAATCGCGGTCAAGACGCCGGCGAGGTCGCCCTGGATCAGGCGGTCGCCCTCGCGCAGCGGCGTGCCGTCGGCGTGCGAGAACGTCTTGGCCGACTTCGGCCAGCGCGACATGCGGCGATACATGTCGTTCAGCGTGTCCGACGTGTCGTCGGTGACCACGAAGCCGTCGCGCGCGAGATCGATCGCAGGCTTGAGGATCTGCGCCAGCGTGAACTTGCCGGAGCCGTATTTCTCCAGCGCCAGCGCGAGGCCTGCGACCGTGCCGGGCACGCCGATCGCGAGCGCGGAGTTGCGCGACTTGTCGGGATCGGGCTTGGCCTCGGCGTTGAGGAACATGTCGCGCGTTGCGGCCTGCGGCGCGGTCTCGCGGTAGTCGATCGCGACGTCTTCTTTGCTTGCGGCGAGATGGATCACCATGAAGCCACCGCCGCCGATATTGCCGGCGCGTGGATAGGTCACCGCCATCGCAAATCCGGTGGCGACGGCGGCATCGATCGCATTGCCGCCCTGCCGCAATATGTCGGCGCCAACCCGCGCCGCGAGTTTCTCCTGCGCCACCACCATGCCGTGTTCGGCGCGAATGCTGCGGGCAGTGTCGGTGGCTGACGGCTCGTAGGCGTGGCGCTGAACCTGGCCGAGGGCTGATGTCGCGATGCCGGTCACCAGGAGAGCGGCAAACAGCCGCCGCGACATCATTGCTGTCCGCGCCATCGAAATGTCCTGCCCTGTTCATCGCCGTATCAGTCAAACCGGCTCATGCTATATGGGAGCGGATTGAAGCAGCAAAAGCCTGCCTGTGGTTCGAGTTGGGGAATATCTTTCGCGATGACGACAACATTGCAGACGGGCGCCGGCGATACGAAAACCACCACAAATGTCTATCCGGGCCGCGCCGCCGTCGTCAGCTGGATCTTCTTCGACTGGGCCGCGCAGCCTTATTTCACGCTGATCACGACCTTCGTGTTCGCGCCCTATTTCGCAAGCTTCGTCGCGTCGGATGCGGCGAGCGGGCAGGCGTTGTGGGGCTTTGCCACCGCGGCCGCGGGATTGGCGATCGCGTTGCTGTCGCCGGTGTTGGGCGCGATCGCCGACGCCAGCGGCCGGCGCAAGCCGTGGATTGCGGCCTTCGGCGCGCTGCTCGTGATCGGATCGAGCGCGATGTGGATCGGCAAGCCCGGCAATCCGGACATCGTCCCGATGCTGCTGCTTGCCTATGCGATCGCGAGCGTCGGCGTCGAGTTCGCGACCGTGTTCAACAATGCGATGATGCCGACCCTCGTGCCGCCCGACAGGATCGGGCGCCTGTCAGGCACCGGCTGGGCCACCGGCTATGTCGGCGGCATCCTCAGCCTCGTGCTGGTGCTCGGCTTCCTCGCCGCCAATGCCGAGACCGGCAAGACGCTGTTCGGCTTCACGCCGCTGTTCGATCTCGATCCGGTCATGCATGAGGGCGACCGCATCACCGGACCGCTGACCGGGCTGTGGTTCATCATTTTCGTGACGCCGATGTTCCTGTTCACGCCGGACTATCCGGCGAAGCGCCCGCTGCGCGAGGCACTCGGTGAAGGCCTGCGCGAGCTCGGGGAATCATTTGCGGGGCTGCCGAAGCAGACATCGCTGGCGCGCTTCCTGCTGGCCAACATGATCTACACCGACGGGCTGGTCTCGCTGTTCGCGTTCGGTGGCATCTATGCCGCCGGCACGTTCGGCTGGGACACGATCCGGATCGGCACCTTCGGCATCATCCTGGCGGTGGCTGGCACCTTCGGCGGCTGGATCGGCGGCAAGCTCGACGATCGGTTCGGGCCGAAGCGCGTGATCACCGGCAGTCTCGTGATCCTGCTGTTTGCGATCATCGTGATCCTCACCGTGAACAAGGGTTCCATCCTGTTCATCCCGGTCGCGCCGCCGGTGCCAGGCGGTGCTTTGTTCGCGGGCGCCGCCGAGCGCGCCTATATCGTGCTGGGTTGCCTGATCGGCGCCACCGGCGCGCCGTTGCAGGCGGCCTCGCGCTCGCTCCTGATCCGCCTCGCGCCCAGGGATCGCATCGCGCAGTATTTCGGCTTGTTCGCACTGACCGGGAAGGTGACGTCGTTCATCGGGCCGCTCTTGATCGGCGCGATCACCGCGGCGACTGCGAGCCAGAAGGCGGGCATGGCAGTGCTGGTGGCGTTCTTCGTGGTGGGGCTGGCGCTGCTGGCGAAGGTGCGGGAGTAAATCACCGCCGTCGTCCCGGCGAAGCTCGTAGCCCGGATGGAGCGAAGCGAAATCCGGGACGGTCTCTCAGCGGATCAAAGACCCCGGATTGCGCTTCGCTCCATCCGGCTACGAGATCAATGCCTAAAATGCCGCACGCCGGTGAACACCATGGCGATGCCGTGCTCGTCGGCGGCCTTGATCACCTCGTCGTCGCGCATCGAGCCGCCGGGCTGGATCACGGCGGTGGCGCCGGCCTCGATGCAGGCCAGCATGCCGTCGGCGAACGGGAAGAACGCGTCCGAGGCGACCACCGAGCCCTTGGTCAGCGGCTCGGCGAGCTTCAGCTCGGCCGCCGCATCCAGCGCCTTGCGGGCGGCGATGCGCGCAGAATCGACCCGGCTCATCTGGCCGGCGCCGATGCCGACGGTCGCAAGATCCTTGGCGTAGATGATGGTGTTCGACTTGACGTGCTTTGCCACCCGGAAGGCGAATTTGAGATCGCGCAGCTCGGCGTAGGTCGGCGCGCGTTTGGTCGCGACCTTCAGGTTCATGTCCTCGATCACGGCATTGTCGCGGCTCTGCACCAGGAGGCCGCCGGCAACGGTCTTGGCGGTGAGGCCTGTCGCGCGTGCGTTCGGTAACCCGCCGGCGAGCAGCAGACGCAGATTGCGCCGGCCGGCGATGATCGAAATCGCCTCTTCGGTGGCGTCGGGCGCAATGATCACTTCGGTGAAGATGCCGATGATCGCGCGTGCCGCATCCGCATCCAGCGTGCGGTTGACCGCGATGATGCCGCCATAGGCCGAGGTCGAGTCGCAGGCCAGCGCACGGGCATAGGCGGTGGCGAGATCGGGACCCTCGGCGACGCCGCACGGATTGGCGTGTTTCACGATCACGCAGGCCGCGGTGCGCTGCGGGTCGAACTCGCCGACGCATTCATAGGCCGCGTCGGTGTCGTTGATGTTGTTGTAGGACAGTTCCTTGCCCTGCAGTTGGCGTGCCGTGGCAACGCCCGGCCGCTTCTCCGGCGTGGCGTAGAACGCCGCGGTCTGGTGCGGGTTCTCGCCATAGCGCAGCGACTGGATCAATTTGCCGCCGAAGGCGCGGAAGTCCGGCGCCTTGGTGTCGAGCTGCACGGCAAACCAGTTCGAGATCGCGGCGTCATAGGCCGCGGTGCGCGCATAGGCCTTGGCGGCGAGCCGGCGGCGCAGGCCGAGCGAGGTCGCGCCCTTGTGCGCGGCGAGCTCGTCGAGCACGGCCTGATAATCGTTCGCCTCGACCACCACGGCGACGTCGTCATGGTTCTTGGCCGCGGCGCGGATCATCGCGGGGCCGCCGATGTCGATGTTCTCGATGCACTCCTCGAAGCCGGCGCCTTTGTCGACGGTGGCCTCGAACGGATAGAGGTTGACGACCAGAAGGTCGATCGGCGCGATGCCGTGCGCGGCCATCGCGGAGGCATGCTCCTTGTTGTCGCGGATCGCGAGCAGGCCGCCATGCACCTTCGGATGCAGCGTCTTGACCCGGCCGTCCATCATCTCCGGAAAACCGGTCAGCTCGGAGACGTCCTTGACCTTCAACCCGGCCGCGGCGATCGCCTTGGCGGTGCCGCCGGTCGAGACCAGCTCCACGCCCTGGTCGGCCAGCGCCATGGCGAAATCGATCAGTCCGGTCTTGTCGGAAACGGACAACAGAGCGCGGGTCACGCGGCGAAGCTGCTCGGTCATATCGGAAATTCCCTGGCTGTTAAGGCAGCCGGGTAGCATGGTTTTGGGCGGTACGAAACCGGTCCGTGGGACCGAATCCCCGCAAATTGGCGGCGATTCAGTCCAAATTTTCCCGCGCCACACCATCCCCGTCATCCTGAGGAGCCGCTCAGCGGCGTCTCGAAGAATGAATCGGCCCGGCTGGTGGCCGTCGACCCTTCGAGACGGCCGCGTTGCGGCCTCCTCAGGGCGACGGGACTGAGATGGGCGCGCCGGCCGAAGTCGGGCCGATACGACAATCCCTACAGCGGCAGTTCCGGCTCGCGGCGGGCGTTGCGGCGGGCGTTGGTGGCGGTGGCCGAGGTCGAGGAGCGCACGAAGCTCCAGCGGATCGTGCCGGCGTGCCGCGCGTCCTGCCGGATCACGATCTGGGAGGTGCGGCGCGGGCCGTCATTGCCGGCCAGGAACACGCTGTCCTCGAGGTCGACCTTGTCGTCCATCGCCTCGAAGGTCCAGACGTCGCGGTTGGGCAGCACCAGCATCACGCCGCGGGCATCCGACAGCCGGCTCGCCTTCACCGAAGGGTGCAAATGGAAGCGCAGCGCGAAATCGGCCTCGCTGCCTTTGATGCGGCCGCCCGGCGCCGGCGTCAGCTGGTCCTCTCCTTCGAGCCTTGTGCCGTCCTGCGACACCATCAGCACGCGGCGGTGGATCACGCCGAAGCGGGAGAGATAGCCGTCATGCGAGGCGGTCAGCACGTCGCCGTCGGGTACGGCTTCGCGGTAGTTCTCGACATTGCTCGGGCCGCTGGTGATCGGCGCGCCGCGCAGCAGCCGCTTCATCGCCGACAGCTCGACGAACTGGCACGACGAGGTGTCGTGATAGGTCAGGGTCGAATGCGCCGCGGTGGAGCGTGCGAACGGCCGCCAATTGTCGCGGCCGGTGCTGGGCATGCCGCAATTGACGACGATGCGGCTGACCCCGGAGGACAGCTCGAACGACAGGCAGCCGGCATGCGCATCCTGGCTGACGCTCGCCGGCGGCGGCGGACCGGTGTCGATGATCAACGTGGTGTTGCCGGCGTCGAGCCGCTGGAAGCCGGTATGGGGCATGCTCGCCATCGGCACGCCGCGGGTGTCGTCATAGGCGAGCAGCGTTGCGACCAGATCGGACGGCGCGGTCGACATGCCGTTGAACAGCGCGAAGCTGCCGTCGCCGTGCCGGAAGAAGCGCAGCATCGGCATCATGCGGTCGATCGCGTTGAGCAGCGCCGGCGGCGGCGCGATGTTCCGCGCGGCAAAGGTCTGCCGCAGCGGCAGGAGATCGCTGAGCAGCTCGACCAGCGCACCGGGATTGCGCGAGATGTGGCCGCCATCGGGCAGGATCTGGCGCTGCAATTCGTCGGACAGCCTGCGCGTCGCGGATTTGATGTTGCGCGCCTGGTTGGCGAGGCAGAGCGAAGCGTAGCACAGCGCGATCAAGACCTGCAGGCGCGGCACGCCGTCATTGTCGAGCGTGGCGTGGCGCAGATAGCGGATCTCGCGCGCCAGCCCGCGCAGATATTTGCGGTAGAATTTTCCATCGGTGTCGCCGAGCACCAAGGGCGCCTGCGACAGCAGCGAGATCACCCGCCGCGCGCGCACATCTGCGCGCCGCTCCAGCGGCCGTCGGCGGGCCTGGTTGGAGATCCAGTCGTCGACCAGCGAGCGGGCGTTGGCGCGGGTCAGCGCGGTATCGGCGGCGCGCAAATGGCGCAGCCAGCCGAAGCCGAGCAGCGCGGCTTCCCAATCCTCCGACGGCGGCTCGAGATCGAAGATCGAGCGGCCGTGGCAGGTGACGATCTTGCCGGCGAACACGAATCGCCCGGCATAGATCTCGGCGGCGCGGGTGGCGTCGGCGGTTCGCAGATCGTGCGGAGCGATGATCAGCCGGTCGGTGCGGCCGGGCCACAGCCGCGACAGCGCGACCGTGCTGCCGCTGGCGCGCGCGAGCATGCTGCGGGCGAAGCGGCCAGCAATCAGCGTCGAGATGCGTCTGCTTTGAGCGACCGACACGCCTAACCTTGCGGGGAGGGAATTTTCAACGAATCCTTATTTAATCCGGAAACGCGGCCAAGACACCATCTTGATCGACAAGACACCCTCTTGATACCGCACGAATCACTTCACGAAGCATCTGGAGCTTAGAAGACCGACGTTTAAAATCAGGCCTTAACCAGCCGGGCCGCGTAAAAGCCGTCCAGGCCGCCCAGCCGCGGGTCGGCGTTGGGCAAGTGGCTGGGCAAAGTGCGCAGATCGCCGTCGGCGGTAATGATGTCGTCGAGGCCGGCGACCTCGCCCTTCTCGACCGGCGCGCGGCGCAAGCCTGATTCGCCGGCCAGCAGCGCGGAAATCGCGTGCTCGCCTTCCTCCGGCTCCAGCGAGCAGGTGCAGTAGACCAGCGTGCCGCCGGGCTTCAGCAGATGGATCGCCTTTTGCAGCAGCCGCTGCTGTAGCGCCGACAGTGCGGCGATGTCGGCTTCCTGGCGCAGCCAGGCGACGTCGGGATGGCGGCGGATGGTTCCCGTCGAGGTGCAGGGCGCATCGACCAGGATACCGTCGAAGCTTGCTGCGTCCGCGGGCCACTCGGCGGCGTCGGCGACGACGGTCTCGGCCTGCAAGGCCAGCCGGGTGAGATTGCCGCGCAGCCGGGCGACGCGCGCCGGCGAACGATCGACCGCGGTGACCTGCGCGCCGGCCAGCGCGAGCTGGGCGGTCTTGCCGCCGGGCGCCGCGCAGAGATCGGCGACTGCCTTGTCCTTGATGTCGCCGAACAGCCGCACCGGCAGCGCCGCGGCGGCGTCCTGCACCCACCATTGGCCTTCGGCAAAGCCGGGCAGCATGGTGACGGAACCCTGCAGCAGCGTGCGCACGGTTCCCGTCGGCAGCGTCTCGCCGTGCAGGCGGCTCGCCCATTGCGGCGCGTCCGACTTCACGGTGAGGTCGAGCGACGGCTCGTGGCCGAGCGCCAGCGCCATGTCGCGCGCGGTGGCTTCGCCGTAATGCGCGTTCCAGCGCGCCAGCATCCACGGCGGCAGGTCCAGCGACTGCGATCCGATTTCGTCGATCAGCCCCTGGCCCTCGCGCGCGCAGCGGCGCAGCACGGCGTTGACGAGCCCGGCATATTTCGCGGCGCGCCGGTCCGACTGCACCAGCCGCACCGACAGATCGACCGCGGCGTGATCGGGCACGTCCATCCAGAGGATCTGTGCGGCGCCGATCAACAGCGCGCTCTGTGCGCGCGGCGCATCGGTCGGGATGCCGCGGTCGAGCAGGCGCGACAGCAGATGGCCGAGCGTGCCGAGCTTGCGCAGGATGGTCGAGACCAGCCGGCGCATCAACGCGCGGTCGCGATCGGCGAGCGATTTCAGGCCGGGATGCGCGCCGGCGCCGTCGAGCTGATCGTCCAGCGTGCGGTGCTTGTGCAGCACGCCGTCGAGGATATCGGCTGCGATGCGGCGCGCCGCGAGACCGGGGACTTCGGCAGGAACTGCAAATCTTGAAGGAGGCATGGAGCGGAGTTATCTCGAAGGTGCTGAGTTACGTTCGGCTCATGCCATCAACTCGAAGACACCTCTGGCATGCGAATATGCCAAATGTAAGAATCGCCTTGCGGATTTCTTGATCGTGATGTCGTCACTGAGCCGGCACGGAGATACGAAGTACGCAGGCCAAGAGTTTTGCCAAGAAGGCTTGTCATGTCTGAGAAATCGCCAGTGCCGACGCCGCCGGAACCCGCGCCGCGCAAGCCGCTGACGCCGGCCGCGCAGCGTGCGCTCGCCGAGGCCGCGGCGCGGCGCAAGGCTGCCGAGGAATTAGCCGCGCAGGAAGCCGCGCGGCCGAAGGAATTCCAGGGCCCCAAGGGACCGGAACCGACGCGTTACGGCGATTGGGAGACCAAGGGAATCGCCTCGGATTTTTGAGGGTCTTTCGCGCGGTCTTGCCTGACGGTTCGACTCGGGCCAGTCTGGGAATATGTCCCCATACGAGAGAATAAATCCTTATCGTGGGACGGGACGTCCGCCCTTCCGCCGCTCACCTTGGGGCCGCCGTGTCTCGGCGGCGCTGCCTTGGGTTTTCGTGCTCGGCATCGCCGTCGGCAGCACGCTGCCGATCCGCCAATATGTGCCTCAATGGATGCCGCTACCGTCGCACTGGTCGTTGAACCGGTCGCGGGATGCCGAAATGATCCGGCAGCGCGCCGGCGCACCTGATGCGCGCCATGCCGTCGATGTCATCCGGACGATCGATGGCGACACGTTCGAGGCGCGGGTGCATCTCACACCGGGCCCCGATCTCTATACCCGGGTCCGCCTGCGCGGCATCGATGCGCCGGAGCTGAAGGCGTCGTGTGCGCGCGAACTGCAAATGGCGCAGGCCGCGACGGTGGCGCTGCGCGATCTGCTCGGCCAGGGCGATGTTGCGATCTACAATGTCGGTCCCGACAAATATCAGGGGCGCGTCGTCGCTGACGTCGCAACCAAGAAGACCGACAACGTCTCAGCCGCGATGCTCGCGGCCGGTCACGCCCGCGCCTACAATGGCGGGCACCGCTTCGGCTGGTGCGGATATTTTGCGCGCTAAGCGTCGTGGACGCCACAGCGCAGAAAACAAAAGCCGCGCAGATGCGCGGCTTTCTTCAAGCGAAGGACTGTTCGCGATCAGCGGGTGACGACGACCGTGGTGCCGACCGAGACGCGCGAATAGAGGTCGGTGATGTCGGTGTTCAGCATGCGGATGCAGCCGTAGGAGACGAAGCCGCCGACCGAGCCCGGCACGTTGGTGCCGTGGATCGCGTATTCGCCGCCGGCGAGCGTCATCGCGGCGACGCCCATCGGGTTACGCGGCGAGCCGCCGGCGATCACGTCTGGGATGCTCGGCTTGTCGCGCTTCACTTCGGCGGGCGGCGACCAGGCCGGGTTGCGATACTTGCCGTCGATCTTGGTGGTGCCGGCCCACTGCTTGCCGGACTTGCCGACGCCGACCGGGTAACGCATCGCGTGGCCGGAATCGAGAATGAGATAGAGCCGCCGTTCGTTGGTCTTCACCACGATGGTGCCCGGCTCATAATTGTCGGCGTGGATTCCGACCATTTCCGGCCGCGCTTCGGCCGCCTGCGACATCACGACAACAGCACCAAGGGTGGCAGCCAGCGCCACCGCAAACTTCATCGACATCAACCTCTCCACTTCCCAACAGCTCCCGCAAGGAAGCCAAAAACGAAGATGCAGAGCCCTGAAAAAACCGGGCCCGCCGGTCTCACGCACGCAATATTAACCGCGTGTCTTAACCGGGTGGTTTCACGCCGGCCGCGAGACACGTCCAGATGGCGGGAGGAAAGGAAAACTTCGCATCAAAGTAAATGACTTGAAAACAACACCCGGCCACAAACGCGCCGGAATAGCGCCGCGCCTCTGACAATCCCGTGAAATGCCCAATCCCAGAGCGTTTGAAGGGCCATCGACGCCCGATCGCATGAAAAGCGAAGGGCCGCGGCGGTGATCGCGCGCGGCCCTTGCACCATGTCCCGAGATTGTCGTCGCCGGATTACTTCTTGTTCTGCCGGTTCTGCACGAGGTCGTCGACCACGGCCGGATCGGCCAGGGTCGAGGTGTCGCCGAGGCTCGACGGCTCGTCCTCGGCGATCTTGCGCAGGATGCGGCGCATGATCTTGCCGGAGCGGGTCTTCGGCAGGCCGGGGGCGAATTGAATGAGGTCCGGCGAGGCGATCGGGCCGATATCCTTGCGGACCCAGGCGACGAGCTCCTTGCGCAGCGCCTCGGTCGGCTCGGTGCCCTTCATCAGCGTGACATAGGCGTAGATGCCCTGGCCCTTGATGTCGTGCGGATAGCCGACCACGGCGGCTTCCGAGACCGCCTCGTGCGCGACCAGCGAGCTCTCGACCTCGGCGGTGCCCATGCGGTGGCCGGACACGTTGATGACGTCGTCGACGCGGCCGGTGATCCAGTAATAGCCGTCGGCATCGCGCCGGCAGCCGTCGCCGGTGAAATACTTGTTCTTGTAGGTCGAGAAGTAGGTCTGCTCGAAGCGGGCGTGGTCGCCATAGACGGTGCGCATCTGGCCCGGCCACGACTTGGCAATGCAGAGATTGCCCGAGGTCTCGCCATCCAGCGTCTTGCCGTCGGCGTCGACGATTTCAGGCACCACGCCGAAGAACGGCCGCGTCGCCGATCCCGGCTTCAGCTTGGTCGCGCCGGGCAGCGGCGTGATCAGGATGCCGCCGGTCTCGGTCTGCCACCAGGTGTCGACGATCGGGCAGCGCTCCTCGCCGACCACGCGATAGTACCACTCCCAGGCTTCCGGGTTGATCGGCTCGCCGACCGAGCCGAGCAGGCGCAGCGACTTGCGCGAGGTCTTCGTCACCGGCTCGTCGCCGCCCTGCATCAGCGCGCGGATCGCGGTCGGCGCGGTGTAGAAGATGTTGACCTTGTGCTTGTCGACCACGTTCCAGAACCGCGAATTGTCCGGGTAGTTCGGCACGCCCTCGAACATCAGCGTGGTCGCGCCGTTGGCGAGCGGCCCATAGAGGATGTAGCTGTGGCCGGTGACCCAGCCGACGTCGGCGGTGCACCAGTAGATGTCGCCGTCGTGATAGTCGAACACGTATTGGTGCGTCATCGACGCGAACACGAGATAGCCGGCCGAAGTGTGCAGCACGCCCTTCGGGGTGCCGGTCGAGCCTGACGTGTAGAGGATGAACAGCGGATCTTCCGCATTCATCGGCTCGCACGGGCATTCGTTGGTCACCATCTCGGCGGCCTCGTGGTACCAGAGGTCGCGCGTCGGGTTCATCTCGATCTTGCCGCCGGTGCGCTTCACCACCACGACCCAGTCGACGCCGCCGGTCTTGGCGATCGCGGCATCGACATTGGCCTTCAGCGGCACCTTCTTGCCACCGCGCAGGCCTTCGTCTGCGGTGATCACGACCTTGGAGTCGCAGTCCTTGATGCGCTGGGCGAGGCTGTCCGGCGAGAAGCCGCCGAACACCACCGAGTGGATGGCGCCGATCCGCGCGCAGGCCAGCATGGCGTAGGCGGCCTCCGGAATCATCGGCAGATAGATCGTGACGCGGTCGCCCTTGCCGACGTTCCGCGTGCGCAGGATGTTGGCCATCTTGCAGACTTCGTCGTGCAGCTCGCGGTAGGTGATGTGCTTGGATTCGGAAGGGTCGTCGCCTTCCCAGATGATCGCGGTCTGGTTGCCGCGCTTGTCCAGATGGCGGTCGATGCAATTCCAGGCGACGTTCAGCTCGCCGTCCTCGAACCATTTGATCGAGATGTTGCCGGGCGCGTAGGAGACGTTCTCGACCTTGCTGAAGGGCTTGATCCAGTCGATCCGCTTGCCGTGCTCGCCCCAGAAGCCGTTGGGGTCCTTGACCGACTGCGCGTACATCTCGCGATATTTGGCGTCGTTGACATAAGCGCGCTTGGCCCAGTCGGCCGACACGTCATAGATCTTCTCGGACATCGCTTTCCTCCACTCATTGCCGATCGCAAACGACGCGGCGGCAAGTCTTTTAAGTTCAAGCCGTCTTGATCATTGCCGCGATTATGCGTTGGCGCATTCCGGCCCGGCAAGGAAAAAGGACTGTCACTTTCGTCGCGCAGAAGCCATGGGTCGAGGCCGCCAGCTTCTGCATGTGATGGGCCGATTTACCGTGCCTCATTGACGATGGAAACCTATGCGCCATCGTTCGTTCCCGGTCACTGGTCTCTTGGTCGTAGTGACGTTGCTCTGTGCACCGTGGTTCAGCCATCGCAACGATGCCGGGTCCGACGACGAGCGGGCCGGTGCCGATCTTGATAACGCGCGATGAAGCGAACGATCGGCCGCCGCCGCGACGATCTGCACCAACAATTGGTTGCTTCGATGCCGGCCCCCCTCGGCCTGAACGCGTCGAGGTGACGCATGTTGCAAGGCTGGCCTGCCTGCCGGCGGGTAAGCCGTTCGGTCGGTCGATGCCCCCGGCATCCGGCAGCGTCGCGAGAAGTTGTACGATCTCTGACCTGTTCGGCCGCGGCAGATCGTCCGTGGTGGGCCCGTCCCGATGGGGTTCCCGGCCCGCGTTCCCGCCATTTTGACCCGATCCGGAGGGGCCAAAATCAGGGTTAGCGGGCGAATGGCACCCATGAAAGGTATTTAGAGACCTCAAATAACCGAATCGCGACTCGCAATGTCAGCCCTGACGCCCTAAATCGCGAAACCGAGGCCGGACGGCCCCACCGGAACGAAGCCCGAAGCAACGGCATTACCGGGAGAACAACGGAACAAGGCGTCTAACTGAGATGATGGATCAGCAGAACATCGCGGCTGTGCGGCCCATGTCCGCCGATCCCGCTGTCGCCCTGGCGAAGGCGCTGGGCCAATGGCCCAAGCCAGCGCAGGCAAAGCCGTCCAGGATCAAGCTCGACGCCCCCGCCGCCGTCAAGACCTCGGTTGAAGAACTGGCCCGTGATCTCGGCCTGCGGCTCGGCGACCAGAACGAGCTGACCATCCGCCGCGTCAAGCGCGGCAAGACTTATTCGTTCGTTCGCGCCAACGGCTCGCGCGTCCGCGACGCCCGCACCATCCGCCGGCTGCACGCGATGGCGATGCCGCCGGCCTATCGCCAGGTGCGCTACTCCACCGATCCGAACACGCATCTGCAGGCGGTCGGCCTCGATGCGGCCGGCCGGCTGCAATACCGCTATCACGCCGATTGGGAGAAGGTCCGCGAGCAGCGCAAGGCGCATCGCCTGGGCAAGCTGGTGGCCGCGCTGCCGAAGATCCGGCGCAAGGTTTCGGCGTTCCTGTCCGGCGACGAGCCGACCCGCGAGTTCGCGCTGTCGGCGGTGATCGAGCTGATCGCGCGCACCGCGATCCGCCCCGGCAACGAATCCTATGCCCGCCTCAACGGCACCCGCGGCGCCACCACGCTCTTGAAGTCCAACGTCACGCTGGAAGACGACAGCCTGGTGCTGACCTTCAAGGCCAAGGGCGGCAAGGCGGTGCGCAAGGAATGCGACGCGGCCAAGCTGGTGCGCGCGATCGGCATCCTGCGCGACGTCCCGGGCAAGCGCATGTTCCAGTATTACGACCGTTCCGGCGTCGTGCGCGCCGCCTCGACCACGGCGGTGAACGCGTTCCTGCGCGAGCTCGCCGGCATCAAGATCTCGCTGAAGGATTTCCGCACCCTGATGGCGTCGGCCGTCGTGGTGGAATCGCTGTCGCGGATCACGCCCGCCGCCAGCCAGCGCGGCCGCAAGCGCCAGGTGCTGGATGCGATCCGCGCCGCCGCCGACCAGCTCTCCAACACGCCGGCGATCTGCCGCAAGAGCTATGTCCACGACACCATCGTCACCGCCTTCGAGGACGGCATCCTCGAGCGCTTCGCCGCGACGATGGGCGGCTACCGCACGCAGAGTAAGCGCGAGCAATTGCTGGCGCAGGTGGTGATGGCGGCGGGGGCGTAAGGTCCTACTTCCCTTCTCCCCTTGTGGGAGAAGGTGGCGCGGACGCAGTCCGCGACGGATGAGGGGTTCTCTCCGCGGAGACAGACCCCTCACCCGCACTCGCTTCGCGAGCGCACCCTCTCCCACAAGGGGAGAGGGTTGATCACAGCCCGCCCATCTTGCAGACGTACTTCCACTCCTCCGCGGTGACCGGCTGCACCGAGAGCCGCGAATATTTCACCAGCGCCATGTCGGCGAGCTTCTTGTCGGCCTTGATCGCGACCATCGTGACCGGTGTCTTCAGCGGCTTGTCGGCCTTGATGTCGACGCAGACGAACTTGCCGGTCTTGTCGGTCGGATCGGGATAGGCTTCCTTGACGACCTCGGCGATGCCGACGATCTCCTTGCCTTCGTTGGAATGGTAGAAGAACGCCTTGTCGCCCTTCTTCATGTTGACCAGATTCTGCCGCGCCGTGAAGTTGCGCACGCCGGTCCAGGCCTCGCCCTTGGCGCCCTTGGCAACCTGCTGGTCCCACGACCAGACCGACGGCTCGGATTTCACCAGCCAGTAATTCATCGCGACTCATCCCGTTCTCGAGCGCCCATCGCGCGGCAATCTACAGGGAGGCGGTCGCCCGCGACAAGCGCGGGCATCCGCACTCACTGTTTAAGATACCGATCGAAGAATTTGGCGATGTCGGTGAACGCCTCCCTGGTCTCGGGCGCGTCGATGTTCATCTGGTACTGGGCGTGCGACTGCCCCTCATAGACGTTGAGATCGGCGATCACGCCGGCGCGTCGCAATTTGCGATGGGTGCGAACCGTGTTGCTGAGGAACAGGTCGCGCGTGCCCGAGGTCAGGATGGTGGGCGGAAAGCCCCTGAAGTCGCCATAGATCGGCGAGATGTAGGGATTCTTCAGGCTGGCCCCGTTGGCATAGAGCCTGGCGGCGCGGCCGAGCCAGCCGTCCCAGGTCACTAGCACATTGTCGACCCACTCATTGCTCGCGTAGCTGTCGCCGATCTTGTCGATGTCGGACCATGGTGTGCCCGGCGCGATCGCGGCCGGCAGCGGCAGCTTCTCATCCCTCGCCCGCAGCACCATCGCAAGCGTCATCGCGCCGCCGGTCGAGGTGCCGAAGATCGCCAGCCGGTGGCGCTCGTGCGATTTCAAAGCCTCCTTCCAGACCGCCATCGCGTCGTCCATCGGGGCCGGATAGGGGAAGTCCGGCGGCATCCGGTAGTCGACCGAGATCACCTTGTAGCCGCCGAAGCCGGCCATCATGATCGCTTCCGGCAACGCCGCTTCGCCGGGGCCGAACACATAGCCGCCGCCGTGCACATGAATCAGCAGGCGCCGCCGGTTCTCGAGCGCGATCTTGTTCGGCGTCACGATGTAGCAGTGCACGCCGGCGATCCTTGTTTCCTCGACCTTGACACCGAGCTTCGCCTTCATCGCCGGGATATTCGCGATGGCCTGCTTGGCGCGGCGATCGATCAGCTCCTTCCATTCCGCTGATGTCTTCGGGTCGGCGTTGAAATGCGGCGGGTAGGGCGTGCCGATCATCGCCTGCATTTCGGGAGAGACATCGGCAGAGGGATTGCCGATCGACTTGAGCGGCGCGACCCGCTTGCCGTTGTCGGCATTGGCAGCCGCCTCGCTCTTGGCGAGCTCGTCATAGGAGGTGGCGGTTTGGGCGTGGGCGGCGGATGAGACGGCGAGGGCGAATGCGATGCAGATCGGAACGATGGCGCGTTGCGGTTGACGCATGTGTTTTCCCTTGGGATCCATTGCTCGACTGCTAAGACCGGGATCCGACGGTTCGCCGCCACGCTAGTACGGCGCGCGCGGATCGTGAAGCACCGCCTCGCGCACCCGTGTCGTGCGTCACTCGGCCTTGAATGGCCGGGTCAGCAGGCCCTCGATCGCGGCGTCGATGGTCAGCCGCTCGCCGAGGATCGCGGCGACCGCGTTCGACACCGGCATGTCGACCGTCTGCGCCGCGGCGAGCTCGCACAGCACGGGAGCGGTGAACGCGCCTTCGGCGAGCTTGCCGACCGGCGCGGCTTCGCCGCGTCCAAGCGCGAGGCCGAGCGCGAAATTGCGCGACTGCGCGGTCGAGCAGCTGAGCAGGAGATCGCCGAGCCCGGACAGGCCGGCGAGGGTTTCGGTGCGCGCCCCGCAGGCGCGGCCCAATCGTGCGAGCTCGCTGAAGCCGCGCGTGGTCAGCGCGGCCAGCGCGGAGGCGCCGAGATTCCGGCCGACGACGATGCCGGCGGCGATCGCCAGCACGTTCTTGGCCGCGCCGCCGATCTCGACGCCGCGCACGTCCGTCGTGTGATAGGGCCGGAAGGTCGCCGAGCCGAGCGCCTGGACGAGCGCGCGTGCGAGCGCTTCGTCCTTTGTGGCCAGCGTCACCGCCGTCGGCAATCCGCGCGCGACGTCGTCGGCAAAGCTCGGCCCCGACAGGATCGCCGGCACCGCCCGCGGCGCAGCCTCCGCGATCACCTCGGTCATGAACTTATGCGTGCCGTGCTCGATGCCCTTGGCGCAGGCGATGACCGGCGTCTCAGGCGCGAGGTGCGGCGCAAGGTGCCCGACTGCCGCGCGCAAATGCTGCGCCGGCGTGACGGCCAGGATGATGTCCGCGCGTGCCGCCGCAGCGATATCCGGCGTCGCGACGATGCCGGGATGAAGCGGGACACCGGCCAGCTTTGGATTGACTCGCGTCGCCTCGATCTGCACGGCATGTTCGGCATTGCGCGCATACAGCGTCACCTTGCGGCCGGCGCGTGCCGCGACCTCGGCCAATGCCGTGCCCCAGGCGCCGGCACCGATCACGCTGACTGAGCTATGCGCGGGCATCAAAACCCCCGGTTCAATATCCGGCGCGGCTGTTGGCGTGGCCGGCCGGCGCCTTGGCGTTGGCATCGAGCAGCCAGCGGGCGCGCGGCGGCGCTTCCATCGTGTCGGTGAGGCCGAGCGCCATCCGCTCGGCGCCGGCCCAGGCGATCATCGCGCCGTTGTCGGTGCACAGCGCCGGCGGCGGGATGATCAGCGTGGTCTGCGCTTTCGCCGCGACCTCCTGCAGCGCGCTGCGGATGGCATGGTTGGCGGCAACGCCACCGGCCGCGACCAGCGCGCGCGGCGTGCCGAACCGCTCCTGGAACAGTTTTAGTCCGACAGTCAGCCGATCCGCGGTCGCTTCCAGCACCGCAGCCTGGAAGCTCGCGCAGAGATCACTGACGTCCTGCGGCTCCAATGGCTCCAGCCGGCTCGCTTCATTGCGCACCGCGGTCTTCAATCCCGACAGCGAGAAATTGGCATCGGGCCGGCCGAGCATCGGGCGCGGAAAGGCAAACCGCGTCGGGTCGCCGCCGGCCGCTGCACGCTCGACCTCCGGTCCGCCGGGATAGGGCAGCGACAGCATCTTCGCCACCTTGTCGAATGCCTCGCCCATCGCGTCGTCGACCGTGGTGCCGAGCCGCACATAGTCGCCGACGCCGACCACGGCGACGATCTGGGTGTGGCCGCCGGATGCCAGGAACAGGCAGTAGGGAAACGCCAGCGCGCAGGTCAGCCGCGGCGTCAGCGCGTGCGCCTCGAGATGGTTCACCGCGATCAGCGGCGTGTCGTGCACCATCGCGATCGCCTTCGCGGTGGTGAGGCCGACGATGACGCCGCCGATCAGGCCGGGGCCGGCGGCGGCCGCGACCGCGGACAATTGTCCGTAGCCGACGCCGGCCTCCTTCATCGCGCTGTCGACGATCCCGTCGAGCAGGTCGACATGGGCGCGCGCCGCGATCTCCGGCACCACGCCGCCGAAGCGGGCGTGCTCGTCGGTCTGCGAACGCACCACGTTGGAGAGGATCCTTGCCTGCCCGTCAGCCTGGCGCTCCACCACGGCGGCTGCGGTTTCATCGCAGGTGGTCTCGATCCCCAGCACCAGCATCGGTGGTTCGTGTTCCAATTTCGGCCCTTGTGCTACCAGCATGATCCGGACAGGCCGGAACCAGTTTCCGGCAGGATCATATCCATCAAAATGTCCCCTCCGGGGTAGCATTGCGAGGTCTGAAAGTGCAATCGGTCGGCCAGGCCCATTTGCAAAGGTCCAATTTGCAAGGTCCAATTTCTGAGGCTGGAGACCTGACCCCGTGACCATCCTTGTCACACGACCGCATCCGGATAGTGACGCCACGCTCGCGGCGCTGCGCCAGCGCGGCTTCGAGGCCGTCGCGGCGCCGGTGCTGCGCTTCGAGCCGCTGCCGTTCCATGACGATGAGGCGGATTACGATGCCGTCGTCCTGACCAGCGCCAATGCGCTGCGCGCGCTCGATCTCGCGGCCAGCCGGTTGTTGCGTCTGCCGCTGTTCGCGGTCGGGGCGCACACCGCCGATGCCGCGCGCTCCACGGGTTTTGCCAAGGTGATCGTCGCCAAGGGCGAGGCGGCAAGCTTGCGCGATCTCGTGCTGGCGCGGGTCAAGGCCGGCGAACTCGCGGCGTCGGCCGTGCTGCTCTATCTTGCCGGCGCCGACCTGTCGCGCGATCTCGCCGGCGAACTCAGCGAACAGGGGCTGAGTATCGTCACCCACACCACCTACCGGATGGCGCCGGTGGCCGCCTTCCCGAGGGAGGTCAGCGACGCCTTTATGGCGAACCGGATCACGGCGGTGCTGCATTATTCCCGCCGCAGCGCCCAGGCGTTCCTCGACGCCGTCAGGGCCGACGGCATCGAGATCTCGGCGCTGGCTCTGCCGCAATGCTGCATCTCGGCGGCGGTCGCCTCCGTGCTGCATGACGCCGGCGCGACCAAGGTGGTGGTGGCGGCACGGCCGGATGAGGCTGCCCTGCTGGAGGCGCTGGTGCGAACGATGCGGCCCTGACCGGATTAATTCTTTCGTCTGACCATGATGTTAGGCAATGCTCGGTTTTTCGGATCGTGCTCTAAGAACTGGCGCCGATTCTGCTACAATGTGCGGCCAATAGTTTTGAGGACCCTCTGCGATGGCTGAAGAAAGGCCCGACGACACAGGACCTTCGCCGGATTCCCGGCCCAAGCGCGCGCCGCCGACCATCGATCTTCAGGCGACCGATATTTCCAGTGAACCGCCGAATGCCGAGGGCGCCGAGGAAGCCGGCAAGGACACCGGCAACGAAGCTGAACGGCCGTCCGTGGACGCCGCGGCCCTTGGGGTGGAGCCCCAGGCCGACGCCGCGCCTCAAACGGAGCCGCAGCATGGGACCGCTTCCGCGGCGCCGGACGCCGAGCCGGCGCGGCCGGTATCGCCCTGGGTGGTGGCGCCGCTGTCCGGCGCGGTCGCGGCAGCCCTTGTGATCGGGGTCGGCTGGCTGCTCGGCTGGCCCACGGTGCAGCAGCCCTCGGCGGCGGAGCCCAATGCCGCCGCGGTCGACGAGCTCGGCACCCGCGTCAGCGCGTTGGAATCGAAGGCGAGCCGGCCGCCTGCTGCGGCCGCCGATCCCGCGACAACGGCGCGGCTCGAGGCGCTCGATAAATCGATCGCCGCGCTGCGCTCCGAGCTCGCCGCAACGCGAGCGCAATCCGACAAGCTTGCCGCTGTTGTCAATGACGCGAAGGCTGCGCCGCGCGACGGCGCGGCCGCGCCCGACATCTCCGGCATCACCGCGCGCATCGACAAGGTCGAGGGCGCATTGAAGGCGCAAGGCGCCGCGATCGCCAGGCAGGACGGCAAGATCGCCGACACCAAGGCCGAGGCGAAGGCGGACGACGTGCCGTTGCGCCGCGTGGTCGCGGCATCGCTGCTCGATGGCGCGGTTCGTCACGGTGACCCCTATGCGTCGGCGCTCGAGGCCGCGAAGGCGCTCTCGGATGACGCCGCGGTGCTGAAGCCGCTCGAGACGTTTGCGACATCAGGTGTACCGAGCCCGGCCGCACTGTGCCGTGAGCTGATCGAGATCGTGCCGCAGCTCGCGCCGCCGGCGCCGGACGCTGCGGCGGCGAATGCGGGCCTGGTCGATCGTCTGCAGGCCGGCGCCTCCAAGTTGATCCGCATCGAGCGCGCCGATGGCACCGGCTCCGATCGCAGCAGCATCGTCGCGCGCGTGACATCGGCCGCCGTGCATAATGATCTCGCATTGACCGAGCGTGAATTGAAGTCGCTGCCGCCGGCTGATCGCACTGCGGCACAGGCCTGGCTCGCCAAGGTGGACGCGCGCCGCGCCGCGCTCGACGCGTCGCGGAAATTTGCCGACAACGCCATGGCGGCGCTCGCCACGGTCAATCAATAGCTTCTTGCCATTGGGTTCTTGATGATCCGGATCATTCTGTTCCTGCTGCTGATCGCGCTCGCTGCAGCGGGTGCGGCCTGGTTGGCCGATCAGCCCGGCGATCTCGTGCTGAATTGGGGCGGCTTCCGCCTGACGTCGAAGCAGCCGATGTATCTGCTCGGCCTCATCATCGTCGTTGCGATGGTCTCCGGTGTGATCCTGCGCGCGCTGTGGAAGATCCCGGGCCATATCCGCCGCGGCCGGCGCGAGCGGCGCCAGGCACGCGGCCGTCACGCCATCACGCAAGGCCTGCTCGCGATCGGGCATGGCGATTCATCGGCGGCGCGTGCGCATGCCGAAGTGGCGCGGCGCCATGCCGGGGGCGATCCGCTGGCGCTGTTGCTGCATGCGCAATCGGCCCAGCTTGATGGGGATCGCGACGGCGCGCAGCGCGCCTTCCGCGCTATGGCCGAGCGCGCCGACACCAGGCTGCTCGGCCTGCGCGGCCTGTTCATCGAAGCGCAGCGCGCCGACGATCCGGTGGCGGCCGTGATGATCGCCGAGGAGGCGCTGAAGCTGTCGCCGTCGTCGTCATGGGCCTCGCATGCGGTGCTCGGCTTCTGCTGCGCCAAGGGCGATTGGGCCGGCGCGTTGTCGATCATCGACAACAACCAGTCGGCAGGGCTGATCGACAAGGCGACCTATCGGCGGCAGCGCGGCGTGCTGCTGACGGCGCGCGCGCTGGAATTCGAGACCATCGATCGCGATCTGTCGCGCGCGAGTGCGATGGAGGCGGTGAAGCTGGCGCCGACGCTGATCCCGGCCGCCGTGCTCGCCGCGAAGTTCGAGAGCGAGGCGCATCAGGTGCGCCGCGCGATGCGCATCGTCGAGACGGCGTGGCTCAAGCAGCCGCATCCCGATCTCGCCGACGCCTATTCGCATGTCCGGCTCGGCGATTCCGCGCGCCAGCGCCTGGTGCGGGTCGAGACGCTGGCGGCGAAAACGCCTGGCCATATCGAGGGCGCGCTGGCGATCGCGCGCGCCGCGATCGATGCCGCCGAATTCGCCAAGGCGCGTGCGGCGCTGGAGCCGTTCGCAGCACTGCCGACGCAGCGCGTCGCGCTGCTGATGGCCGAGATCGAGCGCACCGAGCATGGCGACAGCGGCCGGGCGCGGGCCTGGACCTTGCGCGCGGTGCGCGCGCTGCACGATCCGGTGTGGACCGCCGACGGCTATGTCTCCGACCGCTGGCGGCCGGTCTCGCCGGTCACCGGCCGCCTCGATGCCTTCCAGTGGCAGACCCCGGTCGCGGCGCTGCCGTCCGACAAGGGCCATGCGATCGAGCCCTCGCCGTTCGAGGAGGCGATGCTGGCGCCGCGCCGGGTCGAGCCGCCCAGGGAACTGGCCAAGGAGCTGGCCAGCGAGCCGGAGACAGCCAAACCGCCGGAGCCGGCCAACCCGGTTGAACCGGTCAAGGTGAAGCCGGCCGAGAGCAAACCAGTGGAGCCGGCCGCGCCGACCGCCCAGGATAACGCCCCGCTGCCAGCGGCCATCGAGGCCGAGCCCGCCCCGGCCGAACCGGCCGCGCCTGAGCCGGCCCCGCCGCCAGCAGCCGCCGAACCGGCGCCGCCGGCCCCGGCGCCCCTGTTCCGCTCCCGGACCGACTTGCCCAAGGCACCGCCGGCGCCGATCCCGGCCGTGATCCCGATCGTCCGGGCCCCCGACGACCCCGGGGTCGACGAGGACGGCCCGGTGGATGAGTTTGCGGAACAAATCGGCCCGCCCAAGGCCCAGGCGGGCGGCTGGCGCGGATTTCTGTCACGTTTGGGAAGCTAATTCGCAGGTAGATAACCGCCGGGCGGTTAAATACCCGCGTCATCTTGCCAATCGGGGTCATGCCCGATATCAGGTGGCACGCGTTGTGAGGCAGCAGCCCGAACGGTTCGCCGCAATAGCTCAGTTGGTAGAGCACGTCATTCGTAATGACGGGGTCGGGGGTTCGAGTCCCTCTTGCGGCACCAGTTTTTCCATAGAGAGCCGATCGGTCGGGCGGGCAAGCAGTCGCGTGCTGCCCACGCCGCAGCGCCTACTGGAGCCAAAAAACCTCAATTGCAGACCGTCCGCCCGATGCAGGATTGCTGCAGTCGAAACGAAAACGCTGCGGAAACTCGCCTTCACCGCATGAGCAGGGTTAACGAACAAGACGAATCGCGTGTAATTGATGGAGTCTCAAGAGGATCAACGAAAACAATGCCGCTCAGCGGGAATCCGACCCCGAAGCGCGACAGCCACGAACAGACCACTTGGGAGAAGTTCTTTCCGTATTACGCTGGCTTCCCGAAGCGTTTGCGAACGAAGTTTTGGAAAGCTTGAATCTGAAGCCCGGGCCGACCGTGCTCGACCCGTGGAATGGCAGCGGCACCACCTCGTATGCCGCAATCCATCGCGGACACAAGGCCATCGGCCTCGATTTGAATCCGGTGATGGTCATTATCTCCCGCGCGCGGATGCTGCCATTTAGCGAGATTGACGCACTCGAGCCGTTGGCTAACACGATATTGAAAGGGGCGGCTCGTAAAGTTGCAATGAAGGAAGACGATCCGCTGCCGTCGTGGTTCTCCGCACTAGTCGGAGACATTCGTACGCGCAAACTCATCCCGATCACGGCGATAGTCTTGCCGTCCGCATCCGCGCGGGCCGGCGAACGGAGCCTGTCGCTGGGCGGGGGAATGGCGTGAGAATTCCGTGCTAGTGGAAGAGATCGACGAACAACGAAGAACGCGATGTTCGGCTGCGCGCGCCTTGTCCGCGCGCGCCCTGAGTTGCCGAATTACGTAAACTTGAACATGCTGACGTCGAGTTGCCCGGGCGCAAGGCCGATCAGCCAAGCGGCGTTGCCGGCCGCGTCGGTGATGATGGTGGTGTTGATCCCCGGCGAGTAGAACTCCGCAGCTTGGACATCAGCAAACGAATGGAGAGACGTGCCGGCGAAATTGAGGGCGTCGTTCACACCGCCGGTGTTGAAGTCCTGGATGACCATGACTTCCGACCCGCTATCGTTGATCGTAAACGTATCGGAGCCTCCTCCGCCCCAAGCATAGTCGACACCGCCGCCGCCGGTGATTGAATCATTGCCCGATCCCATCAGAAATACGTCGACTCCCGCGCCGCCAGTGACTGTATCACCGCCATTCGAGCCGTAGACATAGTTTTGACCGGAGCCGCCATAGATGAAGTTGCCGTCCGTTTCGCCAGTAGAGATGAAGATGTTCAAGCCGGAGCCGCCGAACATCGTGTCAACGCCGGTGCCGCCATAGAAGTAATTGGTGCCGGCTCCGCCATAGAGATAATCGGCACCGGCGTCCCCGAACATGACATTGACGTCGCCAGAGCCCGCGCCGCCGGAGCCGATCAATGTGTCGGCACCGTTGCCGCCGAACAGATAGTTAAATCCGGTGCCGCCATAGATCACATCATTGCCGTCCTCGCCGAGCAGCACGTCGAGCCCGGCATCCCCCGACAGCACGTCGTTGCCGGCACCGGCATAGATATAATCATTGCCGTCGCCGCCATAGCAGATGTCGTCGCCGGCATTGCCGACAAGAACATCGTTTCCGCCCAGGCCTGACAGCGTGTCGTTTCCGCCGCTCCCATACAGACTGTCATTCCCTGAAGTGCCGGCTTGGTTGATCCCGCCCGAACTAACAACGCCGTTGCCGGTCACGTTCGTCACATGGGCGCCGTCCATGATGATCAACGTCCCGCCACTGTTGACGACGATGCCGTCGGCAGTGCCACCGGATGAGACGACTTCGGTGCCACCGGAGCTGATCACCGTCGTGTAGGCGCTGCCGCCCGCTACGACGATTTCGGTGCCGCCCGAACTGATCACCGTACCGCTCCCGATGCCGCCGGACGAAACAATCTCGCTACCGCCCGAACTGATTACCGTGCCGCTGGCGATGGGGCTGTACACGCCGCCGCCCCACACGATCTGTTTACCGCCCGCGATCAGCGTGGTGGAGATCGCCGTTGCGATTCCGCAGTATTGGCCACTGCCGACGTATTGGATGCTGCCGCTGCCGGTTACCGTCGTGTTGACGGCTTTGCCTGTCGCAATATAGTTGTATGGCGCAATAAGCTGGATTCCACCGCTGGTGATGGTGGTATTGCTCGCGACACCATTGCCGGCGCTTCCGAAGGCGGCATAGCCGATCCACTGCGTTCCGCCGGCGATCGTCGTGCCGATCGCGACACCGCCGCCAAGAAATCCGACGATCTGTTCGGAACTGCTTTGAATCGTGGTGTTGGACGCGAGTGCGCTGCCCACGAAGTTGTTGTTGTATGTGTCGGAGACGTATTCGTATCCTCCGTTCTCGATCAAGGTGCTGATCGTGGTGCCGCCCCACATTTGTTCGTTGCCGCCACTGAGAGTGGTGTTGATGGTTGTGCCGTTGAATAGTCTAATCCCGCCGCTGCCGACCGTGGTGTTGCTTGCGGTCGCGCCACTGTAAACGGCCATTAAGCCGCTATTGATGGTCGTGCCGATCGCGGTTCCAGTCCCGGTCGCGTTTGACGGAGTGATGCCGAGGGACACACCTCCTCCACCGTTGACCACAGCGTTGACGAGGGTGCCAAGAACGTAAATCTGCCCGGCGCTATTGGAAGAACCACTGGAGGTCGTGTCGCCGACATCCGTGGCGCCGGAGGAAACAACGACACTCCCCGCATTCACGGTGTTGCTGATGGATCCGCCATTCACAACGTAGAGAGTTCCGCCGTAGGCTACGCTATTGTCGCTCTGCATGTCCGACACATATACGGAGCCTCCGCTGACAACGTTCACGCCCATAAATCCCTCCGAAAAATACTCTTTGAAACTGATCTTTGACGAAATCCATTAGTCTGTCCGGCAATTCGGACCCGCGACGGCGCCGTCTGCCATGACGGTTTCGGTTCAGCCGCCAAAGAAACCTCGCCTCTACTTATAACGCTGCTCGGTATTGTAAGGGTGTGGCCGTTACTGACGACAGTCATCCACGGCCTTCCAACGTGAGAGGCTCGGCGCGCTCAACGAAGCCTGGCACGTTCCGGATCGCCGCCTTGACCTGATCGACCGTGATCAAGCGGGTACATTCAAATTGCCGGGGCGTGTCCTTGTGCCGCGGACACCAAAGGAAATCCTTGTGATCGAAGCTGACACGGACGTCGTTCCAGCAGCTATTGCAGGCGTGATAATTGATCACGCGGTGCGGCGTATGAAATTCGTTGGTCGGGTGCGTGAATCCCGAAATCATCACAACCGGGATCCCGGCGGCCCAGGCCAGCCACGATAGACCACTCGACAGCCCGATAAAGAAGGCCGCATGCCTCAAGTAGCGTATCCTTTCGGCGAGCGGCTTTTCGCCGGTCTCGTCCTCAACGCCGTTCGGAATGTGATTCCAGATCAGACCGTGACCATGCACGGGCTTTTGGTCGATGCAGACGACGCGATAGCCAGCTTCTCGCAGGAAACGAACGATCGATCGCCAACCATCAGGGTTGTTCCAATACTTGCTCTGCGTCGTACTTTGAACCGCAATGCAAACGTAGGGCTCAGCGATCGGCCTTTCATCGTTCTCGATGACGAGGTGTGGCCTTGCCTCGGTTGGATCGACACCGAGAATATAGCCGGCAGTGCGATGCAGCCCGACGTGACGAAAGTCGCACGGCTGATAGATGAAATCCTTATCTTCGAAAAATAATCCGATGCTGTATGTGGCGTAATAGCGCTCGGGGGTGACCTCTTCGTGAGTCACGAAGGTTATTTCCGGATATGCGTCGCGGAATATCTCGATCAGTTTTTCGCCCATCGCGCAGGTAAGCTTGCAATGATGGCGCTCGCGGAACTTCACCGCGTAGGGAAACCATCCCATCAGGTCGCCGAGCGTGCCGACTGGGAATTGCACCAGGATTTCGCAATCAGCCGCCGAATAATCGTGAACGAAAACGCTTTCGTCCCGCTGCCAAACATCGATCCGAATGCGAACGTAATACTTCTTGGCGCTCGCTACCCAGCCGCCATTGAACTCCGTCTCGAAGAGAATATTTCCAGTATCCAAGTCGCTGAGGCGGACTTTCCAAGCGTGCTCGCTCTGCGGCAGCGCAACCCTGCAACCATCATTGAAATCGAAGCGAATACCCCTCGGCGCTTCCTGGGTCGGGAGCTCCGCTGGCGCCGGAAAAGCGCGCTGTGCACTCGAGACTGCTGCAGAAGCTCCTGCGGATTGCAGCGATGGATCGGATCTCAGCGTGACCCCTGGAGCGGCAACAGCGGGGTCGGGTTCCTCCAACGAATCGGGACTGGTCTGCCCTAAAGAACTGCTCGGCAATACTGCGACGTTCATTTGCCCAACGAAATGCTAAAAATTTGAATAGAGGTCTGAAAAATCAATTTTTATACTTACCGTCGCGGGGTCAGGCACGCAATAGAGCGGGTCCATTAGATCAGTCGGCCGTCTAGCCTCACGCATACGCCCCACGCCGCACAAGTTCCGTCTTCCGACGCGGCGGCATTTGGGGGCTTGCCGCCGTACGCGGACAACCGCATCGGCAAGCTCTCGGCTGAGGAGCAGACCCCGCCCCTGTTCGCCGCTGTCGTGGCGAGCGCGCAGCGCCGGTCGCAACGCCAGCGGCGGCTCCGCAGCCGCAGGCCCAGCTGACCACGACGGCCCAGGAGGCCGGCGTCCAGTCGTCAGCGGCGCCCGACGTCGGGCCAGCAGGCGCGCAGCGGTCGAGTCATCACCGCCACGCCCGGCGCTGGACCGAGGGCCGGATCATCGGCGAGCTGCATCGCCGCGGAATCTTCTGGTATCATAGAACCTTTCCGCTCCTTTGCATGGGGTTGTTTTCGCTGTTTTGGCTGGAGCCACCGCAGGGCACGACACGCGTTCCCTTGAAGGGTGGCTAGGGCCGCAAAAACGAAAGCGCCCCCGGATCCGATCCGGGGGCGCCTTGCGTTGAGCGTGTCGAATGCGTTGGCTGCGTTACTCGGCGACGGTCTGCACGACGTTGCCGATCGGCCGGCCCGATGCGACCGGTTTCTCGGTCTTCGCCATCATCGCGTCGTATTCGGGCAGCGTCTCGATCTGGGTCTTGGCCTTCATCCAGACCACCTTGTAGCCGCCCGCCTTCAGCTTGCGCAGCAGCGTCGGCAGCGCCTGCGCGGTGTGCTTCTGCAGATCGTGCATCAGGATGATGCCCTTGTGCTCCTTGTCGAGCTTGGTCATCACGTTGTTGATCACCTCGTCGGAGTTCTTGGACTTGAAGTCGTTGGAGTCGACGTCGACCGAGAACATCGCGATGTTGCGGGTGCCGAGATAGGCCGTGGTCGCCGGCGTATGCGCCAGCGCCGGGAAGCGGAAGAACGGGGCGGGATTGGCGCCCAGCGCCAGCTTCACCGCGCTAAAGCCCTTCTCGATCTCGTCCTTGGCCTGCTGCTCGGTGAGCTTCTTGCTCGCCAGATGAGCATGCGACCAGGTGTGGGCGCCGATGGTGTGGCCGGCGGCTGCGACCTGGCGCAGGATATCCGGGTGATAGGTGGTGTGCAGGCCGATCGGGAAGAACACCGCCTTGGTGCACTCATCCGCCAGCGCCTTGAGCACCGCGGGCGTGGTCGGCCACGGACCGTCGTCGAAGGTCAGCACGACCTCATGGTCGGTCAGGAAATCATATTGCTTGTATTGCAGGAAGCCGAAGCCGGGGCCGCCCGTGGTGTCGACCACGACGGTGCGGCTGATGCCGAGCGCGTCGGGATTGTTGCATTTGGGCGTGGCCGCGGCTGCGACCGGGGCCGGCATCGGCGCCGCTGCGGGGGCCGCGGCTGGGGCGGCTGCCTGGGTGGCATCGGCGCGCTTCGACAGCGCGGCGGTCGTCTCGACATCGTCCCTGGCGGCCTGCTTGGCCGCCGCGGGAAGCGGATCGGCCTGGCTTGCGGCCGTGGTCTGCGGAGGTGCCGCGTCGGCACGCGGGGAGGAGGTCCAGAACCACACGCCGGCGATCACGATCGCCGCTACAACACTGGCCAGCATCAGGCCCAACGCACTACGCATCGCTACACACTCTCTCGGAACTTAAGGATACGCCACAGCCGTAACGAGCGATTAATGCCAACAAGGTCTTAACGCGATCCCAACGGGGCGCCGGAACGGCAAGAAAAAGTGCGGCTTACGCCTACGTGATGACTATCACAGTCTGCTGGCTCGCGCCCGTGCAGGATCGGACCCATCGAACAACGGGCCCCGCCATTCGCGGTGCCGATGGGAGCCGATCATGACCACCATCTTCAGGAGCCGGGTTACCGTCCGCAGGGCCAGCGTTGCGTTGGCCGTTGCGGCCAGCGTGTCCGTGTTATCGCCGACCGCGGGCTTCGCGTTCAGCGCCGAGGCGCAGCAGATGTGCACCGGCGACGCGTTCCGCCTGTGCAGCGCAGAGATCCCGAACATCCCCAAAATCACCGCCTGCATGATCAGGAATCGCTCCCAGCTGACCAGCGGCTGCCGCGTCGTGCTGGATCGCGATCTCGCCGCCCAGCGCCGGGCCGCCGCGGAGTGATCTTGCGCGGTGGAACCGACCGGTCGGCCCGCCGTTTCAAGCTTCTTCCCGGTGCTGAAACACTATAGAACCGGCGGTGCATTCTTTAGAGGCTTTGAGACATGACCCGATTTCTGCTCGCCGTCGTGCCATTCGTTCTGTTGGCGTCGGCCGCCTCTGCACAGCAGCAGGGACGCGATGCCTGCTCCCGCGATGCGTCGCGGTTCTGCCGCGCCCATCTCGGCGAGGGCGATCAGGTCGTGCTGGCCTGCCTGAAGGAGCATCGCAGCCGCCTCAGCAAGGCCTGCCAGCAGACTCTTACGGAAAACGGGCAGTAACCGCCGTCATTCCAGGGCGCGAAGCGAACCCGGAATCTCGAGATTCCCCGATGCGCAATTGCGCATCTGAGGTTCGATGCTTTCGCGATGCCCCGGAATGACGATCGAGACTACGTACTGCTCCCCGCTGCGGTCGCCACCACCGGGATCACCTCCTTGGCGGCGCGGTCCGGGGTCTCGTCCTTCCAGCGCACCGAGCCGAACGGACGCTCCAGCATCCGGCGCACCCGGATCGGTTCGGCACCGATGTGGAAGTCGGCCGCCTTCTGATGCAATTCGCGCTCGATCTGGGTGGCGCGATTGCGCTGGCGCAGGAAATCGAGCCAGGTCGGGCAGTGGTAGCGCTCGGTCCACAATTCGGGATCGGCGATGTCGCGCGCGATCGACCAACCATAGGCGCCGTTGCGCTGGCGGCTCAGTTGCACGTCCTGCATCACATTGTGGAAGGCGCGGGCCTTGTCCTGCGCCACCCGGTATTCGATCTCGACCACCAGCGGTCCGCTGCGCCCGCTCAGTTGCAGCCGCACCTCGGGATCGGCCAGCATATCGGTGGCGTCCTCGTTGCGGGCGCCGATCGGCGGCATCCTGAGCCAGATGCCCAGCACCGGCGACAGCAGCATCAGGCCGGCCGAGATCAATAGCGCCATCTCGACGCCGCCGAGGTCGGTGATGCGGCCCCAGCACCAGCTGCCGATCGCGATGCCGCCGGCGATCGAGGCCTGGAAGGCCGCCAGCGACCGGCCGGCGACCCAGCGCGGCGCCGACAGCTGCACGCCGATATTGAACAGCGCGATCGCCAGCATCCACACCGCGCCGGCAACCACCAGGGCTGCGGCGGTGATCACAGGCTGCGTGCTCACGGCCACGGCCGCGATCGCCGCGCCCATCGTCAACGCACAGACGCGGATCGCGGCCTCGCCGCTGAGCCGGCTGCGGATCTCGCTGATGTTGAGCGCGCCGATCACCGCGCCCATGCCGAACGCGCCGAGCATGATGCCGTAGGTCTGCGCGCCGCCATGCAGGAGGTCGCGCGCCACCAGCGGCATCAGCGCCGAGACCGAGCCGCCGATGATGCCGGTCACCATGGTGCGGGTCAGCACGATCTTGATCGACGGCGAATTGGTGATGTAGCGCACGCCGGAGACGATCGCGCGGTTCAGCCGCTCGCGCGGCAGCCGCGACGGCTCGCTGACGCGCCGCCACAGGAACAGCACGACCAGCAGCGGCAGATACAGCACGGCGTTGGCCGCGAATGCCGCCACCGCGCCCGCGGACGCCACCACGATGCCGCCGATCGCAGGACCGAAGCTGCGCGCGATGTTGTAGCTGATGCCGTTCAGCGCGACCGCGGCGGGCAGCGTCTCCGACGGCACCTGCTCGCTGACCGAGGATTGCCAGGCCGGGCCGAACAGCGCCATGCCGCTGCCGACCACGAAGCACAGCGCGAGCAGGATGTTCGGCGTCACCAGATTGAGCCAGGCCAGCACCGTCAGCGTGGTGGCGCCGGAGAGCGCGATCATGAGCGACACCAGCGCCACCACGCGGCGATCATGCATGTCGGCGATGGCGCCGGCCGGCATCGAGATCAGCATGACCGGCAGCATCAGCGCGGTCTGCACCAGCGCCACCTTGTCGGCCTCGGCGGTCATCTGGGTCATCGCCCAGGCGGCGCCGACGCCCTGGATCAGGATGCCGAGATTGGAGAGCAGGCTGGCGAGCCAGATGCGCCGGAAGATTGAATGCCGCAACGGTGCAGTGATACTGTCGGAGCGATCACGCGGTTCGGTCATATCCGGTTCCGGTTGGCCTGCTATGGATTGTTGAATGATTCCGGCTGCATCAACTGATGCCCGGCAAACGCGTGTCCTGTCCAGCGATTACGGTATATTTCGCTGATCGAGGTCACAGCTAAAGCCCTGAAAGGCCTGAGGAAGGATACCGATGGCGCTGTCGCGGCGGAGATTTTTGCAAGGGACTGGCGCGCTGTCGCTGATGGCCGGCCGCCTCGCCACCCCGGCGCTGGCCCAGCCGGCGTCCGCCGCCGAGATTCCGCCGCCGATCCTGTTCGTGCACGGCAATGGCGACCACGCCGCGCTCTGGCTGACGACGCTGTGGCGGATGGAATCCAACGGCGTGCCGCGCGAGCGCATGGCCGCGATCAATTTCACCGATCCGCTGGCGCGCGCCGATGACAAGGTCGAGCAGGCGGGCCGCTCCTCGACCGAGGATCAGCGCCGCGCGCTCGCCGAGGCGGTCAGCGAGCTGAAGCAGAACACCGGCGCCGCGCGGATTGCGCTGGTCGGCAATTCCCGCGGCGGCAATGCGATCCGCAACTTCATCAAGAACGGTGGTGCCGGCGACGTCAGCCACGCGGTGCTGTGCGGCACGCCCAATCACGGCGTCTATGGGTCGGACGACGGCCTCGGCAACGAGTTCAACGGCCGCGGCCCGTTCCTGCGCGGGCTGAATGAGGGCGACAGCGAGGTGACCGCGGGCACCGCATTCCTGACCTTGCGCAGCGATGGTCTCGACAAATATGCGCAAGCCGACGGCCGCTTCATCGGCAAGCCGGGTACGCCGACCAACGTCACATCAGAAGGTCCGGCTTTGAAGGGCGCGACCAATCTGGTGCTCGGCGCGGTCGATCATCGCGAGACCGCCTATCATCCGCGCGCCTTTCGCGAAATCTACAAGTTCATCGCGGGGCACGAGCCGTCGCGGATCGAGATCGCACCGGAGCAGCCGGTGAGGTTGAGCGGCCTCGTCACCGGCACGCCCGGCGGCGTGCCGACCAACCGCCCGGTGCCGGGCGCCACGGTCGACATCTATCATGTGGCGGCGGAGACCGGCGAGCGGATCGGCGGCCCGCTGCACAGCTCGCAGACCGGCACCGACGGCCGCTGGGGGCCGGCGCAGGTCGATCCGTCCTGGCCGCTCGAATTCGTGCTGACATCGCCCGATGCGGTGACGACGCATATCTATCGTTCGCCGTTTCCGCGCTCCTCGGAGATCGTGCATCTGCGCGCGGCGAGGTTGCTCGGTCCCGCCGATGCCGGTGCGGGCGCGGTCGTGCTGATGTCGCGGCCGCGCGGCTATTTCGGATTACCGCGCGATGTCGTGCTGTTCGACGGCAAGGAGCCGGCCGACATCAAATCGGGCGTGCCGACCGATGCGGTGACGACATTGCGGCTCACCGCGGCCGAGATCGGCCGTCCGCTCGCCGCAATCTTCAACATGGAGCGCATTGTGATGCGGGCCTGGCCGGCATCGGAGAACCGGATTGCAGTTGCCGAGCTGACTTATTAGGTCTTGTGCAAGACCTATAAAGGGTCCGCGCGCCTTCATGGCGCCGGGATCGCATGGCCGGATCGGTTGTTGCGTGAGGCAGGAAGCGAGGACCATGAGCATAGCCGAAGTCTACGATATCACGGTCACGCGGCGCCCCCTGGTCCCGCCCGCCCCGCCGCGCGCGCCCGACGACATGACCGGGCTTCAGCGGATGCGGGTGATGCGCAACTCGCCGATCGAGACCTGGGGCCAGCGCGCCTATCAGGATGACATCGTGCAAGGCCGTTTTCTCGGCCGCTCGAGCTTCATCCTCAACACTCCTGATGCGATCCGCCACGTGCTGGTCGACAATTACGAGAATTACACCCGCACGCCGGCCGGCCTTCGCGTGCTGCGCCCGATGCTGGGCGAGGGACTGCTGATCGCCGAAGGCCGCGCGTGGAAGCATCAGCGCCGCACCCTGGCGCCGGCATTCACGCCGCGCGCGGTGACCACGCTCGAGCCCTACATGATCGCGGCGGTCGACGAGACCATCGCCAAGCTGACGGCCGCGAGCGGTGGCCCGGTCGATCTGCGCGAGGTAATGCAGCGCATGACGCTGGAGATCGCCGGCCGCACCATGTTCTCGTTCGGCATGGATCGCCACGGCGCCGCGCTGCGCGATTTCGTGATGGAGTATGGCGACACGCTGGCACGGCCGCACATGCTGGACCTGATACTCCCGCTGGGTTGGCCGACCCCGCAGGACTTCCGGCGCGCCCGCTTCCGCAAGCGCTGGACTGCGTTCGTCGGTCAGCTGATGGCTGAGCGCCGTGCTGCCGGCAAGGATGACAATGCGCCGGCCCGCGACCTGTTCGACCTGATGGGCGCCGCGCGCGACCCGGAAACCGGTGAGGCCTTCACCGATGCCCAGCTCGGCGACCAGGTCGCGACCATGATCCTGGCCGGCCATGAGACGACTGCGACCGCGCTGTTCTGGGCGCTCTATCTGCTGGCGCTCGATCCCGAGACCCAGGAGCAGCTGGCGGCAGAAGTCAGGAGGGTGGCGACGAATGGCGCGCTCGACATCGAGCGGCTGAAATTCACCCGCGCGGTGGTCGACGAGACTATGCGGCTTTATCCGCCGGCGTTTTTAATCGCGCGTGCGGCCGGTGGTCCCGATATCATTGCGGGCCGGCCGGTCAGGAAGCATGACGTAATTCTGATCGCGCCGTGGCTGCTGCACCGGCATGAAAGACTGTGGCGCGATCCGAATGCGTTCGTGCCGCAGCGTTTCATGACGGGGACGCCGCCGGATCGCTTCGCCTATCTGCCGTTCGGCGTCGGCGCGCGGGTCTGCATCGGCGCGCATTTTGCGCTGGTCGAGGCGACGCTCGCGCTTGCGAAGATCATCGGCGCGTTCCGCGTCGCGCTGGCGGACAAGGAACCGGTGCTGCCGATCGGCGTGGTGACGACGCAGCCGAACCGCTCGCCGGCCTTTACGATCAAGCCGCGCTGATCTTGCGCGATAGTGTCGCAATGCTCATTTCTTGATTCAGCATGATCGTTTCGGAAAGCCGGTCTCCACTTTTCCGGATCTGCTCTAGGGGCTCACCATGAGCGATACGCAGGCGCATTTCGCAGTCCTCAGGCAGACGACCGATCCGGCCGTCGTCGATGCCATGCAACAGCTGATCGCTGATGGCCATGATCGCGAGCTCAATCGCATCAACGCTCTGGATTTTTCGCGGCGCACCGGCCTCGACGAGGAGAAGGTGATCTCCGGTTTCCTGCATGCCTCCCGGCTCGGCCTGTTCGACATGAGCTGGAACGTGTTGTGTCCGGGCTGCGGCGGCGTGCTCGACGCCCACACCACGCTGAAGTCGCTGCGCCACGACGACTATAACTGCGCGCTGTGCGCCGCCGGCTACGAGGCCTCGGTCGACGAGCTGGTCGAGGTTGCCTTCACCGTCAGCCCGCGGGTTCGCCACATCGCTGCGCACGATCCGAACACGCTGCCGATCTGGGAATACTTTCGGCAGATGTTCTGGAGCTCGGGGATCGAGTTCGACGAGAGTTCAGTGTCGACGCTGATCAACGAGGTGACGCTGGAGGGGCTCGAGCTGCCGCCCGGCGAAAAGGCGATCCTGTCGCTCAACCTGCCCAATCAGTTCGTCATCGTGTTCGAGCCGGTGACGCATTCGGCGCATTTCTTTGCCGTCGAGGGCGAGCCGACTACCGAGCGTCAGCAGTTCTCGATCGCGTTCAACAAGTCGCATGCGCCGACCGGCACCTCGACGATGCGGCCGGGGCCGCTGCGGCTTTCGCTGGAGAATCACGCCGACGTCCGCGTGCTGCCCTCGGTGTGGATCGCCGGCGATCCGCTGCACAAGCTGCTTGGCAAGCGCAAGCCGATCCTGACCGCGAAGCGGATGCTGTCGAACCAGACCTTCCGCGACGTGTTCAAGGCCGACAACCTCACTGGTGACCAGCGGCTGAAGATCACCGCGCTGACCTTCCTGTTCACCGATCTGAAGGGCTCGACCGCGCTCTACGAGCGGGTCGGCGATCTCGCCGCATTCGATCTGGTGCGCGCGCACTTCCACGCGCTGCTCGAGATCATCGCCTCCGAGCGCGGCGCCGTGGTGAAGACGATCGGCGATGCCGTGATGGCGACCTTCATTCGGCCCGAGCACGCTCTGTCCGCGGGCCTGCGCATGCGGGCGGCGATGAAGCAGCTCAACACCGAGCGCGGCAAGGAAGACCTGATCGTCAAGATCGGCATCCATGAGGGGCCGTGCCTCGCGGTGACGCTGAACGAGCGGCAGGATTATTTCGGCCAGACCGTGAATATCGCCGCCAGGGTGCAGAGCCTGTCGACGTCGCAGGAAATCCATCTGACGCAGCCGGTAATGGAATCGGCTGAAGTCGCAGGGATCCTCGATCGCGCGGCGATCAAGCCGATCCAGAAGGAAGCCGCGCTGCGCGGCATTGCCGACAAGCTCGTGGTGTACGAGATACCGTAGTATTTCAATCTCGCACCGTCATTGCGAGCGGAGCGAAGCAATCCATACCTCAGCATATGCGGTGGCATGGATTGCTTCCTCGTTACGCTCCCCGCAATGACGGAGGAGTCGGTCATATTGCCGAAACGTAATGCCGCGGCGGGAACCTGCGCGATTGCACTGGTTCTGTTTCCACGCCATATAGGTTTTGGAGCACGATCCCGAAAGTATGTAGCGGTTTTCCGGACGGATCATGCTCCGATCGAAGACTTCTTCATTGCGCAGAGAGAGCGATGCTCGACGGACTCCGACAATTCATTGCCGATATCGTCTCCCCCGATGCTCAGGCCGATCGCGCGTTCAATGACGGCGACTATCGCCTGGCGGCGACAGCGCTACTGGTGCACGTCGTCTCGCTCGACGGCGAGCCGACGCCTGCCGAAAAGCTCAAGCTGCACAGCCTGATCGAGAGCCGTTTCCAGCTCGATCCCGGCACCGCCGACAAGCTGATCACCTCCGCCATGCGCGTCGAGGGTGAGGCCGTAGATCTCTATCACTTTACCAGTGTGATCATGCGCTCGGTGAACGAGGAGGGACGGCTGCGCATCGTCGAGATGATGTGGGAGCTGGTCTATGCCGACGGCCAGGTCAGCGAGTTCGAGGACAATGTGGTCTGGCGCGCGGCCGATCTGCTCGGCATCTCCTCGCGCGACCGCATCGACCTCAAGCACCGGGTCGCCGAGAAGCAGGCGGCGCTGCCAAAGGGCCCATGGGGCACCGCGGACGCGGCGATCTGACACGGTCGCAGGCGCAAGCGGAAGCACCATCGCCGACCTCGCGGATGACGAAACTTTAAGAAACTTTAATTTCCGCAGCGATTGTGGGGCGATACGACTGAAAATCTGGCGATTTCATCGCCAAATCGGCGGTCCACAACTATCCACAAGCCCATACGCGTCTTGCGTCACACCGCATGCCTATGCTCTCGTCGCGCCGTTGGGGACCTCACTAGAATTTGCAGTAAGAGTTTGAACGTGGCTGAGCGTGTGACGCTGATAACCGGGGCATCGGCGGGCATAGGCACCGAACTGGCGCGCGTGTTTGCATCGAATGGTCACCGCGTGGCGCTGGTGGCACGGCGCGCCGATCGCCTGAAGGCGCTCGCCGACGAACTCGGGGCCAAGCCAGGTGCGGCGGCCGGCGCGGCGCCGATCGTGATTCCCTGCGACCTCCAGCAGACCGATGCGGGTGATAAGATCGCCGCGGCCCTGGCCGAGGCTGGGGTCGAGGTCGAATATCTCGTCAACAATGCCGGTTTCGGCCTGTTCGGCCTCGCCGTCGAGCGCGATCGTGCCGAACAGCTCGACGTGATCAACGTCAATATCCGCGCGCTGACCGACCTGACGCTGCGCTTTGCCGATCAGCTGATCCGCAACCGCGGCGGCATCCTCAATCTCGGCTCGATCGCCGGATTCCTGCCGGGGCCCGGCATGGCGGTGTACTACGCCAGCAAGGCCTATGTGCTCTCGTTCTCCGAGGCGCTGCGTTGCGAGCTGGCGCCGAAAGGCGTGCGCGTCACCGTGGTTTGCCCGGGTCCCGTGCCCTCCGAATTCCAGGATCGCGCCGGCTTTGCCCCCGGATTCGATTCGGCCATCCTCAACGTCGCGCCTGATGAGGTCGCCCGTCAGGCCTATCGCGGCCTGATGGCCAACAAGCGCGCGGTGCTGCCCGGCGCCTTCATCAAGCTGGTGCCGTTCCTGCTCCGGCTATTCCCGCGCTCCTTCATCCTGACCGCGGTCGGCGGTTTCCAGCTCCGCAAGCGCTAACGCGCCGATTCATCGCCGTTAAGCCTGTTTCTGGCCCGCGATTTGCTTCGCCTAGGTGTGCGCAAACTCACACGATGTTAACGACCACTTAGCTATGATCGTGCCTTACGTGCCGAAACTTTGAGCAGAGGCCAAACCTTCAAGTTCGAGGCCAAGTCCGAGGCGATGTCGTTCCGGTCTGACCAAACCCGTGTCGTGGTGCCCTTCGCAAGCCGAAGGCCGGCTGCGGTCACGCTCAAGGATCAGATCGCAGATCGGACCCCGCTGCGGCCGGTGCTGATCGTGCTGCATCAGGAGACGTCGACCCCCGGCCGGATCGGCAACGCGCTGCGTGCGCTGGGCTACCCCCTCGACATCCGCCGCCCGCGCTTCGGCGATGCGCTGCCCGAGACGCTCGAGGCGCATGCCGGCGCCGTGATCTTCGGCGGCCCGATGAGCGCCAACGATCCCGACGACTATGTGCGGCGTGAGATCGACTGGATCGCCGTTCCCTTGCGCGAGCAGCGCCCGTTCCTCGGCATCTGCCTCGGTGGGCAGATGCTGGCGCGGCAGCTCGGCGCCAAGGTCGCACCGCATCCGCAAGGTCGTGTCGAGGTCGGCTATTACCCGGTTAGGCCGACGGCAGCGGGGCGCGCACTCTGCCCGGACTGGCCGGCGCGCGTCTATCACTGGCATGGCGAGGGCTTTCAATTGCCGGCCGGCGCAGACCTGCTCGCGGCGGGCGATGATTTCCCGGTCCAGGCGTTCCAGTTCGGCAATGCGTTCGGCCTGCAATTCCATCCCGACGTCACCTACGCGATGATGCATCGCTGGACCGCGCGCGGGTGTGCACGGATGGAGTCGCCGGGGGCACAGCCGCGTCATCAGCACTTCGCCGAGCGTGCCGTGCAGGATTCCGCCGAGCGCGCCTGGCTGACGCATTTCATCGACGGCTGGATCGCGCGCGTGCCGCAGCCGGTGATGCTACAGGCCGCGGAATAGCCGCAGCGCGGAATTTCGCGCCGCCTTTTCATTGTGATGGATGTGCTAGTGTACCTGCCGCGCGCAGGCCGTGGCGCCGCGCCTATCAATAACAACAAGGCACAGGGAGATCGCCGTGGGCTACCAGCACATCCTCTATGAGGTCAGCGAGCGGATCGCGACCATCACGCTCAATCGTCCCGACCGCATGAATGCGTGGACCGCGATCATGGAGCGCGACGTGCGCCACGCGATGGAGGCGGCAGCCAACGACGACAATGTTCGCGTCATCGTACTGACCGGCGCGGGCCGAGGCTTCTGCGCCGGCGCCGACATGGAAGCGCTGCAGGGCATCGATCCCAACGAGGTCAGGCGCGGCGAGAGCATCCCGTTCGACATGAACCGCCGCGCCGACTGGCAGACGCGCTACGCCTATTATCCCGCGATCAAGAAGCCCGTGATCGCGATGCTCAATGGCGCCACTGCCGGCATCGGCCTGGTCCACGCGCTGTATTGCGATCTGCGCTTCGCGGCCGACAGCGCCGTGTTCACCACCGCTTTCGCGCGCCGTGGCCTGATCGCCGAGCACGGCATCAGCTGGATGCTGCCGCGCATCGTCGGTCACGCCAACGCGCTCGACCTGTTGATGTCGGCGCGGCGGGTGTCGGCCGCGGAGGCCCTGCGCATCGGTCTCGTCAACCGGCTCTCTGCGCCGGACAAGCTGCGCGAGGACACCTATGCCTATGCCCGCGACCTCGCCGACTTCGTCTCGCCGAGCGCGATCGCTGTCATCAAGCGCCAGCTCTACGACGTGCCGTTCCAGACGCTCGCTGAAGCCACCATCGACGCCAACCGCGAGATGCAGATCGCGCTGAAGGGCAATGATTTCCGGGAAGGCGTCGCGAGCTTTGTGGAGAAGCGGCCGCCGCGGTTTACGGGGACGTGAGGGGGGCTGATCTGGTCCGTCTTCGCCCGTTGGGCTTCGCCGGACACCACGCTTCACCCTTCGGGCAACTCGTGGCTGCGCCACGCGTAGCCCGAAGGGCGAAGCGTGGTGGAGCCAGGCGGGATCGAACCGCCGACCTCGTCATTGCGAACGACGCGCTCTCCCAGCTGAGCTATGGCCCCATCGCGGCCGGGTGTTGCTGAGTATCCCGGCCGTCAGTCGGGCGCCATTTACAGTCCCGCCCAAGGCCAAGTCAAGAACGGTGAAACGGCGGTTTTCGGCCTTGCCCGCCCGGAACTTCCCTTGTTTGCGGGGGGATGAACCGATATTTAGTGCATGATCCGGACCCGGTCGGCCGCGCTAGCAAAAAGTACGTAGCGGTTTTCCGAGAAGATCCTGCTCAAACAAGAAGCGCGCTGGCGGTTCAGTCCGGTTTGTTTGCGCTTTACCTGGTCGTCCCACCCGCGAGCTCCCATCATATGCGCGCTGTTCTCGACATCGTCATCATCGTCCTCGACCTCTATGTCTGGCTCCTGATCGCCTCGGCCATCCTGTCCTGGCTGGTCGCCTTCAACGTGGTCAATACGCGCAACCAGTTCGTCTCCGCGGTGGCCGAGTTCCTCTACCGGATCACCGAGCCGGTGCTGCGGCCGATTCGCAACGTGATGCCGAATCTGGGCGGTCTCGACATCTCGCCGATCATCGTGATCCTGATCATCATGTTCATCCAGCGGGTGATCGCCTATTACATCTATCCCAACGTGATCTGATCCAACGCTGATGGACCGCTGCTGATGGAGCCTTGGCAATGGATCCTTGGCGCTATTCCACCGAGGGCATCAGAATCGCGTTGCGCGTGACGCCGCGCGGCGGCCGCGATGATATCGACGGGATCGAGACGCTGGCCAACGGCCGCTCGGTGGTGAAGGTGCGGGTCCGCGCCATCGCCGAGGGCGGCGAGGCCAACCGGGCGGTGACCGAACTGTTGGCCAAGGCGCTCGGCGTGCCCAAGGCCAGGGTGAAGCTGCTGTCGGGCGCCACCTCGCGGCTGAAGCAGGTGGCGGTCGACGGCGATCCGCGGCAGCTTGGCGAGACCTTGAGGAAATTGACTGCGACCGGGCCGAACCGAGACACGAAGGACTGACATGACCGCCCGCATCATCGACGGAAAAGCCATCGCCGCCGAGCTTCGCGCCCGCGTCGCCGACGAGGTCGCCCGCGTCAAGCGCGACCATGCGCTCACGCCCGGCCTCGCCGTCGTGCTGGTCGGTCACGATCCCGCGAGCGAGGTCTATGTCCGCAGCAAGCACACCCAGACCCAGGCCGCCGGCATGGCCTCGTTCGAGCACAAGCTGCCCGAGGACGTGTCGCAGGCCGATCTGCTGGCGCTGATCGCGCGGCTCAACCGCGATCCCATGGTGCACGGCATCCTGGTGCAGCTGCCGCTGCCGAAATCGCTGCACACCGAGACCATCATCAATGCGATCGACCCGGCCAAGGATGTCGATGGTCTGCATCCGAACAATGCCGGCCGGCTCGCCGGCGGCCTCGCGGCGCTGTCGCCCTGCACGCCGCTCGGCTGCATCATCCTGACCAGGAGCGTGCACGCCTCGCTCGAGGGCATGAACGCGATCGTGATCGGCCGCTCCAATCTGGTCGGCCGTCCGCTGGTGCAACTGCTGTTGAACGAGAACGCCACGGTGATGATCGCGCATTCGCGCTCGCGCGACCTGCCAAAGCTCTGCGCCCAGGCCGATCTGGTCTATGCCGCGGTCGGCCGCCCCGAGATGGTGCGTGGCGACTGGCTGAAGCCGGGTGCGACCGTGATCGATGTCGGCATCAACCGGATTGCGGTTCCCGGCGGCAAGCCGAAGCTGGTCGGCGACGTCGCATTCCAGGAAGCGCTTGATGTCGCCGGTGCCATCACGCCGGTGCCCGGCGGCGTCGGGCAGATGACGGTGGCGTGCCTCCTGGTCAACACGCTGCGCGCCGCCTGCGCGATTGCCGGCCTGCCGGCGCCGGCGGTGTGAGTTGCTCCCTCGCCCCGCTCTTGCGGGGAGAGGTCGGATTGCATCGTCAGATGCAATCCGGGTGAGGGGGTGCAGGTCTCCCAACGTTCACAACTCGCGGAAGCAGCCCCTCACCCCAACCCTCTCCCGCAAGAGCGGGGCGAGGGAGTATTTGCGGCTACGCCGTCACTTCTTCTTCGCGCGCTCGATGCCTTCGAGGATCAGCTTGCGGGCTTCGTCGGCGTCGCCCCAGCGCAGCACCTTCACCCACTTGCCCTTCTCGAGATCCTTGTAGTGCTCGAAGAAGTGCTGGATCTGCTGCAGCGTGATGTCGGGCAGGTCGCTGTAATTATGCACCTTGTCGTAGCGCTGGGTCAGCTTCGACGACGGCACCGCGATGATCTTCTCGTCGCCGCCGGCCTCGTCCTCCATCAAGAGCACGCCGACCACACGGACACTCATCACCGCGCCCGGCACGATCGCGCGGGTGTTGACGATCAGCACGTCGCAGGGATCGCCGTCGCCGGACAGGGTGTGCGGGATGAAGCCGTAATTGCCGGGATAGCGCATCGGCGTGTACAGGAAGCGGTCCACCACGAGCGTGCCGGCCTCCTTGTCCATCTCGTACTTGATGGGCTCGCCGCCGACGGCAACCTCGATGATGACGTTGACGTCGTGGGGCGGATTTTTTCCGATCGATATGGCGTCGATACGCATGGATTGCTCCGCGTGGCCTTTGGAAGTTGAGAAACGATGTGATTTTTTGTTGGCGCCGCCGGGCCGCGAACTACATCAGGCCCGGCCTTGGGAGCCGGGCTGGCCGTCGCGCGCACGCGCTCAGGCTGGTTTAGCCTTGCTGCAGCTGCGAGAGAAGCATGATTTTCAGTTCGCCCAGGCGAAAGCGACCTTGTCGAGCGACTTCGGCCCGAACCGCTCCGAGGAGCGCGCCACCATTCGTCCGCCCAGCGCGCGGTAGAACTCGGTCGCCGGCTCGTTATCCGAGAGCGCCCAGATCACCATGCTCTTCAGGCCGCTCTGCAGGAGGTCGCGGCGGGCGGAGGCAAACAGGCGACGGCCGAAGCCGAGGCCCTGGAATTCCGGCCGCAGATAGAGCTCGTAGATCTCGCCTTCGAAGTGCAGGCTGCGGGCGCGGTTGCGGCCGTAATTGGCGTAGCCCGCGATGCGGTCTCCGAACACCAGCACGCTGACGCGGCTGCCCTTGCGGATGGCGCTGTCCCACCATTGCGGGCCGCGGCGATTGATCAGCTTTTCGAGTTCGGCGCCGGGGATGATTCCCTGATACGCCGAGCGCCAGGCTTCGTCATGGGTAGACGCCACCGCAGCCGCGTCTGCAGCTTTGGCCGGCCGGACCTCGATCAGCGTTGTGCTCATGCATCCGATCAAAGCAAGTCAGCGGGCCGCCTTCAAGGTCCATCGTTAATTATCGGTTAAGCTGTGGATTTTTTGCATCAGTGTGATGAAAACTTGTTCCGAAAAAGGACACTTGCCGGGCTCAAGCGGTCGATCGCTGGCCCGGCCCTGTGCAAAGCGTGAATCGCGCGCGCAGTATGACACTGCCGTCGCGCCGAAAAATGCTCGTTCGGGGCTGATTCGCCGGCAGGATTTGGCGCGCGATCCCGGCGCGAAGTGGGTACCACGCGTGCGCGGTCGCTGCGCCGCCGCAGTGGATTTTCGCGTGCGCCGGCCTTAAGGCAGCAGCGGTATTAATCGGCCCGAGCGGACTGCGATGACGCTCTACTTCCTGATCAAATATCTGCATGTGCTCGGCGCCATCGTGATCCTCGGCACCGGGACCGGCATCGCCTTCTTCATGCTGGCGGCGCATCGCACGCAGGATGCAGCGTTCATCGCACGCACGGCGGCGACCGTCGTGATCGCAGACATGATCTTCACGCTGAGCGCCGTGCTGCTGCAGCCGGTGAGCGGCGGACTGCTGATGCTGCTGTCGGCAACCGGGATCACCGAACGCTGGCTGTTGGTATCGCTTGCGCTCTACGCCCTGGCCGGCGCGTTCTGGATTCCCGTCATCTTCATGCAGATGGAGATGCGCGACCTCGCGCAGGCCGCCGTCGAAAAAGGTCTGCCGCTGCCGCCGCGCTACCATGCGTTGTTTCGCCGCTGGTTCCTGTTCGGCATTCCCGGCTTCGGCTCGGTGACGATCATCCTGTGGCTGATGATCGCGAAACCATTTTGAAGCATGATCCGTCTTCTATGAGTGACGATGCATCACACAACATCCTCGTGCTCGGCGCGTCGGGCCTGATCGGACGTGCCATCACCGACGATCTGAGGGCGCGCGGCTTTCACGTGATCGGGATCGCGCGGCATTTCACGCCGGCGCAAAAGATGAGCGCGGCCGATCTCGAGCTGCCTGTGATGTCGCTGGATGCCGCGGCGCTGACGCAGCTGCTGCGTACGCATGAGGTCGATATCGTCCTGAATTGCCTCGGCGTGCTGCAGGACGGGCCGGGCAGTGACACGCGCGCGGTGCATCGCGATTTCGTCGCGCGGATTCTTCAAGCGAGCCGCGACAGCCATCGCGCGATCCGTCTTGTGCATATTTCGATTCCCGGCACCGCCGATCAGGACCGCACCGCCTTCAGCACCACCAAGCGCGAGGCCGAGCGGCTGATTGGGGCATCAGGGATCGCGCATGCGATCCTGCGGCCGGGCTTTGTCATCGCGCCATCGGCCTATGGCGGCAGCGCGATGCTGCGCGCGCTGGCGGCGCTGCCGGTCGAGTTGCCGGCCGATGAGGCGGCGACGCCGTTCCAGCCGGTCGCGGTCGAGGATATCGCGGCCACCATCGCCTGGCTCGCTGCGCGCGACGTCGGCGATGAAACTGTGCGAGCGGTGGCGTGGGACTTGATGCAGCCTCAGCCGGTCTCGCTCGGCGGCGTCATCGCCCAATTCCGAGGGACGTTCGGCACGGCGAAGCATGTCCGCATCGCCTCGCCGTCCTTCTTGATTGATCTCGGTGCTCGCCTCGGCGATCTCGTCAGCCGCCTCGGCTGGATGCCGCCGCTGCGGACCACTGCGATCGCCGAGCTGCGCCGCGGCGTCACCGGCGATCCCTCAGCCTGGATGCAGGCGACCGGCATCGTGCCGAGGACGATCGCGCAAGCCGTCGGCGGGCGTCCCGCGACGATCCAGGACAAATGGTTTGCGCGGCTGTTCCTGATCAAGGCGCTGATCTTCGCCAGCCTGGTGCTGTTCTGGGTGGCGTCCGGCTTCATCGCGCTTGTCATCTCCTATGACGCCGCCGCCGGGATTTTGAGCGCACATCATTTTCCACCCGCTCTGGTCGGGCCGGTGACGGTGCTGACCAGCCTGATGGACATGAGCATCGGCGTGCTGATCGCGATCCGCCGCACCGCGGCATTCGGCCTCGTTGCCGGCATCGTCGCCTCGCTCGGCTACATGGCGGGATCGGCGATCCTGACGCCCGATCTCTGGATCGAGCCGCTCGGCGCACTGGTGAAGACCGGCCCCGCGATCGTGCTGATGCTGGTGGCGCTGCTGACGCTGGATAACCGATGAAGAGCTGGCCCGACGACGACGTGATCCTCTATGACGGCGTCTGCATCTTCTGCTCGCGTTGGGTCCGCTTCGTCGTCTCGCGCGATACCGAGAGGCGCTTCCGCTTCACGCCGATCCAGTCCGCCTACGGCACGCGGCTCGCCAAAACCTTCGGCATCGACCCCGACGATCCCGACACCAATGCCGTAATCCATGGCGGCGTCGCCTGGATGAAGTCCGATGCCGCACTGACGGTACTGAGCCATCTTCCCCGCTGGGGATGGACAAGCGCGCTGTTCGCGGTGCCGAAGCCGCTGCGCGACGCGGTCTACAGCCTGATCGCCCGCAACCGGTACAAGATCTTCGGGAAGTATGAGACGTGTTTTGTCCCCGACGCCGATATGCGGGCGAGGGTGCTGGAGTAATATCTGCCGTCATTGCGAGGAGCGAAGCGACGAAGCAATCCATGCTTCCGTTATGCCGCCCGATGGATTGCTTCGCTTCGCTCGCAATGACGATGCGGCTATTTGCGCGGCACAGCCGCCAGGACTTCCTTCGCCGCCCGCTCCCCCGAGTCCCGTGCGCCATGCGCGGTCGAGAAGAAATGCGGCGATGTCGCCTCTCCCGCAAAGAACAGCCGGCCGTCGACCGGGGCGGCCAGCACGGCGCGCTTGTCGGCGTGGCCGGGCAGCGCGTGCGAGTAGGAGCCGCGGGCGAACCGGTCGTGGGCCCAGCGGGATTCGCTGAGCGGCTTCAACTTGCGGCGGAAATCATTGCCGAGGAAGGAGACGATCTCGTCGATGCTGTGCGCGGCGATGGCGCCGTCGCCGGCATCTTCGAGCGCTTGCGCAAAGCGGCCGCCGAAGAAGCCTTCGATGCAGGGCTGGCCGAACGGGCGGATGTGATAGGTGCCCATCTCGGTGCGCATGGTGGCGCCGCGCAGATTGCCTTCCTTCGGCAGCGCCTCGGGTTCGGCGAGCGCCAAGGTCACCTTGTCGGCGAGGCCGAGCGGCAGCCCGCGCGCGGCATCGAGCTTGTCCGGGAGCGCCGGCGAGAAGCGGATCGCCTCGTCGGCGATCAAATTGGTCGGCACGGTGACGATCACCTTGTCCACCTCAAGCGTGCCGCGCGTGGTCTCAATGCGGACGCGCGGGCCTGTGTGATCGATCAACCGGACCTCGCAGTTCAGTGCGACCGGCACCTGTTCGCCGTAGGCCGCGACCAAAGCGCCATAGCCGCGCCGCACCCGCCAATTGATGTCGGTGTCTTCATAGGCGTCGACGTCGAGGATCGAGACCTGATCGAGCTCGCAGCCGTTCACATAGGTCGAGATCGCATCGATCATCGGGTTCCAGCGGTTGCCGGGTTCGAGATAGCGATCGGCGGAACCATCCTTGCCGTCGCGCGCGGCTTGTTCGAGGCGATCGTAGAACTGGTCGAGCGCGAGCGTGAACGCATCGCGGTCGGCCTGCGGGAACGCCTTGCCATAGGCGCGCTCGCGCCACGGCGGCAGGTCCTTGTTGAGCTCGAAGCCGAGTTGCTGGGCGATGCCGACAAAGCTGTTCTGGTCGGCCGAGTGCAGCCAGCCGCAGCCGACGTCGAACACCACGTCAGGCGCAGCCTGGATGGTATGCGCGCGGCCGCCGAGGCGATCGCGGGCTTCCAGCACGATGCTGGACAGACCGGTGCCCTGCAGCGCATGCGCGGCGCCGAGGCCCGCAGCGCCGGCGCCGATGATGGCGACATCGACCGTGGAGGGAAGAGAACTCATGTCCCGGCTCTAGCACGTTCGCCGCCAAGCCTGAAGCGGCCGCGCGCATGACTGTCATCACCCGCGAAAGCGGGTGATCCAGTATTCCAGAGGCAGCTGTGATTTTACGGATGAGCCGCGGCGTACTGGATGCCCCGGTCGAGCCGGGGCATGACAGTTTCTATGTGGGACCGCTTACGCCACCGCTTCCTTGGCCTTCTCGGCACGCTTGCGGTCGTTCGGGTCGAGGTGCTTCTTGCGCAGCCGGATCGACTTCGGCGTCACCTCGACGAGCTCGTCGTCCTCGATATAGGCCAGCGCCTTTTCCAGGGTCATGCGGATCGGCGGGGTCAGGCGCACCGCTTCGTCCTTCGAGGTGGTGCGGATGTTGGTGAGCTGCTTGCCCTTCAGAACATTGATCTCGAGATCATTGTCGCGGGTGTGCTCGCCGACGATCATGCCCTTGTAGACCTTCCAGCCCGGCTCGATCATCATCGGGCCGCGGTCTTCCAGCTTGAACATCGCATAGGCCACCGCTTCGCCCTGGTCATTGGAGATCAGGACGCCGTTGCGGCGGCCCTGGATCTCGCCCTTGTAGGCGGCATAGCCGTGGAAGATGCGGTTCATGATCGCGGTGCCGCGGGTGTCGGTGAGCAGTTCGCCCTGGTAGCCGATCAGGCCGCGGGTCGGCGCGTAGAACACCAGCCGCAGGCGGTTGCCGCCGGACGGGCGCATCTCGATCATCTCGGCCTTGCGCTCGCTCATCTTCTGCACGACGACGCCGGAATGCTCCTCGTCGACGTCGATCACGACCTCCTCGATGGGCTCCTGCCAGCCGCCGGTCGCCTCGTCCTTCTGCAGCACGACGCGCGGGCGCGACACCGAGAGCTCGAAACCCTCGCGGCGCATGGTCTCGATCAGGATCGCGAGCTGCAATTCGCCGCGGCCGGAGACTTCCATGGAATCCTTGTCGGCGGCCTCGACGACGCGCAGCGCGACATTGCCCTCGGCCTCGCGCAGCAGGCGGTCGCGGATCATGCGCGAGGTCACCTTGTCGCCTTCGGTGCCGGCGAGCGGCGAGTTGTTGACGATGAACGACATCGAGACCGTCGGCGGATCGATCGGCTGCGCCGGCAGCGGCGTCTCGACCGAGGGGTCGCAGAAGGTGTCGGCGACGGTGCCCTTGGTGAGGCCCGCGATCGCGACGATGTCGCCGGCCTCGGCCTCTTCGAGCGGGGTGCGCTCGAGGCCGCGGAAGGCGAGGATCTTGGTCAGGCGGCCGCTCTCGATCAGCTTGCCGTCGGCGCCCAGCACCTTGACCTGCTGGTTCGGCTTGATCGAGCCGGAGGAGATCCGCCCGGTGATGATGCGGCCGAGATAGGGATTGGCCTCGAGGATGGTGCCGATCATGCGGAACGGACCTTGCTCGACCTTCGGCGGCTCGACATGGCGCACGATCAAGTCGAACAGCGGCTGCATGCCGAGGTCCTTCGGACCCTCCGGGCTCTCCGCCATCCAGCCCTGCTTGGCCGACCCGTACAGGATCGGGAAATCGAGCTGCTCCTCAGAGGCATCGAGCGCCGCGAACAGGTCGAACACCTCGTTGATGACTTCGGTCGGGCGGGCGTCCGGACGGTCGACCTTGTTGATCACGACGATCGGCTTCAGGCCGATCTTGAGCGCCTTCGACACCACGAACTTGGTCTGCGGCAGCGGACCCTCGGCGGCGTCGACCAGCACCAGTGCGCCATCAACCATGTTGAGGATGCGCTCGACCTCACCGCCGAAATCGGCGTGGCCGGGGGTGTCGACGATGTTGATGCGGATATCCTTCCACTGCACCGAGGCGGCTTTGGCCAGGATGGTGATGCCGCGCTCGCGCTCCAGGTCGTTGGAGTCCATGGCGCGTTCGGTGACCTTCTGGTTCTCACGGAAGGTGCCGGATTGCTGCAGCAGGCGGTCGACGAGGGTGGTCTTGCCGTGGTCGACGTGGGCGATGATGGCGACGTTGCGAAGGTTCATGGCTCTTCTTCTGGTCGTGCAATGGTCAGATGCGCGATCTCGCCGGACCGATTTTGGCCGGCCGCTCGCTCGCGTGGCCCAATCGGGGCCCGGATCACGCTCATACCCAAGAAATTTGACGGGGACGCATCACCCCAAAAAGGAAGCCCGGTCTTAAGGACCGGGCACCTTGCGCGTTGCGGCGCAATATAGTCAGAAAACGCCAAAAAACAATGGTTTATTGGTCGTTTGGAGGGCTGATTTGGTTGCGGAAGCCGGCCTTAAGGGGCTTTTCTGGGTCGATTCAGCCCCGTTTCTGCGCCCGGGCAAACACGATCAGCCCGAGTCCAACAAGCGCAACCAGCACCGAGACCCCGGTGAGCGGGTCGTTTGACCCACCCAAGGTGACATTGAGGACCACGCAGAGGGCGCCCGGGATCAGCAGCAGCACCCCCACGATCAGCATGAAGATCATGCAGCCGGGCGGCAACCGTGGTTCCTGCCGCGGCGGTTCTGTCGACGACGGTTGGTCCAGATTGCTCATGGGCTCCCCTTGATCGCGGCGCGGATCAGCATCACGCCGGCAAAGCAGACCGCCAGCCCGAGCAGGATCAGAAAGAAGATCGAGGGATCGGGCCGCGACCAGTTCATGCCGCCGAACCCGAACAGCAGGGCACAGAGCCCGGGCAGCAGCAGGAACACCCCGAACAGCGCCATAAAGGCGGTCGCGCAGCCGCTGCGTGGCGGCTGCGCCGGCGGGACGTATTGATAGGGCAGCTCCGGTGGCGCAGGCGGGAGCGGCGGTGGATTGGCCTCGCTCATCGCGGCACCTGCTCGCTCTGCCGTGTTTCGCGATAGGTCTGGCCGGCCAGCGCGGCGCGGATGCCGTCGATCAGCCCATTGCGGTAGAACAGGTTGTAGGTGTCGAACGGGATGATCGCGCCGCTCTCGGTGACGAAGTGGATGCAGCTTCGCTTGACGTTGCCGACGCAGAAATTGAAGCGATCGAGGAATTGCACGATGGTGACGCGGAACACGTTCTCGTAGCTGAGGCCCTCAGGCACCTCGAAGCTCGGCAGGCAGCACAGCAGCTCGCAGACGCGCTCGCTCGTGTTGTGCGGCCCCGACGACAGCGAGAACAAATCGACGAACTTCTCCCGCAGCGCCGGATATTTCTCCGGGCTGATGGTGTTGGGCATCACGGCGATCAGCTGATCCTGCGGGATCAGCGAGGTCAGCGGCAGCACCTTGTCGCCGTTGCGCAGGCCGTAGCCGATCGAGATGCTCTCGGGGTTGCAGGGCAGCGGGATCATGTCGTTGGCGCCGAACACCCCGGTGTCGATCACCCGCTTTCGGATCTCCGACAGCATGATGCGGTCGGTGTCCTTGTTGAAATCCTCGTTGCGGCCGGCGTCCTGCACCGGTTGCAAGGTGACGCCGCGGACGCATTTCCAGCTCAGCGCATGGCGGACGATGTCGCCGATCTCGGCATCATTGACGCCGCGCTTGATGGTGGCGACCAGCGTGGTCGAGATGCCTTCGCGCTCGAGATTCTCCAGCGCCTGCTGGCGGATTTTTCGCAAGTCCGCGCCGCGCAGATTGACCAGAGCCTCGCGCTTCAGCGAATCGAATTGCAGATAGACCTCCAGCCCGCGCTTGTTCTCGGCGAGCTTGGCCACGAAATCGGGCTCGCGTGCGATCCTGAGGCCGTTGGTGTTGATCATGACATGGCGGATCGGGCGGGCGCGCACCGCATCCAGGATCGCGAAGAAGTCCGGGTGCAGCGTCGGCTCGCCGCCGGAAATCTGCACCAGATCAGGCTCGCCCTCGCTTGCCACCAGCGCGTCCAGCATCTTCTCGATCTTCGCCAGCGGCGTGAAGCTTGAGCGTGCCGGCGAGGAATTCGCAAAGCACACCGGGCAGGTCAGGTTGCAGTGCTCGGTGATCTCGATCAGCGCCAGGCAGGAATGCTGCTCGTGGTCCGGGCACAGCCCGCAATCATAGGGGCAGCCGAATTCGGTGTGGCGCTGGAAGGCGAGCGGCCGGTCGCCCGGCTTGATGAAGTCCTTGCACAGCCGCCAATAGGCCGAATCCGTCGAGACCAGCGTCGACTGCACGCCGTGCTGCTTGCAGCGCTTCTCATACCAGACCTCGTTGCCTGATATCTGGATCTTGGTCGGCACCAGGGTCAGGCAGGTTTCGCAGAGCGACTGGGTCTGACCCCAGAAGATGTAGGGGCGTGCCTTACGCAGCGGCGCGTTCATGCTTCACACTCACATCTGGTGCCGTCGCCAGCATGACGGCGGCATAAATCATGACAAACAGCGATAGCAGGTGGAACAGCGAGAACGGGCCGATCAGTGCGCCATAGGGCTTGATGAACTCCCACAGGAAGCGCTGCAGCCCGTAGTAGAACAGCACGAGGTAGAATCCATTGGTGATGACAGCGGCGTTGCGGTTCAATACGGCCCACACATAGAAGACCGCGAACGCGGCCATCGCCAGGCTTTCATAGAGCTGCACCGGATGGCGCAGCACGCCGTCGCCGAAATCATGGCCCCAGGGCAGCGTGGTCGGCGTGCCGTAGGTGAAGTCCTCGAGCCCCGCGAAATAGCAGCCGAGCCGGCCGACTGCGACGCCGATCGCAAGCGGCAGCGCGAAGCGCGCCCCGGTGCGCAGCGTCATGCCGTGCAGCCATTTGTAGAGCTCGATCGCGACGATGCCGCCGGCCAGCGCGCCCTCGACCGAGCGGGCGATGCCGGGCATGCCGGAGAACCACAGGTTCAGCGTGCCGAAGATGTAGGCGCCGATGCCGGCACCGAACACCAGCGCCGCGATGTAGGGCAGCTCGAACGATTGCCGGGCGAATTGCAGCCCGCGCTGGCGCGACAGCCACCACATCGCGAGCGCGGCCGCGCCCCATGCTGCGACGTCGAAGACGGCGTGAAGTTCAGCCCCACTCATGAGGCGAGTGTAGCGTGATTTTCGCGGCCTGCGATAGCTATGCTCCCTCTCCCTGTTCTTACGGGGAGAGGGTTGGGGTGAGGGGCATCCATCCGGCGAGCACCTCGCAGCTTGTTGAGCAGTGTGCCTCGCCCCTCACCCGGATCGCCAGAGCGATCCGACCGACCTCTCCCCGCAAAGAGCGGGGAGAGGTAAGTGGGACTAATTCGCAGGGTTGTCCTCGCTCGGATAGACCCCGCGCAGCACTTCCTCGAAGTGATCCTTCACCGCCTCGTTGCACTGGCAGGAGCGCAGCCGGAGCTTGTCCGGATCGCGGATCACGATCGCGCCGCGGCGGGTGTCCAGCACGCCCTCCGCCTTGAAGTTCTGGATCACCCGGCTGGTGTAGCTGCGGCCGACGCCGAGCAGGGTCGAGAGCTGCTCATGGGTGAGCGGCACCACGCCGTTGCCGTTGGTGCGCTCGATCGCCGAGATGATCCATTTCGCGGCGCGCTGCTCGATCGAGTGGATCGCGTTGCAGGCGGTCGACTGGAAGATCTGCGCCAGCATGCAGTCGGCATAGCGCGCGAAGATGTTGCGCACCGAGATCGATTTCAGCTTGGCGGCGTCGAGCTTGCTGATCGGCAGCCGCGCGAAGGGTCCGCCGAACTTGACGGTGATGCGGGTATAGGCCGGCAGGAATCCCTGGCTGACGATGCCGCCGACTGCGCCCTCGCGGCCGACCAGGATGGTCTCGACATCGCGCCCGTCTTCGTTCGGCACCATGTAGGACGCAAGGCTCGGTCCGCACGGGAAATGCACGGTCTGGACATCGTCGCCGGGATTATAGAGCAGATCGCCGGCATTAGCTTCGACCAGCGCAAGATGCGGCGCGATCAGCTCGTAGTCGACGGCATTGAGCCGGCGCAAAAGATTATTGAACGGCCGGTCGTTCGCCCCGGCCAAATCAGTCGGTTTTGTAATCATTGGAAAATCCTGCCAGCCCAACGCGGACCATACTGAAAAAGTTCCCGTATTTATGTTCACTAGTGAACAGACGCGACCGCGCGCGATGTGATGGGTTTCATATTGGGAACAGCCGGCGCGCCTTCGGGCGCCGGTCGCGGGCCATCGGGCCGGATCGATCCGGCCTCTCATCCATCATTGAAGAAATGGACACCGAGCCATGGACTGCGCTCCCAATGCCATGCCCGGCGACGTTCTGGTCGTCGAGGACGATCCGATCATCGCGCTCTATTTCGAGGACACCATCCTGGGCTTCGGCGTCCGCACGGTGCGGACCGCCGCGAATGTCGCGCGCGCGCTCGAACTGATTGCTGAACGTCCGCCGGATTTCGCCCTGCTCGACGTCGGCCTGGTCGGGGGCGAGAAGACGTTCGCGATCGCCGAGCGGCTCGATACGCTGGAGGTGCCGTTCGCGTTCATCACGGGTTATGGCGCGGATGTCAGGCTGCCGGACTCGCTCGCCGGCAAGCCGCGGCTGACCAAGCCGTGTTCGAGCGAGACGCTCGAGGCCGCGCTGCGCAACGGGCTCTGACGAATTGCCGGCTTCGGCCTCGCCGTCGAAGCGTTCGTCGTCTACGATCCGGGTCGCAAGGATTCGGCGACGCACAGGCAAGCCGTCATGGCGATCAGCACATCTGCCGCTGCGCGTGTAGCAGCGCTCTCCATCGGCCTGCTGCTCGCCTCGGCCGTCGGCGGTGGCTTCGTATCTCGAGCCGTTGCTGAGCCGACCGCATTGTCGAGCGCGCAATCCGCCGCAAGCGAGGCCTACGACAATGCCCTGAAGACCTTCATCTCGATCCTGCGCCAGCGCCGCGCGCAGATCGATTCGAAGCAGCCGCTGCCCAACCTGCCGGGCCAGGCGATCTATCTTGCCCGAGTCGAGATGATGAGCGCCTACAAGGATCTCACCGATGCGTTGCCGTCGCGGATCGGAAGGCCCAACAAACTGGGAATTCCGCCGGCCTATCTCGACGCCGACAATGAGCCGCTGCTCGAGGAGTACAGGAAACTGTTCGACCTCATGGAGGCGCCGCCCGCCGGTGCACAAAGCTCCGAGACGCCGTTCAAGGATGTGGTCGATCTGGCGACCGTGATCGCGCGCGCCAGGGGACTGGATGCCGCTGACGCCGCGACCGCCGGCCGTATCAGCCTCGGGCTGTTCTTTGCCGAGACCAACGGCAAGCAGAACGCGGGAAATGCGCGGTCGAACACCTACAAGGGCAGCCTGCAGACCGGCCCGTCCGAAGATCGCAACGGTCGAAACAAGTGGGCCGCGATCAAGGAATCGATCGCGGCGCTGGATCCGGCGCTGAGCCGCCGCGACGACAAGGAAGAGGCGCGGGCCGGCAACCTCGATCGCAGGTTCAATCACTGGACCGCGGTGCGGGACGGCCTGATGAACGCGCACGCGGACATTTTCCCGCAGGTCCCGGCGATCGCAAAGGCTCTGCCGGATCCGATCGATCAAATGAAGCTGTTCGAATTGATCCAGATCATTCCGACGCCGACGAGAGCTGCGCTGAAATCGGGAAACCTCACAGGTTACAGGATCTCCGATCCCCGGATCATGGGATATCTGCGAAACAACAGCGTCTTCGCTTTCGGCCGGGCCGACCGGGCTCGAACCTCCGCAACCTTCCGCAACATCCTCGATGCGATGTGGCTGTTCAACGCCAAGTTCGAACAGGCGCTTGCCAAATTCAAGGAGATCAAGGCCGGCAAGCCGGAATGACGTCAGCGGCCCGTCAGAGTGGGCCTTGCAGGCTCCATCGCGGCTCGCAGAATTGCTTCGCGGCAGACGCGACGCCGCCGGCGATGATGTTGCGGCGCTCGAGCGAGTCCATTGCGAGTTCTTCGTCCCGGTTGATGATCGAGCCGGCCTCCAGCAGCACGGCGGGCATTGCGGTCTTTCGCAGCACGATCAGCTCGTCATAGCTGTAGACGCCGGTGTCCTTGTTCAGCAGCGGATGCTGGTTGCTGCCCATGATCGGCTGGCTGTACTGCTCGGCATAGTGCAGGCCTTGGGCCTTCATTTCTCCGGCGAGCAGTTCGGCAAACCGCAGGCTCATCTTGAAGTCCGGATTTTCCCGCGAGACGAACACGGAGTAACCGCTGAAGCGGTCGCTGAAGTGGCTTTTCTTGCCCTCGAATTCCCAGTCCTCGAGCATCTTGTTGGGCACGGAGTCATGGTGGATCGACAGCAGCAGATCGGCGTGCAGATTGCCGGCGCTGGCGACCCGCTTGAACAGGCTGGGTCGCGCCTTGCCCTCGGTCAGCAGCAGCCTGGTTTCGGCAAAACCTTCGGCCTTCAATCTCTCCTCGATCAGCTTCGCAAGCCGCAGGTTGAAGGTGAACTCGGCAACATTCCGCGCGCTGATCGCACCTTCCGATTCGGCGGTATGTCCGACGTCCAGCACGATCCGGAATGTCGCGGGATCGCATGTGACTGCGGCCGGCTTGAGCCCTGAAAGCGGCAGGGTGACTGGGCCAAGGGCGGCCAGTCGCGTGGCGCGGTGTTTGGGCGGGGAGCGGTGCCTCGCCAATCTGGCCGGCCTGGTGGCCTTCGCGCGCTTTGGCGATTTGGCATGTTTGGGTGAGCTCTTGAAGAGATCGGGCAGCCAGCCGGCATCACCGGCTCCGATCGGCAGCAGTGCGAACACCGCGATCGTAACGACCAACAAGCGGCGAGACCGAAACCTCGCGACGATACCACCGAGCACGCGAAAGAATTCGCAGCGCCTCATGCTCCGCCCCTCCGGGCCCCCAGCATAACGGCTCTGATATCGGTACCGGAAGAGGCCGAGGACGTCCATCCCCGGCAATCATGTTGCCTCGCCCTGGAGCGAGGCCGTCAGAACAAGGGAGTCCGGTTCCGCCGCGGCAGCGACCTGGTCACACCGGCTTCGGGTCGAGCGTGATCGCCCACAGCTCGGCGTCGACGCGGTCGCGCAGGCTCACCGTCATTTGCCCGCTCTTGCCGTCGATCTTGACGTGGCCGAAGAACTGCATGCCGGCCGACGGCGGCAGGTTCTGGTTGGCTTCGCCCGGCGCCTTGACGAAACTCACCTCGGGACCAAACGTGTTGTCGAGCTCGTTCGGGCCGAACGTGCCGGCATGCAGCGGGCCGGAGACGAATTCCCAGAACGGATCGAACTCCTGGAACTGGGCCTTGTTCGGATTGTAGTAGTGCGCGGCCGCGTAGTGCACGTCGGCGGTCAGCCACACCGTGTTGACGATCCCTGCGGTCTTGATGAAGCGCAGGATGTCGGCGATCTCGAGCTCGCGGCCTCGCGCCGGACCGTCGCCCTGCGCAAACGCTTCCGAGCCCTTCTTGTTGGTCGCATCATCATAGACGATCAGCGACAGCGGCATGTCGGAGGCGATCACCTTCCAGGTGGCGCGCGAGTTGTGCAGCGCGCGCTTCAGCCAGGCCATCTGGTCCGGCCCGATGAAATAGGCGTCGGGACCGTAAGTCTCCTGCAGGTTCGGACCGTTCGGACCGCGATAGCTGCGCTCGTCGAGCATGAACACGTCGAGATGTGGGCCGTAGCTCAGGGTGCGATAGACCCGGCCCGGTTCGACGATGCTCTCGCGCATCGGATACATCTCGTGGAACGCCTTCGCCGCGCGCGCGGCGAGCACCGTGATGTCGCGCTCCTTGTAGGCCGCCGGCAGCTGCTTCGACAGCGACCAGTTGTTGGTCACCTCGTGATCGTCCCATTGCACGAAGATCGGCACCTCGGCATTGAAGGCGCGCACATTGGAATCGAGGAAATTGTATTTGTGCGCGGCGCGGTATTCGTCGAGCGTCTCGGCGACCTTGGCCTTCTCCGGGATCGTGATGTTCTTCCAGATCTTGCCGTCCGGGAGCTTCACCTCGGACGGGATCACGCCGTCGGCGTAGATGGTGTCGCCGGAGTGCAGCAGGAAATCCGGGTTGTGCTTCTTCATCGCGGCGAAGGTGATCATGCCACCGTCGTCGGGGTTGATGCCCCAGCCCTGGCCGGCAACGTCGCCGCCCCATACGAAGGAGACGTCGCGGCGGTCGCTCGGCGCGGTGCGGAAGCGGCCGACCACGGGCTCGCCGACCACGTCGATATGGGCGAGGTCGCGGAAGCGGACGCGGTAGAAGATGTCCTGGCCGGAGGGCAGGTTCTCCAGCAGCATCTTTGCGGTGAAGTCGCTCTCCGGCAGCGCCGTGATCGGCGGCAGCGCGCGAGCGTCCTTGAACGATTCGGTGGTCGCGACCTCGACCATCATCTGCGACGGCCGGTCCGCCCGCGCCCACACCACGCCGCCGTCGACGCCGACATCGCCGGACTGCACGCCATGGGTGATGACGGGACGATCCGCCGCGCGCGACAGATAAGGCATCGCGACCACGCCGGCACCGGCCGCAGCCGCCGTCGAGAGAAAGCGTCGGCGGGTGAGATTTCGCGAGAACCGGATCGTCATGGGGTCTCCTCAAGGTCACAGCGACACTGCGCCGCGGGCGTGCCAAGACCTAGAAAAATTCCATGACGGTGAGATTACAGGGATGCGCGCAAGATATCGGAGTCAGCCTTTGTAAGGTGAGCACGCCTGTCAGGCTCCCTCCCCCTTGCGGGTCCCGCAAGGGGGGAGGGAACCCTGCCGCCGGTGATTCCCTCACGCGAGGAACGTGGATGGCTTACGCCGTCCCCGCCGCCCTGAACTGCGTCGCAGTCCGTTGCAAATTCTGCGGCATGCTCAGCAGCAGGGCCTTGCGGTCGGCGACCGCGTTGTGGAACTGCTCTAGCGCGATGTTGAACGCGGTCAGGGTGCCTTCCTCGATGGCGCCATGCTCGAAGCAGTCGAGCGTGTGGCGCAGGATGTCGTCGGCTTCGGCCTGCATCTGGTCGAGCTCTTCGGTCGAATCGCTTTGCCGCGCGGCCTTCAGCATCTCCAGTAGGCGTTCGCGCTGCGAGGTGTTGGTGTTGCGCTCGTCCTGCTTGAGATAGCCGGCGAACCAGGCGCCGGCGGAGCCCATCGCCGAGAATGCCATCAGGCTCCACCAGATGTAATCGCTGTAGCGATCGAGGAAGGTCTTCTCCTCGCCGTCGACGAAGGCGGCCGCGCCCGGATGTACCGGGATGGTGGCGTCCTTGTCGGTGTCGGGGGTTTCGATCTTGGCGGCGAGCGGGAAGTCGTTCTTCAGCGATTGCCGGATCGCGAACAATTGCCGGGTGAAGGCCGCGACGGTCGAGTCCGACAGGCCTTTTCGTGCGACGATGTGATGGGAGAAGCTGATCGTCTTCACCTCGTCGTCCGGCCGGTCGGCCGAGCCGAGCGAGCCGGCGGGAATTTCCGCGGCCTCATAGGCCGGATGGTTTTGCGCGATCGCCTCCGACGCGTCGATCGCGAGGAAGGTGGGCTCGCCGCCGTCCTTGACCGATGCCGTGATCGCATCGATCGTGATCTTGCTGTTGGCCGGGCCGACCGCGAGATAGGCGTCGGCCTTCAGGTTCTTGATCGCCTCGGCCGCTTCATTGGCCGGGAACTGCACGATCTCGACCTTCATCGGGTCGACGCCATATTGCGTCAGGATCAGCTTGAGCAAATTGACATTGGCCGGCGTCCGTCCGACGACGCCGATCTTGCGGCCGGAAAGCTGCGCGATCTTGGTGATTTTGGCAGACTTCCGGACCTTGCCCTTGGCGGGCGGCACCCACATCACCACGACGTTCTTGCGCAACGTCGCGACCGCCTGCGCATTCTTCGGCACTTCGAGGTCGCCGCGGATGATGGCGAGATCGGCCTTGCCGTCGGCCAGCGTCTGCGCGCTGGCGGTGGCGCCGTCGGTCTGCACTGGTCGGAGCTTGACCTGGGTGTGCTGCTGGTTGTTGAAGGCCTGGGCCAGCGCCTGCACGACCTTGACGTCATCGCTGTTCGCTGGGCCGACCGCGATCCGCAGCGTCACCGGGCGCACCGCGAAATAATATCCGGCAGCCGTCGCGCCGATGATGGCGAGCGCGCCGGCGATCAAAACGAACATCAGCCGGCGCTTGGCCGAACGCGGCGGCTTGGGCGATATGCTGGCGGAGCCGTCTGTCATCGATCTCGCAAACAAACGTCGGGGCTCAATCTCGTAAAACTACCAACGTGCATACATCCTGTATTTGTAGCAAATTCCTGAACGGACAGATGTTACATCTGCGTCATGGTTACCAGCGGCGATAGGACGCGATTTCGGCCTTAATTTTGGCGTGGATCCCGCCCCGGAGGCCGGTCGTTAGGTTAAGGTCGGGCCAAACGGGAGGGTACCCATGGTCGAGAAGCTGTCAGCGGAAGCAAGAAAGGCCGCGCTTTGGGAACTGGCCGGCTGGTCGGAGCCCGCCGGACGCGAGGCGATCGCAAAGACCTTCGTGTTCAAGGACTTCAACGAGGCATTCGGCTTCATGGCGCGCGCCGCTTTGGTCGCCGAGAAGAGCGACCATCACCCTGAATGGAAGAACGTCTACAAGACGGTCGAGGTCGTGCTGGCGACCCACGATGTCGGAGGGGTGACCAAGCGCGACATCGATCTCGCCAAGGCCATGAACGCGATCGCACGGCAGCTCGGGGTCAATTGAGCCGACGGATCGGCAACCTTGCACCGGGTGGCCGACATCCCCAGATTCGTAATCGTCCGCCGCTGAACTGACGCGGCGTCGAGGAACCCTTGCAATGGCAACGTCCGACACCGGCGTGGGATTTGGGCCTGCCGACCGGCTGGCGCAGGACCCCGAAAGCGTGCGCCGCCGCTTCTGGATCAAGTTCAAGAAAGTGGTCGCCCGCCTGCCCTTCGCCGAGGACCTACTGGCCGCCTATTACTGCGCCTTCGACCGGCAGACGCCGCGCCATGTCCAGGCCGCGCTGCTCGGCGCCATCGCCTATTTCATCCTGCCGTTCGATTTCATCCCGGACATGCTGCCGGTGCTCGGCTTCACCGACGATGCCGCCGTGCTCGCCACCGCGATCCGCATGGTGGCAAGCCACATCACGCCCGAGCACCGCGAAGCCGCCCGCGCAGCGCTGAAGCGCGGGGTGCCTGAAGAGGAGTAGCGCCACAGGCGTAGCCCGGATGAAGCGAAGCGCAATCCGGGGCCGCTCTAATCGCGAATGGTCCAACCCCGGATAACCCCGGATTTCGCTTCGCTGCATCCGGGCTACTAGACTTTCAACCCGTCATCCTGAGGTGCGAGCTCTTGCGAGCCTCGAAGGATGGACGGCCCCGGTCCGGGCCGTCGACCCTTCGAGACGCGCGGAGCCTGTCATCGGGCCGCGCTTTGCGCGGACCCGGTGGCGCTCCCCAGGGTGACGGAGATAGTTAGGAGCCTGCGGTTCAGCGTTGCCTTCAGCTGCCCGGATGCAGGATCACCTTGCCCATTGCCTTGCGGCCGGCCAGCACCTTCAACGCTTCCGCGGTCTGCGACAGCGGGAAGGTGCGGTCGACATGCGAGGAGATCTTGCCTTCCGCGGTCCACTGCACGAGCTTCTCGAGGTTCTTGCGGTTCTTCTCCGGATTCTGCCGCGCCCACGCGCCCCAGAACACGCCGCGGATATCGCAGCCCTTCAGCAGCGCGAGGTTGAGCGGAATCTTCGGAATGTCGCCGGCGGCAAAGCCGATCACCAGGAAGCGGCCTTCCCATGCGGTCGAGCGCAACGCGGCTTCGGCATAGGCGCCGCCGACCGGATCGAACACGATGTCGGCGCCCTTGCCGTCGGTCAGCTTGCGCAGGCCCTCTTTCAGATCCTCCTTGGCGTAGTTCAGCGTCAGCTCGGCGCCATGCTGCTTGGCGAAGGCGAGCTTCTCGTCCGACGAGGCGCACGCGATCACCTTGAGGCCCATCAGCTTGCCGAGCTCGCATGCGGCGAGGCCGGTGCCGCCGGCGGCCCCTAACACCGCGAGCGTCTCGCCCGGTTTCGGGCTCGCGCGATCCTCCAGCGCATGCAGCGCGGTGCCGTAGATGATGATGATCCCGGCGGCGCGGTCGTAATCGAGATTGTCGGGAATCTTCACGATCGAATTCGCAGGCAGCGCGATCTTGTCGCGCGCGCCGTTGTGGCCGCAGGATGCGACGACACGGTCGCCGACCTTCAGATCAGTGACGCCGGCGCCGACGCTTTCGATCACGCCGGCGACTTCGGCGGCCGGCGAGAACGGGAACGGCGGCTTGATCTGGTACTTGCCCTGGATCATCAGGATGTCGAAGAAATTCAGCGCCGCCGCCTTGATCGCGATCACGGCTTCGCCGGGACCCGCCACCGGATCGGGCACGTCAGCCAGCACGAGATCGTCGGGTTGACAGTATTGCGAGCAGAGGATGGCTTTCATGGACACACCTGAGTTTCGGACGCAAAAAGGACTGAAAGCTTCATGCCGGATTTGCGGCGGAGCGACAATACAGTGCGGAGGGATCAAACTATGTTTGAAAAAGGCCTGCTAGCGAAAAAGCGCATCCTGATCACCGGCGGCGGCTCCGGCCTCGGCGCTGCGATGGGTCGACGCTTTGCCGAACTCGGCGCCGAATTGATCATCTGCGGCCGGCGCGAGGCGCTGCTGGAGGAAACCGCCGCGAAATTCCGCAGCGAGCTCGGCGCCAAGGTCTCCATCGCGCGCTGCGATATCCGCGACGGCGCTGCGGTCGAAGCGATGATGGATCAGATCTGGCAGGACGCGCCGATCGACGTGCTCGTCAACAATGCGGCCGCAACCTTTATTGCGCAGAGCGAACATTTGTCATTCCGCGCGGCGGACGCGATCCTCGCGCCGACACTGCATGGCACGATGTACTGCACGCTCGCCGCCGGCCGCCGCTGGATCGACGGCAAGCACAAGGGCGTGGTGCTCTCGATCCTCTCGACCTCGACCATCACGGGCCGCGCGTTCACGGTGCCGTCGTCGATGGCCAAGACCGCGGTGCTGGCGATGACCAAGAGCCTCGCCGTCGAATGGGGCCCGAAGGGCATCCGCACCGTGGCGATCGCGCCGGGTGCGTTCCCGACGCCAGGGGCGACCGGCCAGCTGCGCCCCGAGGCGCGCGGCGAGACCTGGTCGCATCGCAATCCGCTCGGCCGCGCCGGCGAACATTCCGAGCTCGCCAATCTTGCGACCTTCCTGATCTCCGATCAGGCAGGCTACATCAATGGCGAGATGGTGGTGCAGGACGGCGGCTCGCATTTGCGCAGTTCCGGTGCCGAGGATCTGCTGCAATGGACCGATGCGCAGTGGGAGAGCCAGCGCGCGGCGCGTGCCAAGGGATGAAAAAGGGCTGATGTGCATCAGCAAACAATGAGCGTGCACTAGGAACAGTAGACGCGCGCTGCGGCGTTGGGTCCGCACGCGCATCCAACTGTAACTGCCTTCCCAAAAAAGCGTTTCCCGGTTATCCATCCCGGCCGGCGGAGGGGGAATCGCCGGGCCATCTTGCAGTCACAATGATGGGGGAACCAGTTGGCTGTGCGGCAGATTCTGACATCATTGGCGGCTTGTGGTCTGTGCGGGATCATCACCCTCGCACCGACGCAGGCTGCGCCCAAGAAAGACGCGGCCAAGCCGGTGCCTTCGGCGGCCGCGGCTGCGGCCGGCGGCGCAGAGCCGACGCTGATCGGGCAATTCGGGACCTGGGGCGCCTACACCGCCGCGCCCAACGGCAAGAAGGTGTGCTTCGCGCTCGCCAAGCCGGCGTCGTCGAAGACCAATCCGGCGAACCGGCCACGCGATCCGGCCTATGCCTTCATCTCCACCCGCCCGGCGGAGAAGGTCGTCAACGAAGTCTCGATCATGATCGGCTACACCGTGAAGCCGGGCTCGGAATCGACATTGCAGGTCGGCGGCGGGACCTATGCGATGTATACGCAGGGCGACGGCCTCTGGATCAAGAATGCGGCCGAAGAGGAGCGGATGGTGGAAGCCATGCGCAAATCGGCCGATCTGACGGTCAAAGCCGTCTCGGCCAAGGGAACCGAGACGATCGACACCTTCTCGCTGAAGGGCCTGGCGCAGGCGCTCGACCGGGTGGGCCAGGACTGCCGGCGCTAGAGACGCGACTTAAGGCGTCAGATTGAGGTATTAGGCGGCTTTCCAGCACCGGCTGGAAGGCCTATTTGAGGTTTCATGACCGACACCGTGACCACCAAGGCCGTCTCCGGCGCCAGCGCGCTGGTCGAAAAGGTTCCGCTCGAGACCTATGTGCCGCCGGCCAAGCCGTCGCTGATCGGGCTGTCGCGCGCCGAGATATCGGATCGCCTGGGCGAGATCGGCGTGCAGGCGGGTCAGCGCAAGATGCGCACCCAGCAGCTCTGGAACTGGATGTATTTCCGCGGCGCCCAAAGCTTTGCCGAGATGACCAACGTCTCGAAGGACATGCGCGCCGAGCTCGAGAAGCATTTTACCGTCGACCGTCCCGAGGTCGTCGCCGAGCAGATCTCCAATGACGGCACCCGCAAATGGCTGCTGCGGCTGCCGAGCGGCGACAAGGTCGAGCGGCCGCACGAGGTCGAGTGCGTCTATATCCCCGAGACCGATCGCGGCACGCTGTGTGTGTCCTCGCAGGTCGGCTGCACGCTGAATTGCGCGTTCTGCCACACCGGCACGCAGCGGCTGGTGCGCAACCTCACCGCCGGCGAGATCGTCGGCCAGGTGATGGTGGCGCGCGACCGGCTCAACGACTGGGCCGACCGCGAGGACGGCACCCGCCGCGTCACCAACATCGTGATGATGGGGATGGGCGAGCCGCTGTACAATTTCGACGCGGTGCGCGATGCGCTGTTGATCGTCGCCGACAATGAGGGCATCGGCATTTCCCGCCGCCGCATCACGCTGTCGACCTCGGGCGTGGTGCCGAACATCAAGCGGACGGGTGACGAGATCGGCGTGATGCTCGCGATCTCGCTGCATGCGGTGCGCGACGAATTGCGCAACGAGCTGGTGCCGCTGAATCGCAAATATCCGATCAAGGAACTGTTGCAGGCCTGCCGCGACTATCCCGGCGCGTCCAACGCGCGGCGCATCACCTTCGAATATGTGATGCTCAAGGGCATCAACGATTCGCTCGATGACGCCAGGCTCTTGGTGAAGCTGCTGAAGGGCATTCCGGCCAAGATCAACCTGATCCCGTTCAATCCGTGGCCGGGCACCGCCTATGAATGCTCGGACTGGGAGCAGATCGAGAAATTCTCCGAATACATCTTCAATGCCGGCTATTCCTCGCCGGTGCGCACGCCGCGCGGCCGCGACATCCTCGCCGCCTGCGGCCAGCTCAAGTCGGAGACCGAAAAGCTCTCCGCCCGCGAGCGCCAGGCGCTGCGCGCGATGGCGATGACGGATTGAGAAGTGCTGCCTCCATGCAATCCGTCATTGCGAGGAGCGAAGCGACGAAGCAATCCATGCCTCGGCAAGTGGCGAGATGGATTGCTTCGCTCCGCTCGCAATGACGGGGAGGTAGCATGGCCCTGATCGGCCGCCTGTTCGTCGTCGCGTTCGGCTTCCTGATGTCCTGCTTCGTGGCAGGGATCATCGTGGTCGTCGCGGTGCTGTACCCCGAGATCAGCGATTTCGGCGGCCAGATCGACCAGAGCGCGATCGATATCGTGCTCGGCTTCGGCTTCATCTTCATCTCGGGCTTTGCGCTGCTGCCCGCGCTGATCGTGGTGCTGATCACCGAGGCGTTCTACATCCGAAGCGTGCTGGCCTATGCGGTCGGCGGCGCGATCGTCGGCGCGGCCTGCTATCTCGGCCTGGTCCCGTTCGATCCCGATACGATCCAGTTCCACGGCATCGTACGCCGGCACCTGGAGATCATGACCGGCGCCGGCATCGTCGCCGGCCTGGTCTACTGGCTGATCGCCGGCCGCAGCGCCGGCGCCTGGCGCGAGCCGCGCCGTCCATTACCGCCGCCCCCGCCATTGCCGTCACAATCGCCGCGGCCGTGATGCTTCCCATACCCCATCGCCTCGGCTAAACCGCGCGCCATGAACCGGACCGGACTTTTCATCGCCCTGGCGCTCGCGCTCATCATCGGCATCCTGTTCGGGCTCTATCCCGAGCTCGATCTGAAGCTCGCCGCGCTGTTTTACGACGCCGCGCAGAAAACCTTTCCGTTGAAGCTCGACGCGATCGCCGCTTTTGCGCGCGATGCGGCGATGTGGATCGCGTGGGCGCTGGTGCTGCCGGCGCTCGTGACCATCGTCTGGAAATTCATTCGGCCGGATCGGCCGATGCTGATGTCCGGCCGCGCCGCGGTGTTCCTGCTCACCACGATGCTGCTCTCGGCCGGCGTGCTGACCAACTTCACCTTCAAGAATTATTGGGGCCGGCCGCGCCCGGTGGTCGTGACGCAGTTCGGCGGCGACCTGCAATTCATGCCGTGGTGGGATCCGCGCGGCGGCTGCCCGCGCAACTGCTCGTTCTTCTCCGGCGAGGGCGCCACCGCGTTCTGGACCTATGCGCCGGCGGCGCTGACGCCGCCGGCGTGGCGGCCGCTGGCCTTTGCCGGGGCGACCGTGTTCGGCATCGTCACCAGCGCCCTTCGCATGGCCTTTGGCGGTCATTTCTTCACCGATGTGGCGATCGCGGGCCTGGTGTCGTTCTTCACCGTCTGGCTGTTCTACGCGCTGATCTACCGCTGGGCAGCGACCCGGCTGACCGACGAGGCGGTCGATGCCGCGCTGACGCGCCTTGCAATGCCCGGCTACCGGTGGGTGCAGCGCTGGCGCCGGGGCGGCAAGGCTGCATCCAGCCAGCCCGAAGCCTGATTGGAGCCCGATTAAAGGCGTGCTCCGCTTGCGGAAATTTGATATCGCCAGCCCTGAAACCTGATCCATGTCGACCGATTGGACCGTTCCATGAGTACGATTCTGAAAAGCCTGCCCACCGGCGAAAAAGTCGGCATCGCGTTCTCGGGCGGGCTCGACACCTCGGCGGCGCTGCTCTGGATGAAGCTGAAGGGCGCCAAGGTGTTCGCCTACACCGCCAATCTCGGCCAGCCCGACGAGGCCGACTACGACGCGATCCCGCGCAAGGCGATGGATTTCGGCGCCGAGAAGGCCCGCCTGGTCGATTGCCGCACCCAGCTTGTCCATGAGGGTATCGCCGCGATCCAGTCCGGCGCGTTCCACATCTCGACCGGCGGCATCACCTATTTCAACACCACCCCGCTCGGCCGCGCGGTGACCGGCACGATGCTGGTCGCGGCGATGCAGGAGGACGGCGTCAACATCTGGGGCGACGGCTCGACCTACAAGGGCAACGACATCGAGCGCTTCTACCGCTACGGCCTGCTGACCAACCCGAGCCTGCGCATCTACAAGCCCTGGCTCGACCAGCAGTTCATTGACGAGCTCGGCGGCCGCGCCGAGATGTCGGCGTTCATGACCGCGCAGGGCTTCGCCTACAAGATGAGCGCGGAGAAGGCCTATTCGACCGACAGCAACCTGCTCGGCGCGACCCATGAGGCGAAGGATCTCGAAAGCCTTGCGAGCGGCATCACCATCGTCAACCCGATCATGGGCGTGCCGTTTTGGCGCGCCGATTGCGACGTCAAGGCCGAGAAGGTCGCGGTGCGCTTCGAGGAGGGCCAGCCGGTCGCGCTCAACGGCAAGACGTTCGCCGATCCGGTCGCGCTGTTCCTGGAAGCCAACGCGATCGGCGGCCGCCATGGCCTCGGCATGAGCGACCAGATCGAGAACCGCATCATCGAGGCCAAGAGCCGCGGCGTCTACGAGGCGCCCGGCATGGCGCTGCTGCACATCGCCTATGAGCGTCTGGTCACCGGCATCCACAACGAGGACACGATCGAGCAGTACCGCATCAGCGGCATGCGACTCGGCCGCTTGCTGTACCAGGGCCGCTGGTTCGATTCGCAGGCCTTGATGCTGCGCGAGACCGCGCAGCGCTGGGTGGCGCGCGCCGTCACCGGCGAGGTGACGCTCGAGCTGCGCCGCGGCAACGATTATTCGATCATGAACACCGAGAGCCCGAACCTGACCTATGCGCCGGAGCGGCTCAGCATGGAGAAGGTCGAGGACGCCGCCTTCACGCCGGCCGACCGCATCGGCCAGCTGACCATGCGCAACCTCGACATCTCGGACACCCGCGCCAAGCTCGGCCTCTACAACAAGACCGGATTGATTGCGAGCGGCGAAGGCGCGCAGATCTTCCAGCTCGAGAGCGACAAGGGTTAGGGTCGCGAGCGGCTGATACAAAACTCGTGTCGTCCCGGGCTTGACCCGGGACCCATAACCACGACTGTAAATTGTTGCGCAGTGCTGGGACCCCAGCTCGTACAACAACAACTCCCAGTGGTTATGGGTCCCTGCTTTCGCAGGGACGACGGGAGAGATGTTGCCCTACTTCACCCTCAGCGCATCCAAGAGCGAACGAAACGCCCGCGCGTAATCGGTGCCGGTCTTGCCGATATCGGGCCCGGCTGACACCGCGACTGCCGCCTCCGTCACTGCGCCGAGCAACAGCCGCGCCAGCGGTTCGATCGGCTGCTTCGCGATCACGCCGGCCTCCATCGCCGCCGCCAGCGCGCGCGGAAATTTTCCGCCGAAATGCTTGGCGTCGATCTCGCGCCAGCGTTCCCAGCCGAGCACGGCGGGGCCGTCGCGCAGGATGATGTGGCCGGTCGGGCCCTTCGCGCACGCCGCGAAATAGCCCTGCGTGCCCGCCGCCATCGCCGCGAGTGGATCGTACTCGGCGCGCGAGATGCGGTCGAGATCGGCGACGAGGTCGATCGACACCTGCTCGAACACCGCCTCGAACACCGCCTCTTTCGTTGCGAAGTGGTGATAGACCGCACCCTTGGCGACGCGCGCGCTGGCAGCGATGTCGTCCATCGTCGTCGCGGCAAAGCCGCGCTCGCCAAAAATGCGGCGCGCTGCCTTGACGATCGAGGCTCTGGTCTTCTCGCGCCGCTCGGCCTGGGTTGCCATGGTTCGTTATTGTCTGAGCATGATCTATCGGAAAAACCGCGTCACACTTTTCCGGATCATGCTGTCTAACCCAGTTCCAGCCGCAAGCCAATTGACTTACCGACTAGCAGTCGATAAATACCGACCATCAGTCGGTAAATGGAGAGAGCCCATGCCTTCGCTCAAGACGCTGCAAGCCTTCGCTGACGCGGTCGAGTCCAACGACCATGTCGGCGCCATCAGGAATTTCTACTCGGCCGACGCCCGCACCCAGGAGAACGACGGCGAATGGCGCGTCGGTCGTGAAGCTCTCGCGGCGCGCGAGGCGGCGGTGCTGGCGGCGGTCAGCAGCGTGACGACCACGCGGCTCGGGCCGCTGCTCGTCGACGGCGATCACTCGGCGATCTGCTGGCGGTTCGAGTTCACGGCCAAGGACGGCAAGGTCCGCCGCATGGAGGAGGTCGCCTGGCAGACCTGGCGTGGCGAGGAGCTGATCGAGGAGCGCTTCTTCTACGATCCGGCGCAGATGGCGCGGTGAGGTCACTGACAACACCGCGCTGACGGTGTGCTCCCTCGCCCCGCTCTCTTGTCCGCCGAAGCCCGCCTTCGGGCGAAGGCGGATGCGGGGAGAGGGTTGGGTGAGGACTCCCTCCACGAGTCGTGTGCGTAGATAGACCTGCACCCCCTCACCCGGAACGCATCTCGCGATGCGTTCCGACCTCTCCCCGCAAGCGGGGCGAGGTGAAGCAAGAGCCCGCTCATCCGACGACCAAAACGAAAATGGCCGGGATCGCTCCCGGCCATTTTGGTCTCGTGATGTCGCACCGGCTCAGCGCGGTGGCGCGGCGGAGGCGGTGCCGCCGTTGAGCAGCGGAGTGATGCGGCGGACCGTGACGCGCCGGTTGATGCGGCTCGGTCCGTCAGTCTGCTCCTTCAGATATTGCGAGCCGTAACCCTGCGAGGTCAGGTTTTCGGCCGGCACGCCGAACTGCTGCGTCAGCAACTCGGCGGCCGATTGCGCGCGGCGGTCCGACAGCGACAGATTGTCGGTGTCGTTGCCGGTCGCGTCCGTATGGCCTTCGATCAGGAACACCTCGCGCGGGTTGCGCTGGATGGCCCGGTTGAGGCCGTCGGCGATCACCTGCAGCCGCGCCGCCTGATCGGGCGGGATGGTCCACGATCCGGAATCGAAGTTGATCGTGTTGAGGTCGATCGACGGCATCTGCATGCGGACATTGGGGCTGTAGCGGATCTCTTCGAGCGAGTAGCGCCGATCGATCCGCTGCACCGGCGGTGCCTCCATGGTCTCGTAGATCACGTCGGGCGACGCGTCCTGAGCGTCGACGATGTAGCGATCGTAGGGAATGTTGACCACCGGCGGCGGTACGTCGACATAGAAGCCGCCGACCGCACGCGGATCGCGATAGCTGTTGTCGATGATGACGAGCTCGCGCCCGCCGGGATCCCTGCGGATTCGGCGCAGCATCTGACCGTCGGCACCGACCACGGTGATGATCTCGCTGCCGTCGGGACGGACCACGATGGTGCGGGTCTCGCCGCCGATCGTCTCGGTGCGGATGTCGCGCGCGCCATAGCGGAAACGATAGATGTCGTCGCCGCGTACATAGGCCTGGCCGCTCGGGTCGCGGATGATGACGCGGTCCGGCTCGGTGTAGATGGTGCGGCCGTCTTCGACGACTTCCTGCCGCTGGCCGCGCAGGTCCGCGATGCTCCCGCCGATGATGGCACCGGCCACCACGCCTGCACCGACTGCGGCGCCGATCGCGAGCGGCGTGATGTTGTCATGGCGCGGCGGCGGCGGCAGCGGTGCCGCGACTGCAGGAGCGGCCCGGAATGCCGGTGCAACCGTCGGCGGGGCGTATTGCGCCTTGCCGGGCGGCGGCGTTGCGGCGGCCGAGCCGGGCACCACGGTCGGTGCCGCGGGCGCGCCCATGGCGGCTCCCTGGGCCGGCGGCAAGCCGGGCGCAGCGCCCGGACGGGCCTGCTGCGCGGGTGCCGGCGCTGCGCCGGGGGCGCCCATCGCTGCTCCCGGGGTTGCAGGCGTTCCGGGCGGTGTGGCGGGACGTCCCTGCTGACCCGGAGTCGGTGTTCCAGCTCCCGGCGTTGCAGGTGCAGCCGGCGTTGGCGTTGCAGCTGCCGGCGGCGTGCCAGGGCGTGCTGCCGGAGCAGCGGCACCCGGTGCTGCCGGTGTCGCGCCCGGCGCGGGCGTTGCCGGCGTCGTCGTGCCCGGCGGTTGCTTGGTGCCACCCGGACGTTCGCCGCCCGGGCGATCGCCGGGCCGGCGTTCGGCAGGCGCCATTGTCGGAGCTTGGGGCGTTGCGGGCGTCGGTGTTGCGGCTACGGGCGGCGTGCCGGGGCGTGCTGCCGGAGCAGCGCCGCCCGGTGCCGGCGTTGCGGCCCCCGGCGTCGGGCTTGGCGGCGTATGCGCTGCACCCGGTGCGGGCGTCGACGGCGTGCCTGGCCGCTGCGGTGCTGCGGCGGGCGGCGGCGGGGTCGGTGTGGGATGCGCGGGCGCAGCCGCAGGCGGCGGCGTCGCCGGCTTCGCAGCAGGGGGTTCAGGGCGTGCGGGCGCGGCCGCAGGCGGCGGTGTCGCCGGCTTTGCGGCAGGTGGTTCGGGCCGCGCGGGCGCGGCTGCCGGCGGCGGTGCCGGACGCGCGGCGGGCGGTTCCGGCCGTGCGGGAGCCGGAGGCGGCGCGGGATGCGGTGCGGCTGCCGGAGGCGGCGTCGGCTTTGCCGGTGCGGCAGCGGGCGGTTCGGGCCGCGCAGGCGCTGCGGGCGGGGTCGGCCTCGCGGGCGCTGCGGCCGGCGGCGGAGCTGGATGGGCGGGCGGCGCGGCTGCGGGAGGCGCCTGCGGATGCGGCGCGGCGGCCGGCGGAGCCGGATGTGCGGGAGCGCCCGGCGCCGGTTTTGGCTTCGGCTTTCCGTCGGGGCCGAGCTCTTCCTTTGGCTGCGCCTGTGCGACGACCAGCGGCGAAGTTTGTGCGTGCGACGCTGAGGTTGCGAATTGCATCACCGTCAGCGCGGTCGTGGCGAGCAGCACGAGACGAAGCTTTGTCATGGTATCGGAGTCCCCGGGGCGGAAAGTCTGGGCAGGAGCGAAAGTGAGAGCCGAACAATTCGGCGACACGATGAATTGCCAGCCGTTGGGCCGGATTGTGGCGAGCACCGAATCATCGGCGAAGTTTATTTCGACATTATAACGGGTTGCATGTGCCCTTGTTCACTGGACATTCATAAGAAACGCCCGGACACGATTGTCAGCGATTGGGAACTAAGGCGCGCGCGTGATTGATCGGCCGGCAGGTCGATCTGTCGCGGGCGGCGGGCCCGTCGGTCCGGGTGGCCCGCGCACCGGCGATTCGTCGGGCGTATTGCCCGGCAACTCGTCCGGTCGCGGCGGTTCGCCGGGTTCGCGCACCGGTGCTGGAACCTCGGGCTGCGGATTGCCGGGCGGAATTCCGGGCGGCGGTTCGCTCGGATTGCCGGGCGTCGTCGGCGGAATCTCGGGAGGCTCGATCGGCATCAGATCGAGGTGTCGTGGCCGATGCCGGCTCGCGTCGCGCGCATTGATCGCTCCATCGCAGTTCGAAGCGCTAACGGAACGCGCGCCAAGCCGTTCCTGTGCGGCGCTATTCGGGCGTGTGGCAGACCGCCTCGATATTATGGCCGTCGGGATCGAGCACGAACGCGCCATAATAGGTCGGGTGATAATGCGCGCGAATGCCGGGCGCGCCGTTGTCGCGGCCGCCCGCCGCCAACGCAGCCTTGTAGAAGGCGTCGACGGTGGCGCGGTCCTTGGCGGTGATCGCGATATGCACCGGCTTGTTCATCGCGCCTGCGCCGCCGATCCAGAAGTCCGGCTTGCCGTTGGCGCCGAAGCCCGCCGCCGGCGCGTGCCCGGTCACTTCAGCGGGCACTTCCATGATCAAGCCATAGCCGAGCGGCGCCAGCGCGGTCTGGTAGAATGCTTTCGCGCGCTCATAGTCGGAAACCGAAAAGCCGATATGGTCGATCATCGCGAGCCTCGCTTGTTGTGGCGGTCAGGTGGTCGATTCGATATTCGCTCTCCCCGAGCGGATTGACGCTTCGGCGCCGACGCCATTGCGAGAAGCGATAGCGACGAGCAATCCATTCCTCAGCTTGCCGTGCGATGGATTGCTTCGCGTCGCTCGCAATGACGTGGATGGAGCTGCGCGCACCATCTCCCCGTTTCTCACCGCGAGCAACTAGCGGCTTCTCAACCGCGCACCAGCAGCGTGTTGCTGCGGGTCCGGCCCTGATCGACGTAACCGCGGCTGTGCATGTCGGCGATGCAGTCCTCGGTCCATTCGTCTTTCGACAGATGCTCGATCACCACCGCGCGCGGCCACAACTGCTCCGGCGCGTCGCGGAAGAAGCCGGTCAGCACGCGGTCCTCGAAGCCCTCGACGTCGATCTTCAGCGCATCGACTTTGCTTGCGCCGGCCTCCTCGAGGATGCGTTGCAGCCGCAGCGACGGCACCTTGTATGCCTTGCCGGTCGGCGTGCCGGTGACGATGTGGCTGGCGCCGAGATTGTCGCCGTCGGTCTCGATCATCAGCTCGCCGTCGCTCGGACCCGCGGCCGCCGCAACCAGCCGCACCTGCGGATAGTTGGAGGCCTGCGTGTTGAATTTGAGCCGCGCATGCGTCACCGGATGCGGCTCGATCGCGATCACCTTGCCATCGGCGCCGACATCGCGCGCCAGCGCCAGCGCATAGGTGCCGACGTTGGCGCCGAGATCGACGAAGGTGCCGCCGGCGCCGACATGCCGGCGCAGGAAGGCGAGCTCTTCAAGATTGTAATCGGGATTGAACAGTGCGCCGCGCTCGGTCGCGCTGGCCTGGTGATAGAAGCGGAACGAGGCGCCCTGATAGCTCACATCGAGCGGTCCTGCGCCGAACAGATCGACCAGCCGCGACAGCCAGGGCCGGAACGCGCCGCGCTTCAATCCTGAGCCGTGCGCCAGCCGGATGATGGCGGCCTGCGCCGCATTGGGCGCAAAGGCGCCGAATGGCGCCGGCGAAATGTCGTTGCTGGGGATCAAGCCTGGTCCTCGTCAAAAGCGCGGCATGCATAGCCGGTTTTGGCGGGAGCGCCAACGTCCGTTATGCGGCCTTGCTCGATGCCTGGCGCTGCCGCAGGAAGCGTCCCAGCAGCCGTCGCTTGCCCTTGCGCGGAATCAGGTCGACGTCGCTGACCAGTCTGGCGCCGCCCTTGCGGCGCTCCAGCACGATCTTGCGGCTATGGAACGCTTCGAGCTCGACCCGATGGGCGACGCTGACGATGGTCGCCTTCGGCAACTCCGTCGTCACCATCTCCATCATCTTGTCCTGGCTCTTCTCGTCGAGCGCCGACGTCGCCTCGTCGAGCACGACGATGTCGGGGTTGTGCAGCAGCAGGCGCGCAAAGGCGAGCCGTTGCTTCTCGCCGCCGGACAGCGTCTGGTCCCACGGCGCATCCTCTTCGATCTTGTCCTTGAGATGGTCGAGGCCGACCTTGTGCAGGGCCTCGCCGATCTCTTCGACGTTCCAGTCTTCCGCCGCACCGGGATAGGCGACTGCGCGCCGCAGCGTGCCCGACGGCACGTAGGGTTTTTGCGGCAGCATGAACAGGCGGCGGTCCGGGTGCACGCCGACGCTGCCGCCGCCCCACGGCCACAAGCCGGCGATGGCACGCACCAGCGTGCTCTTTCCGGTCCCGGATTCGCCGGCAACCAGCAGCCGCTCGCCCGCCTCGACGTCGACCTCGGTTTCGCCGACCACGGCCGTGCCGTCGTCGAGCGTGACCGAGAGATCGTTGAGACTCAGCATGGCCTCGCCCGCGGTCTCGCCGCGCTTGATGCGGCCGAAGCCGTCGCCGGTCTCGGCGCGCTCGAGCCCGTCGAGCGACATCATCAGCGAGGCGATGCGGCGCGCGCATGCGTTCCAGTCGGCGAGCCGCGGATAATTGTCGACCAGCCAGCCGAACGCAGTCTGCACGATGGTGAAGGCGGACGCGGCCTGCATCACCTGGCCGAGCGTCATGCTGCCATCGAGGAATTTCGGCGCGCACAGCAAGAGGGGGACTACCGGCGCAATGAGATTCGATCCCTGCGACACCAGCGTCGTCCGCATGTGCTGTCCGGCGAGCCGTGCCCATTGCCGCAATACGTTCGAGAACGTCCTGTCGATGCCGTCGCGTTCTTCGGCTTCACCGCCGAGCAGCGCGATGCTTTCGCCATTCTCGCGCACGCGCGTCAACGTGTAGCGGAATTCGGCTTCGGCCTGGTTCTTGTCCTCGGATATCTGCACGAAGCGGCGGCCGATCGCGGTGATCGAGCCGGACGCGATCGCGGCGTAGATGATGGCGGCAATCACCAGGAAGCCCGGGATGCTGATCGACGAGCCGCCGAGCGTCACCGTCAGCGCGCCGCCGATCGTCCAGAGCACGATGATGAAGGTAACGGCGGACAGCAGCGCCGACGTCACCCCGGCGACGAAGTCGACCGGCGAGTCGGTTGCGATCCGCAGATCCTCGGCGATGCGGTATTCCGGATTCTTGTGATCGCCGTCGACGAGGTTGAGCTGGTAGTAACGCCCATTGGCCAGCCAGCGCGACACGACGGCATTGGTCAGCCAGGCGCGCCAGCGCCGCTGAATGCTCATGCGGCCGAACACCTGGGCGACACCCAACAGCACGCTGCCGATCGCAAGCGGGAAGAAGATGGCCGTCAGATGGAACACTGACGCCGAGTCGCGCTTCTCGATCGCATCGAAGATCGCGCGATTCCAGACATTGATGCCGTACTGCACGGCGACGTTGGCGACGATCAGCAGCAGCAGGCCGATCGTGAACAGCCACGCCAGCCGATCGCCGTTGCGGCCCCAATAGCCGCGCGCGCTGATCCAGAACCGCGTCAGCAGATAATCCTTGCGCGCCTGTTCGGCCTCTTCGGGCGACAATTCGGGATCGGGCTCGAGAATTTCCGGCGGTGGCGGTTCGACATGGTCGCCGTCTTCGGCGACGACCTCGACGAGCTCCGATTTGCCGTCGGCCTCCTTGTCGTCCGCTCCGCTCGGTGCGGCGTCGCCGTCTGCGGCGCCGGCACGCTTCGCACTCGCTTTCCGGGGCGAGGTGGCCTTGGCCGGCGAGGCCCCCTTCGACGATCTGGATTTTGCCTTAGCCTTGGCCATCGCGTGACAACGCGAGCGAAATCAGAAGGTTCCATTGCGGTTCCGAGGGGCAGCCGATGGACCCGACGGATGTCGCGAGAATGCGACGCTGAGCCGTGCGTTTGACGCCTTGAATCGGGAACAGTCATCGTCGTCCTGGCGCAAGCCCATGTGCGTTAAGGTAGTGGATACATGGTTTGATAGCGGCGCTTTTTCCTCGGGGGCTCGCGGAGGTGTCGGCGAAGAGTGGAGAGAGATCGGCGAAGGCGAGCCATTGTCGGCTGCGGAATGATCGCCTGCAGGAGTGAGGCGACGAGTTGGCGGAGCAAGCGCCACGCGCCGGGGCGGGTCAGGCGGCGTCCGCCAAGCGGGGAGAGTCCTCGAGTTCGTCGACAAGCGGCTCGAGCAAGAGAATAACCAGCAGATGAGCGAGGATGTGAGGTCGGGCCGTTCGTTCGTCAGTTCCCGGCGGCCCCTTCAGGCCGATCAGGCTCTTCAGTCGCTTGAAGCCCAGTTCGATCCGCCAGCGCAGGCGATAGAGGGCGAGAACATCATCCGCGGTGAAGTCATCCGGAGCAAGTGAGGTGACCAGGATGACCCAATCGGCGGCCTCAAGCGTTTGCTTGGAGAGCTGATGGCCTCCCTTCTGTGCGGTCCGGTGCGCCTTGCGTCGTGCCTCGGCAGCAGCCTGTTGCGGCTTCTTGATGGCGACCAGACGCACGGCGAGCGGCGCGCCGTGCTTGGGTTTGATCCAAATCGGACAATCGATGAGGCCTCGTTCCGCCGCCTTGCGCAGCTCAGCCATGAGGTCCAGCGCACAGCCTTTGCAATCGAGCCAGCGCGCGCTCTTCCAACCAGCCCGAATGACGAAGTCTGCGCCGGCCTCGATCAGCCGTGCCATGCGTTCCGGCTGCAAATAGGCCCGATCGGCAAGACGGATTTCGCCCGCAACCACCGGGATCCGGTCGAGCGTCTCGCCTTCTTGCTGATCGGTCAGTTCGAAGTGGCCAAATCGTTCCTGCGGAAGATCGAACGCGCTGTGAATGCGCCACACCTCGTTCTTCTTCCTGGCATCCAGCGCTTTCTTCGGCACCGTGGTAGCATCGATGATCCGGATCAAGCGACCTCGGCTTGCCTTCGGGGCAGCGGCAGCAAGCGCCTGACCCACCAGCAGCGCCAGCCAATCTCCGCACTGACGCAAACGATACAGCAACGCCACGCAGGAAATGTCGACAAGGCCGACCGATGTCGCCCATGCCGCCGTCGAGCGAAGTCCCCGCTCACTCAAACAATAAGCCAGGATCAGCCGCAGCAAATCCACCGCACTCCTAATCTCGCGCGGACGCACGAAAGCCTTCGTCTCACGTGCCGTGCGATTGAGTGCTTCTGCCCCACCGAGCCGGGTCACGACGCCCGCCCAGTCGCCATTCACCAGCGATTCGTGTGTCATTCCATGCTGGAATCACAAACGATTCCGCCACACAAGCCTATTTTAACGCCGATGGGCGCAAGCCTGGACCCATGAGCCCAAATCTCAATTGTTGTCCGACACTGGGGCCACGGTCCCGTCCATCACGGAGTTCGGTGGTTATGGCCTTCTGGCCCTCGCCAGGACGACGGCGTTTGTGGGATACGTCACCACCTCACCCCGCCGGCGCCTGGTCCCGCTTCAGCCGGCGCGAGCGCGCGGCCTTGTGCAGCACGCGGGCGAGCTGCTCGGCCGAATAGGGCTTCTGCAGCAGCTCGAAGCCGCCGCTGCCCTGCTGCGACAGCACCTGGCTGTAGCCGGAGGCGAGCACGATCGGCAGATCGAGGCCCTGCCGGCGGATCTCCTCCGCAAGCTCGATGCCGCTCATGCCGGGCATCACGACATCGGTGAACACCAGGTCGAAGCGATCAGGGTCGACCGCGAGCTCCTCCAGCGCGTGGGTGGCGTTCTCCACCAGCACGCAGGTGCAGCCGAGCTGGGTCAGCGTATCGGCGGCGAATTTTCCGACCTCGGCATTGTCCTCGACGATCAGCACCGACGCACTGGTCGGATCGACCGACGGCGCATCCTCGGTGAGCGGCGATTGCGCGCCGGGTCCGCCGACGACGCGCGGCAGATACAAGGTGAACGTCGAGCCCTTGCCGACCTCGCTGGTCACGGTGACCTCGCCGCCGGATTGCTTGGCGAAGCCGAACACCTGCGACAGGCCGAGGCCGGTGCCGTGGCCGACCTCCTTGGTGGTGTAGAACGGCTCGAAGATACGGCCGAACAGTTCCTGCGGAATCCCGACGCCGGTATCGGTCACCGTGACGGCGACATGGCCGTGCGAGCCTGGTGGAGTGCTCGTCGTGGATGGCAGCTTGTCCACGACGCGGACTGCGATCGTGAGCCGGCCGACGCCGTCCATGGCGTCGCGCGCGTTCACTGCCATGTTGATGATGGCGGTCTCGAACTGGCCGGCATCGGCATTGACCAGGCAGGTCTCGTCCGGCACCTGGGCGGTGATCTCGACCCGCGAGCCGATCAGGGTGGTGATCATCTCGCTCAGGGTGCGGACGTTCTGGCTGGCGTCGAACACCTCGGGCTTGAGGGTTTGCCGGCGCGCGAATGCCAGCAGCTGGTTGGTGGTCAGCTTGGCGGCGCGGTTCACGGTATTGGAGATCGCATCGATGTAGCGCTGCCGCCGCGGCTCCGGCAGATCCGGCCGCCGCAGCATGTCGACCGAGGCGCGGATCACGGTGAGCAGGTTGTTGAAGTCATGCGCGACGCCGCCGGTGAGCTGCCCGAGCGCCTCCAGCCGCTGGCCATGGCGCAGCGCCTCCTCGGCCTCGATGCGCCGGGTGGCCTCTTCCTCCAGGCGCTGGGTGCGCCGGTAGGCGAGCGCGAGCAGGCCGAACAGCAGGGCGGTGGCCGGGATGCCGAAGACCAGGTGCTGGGCCATGGTCGACACCCAGCGCGAGCGGATCGCCGCGGTTTCGAGGCCGGCACTGACATAGATCGGGTATTCGGCCAGCCGCTCATAGCGCATGCGCCGCTCAATGCCGTCGGCCGGCGACTGAATCGTCATGGTCCCGGCCTGCGGATGGGCGACGAGCTGCTGCCCGAGCGGTCCGCTCGGCTCGAACCGGGTGGGGTGGTCGATGACGGGAAAGTGCGCCAGCACCGCGCCGTCGGTCCGGATCAGCGCCAGGAAGCTGCCCGGCTCGCGGCCGATCTTGCCGTAGAAACTCTCGAAATATTCCGGCAGCACGGAGGCCTGGATCACGCCGCCAAAGCTGCCGTCCTCGTTGTTGCGGCGCCGGCCGACGCTGAAGAACCGGGCGCCCAGATAGGGCGGCCGCGGCGTCAGCACCTCGCCGATATAGGTGCCGATGTCGCCTTCGGCATGGATCCGGAAGTAGTCCCGGTCCGAGAAATCGACGTCGGGGGCTGGCTCCACCAGGCTGTTGACCAGGGCCCGGCCGTTGGCATCGAACACCCAGACCGATTTCACCTGGGGCAGCGCCTCGGCGACCGCGCGCAACCGCTGGTGCAGGCTCTTCTCGCGTGCGGCGATGTCGGCGTCGCTCATGCCGCGGATCACCTCGGTGACCTCGGCGAGGCCGCGGTCGATGGTCTCGAACACCTTGAGCGCGTGCTCATGGGCGACGTCGAGCGTGCGCTGGATCTCCTGGTCGGCGGCGTCGCTGGTCGAAATCCAGGACATCGCGGAGGCAAACGCGAACAGCGCCAGCGGAAGGGCCAGCGAGGCGGCCATCATCCATTGCAGCAGTCTCAGCGAATTGCGGTGTGCGGTCTGCACGGGCGCTCCGGCTCCGCAGCAACATTAACGCAAACCGTTGCGCCGGAGAAAGCGAATCCCTGTCCTGGCGCGCGGCGCTGGGGCTGCTTCGCCTCCCGGCGACAAGTCAAGGTTACCGGAGGCCAACCGGGATCGATCAAGTGCGTGCCGGCTTACATCCGCGGCGGAGGGCGGGTGCTGTTCGGCGCCATCACGACCTCGTTAGCACATCGTCGGCCGTCAAGCGCAAAATCGGGCGGGATGGCGTGCCGGGGCGCTGTTTTTAGGAGTTCTAAAACCTCTCACGGGCAAATGCTTGACCCTGTGACTACCTGCTGAAAAACAGGCCGCATGACAGGCGATCCAAACAGCTCCCACGGCAATTTCCCGGATACCCGGCTCGGACATGCGGATCGCGGTTTTGTCGGCAAGATCATCAGGCTCGATGCGCTCGTGACGGGCTCATCGCTTTCACCGCAGGAGCTGGAGCAGCGCCTGGTCGAGATGGGGTTTGTGGAAGGCGCGCGCGTCGAAATCCTGCATGAAGGCACGATCCGGCGGGATCCGATCGCGGTGCGCGTCGACAACATCACGATTGCGCTGCGCCGGAGCGAAGCCATGGCCGTGATCGTCGAATGACCACCGCATCCCTGCGCCTGGCGCTGGTCGGTGCCCCGAACACCGGCAAGACGTCGCTGTTCAACAGCCTGACCGGCAGCCGCCAGAAGGTCGCCAACTATCCGGGCGTCACGGTCGAGCGCAAATCCGGCGGCTTCGTCACGCCGGAGGGCCGCAGCGTCACCGTGCTCGATCTGCCCGGCACCTATTCGCTGCGCGGCCGCAGCCCGGACGAGGAGATCACCCGCGACATCGTGCTCGGTCGCTTCGACGGCGAGGCGGTGCCTGATCTGGTGCTCTGCGTCGCCGACGCCACCAATCTGCGGCTGACCTTGCGGCTGGTGCTCGAGCTGAAGCGCGTCGGCCGGCCGATGATGCTGGTGCTCAACATGATCGACATCGCGAGGCGCCGCGGCGTCACGATCGATCTCGATCGGATGTCGCAGGAGCTGGGCCTGCCGATCGTGACCTCGGTCGCGGTGCGCAAGGGCGGCGTCGACGAGCTGTTGAAGCGGACCGACGAATTCCTGGCGCGGTCGCATGAGGCGGCGGCGAGCGAGTGGACGACGCCGACGATCGCCGATCTCAAGGCCGCGCAGCGCGAGGCCGACCGCATCATCGCTGCGGCGGTGACGCTGCCGACCAAGCCGGACACGCTGACCAACCGGATCGATTCGGTCGTGCTGCATCCGGTCTGGGGTCTTGTGGTCCTGGCCGTGATCCTGTTCGTGATGTTCCAGGCGGTGTTCACCTGGGCGCAGCCGGCGATGGAAATGCTGTCGGACGGCTTCTCGGCGCTCGGGCAATTGATCCATGATTTGCTGCCGGAAAGCTGGGGCCTGTTGCAGAGCTTCCTGCAGAACGGCCTGATCTCCGGCGTCGGCAGCGTCATCGTGTTCCTGCCGCAGATCATCATCATCTTCCTGTTCATCCTGCTCTTGGAAGATTTCGGCTACATGGCGCGCGCCGCGTTCCTGATGGACCGCATCATGGGCGGCGCCGGACTGCACGGCCGCGCCTTCATTCCGCTGCTGTCGAGCTTCGCCTGCGCGATTCCCGGCATCATGGCGACGCGGGTGATCGACAACCGGCGCGACCGCCTGACCACGATCCTGATCGCGCCGCTGATGACCTGCTCGGCGCGGATTCCGGTCTACACCCTGATCATCTCGGCCTTCGTTCCGGCAACCACGCTGTGGGGCTTCGTCAATCTGCAGGGCCTCGTGATGTTCGGGCTGTATGCCGCGGGCATCACCAGCGCGCTGACGGTTTCGGCGATCGCAAAATTCTTCCTGTGGCGCGACCACGCGCCGGCGCCGTTCATGCTGGAATTGCCCGACTACAAGGTGCCGCGGCTGAAGAGCATCGCGATCGGCGTGTTCACCCGCGCAAAAATGTTCCTGTATCGCGCCGGCACCACGATCCTCTCGATGATGGTGCTGATCTGGTTCCTGGCCTCGTTCCCGCAGGCGCCGGCCGGCGCCGAGGGGCCCGCGATCAACTACAGCTTCGCGGCGATGATCGGCCATACGCTCGAGCCGCTGCTGCGGCCGATCGGCTTCAACTGGCAGATCGCGGTGGCGCTGATCCCGGGCATGGCGGCGCGCGAGGTCGCGGTCGCGGCGCTCGGCACCGTCTATTCGATCGAGGGCGGCAAGGAAGCGGCGGATGCGATCGGCCAGGTGCTGGCGCAGAAATGGACGCTGGCGACCGCACTGTCGATGCTGGTCTGGTACATCTTCGCCCCGCAATGCGCCTCGACGCTCGCGGTGATCCGCCGCGAGACCGGCGGCGCGAAGTGGATGGTGGTGACGTTCCTCTACATGCTCGTGCTGGCCTATGCCGCGAGTTTCCTGACCTTCAATCTGGCGCAGGCGCTGGGCCTCCATTAGACGGCGTATTGGGTTCCGTCACACGGGCCAGAGGTTGCAGCGGTTACAATGGGTCGAACGAGGAAGTAGAGTTCATCCGAAGCGCATTACGCGCTCCCTGCGAGACCATGCAATGTCGACTTACGGCCTGGAGCGGGTATTTGCGCCGCGAAGCATCGCGGTGGTCGGCGGCAGTCCACGCCTGTCGTCGCTCGGCGCGGCGGTGCTTCGGAACATCAGGGCGAGCGGTTTTGCCGGCAAGCTCGGCGTCGTCAACCGGCACTATGCCGAGGTCGATGGGGAGCCGACCGTTCCCGACCTGACGTCACTGCCGTTCGTGCCTGACCTCGTCGTCATCAGCGCGGCTGCGGCGGCGGTTCCGGAGATCGTCGCGGAGGCAGCTCACGCCGGCGTTGCCGGCGCGGCGATCCTGTCGGCCGGTCTCGGCCACGGCGCGGGCTCGCTCGCGGAGACGGTGGCGCAGACGGCACGGCAGCATGGCATGCGCCTGATCGGGCCGAATTGCCTCGGCATCATGGTGCCGCGCGCCAAGCTCAATGCGAGCTTCGCCTCGCATCAGCCATCCGACGGACATGTCGCGCTGATCTCGCAGTCCGGCGCGGTCGCGTCGGCGATGATCGAATGGGCGGCGGAGCGGCGGCTTGGCTTCTCCGGCATCGCGTCGATCGGCGACCAGCTCGACGTCGACGTCGCCGACCTCCTGGATTATTTCGCGCTCGACGATCACACCAGCGCGATCCTGATCTATCTCGAAGCGGTCAAGGACGCGCGCAAGTTCATGTCGGCAGCGCGTGCCGCGGCGCGCATGAAGCCGGTCATCGTCGTCAAATCTGGGCGGATGGCGCCGGGCGCAAAGGCCGCCGCGACCCACACCGGCGCGCTGGCCGGCTCGGATGCGGTCTATGACGCCGCGTTCCGCCGCGCGGGCATGTTGCGGGTCTACGACCTGCGCCAGCTGTTCGATTGCGCCGAGCTGCTCGGCCGCGGTTTCGTGCCGCGCGGCAACCGGCTTGCGATCCTGACCAATGGCGGCGGCCTTGGTATCCTCGCGACCGACCGGCTGGCCGAGCTCGGCGGCGTTCCGGCGACGCTGACGACGGAGACCATCGAACGGCTCGACCAGATGCTGCCGCCGGGCTGGTCCTGCGCCAATCCGGTCGACATCGCCGGCGATGCCGATGCCGCCCGCTACGTGGTGGCGCTCAACGCCCTGCTCGATGACGCCAACAGCGACGCGGTGCTGGTCGCCAATGTCGAGACCGCGGTGGCGCCGGCCGTGGGCATTGCCGAAGCGGTGGCGCAGTGCGTGCGCGACCGCAGGACCAGGCGCAGCGCCGTCGCGGCCCTGGTGCTGGCGGCCTGGGTCGGCGCCGACGAGCGCACCGGCGCGATCTTCGAGGCGGCGCGGATTCCGCATTTCCCGACCGAGGATGATGCGGTTCGCGCCTTCATGTATCTGGTGCGCTACCGCGAGGCCTCCACCGCGCTCGCCGCGACGCCGCCCGGCGTCGCATCGGTGTTCACGCCCGAGACCCCGGCGGCGCGGCACGTCGTCGTGAAGGCGTTGTCGGAGGGACGCGCCTGGCTCGATCCGGCCGAGATCGTCGCGCTGTTCGAGGCCTATCGCATTCCGATCGTGACGACCCTCGTCGCCGACAGTGCCGAGGACGCCGCCGCGAAGGCTGCGCCGTTCCTCGCCGCGGGGCACGCGATCGTGGTCAGGGTGTTTTCGCGCGACATCCGGCACGCCTCCGATGTCGGCGGGGTGATCCGCGACCTGCGCACCAGCGACAGCGTCGTCGAGGCCGTCAGGACCGTGATGGAACGGGCACGCAGCGCGCGGCCGGACGCGACGCTGCAAGGCGTGACGATCCAGCCGATGATCGTGCGGCGTGCGGCGCGCGAGCTGATCCTCGGCATCGCCGACGATCCGACCTTCGGCCCGGTGATCGTGTTCGGCCGCGGCGGTCCGGCGGTCGAGGTGATCAACGACAAGGTGCTGGCGCTGCCGCCGCTCGACATGAATCTCGCCCGTGAACTGATCGGGCGCACCCGCGTGTCGCGGCTGCTCGGCGGCTATGGCGATGTGCCGGCCGTCCCGGCCGACGTGGTGCCGCTCACTCTGGTCAAGCTGGCGCAGATGGCCGCCGACATTCCCGAGGTCGCCGAGCTCGATATCAATCCGATGCTGGCCGACGAGAGCGGCGTGCTGGCGCTCGATGCGCGGGTGGCGATTCGCAAGCCGACGCGGCTGTTTGCCGGCCACACCAGGCTCGCGGTCAGGCCCTATCCGTCACAGTGGGAAGGTGAGCTGGCGCTGCGCGACGGCTCGCATGTCACGGTGCGTCCGATGCGTCCCGAGGACGAGCCGATGGTCGCCGATTTCTTCAAGCGCGTCACCGCCGAGGATCTCAGGCTGCGCTTCTTCCACGCGATGAAGGAATTCTCGCACGCCTTCATCGCGCGCCTGACCCAGCTCGACTATGCGCGCGCGATGGCCTTCGTGGCGCTCGATCCGGCGACCGGCGAGATGATGGGCGCGGTCCGGCTGCATTCGGATTCGCTGTACCAGAACGCCGAATACGCGATCCTGCTGCAGTCCGATCTGAAGGGCAAAGGCCTCGGCTGGGCGCTGATGCAGCTCCTGATCCACTATGCGCGGTCGGAGGGACTGAAGCGCCTGTCCGGCCAGGTCTTGACCGAGAACACCACCATGATCGGGATGTGCCGCGATCTCGGCTTCACCGTCACGATGGATCCGGAGGATCACAGCATCGTCGACGTCGTGCTCGACCTCGATCGGCCCGGCGCCGATGCGGTCGGCGCGGATATCCTGATCCGGCCGGCGGCTGGCCACTGATACCAGCGCCAGCCGCGGCGGTGTCGGATCAGATCTGGCGTTCGACCATCTTGAACTTGAGCTCGGCGATCGCTTCCGAGGGATTGAGACCCTTCGGGCACGCCTTGGCGCAGTTCATGATGGTGTGGCAGCGATAGAGGCGGAACGGATCCTCGAGATTGTCGAGCCGCTCGCCGGTCGCTTCGTCGCGGGAATCGGTGACCCAGCGCGTTGCCTGCAGCAGCGCGGCGGGGCCGAGGAAGCGTTCGCTGTTCCACCAATAGCTCGGGCACGAGGTCGAGCAGCAGGCGCACAGGATGCACTCGTAGAGACCGTCGAGCTTCTCGCGGTCCTCGTGGCTCTGCCTCCACTCCTTCTGCGGCGTCGGCGTCGTGGTCTTCAGCCACGGCTCGATCGAGGCATACTGGGCGTAGAAATTGGTGAGGTCGGGGACCAGGTCCTTGACCACCGGCTGGTGCGGCAGCGGATTGACTTTCACCGCGCCGCCGGCGCCGACATCGTGCATCGACTTGGTGCAGGCCAGCGTGTTCTGGCCGTCGATGTTCATCGCGCAGGAACCGCAGACGCCCTCGCGGCAGGAGCGGCGGAAGGTCAGCGTCGGGTCGATGTGGTTCTTGATCCAGATCAGACCGTCCAGCACCATCGGACCGCAATCATTGGTGTCGACATAGTAGGTGTCGACACTCGGATTCTTGCCGTCGTCCGGATTCCAGCGATACACCCGGAATTCGCGGGTCTCGGTGGCGCCGGCCGGCTTCGGCCAGGTCTTGCCGCCGGAAATCTTCGAATTCTTCGGAAGTGCGAATTCAACCATGCTTGCTCGCCTTCGTTCTCAGTAAACCCGCGCCTTCGGCGGGATGTACTGCACATCGTTGGTCATCGTGTAGTCGTGGACGGGACGGTAATCGATCGTGGTCTTGCCGGCCGGATCGATCCAGGTCAGCGTGTGCTTCATCCAGTTCTTGTCGTCGCGCGCCGAGAAATCCTCGCGCGCATGTGCGCCGCGGCTCTCGGTGCGGTTCGCGGCCGAATCCATCGTCACGACCGCCTGCACGATCAGATTGTCGAATTCCAGCGTCTCGACCAGGTCGGAATTCCACACCAGCGAGCGGTCCGAGACCGAGATGTCGCCGACGCCGCCATAGACCTTGTGGATCAGGTTCTGGCCTTCCTGCAGCACCTCGCCGGTGCGGAACACCGCGCAATTGTTCTGCATCACATGCTGCATGCTGTCGCGCAGCTTCGCGGTCGGCGTGCCGCCGGAGGCGTGACGGAAGTGGTCGAGCCGGCCGAGCGCGCGGTCGGCCGAGTCCTTCGGCAGTTCCGGCTGCTTGGCGTTCGCCGTCAGCTTGTCGGCGAGGCGCAGCGCCGCGGCGCGGCCGAACACCACGAGGTCGATCAGCGAGTTGGAGCCGAGGCGGTTGGCGCCGTGCACCGAGACGCAGGCGGCCTCGCCGATCGCCATCAGGCCCGGCACCACCGAGTTGTCGTCGCCGTTGCGCTTGGTCAGCACCTCGGCGTGATAGTTCGTGGCAATGCCGCCCATGTTGTAGTGCACGGTCGGCACGATCGGAATCGGCTCGCGGGTGACGTCGACATTGGCGAAGATTCTCGCCGATTCGGAGATGCCCGGCAGCCGCTCATGCAGCACCTTCGGATCGAGGTGGTCGAGGTGCAGGAAGATGTGGTCCTTCTTCTTGCCGACGCCGCGGCCTTCGCGGATCTCGATCGTCATCGCACGCGAGACGACGTCGCGCGAGGCAAGATCCTTGGCCGACGGCGCGTAGCGCTCCATGAAGCGCTCGCCTTCGGAGTTGACGAGATAGCCGCCTTCGCCGCGGGCGCCTTCGGTGACGAGGCAGCCCGAGCCGTAGATGCCGGTCGGATGGAACTGGACGAACTCCATATCCTGCAGCGGCAGGCCGGCGCGCAGCACCATGCCGCCGCCGTCGCCGGTGCAGGTGTGCGCCGAGGTGCAGGAGGCGTAAGCGCGGCCATAGCCGCCGGTCGCGAGAATCGTGGTCTGGGCGCGGAAGCGATGCAGCGTGCCGTCATCGAGCTTGAGCGCGATCACGCCGCGGCAGACGCCCTGGTCGTCCATGATCAGGTCGATGGCGAAGAATTCGATGAAGAACTCGGCCGAGTGGCGCAGCGACTGGCCATACATCGTGTGCAGCATGGCGTGGCCGGTGCGGTCGGCCGCGGCGCAGGTGCGCTGCGCCTGACCCTTGCCGTAGTCCATGGTCATGCCGCCGAACGGGCGCTGATAGATCTTGCCGTCCTCGGTGCGCGAGAACGGCACGCCCCAATGCTCGAGCTCGTAGACCGCGTCGGGCGCGTTGCGCACCATGTATTCGATCGCGTCCTGGTCGCCGAGCCAGTCCGATCCCTTCACGGTGTCGTACATGTGCCAGCGCCAGTCGTCCGGATGCATGTTGCCGAGCGAGGCCGAGATGCCGCCCTGCGCCGCAACGGTGTGCGAGCGGGTCGGGAATACCTTGGTGATGCAGGCCGTGCGCAGGCCCGCTTCCGAGCAGCCGACCACCGCGCGCAGGCCGGCGCCGCCGGCGCCGACCACGACGACGTCATAGGTGTGGTCCTGGATCGGGTAGGCCTTGCCATTGCTGGCAGGGCCACTGCCGTTGGTGGCCTTGCCGTTACTTTCAGCGGCCAAACCTTGAGTGGCCATGGGTCAAACTCCCGACGACAATTTGAGGATTGCGTAGATCGAGGCCAATGCGACCGCGACGCAGAAGAAGTTGTTTGCCATCACGCTGGCGATCTTCAGCTTCTCGTTGTGGATGTAGTCCTCGATCACGACCTGCATGCCGATCTTCATGTGCCAGACGCTGGCGACGATGAAGAGCAAGAGGATGATGGCGATCGGGATCGAGCCGAGGATCTGCGCCGCGCCGGCGTGGTTGCGGCCGACCAGCATGATCATCACGACGATGACGGGGACGATCAGCAGCGTCATCGCGACCGCGGTCAGGCGCTGGCGCCAGAAATCGCCGGTGCCGGTGTGCGCCGAGCCGAGGCCGCGAACGCGTTCCAGCGGCGTGCGCATCGAGGAGGGGCCGCTCATCGTCCACCTCCAACCGCGTAGGCAATGATCCAGACCAGCACGGTCAGCGCGATGCCGGCGACCAGCGCGCCCCAGGTCAGGGCTTCGCGCTCATTGGCCTTGAAGCCGTAGCCGAGGTCCCAGACGAAATGCCGGATGCCGCTGCACAGATGGTGCATCAGCGCCCATGTGTAGCCGAACACGATCAGCTTGCCGATCGCGCTGCCGGTGAAGGCCTGGACGTTGGCATAGGCGGTCGGGCCGGAGGCGGCGGCGATCAGCCACCAGGCCAGCAGCAGGGTGCCGAAATAGAGTGCCACACCTGTGGCACGGTGAACGATGGACAGCGCCATCGTCAGCGTCCACCGGTAGGTCTGCAAATGGGGTGAAAGCGGTCGTTCGATCCTGGCGGGTCATCGGCGGGCTTTATGATGTGAGGGACCGCGCCCGGCCCATCGGGGAACGCGGTAGAGGAGTTCTATTTACGGACTAGACTCACCCCGCGCAACGGCCAAATAGCCTTCGCTCGAACCGAAGTTCATTGTTAGAGTTGCCGAATTCTGGTTGATCCGCAGGGTGGTATACCAGATGCAAGGTCGAATGGACTAAGAAGTGAATCAATATTCACGGCCTTTACCGCCGGGCTCAGATGCCGCCTTACGGGCCCCGAAAGGCGTCGATCCTGCCCCATTGTTCCACCAGATAATCGACGAATGCCCTGATCTTAGGCGATGCGAGGCGCGCCGGCTGAAGCATCAAATGCAATGGCGTCGGCGCCGGCTCATGGTCGATCAGCAGGCGTTGCAGCCGGCCGTTCAAGAGATCGGACTGTACCTGCCACGACGGCACACGGACGATGCCAGCACCATCCCGCGCCGCAGCAACCAGCGCGTCGAGGCTATTCATCCAGAGCCGACCGGATATGCGGAATTTGCGGCCCGTCTTCGATCCATCGGCAAAGCGCCACTCCGCGCTGCCAGGCGAATCGGAAAACACCAGGCAGTCATGCGTCGCAAGATCGCTCGGCGTTCGCGGCTCGCCGTGCCGGGCCAGATAATTCGGTGATGCACACACGATCATCTGCAGATCGGTGAGCTTGCGGGTGACGAGCTGCGAGTCGCGCAGCCGGCCGATCCGAATGGCCAGATGGATGTCCTCCTCGATCATGTCGACGGCGCGATCGATCAACAGCAGGTCGACCGACAGTGCCGGATAGCGGCGCAGAAACTCGACCAGCAAGGGCGCGATCACGAGCCGTCCGATCAGGCTCGGCGAGCTCAGCCTGATCCGGCCCGACGGCTGCTGCGGATCGCGGGCCAGCGCCGCCTCGATCTCCTTGATCTCGCCGAGAACCGATTTCGCCCGCTCATAGAGGATCCGGCCGTCATCGGTCAGCGCGAGCTGGCGGGTGGTGCGCAGCAACAGGCGGGTACCGAAATGCTCTTCAAGCGCGCTGATCTGGCGGCTGACCGAGGTCAGCGAGCTCGGCAGCGAGCGTGCCGCCGCCGACAGGCTGCCGGTCTCAACCGCCCGGACAAAGGCCGCCATCGCCGCAAGCTGGTCCAAGCCCGATCCTTCCGCATTTCGCAACAGAGCCTGCGCAACAGCATAGATACTCCCGAATCCGAAAAGCGGCTATTGCTCTCTGAAGACGGCGCCGCGGCACAACTGCGGCCGCGCGCCGAACACAGATGAAGGACATGATGGCCGGCCTCGATCCCAGGGAATTGCTCGAGCTTGCGCTGCTGCTGATCGCGGTCGGCGCGCTGTCCGGCTTCCTCGCCGGCCTGTTCGGCATCGGTGGCGGCGCGATCCTGGTGCCGGTGTTCTACGAATGCTTTCGCCTCGCCGGCGTGCCCTTGGAAGTGCGGATGCCGCTCTGCATCGGCACCTCGCTCGCGATCATCATCCCGACCTCGCTGAGCTCGTTCCGTGCCCATTACCGCCGCGGTGCGGTCGACATGGAGATCCTGAAGCGCTGGTGGCTGCCGATCGTGATCGGCGTCGCCGCCGGCAGCGTCACCGCGCGCTTCGCGCCGGAGCGGCTGTTCAAGATCGTGTTCGTGATGGTGGCCTGGTCGGCGGCGGCGCGGCTGCTGTTGGCGCGCGAGACCTGGAAGTTCGGCGACGACGTGCCGAGGGGTTTTCTGATGCGCGTCTATGGCTTCTTCGTCGGCCTGCTGTCGACATTGATGGGCATCGGCGGCGGGCTGTTCGCCAACCTGCTGATGACCTTCTACGGCCGGCCGATCCATCAGGCGGTCGCGACCTCGTCCGCGCTCGCAGTCTTGATCTCGATCCCCGGCGCGCTGGGTTACGTCTATGCCGGCTGGCCCGCCGCCGCGCGCTTCCCCGACGTCGCCGCGCTGCAATTGCCGTTCGCGCTCGGCTATGTCTCGCTGATCGGCGCGCTCCTGGTGATGCCGACCACGCTGGTCACCGCGCCGCTCGGCGTCAAGGTCGCGCACGCGCTGTCGAAGCGCGCGCTGGAGGTGGCGTTCGGAGCCTATCTCTTCATCGTCGGCGGCCGGTTCGTGATCAGCCTGTTGGGCGGTGCGTAGCACGGATGGAGCGAAGCGTAATCCGGGGTTCTTGCTGTGGATAGGCTAGTCCCGGATTTCGCTTCGCTTCATCCGGGCTACGGAAATCGCTTCGAATAAATATCCTTATACGTATCCCGCAAAATATTCTTCTGCACCTTGCCCATCGCGTTGCGCGGCAATTCGTCCACCACGAAGACGCGCTTGGGCATCTTGAACTTGGCCAGCCGGCCGTCGAGCGCCTTCAGCACCGAGGCTTCGCTGACATCGGCGCCCTTGCTGCAAACCAGCACTGCAGTGACGCCTTCGCCGAAATCGGCATGCGGCACGCCGATCACGGCTGACTCGACCACGCCGGGCATGGCGTCGATCTCGCTCTCGATCTCCTTCGGGTAGACGTTGAAGCCGCCGGAGATCACCAGATCCTTGCCGCGGCCGAGGATGTGGACGTAGCCCTTGTCGTCGATCTTGCCGAGGTCGCCGGTAATGAAGAAACCGTCAGCGCGGAATTCGGCCTTGGTCTTCTCCGGCATCCGCCAATAGCCCTGGAATACGTTCGGGCCCTTCACCTCGATCATGCCGATGGTCTCGCGAGGAAGCTCCTTGCCGCTCTCGGGATCGGTGACCCGCACCGAGACGCCGGGCAGCGCGAAGCCGACCGCGCCGGGCACGCGGTCGCCGTCATAGGGATTGCTCGTGTTCATGTTGGTCTCGGTCATGCCGTAGCGCTCGAGCACGGCGTGGCCGGTGCGGGCAGACCATTCGCGATGGGTGTCGGCGAGCAGCGGCGCCGAGCCCGAGATGAACAGCCGCATGTGTTTTGTCGCGTCCTTGTTCAGGCCCGGGTTCTGCAACAGGCGGGTGTAGAAGGTCGGTACGCCCATCATCACGGTGGCGCGGGCCATCAGCTTGATGATCAGGTCCGGATCGAACTTCGGCAGGAAGATCATCGCGGCGCGCGCGAACAGCGTCACGTTACTGGCCACGAACAGGCCGTGGGTGTGGTAGATCGGCAGCGCGTGGATCAGCACGTCCTTGTTGGTGAAGCGCCAGTAATCGACCAGCGAATACGAGTTCGACGCCAGATTGTCGTGCGACAGCATCGCGCCCTTGGAGCGGCCGGTAGTGCCCGAAGTGTAGAGGATCGCGGCGAGATCGTTGTTTGCCCGCGGGACGGTCGCGAATTCCTTCGCCGCTTTGTCGGCGCCCTCGGTCAGCGAACCCTTGCCGGTCGGATCGAGCGTCTCGACCCTGGCGCCGACCTTGGCCGCGATCGCCCTGATGCCTTCGAGCTTGGCGGGGTCGCAGACCACCAGCGCCGGCTCGGCGTCCGTGATGAAGTATTCGAGTTCGTTCAGCGTGTAGGCGGTGTTGAGCGGCAAATAGACACCGCCGGCGCGCACGGTGGCGAGATACAGCACCAGCGCCGACACCGATTTCTCGGTCTGCGCCGCGACGCGGTCGCCCGGCTTGACGCCGCGCTCAACCAGCACATTCGCGATCTGGCCCGCCCGCGCGATCAAATCGCCATAGGTGATGCGGCTGCCGTCGAGCTGCTCGATCGCGAGCCGGTTGGGGTCGTCGAGGCCGTCGAACAGGCGGGAAAACAGATTGGCGTTGGCGGTCGTGTTCATGCAACATCCCCTGAGGGGCGAAAGAGCCGGTAAGAGTCCGGCTGGATTAGCAAAAACGCCCTTCGGAAAGCAACGGAGACAGTTTGCATGACAAATCATGGGAAACGCGTGGCCTGGGTCACCGGCGGCGGCACCGGAATCGGCGAATCCGGGGCGGAATTCCTGGCCGCGGACGGCTGGACGGTGGTGGTCTCCGGCCGCCGCAAGCAAGAGCTCGACCGCGTCGTGGTCAACATCACAAAAAAGGGCGGCACGGCCGAGGCGATCCCGCTCGACGTCAGCAACAAGGCCGAGGTCAACAAGGCGGCAGAGGCGATCGTCGCCAGGCACGGCCGCATCGATCTTTTGGTCAACAGCGCCGGCATCAACGTGCCGAAACGCAGCTGGGCCGATATGGAACTGGAAGGCTGGGACAAGCTGGTCGAGGTCAACCTCAACGGCGTGCTGTATTGCATGCGCGCGGTGCTGCCGACCATGCGCAAGCAGCAGGACGGCTGCATCATCAACGTCGCCTCCTGGGCCGGCCGCCACGTCTCGAAGATGCCGGGCCCGGCCTACACCACCACCAAGCACGCGGTGCTGGCGCTGACCCATTCTTTCAACATGGACGAATGCGTCAACGGCCTGCGCGCCTGCTGCCTGTCGCCGGGCGAGGTCGCCACCCCGATCCTGAAGCAGCGGCCGGTGGTGCCGAGCGAGGCGGAGCAGGCCAAGATGCTGCAGCCCGAGGATTGCGGCCGCACCATCGCCTTCGTCGCCAGCATGCCGGCGCGGGTCTGCATGAACGAGATCCTGATCAGCCCGACGCATAACCGCGGGTTCATCCAGACGCCGGCGAACCGGGATTAGGCGGCGGTCACGTCGTAGCCCGGATGGAGCGAAGCGCAATCCGGTGTGGTCTCCGCGGAGAGGCTGTCCCGGATTTCGCTGCGCTCCATCCGGGCTACAAATCGTGACGGATCACTCGCTGATCTCGTTCAGCTCTTTCCCGGAATGTTCCGGCACGAACAGGACCACGCCGACCGCCATCGCGAGCATCAGCACGGGGATGCAGAGGAACGCCAGCGCGAACGAGCCGGTGTGCTGCTGCAGCGCGATCGAGACGAAGGGGAACAGCACGAAACCGACCAGATAGGCGATCGCCCAGACCACGCCGTTGGCGGCGCCGCGGATCCGGGTCGGGAAGATTTCCGCCGTCAGCGTCGTGCTCGGGCCCCAGAAGCCGAGAAAGCCGAGGCACCAAAGCAGTCCGAACGTCCACAGCAGCACGCGGTCCTCGGAATAGACCCAGAGCGTCATGAAGACCGCGCCCTCGATCAACGCAATGATGAAGGTGCGGCGGCGGCCGATCTTGTCGATCAGCCAGCCGACCAGGCACAGGCCGACGAAGCCGCACAGGCCGTAGAACACATAGAACAGGCTGTATTCGGTGGTCGACCAGTGCTTCTCGGTCGAGAGGTAGAGCGGCATCCAGGCGCCGACCGTGCCGTAGATGCAGGTCGAGGCACAGGCCACGAACAGCGCGACCAATGTCGAGGGCAGCACGTCGGGCATGAAGACCTGGCGGATGCCGACCGATTTGGCCTTGCCGAACCAGGTGCGGTCGTCGTCGCTAACCGTGCCGCCGCGCGCCAGTGTCTCGGCGATGCGCCGCTTGCGGTCCTGCGACCGCACCCAATAGGGCGATTCCGGGCAGGTGGAGCGGATATAGATCGCAAGCAGCGCGATCACGCCGGGCACCATCACGGCGATGCGCCAGCCATAGTTGGCGGCGATCAGCCCGGTGATCGCGCCTGCGGAGGTGGCGCCGAGGCACCAGGCCGAGCGGGTGATGCTGATGACGCGTCCACGCAACCGCGCCGGCCAGGTCTCCGCCACCAGCATCGAGCCGAGCGACCATTCGCCGTTGAGCGCAAAGAACAAGAGCGAGCGTGCGATCACGAACACCGCGAAGGTCGGCGACATCGCCGCGACCGGCATCAGCAGCGAGAACAGCGCGATGTTGACCGCGAGCAGCGTGCGGCGGCCGTAGCGGTCGGCGAGCCACGGCCAGAAATAAAGCCCGGCGATGCCGACGAACAATGCGATCTGCATGCCGGAGCGATATTCCGGCAAGGTCAGCGCGAATTCCTTGATCACCATCGGCGAGATCAGCGCGAAGATCACGCCGTCCATGCCGTCAAAGCCCCAGCCGAGCGCGTTGGCGGTGGCGATGTGCCAATGGGTTTTGGTGAGCTCGGTGCCGCCGGCGACGGCGCGGTAGTTGGCGTATTGCAGGTGTTGCTGCTCGAGCGGGCCGATGTCGGTGCCTGCATCGTTCACCGCAGGCATGGCATGGCCGTCAGCCGTGATGCTGCTCATGATTGCCTCCCCGCAGCCGCTCTCTGCGAAGCAGCCTGCAAGCTCAGGCTGAACCAATCGCGCGGTGGCGGCAAGCAAATTGCTCGCGGCATCGCACCCGTCCATTCCGCTGAATGGAATGCGCGACCGCGTCGCGTGTACGCAGGGCGCCGCAGCCGGTTTCAGGAATCACAAAGAATTATTCCGGAAACCGCACCGAAAACCTCCCGTAGCTCAGGCCAACGACGGCGCTTTCATCAAACCCATCCGTGCCGTTGTTGTCCCTTCATCGCCGGCGCGGATGCGTCGGCTCGATTACCCATCGGGAGACGAAACCATGTCGAAGCGTATTGCCACTCTCGCTGCCGCCGCCTTCAGTGCCATCGCGATCACCGCCACCGCCGTGGCGCCGGTCCGTGCAGAGGAGAAGACCGTGATGGTCGGCGGCGCGGCGATGTTCCCGTCGAAGAACATCGTCCAGAACGCCGTCAATTCGAAGGACCACACCACCCTGGTCGCTGCGGTGAAGGCCGCGGGCCTGGTCGGCACGCTGGAAGGCAAGGGCCCGTTCACGGTGTTTGCGCCGACCAATGCCGCGTTCGGCAAGCTGCCGCCCGGAACCGTCGACAATCTGGTCAAGCCCGAGAACAAGGCGACGCTGACCAAGATCCTCACCTACCATGTGGTGCCCGGCAAGTTCGAGGCCTCCGACCTCACCGACGGCAAGAAGCTGAAGACCGCCGAGGGCGAGGAGCTGACCGTGAAGCACCAGGACGGCAAGGTCTGGATCGTCGATGCCAAGGGTGGCACCTCGATGGTGACGATCTCCAACGTCAACCAGTCGAACGGCGTCATCCATGTGGTCGACACTGTGCTGATGCCGGCGACGTAACACCCGGCGGCCCCGATTTAGTCCCTGCCCGCTTTTCAAAAATCGCGAGCCGGAGCCTCGCTCCGGCTCGCATTTTTGTGACCAGATCGGGTGGCGTATATCAAACTGATGAGGCGTGCCCCCGTAACGCAACCCCGGTTCCCGGCGTATAAGCCGGTAACGACCATGAGCAGAGAATTTCCATGACGAGCCTTGCCGTCAGCGACCACCAGGCAGAGACCGCAACGCCCGCGAAGGTGATCCAGCCGGTCTGGGTGCGGATGGTGCACTGGATCAACGCTGTCGCGATGATCCTGATGATCATGTCCGGCTGGCAGATCTACAACGCCTCGCCGCTGTTCGGCTTCAGCTTCTCGCGCAGCATCACGCTGGGCGGCTGGCTCGGCGGCGCGCTGCTCTGGCATTTCGCCGCGATGTGGCTCTTGATGGTCAACGGCCTGGTCTACCTGGCGCTCGGTTTCGCCACCGGCCGCTTCCGCAAGAAACTGCTGCCGATCACTCCCGGCGGCGTGATTGCCGACACCAGGGCGGCGCTGACCTTCAAGCTGTCGCATGAGGATCTCAGCAAGTACAATTCGGTGCAGAAGCTGCTCTATGCCGGCATCATCATCGTCGGTGTCGTCATCGTGCTGTCCGGCCTGTCGATGTGGAAGCCGGTGCAATTGCATTGGCTGGTCTCGCTGTTCGGCGGCTACGATTTCGCCCGTTATGTTCACTTCACCTGCATGGCGCTGATCGTCGCCTTCCTGGTGATCCATGTCGCGCTTGCGCTGCTGGTGCCGAAGAGCCTGCGCGCCATGATTATCGGGCGCTAAAGCGCGATGAATCGTCATCGCGCCTTAGCTTCATATTGTTTGAGCATGATCTTTTCGGAAAACCGCTTCGCACTTTTCCGGATCATGCTGTAGGAGGATTGTCATGGGTCGTCTCCGCAAGCTCCTGATCCCCGGTGTCGACAAGAAGCTGCTCGTGCGCGACGCAGTGAAGACGATGCCGGAGCTGACGCGCCGCCGCTTCATCACGGCGGGCACCAGCCTCGGCGCGCTGACGCTGTTGACCGGCTGCGACGTGGTCGATTCGTCGTCGGCGGAGGAACTGCTGAAGCATGTCTCCAAGTTCAACGACGCAGTGCAGGCCTGGATGTTCAATCCGGACGCGCTGGCTCCGACCTTTCCCGAGAGCATGATCACCAAGCCGTTTCCGTTCAATGCCTATTACGATCTCGACGATGCGCCTGAGATTGCGGGCGCCGACTGGAAGCTCGAGGTGCGTGGGCTGGTCGAGAACAAGAAGTCGTGGACGCTCGACGAATTGTACAAGCTGCCGCAGGTCAAGCAGGTGACGCGGCATATCTGCGTCGAGGGCTGGAGCGCGATCGGCAGCTGGACCGGCACGCCGTTGCGCGATTTCCTCAAGTTGGTCGGCGCCGACACCCGCGCCAGATATGTCTGGTTCCAGTGCGCCGACAAGGACGGCTACAACTCGCCGCTGGACATGCGCACGGCGCTGCATCCGCAGACCCAGATGACGTTCAAGTTCGGCGACGAGATCCTGCCGCGCGCCTACGGCTTCCCGATGAAGATCCGGGTGCCCACGAAACTCGGCTTCAAGAACCCGAAATACGTGCTCTCGATGGAAGTCACCAACGACTACAAGGGCGGCTACTGGGAAGACCAGGGGTATAATTCGTTTAGTGGAAGCTGAACTCTCCCCTCGTCATTCCGGGCGCGCCTCTTGGCGCGAGCCCGGAATCCATTTGGCCGCGTGTGTTGCGTTACGATGGATTCCGGGCTCTCGCTTAGCCAGCCCCGGAATGACGACGGAGGACTACCGCCCCACCTTCCTCTGAAACGCCGACAGCACCGCCCCCACCACAAGCATCGCGGCCGAGACGTTCAACGCAAATGACAGGCTGCCCATCGCATCGGTGATCGCGCCGACCACGATCGGCCCGAGCGTCTGGCCGATGCCGAAGGCAATGGTCATCGCCGCGATCGCGGTCGGCCAGGCTTCAGCCGGGTAGTTGAGGCGCACGAAGGCTGTGGTCGAGCCGACCACCGCGAAGAACGCGACGCCGAACACCAGCGCCGAGATCGCCAGCAGCAGCGGCGAATGGCCGAAGATCGGCAGCGCCGCGCCGAGTGCGTTGACGCCGAGGATGATCGTGGTGGCGAGCCCGCCGCGGTCGAGCGCCAGCACCCGCCGCCAGACCCATGGCGTGACGAAGGCGCTGACGCCGATCAGGCTCCAGAACGCACTCTGTGCCACCGCGCCGCCGCCGCCGTCGCGGACATAGGCGATCATGAAGGTCATGTAGGCGATGTAGCCGGCGCCGAACAGGAAATAGGCGGCGAGGTAGATCAGGACCGGCATCACGGCGAATTTGGTGCGGACGATGCCGCCGGCGATCGCATTGGCGTGCAATGGCGCAAGCCACAACGGCACGATCATGATCGCGGAGAGCAAGGTCATCGCCCACCACACGATCCACCACGAGCCGGCGCCAAAGCCCTGCAACACGAACGGCGCGATCAGGCCCGATGCCAGGATGCCGACGCCCGGTCCGGCATAGAACAGGCTGAGCAGGAAGTTGGCGCGGTCCGGGCGCGATTGCGCGATCGTCGCCGCCAGCGCGCCGCCGCCGACAAAGCCGATCGCGGCGGCGAAGCCGACCAGCAGGCGGGCAAAGCTCAGCACGGCGAAATTGCCCGAGATGGCGCACAGCGCCAGCGACAGTGCGCAGGCCAGCGTCGACCATCGCACCGATGCGGCGAGCCCGAAGCGCTGGATCAGGCGCGAGGCGAACAATGCGCCGACCAGATAGCCGGCGGCATTGATCGTGTTCATGAAGCCGGCGGCCGAATACGACCAGGCCAGCTGCTCGCGCATGTCGGGCAGCACCAGCGAATAGGCGAAACGGCCGATGCCGAGACCGACCGTCGGTGCAAGCGACAGAATCAGAATCAGCCGCGCGGGATGCGGGTAGGACGGGGCGGGGGCTCTCACAATTCACTCCGGCAATACAGCCATTGTGGCAGGCCGCGGCGCTCCTGCCCAGCGCCGGAGGCAGCAACACTGTCTTGCGTATCGGGCAATCAGGCGATCAGGACCAGCGCGACGCCGATCACGGTCAGCAGGGTTCCGGCGACGATCCGTGGCGTGATCTCGACATGCTTGAGCATGACGGCGCTCATCGCCACGGTGACCAGCGGGTAGATCGCGGCAAGCGGAGCTACCAGCGTGATCGGCCCGTTGCGGACCGCGGCGAACAGGCTGAGCGCGCTGAGCCCGTTGCTGATGCCGGTGAGCATGAACCAGAACCGGCCCTCGCGCGGCGCCTGCACCATGAAGCTGCCCTTGCGAATCCGCTGCACGGTGAGCACCACCAGCGAGGACATCACATAGCCGACCAGGCAGGCCCATAGCGGGCTCGGCCACATCGCCAGCCCGAGCTTGGCGATCGGCGGCACGATGCCGCGCACCAGCGCGCTCGCGAGCGGCAGCAGCAGCGCCCAGCTCCGCCAATGCCCGAGGTCGCGCGGCCGGGTGACCGTAATGATGGCCGCACCTGCGACCGCAACGACGAGGCCTAAGAGCTGCTGCGGCAGCAGCGGCTCGTGCAGCAGCACCACCGCGGCGGTGACCGCAAACAGCGGCGCCAGATTGCCGAGCGTCGAGGTGATGACCGGCCCGAGCGCCCGGTTCGAGGCGAAGGTCAGCAAGGTCAGCGAGGCCGGGAAGAACAGGCCGATCGCCATGAAGATCGGCAAGGCTCGCCAGACCACCGGCTCGCCATGCAGGATCAGCGGTGACAGCACCAGGAACAGCAGGGTGAAGGAGGGCACGCTGATCGCGGCGCCGGACAGCGGCTCGACGGTGCGCAGCCCAAGCTGCGCCAGCACCACCCCGGCACCGAGGAAAATGGCCGAGGCGAAGGCGTAGACGATGGCTGCGGTCATGAGGTCCGTCTTGTCGGCTTCTTGAGGCGCGGTTTGGCTCGCTCAAGCCCCATTTTGGCCCTGTGCCGGGTGCCTTGCCAATCGGTGCGGGGCGTTTTAGCACTCGCGCCTGACGATGGCGGGCATGCCCGATTGAATGAGGTAACGACCATGGCGACCCACAAACTGCTGCTCCTCCCCGGCGACGGCATCGGCCCCGAAGTGATGGCCGAGGTGCAGCGCCTGATCGACTGGCTGAATGCGCATGGCATCGCCAGGTTCGAGACCGAGCAGGGCCTGGTCGGCGGCTCCGCCTATGACGCGCACAAGGTGTCGATCTCCGAAGGCGACATGGCCAAGGCCAATGCGGCCGACGCCGTCATCTTCGGCGCGGTCGGCGGCCCGAAGTGGGACAGCGTGCCCTATGAGGTGCGTCCCGAGGCCGGCCTGCTGCGGCTGCGCAAGGATCTTGCCCTGTTCGCCAATCTGCGCCCGGCGGTGTGCTATCCGGCGCTGGCCGATGCCTCGAGCCTCAAGCGCGAGGTGGTCGAGGGCCTCGACATCATGATCGTGCGCGAACTCACCGGCGGCGTCTATTTCGGCGAGCCGAAGACCATCACCGATCTCGGCAACGGCCAGAAGCGCGCGATCGACACCCAGGTCTACGACACCTTCGAGATCGAGCGCATCGGCCGCGTCGCCTTCGAACTGGCGCGCAAGCGCAAGAACAAGGTGACCTCGATGGAGAAGCGCAACGTCATGAAGTCGGGCGTGCTCTGGAACGAGGTCATGACCCAGGTCCACGCGCGCGAATACAAGGACGTCACACTGGAGCATCAGCTCGCCGATTCCGGCGGCATGAACCTGGTCAAGACGCCGAAGCAGTTCGACGTCATCGTCACCGACAATCTGTTCGGCGACATGCTGTCGGACATCGCGGCGATGCTGACCGGCTCGCTCGGCCTGCTGCCGTCGGCGTCGCTCGGCAAGGAGGACGCCAAGACCAAGGAGCGCAAGGCGCTGTATGAACCCGTGCACGGCTCGGCGCCCGATATCGCGGGCAAGGGCCTAGCCAATCCGATCGCGATGATCGCCTCGTTCGGCATGGCGCTGCGCTATTCGTTCGGCATGGGCGATCTCGCCGACAAGGTCGACGCCGCCATCGCGGCCGTGCTCGCCGCCGGCCTGCGCACCGCCGACATCAAGGCGGCCGGCACCACGCCCGTCAGCACCGCGCAGATGGGCGAAGCGATCCTGAAGGAATTGCAGAAGCTGCACGCATAAATTTGACACCCGTCATTGCGGGGCGATGCGAAGCATCGAACCACAGATGCGCAATCGCGCATCGGGGAATCTCGAGATTCCGGGTTCTCGCGGAGCCTGTCATCGGGCGCGCGTTCGCGCGACCCGTTGGCGAGCCACGGAATGACGGCGATCAAAAAAATGCCCGGCCGGAGCCGGGCATTTTCGTATCGGCGGTGCGCCGATTCTCAGTACAGCGGGAAGGTCCGCGGATAGCCGCCGAGGTCGGACGGCGGACTGAGCGGCTGGCGATCGATCGGGCGGTTGTTGTTCTCGCGTCCGAACGAGGGATAACCGACATCAGGCGGATAGGCGTAGTCGTTGAACTTGCGGTCGCCCGGCAACACTTCGGTGCCGGCGTCCAGCCACGAGCGCGTGGTGACGTAGACGCGGGTACGCGGGCCCTGCTGATAGACCCGGTTCGGGCCCTGCGTGCCGTAATAGCGGCGGCCGTCGCGGTCATACTGCTCTTGCTGCTTGCGCTTGCTCGGGGTCTGCTGCGCGCTGGCCGCGGTCATTCCGAAGGCGGTTGCGGTGACGGCAGCCGCGGCAAGCAACACCACGAGCTTGTTCGCGGCAGGGAAATTCAAGGTCATCGCATCCTCGTCATTACGGCCCCCGTCAGGGGCTGGCGTATCAGCCAAAATCACTTGGAACACATTGTAGCCATGGTGGGGAGGCCGTCACTAGGTCAATTGCGCCACACCGGCCGAGATAATGCGTGTCCAAGCGCAAAAGTTTCATGAAAACCAGTGCCTTGCCACGGTCTCGCCATCAAAGCGCGCCGCGCAGCAGCGGGTTCTGGCTGCCCATGACCCAGTCGGCCGAGAGCGCCGGCGGGCCGGAGGTAACGCAGTCGGTGCGGCGCAGTTCGGCATGGGCGAACAGCGCGGCAAGCCGCGCGTCATTGCCCGCGGCCAAGAGGGTCAGCCGGTTCAGCATGCAAACGATCGCGGCGCGCTGGGCCGGCAGATTGTCGCCCTGGCAGGTCCAGCCGGAGATCCGCAGGTCGGGCGCGTCGGCCTGCTCGAGGAAGCCGAGGCAGGCGCGGCTGCCATCCTGCCGCGCCGGGCGCAGCAGGGTGACGCTGCCGAACTTGCTGTCGACAATTCCGGCGGCCTCGAGCTCGCGACTGCCGCCCGGGTCGAGCCGGCCGGCGATCTCGGTCACCGCGGGTCCCAGGGCCTCGCCGCCGGGGCGATAGATCTCCAGCTCGGCCGCCGGCGCACCGTCGGCATCGGTCCAGCGGAAGACGTCCTTGCGGCCGCCCTCGGGGTGCCGGTAGATTTCGTAAGTTGCTGTTTTATCTCGTGGATCGAGCTTGCTCACAGCAAAGCCGGGGGCCGTGCGGGCAGCCATGCTCCAGCCGGCGGCGGGGGCCGCCATCGCCGTTGTATCAGGCAGCTGCTTCCATAGATAAACGCCGAGGACCGCGAACAGCGCAAGCGCGGCGGCATAGGCGAACAGCCCGGAGAGCGTGGCGTACACCTCGTCGACGAAGCTCGTCAGCGCTGACGGAATTCTCGTATGATTGGGTGCGGCCGGATCGGCCCGGAATAAACGCATCAAAACGCTCAAAGCTACGCAACGTTGTGTTGACCGGGTTTCTCGCATAGAAGCGCTGCCTCTTCCCTTTCCGCTGACAGCGGGGAAGCGGGCATTTTTCGTCGGAGAGTGAACGATGGGTTACAAAGTCGCGGTGGTCGGTGCGACCGGCAATGTCGGGCGCGAAATGCTCAACATTCTCGACGAGCGCAAATTCCCCGCCGACGAGGTCGTCGTGCTGGCCTCGCGCCGCAGCGTCGGCATCGAGGTCTCCTATGGCGACCGCACCCTGAAGGTGAAGGCGCTCGAGCATTATGATTTCTCCGACATCGACATCTGCCTGATGTCCGCCGGCGGTTCGGTCTCCAAGGAATGGTCGCCCAGGATCGGCGCGGCCGGTGCGGTCGTGATCGACAATTCGTCGGCCTGGCGCATGGATCCGGACGTGCCGCTGATCGTGCCGGAAGTGAACGCGGATGCCGCGGCCGGCTTCACCAAGAAGAACATCATCGCCAACCCGAACTGCTCGACCGCGCAGCTCGTCGTCGCGCTGAAGCCGTTGCACGACAAGGCGACGATCACGCGCGTCGTGGTCTCGACCTATCAATCGGTGTCGGGCGCCGGCAAGGATGCGATGGACGAATTGTTCTCGCAGACCAAGGCCGTCTACACCAATGACGAGCTGATCAATAAGAAGTTTCCCAAGCGCATCGCCTTCAACGTCATTCCGCAGATCGACGTCTTCATGGAAGACGGCTTCACCAAGGAAGAGTGGAAGATGATGGCGGAGACCAAGAAGATCCTTGATCCCAAGATCAAGCTGACCGCGACCTGCGTGCGCGTGCCTGTCTTTGTCGGCCACTCCGAAGCGGTCAACGCCGAGTTCGCCAATCCGATCACGGCGGACGAGGCGCGCAACATCCTGCGCAATGCGCCGGGCTGCCTGGTGATCGACAAGCACGAGCCGGGCGGATACGTCACGCCCTATGAGGCGGCGGGCGAGGACGCCACCTATATCAGCCGCATCCGCGAGGACGCGACGGTGGAGAACGGCCTGGCGTTCTGGTGCGTGTCGGACAATCTGCGCAAGGGCGCGGCGCTCAATGCCGTGCAGATTGCCGAGGTCCTGATCAACCGCAAGCTGATCACCGCGAAGCAGAAGGCGGCCTGAGCGGCGGGGGCCAACGGGGGGCGTAACCATGTCGGAACAGTCGGCTCCCGTCCCGCCCAGCCCCGCGACGCCGCGCTTCATGCGCGGCTTCGAATATGTGCTGTTCAACAGCCGCTGGCTGATGGCGCCGTTCTATGTCGGCCTGGTCGTGGCGCTGGCGGTGCTGCTGCTGAAATTCGCGCGCATGCTCTGGGAGTTCGTGCTGCATGCGTCCGGCTACAAATCAACCGAAGTCATCCTCGACGCGCTGGCGCTGATCGACGTCACGCTGGTCGCCAATCTCATCCTGATCGTGGTGTTCTCGGGCTACGAGAACTTCGTCTCGCGCATCGACACGTCGGGCAATCCGAACTGGCCGATCTGGATCACCAAGATCGATTTTGCCGGGCTGAAGCAGAAGCTTTTGGCCTCGATCGTCGCGATCTCCGCGATCCATGTGCTGGAAGCGTTCCTGAACATCGATTCCGCGTTCGACGCGACGCGGATGACCTGGTTGGTCGCCGTGCACCTGGTGTTCGTGATCTCGGCGCTCTTGCTCGCGATCTCCGATCGCTGGGGCAACGATCACGAATGAAGCTCGCGAATTGTGCGTAGCGAATGGCGAGTAGGGCTTCCCTATTCGCCACTCGCCATTCGCTATTCGCTCTTTTGAAGGGCTTCCCGCACGCTGATGAATTCCTTCGCGACCCTGTCGAGCACGAACAGCGAGCCCTCGGCGACGCCGAAATAGGCGCCGTGCAACTGCATCTCGCCGCTCTCGACCCGTTCGCGGACGAACGGGAAGGTCATCAGGTTCTCCAGCGAGCGGAACACCGCGGCCTTCTCGATGCGGGTGACGAAATCCTGCATGCTCTCATGCGCGCGCTGCTCGACGACCTCGCCCGGCTTGATGAACATCTGCATCCATTTGCCGATGAAGTCGCCCGGCGTCAGCGGCTTGATCTTGTCGACGAAGGCGCGGATGCCGCCGCACTGGGCATGGCCCAGCACCACGATGTTCTTCACCTTCAGCACCGTCACGGCGTATTCCAGCGCCGCCGAGACGCCGTGAGCGTTGCTGTCCGGCTGATAGACCGGAACCAGATTGGCGATGTTGCGCACCACGAACAATTCGCCGGGGCCGGCATCGAAGATCACTTCCGGCGAGACGCGGGAATCGCAGCACCCGATCACCATGGTTTCGGGAGACTGGCCGCGCTCCGACAGATCCCGGTAGCGCGACTGCTCGGTCGGCAACCGCTGGGTCGCGAAGGTCCGGTAGCCGTCGATCAACTGCTTCGGAAAGAATTTCATGGCCTCTGGCTAACCACATGCCGGTGACGGGAACAAGACTTTCGGGGTACGGCCTGAAATGATACGGCAGCGTTGAAGCATGGTTCCCGGTCGATGCCCAAAAGTTGGACCGGCAGAGCCGAAGCCCCGAGGAGAATGCCGATGACCCGTCCGCGCCGCAGCCTGTTGTTCATGCCGGGATCGAATGCACGGGCGCTGGAGAAGGCCCGCACGCTGCCGGCCGACGGCATCATCCTCGATCTGGAGGATTCCGTTGCGCCCGACGCCAAGGCGGTGGCCCGCGAGCAGATCGCCAAGGCGGTCGCCGCCAAAGGCTTTGGCAAGCGCGAGGTGCTGATCCGCATCAACGCGCTCGACACGCCCTGGTGGGTCGACGACATCGCGATGGCCGGCAAGGCGCAGCCGGACGGCATCCTGGTTCCCAAGATTTCCACCGTCGACGATCTCAACGCCGTCGCCGATCGCCTGAGCGACATCAATGCCCCGGCCTCGATCCGGGTCTGGGCCATGATCGAGACCGCGCGCGCGGTGCTCGATGCCGACAAGCTCGCGGCCGCGTCGAAGGATTCCGAGACCCGGCTCGCCGGCTTCGTGTTCGGGCCGAACGACATTGCGCGCGAAACCCGGATCCGGATGAAGCCGGGCCGCGCGGCGATGATCCCGATGATCACGCATTGCATCCTGGCGACCCGCGCGCACGGGCTCGAGATCCTCGACGGACCCTATGGCGACATCAGCAATGTCGACGGCTTTGCCGAGGAATGCGCGCAGGGCCGCGATCTCGGCTTCGACGGCAAGACGCTGATCCATCCGAGTCACATCGATGCCTGCAACGCGATCTTCACGCCGCCGGAGGCCGAGGTCACTGAGGCCCGCAAGATCATCGCCGCCTTCCAACTGCCGGAAAACGCCTCGCGCGGCGCGATCCAGCTCGAGGGCCGCATGGTGGAGCGGCTGCACGCCGAGATGGCGAAGCGCACCATCGCGATCGCGGACGCGATCGCGGCGATGGGACATTGATTCAGCGAAGATTCTTTCCTTCTCCCCTTGTGGGAGAAGGTGGCGCGAAGCGCCGGATGAGGGGTTCTCTCCGCTTGCGAAATCTCCCGTGTGGAGAGAACCCCTCACCCGGCTTCGCTTCGCGAAGCCGCCCTCTCCCACAAGGGGAGAGGGTGCAGCAGTTGCATCACGCCCCGAACCTCTCCGTCGCCCATGCATAGAGGCTGCCGGGGATCGGCGCCTCCTTGCCGCGGCCCTTCGGCGAAATGTGCAGACCGATGATTGCGGGATCGTTCAGGTAGGGCGAAAAATCCGACGGCTCGAAGAACAGCTTTGGCTCCGCATGCACCGCATAGAACGATTGCTTCGGCAGCGCGTGTTGCAACTCGCCTTCGCGGCGCGCCAGCGCGGTGAGCGCGGCGGGGCCGTAGATCGCGATGCGGATGTCGGAGAGGCGGTGGGATTTGCCGCGCAGCTTGCGCATCGCAAAGGTCAGGCGGTGACGCAGCGCCAGCCAGTCCGGCGTCAGCTCGTCCTGTTTCATCAGCGCTTCGAAGGCGCGCACGATCGGATCGTCCGGCGGCAGATACAGCACGGAGTTGCCGAGCTGCCGCGGCCGCTCCCAGGCGAAATAGGGCTTGGCCGGATCGATCGCGACCGGCTTGAGTAACAGCACATCGGCGTCGAGCCACACGCCGGCGCGCTGGGTCATCAGCCGCATCCGGAAGAAGTCGCTGAATTGCAGGATGGTCCAGTCGCGCCACGAGCCGTCGCGCTCGGCCGGACGCAGCTTCTCGGAGAACGCATGCGGCAGCACGGCTTCCGCCTCGGCATTGCCGACACCATCGGGCAGGCCGGGAATCGGATCGAAGCTGTACACGGTCACCTTGTGGCCCGCCGCCAGCTGCGAGCGCAGGCAGGTCTGGCGCAGCGCGTCCATCGAGCCGTGCCAGAAGGTGACGATGTCAGGCAGCATGCGCGTCAGTCATCTCTGGGTGTGCGGAGAGGCCATGCGGCAAAGAAAAGCCCCGGCGCCTGAGGGCACCGGGGCGCGACGATACGCCGAGCCTCAGGCCCAGGCACGTTCCCTAAGCTTGGCCTCGTAGCTGTCGATCGACGTTTTCTTTTCCAGCGTCAGGCCGATGTCGTCGAGGCCGTTGATCAGGCAGTGCTTGCGGAACGGGTCGATCTCGAACTTGACCTTGCCGCCGTCGGGACCGCGGATCTCCTGGTTGGGGAGGTCGATGGTCAGCGTCGCGTTGGCGCCGCGCTCGGCATCGTCGAACAGCTTGTCGAGGTCTTCCTGCGACACGCGGATCGGCAGGATGCCGTTCTTGAAGCAGTTGTTGTAGAAGATGTCGCCGAACGAGGTCGAGATCACGCAGCGGATACCGAAATCGAGCAACGCCCAGGGCGCGTGCTCGCGGCTCGAGCCGCAGCCGAAATTGTCGCCGGCGACCAGCACCTTCGCGCTGCGATAGGCGGGCTGGTTGAGCACGAAATCGGGGTTCTCGCTGCCGTCATCCTTGTAGCGCTGCTCGGAAAAAAGCCCCTTGCCAAGGCCGGTGCGCTTGATGGTCTTGAGGTACTGCTTCGGAATGATCATGTCGGTGTCGACATTGATGATCTTCAGCGGTGCCGCGACGCCTTCCAGCGTGGTGAACTTGTCCATCGGTGCTCTTCCCGGGCCAAAAAGTGAGGGATAGGGGCCGGATATCTATCGCGAATGTGACAGCGGTAAAAGGGCGATTTCTGCAGGGCTGGAGCCCATTCCGCTCCGATGGAAGCGGAATGGGCTCCAGTTTCTTGTTTTGACGGGATTTCTTCGCGCGAACCGGGTCCACTTCGCTCGAAAACGCGTTACCCCGCGCCAGCCTCAATCGCCTCCATATCGGCGTCCGAGAGGCCGAAATGGTGCCCGATCTCGTGGATCAGCACGTGGCGGACGATATGGCCCAGGGTCTCGTCGTGCTCGGCCCAGTAGTCCAGGATCGGCCGGCGGTAGAGCCACACCAGGTTGGGCAGCCGGGCCACGTCGCCATGGCTCTGCTGCGGCAGGCCGATGCCGTGAAACAGGCCGAGCAGGTCGAACTCGCTTTCGGCCTGCATCTCGTCGAGCACCTCATCGGTCGGGAAGTCGTCGACACGGATAATCAGGCCCTCGCAGAGGGCCCGGAACGTCGCTGGCAGGCGCTCGAAAACCTCGTGCGCCATGGCCTCCATCTCGGCGAGCGAGGGGGCTTTTTCTGTGGTCCACATGCCACTCCTTTAGCGCGAGTGCTATCGGCCACGCCAGCGCAGTTGACCTTGGCGATGCGATGGGAGACCGTGCTGCCCAATAATAGGGGCTCAAGATTGGGGCTTGGGTGGCGTGATGAAACGGATCGTGGCGGCAGCGCTGTTGGCGGCATCAGTCGGGTTCTCGCTCTCGGCAGGAGAGGCGCGCGCGCAGAGCGCGGCGGCTGAAGCACGGATCGGTGAGCCGGCACCCGTTGTGCATCAGCGCGTCGCCGAGCGCCGCCGCCTGAGGCGCGTGCCGGTCTACCGATCGCGGCCCGATCATTGGGAACCGGATGTGATCCCGCGCTACAATCCCGGTCCGAACGCCGTGCGCGAATGCACCGCGACCTATGTGCAGGAGCACCGGCCGAGCGGCACGGTGATCACGCCGCGCATGAATTGCTTCTGGCGGCCGGGCTAGCTGCGCGCCCGCCGACGTGCCGCACCGATCATCGCGGCAACCGCGACAACACCTGACGTTCCATAGACCACAACTGCCATCAGCAATTGCGTGAGATGGCTTGCCATTCCCGTGCCGTCGCCTGGTCCTTGCGAAGCGAGCGCGACATCGGCCAGCATGATGGAACCAATGAACGTCGCAACGCCGGTTCGAAGCAACCGCCGGCGTGTGCCTGTCTGTGTCACGGCCATCTCCTGCAACAGAGAGCACGCGAGATACGACCATAGTCTATGCCGGGTTTCGCGCGTCTGCGCGAAAAATGACGCGGTCAATCGGAACCTGTGCGCGCCAGCGGCATTCATGATCGTGGCGCAGTCATTCACTTCCCATTCACGTCGTCCGCATTCTGCTAGCGATCTGCGTCGCGGCAACGGGGGTCGATTCGAAACTCCAATCGTCGTTGCAAGACGTGACCTCAAGGGATCAAGGAGACAACTCATGAAGGTGATGAAGGTTCTGGGGCTTGCGGCCGTCGGTGCCGTGCTGGTTTTGGCGGCGCCGGCCGAGCGCGCGAGCGCGATGTCGCTCGCCACGCCGGGCACCGCCGCAACGGTTCAGGACAACGCGAGCCAGACCACGCAGGTACGCTATGGTCGCGGCTGGCATCGTGGCTGGCATCGCGGACATCACCGTGGCTGGGGCCATCGTCGCCACTGGCGCCGCTGATCGCGCGACGCATCAGCGCAGTCGAGACACAGGCCCGTGAGCAGCGGGCCTGTCGTCGTTATCAGCCATCAAACCGGCAGATTCGCGCGCGCGAGATGAGATTGATCGCAATCTGCAGGAGTTGATCATGATGAGATGGATCGGTGTCGCGGCTGTCGCGTGTGCATTGGCATTGACGGCGCCGGCATCGGCAACCGCGGCGGCTTCAAGCAAGGCGCAGGCCGCGACCTCGCAGCGGCAGGCGGGCCAGGCGACCGACTTCAGCGCGCAGCGCCATCATCGCCACATCCATCGCCGCCACTATCACCGCGGCTACCGGCCCTATTACCGGCCATACTACCAGCCCTATTCCTACTATCGGCCGTACGGCTCCTATTATTACGGGCGGCCGTATGACTATCGGCCGTATCCGTATGCTGCGCCGGCGCCCTTCACCTTCGGCTTCGGGTTCGGCCCGTTCTGGTGAGGCTCCGCGCGCGCCGCTTCGCGAACTGATGCGGCCTGACCCGGTCAGGCCGCGCGGATCTTGTCCAGGAAGGCATTGACGTTGCCGCGCAACGTTGCCGATTGATGACTGAGATCGTCGGCGGCCGTCAGCACCTGGGTAGCCGCCGATCCGGTTTCGGTAGCGGCCTCGTTGACGCTGCCGACATTTGCCGACACCTCGCTGGTGCCTCGCGAGACTTCCTGGATGTTCTTCGCGATATCGCGGGTTGCGGCGCTCTGCTGCTCGACCGCCGCGGAGATTGCGGCCGCGATTTCGCTCATGCGCCCGATGGTGCCGCCAATCGTCCTGATCGCGTCGACAGCGTGGCCGGTTTCCTGCTGGATCGCGGCGATCTGCGAGGAGATGTCCTCGGTCGCCTTGGCGGTCTGGGTGGCGAGCGCCTTCACCTCATTGGCGACGACCGCAAAGCCCTTTCCGGAATCGCCGGCGCGGGCGGCTTCGATCGTTGCGTTCAGTGCCAGCAGATTGGTCTGTGACGCGATGTTCTGGATCAGTGCGACCACTTCGCCGATCCGCTGTGCCGCCGCGGCAAGGCTCTCGATGGTCGCGTTGGTGCGGTCGGTCTCGTCCACCGCCGCTCTTGCCGTCTCGGCCGCCTGCGTCACCTGGCGCGTGATCTCGCTGATCGAGGCGTGCAGCTCCTCGGTCGCAACCGCAACGGTCTGGACATTGGCCGAGGCCTCGTTGGAGGCGGTGGCGACGAAGGTCGCCTGCCGGCTGGTTTCCTCCGCGGTTGCCGACATGCTGCCGGCCGTGGCGTGCATCTCGGTCGAGGCCGCGGTCAGGGCATTGAGCGCCTCGGAGATCTGGTTGTCGAAGGTCGCGATGTGACCTTCGACCGCGCGCTGCCGGGCCTCCTTGTGCAACTGCTCCTCGCGCTGCTCGGCTTCGAGGCGGCGCGCCGTGATCGCATTCTCCTTGAATACGCGCAGCGATTTGGCGAGACCACCGACCTCGTCGCTCCTGTCGTCGCCGGCAACAGTGATGTCGAGATCACCCTCGGCGAGCTTCGCCATCTCCTCCGTCATGCGCGACAGCGGCCGCGCGATCTGGCCGAATGCGATCCAGGCCAGGATGGTGAAGGCACAGAGCAGCCCGGCCGCGGCGCCGAACAGCAGCACGAGCCGGGTCTGGTCGGCGGAGACGACGCCCTGGTCGCGCGCGGCCTGCATGTCCTTCACATTGGCTGATATCAGGCTGGCGACCGCCTCCATCGCGGTCTGGCGATGCTTGGCCGCGACATTGCGCGAATAGGCGAAGGCGTCCTCTACCTTGTCCGCGGTCACCAGCTCGAACACCTTGGCGCTTGCCTCGCGGCGGTCCTTGACCGCGCGGCGCAGCGTCTCGATCAGCTGGTGCTGTGCGGCGTCTGACGTCACGGACGCCAGGCGGTCGACGGCGGCGAGCGTCGCGTCCGTCGCCTTGGTGTAGGCTTCGATATTGGAGTCGGTCGCCCTGCGGTCGGAGGCAGAGAGGATGACGTTCTTCTCGCTCACGGCTGCGCTGTTGAAATTGCTCTCTGCCTCGAGGCTGTACTCGACGCGGCGGGCGTTGCCGTCGACGAGGTCGGAGGCGGTCACCGCCAGATGGCTGAGAGCCAGCGAGGCCTCGACAACGATGCCGATCGCGACCAGGGCGACAATGGCCGCGGGCACTGCGATCTTGGCGATGATCGGCAAATTCTGAAACTTGAGGGTCATTTCTGGTCCCACGATAAGGCTGCGGAAATCCATCGGCCCACCCGGCCGACCAGCCATATGTGAGGACGCGATGCCACGGCCTGGCCTGGGCGGCCGTGCCGTGGAAACGGAAGAAGTCCTGAATTTTCTGATTGATTGTCGGTTAACCCTAGCCAGCAACCCTTAGCAAAGGGTTCACGCTGGAACCGGCCGCCGGCATCAAGGTGCGAAGCCCTTCGCGAGCAGCACGATGCCCTGCGCGCCTGCTTTGCGATCCCTGGAGATTTCGACGTAGTCGGGTGATTCCGACCAGGCGCGGAAGGCGGCTTCGTCGGGAAACGACATCAGCACCAGCTTGTCGCGATCCCAGCTGCCTTCAAGCACCGCAGGGTGTTCGTCGGCCGACAGCAGTCGTCCGTTGAACTTCCTGAACACGTCGAAGAAGCGCGCCTGATAGCGATCATAGGCGGCGCGATCGGTCATCTTCAGTTGCACGATCACATAGACGGTCACTGAATTCCCTCCCGGACTTTTCGCCGCACCGTTTGGTGTGCGTGTTCATGGCGCATTCACTCGCCGGTTTCTAGCGTCATGCCGGGAGCGACCGCAATCAACGCAATGAGACCGGCTGCCATGCGGCGCACGGTTCTCATTGCTGTTGTCAGGGAGGTTCAGTGATGAGGGAGAGCTATCAGCGGCGTGGATTGCTGCGCCGGCTCGGTGTTGCGGCGGCTGCGGTCTTCGCGTTGTCGATCACTTCGCAGCAGCGCGCCGAAGCGCTGTCGCTGGCGAGCCCGGGCACCGTGCCCGCGGCGAAATCTGCGGCCGATGCCATGACGACCCAGGTTCGGCATGGCGGTGGTGGCCACGGTGGTGGAGGGTTTCATGGTGGTGGCTTCCACGGTGGCGGTTTCCATGGTGGCGGATTTCACGGCGGTGGTTTCCGCGGCTTCCATGGTGGCGGCTTCCGGGCCGCGCCGGCATTCCACGGCGGCTATCGCTATGGCGGCTTCCACCGTCACTACGGTGGCGATCGCCGCTTCTATGGCGGCGGTTATCGCTACGGCTACCGCCGGCACTTCCATCACCGGCGCTATTTCTACGGATCGTCCTATTACTACCCGGCCTATTATCATCACCGCCGCTGCCGGGTGATCTGGACCTATCACGGACCGCGCCGGATCTGCCGGCCGTATTGGCACCACCGCCATCACTGGCGGCCGTATGGCTATTGGTGAGGCTTGAAATGACCGCGGGCGCCAAGCGGCGCCCGTTCTGTTAGGACGCGGACTCATTACGACGCAGCCATAGCCTGACTGACGCGAGCTGAACGAAGGCAAGGTAGTTGGCGGCCAGCCTGTCGTAGCGCGTAGCCACGCGACGACATTTGATCCTGTTGAAGAACCGCTCGACCTGGTTGCGAGCACGATAGAGATAGGGGCTGAAGCAGATCGGATCGCCGCGATTGCCTTTCGGCGGGATGTTGGCTCACGCGCCCTTCCTCATGGCAAGTTCCCTGATCCAGTCCGCGTCATAGCCACGGTCGGCAAGCAGCATTGACCCGGATTTCAGACGAGACAGCAGTTTTCCGGCAAGTCGAACGTCATGGGCTTCACCCGGGCTCAGCGCCAGCCTTATTGGCAGACCATTGCCATCGACCACCGCATGGATTTTGCTCGTCAACTCGCCGCGGGACCTTCCCATCGATTGGCGCTGATTCCTAGTGATGCAGGCTCCATGCTGATGCACGCGGACAATGGAGGTGTCGATCATCTGAACAGCGGCATCATGAGCAGCGGCAAGCGCTTCTATGATGCGGCCCCAAACACCGGCCAGCCGCCACCTGAGAAGCGGTTGTAGCAAGTGGTGTATGGGCCAAACGCCGTTGGCAGATCACGCCAAGGTGCTCCTGATCGGAGGACCCAGAAGATGCCATTCAGGACCCGTCTGTCATTCACCCGACGAACGCCACGCGGCTTGTTCGGTAGCATCGGCTTGATGGCATTCCATTCATGGTCCGCGAGTTCGTAACGCATGATTCGAGCCTTCAGTTCAGGAGTTTGAATCACGGCATTCGGGCCAGGCGCAACGATCCTGGCCCGCTCCTGGTACGGCGCTTATGGATAGGAGCGGACATCAACCAGTTCTCAATTTCTGCCAAATGCGTCGAAAATGACCCGAATGTGGAAACCAGTCCCTCACAAGCCTAGATTCCTGTAATTTGGCGACTTGAAAGGCGGATGAGACATGAGGAAGCACCGTAGAGTTCTCGGAGCGTGCATGGTCGCGGCTTTCGGGCTGTCCATGCATGCAAATAGCGCCGGTCAGCAGCCATCGATGAAAGAAGGCCTCGTCGGGACATGGATCGTGGCGTCCTGGGAGCAGAAGAAAAATGATGGCACCACCTTACGGCAATTCGGAGAGAACCCAGCGGGTATCGCCATTTTTGATGCAGGTGGGCGGTACATCATCACGGTCATGCGCCCAGACCGCGCCAAATACAAAAGCAATGCGCTTTGGCACGGTACTCCGGAAGAGAATGAAACAACAGCTAATGGGACCCAGACCTACTTCGGGACGTACACCGTGAATGAGGCAGACCGTAGCATCGCAATCCATGTTGAAGGTAGCTCCTTTCCCAACTGGAACGGCTCAGATCAGAAGCGCTTCGTTGCGATCACTGGGGATCAACTCACACTGACCATTCGCCCTCCGAGCGGAGAGAATGTCGATGTGACTTGGAAGCGAGCAAAGTAAACCACTTCCAAGTCTCAACAAAGCCGCGACTCGGTCAGATTAAAGCGGCCGGCGCGGAGAACCGCGATGGGACGGAAGCCACTCTCGGTCAGGAGCCGACAATATTCCCTTTCCGTCCGTTCCCGTCCACCTGGTCCGCGCAGCATGTTTAAATCGCTCATCGCGCACGACCTGCCCGCGTCATCGGTGCCGGGCAATTCCGGCATCGCACGTTCGACTAATAGCAGTCTGCCTTTTTGGGGAAGTGCTTTGCGGCAGTTTCCCAAAATGATGCGGCTGCGCTCATCATCCCAGTCGTGAATAATGCTTTTCAAGATGATCGCATCGGCCACTGCAGGCACCACGTGAAAGAAATCGCCTGCAACGAAGCCGACGCGGTCGGAGATGCCGAGGCGCTCGAAGCACTGATTGGCGGCGTCGGCGCACCTCGGCAGATCGAAGACCGTTCCTCTGATGGCTGGATATGCCCTCGCCACCGCGCCCATGAGCTCCCCCGAGCCGCCTCCGACATCCGTCAAGTGGGAGATCGCGCCAAAGTCGTAGGCCTCAAGTAGATCGTGCGTGACCAGCCGTGTCAGGTCTGTCATGGCTTCATTGAATATCCGCACATGCTCTGGCGAGCGCGCCATCAAGTCGAAATTGTCCTCGACGTCCTGAAGCTGGGAAGCCGTCTTGCCCGACATGATCGAATCCAGGAGACCATCCCACCTCTTGGTCAGCATGGAGCCTTCAAAAATGACCCAGTTCTTGAATGATCGTCCCGCAGCACCGTCGAGTCCCGTCCCCAGTTCGGTTAGCAAGTAGCGGCGTTCGCCGACGCGGGAGCAGATGCCGACGGTCGAGAGAGCGACGAGCAAGCGCGCAAGCGCGTCCCGGTCCGTGTGGGTTCGACTCGCGAGTTCGTCGATCGTTCGTGGTCCGTCGCGCAGCAACTCGGCGAGCCCCAGCCGGGCAGCGACATAGATCACTGCGGTCACGCGGTGCGATTGAACAAGGTCCAACAACCGTTCGGGTGGATTGGTGGTCATGTGCCGCCCTAGTCTTCGATCGGGAATCCCGACGCCTTGACGATCGGTCCCCAGCGTTCGAACTCGGTGCGCTGGATATGTTTAAGTTCGTCCGATGTCGTTCCTGTCGGCTCGCATCCCATGGCATGTATCTTTGCGCGCATTTCGGGATCGCTTGCGATTGCAACGATCTCCTTTCCCAGGCGCTCAACGAACTGACGCGAGGAATGGGCAGGCGCATAGAATGCGAACCACCCGGCCGCGTCGATATCGATCCCGCTCTCCTTCAGAGTTGCAGTCTGGGGCAGGAAGGAAGACCGCGCAGCGGCCGCGGTGGCAATGATGCGTATGCCACCGCTCCCATGTTGCTCCAGGAGTTCAGAAAGAAACGCCATATACATCGGGACCCGGCCGGCCAGCACATCCGGGAGGGCAGCAGGCGTACCCTTGTAGGGCGTGTGGCGCATGTTAAGGCCTGTGATCCGGCCAAACTCGCCGCAGATAAAATGAGGTGCTGTACCTGCTCCGGGCGAGCCGTACACGGCCTGTGCGGGATTGGCCTTGATCCAGTCGATGAGCTCATGCGCTGAATGGATGGGCAGCTTCCCGCTGACCGCCAGAGCCAGATCGACCGTCATCGCCTGCGAAAGGGGCACAAAGTCGCGCTCTGCATCGTATCCCAGGCTCCTGAAGAGATGCGGCTGAAGCGTGAATTGCGAAGCGGAAGCAAACAGCACTGCCTCCTCTCCGGGTGCGGCATTCTTGACTGCCTGGGCGCCGATGCGCCCGCCAGCGCCAGCAAGGTTCTCTACAATCGCCACCTTGCCGAACCTGGTATGAAGCTGCTCGGCAAACAGCCGGGCGATCGAATCTCCCGACCCACCAGGCGCGAATGGAAACACGATCTTCAGCGGCTGGTCGGCAGCAATAACGGGTAGCGGAACAGCCAGAGCCGAAAATCCGGCCAGTATGGCGCGACGCGAGTAAAGCTGCATGGCGTTCTCCATGTGCTTGGGACAGCAATGAGATGATCCGGCCGGCTTTCCATCTCGCTATTCTGAAGCAACAACGCTATAACCCGAAATCGCATTTTCCTATCGGGCTATAACGTGAGGTGAATACCCATGCAGTGGCACGAAAGCATCGGCCGGCGCCTGCGCCTCAAGGATCTGCATACGCTGCAGACCGTCGCAGAGGTCGGTAGCATGGCCAAGGCGTCTCGCCGTCTCGGGTTGTCGCAGCCGGCGATTTCCAAAGCTATCACCGATATGGAGCATGCCGTCGGAGCTACGCTGCTGGATCGCACTTCGCGCGGAGTTGAACTCACCGAGTGCGGTCGCCTTCTTGTCGATAGGACGCGCGTCGTCTTCGACGAAATAAAGCTAGGTGTTACCGACATTGTGCAAAGGTCAGATCCGGCGCAAGGGCTCATTGCGATCGGTACAACCGAGCCGGTCACCGCTATCGTTACAGAAATTATCGGACATCTCGTCCGCAGATATCCAGGCATCAGGTATCATATCACGATAGGTGATCGGGATGCGCTGGAGCACGCTTTGCGCCAGAGAATGCTTGATTTGGCCATAACGCGCTGGTCGCCGTTGCCGGCCGCCGACGATTTGTCCGCGGAGGTGCTGTTTAAATCCTCCCTCGCGGTGATGGCGGAGCGACGGCATCCGCTGCTGCGATCGAGCAAGAAGTTGAAGCTCGCAGACATTATGCAAGAGCAATGGACGCTCTCGCCACCCGATACTTTTTTGGGGCGTACCGGCGCCGAGCTGTTTCGGCGACATAACCTGCCGCTTCCGCCAACGACCGTCACCACGATCTCAATCTACATGCGGTTGAATCTGTTGGCGAGCAGCCGGTTTATAACCCTATTGCCCATGCAGATACTCAGAATGCGATCGAGTAGCGCATGGCTGCGCGCGCTGAACGTCGATCTTGGCGATACTTCCGCCCCGATAGCCTCAATCACCTTGAAGGGGCGACGGGCCGGAGGTGCCGTCAAATTATTCCAAGAGGCCAGCCGGGAGGTCTGTAAGGCGCTGGTTGGAGTGAACTGATCGGTCCGAGCGGACTGCTCAAAAGCGGAACTGACGAATTTATGAGTACGCGCCCTAGGTGACGCCCCGCGTCGCGGGCGCGCTGGAGCGTTTTCGAGCGAAGTGGATACCGGTTCGCGTGAGGAAAACGCGCCAACACAAGATTCTAGAGCCCCGTTCCGATTCTGTCGGAACGGGAAAGGCTCTAGTCCCAGTTCTTCAGCTTCCAGGGTTTGATCTTCCACGGCGTCAGGTTTTCCATCCGCCATTGCGTCCAGCGGTCCGGCGGCCAGTGGCTGAGGCGCGAGGTTTCCTTCACCTCGGGAAGCGGATCGATGATGCGTGGCGCAGCGCGGCGGCGCTTCTGCCGCGTCGCCTCCCTGATCATGTCGACGAATTCGGGTTTATCGGCCACGGCAGGCGCTCCTTGCGAAGACTTGTTTTCGCAAGGAGGCAGTGTGCGTGCGTCCCGTTAACGAGCCGTTTCCGAAACGGCTCGAGCTTGAGGCGAAGCAATAGCGTTTTCGAGCGAAGTGGCCCCGGTTCGCGTGAAGAAAACGCGTCAAAAAGAATCTGGTGCTTGCCTTACCGCCAGTCGCGGACGTCGACGAAGTGGCCGGCGATCGCGGCCGCCGCGGCCATCGCGGGCGACACCAGATGGGTGCGGCCCTTGAAGCCCTGACGGCCCTCGAAATTGCGGTTCGAGGTCGAGGCGCAGCGCTCTTCCGGCTTCAGCTTGTCCGGGTTCATCGCCAGGCACATCGAGCAGCCCGGCTCGCGCCATTCGAAGCCGGCCTTGACGAAGATCTTGTCGAGGCCTTCGGCTTCCGCCTGCTCCTTCACGATGCCCGAGCCCGGCACGATCATCGCATTGACGTTGGCGTTGACGGTCTTGCCCTCGGCGATCTTGGCGGCGGCGCGCAGATCCTCGATGCGGCCGTTGGTGCAGGAGCCGATGAAGACGCGGTCGAGCTTGATGTCGGTGATCTTGGTGCCGGCGGTCAGGCCCATATATTTCAGCGCGCGGTGCTTGGAGAGCCGCTTGGCCTCGTCCTCGATCTTGTCGGGGTCGGGCACGAAGCCGGTCACCGAGATGACGTCCTCAGGGCTCGTGCCCCAGGTGACGATCGGCGGCAGTTTTGCCGCGTCCAGCCGCAGCTCGTGGTCGAAATGTGCGCCCTCGTCGGAGCGCAGCGTCTCCCAGTAGCGCATCGCGGCATCCCAGGCGGCGCCCTTCGGGGACTTCGGACGGTCGCGCAGGAAGTCGAACGCCTTTTGGTCGGGTGCAACGAGACCGGCGCGCGCGCCGCCTTCGATCGACATGTTGCAGACCGTCATGCGGCCTTCCATGCTGAGGGCACGGATCGCCTCGCCGGCATATTCCAGCACGTAGCCGGTGCCGCCGGCGGTACCGATCTCGCCGATGATCGCCAGGATGATGTCCTTGCCGGTCACGCCTTCGGGCAATTTGCCGTCGACGATCGCGCGCATGTTCTTGGCCTTCTTCTGGATCAGCGTCTGCGTCGCCAGCACGTGCTCGACCTCGGAGGTGCCGATGCCGTGCGCGAGCGCACCGAACGCGCCATGCGTCGAGGTGTGGCTGTCACCACAGACGATGGTGGTGCCGGGCAGCGTAAAACCCTGCTCCGGGCCGATGACGTGGACGATGCCCTGGCGCTTGTCGAACTCGTTGTAATATTCGATGCCGAATTCCTTGGCGTTCTCCGCCATCACCCGCATCTGCTCGATGCTCTCGGGGTCGGGATTGGGCTTGGAGCGATCCGTGGTCGGGATGTTGTGGTCGACGACGGCGAGCGTCTTCTCGGGCGCGTGCACCTTGCGGCCGGCGGCGCGCAGCCCCTCGAACGCCTGCGGCGAGGTCACTTCGTGCACCAGGTGGCGATCGATGTAGAGCAGGCAGGTGCCGTCCTCTGCCTCGTGGACCAGATGGTCGTTCCAGATCTTGTCGTACAGCGTGGTCGGTTTGGACATGAGCTTCAGCTCCAGAAGAAATTCAGTGGTGAATGGTGTAGAGCGCGCCTCAAGCGCGCGAGCAGGCGACAGCGTCCAGGCAGCGTTACGCTGCGCGTCTAAGCTCAGACGTTGCCGATGTCGCAAAGCGCCCGAAGAAGCGGCCGGGCAGCCGCGAGCGATCGTCGATCACGACGCGCTGGCAGATCTGACTTGGGCAGCGCTGGCTTGCTTGATCCGGAACCATTCTAAATTTCTAACACAGGGCTCGCGCCCGCGACAATCGATCGATGCGCGGGCCTGTCCATCAGATAGGTATGCCGCAACAAAAAAGCGCGGGGCCAGCCCCGCGCTTTTCGTCAAAACCCTTGCGGGATGGATTACTCGCCGACGGCGGTCTGACGGTCCTGCTTCTCGACGATGCGGGCCGACTTGCCGCGCAGGTTGCGCAGGTAATAGAGCTTGGCGCGACGCACCTTGCCGCGGCGCACGACCTTGATCGAGTCGATCATCGGCGACATCACCGGGAAGACGCGCTCGACGCCTTCGCCATAGGAGATCTTGCGCACGGTGAAGCTCTCGTTGAGGCCCTGGCCGGAACGGCCGATGCAAACGCCTTCATAGGCCTGCACGCGGGTGCGCTCGCCTTCGACAACCTTCACGTTGACGATGACGGTGTCGCCGGGACCGAATTCCGGAATGGTCTTGGTGGCGGCGAGCTTGTCGAACTGCTCTTTTTCGAGCTGCTGAATAAGGTTCATCGAAATCTCCATCGGCGGCGCGCCCAGCCTGCATGGGGGCTGCGCAAACGTCCATCTATCCTGCGCGTGTGCGGATTAGGCCGTGCCTATAAGGCAAAGCGCACGGTTTGTCACCCGTCTGTCGTGTTTTTTGTCCGGCGCGGAGCGGCTTTTTGGCCGGCCTTCCGGGCCCAGAGATCGGGCCTGCGGGCCGCCGTCAGGGCCTCGGATTGGGCCAGCCGCCAGGCCGCGACCTTGGCGTGATCGCCGGAAATCAGGATTTCCGGGATCTGGCGGCCCTCGAACTCCTGCGGACGGGTGTATTGGGGGTATTCCAGTAGTCCTTCGGAGAAACTCTCCTCGGTTCCCGAGGCCAATTTGCCCATCACCCCCGGCAGCAGGCGGACGCAGGCGTCGATCAGCGCCATCGCGGCGATTTCGCCGCCGGACAGCACATAATCGCCGATCGAGACCTCCTCGAGGCCTCTGGCCTCGATCACCCGCTGGTCGATACCCTCGAAGCGGCCGCAGACGATCAGGGGGCCGGGCCCGGCCGCAAGCTGTGCGACCTGGGCCTGGCTCAATGGCCGACCGCGCGGGCTCATCAGCAGGCGCGGACGCTCAGGCGCGACGCCAGCGGCGTCGATCGCTGCCGCCAGCACATCGGCCCGCAGCACCATGCCGGGGCCACCGCCGGCCGGGGTGTCATCGACGCTGCGATGCCTGTCGGTCGCCGACGCCCGGATGTCGCGCGCCTCCAGCGCCCAAAGGCCCGAGGCCAGCGCCTTGCCGGCCAGGCTCACGCCAAGCGGCCCCGGAAACATGTCCGGGAACAGGGTCAGCACGGTGGCGCGCCACGGTGTCGCTTGGGCTGGGGTCTCTTGCGGTGTCATGTCCTCTGGTTACGGCACCACGGCCGTGAGGTCGAGGCTCTGCATCATCGCGGCGGCGTCGACCGCGCGGCGGAAGTCGGCGAGCGCAAAGGCCGCGACGTTGATCTTGCGCAAATCGAGCAGGCCTTCGGCGGCGAGGCCGGCGAGCTGGCCCGGCGCGGTGCGGTCGTACATGAACTGGCCGACCACCTCCCAGTCGTTGGCCAGCATCTCGCGGAACGAGAGCTCGAGCGGCACTTCGGCGCTGCCCATCAGCACCATCCGGCCGCCGCGCCGGAGCGCGCGCAGCGACGACAGCGTGGTGGATGTGCTGCTGGCGGCGCCGAGCAGGTCGAGCGCGACATCGGCGCTGCCGCCGGCGGCGCGGCGGATGATCTGAAGGTCGGTTGCGCCATCGCCGGTGACGAGGGCAGGAATGACGCGCGGGCCGAATGCGTCGCGCAACTGGTCGAGCGCGGCCTGCTTGCGTCCGACGGCGACGACGCGGCCCGCGCCCATCGCGACCGCGAGCATCACGCCGCCCGAGCCGAAATAGCCGGTGGCGCCGTTGACGATGATGGTCTGGCCGCCGCGCAGGCCGCTGCGTTGCAAGCCGCCGAACGGCACGATCAGTTTGGCGAGCCCGATCAGCTCGGTCGCGGGTCGGTCGTCGAGATTGGCGAGCGGCGTGACGCAGGCGGCCGGCCAATGCGCGATCTCCGCGAACACGCCGTCGCGCCAGCGCGCCTGCAACGCCAGCGCCTCCGGCGTCGTCACCGTGGCGGTGAGGCCGATCAGGATTTGCGGCGGATCGCGATCCGGCACGTCGCCGCGCAGATGCGGGCTGAGGAATACGCGGTCGCCGCTTTGCACATGCGTGACGTTGTCGCCGGCGGCGACGACGCGCGCGATCGCGTTGGTGCCCGGCACGAACGGCATCGGCGGCAGGCTGTAGGGCAGCGCGCCGGAGAGGAGTCTGTTGGTATAGGACAGCACCATGCCGGCCTCGATCCGCACCACGACGCCATCGGGCGCGGGCCTGGGCGTTGCGACATCCTCGAAGCGAAGATCATTGTGGGCGTGCAGCCGCCAGGCCTTGTGCGTGCTTGTCATTGGGATGCTCCGTGAGACCAATGCTTAAGTAGCCCGGATGGAGCGAAGCGCAATCCGGGGTCACGCAAGCAACAAGCGGCGGTCCCGGATTGCGCGGAGCCTGTCATCGGGCGCGCATTCGCGCGACCCGTTGGCTTCATCCGGGCTACGGGCTTGGGCATGTTCGGCGTCACGCCGTCGCTTCGTCGGCGAGATGCCGGGCGAGGACCATTGCAAGCGGACAGATCGCCAGTGCCGTGAGCGCGGTTGCCGCGGTGGCAAGCGCCGGGCCGAGCGCGTCGCCGAGCAGGCCGTAGAGGACAGGCGCGATCGCGCCCGATCCGATGGTCCCGGTATAGAACAGCGCGAAGGCGCGCTCGGTCTGATGCGCCGGCGTCAGCTCGGGCACCGTGCCGTAGAGCACCGAGGAGGTGCCGTTGAGCATCACGCCGAGCAGCGGCAGCAGCACGATCGCCGGCGCCAGCGGCAACAGCAGCACGGCCACGATCAGCGCTGCCGTGCCGCCTTCGGTGATCAGCACGGTGCGCAGCGTGCCGACGCGTTGGCCAAGCCAGCCACAGGTGAATTTTCCCGCGGCGCCGCCGATGAAGACCAGCGCCAGCGCGAGGCCGTTGGTCGGCAGCGCGGCGCCCTTGTCGCGCAACAGGAACGGCAGGAAGGTGAGAAAACCCATCCTCACCGCGGTGTCGAGAATTCCGATCGCGAGCAGCCAGGGAAAACCACTGCCGTCGCCGTCGTGGCGTGAAGCCCCGGCGGCCTTGTGCTCGGCGCCCTTGCCGACCGAGGGCATCCAGAACGCGATGCAGGTCGCGACCAGCAGGCCGGCAAAGGCGACCACAAGCAGCGTGTGCCGCCATGACATGATCACGAGCAGGATCGAGGTCGCTGCCGGAATCGCCGCCTTGCCGAGATCGCCGGTGAAATTGTAGATGCCGAGCGGCCCGCGTGCGCCGGCGCCATAGGCGCGCGACACCGCGGCGGATGCGATCGGATGCTGCGTGCTCGAGCCGGCGCCGGACAATGCGAGCGCGAGGCCAAGTCCGATGACGCCGCCGGACAATCCGGCGAACATGTAGCCGAGCGCCGACAGCGCCGTGCCGGCGATCAGGATGATCTTGCCGTCGATCCGCTCCGCGATGCGCCCGACCGGAATCTGCAAGCCCGCCATGGCGCCGGCATAGAGCCCGCGCAGCAGCGCCAGGAGTCCGTAGCCCAGCGCGAATTCGGCCTGCCAGATCGGCAGCAGCACGTAGATCAGATCGGTGTAGCCGTCGTGCAGGGCGTGGTTGAGCCCGGTCACCGTCAGCGTCCGCGTCGCCCGGGCGCGGTCGGGGCGGGGCGTGCCGGCTTTCGCCGCTACGCTCATTGCGGCCACCTATATCGAGAAAATCTAAAGCCAGGACGGCGTTGCATTCGAGGAGTCTTCCGAAAAGTGGAGATATGTGAGTGTCTTGCTGCGCAATATGCGCCCGATCAGCCGCTGTCACAAATCAGTAATAATCCAGCGATGCGTTAGAAAATCTGGTATGGAGGAATTCATGTTCGTCCCCCGCCGCAGCCTGCCGCCGCTCAATGCGGTGCGCGCCTTCGAAGCCGCCGCGCGGCTCGGCAGCTTCAAGGAAGCCGCCGCCGAGCTCAGCGTGACTCATGGCGCCGTCAGCCAGCAGATCCGGCTGCTCGAGGAATGGCTGGGCGCGCCGGCGCTGTTCCGGCGGTCGGTGCGGCGCGTGGTGCTGACGCCGGCGGGCGCGGCGCTGCTTGCGGAATTCGCGCCGGCGCTCGACCGGATCTCGGCGGCCGTCCAGCAGCATCGCGCGCGGCGCAGCGACGCGACGGTGGCGGTGCTCCAGGTCAATGCGCTCGCCACCTTCAGCCTGCGCTGGCTGCTGCCGCGGATGAGCCGGTTTCGCGCCGAGCATCCCGATATCGAGGTGCGCCTGAGCACGTCGAACGATCCGGTGGATGCGCTGCCCGACACATTCGACGTCGTGATCCGCGGCGGGCCCGATACGTTTCACGGCTTCTCGTCGCGTTTCCTGGTCTCGGAGCGGCGACTGCCGGTGTGCAGTCCATCGCTGGCAGCGCAACTGCCGCTGCATGAGGTCGCGGATCTCGCCAGGCATACGCTGCTGCATGTCACGTCGATGCCGCGGCTGTGGCGCGACTGGCTCACCGAGGCCGGGCATTCCGCGCTGGAGCCCAAGGCCGCGCTGACCTTCGATCATTTCTATCTGACGATCCAGGCCGCGCTCGATGGGCTCGGCGTCGCGATGGGGCCGACCGCGCTGATCGCGGACGATCTCGCGGCCGGGCGCCTGGTGACGCCGTTTCCGGATATCAGCCTGCCGGCGCGCAGCTACTTCGCTTACTTCCCGGCGGGCCGCAGCAACGATCCGCACAGCGCGGTGTTCTGCGACTGGCTCGAGCAGCAGGGCCGGATGACAGGCTGAAGAGTATTTTCAGGTCAGGCGGCCGACGGATCGTCGCCGTCGATTTCCTGCGGCAGCTCGATCACGACGCGGCCGCCGACAATGTCGACCGTCGGCACCACTGCATTGGTGAACGGCAGCAGCATCGTCGCGCCCTGCGGCGGGGCGATCTCGATGATGTCGCCGGCGCCGAAATTATGGATCGCGATCACCTTGCCGAGCGGCTGCTCTGATGTCGTCACCGCAGCGAGCCCGATCAAATCGGTGTGGTAGTACTCGCCGTCGTCGGTGGCCGGCAGCCGGTCGCGCGGAATGTAGAGCTCGAGACCGTTCAGCCGCTCGGCATCATCGCGCGTGGCGACGCCCTTCAGCGTCACCACCAGATGGTCCTTGGCCTCGCGCGCATGCGTGACCTCGAACTGGCGCGTGCCGTCCTTGGTCATCAGCGGGCCGTAGTCCTTCACGGCCAGCGGGTCTTCGGTGAAGGTCCATAGCCGGACGGCGCCGCGCACGCCATGCGCAGCGCCGATACGGGCGACACAGACCGGTGCAGCCACCGCAGCAGCCGTTCAGCTTATGCCTTGGCGGCGGCTTCGGCCTGCGCCTTGCGCTCCTTGCGCGGCACGGCCTTCTCCGGGTTGTTGCGCGGCGTGCGCTTCTTGACACCGGCGGCATCGAGGAAGCGGGTCACGCGATCCGACGGCTGCGCGCCCTTGGCGAGCCAGGCCTTCACCTTGTCCATGTCGAGCTTGAGGCGAGCCTCGTTGTCCTTCGGCAGCAGCGGGTTGAAGTGGCCGAGACGCTCGATGAAGCGGCCATCGCGCGGGAAGCGCGAGTCGGCGACGACGACGTGATAGACCGGACGCTTCTTGGTGCCTGCGCGAGCGAGGCGGATAACAACGGACATTTAGTTCTCCTTAAGTGTTGGTTTGAAGTCTGTGTTGGTCAGTTACGCCGTCATTGCGAGCGCAGCGAAGCAATCCATAGCCCCGCACATGGAGGCGTGGATTGCTTCGTCGCTTCGCTCCTCGCAATGACGAAAGAGGGTCATTTCTTCTTGCCCGGGAAGCCGCCGAGGCCCGGCAGCATCGGCTTGCCGGAAAGCCCGGTCAGGCCCGGCACGTTCGGCAGGCCGCCGCGCAGCCCTGCGGGCAAATCCTTCGGCAAATTGGGCAGACCGCCGCCGGCGCCGCCCTGCATCTTCTCGGCCAGCGCCTTCATCTCCTCGGCCGAGGGCGGCTTCATGCCGCCGCCAAAGCCCATCGCCTGTGCGATGCCGGCCAGCGGGCCGCGCTTGCCGCTTCCCATCGCCTTCATCATGTCGGCCATGTTCCGGTGCATCTTCAGGAGCTTGTTGACGTGCTCGACGCTCTGGCCGGCGCCGGCCGCGATGCGCTTCTTGCGGCTGGCTTTCAGGAGGTCCGGGTTCTTGCGCTCCTGCCGCGTCATCGAATCGATGATCGCGACCTGGCGCTTGATGATCTTGTCGTCGATCCCGGCGGCCGCGATCTGGTTCTTCATCTTGGAGATGCCGGGCATCATGCCCATCAGGCCGCCGATGCCGCCCATATTGGCCATCTGCTGCAGCTGCTCGCGCATGTCGTTGAGGTCGAACTGACCCTTGCGCATGCGCTCGGCGGTGCGCGCGGCCTTCTCGGCGTCGATATTGGCGGCGGCCTTCTCGACCAGCGAGACGACGTCGCCCATGCCGAGGATGCGGCCGGCGATGCGGTTGGGATGGAAGTCTTCCAGCGCGTCGGTCTTTTCGCCGGTGCCGAGCAGCTTGATCGGCTTGCCGGTGACCGCGCGCATCGACAGCGCGGCGCCGCCGCGGCCGTCGCCGTCGACGCGGGTCAGCACGATGCCGGTGAGACCGACGCGCTCGTCGAATGAGCGTGCGAGGTTGACCGCGTCCTGGCCGGTCAGACTATCGGCGACCAGCAGCACTTCATGCGGGTTGGCGGCGGCTTTGATCTCGGCCGCCTCCTTCATCATGTCTTCGTCGAGCGTGGTGCGGCCGGCGGTGTCGAGCAGCACGACGTCGTAGCCGCCGAGCTTGCCGGCTTCCAGCGCGCGCCGCGCGATCTGTGGCGGCATCTGGCCGGCCACGATCGGCAAGGTCGGAATGTCGAGGTCGCGGCCGAGCACCGCGAGCTGCTCCATCGCCGCGGGGCGGTAGACGTCGAGCGAGGCCATCAGCACCTTGCGCTTGTCGCGCTGGACCATGCGGCGGGCCAGCTTCGCGGTGGTGGTGGTCTTGCCGGAGCCTTGCAGGCCGACCATCATGATCGGCACCGGCGGCACGGAATTGATATCGATGGTCTGGCCGTCCGAACCGAGCGTGGCGACCAGCTCGTCATGGACGATCTTCACCACCATCTGGCCGGGGGTCACCGACTTGACGACGGTGGCGCCAATCGCCTGCTCGCGGACCCGTTCGATGAAGCTGCGGACCACCTCGAGCGCGACGTCGGCTTCGAGCAGCGCGCGGCGCACCTCGCGCATCGCGGCGTCGACGTCCTTTTCGGTCAGCGCGCCGCGCCCCGTCAGACGATCGAGAATGCCACCAAGCCGTTCCGACAGATTGTCGAACAATGCCGTTGTCCTTCGTTGCGCCGGTCGGCGCTCGCTACATTCGCTTCCCGTCATACCCCACGAAAGCGGGGTATCCAGTACGCCGCGGCCTCTCGGTTCAATCCGAGCTGCTCTGGAATACTGGATCACCCGCTTTCGCGGGTGATGACCACATAGTCCGCCTTGGCACAGTGCCAAGACGGCGTGCCAAGACGATGGTCCAAACACTTTCGCGCCCGAGGGCGCATCGCGCTGTCGGACGTTGGCCTCTGGCCTCCAGGACCAGTGGGCGGGTCGAAAAGACGGAGCTTTCCGAGAAAGTCGCGGCGTTAAACGCTGCCGGGGCGGCAAAGTCAAGGAAAGTTTCGCCGCGAGTTGCCGAACATAGTCATTAACGTACTGAAATTGCGTCGATTTGCTGGCTTGGTTCCGAATCCGCGGCGGCCACCCATATAACCGGAGCCTGCCTCCTGTTTGGGAGCCCGCTTGCCCATCACCCGCCGCCGCCTGCTTGCAACCTTGACCGGAGCCGCCGCCGCGCTCGGCGTGCCCTCGATCTGGATGTCCCTGATGAAAACCTATGACGGCCCCGTCTCCGATCATTTCGACGGCCTGCGCTTCTTCGATCCGGATGGATCGCCGCCGAAATCGCTTGGCGAGGTGCTGCGCTGGCAGTTCGGCGGCGGTCGCAAGCGCGCCGAGTGGCCGGAATGGGCGCCGAGCCCCTTTGCCGATACTCCGCCGCCGCGGGTCGATGGCGACAAGGTGCGATTCTGCTTTGTCGGTCATGCCAGTTGGCTGATCCAGACCGCGGGCCTCAACATCCTGTTCGACCCGGTGTGGTCGCTGCGCGCCTCGCCGTTCAGCTTCGCCGGTCCGAAGCGGCACAACGATCCCGGCATCGCGTTCGACAAGCTGCCTAAGATCGACGTCGTGCTGGTGTCGCACGGCCACTACGACCATCTCGACGTCGCGACGTTGTCGAAGCTTGCTGCTTCCTTTGCGCCGCGCGTGATCACGCCGCTCGGCAACGACGTCACGATGCGCGCGGCCGATGCTGCGATCAAAGCCGAGGCGTTCGACTGGCATCAGCGCGTCGAGCTTGGAGGCGGTCTCGCGGTGACGCTGGTGCCGACGCGGCACTGGTCGGCGCGCGGGCTGTTCGATCGCAACAAGGCGCTGTGGGCGAGCTTTGTGCTGGAGACGCCGGCCGGCAAGCTCTACATCGTCGGCGATTCCGGCTATGGCGACGGGGGGCATTTCCGCAGGGTGGCCGAAGCGCACGGCCCGTTGCGGCTCGCGATCCTGCCGATCGGCGCCTATGAGCCGCGCTGGTTCATGCAGGACCAGCACATGAATCCGGAGGACGCGGTGAAGGCGCTGGCCGATTGCGGCGCGGCGCAAGCGCTGGCGCATCATCACGGCACATTCCAGTTGACCGACGAGGCGATCGACGCGCCCGCGATCGCGCTGGGTGAGGCGTTAGATGCGGCAAGAGTGCCGCGCGAAAAATTCGTGGCGTTGAAGCCGGGGCAGGTGTTCGAGATCTAGCAGCAGAGTAGCCCGGATGGAGCGAAGCGAAATCCGGGGGGGACTATCCGCGGAGAGATCGGCCCCGGATTGCGCTTCGCTCTATCCGGGCTACGCCTGTGGCTCTACTTCTCCTTGATCGCCCAGGAGACGCTGACATTGACCGTCAGCGTTTCCTCGCCCTGCGCCACCGGCGTCGGTGCGGCAAAGCCTGCGGTGGCCATCTTGGCACGGAACACCGGCACCGGCGCCGAGCCGACCTCCGCGATGTTCAACGGCGCGCCGAGCGTGACACCGGCGGCCTTGGCGTAGATTTCCGCCTTGCGGCGGGCGTCGGCGACGGCCTTCTCACGCGCTTCGTCGAGCAGCTTCGAGGCCTGCGTCACCGAGAAGTTCAGCCCGCCGATATCATTGGCGCCGGCGCCCACCAGCACGTCGATCACACCGGCGACCTTGCTGACATCGTTCAGCCGGATCGTGACGCGGTTGCTGGCGTGGTAGCCGACGATGCTGGGCGGGGCGTTTGGCGACGACGGCGTGCGGTTGGCGAATTGCGGCTGCAGCGACAGCCGCGAGGTCTGATAATCCTTCTCCGCGATCCCTGCGCCCTTCAGCGCCGCCAGCACCTTGCCCATCGTCACATTGTTGGCTTCGGTGGCCTCGCGTGCGGTCTTGCCGTCGGTGGTGACGCCTGCGTCGAGCTGCGCCTGGTCCGGCGCCGCCGACACGGTCGCCTCGCCGGTGACCGAGATCGCCGGCGGAAAGTCGGTGTCGGCGAAGGCCGGCGCAGCCAGCAGCGTGGTCGCAATCAGGGTGGCAGCGCAAGGAAGGCCGAGGGGGAGGCGATAGGTCATCTGGCTCACTTCAGGGGGACGTAGACGTTGATCACAAGCTTGTCTTCGGCGGTCTTCAGGGGATCGGTGATGTATTCCTCGATGAAGGTGTCCTTGGCTTCGAGCTTCTTGTCGTCGAGGTGATTGGTGATCGCCTCGTAGGTGTTGTCCATGTTGTCGTAGGACCCGCGATGGACGAATTTCAGCGCCTTGCCGTCCGGCGAATTGCCCATGCTGATGTTCTTGCCGAGGTTCTTCAGGTCCTGGTCGACCGGGACTTCGGCGATGAAGGTGAAGCCGGTGTCGTCGGTCGAGGTGTAGACGATCATCGGATTGCCCGCGGCCTTGACACCATCCTTGTCGAGCAGGGCAGTGAGCTGCTTGAACGCCTCGATCAATGCGTCGAACGCGGAATCCCAGTTGGCCGTGCCCTTCAGCATGACAACTTTCTTCGGCTCCAGCGTGAACGGCTCGCCGAACGGATCGGCGGTCTGCACCGGGGCGGCCGGCGGCGGTGTCGGGGATTGCGACGCGGCCGGGCTGTCGGCGGGCGACTTGGTCTCGGCGGGCGGGGGCACCGGCGTTGCCGATGGCGCTGGGGTGGGCGTCGGGCTCGGGCTTGCCGCCGGGGCGGGCGAGGCAGCCGGGGACTGGGCAGGTGCCGGGCTTGCCAGTGCGATAGCGGTCAAAGGGAGCAGCGCGAGCACGGCCGCGCGGAGCGTGTTGATACGGTTCATTCGGTCTTCTCCATCCCCGTCCTCAGACGGCCGCTCGATTGTCCCGGCGCGCGGTCCGCGAGGTGCGCTAGTCCTAACACGCAAGTTCTGCATTCGTCCCATGACAGATGTGTCATGGGGCTATTCAGGCTGGCTAACTGGCCTTCACTCGCCATATAACCGGGCAGAATTTGGGAAAATCGATGAGCGCGCTCGCCAATCACGCATTCGCCAAGATGAACGGCATCGGCAACGAGATCGTCGTCGTCGACCTGCGCGATTTAGAGGCACCAGGTCGGGCAGTCGTCTCGGCGGCGGAGGCGCGCGCGGTGGCGTCGCCGGCCGGGGCGCCCTATGACCAGCTGATGGTGCTGCAGCCGCCGCGGCTCGACGGTACCGAAGCGTACATCACGATCTACAACAATGACGGCTCGGAGGCCGGGGCCTGCGGCAACGGCATGCGCTGCGTGGTGCGGCGGATCTTCGAGAAGACCGGCCAGACCACCGCGACGTTCCAGACCCGCGCCGGGCTGCTCAATTGCTGGCAGGGCCCGGCGCCCGATCTTTACACCGTCGACATGGGCGCGCCGAAGTTCGGCTGGCAGGACATTCCGCTGGCTGAGGAATTTCGCGATACCCGCTACATCGAGCTGCAGGTCGGGCCGATCGACAATCCGGTGCTGCATTCGCCCTCGGTGGTCTCGATGGGCAATCCGCATGCGGTGTTCTGGGTCGATGACGTCAATGCTTACGACCTCGAACGTTTCGGCCCGCTGCTGGAGAACCATCCGATTTTTCCGGAGCGAGCCAACATCACGCTTGCCCATATCGTCGATCGCGACCACATCACGATCCGCACCTGGGAGCGCGGTGCCGGCCTCACCAGGGCCTGTGGCTCGGCGGCCTGCGCCACGGCGGTCGCCGCGGCGCGGCTGAAGCGCGCCAATCGGGTCGTCGAGATCACGCTACCTGGCGGCAAGCTCGGCATCGAGTGGCGCGAGCGCGACGATCACGTGCTGATGACCGGCACCGCCGATTTCGAATATGAGGGCCGCTTCGATCCGGCGCTGTTCGCCAGCGTCGCTTAGAGCATGATCCGGAAAAGTGGAAACCGGTTTTCCGAAGAGATCATGCTCAAACGAAGAACTATGGGCGTCGACGTCGTCACCTTTGGCTGCCGCCTCAACGCATTCGAATCCGAGGTGATCCGCCGCGAGGCGGAACAGGCGGGACTTTCCGACACCATCGTCATCAACAGCTGCGCCGTCACCAATGAGGCGGTGGCGCAGGCCCGGCAGTCGATCCGCAAGCTGAAGCGCGAGCGGCCCACGGCGCGCATCGTGGTCACCGGCTGCGCGGCGCAGACGCAAAGCCGGATGTTCGCCGACATGGCCGAGGTCGACCGCGTCGTCGGCAATGACGAGAAGACGCGCGGTGACGCCTGGCGCGCGACACGCGCCGCGTTCGATCTCGGCGCCAGCGAGAAGATCGCGGTCGCCGACATCATGGCGGTGACGGAAATGGCGCCGCACCTGCTCGACGGCTTTGCGCGCGGCCTGCCGCGGGTGTTCGTGCAGGTGCAGAACGGCTGCGACCATCGCTGCACCTTCTGCATCATCCCCTATGGCCGCGGCAATTCGCGCTCGGTGCCGATGGGCGCGGTGGTCGATCAGGTCCGTGCGCTGGTCGAGCGCGGCCATGCCGAGATCGTGCTGACCGGCGTCGATCTCACGAGCTATGGCGCCGACCTGCCTGGCGCGCCGAAGCTCGGCCAGTTGACCCGGCAGATCCTGCGCCACGTGCCGGAGCTGAAGCGGCTGCGCATCTCGTCGATCGATTCGGTCGAGGCCGATCGTGATCTGCTCGATGTCATCGCCGACGACGCACGGCTGATGCCGCATCTGCATCTGTCGCTGCAATCCGGCGACGACATGATCCTGAAGCGGATGAAGCGCCGGCATTCACGAAAGGACGCGATCGATTTCTGCGCGCAGGTTCGCCGGCTGCGGCCGGACATCGCCTTCGGCGCCGACGTCATCGCGGGCTTTCCGACCGAGTCCGACGAGATGTTTTCGCGCTCGCTCGACCTGGTCGACGAATGCGATCTCACCTTCCTGCACGTGTTTCCCTATTCGCCACGTCCGGGCACGCCCGCCGCACGGATGCCGCAGGTCCCAGGCGGCACGATCCGGGAGCGCGCCAAGCGGCTGCGCGCGGCCGGCGACGCCGCGCTGGCGCGGCGGCTTGCGGCGGAGATCGGCGCCGTACGCGAGGTGCTGATCGAGAGCGACGCGCAGGGCCGCACCGAACATTTCCTGCCGGTCGCGATCGCTGGCGATGTGCCCGGTGCGGTGCGGCGGCTGACCGTGATCGGTCACGATGGCACGCACCTCGTTGCGTAGGACGGCTGAGACGCTCACCCCGACTCCATTCCCGTCATCCTGAGAGTCTTTGAATCTATTAGCCCCGTCATTGCGACCCGTTGGCTCGCAATGACGGGCTGCAAACTTTGACAACTCTCAGGATGACGCGGATGAAGACGCCTGCTGCGGCATATTAACCCGACGGGCAAAATAGCGCTTCCGTCGTCGGGCAAATCAGATGTTCAATTCCGCCCGTCTCACCCGATCGAGGGGCGCTTCGCGATCGTCACGAACGCGGCGTGAGATGCGGTGGACGCCGATTGCGCAGTCGACGAATGCGCATGAAGCGGACGGCGAAATCGTGCAGGCCTGACGCCCTAGCGGTAGGTGTCTCTTCCGATTGCGCAAATGCGCGTTGTGAAGACGGTGACAAACAAGCCCAGTCTCGCCGGGGAGAGCACGTATAAGCCGTAACCCATCGCGCAGGGAAAGCCGGATTGCTCCGGTTACACCTGTGGTCCTACCCCCGTGCTTTCTACCTATTGCACGGGGCCCATGGGTGCGATCGGCACCCGGCTTTCCCTGCGCCCTCATTGATGAGAGGGCGAAACGACAAGCAAAGCTCGGGCAGATCATGTCGCGAGAACGCAAAACTGCATCCTCACCCAAATTGTCATCGCCCGGCTCGATGCGCGGGTGATGACAGCACGTGGTGTGACGCGAATCGCAAGCCATCCCGACCGTCGTCCTGGCGAAAGCCAGGGGGACCCATTACCCCAAATGGTCATTGTTGAACCACGCCGGAACGACGAATCCCCTCTCACAACACCCGCCGCGGCGTATGGGTCCCGGCCTTCGCCGGGACGACGCGGGGAGGGCTTGGCTGTTTGACAACTGAATCCGAAATCTTCCGGCGGTCACTGCCCGTTCCAGCCGCAGGCCTTGAGCCGCGCCTGCATATGCGCGGGCGCCGGCGCCACGACATGCACCGGGTCCTTGTTGCGGGAGATCGGGATGCCGATCTCGCGGGAATGCAGATGCAGGGTCGGCTCGCCGAAACGCGGGCCGTTGCCATAGATATTGTCGCCGACGATCGGCCAGCCCATCGCCGAGGAATGCACCCGCAGCTGATGGGTGCGGCCGGTGACCGGCTCCATCGCGAGCCAGGCGAGGCCATCGCCGCGCCCCAGCACCTTCCAGTTGGTGATCGCCTTCTGGCCGTCCGGGTCCGGCTTCTGCCACCAGCCGCGCTCGGCGTTGAGCCGGCCGAGCGGCATGTCGATGGTGCCTTCGTCCTCGGTGGGGCCGCCCTCGACCACGGTCCAATAGGTCTTCGCAATCTTGCTGTGCTTGAACAACAGCCCGAGCGAGGCGGTCGCCTTGCGGTGGCGTCCCAGGACGAGGCAGCCGGAGGTGTCCTTGTCGAGCCGATGCGCCAGCACCGGCGGTCGTGGCAGCCCGAACCGCAGCGCGTCGAACGAGGCCTCCAGATTGGGGCCGCCCTTGGGGCCGCGATGCACCGGCAGGCCGGCCGGCTTGTCGATCACCAGCATCAGCCCGTCGCGGTGGAGCACCCGCGCAAGGATTTCTTCCGCGGTCAATTGGTGAACATCGATCAATTCGTCGAGACTTTCGTTTGTGAGCCGAAACGGCTAACACGTCCGCGCCATGAACGATACCACTGCGGGAACTCCCAAACAGAGCTGGTGGCAGCGGCTGAAAGGCGGCCTGAAGCGGACCTCGAGTTCGATCGGGACCGCGGTTGCCGACCTCGTCACCAAGCGCAAGCTCGATTCGGCCATGCTCGATGACATCGAGGATGTGCTGCTGCGCGCCGATCTCGGGACCGATGTCGCGGTCCGCATCGCGGAGGCGGTCGGCAAGGGCCGCTACGACAAGGCGATCTCCGCCGACGAGGTCAAGGACGTGGTTGCGACCGAGGTCGAGAAGGTGCTGGCGCCGGTGGCGAAGCCGCTCGAGATCGATGGCTCGAAGCAGCCGTTCGTCATCCTGGTGGTCGGGGTCAACGGCTCCGGCAAGACCACGACGATCGGCAAGCTGTCGGCGAAATTCGCCGCCGAGGGCCGCAAGGTGATGCTCGCCGCCGGCGACACCTTCCGCGCCGCGGCGATCGAGCAGCTCAAGGTCTGGGGCGAGCGCACCAAGTCGCCGGTCATTGCCGGTGCCCAGGGCTCCGATTCCGCGAGCCTTGCCTTCAGCGCGCTGACCGCGGCCAGGGAGCAGGGGCGCGACGTGCTCTTGATCGACACTGCCGGCCGGCTGCAGAACAAGTCCGAGCTGATGAACGAGCTCGAGAAGGTCGTGCGCGTCATCAAGAAGGTCGATGCCTCGGCGCCGCATGCGGTGCTGCTCGTGCTCGACGCCACGGTGGGACAAAATGCGCTGTCGCAGGTCGAGGCGTTTCATCGTACGGCTGGCGTGACCGGCCTCGTGATGACCAAGCTTGACGGCACCGCGCGCGGCGGCATCCTGGTCGCGCTATCGGAGAAGCACAGGCTGCCGGTGCATTTCATCGGCGTCGGCGAAGGCGTCGAGGACCTCGCGCCCTTCACGGCGAAGGATTTTGCCAAGGCGATTGCCGGGATCGAGAACTAGATTGATGGACAAGACCCAGCCGCATCCGCTGTTCAAGCTTGCGACCGAACTCGGGCCGCTGCTCGTGTTCTTCGTGGCGAACGCCAAGTACCATCTGTTCGTCGCGACCGGTGCATTCATGGTCGCGATCGTCGCGGCGATGATCGCATCCTATGTGGTGACCAGGCATGTGCCGATCATGGCGCTGGTGACCGGCGCGATCGTGCTGGTGTTCGGCACCCTGACGCTGGTGCTGCACGACGAGACCTTCATCAAGGTCAAGCCGACCATCATCTACGGCCTGTTCGCAGCGGTGCTCGGCGGCGGGCTGCTGTTCGGCCGCTCCTTCATTGCCGTGATGTTCGACCAGATGTTCAATTTGACGCCGCAGGGCTGGCGTATCCTCACCATGCGCTGGGCGCTGTTCTTCGCCGGCATGGCTGTTCTCAACGAGATCGTCTGGCGTACCCAGACCACGGATTTCTGGGTGAACTTCAAGGTGTTCGGCGTGACGCCGCTGACCATGATCTTCGCCATCGCGCAGATGCCGCTGACCAAGCGCTATCACCTCGAGCCGGTCTCGCTGGAAACCAGCGAAGCGGACGCCGGCGACCTGCGGAAGTAGATCGAAACGCAGCGCGGGCGATTGCGCCGCGCTGCGTTCGAGGTCTCGGAGATCAACTCTTCAGCGTTCAGCTCTTCTGCTTGGCGATGATCTTGTCCTTGATCTTGTCGTAGGTCGCCTGCGGCAGGATGTGCTTCTGCACCAGTTCATCCTTGCCCTTGTAGGGGCGGCCCTTGATGATCGCGGCCGAATAGGTCTTGCCGACGCCGGGCAGCGCGTCGAGCTGGTCGGCGGTGGCGCTGTTGACGTCGAGCAGGTCGTCCTTGGCCATCCCGGTCGTCTTCGCGTCGGGCGTCGCAGCCTTCGGCGCGGGAGCCATCTTGTTGACGTCCGATTTGGTGGCGGGCGTGGCGGGCTGGACGCTCTGGGCCATCGACGGCGTCGCCGTCAGCATGCCGAGCGTGAGCGCGGTGGTGAGAAGTGAAGCGAGCGTGGTCTTGCGCATATGTCCCCTCCAGAGGAACGTTGATGTTAACGCTGCTGAGTTGGGGTCGCGTTCGTGGCGTTGCCGTGGCCGCGAAATGAACCGCGGATAAATGCGACGAAGTATTTTGCCGCAGGCATTTCTCCTCGTCATTCACCAGCGGTTCACAGCATCGCTGAATGACGATGCGCTTACTGTCCGGCGTGCAGCGCCTTCTCGATCTCGGCCTTCAGCACGGTGTTGACGTTGTCAGGGGTGACCGGCCCGACCAGCTTGTAGACGATCGTGCCCTCGCGTCCGACCAGGAAAGTCTCGGGCACGCCGTAGACGCCCCACTCGATCGAGGCGCGGCCGTTGCCGTCGACACCGACGATGTCGAACGGGTTGCCGTAGCGGCCGAGGAAGCGCCGCGCGTTCTCGGGCGAGTCCTTGTAGTTGATGCCGATGATCTGGAAGCGCTTGTCGCGGCCGAGCTCGGTCAGCAGCGGCGCCTCGTCATGGCAGGGTACGCACCACGACGCCCAGACGTTGACGACCGAGACCTTGCCCTTGAACGCGGCGGGATCGAGACCGGGGACCGGTGCGCCGTCCTTCACCAGGCCGTCGAGCGCCGGCAGCGCGGTCTGCGGCGCCGGCCGGCCGATCAGCGCCGACGGAATTTTCGAGGGATCGCCGCCGTAGAGCCGCAGCAGGAACAGGGCTGCCAGCCCCAGGAAGATCAGCAGCGGCAGCACCACCAGCAGGCGGCGGGCTTGCGGCGGGCTGTCGGTCGCCTGCTCGCTCATCTGATGTCCGCCGCGCTGCGGCCGGAGCGGCGGGTGATGCCGCTGGCCTCGATCTCCCTGAGGCGGGTCTGCTGGCGGCGATAGTCGGCGACGATCCAGACGATCAGCAGCAGCACGACGGCTGCGACCAGCGCGTAAGACGTCACGATGAAAGAGGCGTAGGGACCAAGCGACATCGCGTCACGCCGCTCCCTTGGGCGCGCTTCCGTCGCGCGAGCCGGCACCTGCTTCGCTCGCGAACGAGACGCGGCTCGCCTGCATCATCTGCAGGCTGCGCACGCGCCGGCGCAGGATCTCGTTGCGCATCGCCGCCAGATGCAACGTGATGAACAGCAGCGAAAACGCGATCGCCATCACCAAAAGCGGCCACAGGAACGCCTTGTCGAGGGTCGGGCCGCCGGCGCGAAACACCGAGGCCGGCTGATGCAGCGTGTTCCACCAATCGACCGAGAATTTGATGATCGGAATGTTGATGGCGCCGACCAGGGTTAGCACCGCCGCCGCCCGTGCCGCGCGCGACGGGTCTTCGACCGCACGCCACAGCGCGATCAGGCCGAGATACATCAGGAATAGGATCAAGACCGAGGTCAGCCGCGCATCCCACTCCCAATAAGTGCCCCACATCGGCCGGCCCCACAGCGAGCCGGTGACGAGCGCAAGGAAGGTGAAGGCGGCGCCGATCGGCGCTGCGGCTTTCGCGGCGACGTCGGCCAGCGGATGCCGCCACACCAGGGTGCCGAGCGCAGCCACGCTCATGACGCCCCAGACGAACATCGACAGCCACGCATTCGGGACGTGGATGAACATGATCTTGACCGTGGCGCCCTGCTGATAGTCGTCGGGCGCCATCGCCGACTGGTAGAGTCCGATCGCGAGCAGCAGCGCGGTCGCGCCGGCGAGCCACGGCAGGATGCGCGCGGTCAGTGCCAGAAACCTGGTCGGATTGGCGAGGTCGGTCAGCGTCTCGGTCAGCTTCATGGCACCCTGATAGTCGTCCGCTGTGAACGAGGCAATTGGCCGAATTCCCCTCGGCGAGATTTGATCAGTCCAGCCCGTGCCGGAGGCTCGCGGCAGCGGCAAACGGGCCGATCACGAGGCTCGCCAGCGACAGCGCGCACAGGATCGAGAACGGTGTTCCAAAGGGGAGGGGACCCGAGATCGCCGCCTGCGAGGCCGCGACGCCGAAGATCAGCACCGGGATCGACAGCGGCAGCACCAGCACCGCCAGCAGCAGCCCGCCGCGATGCAGCGTCACCGCCAGGGCCGCGCCGATCATGCCGGTGAAAGTCAGCGCCGGCGTTCCCGCCAGCAGCGTGGCGGCAACCGCCAGCGTCGCCGTGCCGTCGAGATTGAGCAGCAAGCCGAGCACCGGGGTTGCGATGACCAGCGGCAGGCCGGCGGCAAGCCAATGCGCCAGCGCTTTGGCCGCGCAGGCGAGTTCCAGCGGCGTCCGGCTCATCACGATCAGGTCGAGCGAGCCGTCCTCGTGGTCGGCCGTGAACAGCCGGTCGAGGGTGAGCAGGCTCGCCAGCAGCGCGCCGAGCCAGAGGATGGCAGGGCCGAGTCGCGACAGCAGCGCTAGATCCGGCCCGACCGCGAACGGCATCAGCACCGTGACGGTGAGAAAGAACAGCACCCCGATCAGCGCCCCGCCGCCAACGCGCAGCGCGATCCGGACATCGCGGCGGATCAATGCGCCCAGCGCGGTCATGTAAGAAATCCACTCTGCAGGAAGCTCCCGAAATCTCGCCGCGTACTCGCTGCGCTCCCTCCCCCCTTGCGGGGGAGGGCGGGGGAGAGGGGTGGCCCCGGGCGAGAGGATTGTTGGGAGTGCTGCTTTCGCAATCTCGGCCGTGCGTCGTTGAAGCGCACATCGATAGAGTCCGTCGTGTGGCACCCCGCTCCATAGCCGAAGCTTTGCTTCGGCGTCCTTTCAGTCATAGGCCGCCAAAGGCGGCCTATGCCCTCCCCCGCAAGGGGGGAGGGAACGGAGAGACCGGAGCTCAGCGTTGAGAAGTACAGCGGGTTCATGCCGGGCCTCCGATCCGCAGCTCATTCGCATCGATGCCGAGCGGCAGATGGGTCGCCGCGACGATCAGGCCGCCGCTGGCGAGATGGTCGCGCATCAGGCCGACGAACAGCGCCTGTCCGGCGGCATCGAGCGCCGAGGTCGGCTCGTCCAGCAGCCAGACCGGCCGCCGCACCGAGAGCAGGCGGGCGATCGACAGGCGGCGGCGCTGGCCGGCGGAAAGATACGCCGCCGGCAGATGCGTGGCGTGGTCGAGCGCCACGGCGGCAAGGCAGCGGCCGGCATCCTGCGTCTCGCCGCCGAGGAATTCCCGCCAGAAGGAAAGATTTTCCGCGACACTCAGCGCCGGCTTCAGGGCGTCGCGGTGGCCGAGATAGTGGGCCTGCTCGGGCAGGCTGAGCTCGGCGTCGCCGCCTTCGAGCGCGACCGAACCCTCGGCCGGAACCAGGAGCCCGGCGAGCACGCGCAGCAGCGAGGTCTTGCCGGCGCCGTTGGGGCCGGTGATGGCGAGCGCCTCGCCGGCCGCAGCCGACAGGTCGAGGCCGGAAAACACCTCGCGTCCGCCGCGCACGCATTTCAGATTTCGTCCGGAGAGCTGCATGGTTCGTCTTGTCACAGCCCTCTGAAATCTTTCGCTACCGCGTGAGAATTTTTGGGTCGCGCAACGCTGTCGCACGCTTGTCGGTGTGGCGGTGCTTCTAGAAAGGTTCTATAAGCCCGGAACTTGATGCAGCACACACAATCGGCGGCCGCAAGCCATCCAGGCCATCCCTTGGCCCGTGTTGGTCGCCGGTGTTTAGTTACCCTCGTAGTTACCCCTGCCGGGTATAACTGAAAATTGGGATTCCTCGCATGACCTCGCTCGACAGCTTCAAATGCCGCAAGACCATGAAGGTCGGCGGCAAGTCCTACGTCTATTACAGCCTGCCCCAGGCAGAGAAGAACGGACTGAAGGGGATTTCGAAGCTGCCGTATTCGATGAAGGTTCTGCTCGAGAACCTGCTGCGCAACGAGGACGGCCGCACCGTCAAGAAGGACGACATCGTTGCGGTGTCGAAGTGGCTGAAGAAGCGCCAGCTCGAGCATGAAATCGCATTCCGTCCGGCGCGCGTGCTGATGCAGGACTTCACCGGCGTTCCGGCCGTGGTCGATCTCGCGGCGATGCGCAACGCGATGCAGAACCTCGGCGGCGACGCCGAGAAGATCAACCCGCTGGTGCCGGTCGATCTCGTGATCGATCACTCGGTCATCGTCAACTTCTTCGGTGACAACAAGGCGTTCGCAAAGAACGTCACCGAGGAATACAAGCAGAACCAGGAGCGCTACGAGTTCCTGAAGTGGGGCCAGAAGGCGTTCTCGAACTTCTCGGTGGTGCCGCCCGGCACCGGCATCTGCCACCAGGTCAATCTCGAATATCTCGCCCAGACGGTGTGGACCAAAAAGGAGAAGATGACGGTCGGCAAGAAGACCGGCACCTTCGAGGTCGCCTATCCGGACTCGCTCGTCGGCACCGATTCGCACACCACGATGGTCAACGGCCTCGCCGTGCTCGGCTGGGGCGTCGGCGGCATCGAGGCGGAAGCCTGCATGCTTGGCCAGCCGCTGTCGATGCTGCTGCCCGAGGTGGTCGGCTTCAAGCTCAAGGGCCAGCTCAAGGAAGGCGTCACCGCGACCGACCTGGTGCTGACCGTCACCCAGATGCTGCGCAAGCTCGGCGTGGTCGGCAAGTTCGTCGAGTTCTTCGGCCCCGGCCTCGACTATCTCTCGGTCGCGGACAAGGCGACCATCGGCAACATGGCGCCCGAATATGGCGCGACCTGCGGCTTCTTCCCGGTCGATGCCGCGACCATCGATTACCTGAAGACCTCGGGCCGCAAGGCCGATCGCGTCAAGCTGGTGCAGGCCTACGCCAAGGCGCAGGGCCTGTTCCGCACCGCCAAGTCGGCCGATCCGGTGTTCACCACCACGCTGACGCTCGACCTCGCCGACGTCGTGCCGTCGATGGCCGGACCGAAGCGCCCCGAAGGCCGGATCGCGCTGCCGGCGGTGTCGACCGGTTTCGCGACCGCGCTGGTCAACGAGTACAAGAAGCCCGAGGGTGAATCGAAGCGCTTCGCGGTCGAGGGCCGCAACTTCGATCTCGGCCATGGCGATGTCGTGATCGCCGCAATCACCTCCTGCACCAACACCTCGAACCCGAGCGTACTGATCGGCGCCGGCCTGCTCGCGCGCAAGGCGGCCGCCAAGGGCCTGAAGGCCAAGCCGTGGGTGAAGACCTCGCTCGCGCCGGGCAGCCAGGTGGTGGCGGAATATCTTGCCAATTCCGGCCTGCAGGCCGATCTCGACAAGGTCGGCTTCAACCTGGTCGGCTTCGGCTGCACGACCTGCATCGGCAATTCCGGGCCGCTGCCGGAAGACATCTCGAAGTCGATCAACGAGAATGGCATCGTCGCCGCCGCCGTGCTCTCCGGCAACCGCAACTTCGAAGGCCGCGTCTCGCCGGACGTGCAGGCGAACTACCTCGCCTCGCCGCCGCTGGTGGTCGCGCATGCGCTCGCCGGCACCGTGACCAAGGACCTCGCGGTCGAGCCGATCGGCATCGGCAAGGACGGCAAGCCGGTGTTCCTCAAGGACATCTGGCCGACCGCCAAGGAGATCAACGCCTTCATGAAGAAGTACGTCACCGCGACGATCTTCAAGAAGAAGTACGCCGACGTGTTCAAGGGCGATACCAACTGGCGCAAGATCAAGACCACGGAAAGCGAGACCTATCGCTGGAACATGGGTTCGACCTATGTGCAGAATCCGCCCTATTTCGAAGGCATGAAGAAGCAGCCGGATCCGGTCACCGACGTGGTCGACGCCCGCATCCTGGCGATGTTCGGCGACAAGATCACCACCGACCACATCTCGCCGGCCGGTTCGATCAAGCTGACCTCGCCCGCCGGCAAGTTCCTCAGCGAGCACCAGGTGCGCCCCGCCGACTTTAACCAGTACGGCACGCGGCGCGGCAACCATGAAGTGATGATGCGCGGCACCTTCGCCAACATCCGCATCAAGAACTTCATGCTGAAGGGCGCCGACGGCAATATTCCGGAAGGCGGTCTGACCAAGCACTGGCCGGACGGCGAGCAGATGTCGATCTACGACGCCGCGATGAAGTATCAGGCCGAGGGCGTGCCGCTGGTGGTGTTCGCCGGCGCCGAGTACGGCAACGGCTCGTCGCGCGACTGGGCCGCCAAGGGCACCCGCCTGCTCGGCGTGCGTGCGGTGATCTGCCAGAGCTTCGAGCGCATCCACCGCTCCAACCTGGTCGGCATGGGTGTGCTGCCGCTCACCTTCCAGGACGGCACGTCGTGGTCCTCGCTCGGCCTCAAGGGCGACGAGAAGGTCACGATCCGCGGCCTGCAGGGCGACCTCAAGCCGCGCCAGACGCTGACCGCCGAGATCGTCTCCGCCGACGGGGCCAAGAAGGATGTCCCGCTGCTCTGCCGCATCGATACGCTGGACGAGCTCGATTACTATCGCAACGGCGGCATCCTGCACTACGTGCTGCGCAAACTCGCGGCCTAAGGGCCGTTTGTTGGAGCCTGGTCTCCGCGCAAACCCCTCGCGTTTGCCGCGAGGGACCATGCCTCAACGCGGATTTGTGATCGGTGGCTCACCGCTTAGTGAGTAGCGACCAAAAAGAAGGCGGCCTATGAAAAGGCCGCTTTCTCGCGTTTTGGGGCACGCAAGTTCAGGGACAGACTTCATGCTCCGTACAATTACGGATGGAAATCATCACGACTGGTTCGCAGTATGACAGCGATGATGGCCTATAATTCTATCTCGCGATGGTCCAGTGCGCTCGGTATCTGCGCGATCGTCGCGATCATCCGCCCCGCTCACGCCGATCCGCGTGCTGTCGTCGAACTCTTCACCTCGCAGGGATGCTCGTCCTGCCCGCCCGCGGACAAGATCATCGGTGATCTTGCGAAGGACCCCAACGTCATCGCGCTCAGCATGCCGATCGACTATTGGGACTATCTCGGCTGGAAGGATACGCTGGCCGACTCCCGGTTCAGCGCGCGTCAGAAAGCCTATTCGCATATGCGCGGCGATCGCGACGTCTACACGCCGCAGGCCGTGATCAACGGCTCCGCGCATGTGATCGGCAGCGATCGCGCCGGCATCGAGAGCGCGATCAAGGATACCGAGAAGGGCGGCAGCGTGATGTCGGTGCCGGTGACAATGACGCTGACCGGCAAGCAGATCAACGTGTCGGTCGCGGCATCGAAGTCGCCCGCCGCATCGCGCGGCGAAGTCTGGATCTGCTCGATCTCGAAGTCGGTGCCGATCTCGATCGCGCGCGGCGAGAACCGCGGCCGCGAGATCACCTACCACAATGTGGTGCGCAATCTCCTCAAGGTCGGTGACTGGAACGGGTCGTCCGGGAGCTGGACGGTGCCGCTGGAGAACATCACGCGCGAGGGCGTCGATGCCGCGGCGGTGTACGTCCAGGACGGCAACCGCGACAAGCCGGGCCCGATGCTCGGCGCCGCGTTCACCTCGCTTCACTAAGCTTCACGGGGCGCGCTTGCGTTGCATGGTTTGTCGCGCAGCCGAGCGACAGCGAACGTGCATCCAGTGATGTGCTGAAAGGAAGGACGCGAGGCTTTGCGCCTGCGTCTCGATCGTGCGCTATGCCGTAGGTCCCAAAAACAAAAAGGACCAACTTTCGTTGGCCCAGTGTTGGGATTTGACTCCCCTGCGAACAGGCCCGATCCCGACGGCCCCGGGGGGCTGGGGGCTGAGGAATCCGGAACCGAAAGGACCGGGCCAACGCAGGATTTTGTTTTCGCAAGGCAGCGGGGCGGGCGATTGGCGGAAGTGGGGCAGCAATATGATTCCGCTAACGTTCCCGTGACTCTCTGGTTTTTCGGACAATCCGTTGCGTCCAATAGTGGTTAAGGCCTGGTTGCGTTGCGAATGGCCCCTTGCAGGGCCCATCGCTTAGCGCAATCATGTCACTCTCGTGACGATCCCGAAGGGTGGACGGCATTCGGGTTCCGCCGTCACCGAGATGACAGGAGGCGCTCGATGAGTTTGATCTCGGAGGACACTGATCCGAGCGGGAGTCGCGCCGCGGCGCGTCCCGTCGCCGCGACCCCCCAGCCCAACCGCGTGACATTCAATCGACTTGAGCTCAACCGCATCCTCAATCTCTACGGCCGCATGGTCGCCGACGGCGAGTGGCGCGACTACGCGATCGACTTTCTGAAGGACCGCGCCGTGTTCTCGGTGTTCCGGCGTGCGTCGGAAATGCCGATCTACCGGATCGAGAAGGATCCCCGGCTGGCGCGCAAGCAAGGCATGTACAGCGTGATTTCGGCGACCGGGCTGATCCTGCGTCGTGGCCATGAACTCGAACGCGTGCTGCTCGCGATCGACCGCAAGCTGTCGCTGGTGTAGGCGTGGCAAGGCCGCGGCTTCGTAGCCCGGATGGAGCGCAGCGCAATCCGGGGCCGTTATAACCGCGGATGGAGGAGTCCCGGATTGCGCTCCGCTCCATCCGAGCTACGCTGCTCCATCCGAGCTACGCCATTCTGCCCGCCGAAAAGAAAAGCCCCGGCCGTTGGGCCGGGGCTTCGATCGGTTGCCTTGCTCGAGGTGGTTAATCGCGCTGGCCGAGCAGCTGCAAGAGCAGCGTGAACAGGTTGATGAAGTTCAGATAGAGCGACAGCGCTCCCGTGATCGCCGCACGCTCTGCCATCACGCCACCCTGCGAGGCGTAACCGTAGATGTAGTCGTTCTTCAGCCGCTGGGTGTCCCAGGCGGTGAGGCCAGCGAACACCAGCACGCCGACCACCGAGACGATGAACTGCAGCGCCGAGCTCGCCAGGAACAGGTTGACCAGGCTCGCGATGATGATGCCGATCAGGCCCATGAACAGGAACGAGCCCATGCCGCTCATGTCACGCTTGGTGGTGTAGCCGTACAGGCTCAGCGCACCGAACGTCGCCGCGGTGATGAAGAACACGCGCACGATCGAGGTGTGCGTGTACACCAGGAAGATCGATGACAGCGACAGGCCCATCAGCGCCGAGAACACCCAGAACAGGAGTTGGGCGGTCGCGGGCTGCAAGCGGTTGATGCCGGCCGAGATGACGAACACCATCGCCAAGGGAGCGAGGATGAACAGCCACTTCAGCGGGCTCACGAACATCGCGTAGCCGAACTGCGTCAGATAGGCGTTGCCGAACTTGGCGACCGCGGCCGACTGGTCGGTGGTCACCGCGCCCATGTAGACGCCGAGCGCGGCCAGGCCGGTGATGGCAAGGCCGATGCTCATGTAGTTGTAGATGCGCAGCATGTAGGCGCGCAGACCGGCGTCGACGGCCGCAGCGTCAATGCGCCCGGCGGCCCGGCCGAAAGGAGAAGCGTAATTGCGGTCTAGGTCCGACATGGTCGAATTCCCGTGGTTGGTCCCGGTGGAGCGCAAGGGATTTGCGGCGCCGGTCGTAAATCTATCTCAGATGGCTCGGTTTGCGGAACATTAATTCCGTGTCATTCAGCCGGCCATCCGACCCGTTTGGTATGTGGGAAATTAACACATCCGACGCAAGCTTCCACGCGCGGCCGAATGTCGCTCTGGCCTAGCATGATAGGCAAAAACGGCGCTTTCGCCGCTACATATTGTCACAAATTCCGCAGCACCGAGGCCGGTTTCTGGTTCAGCGCGAGCAGCGTGCCAGCCAACCCAAGCCCGACCGTGACGACCAGCGCGGCGAGCACGACCAGCGCGGCGCTGCCGGCCTGCCAGATGAAGCTCAGCGTCATCAGCCGCGTCACGATCAGCCAGGCCGCGACCGAACCGGCGATGACGCCGAAGATCGCGGTTGCAAAACCGATCATCAGATACTCCAGCGCGTAAGCGCCGAGCAATCGCGGCCGCGTGGCGCCGAGCGTCTTGAGGATCACGGCATCATAGACCCGGTGGCGGTGCCCGGCCGCGAGCGCGCCGCCCAGCACCAGGATCGCCGAGATCAGCGTCACGGCGCTGGCGCCGCGGATCGCCAGCACGAGGTTGCTGACGACGCTGCCGACCGTCTCCAGCGCCTCGCGGACCCGCACGCTCGTCACCATCGGAAACGCATCGGCGACCTGCTTGATGATGCGCGCATCATCGTCAGCGCCCGCCTGGGTCGAGCTTGCGTGCGGCTCCGTCAGGGTGGCGACGTGGCTGTGCGGTGCGCCCTTGAAGGCGTTCGGCGAGAACACCAGCACGAAATTGATGCCGAGGCCCTGCCAGTCGATGTTGCGCAGATTGGCGATCTTCGCCGGCACGTCGCGGCCGAGCACGTTGACCACGACCTCGTCGCCGATCTTCAGGGCGAGGCCGTCGGCGATCTTCTTCTCCATCGAGACCAGCGGAGGTCCGCTGTAGTCGGGGCCCCACCATTCGCCCTCGACGATCTTCGAGCCCTTGGGAATCTCGCCGGTATAGGTGAGGCCGCGGTCGCTTTGCAGCACCCATTCCGAATCGACCGACGGCTTGAGCTGATCGGCCTTGACGCCGCGCGCGGCGACGATGCGCCCGCGCAGCATCGGGACGTCCTCGACGGTTGAGCCGGCGGCGATCTGACCCAGGAAGGCGGCAAAGCGGTCGGCCTCGGTGGAGGGGATGTCGATGAAGAAGAACGACGGCGCCCGCTCCGGCAGCGCGGCCAGGAATTGCCGGCGCAGATTGCCGTCGATCTGGGTGATGGTGACGAGCACCGCGAGCCCGAGCCCAAGCGACAGCACGACCGACGGCGTCAGCGCGCCCGGCCGGTGGATGTTGGCGATCGCGAGCCGCAGCATGGTGATGCGGCTGCGCGGCAGCCGCCGCGCCACCGCCATCAGGATCTCGGCGATGCCGCGCAGCAGCAGGAACACTGCGATCGACGAGGCGACGAACACGGTGGCGACCCGCTTGTCATAGGCCAGCCCGATCGCAACGCCGATCAGCAATGCGATCACCACGGCCATCAGCGCGAGATAGCTCCAGCGCGGGCGATGCCACTCGCTGGTGACGGTTTCCCGGAACAGCGCGGCGACCGGCACGTCGTGGACCCTGCCGAGCGGCCACAGCCCGAACGCCAGCGCAGTGAGCTGGCCATAGATGAAGGAGAGCGCGAGCTCGTCGGGATGCAGGGCCGGCACCACCGGCAGCGGCAGCAGCTTGCCGAACAGGCCGACGATGACGAAAGGCAGCGCGGCGCCGAGCGCAAGCCCGATCACCGAGCCGATTCCGGCCAGCACCACGACCTGGGTGCAGTAGATCGTGAAGACGTCGCGGCCGGTGGCGCCGAGCGCCTTGAACGAGGCGATCACGTCGCGGCGGCGGTCGATATGGCTTTTCACTGCGTTGGCGACGCCGACGCCGCCGACCAGCAGGGCGGCAAGGCCGACCAGGGTCAGGAACTGGGTGAAGCGGTTGATGGTGCGTTCGAGCTGCGGCGAGGCGTTGCTGCGGCTGCGGACCTCCCAGCCGGCCTCCGGCGCCGCGGCCCGCGCGCCGTCGATCAGCGCGGTGGTGGCGCGATCGTCGTTGGCGCCGTCGGGCAGCTTCACCCGGTAGATCCAGCGCACCAGGCTGCCAGGTTGCAGCAGGTCGGTGGCGCGCAGGCTGGCTTCGCTGATCAGGAAGCGCGGGCCGAGCCCGACGCCGCCGGCGAGCTTGTCGGGCTCGGCCGCGACCACGCTGCGGATCTGGTAGGTCGCACTGCCGATGGTGACGCGGTCGCCGAGCTTGAGGTCGAGCCGCGCCAGCAAAGTCGAATCGGCACCCGCGCCAAAAACGCCGTCGCGCTCGGCGAGCAGATCGGCGATCGGCATGCCCGGCTCGAGCGTCAGCTCGCCGAGCATCGGATATTTGCCGTCGACCGCCTTGAGCTCGACCAGCGCCAGCTTGCCGTCGCCACTGCGGGCCATCGCGCGCAGCGTGGCCGCAACCGAGACCTCGCCGCGGGTGCGCAGATACGCGACTTCGTCGGGCTTGGCCTCGCGCGAGATCAGCGAGAACGCGACGTCGCCGCCGAGCAGCGTGCGGCCCTCGCGCGACAGGCCATCGCCGAGGCTCGCTGCAACCGAGCCGACACCGGCGATCGCCATCACGCCGAGCGCGATGCAGGCGATGAAGACATAGAACCCGCGCAGGCCGCCGCGCAGTTCGCGCAGCGCGTAACGGAAGGCAAGCGACGACGCGCGGCCCTGGGTACGGACTTGCACCGCGACGTCGGACGCAATGCTCATGTCGCGGATTGTCCGTCGATGCGGCCGGAGCGCAGCCGCACCACGCGGTCGCAGCGCTGCGCGAGCGCGAGGTCATGCGTCACCAGCACCAACGTCATGCCGCGCTCGGCGTGCTTGGTGAACAGCAGATCGACGATCTGCTTGCCCGTCGTCTCGTCGAGATTTCCGGTCGGCTCGTCGGCGACCAGGATCGCGGGATCGGGCGCCAGCGCGCGCGCGATCGCGACGCGCTGCTGCTCGCCGCCGGAGAGCTGCGTCGGATAGTGATGCAGCCGTTCGCCGAGCCCGACCGATTGCAGCTCCTGTGCGGCGCGCGCAGCCGCATCGGGATTGCCGGCAAGTTCGAGCGGCACGGCGACATTCTCCAGCGCCGTCATGGTCGGGATCAGATGGAACGACTGGAACACGATGCCGACCTGGCGGCCGCGGAAGCGCGCCAGCGCATCTTCATCGAGGGCATTGAACGAGGTGCCGTCGACGACCACTTCTCCGCCGTCAGGACGTTCAAGCCCCGCCATCACCATCAGCAAGGTCGACTTGCCCGAGCCCGACGGGCCGATCAGGCCGATCGCCTCGCCCGCTGCCACACGAAGGCTGATATCTTTCAGGATATGAACCCGTGCCGCGCCGGTGCCGAGCGAGAGATTGACGTTCCTGACGGCAATGGTGTCCGGCTCGACGTCGGTCAGTGAAGAGGATGCGATGAGACTGTCCATGGTTCGGTCATATGGCACTTCCGCGGCTGCGGTCGAGGGCCGGTTGAGAATTGTCGTGCACATACTCGTGTTGCTTATGGGCTTGATGACGGTGGCAAGTGCGCAGACGCCGGGATCTGGGGACGGAGCCGACAAAGGCCCGGCGCAAGGCTCCGTGAAACCCATCAGGATGGTGGTCCTGGGCGATTCCCTGAGCGCCGGTTACGGTCTCCCGGGCTCGGCGGCATTTCCGGTTCGGCTGCAAAAAGCCTTGGAAGCCAAGGGGATAAAGGTCGATATGACCAATGCGGGGGTGTCCGGCGATACCGCCTCCGGCGGCCGCGAGCGGCTCGACTGGTCGGTGGCCGATGGAACCGATGCGGTGATCGTCGAACTCGGTGCCAATGATGCCCTGCGCGGCATCGATCCCGCGGTGACGCGTGCCGCGCTCTCCGACATCATCACTAAGTTGCAGGCGCGCAAGATTGCCGTGCTCTTGTGCGGCATGCTTGCGCCGCCGAACTATGGCAGTGAGTATGCAGCGAAGTTCAACGCGATCTATCCGGATTTGGCGAAATCCCTCGGCGTACCGCTTTATCCGTTCTTCCTCGATGGCGTTGCTGCTAATCAGAAGTTCAACCAGGCCGACGGCATGCATCCGACGGCGGAAGGTGTGGACATCGTTGTGAAGAATATACTGCCCACGGTGGAGGCACTTCTCGGCGCATTATCCGGGCAACGCAGTTGAAACGCAGGCAGTGCGCCGTGTCGGGTCCGTAGGTTTACGAGCTGTTAACGGGTCATGCTTCGCAGAGTCACATATCTCGGGTACAAATAGGCATCGGTGATTCGTCGCCGGGCTTGTTACAGGGTGCGGGCTCCCAAAACCCGCGCCAAGCATCGAGGATTAAAGCGATGCCGCGTCTGTTCACTGGTCTGGAAATTCCGGCCGATATCGGCCAATCCCTCTCCAGCTTGCGTGGTGGCCTTCCCGGCGCTCGCTGGATCGATCCCGAAAATTATCACGTCACCCTGCGCTTCATCGGCGATATCGACGGCCTCTGGGCCAACGAGATCGCGACGATGCTGTTTCGGGTGAACCGCAAACCGTTCGAGGTCAAATTGCAGGGCCTGTCGAGCTTCGGCGGACGCAAGCCGCGCGCGGTGGTTGCCGCCGTCGAGCCCAGCCGGCCGTTGATCGAACTGCAAGCCGAGCTCGAGCGGATGATGCAGCGGATGGGGCTCGATCCGGAGGGCAGGAAATTCACGCCACATGTCACGCTCGCGCGTCTGCATGATGCATCGAGCCGGGACGTCGCGGATTATCTGTCGGTGCGCGGCTACTTCCCGAGCCGCAGCTTCATGGCGGACCGCTTCGTGCTGTTCTCGTCGCGCGCGTCGACAGGCGGCGGCCCTTACGTGGTCGAGGATTCCTACGACCTCTGCGCGTAAGGGCTCGCAGATCGTGGTGCCAGACACCTGGCAAGGCCGTGTGGCCGGCCGTGGTATGCAAGGGTTCGCGCTTGCATACCCCAATGGCACAATTCACGGCTTGCAATTTGGCGCGCAGTAGGGCCGTAAGGTGGGCCCATGCTGTCCACCTCGCCCAGTTCCTTTCTCGAGCACTACAAAGCCCTGGTCGCCTCCGGCGCGATCGAGGCTGATCCCGCGCAGGCCCGCGCCGCCGATGCGTTCGGCGCGCTGGAGGAGCGGCTCGCGAGCTACAAGCCGCAGCGCAAGCAGGGCCTGTTCGGCCGGCTGTTCGGCGGCGACAAGGACGACAAGCCGCCGCGCGGTCTCTACGTCCATGGCGAGGTCGGCCGCGGCAAGACCATGCTGATGGATCTGTTCTTCCAGCAGAGCCCGGTCGAGCACAAGCGCCGCGCGCATTTCCACGAATTCATGGCCGAGGCACATGAGCGGATCTACGGCTATCGTCAGCAGATCGCGCGCGGCGAGATTGCAGACGGCGACGTGATCGCGCTCACCGCGCAGGCGATCTTCGACGAGGCCTGGCTGCTCTGCTTCGACGAATTCCACGTCACCGACATCGCGGACGCGATGATCCTCGGCCGGCTGTTCGCGAGGCTGTTCGATCTCGGCACCGTCGTGGTCGCGACCTCGAACGTGGCGCCTGAGGATCTCTACAAGGGCGGCCTCAATCGCGCGCTGTTCCTGCCGTTCATCGCGCAGATCTCCGACCATATGGACGTGCTGCGGCTCGATGCGCGCACCGATTTCCGGCTGGAAAAACTGTTCGGCGTCAAGATGTGGCTGGTGCCGGCGGATCAAGCGGCCGATGCCGAGCTCGACGCGGCCTGGCGCAAGATGACCGGCAATGCGCCGTGCAAGGCACGCGACATCGCGATCAAGGGGCGCGTGCTGCACGTGCCGTGCTCGTCGCACGGCGTCGCGCGTTTCAGCTTTGCCGAGATCTGCGAGAAGCCGCTTGCCGCCTCCGACTATCTGAGGCTGGCGCACGACTACCACACCATCCTGATCGACCACGTTCCGGTGATGGACTACGCCGAGCGCAATGCCGCCAAGCGATTCATCTCGCTGATCGACACGCTCTATGACAATGCCGTGAAGCTGATGGCCTCGGCGGCAGCCGATCCGGTGTCGCTGTACCTTGCCGACGACGGCGTCGAGGCGATGGAGTTCAAGCGCACGGCCTCGCGCCTGATCGAAATGAGCTCGGAATCCTATTTGGCGCTGCCGCACGGCCGGAAGGATTCTGCCGCAAGCGGCGCGACGACCGGGCTGGTCGAGACCTGAAATCCAGCTCGAAATTCGCTCTTGCGCGTGGTCCGGTTCGGAGCAACTTTTCGTGTCTCCGGGAGGATGCTGCTGGCATGCCTGATCGAATTGCAGGCAGGGCCCGCAATCGGGCAGGCCGTGACTTAAAGGCTGACTTACAGGCTGACTTGCAGGCCGACTTGCAGGCCGACTTGAATGGATCATTCGAAAGGGATAACCACCCTTGCAACCGACTTCCCTCCCTCCTGCACCAGTTCAAAGGACTGATTTCCCATGGCACGCGACAAGATTGCACTGATTGGCTCCGGACAGATCGGCGGAACGCTGGCGCACCTCGTCGGCCTCAAGGAACTCGGAGACGTCGTGCTGTTCGATATCGCCGAGGGCGTGCCGCAGGGCAAGGCACTCGACATCGCGCAGTCGTCGCCGGTCGACGGCTTCGACTCCAACCTGGTCGGCGCCAATTCCTATGAAGCGCTCGACGGCGCCAAGGTCTGCATCGTCACCGCCGGCGTGCCGCGCAAGCCCGGCATGAGCCGCGACGATCTCCTCTCGATCAACCTCAAGGTCATGGAGCAGGTCGGCGCCGGCATCAAGAAGTACGCGCCGGACGCCTTCGTCATCTGCATCACCAACCCGCTGGACGCGATGGTCTGGGCGTTGCAGAAGGCCTCGGGCCTGCCGCACAAGAAGGTGGTCGGCATGGCCGGCGTGCTCGACTCCGCGCGCTTCCGCTATTTCCTGGCCGACGAATTCAACGTCTCGGTCGAAGACGTCACCGCCTTCGTGCTCGGCGGCCACGGCGACACCATGGTGCCGCTGACCCGCTACTCGACGGTTGCCGGCATTCCGCTGCCCGACCTCGTCAAGATGGGCTGGACTTCGCAGGCGCGCATCGACGAGATCGTCGACCGCACCCGCAACGGCGGCGCCGAGATCGTCAATCTGCTCAAGACCGGTTCGGCCTTCTACGCGCCGGCCGCATCCGCGATCGCGATGGCCGAGAGCTATCTGAAGGACAAGAAGCGCGTGCTGCCCTGCGCCGCCTATCTCAACGGCGAGTACGGCGTGAGGGACATGTATGTCGGCGTGCCCACCGTGATCGGCTCCAAGGGTGTCGAGCGCGTCGTCGAGATCGAGCTTGCCGGCAAGGACCGCGAAGCGTTCGACAAGTCGGTCGGCGCGGTGCAGGGCCTGGTCGACGCCTGCAAGAAGATCGCGCCCGATCTGCTCGGCAAGTAATCGCGTTCGGCAATCGCCCGATAGGCGATTTCGATCGCCTGTCGGACGCAAGGTGATGAAATTCCGGCGGATTTTGTAGTTGCGCGAGCCTTGGTATATGGTATGCCAGCGTTAAGTCTGACGCGAAGTTCGGCGCACGAGGGTTTGGGAGCCTCTTTCCATGAATATCCATGAATACCAGGCCAAGGCACTGCTGCACGAATTCGGCGTGCCGATCTCGCGCGGCGTCGCGGTGCTGAAGCCGGAAGACGCCGATGCGGCGGCCAAGCAGCTCCCCGGCCCCGATCTGGGTGGTGAAGAGCCAGATCCATGCCGGCGGCCGCGGCAAGGGCAAGTTCAAGGAAGCATCCGCCGGCGACAAGGGCGGCGTCCGCATCGCCAAATCGGTCGCCGAGGTCGACGAATTCGCCAAGCAGATGCTCGGCGCGACGCTGGTCACGGTGCAGACCGGCTCGCACGGCAAGCAGGTCAACCGCCTCTACATCGAGGAAGGCTCCGACATCGACAAGGAGTTCTACCTCTCGATCCTGGTCAATCGCGAGACCTCGGAAATCTCCTTCGTGGTGTCGACCGAAGGCGGTGTCAACATCGAGGACGTCGCGCATTCGACCCCGGAAAAGATCATCTCGTTCTCGGTCGATCCCGCCACCGGGATCATGCCGCATCACGGCCGCACCGTTGCCGAGGCGCTGAAGCTGAAGGGCGATCTCGCCAAGCAGGCCGAGAAGCTGACGGCCCAGCTCTATAACGCCTTCGTCGCCAAGGATATGGCGATGCTCGAGATCAATCCGCTGGTCGTCACCAAGCAGAGCCAGCTCCGCGTGCTCGACGCCAAGGTGTCGTTCGACAGCAACGCGCTGTACCGCCACCCGGACGTGGTCGCGCTGCGCGACGAGACCGAGGAAGACGCCAAGGAGATCGAGGCGTCGAAATACGACCTCAACTACGTCGCGCTCGACGGTACGATCGGCTGCATGGTCAACGGCGCCGGCCTCGCCATGGCGACGATGGACATCATCAAGCTCTACGGCATGGAGCCGGCGAACTTCCTCGACGTCGGCGGCGGCGCCAGCGTCGAGAAGGTCGCAGCCGCCTTCAAGATCATCACCGCCGATCCGAACGTGAAGGGCATCCTGGTCAACATCTTCGGCGGCATCATGAAGTGCGACGTGATCGCCGAGGGCGTGGTCGCCGCGGTGAAGCAGGTCGGCCTCAAGGTGCCGCTGGTGGTGCGTCTTGAAGGCACCAATGTCGAGCTCGGCAAGAAGATCATCCGCGACAGCGGTCTCAATGTCCTCGCCGCCGACAATCTCGACGACGCCGCGCAGAAGATCGTGAAAGCCGTCAAGGGAGGCTAACGATGGCCGATCATCTCGACGCCCCGACGCCGCTGGATGAACACCGCAAGCTTGCGGTCTTCGCGGGCGAGTGGAACGGCGAAGAGATGGTCTATCCGTCGCGCTGGACCGCGGGCGGTCCGGCCACCTCGCATGTCGTTGCGCGCATCGCGCTCAACGGCTTCTACCTGATCCAGGACAGCGTGCAGACCCGCGACGGCAAGGAGAGCTTCGCCACCCACGGCGTCTTCACCTACGACCGCGAGGATCGCGCCTACCGGTTGTTCTGGCACGATTCGCTCGGCTACTACCCGCCGTCGCCGGCCTCCGGCGGCTGGGCGGGCAAGTCGCTGATCCTGGTGCGCGGCTCGCTGCGCGGCAATGCCCGTCACGTCTACGAGGTCGTCGACGACAACACCTACACCATGAAGATCCAGTTCTCGCCTGACGCGGAAGGGTGGGCCGACGTGCTCACCGGCGTGTACCGGCGTATCCACTAACCCTTCACCGCTGTCTCGCGAAAGCATCTCGAACCATGTCCATTCTGATCGACAAGAACACCAAGGTCATCTGTCAGGGCTTCACCGGCAAGAACGGCACGTTCCATTCGGAAGCGGCGATCGCTTATGGCACCAAGATGGTCGGCGGCGTGGCGCCCGGCAAAGGCGGCTCGACCCATCTCAATCTGCCAGTGTTCGACACCGTCGCCGAGGCGCGCGCCAAGACCGGCGCCGATGCCAGCGTGGTCTATGTGCCGCCGCCCGGCGCGGCGGACGCGATCTGCGAGGCGATCGACGCCGAGATCCCGCTGATCGTCTGCATCACCGAGGGCATCCCGGTGCTCGACATGGTGCGCGTGAAGCGCTCGCTGTCCGGCTCGAAGTCGCGGCTGATCGGGCCGAACTGCCCCGGTGTGATGACCGCCGGCGAATGCAAGATCGGCATCATGCCGGCCAACATCTTCAAGCCCGGCTCGGTCGGCATCGTCTCCCGCTCCGGCACCCTGACCTATGAGGCGGTGTTCCAGACCACCCAGGAAGGCCTCGGCCAGACCACCGCAGTCGGCATCGGCGGCGACCCGGTCAAGGGTACCGAATTCATCGACGTGCTGGAAATGTTCCTGGCCGACGACAACACCAAATCGATCGTCATGATCGGCGAGATCGGCGGTTCCGCCGAGGAGGATGCCGCCCAGTTCCTCAAGGACGAGGCCAAGCGCGGCCGCAAGAAGCCGATGGTCGGCTTCATTGCCGGTGTCACCGCACCTCCCGGCCGCCGCATGGGCCATGCCGGCGCGATCATCTCGGGCGGCAAGGGCGACGCCGGTTCCAAGACCGCGGCGATGGAAGCGGCCGGCATCAAGGTTTCGCCGTCGCCGGCGCGGCTCGGGCATACGCTCGCCGAGATGCTGAAGTAACCGCCGCCACGCGGAACTTACCTGGATCACGACATGGTTCCGGCGGGATTTCCGTCCGGAACCACATCTATTTGAGCATATTAACGGCGCAGCGGCCGCTCGATAAGAACTGAAAATATATTCATTTCTTAGTTCTTTTAGGCAGGAATATCCGTCCTAGATAGGGTAAAGGATATCCCATCCAGCCGGCGCACTTCCAGACCGGCATCAGCGCCGTCTCCTACGCGCGAACCGAAAAAATCACCAGGACTGCCCCATGTCTCGCCAAGACGCGAACGCCGCTTTTGCACTCTCCTCATTCCTGCAGGGCACCAACGCCGCCTACATCGACGACCTCTATGCCCGTTACGAGCAGGACCCATCCTCGGTCGACGCCGAATGGCAGGATTTCTTCAAGAGCCTGAAGGACGCCCCGGCCGACGTGCAGAAGAACGCCGAGGGGGCCTCGTGGGGCCGCGCCAACTGGCCGGTGACGCCGCGCGACGAGCTGACCTCGGCGCTCGACGGCAACTGGGCCCAGGTCGAGAAGGCGGTCGGCACCAAGCTTGCGGCGAAAGCGCAGGCCAAGGGCACCGAGCTTTCCGACGCCGACGTGCATCAGGCGACCCGCGATTCGGTTCGCGCCTTGATGCTGATCCGCGCCTACCGCATGCGCGGCCATTTCCACGCCAAGCTCGATCCGCTCGGCATCGAGGCGCCGCGCGATCGCGAGGAGCTCGATCCGCGCTCCTACGGCTTCACCGAAGCCGACTTCGACCGCAAGATCTTCCTCGATCACGTGCTCGGCCTCGAATACGGCACGCTGCGCGAGATCGTGCAGATCTGCGAGCGCACCTACTGCCAGACGCTCGGCGTCGAGTTCATGCACATCTCCAATGCCGCGCAGAAGGCGTGGATCCAGGAGCGCATCGAGGGTCCGGACAAGGAGATCAGCTTCACGCCCGAGGGACGCCGCGCGATCCTCAACAAGCTGATCGAGGCCGACGGCTTCGAGAAGTTCTGCGACACCAAGTTCACCGGCACCAAGCGCTTCGGCCTCGACGGCGGCGAATCGCTGATCCCGGCGCTGGAGCAGATCATCAAGCGCGGCGGCAATCTCGGCGTGAAGGAGATCGTGGTCGGCATGCCGCATCGCGGCCGCCTCAACGTGCTGACCCAGGTGATGGGCAAGCCGCACCGCGCCCTGTTCCATGAATTCAAGGGCGGCTCGGCCAACCCGGACTCGGTCGAAGGCTCCGGCGACGTCAAGTATCACCTCGGCGCCTCCTCGGACCGCGAGTTCGACGGCAACAGCATCCATCTGTCGCTGACTGCAAATCCGTCGCATCTCGAGATCGTCGATCCGGTCGTGATGGGCAAGGTGCGCGCCAAGCAGGATCAGCACGGCGATCCGCCGGACATGCGCATCTCGGTGTTGCCGCTTTTGATGCATGGCGACGCGGCGTTCGCGGGCCAGGGCGTGGTGGCGGAGTGCTTCAGCCTGTCCGACCTGAAGGGCTATCGCACCGGCGGCTCGCTGCACTTCATCGTCAACAACCAGATCGGCTTCACCACCTATCCGCGCTACTCGCGCTCGTCGCCCTATCCGTCCGACGTCGCGAAGATGATCGATGCGCCGATCTTCCACGTCAACGGCGACGATCCGGAGGCCGTGGTGTTCGCGGCCAAGGTCGCGATCGAGTTCCGGCAGAAATTCCACAAGCCGGTCGTGATCGACATGTTCTGCTACCGGCGCCACGGCCACAACGAGGGCGACGAGCCCGCGTTCACCCAGCCGGTGATGTACAAGAAGATCGCCGCGCACCCGACGACGCTGGAAATCTACGCCAAGCGGCTGGTCGCTGACGGCGTGTTGACCGACGGCGAGGTCGAGAAGGCCAAGGCCGACTGGCGCGCGCGGCTCGATGCCGAGCTCGAAGCCGGCTCGGGCTACAAGCCGAACAAGGCCGACTGGCTCGACGGCAAGTGGGCCGGGTTCAAGTCGGCCGATCAGGAAGAAGACGCCCGCCGCGGCGTCACCGGCGTCGATGTTGCCGTACTCAAGGACATCGGCCGCAAGATCACCAAGGTGCCGGATGGCTTCCGCGTCCACCGCACCATCCAGCGTTTCCTCGACAACCGCGCCAAGGCGATCGACAGCGGGATCGGGATCGACTGGGCGACCGGCGAGGCGCTGGCGTTCTGCACGCTGCTGCAGGAAGGCCATCATGTGCGGCTGTCCGGCCAGGATTCCGAGCGCGGCACCTTCTCGCAGCGCCATTCGGTGCTGATCGACCAGGAGGACGAGAGCCGCTACACGCCGTTCAACCATCTCGGCGGCGAAGACACCGGCCATTACGAGGTCATCAACTCGCTGCTGTCGGAAGAGGCGGTGCTCGGCTTCGAATACGGCTACTCGCTGGCCGAGCCGAATGCGCTGGCGCTCTGGGAAGCCCAGTTCGGCGACTTCGCCAACGGCGCCCAGGTGGTGTTCGACCAGTTCATCTCCTCCGGCGAACGCAAATGGCTGCGCATGTCGGGCCTCGTCTGCCTGCTGCCGCACGGCTATGAGGGGCAGGGACCGGAGCATTCCTCCGCGCGCCTCGAGCGCTATCTGCAGATGTGCGCCGAGGACAATATGCAGGTGGTCAATCCGACCACGCCGGCGAACTACTTCCACGTGCTGCGGCGCCAGCTGCATCGCGAGATCCGCAAGCCGCTGATCCTGATGACGCCGAAGTCGCTGCTGCGCCACAAGCGCGCGGTGTCGCGGCTCGACGAGCTCGGCAAGAACGCCACGTTCCACCGCATCCTGTACGATGACGCGCAGATGCTGCCGGACGAGAAGATCAAGCTGGTGCCGGACGACAAGATCCGTCGCGTCGTGCTGTGCTCCGGCAAGGTCTATTACGACCTGTACGAGGAGCGCGAGAAGCGCGGCATCGACGACATCTATCTGATGCGCATCGAGCAGCTCTACCCGGTGCCGCTCAAGGCGCTGGTGCAGGAGTTCGGCCGCTTCAAGAACGCGGAGATGGTCTGGTGCCAGGAAGAGCCCCGCAACATGGGCTCCTGGCACTTCATCGAGCCCTATCTGGAATGGGTGCTGAACCAGGTCAACGCAGCCAACAAGCGTCCGCGCTATGCCGGCCGTCCGGCATCGGCAGCGACCGCCACCGGTCTGATGTCGAAACACCTGGCGCAGCTCAAGGCGCTGCTCGACGACGCACTGAACTAACGATCTTCACTGCAGCCATGCCCCGCCCTGTGCGCAAACGCGCACCGGGGCGGGGCATCCGGTATCCGCGTCATTCAGCACAGGTGCTGTCGTCACGGAGGACCGGGTCGTCCGCTTTGGCGGGTGGTGGCCGGATAAATTTTTCGACCGCAAGGTTATCGAGGAAAAGACCATGACTGAAATTCGCGTTCCAACGCTCGGCGAATCCGTGACCGAGGCCACCATCGGCCGCTGGTTCAAGAAGGCCGGTGAGGCCGTCGCAGTGGACGAGCCGTTGGTGGAGCTGGAGACCGACAAGGTCACCATCGAGGTGCCCGCGCCGGTCGCCGGCACGCTCGGCGAGATCATCGCCAAGGATGGCGAGACCGTCGCCGTGGGCGCGCTGCTCGGCCAGATCAATGACGGCGCTGTTGCCGCCAAGCCGGCTGCTGCTGCCGCCGCTCCCGCCAAGGCCGCCGCGCCCGCTGCCGCCGCTCCCGCGGCGGCGCCTGCCGCGCCGAAGGCTCCGCCGGCGGACGCGCCGCTGGCGCCGTCGGTGCGCAAGCTGTCGGCCGAAAGCGGCGTCGATGCCTCCACCGTTCCGGGCTCCGGCAAGGACGGCCGCGTCACCAAGGGCGACATGCTCGCTGCGATCGAGAAGGCCGCCTCGGCGCCAACGCCGGTCAACCAGCCGGCGGCCGCCGTGCAGGTCCGTGCGCCCTCGCCGGCCGACGATGCCGCGCGCGAGGAGCGGGTCAAGATGACCCGGCTGCGCCAGACCATCGCGCGCCGCCTCAAGGACGTGCAGAACACCGCCGCCATGCTGACCACCTTCAACGAGGTCGACATGACCGAGGTGATGAAGCTGCGCGCGCTCTACAAGGACACGTTCGAGAAGAAGCACGGCTCGAAGCTCGGCTTCATGGGCTTCTTCACCAAGGCGGTGGTGCAGGGGCTGAAGGACATTCCGGCCGTCAACGCCGAGATCGACGGCTCCGACCTGATCTACAAGAACTACTACCACATCGGCGTTGCTGTCGGCACCGACCGTGGCCTCGTCGTGCCTGTCGTGCGCGACTGCGACCACAAGTCGATCGCCGAGATCGAGAAGTCGATCGCCGACTTCGGCCGCCGCGCCCGCGACGGTCAGCTCAAGATCGACGAGATGCAGGGCGGCACCTTCACCATCACCAATGGCGGCATCTACGGCTCGCTGATGTCGACGCCGATCCTCAACGCGCCGCAGTCCGGCATCCTCGGCATGCACAAGATCCAGGAGCGGCCGATGGTGGTCGGCGGCAAGATCGAGGTGCGCCCGATGATGTATCTGGCGCTGTCCTACGATCACCGCGTGATCGACGGCAAGGAAGCGGTCACCTTCCTGGTGCGCGTCAAGGAGAGCCTGGAAGATCCGGCCCGCCTGGTGCTGGATCTCTGAGGTCGTTCGCGCGCGACGCCCGACCGGCTCGGGCGTCGCGATTTGTTGGGTGCTCATGATCGGGGATCAATGTGACGGATAAGGTCGTTGTCATCACCGGCGGCAGCCGCGGCATCGGCCGCGCTACCGCGCTTGCTGCCGCCGCGCGCGGCTATCGCGTCGTGGTCGGCTACGCCACGAACCAGGCCGCGGCCAACGAGGTCGTCGCCGCGATCGAAGCGAAGAACGGCAAGGCGATCGCGGTGAAGTGCGACGTCGGCAGCGAGCAGGATATCCTGGCGCTGTTCAAGGCCGCCGATGGCTTCGGCACGCTCGGCGCGCTCGTCAACAATGCCGGCATCGTCGGCAAGAGCGGCGTGCGCGTCGACGAGATGTCGGCCGAGCGCATCCAGCAGATGATGGCGGTGAACGTCACCGGCAGCATCCTGTGCGCGCGCGAGGCGGTGAAGCGGCTGTCGACCAAACATGGCGGCAAGGGCGGCGTCATCGTCAACCTGTCCTCGGTCGCGGCCAAGCTCGGCGCGCCCAACACCTATGTCGATTATGCCGCCTCCAAGGGCGCGATCGATTCCTTCACCGTCGGCCTCGGCTACGAAGTCGCCAATGAAGGCATCCGCGTCGCCGGGATTCGTCCCGGTCTGATCGATACCGATATCCATGCCGCCGGCGGCGAGCCTGATCGCGCGCATCGGCTGGCCCATCTGGTGCCGATGAAGCGCGTCGGCACCGCGGACGAAATCGCCAACGCCATCGTCTGGCTGATTTCGGACGAGGCGTCCTACGTCACCAGCGCGATCCTCGACGTGTCGGGCGGTCGCTAGGCCACATTCAAGAGCGGGCGCCGGTCTGCCAACAAGATCGCGCCCGCATAATTATCACGGAATTTAGCTACAGGACCTTCCATCATGGCTTCTTACGATCTCGTTGTCATCGGCACCGGACCCGGCGGATATGTCTGCGCGATCCGCGCGGCACAGCTCGGCATGAAGGTTGCCGTCGTCGAGAAGAACGCGACGCTGGGCGGCACCTGTCTCAACGTCGGCTGCATGCCCTCGAAGGCGCTGCTGCACGCCTCCGAGATGTTCGAGGAAGCCGGGCACTCCTTCGCCAAGATGGGCGTCAGCGTCCCGGCGCCGAAGCTCGATCTGCCGGCGATGATGAACTTCAAGCAGCAGGGCATCGACGGCAACGTCAAGGGCGTCGAGTTCCTGATGAAAAAGAACAAGATCGACGTGCTCAAGGGCACCGGCAAGATCCTCGGTGCCGGCAAGGTCGAGATCTCCGGCGACGGCAAGGCCGAGACCGTCGAGACCAAGAACATCGTGATCGCCACCGGCTCGGACATCGCGCGGCTGAAGGGCATCGAGATCGACGAGAAGCGCATCGTGTCGTCGACCGGCGCGCTGTCGCTGGAGAAGGTGCCGGGCAGCCTCTTGATCGTGGGCGCCGGCGTGATCGGGCTCGAGCTCGGCTCGGTCTGGCACCGTCTCGGTGCCAAGGTCACCGTGGTGGAATTCCTCGACCGCATCCTGCCCGGCATGGACGGCGAAGTGGCCAAGCAATTCCAGCGCATCCTGGAGAAGCAGGGTTTTGCCTTCAAGCTCGGCGCCAAGGTCACCTCGGTCGACACGTCTGGCAAGACGTTGCAGGCCAAGGTCGAGCCGGCCGCCGGCGGTGCCGCGGAGACCATCGAGGCCGACGTCGTGCTGGTCTGCATCGGCCGCGTGCCGTACACCGAGGGTCTCGGGCTGAAGGAAGCCGGCGTTGCGCTCGACAATCGCGGCCGCGTCGCGATCGATCAGCACTTCTCGACCAATGTGAAGGGGATCTACGCGATCGGCGACGTCGTGGCCGGGCCGATGCTCGCGCACAAGGCGGAAGACGAGGGCGTGGCCTGCGCCGAGATCATCGCGGGCCAGGCCGGCCATGTGAACTACGACGTCATTCCAGGTGTTGTGTATACCACCCCGGAAGTGTCGTCGGTCGGCAAGACCGAGGAAGACCTCAAGCAGGCCGGCGTCGCCTATACCGTCGGCAAATTCCCGTTCACCGCGAACGGCCGCTCCAAGGTCAACCAGACCACCGACGGCTTCGTGAAGGTTCTCGCAGATGCGAAGACCGACCGGGTGCTCGGCGTGCACATTGTCGGCATCGAGGCCGGCGAAATGATCCATGAAGCCTGCGTTCTGATGGAATTCGGCGGTTCGGCCGAAGATCTGGCGCGCACCTGCCACGCCCATCCGACCCGCTCCGAGGCGATCAAGGAAGCTGCGCTTGCGGTGGGCAAGCGCGCCATCCATATGTGATCGAACGTCCGGCGCGAGCCGGCTGGAGCGTGATCCGGAAAAGTGTGAAGCGGTTTTCCGAGAGGATCATGCTCAAACGAGGAGCTGAAGCGCGATGATTCATCGCGCTTCAAGATCATAGCGATGTTGCGCCGCCTGCTTCAGCCGTTCTGGGTCCTGCTTGCGATCATCTTCCTGATCGAGGCCTGGCTGTGGGATCACCTCGAGCCGATCGTGGCCCGCGTGGTGGCGTGGATTCCGCTGCATGCGCTCAAGCAATGGCTCGCGGACCGGGTCGATTCGCTGTCGCCGGCGATGACGCTGATCGTCTTCGTCGTGCCGCTGATCCCGTTGTTTCCGCTGAAGCTGGTCGGGCTCTGGCTCTTGGCGAATCAATACTGGTTCAGTGCGGTCTCGCTGATCCTGTTCGCCAAGATCGTCGGCGTCGGCGTCACGGCCTTCCTGTTCGACGTGACGCGGTCGAAGCTGCTGGAGATGCCCTGGTTCGAGGCGCTCTATAATTTCGTGATGGCGCTGCGCGCCAAGGCCACCGCGCTGGTCGAGCCGGTCAAGCGGCGCATCCGCGAGATGATCACCGGCGACGGCGAGGGTTGGACCGCACGCACGTTGCGCCTGATCGCACGCTTCCGCAAAAGCGTGCATCAGACCAGCAAGGTTCTTTGAACTCTACAATTCCGTCATCCTGAGGAGCGCGCTTTTGCGCGCGTCTCGAAGGATGCACGGCCCAGCTGGTGGCCGATTCATCCTTCGAGACGCCGCTTCGCGGCTCCTCAGGATGACGGTTACAGAGCGAAATCGTCCGCCTCAATGCAAAGGCAGCAGGTGCGGCTGGAATAGACCGAGCACGGTCATCAGGACGCCGGCGAGCGTCACCAGGCCGGATACCCAGGCCAGCGCGGCGATGCCGGTGATGATGGTTGCGGATGCCAGCACGATCGCGATCTGGAAGGCGGCGGAGGCAAGCTCGAAGTGATGATACTTCGCGGTGGCCTCGTCGCGCTCATGCTCGGCGTGCTTGGCGCGCTCGGAGAGTTGCTCGGAGCCCTCGCCCGTCTCCGGCTCCGAGCGGTAGCGCGCCGCGGTCTTCTGCCAGTCGTCGATCTGCTTCTGCAGCGCGGCCTTGGCCGCCTCGTCGGTGGTGGTGGCGAGGTTCAGCTTGCCCTGCTCGGCGGCGGTCTGCACCGCGGTGCGGCGGATGCTCTTGGCCTGGAAGAAGGCCCAGAGGTTGGAGGCCTCGACATTCTTGCTGATCGATTCGGTCTGGGCGCCCTTGCCGAGCGTCTCGGACAGCGCCAGGCAGAGCGCGATCACGGCGATCAGGAGCGCGATCTTCCTGTTCTCGCCCGACGCATGCTCGGCATGCTCCGCGTGCTCCATACTTTCATGTGCGCTCATGATTCCCCTCCGGATGAGACCGCGCCACGATTGCCGAATGCGGCGCACAAGGCAAGGGCCGCGCAATATGTGGCAGCCGTATGAACGAAGATGAACGGCGCAAGATGAACGGCGGATCGGCAGGCGAGGCCTGCGCCTGACTTTGAGCTGACAGCGATGCGATCAGCCTCGCGGGTGCGCGGAGCGATAGACTTCGAGCAGGCGCTCGCTGTCGATGCCGGTGTAGATCTGCGTGGTCGACAGCGATGCGTGGCCGAGCAATTCCTGGATCGCACGCAAATCGCCGCCGCGGCTCAAGAGATGGGTGGCGAAGGAGTGCCGCAGCGCATGCGGCGTGGCGCTGTCGGGCAGGCCGAGCGCTCCGCGCAGCCGCTCCATGGTGAGCTGGATGATGCGCGGGCTCAACGGGCCGCCGCGCGCACCGACGAACATCGGCCCGGTCGGGCTGAGCTGGTGCGGGCAGATCGCCGCATAGTCCGCGATCAGTTGCAGCACGTTGTGCAGCACCGGCACCATGCGGGTCTTGTTGCCCTTGCCGGTCACGACCAGCACGTCGCCCTCGCCCGGCTTCGGCACGTCGCGGCGCTTCAGCCCCAACGCCTCGGAGATGCGCAGGCCCGAGCCGTAGAGCAGCGCCATCACGGCGGCGTCGCGCACCAGGATCCAGGTCTCGCGCTCTTCGCCGGCACGCTCGTCGGCGTCGGCAAAGCGCTTCGCGGCTTCCATGTGGATGGGTTTCGGCAGGCTCTTCGCCACCTTCGGCGCGCGGATCGCCGAGAGAGCGCCGACCTTGCCCTTGCCTTCGCGCTCCAGGAAACGTCCGAATGAGCGCAGGCCGGCCAGCGCCCGCATCAGCGATCGGCCGCCGATCTCGTCTGCGCGGCGCATCGCCATGAAGGCGCGGACGTCGCTCGCCTCGAGCACGGAAAATGCCGCAAGCGTCACGCGAGCGCTCCAGTGCTCGGCCAGGAAGGCCAGGCATTGCCTGACGTCGCGGGCGTAGGCCTCGAGCGTCTTCGGCGACAGCCGCCGCTCGGCGCGCAGATGCGACAGCCATCGCATCATCTCCTGCGTCACCGATGGATCGGCGCAGTCGAGCTCGAGCGGTGCGATGGGCTGATCGGTCCGGGCCATCTGTTAGGGGCTATTGGCGCTACGAATCTCCTGATTATATCGCACTGCCTTCGTTTACCGATCGCTAAGACCGCACGACGGTGCTAGCCCGGTGCAAAGTCCGGATTCAAAAGCTCCGATTTCATGGATCACACCACGCGCCCCAGCTTGGCCTCCGCATCGACGACAGGCGTCGTCGACGTGCTGGTGCCTGTCGCGCTGAACCAGACCTATTCCTACCGCGTGCCGCGCGGCATGGAGCTCGCGCCCGGCGACGTGATCTCGGTTCCGCTCGGACCGCGCGAGGTCATAGCCGTGGTCTGGGCCGAGAACGCCAGGCCCGATCCGCGGCTGCACAACCGGCTCAAGGACGTCAGCGAGAAGCTCGATGTTCCGCCGCTGAAGGCGGAGCTGCGCCAGCTCGTCGACTGGGTCTCCACCTACACGCTATCGGCGCGCGGCATGGTGCTGCGGATGACGCTGCGGATGGGCGACAATCTCGGGCCGGAGCGGATGCGCCTCGGTGTGCGACTGGTCGGCGAGCCGCCGCGTCGCCTGACGCCGGCGCGGCGGCGCCTGATCGAGGTGCTGTCGGACCGCTTGCTGCACGGCAAGTCGGACGCGGCGCGGGAAGCCGGCGTCAGTTCCGGCGTGATCGACGGCCTGGTCGATGAGGGCACGCTGACGGTCGAGGCGATGCCGCCGCCAGCCGCACCGCCGGTTCCGGATCCTTCCTATGCGCAGCCGGATTTCTCGCGCGAGCAACGCAGCGCGGTCGACGTGCTGCGGACGCTTGCGGCGAGCGGCAGCTTTCATGTCGCGCTGCTCGACGGCGTCACCGGATCGGGCAAGACCGAGGTCTACTTCGAGGCGATCGCCGAGAATATCCGCCGCGGCAAGCAGACCCTGATCCTGATGCCGGAAATCGCGCTGACCGGCCAGTTCCTCGACCGCTTCGCGCAGCGTTTCGGTGTGCGGCCGCTGGAATGGCATTCCGAGCTGACGCCGCGCACCCGCGCGCGCAACTGGGCCGCGATCTCGGAGGGCAAGGCGCCGGTCGTGGTCGGCGCCCGCTCGGCGCTGTTCCTGCCCTATGCCGAGCTCGGCCTGATCGTCGTCGATGAGGAGCACGACCAGGCCTACAAGCAGGACGACGGCGCGCATTATCACGCGCGCGACATGGCGGTGGTTCGCGCCCATATCGCCAAAATCCCGATCGTGCTGGCGTCGGCGACGCCGTCGGTCGAGAGCGAGGTCAATGCCCGCAAGGGGCGCTACCAGCGCGTGGCGCTGCCGTCGCGGTTCGGCGGCCAGCACATGCCGCATATCGAGGCGATCGACATGCGGCGCGCGCCGCCGCCGCGCGGGCGTTTCATCTCGCCGGTTCTGGCCGAGCAGATTCGCCATGCGATCGGGCGCCGCGAGCAGGCGCTGCTGTTCCTCAACCGCCGCGGCTATGCGCCGCTGACGCTGTGCCGGGCCTGCGGCCACCGCTTTGCCTGCACGATCTGCGACGCCTGGCTGGTCGACCATCGGTTCCGACAGCGGCTGGTCTGCCATCACTGCGGCTTCTCGATGCCGCGCCCGAACATCTGCCCGCATTGCGCGGCCGAGGAATCGCTGGTCGCGGTCGGTCCCGGCGTCGAACGCTTGCAGGAGGAGGCAGCTCACATCTTCCCCGAGGCCCGCACCATGGTGCTGTCGAGCGACCTGATCACCTCGATCGAGACCATGCGCAGCGAGCTCAACGAGATCGCCGAGGGCCGCGTCGATATCATCATCGGCACCCAGCTGGTGGCGAAGGGGCACAACTTCCCGCGGCTCAACCTCGTCGGTGTCATCGATGCCGATCTCGGCCTGAGCAACGGCGATCCGCGCGCCGCCGAGCGGACGTTCCAACTTTTGAACCAGGTGGTCGGCCGCGCCGGCCGCGAGCAGGGCCGCGGCGTCGGCTATCTGCAGACCCACCAGCCGGAGCATCCGGTCATCAAGGCCCTGATCGCCAACGACCGCGAGGCGTTCTACGCCAGCGAGATCGAAATCCGCGAGCGCACCGGCTACCCGCCGTTCGGCCGGCTGGCCAGCCTGATCATCTCCGCCGGCGATCGCCCGACGGCGGAAGGCTTTGCCCGCAAGCTCGCCGCGGTGGCGCCGCTCGACGAACGGATCCAGGTGCTCGGCCCCGCCGAGGCACCGCTTGCCGTCATCAAGGGCCGCTATCGCTTTCGCCTGCTGGTGAAGTCGCTGCGCAATGTCGACCTGTCGCAATATCTGCGCGAATGGCTGGAGGCCGGTCCGAAGACCACCGGCAATCTGAAGCTCGAGGTCGACGTCGATCCGCAGAGCTTTTTGTAGTTCTCACAGCCGTCATTCCGGGGCGGCGCGAAGCGACGAGCCCGGAATCCATCAGGCCGCAACGTTGGTGACAAATGGATTCCGGGCTCGCGCTTCGCGCGCCCCGGAATGACGAAAAAAAGCCTGCCGTCATTCGCGACGGCAGGCCCTTTGGCGCGAGGCGGGCCTCGCGGCCGGTACGCAACGCAACGCAACGCTTACTGAAAGCGTTAGATGACCTCGGCCGTGACGCGGCCGACGCCGGCACCGGTCAGGCCGATGGCCCGGGCTGCGCCGGTGGAGAGGTCGAGCACGCGGCCGCGGATGAACGGGCCACGATCGTTGATGGTGACGACGACGCTGCGGCCGCCATGGGTGACGCGGAGCTTGGTGCCGAACGGCAGCGAGCGGTGGGCCGCGGTCATGGCGTTCTGGTTGAAGCGCTGGCCGGAAGCGGTGCGGCTGCCCGATTCATTGCCGTAGAAGGAGGCCATCCCCGAGAACGTGTGGCCGCCGGACGACTGGACCGATGCGTTGGCGTCGCGCCAGGACGAGCCTTCGGCGCGGGCATGGTGGTGATGGTGGCGATGATGGTGGTGCCGGGACTTCGCGGACGCCTCGGTCACGCTGCCCCCGACCAGAACAGTTGCGGCTACAAACGCAAGCGCCGTACGCGAGCGGGTGACGTTGCCCGCTGCTTTCTTGATATTCAGCATTGATAAGACCCTCAGACAGTATTGCCGCTAACGCGGCAAGTGGAACCCCCGTCCCTTCGTTGACCTAGGCCGTTTGGTTTCGCATTGAGGCACGAATTAGGCAGTAAATCCCGAATGTCTCGGGCTGAAATATCTTGTTACCGCCTTGGGGTACTCGATCGAAGTTGCCTAAGCTTGTGCTTTAACCAATTTTTAACTGAAGCTATACTTACGAATACTGAATATCGTTGCAGTGGTAAGTTTTCGGTAAGTATTCGCCAAATGGAAATCACGGCTGTCGCGGGTTCCTTGCGCGATCGGCCATAGGCCCATGCAAAATTCGATGGAACAAATTCGCGAGATGTAAATCGGGCGTCGCTAGGTCGGTTTTCCGCGGGCCGAACTCGTCTCGATTTGCCGTCGGCTGCGGTCACCGAAAACCGCGTGCGACAAGGCGGCTCTCACGATGCCGTCATGTTGCACCTGCGCGATTGCTATGTTAGCAAAGCCGCGATTTTAACGGTCCCGGCATGTCCTGTGCCGGTCGAAAATCGAAGTCCCGCTTGAATTCCAAGGGCTTGGATCGCTAGGCGCTGCTTTGGTGGCGACGGTTTTTCCCTTGCGAATTTGACAGCAAAAAAGAGCGAGCTCGTGGCTGCTGAAGATCCGTCCGTTTCGGGAGTGTCCGGTCGTTACGCAACGGCCCTGTTCGAGTTGGCGCGCGACGAGCAATCCGTCGATCAAGTCCGGGCCGACCTCGACAAATTCGAGGCCATGCTCAACGAGAGCGCCGATCTGAAGCGCCTCGTCCGCAGCCCGGTGTTTTCCGCGGACGCCCAGCTGAAGGCGCTGACCGTGGTGCTCGACAAGGCCGGCATCGCCGGCACGTCGGCCAAATTCCTCAAGGTGCTCACCGCCAACCGCCGGCTGTTCGCAATTGCCGATGTGATCCGCGCCTATCGCGCGCTGGTGGCGAAGTTCAAGGGCGAGGCGACTGCGGACGTCACCGTCGCCGAGCAGCTCAGTGACAAGAATCTCGACGCCCTGAAGACCGCACTGAAATCAGTGACGGGCAAGGACGTCGCGCTCAACGTGAAGGTCGATCCCTCCATTATTGGTGGCCTGGTGGTCAAGCTCGGCAGCCGGATGGTGGATAGTTCGCTTCGCACCAAACTCAATTCGATCAAGAACGCGATGAAAGAGGCAGGCTGATGGACATCCGCGCCGCAGAAATTTCTGCGATCCTCAAGGACCAGATCAAGAATTTCGGCCAGGAAGCCGAGGTCACCGAAGTTGGCCAGGTGCTGTCGGTCGGTGACGGTATCGCCCGCGTCTACGGTCTCGACAACGTCCAGGCCGGTGAAATGGTCGAGTTCGAGAACGGCACGCGCGGCATGGCGCTCAACCTCGAAACCGACAACGTCGGCGTCGTGATCTTCGGCGCCGACCGCGAGATCAAGGAAGGCCAGACCGTCAAGCGCACCCGCGCCATCGTGGACGCGCCGGTCGGCAAGGGCCTGCTCGGCCGCGTCGTCGACGCGCTCGGCAACCCGATCGACGGCAAGGGCCCGATCCAGGCCACCGAACGCAAGCGCGTCGACGTCAAGGCGCCCGGCATCATTCCGCGCAAGTCGGTCAACGAGCCGATGGCCACCGGCCTGAAGGCGATCGATGCGCTGATCCCGATCGGCCGCGGCCAGCGCGAGCTGATCATCGGCGACCGTCAGACCGGCAAGACCGCGATCGCGCTCGACACCATCCTGAACCAGAAGCCGCTCAACGCCCAGCCGGACGAGAGCCAGAAGCTGTACTGCGTCTATGTCGCGGTCGGCCAGAAGCGCTCCACCGTTGCGCAGTTCGTCAAGGTGCTCGAAGAGCAGGGCGCGCTGGAATACTCGATCGTCGTTGCGGCGACCGCGTCGGACCCGGCGCCGATGCAGTACATCGCGCCGTTCACCGGCTGCACGATGGGCGAATACTTCCGCGACAACGGCATGCACGCCGTGATCATCTATGACGATCTGTCCAAGCAGGCCGTCGCCTACCGCCAGATGTCGCTGCTGCTGCGCCGCCCGCCGGGCCGCGAAGCCTATCCGGGCGACGTGTTCTATCTGCATTCCCGCCTGCTCGAGCGCGCGGCCAAGCTCAACAAGGAGCACGGTTTGGGCTCGCTGACCGCGCTGCCGGTCATCGAAACCCAGGCCAACGACGTGTCGGCCTACATCCCGACCAACGTGATTTCGATCACCGACGGTCAGATCTTCCTGGAAACCGACCTGTTCTTCCAGGGCATCCGCCCGGCGGTGAACGTCGGTCTGTCGGTGTCGCGCGTCGGTTCGTCGGCGCAGACCAAGGCGACCAAGAAGGTCGCCGGCAAGATCAAGGGCGAACTCGCGCAGTACCGCGAAATGGCGGCGTTCGCGCAGTTCGGCTCCGACCTCGACGCGTCCACCCAGCGCCTGCTCAACCGCGGTTCGCGCTTGACCGAGCTCCTGAAGCAGCCGCAGTTCTCGCCGCTGAAGATGGAAGAGCAGGTCTGCGTGATCTGGGCGGGCACCAACGGCTATCTCGATGCGCTGCCGCTCAACAAGGTGAAGGCGTTCGAGGATGGCCTGCTGTCGCTGTTGCGCGGCAAGCACGTCGACATCCTCAACGCGATCCGCGACAGCCGCGATCTGTCCGACGACAGCGCCGCCAAGCTGAAGGCGGCGGTCGACGGCTTCGCCAAGACGTTTGCATAACGAATGGGGCGTCGCCCGGCTCGCCGCCGGGCGTGACGAACGGAGGCTTGCGATCTGACCATTGTGGTCGGATCGCCGGGGTGAACGAAGAATGGCGTCACTAAAAGACATGCGGGTCCGCATCGCCTCGACCAAGGCGACGCAGAAGATCACCAAGGCCATGCAGATGGTCGCAGCCTCGAAGCTGCGCCGCGCGCAGAACGCCGCCGAAGCGGCGCGGCCCTATGCCACCAAGATGGATGCGGTGATCTCCAACATCGCCGCCGCGGCCAATGGCACGCCGGGCGCACCGGCGCTGCTCGCCGGCACCGGCAACGACCAGGTTCACCTGCTGCTGGTCTGCACCGGCGAGCGCGGCCTGTCCGGCGCCTTCAATTCGGCCATCGTGCGCCTGGCGCGCGAGCGGGCGCAGTCGCTGCTCGCGCAGGGCAAGGACGTCAAATTCTTCTGTGTCGGCCGCAAGGGCTACGAGCAGCTGCGGCGGACCTTCGAGAAGCGGATTGTCGAGCATCTCGACCTGCGTTCGGTGCGGCAGATCGGCTTCGCCAACGCCGAGCACATCGCCAACAAGGTGCTGGCGCGGTTCGAGGCCGGCGAGTTCGACGTCTGCACGCTGTTCTATTCTCGCTTCCAGTCGGTGATCGCGCAGATCCCGACCGCGCAGCAGATCATCCCGCTCGAGGTCGCCGCGCCCGCCGCGGGCGCGGCTCCCTCCACGTCCTATGAATACGAGCCGGAAGAGGATCAGATCCTCGGCAGCCTGCTGCCGCGCAACCTCGCGGTGCAGGTGTTCCGCGCGCTGCTCGAAAACAACGCCTCGTTCTATGGCGCGCAGATGAGCGCGATGGACAGCGCGACCCGTAATGCCGGCGAGATGATTCGCAAGCAAACCCTGATTTACAACCGAACCCGTCAGGCCCAGATCACGAAGGAGCTGATCGAGATCATCTCCGGCGCTGAGGCGGTCTAAGGCAGATTTTCGAAGGAGAACAGTCCATGGCTACAGCAGCCAATCCGATCGGTCGCGTTACCCAGGTCACGGGCGCCGTGGTCGACGTGCAGTTCGAAGGCCACCTTCCGGCGATTCTGAACGCGCTCGAGACCAAGAACGGCGGCAACCGCCTGGTGCTCGAAGTCGCCCAGCATCTCGGTGAATCGACCGTCCGTACCATCGCGATGGACATCACCGAAGGTCTGGTGCGCGGCCAGGAAGTGACCGACACCGGCGAACCGATCCGGGTGCCGGTCGGCGAAGGCACGCTCGGCCGCATCATCAACGTGATCGGCGAGCCGATCGACGAAGCCGGTCCGATCAAGTCCGACGGCGTGCGCGCCATCCACCAGGAAGCGCCGACCTACACCGATCAGTCCACCGAGGCCGAAATCCTCGTCACGGGGATCAAGGTCGTCGACCTGCTTGCTCCGTACGCGAAGGGCGGCAAGATCGGCCTGTTCGGTGGCGCCGGCGTCGGCAAGACCGTGCTGATTCAGGAGCTGATCAACAACGTCGCGAAGGCGCACGGCGGTTACTCGGTGTTCGCCGGCGTCGGCGAGCGTACCCGCGAGGGCAACGACCTCTATCACGAGTTCATCGAATCGAAGGTCAACGCCGATCCGCACAATCCGGATCCGAGCGTGAAGTCGAAGTGCGCGCTGGTGTTCGGCCAGATGAACGAGCCGCCGGGCGCCCGCGCCCGCGTCGGCCTGACCGGTCTGACGGTCGCCGAGCATTTCCGCGACCAGGGCCAGGACGTGCTGTTCTTCGTCGACAACATCTTCCGCTTCACCCAGGCGGGTTCGGAAGTGTCGGCGCTGCTCGGCCGTATCCCGAGCGCCGTGGGTTATCAGCCGACGCTGGCGACCGACATGGGCGCGCTGCAGGAGCGCATCACCACCACCCAGAAGGGCTCGATCACCTCGGTGCAGGCGATCTACGTGCCGGCCGACGACCTGACCGACCCGGCGCCCGCCACCTCGTTCGCGCATCTGGACGCCACCACGGTGCTGTCGCGCGCGATCTCGGAAAAGGGCATCTATCCGGCGGTGGACCCGCTCGACTCGACCTCGCGCATGCTGTCGGCGCTGGTGGTCGGCGACGAGCACTACAACACCGCACGTATGGTCCAGCAGATCCTCCAGCGCTACAAGTCGCTGCAGGACATCATCGCCATTCTCGGCATGGACGAACTGTCGGAAGAGGACAAGCTGACGGTCGCCCGCGCCCGCAAGGTCGAGCGCTTCCTGTCGCAGCCGTTCCACGTCGCCGAAATCTTCACCGGCTCGCCGGGCAAGTTCGTCGACCTCGCCGACACCATCAAGGGCTTCCGCGACCTCTGCGAAGGCAAGTACGACCACCTGCCGGAAGCGGCGTTCTACATGGTCGGCACCATCGAAGAAGCCGTCGAGAAGGGCAAGAAGCTGGCGGCCGAAGCCGCCTGAGTTAGCGAATAGCGAATAGGGAGCGGCGAATAGGGAAAGAGTGACGAGCGCATTCGCTACTCGCCATTCGCTATTCGCCTCTCACCAGTCGAAACCAGTCTGAACTACGGGCGCTCCATGGCCACCTTCCACTTCGATCTCGTCTCCCCCGAAAAGCTCGCCTTCTCCGGCGAGGTCGATCAGGTCGACGTCCCCGGCGTGGAGGGTGATTTCGGTGTGCTCGCCGGCCACGCGCCGGTCGTCGCCACGGTTCGTCCGGGCATCCTGACGATCACGACCGCCGGCAAGAAGGAGAAGGTGATCGTGCTCGGCGGTCTCGCCGAAGTGTCGGACAAGGGCCTCACCGTGCTCGCCGACGTCGCGACCGCGATTGCGGAGCTCGACCGCGCCAAGTTCGCGGAGACCATCAAGGAGATGGAAGAGAAGCTTGCCAAGCACGAGGGCACCGAACTCGACCACGCGATCGAGCGGCTTGACCACTTCAAGAGCATCCAGCACGAGCTCAACGCGACGGCGATGCACTAAAGCATGATCCGGAAAAGTGCGAAGCGGGTTTCCGAAAAGATCATGCTTAGACAACAAACCAAGGCGCGATGACGGTTCAACCTAATCACATCGCCCTTTAAGGCGGTTGCTGATCTGCGATCGCGCCATGGCGCTCAAGTCGGGCGCGGCTTTGTGAAATCGCTCACACTTTCTGCCTTCATCGATCAAGCCTTGAACGATTCAACGCTCGCCGCGCCCCGGCGGGCATTGAATGTTTATTGCACCCGCGAGCATCTGGCGGCATGCTGCCCGGCATATTCGGGTTCCGGGGCTGGTGCTCATGAAGCGCAAGATCGCAGCGATCTTCGCCGCCGATATTGCAGGCTATAGTCGACTGGTTGCCGAGGATGAGGAAGAGACGCTGCGGCGGCTCGCGTCCTACCGCCAGGTCACCGACGATTTCATTGCCAAGGGCGGTGGCCGCATCTTCAACACCGCGGGTGACGCGGTGCTGGCGGAATTTCCCAGCGCCGTCGAAGCCGTGCGTTGCGCAATCGACATCCAGGAAAGCCTGCGCACGCGCAACATGGCCTATCCGCCGAGCCGGCAGATGGCGTTCCGGATCGGTATCACGATCGGCGACGTGGTCGAGCGCGACGGCGATCTGCTCGGCGATGGCGTCAACATCGCAGCAAGGCTCGAGGGCCTCGCCGAGGTCGGCGGCATCTGCGTGTCGCGCGCGGTGCATGAGCAGGTCGCCAACAAGCTGTCGGTGCAATTCGCCGACATCGGCGCGCAGGAAGTGAAGAACATTCCGACCCCCGTGCACGCCTACATGGTGGCGATGCGGCGCGACGACGGCAGCTACGCGACGCCCCAGGTCAAGAAGCCGGTCAAGGCCGCGCCTGCGGCCGTACCGGCCTGGATGTGGCCCGCCGCCATCACGCTGGTGCTGCTGGCCGCCATCGGCGTCGGCGGCTTCCTGTATTACACCAAGCTCGAAACGTCGGCGGCGAAGCCTGCTGTCGTGACAAGCTCGCCGCCGGCGCCCGGGTCCCTGGTCTCGGCTGCACCGGCACCATTGGTCGCGCCATCGCCGTCGCCATCGGCGGCGCCGTCTGCCAAACCCCCACCGGCACCCACATTGGCTACGCCGGTGTCCGAGCCGCCGCCATCGATCACATCGGGCGACAAGCTCGTCGCCGGCATGACACCCTTTGTCAGCGACCGCACCCGCAACGGGCTCGCGACCGAATATTTGCCGGCAGGCGATTCCAAGGCGGTTGCGCTCAACATCAACGGCTTCGTCGGCTGGAGCGTGGCGCAGCCGAGCGAGGACGCGGCGAAGACGGCCGCGCTCGACCTGTGCCAGAAGCGCGCCGACAATGCGGGCTCGCCGCGCAAATGCGAGTTGTACGCCGTCGGAAATACGATCGTGTATAGCCATGGCCTGCCGCCGGTGCCGCCCTTGCCATGGGTCAAGCGCGATGCGCTGGTTGAGAAGCCGTATGCGACCAGGGACGTTCCGCTGCTGCGCGAGCCGGCCAGGGCAAGGCTTGAAAGCCTGTTCGTGCCGGGACGCAAGACGCGAACCATCGCGCTCGGCCCGGGCGGCCACTACTTCTTCAATTCGGGCATCGATTCACTGGAGGAATCGGCGCGTCGCAACCTGCAGGCCTGCGGCGCGGTCGCGGGCGTGCCGTGCACGATCGTCGCGGTCGACGACGTCTTTGTGGTGCCGATCCCGGCCACATTGCGCGTGACCGGCTTCTTCAAGCCCGCCGACAGCTCGGTCATCATGCCGAACGAGCGCGGCGATGTCATGCGCAAGCTTGCCGATGCGACGACCGGCTGGAATGCGGTCGCGGTCGGCACCCAGGGACGGCCCGGACTGGGCCTGAAAGCGGAGAACGAGCAGAGCGCGGTCAACGCCGCGCTCGGGGACTGCGTCAAGCGCGACAGTGATTGCCATGTCGTCGCGATCGGCCCGTTCACGGTCGGCCCGAACTAATCCTACCGCGTCAATGGAGGTTTTTGGTCCCGAAAGGCTCTGAACGAATCCTGCCGTCATTGCGAGCGAAAAGAGAAGAAATCGCCTCAGCAAGACCAGAACATGATCCGAAAATGTGAGGCTGCTTACAGCAGGGATCACGCACACATGACAAGCTGCGGCGCGATGACGAACTGGCCTCGCAGCATCGCGACGTCTCTCCCACGTAACGGGTCATTCTGAAGTGCTGACTTTCTCCACCGACGCGCTCCGCCCGCAAGACCGCTTCGAGCATTGGTGCGACGTGCGCGGCAAGAGCCTGTTCGGGGTCACCATCGAGCTCGAGCGCGACAAACGGCCCGACTTCCGCGGGCGCTTTTCCGCGACGCCGATCGGCGATGCCGTGCTGGCGGAAATGTCGGCGTCGTCCTATCGCGTCAGCCGCACGTCGTCCGATATCGCGCGCGTCCCGAGCAACAGCCTGCAACTCGCCTGGCAGGTGCGCGGCCCCGGTCATCTGAATATCGGCCGCGATCGTGTTCAGTGGGTGGACAACGGGGATCTGGTGTTCGGCCACTCCAATCTTCCGTTTGCGTCGACGCCCGACCGGACCGATGGCTTCCACTTCTTCAGCCTCAAGATCCCCGTCACCGCCGACCTCGCCCTTGGTGCGCGGATCGAGGATGCCCCGCCGGTCATGCTGACGCGGGGCGCGGGCCTGACCAGGCTGGTCGGCGCCATGTTCCGCGCCATGACGCAGCATCCGGCGCAAGCCGGCCAGTTCACTGCCGAGGTCACGCATATGGTGCGCCTGGCGCTGCTCGCGCGCGGGCGCGTGCGGCCGCGCCAGGATGAGGTCCGGGCCGCGCTGCATGCCGGCTACCTCCACGCCGCGCGCGAAATCCTGTTGCGCGATCTGCATCGCGCCTCGCTCTCGCCGGCCACTGTTGCCGCCGAGCTCGGCATTTCGCTGCGGCAAGTGCATGCGCTGTTCGAGCCGACCGGCCTGTCGTTCGCGCGGACGCTGACGGCGGCGAGGTTGAAAGAGGCGAGGCGGCTGCTCTATGCCACGCGGGAGCGCAGCATCGACGAGATCGCATTCTCCTGCGGCTTCGACAGCATCGCGACCTTCTATCGCGTGTTCCGCGCAACCTACGGCATGACGCCGGGCGATGCGCGACGGATTCCGCCGCCGGATCAGCCGGCGAATTCGGCGAACCAGGTCGCGACCGTGCGATAGACGTCGCGGCGGAACGGCACCACCAGATCGGCGACACGGTCGAGCCGCTCCCAGCGCCATTGATCGAACTCGGCGGGCTGGCCGTTGCGCGGCGTCAACGGGTCGATTTCGGCGTCGTGTCCGGTGAAGCGCAGCGCAAACCATTTCTGCCGCTGGCCGCGGAATTTCGCCAGCCGGTGCGAGGCCGGACCGTCATAGGCGGGGAATTCGTAGGTCATCCAGTCGGTCTCGCCGAGATAATCGGCGCTGACCGCTCCGGTCTCTTCCCACAATTCGCGCATCACGGCCTGGCGCGGATCCTCGCCGTCGTCGATGCCGCCCTGCGGCATCTGCCAGTCGAGGCCGGGCAGCACGATCTCCGGACCGTCGTCCTTGATCCGGTGGCCGATCAGCACGCGTCCGGCCGCGTTGAACAGCGCAATGCCCACATTGGGCCGATAGGGCTTATCTGATGACATTTCGGCGCTGCGTCGTGGGTCTATTTGGCTGCCAGCGCGGCAAATTCCTTCACGACGCGCTCATAGACCGGCCGCTTGAACGGCACAATCAGCTCCGGCAGATTCTTCATCGGCTCCCAGCGCCAGGTGATGAACTCGGCCTTGTGGCCGCCGCCGGGATTGGCGACGTTGATCTCGTTGTCCTTGCCGGTGAAGCGCAACGCGAACCACTTCTGCCGCTGGCCGCGATAGCGGCCCTTCCAGGCGCGCCCGGCGACGGTGCGCGGGATGTCGTAGATCAGCCAGTCCGCGACCTCGCCGAGCTTCTCCACCGATTTGACGCTGGTCTCCTCGTAAAGCTCGCGCTTGGCCGCCTGAAACGTATCCTCGCCGGGATCGACGCCGCCTTGCGGCATCTGCCAGACATGGGCGTCGTCGACATGCTCGATGCCGCCGGCGCGGCGTCCGATGAAGACCAGCCCGGCGGTATTCAGCAGCATGATGCCGACGCAGGTTCGATAGGGCAGGTCTTCATAACGTGCCATGCTGCCGCTACCTCGCCCAGTTCCCGGCGCCACCAGACCCGGCCCCCCGGCAAGGTCTCAAGTCGCACCAACAGATTGATCTTCTAGCCCGATTTTGATTTCAGCATCGCCGTTGTCAATGGCACAAGCATGATGCCCTTGGAGTCCAGTGTCTTGAGCCAGGCGCCGAGCCGCTCGATCGAGACCGGCAGCGCCGAGGCGACGCCCACGGCGGTGCCGCGTTCCTTGGCGATGGTTTCCAGCTTGACCAGTGCGCGGTCGATTTCTGCCGACGTCGGCACCGCGTCGATGGCGAAATCGGCCTTGGCGAACGGCAGCGACTGGCCCGCGGACAGCGTCTGCGCCACGCTGCGCGGGGTGGAACCATCGTCGAACCAGCTCAGGCCGCGCTTGGCCGCTTCGCGCACGATCGGCTGCATCACGAGATCGGTCGCGACGAACCGCGCCCCCATGAAATTGGCGATCCCGGCATAGCCCTGCAGGCGGCTCAGATGCCAATAGAGCCGGTCGAGGTTCTGCTCGCTGCCCAGGGTGGTCAGCAGGGTCTGCGGGCCCGGATCGTTGTCGGGATAGTCGAACGGCTCCATCGGGATCTGCAGCAGGATCTCGTGGCGCTGGGCGCGGGCACGTTCCGCAAGCTTGCCGGGGTCGGCGCCATAGGGCGTGAAGGCCAGCGTCACGGCCGGCGGCAGCTTCATGATGGCGTCGGCGGTCTTGGCGGCGCCGACGCCGAGGCCGCCGACCACGATGGCAACCACGGGCATCCGGGCCGCCTTGGCACGGTCGGCCTCGGCCGCATAGACCGTGAACGGCTTCAGGCCGTCAGCGACCATCGGGATCATGCCGTAGCGCGACTTTTCCAACAGGCGCGGGTCGACCCCGGCCATCGCGACCGGAGATGCCTCGCCATCGGCCTTGTCCGCCGGATCGCCGGCGCCGATCACGACATCCTGGCGTTTGCCGCTGGAGCCGTCGATGATGGTGACCGTTCTGGCGTCGCTCGATGCGCCCGGCGCCTTGGCGGCGGATTTGACCGCCGGCTCGGCCGGCTGGGCGGCCGGGGCGTGCTTGTCGTCGCCGGCTGCGGGCGGCGCATTGCGGAGCGCGATCCGGGCCATCGGCTCGCCGCCGAGCGGGTTGTCGTTGAACAGCGCGACGCCGGCGAAGCCGACCAGCACGAGGCCCAGCAGCACGGCGAGCGCCTGCATCGCCGTGAATGGCAGGCGGATACGGCGCGTCCTGCCCACGGTCTTCTGCCCAAGCGGCGTGCTCAGTTCGTCGGCCGCTTCTGCCATGACCCTCCCCGAATCAACAGCGCGAACGATAGCACGATGCGGTGCATTCCCGCGCACCGGCCGCCCCGTCAAAGCACGGTTACGGGTGGACATCCGAAAGCAGAAAGGGCGGCCCGAGGGCCGCCCTTTCGCCGAATCGATCGGATTGGATTAGTTCGCGGACTTGTTGGCCGGCTTGTCGGCGGCGGCCTTGTCGCCGGGCGCCTTGTCACCGGCCGGCGCCGGCGTGGCGTTCGAGGTCGACTTGATGCCGTGCAGCAGATCGTCGGCCATTTTCAGCGCCTTGTCGTCCTTGGCATCCGGCGGGACGTAGGACTGCGAACCGGTCTTCTCGTCGCCATCGTTCTTCAGATGGCCGCGCAGCGAGGCCTCGCCCTTGGTATCGGTGCGCGCCTTCAGCTCTTCCGGCACGTCCTGCAGCACCTCGATATCGGGCACGATGCCCTTGGCCTGGATCGACTTGCCCGACGGCGTGTAATAGCGCGCGGTGGTCAGGCGCAGTGCGCCGTTGCCCGAGCCGAGTGGGATGATGGTCTGCACCGAGCCCTTGCCGAACGAACGGGTGCCGACCAGCGTTGCCCGCTTGTGGTCCTGCAGCGCGCCCGCGACGATCTCAGACGCCGAGGCCGAGCCGCCGTTGATCAGCACGATGACCGGCTTGCCCTTGGTCAGGTCGCCCGGATGGGCGGCGCGGCGCTGGGTTTCCTCGGCATTGCGGCCGCGGGTCGAGACGATCTCGCCACGCTCCAGGAAGGAGTCGGACACGGTGACCGCTTCTTCCAGCAGGCCGCCGGGGTTGTTTCTGAGGTCGATGATATAGCCCTTCAGCTTGTCGCCGATCTGGCCCTGCAGATTGGCGACCTCCTTCTTCAGGCCTTCGGTGGTCTGCTCGTTGAAGGTGGTGATGCGGATATAGGCGATGTCGTCGGCCTCGACGCGCGCGCGCACCGAGCGGACGCGGATGTTGTCGCGCACCAGCGTGACGTCGATCGGATTGTCCTGGCCCTTGCGGATGATCTTGAGCTTGATCTTGGTGTTGACCGGACCGCGCATCTTCTCGACGGCCTGGTTCAGGGTTAGGCCCTGCACGGCTTCGTCGTCGAGGGTGGTGATGATGTCGTTGGCCATGATGCCGGCCTTCGAGGCCGGAGTGTCGTCGATCGGCGAGACCACTTTGATCAGGCCGTCTTCCATCGTGACTTCGATGCCGAGGCCGCCGAATTCGCCGCGGGTCTGCACCTGCATGTCGCGGAAGCTCTTGGCGTCCATGTAGCTCGAATGCGGATCGAGGCCGGACAGCATGCCCGAGATCGCGGATTCGACCAGCTTGGAATCATCCGGCTTCTCGACATAGTCGCTGCGCACCCGCTCGAACACGTCGCCGAACAGATTGAGCTGGCGGTAGGTGTCCGACGTCGCGGCGCGCGCGCTCGATCCCATCAGCACAGCGCGGGGCTGCGTGACGAAAAGCGTCAGGGCCGCGCCGGTGGCGGCGCTCAGGAGAATTACCGAAGTCTTGCGCATCATCCGCGAACCTTTTCGCCTTCATTTGCGGCCCACCATGGACCTGGATCGATTGGAGTGCCGTCTTTCCGGAACTCGACATAGAGCACTGGCTGGCTCGCATTGGTCGCGAGAATGGATGCAACCTGGGACGTCGACCCCATGGTCGCAACCGGCTCCCCCGTCAGTACAAACTGGCCGATGTTTACCGAAATACGCTCCATCCCGGCGATCAGGACATGATACCCGCCCCCGGCATTGAGGATCAAGAGTTGTCCATAGCTGCGGAAAGGACCAGCGTAAACTACCCAGCCGTCACACGGGGTTGTGACCTGCGCGCCCGGTTTCGCCGCCAAAGAAATGCCTTTTTGTACGCCTCCCGCGCCATCGGAACCGCCAAATTCGCGAATCTTGGTGCCATTCACCGGATACGAGAACAGGCCCTTGGCCGAGGCGAAGGCGACCGCCGGGCTCATGCGGGCGGGATCCTTCACGGCTCCCAGATTCGGCTTGCCGTTAACCGTCGCCGGCGCCCCCTGGAGGCTCGCCGTGGCGGCGGCCTTGGCCGCGCTCTTGAGGTCCTGCTCCATCTTGGCGATCAGGCTCTGCAGGCTGTCGGCCTGCTTGGCCAGCGCGACGGCGCGCGCGCCTTCCGCCTCCATGTCCTTTTCCGCCGCGCTCTGCTGCCGTTGCCGTTCGTCGACCAGCGCCGCAAGCCGGGTCTGGTCTTCTCTGAGCTTGTCGCGGTCGGCCGCCAGCGCATCGCGCTCGGCGGAGATGGTCTTGCGCAGCGCGACCAGCTCGCCGAGGTCGGCCGCAAGCTTCTCGGCGCGGACCCGCAGCTCCGGCACCACGGCGCCGAGCAGCATTGCTGTGCGCAGCGATTGCAGCGCGTCCTCCGGCCGCACCAGCAGCGCCGGCGGCGTGCGCCGTCCGGCGCGTTGCAGCGCGGCCAGCACCTCGATCACGTCGGAGCGGCGTGAATCGAGCGAGCTGCGGATCTCGCGCTCGCGGCCGTCGAGCGGCTGCAGGCGTGCCTCGGCATCCGCGATCCGGGTCTCGACGCCACGCACCTGGCCGGCAATATCGATCAGCTGCTGATTGAGCTTGCTGCGGTCCTGGCCGATCGCCGCGATGTCGGCCTTCAGCTTCTCCTGCTGCTCGGCCGCCTTGCGCTGCTGTTCGCGCGCGGCCTCGAGCTCCTGCTCGCGCTGCTTGATGGCGTCGGGCGAGGTCTCCGCCGTTGCGGCCTGCTGCGGGGGCGGCGCGGGTTGCTGCGCAGGTGAGGTCGTTTGCGCGTGCGCTGCTGACAGCTGAGCGGCGGCGAAGATCGCGACCGACAAAGCCTCCGGCAGCCAGCGGCGCGCGGTGCCGAAATACGAAGCTGTGTCCCGCTTGTGCTGCATTCGCGTGCGTTCAGCGCTTTCGACTGTCGGTCACCGCGCCTTACGCGCGATGATAGGGGTGGCCGGCCAAAATGGTTGCGGCCCGATAAATCTGTTCCAGAAGCATGACGCGGACCATTTGATGCGGCCAGGTCGCGGAGCCGAATGCAATTCGCAACGAAGCCTTGCGCTGCAATTCCGGCGAAAGTCCGTCCGCGCCGCCGATCACGAAAGCCGTATGCGGCTGTCCCTCGTCGCGCCAGTGGCCGAGCTGCTGCGCGAAGCTTGCGCTGTCGATGCTCTTGCCGCGTTCGTCGAGCGCGACCAGCATGTGCTTGTCCGGCAGCAGCGCCGCGATCGCCGCAGCTTCTTCCGCGATCCGCGCAGCCGTGTCGCGCGCGCGGCTCTCCGCAATCTCATGAATCTCCAGGCCGCGAAAGCCGAGCTTGCGGCCGATATCCTCGAAGCGCTCGCGGTACCGCTCCGCGAGCTCCCGTTCAGGGCCCTGCTTCAGGCGGCCGATGCAGATCACGACAAGGCGCATCAGCGCAAACTATCTGCGCTGCAGCCGATTCGCATCGGCTTCGACACCCCTTAGACCGCCGCGACCGCCGGGTTCTGAGTCCACAACCGTTCGAGATTGTAGAACTCGCGCACCTCAGGCCTGAACACGTGCACGATCACCTCGCCGGAATCGATCAGCACCCAGTCGCAATTGGGCAAGCCCTCGACATGGATGTTCTTGACCCCGTTTTCCTTGAGGCTCTTCGTCACATTTTCCGCGATCGCGCCAACGTGCCGGTTCACCCGGCCGGTGGTGACGATCATGTAGTCGGAATATGCGGATTTGCCGCGGAGGTCGATGGTGACCGTCTCTTCCGCTTTCATGTCCTCGAGGCGGGAGAGGATCAGGCTCAGCGTCTTGTTGGCATCCGGTTTGTCGGCGTCCGGTTGCGCCTGCAAGGCCGCGGTTTTCGTCGATGTTTTACGCGCAGTCTTTGGAACCTTGGGTAAAACAGACTTTGACAATACAGATGTGGCCAGGGACCATTTCCTTTCACTGTATCGCGGGGGCCGAATCCTCGGCACCCACACACCATACTACGCATGTGGGGTTAATGGTTTCAATATTCCAGTAACCCTTTTGCGCTTCACGCCGTTCTCCAGCTCCCGTCCGGGTTCCGCAGACCGGTCGAAGACAGATTGGATTTCATTCCTGTCAGGAACACCCAGGCCGGGGCCTGCTGGTCGGCCAGCCGTGTCGCCTGATTTTCGGGCATGCGATAGCGCGAGAGCGCCTGCGCAGCCGGTGCGGCAAGGGCGCGAAAGCTCTGGGGCGGTCGGTCGATCACGGCAATCGGCACATCGGACGCGATGCGCCGCCAATCCTTCCAGCGATGGAATTGCGCGAGATTGTCAGCGCCCATGATCCATACGAAGTGCACGCCGGAGACACGACGGCGCAAGTGGATGATCGTGTCGACAGTGTAGCGCGTGCCAATGACAGCTTCGAGACAGCTGATATCGATGCGCGGATCGTCGGCGACGCGGCGCGCCGCTTCGGCACGTTCGGCGAGCGCATGCAGGCCGTCATGGTTCTTCAGCGGATTGCCCGGCGTCAGCAGCCACCACACGCGATCGAGTTGCAAGCGCTTCAGCGCGAACAGGCTGATGGCGCGATGCGCGGCGTGCGGCGGATTGAACGAGCCGCCAAGCAGCCCGATACGCATGCCGTTGGTATAGAACGGAAGCGCCTGGGCTGCGGACAACGGCACGGTGGAAGCTTGCTGCAAGGATCTACCGTGTGCGTGCGACAATGATCACGGCCGTGTCTGCCCGGTGCCGTGGACGCGGTATTTGAAGCTGGTCAACTGCTCGGCGCCGACCGGGCCGCGGGCGTGGAATTTGCCGGTGGCAATGCCGATCTCGGCGCCGAAGCCGAACTCGCCGCCGTCGGCGAACTGAGTCGAGGCGTTATGCAGCACGATCGCCGAATCGACCTCGTTGAGGAAACGCTGCGCGGCAGCGGCATCCTCGGTCACGATCGCATCGGTGTGATGCGAGCCGTGATCTTGAATATGCGCAATCGCTTGATCGAGGCCGTCGACGATCTTCGCCGAGATGATCGCGTCCTCATATTCGGTGTTCCAGTCCTCGTCGGACGCGGGCTTCACTCTCGCGTCGGCGCCTTGCACGACGTCGTCGCCGCGCACCTCGCAGCCGGCGTCGAGCAGCAGCGCGACCAGCGGCTTCAGTTTCGTCGCGGCGGCGTTGCGATCGATCAGCAGGGTCTCGACGGCGCCGCAGACGCCGGGACGGCGCATCTTGGCGTTGAGCACGACCGACTTGGCCATGTCGAGCTTCGCAGTGGCATCGACATAGATGTGGTTGACGCCCTCAAGATGCGCGAACACCGGCACGCGCGCCTCGGCCTCGACGCGCGCGACCAGGCTCTTGCCGCCGCGCGGCACGATGACGTCGATGCCGCCGTTCAATCCGGTCAGCATCAGGCCGACGGCGGCGCGGTCACGGGTCGGCACCAGGGCGATCGCGGCCTCAGGCAGGCCGGCTTCACGCAGGCCCTGCACCAGGCAGTCATGGATCGCGCGGCAGGAGCGGAAGCTGTCGGAGCCGCCGCGCAGGATCACCGCGTTGCCGGATTTCAGGCACAGCACGCCGGCGTCGGCCGCGACATTGGGGCGGCTCTCGAAGATCACGCCGATGACGCCGAGCGGCACCCGGACGCGCTCGATCGTCATGCCGTTCGGACGCTGCCAGCTTTCGGTGACGGCGCCGACCGGATCGATGATCTCGCGCACGGTCGCAACGCCATCGGCCATGCCGTCGACGCGCGCCTGCGTCAGGGTCAGGCGGTCGACGAAAGCCGAGCTCATGCCGCCCGCGCGGGCTTCGGCGACGTCCTCGGCATTGGCGGCAAGGATGGCCGGCGCATTTGCGCGGATGGCGCGTTCGATCGCGGTGAGCGCCCGGTTCTTCTGCTCCGCCGGCGCCAGCGCCAGCACGCGCGCGGCGGCGCGCGCCTTGGCGGCGAGGTCGGTCATCAGGACGGTGAGATCGGCGTTGCCGTCGATCGCCTTCAGGGGGGCGCTCATGGAAGTCCCAGCTCTTGTTTGAGCATGATCTCTTCGGAAAACCGGTGCCCACTTTTCCGGATCATGCTCTAAGGCCATGTTCTAGCATGGCAATTGAGGGGTGGCGAGGCGCGGAACCGGCATGGCAGATGGGCGGCCGGCCGCCGCGCTCGGCCGATGGCCCACACAATGCCTGCCCAATGGCCTATTTGGCCGGGATCGCGCCGGCTGGGCCGATAACGAGGTCGTCGCGATGGATCATCTCGGACCGGCCGCTGATGCCCAGAATGGTCATCACGTCGGGCGAGGAGCGGCCCATGATCTTCTCTGCGTTCTCGGCGTCGTAGGCGACCAGGCCGCGGCCGATCTCGTGGGTGTCGGGGCCGCGCACCACCACGGCATCGCCGCGAGCGAACTGGCCGTCGACCCTGACAACACCGGCCGGCAGCAGGCTCTTGCCGGCGCGCAGCGCGGCCACCGCACCGGCATCGATGGTCAGCGTGCCCTTCGGCTCGAGCGAGCCCGCGATCCAGCGCTTGCGCGCGGTGACGGGATTGGCCGGAGTGAGAAACCAGGTGCAGCGGCCGCCGTCGGCGATCGCCTGCAAGGGATGCTCGATCTTGCCGGAGGCAATCAGCATGTGGGTGCCGGCAGTGGTCGCGATCTTCGCGGCCTCGATCTTGGTGGTCATGCCGCCGCGCGACAGCTCGGAGCCGGCCGAGCCCGCCATCCCCTCGATCTCCGCAGTGATGCTTTCGACCACCGGGATCAGTCTGGCGTCGGGATCGAGCGCCGGCGGCGCGGTGTAGAGGCCGTCGATATCGGACAGCAGGATCAAGAGATCCGCGCTCGCCATGGTGGCGACGCGGGCGGCGAGGCGGTCATTGTCGCCGTAGCGGATTTCTGTCGTGGCGACGGTGTCGTTCTCGTTGATCACGGGCACCGCGCCCCATTCCAGCAGCTTGGCGATGGTCGAGCGCGCATTGAGGTAGCGGCGGCGCTCCTCGGTGTCCTGCAAGGTCACGAGGATCTGCCCGGCCCCGATGCCGTGATGGCCGAGCACCTCCGACCAGATCCGCGCCAGCGCGATCTGGCCAACCGCTGCGGCAGCCTGGCTCTCCTCGAGCTTCAGCGGGCCGCGCGGCAACTTCAGCCGGCTGCGGCCGAGCGCGATCGAGCCCGACGACACCACCATGACCTCGCAGCCGCGCTTGTGGAGTTTTGCGATGTCCTCGACCAGCGCGGCGAGCCAGGATGCGCGCAACTCGCCGGCCTGCGAGTCGACCAGCAGCGACGAGCCGACCTTGACGACGATGCGGCGAAAGTTCTTGAGCGCGGGGCGTTTCATGGGTTCGGTCTGGCAGGAAGGTGGAAGCAAGAGGCGCCACGAGTGGCATGGAAAGTCCAAAGGGCGTTCGGCTCGCGCCGCTCAGCCCTGCGGCGGCAGCGGCACTGCCCACGGCTCCGCCTGGCCGCCCTTGGCCTTGTTGGACACCGGCGCCTCGCCGATCACGTCGACCAGCGCACGCAGCGCATCCTGCACGCCTTCGCCGGTCGCGCCTGACAGCAGCAGCGGCGTCTTCTTTGCGGCGCGCTTGAGGCGTTCCTTCTGCTTCTTCAGCTCGTCGGGCATGACAGCATCGATCTTGTTGAGCGCGACGATCTCGATCTTGTCGGCGAGCTGGCCGGCATAGGCTTCGAGCTCGGTGCGCACCGTCTTGTAGGCCTTGCCGGCATGCTCGCAGGTCGCATCGATCAGGTGCAGCAGCACGCGGCAGCGCTCGACATGGCCGAGGAAGCGGTCGCCGAGGCCGGCACCTTCATGCGCGCCTTCGATCAGGCCGGGGATGTCGGCGAGCACGAATTCGCGGCCGCCGTAGTTCACGACGCCGAGCTGCGGATGCAGCGTGGTGAAGGGATAGTCGGCGATCTTCGGCCGCGCCGCGCTCACCGCCGACAGGAAAGTCGATTTGCCGGCATTGGGCAGGCCGACCAGGCCGGCATCGGCGATCAGCTTCAGCCGCAGCCAGATCCAGCGCTCTTCGCCGGGCGCGCCGGGATTGGCGTTGCGCGGCGCGCGGTTGGTGGAGGATTTGAAATGCGCGTTGCCGAAGCCGCCATTGCCGCCCTTGGCCAGCACGAAGGTCTCGCCGAGCTCGGTGAAGTCGTGCAGCAGGGTCTCGCGATCCTCGTCGAACACCTGGGTGCCGACCGGCACTTTCAGCACGATCGACTTGCCGTTGGCGCCGTGGCGGTCCTTGCCCATGCCATTGCCGCCCTTCGGCGCCTTGAAGTGCTGCTGGTAGCGGTAGTCGATCAGCGTGTTCAGCCCGTCGACGGACTCGATGATGATGTCGCCGCCGCGGCCGCCATTGCCGCCGGAGGGGCCGCCGAACTCGATGAACTTCTCGCGCCGGAACGCGACGCAGCCATTGCCGCCGTCGCCCGAGCGAATATAGACCTTGGCTTCATCGAGGAATTTCATGATTTTCACTAGTTAGGGCAGGGTGGCCGCGGCGGCAACCCGGAAAGGCCCTCACATCAGCGAAAAGCCTTAATTTTCGGGCCTTTTTACGGCCCTGAGGCGTGACGAAGTCAGGTTGAACTGGCGACCGCGAACACGCTGCGCTCGCTCTCCCGCTTGCGGGGTGGGCTGGGGTGGGGGTATCGCCGCGAATCCCATTGTGGAGAGAGCCCCCACCCGCCGCGCTACGCGCGTCGGCCTTCCCCGCAAGCGGGAGAGGCGAAACGAGTTTGCGGCCCGACTCAGCCAAAATCACCACGCTTAGAGGCTAGCAGGCCGCCTCCTGACCAGGAATTTCTGCATGCCCTCCAGCACCAGCTCGCGGCGCTGGTTGTGCACGGTCGAGCGCAAGGTCACGACGCCCGTCGTCTTGCCGGGCGATAGCTCGATCACCTCCAGCGCCGGGTAGATGGTGTCGCCGGCATAGACCGGCTTCAGGAACCTGCTCGACTGTTCCAGGAAGCCGACCAGCGACTCCTCGACGACATAGGGAAACAGCCCCGCGCCGGGCGCGGTGTGCACCAGGGTCTGGAAGCCGTGCGCCAGCAAATCGGGCATGCCGCGGTTGCGGCAATATTCGACGTCGTAATGGATCGGATGGGTGTCGCCGCTCGCGGTCTGGAACGCGGCGAACACCGCCGACGTCTGGGTCCGGCTCGGGATCACGAAGCGCTCGCCGAGCACGAAATCCTCGAACCAGCGTTGCGCGGGGACCATGCGATGCTGGGTGGGGTCGAACTCGCTCATGCGGCGTTTCCTGCTCTTTTTGTTGCCGGGATCGGCTACCGGTATCGCAGCGATGCGGGTGCGGCAATCCGTTCAATTCGTCATGCCCGGGCTTGTCCCGGGCATCCACGGCTCTTAAACCGGACGACCCGGGAATCCCTCCATGAGCCTGTTCGCAAAACTGTCCTCCTACGACGATCGATCGGCGCGGCTCGCCGGCATCGGCTTGATGCTGCTGTCGATCTTCATGTTCTCGTTCGGCGACGCGATGGGCAAATTCATCGTCGCCACCTATTCGGTCGGGCAATTGTTGTGGCTGCGCGCCTGCGCGGCGCTGCTCGTGCTGCTGCCGATCGTGTGGCAGCGGCGCGCGGATTTCCTGCATCTGGAGCGGCCGTGGCTGCAATTGCTGCGCGTCACGCTGTCGACGCTGGAGGTCGCGGCGTTCTTCCTGGCGACTGTCTATCTGCCGCTCGCCGACGTCATCACCTACTATTTGGCCGGGCCGATCTTCGTCACCGCGATGTCGGGCCTCGTGCTCGGCGAGCATATCGGCTGGCGGCGCTGGACCGCGATCCTGGTCGGCTTTTGCGGCGTGCTGATCGCGCTCAGGCCGTCGGCGCAGACCATCAGCTGGCCGGCGATGATCGCGCTCGGCGGCAGCCTGTCGTTTGCGGTGCTGATGCTGATCACGCGCTCGCTGCGCGCGACGCCCGATATCGTGCTGGCGACGTCGCAATTCGGCGGCACCTTCATCCTGGGCCTGGTGCTCTCGCCGTTCGGCTGGGTGACGCCGTCGGCCGGCAGCCTGGTGCTGTTCTTCGCCGCCGGCATCATCTCGGTTGCGGCGCTGCTCTGTGTGAATCGCTCGCTAAAGCTCGCGCCGGCCAGCGTGGTGGTGCCGTATCAGTATTCGATGATCGTCTGGGCGGTGATCTTCGGCTTCGTGGTGTTCGGCGACGTGCCGTCCTGGGCCACCATCGTCGGCGCCGCCATCATCATCGCGGCCGGCCTCTACATCTTCGTGCGCGAGCAGCAGCTCGGACGCATCGACTCCGCGGTGAACCCGCCGGCGTAAAGGTGCGCGGCGGGCAAAAGCGTCCCCGCATAATAGCTGCCGTCCCTGCGAACGCAGGGACCATAACCACCGTTGCTTGTCGTCACCTGCGCTGGAGCCACAGCTCCGCCAAACAATGACCATTTGTGGCTCTGGGTCCCCTGAGTTCACAAACGAAGTGCAACACTTCCTTGAGGAGGTGTTGCGATGGGGCGGAGTTACGAGCAGCTATCCCTGGACGAGCGATGCGAGATTGCCCGGCTTTCAGCCAATGGCAGCTCGGTGCGGCAAATCGCGGCAGCTCTGGATCGCTCGCCATCAACGATCTCTCGGGAGCTGAACCGCAATTCTGGCGCCCAGGTCGGCTACAAACCCAGCTATGCCCAGCAACAGATGCGAGCGCGGCGCTGGACGGGCGTACGCCTCGAACGGGAGCCCGGCCTGCGCCGCGCGGTCTTGGAGCGCCTTGGTCGGGGCTGGTCGCCCGAGCAGGTCGCGGGCCGGCTGGCCCGCGAACACGGCCGCAAGGTGATCTCCCACGAGACCATCTACCGCTTCATATACGCCCAGATCCGGCGCACCTCGGACTTCAGCTGGCGGCGTTATCTGCCACGCGGCAAGAGCAAACGCGGCTACCGCGGCAAGAAGGGCGGCAGTCCCGCAAGCTTCATAGAAGGCCGTGTTTCCTTGGACAAACGGCCTATCGAGGCCGCCGATCGCAATGCCCCCGGTCATTGGGAAGCCGACCTGATGATGTTCTCCAAATACGGTCAGGCGATCCTGACCGTGCACGAGCGCACCTCGCGCCTGCTGCTCGGCATCCGCATCGCCAGCAAGCTCGCGCGCGGTATCGCCCGTCATCTCGTCCGCTTGTTTGCTGCCTTGCCGGAAGGCCTGTGCCAGACCGTTACCTTCGACAATGGGACCGAGTTCGCCTGTCACCTGGAGCTGCACCGCCTCGCGATCGAGACCTTCTTCTGCGATCCGCACGCGCCCTGGCAGAAGGGCGGCATCGAGAATGCGATCGGTCGGATGCGCCGCTTCATTCCACGCAAAACCGATCTCGCGACCTTCCCGACGCGCCGCCTCCGCCAGTCGATCAACGCCTACAACAACACCCCGCGCAAATGCCTTGACTTCCAAACCCCTCTCGAGGCCTTCTCTCAAGTGTTGCACTTCGAGTGTGAATCCACCTCCCCGCCTTCGCGGGGACGACGACCTGTGGCGCGATCGTGCTCGTGAGGGTGGGCACGCTCGCGCTTTGCCCACCCTACGCAATGTGCTGGTGTTCAGCTCTCGCGCCGGGTCGAGTTGTTCCAGCTCTTCAGCGAGGTCCAGACGCCGCGTGACAGGCGGAAGGCGTCGACCGGGCTCGATGAGCCCAGCGCCTCGAAGCGGTGCAGCTCGACGCCGCTCCACTGGAAGCCGCACTTCTCGAGGATGTTGCGCGACGACGGGTTGACGACGCGGGCGCCCGCGATCAGCTGGTCGAGATCGAACTCCTCGAAGAAGTAGTCGATCACGGCGCGCGCGGCCTCGGTGCCGAAGCCCTGGCCCCAATAATCGACGCCGAGCCAGTAGCCGAGTTCGGCCGATGTCTCCTCGCGCCAGTCGATGCCGACCATGCCGATCGGCGTGTGATTGTTCTCGATCAGGAAAACGGTCTCGCGTCCGCCGGCGCCGAGCGCGCGCACGAAATCGATGGCGTCGTCCTGGGTATAAGGATGCGGCAGGCGGCGGGTGTTCTCCGCGATGCGGCGGTCATTGGCGAGGCGTGCGATGGCTTTTACGTCCGCGAGCGTCGGCTTGCGCAATGTCAGCCGTTCGGTCTCGAGGACGCAAGCTCTTGCCTCACGCAAGGTCGGCGTCGGGATGTCCTGCAACATGTCGAGCTCCTGTGATGCGAAAAATCGTTACGCAACGCTTGGAACGTCACGCGCGGTCGAACCGGATCGCGCGCAACAAAAAGGGGAGGCCGGTCATCCCGCCTCCCCTTGGAGCCCTTTGCGACTCCGCCGGTTCAACAGGACCCGGCGGACTCGTATGTGTCCACCGTCTACTCGGCCGCTTCCGCCATCGGGATAACCGATACGAATGTGCGGCCGTTGGCTTTGGCACGGAACTCGACATGACCCTCGATCTTGGCGAAGAGGGTATGATCGGTGCCCATGCCGACATTAAGGCCGGGATGCCAGGTGGTGCCGCGCTGACGCGCGATGATGTTTCCGGGGATCACGCGCTCGCCGCCGAACGCCTTGATGCCAAGGCGTTTGCCCTTGGAATCACGTCCGTTGCGCGATGAACCGCCTGCTTTTTTGTGAGCCATAGCTCGTCTCCGACTTCGCTTTGATCTCTAGATCAATTCCTTGACGGAATCATTTCACATTTTGTCACGCTTCACATCTGAGAGCGCGACGATCACTTCTTCTTAAGCCTTGGCCGCGGCCTTCTTGGCCGGAGCCTTCTTCGCGGCGGGCGCCTTCTTCTTGGCCGCCTTCGGTGCTGCGTCCTCGCCATCGGCGGGCGCTGCGACCTTTTCCTTCCTCGGCCGCGGGCCGATGGTCGGCTTGGCGTTATCGGCGAGGATCTCGGTGATGCGAAGCACCGTGAGTTCGTCGCGATAGCCGCGCTTGCGGCGTGAATTCTTGCGGCGACGCTTCTTGAACGCGATCACCTTGGCGCCGCGCTTGTGCTGCAGCACTTCGGCCGCAACGGTGGCGCCTGCCACGGTGGGCGTTCCCAGCACCGGCGTGTCACCGCCGAGCACCAGAACTTCGCCTAGCTGCACGATCGTGCCGACGTCGCCGGCGATCTTGCCAATCTCGAGTACATCATTCGGAACGACGCGGTACTGCCGGCCGCCGGTTTTGATGACTGCGAACATCGTTTGATTCCTTCGTGTTCGGTTCCGGCCTCGGACCGATGGTCCGGGTCGGCTTTTTGTTCAGTCGCTATGGGTTATGTGTTTCGCGCGAAAGGGAATGAATTCCCAAATGGCCCGCACAAAAACAATCGGCGCGAGAAATCCCCGCGCCGGATGGGCGGACTTATAGCCGCAAACCACCGAGAGTCAAGGTAAAGCAGGGCAAAAACCGGCCAAAGATGAAGGGTTTGGCGTGCTTTTTGCCCGAATTCGGCACCTTGACCGGAGCTCTCGGCGCTGCCGGCGGCTCCGCCGCGCGGAGAGCAACCATTTGAGTTCCCGGCGGTTAGTGGAGGAAATCTCTCGGGCAGGCAAGGACGAATGGCAGAAGAGGCTGGACTGACCACGGGCATCGCGCACCACGGTGCCGCGCGGCTGCCATCCGTCGATATCGACAGTTTCAACATCGAGCTGAAGGACGACGAGGGCTTTCTCGGCGATCGCGCCTCCAAGGGTGCGTTCCGCAAGATCCTCGACCGCTGGCGCAAGCCGCTGCGCAAATCCGGCGAGGATCCGTTCGGCGACGAGCCGTCGGACAAGATCAGCAAGAAGAAGCTCGACGAGATGCTGGTCGGCGACGACACCGAGGCCTCCGCGGTCGTGCACAGCGCGATCGAGGAGTTCGCCCAGGAGCTCGCCTATGTGACGCGGCGCTTCCTCAACACCAAGGCCTGGGCCAAGACCGAGCGCATCGTGGTTGGCGGCGGCTTCCGCGACTCCAGGCTCGGCGAGCTCGCCATCGCGCGCACCGACATCATCCTGAAGTCGGAAGACTTCAAGGTCGACCTGGCGCCGATCCGCTTTCATCCCGATGACGCCGGCCTGATCGGCACGCTGCATCTGGCGCCCTCGTGGATCTTCGAGGCCCATGACGGCGTGCTCGCCGTCGATATCGGCGGCACCAATATCCGTTGCGGTGTCGTCGAGACGCGCTGGAAGAAGGCGCCCGATCTCTCCAAGGCGGCGGTCTGGAAGTCGGACCTGTGGCGCCACGCCGATGACGAGCCGACGCGCGAGGGCGCGGTGAAGCGGCTGGTGAAGATGCTGAAGGATTTGATCGCCGCCGCCGAGAAGGAAAATCTCAAGCTCGCGCCATTCATCGGTATTGCCTGTCCCGGCGTCATCAAGGAGGACGGCGGAATCGAGAAGGGCGCGCAGAACCTGCCCGGCAATTGGGAGAGCAGCAAATTCAACCTGCCGGCGAATCTGGTCGAGGCGATCCCGCAGATCGGCGATCATGATACCGCGATCGTCATGCACAATGACGGCGTGGTGCAGGGGCTGTCCGAGGTTCCGTTCATGCAGGATGTCACGCGCTGGGGCGTGCTGACCATCGGGACCGGGCTCGGCAATGCCCGCTTCACCAATCGCAGGAAGGACAACGGCAAAAGCGAGAAGGCCGAGGACAAGGACGACGACAAGAACGAGAAAAAGGCCAAAAAAGCCAAGAAGGCCGAGGCCTGAGCCGGCGCGTGCTCGGGCGATCGCGCGTAAGGTCGATCGGCTAGCCTGTAGCCCGGATGGAGCCAACGGGTCGCGCGAATGCGCGCCCGGTGACAGGCTCCGCGCAATCCGGGCAGGCGACGCTCCCGGCCAAACGGGTCGCGCCACTGCGTGCCGATGACGCGCGGTAAGGTTGATCGGTTAGGTTAAGATCGGCTTCGCGTTGCCGTTTCGACACCGGCCGCTACCGTGGACCGTGTCGCTCCCGCCGACCGGCGAAGCCGCACTTCCCGGCCTGCAATACTGAAAAGCGGCACGGGACCGCCAGTTTTTGTCGCGTCCTGGCGGTCCCACCACTTCTCTCACTTCCAATTGATCCGCGCGAAGAAGCCGGCGATCTCGGCGGCCGCGCGGTCTGGGTCCTCGCGATGCGGGAAATGCCCGACATCGGGAAACATCTCCAGATCCAGATTGGAGAAGGTCTCGCCCAGCCGGTCGGTCCATGAGTAAGGAAACAGCGGGTCGTGCTCGGCCCAGCGGATGCAGGTCGGGACATTGATCGGCGGCAGCGCCGGCGCCTCGCCCTGCATCATCTTCACGCGGCCCGCGTGTGAGGCGCGATAATGCGCGAAGCCGCCGGCGAGGTTGCCCGGCTTGAAGAAATTGTCGGCGAAATCCTCGAGCACGTCGTCGAACGCGGCCTTGCGGTGGGTCCAGTTGTGCAGGAAATGGCCGATGTAAGTGCGGCAGCTCTCGCGGCTCGTGCCGACCAGCGCGGGCGCCATCTCCATCTGGTGGAACGACTGGTACCAGATGTGGTTCAGCCGGTCCGGCGCGGCCATTCGCAGGCCGATGCCGGGATAGACGAAATCGAACAGGAACAGCCCGGCGATTCGCTCGGGCGCCTTGCGGGCGAGTGGCTGCATCACGGCGCCGCCGACGTCGTGGCCGACCACGCCGGCTCTGTCGATCCCGAGCCCATCCAGCAGCGCCAGCATGTCGTCGGTATGCTGATCTGGACCGTAAGGCCCCTGCGGCTTGTCGCTGTCGCCGAAGCCGCGCAGGTCGGGCGCAATCAGGGTGTAGCGGTCGGCCAGCCGCGCCATGACAGGCTCCCAGGTCAGCCAGAACTCCGGCCAGCCGTGCAGCAGCAACAGCGGCCTGCCGCTCCCGGTCCGCGCGACGTGGAACGCCGCGCCATTGGCTCGAATCGTCACATGCTCCATGGTCCGCTCCTGCTGCCTCTGGCTCGCTTGCACGCCGATCGAATCAGCGCCGTCCCGCTAGCGCGTTGTTTCCGCGCACGTTCTTGCGCCGCTCCGGCATTTCGGTGGAGTGGCGCGCCGGTGACGGAAATATTATTGCAGCGCCTTGTCTGTCCCGCCAACCTCGCCTAGAACACGCCCCGACCGCGGGTGGCGCAAATCACCCGGGCCACTGGAGAGGTGGCAGAGTGGTTGAATGCACCGCACTCGAAATGCGGCATAGGTGCAAGCCTATCGGGGGTTCGAATCCCTCCCTCTCCGCCACCCTTCGCCCTGTCCAGCCCGGACACATAGGTAACAGATCGTACCTAAGACATGGGTGACAGCCTCGTGCCGAACGGCTTGTCGAGGGGTTGCAGGGTTTCTGGTCCAGGTACTGGCCGCGTGTCTCGAGGAAATCACGCACTGAGGCAGCGAAGCGCGCCGGTCCATCAGTCGCGGCGGCCGCGGACTCCTTTGCATGGGGTTGTTTTCGCCATTTTGGGGGGAGGCTCGTCTATCGTCAGCGGGGATGGGCGCCGAGCTCGAACCTGCGGGTGATCGCGATCGCATCCAGGAAGGCTTCGTCGTGGCTGACGACCAGCAGCGCGCCGTCAAAGGCGCACAGCCCGGCCTCGACCGCTTCCATCGATTCGATATCCAGATGATTGGTCGGCTCGTCGAGGATCAACAGTGGCGGCGGCGTTGGGCCGCCCAGCACGCAGGCGAGGCCGGCGCGCAGCAGCTGGCCGCCGCTGAGGCTCGCAACGATCTGCAAGGCGGCATCGGCGCGGAACATGAAGCGCGCCAGCGCTGCGCGGCAGGCGTTCTCGTTCGTCTCCGGATTGATGCGGCGGAAATTATCCAGGATCGGGGCCTGTGCATCGAGCAGGCTGACCGCCTGATCGAACATCGCAAAGCGGGTCATCACCTCGACGCTGCCGCGCGTCGCCGCCAGCTCGCCGCTGACGAGCCTGAGCAGCGTCGTCTTGCCGGCGCCGTTGGGGCCGGTGATCGCGACGCGCTCCGGACCTGAGATCGAGAAGGTGAGATCACGCAGGATCGGCGCGTCCGCGGCGTAGCCGGCGTCAGCCGCCTCGATCCGCAGTACCATCCTGCCCGCCGGCAGCTGCGTCGACGGCAGTTGCACCGAGAAAGGTTGCAGCACCTCGATGCGCTGGCGCGTCGTGGCGGCCAGTTCGAGCGCCTGGGTCCGCCGGCGCTCGGCGAGGCGGACCTTCTCGCCGCCGGTGTCTTCGCTGCGATCCCGGCGCAGTCCGGCAGCGATCCGCGGGATGTCGCCCTTGGCGCGCTTCTTCGCGCCGGCGCCGTCCTTGCGCGCTTGCCGTTCGGAGGTTTCCCTTGCCTTGCGGTCGATCTCGGCGACGAGCTTCTCGGCATCCGCCAGATCGTGGCGTGCGGCCGACAGCTCGACGGCCTTGCGCGCACGGTACTGGCTCCAGTTGCCGCCATAGCGTCTGGCTTCAAGCGAGGTCAGCTCGACGATCGCATCCATGGTCTCGAGCAGCGCGCGATCGTGGCTGACGATGATGGCGCCATGGCGCCACCCGGCGAGCAGGTCGATCACCGCCTGGCGTCCCGCGCGGTCGAGATTGTTGGTGGGTTCGTCGAGCAGCAGAAAGTCGGGTTCTGCAAAAGTCAGCGCGGCGAGGCGCGCCCGGGTGGCCTGTCCGCCCGACAGCATCGACAGCGGCGCGTCGAGCACGTCGCTCAGTCCGACCTGCGCGAGCGCAGCCGCGATGCGCGTATCGAGCGTCCAGTCGAGCTCCGCAAGCTCTTCGGTGCTCGCAAGGCCCTGCTCGGCACGGCGCAGTGCAGTGAGCGCATCGCGCGCGTCGAACAGATCGATGACGCATTGGTCCGGCTGCACCTGAACCGTCTGATGCAGCATCGCGACACGTCCCTGCACCGAGACCGCGCCGGAGTGTGGCGCGCGCCGGCCTGCGATCAGGCCGAGCAGCGTCGTCTTGCCGACGCCGTTGCGGCCGACGAGACCGGTCCGCTCGGGTCCGAAGCTGAGATCGATGTTGGAAACGAGAACCCGGCCGTCAGGCGCGGACAGGGTCAGATGAGAAAGCGCGATCGATGCTGGCATGGATATCCCCGTGGGCAAGGCTGATGGGCATTGCGGTCAGGGTGAAATCCATGGTCGTAAGCATCCTCGGGGATTGATGATCGAATTGATGTAATCCCGCATTGAGCCGGGATCAAGGCGCGAAGCGAAGCGTCACGCCGCTTCGGCGAAGGTCCAGCGGTCGGGATCGGGCGTGTGGCCGATCAAAGCGAGGCCATAGGCGATCGATTCGAATTGATCCGCCGAGGTCAGCCGCGCTGCGCCAAAACGCTCGGCGAACAGGCGCTGCACCGCCGGCACGAACGAGGTGCCTCCGGTCAAGAACACCTTCTCGACATCGCGCGCGGTGATGCCGGATTTCGCCAGCGCCTCGTCGACGGTCGCACCCAGCCGCTCGATATCATCGGCGATCCAGGATTCGAAATCGGCGCGCGTCACGGTGGCACCAATATCGATGCCGGCGCGGGCAAAGCGGAACTCGACGCGGTCGTGGCTCGACAGCGCGACTTTGGTATCGGAGACGGCGCGGTACAGCGCGAAGCCGAGATCGTGGTCGACGATGGTGATGAAATCGTTCAGCGGCGCCGGATCGAGCGCGGTGCGCGCCAGCTGCTGCAATTCGCGCAAATCGCCATTGCCCCGCATCATCGCGAGCTGGTGCCAGCGCGCGAGGCTCGAATAATAGTGATTGGGGATCGGCAGCACCTTGTCGAACGAGCGGTAGTTGGTGCCCTTGCCGAGCCGCGGCGAGACGATGTGGTCGACGATGCGGTAGTCGAAAGTGTCACCGGCGATGCCGATGCCGGAATGTCCCAGCGGTTCGGCGCGCAGCACGCCGCCCTTGCGCGAGAACCGCATCACGGAGAAATCGCTGGTGCCGCCGCCGAAATCGGCGACCAGCACGGTGGCGTCGTGGTCGAGGCTGCGCGCAAAGGAGAACGCCGCGCCGACCGGCTCGTAGACATAGCGCGCATGGCCGGCACCGAGCCGCTCGAACGCGGCGCGATAGCGCTGCATCGCGAGCTCGTCGTTGGGATTGCCGCCGGCGAACTTCACCGGGCGGCCGACCATGATGGTCGGTGCGCCCAGATCGAATCCGTCGCCGGCATGGCGTGTCAGCGTGCGCAGGAACGCCGCCAGCAGGTCCTCGAACTTGTAGCGCTGCCGGAAGATCTGGGTGGTGTTGAAGGCCGAGCTTGCCGCAAACGTCTTGAACGACTGGATGAAGCGATGGATCGTGCGCCCTTCGAGGAATTGCTCGATCGCCCACGGGCCGCCCTCGGCGCGCGGATGCAGGCCGGCGCCGGGCCGCTCCTCCCAGAAGCACAGCGCCGACACATAGACGCTATGCGTGCGGCCGCCATGGTCGAAGCGGATGGCCTCAACGCGGCCGTCGGCATCGGACAGCGCGACCACGGTGTTGCTGGTGCCAAAATCGACGCCAATCGAGACGGCGGGCGGGGCGCTCGACATGTCATGCTCGGATATGATGTGAAAGGGGGCGGACCTTTAGCGGCTTTGGCCGGGCTTGCCAACCCTTGCCAAGGCTATCCGAGTTGGGCCAGTTCCACCGCCCTTTGGAAAGGGGAGGTCGCTTTGCTCGCCAGAGCAAAGCGGGTGGGGATCTGCTCGCTCCACTTGCCCGTTGCCCGTGGCTGCCCCATCCCGACCTTCCCGTTTCAGGGGGAAGGAGAAGAGAGCCCGGTCCCGATGAAGCGGTTCAATCCATCAATGCGTAGGCGATGACGTAGTCGCCGCGCTTGGTGCCGAACGAGCCGTGGCCGCCGGCCGCGGTGACGATGTATTGCTTGCCGTCGGCCTCGTAGCTCATCGGCGTCGATTGCGCGCCGGCGGGCAGGCGATCTTCCCACAGCACCTTGCCGTCACGCACGTCGTAGGCCCGGATCGTGTACTCGTAGGTCCCGGTGTAGAACGCGACGCCGCCCGCGGTGGTGATCGGCCCGCCCAGCATCGGCACGCCCAGCTTGAACGGAAGCGGAAGCGGCGTGGTGTCCCGGATCGTGCCGTTGGGATGCTGCCAGACGATCTTCATCGTCTTCAGATCGATCGCAGCCATCGAGCCCCATGGCGGCCGGTAGCACGGCACGGAGAGCGGCGACAGGAAGCTCGAAATATCCACGCCGAACGGCGTGCCGTACATCGGCTGCACCCCGACCTCGCTGCCGACCGGCTTCTCGGCGGTCGGCGCCGGCGGATTTTGCGGGCCGCGCGGAATGAGCTTTGACGCGAACGGCAGCGACATCGGATTGGCGATCGCGATCTGCCTGACGGGATCGACGGCGATGCCGCCCCATTCGAACATGCCGAGATTGCCCGGGAAGACCAGCGTGCCCTGCAGCGACGGCGGCGTGAACGTGCCCTCGTAGCGCAAGCGGTGGAACATGATCCGGCACAGCAACTGGTCGAAGATCGTGCCGCCCCACATGTCGGCGCCGGTCAGCTTTGCCTCGGGACGGAAGGTCAGCTCGGAGAACGGCTGCGTCGGCGCGCTGCGGTCGCCGGGCGCGGCGCCTTGCGGTACCGGACGTTCCGGCGCCGGCACGATCAATTCGCCGGTCCTGCGGTCGAGCACGAAGATGTTGCCGACCTTGGTCGGCTGGATGATCGCGGGAACGACGCCCTTGGCCGTCGTCACATCGACCAGGCTCGGCTGTGAGGGCACGTCCATGTCCCAGAGGTCATGATGCACGGTCTGGTACGACCAGGCGCGCTTGCCGGTGTTGACGTCGAGCGCGACGATCGAGCTCGAATAGCGCTCGACCAGCGCATCGCGATTGCCGCCCCAGATATCAGGTCCGTTGTTGCCGGTCGGGATGTAGACCAGGTTGAGTTTCGGATCGAACGAGGCGGTGATCCAGGAGTTCGGCGAGCCGTTGGTGTAATGCCGCGTCGGCGACGGCAGCGCGTTCTCGTCGGCCGCGGCGGAGTCCCAGGCCCACACCAGCTTGCCGGTGTAGACATCGAAGCCGCGGATCACGCCCGACGGCACCTCGACCGCGTAATTGTCGATCACCGCGGCGGCCACGACCAGGATCTTGTCGCTGACCACAGGCGGTGAGGTCGGCTCGAAGAAGCCGGCGGTCTTGATTCCCATGCCCTGCTGGAGGTCGAGGATGCCGTGATCGGCAAAGCCGTCGCACAGCTTGCCGCTGTCGGCATCGAGCGCGATCATGCGGCCGTCATTGACCGGCAGGAAGATCCGGCGCGGGCATTCGGCCGGCGCCGGGCTGCCGCCGGAGTCGACGGCACCCTGTGCGGTCTCGTGATAGGAGACGCCGCGACAGGTCATGTGCTGGAATGTCTTGTTGTGCACGAGCTTGGGGTCGTAGCGCCAGCGCTCGGCGCCGGTCTTGGCATCGAGCGCGAACAGCACCTGGTGTTGCGAGCAGAGATAGAGCGTGTCGCGCACCTTGATCGGGGTGACCTCGAAGGTCGTCTCGCCGGAATCCTCCGGCGTTGCCACGTCGCCGGTGCGGAAAGTCCAGGCGACCTTGAGCTTGCCGACATTGTCGGGCGTGATCTGCTTCAGCGGCGAATAACGTTGTCCGAATTGCGTGCGTCCATAGGCGCGCCAGTCGCCATCCGGCTGCGGGTCGGCTTCGCTTTGCTGCACGGCCGCGCCGGCCTCAGTAATCGTGCCGTTGATGTCGTGATAGCTCGACAGCAGCCCGACGACGAGCACGGCGGCTGCCGCCACCACGCCGATCCAGAGCGGCGCGGTCGCGCGCCCGTAGGACACCGGCTGGTGTCGCGAGAGCCCGCGAACGATCACCGGCGTCAGCAGCCAGAGTGCCATCGGGAAGATGACGTCGCCGCGCGCCGCGAGCGGCCACCAGTCGAATCGTACCTCGGCAACCGCCCATGCCAGCGTGCCGACCAGCACGATCGCAAACAGCCAGAGCGCCTGACGGCGCTGCGCGAGCAACAACGCGGCGGTGGCGAGAATGCCGATGCCGAGAATGACGTAGAAGATCGATCCACCCAGCGCGGCGAGCCAGATGCCGCCGGTGGCGATGACCGCGCCGATCACGGCGTAGACGATAGCTGTGATGAAAATTGCCCGCGATCGCTGCATGGCTGCACCAGTGCGGAAGAGGCACCGGGCTTGTCCCGCGCAAGCGCAACAGACCACGTCCGCTTTCAGCAACTGTGGTTCAATCATGAGTAACTTGCAACCTGGAACTGCGATGTTGATGCAACACAGGCGTGCAAAGTTGCGCTGCTTGCCGAAGCAAGATCATTCAAACTGCGCGCACTTGTTCGAGAAGCAGCAACGCCAGGCGCCTCGCACTGACGCAAAGGTGACGAGCTTCGGTGAATTTTGAATCGACGCGCTCTTCCAGTTCTGCGCAGGCACTGTTCTATACCATCAGCCAGATTTGCCGGCTCGCAGGAGAAGCTCACATGGCACTGAACCCTACGGCCAGGAATTACAGCGTCGCTGTCGCCGCCTATGAGGCGGGAAGGCCCAGCTACCCTGCGGAGATGATCGCCGCGCTGCCGCTGCAGTCCGCGCGTTGTGTTGTCGACCTTGGTGCCGGAACCGGCAAGTTCACCCGCCTGCTGCTTCAGCATCTCCCCACCACCGCGCGTCTGGTCGCAGTCGAGCCCGTCGCGGAAATGTCGGCCAGGCTGGCCAAGGAGGCGCGGGTGGAGGTCATCAACACGCATGCCGACGCGATCGATCTCGACACCGGCAGCGTCGATCTCGTCACCTGCGCCCAGGCGTTCCACTGGTTCGACAATGAGGCGTCGGTCGCCGAGATCGCGCGCCTTTTGCGTCCCGGCGGAACGCTTGCGCTGGTCTGGAACAACAGGGATGACCGCGCGCCGTGGGTCGACGCGTTGTCCGTCATGATTGAAAAATACGCAGGAGATACGCCGCGGCAACGGTCGGGACGCTGGCGCTGGATCTTGAAGGATCCCCGCTTCGTGCTTGAGAAGGAGATCGTGCAGGACCATCCGCACCGGATGGCGCGCCAGGACGTGTTCGAGCGTGTCGCATCGACCAGCTATGTCGCCAATCTTCCCGCTGCGGAGAAGGCGGCGCTTCGGCAGAAGACGGACGATATCCTGCGCGAAGCCGGCCTCGGTCAGGCCGACGAGGTGGTGTTTCCTTATGTCACGCAGCTCTTTCTGCTGAAGCGGGTCTAGTCTTATTGCGTCACGATTCTGGCTCCGTCGTCATTGCGAGGAGCGATAGCGACGAAGCAATCCATCCAACCGCGTTGCGGACAGATCGATTGCTTCGCTTCGCTCGCAATGACGGCTGGATTCGTTCATAGCCTCGCAGGACCAGCGGAAAGCGCCTGTGATGTAGTAAGACTGGACCGTGCTACTCCGCGGTGCGTCTTTCCTCGACCGCCTGCTTCAGGCGGGGAAGTGTCATGCGCCAATAGAAGGCGACATGCTTCGCGCCAGACTCAGGTCCGATTTCCCATCCGTCCCCGCGGCGAACCGGCGACGGCGGCACTTGCTGGGTGACGGTCAGCACCGTCTCGCCGCCCTCAGTTGCGAGCGTCATCGTGACAGTCGCATAGGATTGCGGAACATCGGGCAGGCCGGACACCCGCGACCAATAGGCGTATGCGAGCTGCATTGGCGGCTCGACATGGAGCACGCGTCCCTTGTCGCGATAGCGCTTCGCCCCGATCTCCGCCTCGATCTCGATCGGGGCGCCGATCTGCCAGTCGGTCTTGAAATGCGCATTGCGCCATGTCTCGCCCGCATTGGCGGCCATGATCGCGTCCCATACCTGTTCCGGCCGCGCGGCAATGCGGATCGTCTCGGTGACCGTCTGCAAGATCGGGGTTTCGTTTGTCATCGGATGCTCACTTGCCGCCCACGATCTTCCATTTGCCATCCGCGCCGCGCCGCAGCGCCGGATCGCCGATCCTGATGTGTCGCGCAAGAAAATCGATGAAGGCCCGCACCCGCGCCGGCAGCGGGCCGGCGTGGCCGACATAGACCGCGTGGATGTCCTCGCGGTCGCCGGGATTGAGATTTTGCAGCACCGGCACCAGCCGTCCGGCCTCGATATCGGGGCCGATGTGAAACAACGCCAATCGTGCTACCCCGATGCCGCCGAGCGTGAGCTGGCGCGCGGCCTCGCCGTCGCTGGCGCGGGCGACCGGCGGCGGCAACGCCTCCTCGATCTTTTCGGCGCGGCGAAACGGCCAGCCGCGGATGCTGCGCGGAAAGGTCCAGCCGATGCGGCGATGGGCGGCGAGGTCGGCCGGGGTCTTCGGCGTGCCGAAGCGGGCGAGATAGGAGGGCGCGGCGACCACCGCCATCCGGCTGGTGCCGAGCTTGCGCGCGATCAGCCGTGAGGCGCCGAGCGGGCCGGCGCGGATCGCGACGTCGGCGCGCGCCTGCATCAGATCGACCAGCGTGTCGGTCAGCACGAGGTCGAGGGTGATGTCGGGATGCTCCCGCATGAAGCGCGGCAGCAGCGGCATCACATGCAGCATGCCGAACGGGATGTTGCTGTTCACGGTGAGATGGCCGCGCGGCACGCAGGAGGCGGCCTCGCGCTCGGCCTCGTCGATGTCGGCGAGGATACGCTGGGCGCGCTGATAGAAGGCCTGGCCTTCCTCTGTCAGTTGCAGCTTGCGGGTGGTGCGGTTGACCAGGCGCGTGCCGAGCCGGGTCTCCAGCCGGGACACCAGCTTGCTGACGCCGGACGGCGTCAGGCGCAGGCTGTTCGCGGCCGCGGTGAAGCCGCCGAGATCGACCACGCGGACGAACACGTCCATCTCGCCGGAGCGGTTGGTATCTGTTCGGGCCATCTTGAATTCAAGTCACAAATGATTGGATTGCGGCCATTCTAGTCCTTCCCCGCCTGGACCGCTATCTCGCATTGCGGAATCTTCACCTTCCGGAGCGACACATGCCTCTCGCAGTCCTTGCCCTGACCGCCGGTGCCTTTGGCATCGGCACCACCGAATTCCTCATCATGGGGCTGTTGCTGCAGGTCGCCGCCGACATGCACGTCTCGGTCTCCGCGGCGGGCCTATTGATCTCCGGCTATGCGCTCGGCGTGTTCGTCGGTGCGCCGATCCTGACGCTCGGGACGCGGCGGATGCCGCGCAAGGCGGTGCTGCTGGCGCTGATGGCGATCTTCACGCTCGGCAATGCCGCCTGCGCGCTGGCGCCGAACTACGAACTCCTGATGGCGGCGCGCATCCTCACCTCGCTGGCGCACGGCACCTTCTTCGGCGTCGGCTCGGTGGTCGCGACCGGCCTCGTCCCGGAGGACAAGCGCGCGTCGGCAATCTCGACGATGTTCATCGGCCTCACGGTCGCGACCCTGCTCGGTGTTCCCTTTGGCGCCTGGTTCGGCCTGATGCTCGGTTGGCGCGCGGCATTCTGGGCGGTGGCGGCGATCGGCGTGATCGCGTTCATCGTGCTGGCGGTGCTGGTCCCCGGTCATGTCGGCGCCAACGACAAGCCGGCGCCGCTGCGCGAGGAGCTCGCCGTGCTCGGTCGCCCGCAGGTGCTGCTCGGGCTTGCCATGACGGTGTTCGGCTTCGGCGGGCTGTTCGCGGTGTTCACTTATGTGCAGCCGATCCTGACCCGGCTCACCGGATTTTCCGACGCCGCGGTGTCGCCGATCCTGCTGGTGTTCGGCGCCGGACTTGCGATCGGCAACGTCGCCGGCGGGAAGCTCGCGGACAAGGGACTTGCGCGTGCACTGCTGGTGTCGCTCGGCGGCCTCGCCGCCGTGCTCGTCGTGCTGGCGGCGGTGGTCTCGATCAAGGCATTGACAGTGGCGTTGCTGTTCGTGCTCGGCATCGCGTCATTTGCGACCGTCGCGCCGTTGCAGCTGCGCGTGCTCGAGTCCGCCGGCGCGCAAGGGCGGACGCTGGCCTCCAGCCTGAACATCGCAGCCTTCAATCTCGGCAACGCGCTCGGCGCCTGGGCCGGCGGCGTCACCATCGATCGCGGCCTCGGGCTTGGCGCGCTGCCGCTGGTCGCCGCAATCATCACCGCGGTCGGACTGCTGCTCGCGCTGTGGAGCCTGCGCCTCGACCGGCCCGTCGTGCTGGCCACGCAGTGCCCGGCCGAGTGAACCGCATCACAAGGAGTATGACCATGGAATACCGCAATCTCGGCGCATCCGGCCTCAAAGTACCGGTGCTCAGCTTCGGCACCGGCACCTTCGGCGGCCAGGGACCGTTGTTCTCGGCCTGGGGCCGCAGCGACGCCAGCGAGGCGCGGCGGCTGATCGACATCTGCCTCGAGGCCGGCGTCAATCTGTTCGACACCGCCGATGTCTATTCGAACGGCGCGTCGGAAGAAATCCTCGGTGCCGCGATCAAAGGCCGCCGCGACAAGGTCTTGATCTCGACCAAGACCGGCCTGCCGATGGGCGACGGCCCGCTCGATGCCGGCACGTCGCGATATCGCCTGGTCGCGGCGGTCGACGCTGCGCTGCGCCGGCTCGGCACCGACTATATCGACCTGCTGCAGCTGCATGCCTTCGACGCCTTCACGCCGGTCGACGAGGTGCTGTCGACGCTCGATACGCTGGTGCGCGCCGGCAAGCTGCGTTATGTCGGCGCCTCGAATTTCTCCGGTTGGCATTTGATGAAATCGCTCGCCATCGCCGAGCGGCACGGCTGGCCGCGCTATGTGGCGCACCAGGTCTATTATTCGCTGGTCGGCCGCGACTATGAATCCGAGCTGATGCCGCTCGCGCTCGATCAGGGCGTCGGCGCGCTGGTCTGGAGCCCGCTCGGCTGGGGCCGGCTCACCGGCAGGATCCGGCGCGGCCAGCCATTGCCGGCGAACAGCCGTTTGCATGAGACGGCGCAGTTCGGGCCGGCGGTCGACGACGAGAAGCTCTACGCGATCGTGGATGCGCTGGACATGGTCGCCGCCGAGACCGGCCGCAGCGTGCCGCAGGTCGCGCTTCGCTGGCTGCTCACGCGCCCCAGCGTTTCATCCGTCATCATCGGTGCGCGCGATGAGGCGCAGCTGCGCGACAATCTCGGCGCGGTCGGATGGTCGCTCTCGCCGGACCAGATCGCGCGTCTCGACAAAGCGAGCGCGATGATGCCGGCCTATCCATATTACCCCTATCGCATCCAGGAGGGCTTCGCGCGCCTGAACCCGCCGGCCGTATGAGCTCAACCCCGCAGCTCGGGGAATACCAGGCGCATGCAGGCGCCGCCGGACGGCGCCTGATCGACCTCGATGCGGCCGCCGTGCAGGCGCATGATGGTCTGCACCAGATCGAGGCCCAGGCCGGCGCCGCGTCCACCCGGATGCAGCCGGCGGAACGGCTCCAGGATCTGCTCGCGCGCGTCGGGCGGGACACCGTCGCCGTCGTCGCAGACCTCGATCCGCGCGGCTGTCGTCACCCGAACCAGGATCGTGCCGCGGCGCTGCCCGTGGTCGATGGCATTCTGCACGAGATTGGTGAGGGCGCGCTCAAGCGCGGTCTGGTCGCCGGTCACCACGACCGCGTCGTCGTCCTGCTCAAAGGACATGTCATATCCCGCCGCGAAAGCGAGCGGTGCGAGGTCGAGCACGACCTGCCGCGCGGCGCCGACGAGATTGACCGGGCCGAACGTGTCGGTGCGCTGGTCGAGCCGTTGCAGGTCCAATAGCTGGCCGGCCATCACGCTCAGCCTTGTGGCGTCCTCGAGCAGATGGGTCTTCTCCGGACCGGCCTGCAATGAAGCGACGCGTGTCGAGAGGATCGCGATCGGCGTGCGCAGCTCGTGCGCGGCGTCGGCCAGGAAGCGGCGATGGCGCTCGTAACCCCGGTCGAGCCGGTCGAGCGCGGCATTGATCGCCTTGACCAGCGGCGTGATCTCGACCGGGACGTCGTCGAGCGGCAGTTGCACGCCGCGCTGGTCGATGTCGATGCGCTCGGCCTGCGCCGCGACCTGGGCGAGGCCGGTCATGGCCCGCCGCACCACGAACGGGGTTGCGACCAGCGTCGCCAGCGTCATCAGCACGACGATCGGCAGGATCATGTTGAGGAACAGCAGCGGCGTGCTCTCCAGCGCGCGCCACATCGAGAGCTGGCCGTACGTGCCGGTCAGGATCTGGATCCGCCCGGCCGATGTGTCGACCCATTTGACGAGAGCCGCGGGCCGCATCGCCTCCGCCGCGTTCCATTTGAGCCGCGCCTCGCTGACATGATCGAGCGCTGAGGCGATCGGCGCGAACTGCGCCGGCACCGCGCCTTCGGAGATCTGGCGTCCTTCGGCATCGCGGACGATGAACCAGAGGTCGGCGTGCTCGGCGCGCAATGCGGCCAGTTCCGGCGTCTGGCGCAGCATCACGCCGCCGGATTCATCGCGCATCACGGCGTCGCGCAGCGTATCGAGCGTGCTGCCTTCGTACTCGCCGATCAAAAGCCCGGCGCGCAGCAGGCCGATCGCGGCGGCGCCGATCAGCAGAATCAGGAGGGTCAACGCGATCGCCTGCAGGCCCGCCAGGCGCCCGACCAGGCGCCAGGTGAGCGATCGCGGCCGCAGCACGCTCACGGTGTCTCCCGCAGCACATAGCCGAGGCCGCGAACGCCGTTGATCGTGACGCCGGCGTCGGCCTCGGCAAGCCTGCGGCGCAGACGCGACACATGGCTGTCCAGCGCGTTGGGCTGCACGTCATCGTCGAGGCCGTAGACCGCCTCCATCAGCGCGGAGCGCTGCACCATCCGCCCCATCCGATGCATCAGCGCCTCGAGCACCAGCCGCTCGCGGCGCGGCATCTCCAGGGCACGGCCATCGACGCTGGCCTCGCGATGGGTGAAGTCGAACGACAGGCGGCCGATCCGCACGGCGTGCTGCTGCACATTGGCGGGCCGGCGCAGCAACGCCCGCAACCGCGCCAACAGCTCCTCGAACGCAAATGGTTTGCCGAGATAATCGTCGGCGCCGCTGTCGAGGCCCGAGATGCGGTCGGCGAGCTCGCCGCGGGCGGTCAGCACCAGCACCGGCACGGCGTTGCCGCTCGCGCGCAATTTCGGGATCAGCGTCAGCCCGTCGCCGTCGGGCAATTGCCGGTCGAGCACGATCGCGTCGTAGCTTCCCGCCGCGGCAATCGCCTCGGCTTCCAGGAGATCCGGCGCATGATCGACCAGCATGTCGTGGCGCGCGAGGGCCGCACGCAGCGCCGCGACCATGTCCGGCTGGTCCTCCACCAACAGCACCCGCATTCGTCTCTATTCCTGCATCGCCTCGGCAATCGATCTGCCGGCTTTATGTCTCGTTCATTGCGGCAACCTTGCGTGCTTGTCAGCTCAAATGCGTCGCCGACCGAAATTTTTCGGGTGCGCAGATTCGCGACAGGTTGACGCAAGCTTCGCATGAGACGGAGGCGGCGCTACCGGCATCTGCAATGCGAAAGACACCTGAAATGATTTTGCCAACCGACCTCTGCCGCGCGACCGGCATCGCGCTCAACACGCGGGAGCCTCAGCATGTCGGCCGCTGACATCCTGCCGTTCTTCCGCGCCTGGATGCGCAATCCGCGGCGTGTTGCCGCGGTCGCGCCGTCCGGGCCGGCGGTCGCGTCGCTGATGGCGCAGGAGATCACGGCTGACACCGGTCCGGTGATCGAGCTCGGTCCCGGCACGGGCGTCTTTACCCAAGCCTTGCTTCGCCGTGGCGTGAGGCAGCGGGACCTGACGCTGGTCGAGTACGGCTCCGAATTCATCCCGCTGCTGCAGCGCCGCTTTCCCGGTGCGCGGGTGCTCTGGATGGATGCGGCGTGGCTGAAGCGGGAGAGGCTGTTCGAGGGAGCGCCGGTCGGTGCGGTCGTGAGCGGCCTCGGGCTTCTCATCATGCCGCCCGAAAAGGTCACGGCGATCCTCGATGGCGCCTTCGGCTATCTCCGCTCCGACGGGGCCTTCTACCAGATCACCTATGGTCCGCGCTGTCCGGTCGCCGATGCGATCCTGGATCGCCTCGATCTGCAAGCGAGCTGTATCGGGCAGACGTTCCGCAACCTGCCGCCGGCGTCCGTCTATCGGATCAGCCGCCGCCACCCCCACGCCTGATCGAGGTCGCGATGGACACGTCGAGCACGATCGCGATGTTCCTGCATTTTGGCCTGGTGGGCGTCGGCTGCCTCGCCATCGCCGAGAAGTTCATTCCGCTGTTGCCGTCCTATGTGCTGCTGATGCTGCTCGGGCTGACCGTCTCCGACGGCACGACGCTCGCGATGACGATCCTGGCGACCAGCGTCGGATCCGTCGTCGGCGCGATCGGCTGGTACGGGCTCGGCCGCACGCTCGGCTCGCGGCGCATCGATGGCTTGGTGACACGCTTTGGCAAATTCGTGCTGTTGCGGCCGTCGCTCTACCGGCAGCTCACCGATGCCTATCGCGGCAATCATTTCTGGGTGACGCTGATTGGTCAGACCCTGCCCACCGTCCGGATCTATCTGGCGCTGCCCGCCGGCGTGCTGCGGCTGGAACCGCGCGCCTTCGTGCTGGCGACGGCGATCGGCACGGTGGTCTGGAACATGCCGTTCCTCACTCTGGGCTATGCGCTGCGCGGCAGCGGCCATGATCCGGTCAGCCTCGGCTTCTGGGTCGTCGTCGTCCTGATCGCCGTGGAGGTCGGGCTGTTATTCGGATTCCGCCTCTACAGGCGCTCGCGCGCGCCGCGGCCTCTCGCGGAGCCGCTCGCGCTACCCTCGCGCTTGCCGGTGGAGGAGGGCGCATGAGGATGCTGCCGTTTCGCTTGCAGCCAGGCTCGCACGCGCGTCAACGTGTCGCCGCGGCATCGGAGGCGATCGCCTGATGCGCGTGCTGGTGGCGACCGACGCCTGGCATCCGCAGATCAATGGCGTGGTGCGTTCGCTGGAATATCTTGCCAGCGAAGCGCCATCGCTCGGCGCCGAGATCAGCTTCCTCACGCCGGCCGATTTCCGCACCGTGCCGATGCTCGGCTATCCGGAGATCCGGCTGGCGTTGCCGTCGATCGGGCGCATCGCGCGCGCGATCGCGGCCGCGCGTCCGGACTCGGTGCACATCGCGACCGAAGGCCCGATCGGCTGGATCGCCCGTCATGTCTGCCGCACGCGGGGCTATCCGTTCACCACCAGCTATCACACCCGCTTTCCCGAATATCTCGCGGCACGGCTGCCGGTGCCGCTGCGGTGGAGCTACGCGGCGTTGCGGCGTTTCCACAATGGCGGCGACGGCGTCATGGTCGGCTCGCCGTCGCTCGAGCAGGCGCTGAAGGCGCATGGCTTCCGCAAGCTGATGCCGTGGTCGCGCGGCGTCGATGCCGAGCTGTTCTGCCCCCGCGCGGAACGGCCGCTGGCTTTCCCGGCGCCGGTGTTCCTCTATGTCGGCCGCGTCGCGGTCGAGAAGAACCTCGATGCGTTTCTCGGTCTCGATTTGCCTGGCTCGAAAGTCGTGGTCGGAGATGGGCCGCTGCGCTGCAGCCTGCAAGCCCGGTTTCCGCACGCGCACTTCCTCGGCACGCGGACCGGCCGGGCGCTCGCCGATGCCTATGCGTCGGCCGACGTCATGGTTTTTCCGAGCCTGACCGATACGTTCGGCATGGTGATCCTGGAGGCGCTGGCCAGCGGCGTGCCGGTTGCGGCCTATCCGGCGATGGGGCCGCTCGACGTGATCGGTCAATCGGGCTGCGGGTGTCTCGATCACGATCTACGCCGCGCCGCGCTTGGCGCGCTGCATGTGCCGCGCGAGAAATGCCGCGCCCACGCGCTCACATTTACCTGGCAGGAAAGCGTGCGGCAGTTCCTCGACAATATCGGGCGGGCGCACGCCACGCCGGCGCGCGCAGTCGTTGCAGGATTGCAGGCTGACTAGCTGCCCAACAGCTCCGTGATCAACCCGGCGGCCTTGATCCCGGTGCCGCTGATGATGACGACGGTGCGCTCCGCGGGCCGGATCGCACCGCGCGCCTTCAGGATGTCGAGTGCGGCCGCCGCCGTGGCCGAGGTCGGCTCGACGAACAGGCCGGTCAAGGCCAGCCGCTTCAACGCGGCGACGATGCCGTCTTCGGGTATGGCGACGGTGCCGCCGCCGCTCTCCGTAAGCGCCGCGATCATCTGCTTCAGCCGCAGCGGATGCCTGATCGCGGTGCCCTCGGCGATGGTCTTGTGGACCGCGCGATCGACCGGCGTGTCGACGCCGGCGGCAAAGCTGGCATCGACCGGCGAGCAGTTGAGCGGCTGCGCCCCGAACAGACGCGGCAGCTTTTTGATCTGTCCGGCCGCCAGCAATTCCTTGAAGCCGATATAGCAGCCGAGCAGGCTGCTGCCGGCGCCGACCGGCATGACGACATTGTCGGGCGCGGTGAAGCCAAAATCTTCCCAGATCTCGTAGGCCAGCGACTTGGTGCCTTGCAGGAAGAACGGCTGCCAGTTGTGGCTGGAGTAGAAGATCTGCTTCGACTGCCGGATCGCTTCAGCCTCGGATTCCTCGCGCGGGCCTTCGACCAGCTGCACCTCGGCGCCGAAGGCGTGCATCTGCGCGACCTTCATCGGCGACGTCGTGGCGGGCGCCAGGATCTTGACCCGCATGCCGCCGGCGGCGCCATAGGCCGACACGGACGCGCCGCCATTGCCGGACGAGTCTTCCAGCACCGCGTCGACGCCGAGCTGGCGCAGCAAGGACAGCATCACCGTGGTGCCGCGATCCTTGAAGCTCGCGGTCGGATTGAACCATTCGAGCTTGAAGTGCGGCCGCAGATCGTCCCATTGCTTCTCGACCGCCGGGGTGCAACCTTCGCCCATCGTGATCGGCTGCCTGATCTCGACCGGCAGCGCCGCGCGGTAGCGCCACAGCGACCGCGTTCCGCGCTCGACCTCGTCGCGGGAAATGCCCGACAGCGGCGTGATGAGCAGCGGCTTGCCCTCGTCGGAGCACCAGCGCGGCACGTCCAGCGGGTAGAGCTTGCCGTTGAGCGGGTCGATGTAGCTGGGTGATGGCATGTCGTCAGATCCTAAAAATACGTTTGGCCTGTGCCGGCGTTACGCCGCGCCGGCCTGTTTGCCGAGATAGCTCTTTGCGAAGTCGAGATACCAGTCGAGGCATCCGGGATTGGCCATCGCATCGCGGTTGATCACCTTCTCGATCGCATGGCCGAGCAGGAGTTTCTTGACCGGCAGCTCCTGCTTCTTGCCGGACAGCGTGCGTGGAATTTCCGCCACTGCAAAGATGTCGTTGGGCAGGAAGCGACGCGACAGCCCGGCTTCGACCGCCTTGTTGATCTTCGCCTTCATCGCAGCATCCAGCGCGACGCCGTCGCGCAGCACCACGAACAGCGGCATGTAGCTGTCGCGGCCGAGATATTCGAGGTCGACGACCAGCGAATCCAGTACCTCCGGCAGCGCTTCGATCGCCGAATAGAGCTCGCTGGTGCCCATCCGCAAGCCATGGCGGTTGATGGTGGCATCGCTGCGACCGTAGATCACGCAGGAGCCGTCGGGATTGATTTTCAGCCAGTCGCCGTGCCGCCACACCGGGCCGCGGCCTGAGCCGTCGAAATTGTCGGGGTAGGTTTCGAAATAGCTCGACAGATAGCGCGCATTGTCGGGATCGTTCCAGAACCGCAGCGGCATCGAGGGCAGCGGCTCGGTGCAGACCAGCTCGCCGACCTCGTCGATCACGGCGCGGCCCTGCTCGTCGAACGCGTCCACCGCGCAGCCGAGCAGGCGGCATTGCATGATGCCCGGCGTCTGCGGCAGTTCGCGATTGCCGCCGATGAAGGCGCCGGCGAAATCGGTGCCGCCGGAAATATTGGCCCACCACATCTCGGCCTGCGCTTGGTTGCCGTTGCGCCTCGACAGCGCGGCGAAGCGTTCGTTGAACCAGGCTTGGGTGTCGGCTGAAAGCGGCGAGCCGGTCGAGCCGAGCGTGCGCAGGGCCGAGAGGTCGCCGACAGCGGCCAGATCGATCTCCGCCTTGGTGCAATTGGCGAAGAACGCCGCGCCGGCGCCGAAGAAGGTCGCCTTGGCATCGGCGACGAAGCGCCACAGCGTGGTCCAGTCCGGCTTGTCCTTGGTGCCGCCGGGGCTGCCGTCGAAGATGCAGCAGGTGGTGCCGTTGAGCAGGCCGTTGGCCTGGCAATTCCACATGATCCAGCCGGTCGACGAGTACCAGTGGAAGCGTTCGCCGAACGAATTCGGATGGTAGCTGCAGCCGACGTCGTTGTGCAGCGTCGACAGCGGCAGCGCCACGACGATGATGCCGCCATGGCTGTGCAGGATCGGCTTCGGCAATCCCGTGGTGCCCGAGGAATACACGATCCAGAGCGGATGATCGAACGGCAGCCATTCCGGCTCGAAGGCATCGATCTCCGCGCTCTGGTCGGCGAGGATCGACGACAATCGTGTTTCCGACGGTGCAGCGTCGTCGCTGTGCAGGATGACATGCTGCACGGTCGGCAGCGCGCGCCGCAGCTCCTCGATCACACCCTGCCGATCATGGCGCCTTCCGGCATAGATCACGACGTCGCAGGCGATCAGCACCTTCGGCTCGATCTGCTTGAAGCGGTCGATCACCGCGGGCGCCGCCATGTCGGGCGCGCAGACGCTCCAGATCGCCCCCAAGCTCGCGGTCGCAAGGAAGGCGATGATCGTCTCCGGGATGTTCGGCAGGTACGCCGCGACCCGGTCGCCGGCGCGGACGCCCTTGGCCTTCAGATGCAACGCCAGCGCCGCCGATTTGCGCTTGAGCTCGGGCCAGCTGGTCTCAGTGAGCTTGCCGTCCTCGCCGCTCGCGATCAGCGCCGGCAGCCCGGCTGCATGCGCCGGCCCGACATGGCGGAAGACCTGGCGGGCATAATTCACCGAAGCGCCGGGAAACCACACCGCGCCCGGCATCTTGCGGTCGGCCAGCACCGCAGTGTGCGGCGTCGGCGAGCGCAGGTCGAAATAATCCCAGACACTCTGCCAGAAGCCGTCGATATCGGTGACCGACCAGCGCCGCATCGCCTCGAAATCCGCAAATTCGAGCCCGCGGGTCTGCTTCAGCCATTGCCGGTAAAGGGCCATTTGCGGGACGTAAGGTGCGGTCATGGGCGGTTTCCGAAACTTTCTTGTGTTGTGGCATGCGCCATCTGGCGTGCCGGCGTCTCTTAACATAGGGATGCGAGCACGGCGAACGCAGCGGTCCCGCGGCCTGCGTCATATTCTTGACCCCCTGCGGCGTGCTATTCCGTCGGTACGGGCTGATTCCATGCCTGTCGGAGTGGAGCGGCCATGTCCGTCGGCGAACTCTTCATCCTCGGCTTCCACGGCAAGATCATTCCGTCCTGGCTGACCGAATTCGCCGCGCAGTTCGGGCTCGGTGGCGTGATCCTGTTCGATTACTCCTGCCAGACCCGGCAATACGACAACAACATCGCCTCGTCCGCGCAGCTGCAATCGCTCTGCGCCGAGATCGCAGGCCTGCCGTCACAGCCGCTGGTCTTCATCGACCAGGAGGGCGGCCTGGTGCGCCGGCTCAAGGAGGGGCTGGGCTTTCAGCCGCTGCCGAGCGCGAAGGATTTCAACCGGCTCGCCACGTCGGATAAGCAGGCCATCCTGGCCGCAAGCTATGGCGAGCTGCGCCGGCTCGGCATCCGCTACAATTTCGCGCCGGTCATCGACGTCGATTTCAACCCTGACAATCCCAACATCGGCAAGATCAAGCGGTCCTATTCGTCCGATATCGCCGAGGTGGCGGCCAATGCCCGCCTGGTCGACGCCGCGGCGCGGCAGGCGGGCGTGGGCCTTTGCCTGAAGCATTATCCGGGCATCGGCGGCGCGTGCGTCGATTCCCATCTGGAGTTCATGGATATTTCCGATGCGCTGCGGCCGGAGCAGGAGGAGCTGTTCTATGCGCTGGCGCCGCAGATCCATGGCGATGCGGTGCTGGTCAGCCACGCCATCGTCCGCCAGTGGGACGCGCAGCATCCGATGACGTTGTCGCCGGCCGGGATCGGCCGGCTTCGCGACCGCCTGCCCGAGACGCTGCTGATCACCGACGACATGCAGATGCAGGGGTTGCAGAAGGCGCTCGGCACCAGCGCGGCCAGCCTGCAGGCGATCGCCGCCGGCATCGACATGATCTGCATCGGCAATAATCTGCTCGATCAGGAGCGGGAGATGGCCGGCATCGCCGCCGCGATCGCGGGTGCAGTGCAGGACGGATCACTGGATCGGGCCGCGGTGCAACGCTCCATTGCGCGGGTGCAAAAGCGCAAGGCACTGCTCGCCTGATCGCGCTGAACCAATTTTTGCGCCGGCCGACCACAAGGAGCGGAACCAAATTTCATTACCGCGATTTAACAGTGACGCTCATCGGGGCTAACAACCATGAAGATGCTCAAGCGTCTCTTCCGATTGACCTGGCTACGCCGCGACCCCCGCAGCTCGGCCGACGTCCCGCCTGCCTGCATCGATTCCGACGAATTCACGCGTCTGCTGTGCAGCGGGCGTGCCGAGGATTTGCGGATCCTAGCCAAGCGGCTGAGCCAACGCTCGCGCGCCCACGCCTAGGCGGCGGATCGAATCCACAATGGTGAGCCGGTTCTCGGCGGAGCCGGCGTGCGGTCGCAGCTCCTGATCCGATCGGTTACTGCTTCGCCTTTTCGTGATTGCCGATCCCGACCGCCTTGTAGTCGTAGGTCGGATAGAATTCGGTGTGATAGGCACCCCAGGCACTGTTCTCGATGACACGGTTGACCTCGCGCAGCCGCGAGGCCGGCAGCCGCAGCGTCACCACCTGGCCGACACCCATCATCACATACCAGCTGACGACCTCGACGCCGTCGGGCGGGAACGCTTTGTAGAAGCCCTGCCGTTCGAGCTGCGCGTTGAGTTCGCTGAGCGGGCGTGACTGATCGTGCTTGAAGAAGATGGTGACCATGATCGCGTTGTCAGGTGTCGGTGCAGCGTTGATGGTCGGCGGGGTCTCGGCCTGCGCACCGGCGCCGGCCATCAATGCAGCGGCGAGCGCCGCAATCGCCATCCAGGATCCGTGTCGCCCGTTTCGCCCTCGCTTCATGGCCGCACCCTTTGTTGTTGGTCGAGAGGCGGCGATCATCGCGGCGCGTGCCGGGGCTGTAAATTGACATTCACCTGAGCGGATGGCCGTCCGCTGCTCCCGGCGGGTCACTCGCTGCTCTCTTGCCGCCTTGGGCCGATGTGAACCGGCTCATATGCGCGCGCTCAAGCGTGCGGTAAGGCGAGGCCATCCCGATGCCCAGAGGGATGATCGATGACGACCCGGCGAATGGCGTATTGGTGGCTCAGGTTCGTTCTTTCGGGGCGGTTCCTGCAGAAATTCCTGCGGCTCCGGCGCCCGTGACCTCCGGTCCGCGGGGCGGCGACAGCACGGCCGCACTGGCCGCGCTGGAACGCGGCGGCCAAACGATAATGGTCAATGTCGATCTGTGAAGCCGCCCGGGTATCGGGCGGCGCCCTGCATCCCGTAAGAATACTGTAATTCGACTCAAATATGCGAGATTCGTTGCCAAATCAGCGGTAATCTGCGCCTCCTCGACCGGTCGGGGCCCGAGGTCACAGTTGCGTCACCCGTAGTTCTACGGAGTCCCGTGTTAACGCAGCCACAAGTTCACCTTCGGTAAACCATACTTATGACGCAACATGACAATCGAGCCGAGGCGCGCCTCCCGACATGGACGGGTGGAACTGCGACGCTCGAGACCCAGTCGGCCGAACTCCAGGGGGCTGCTGCACCGCGACCCCAGGCGACCCCGGACGCCGGTGCCGCGATCGTCCGGCAGTTCAACGGGCCCGTGACGGCGCTGCTGCTCTATATGAACGAGCTCAAACAGCACAGCCAGCAATTCGCGCACGCGCCCGGCAACGGCGTCTATCTGCGCCAGGTGATCGAGAACGCGCTCGAGCAGACCGAGCGGGTGTCTGCGATGCTGAAGCAGATTTCCAGTCTCTATCCGAATGTCGTTCCGGTTACCGACCTCAAGCCGCAGGGCGACGACAAGCCGGCAGGCTCACGGTCGCCGGACGTCATGTTCGCGCCGGAAGCCGGCCGCAAGCCATTGACCAAGCGCGAGCGTGAGGTGCTCAGCCTGATCAGCGATGGCTATTCCAACAAGCAGGGCGCGTTGCGGATGAACATCAGCCCGCGCACCTTCGAGAGCCATCGCGCCGAGGCCATGCGCAAGCTCGGTGCGCGCAACACCGCGGATCTGGTCCGCAAGGCTTTGTTGCATTCCGCCTGAGCGGTGAATCCGGTTTCGTCCGAACCCGTTTTCAAAAATCGTCTTTGGCGGCGAAGCACAGGCGCGGCGCGAGCCGCACGGGTGCGGCAGCCGCTTTCGGCTCCTCCGGAACGATCGTGACCACCCATGCGGCGGTCGCGCCCGACTTGCTTTCGACAATCGCGCGGACGCGTCCGGTGACGGTCGCGCCGGCCGACCGGACGGTGGCGGTTCGGCCGTTGAACTGGGCCATGCGGAAGCGCCGGGCTTCCTTCCGGTCGGTCGTCTCGTAAGTGAACATCGGCTCCCCCGTGCGTCCATGCGACTGTGGGGATTCAGCGTTATCCGACGGTGAAAATCGCACGCCGTAGAAGTACGGCTCGGGCGTCGGTTCGGGCCCTAACCGCCGACCTCCTGGCAACTCAGCAGTCCCGCATACTGCGCCTTGACCGTGGCGTAGCATTCGCACGCGGTCCGGCTCAGGCCATCCGCGTTGGTGATCTCGATGTGCCCGCGGCTGTAGTGGATGAAATTCGCCTGCTGCAAAGTATGGGCGACCAGCGACACGCTGTTGCGGCGCGCGCCGATCATCTGCGCCATCATCTCCTGCGTCAGGACGATCTTGTTGCTGCCGGAGAGATCGCGGGTTTGCAGCAGGCATCGAGCCAATCTTGATTCCACAGTGTGCACGGCGTTGCACCCGGCGGTCTGCTGGATTTGGGCATAGACGGCGAGACCATGCCGAATCAGCATCGCGCGCAACGTCGGACTCGCCGCGGCGGCGGCCCGCAAGGCTTTGACCTCGATCGTGGAGGTCACGCCCGGCACCAGGGCCACGGCGCTGCTCAGCGTGGGCGCCTCACCAAGCCCCGCGAATGCACCATAGATGCTGTCGCGGCCGACCATCGCGACCTGGACGCGCTCGCCTCGGCCGAGCTTGACCACCAGCGAGATCACGCCCTTGTGCGGCATATATGTCAGCTGGAGCAACTCGTCGGCCTCGACCAGCACCGAATCGGTGGCGAGCTCGGTGGTCCGCAGATGCGGCCGGATCAGCTCGAAATCGTTCGCGGAGAGCGACGACAGGAATCCGTTGGGTGATCGCGGAACCTTATCCAAAGCAACCTCCTGCCTGCCGGCAAAGCTTGTCTCTGGTCACCAGGGCTGATGCGTGCAGCTGGACGTCCTTGCAACTTATTCTGGCACGTCTCGGTTCCAATGGAAACATATCTTGGTTCCATAAGGAACATGCCAATCGCCGCAGGCGGCGTTATCCGCGGCCGGAATCGTCCGGTCCGATCAATTGTTCGGCGTGCGCCTTGACGGCCGCATAACACTCACACGCGGCCTTCCGCAGACCGTCGATATCGGTGATTTCGATATGACCGCGGCTGTAGCGCAAAATGCCGGCCTGCTGGAACCCATGCGCGACGATCGAAACTGCGTTGCGCCGCACGCCGATCATCTGGGCCAGCATCTCTTGGGTCAACGGCAATGCCTCGCTGCCGCACAGATCGCGCGCACGCAGCAGCCAGCGTGACAGCCGTGCTTCCACCGGATGCGAGACGTTGCATGCCACCGATTGCTGCGTCTGCGCCATCAGCGCCTGCTCGTAGAGCGCGACCAGGGTCCGGAAATCCGCGCTGTGATCTGCCGCCTCGCGGAAGTCCTCCGCTCTCAGCATCGAGGCCGTGCCCGGCACCACGACGATCGCGTCGGCGAGCAGCGGCCGGTCATGCAGGGCGGCGGATGCGCCGACGATGCCGTCGCGACCGATGGTTGCAATCTCAACAGATTGCCCGTCGGACAGATTGACCATCATCGAGACCAGGCCGCCATGCGGGAAGTAGACCCGCTGCACCGGTGCCCCGGCTTCGGCGAGTACCGCTTCCTTGGTGAGGTCGACCGTTTCGAGAAAGGGATGAAGTTGCGCGTACTCCGCGGAGGGAAGTGCTTGCAACAGACGATTGGGCGGGGACGATACCGCAGACATTGGAGCTCCTGCCGAGGGCGGGAGCACTATGGTCTCGCATCACCTACTCTTGGCGCGTGGTCAGCGACCATAGCTTGCCTGTTTAATTGCACAAGGGTTGAGGTGCGAACCTCAGAGGTTGTGGCGCGAACCTTATACCCGCTAGGAGGCAGACGGTCCGCGTCGCATCGGCCTCTGCGGCAGTCGTCGATTCGATCGACAGGCGTCGCGGACGATAGGGTTGCGGCATTGTCTCGCATTTGTTGATTTTCATTAACTCTTATGCGTGTCCGATCACGCATCGACATGATTGCGATTGCGGCATTCGACGCGTCCGATCGGCGGCGCCGGGATTCTGCAAGTTACGCAAATGCGAGGACAAATTCGTCGTCGCGAGGCGGATCCGGCGGCGGATATGCGCCGCTCCGCGCAACGCTACATCGTCACACCGTAGAATTACCGGCAAGGCCATTCTGGGTATTTGTACGGAGCAGCCCTTTAACGAACGGGTAGCGCGGACGGACCAGTGTGGCAGCGGTCGCCGTGCGAAATTTACGGCGTCGCGTCAATCGTGTTCATCCAGAAGGGTATCAGTATGTCCGGCATCGTCCTCTCGGCATCGGTTCGTCAAAATCTGCTTTCGCTGCAGTCGACGGCCGATCTGCTCGCCACCACGCAGAACCGCTTGTCCACCGGCAAGAAGGTCAACACCGCTCTCGACAATCCGACCAACTTCTTCACGGCGCAGTCGCTCGACAACCGCGCCAGCGACATCAACAACCTGCTGGACGGCATCGGCAACGGCGTGCAGGTGCTGCAGGCCGCCAACACCGGCATCACCTCGCTGCAGAAGCTCGTCGACAGCGCCAAGTCGGTCGCCAACCAGGCCCTGCAAGCTGCAGTCGGCTATTCCGCGAAGTCGCAGGTGACGACCGCCGTGATCACCGGCGCCACCACCGACGATATCCGCGGCACCGCCACCTACAGCAGCGCCACCCTCGCTGGTTCGGTCGTCAACAACAATCTCACGACTCCCGCGCCGATCACGGCTGCGACCAAGCTCGTGAGTGCGACCAACTCCGATACCCTGGCGGCGACCCCGACCGGTGTGATCAACGTCAACGGCAAGACGATCTCGTTCTCGACCTCGCAGACCACGTCGACGACCGACTCGGCCGGCAACGTGACCCTCGGCACCGGCGCGGGCAGCACCCTGACGGTCGGCGACCTGCTCACCGCGATCGACGGCATCACCGGTGCGACCACCGCCTCCACCGTGTCGGCTGGCGCGCTCCAGATCAGCACCGGCATCAACCAGGATCTCAACATCTCCGGCGCGGGACTGGCTGCCTTCGGTCTTACCGCCGGAACCACGGCACGCACCGTCGCAACGCCGTCGCCGCTCAACGGCCTGACGCTGACGATCGGTGCGACCGGTAACGGCACCGCCACCAACATCACATTCGGCAGCGGTGCGGGCCAGGTGAAGTCGCTCAACGACCTGAACAACGCCCTGTCGGCCAACAACCTGCAGGCGTCGCTCAGCGCCAGCGGTGCGCTCACCATCAGCACCACCAACGATGCTGCCTCCGCGACCATCGGCACGATCGGTGGCACGGCAGCGGCCTCCGGCAAGCTGTTCAACGGCCTCGCGGGCAGCGCCCCGGTGCAGGATCCGAACGGGCTCGCCAACCGCGCCAACCTGGTCAACCAGTACAACAACATCCTGGATCAGATCACCACGACTGCCCAGGACGCGTCGTACAACGGCATCAACCTGCTCAATGGCGACCAGCTCAAGCTGACCTTCAACGAGACGGGCTCCTCGACGCTGAAGATCCAGGGCGTGACCTTCGACGCCTCCGGCCTCAACCTCACCAAGCTGGTGGCCGGCACGGACTTCATCGACAACGCCTCGGCCAATGCCACGCTGAAGACGCTGAACAACGCCAGCGGCCTGCTGCGCACCCAGGCTTCGACCCTCGGTTCGAACCTGTCGATCGTGCAGATCCGCCAGGACTTCTCGAAGAACCTGATCAACGTGCTGCAGACCGGCTCGTCCAACCTGACGCTGGCCGACACCAACGAGGAAGCGGCAAACAGCCAGGCGCTGTCGACCCGCCAGTCGATCGCGGTGTCCGCGCTGGCGCTGGCCAACCAGTCGCAGCAGAGCGTTCTGCAGCTGCTCCGCTAAGCGTAGCCGCAACAGACAACTGGTATCGAGGCGGCGGAGGAAACTCCGCCGCCTTTGTTTTAGCCGCGCTTAACCATCCCGCCGGCTTCAACCAGCAGGCGATCGCGTTTGATGCCGGCGAATGTCGGCGCCGCAAACGTTTCGCTCGGCTTAGCGGGACCGTGATTCCATTTGATTCAAATTGCGATGACCGGTGGAACGGGCTCTTTCCCGTCGGGGTGGTAAGGGCCTGTCCGGTGAGATTGGTCGTGATGTCGTGGTGCGTCGTCGCTTGAAACGCTTCATCGTCCGTATTTGCACGGACGGCAAAATTAACGTCGCTGTGAAGCCGGCCAAGTTATCGATGCGAGGCGAGCGTTCCGTAGCACCTTGAGGGGACCTATCCATGGACGATCTGTTGCGCGAGTTCCTGACGGAGAGCAGCGAGAGCCTGGACACGGTCGACAACCAGCTGGTGCAGTTCGAGCAGGATCCGAACAACGCAAAGATCCTGGATAATATCTTCCGCCTTGTGCACACCATCAAGGGGACCTGCGGCTTCCTCGGACTGCCGCGGCTGGAAGCGCTGGCGCATGCCGGCGAGACCTTGATGGGCAAATTCCGCGACGGCATGCCGGTGAAGGCCGAAGCCGTGACGCTGATCCTGTCCTCGATCGACCGCATCAAGGAGATTCTGGCCGGGCTCGAGGCAACCGAAGCCGAGCCTGAGGGCAATGACCGCGATTTGATCGATCAGCTCGAGGCCATGGTCGAGCGCGGCATGGCCGCAATGGCGGCTGCTGATGTCGCCGAAGAAGATGTGCCCGTCGTCGAAGCCCCGTCGGTGCAGGCGGCAATGACCGAAGGCACGCTGGTGGTGCAGACGCTGGAGCGCCCCTTGCGTCCGGGCGAGGTCTCGCTCGACGAGCTCGAGCGCGCCTTCCGCGAGACCGAGACCGAAGTGACTGCGCCCGTACCCGCACCGGCGCCGGCCGCCAAGCCGGTGGCCGCCGCACCCGCCGCCGAGCCGGCCGAGGCCGCCAAGAAGCCGGCCCGCAAGGCGGCCGCCGAGACCGACGTCCAGGAAGGCGACAAGATCGCCAACCAGTCGATCCGGGTCAATGTCGACACCCTCGAACACCTGATGACCATGGTCTCCGAGCTGGTCTTGACCCGCAACCAGCTGCTGGAGATTAGCAGGCGCAACGAGGACACCGAGTTCAAGGTGCCGCTGCAGCGGCTCTCCAACGTCACCGCCGAGCTGCAGGAGGGCGTCATGAAGACGCGGATGCAGCCGATCGGCAATGCCTGGCAGAAGCTGCCGCGCATCGTCCGCGACCTCTCCGGCGAACTCGGCAAGCAGATCGAGCTGGAGATGCACGGCGCCGACACCGAGCTCGACCGCCAGGTGCTCGACCTGATCAAGGATCCGCTGACGCACATGGTGCGCAACTCCGCCGACCATGGGCTGGAGACCACCGCCGAGCGCCTCGCCGCCGGCAAGCCGGAGCAGGGCACCATTCGCCTCTCCGCCTATCACGAAGGCGGCCACATCATCATCTGCATCGCCGACAATGGCAGAGGGCTCAACACCGAGCGGATCAAGGCCAAGGCGCTCCAGAACGGCCTCGTCACCGAGGCTGAGCTCGAGAAGATGACCGAAGCCCAGATCCACAAGTTCATCTTCGCGCCGGGCTTCTCGACCGCAGCGCAGGTGACCTCGGTGTCCGGCCGCGGCGTCGGCATGGACGTGGTGCGCACCAATATCGACCAGATCGGCGGCACCATCGACATCAAGAGCGTGGCCGGCGAGGGCGCCAGTGTCACCATCAAGATCCCGCTGACCCTGGCGATCGTCTCCGCCCTGATCGTCGAAGCCGGCGGCGACCGTTTTGCCATCCCGCAGCTCTCCGTGGTCGAGCTGGTGCGGGCCCGCGCCAACTCCGAGCACCGCATCGAGCGGATCAAGGACACCGCGGTCCTGCGGCTGCGCAACAAGCTCTTGCCGCTGATCCATCTCAAGAAGCTCCTGAAGATCGACGACGGCGCCACCACGTCAGATGCCGAGAACGGCTTCATCGTGGTCACCCAAGTCGGCAGCCAGACCTTCGGCATCGTGGTCGACGGCGTGTTCCACACCGAGGAGATCGTGGTCAAGCCGATGTCCACGAAGCTGCGGCACATCGACATGTTCTCCGGCAACACCATTTTGGGCGATGGCGCCGTGATCATGATCATCGACCCCAACGGGATTGCCAAGGCGCTCGGCGCCTCCGGCTCCTCGGCCCATGACATGGCCGACGACAGCGCCAATGCCCACGCCGCAAGCGGCGAGCAGCTGACTTCGCTGCTGGTGTTCCGCGCCGGCTCCAGCCAGCCCAAGGCGGTGCCGCTCGGCCTCGTCACCCGGCTGGAGGAGATCGCGACCGACAAGATCGAGCTCAGCAACGGCCGCTACATGGTGCAGTACCGCGAGCAGCTGATGCCGCTGGTGCAGATGGCCGGGGTCGAGGTGCAAAGCCAGGGCGCGCAGCCGATCCTGGTGTTCGCCGACGACGGCCGCTCGATGGGGCTCGTGGTCGACGAGATCATCGACATCGTCGAGGAGCGGCTCAATATCGAGGTCGCCGGCTCCCAGGACGGCATTCTGGGCTCGGCGGTGATCAAGGGGCAGGCCACCGAGGTGATCGACGTCGGCCACTTCCTGCCGATGGCGTTCGCCGACTGGTTCTCGCGCAAGGAGATGCGCCCGTCGGCCTCGGCACAATCGGTGCTCCTGGTCGACGACTCGGCGTTCTTCCGCAACATGCTGGCGCCGGTCTTGAAGGCTGCCGGCTACAAGGTCAGGACCGCGCCGAATGCCCAGGAGGGCCTCGCCGCGCTGCGCTCGGGGCAGGCCTTCGACGTCGTGCTGACCGATATCGAGATGCCCGAGATGAACGGCTTCGAGTTCGCCGAGAACATCCGATCTGACCACAATCTGAACCAGCTGCCGATCATCGCGCTGTCGGCGATGGTGTCGCCGGCGGCGATCGAGCGCGGCCGGCAGGCCGGCTTCCACGACTATGTCGCCAAGTTTGACCGTCCCGGGCTGATCGCGGCGCTGAAAGAGCAGACCGCCGAGATGCGTCGGGCCGCTTGAGGGAAACACACCAATGACCAGCAAGACCGAGACAACTGAAGGCGCGGTCGCCGAATATGTCACCGCCGTCATCGGCGGCCAGCTGTTCGGGCTGCCGATCTCTCGCGTCCAGGACGTGTTCATGCCGGAGCGGCTGACGCGGGTGCCGCTGTCGTCCAGCGAGATCGCCGGCGTGCTCAACCTGCGCGGCCGCATCGTCACCGTGGTCGACATGCGCGCCCGGCTCGGCCTGCCGAAGGCCGATGACGGTCAGCCGCCGATGGCGGTCGGCGTCGACCAGCGCGGCGAATCCTATGGCCTGCTGATCGACCAGATCGGCGAGGTGTTGCGGCTGCCCGACGACAGCCGCGAGGACAATCCGGTCAACCTCGATCCCCGCATGGCCAAGCTCGCCGGCGGCGTCCACCGCCTCGACGGCCAGCTCATGGTCGTCCTCGACGTCGATCGCGTGCTCGAACTGGTGCCCAAAACAGCTGCTGCAGCATAACGCTCCGCCGCACAGACGGCGGATTCTACAAGGAGGCCAACCCATGAAGACATGTCTTGTCGTCGACGATTCCGGTGTGGTGCGAAAGATCGCGCGCCGCATCCTCGAAGGAATGGAGTTCACCGTCATCGAGGCCGAGGACGGCGCGGTCGCGCTCGAGGCCTGCAAGCGCGCCCTGCCGGACGCCGTGCTGCTCGACTGGAACATGCCGGTGATGGACGGCTTCGAATTCCTCGTGCAGCTCCGCCGCATGCCCGGCGGTGACGCACCGAAGGTGGTGTTCTGCACCACCGAGAACGGCATCGACCATATCTCGCGCGCGCTGCATGCCGGCGCCAATGAGTACATCATGAAGCCGTTCGACAAGGACATCGTGATCGCGAAATTCCAGGAAGTGGGTCTGCTGGCGCTCGATGCGTCGGCCGAAGCCTGACACCCAGTTTCACTCTTTGCCCTTGCGAGGCTCCCGTGACGCCCCCCGACTACGAGTATCTGCGTAAGCTCCTGAAAGACCATTCCGGTCTCGATCTGTCTGCGGACAAGCAGTATCTGATCGAGAGCCGCCTGTTGCCGCTGGCGCGCAAGAGCGGCCTGTCCGGCATCCCCGACCTGGTCGCCAAGATCCGGGCCGGCTCGTCCACCCACACCGTCCAGGTGGTCGAAGCCATGACCACCAACGAGACCTTCTTCTTCCGCGACAAGGTGCCGTTCGACCATTTCCGCGACACCATCATGCCCGACGTGCTGAAGGCGCGCGCCGCGCGCCGCAGCGTCCGGATCTGGTGCGCCGCCGGTTCGACCGGCCAGGAGCCCTATTCGCTTGCGATGTGCCTGAAGGAGATGGGCGCCGCGCTCGCGGGCTGGCGGGTCGAGATCATCGCGACCGATCTGTCGCAGGAGGTGCTGGAGAAATCGAAGGCCGGCATCTACAGCCAGTTCGAGGTGCAGCGCGGGTTGCCGATCCAGCTGCTGGTCAAATACTTCAAGCAGTCGGGTGAGCTCTGGCAGATCAATGCGGAGTTGCGCTCGATGGTGCAGCATCGTCAGCTCAATCTGCTGCACGATTTCTCCCAGCTCGGCACCTTCGACGTGATCTTCTGCCGCAACGTGCTGATCTATTTCGACCAGGACACCAAGATCAACATCTTCAACCGCCTTGCCCGGCAGATGGAGGCCGACGGCTTCCTGGTGCTCGGCGCCGCCGAAACCGTGGTCGGTCTCACCGACACGTTCAAGCCGATACCCGAGCGCCGTGGCCTGTACCGCCCGAGCGGCGTGCCCCCGGCGCTTGCGATGCCGAGACCGGCCATGGCGGTCGGATATTGAGCGATGACCGAGGACGGCAAATCCGTTGAGCGGGTCACCTTCAGCCGGGGCGTCGATGTCTGCATCATGGCCATCGACGGAACCTGGCGGCGCGATTGCCAGCTCAACGCCATCTCCGACAACGACGCGTCGCTGACGGTCGAGGGTTCCATTCAGGGGCTCAATCTGAAGGAGTTCTTCCTGCTGCTGTCCTCGACCGGGCTTGCCTATCGCCGCTGCGAGCTGGTCCGCGTCAACGGCACCGAGATGGACATCAGCTTCCTCAAGGGCAAGCCGAGCAAGCGGCGCTCGGCCGCCGACGAAGAGCGGGCCAGAGCCTGACGCTCAAGGCCTGACCCTCAAGAAGACATGATCCGGGCTTGGGGACGACTTTACGCGATGCCACGAAGCGGCGCTGGCCGGCCCGGCATCAGTTCAGGAGGCGTCTCGGCACGCCTGAATCGCGCAGCCGGTCGAGTGCCGCGCCAAGGCCGGTGCCGCTGGCCTTCAGGGCGGTCGAGGCTGCGACATAGCGCGGGGTGACGTCGTCAAGGACGACGATATCGGCAGCACCGTCCTGCTCGGCCAGCAGGGCCTCGCGCGCAATCGCGGCTTCGATCAGCCGCAGGCTCGCCTGGACGTGGCCGATCAGCGCGACCAGCTCGGTCACGATCAGATTGTAGGGATCACTGCCCTCGTCCAGGCACATTGCAACGCCGTCCACCGCTGCATTTTCCATGCATGTTTCTCCACCGCCCCCGGTTTTAGGGAACGCGGTGCTACTTGTGCGTTAAGCGGACGTCCCGTACAAATACGGGTCCATTGATCGAGATGGTCGAGTTAGGTCTTGTGCAGATTGGGCAGCACGCTTCACCACTGATGGACGATGCATATGGTTGAGAATGGCGCTCCTCGCGGGGAAATCTTTGTAGTCGACGACGATCCCGCCGTCCGCGAGACGCTTTCCGTGGTCCTGTCGACCGCCGGTTACAAGGTGATCTGCTTTGCGGACGGTGCAGCGCTGCTCGCGGTGGCGCGCAGCCGGACCCCGGCCTGCATCCTGCTCGACGTCCACATTCCCGGCAAATCCGGCCTCGATATCCTGCGGGAGCTGCACGGCGAGGACTACCCGGCGCCGATCTTCATGATCTCCGGCCAGGGCGACATTCAGATGGCGGTCAGCGCCATCAAGAACGGCGCGCTCGATTTCATCGAGAAGCCGTTCCGCGGCAACGAGATCGTCAGCCGCTTGAATGAGGCGATCGACGCCTATACCAGGCGGCAGGCCGAGACCTCGGCCTCGCGCATCGCCGCGCTGCACTTCCCGGGCCGCGAGCCGCTGACCCGCCGCGAGCGCGAGGTGCTCGAGCAATTCACCGCCGGCGCCTCCAACAAGGAGGCGGGACGCCATCTCGGCATCAGCCCGCGCACGATCGAAGATCACCGCGCCAACATCATGAAGAAGCTCGGTGCGCGCAACGCCGCCGATCTGGTTCGCATCGTGATGACGGCGCAGCAGAAGTAAGCCCAAGCCGGTTTTGCCCTGATTGTCATATCGCCGAGTTTGTGCAGCGCACGTTCGGCGAACGGCACGTCTGCGCCTGGCGCGGGACGACACCTCCGGAAATCCTGTATATGCGTGGCGCAGGGCCTACGCGCGCCGTGACCGCGCGCGAGCATAGTCGAGACACATGGCATCGAGACATGGCGATGACGAACAAGAACAAGACCCCGGATCAATTGCGCAGCGCACGCTGGTTTGCGCCCGACGATCTCAGAGCCTTCGGGCATCGTTCGCGCGCGATGCAGATGGGCTACGCGCCGGAGGAATGGCGCGACCGGCCGGTGATCGCGATCATCAACACCTGGTCGGACGCGCAGCCCTGCCACATGCACTTCAAGAGCCGGGTCGACGACGTCAAGCGTGGCGTGCTGATGGCCGGCGGCTTTCCGCTGGAGCTGCCGGCGCTGTCGCTGTCGGAATCGCTGTTGAAGCCGACCACGATGCTCTACCGCAACATGCTGGCGATGGATGCCGAGGAGCTGCTGCGCGGCCATCCGGTCGATGGCGTGGTGCTGATGGGCGGCTGCGACAAGACCACGCCGGGGCTCTTGCTCGGCGCTACCAGCATGAACCTGCCCGCGATCTATCTGCCGGCGGGGCCGATGTTGCGCGGCAACTGGAAGGGCAAGACGCTCGGCTCCGGCTCGGATGCCTGGAAGTACTGGGACGAGCGGCGTGCGGGGAAGATCTCCGACAAGGACTGGGTTGACATGGAGGCCGGCATCGCCCGCAGCTACGGCACCTGCATGACCATGGGCACGGCCTCGACCATGACCGCGATCGCCGAAGCCATCGGCATGACGCTGCCGGGTGCTTCGTCGATCCCCGCCGCCGACGCCAACCACATCCGCATGAGCTCCGAGGCCGGCCGCCGCATCGTCGAGATGGTTTGGGAGGATCTCACCCCGCAGAAGATCCAGAGCCGCAAAGCGTTCGAGAACGCGATCACGGTCGCGATGGCGATGGGCTGCTCGACCAACGCCATCATTCACCTCATTGCGCAGGCGCGCCGCGCCGGCCAGGACATCTCGCTTGATGATTTCGAGATCGCGAGCCGCAAGGTGCCGGTGATCGCCAATGTGCGGCCGAGCGGCGACCACTATCTGATGGAGGATTTCTTCTACGCCGGCGGGCTGCCCGGCCTGATGAACCGGATCAAGCCGCATCTGCATCTCGATTGCATGACCGTCACAGGCAAGACGCTCGGCGAGAACATCGACGGCGCCGAGGTCCACAATGACGACGTGATCCGGACGGTCGAGAACCCGATCTACAAGGAGGGTGCGCTCGCGGTGCTGAAGGGCAATCTCGCGCCCGACGGTTGCGTCATCAAGCCGTCCGCCTGCGATCCGCGCTTCCTCAAGCATACCGGGCCGGCGCTGGTCTTCGACGATTATCCGTCGATGAAGAAGGCGGTCGACGATCCCGATCTCGACGTCGCGGCCGATCATGTCCTGATCCTGCGCAACGCCGGGCCGCAGGGCGGCCCGGGGATGCCGGAATGGGGCATGCTGCCGATCCCGACCAAGCTCGTGAAGCAGGGCGTGCGCGACATGGTGCGGCTGTCGGACGCGCGGATGAGCGGCACCAGCTATGGCGCCTGCATCCTGCACGTCTCGCCGGAATCCTATATCGGCGGCCCGCTCGCGCTGGTGAAGAACGGCGACCGCATCACGCTCGACGTCGCCGCGCGCACCATCAATCTCGATGTGCCGGAGGCGGAACTGGCCAGCCGCCGCGCCGAATGGAAGCAGCCGGAGAAGCGCTTCGAGCGCGGCTATGGCTGGATGTTCTCCAAGCACATCAAGCAGGCCAATGAGGGCTGCGACTTCGATTTCCTCGAGACCGGGTTCGGCAAGCCGGTCGGCGAGCCGTCGATTTATTAGTTTCCCGTCATTCCGGGGCGCGCGGAGCGCGAGCCCGGAATCCATCAGGCCGCATGCGCTGTCGAGAAATGGATTCCGGGCTCTCGCTTCGCGAGCCCTCAGGTGCGCAATTGCGCACCGGGGAATGACGAAGATAGGAGCACCCATGCCAAAACTCAGCGACGCCACCCGCAACAGACTGAAATCCGTCTCCACCGCCACCGTCGCGACCGCGCTGTTCAAGCGCGGCTTGCGCATCCAGATGATCCAGGATGTTCACCCTCTCGGTCCGGATCAGCCGACCATGGTCGGCGAGGCCTTCACGCTGCGCTACATGCCGGCGCGCGAAGACCTCAATACGATCGAGGTGTTCCGCGACCGCGCGCATCCGCAGCGCAAGGCGATTGAAGACTGCCCGCCGGGCGCGGTGCTTGTCATGGACAGCCGCAAGGATGCGCGCGCAGCCTCTGCCGGCGCGATCCTGGTGACGCGGCTGATGAAGCGCGGCTGTGCCGGTGTCGTCACCGACGGCGGATTCAGGGATTCGGCCGAGATCGCGCGGCTCGGTTTCCCGGCGTATCATCACCGCCCGAGCGCGCCGACCAATCTGACCCTGCACCAGGCGATCGAGATCAACGTGCCGATCGGCTGCGGCGACGCGCCGGTGTTTCCCGGCGACGTGATCCTCGGCGATAGCGACGGCGTCATCGTGATCCCGGCGCATCTCGCTGACGAGATCGCGGCCGAGACCTTCGAAATGACCGCGTTCGAGGACTTCGTCACCGAGCAGGTCCAGAACGGCCGCGGCATCTTCGGTCTTTATCCCGCGACCGACGAGCAGACGCTGACGGATTTTGCGGCGTGGCGGAAGGCGAAGGGACGGTAGGCGAGGCCGCTGTCCGTTCTTCATTAACAATCGCCACACGCTCCGCTGTCGTCCCGGCGAAGGCCCATCGGCGTTAAAATAGGCTTGTGTGGCGGAATCGTTTGTGATTCCAGCATGGAATGACACACGAATCGCTGGTGAATGGCGACTGGGCGGGCGTCGTGACCCGGCTCGGTGGGGCAGAAGCACTCAATCGCACGGCACGTGAGACGAAGGCTTTCGTGCGTCCGCGCGAGATTAGGAGTGCGGTGGATTTGCTGCGGCTGATCCTGGCTTATTGTTTGAGTGAGCGGGGACTTCGCTCGACGGCGGCATGGGCGACATCGGTCGGCCTTGTCGACATTTCCTGCGTGGCGTTGCTGTATCGTTTGCGTCAGTGCGGAGATTGGCTGGCGCTGCTGGTGGGTCAGGCGCTTGCTGCCGCTGCCCCGAAGGCAAGCCGAGGTCGCTTGATCCGGATCATCGATGCTACCACGGTGCCGAAGAAAGCGCTGGATGCCAGGAAGAAGAACGAGGTGTGGCGCATTCACAGCGCGTTCGATCTTCCGCAGGAACGATTTGGCCACTTCGAACTGACCGATCAGCAAGAAGGCGAGACGCTCGACCGGATCCCGGTGGTTGCGGGCGAAATCCGTCTTGCCGATCGGGCCTATTTGCAGCCGGAACGCATGGCACGGCTGATCGAGGCCGGCGCAGACTTCGTCATTCGGGCTGGTTGGAAGAGCGCGCGCTGGCTCGATTGCAAAGGCTGTGCGCTGGACCTCATGGCTGAGCTGCGCAAGGCGGCGGAACGAGGCCTCATCGATTGTCCGATTTGGATCAAACCCAAGCACGGCGCGCCGCTCGCCGTGCGTCTGGTCGCCATCAAGAAGCCGCAACAGGCTGCTGCCGAGGCACGACGCAAGGCGCACCGGACCGCACAGAAGGGAGGCCATCAGCTCTCCAAGCAAACGCTTGAGGCCGCCGATTGGGTCATCCTGGTCACCTCACTTGCTCCGGATGACTTCACCGCGGATGATGTTCTCGCCCTCTATCGCCTGCGCTGGCGGATCGAACTGGGCTTCAAGCGACTGAAGAGCCTGATCGGCCTGAAGGGGCCGCCGGGAACTGACGAACGAACGGCCCGACCTCACATCCTCGCTCATCTGCTGGTTATTCTCTTGCTCGAGCCGCTTGTCGACGAACTCGAGGACTCTCCCCGCTTGGCGGACGCCGCCTGACCCGCCCCGGCGCGTGGCGCTTGCTCCGCCAACTCGTCGCCTCACTCCTGCAGGCGATCATTCCGCAGCCGACAATGGCTCGCCTTCGCCGATCTCTCTCCACTCTTCGCCGACACCTCCGCGAGCCCCCGAGGAAAAAGCGCCGCTATCAAACCATGTATCCACTACCTTAACGCACATGGGCGAAGGCCGGGACCCAAAACCACAGGGAGCAATTTGGCGAAGACCGGCAGTTGCGTTGCACGCCGTGGTACTACGACGTCCCCGCTCGATAGATCACGCGGTATGGGTCCCGGCCTTCGCCGGGACGACGATGGGGAGAGGCCTCGCTACACCTCCGCCTTGTCCGCCATCCCGACCGCCCACAGTGCGAACGCGTAGACGATCGCGACCTCGTCGAGCCGGTTGAAACGGCCGGAAGCGCCGCCGTGGCCGGCGCCCATGTTGGTGCGCAGCAAGACCGGGCCGCCGCCGCGCATGGTGGCGCGCAGCCGCGCGATCCATTTCGCCGGCTCCCAATAGGTCACGCGCGGGTCGGTGAGCCCGCCCATCGCCAGGATCGCCGGATAATCCTTCGCTGCGACATTGTCGTAGGGCGAATAGGACAGGATGGTGCGGAAATCCGTCTCGCTCTCGATCGGGTTGCCCCATTCCGGCCATTCCGGCGGCGTCAGCGGCAGCGTGTCGTCGAGCATGGTGTTGAGCACGTCGACGAACGGCACCTCGGCGACGATGCCGGCGAACAGCTCGCCGGCGCGGTTGGCGACCGCGCCCATCAGCATGCCGCCGGCCGAGCCGCCATGGCCGACGATGCGCTTTTCGCCGGTGTATTTCGCCGCGATCAGCGCGCGCCCGGCGGCGGCGAAATCGTCGAACGTGTTGGTCTTCTTCTCGCGCTTGCCGTCGAGATACCAGCCCCAGCCCTTGTCGGCGCCGCCGCGGATATGCGCGATCGCGTAGACGAAGCCGCGGTCGACCAGCGACAGCCGGTTCGTCGCGAACGACGCCGGCATCGCCATGCCGTAGGAGCCGTAGCCATAGAGCAGCAGTGGCGCTTGGCCGTCGCGCACGAAGTCCTTGCGATGCAGGATCGAGACCGGCACCTGCGCGCCGTCATGCGAGGTCGCCATGATGCGCGTGGTGACATAATCCGCCGGGTTGTGGCCGGACGGAATCTCCTGGCGCTTGCGCAGGATGCGCGTCCGCGTCGCTATGTCGTAGTCATAGACCTCCGACGGCGTCGTCATCGACGAATAGGCGAAGCGCAGATTGGTGGTGTCGAACTCGTAGCCACCCATGGTGTCGAGCGAATAGGCCGCCTCGTCGAACGCGATCGCGTGCTCCTCGCCCGCCTGGAGGTCGCGGATGATGATCGCCGGCAGCGCGTTGGCGCGCTCCAGCCGCACCATGTGGCCGGCATAGAGCTCGACGTCGAGCACATAAACACCTTCTCGATAAGGGATCAGGTCGCGCCAGTTGGCCCGCTCGGGCGTGGCGAGCGGCGCGGTGACGACCTTGAAGTCGATGGCGTCGTCGGCATTGGTCAGGATGAACAGCTCGTCGCCGCGGTCGGCGATCGAATATTGCACACCGTCCTCGCGCGCCGCGACCAGGCGCGGCGGTGCGTCGGGATTGGAAAGGTCGATCAGCCGCTGCTCCGAGGTTTCGTGATCACCGCCGGCGATCACGCAGAAGCGGCCGCTGGCGCTCTCGTGCAGATGGGTGAACCAGCCGGGATCCTGTTCCTCATAGATCAGGGTGTCGTCGGCCTGTTTGGTGCCTAGCTTGTGCCGCCACACCTGCATCGGGCGATGATTGTCGTCGAGCTTGACATAGAAGAAGCTCTTGGAGTCCGCGGCCCAGACCACGCCGCCGTCGGTCTCCTCGACGAGGTCGTCGAGATCGCCGCCGGTGGCCCAGTCGCGCACGCGGATCGAGAAATATTCCGAGCCCTTGGTGTCGGCACTCCAGGCATGCAGCCGGTGGTCGTTGGAATGCCGGCTGCCGCCGAACTTGAAATATTTGTGGTCCTTTGCCAGCGCGTCGCCATCGAGCACGACATGCGCCTCGCCGCCGTCGCGCGGCGTGCGGCAGTACAGCTCGTGCTGGCCGCCCTCGCGGAATTTGCGGAAATAGGCGAACGGGCCGTCCGGCGAGGGCACGCTGGAATCATCCTCCTTGATCCGCCCGCGCATCTCCTTGACCAGTCGCTTCTGCAACGCGTCGGTATGGCCGAGCAGGCTCTCAGTGTAGCCGTTCTCGGCTTCGAGATAGCTCCGGATGTCAGGATCGAGGATCGAGGGATCGCGCAGCACCTCCTGCCACTTCGGATCCTTGATCCACGCGTAGTCGTCGGTCACCGTGATGCCGTGGGTGGTGAAGGAATGCGGCCGGCGCGGCGCGACGGGGGGCGATGTCGTGGTGGCGGATTTGGTCACTCGATCCTCATAATGCGGGGTTCCGCACTATATCGGGATGAATGTGGCGATTGCCAGATGGTTGGGGCTCATTGGGTTGCTGCGCTCCATCCCCGTCATTGCGAGCGGAGCGAAGCAATCCATCCTTCCCCGAATGGATAGATGGATTGCTTCGTCGCTTCGCTCCTCGCAATGACGATGTGGATGGATCGAACTACCCGTTCCGCAGCCTCGCACCCGCATTGCCGCCGGATATCGGGATCCGGTTCACCGCCAGCACCACGGCGAAGGTGATCACCAGCATCGCGATGCCGAGCACCGCGATCGCGGCGAGGTCGCCGCCTTCGTTGAGATCGTAGATCAGGACCGACAGCACCTTGGTCTGCGAGGTGAACAGCACGATCGCGGCCGACAGCTCCCGCATCACGCCGATGAAGATGAAGCACCAGGTCGCGATCACGCCGGTGCGCAGCAGCGGCGCCGTGATCTGGCGCAGCGCCTGCAGCCGCGTCGCGCCGAGGATGCGGCTCGCCTCCTCGAGCTCGGGATGAATGGTCGCGAATGCCGCCTGCAATTGCTGGTAGGCCGAGGGCAGATTGATGGTGAGGAACGCCAGCAGCAGGATCCACAGCGTGCCGTAGAGCACGAAGGGCGGTCGCGTGTAGCTCAGGAACAGCCCGACGCCGAGCACGATGCCGGGCACCGCAACCGGCGCGGTGGCAAGGAAGCCGAGCACGCGGTGGCCGGCGATCACCTTGCGCGTGGTGACATAGGCGATCACCAGCGCAAGGATGGTGCCGATGGTCGCGGTCGCGGTGCCGAGAATCACGGTGTTCTTCAGCGCGAGCTGGGTCGACGACAGTTCGGTGAACACGAAGATGATGTTGTGCAGCGTCGCCGTCGACGGCGTCACCAGCGTGGTGGCGTTCGGCGAGAACGCGGCGTTGAGCAGGGCGAGATAGGGCAGGAAGACCGGATTGAGCAGCGCCAGCAGGCAGAAGCCGAGCGCGGCCCAGCGCCAGCCGCGCAGCTCGACGCGTCGCGGCGCGCCATATTTGCCACCGATCACCGAATAGCCGCGGCGGCCGAGCAGCGCCTTCTGGCCCTGCAACAGCAGGATGGTCAGCACCAGCAGCGGCACCGCGGCGGCGGCCGCGAGTTCGAGCTTCGGCGGATACTGGAACAGGCTCCAGATCTTGGTGGTCATGGTGTGGAAGCCGGCGGGCAGCGCCAGGATCGCGGGCGAGCCGAACAGCGTCATTGCCTGCAGGAAGGCGATCAATGCGCCTGCGACCAGCGCAGGCAGCGCGAGCGGGATCGTCACCCGCCGCGCGGTGGTCCAGGCATTGCCGCCGAGGATCGCCGAGGCGTCTTCCAGCTCGCCCGGCATGGTGTCGAGCGCATTGGCCACCAGCACGAACACGAACGGAAACGTGTAGCAGGAGATCACGAAGATGATCCCGGTCATCGAGTAGATGTTGAACAGCGCATCCGCATCCTCGCCCGCGAACAGCCGGTAGAGCTGGTTCAGGAGCCCCGAATTCGGCGCCGCCAGCAATTCCCAGGCGACCGCGCCGAGGAACGGCGGCGTCACGAACGAGGCCGTCACCAGCGCGCGGACGGTCTGCCGGCCCGGCATGTCGGTGCGCGACACCAGCCAGCTGATCGGCGCAGCCACGATGCAGCAGATCAGCGCCGAGGCAGTCGCGATGATCGCGGTGGTCAGCAGCGGATCGAGGAAGTCGGGATTGCTGAACAGCGTGACGAAGTTTGCAAGCGTCGGATGGCGGTTCTTGTCGGTGAAGGCGAATACCGCGAGCCACGACAGCGGCAGCAGGATCAGGAGGATCAGCACCGCAGCGAACAGCCATAGCACCGGGCGCGTCCAGTCGATGCGGGGTTTGGGGGATAGGGAGGTGGTGGTCGTCATGTCAAGACTCCCTCCCCGTCATTCCGGGGCATCGCGAAGCGATGAGCCCAAAATCCATCGGGCCACAGGCGCAAGCTCAGAAATGGATTCCGGGCTCGCGCTGCGCGCGCCCCGGAATGACGAGGGTGGGTATGGCGCGACCTCATGGCTCACACCCGAAACAACCGCGCATCGCGCTCTCTTCGGTCACGTAATTGCCCTCGGCCTGGGCGGCACGCGCCGGCGAGGCGAACACCGTGCCGGCGGCAAGTGCCGCAGAGCCTTTCAGGACATCGCGCGTGGAAAGCGGTCTGCGCATCGCCTCGCCCGTTTCTTGTTGTTATCGCTTGAGCGCGCGGCAGCGCTCGGGAGGCAATGTCAGCCAGACCTCGCGGCCCTTCTCGACGGCGGTCTCCGTCGGCGTGGTCACCCGCAGCGAGGTGCCGTCAGCGGTTTCCACCATGGTGTCGCGGTTCATGCCGAGATAGACTTGGCGCGTCACGACGGCCTTGAGCGTGTTTGGCGCGGCGGCGGGCGGGCGCGTCGAGAGCTGGATCTCATGCTGGCGGATCGCGATCGGCGCGCTCTGGCCAGCGGTTAATTTTGCGCCGACCACCTCGAGCACGGCACCCGCGAACTCAACATGGGTCGCGTCGCGCGCGATGCCCTTGATCACATTGGCGGCGCCGATGAAGCGCGCGACGAATTCGGATTCCGGCCGCGCATAGATGTCTTCGGGGCTGCCGAGCTGGTCGATCCTGCCGGCATTCATCACCGCGATCAGGTCGGCCGTCGTCATCGCCTCGGACTGGTCGTGGGTGACGTAGACCGTGGTGTAGCGATATTGGTCATGCAGGCGACGGATTTCGAACCGCATCTCCTCGCGCAGATTGGCGTCGAGATTGGACAAGGGCTCGTCGAGCAGCAGCGTCTCCGGGCCGACGATCAGCGCACGTGCCAGCGCGACGCGTTGCTGCTGGCCGCCGGACAGTTCGCCGGGATAGCGCTGCGCCAGCGGTTCCAGCTTGGTCGTCGCCAGGATCGCGGCGAGTTTCTTGGCGATGCTGTCGCGATCCAGTTTGCGCAGGCGCAAACCATAGACGATGTTCTCGGCCACCGTCATGTGCGGCCACAGCGCGTAGCTCTGGAAGATCATCGACATGTTGCGCTGCTCGGGCGGCAGCGTGCGGGCCTTCGAGGACACCACGCGGTCGCCGACGCGGATCTCGCCGTCCGATGGTTCGAGGAAGCCCGCGATCAGCCGCAGCGTCGTGGTCTTGCCGCAGCCGGACGGCCCGAGCAGGCAGACCAGCTGGCCGTGATCAATCTTGAGCGAGACGTCATCAACCGCGACGAACGATCCAAACCGCTTGACCAGGCCGCGCAATTCCACCGATGCCAAGCGATCCCTCCATTTTATTGTGCTGCAGGGATCAGTGCCCGGCTGTTGCCGGCAGTAAAGCGGAAATCCGCGGCGCCGAAAAGTGGACGTGCCTGTTCAATAAGTCGTGGCTAGGCCTTGTTGCGTCTCCCTCGGCCCGTCATCCTGAGGAGCCGCGCAACGCGCGGCGTCTCGAAGGATGCACGGCCCGGATATCCCGGCGTACTCCGATTCACTCGCCGCGGGAGCGTGGCCGTCGATCCTTCGAGACGGCCGCTCTGCGGCCTCCTCAGGATGACGGGGAAGCAGTTGCGCTGCGACGACGCGCCAGTTGGCTGATTGTGTCCCAATCCGATTTGATCAGCGCTTCTTTCTTCGCCCGGTTCCAGCCCTTGATCTGGCGCTCCGCAGCGATGCCGTCGGTGATACGGTCGAAATACTCCGACCAGACGAGAACCACCGGCCGGCGATTGTAGGTGTAGCCGGGGAACGCACCCGCATTGTGCTGTTCGATGCGCGGCGTGAGATCGTCGCCCGTTGCACTGCCGACAGTTGTCGGCGCAGCGAAGCATGTAGACGTAGATGCCCATGGCGTTGGTTCTGGCTCGCGTACGCTTGAATCAAGCATACGTCGCGACGGCCAAGTAGCAAGCACGCGTTGGATGCCTCTTGTCACATCGTGAAAGACGTCCCGTCATCCTGAGGAGCGCGCGCTTGCGCGCGTCTCGAAGGATGCACGGCCCGGATATCCCGGCGTACTCCGATTCGCTCGCGGCGTCAGCCGGGCCGTCGATCCTTCGAGACGGCCGCTCCGCGGCCTCCTCAGGATGACGGGTTTGAGATGCGAGTCATCGATCCCTTGGCCTTACGCCTTCACGTTCTCGCCGAGCCATTGGATGGCGGCGTCGGCGCCGGCCTTGCCGTGCGGGATGTTCAGCGCGGTGAGTGCGACCTCGATGACGCCGAGCGTGCCGAGGATCATCGGCGCGTTGACGTGGCCCATATGCGCGATGCGGAAGGCCTGGCCCTGCAGATCGCCGATGCCGGTGCCGAGCACCACGCCGCATTTCTCCTTGGCGTAGCGCTGGATCGCGGCGGGGTCGGCGCCCTTCACGGTCACCGTCGTCACCGTGTTGGAGCGCTCGGTGGGCTCGGCGATGTTGAAGCCGAGCACCTGGCCCTCGCCCCAGACCGCAACCGCGCGGCGCACCGCTTCGCCGAGCAGGCGGTGCCGTTCGAAGGCGTTCTCCAGGCCTTCGGCGTGCAGCATGTTGATCGCCTCGCGCAAGGCGAACAACAGATGCACCGGCGCGGTGCCGGCATATTTGCGGTAGTGCTCAGAGCCTTCGCGCTCGGTCCAGTCCCAATAGGGCGTGCGCAGATCGGCCTTCTTGTGCGCGTCCCAGGCGCGGTCGCTGGCGGCGACGAAGCCGAGGCCGGGCGGCGTCATCAGGCCCTTCTGCGAGCCAGACATCGCGACGTCGACATACCATTTGTCCATCTCGAACGGCATGCAGCCGAGCGAGGCGACGGTGTCGACCATGAACAGTGCGGGATGGCCGGCGGCCTTGATCGCCCTGCCGATCGCCTCGATGTCGTTATAGGCGCCGGAGGCAGTATCGACCTGCACCGCGAGGATCGCCTTGATCGCGTGCTCCTTGTCGCGCCGCAGCCGCTCCTCGACCTCGGCCGGGCGGATCGCGCGGCGCCAGTCGCCCTTCAGCACCTCGACATCGGCGCCCATCGCGGCCGCGGCCTGGCCCCAGCCGATCGCGAAGCGCCCGCTTTCGAGCACCAGCACCTTGTCGCCGCGCGACAGCACGTTGGAGAGCGTGGCTTCCCAGGCGCCGTGGCCGTTGGCGATGTAGATGTAGGACTTGCCTTTGGTCGCGAACAGGTTCGAGAGATCGCGCAGCAGGCCGTCGGTGAGTTCGAGCATCTCGCTGGAGTAGATGTCGAGCGCTGGGCGGTGCATTGCCTGCAGCACCTGATCGGGCATCGTGGTGGGCCCGGGGATGGCCAGAAATTCCCGGCCCGCGCGAACGGTCATCGTCCTGTTCCTTTTGGGTAAAGCAACGCAAATCATGCGTGTGAGGGGTCGAGCGGGGACAATATTCCATTGCGGCTTCGATTGCGAGCCGGACGGAGCAATCCAGCATTTCCAAAACCGGGTAGCAGCGGCCTATTTGCCGATCGACTCCACGACCGCGCGCCAGATCTGGTCCTTGAATTCGGTCGCGGCGGGACTCGGGATCTGCGCGACCGCGCCGTGGTTCTTATTGCAGGCCTCGACCAGCCGCAGCACCCAGATCTCGCCATCGGTGTAATAGAGATCGCCGCCGCCATTGCGGCCGTTGAAGGTCGGACCGATGCCGGTCACCTGATATTTCGCGGTGACCATGCCGGCGGACTCGAGGTCGGTGGCGAGCAGCGCACGCTCGGCGTCCAGGTCGGGTCCGATATGATGGGTCACCGCGCCGGTGTAATGGCTGACGCCGACGCTGCGGTCGAGCGTCGCGGCACCGAGCCACACCGGGCGCTTCTCCTGACCCTGGTCGAGCACGCGCCAGAACCGGACATGGTTGCGGCGATCGGCGCTCGATCCGACCGGCCGCTCGAAGGCGAGGTCCTCGCGGCGGCCGAGATAGAACAGGCTGCTCACCGGCGCATCCTTGTAGGGGCGATCGAGCAGCACGCTTCCGACGATCTCGATCGAGGATTTCAGTGTCACCGGATCGGCCGGAAACCAGCCGGCCTCGTGCATGGCGCAGACCACGTCCCTGGTGTCGCCGATCAGCCCGACATTCATCGGATCGCCGGGAATGCCCTGCGCGGTACGCGTCACCATCGGCAGATTGGCGAGGCCCTTCTGGTGCTCGTAATGCGTCCACAGCGCCGGCAGCACCAGATAGGCCGCGATCAGATAGATGACCAGCACGAACAGCAGCAGCATCTGCGCTTGCCGGAGGCGGCTGCGCCGGCGCGCGGGAGACGGATCGATCTCGACATCGGTCACGGCACACGCTTCCGGATCACTGCGTCGCGCGCGCTAGCGCCGTGTCTCGCGACAGCCGGCGGCCTCGGCTTCCTCGACCGAGCAGAACCAGCGCGTGCCCTTTGAGATCTTCATCTCGATCTTGGCGTACCAGCGGCTGGTCGGCTGATGAAAGATGCATTCGCCGGAGCGGTTGACGTTGCCCTTGATGGTGCAATCGGGCGAGGGCGCAACCGGCCCGGAGGCGGAGGCGAGCAGGATCGCATTGGCGCCCTCCGGCGGCTTCACCGCGCCGAGCACGATGGTCTTCTTGTTGCGCACGCGCCAGTCCCACGGTGCGATGAACGCGCCCTGCCACATCCCGGCTTTTGCCTCGCGCGCGGCCTTCTCGTCCGGCTCGTAGTCATGCGAGACGCGGGTGTAGGCCAGCGCCCAACCATTCGCGACCATCCACTTCTGGATGTCCTCACCATCGACCTCGCAGCGCGCGACGGTGCGGCCGCGGCGGTCGACCGAGCGGGCGTGGCAGGTCCAGCTCTTGTTGCCGGCATGCTTGATCAGCTCGTCGCGCGCGGCGACGCCGCAGGTCCAGCGCTCACCCTTGGTGTTGAGGCAGAGCTGGTCGGTCGACGGCGCATCGATGCCGCCGAGCCGAATCTTGACGCTGCCGATCATGAGCTGGTCGCCGTCGCGGATCTTCGGCACGCCGGTGATGTCGGCCGCCACAGCCAGCGTCGGCAGCGACAGCAGCAGGCCAGCAGTGAGCAGCGTCTTCAGCATCGGCGTTCCCGGCCAGGTTCTTGTCGTTCAAAGGGCTTTGGCGTTGATCGGTCAGTGCCCAACGATTGTGCGGGCAATTGGGCAACCCTGCCAGTGCTGTCGTGTTTCCGCCAGTGTCAACTTCGCGTCATCCAGGGGCGAATGGTGAGTGGCGAATTGCGAATAGGGAAGGGGTGGCTTTCTTCGCCATTCGCTATTCGCCCGCCATTCGCTTCCGCGCCAGCGCCAGGGCCATCAGCACGAACGCCGATGTCACTTCGGGCCCGCCGACCAGGATGCGCGTCGGCGTCTTCATCTTGTTCCATTCATAGGCTCTGTAGGGGCCCTTGCGGCCGCCCTCGCCGAGGCCCTGTACGATGCAGTGCAGCGCCGGCGTGAAGCTCGAGATCTCGGCGTTAAGGTGCGCCAGCGCCATCAGCGCCAGCGCGGCGTCGAACGGGTTCATCTCATGGGCGATCAGCTCGCTCTGGACATAGCCGAGCACGCGGGCGCGGATCAGCGCGAACACGTTGCCGGGATCGATGATGCGCTGCGCCGCCAGCGGCAGCGCGATGAAGGCGGCATAGCAGCGGCCGAAATAGGCCGAATAGAGCTCCGGCAAATAATAAATATGCGAGCGCGGATTCCTGAACGCGCCGCTCTCGACCAGATTCCTCTGGAAGGCGATGATGCGATGTACCGTCTCCAGCCGCTGCGGCGTCTCGATGATCTGCCAGCGGGCGAGGTTGCGGAACGAGACCTCGAGGATGTCGAGGTTCAGCGTCGGGTCGAGGTCGTTGCCATAGGGCCGCTCGCCCTTGAGGTTGTCGATCCAGGTGACGACGCCGCCCTCGTAATCGATGTTGTCGTTCAGCGGCACCGTGACAACAGGCTCGTTGGCGCCTGATCGCACCTGATAGCCGCGGTAGAAATCGAGCAGCGGCTGCTTCAGGATCGGATCGTCGGAGCCGGCTTGGGTGGCGGCCGAGAACGCGCACGCCGTGGTGTCGCAGTCGGGCACATAGACGCCGAAGCCGAGGTCCTGCTTGATCTGGGCGAAGAACCGCGAGAAGCGCGGATGCGGTCCCGGCGCCAGCGCGGTGATGACCTTCACCGTGGCGCCGTCATGCGACGGCACCTCCTCGGCGCTGGTCCTGAGGCAGAACTCGACCATGTCGGCGATCGCGCGCCGCGCCGCGCCGGCCTCATCCGGTGACGCCAGCCCGGTCTCGACAAAGCCCAGCAGCGCCTCGGTGAAGAACGCGTCGTAATAGGCCGAGCGGTGGCGGATCTGCACCGGCTCCCACATCGGCTCGGCGATGCCGCGCCAGGCCGGGTTGATCAGTGCGCGCGCCGGCGAATGCGCGATGAAGATCCGCGCCAGGCCGAACAGCAGGGTCGAGTTCTTGTAGCCGCGCGCGTTCAGCCCGGTCAGCGCCATCAGCATCTCGCGCCCGCCCAGGTCGGGATCGCCGATCAGGTTGAAGGCGGCATAGGTCGGGATGAAGCCGTTCCTGCCGAATGAGGCGAGCAGATGCGCGCCGGTCTTGCGGATCACCCGGTCGATCTCGGCCATTGCCGGCGGGCGGCCCGGCGCCGCCGCAGCCGGCGGGGCGGGGGTGGCGCACGCCGATGCCGTCCATCAGGTCCGCGACGGGGGCGCCGATCGCGGCCCAGTCCGGCGCCTCGCCATCGCGCGCCGCGGTCAACGCCGCGCGCAGGCCGGCAAGGCGGCCGGGGTCCTTCAGTGCGGGCAGGCCGGTGCGGCGGAGCAGCGTACGCAGCGGCGGATTGCCGAGCGCGGTCCGGTAGAACTTCCCGAGATGGGCGTCGCCGCCGCGATAGGCCTGCAAGATGGGGTCGCAGACGTCGTACAGCGACGGGCCGTCCTTCCTGGCGGTCAGCGACCGGCACACGGCCCCGGCGATCTCGTGAAGGCTCATGAATCCCTTTCTCAAGGAACCGGTTAACGCCGCCGCCCCGGACGGTGTTTCCTCCGGTCCTCCCCCAAACTCGCAAGCCTTTGGAAAGCTACATGAATCCGTACAAAACACAAATGTGACCGAGATCACGTAACGGGATCTTAACGGCGTCAATGCCCTGTGCCGGGCGGCAGCATGCAGCAAACCGGGTTGCCCCGGCCGGCCGTCCGGGTTAAGGGAATGTTTGTTGCGGCGCCGCAAATTGAGATCAATCGACGGCACACACAGCTCAACCCCATTAAACCTGACCGTCACTGACGCGACTAACTGGCGCGATTTCGTTCGAGCGCCTTCGGGACAAGGATTGGGACTAGGAACGCTATGAACCTTAGGCAGCTTCAGATTTCCCGTCGCACCATCGCCGTCTGCGTGGCGGTGGCCGCCACGGTGTCGCTGGCGATCGGTGCCCATGCCGCGCTCAACAAGCGCGTCCCGGATGCCGACAAGCCTGTGACCACCGAGCTGACCGGCAGCATTCCGACCGGCACCTCCCGCCTCGCGCTGATCATCGGCAACGGCCATTACCCGGACGCCGCCGCGCCGCTGGCCCAGCCGATCAACGATGCCCGCACTTTGTCGTCGGCGCTGCGCCGCGAAGGCTTTGACGTCGACGTGGTCGAGGATGCGACCAGGGACGATATGTTCCGCGCGGTCGAGCGCATGAAGGCCAAGATCCGCCCCGACACCGTCGTGATGCTGTTCTTCGGCGGCTACGGCGTGCAGGTGGGCCGCGAGAGCTACATGATCCCGGTCGATGCCACGATCTGGAAGGAAGCCGACGTCAAGCGCACCGGCGTCAGCGTCGAGTCCGTGCTCGATGCGATGAAGGAGCGTGGCGCGAAAGCAAAACTCGTGGTGCTCGATGCGTCGCGCCGCAATCCCTATGAGCGCCGCTTCCGCGCCTTCTCGCACGGCCTCGCGCCGATCAGCCCGCCGGAGAACAGCATCGTTCTCAGCTCGGCGACGCCGGGCAAGGTCGCCGATGACTCCAAGGGCGCCAACAGCGTGCTGGTCTCCGAACTGATCCAAAACCTCAACGCCCAGGCCGGCGCCGAGACCGCCTTCAACAAGACCCGCGTCGCGATCTCTCGCGCCAGCGAAGGCGAGCAGGTGCCGAGCGTGTCGTCCTCGCTGCTGGAAGACATCAAGCTCGGCGGCTGAGCGGCTTGCGACTGGTCTGCGCGCACCGATCCCAAATCAGAAACATGCTGTGTGGAGAGAACCCCTCTCCCCAGCCCTCCCCCGCAAGGGGGGAGGGAGCCTGACTTGCGTGCTCACCTCACGCGCGTAGCAGCGTATTGCTTTCACTGCAGCTCTACGTAAGGCAGCTACCGGCGGATGGGTTCCCTCCCCCCTCTTGTCCGCCGAAGCCTCTTGGCGAAGGCGGATGCGGGGGAGGGTTAGGGAGAGGGGTGCCGCTTGCTCCGCTGCTGGACGCATCGCTAACTATCGCTGCTTCCACCGCGCTCGATCACCCCACCTACTTCGCATCCGCGCTCGCCCCCACCGGCCGCACCGGATCGCCCTCGCGCAGCAGCGCGCCGGCGCGGGCGACCACGATGTCGCCTTCCTGGATGCCGTCGCGGATCTCGACCTGGCCCGCCGACATCAACCCGGTCTCGACCCGCCGCGTCTCGACGCGGCCGCCCCGCACCACCTGCACCACGGTGCCGGCGGTGGAATAGAGGATCGCGGTCAGCGGCACCGCGACGCCGCAGCTCTGCCCGGTCTTGATCTGCGCCCGCCCGCTCGAATTCACCAGCAGCCGCCTGGTGCCGCCGATCGCCACGAACACCTGGCCGAGCTGGCTGTTCGGCTCGATGGTCGGCGCGATCCGCCGCACCTTGCCGTCGACATCGCCGGCGCCGAGGATCCGCAGCTTGGCGGTCTGCTCGGTCTTCAGCTTGGCGATGTCGCGGGTCGGCACCATGCCGACCAGATCGTATTCGCTTCTGGTGATGATCGAGAACAGCGCGTCCTTGCCGGAGGCCGGGCTGCCGACGATCGCCGACGACGTCGAGATCGTGCCCGCCACCGGCGCCGTGAGGTTGCTGGTATTGGTGCCGTCGGTCAGCTTCGCCAGCACCTGGCCCGCGGTGACGGTGTCGCCGGGGTCGGCATTCACTTCCGCCACCTTCAAGCCGAAGCGATCCGGCCGGATCTGCTGCTCGTCGCGCGGCATCACGATGCCTGTGACCTCGACGATATTGTCGAAGCAGAATTTCGACGCCTTCAGCACCGTGACGGCCGCGCCCTTCGGCACGGCGGCCTCATCAGCGGCAAGCGCGGGAGAAGCTGCGAGCAGAAGCAGTAGAGCGGCTGCGTAGGATGGGTGGAGCGGCTTGTCCGCCGTAGCTCGAAGAGCGAAGGCGGAAGCGAAACCCATCACTTGCTTCACACGCGAGATCATCGGCAAACTAGTCCCAAAATGAGGGCCTCCTGAATACCAGATGCGTCCCGTCCGAGCCAGCCGGCTGCGCCGCGTCGGCCGGCCTTGCATCGGCGGCGAGCTCCAGTCTCGCCAGCTCCTCCGCGCGCCAGATGTGCCGCAGGATCTCCGGATTGACCCGCTCGGCATGCGTCACCGGCAGCATGTGGCCGGCCGCCGGCGTGGTCGGGATCGTGATTGCGGAGGGGGCGGGGGTCACTGGATAGTGATTGAGCTGTGACGCGCTCGCACATTAAGGAGCGTTCTCGTTATCGAGCGATCGGTTCGGCGGCAGGGAGTATCTGCGTGTTGAGAACATGAGTGTTAGTTTCCGCGCTGTTGCGCAAATTCAGCTAAACGTTGGTATCGCTGCTGCTGCTGCAAGTCGGGCCTTGCTTGCGAGATGTCCATTAGACATCGATGGAGGTCTTCGGACGTCCATGGCTGATTCAGCACGATTGCGTCTAGAAGGCGTAAGGCATGCTCCGGAAACCGAATAGTTAACTGAGATCCGTGCAGTTTGCGCAGGATATAGCCTGGATGTTCGATCGGTCGCAGCCAGTCCACGATCGCGGCCAACGCTTCAGGAAATTGACCACCAGCCGCAATGCTCAGTCGGGCCAACGATTGTGCAATGTTGTCCGAAGCGCGGTCACGGGATTTTGGCCAGACGTTGTGCCAGAATGGTTGGATTCGGTTTATCCAATACTCCTCCCGTTGTTCACCGGCGCCTTCGAGGGCTTGTGCTAGCGTTCGTGCGACCTCATGCAGACCCTGCTGCGGCAGCGAATCAATGGCAGTCTGGAAGTCCTTGAGCGAATAGGCCTCAACAGGATCCAAAGCGGCATAGGTTAGAAATGCTGCAAACTGGCCGCGGTGTTCACCAAGGTCTTGGTAGTGGAATGCAGTGGAGAGGAACTGTGACTTGAATTCGGCTAGAAGCGGACGATGCAGCCTAGGGGACCAAAGGAAACCTTCCCAAGCGGCCTTAGCTTCAACCGAGCTGCGTGACCAATCGAATAGTGGCAAGAGGTGTTGTTCTGTCCAGCTGCGGTCAACTCGAAACAAAGCGATCAATCGTGATGCGAGCAACACTCGGCCGTGACGGAAAATATCGATTCCAGGGTCGCAAATTTTCGTAAAGAGAGCTTTGATCTCCTCTGGCAGCAAGTCGTTGTCATTTGGCCCGCGCTTGAACCAGAAGTTCAGCAATGTTTGGACAACGTGACCAATCGGGTGATTTATGGCCTCGGCTAAGAAATCATCGACCGTCTCATCGCGGTGACGCGTGCCGGAGCCGGATTCTAGAATTAAGCTTAAGAGCCGCCTGCAGAGGTCAAGTAGGATCCCCTCGTGGCGATCAATCGATTTTGATGCTGCATTCGTCCACCAAGTTACGCTATGCACATTTTCCTGCACGACCCGATCGGGCATATTCAACACGAGAGGAGCCGCATATCGCCACGATCGTGAAATAAGGCCCTCTTCGCTCCAAGCTTGCAGGGCTGTCCTCCACCGCTCGGTCAGCCATAGGTTTTCTTGGGCAAGGTCACATAGGGCGAAATAGCTGTGAAAAAAACGAGTACGACAAATCTCACGCCACGTGTCTTCATAAAAGAATGACGACGGCTGAGCTTGTTTGAGCCATCTTACCAATTCTCCTCTTTTGCGAGGAGCTATGTTGGTCTGATGGCTAGCCTCATAATCTGGGTCGCCGCTCCCGCTCATCCAGAACGAAAATTCGTCTTGTTCGTCACTGGCCAGCTTCCATTGGGGGTGCTGAAGTGACAAGCTGGAGAAGCGTTCGGAAGCTCGCTCCCCGAGTCGTCCGCCACCTTGGCGCAATTTTGCAAGGAGCAGCCAAACGGAGTGGTCCACGAGCTCGCCCCAGCGTTTGGCTTCGAGATTCTCGCGATACATCCTTCGCGGTGGGCCAGCCAGAATTGCTCTTTCCAAAGTGTCACGAGCCGATGCCGAGAGCTTCTTTCCTTGCTGAACTAGGAGACGCATCGTTTCTCGTCTTGTGTCCGTAGCCCAAAGCCACCACGCCTCACGCGACACAAGCCATCCTACCCAGCGTGCCGAACCTATGACTTCATCCTGACTTGCCGCAAATAGGGCCAACCGCTTGAACGTTGGGTACGGTACTTCGAACCATCCAATCGCAATTCGTCTCGCACGTTTGACGTCACGCTCATGCGTGGCCAGCCAGGAATCGCGCAGTAATTCAACCAAGCCAACCCAATCGCGAAATTCTCGATTCTGCCAATGCGGGCTAATCGAAGGCAGATCCCAGTGCGACCGGTCGCTCTCGTCGTCTGCCTCGCCAACTTCGCGCAGCAAATCCAACGCATCGCGCAGCAATTGTTGAAAATCGTCTAGGAACGCTGGTAGGGCCGATCGCCAAGGCTCGGTAGGCAGTTCGCGAAGGAAATAACGAACATCGTCGGCAGCCAGTACTAGCTCCCAGTCCACCAACTCTCTGATGTGGAGCGGCTCTTCCGTACTTTCGTCTTGCTCGTCCGTGTGAGTCCGCTTCCTCAACAGAATCTTGGGTGATAGCAGTTCGCGCAGTTCGAGCCGAAGTGTGGCCGTCGGCCCATCGCGCTTTAAACGATTGCCCCAACCGTAAAGGCTTAGCTCACGCGCTGGTGATTTCACTCGACCGGCAAGCAGTAAGCGCCATAGAACCTGCATCAAATGGTTTTGGAATGGCGTTAGGTGCGTTGGAGCGGATATCGTCGAGCTCCGCCAGATTTCCATCACGTTCTAGTCGAGCAAAGCGGTCTAACTCTCCTTCGATCAACCGTTTCCAGCGATCGTGAAGCTGTCCTCCCAAGCCTGCCAGCCAAGCGATCAATGCAGGATCGTTTAGATGTCGCATTAGCCAGCGGGCTAGATGGAGCATCACATCATCCCATTGGCAGTCGATGGCGCCAACCGACACCAATTCCATCCACGGCGCGTGCAAATAATGTGCAGGACGGCGAACTAGACTAAATCGCAGCTTGCTATCTATCTCTCGGTTAGTGGAAACGCCGAAGCGACCTAGATCGCTCTGAACAAAACGCATTTCCGAAAAGGCTTCGAGCCATTCGAGAGCTGGTACGGGGCTAAACTCCGCAAAGCGCTTGGCGGGTATTCCAGACTTGTGGGAAATCGCCCAAAGCATCCGCCCCACAAAGTCATCTTGCCTGGTGCTAGCGGAAGGGCGAGCAAGCGCGTAATCAATGACAATTCGCTCTTTACCTAGAGTTCCGTCACGATAGGTTTTCGCCCAGATCTTCAACGTCTGGTGCAGCGCAGAATGACCGTCACTACTATTTTGCACCTCGTACAGTATCGGCGTTACACCCTTTGCTTCCCATTCGATTGTCTTAATGTGCTCTTCGCCCGGTCTGCAGTCGCCCAAGGCGTATGATTGCAGAGTAAACTCTCCCTGCATCCGATCGGCGGCTAACGCATCCATCATGTAGCGCAGCACAGGGTCATTGATGCTGTAACCGACGAAGCAGACCAGGTAGTTTCGGAATAATTCGCTGACGAAACGCGCCGCCCAGCGCTCCGTCAAATAAGCGAGGCCGAAATCTCCACTGGTAAGAACCAGCCGATGCAGCGCACTTTCGTCAACCTTGTCCGGTAGTAGTCCGTGCAAATAAACCAGCCCATTCCAGCGGCTATTCTTGGGTATGGGCAACATTGGTGCCGCATACGTCTGGTAAGAAGTCCTGAGGCGTTTTCCCACTCGTTCAAAAATGCGGTCGAAATTAGTGGTCACTAGGCGGACCGTGCCTTCGCGCGAGCGCGCAAGTTCCAGCAGGGCTTCGTGAGTGTCAGTAGCACCCTTGCGATGCCAATTGGGTTTCAGGGCTTGTAAGAGTCCTTGGCGGACAGCTAGCCGTTGGCCTGGAAGTCGCCGTTCCAATAAATCTAGCGTGGCATCAAATTGACTACGATCGTAGGCCTGCTGTTCGATGTCGGAGCGAGTTGTACCAACGCGCGCATAGATGTCATCCACTAGTCCTTTGAAACCTGGGAGGCCTGCCGGGTAGGATATGCCCGCGCCGCAGAAAAGGACTAGACGACCTTCTTCATGTGCCTGGAGGAGTGCGTCTGGAATGTCGGGACCGTGCGGAACAAACTGCATGACGGATCAATCTATCTCGGGTCGCTAGATATTAGTTCGTGGTAATATCCACCCGTTTATCGCGAGTAATGTTATCTGGCAAAGTCGACTTTGGGTTGAGTGAGATCGTGTCGCGCGCGGTGGAAAAATTCCGATTGCCAGAATTTCTCTTGACTTTCACCCCAACTCACCTGTACAACTTCCCCCATCCCGCCCGGCAAGAGGGGCGTATCGCGATCGTCACGAACGTGCGGCGGGATGCGATGGACGCTGGCGGCGCGAACGACGACGCGCGCTGATCGGCGGACGGCGAAGTCGTGCAGACCTGACGCCCAAGTGGTAGGTGTCTCCTAGCGGAACGCGCAAGCGTTCTCGCGAAGGACGGTGACAAAAAAGCCAAGTCTCACCGGGGCGAACACGTATAAGCCGTAAACCATTGCGCAGGGAAGGCCGGATGTTTCCGGTTACACCTGTGGTCCTACCTCCCGTGCTTTTTGTTGCACGGGACCCGCGGGTGCGATCGGCGCCCGGCCTTCCCTGCGCCCTCCGATTTTCGATGAGGGTGGTTTGATCGCATGACTCGGGCGCGGTGGCGTCGCGAGGCTGCGCGGGTGTGTTCCCTTCCTCGGCTGTTTGATAGTTGAATCAGGACAACGGTTTCCAATCCGTCACCCTGAGGAGGCCGCGCAGCGGCCGTCTCGAAGGGTCGACGGCCCGGCTGCGGCCGCATCGGGGCCGTGCATCCTTCGAGACGGCGCTTCGCGCCTCCTCAGGATGACGGGACTTATGTGGGTGCCCGGGACGACGTTGGGAAAGAGCTTCGCTTACTCCGCCGCGGCCTCCGCGCTCGGCTCGCCTTTCCAGCGCAAGATCTCCGCCGCCAAAATCGGGTGATTGAAGCCCTTCAGCACGAGGTCGTCGATGGCGCGGCCTTCGACGTAAGGCTCGACCATGCCGTAGACGCGGCGGCTGACCACGATCTGGCCGGCCTTGGCCTCGCCGCACAGGCGGGAGGCGAGGTTGGTGACGCTGCCGATCGCGGCATATTCCAGCCGCTGCTCGAAGCCGACCTGGCCGAGCGTGGCGTAGCCGAGCGCAATGCCGATGCCGAAGCCGAGGCTATGCCCGCGGTTGCGCCACTTCTCGGTCAAGGGGCCGACCGTGTCGCGCATCTCCACCGCCATCTTCACGGCGCGCGCGGTGTGGTCGGCGAGCTGAATCGGCGCGTTGAACAGGATCATCACGCCGTCGCCGGCATATTTGTCGAGCGTGCCTTCGTATTTGAAGATCAATTGGCCGAGCGCTGCGTGATATTCGCGCAGCACGTTCATCGCCTCCTCGGGCTCGGTCGCCTCGGTGAAGGCGGTGAAGCCGCGCAGATCGCAGAACACCACCGTGACCTCGCGGCGGTGGCTGTCGAGCAGGCCCTCGGGATTGTCGGATGACGCGATCAGCTGCGCCACCTGCGGCGCCAGGAAACGCTCGAGCCTGCGGACGCGCTCGAGCTCGCCGAGCTGGGTCTCGACCCGCTGCTCCAGCGACCTGTTCCAGTCCTTGAGCTGCTCGGTCTGCTCGCGCAGCTTGTCGGCCTGCTCGCGCACCGTGGCGTTGGCTTCCTCCAGGTCGCGGGTGCGCTCCTTCACCTTGCCTTCGAGGTCGGAATAGGTCTCCGCAAGCTGCGCGGCCATGCTGTTGAATTGCCCGGCGAGCTCCTCGAGCTCATCCGCGGTCTTCACCTCGATGCGATGGCCGAAATCGCCGGCGCCGAGCCGCCGCGCACCGGTGCGCAGTGCCGTGATCGGCACCAGCATGCGCCGCGCCAGGATCGTGCCGGCGATGATCGCGACCACGAGGCCGAGCGCGATCAACAGCGCAATGCGCACCAGCTGGTCGCGGATCGGAGACAGCGCCTGCGCGGTCGGCTGCTCGTAGAACACGTGCCAGCCGAGGTCGGGCGCCGCGGTCGCAGTCGTCAGCACCGCGTTGCCGTCGACATCCCTGCCGGAGGCGAGCGGCCTCCCGTTGCGCGACAGCACGGCGGCGACCTGCGGCAATGCGGCGAGGTCCCTGCCGACCTCCGGGCCCTTCGACGAGCTCGCCAGCACGCGGCCTTTGGCGTCGACGACATAGGCATGGGCTGTGCGGCCGACCTGGGAGTCGCCGAAATAGTCATTGAGGAAGCGCAGGTCGATCTCGGCCACGGTGACGCCGGCATTGAAGCCGGAATGCTGCTCGCCGATCGACATGAAGGGCCGCCCGTCGCGAAAATACGCCGGCGCGTAGGCGGTGCCGCGGCTGACCGTCTCGATGAAGCGGAGGTCGCGGGAGAGGTCGGTGTTGGAGTTCACCGTGACGGTCTGGCGCGACAGCCGCAGCAGCTCCTGGCCCTGGCTGTTGATCAAGGTGAGCTGGCTCACCGCCGGGACCTGGCCGAGCAACTGGGCATAGTCGGCGCGGCGCAGCTCGATGGTGTTGGAGGAGGCACGGGTCACCCAGGAGATCTGGCGCTCGAGATCGGAGATCGCCTGCTCGATGCGCTTGGCGGTGGCATCCGCCTTCTCGCTCATCGCATCGGTCAGCGTGCTCTTGATGCCGCGATAGCTGATCCAGGTCTCGAGCGCGCCGTTGACCGCGAGCACGAACACGACGAGGCCGACCAGCGCGAGGACGTATTTGGCGAACAGGCCGCCGCGCAGGAACCAGTTCTTGCCGTTGTCCGCAGCCCCGTTCATCCCGCCTCGTCCGTCCCCTCCGATCCGTCGGGTGCGCCACTGTCGTCGGCGCTGTTTAGCACGGATCGGAATGCCGGAGCGGGGCCTTGGGCCGCATGGTTAGCCCCGGATGATGGCGGGGGATATCCGGGACTATCAGCGATTGAACAGCTGACGCAGCACGTCCTTCATCGCCGGATTGTCGTGCTGCTCGGCGGTGTCGCCGGGCGGCGGGGACGGCGGCGCGGGCTGATCGGCGGCCGGCGGCGCGTCCGCCTCGGGCCTGGCCAGGCTGCGGCTCGGGCGCGAGGCGTCGCCCTGGTTGAGGGTGGAGAGGCCCTGCTGCAGCAGGTTCCCGATGGTGTCGCCGAGTTGCCCGCCGAGCGGGTTGCCCTGGCCGGCGCCTGGAGCCTGGCCGGTGCCGGCGCCACCGCCGCCCTGCGCGCCGTTGAGCAGGTTGGTCAGCCCGTTGAGCCCCTGGCTCAGGCCCTGTTGGCTCAGACCCTGGCCGTTGGCGCCGAACAGGCCCTTGCCCATCTCCTTGAGCTTGGCATAGGCGGCCTGGGGATTGTCCAGGATGCCCTGCATCTCCGGATAGATCCGCGGGCTCACCCAGGGGCCCTCGAGCATCACCGGGATGCCGAGGCCGACCGGATTGCCGGCGCGGCCCTGGCCCTCGGTGGTCATCACGAGTTGCGGCTCGACGCGGAATCCGATCTGGCGGGTGTTGAGGTCGATGGTGCCGACCCCGGTCATCTTCACCAGCGGGCCGATCAGATTGAGATCGGTGGTTACGGCCTGGCCCTTGTCGACCTTGAACGAGGCCGAGAGCTGGCTGAGATCGGTCGACAATTCCTCACCCTGCTGCCAGCCCGACAGCGGGCTGGTGGTGAGGTTGCGGATCATCTGCGCGACGTTGAGGCCGAGGATCTTGCCGTCCTGGAACACGACGAAGGCGGTGCCGCCGAGATTGCCGACGATGGCGCGCTCGCTCGTGCCCTGCGAGGTCAATGCGAGCTTGGCCTGCATCTTGCCGTCGAGCTTGTCGAACTCGGCGAGGCTCTTGAGCACCGGCAGCGCGCGCACGCCGGCGAGATCGAGCCGCAGCGCGTAGGTTGGGTTCGCGGTCCGCGCGTCGATCGTGACGTCGCCATCGGCGGTGCCCTCATAGGCGCCGAGATTGCTGAGCCTGCCCTTCAGCACGCCGCTGTCGACCGACGCATCGATCGCCGCCTGCGTAAAGCGGCCGTCGCCGATCACGAGCTCCGGCGTCGAGATGCGCGCCTGCGCGTCGACGTAATTGAGGCCGTTGAGATCGATCGGCGCGTTGCTCCAGCTGTTGGTGCCCAACGGCTGCGCCGCGTCGGGCTGGCCCGGCGGCACCGGAATCGAGATGCGCTGGAAGTCGAGATCGAGCTTCACCAGCGGCTTGTTGCTGGCGAAATCGACCGAGGCCCAGCCGGTGAAGCCGCCATCGCCGAGCGTGCCGGAGACGCCGTTGAACATCACGACCGTGCCGTTCAGACGTGCTTCCGCGTTGGCCTTGATCGCTGCCGGCAACAGGCCCGGTGCCTCGATGTTGAATTCGGTCGGCACGCTCTGGCGTTCCAGCGGAGCTTGCGGCGCGGTCGCGCGGAGCTCCAACTTCAGCGGCTTGTCGCTCGCGCGGGCGTTCGCGGTGACGACGATCTTGCGATCGTCGCCGATGGTCGCGTCGGCGTTGAGCGCCTCGATCCGGCTCTCGACGCGGTCGCGCACATTGGAGAACACGACCGTGCCGCCGGTGACGCCGACGTGCCGGATCGTGATGCCGCCGCTGTCGGAGGTGGACGACTTCGCCGGCGGATGATGGTCGCGGGTGCGCTCGCGCTGCAGCGGCAGGTTGACCACCGGCTTCTCGATCGCGAGGTCGGTGATCTCGGCCCGGCCCGACCACAGGCTCGACAGTGTCATCTCGGCGTTGACGCTGGCGGCCGCGAACCGGTTGCTGGCCTCGCGGTCCCGCGGGTCCTGCAACACGACGTCGTTCAGCGTCAGATTGACGGTCGGCCAGAGGGAGACCTTGGCGCCGCCATTGATGGTGAGCTGGTAGCCGGTCTCCCGCTCGACCCGCTCGGCGATCGCAGAGGTGAGGAACGAGGTCGGGATCCCGATCACGGACACCAGCGCGAGGATCACGACCACGGCCGCAACGGCAGCCCCGGCAAGTCTCAGTGCTCTCATGTCGATATTCCAGGCCGGGCAGACAGGGTTCCGCCGCGCCAACACGCGGCCGATCGCACGAGATTACCCCGCAAACGGGGTCTCGCTCCAATGCCGGGAAAAATAATCCGTTACCAGCATGAACTTATGTGACCTCAAACACACTCTTATGAGGGTGATTTTTGCTAACCGGGCAGCGGGGACTGCTCGGATTGATTTGGAAGGCAGTACAATGAACAAACAGGCCGAATTTGCGGTCATTCTGAAGATGAATCCGATGTTCGCCGATCTCGGCGCGGACGAGTTGCAGCGGCTTTCGGGCCTTTGCCACACCCAGCAGCTCACCACCGGCGAGGTGCTGTTCCAGAAAGGAGATCCCGGCGATGCCCTGTTTGGGGTCCGCCGCGGCCAGATGCGGATCGAAACCGGTGCCTCCGACGGCAGCCGGCTCACACTCAACTTCATGGGATCCGGCGACCTGTTCGGCGAAGTCGCCGTGCTCGACGGCCAGGATCGCACGGCGGACGCGACCGCGGGCGAGCCGACCGAATTGTTCGTGCTGCGGCGGGAGGATTTCCTGGGCTTCCTCGAGCGCGAGCCGAAGGTCGCGGTCCGGCTGATCGAATTGCTGTGCCAGCGCATCCGCTGGCAGAGCGAGCGGATGGAGGAATCCGTGCTGCAGCCGTTGCCGGTGCGCCTCGCACGCCGGCTGTGTGCGCTGGCCGAGGACTTCGGTTCCGAGGTGCACATCTCGCAGGAGCAGCTCGGCATCTTCGTCGGCGCGGCGCGCGAGAGCGTCAACCGGCAACTGCAGACCTGGCGCAAGGACGGCATCGTCGACCTGCAGCGCGGCCGGATCATGCTGCACAACATGACCAAGCTGACGGCGGTCGCACGCAACGATTAGAAACGGTTTTCGAACGAAGCGAATAATCGGTTCGCGCAAGGAGCGCGACGAACGAGAAGCCCGGCGGAACGCATGCAACGTGCGCGTGAATTCGAGTCTCTCGCGCGCTTTGCCTGCGAATGTTGACGCACTCCTGCCTAAAAGACGTGCTTGCATGACAAGGCCGCTATCGCTTTCATTGCGGCGCCGGTCCTTGGGGTGACACCCAGCCTTGCTGGCCTCACGCCATCCACCTGCAAACCCCTGCGGTCTTTCCCGTTGACCGCAGGGGTTTTGCATTCCGGGCACCGCTGAGCCTCGCGGCCGCGGCCAATGCGCGCTCCCTGCCGGCCGGCATCAATTCCCGCGCTGACGTGGTATAGACGGGCCATAAACGGGAGTTCGCAATGAGCAGCCAGAACGCGGGCGGCAAGCCGCCGGTCAAGTCGCAGCAGGATCTTCGTGGGCATTTCGGGCAGGTCAGCCCGCTCGCCGAGAAGAAGGTCCTCCATCATCTCGACAAATTCTGCCGCGACTTCATCGCGCTGTCGCCGTTCCTTATCATTGCGTCCAGCGACGGCAACGGCCATGCCGACGCCAGTCCGCGCGGCGATGCGCCGGGCTTCGTCTCGGTGCTCGACGACAAGACGCTGCTGATCCCGGATCGGCGCGGCAACAACCGGGTCGACACGTTCGGCAATATCATCGCCTCGCCCGGGGTCGGGTTGATCTTCATGGTGCCCGGCATCAACGAGACGCTGCGCATCAACGGGCGGGCCGAGATTTCGCAGGAGCCGGATCTCCTGACGCCGCTGACCGTGCAGAACGTCACGCCGATCATCGGTCTCAAGGTGCATGTCGACGAGACCTATTTCCATTGCGGCAAGGCGCTGATGCGCTCGAAGCTCTGGAATCCCGCTGCCCAGGTCGAGCGCAACAGTTTCCCGACGCTCGGCCGGATCATCGCCGAGCAGACCGCCGCCGTTGAGGTCGAGGTCGCCGAGAAGGCGATGGAAGAGGCTTATCGGACGAGGCTGTATTAGCCGCACCGAACTCAAGTTCATTCCGCGGCGGGCGAGATCATGCTTGGCGGGCCGCCCTGCCGCTTGGTGTCGTCGCCCTTCGGCTCGCTCGGCGTGAGCTCGTGGTCGGCATGCGAGACCACCAGCCGCTTGCCGAGGCGCCAGATCAGGCCGCCGATGTCGTCCATCACCATGAACATCGCCGGCACGAACACCAGCGACAGCACGGTCGAGAAGATCAGGCCCCCGATCACCGCGAGCGCCATCGGCGAGCGGAATTCGCCACCGGCGCCGAACGCCAGCGCTGACGGCATCATGCCGGCGGCCATCGCGATCGTGGTCATCACGATCGGGCGGGCGCGCTTCATGCCGGCGTCGATCATGGCGTCCTCGCGCGCCTTGCCGTCGCGGATCGCCTCGACCGCGAACTCCACCAGCATGATGGCGTTCTTGGTGACGATGCCCATCAGCATCAGGATGCCGATCCACACCGGCGTGGTGAGCTGCTTGCCGGTCAACAGCAGCGCGCCGATCGCGCCGCCGATCGAGAGCGGCAGCGAGAACAAGATGGTGATCGGCTGCAGGAAGGTGCCGAACAGCAGCACCAGCACGGCATAGACCATCATCAACCCGGCGGTGATCGCGGTGGCGAAGCCGTCGGACAGCTCGGCGAGGCTCTCGGCGTCGCCGGACGGGCTGACCTTGACGCCCTTCGGCAGGCTCTTCATGACCGGCAGGTCGTAGATCAGCTTGGTGGCGTCGCCGAGCGCGGCATTGCCGACGAGGTCTGCGGCGACGGTGGCCTGCCGCTCGCGGTCGTAGCGGTTGATGCTGGTCGGGCCCTGGTCGAGCTGGATGTCGGCGACGACGGACAGCGGCACGCCGCCGCGTTCGCCGCGCTGGCCGAGCGGCACCCGCAGCTGCTCCAGCATCTGCAAATCGCTGCGCGCATTGTCCTCGAGTTGGACGCGGATCGGGACCTGGCGCTCGCCGGCGTCGAATTTCGCCAGCGCGGGGCCGACGTCGCCGATGGTGGCGACCCGGATGGTCTGCGACAGGCTCTCGGTCGAGACGCCGAGCCGAGCGGCGAGCTCGGCGCGCGGACGGATGCGCAGCTCGGGCCGGTCGAGCGCGGTCTCCGAGATCACGTTGGCGATGATCGGGATCCGCTTCATCTGCGTCGCCAGCTCGCTGGCGACGTTGTTCACGATATTGCTGTCGGTGCCGGTCACGACCAGCGAGATCGCGCGCAGGCCGTTCTCGTCGAGAAACCAGAACCTGATGTCGGGGACGTTATCGAGCTCCTTGCCGATCGACAGCTCCAGCTCGCGCTGGGTGATCCTGCGGTCGGCCTTCGGCGTGTAGTTGATGATCAGCGCGGCGCGCCGCACCTCCTGGATGCCGGGCGGCACCCGGCCGCCGTCGACGAACACGCTCCTCACCTCGGGCCGCTTGCGCAGCCGCGCCACGATTTCCTCGGTGACCTTCTCAGTGTAGGCGAGCTGCGAGCCGGGCGGCAGCTCCATCGCGAGCAGCGAGCGCGCGGTGTCCTGTGCCGGCAGGAAGCCCTGCGGCAGCAGCGTGATGCTCCAGATCGAGGCGGCGAACACCGCGAAGCCGAGCAGCACGGTGATGTAATGGTGTTTCACCGACCAGGTGACCAGGCTGTGATAGCTGCGCAGGATGCGGCCGGGCGGCGGATCATCGTGGTCATGGTGCTTGAGGAAATAGGCCGCCAGCATCGGCGTCACGAAGCGCGCGGCGAGCAGCGAGAAGAACACCTGCACCGACACCGTGATGCCGAACTGCTTGAAGAACTGCCCGGCGATGCCGGACATGAAGCTTGCAGGGGCGAAGATCGCGATGATGGTCAGCGAGATCGCGATCACCGCGAGGCCGATCTCGTCCGCGGCTTCGAGCGCGGCACGATAAGGCGTCTTGCCCATCCGCATGTGGCGGACGATGTTCTCGATCTCGACGATGGCGTCGTCGACCAGGATGCCGGTCGACAGCGTGATGGCGAGGAACGAGACCAAATTGAGCGAGAAGCCGAGCAGGTCCATCGCCCAGAATGCTGGGAAGATCGACAGCGGCAGCGAGACCGCGGCAATGATCGTGGCTCTGATGTCGCGCAGGAACAATAGCACGATGATGACGGCGAGGATCGCGCCCTCGAACAAGGTCGAGATCGCGGCCTCGTAATTGCCCTTGGTGAACTCGACCGAGGTGTCGATCAATTTGAGGTCGACGTCGGGATAGGCAATTTTCAGGGCGTCGATCCGCTTCTGCACCGCGGCCGCGACTACCACGTCGCTGGCGCCCTTGGAGCGCTTGATGCCGAGAGCCACCACAGGTTCGCCGTTGAAGCGGGCGAAGGTGCGGCGGTCGGCGATGGTATCGGTGACGGTGCCGAGATCGTCGAGCCGGATTTCGCCGCCGCCGAACAGCGGAATCATGGTGCCGGCGAGTTCGTTCAGCGTCTTGGCGCCGGCGAGCGTCCGGATCGCCTGGTCGTTCTTGCCGATCTCGGCGCGGCCGCCGGCGACGTCGACATTGGTGCCGCGCAGCATCTGGCTGACATTGACCGCGGTCAGCCCCACCGCCTGCAGCTTGTCGGGATCGAGCGAGACCAGGATCTCGCGCTCGACACCGCCGATGCGCTCGACCTGGGCGACGCCGCGCACGCCCTGCAACGCGCGTTTGACCACGTCGTCGACGAAATAGGAGAGCTGCTCCGGCGTCTTGCCGGGCGAGATCGCGGCATAGGTCACGATCGGCAGGCCGATCACGTCGACGCGCTGGATCAGCGGCTCGGTGACGTTCTGCGGCAGGTTGGCGCGCACCCGCGTCACCGCGTCCTTGACGTCGTTGAGTGCGCGGTCGGTGTTGGTCTCCAGCGCGAACTGGATCGTGGTCACCGACAGGCCGTCGGTGATCGAGGAGGAGATATGGCGCACGCCTTCGACGCCGGAGACGCCGTCCTCGATGGTCTTGGTGACCTGCGATTCAAGTTCCGAGGGTGCTGCGCCGAACTGCGAGACCGCGACCGAGATCACCGGAATGTCGGCGCTCGGCAGCCGCGTCACCGCGAGCTTGGTGAAGGAGACCCAGCCCAGCACGAGCAGGATGATCGAGAAGACGATCGAGGGAAGCGGGTTCCGGATCGACCATGCCGAGATGTTCAAAGCCATTAGAGTGTCCGAATTACCGTGATCGCGTGCGATCGAGTTCGTCGGCGAACATGGTCTTGATCTGGTCGCCGTCATGCAGCGAGGTGCCAGCATCGGCCACGACGATTTCGCCGACGTCGAGGCCTTCAAGGATTTCGGTCGAGGTGTCGGAGGTCAGCCCGACGCGCACCCTGCGGGTCTCCACCGTGTTGTCCTTGACGACCTGCAAGGTCAGGCGGTCGATCGCGGTGCGCGGCACCGCGACGCCGCAGGAACGCTTGGCGTCGATGTTGGCGCGCGCGAACATGCCGACCTTCAGCGTCGGATTGTTGTTGATGGTGATGCGGACATGGCCGAGTTGCGTGGTGCGATCGACCTGCGGCGAGATCTGGCGGACCTTGCCGACCATGTCGGGCGCGTCATCGCGGCTGATCCGGACATTGGCGCCGGGATTGAGCTTGAGGAGCTGGAAGCCCGGCACCTCGGCGTCGAGCTCGATCTCGTTGCCGATCGAGATCTTGAACATCGGGGGAGCCTGCGGCGAGGCCGGCGCGCCGGGCGCGGTGCGCACCTCGGTGATCAGGCCGGCCCCGCCGGCGCGCGCAGCACGATCGGCTTGGCATTGGCCTGGGCGGCCTGCTGCGGCGGCGGGGTCAGCCGCGCCAGTTCCTGGTTCTCGGTCACGGTATCGCCCTCGCGGACCAGGACGTCGGTGACCTTGGAGCCGTCCTGGTCGACATTCACCTGCGCCTCGCGGCGCGGCACGATGAAGCCGGTGACGCGGACCATGTCGGAGAAGCAGGCATTGGTCGACTTCGTCACCACCACCAGCGCCTGGCCCGGCGTTTCCTTCTCTTGCGGGGGGGAGCGGTGCTCGAAGGCGTAATAGGCGATGACCAGCGCGATGAAAAACACCGTGCCGAGCGCAGGCTTGAGGTATCGGGAAAAATTCATCGCCTGATCAATCCAGAGCTTGTCACGCCGTGTCTGCCTGTCGAAGTCTCATCCGCTCGCATTGTGTTGCTTGAGCATGCGACGTCATGTGAGGCGGGTCACCGGTGGGCTGCTCCGGGCTTCTGCCCTCAAGCAAATGCGCCCCGCCGGGGTGCGGGGCGCATTGTAACCTCAAAAAGCGGCCACGCCACCGGCCATCACATCCAGATCATTGGGACGAGTTTCACTTGGACGCGGTGTCCTTGTTTTCCACGTTCACGACCTGGACGCGGCGGTTGACGTCCGCCATGGGGTGGCTGGGGTCCTTCAGCTTGCTCTTGCCATAGCCGACGGTGACGAGATCGGTGCCGTTGATGCCGTATTTGTCGACCAAATAGCGCTTGATGGCGTCGGCGCGGCGCTCGGAGAGCCCCTGATTGTAGTCCTCGCCGCCAGCGGCGTCGGTGTGGCCGGCGACCACGAAGGTCGAACCCTTCAGGTCTGGATTGGTGAGGGCGCGGCCGAGCGCCTGCACCGAGGGCAGCGACTTGGCGCTGATATCGGCGGAGTTGTAGTCGAAGTTGATCTCGAGATCGATCTTCGGCTTGTCTTGGACGATGGTCGCGATCTCCTCGCGCTCGGTCGAGGACAGCGAGCGGGTGGCGCGGCCGCGGACGCTCTGCACGAATTTGGCCTGGTCGGCGTTCAGCCCGGGCGAGGTGGTCTGCGGGCCGACCGAGAGGCCGCGGGTCAGCGGCTTCTTCTCGGGCGTCAGCGCCTTGATGATCTGGTCCTCGGTGACGTCGTCACCGGCGCGGGCGGCCGCCATGCCGAACGACAGCACGGCGCCGGCGGTCATGATTGAAAGGATCGCGGCCTTTGCCGACGGCTTGAACATTTCGGTCCCTCCTGCGCAGGCTTGCGCGGTTCCATGCAACTCTTCAGTTCGCCCGGCATTGGCCCGGCACGCACCCTCTGATTAGTCGCGCAATTGCAGCGGCGGTTCGAGCCCGGCCGGGCAGCGATCGATTGGTCACTGCACGCCGTAGTCGGCGAATTCCTTGACGATGTTGGGGTCCATCGCCTTGGCGTTTGCGATGTCGAGATCGCCTTCCGCGACCGCGCCGTTGCGCTTCTTGGCGAGGCCACGCCCGTAGAGCGACGAGGTCAGCCGCGGATTGATCTTCAGCGCGGCGTCGAAATCGGCGATGGCGTTCTTGTTCTGCCCGCCCTTGAGATTCATCAGGCCGCGGCTGTCGAGCGCATCGACGAAATTCGGGCGCAGCCGCAGCGCCTCGTTGCAGTCCTTCAGCGCTGCCTGCAGGTCGCCGATCACGGTGCGGACCCAGCAGCGGTTGTTATAGGCCTCGACATCCTTCGGGTTCAGCCGCAGCGAATTGGTGAAGTCCTTCACCGCGAGCTCGTAAGCGCCCTTGCTGGCATAGACCTGGCCGCGGCGATACAGCGCGGCGCCGTCGTCCGGGTTCTTGTCCAGCTTCTCGCTCAGACTCTTGATGGTCGGATCGTCGGCAAGCACGGGCGAATTGCTCGGCGCCGGTGTCGGCTGGATCACCACCGGCGGCGGAGGCGCGGGTGGCGGCAGCGCGATCTCGGGGCCCTTCGGTGCGGGTGGCGGTGAGGCCGGGGCGGTCGCGACGGGGGGCTTGGGCGGCGCCGGCGTCGGTGTCGTTGCCGCGGGAGGCGCCGGTGCTGGCGTCGGCGTTGCGGCGGGCGGGGCCGGTGGTGGCGCGACCGGCGGAGCCGTGGCCACCTCGGTTGACGGCGATGCGGCGGGGGTGGGTGCAGTGCTCGCCGCTCCCGGCGCACCGCTTGAAGTGGCTGCGCCGCCTGGAATGAACGAGAAATCCTCGGCCAGTGACGACGAGATCCACGGCACCTGTTCCTGCCGCGAGGCCCGCGTGACGCCGACGCGGGTGCGGTTCAGCGTTTCCTCGGCCATCAGGTCCGGGGTGCGGATCTCCTTCAGGAGTTCCCGCACGAACAGGCTGTGGTCGCTGCCATTGTCGGAGACGACCGACGACAGCGCCGCCGAGTACATCACGAGCGTCCCGTTCGGCGCGATCACCGGCGCAAGCCCGGCCGAGAAGCTGCGGAAGCGGCGCTCGAACGGGTTGCGCCGGGAGGCGTCGATCAAGGCGATTTTGACGCCGGCACCGCGGCTGTTGATCTCGCCGAGCACGGTCTCCAGGCTGAAGCCGTCGCGGCGCACGTCGGCCTCGGCCCAGATCTGCGCATCGATCGGGATCATGTAGCTCTGCCGGTTCGACTGGATGCCGTAACCCGAGAAGAAGACCAGCGCGACCGAGCCGGGCTTGATCTTGCCATAGAGCCGGTCGAAGGCGCGGCGCATGCCGTCGCCGGTCAGGTTCTCGCCGACCTCGACCGTGAAGCCGTCGCGCTTGAGTTCATCGGCGACGTCGCGCGCGTCGTTGACCGGCTCCTTCAGCGGCGCGTCGGCGTCGGGATATTTGGCGTTGCCGATCACCAGCGCGAAACGGTCGCCGGCGGCGAACGACAGGGTGGACGACGCGATCGAAAAAATCAGCGTGGCGAGCAAGGCAAGGCGGATTTTCATAATCGCGGCAAATCCAGATCTCGGCATTGCAATGAAACGGCGCCGTTTCCAGCCTGCGCCGCGGGGACCTTAACTCTAGAGCCTTTTCCGTTCCGATGGAAATCGGAACGAGGGCTCTAGATTCTTGTTTTGACGCGCTTTCTTAACGCGAACCGGTAGCCACTTCGCTCGAAAACGCTTCTCACGAAAATCCATTATCAAGCCACGGCCGAACTCCCGTCAACGGCTTGCGACCGCATCGCTTATCGAGGTGACCGCAGGGAGGCCGCAGTGCAACAGCATGCGGTCATGGCGGCCATCGCCATCATGGGATGGTGCCGGTTCCTGCGCGTTGATAATGTGATTGCACTCACAGTGGCTTGGCGGCCCTGTCATGCGCTCGTCGCACGACGCGCGGTTTGACCTTTGCGCGGGGCGATGGCTTTGTGGTCGGGACGGCAAACCATTCAACAAGGCTGCAAACAAGAGCGAAACCGATGGGAAACGCCTACGAGATCTACGCCTTGCGTTATGCGACGATGTCGCCGCGCACGCCCCACCTCAACTTCCTAGTCCCCGATCCGCACGACACGACGGCGCAGGATCTGGATTATTTCGTCTGGCTGATCCGCGGCCACGGCCGCGATATCCTCGTCGACACCGGCTTCAACGCCGAGGAGGCCAAGGTGCGCGCCCGCAAGCTGACGCTCAACCCGGTCGATGCGCTGGCCGGTTTCGGCGTCAGCGCCGATGCGATCCGCGACGTGATCGTCACCCATCTGCACTATGACCACGCCGGCAACCTGGATCGCTTCCCGAATGCCAAATTCCATCTGCAGGAACGCGAGATGAGCTACGCGACCGGCCGCTGCATGTGCAGCGGCATGCTGCGTCATCCGTTCTCGGTCGAGCATGTCACCCAGATGGTGCGGCACGTCTATGGCGAGCGCGTCACCTTCCATTCCGGCGACGGCGAGATCGCGCCCGGCGTCACCGTGCATCGCGTCGGCGGCCATTCCGACGGCTTGCAGGTGGTGCGGGTCGAGACCGCGCGCGGTCCGGTGGTGCTGGCGTCCGATGCCGCGCACTACTATGCGAACCTGCACAAGAAGAGCCCGTTCCCGATCGTCTACAATGTCGGCGACATGGTGCAGGGCTGGGAGATCGTCGAGCGGCTCGCCGGGCATCCCGACCGCTTCATCCCAGGTCACGATCCGATCGTCAGCGAGATCTATCCGCGCGCCAGCGACAAGGTCGATGCGTTCGCGCTGCATCTGGCGCCGTCGCGATCGTTCGCGAGGTGACAAGCGCATCTGCAACGCGTCAAGAAACGTGAAAAGAAGCAACGATATGACTGACTACAAGACTCTCGGGTTCATCGGCCTCGGCGTGATGGGTGAGCCGATTTGCCGCAACCTGGTCAAGAAGAGCGGCAAGCGCGTCGTGGTGTTCGACCTCGCGATTGAGCCGTTGCAGCGGCTCCGCGCTGACGGCGCGGAGGGCGCGACGTCGGTCGCCGATGTCATCAAGCAGAGCGACGTGCTGTTCCTCTGCCTGCCGAGCGCCAGGCACGTGCGCGCGGTGTTCGAGGAAGACGGCATTTTGAAGAACGCACGGGCCGGCCAGATCGTGGTCGATCTCGGCACGTCATCCGTCAGCCAGACCCGCGACTTCGCCGCGCAATTGCAGGCCAAGGGCGCGGCCTGGGCCGATGCGCCGATCGCGCGCACCCGGCAGGCGGCGCAGGATGGCACGCTCAGCGTGATGGTCGGCGCGGTGCCCGCCCTCTATGCCGCGATCGAGCCCTTAATTCGCTGCTTTGCCACCGACGTCACCCATTGCGGCGATGTCGGCGCCGGGCAGGTGAGCAAGATCCTCAACAACATGGTGCTGTTCGAGACGGTGAACGCGCTGGCCGAGGCTGTCGCGGTGGCCAAGCACAATGGCGTCGATCCGAAGTTGCTGCTGGACACCCTGTCGAAGGGCTCGGCCGACAGTTTTGCGCTGCGTAACCACGGCATGAAGGCGATCGTGCCCGGCGTGTTTCCGGAGCGCGCCTTCTCGACCGAATATGCGCTGAAGGATCTGTCCTACGCGCTGGAGCTCGCCGCCGACGCCGGCATCAGGATTCGCGGGGCGGAGCTGATCGGCACGGTGCTGCAGGAGGCGATCGACAAGGGGTCGAAGGACAATTATTTCCCTGTCATCGCCAAGCATATCGACAAGGCGTAACTCCCTCGGTCGTCATTCCGGGGCTCGCGCAGCGAGAACCCGGAATCCATTGAGCCGCGTACTCTGCGGATGAATGGATTCCGGGCTCGTGCTTCGCACGCCCCGGAATGACGAGGACAGGGCGGGGCGCGAATCCCAACCCCAGCGTCGTCCTGGCGAAAGCCAGGAGGTGGATTCACACTCGAAGTGCAACACTTGAGAGAAGGCCTCGAGAGGGGTTTGGAAGTCAAGGCATTTGCGCGGGGTGTTGTTGTAGGCGTTGATCGACTGGCGGAGGCGGCGCGTCGGGAAGGTCGCGAGATCGGTTTTGCGTGGAATGAAGCGGCGCATCCGACCGATCGCATTCTCGATGCCGCCCTTCTGCCAGGGCGCGTGCGGATCGCAGAAGAAGGTCTCGATCGCGAGGCGGTGCAGCTCCAGGTGACAGGCGAACTCGGTCCCATTGTCGAAGGTAACGGTCTGGCACAGGCCTTCCGGCAAGGCAGCAAACAAGCGGACGAGATGACGGGCGATACCGCGCGCGAGCTTGCTGGCGATGCGGATGCCGAGCAGCAGGCGCGAGGTGCGCTCGTGCACGGTCAGGATCGCCTGACCGTATTTGGAGAACATCATCAGGTCGGCTTCCCAATGACCGGGGGCATTGCGATCGGCGGCCTCGATAGGCCGTTTGTCCAAGGAAACACGGCCTTCTATGAAGCTTGCGGGACTGCCGCCCTTCTTGCCGCGGTAGCCGCGTTTGCTCTTGCCGCGTGGCAGATAACGCCGCCAGCTGAAGTCCGAGGTGCGCCGGATCTGGGCGTATATGAAGCGGTAGATGGTCTCGTGGGAGATCACCTTGCGGCCGTGTTCGCGGGCCAGCCGGCCCGCGACCTGCTCGGGCGACCAGCCCCGACCAAGGCGCTCCAAGACCGCGCGGCGCAGGCCGGGCTCCCGTTCGAGGCGTACGCCCGTCCAGCGCCGCGCTCGCATCTGTTGCTGGGCATAGCTGGGTTTGTAGCCGACCTGGGCGCCAGAATTGCGGTTCAGCTCCCGAGAGATCGTTGATGGCGAGCGATCCAGAGCTGCCGCGATTTGCCGCACCGAGCTGCCATTGGCTGAAAGCCGGGCAATCTCGCATCGCTCGTCCAGGGATAGCTGCTCGTAACTCCGCCCCATCGCAACACCTCCTCAAGGAAGTGTTGCACTTCGTTTGTGAACTCAGGGGACCCATTACCACCAACGTTGATTGTTGCGCGTCGCTGCAACGACGAGTCCCGTTAACAACTCCTGCAGCGGCGTATGGGTCTTGGCTTTCGCCAGGACGACAGCGGAGTGTCTGTCCAAAGCGGGGCGATCGCCTAATACACGTCCTTCGCGTCGGCCTCTTCACTGGTCTGCACCAGCTCGAGGCTGCTCTCGACCTTTCCGAGCAGGCGGCCGAGGTCGCGGCGCTCCTGTGCGGAGAGGCAGGACAATATCTCCTGCTCCTTGCGCAACAGGCGCGGGATCAACTCCTCGTACAGCGCTTGGCCCTTTTTGGTCAGCCGCAGGCGGAATTCGCGGCGGTCGTCGGCGTTCTCGACGCGCTCGACGATCTCGCGCTCCATCAGCGCCGAGACGGCGCGGCTGATGGTGGATTTGTGCGTGCGCGTGCAATGCGCGATGTATTGCGCGCTGCAGGGATCGCTGCGGAAGCCGAGCGTCGCGAGCACGCGCCACTCCGGAATGTCGAGGCCGTAGCGCGCTTGGTATTCGCTCGACAGCGCCGAACTCACCTCAGCCGCCAGCCGGTTCAGGCGGAATGGCATGAAGTGGAAGAGGTCGAGGCGCTTCTTCGCCGGCGCGGCATCGTCGTGCGCGTCCACTTCCACGGCGCTCTGCGCCCGGGCTGGAGGCTGGCTTGCAGAGGTCCTGACCAAAAATTCCTCCAATTTGAGTTGACGGCGGGCTCGACTGGGGGTTTAAGATAGTTGCAAGTGAGACTAATTTAGCAAGCTCGCGGCCGACCCGCAAGGTCCTGTCGCAAGCCAGTCACACAAGCCGCAGCCTGAGCCATAGACGAGGGCCGGTACAAGGGAACATCCAGGGTCACGCAATGGCAGCCAACACGGCAGAGGCCAAAACCCAGTTCGGCTATCGCCGCCACCCCGACCAGGACCGGTCGGCCGCCAACGTCGCGGAGCATCCGGTTGTCGTGGTCGGCGCCGGGCCGGTTGGATTGTCGCTCGCGATCGATCTCGCCCAGCGCGGCCAGCGCGTGGTGCTGCTCGACGATGCCGACCGGATCGGCGAGGGCTCGCGCGCGATCTGCTTCTCGAAGCGCTCGCTGGAGTTCTGGGATCGCCTCGGTGTCGGCGACCGCATGGTCGAGAAGGGCGTGGTGTGGAGCGTCGGCAAGATCTTTCACGGCGCCTCGCAGCTCTACCAGTTCGATCTGCTTCCCGAAGAGGGCCACAAGCGACCGGCCTTCATCAATCTGCAGCAGTTCTACGCCGAGGCCTATCTGGTCGACCGGGTCGAGCAGCTGCCCGACATCGATCTGCGTTGGCGCAACAAGGTGATCGCGCTGGAGAGCCGCAATGACGGCGTCGCGCTGACCATCGCCACGCCCGAAGGCGCTTATCACGTCCACGCCTCCTTCGTCGTCGCCTGCGACGGCGCCCGCTCGTCGCTGCGGCAGATGGTCGGTGCGGAGTTCGCAGGCCAGGTGTTCGAGGACCAATTCCTGATCGCCGACGTCAAGATGACCGCGGCGTTTCCGACCGAACGCTGGTTCTGGTTCGATCCGCCGTTCCATGCCGGACGCTCGGCGCTGCTGCACAAGCAGCCGGACGACATCTGGCGGATCGATCTGCAGCTCAATCCCGATGCCGATCCCATAGCCGAGAAGCAGCCCGAGAATGTTCGGCCGCGGATCGAGCGCATGCTGGGGCATGACAAGTTCGAGTTCGAATGGATCTCGCTCTACAAGTTCCAGTGCCGCCGGATGGCCAAGTTCATCCATGGCCGGGTGATCTTCGCCGGCGATTCCGCGCATCAGGTCTCGCCGTTCGGTGCGCGCGGCGCCAATTCAGGGCTGGAGGATGCCGAGAATCTGGCGTGGAAGCTCGATCGCGTGCTGCGCCGGCTGTCGCCGGAAGGCTTGCTCGAGACCTACCACATCGAGCGCAGTGCCGCGGCGGACGAGAACATCCGCGAGTCCACCCGCTCGACCGATTTCATGGCGCCGGTGACGCGACAGGAGGCGCGGCTGCGCCAGGCGGTGCTGTCGCTCGCCAAGGATACCGAGTTCGGCAAGCGCATGGTCAATGGCGGGCGGCTGTCGGTGCCGTCGATCTATGACACGCCGCTGTCGAGCGGCGATCGTGACGACTGGCGCGGCGGCCCGCCGCCGGGCGCCTCCATGCTGGACGCGCCGGTGACCGAGCAGGGCGGCGGTTCGAGCTATCTGACCGACGTTTTCATCAAGCAGGGAACGCGTTTCACCCTGCTGGAGTTTGGCAATGGCGCTGATGTCGATGTGCCCGACGGTGTCGGCTCCATCCGGGTCGGCGGCGAGGGCAGGCTGGTCGACGCGCAAGGCCTTGCCGGCAAGCGCTACGACGCTGCGCCCGGCACCGCCTATCTGCTGCGGCCGGATGGTTATGTTGCGGCACGCTTCCGCAACGCCGCGCGGCCGGTACTCGATGCGGCGCTGGCGCGTGCAACCGGCGTGAGCTGAGGATCCATCATGGCGCTGTCGACCAGTTCGAACTTCGCAAAGCCCGACGACGCCTTCCGCGCCATCGTCGAGGCGCATCGCGGCCTCTCCGACGCGCAGAGCGCCGATCTCGATGCCGCGCTGGTTCTGGTACTCGCCAACCATATCGGCGATCTCGACGTGCTGCGCGAGGCGATCGCGCTGGCCAAGCGGCGGCTTCTCGACGCGAGCCAGCAGCAACAACAACAACAGCAACAGCAACAGCACTGATCAAACGGACAGGAATGAACTGATGGCCAAAGGTTTCGCATCGACCACGGATCTCGCGGAGAAGAAGGTGACCTTCTCCGAGATAGGCACCGATCTCTACGCCTTCACCGCCGAGGGCGATCCCAACACCGCCGTGATCGTCGGCGAGGACGGCTGCCTGGTGTTCGACGCGCAGGCGACGCCGGCGATGGCCAACAAGGTGATCGAGCGGGTCAAGACCGTCACCGACAAGCCGATCAAGTACGTCGTGCTGTCGCACTATCACGCGGTGCGCGTGCTCGGCGCATCCGCCTATCACGCGCAGGGCATCGTCGCCTCGCAAGAGACCTATCGGCTGATCGAGGAACGCGGCCAGCAGGACTGGGATTCCGAATATGGCCGCTTCCCGCGGCTGTTTCAGGATGCCGCCAGCATTCCCGGCCTGACCTGGCCGACGCTGACATTCGAGGGCGAGATGTCGATCTATCTCGGCAAGCGCGAGGTGCGGCTGATGCAGCTCGGCGCCGGCCACACCTCGGGCGACATCGTCGCCTGGGTGCCGGATGCCGAGGTGATGTTCTCGGGCGATCTGATTGAATACCACTCGGCCTGCTATTGCGGCGATGCGCATCTGCGCGAATGGCCGACGACCCTGAACGAGATCCGCGCCTTCAATCCGAAGGCGATCGCGCCGGGCCGCGGCGATGCGCTGAAGGGCCTCGAGACCGGGCGCGATGCGATCGCGATGACCCGCGATTTCGTCACCACGCTTTACGGTGCGGCGGAGTCTTCCGTCGCCAAGGGCCGCAGCCTGAAGGAATCGATGGCGGCGACCCGCGAGGTGATGGATCCGAAATTCTCTGATTTCGCGATCTACGAGCACTGCCTGCCGTTCAACGTTTCCCGTGCCTATGACGAAGCGTCCGGGATCGACGATCCCGTGATCTGGACCGACAAGCGCGACCAGGAGATGTGGGCCGCCCTGCAAGGAGGAGGATAGACATGAACATCAATACCTCGCCTGATCAGATCGTGCGCAGCTCGGGGCAAGTCACCCCGGGCTACATGTCCGGCTTCGGCAACAGCTTCGAGACCGAGGCCTTGCCCGGCGCGTTGCCGATGGGGCGCAACTCGCCGCAGCGCTGCGCCTACGGGCTCTATGCCGAGCAGCTGTCCGGCTCCCCGTTCACTGCGCCGCGCGGCACCAATGAGCGCTCGTGGCTGTATCGCATCCGGCCGTCGGTGCGGCACTCCGGCCGTTTCGCCAAGGCAGATAGCGGGCTGTGGCGCACCGCGCCGTGTCACGAATACGACATGCCGATCGCGCAACTGCGCTGGGATCCCGCGCCGATCCCGAAACAGGACATGACCTTCCTGCAGGGCGTGCAGACCATGACCACGGCGGGCGATGCCAATACGCAGGCCGGCATGGCGGCGCATGTCTATCTCATCACCAAATCGATGGTCGATCAGCATTTCTACAATGCCGACGGCGAGCTGCTGTTCGTGCTGCAGCAGGGCAAGCTGCGCTTCGTCACCGAGTTCGGTCGCATCGATGCCGAGCCGGGCGAGATCGTGGTGATCCCGCGCGGCGTCAAATTCCGCGTGGAAATTCCAGGCGGACCGGCGCGCGGTTATCTCTGCGAGAATTACGGCGGCGCCTTCACGCTGCCGGAGCGCGGCCCGATCGGCGCCAATTGCCTGGCCAATTCGCGCGACTTCCTGACGCCGGTCGCCGCCTACGAGGACAAGGACACGCCGACCGAGCTCTACGTGAAGTGGGGCGGCTCGCTGTTCAAGACGACGTTGCCGCATTCGCCGATCGACGTGGTCGCCTGGCACGGCAATTACGCGCCCTACAAATACGATCTGCGCACCTTCTCGCCGGTCGGCGCGATCGCCTTCGATCATCCCGACCCGTCGATCTTCACGGTGCTGACCTCGCCGTCGGAGACCGCCGGCACCGCGAACATCGACTTCGTGATCTTCCCGGAGCGCTGGCTGGTGGCCGACAACACCTTCCGTCCGCCGTGGTACCACATGAACATCATGTCGGAGTTCATGGGCCTGATCTACGGCGTGTACGACGCCAAGCCGCAGGGTTTTGTCCCCGGCGGCATCAGCCTGCACAATTGCATGCTGCCGCATGGGCCCGACCGCGAGGCCTTCGAGCACGCCAGCAACGGCGAGCTGAAGCCGGCGAAGCTGACCGGCACCATGGCCTTCATGTTCGAGACCCGCTTCCCGCAACGCGTGACGCAGCACGCCGCGACCTCATCGACGTTGCAGGATGATTACGCGGATTGCTGGAAGGGGTTGGAGAAGAAGTTCGACCCGAACAAGTCGTAGAATTCAGTCTTCGTCATTCCGGGGCATCGCGAAGCGATGAGCCCGGAATCCATTGGGCCGCGTTCCCCGTGGAAAAATGGATTCCGGGTTCGCGCTGCGCGCGCCCCGGAATGACGAGAGACAGAGTGCGTCAATCATTTCGGCAGGAAACCATGCCCCACCCCAACGACCCCAAGCTACGCTCCTTCATCGACGTCTCGCCCAGCTCCGATTTCCCGATCCAGAACCTGCCCTATGGCGTGTTCTCGTCGAAGGACGGGCTTGCGCCGCGCGTCGGCGTTGCGATCGGCGATTATGTGCTCGACCTCTGGGAGCTTGAGCAGGACTCGCGGCTCGATGTCGGGCCGCTCGGCCTATTCTCGCAGCCGTCGCTCAACGCCTTCATGGCGCTCGGGCCAAAAGTGTGGTCGAAGACGCGGGCGCGGATCAGCGAGCTGCTGCGCTCGGATCATCCTGAGCTGCGCGACAACAGGGAATTGCGCGCGCGGGCACTGGTGCCGATGGCCGATGTCAGGCTGCACATGCCGTTCGCCGTTGCGGGCTACACCGATTTCTATTCGTCGAAGGAGCACGCCACCAATGTCGGCGTCATGTTCCGCGGCAAGGACAACGCGCTGCAGCCGAACTGGCTGCACATGCCGATCGGCTACAACGGCCGCGCCTCGACGGTCGTGGTCAGCGGCACCAAGGTGAGGCGTCCGCGCGGCCAGCTGAAGCCGCCGAGCGCCGAGGTGCCGAGCTTCGGCCCGTGCAAGCGGCTCGATTTCGAGTTGGAGATGGGGGTCGTGGTTGGACAGGCATCGGCGATGGGTGAGATGCTCACCGAGAAGCAGGCTGAGGAGATGATCTTCGGCTTCGTCATCCTCAACGACTGGAGCGCGCGCGACATCCAGCAATGGGAGTATGTGCCGCTCGGCCCGTTCCAGGCCAAGGCGTTCGCGACCTCGATCTCGCCGTGGGTGGTGACGCGCGAGGCGCTCGAGCCGTTCCGGATGCCGGGTCCGAAGCAGGAGCCGGAGCCGTTAGCCTATCTCAAGCAGACCCAGCCGAACAATTACGACATGCAGCTCGATGTCGCCTTGCGCGCGGGTGCGATGAACCAGGCAAAGACGATCTGCAGCACCAACTTCAAATACATGTACTGGTCGTCGGTGCAGCAGCTCGTGCATCACGCCTCATCCGGCTGCGCGATGAATGTCGGCGATCTCCTAGGGAGCGGCACGATCTCCGGCCCCGAAAAGCACCAGCGCGGCAGTCTGCTCGAAATCGGCTGGAACGGCACCGAGCCGGTCGAGCTCGCCAGCGGGATCACGCGCTCGTTCCTCGAGGACGGTGATTCGCTCGTCATGCGCGGCTGGTGCCAGGGCGATGGCTACCGCGTCGGGTTCGGCGAAGTCGAAGGCACCATCGCGGCGGCGGAGTAAATCGTCTCCGTCATTGCGAGGAGCAAAGCGACGAAGCAATCCATCGCTCCACTTACGCGGAACCATGGATTGCTTCGCTTCGCTCGCAATGACGAGCTGAAGCTTACCGCTCCTCCGGCCTGATATCCCGCAAGCGCGCCGTATGCGCCGCGCAGTTCTCGACGCTGTATTTCAGATGCACCCGCTGGTCCGACGGTGGCTGGTTCACGGTGCAGACGCCCGGCCGCCACGGCTTAGCCGGGCGGATCGGCCGCGGCGCGAAGCCGCCGCCGCAGTTCGGACAGACATTGCCGAGCCTGGTCTCGGCGCAATCCGCGCAGAACGTGCATTCGTAAGAACAGATTCGTGCGTCGAGCGCGCTCGGCGGCAGGTCCTTGTCGCAATATTCGCAGTTCGGTCGCAGCTGCAGCGCCATGGTCGTCTCTCTAGCCGGGTGTTGGCGAAATGATCGCAAATCGTGTCGCGAAAGCGAATGACGAAATTCCCTCGATTCGCGCCGGATCACGCCTGCAGCGATTTCAGCGGCAGCTTGGTGCTCTCCTTCAGGCGGTCGAGCACGATCGAGGAGCGAACATGGGCCACGCTCTGGTGCGGCATCAGCACGTTGTTGACGATGTCGGACAGGCTCTTGAGGTCGCACAGCATCACCTTGAGCACGTAGTCGGCGTCTCCCGTCAGCGCGTAGGCTTCCTGGATGTCGTCGACGCGGTTGACCAGTTCGCGAAACCGCTTGGCGTTGTCGGGCGAGTGGGTCGCCAGCGTGATGTGGATGAAGGCGATCAGGCCGAAGCCGAGCGCCTCGCCGGAGAGGTCGGCGTGGTAGCCGGCGATCACCTTCTCCTCCTCCAGCCGCATCCGCCGCCGCGAGCATTGCGAGGCCGACAGGCCGATGAGGTCGGCCAACTGCTGGTTGGTGAGCCGGCCGTCATCCTGCAGGGCCGCGAGCATCTTGAGGTCGAAGGCGTCAACGTCTGGCATGCACCAAATGTCCAATTCATGCGCGGATCGTGCGCAATACTAGCAAAGTAGGCCCAATTTTGCACGCACGTTGCGCCGCAAGTGACGGAAACTGGTCCCAGACAAATCAGGGAGTTGCCGCCATGGGTCCGTTTCCGCACGATGCGCCGCCGGCCGAAATCAGCGCCGAGAACCCGATGGGCACCGACGGCTTCGAGTTCGTCGAATACGCCCACCCCAATCCCGGCGAGCTGCACGCCTTGTTCAAGCTGATGGGCTTTGTCGCGGTGGCCAGGCACAAGACCAAGGCGATCACGGTCTATCGCCAGGGCGACATCAACTATCTCGTCAACGAGGAGCCCGGCAGCCACGGCTTCGACTTCGTCGCCGCACACGGCCCCTGCGCGCCGTCGATGGCGTTCCGCGTGGTCGATGCGAGGCGCGCCTATGAGCGTGCGATCGCGCTGGGCGCCGAGCCCGCCGAGGCATCGTCGGCGCAGAAGACGCTCGATGTGCCCGCGATCAAGGGCATCGGCGGCAGCCTGCTGTATTTCGTCGACCGCTACGGCGCCAAGGGCTCGGCCTATGATACCGAGTTCGAGTGGTTAGGCGCCGCCAACCCGCGCCCCGCCGGCTCCGGCCTGTATTACATCGATCACCTCACCCACAACGTCCATCGCGGCCGCATGGATGTCTGGACCGGCTTCTACGCAAAGCTGTTCAACTTCCGCCAGATCCGCTTCTTCGACATCGAGGGCCGCGCGTCGGGCCTGTTCTCGCGCGCGCTGACCAGCCCGGACGGCAAGATCCGGATTCCGATCAACGAGGACGCCGGCGATTCCGGGCAGATCGAGGAATATCTCAACACCTATCACGGCGAGGGCATCCAGCACATCGCCTGCGGCGCGCGCGATATCCACGCGACGGTCGAGAGATTGCGCGCGGACGGCCTGCCGTTCATGCCGTCGCCGCCCGACACCTATTTCGAGCGGATCGACAGCCGCCTGCCGAAGCATGGCGAGGACGTCGCGCGGCTCAAGGCGAACGGCATCCTGATCGATGGCGAGGGCGTGGTCGAGGGCGGCCAGACCAAGGTGCTGCTGCAGATCTTCTCGGCGAATGCGATCGGGCCGATCTTCTTCGAATTCATCCAGCGCAAGGGCGACGATGGTTTCGGCGAGGGCAACTTCAAGGCGCTGTTCGAATCGATCGAGGAAGACCAGATCCGCCGCGGCGTGCTCAAGGTCGATCACGCGGCGTAGCGGCGACCGCGCCGCATGACCTCGTCATTGCGAGCGAAGCGAAGCAATCCATCTCACCGCTTGCGGAGACCTGGATTGCTTCGTCGCTTCGCTCCTCGCAATGACGGCGAGACTATTTCCCCGCCTTCCATGCGCTCGTCACCTCGCCAATGCTCGCAAGCTCCGGCTCGCGGATCGCTGACGGCGTGCGCGAGAAGCGCGGCGCGGGGGCGGGCTGGGTGACGCCGTGGCGTTCGACGAACACCTGGCGGGCTGCCATGTGCGGATGCTTCGGTGCTTCCTCCATGGTGAGGATCGGCGCGAAGCAGATGTCGGTACCTTCCATGATCGTGCACCAGTCGGCGCGCGACTTGGTCTTGAACACCTTTTCCAGCTTCGCCTTCAGCGCCGGCCAGGCCTTGCGGTCCATTTGGGCGTCGAAGTCGGCGTCGGTCAGGCCGGCATGCTTGCGCAGCAGTGCGTAGAACTGCGGCTCGATCGAGCCGATCGAGATGAAGTTGCCGCAGGAGCATTCGTAGACGCCGTAGAAATGCGCGCCGCCGTCGAGGAAATTCTGATCGCGGCCGCCGCTCCAGCGGCCCTGCGCGGCCATGTCGTAGAACATCGACATCAGCGAGGCCGCGCCGTCGCACATCGCGGTGTCGACCACCTGGCCCTTGCCGGACTTCTGCGCTTCCAGCAGGGCTGCGAGCACGCCGACCACGAGGTACAGCGCGCCGCCGCCGAAATCGCCGACCAGATTGAGCGGCGGCACCGGCTTCTCCTTGGGTCCGATCGCGGCGAGCGCGCCCGTGATCGAGATGTAGTTGATGTCGTGGCCGGCGGCATTCGCCAGCGGGCCTTCCTGGCCCCAGCCGGTCATGCGGCCGTAGACCAGCTTCGGATTGCGCGCGAGCACGACGTCGGGGCCGAGACCGAGGCGCTCCATCACGCCGGGGCGGAAGCCCTCGATCAGCGCATCGGCATGGCCGAGCAGCTCGAGCACTTCCGCGATCGCTGCCTTGTTCTTGAGATCGAGCTCGATGACCTTGCGGCCGCGGGTTGCCACCGCCTTCAGATTCTTGCCCGCGCCGACCCGGTCCAGCGTGATGACCTCGGCACCCATGTCGGCGAGCAGCATGCAGGCAAACGGGCCGGGACCGATGCCGGCGAATTCGACGATGCGGAAGCCGGTGAGCGGGCCCGAGGTGCGAGCGGCGGTTTGGGGGGCAGGCTTGTCGAGCACGTTTGTTGTTCCGTTGGTTGGATGGTGTTATGCGGCTGGGCTACGACTGGCTTGGCGCCGAACTTCCTGCGTTTCCCCAGCCGCCCGTCTGCCGGTATTTTTAATTAGCTGATTAGCTAAATTGTCTCGCTGAATGCGCGATGTGGCAAGCACCTTTTGCCTTATGCGGCCGGTAAAAACGCGAACGGCGCGCATCGCTGCGCGCCGTTGCAGACTTGTGTTTAGGCGCTAAAGCGCGCTGCTTGATCAGCCTGCGGCGGTGACCGCCCGCTGTCCCATGACCTTCACGAGGTTGGCGCGGTAATCCGCCGAGCCGTGGATGTCGGCGAGCAGGCCGCTCGCCGGGATGGTCACGCTGTCGAACGCCGAGGCCGCCCAGTTCGCCTTCAGCGCCTGCTCGATCGGCCCGACCCGCATCACGCCGCTCTGCGACGCGCCGGTCGCAGCGACGCGGACATCGCCCGATTTGGTCTTGGCGACGAACACGCCGGTCAGCGCGAAGCGCGAGGCCGGATTCGGGAATTTCGCGTAGCCCGCCTTGGCCGGGACCGGGAATGCGACCTGCGTGATGATCTCGCCGTCTTCGAGTGCCGTCGAGAACAGGCCCTTGAAGAAGTCATCCGCCGCAATCGAGCGCTTGTTGGTCTTGACCGTCGCGCCGAGCGCCAGCACCGCCGCCGGATAATCCGCCGCCGGATCGTTGTTGGCGAGCGAGCCGCCGATCGTGCCGCGATAGCGCACGGCCGGATCGCCGATCCCCGACGCCAGATGCGCCAGCGCCGGGATCGCTTTCTGCACCGCCTCGCTTTGCGCCACGTCGTAATGCGGCGTCGCGGCCTTGATGGTGACGGTGTCGCCCGACACCTCGATGCCGATCAACTCCTGCACCTTGGAGAGGTCGATCACATCGGAAGGTGCGGCGAGGCGCTGCTTCATCACGGGAAGCAGGGTTTGCCCGCCGGCGAGGAATTTTGATTCCGCGCCTTTGGCGAAGGTTGCGGCAGCGTCGGCGACCGAGGAAGCGCGATGATAATTGGTCTCGTACATGGCTCTTCCTCCCTCAACCGTGAATGGCGTGCCAGACGCGATCGGGCGTCGCCGGCATTTCCAGCTTGTTGTTGCCAATGGCGTCCGTGATCGCGTTGATCACGGCAGCCGAGGCGCCGATCGCGCCGGCTTCGCCGCAGCCCTTGACGCCGAGCGGGTTGCCCGGACACAGCGTCGTGGTGTGGGAGAGCTGGAACGACGGCAGATCGTCGGCGCGCGGCATGGTGTAATCCATGAAGGACGCGGTCACGAGCTGACCGGTGCCGTCATAGACCACGCCTTCCAGCAGCGCCTGGCCGATGCCCTGGGCAAGGCCGCCGTGAACCTGGCCTTCGACGATCATCGGGTTGATCAGCCGGCCGAAATCGTCCGCTGCCACGAAGTTGACGAAGGAGGTCTTGCCGGTAGCCGGATCGACCTCGAGCTCGCAGATATAGGCGCCGGCCGGGAAGGTGAAGTTGGTCGGGTCGTAGAACGCCGTCTCCTTCAGGCCGGGCTCCATGCCGTCGGGCAGATTGTGCGCGGTGTAGGCGGCGAGCGCGACCATCGGCAGCGCGATCGACTTGTCGGTGCCGGTGACCTTGAACTCGCCATTCTCGATCACGATGTCGCTCTCGGACGCCTCGAGCGCGTGGGCCGCGATCTTCTTGGCCTTGGCCTCGACCTTCTCCATCGCCTTCACGATCGCGGTGCCGCCGACCGCGAGCGAGCGCGAGCCGTAGGTGCCCATGCCGAACTGCACCTTGTCGGTGTCGCCATGGACGATCGAGACCTGGCTGATCGGCACGCCGAGCCGCTCGGCGATGATCTGGCAGAACGTCGTCTCGTGACCCTGACCGTGGCTGTGCGACCCGGTGAGCACCTCGATGGTGCCGACCGGGTTGACGCGGATCTCCGCCGATTCCCACAGGCCGACGCCGGCGCCGAGACTGCCCACCGCCTTCGACGGCGCGATGCCGCAGGCCTCGATGTAGCAGGAGACGCCGATGCCGCGCAGCTTGCCATCAGCTTTCGCCTTGGCCTTGCGGGCCGGGAAGCCGGCATAGTCGATCGCCTTCATCGCAGCGTCGAGCGAGGCGTGGAAGTCGCCGATGTCGTACGCCATGATGACCGGCGTCTGATACGGGAACGAAGTAATGAAGTTCTTCTTGCGCAGCTCGGCCGGATCGACTTTCAACTGCCGCGCCGCCGTCTCCATCATGCGCTCGATCAGGTAGCTCGCCTCGGGGCGGCCCGCGCCGCGATAGGCGTCGACCGGCGTGGTGTTGGTGTAGACGCCGATCACCTCGGCATAGATCGCCGGGATCACGTACTGGCCCGACAGCAGCGTCGCGTAGAGATAGGTCGGCACCGCCGAGGAGAACAGCGACATATAGGCGCCGAAATTGGCGTGGGTCTTCACCCGCAGGCCAAGGATCTTGTTGTCCTTGTCGAACGCCATCTCCGCCTTCGAGACATGGTCGCGGCCATGCGCGTCGGTGAGGAAGGCTTCCGAGCGGTCGCCGGTCCACTTCACCGGACGGTTAACCTTCTTCGAGGCCCACAGCGCCACCATCTCTTCCGGATAGATGTAGATCTTGGAGCCGAAGCCGCCGCCGACGTCGGGCGCGATCACGCGCAGCTTGTGCTCGGGCGCGATGTTGTAGAACGCCGACAGCACGAGGCGGGCGACGTGCGGGTTCTGCGACGTGGTGTAGAGCGTGTAGTGCTCCTCGGCCTGGTCGTAATGCGCGACCGCCGCACGCGGCTCCATCGCATTCGGCACCAGGCGGTTGTTGGTGAGGTCGAGCGTCACCACATTGGCGGCTTTGCTGAAGGCATCCTTGACCGCGGCTTCGTCCCCGAGGTGCCAGTCATAGACGATGTTGCCGGGGGCCTCGGGATGCAGCTGCGGCGCGCCCGGCTTGATCGCAGCCTTGATGTCGGCCGCCGCGGGAAGCTCTTCGTAATCGACGACGACGGCTTCGGCCGCGTCCTTGGCCTGGTTCTTGGTCTCGGCGATCACGACTGCGACCGCCTGTCCGACGAAGCGCACGGTCTCCGGCGCCATCGCCGGCCACGCGCCCATTTTCATCGGCGAACCGTCCTTCGAGGTGATCGCCCAGCCGCAGATCAGGTTGCCGACCTTGTCGTCGACGATCTGCTGCCCGGTCAGCACCGCGATCACGCCGGGCATCTTCATGGCCTCGGTGGAATTGATGCCCTTGACCTTGGCATGGGCGTGCGGGCTGCGGATGAAGTGAGCGTAGCTCATGCCGACCATTTTAACGTCGTCGACGTAACGTCCTTGTCCGGTGATGAACCGGCGATCTTCCTTGCGCACGACGCGTGCGCCAATTCCTTCAACACCCATGGTCTGGTCCTCCCGACCGGAGATTCGATTTGCCGCCGTTTCCATCGAGATCGGCGGTGATGAGCTTGATCGTATGTGCTGCGCGAGCTGCTATTCGGCGGCCTGCGCGACCTTCATGCGGCCGGCAGCGTCGAGCACCGCCTTGACGATGTTGTGGTAGCCGGTGCAGCGGCAGATGTTGCCTTCGAGCTCGTGACGGACCGTTTCCTCGTCGAGCCTGCCACCGTGGCGGTGCACGATATCGACCGCGGACATGATCATGCCGGGGGTGCAATAGCCGCACTGCAGGCCGTGATTGTCGCGGAATGCCGCCTGCATCGGGTGCAGCTCGTCGCCCTTGGCGAGGCCTTCGATGGTGGTGACGTTGCAGCCCGCCGCCTGGCCGGCCAGCATGGTGCAGGATTTGACCGCGCGGCCATCGACATGGACGACGCAGGCGCCGCACTGGCTGGTATCGCAGCCGACATGGGTGCCGGTGAGGTTCAGATTTTCGCGCAACAGGTGCACGAGGAGGGTTCGGTCCTCGACATCGACCGAGACCGCCTTGCCGTTTACCGTCAGTTTGACTGTAGACACGCGTTTCTCCCAATAGCTTCGTTATGGGCCCAGTAGACCACGCTTCAGATGGGACGTAACCGCGATCAAAGTCGTAGTTACGGCCCTGTCACGAAGGCTCCGGGCTGTGCCTCTAATCCTAGCAGCCAGCCGTTCGATGGGCAATTTGCAAGCGGGCCGCGGCGTGCTCCGGCGTGACGAAAATGCGCTGCGACGCAAGCGATTTCCGGCAGATCATTGGTGCTTGCAGCACGGCAAAATCGTCGCCGCTGACGCTACTACCTTCCGCCTATAACGACGCAAGAGTGTTGCTGGCATTTTCATCGCCGATGTAGCGACACAAGATCGCTGATCCATGCATTTGGGTAGAGAGACGCGCGCGCGATGCATCCATCGCGGCAACGAAACCATATTGGAGGAAGCCAATGAAGCTGAGGAGCGGGATTTTCTTTGCCGGCGTGTCGCTGGTCGCCATGGTGATGGCAGGTGTTACGGCATCGAACGCCAATGATTCCGTCGCAAAGGCAGCGTCCGATCCGAACGGGTGGGCGATCGCCGGCCACGACTACGGCAATACGCGCTTCAGCCCGCTGAAGCAGATCAATTCCGAGAACGCCGGCAAGCTGCAGCTCGTTTACTCGATGTCGCTCGCTTCGCTGCGCTCCAACGAGGCTTCGCCGGTGGTGATCGGCAAGAACCTGTATGTGTCGACCTCGTGGGGGCCGAAATACGTCTATGCGATCGACGCCGCGACCGGCGCGCGCAAATGGACCTGGCAGCCCGATATTCCTGACGACGTGCTCCAGTACGCCTGCTGCGACGTCAACAGCCGCGGCGTCTCCTATGCCGACGGCAAGATCTTCGTCGGCCGGCTCGACGGCAAGCTGACCGCGCTCGATGCCGAGACCGGCAAGGAGCTCTGGACCTCGACCGTCGTCGACTACAAGCAGGGCTCGGTGATCACCTCGCCGCCGCTGATCGTCCGCGACAAGGTCATCACCGGCTTCGGCGGCGGCGAATACGGCGTCCGCGGCGCGTTGCAGGCCTTCAACCTCAAGGACGGCAAGCTGCTCTGGCAGACCTTCACGGTGCCGGCGCCGGGCGAGCCCGGCAGCGACAGCTGGAAGGGCGACACCGGGCTGCATGGCGGCGGCGCCGCCTGGCTGGTCGGCTCCTACGATGCCAAGACCGACACCGTCTACTGGGGTACCAGCAATCCGGGTCCGTGGAATACCGCGGTGCGCTCCACCGGCGACGGCAATTTCGGCAAGCTGACCAACCTCTATACCGCCTCGACGCTGGCGATCGATCCCAACACCGGCAAGATCAAGTGGCATATCCAGGGCACGCCGGCCGACGCCTGGGACTATGACGGCGTCAACGAACTCTTGCTCGCCGACCTCAAGATCAAGGGCGCCGAGACGCCGGTGCTGATGAAGGCGGACCGCAACGGCTTCTTCTTCGTGGCCAACCGCGAGACCGGCAAGGTGATCTCGGCCGAGAAATACGTGTTCGCCAACTGGGCCAAGAAGTGGGACATCAACACGATGCGGGCGGAGGAGGATCCGGACAAGCGTCCCGGCCCCGGCCATCCCGCCAAGGACATCTGCCCGAACCTGATCGGCGGCAAGAACTGGCAGCCGATGTCGTTCAACCCGCAGACCGGCCTCGTCTACATCCCGAGCAACAATGTCTGCATGGATTGGTCGGTCTCCGACGTGAACTACAAGCGCGGCGTGTTCTATCTCGGTGCCGAATTCCCGACCAAGCCCGGTCCCGGCGGCTTCCTCGGCGAACTCGTGGCCTGGGATCCCGTGGCCAACAAGAAGGTGTGGAGCATCAAGGAAGACCTGCCCTTCAACGGCGGCACGCTGACGACCGGCGGCAATCTGGTGTTCTCCGGCAATCTGCATGGCGACTTCCGCGCCATCGACGCCAAGAACGGCAAGGTGCTGTGGAGCAAGAACCTCGGCAGCGGCATCGGTGCCGGTCCGGTGACCTATTCGGTCGACGGCAAGCAGTATGTCGCGATCGTGGTCGGCCGCACCGCGGCGCTGCCGGCCTTCCTCGGTGACATCGGCAAGCAGATGGTCGCCGCGGCGCCCGAAGGCGGCTCGCTGTTCGTGTTCGCCCTGCAGTAACAACAGTCGCGAGGAGGCAGCATTGTCCGTGTCCCGTATCAACTTGAATGGCATGCCGAACTCAACGCGCCGCGTGCAGTTGGGAAAGGCGATCCGGACCGTGCTGCTCTCCGCGACGCTGCTTGCGCCGGCCCTGTCGGCCGGCGCGGACGAGACAAAACCGCCGCTGCGGCTCTGCGCCGATCCGACCAACCTGCCGTTCTCGAGTGACGAGCCGGGCAAGCCCGGCCTCTACCTCGAGATCGGCCAGGCGGTGGCCGCGAAGCTCGGCCGCAGCGTGAGCACCAATTGGTACAAGTCGTATTTCGGCAAGCGCACCGTGCGGGAGACGCTGCTCAGCAAGCAGTGCGACGCCATGGTCGGGCTCCCACTGATCGATGATTTCATGGGGCCTTCGGTGATCTTCTCGAAGCCGATCGCCCATGAGGGCTATGCGCTGGTCGGCGCCAGGGATCGCAAGCTTGGCGGCATCGACGACCTCAGGGGATTGCGGGTTGCGGTGCAATACCAGTCGACGCCGCAGAACCTGCTGGCGCTGCGTGACGATATTCAGAAGGTCACCGTGCTGAGCCCGGAGGAGGGCATGGCGGCCCTCGAGCAGGGCAAGGTCGACATCGCCTTCATCTGGGCGCCGGTGGCGGGCTGGCTCAACGAGACCAGCTACGGCGACAAATACCAGATTGTCTCCACCGAGGGCGACGGCCTGCTCTGGGCCACCGCGATCGGTTTTGCCAAGGCATCCGGCGCACTGCGCGACGAGGTCGACGGTGTGCTGCCGTCGCTCGGGCCGGATATTGCCGCTCTGTTTGCCAAGTATGGCGTGCCGAACGGCGCGCCGGTGAAATTCGGCCAGGCGGCACCGGCGACGACGTCGGTCGGGACGAGCGAGCCTGTCACGGTCGGGCAGGCGGTCGCCGAGAAACCGGTTCAGACCGCGGCGGCCGCCGGCGACACCAAGGGGGATCCAAAGGCAGGGCGGGAGGTGTTCAATGGCACCTGCGCCCATTGCCACGGCCCGGACGCAGTGCAGGCCGAACGAAAGATCGATCTCAGGCTGCTCAAGAAGCGTTATGCTGACGACATGGAATCGACCTTCTGGAAGACGGTCCATGACGGGCGGCCGGCCAAGGGCATGCCGGCCTGGAAGGACGTCTTCAGCGACGACGAGCTGAGAAACGTGTATGCCTATCTGCAGAGCGTTCAGGATACCGGCGGGAACTAGGCAAAGAGCAGTGCGAGGGTCCTCATGATGGGGTTCCTGATCATCGACGATCACCCCCTGTTCGGCGAAGCGCTTGGCAACGCCATCCGCATCTCGCATCCCGATGCCCGGATCTACGAGGCGACCTCGATCAAGGGCGCGCTCGGCATCCTCGCGAGCGAGCCGAATATCGATCTGGCGCTGCTCGATCTGCTGCTGCCCGACGTGGTCGGCTTCTCCGGCTTCCAGAAGATCAGGGATCGCTATCCGCGGCTGCCGATCGCCATCGTCTCCAGTGAAGAAGACAAGCACACCATCCGCGAGGCGCTGGAGATGGGCGCGGTCGGCTATCTGCCGAAATCGACCTCGCTCGGCGAGCTGTCGCAGGCGATCGCGCGCGTGCTGAGCGGATCGGTGTCGGCGCCGCGGGATTTCGTCGCGGTCGGCGCGCTCGATCAGTCCGAGACCGCGCGGACGCTGCGCGAGCGGATCCAGAAGCTGACGCCGCAGCAGATCCGCGTGCTGCATCTGATCATCCGCGGCCTGCAGAACCGCGAGATCGCCGCCGAGCTCAAGCTCGCCGAATCCACCGTGAAGGCGCATGTCACCGAGATCCTGCGCAAGCTGAAGCTGTTCAGCCGCAACAAGGCGATCATCGAGCTCGGCAAGATTCCGCTTCCGGTCCTCGAGACCAGCGCGGCTGCGAAGGCCGAGAAGGCGCCCTAGCTTGCTGCATCGCGAGGCGATCGCATTGAACGTCCTGCCTATAGGCCGCCGGTCGGCTTTGGGATAAGTTCGTGCGCATCATGGCTGTCACAAGCGATCCGAGGGAGGACGGCGCAGCATTGACCACGACCGCGCCCCTGGCGGACCAGCCGCCGCTCGATCAAGCGGGTGCGCCTCGACTGCTGATCGTCGAGGATCACCCGCTGTTCCGTGCCGCCCTGATCGGCGTGATAAGCGCCGAGTTTCCCGACGCCGAGGTGTTGCAGGCCACCTCGATCGACGGCGCGCTGGATGTGATCGCCGCGCGCGAGGGGCTTGATCTGATCCTGCTCGATCTGTCGATGCCGGGGACCACAGGCCTGCTCGGCGCCTACCGGGTGCGCGCCGCTGCGCCACGCAGCGCACTGGTGATCGTGTCGGCGCATGACGATTCCCGGATCGTCGGCGGCGCGATCTCGCTCGGCATCTCCGGCTACATTCCGAAGTCGACGCCGAAGCTCGAACTGGCGCGGCTGCTGCGCGGCATCCTCGAAGGCCAGCTGTGCCTGCCGACGCGCTTCCGTGATACCGCCGCCGCACGGAAGGCGCAGGCCGAGACCAAGCAGCTGATGCAGCAACTCGGTCAGTTCACCGCGCAGCAGCTTCGTGTGCTCGACATGATCTGCCGTGGCTTGCAGAACAAGCACATCGCCTATGAGCTCGATATCTCGGTCACGACCGTGAAGGTGCATGTCTCCGAGATCCTGCGCAAGCTCGGCGTACGCAGCCGGACCGAGGCGATCATCGCGCTGTCGAAGCTCGATTTCGGCAAGCACGACCACGCGCCGGTGACGGCCTCGTCGTCGCGCGACGCCGAATCATAGCCGCGCGCCGGACTGCTCCGCCGCCAGCAGGAACGACAGCAGCGAGCGCATCTCGGCCGGCTTGATCGGCTTCTTCAGCAGTTCATGGCCGAACGCCGAGACGTCGGACGCAGCCTTGGCCGAGTAATCGGCGGTCACGATGATCGCCGGGACCTTGGCGTTGATCTCGCCGCGGATCACATCGACGGCCTGGATGCCGGTCTCGCCATTGTCGAGATGCAGGTCGGCGATGATCGCGTCGGGGATGCCGTCGAGCGCATGGATGCGCTCGAGCGCCTCAGTCTTGGAGATCGTCACCGCGACGTCGCAGCCCCATTTCTCCAGCAGATGCGCGAGACCCTCGGCGCTCGACAGGTCGTTCTCGATCAGCAGGATCTTGGCGCCCTCCATGCCGCCATAGCGATAGTCGACGCTGGCCTGCTCGCGCACCGGGATCGCGACCGGATCGAGCGTGCGCGGCACGGTGACCGAGAACACCGAGCCCTTGCCGGCGTGCGAATTCAGCCTGATGTCATGACCGAGCAGATCGGCAAACCGGCGCACGATCGAAAGGCCGAGGCCGATGCCGGCCTTGTCGCCGGCGCCGGCGTCGCCGCGCTGGAATTCGACGAAGATCGCCTCGCGCTGGGCTTCCGGGATGCCCGGCCCGGTGTCGTGCACTTCGATGCAGATGTCGCTGCCTTTCATGCGGCATCCCATCAGCACGGCGCCGCGCTGGGTGTAGCGCAGCGCGTTGGCGACGAGGTTTTGCAGGATCCGGCGCAGCATCAGCGGATCGGAGCGAACCACGGCGGATGACGGCATGATCCGGAAGCCGAGATTGCGCTTGGCGGCGGTCGCGACAAATTCCTGCTCCAGCGCCTCGAACAGCGCGGCGATCGCGACCGGGCCGAATTCGGGCCGGAGCACGCCGGCGTCGAGCTTCGAGATGTCGAGCAGCGTCCGCAGCATGTCTTCCAGCGTCGCCAGCGAGCGGTCGATCTGGTCGGTCAGCGCGACGCTCTTGGGCTCGGTCGCCATTTCCGCGAGCGCGGACAGCGTCAGCCGCGCCGCATTCAGCGGCTGCAACAGGTCATGCGTCACCGAAACCAGCACCGACGATTTCAGCGAGCTTGCCGCCTCGGCCTGCTGCTTGGCCTGCAGCAGGCGTCCGTTGGTTTTCTCCAGCGATTGCAGCGCCTGCTTGAGCTGCTGGGTGCGGTCGCGCACCTGCTGGTCCAGCGCAATCGCGGTCTCGAACAGGGAAAAGGCGTTGAGCTGCTGGTCGGTCGACCGTTCGACACGCGACATCAGCGCGGCGTTGATCTTGCGCAGCTTCTCGGCTTCGCGTTCCAGGGCGGCAATGCGCGTGGTCTTGCTGTCGGTCATTGCGGCGCGATCGCCCGCTTGCCGATGGCGATGCCGGTCAGCGTCTGGTTGACATGCATCGAGCGATACTGCTCGCCATAAGTCTGAAAGCCAATCACCTTGTTGCGGCGATAGAGCTCCGACATTTCGCGCGACAGCTGGCGTTGCTCGACATCGAGCCGGCGCAGCACGCATTCGAAGCCGATGAACATCGAGACCTCGCCGAGATCCTCGGTCAGCTCCTTGAGCAGGCGGCTGGTCACGTCGATCGGGTCGCGCTCGCGCGCCACCGTCAGCACCATGCCCTCGTCGATGGCGCAGAAGAATTGCAGCGACCCGTCGGGGTTGGTGCGTTGGATCGACCGCGCGTAGTAGGCGCCGCCGACCCGGACCAGCACCGGATGCGCGGCAAAGGAGAACAATTCGAGCTTGCTGTCGCTGAGGCCCACGGCGCGGGAATATTCCAGCGCGGCCCGGCTCGGCGTTCAATTCCTTGACGATGCGGTGCTCGGTGTCGGCCTCGGTCACCACCATCTTGGTCGAGGTCGGCTCGAAATGATCGCACTTGAAGGTGCGGAACGGCAGCCGGGTCCGGATCAGGATCAGGACGGCGGCATCGCTATGGGCCTTGCCGTCATGGAACACCCAGGACTTCTCGAACCGCAACCCGTCGCCGGCGGAGCCGCCGACCACCGGGATGTCGCCGAGCGAGGCGTAGATCGCCGACATGATGGTCTCCTCACGCTGGCACATGCCATCGATGAAGAGCAGTCCGAAGGACTCGTCGGTGTGGTCGCAATGCTCGGTGCGTTGCGCGAATTCGTGCTGCAGCTCGGTGCAGATCGAGCGGCCGTGGTCGACCCGGAACGTCGAGACGTCGAACAGCGGCCGGGCCGCGATGACGAAATCGGCCGCGTCGAATCCCATCGCGACCACGCTGTCCTCGTCCCAGCCGCGCGGGGACAACTCGCCGGCCGTGGTGCAGCCGAAGATCGGAACGTCGGGCATCCGCTTCGACAGTTCGGCGATGAACGCTTGCGGATCGTAGAACGGCGACACGAACACCACGAGCATGGCGAGCTCGGTCGCCGCCAATTGGCGCGCGATCTCGTCGGCCGCCTCCTGCGGCCCGTCGGTCTTTGCCTGCACCACGACAATGCTGTCGGTGGCGCTGCCGTTCTGCTTCGCCAAACGTATCCTCCCTGACCAGAATTTTTTGCTTTTCTTGGCGCGGCCGGTTCGGCTCGCGCAGGTCTCAAGGGCATATGGGGCTTAGCCGCGATCGGTTGCGGCCAAGCCCGCCTCTAAATTCCAGGTCGTGAGGGGAAATGTCATGGGCCGGCGGTCTTCGCCGTCAGCCGAGCTCGCCGCGAGCGCCAACGGCGCCGATCGACGCGATGACATGGGACACCTCCCGATGTGTTGTCCTGGCCCGGGCAGGGACAGGTTTGATCGGTTCTAAACTATCGGGCCGGACCCGCGCGTCAATCACCTTGCCCGCCCCCCTGGGCCGACCAAGGTAGTACCGGGCCGAACCGGCGCGGCCGCTGCCCATTTACCGGGCCTTATCGATTCTGCCTTAGTTTTGCCCTCCGGGGGCTGGGGCGGGTTGCCGCCGGACCCCGCGTGGTTTTCAGAATGAAGACGGGGGTTGGAATGCCGGGACTGAAGCGATCGTTGTCGATCAGGTTCCCAACCCTCAGATTCCGCGCCAAGATCATGCTCGGCTTTGCCGTCACCTTGGCGCTGTCGGCAGCCACCATGGGCTTTGCCTATCTGGGCTTCGAGCGGGTCTCCGCCGGGGTCGGCTCCTATCGCCAGAGCGTCGCGGAAGCCGATCTCGCCCGCAACATCGACCGCGAATTGATCTCCTACCGTTCGCTGGCGCGCTACTACGTCGCCACCGGCAAGGAAGACGACGCCAAGGCCGCGCTCGCCGCCGAGGCCAGCCTGAAGGACGCCATCGTGGCGTCGATGAAGGGCACCAGCAATCCGGCCCGGCTCGAGCAGGTCACCAAGCTGGAGCGCGAGTTCCGTGCCTTCACCAAGATCTTTGCCGAGATCGTCCGCATCAAGGACGACAGCGCGCTGACCGCGCAGAACAAGCTGACGCGCAGCGCAACCTCGATGCGCTACAAGCTCGACGATCTGCCGAGCAATGCCGACGATTCCGAGCTGCAGTCGATCCAGTTCGGCGCCAAGAAGGTGGCCGACCAGTTGCAGTCGATCGCCGGGGCGGTCAACACCTTCGTCGTCAACGGCGACAAGACGGTCGCCTCCAGCGCGCTCGCCCGGCTGAAATTCGCCGACAATCTGGTGAAGGCGATCACCTCGAAGGACGAGCGGATCACGCAGAGCGTGAAGGACATCACCGGCCTGCTTGAGGAGTACCGCGAGGCGCTCACCAGGCTGATCGCGAATGCGAAGTCGATCGACGAATTGACCGTCGAGATGACGGAATCCGCGGCTGCCATCAGCCAGGGCGCGGCGGCGATGAAGTCCGATCTGCTCGCCGACCAGAAGCGGTTCGAGACCGAATCGCACAGCATGATCGGCGACACCGAGCAGCTGATCCTGATGCTCGCGGCCGGCAGCTTCGTGCTCGGGCTGGTGTGGGCGTTCCTGCTCGGCAAGGGCATTTCGCGGCCGATCGCGGCGATGTGTGCGGCGATGCGCGAGCTCGCCGCCGGCAATTTCGACGTCGTGCTGCCCGGCCTCGGCCGTCGCGACGAACTCGGCGAAATGGCCGGCGCGGTGGAAGAGTTCAAGGTCCAGGCGGTCGCCAAGGCCGAGCGCGATGCCGCGACCCAGGAAGCGCAGAACAAGGCGAGCGCGACCGCGCGGCGCAACGAGCTGATTCGTTTCGCCGACGAATTCGAATCCGCGGTCGGCTCGATCGTCTCCAACGTGTCGGCGTCCGCCGTGCAGCTCGAATCCGCGGCCGGTACCTTGACGCGGACTGCGGAGACCACGCAGAACCTGTCGAGCCAGGTCGCCGCCGCCTCCGAGGAGGCCTCCAGCAACATGCAGTCGGTGGCATCCGCGACCGAGGAATTGTCGGCGTCGGTCGACGAGATTGGCCGCCGTGCCAAGGAGTCCAGCCAGATCGCCGATTCCGCCGTACGTCAGGCCGAGCAGACCGATGCGCGGATCGGCAAGCTGTCACGTGCCGCGCAGGAGATCGGCGACGTGGTCAAGCTGATCACGGCGATCGCCGAGCAAACCAATCTGCTGGCGCTGAATGCCACCATCGAGGCCGCTCGCGCCGGCGAGGCGGGCCGCGGCTTCGCGGTCGTTGCCTCCGAAGTGAAATCGTTGGCGAGCCAGACCGCGCGCGCCACCGACGAGATCTCTACCCACATCTCGGGCATGCAGGCCGCGACGCAGGAATCGGTCGCCGCGATCAAGGAGATCGGTGGCACGATCGGGCAGATCTCGGGGATCGCGACCAACATCGCAAGCTCGGTCGAGCAGCAGAGCGCCGCCACGCAGGAGATCGCGCGCAGCGTGCAGAACGTCGCGCAGGGCACCCAGGAAGCCGCTTCCAGCGTCACCCAGGTCAACCGCGGCGCCACCGAGACCGGAGCCGCCTCCGAAGAGGTGCTGAACTCTGCCCGCTCGCTCTCGGTCGAGAGCTCGCGGCTGCGCGAGGAGCTCGACCGCTTCATGGCGAATATCCGCGCGGCGTAACTGGCGCTGAACTAACCACCGTCGTCCTGGCGAAGGCCAGAACCCACACGCCGCCGCCCTCGAAAGAGGCAAGCGGCGAGTTGTCCTTACGCCAACAGACAGTAGTGGTAATGGGTCCCGGCTTTCGCCAGGCCGACAGAACGAGGACGACGGTATCAATCCCGACCGAACTGATGCTTCAGCTCGACCTTGGCGCGCTCGAGCCGCGACCGCTCGGTCTTCGGCAGCGTCTTGCCGGCGCGGTTGATATAGAAGGTCAGCATCGACAGCGCGGAACGATAGGCGCCGCTCTTGCGGCGCGTGCTGTGCTCGGCGGATTTTTTCAGCGATGCTGCGATCTTCCTCGCGCTGGTCTGCTTGAACACGCCGCGCTTGAGGTCGAGCGCGTCGCTCTCCTTTGTGACCCGCTGCGACCAGCGCTTCGACGTCGTCTTTCTCGCACCACGCTTGCGGCGCGCTGTGCTCGTGGATCGTGCCGCTGATTTTCTCGACGTCTTGCGCGAGACTTTCTTGTGTGCAGCCATCAATGCCTCCATGGCTTTGTGCCGAGAACACTTCGCCGCGATTGCGGTTCCTGTGCCGCAGTGCGGGAACCGTTCCCGGCATGCAGCGTTGATGAGGTGTGGCGGGCACACCGTTTGCCGCAATCCTGGGAGGAAAGACCTTGGAACGCACCGTTCCGGGGATTTTCTCATTGGTCCAATCTGATGAATTTGCAGCCGGTACAATCGAGTTCTGCGACAACGATCGACGGGACGGCCGCGCCAACTGCGCAGAGCGCCGATCGCATCATCGAGACCTCGATCCCCCTTCGCCTCGACAATCTCCACTGGAGCGGCTTCCACACCCGCGTCGTGCTGGCGCTCGGCATCACCTGGATTCTCGACGGGCTCGAAGTGACGCTCGCCGGCGCATTATCGGGGGCGCTGAAGGAGAGCCCGACCATGAGCTTCTCCAACGCCGATGTCGGTCTTGCCAGCAGCGCCTATCTCGCCGGCGCCGTGCTCGGCGCGCTCGGCTTCGGCTGGCTCACCGACCGGATCGGGCGCAAGAAGCTGTTCTTCATCACGCTGGCGGTCTATCTGACGGCGACGGCTGCGACCGCGCTGTCGTGGAATGTCGCAAGCTACGCGCTGTTTCGCTTCCTCACCGGCGCCGGCATCGGCGGCGAATACACCGCGATCAATTCGACCATCCAGGAGCTGGTGCCGGCGCGCTACCGCGGCTGGACCGATCTCGTCATCAACGGCAGCTTCTGGATCGGTGCCGCGATCGGCGCGTCGAGCGCGATCGTGCTGCTCGATCCTGCGTTGCTTGCGCCGGATCATGGTTGGCGGCTCGCCTATTTCACCGGCGCGGTGCTCGGCCTTGTCGTGCTGTTGATGCGAATGTGGATTCCGGAAAGCCCGCGCTGGCTGATGATCCACGGTCGCCCCGAACAGGCGCACAAGATCGTCGCCGATATCGAGACCTCGGTGCTCGGTCGCGAACAGTCCAGCGAAGATTTCGACAAGATCAAGCTGCGGATGCGCGATCACACGCCGCTGCGCGAGGTCGCGGTGACACTGTTCTCGACCTACCGGCAACGCTCGCTGCTCGGGCTGACGCTGATGGCGGCGCAGGCGTTCTTCTACAACGCGATCTTCTTCACCTTCGCGCTGATCCTGACCGATTTCTTCGGCATCGCCGCCAGCAATGTCGGCTGGTACATCCTGCCGTTCGCCGCCGGCAATTTCCTCGGACCGCTGCTGCTCGGCCGCCTGTTCGATACGCTGGGCCGCCGCACCATGATCGTGCTGACCTACGGCACCTCGGGCGTGCTGCTCGCGTTGTCCGGTTATCTGTTCTCGGTCGGCGTGCTCAGCGCCACGACCCAGACCATCGCCTGGATGGTGATCTTCTTCTTCGCCTCGCCGGCGGCAAGCGCCGCCTATCTCACCGTCAGCGAGACGTTTCCGCTCGAGGTCCGCGCGCTTGCGATCGCGGTCTTCTATGCTGTTGGCACCGGGATCGGCGGCGTGATCGGCCCGGCGTTGTTCGGCGTGTTGATCGACACCGGATCGCGCAACAGCGTCTTCGCCGGCTACCTCCTGGGGTCGGCACTCATGTTGGTCGCCGCAGCCGCCGCTTGGCGCTATGCCGTCGCGGCCGAGCGAAAATCGCTCGAATCTGTCGCGCGACCGTTGGCATTTGTGGAGTAGACTATGACGAAGCATGACGTGGCCGAAATGGCTCTGGATGACGACATCGCCCCTGACGCCAAGAATGACAGCAGGATCGACAGCAGGATCGAGAGTGTGCCGGCATCGCTGATTCCGCCGCTTCACCAGACCGCGGTGCTGCTCGACATCGACGGCACGCTGCTCGACTTCGCGCCGACGCCGCGCGAGGTCTGGGTGCCGCCGGAGCTGTCAGGCACGCTGAAGCAGCTGCATGAGCGCACCGGCGGCGCGCTGGCGCTGGTCAGCGGCCGCTCGCTCAACGACATCGACCTGATCTTCGCGCCGGACGTGTTTCCCGCGATCGGCGGCCATGGCGCCGAGATGCGGTTGCAGCCGGACAGCGAGGCGGTCGCCGCGCACGCGCCGCCGCTCGACAAGGAATTGAAGCGCCGTCTGGCCGCGATCGCCAAGCTCAGCCCCGGCATTCTGCTCGAGGACAAGGGCTATTCGCTGGCGCTGCACTATCGGCTGGCGCCCGCTGCGGAGAAGGCGATCTATGAAGCGGTGTCGCTGATCCGCGCCGAGCTGCCGAATGCGCCGATCGAGGTGTTGCCGGGCAAGAGCGTTTGCGAGATCAAGCATTCCGGCTTCACCAAAGCGACCGGCGTGCGCGAGCTGATGACGCATGAGCCGTTCCGGGGACGCCGACCGTTCTTCATCGGCGACGACGTCACCGACGAGACCGTGTTCGGCATCATGCCTGATTTCGACGGTCTCGCATTCTCCGTCGGCCGCCGCGCGACCGGCGTCGCCGGACATTTCGCCGGGCCGAGCGATGTGCGTCAATTTCTCGCGCGGCTGCTTGACGATGATCGGGACGTCAGCCTGTCCTAACCCGAGTCGTATTCATCGCAACCGAATCGAATGCGGTGCTTTTGCGTCGTGACGCGGCGCTCGCGTGTAATTTTCTTTTCGCGAGTTCCCGCGAGTTCCTCCGCGCCCTGCCCGATTTTGGTTTCATTTGGGAGATTCCTTAATCAGGAACCATCTTGATGAATGGTTGTTAATACGCGAGTTGACCAACAGGAGGGGACCTGGTGAACCTCGTCGTCGTATCGAACCGCGTCTCGCGCGGAAAACCTAACGAACCCATGACGGGGGGGCTGGCCGCGGCATTGCTGCCGGTGGTGGAAAAGACAGGGGCAATATGGGTTGGTTCCAGCGGGCGGGTCCGCGACGGGAACCACAAGGAACCTTTTGCAGAAGTCGAGGCCCTCGGTGCGGGCGCGCTGGCGATGCTCGATCTGCCGGCCGCGCATTATGGCGGCTACTACGAGGGCTTCGCCAATTCGGCGCTGTGGCCTGCGATGCATTCGCGTGCCGATCTGATTCGCGCCTCGCACGAGGACTACACCAGTTATCGCGAAGTGAACGCGTTCATGGCGCGCGCGCTGCTGCGCTTTCGCAAGCCTGATTCCGTATTCTGGATCCAGGACTATCATTTCCTCGCACTCGGCGCCGAGCTGCGCGACCTCGGCGTCACGCAGCCGATCGGCTTCTTCCTGCATACGCCGTGGCCGGCGCGCGCGGTGATCGCCGGCGTGCCCAATCATCGCGAGCTGATCGAGGCGATGCTGTCCTATGATCTGATCGGCTTCCAGACCGATGAGGACTGCGAGAACTTCCTGAGCTACGTGCAGAACGACCTCGAATTCGAGGTGCGTGACGGCGTGATCAATTCGTCGTTCGGCCGCACCCGCGCTGCGGTGTTCCCGATCGGCATCGATCCCGGCAAGTTCGCGCAGCAGGCCACCAAGGCGATGACGCATCCCGACGTGACGCGGCTGCGGCGCAGCCTGAACGGCGAGAAGCTCGCGATCGGCGTCGACCGGCTCGATTATTCCAAGGGTCTCGTCAACCGCATCAAGGCGTTCGACCGGATGTGGTCGCTGCATCCGAACCTGAAGCGTTCGGTGTCGCTGTTGCAAATCGCGACGCCCTCGCGCGGCGCGATCGAGGCCTATGGCAATCTTGCCGGCGAGGTGGCGAAGCTCGTCACCGATGTCAACGGCGTGCATGGTGAGGTCGACTGGACGCCGATCCGCTACCTCAACAAGGGGTTCGGCCAGGGCGTGCTCGCGGGGCTCTATCGTACCGCGCAGGTCGGCGTCGTGACGCCGCTGCAGGACGGCATGAACCTTGTCGCCAAGGAATACGTCGCCGCGCAGAATCCGGCGGATCCCGGCGTGCTGGTGCTGTCGAAATTCGCCGGCGCGGCGAACGAGCTCGACTCCGCATTGCTGGTCAATCCGCACGACATCGACGGCATGGCGCGCACGCTCGCAACCGCGCTGGCGATGCCGCTGACCGAGCGGCGGATGCGCTGGGAAGCGATGATGGAGAAGCTCAACAGCGGTACCATCCAACAATGGTTCGCCGACTTCATCGAGGCGCTGCAGGATACGCACAGTGCGGCAAACGCGGCGCTGCCGGAGCCTCCAACCCTGTGGCCGCGCCGCGCGGCGGATATTGCCGCGCGCTATCACTGAGCGACGTTATCCCTGCGGGATCGGTGCGTCGTTTCGCACATCCGCTGTTCTGTCGTCCCGGCCTGGTGCGCAATTGCGCACGGGAGCCGGTATGACATTATGTTGCTCCGCCTGGTGAGTGATACGCGCGCATTCTCGCAATGCTTGCGCCAGCCCGCCCGGACCGCCGTCATTGATTTGCGCTTGCGTCCGGCCAGCACGCCGCAGGAATCGCCTGCGGCGTCAACCGCGGCCGCCAGGCGCGCCTGGCGTCTTGCCAATTTATCTAATGTTTTCAATACATTGGGGAAATCTTGCGCCGGAGGCCCGCGCTCCCTTGCAAAATCCGGCTGAGCCCTTCAAGAGAGGCCTCCCGGAGAGATGGCCGAGTGGCTTAAGGCGCACGCTTGGAAAGCGTGTGTGCGGGAAACCGTACCGTGGGTTCGAATCCCACTCTCTCCGCCACGTTGCCCCCAAACTTCGTACTTCGACATCGAAGCAGGGCCGAAAACGCGGCCGTTTTCGTGTGTTTTTCGGTTTGGAGAATACCGACCGTACGTAAAATGGGCCGTGAATGGGCCTTGGAGAATGCATTTTTCTCCGAATCCTAGAACGTACGGAGTCGGTACGGTACGGCATTTTACGGGAAACTGAGCCCTTTTTCGGGCCTCGGTTTGAATCTCTCTCGCTCATGGGAAACGCGCGGCAAACCGGGCTTACATCATTGCAGTCTATGCGGCGCAGCCCACGCGCTTTTGACTGCACCTCCCCAAGAAACGGATCAGAGGAGCGTCAGCAGCTCTTTGATCGCCGAAAGGCTGAAGCCCATCGTGTTGCGCGTCTCCGGAAATTCAGGCTATCTGAGGTAGTTGGACGGGTGCGCGCAGGGGGCGCAGATGACGGGCAAGTACCTGGGGTGCAAATGTGAGCCTGAATGAGGCGGACACGCGCTACCACCTCATTGATCCGGTCTTGCGCGACAAGGGCTACGTCAGCCGCGACCGCATCACCCTGGAGACAGTGCTCACCCCGCCGCCAGTCGAGCCCACAGGCCCCAAGGGCCGCCGCCGGAGGGGGCCGGGTCGCACGGACTATCTCTTGTGCGTCCAGGTAGGCGATATGCCCAAGGCAATGCCAGTCGCTGTGCTTGAGGCGAAGAGAGAAGGCGACGACCCGCTCAGGGGCATGCAGCAGGCACGGGGCTACGCCGAGACGTTGCGATTCGACGTCAAGTACGTTTTCTCCACCAATGGTCATAAGTACGGCGAGTACGACCGGTTCACCGAACTGATCGAGGGGCCGTTCGCATTCCAGGATTTCCCGGCGCACGTGGACCTTACCGCCCGCTATGCCAAGGCGAGCGGCATCGACCTGACGCGGCCCGAGGCGACGATGCTGTTCCAGGCCGACAGCCCGGCCTGGTCGCAAACCCGCTACTACCAGGACGCTGCCATCCGCGCCGCGTTCGAAAAGGTCATCCTTGACCGTCAAGCTGGCGCATCACCACGCGTGCTGCTCACGCTCGCCACCGGTGCGGGCAAAACCATTATCGCCACCAACTTGCTGTGGCGCCTCGCCCAAGCCGGCCAGTTGCCTAAACCGGCGCTGTTCCTCTGTGACCGCGACGAACTGCGTGAGCAGGCCTACACGAAGCTCAAGGCGGCCTTTGGCGACAACGCGCGCATCGTCAAAACCGAACGTGGCGGCAATGCAGCCGCCAATGCGCGCATCCACATCGCCACCTACCAGACGCTGGGTATCGACGACGCGGGCGATGCCAGCTTCCTCACCGAGCACTACAGCGAAGATGCGTTTTCCGTCATCGTTATTGACGAGTGCCACCGATCCGCCTGGGGCAAATGGTCGGAGGTGCTGCGTCGCAACCCCAATGCCATTCACATCGGTCTCACCGCCACGCCGCGCAAGCTTCAGGAGTCCGAGAAGGCCACGGCCGAGGACCATGAAATCACGGCCAACAACCGCGAGTACTTTGGTGAGCCGGTTTACGAATACACGCTGATCCAGGCGCAGGAAGACGGCTATCTGGCCGCTTGCGAGATCGTCAAGCGCAAGGCCAGCATCGACAGCGCCGTCTTCACCAAGGAAGAACTGCTCAAGGCAGGCGTGCGCGACCTCAAGACTGACCGGTTGCTGACCGCCGAGGACCTCACCAAGGATCAGTACACCGGCAAGGACTTCGACGACGAAATCTTCATTGAGCTGCGCACGCCTAAGATGTGCGAAGACCTGTTCAAGCTACTGTGTGAGAACGGCGGCCCGGAACAGAAAGTCATCATCTTCTGTAACCGCGAGATCCATGCCGACCGCGTGGCCCAGCACATGAACAATCTATATGTGCGCTGGTGCAGGGATCAGGGCCGCACGCCGAAGGACCTTTACGCTTTCAAGTGCATGGGCGGAGCCAACAATGGCGCTGACCTCATCGAACCAATGCGTGGCTCCAGCGAGCGCGCCTTCATTGCCTGCACAGTGGATTTACTTGAGGCCGGCGTGGACATCGAGCGGCTCAATGCCGTGGTGTTCTTCCGTTACCTGCAATCGCCCATCAAGTTCTACCAGATGGTCGGACGCGGCACCCGCATCCACGAGGAATCAGGTAAGTACAAGTTCTGGCTTTTCGACTACACCGAGGTCACAAGCCTCTTTGGCACGGAATTCATTACCCAGCCGCCGCGCTCGGGCGGAGGCGGACGCAAAGATGATGAAGGCAACGGCGGAGGCGGTGGCGGCGACGACGGTGGCGATGGCCCAGCCGTGGGCGAGGTCGGCGGCAAGCCTGTCGTTATCACGGCGCAAGGCCGTTTCATCGTCGTCAGCCGCGAGGGTAGGGATACGCCTGTGCCAGTGGAGGAGTACCGCCGCGAGGTAGTCGGCCGCGTGCTAAGCGAGGCACACACGCTGGATGAGTTCCGCGCGCTATGGATCGAGCCGCATAAGCGCCGCCAGTTCATCGAGCACTTGCTCGGAGAGCGCCTTGACCCCGACCTGATTCGCGATGAAGACCGGATGAACGACTTCGATCTCTACGACTACTTCAGCCACCATGGGTACCACGCCCGCGCCTTAAGGCGACCTGAGCGCGGCGACCTATTCATCACCCACAACCAGCCCTGGTTCGCCGCCATGCCGGAAAACGCTGCTATCGTGCTCAAGGGCTCGGATTGATCGCGAAGCGATGCTCGGAGACTTCAAATCGATTCCGATCCTGCCGATCTTCGTGAACGCCGCAGCGCCGCCCGTTCCGACCTACCGCCGTGCTCGGCAACTCGGTGAATCGGTCGGCCGGTTCGCGGCACGTTCCGGCAAGCGGGTGTTGTTTGCCGCGTCGGGTGGCCTCTCGCACGATCCGCCGCTGCCGTCGATCAAGGATGCGCCGCCCGAAATCCGCGAGCGGCTGATCAACGGTCGGAATCCGACGGCCGAGACCAAGGAGGCCCGCGAGAAGCGCGTGCTCGAGGCGGGTGTTCTCGCCGAGGCGGGCAAGGGGCCCTGCCAGCCGCTCAATCCCGAGTGGGACGCGGAGTTCATGAACATCCTTCGCAGCGGCCAGATCTGGCGCGCGGACGCCCTCAACACCGGCAAGGTCCGCGAAGTCGCGGGGCGCGGCGCCAACGAGGTGCTCGCATGGGTCGCCGCCTTCGGCGCCTTTTCCACGGGCGGCCACTTCAAGATGGAGCAGGAATTCTACGAAGCGATTCCGGGCTGGATCGCCGGCATGGCGATGATGGCGGCGAAGCAGGCCGACGGTGCTCATTGATCGACTAAAGCCCGCGCGAATGCGGGCATCGCGGAGCAGGCAAATGGCATACGAAACGGACGTGCTCATCATCGGCGCCGGCCCCACGGGCTCGACGACCGCCGTGGCGCTCGCCAATTGCGGCGTTCGCAGTCACATCGTATCGCGCGGCAACTGGATGGCCGACAGCCCGCGCGCTCACATCACCAACCAGCGCGCCAACGAGGTCTTCCGCGATCTCGGGATCGCGGAAGACGTGGCCCGGTACGCGAGCCCCTGGGAGCTCATGGGGGACACGACCTTCACGACCAGCCTGGCTGGCTGCGAGCTGATCCGAATGCGGACCTGGGGGACTGGCGACGATCGCCGCGGCGATTATCTGCGTGCAAGCCCCTGCGGCATGGTCGACATCATCCAACCATTGCTCGAGCCAATTCTGTTCCAGAAGGCGGCCGAGAAGGGCGCGACCTTCGCGTTCAACACCGAGTACGTCCGGCATGAGCAGGATGCGGGCGGCGTTACGGCCACGCTGCGCGATCGCCTCGACGGGCGAGAGTACACCGTCCGCGCGCGTTATATGGTCGGCGCGGACGGCGCGCGCTCGATGGTGGTGGACCATCTGGGCCTGCCGATCGAAGGACAGATGGCGCGCGCCGGCACCGTCTACACCGTCTTCAACTGTGACCTGACCAAATACAGCAAACATCGGCCGAGCATTCTGAACTGGATCGTGACGCCGGATGCTAGCTTCGGCGAAATCGGCATGGGCCTGCTGCGGGCCGTGCATCCCTGGACGCAGTGGATCGCCGGTTGGGGTTTCGACATCAGCAAGGGCGAGCCAGACTTATCTCCGGACGCGATCATTCCAAAGATAAAGGTTCTGATCGGCGACCCGTCCGTCGACATCAACATCGTGCGCACATCGATCTGGTACGTGAACCAGGCCTACGTGACCCAGTATTCGAAGGGCAGGGTGCACTGTGGCGGCGATGCGGTCCACCGGCACCCGCCGTCGAGCGGATTGGGCAACAACACCTGCGTCCAGGACGCCCACAACCTCGGTTGGAAGCTCGCCTATTCGGTGAAGGGCTGGGCCGGTCCGAAGCTGCTGGAAAGCTACTCGCAGGAGCGGGCGCCGGTCGGAAAGCAGATCGTGCTGCGGGCGAACCAGTCCCGGCTCGACTACGCCCCGCTGAACGCATGCTTCAGGGTGCAGGGCGCGGAAAACCCGGTCGCCGCGGGCATCGCACGCTTCCGCGACCCAGGGCCGGATGGCGTGGCCGCCCGGAAGGCGGCGCAGGCAGCGCTGGACCTCAAGCAGACGGAGTTCAATGCCCAGGGCACCGAGATGAACCAGCGGTACGAATCCTCGGCCGTGATCCCGGACGTCGGTGCCAAGCCGGAGGAGTGGCGGCGAGATCGCGGCCTCTACAATCAACCGACGTCGCGCCCCGGTGCCAAGATTCCGCATGCATGGCTCGTCGACCGTGACGGCTTGCGCGTGTCGACGCTCGACGTGACCGGAAAGGGCCTATTCACTGTAGTGACCGGCCTCGCCGGCGGGGCATGGAAGGAGGCGGCGCTGCGCCTCGATCTGCCATTCCTCCGCGTCGTGTTGACGGGCTCGCCGGAGGCGCAGGACCTCTATTGCGAGTGGCAGCGCATCCGCGAGATCGAGGAAGCCGGAGTTCTGCTTGTTCGCCCCGATGGCGTGATCGCCTGGCGCGACATTGAGGGAACGTCCGACGCAAGCGCGGCCCTTGACCGGCTCAGCGCAGCAATCCGGACGGTCCTGGATCTTCCGGACCTCTCAGCGGTCCCGCGACAGAAACCATCCTCTCCATCGAAACCCAGCGGCACCCCGCTTTTCGCCTGACGTCAACGAACGAGATCCAGCTATGAGCGACACGAGACCAGAAAACTTTTCCAGCGTCTGGGCCGATCTCAGGGGCATTTCCTTCAAACAGCACTTCATCAACGCCGGCGGGATTCGCACTCGCTGCATCGAGTCGGGCGATCCGTCCAAGCCGCTCGTCCTGGCGCTGCACGGCGTCGGCGGCCATGCAGAGGCATACTCCAGAAACTTCGGTCCGCACGCTGATCACTTCTGGTTTGTCGCCATCGACATGCTGGGCCATGGATGGACCGACAAGCCGGCCATCGACTACCAGGTCAAGGACTACGCCGATCATGTCCTTGCCGTCCTCAAGACGCTCGGCAGGGACAAGGCGATGATCAGCGGTGAGTCGCTCGGCGGCTGGGTCGCGACCTATCTCGCGGTGCATCGTCCCGCCGCGGTCGAGAAGCTTGTCCTCAACACTGCCGGTGGCTGGACGGCGCACCCTCACGTGATGGAGCGGCTGAAAAAGCTGTCCAACGAGGCTGCGTCCGATCCCTCCTGGGAACGGATCAAGGCACGTCTCGAATTCCTGATGTGCGACAAGAGAATGGTTTCGGACGATCTGATCGAGACCCGTCGCGCGATCTACGCCCAGCCGGGATTCGCCGACACGATGAAGCGGATCATGTGCCTGCAGGAGATGGAAATCCGCCGGCCCAACATGATCACCGCCGACCAATACCGGTCGATCAAGGCGCCGACCATGGTCGTATGGACCTCGCATGATCCGACGGCGACGCCCGAGGAGGGGAAGCAGATCGCGGACATGATTCCGGGCTCGAAATTCGTGGTCATGAACCGCTGCGGCCACTGGCCCCAATTCGAGGACGCAGAGCAGTTTAATCGGCTCCACATCGAATTTCTGCGGACCGGCAAATAAGGATCGTTCAGATGAATCAGCAAGCCAAGCACAGCGAACTCGCCGCTCAGATTCGCGCCGCTTACGCCGGTACTCCGATCGCGCCCATTCGCCCCCAGTTGGCGGACCTCGACGTCGATGGGGCCTATACCATCCAGCAGGAGAACACCGCACATTGGGAGAAGGAAGGCCGGCGCATGGTCGGAAGCAAGATCGGTCTGACCTCGCGCGCCGTGCAGAAGCAACTCGGGGTAGACAGGCCGGATTTCGGAGTTCTCTTCGCCGATATGATCGTGGGCGAGGACGAGTCTGTCGCTGCGGGGCGCGTGCTTCAGCCGAAGATCGAAGCGGAAGTGGCTTTTCTTCTTGACCGGGACGTCGAGGTCGAAACACCGACGGTGGCCGACGTGCTGCGGGCGGTGGCCTACGCGATGCCAGCCCTCGAGATCGTCGGCAGCCGCATCACCAATTGGGACATCGGCATCGTCGATACCGTCAGGGCGTAGCCATTCTCGATTGCTCGCACGCGCACCCATTTCAGCGTGTGCGAGGAGCCGATTTCGGGCCACTCGAACCCTGGCACCAACATGACATCCGCGTCCACCCGCGACTGCGAGGGGAAATCGGCGTCGAAGCAGATGACGTTGGTCAAGCGGCCGAAAGGCGTTTGCGCAGTGGGTGCCGGTCGTGTTCCCGGAGCAACCGGTTCGAGGAGAGGAACAGGATGGCGCTTGTCATAGGACCAGATTTCCTTGCCGTCAGGACCGATCAGCTCACTCTGATTCCGAGCGAACGGCTCTCCGATGGCGGCATCAATGAAAATCTTCTCCGAGCGCGCAACGTCTGCGATCTTGACAAGAAAGGCGGATTTGTCGGCATCACTGAGTATTGGTGCCGCTGTCTCGGACCAGAGCACGACTTTGGCGCCGCTCCAGGCAGCCTCGCGCGTGCTTCGGAGCAGGTCGTCTTGCACAAGCGAATAGGCAGCTCGCACCAAATCCGTGGGCGCGCGCGCCACTTCACTCTTGTTCGCGAAAAGAAGTGTATTGGCGTGCATGACGGTCATCGGATCGGCGTATGAATTTGGAGCAGCGGATCGACCTTCGATCATCGCGCGCGCGGCATTTTGCGCGTACATGCTCGGCGTGATCGTCGCCATGCGGACGTAAGCTTTTGGCGTCGGCGTGAATGCGAGCCGCAAACCCCCTCCGATCAGAACCACGCCTAGAACGGTACCGTAAGCGATCGCTACGGATCGTCGCCTGGAATCGCGCGGGCGCTCCCACATCCAGTTCACCGTCGTTGCAAACCAATTGATCAGAAATCCAATGCTGTACGGTCCGAGCACGGAGGTCAGCTGCAGTACCGACAGATATTCGGTCTGCGTGTTGGCGCGCAGGCCATACATGCCTCCCAGCGGGCTCAGCGTCGCCACCAAATATTCCGTGCAGGCCCAGGCTGCCGGAAATGCCAGAAGTTTACCGAGAACACCAAGGTGGGGCGTGAGTATTCGATCGGCCACATATGGCAGCGCGAATACGGCGCCGAACACGATCGCTATCGCATAATCCGGAGCGGTCATCGCTCTGTCGTTCAGCTCGATCGCCCAGAACAAGGCGTTGGCCAGGGAAGCCAGCCAAATGGCCGGGATCGCGACGCGTAAACGGTTGATGCGTACAAATCGCAGCAGGAATACCGGAGCAACCCAAGCTGCCAGTGCGATGTCCCATCGCCCGCCGACGGCGAACATCGAGGTGAACGCTCCTGCAATCAGCCATAGTAGCGACTGGTTGCAGGCGGGAGCAGCGACCGCAACTCTCGCGCTGTCGTCCTCAAATGCGTGTGTAGTCATCGGGCGCTCCCTCCTTTGGCTTTTCCGGCCGATCGGTCGACGCTACACTTTCAACCTAGGTTCAAGGTCAAGGAGGTCCGATGCGGATCGGAGAGCTTTCAAAAAGGACCGGCATCTCGCCGTCCCGCATCCGGTTTTACGAAAAGCGCAAAGTGCTTCCCGCCGCGATCCGGCGTGAGAATGGCTATCGAGACTATCCGGAAACGACCGTGAAAATTCTCAGTCTCATCGATGGATCGCAGCGGCTGGGTTTTTCCCTTGGCGAAATCCGAAAGGGCCTCAGCGACGCCGCGCCCAATTATCCCTCGCGCGCAGCGATGGTAAAGGCACTAAGAGGAAAGCTGGGCCGTATCGACCAGCATATCAAGGAGATACAAGCCCGGCGGCGTGAGATCGCAAAACTAATAAAGGTAATGGATCGTTGAGGGCGGTGTAAACCCAGCTCCCATTCGCGACAGAAGCTTATATCTCGAGCTCGAATTTCCGAGTTGGATGAGCCAAACCCGCTAGACTGGTTCGGGTCGTGGCTCAAGTTGTGGTTTAGCACCCGGCGATCGATGTGCAGAATAGCACGCGATCATTCGTGCGTGAACGTCTCTCGTCCACGCGTCGATCGGGACTGTAACGGATGGCCGCAGGTCAACAGTTCCGAGAGCAGCGCCGTCAAGGTTGCGGCTTCCGATGTGCCGAGCCGGTCAACGACGTCCTGCTGGATAGATGCGCCGAGCGCGCCGATGTCGTCGAAGCGCGCAGCGCCCCTGCGCGACAGGAAGATCAGCACCTTGCGCCGGTCGAACGGATCGGGACCGCGATACACGTCGGCCGACGCGACCATTCTGTCGATCACCTTGGTCAGGGTCGGACCATCGACCAGCAGACGGGTCGCCAGATCTCCCATCGACAGGCCGTTCTGCTCGGCCAATGCCTCGAGCACGCGATACTGGTGGAGCGACATGTCGCGCGGCTTGAGCTCGGCTTCCAGCGCTTGCTCCAGCTGACGATGCACGCCCCGGATCAGGTCGGGTAGATCCATGGAGGTCCTTGGCCAATTTATTTGACATTTCAACATTTGATTTCGACTATAAATTGCTGCGCCCGGAAAGCAAATCCGGTTGGGGACTGCTCAATGAATGGGCAGGCTCGGCGACAAACGTCGGCAAGACAGGCGGCGAGACTGCGAGAATGATCGCTTCTGCTGCAAAACCGGCCCGGTTGCGCGCGGGATCGCGGTTGGCATGATTCGTGAGTGGTATCTCCGTCGGAATTGCGGAGAGGCCATTGTTGCGTAGCGTCCGGATATGTCTGCTCATCCCACAAAGCGGCGCGGCGGGACTGTGGGCGCCGTCGGCCGAGGCGTGCGGACGTCTGGCGGTCGACGAAATCAACCGGATGTCGGGCATCCTGCGCCGGCCGGTCGAACTCTGCGTCATGAATGCCGGCGAGAGCGGCGCAAGTGCGGGGCAGGCGGCGCGCGACGCCATCGACCTTCATGGCGCGGACGGCATCGTCGGGATGTTGCCGAGTTTTGCGCGGGACTCCGTGGTCAGCGCGGCCCTCGGTCGCGTTCCATTTATCTATACCCCGCAGTTCGAAGGGCTGTCGTCGCCGTTCGACGTCATGACGACCGGCGAGACCGCCGACGAGTTGCTCGCGCCGGCGATCCAATGGCTCTCGGAATCAAAGCACGCGCGCCGCTATTTTCTCTGCGGCAACGACTACATCTGGCCGCGCTCGTCGCTCAGGATTGCGCGCGCGCTGATCGCCCGCTTCGGCGGCAGCGTGACCGGCGAGCATTATCTGCCCGTCGGCCTGCATGATTTCGATGAGATCCTGGACCGCATCAAGACCACGCGCTCGGACGTGGTGGTGCCGATGTTCCTGGGGCTCGACTGCATCGCCTTCAACCGGGCGTTCTGTGCCGCCGGCCTGAGTTCGCACGTATTGCGGTTTTCCTCGGCGGTCGACGAGACCATCATCTACGGGCTTGAGCCGGACGAGACCGAAAACCTCTATGCGGCGTCGAGCTATTTCGCCTCGATCCGCTCCCGCAACAACGGCGCCTTCCTGGAGCGCTATCACACCGCGTTCGGTGACAGTCCGCCGCCGGCCAATGCTTTCGGGGAGTCCTGCTACGAGGGGATCTATTCCCTCGCCGCCCTGATCGAGGAAGCCGGCAGCCTCGATGCGCGGCAACTCAGCCGCTTTTACGGGCGGACCAGCCAGCAGCGGCACGGCACGCGGCGATGATGCGCGTCCGGTGGTCGGAGTCCGGCATCCGATCCATCTCGCCCGGCTCGATGGCTACGATTTCTCGCTGGTCGCGCGGCGATAAAGCGCTTGCATTTTCAAATATTGTCTTTTTAATAGTTTCCATATCAAGCACCGCCAACTTGGGGGCCTCCATGAGTTTCTCGCGTCGCCGCTTCCTGCAGCACTCGGCCATTGCAACGACGACGCTGATCGCGGCGCCCGCGGTCTTCCGCTCCGGCGCGCTCGGTGCCGAGAACCCGATCGTGGTCGGCAGCCTGCACGATCAGTCCGGGCCGATCGCAGCCTCCGGCACGCCGATGGTCTACGCCCTGCAGCTCGCCGTGGACGAGATCAACGCCGGCGGCGGATTGCTCGGCCGGCCGCTGAAGGTGATCCACTACGACACCCAGTCGAACATCCAGATGTATTCGCAATTCGCCCAGCAGCTCGCGGTGAAGGACAAGGTCGACGTGGTTCACGGCGGCATCACCTCGGCCTCGCGCGAGGCGGTGCGCCCGACCTTCGACCGCTTCAAGGTGCTGTACTTCTACAACGTGCTCTATGAGGGCGGCGTCTGCGATCGCAACACCTTCTGCACCGGAACGACACCGGCGCAGACCGTGGAAAAGCTGGTGCCGACCGCGATGAAGAAGGCCGGCAAGAAGGCCTACATCATTGCCGCCGACTACAATTACGGTCAGATCACCGCGAAGTGGATGACCAAATACGTCAAGGACAATGGCGGCGAGGTGCTGTCGACCGACTTCTTCCCGCTCGACGTCACCAATTTCGGCCCGACGATCTCGAAGATTCAGGCTGCCAAGCCCGACCTCATCCTCTCGGCGCTGGTCGGCGGCAACCACACCGCGTTCTACCGCCAGTGGACCTCGGCCGGCATGAAGGGGAAGATCCCGATCGCGTCGACCACGTTCGGCCTGGTCAACGAGCCGACCACGCTCGATGCGGCCGAAAGCGACTCCATCCTCGGCGCCTACGGCTATTTCGAGGAGCTGACGACGCCGGCCTCGAAGAGCTTCGTCGAGAAGATCAAGAAGGCGCATTCCGACACGCCCTATATCAGCGAGCTCGCCGCCTGTACCTACGAAGGCGTCATGCTGTGGGCGGCCGGCGTGCGCAAGGCCGCCAGCATCGACCGCATGAAGGTGATCGCGGCGCTGGAGGATTCCATCTCGTTCGACGGGCCGAGCGGCAAGGTCACGCTCGACAAGGCAACCCATCACACCATCCGCAACGCCTTCCTCGCCGAGGTGAAGGACCGCAAATGGTCGGTGCTGGAGAGCTACCCGGACGTCAAGCCGGCCGACACCGCGAGCGTCTGCGATCTGGTCAAGAATCCGAACGACATCAAGCAGTACATCATCAGTCTCTGACGTCTTCTGGCCCGCGGCGCGGCGGGGCCAGCGCACTGGACTGCCGGAAGGACCTTACGAATGGCGATCTACGTCATACTCGGGCTCGACGTTCTGAACGGAATCGCCTCGCTGTTCCTGCTGTGCCTCGGACTGGCAATCATCTTCGGCATGATGAAGATCATCAACCTCGCCCATGGCGAGTTCGTCATGCTCGGCGCCTACGCGACCGTCATCTCGGCCAACGCCGGAGTGAACATCTGGATCGCGATGCTGGTCGTCGCGCCGCTGTTCGTCGGCGTCGTCGGCCTCGTCATCGAGCGCTGCCTGATCCGGTTTCTCTACGGACGCCTGGTCGATTCGATGCTGGCGACCTGGGGACTGAGCCTCGCCATCATCGGCATCATCACGACGATCTACGGCAATACCCAGCAGGGCGTGCCGACGCCGCTCGGCGGCTTCTCGATCGGCTCGTATCAGTCGAGCTACTACACGCTGTTCCTGGCCGGCATGGCCGTTGTCATGATGGCGCTGGTCTACGGCGTCATGCGCTATACCAGGTGGGGCCTGATCGCGCGCGCCACGATGCAGAACCCGGCGATGGCAGCGACGTTGGGGGTCAATCCGGCGCGGGTCTATATGAGCACCTTCGCGGTCGGCGCCGCGGTCACCGGCCTTGCCGGCGGCCTGCTTGCGCCGGTCTCGGGGATCACGCCCGGGATGGGCGGCGCCTATGTCGCCAAGGCCTTCATGACGGTGGTCGGCGGCGGCGCGGCGATCCTGTCGGGCACGATGTCGGCTGCCAGCCTGTTCGGCGCCGTCAATCAGATCGGCGCCTACTTCACGACGCCCGTATACGGCGAGGTTTTGGTGTTCACGGCGGCGATCGTCCTGATCCGCCTGCTGCCGCAGGGCATCTCCGGCCGCTTCTTCAAGGGGACGCTGTGATGCCGCCCCGCTTTCGCCTCGCGGCCCAGGCGGCTGCGATCGTCGCTGCGATCATCGCGATCGCGCTGGTTCCGTCGGTGATCGAACTGTTCGCGCTGATGCAGCTGACGCTGTTCGCGGCGATGTCGGTGCTGGCGCTCAGCCTGGCCTTCATCTGGGGCTTCGGCGGCATCCTGTCGTTCGGACAGACCGCGTTCTTCGGGCTCGGCGGTTACGCCTATGCGATCGCCGCGATCAATTTCCAGGACTCGACGCCGGCGATCCTGCTGGCCGTCATCGTTCCGCTGCTGTTCGCGGTGGTGCTCGGCTATTTCATCTTCTTCGGCCGCATCTCCGACGTCTATCTCGGCGTGATCACGCTGACCGTGACGCTGATCCTGTTCAACTGCATCAACTCGACGTCCGGCGACAGCTACCGGATCGGCCAGGCGCTGCTCGGCGGCTTCAACGGCATTCCGGCAGTGCCGACCTTCAACGTGCCGTTCCATCCGGGCGAGATGCTGTCGCCCGAGCAATCCTGGTGGACGACGGCCGGCGCGCTGCTTGCCGTGTTCCTGTTGCTGCGTCTGTTGCTGTCGCTGCCGGCCGGCCGCGTCATCGTCGCCGTGCGCGAGAACGAGACCCGCGCGTCCTTGCTCGGCTATGACCCGCGCGTCGTCAAGCTGCTGACCTTCAGCCTGGGCGGCGCGATCGCGGGGTTGGCCGGTGCGCTCTATGTCAATTGGGGCGCGTTCGTCGGTCCGACCATCTTCAGCCTGTCGCTCTCGGCCGAGATCATCATCTGGATCACCGTCGGCGGCCTCGGCACCCTGCTCGGTCCGATCGTCGGCTGCGTGCTGATCGAGTACATCGTCGCCTATATCGGCTCGCAGCAGGCGCTGAACTCCAATCTCGTCCTCGGCGCCGTCCTGATCGTGTTCGTGCTGCTGCTGCCCAAGGGGCTGGTACCCACGGCGCGCGATCTCCTGCTCAGGCTTGTGCCGCAGCCGAAAGCGAAAGCGTCTCTCGAAGAGGAACCGATGTCATCGCCGACGGTGGCGCCGCACCCGGCTGGAGCAGAATAGAAATGGCCGAACTCGTCCCCCTGCTCAAGGCCGAGCATCTCACGATGCGGTTCGGCGGCGTGGTCGCCAATGACGACATCACCTTCACGCTGGAGGAGATGGAGCTGCGTTGCCTGATCGGCCCGAACGGCGCCGGCAAGAGCACCTTCTTCAAGATGCTGACCGGCCAGCTCACCCCGACCTCCGGCACCATCGCATTTCGCGGCGAGGCCATCGCCGGCCGGCTGTCGCACCAGATCGCCCGGATGGGGATCGGCATCAAGACCCAGGTGCCGAACGTCTTCAACGGCCTGTCGGTGCGCGAGAACATCTGGCTCGCAGTCCGCCGCAAGGCGACGCCGCGCGCGCAGGCGCCCGCCGTCAATGCCGTGCTGGAGATGATCCGCCTGACCGACCACGCCGACCGCATTGTCGCGACATTGTCGCACGGCCAACGACAGTGGGTGGAGATCGGCATGGTGCTCGCCGCCGAGCCCGATCTGATCCTGCTCGACGAGCCGGCCGCCGGCATGACCGATGAGGAGACCGCGCACACCGCCGCGATCATCCGCGAGATCAACCAGACCCATGCCATCATCGTCGTCGAGCATGACATGGAGTTCATCAAGCAGATCGCCAAGAAGGTGACCGTGTTCCATCAGGGGCGCGTGCTCGTGGAAGATACCGTGAGCAAGGTGCTGGCGGATCAGCGGGTGCGCGACGTCTATCTCGGCAAGAAGGTGGCGGCATGAACGCGCTGCTGGAGGCCAGGGATCTGCGCTCCGGCTACGGCCGGATTCCGATCCTGTTCGGCATCGACATGACGGTGCAGGACGGCGAGTATCTCGGCATTCTCGGCCATAACGGCATGGGCAAGACCACGACGCTGCGTGCCTTGATGGGCCATCTGCCGACCACCGGCGGCACGGTCGCCTTTGCCGGCAAGACCATCACCCATCTGAAGCCGCATGAGCGGTCCCGGCTCGGCATCGGTCTGGTGCCGCAGGGCAGGGAGATCTTCCCCGACCTCAGCGTCTACGAGAACCTGCGGATGGGGCTTGCGGCGGCACCGAAGGAAGATCGCACGGTGATCGACGCCGTGCTGCAGGACTTTCCGCGCCTGGTGCGCCTGCTCGACCGGCGCGGCGGGGCGCTGTCGGGCGGCGAGCAGCAATTGCTCGCGCTGGCGCGCTGTCTCTGCACCAAGCCGCGGCTGATCCTGCTCGACGAGCCGACCGAAGGCATCCAGCCGTCGATCATCGAGGAGATCATCGAGACGCTGCTCGCGCTGAAGAAGCGCTGGAACATGTCGCTGATCGTCGTCGAACAGAATCTCGAATTCATCACCTCGCTGTCCGACCGGGTGCTCAATATCCAGAAGGGACGCATCACGGAAGAGCTCGACCGCAACAGCCTGATGGCACGGGATGCCGCCATGAGCCCGACTTAAGGCCCGTTCCGGCGCAGCCGCGCCGGCCACCGCGATGACTGATTTCTGTCTGCTCTGCCAGCTTGTCCGCACAAGAAAGGATGACTCATGTCTATCAAGCGCCCGAATGCCGAGGATGTTGCCGAGCTCGCCGCGAGCCTGCACATGAACATGTCGGTCGAGGAGGCCGGCGACTATCTCGCGTTGATGGGCGGCATGTTCGATGCGTATGACGTCATCGACGAGCTGCCGAATCCGCTGCCGCCGGTGAAATATCCGCGCGTACCTGGCGCCAAGCCGGCACCGGGCGAGAACAAATACGGCGCCTGGGCGATCAAGACCGAGGTGAAGGGTGCGGCCAGCGGCAAGCTTGCCGGCCGTACGGTCGTGCTGAAGGACAATGTCGCGCTTGCCGGCGTTCCCATGATGAACGGCGCGACGACGCTCGAGGGCTTCATTCCAGCTGCCGACGCGAGCATCGTGACGCGGATCCTCGATGCTGGCGGCACCATCGTCGGCAAGGCGGTGTGCGAACATTTCTGTCTGTCGGGCGGCAGCCACACCTCCGATCCGGCGCCGGTTCATAACCCGCTCAAGATGGGGTATTCCGCAGGCGGCTCGTCCTCAGGCAGCGCTGCGCTGGTTGCGGCCGGTGAAGTCGACATGGCGATCGGTGGCGACCAGGGCGGCTCGATCCGCATCCCGTCGTCCTATTGCGGCATTTACGGCATGAAAGCGACGCACGGCCTGGTTCCCTACACCGGCGTGATGCCGATCGAATCGACGATCGATCACACCGGGCCGATGACGGCGAACGTCGCCGACAATGCGCTGCTGCTGGAGGTGCTGGCCGGTCCCGACGGGTATGATCCGCGGCAATATGCGCCGAAGGTCACGAGCTACACCGAGCTGCTCAACCGCGGCGCCAAGGGCCTGAGGATCGGCGTCCTCAAGGAGGGCTTCTCGGCGCCGAACATGCAGGAAGGCGTCGTCGCCAAGGTCAAAGCCGGGGCGGAGCGCTTCGCCAAGCTCGGCGCCAGCGTGTCGGAGGTTTCGATCCCCGAACACATGCACGCGCTCGCGGCCTGGAATCCGATCACGCTGGAGGGCTTTCTGGTTCAGATGATGATCGGCAACGGCATGGGCTTCAACTGGAAGGGGCTCTACGATGTGGGCCTGGTCGACGCGCATTCCGCCTGGCGCGACCGTGCCGACGATCTGTCGCAGACGCTGAAGCTCTGCATGCTGGTCGGACAGTGGGGCGTCAGCCACTATCGCGGCCGCTATTACGCCAAGTCCCGCAACATCGCGATCGCCGCCAAGGCGGCCTACGACAGGATGTTCGGGTCGTACGATTTGCTGCTGATGCCGACCCTGCCCTGCGTCGCGACGCCGATTCCGGCGAAGGGGGCGCCGTTGGCCGAAGTGGTCCAGCGTGCCTTCGAGATGACCGCCACCACCAGCCCGTTCGACGTCACCGGCCACCCCGCCATGACCGTGCCTTGCGGTCTCTCGGACGGCCTGCCGGTCGGCCTGATGCTGATCGCCAGGGATTACAACGAGGCGACCATCTATCAGGCGGCCAAGGCCTTCGAGGCCGACGGCGACTGGAGAAAGTTCTGATGATCACGATCACCGCCATCATCAGGGCGAAATCCGGCCGCGAGGCCACGATGCGCGACGCGCTGCGCGACGTCGCGGCCCATGTCGCGGCCAAGGAGCCGGAGACGATCGGGTTCTTCATCTCGCAAAGCGAGGACGATCCCTGCCTGTTCACGACCTATGAGCGCTTCGCCGACAAGGCCGCGATGGATCGTCACAACGGATCGGCCGCGGTGGCGACCTTCTTCGGCATCGCCAAGCCGATCCTCGACGGCGAGGTCACGCTGGTGACGTCAAAGGAGGTGTCGGCGACGGTGCGTTAAAGCATGATCCGGAAAAGTGCGAAGCGGTTTTCCGAAAAGATCATGCTCAAACAAAGGGCTAAAGCGCGATGACGATTCAACCAAATCTCATCGCGCTTTAGACCGGCGCCGGATCAATTGCGGGAGAACATCGTGACGTTACGGCTTCATGGCATCATCGGGAGGTCCGACGACACGGCCTTTGCGCGCCGCCTCCATCATGTCGAGCATCACGGCGGCATTGAACTGCTGTTCGTGCCGCCGGCGGATGTCGGTCGCAAGCGCTTTCGTCTGACGACCGATCGTGGAACCGACTGCGCGGTCAGCCTGGATCGCGATGAAGAGTTGGTAGATGGCGCGCTGCTCTTTCTCGCGCATGATCGCGCCGTCATTGTGCGTTTTGGCGAGCAGCAGACGTGGCGATTGAAGGCCACGGATCAGGCGGCGGCGCTCAAGCTCGGATGGAATGCCGGAAACCTGCACTGGCGGGTCCGCTTCGACGGCGACTGGCTCGTCGTGCCGCTGGATGGTCCGCTCGAGACGTATCGCGCGCGCATCATGCCGCTGCTCGAGACCGGCGAGGTGATGGAAGCCGATGCTGTTCGATAGATTGCAAGCGCTGGCGCTGCTGCAGCTGGGCGATAGCGCCTATCCGGCCGGCGGCTTCGCGTTCTCCTGGGGACTCGAAGGGCTCGCCGCCGACGGCATGCTCGCCAATCGCAACGAGCTCGACCGCATCATCTCCGATCAATTGGTGCGGCGCTGGGCCACCATGGATCGCATCCTGCTGCGCAGCGCCTTTCATGCGGCGGGTTGCGATGCGATTGCTGCGGTCGATCGGCTCGCCGAGGCGGCAACGGTGTCGGCCGAGATGCGGGAAGGTTCGCGTCGCGCGGGCAGGGCGCTGCTCGGGGTCTGGGTCAAGCTCGATGGCCCGCTATCGGTCGCTTACCGCAGGCTGGTGTCATCGGATGCGCGGCTCGGTCATTTACCGGTCGCGCAGGCCGTGGTCTGCCGCGATGCCGAATTCAAGCTCGATGCAGCGGAGTTGATGTCGGGCTGGACGCTGGTGACCGGTCTGGTCGGTGCCGCGGTACGGCTCGGCGTCATCGGTCATGTGGAAGCCCAGCGCAGCCAGGCGGTGGCGCGCGGGCTGCTCGCGAACCTGCTGGCGGAAACGCCCCGGCCGGACGCGCAGCCGGCGAGCTTCACGCCGTTCATCGACATTGCGGTGTCGCGCGGGCCGCTGCGTCACGTTCGGATGTTCACGACATAGGAGAGGTGGCTTCGTCATGATGAATCTGTCGCCGACCGAGATGGATCGTCTCCTGATCTTCAACGCCGCGCAAATGGCGCGCCGCAATCGTTCGCTCGGGATCAAACTAAGTCACCCCGAGGCGGTCGCCTACATCACCGACGAGGTGATGACGGCGGCGCGGCGTGACCTGCCGTATGCGGACATTCGCGACATGGCAGGCCGGCTGCTGACGGTCGACGACGTCGAGCCCGGCGTCGCGCAGATGATCCCGATGCTCTACATCGAATGCCTGTTCGCCGAGGGTACCAAGGTGATGGCGGTGTTCGAGCCGATCGCGCCCAGCGATAGTGCGGTCGCCGAGGATCTCGTTCCCGGCGAGATTATCGCAGGCGGCGAAGACATCGAGAGCTTTGCCGGCCTGCCGGCGGTCACCATCGAGGTGGTCAACACCGGCGACCGTGACGTCCAGGTTCGCAGCCACACGCATTTCTTCGAGGTCAATCGCGCCTTGCGCTTCGATCGCGCGGCGGCCTGGGGCATGAAGATCGATCGGCCGGCCGGCGCCGGCATCCGCTTCGAGCCTGGCGTGACCAAGTCGGTGCGCCTCGTTCCGATCGCGGGCAACCGGGTCGTGCTTGGACAGGCCGGGCTGGTCAACGGTCCGCTGGATGCGCCGTCGGCGCGCGACGCGGCGCTGAAGCAGGCCCGCGCCCGCGGCTATCAGGGAGCCTGACCGTGGCCATCCTGACTCGCCGCGCCTATGGCGAACTCTACGGCCCGACCAAGGGCGATCTGGTGCGGCTCGCCGACACCAGCCTGCTCGCCGAGATCGAGCACGACTACACCACTTACGGACACGAGTTGCTGGTCGGTGCCGGCAAGAACCTGCGCGACGGCGAGGGCGTCAACGGCTACCGGACGTCCTCGCACAAGATCCTGGATGCAGTGATCAAGAATGCCACGATCGTCGATGCGGTAACCGGCATCGTGAAGGCCGACATCGGCATCCGGGACGGCCGCATCGTCGGCATCGGCAAGGCGGGCAATCCCGACGTGATGCCGGATGTGCATCCCGACATGGTGGTCGGCCACACCACGGCGCCGATCGCCGGCGGCCCGTTCATCGTCACCGCCGGCGCGATCGAGTCGCATGCGCATCTGATCTCGCCCGAACAGTCCGACCATGCCCTCGCCGGCGGCACGACCACGTTGGTCGGCAACGGCTCGGGTCCGGTTTTCGATGTTGGCAGTGGTGCCGCCGCACCCTTTGCGCGCTTCCTCCAGGCGATCGAGTTCTCGCCGCTCAACTACGCGCTGTTCGGGCGCGGCGGGTCCAATCCGGAAGCCGTCGAGGAGGCGGTGGCGGCCGGCGGTATGTCGGTGAAGATCCACGAGGATTTCGGGGCCGCTCCGGCCGTGATCGACCAGAGCCTGGTGGCGGCCGATCGCAACGATTTCGCGGTCCACCTGCACACCGATTCGATCAACGAATACGGCTTCTGCGAGGATACGATGGCCGCCGTCGATGGGCGCACCATCCACATGTATCACGTCGAGGGCGCCGGCGGCGGTCATGCGCCGGATCTGCTCAAGGTCGTGTCGTGGGACAACGTGATTCCCTCGTCCACCAACCCGACCAATCCCTACACCTCCTACGGTATGGAGGAGGGCGTGCCGATGACGATGATCTGTCATCAGCTCAACTACAATGCGCCCGAGGACGTGATGTTCGGCGAAGCGCGGGTGCGCGCCCAATCAATGGCCGCGGAGGATTTCCTGCACGACATGGGCGCGATCTCGATCTTCGGTACCGATACGCAAGGCATGGGACGGCTTGCCGAGAATGTCGCGAAATGCTGGCAGCTCGCCAGCGTGATGAAGGACCGGATCGGCCGCCTGCCCGAGGAGAAAACCGTTCGCGCCGACAATGAACGCATCAAGCGTTATGTCGCCAAGCTCACCATCAACCCGGCCATCGCGGTCGGCATCGACCACATGGTCGGCTCGGTGGAGATCGGCAAGATGGCCGATCTCGTGCTCTGGCCGCGCGCGTCTTTCGGCATCAAGCCCTACATGGTGATCAAGAACGGCTTTGTCGTGTGGGCCGCCATGGGCGATGGCAATGGCAGCCTTGGCCTGTCGGAACCGATGATCCAGAAACGCATGTGGGGCGCGCTTGGCGCCGCGCCGCAACGTCTGGGCGTCAACTTCGTCTCGAAGCTTGCCATCGATGCCGACGTCGGCCGCAAGCACGGCCTGACGCGCGATCTCGTCCAGATCAGGAACGTGCGGAAGCTGCGCAAGACCGACATGGTGCGGAATGCGGCGAAGCCGCATGTCGAGGTCGATCCGCAGACCTTCGAAGTCCGCGCCGACGGCAAGCTATTGATGTGTCCCCCGGCTACCAAGGTGCCGCTTGCCAGGCGGTATATGCTGCGATGAATCGAATCACGCTAAGAGGCGAATCGAGCGCTGCACATATCGCGGCCGCGCGGGTCGGGATCGGAGGGCCGGTCGGCTCGGGCAAGACGGCGCTGGTCGAGCGGCTGATCCCGGCGCTCAAGGCGCGCGGCATCGATATTGCCGTCATCACCAACGATTTGGTCACCGCGGAAGACGCCGAGCGGATCCGGCGATCCGGGCTGATCGATCCTGCTCGGGTGTCGGCGGTCGAGGCGGGCGCGTGCCCTCACACCGTCATTCGCGAGGACCCGACGCTCAACATCGAGGCGGCGGACGAACTCGAGCGGCGCTTTCCCGGCGTCGAGCTGATCCTGCTGGAGAGCGGCGGCGACAACCTCGCCTCGACCTTTTCGCGCGATCTGACCGATTTCTGGATGTTCGTCATCGACGTGGCCGGGGGCGACGATATCCCGCGCAAGCGCGGGCCCGGCGTCATCCGCGCCGACCTCCTTGTCATCAACAAGGTCGATCTGGCGCCTCATGTCGGCGTCGACCTGGAGCGCATGCGTCGCGAGGCCCTGACTGTTCGCGGCGATCGTCCGGTGCTGCTCACCAATTGCCGTCGCGGCGAGGGGATCGATGCGATCGTCGATCTGCTCGAGCGCGAGGTTCTGTTCAGAACGTGAGGCCGGCGGCGACAGCGGACGATCTGCGGCTCGACCTGAGCTTTGCCCGTCGTGGTCATCGTACAGTGATCGACCGGCGCCTGTTCCGTTGGCCGTTCGTCCTCACCCGCAGCTTCCATGTCGATCCGGATCGGCCGGATTGCCTCGGCGTGATCGTGCAGACGGCAAGTGGCGCGGTTCACGGCGAGGATCGCCTGGCGCAGCGTCTCGTGCTCGAGCCGGGCACGGCCGTCTGCCTCACCAATCAAGGCGCGACGTCGGTGCATCGTGCGGACCCGGATGCTCACGCCGCCGAGACCGTCAGCCTTCAGGTCGCGAATGGCGCCAGCCTGGAATATCTGCCGGAGCCGCGCATCCTGTTTCCGGATGCGGCGCTGCGCCAGTCCGTGGAGCTCGACTGCGCAGACGAGGCTTGCAGCTTGATCGTCGACGCATTCACGATGCACGATCCCGGCGGGAAAGCCCGCGGTTTCCGCGAGCTGGAATCGACGTTCTGCCTGCGCAGATCGGGCGGCGAGCCCCTGCTGATCGACCGGATGCGGCTGCAGCGTCCGGACCCCGATATCTTTTGCGGTCGTCGGGCGTTTGGATCGGCGTTCCTGGTGCTGACCCCAACGCATGATCTGGCGAGCCTCCAGGCATCGCTGAACGCCGCTCTGGATCGGATTCCGTGCCTGTACGCTGCGGCCAGCGTGCTGCCCGAGGCCGCGGGGCTCGGTGTCCGCCTTGCGGCGACGGACCTCCGGCCGATCCGAACGGCCTTTGACGGGATCCGGGCGATCTATCGTCAAGCAATGCTGGCGCCGACGGCGCGTGCGGGCGCGATCGCCTGCTGATGCGAGTATCGGCGCCCCGCTATGCGAGGCGCCGATACGTGAGATCGGGCAGGTCGGCTTGCCCGGTGTCTCTGCCGCGCAAGCCGTTCGCTGTGGTGCGCCGCTGGAGCTCCCGCGGCTGCGGCTTCATTTTTCCTTCAGCGGCTCGACGCCCTCGTCGCGAACCGCTTGCAGGCTGCGCGGATCGAGGTCGAGCGCGCGGAGGATGGTCGGCGCGATCTGGGTGGTGAAGCTCTCGTCCTCGATGACCCGCGCATGCTTGATGCGCGGCGAGGAGAGCAGCAGCAGCACGTTGCGATCGTCGTCCGAGAAGCCGCCATGTTCGGCGAGCTTGCTGCCGCCGGTGCAGATCACGCCGTGGTCGGTGATGGCGATGAAGTCCGGAACCCGGCTGTTGTGGAACGGATCCTCATACAGCCTGGTCAGCTCGTCGCGGTCGAGCAGCTTCTGGATATGCAAGTCGGCGGCGTGAGCCAGGATGTAGGCCTTGGCGTCGGCATAATAGGGATGGCCGGTCGCCGGATTGGTCGCCTGCTGCAACTCCGGCGACAGCCAGACCAGCGCCTCGTCATCGCAGATTTCGAAGCCGTTGCTGCCGAAACCGGGCGTGCTGCTGTACAGCGCGTCGGAGATCGCCACGCGGTCCTTGACGTCGATCGGCGACTGGCCGTGCTTGGCGCTGACGATGATCAGCGTCGAGTCGTAGAGGTTTTGCGCCTTGAGCTCGTTGACGAACTTGCCGAGCGCGTCGTCGACGAACTGGAATTGCAGCGTGAGCGCATTGCCGGGCGTCGCCTTGCCGTCGGCGTAGCCGCCGACCAGCGACTTGTCGGTATCGGCGTGGCCGGCCTTGGCGAGCTTCTGGCCGACGCTGACCGCCTGGAAGTTCATGCCGAAAATCGCAGGCACCGGCTGACGCTTGCTTCGCGTGCCGTCATAGCCGTCGATCCAGTTCAGCACCGCCTGCACCTTCAGCGAATCGTAGGAGCGGACGCCGGTGTAGCTCGTGGTGTAGTCGTCGCCGGGCTGCGCGCCGGGGTCGATCGTGTCCTGCGAATTGATCTCCGGCGTGAACAGCTCGTCGAGGCCCTTGCCCGACGGGCCGGCGAGATCCTCATAGGCGGGATGCTTGTCGGACCAAGCCGTGCGCATGCCGGCCTGCTTGATCACCTCGAAGATCGTGTTGGTGCGCACGTACTCGTGCGGATAGACCGGCTTGCACTCGCCGTTCACCAGCTTGCGCTGCATGTGATCCGGATCGAGCTGGGTGTAGACCTGACCGAGCGTGCCGCCGGCGGTGTAATCGGCGACCAATCCGCTGGAATAGTTGTAGCTCTTGTCGAGCGCTTCGAAATTGGTGAGTTCGGTTCCTGCGGGGCTTACGCAACCGGGATCGGCAAGACCCTGGCTGGTATAGAAGGCCTTCGCCGGATATTCGGTGCGATCATAGCTGTCGTCATAGAACAGGCCGCCGCCCTTCGGTGTGGCGCCCGTGACCTGCGCCAGCATGCCGGGATAGCTGTCGGAGGGCGCGGTGGTGAAGGCGTTCGGATAGACCACGCCCTTGCCGCTGAGCTGCGCGAAGTTGCCGCCCGGACGGCTTTCGACCCAACGCTTCAAATCGACAGCGTGCATGCCGTCGACGCTGATCAGCAGGACGTGCTTGTAGCGATGTCGCTGCGAATGGTCGTTGTCATCATCGGCATGCGCGACCGCGACGCCGCAAGCCAGCATGGCCGCCGCGATCGCGGCAGTCGACAAGAAATAGTCACGAAAACCACTCATGAGTTCGCCCCTCTCGATTTCCGGTGAGATTTTGAATCGCCCGCGCTGGCCGCGACAATCTGTCGCGGTCAGTTGACGGCGGGATGACGCTTTCTTGCGAGTTCGATGACCGGCCGGGGGCTGACCGGCATCCAAGGATCGTCACGCCGATGGCGCGAATTGGTGCAGGCGGCGGCCGCCCGCACCTTTGCATGGGGTTGTTTTCGATGTTTTTGCTGGGAGCCGCGGCGACCGCGGCGGACGCGCGTCACTCGGATCGAGCGGCTTCCCGCAAATGCCGTTCGATCGCGGTCTCGACCTCGCTGGGGTGATCGACCTGGGGCAGGTGCCCGGCGTCGGGAACGATCGCAAGCCGGCAATCAAGCATCGCCGCGAGTTCGGTCATCGGCTGCACCAGCAGCTGGTCGTTTGCGCCGACGATCATCGTTAGCGGCACCTGCATCGTCTTCACACCGTCGAGATAGGCGAGGGACTGGATCGCGCGGGCACAGCCGATGAAGCCCGCGGGATCGGTCACGTTGATGCAGTCGAGCAGCGCGGTGGCGATGGCGGGATGGGCCTCGAGAAAAGCCCGTCCGAACCAGCGCTCGGCGGTCGGGGCCGCGAGCGGCGCGATGCCCTGAGCTTGCACGAGAGCGATCCGATCGTCCCATGCGGCCGCGAACGGCGGCGGCGCATCGGCGCGCGCGGCGATCACGCACAGGCTGAGCAGGCGGTCGGGATGGCGCACGCCGAGCCCGAACGCCGTCATGCCGCCCTGCGAGACGCCGATCACATGCGCCCGCGCGATCTCGAAATGATCGAGCACCGCGATGGCATCCGCCACGAGGTGGTCCATCGTATACGGACCGCGCGGTGCCTCGGATTGTCCGTGGCCCCGGCTGTCGAGGGCGAACACGCGATGGCCGCGGGCGGCAAGCGCGAGGGCCTGGCGGTGCCAGATCGCGCTGCTGGTCAGGATCGAGTGGCAGAGCAGCACCGGCGCGCGGTGACCGGCGCCGCCGACACGGACGCTGAGCCGCCCGGCCTTGCCCGGCACGTCGTGCCGGACGAAGCCCTGCCATGCGGCGGTGACGATCGGGGCCGGTTCAGTCGACAAGGCCCATCTCCGCGAACACATCCTTGGCGATGCGGAAGCTGTCGAGCCCGGCGGGCATGCCGCAATACACCGCGATTTGCAAAAACACCTCGCGCAGCTCGCTCTTGCTCAGGCCGTTGTTGAGTGCGCCGCGGATATGTACCTTGAGCTCGTGCGGCCGGTTCAGCGCTGCGATCATGCCGAGGTTGAGCAGGCTTCGGCTGCGCTTGTCGAGATCGGGGCGATTCCAGATCTCGTCCCAGCAATATTCGGTCGCGAGCTTCTGGATCGGCCAGTTGAACTCGTCGGCCGCCTTCAGCGAGCGCTCGACATAGGCGTCGCCGAGCACGGTGCGGCGGGTTTGCAAGCCGCGCTCGAACTTCTCGCCGCGGGGATTGGCGTCGGTCATCATCGTCTCCATTTCGATTGTGGTCAGGCCAGCGCCGGCTCGGCGAGCGGCGTGGTCCAGGCGTCGTAGCCGTAGACCCAGTCCGGATCGGTCGGGTTCTTGAGCCAGGTGTTGGTGCGCGAGCTCGCCTGCACGCGCGAGGTGCGTGGCTTGCGCGTCGCCTCGAAGCGGCGGAAGGCCTCGGCGACGCCGTCGCGATCGACGCCCGCGAGGCAGCGTGACAGCACCGCGGCATCCTCGATCGCCATCGCCGCGCCCTGCGCCATGTAGGGCGTCATCGGATGGCAGGCATCGCCGAGCAGCGTGATGTTGCCCTCGCTCCAGCGCGGCAGTGGATCACGGTCGACCAGCGCCCATTTGTGCACCGACGGGCAGGCCTCCAGCACCCTGCGGACTTGGGGATGGAAGCCTTCGAACGCCTTGCGCAATTCGTTGATGTCGCCGGTCGCCGACCAGGATTCCACCGTGAAGCCGGGCTCCGGCTGGCTGGTGACGAAATAGACCTCGCTGCGATCGGGCTTGACGTAATAGATCACGATGTGGCGATCCGGTCCCCACCATTTGGTGCAGTCGTCGATCGGATAGCCGTTGAGCAGCGATGCCGGAAACACGGTGCGATAGGCGATGCGGCCGGTGAAGTTCGGCTCGTCGCGGCCGAACAGCCGCTCCTTGACGAAGGAATGCACGCCGTCGGCCGCCACCACCGCGTCGACCGCCGTGCTGTGGCCGTTGGCGAAGGTCAGCGCCACCGAACCGTCGGCGCGCTGTTCGATCGCAGTGAGCTTGTGGTCGAGCCGGACGAGATGATCCGGCACGGCGCTGGCCAGCGCCGCATGCAGGTCGCCGCGATGCCCGAGCAGATAGGGTGCGCCGTAGCGCTCCTCCGCGGCAGGGCCGAACACCATGTCGAAGCGCACCTCGCCGGTGTCGTATTCCTTGTTGTTCCAGGAGCGCGGGTAGAACGCCGCGCGGCGCAGCGCCGGCTCCAGGTCCCAGGCCCGCATCACCTTCATGGCGTTGCAGCCGATCTGGATGCCGGCGCCGAGCCGGGTGAAGCGCTGGGCCTGTTCGTATACCGTCACATCGACACCCGCGCGGCTCAGCGCCGCCGCCGAGGCCAGTCCGCCCATGCCGGCGCCGATCACCGCCACCGAAAGTCTGCTCATCGTCGTTCCTCACAGCTTGCGCCGGTTGACGACCGGCTTCCTTGCCGTTGTCGGTCAAAGCGGCAGGCGCCCGCAAACGAGTAATGCTGACGGAGCGTGAGGTGGGCTCACGCGCCCGGTACCAGCCTGTGAGCTGAGGTCACGCTGCCTGAGCTTAACTCGTTTGCGCTCGGCGCGATCGCCCGCCAACGTTCCGCCGCTGCTGCAGCGGTGCATCCACCGATGGCGCGGCCAACATCAAGACTCCAGAGGATCGCCGCCCATGTCCACGATCACCAATGACGGGTGCTGCCCGTCTCGACGTCGCCGCAGCGCCCTGGCATGCGCGTCTCTATGTCCAGGTGCTGATCGGCATCGCGCTGGGCGTGCTGGTCGGCTACCTCTGGCCGGATATCGGCGCAGCGCTGAAGCCGCTCGGCGACGCGCTGATCAAGATGATCAAGATGGCGATCGCGCCGATCGTCTTCCTCACCGTAGTGCACGGCATTGCGAGCCTCGGCGACATGCGCAAGGCCGGACGGATCGGTCTGAAGACAATCATCTATTTCGAGGTTGCGACCACCGCGGCGCTCATCATCGGCCTGATCGTGATCAACCTGGCGCGGCCCGGCGCCGGCATGCACGTCTCGGCCGCTTCGCTGGATTCCCGCCTCGTTGCCACCTACGTGACCCAGTCGCACGACCAGACCGTGGTCGGCTTCCTGATGAACGTCATTCCCTCGACCGTGGGCGGCGCGTTCACCAACGGCGACACGCTGCAAGTGCTATTTTTTGCCGTGCTGTTCGGGATCGCCCTGCAGCGCTATGGCGAAGGCGGCAAGCCGGTGCTGGTGGCGATCGAGAAGCTGTCGAAGATCCTGTTCATCCTGATCGGCATGATCATGCGGATCGCGCCGATCGGCGCGTTCGGCGCCATGGCCTTCACCATCGGCAAATACGGCGTCGGCTCGATCGTCGCGCTGTCGCACTTCATGCTGGTGTTCTATCTCACCTGCGTGCTGTTCGTGATCGCAGGGCTCGGCATCGTGTCGCGGCTTGCCGGCTTCAGCATCTTCAAGCTGATCCGCTATCTGCGGGAAGAGCTGCTGCTGGTGCTCGGCCTGTCGGGCTCGGAATCGGTGATGCCGCGCTTCATCGACAAGATGAAGGCTGCAGGCTGCGCCGAATCGACCGTCGGCCTGGTGATCCCGACCGGCTACACCTTCAATCTCGACGGCACCTGCATCTATCTCACCATGGCCGCCGTGTTCCTCGCCCAGGCCACCGACACGCCGATGTCGCTGATGCAGCAGATCGGTCTCGTCGTGGTCTGCCTGCTGACCTCGAAGGGGCGCCGCGGTGCCGGGTAGCGGCTTCATCGTGCTCGCCGCGACGCTGGGTTCGATCGGCCACGTCCCGGTAGCAAGCATCGCACTGTTGCTCGGCATCGACCGCTTCATGTCGGAAGCGCGTGCGCTGACCAATTTCATCGGCACGGCGGTGGCGACCGTGGTGGTGGCGCGCTGGGAAGGCGACCTCGACCGCGCGCAATTCGTCCGCGCCCTCGACAATCCCGACGCCGCCACGCTATCCTCCTGAGCCTTCCGGAGACGCGACAGGATCATGAGAAAGTTGCCACCGCTCAACGCGGTGCGGACATTCGAGGCGGCCGCGCGGCACGTCAGCTTCACCAAGGCCGCTGAAGAGCTGCTCGTCACCCACGGTGCCGTCAGCCGCCAGGTCGCGCTTCTCGAGGACTGGTTCGGCGTCAAGCTGTTTCGCCGCGCGCCGTCGCAACTGACGCTGACCGCCGCCGGGCAGATCTATTATCGCGAGGTCACGGCGATCCTCGATCGCCTGGCGCTCGCCTCGATGGACATGAAGGCGTACGGCTCGCCGTCGGTGCTGCGGGTCAGCGCGCCGCCGACCTTTGCGATGCGCTGGCTGATCCGCCGCATCGCCTCGTTCCAGCGCATGCGCGCCGATGTCGAGCTGCGGCTGTTGACCTCGATCGGGCCGCTTAACGTCAACGACCGATCGTTCGACGTCGCGATCCGCGGCAATGTCGGCGAGCCGGTGGGCTGGATGTCGCAGCACTTCATGACCGAGCTGATCGCGCCGGTCTGCCATGTCGACCTGTTGAGCCGAGGCCGCCTCGCCACCCCCGACGATCTGCGGCATCACACCCTGATCACCTATCTGACTGAGCCCTATGACTGGCCGCGCTGGCTGGCCCAGGCAGGCGGCGAGATGAGCGCGGACCAGGAGACGCTGCGGTTCGAGCAGATGTTCTTCGCGCTGCAGGCGACCATCGAGCGCATCGGCATCGGGCTGTTTCCGCTGTTTCTGGTGATCGACGAATTGATGGCGGGCCAGCTCTGCCTGCCGTTCGGCGATCTCGGGCTACGCAAGCGCGAATATCGCTCGTTCTATCTCGCCGACAATGACAGCGCCGGCGCGATCGCCGACTTCACCGCATGGCTCGCCGATGCCGGGCGTGAGACCGAGCAATTCATGATGGACTGGGGCAAGTCGAAGGGCTGGAGCTTCTAAACGACGAGCTCTAAGACAGCATCAGGGGGAACGCGCATGCCCAACATGTCTCGCCGGCCATTCCTGCAACTCGCACTTGGTGCCGCGACGCTGCCGCTTGCATCGCGAGGTGCGCGCGCGGAGACCATGGCGCGGCCGATCACCATGATCGTGCCGTTCGCCGCCGGCGGGCCGACCGATGTGCTGGCGCGGATCCTCGCCGAATACATGCGCAATACGCTCGGCCATCCCGTCATCATCGAGAATGTCACGGGCGCCTCCGGCACCGTCGCCGGCCTGCGTGCCTCGCGTGCGGCGCCGGACGGCACCACGATCACGATCGGGCATTGGGGCACGCACTGCCTCAACGGCGCGATCTATCAGCTGCCATATGACGTGCGCGAATTCGCGCCAGTCGCGCTGATCGCCAGCGGACCGCAGCTGATCATCGGCCGGCCCGACCTGCCGGCGCAGAATCTGAAGGAGCTGATCGCCTGGCTCAAGGCCAATGGCGACAAGGCGACGGCGGGCACCGCCGGTCCGGGATCGGGCGCGCATGTCGCCGGTGTGTTCTTCCAGCAGTTGACGAACACGAACTTCTCTTTCGTGCCGTATCGCGGCGCCGGTCCCGCGCTGAACGATCTGATGGCCGGGCATATCGACATCATGTTCGATCAGGCCTCCAACTCGCTGCCGCAGGTGAAGAGCGGGACCGTGAAGTCGTTTGCGGTGACGCAGTCGTCGCGGCTGGCCTCGGCGCCCGAGATTCCAACCGTTGATGAAGCCGGATTGCCGGGGCTCACCATCGCCTATTGGCACGGCATTTGGGCCCCGAAGGGTACGCCCGCCGAGATCGTGGCGACGCTGTCGAAGGCCGCGATGACTGCGCTCGCCGAGCCCGTCGTGCGGCAACGCTTCGCCGAGCTCGGTCAGGAGATTCCGCCGCCGGACAAGCAGAGCTCCGCCGCGCTGCGCGACCATCAGGCCGCCGAAATCGAGAAATGGTGGCCGATCGTCAAGTCGGCCAACATCAAGCCGGAATAGGCGTAATCGTCTGACTGAATGGGTGTTTTAGGCGAATTCCCCGACTTGGGGTTTGCCCCTTGAACGGTCGGCCTGCACCATTATATGTTCAATCGAACATATAATGGTGGCGATGACCGATACGAGCAAAACGGCGCCGGCGACAATCGCCCGGCCCAATTCCCGGCCCAAGGGACGTCCCAAGGGACGCCGCAGCAAGGACTTGCCTGATGGCCGTCAGGCGCTGCTGATCGCGGCGACCGAGGCCTTCGCAAATCTCGGCTTCGATGGCGCCGACCTGCGCAGTGTCGCGGCGGCGGCGGGTGTCGCGCCGAATCTCGTGCGCGTTCATTTCGGCAACAAGGCCGCGCTGTGGGAGGCCTGCCTCGACCGCATCGTGACGCTTGCCGTGCCCGCGATGGCCGAAGTGCATGCGATTGCCCACGACAGCAGCCGTTCCCTTGGCGATCGGCTGCGCGTGCTGATCATCCGCGTCGCGACCTTCTACGCGGCGCATCCGGAGGTGCGCAATTTCGTGGTTCGGCGCGGCGCCGAGAGCCCCGAGCGCGCCACGCAGGTGACCGAGAAGCTGCTGCGTCCGGCGTATGAGTCGGCGCGCGAGCTTTTCCAGGCCGGCATCGATGCCGGGATCATCCGCAGCAGCCATCCGGCGCTGTTCTTCGCGCTGCTCAATGCCGCGCTCAACCAGCCGCCGTCCTTCCCGATGCTGCTCGGCCGGATTGCGCCCGAGATCGACGCGGAAGCCGCCTGGACCCGGCTGCTCGACACCACGATCGCAACACTTCTGCACCTTCCGCCGTCGCAAGCCGACGTCGATCCCGCAGCCGGCAACGCCGGCACGCCGCAGTCGTGACAATCCGTCTCGACCCGGCATTTCAACCACCAGTGAGAGAGTGATCCATGAAACTTCGTCTTGCCCTCGTGCTTATCGCCGCAACCATTGCGCCCGCCGTGACGCCCGCTGTGGCCCAGTCCGGACCGAACGAATCGATGCAGCGTCAGGCCTGCATGGGTGACGCGGTGCGGCTGTGCGGTGCCTACATTCCGGACCGCGAGCGGATCAGGGATTGCATGGCTGCGCAGGTCGAGCAGCTCAGCCCGTCATGCCGCGCCGTGTTCGATGCCTCCGTGCAGGCCGAGCGATCGCCGTCAGCGCGGCGTTGATCGGCCGTCGGCTCCAGGAGTTTGCATCCGGGCCACAGTTCGCAGCCAGTGGCGGTTGCCGCCGGAGCAGCCGTCTCAAATCCGTGAAAACACCCCCTTCCGTTAACCTTTGATTAACCATGCGGTCCGATTGTTAACCATTCGACAAGACAACCGAGTCAGGGGCGATGGACGCAACTCAACAGGTCGCACGTCAGCAGGTCCGCATGCGCGGCCGTTCCTATGTTGCGTTCGTTTTCTCGCCGGTCGTGCCTGTCGTGTCCTGGCTCGCCGAGATTGACGCGACGCTGGCGAAATCGCCGGGCTTCTTCACCGGCAAGCCTGTGGTGCTGGACCTCGCGTCGGTCGACCTCAGCCAGGCCGCGATCGCGCATCTGATCGGCAGCCTCGGTGAACGCAACATCCGCATCCTCGGCATCGAGGGGGTCGACGAATCCAAGCTCGGCGCCAACATGCCGCCGCTTTTGACCGGCGGCCGGGCCTGCGCGATCACCCATGTCGAGCCGAAGGCGCCGCAGCCGAAAGAGAAGGACAAGGACAAGAGCAAGCTGCCGTCGCTGCTGCTGGAGAGCCCGGTCCGCTCCGGCCAGTCGATCGTGTTCGCCGAGGGCGACGTCACCGTGCTCGGCTCGGTCGGCTCCGGCGCCGAGATCGTCGCCGGCGGCTCGATCCATGTCTACGGCACGCTGCGCGGCCGCGCGATGGCCGGCATCAACGGCAATTCGGCGGCGCGGATCTTCTGCCAGAAGATCGAAGCCGAACTGCTCGCTATCGACGGCTACTACCAGACCGCAGATGACATCGCCGACAGCTTGCGCAACCGGCCCGCCCAGGCGTGGCTCGAGGGCGAAATGCTGCGCATCACACCATTGAACTGACCGACTGACTACAAGGAGAGAGAGAATGGCCAAGGTTTTGGTCGTGACGTCTGGGAAGGGCGGGGTCGGCAAAACGACCTCTACTGCCGCCTTGGGCGCGGCGCTTGCGCAAATGGGCCAGAACGTCGTCGTCATCGATTTCGACGTCGGCCTGCGCAACCTCGACCTCGTGATGGGCGCCGAGCGGCGCGTGGTGTTCGACCTCATCAATGTGGTGCAGGGCGTCGCCAAGCTGCCGCAGGCCCTGATCCGCGATAAGCGGCTGGAAAATCTCTGGCTGCTGCCGGCATCGCAAACCCGCGACAAGGACGCGCTGACCGAAGAGGGCGTCAAGCGCGTGATCGCCGACCTCAAGACCAAGTTCGACTGGATCCTGTGCGACAGCCCGGCCGGCATCGAACGCGGCGCGACGCTCGCGATGCGCTATGCCGACGAAGCCATCATCGTCACCAATCCGGAAGTGTCGTCGGTGCGCGACTCCGACCGCATCATCGGCATGCTGGATTCCAAGACGGTCCGCGCCGAGCGCGGCGAGCGGGTCGAGAAGCATCTTCTGGTCACCCGCTATGATGCCGGCCGCGCCGCGCGCGGCGAGATGCTGTCGATCGACGACATCCTGGAGATCCTCGCCACGCCGCTGCTCGGCATCGTCCCAGAGAGCCAGGACGTGCTGCGCGCCTCCAATGTCGGCTGCCCGGTGACGCTGAACGCGGCGGGCAGCGCGCCGGCCAAGGCCTATACCGACGCAGTGCGGCGCCTGATGGGCGAAGCGGTCGAGATGGTGGTGCCGGTCGAGCGCAAGGGGCTGATGGACAGGTTGCTGCGACGGAGGGCGGCATGATGAACGTAATGCGGCTGTTCGGCGGCCGCGCCGCATCGGCGCCCGTCGCGCGGGAGCGGTTGCAAATCCTGCTTTCGCATGAGCGCGGCCGGACCGGCGCACCCGACCTGCTGGAGACGCTCCGCTCGGAAATCCTGAGCGTGGTCTCCAAGCACATCGACGTCGATCCCGACAAGGTCGTGGTCCGGATGGACCGCGGCAAGTTCGTCTCGATGCTCGAAGTCGACATCGAGGTTCCCAATGGCGTGCAACGATCAAAGATGGTGGCGGCCACATGACGGTAGACAGCGACAGTCACATCGCCTGGCAGCGCGCGCAGCTCAAGAAGCTGCGTGCGGCCTTGAAGGCGATCGAGGCGGATCAGCTCGGCAAGGCCAATTGCGGCCGCGCGACGCAGATGACGATCGACGAATTGCAGCGCAAGATTGGCGAATCAGGCCGCTGCATCGCCGAGTACGAGCGCCGTACCCGCCGTCCGCTGGCGACGGATCTCGGCAGTCTCGCCAGCGTCAGCTGGACGCATTGGAACGCCAACATGCCGATGGCCAAGGCGCCGCGCCATCGCGCGTAGAGGGCGATTTCTCACGGGAGTTGTCATTCCGGGGGTCGCCTCTTGGCGCGAGCCCGGAATCCATTGAGCCACGGGCGATGCGGAACAATGGATTCCGGGCTCGACGCTTCGCGTCGCCCCGGAATGACGATCCTATTGGGGAGCGCTGAGCTGAAGCGGCAGCGGCCTACAGCAAAAACGACAGCGCCGTCTCGCACTGGGCCTCGACCTTGAGCGTGAGCAAATCGTCGGCGCGGGTGCGGCCGAGATTGACGGCGGCGATCGGCAGGCCGAGCTGCTCTGCCATCCGGACGAAGCGAAAGCCGGAATAGACCATCAGCGAGGAGCCGACCACCAGCACGGCGTCGGCCTGCTCGAGATGCGCCTGTGCCGATGCCACCGTCTCGCGCGGCACGTTCTCGCCGAAGAACACCACGTCGGGCTTCAGCACGCCGCCGCAGGCCGTGCAGGCCGGCACCGCGAATGATGAAAAATCCTGCTCGAGATCGGCATCGCCGTCGGGCGCGTCGGCGGCATCGAGCGTGAGCCAGGCCGGATTGAGCCGCGCCAGCTCGCCCTGAAACTGCTCACGCGGCATCGTTGCGCTGCAGCCGAGGCAGCGCACCACATCGAGCCGGCCGTGCAGGTCGATCACATGCTCGCTGCCCGCGGCCTGGTGCAGCCGGTCGACATTCTGGGTCACGAGCTGCTCGCAGCGACCTTGCTGTTCGAGCTTCGCCAGCGCGCGATGCGCGCCGTTCGGCGCCGCGCGGCCGAACCGCCGCCACCCCACCATGCTGCGCGCCCAGTAGCGCTGCCGCGTCGCAGCCTCGCCCAGAAATGCCTGGATGGTGACCGGCCGCGTCCGCTTCCAGTTGCCGTCGCTGTCGCGGTAATCGGGAATGCCCGAATTGGTGCTGCATCCGGCCCCGGTCAGGACAAACAGGCGCTGGTGGCCGGCGACGAAATCCTCGAGGGCGGGGTGCTGCATGCGGGCACATCTAGTGCGGCGCGCGTGGCTCCGCCAGATGTGGGCCCTGCCGCGAGCGGACCTTTCACGTGATCTCTGCGTTGACGGCATGGCACTTCCGACGGAGCGATCGATGCGTCAAGGATTCATCGTCGTCGTTTGCGGGTTGATATCCCTGCCGTTGACGCCGTCTCATGGTCAGGATGCAGGCGTGTCCGGTGAGCAGGCGTTCAACAATTCCTGCCGCACCTGCCACACCGTCAGGGACGGCGACAACCGTGTCGGCCCGAACCTGCACAATATCGTCGGCCGCAAGGCCGGATCGGTCGCGAACTTTCCCTATTCGGAGGCGATGAAATCATCCGGCATCGTCTGGGATGAGCGCACACTGCTGCGCTTCATCGAGGATCCCGAGGCCGTGGTGTCGGGTAACGGCATGAAGCCGTACACCGGCGTGCGCTCGGCGGAGGATCGCGCCAGGATCGTCGCTTTCCTGAAATCCCCCGGCAAATGACCGTTGGCGCAACGCCGGTCTCACCGTGCCGGCACGACGAAGACCTGGCCGGGATAGATCAAATTGGGATTACGGATCTGCTGCGCGTTGGCCCGATAGATCACGGCGTAGCGCTGCCCGGCGCCGAATGCGCGCTGGCTGATCCGCCACAGGCTGTCGCCGCGGACGACGGTGGTCGTCGCGATCTTCGGCACGATGACGGCGGAGGGGGAGCTTGATGCGGCGGTGGGCGTCGCCGCCGCGAGCTGCGGTGTGGTTGCATTCGCACCGCTCGACGCCGGGATCGACGCGGTCATGGCCGCGTCCGGAACGTTGAACGGCACTTCGGCGCGTGCACGGACCTTGCCCGAGCCGGGGTCGACATCGTCGAGCCGGATCCGGTAGTCGCCGGCGGTGACGCCTTGGTTGATCGTGACCGAGAGGTGTCCCGTCTGGTCGGCGGTGGCCGACGTGATCAAGCCGCCGTTGAGATAGAACCGGACGGTTGCCCCGGGCGCGGCCTGACCGCTGACATGGAGCTTGCCCCCCGGTTCGGTCTCGACCGCCTCGACGGTCACCTTGCCGGCCGCCGGCGCCGCCGCGGCAGGTTGCGACAGCACACGCACCGGCTTGTCCGGCGCCATCAGTGCCACCATCGGCCGCTCCCGTGCCGCAGCATCCAGCGCCACGGCCACGCTCTGCGTCGAGGTCACCTGCTTGCCGTCACGCGTCATGCGCAGGGTCAGGTCGTAATTTCCCGGCGGAAGCGGGCGCGGCACCATGACGAACTGGCCGGATTTGTCGGCCACGGCGCGATCGTGCACCTCGCCGTTGCGCAGCAATTCCACCGTCGTGCCCGGGGGTGCCCGGCCAGCAACAACGGTCCCGCCGGTCGGCTCGATGTTGACGACGTCGAATTCCGGCACCGCGTCGCCACCCGTTGCCGGCGACGATCCTGCGAGGGCGTCGGTCAGGGCCGCTGTCTCGGTTTGTGCCTTCGCCAGCGCGGTCCTGTCTTGGTTTGGTGCGTCTTGTGTGGGAGCGGATGGCGCCGTCGCCATCAGGCGCGGGCTTGTGCTCAGGATCTGCTGGGTTTGGCGGATACCGAAGACGAGCGCCGCCGTGCCGCCGGCGGCAAGTGCCAGCAACGGTATGACCAATCGCATCGCCGTAGCGTTCATGATCATCATCCGCGGATCAATGTCCCCGTGTGTCCGCGCTCCCCTGCAGCCTCGTGAGGTTTCCGGAACAGAGTGCGCCGGTTTGCGCACCCCATCAAGTCGGATGAAAGGATTACTCCCTTGAGCGGCACGGCCGACCGGGCAGCTCAGCGCTACGCCGCGACACTGACGGCAAGCGCTGCGGTGCCCACAAGAACCAGGCTGAGCGCCCAGACCATCTCCAGGTTGAACCAGCTCCGCGCAACGAATCTCACGCCGAGATAGCGATAGACCAGCCATGCCAGCAGGCCACCGGCACACAGCATGGCGGCGGTGTGGACGAATGCGACCAGGAGCGCCATCGCCAGATTCTGGTCGATCATCCGGGCTGCGGCCGTGTGGCCGTCGTGCGCCGATGACGTCGCGCAGAGGCCGAGATAGATCGGCAGCAGCATCAGGCCTGCACCATGTGCAATCGCCACAGCGAACGACCAGAGCGCCAATCTGGCCGGCGGAATCCGCGCGAGGGCGCGCGGATGGCGGCGATCGACCAGGCGCATCAGGCCGAAGCCGATGACGATAATGCCGGCCGCGACCTGGATCGGGCGCTGCCATTCCACCAGCGCGATCAGCAGCGCGAACGGCAGCAGCACGAGCAGCATCGCTGCGAGATGGCCCGCCGACAGCGGCAGCAGCGCGCCGACCACGGCGCGCGGCGATTTGTCCATCAGGCCCGCGGACACCGCGAGCGGCCAGCCCATGCCCGGATTGATTCCGTGATAGAGGCCGCTTGCGATGATCGCGAACCACAGCCAGATGGCCGTCGGATCGACGCCACTCAATGTCAGACCGACGGATAGCAGAACGAATCCGTCGAACAGTCGCCGCCCTCGAGGCGGATTTGATGCGGGCGATAGCCCTCGGGGAAGTCGACGAAATAGTCCTTGGCGAGTTCCAGCCCCCCGTTGGCGCCGACATTGGCCATCACCTCGGCGCCCGGCATGCCGTCGGGATAGAACTGGTCGTCCCAGGTCGAATACAGCGAGTTGGTCCAGTACACCCGCTTGCCGTCGCGGCTGATCTCGACCATCTGCGGGCCGCCGGCAAACGCCTTGCCGTTCGGATGCGGCGTGCGGCGGGCGATGCCGCCGATATGCACCGAGCGTGCGAGCTTCGGCTTCCGCGGATCGCGGACGTCGTATTGGCGCATTTCGCCGGTGCCCCAGCAGGAGACGTAGAGGAAGCGGTCGTCCATCGACAGGTCGATGTCGGTCACCAGCGGCGGCACGGCGCCGAACCCCTGCAGCAGCGGCGGGAGCTTCTCCTTCGGCGCCGGCTCGGGCGGGATGACCGCGGTCTTCTCGGCGTGGAATTTTCCGCCCTCGCGCCACCAGGTCCAGATCGAGGCTTCGAGGTTGGTGGTGTCGACGACGACGCCGACAAAGCCGTATTCGCGGATCGGATCATGCGCGGGTCTGACCTCGAGCGCCATCTGGTGATTGGCGCCGAGGTCGATGGTCTGCACGTTGCGCCGCGCGCGCAAATCCCAGAAATGCAGCCGGTGGCCGTATTTGTTCGCCAGCAGGTCCTCAGGCACGATGCCGTTCTCGAATTGCGGCGGCAGCGCCCACTCGCTCGACACCATGTAATCGCGCGGCAGGTTCCACCAGAAATCATAGTGCAGCGTTTGCGGCCCGCGGTCGATCTCCCAGCGGCCGAGCACGTCGAAGGTCTCGCAATCCATGATGAAGATGCCGGGCGGGCCTTGCGTGCCGTCCTTGCCGCCGCCGCCGAGGGTGGAGACATAGATGCCGTCCGGTCCGCAATGAATAGTGTGCGGCCGCGAGTAGCCGGTCTTCTTGAACACTTCCTCCGGCTCGATGATCTTGTGGATCTTGGCTTCGAGCGGCGAGGGCTTGGTGTCGATGATGTAGATGCGCGACGACCGCAGTCCGGGAATGATGAGGTAGCGCCGCTCGATGAAGGCATGCCCTGTGAGCGGTGACAGTGCGGAGGAGCAGGCGTTCCAGCCGAAGTGATGGAACTCGTCGCCCTTGTTCGGCATCGTCACGGTGTGGACGATCTTGCCGTAGGTCTTCGAGCCCGGCCTGACGTCGATCACCGCGAGCGCGTCGGGTTTCTTGAAGTCGGGACTGAGCAGCAGCGTATAGGCGAATTGCTCCGGCGGCGCCTCCATCGCAAGCTTGGGCGAGGCGTGAAACGTAGGGTCGGGTCGCATCGTCATGACGTCCTCCCGGTTCTATCGGCTTGTCGCCAACGTCGGCCGTGCGCAGCGTTGCAATGCTCTGAATGGTCGGCCTGGCACTCCGCTGGGCGCGAGGTTGGCTGCGCACAGCTTACGGCATCATGCGCCTCCCGGAAACACGCGCGCATCCACTTGAGCTGTGACGTTCTGCAGCTGGAGGTCTGCTATTGAACTTTGGACGGACGGGCGCCGAGAACGCATCGGCATCAGCCCCTGACCCTAGGCGGCCTTCGCGACACCACTATCGATCATCAGTTCTCCGCGAGCTATATTCCGGCTCAGAGACTGAGGACGCAAAGATTCGTCGTGCCCTCGTCCACGCCTAGCGAGTAGTCGCGTTGATAACGGGCGACTAGAGGCGCTGTTTATGCGCTATATCTCTGGTGCTTTGAAACCTGGCGGCCGTGCCTATATCATCGTCCCGCTCGGGATGCTCAATCGAACGGAAGCTAGGCCAAAACAGAAGCTTTTGGATGAGTGCAATCTTCTCGCGTCGATCACCCTCCCGCGAAATTCGTTCTTCAATACGTCGCAGCCCACGAGCATCCTTGTCTTGGAACGACGGCATACCGAGGTCGATAGCAGGCCACCGGTGTTCTGCGGCTACGTGCGGTCAATCGGCGAGACATTGGACGTTCGACGCGTGCCGACGCCCGACGACAACGATCTCGAAGAAGTGGCGGACCGTTTCATAGCTTGGGATGAGAAGCGGGATGCATCAAAGGCAGCGGCTAGCACACTGGTAAAGATCGTTTCGCCAGAGGATTTTAGCGCAAGTGATCGCTGGGACATTGCTCGGTTTTGGTCCGAAGAAGAGCTTGTGGAGCTTGGGGTGCAGGCTGCTGCGGTCGAGCGCACCGAATTCATCGACGATGCCATCACCCAGATCGAAGAGATTGTGGCCGACTTGGCCTCGGCGAAGGCCGAACTAGCCGCGTTGACCGACGGTCCTACCGCAACGGTCTCACTATCAGATGACAGATTCTTCAAAGTGCGCTCGGGGGAACGCGTCAGGAATGAGGACATAGAGAAGAACCGCGGAGATGTGCCGGTGTTCTCTTGCTTCAAGGAAGCTAACGCCATCAAGGGGAGTATCTCGGCCAAATGGCTAAAGGCTAATAAGATCCCAGTTGAAACCAAGCCTCTCGTCACCGTTATCGCAAATGGTGCCAAGGCGGTGGGCAAGGTGTTCGTCCGTCGAGAAGAAAAGTACACGATAACGGACGATGTGATTGGGATCGAAATTCTTAGTGACCAGATTGACCTCGACTATCTTGCTTCGGAACTCCGCCGCTCCATTGCGGCCGGCAACTTCATCTACGAAGCCAAGCTATTCTCTGGACGTGCCCGCCAGCTCACTGCGGCAATTCCGATTCGGCCGGACGGGTCCTTTGATCTTGACCGGCAGCAGACTATTGCTGCCGCGGTAAAGCGGTTTGATCTGATCCGGACAAAGCTGCACGATATCGGGGACTGGAGCGCCACGGCGCGCATCTCGTAGGCGATCGCAACAACTAGCGCAATGTCCGCTGATGGCCTTTTGCGAATTTTGACACTGTGGCCGGTATGCTTGGAATGCGCGCTAGAACGGACGGACGGCGGACCCATGCTTCGCCAATTTCGTTGGAATACTTTCAGGTCTTCCCGGTGCTCACCAACGCGATTCACCTTCTATCCATGACGCATAGAAGGGCGCAGCAGCGCTTTCGCATCTCAAACCGCTAGCGTCGTCGCGTCAAACGCAGCCTCGATTTTGAAAAATCGTCTTGATAGTATCCTTACTGCGAAACTCAAACTGATTTAGCGATGGATTATGCAGGAGTAGCCCGCTGCTGGAATTGCGAAGTATATTGCGGTCGTGGCAATTGCCTTCTTTGTCTTGGATCGCTTGGATATGAGTCGGATCGGCAATTTGACTTTTTATCCAAGCGTGGCCAGCGTTATTGGAGCACACAAATAGCGCGATGAATGCGGCCCCGGCGAGCTGTCGCGCTGGCACGAGCGAATATTTGAAACCGACCCAAAAAGCGTACAGAAGGACGGCCTGAAATATAAAGGTTGGAATCATGCGCGCGGTGAAATTCGTGACATGCATGGCATCCATAACGCCAACGTATATCCAGAAAAGCACAATCGCAGTTGTAACGCTGAGCCAAAACTTGCGGGGCTGAATATGGGAATCGACGATGAACGGCTCGAGGAAGTTTCGCACCGTTCCCGGAATATCCACTCCGGCCATTCCGCACACAAATCCAAAAAAAGATGCCACCAGCGTGTAAGTGATGAACACTTGGAAGAAATACTGAATGATTGGAAGATTGGTCTGGATCAAATCGGTGAGGGAGAAGAACTCCACAAAGTTGCCGGGAACGTTAGCGAAATACGCTGCGTTGAATGCGGTAATCGTGCAGACATACAGCAGCGTGAGAACAGTGAGAATTTCGCCTAATCCCACGGAGTGAATTGGCGCAAATACTGCCTCATAACTATGAGGGTCAGGCGCAAGCAGGTCTCTTCCGTGGCGGGGAATGACTTCGTACTCGACCTGATCGTCATCATAGGCTTTCGGAGGCATGCTTCACCTCGCCGACGACTTATTCGCAAATGTTGCGAGTGCAGGCTCAGACTCCCAAACAAACCCGCGTTGGAAGTTTGGAACGCGCATCCTGCCTGCGCGCAGCCCTTCAACAAATTTCCAGATATTTGTCGGTTCGGACACGGCCCACCCCAAAGCGCGCGAATCGTAGTTTCCGAGTATACCCGGTTAATTGCACGCAGGGGTCAACCTGATTAGTCGTGATTGGTCGGTCAAAATGCCCAAGCGTTGAGAAATGTTGGAGTTTTGAACTTGACTGGCGAACGGCTAAAACGTGACGACAGTCCGCTTGCGCCAGCTCAAAACTCCAGCGCCGCATTGTCCACCACCTCCTTCATCACGAAGAAGGTGCGGGTCTGGCGCACGCCGGGCAGCGCGATGAGCTGGTCGCCATGGATGCGCTTGAAGTCGTCGACGTCGCCGGCGCGGATCTTGAGGAAGTAGTCGAAATCGCCGGCGACGAGGTGGCAGTCGAGCACGCATTTGAGTTTCGCCACCGCCTGCTCGAAGCTCGCAAAGCTCTCCGGCGTCGAGCGGTCGAGCACGACGCCGACCATGACCAGCGTGCCCTTGCCGAGCTTGCGCGGCGCCACCATGGCGCGGACGCCGCTCAGATAGCCCTCGTCGAACAGCGCCTGGGTCCGGCGATGGCAGGTGGCGGGGCTGACGCCGACCAGTTCGGCCAGCTCGGCATTGCTGAGCCGGCCGTTCTTCTGCAGCAATCTCAATATCTTGAGGTCGATGCGGTCGAGCCGTGCTGCCATGGAAGAATCTCTCATGATTGATCGATCTTGTGAGAGAAAACATATCATCTATGGCCAATTCGGCAATCTTCTACGAATACGCGGCCTGAGTTAGAGAGCACCTTTCGCACCGGTGATGATAGATCTGGCCGCCATTCCAGACCACCCAAGAGGATGCCAGCATGCTGGAGAAGTTCGCGCGCTACCCGCTCACCTTCGGGCCGACCGCCATCGAGAAGCTCGATCGGCTGTCCAAGCATCTCGGCGGCAAGGTCGAGCTCTATGCCAAGCGCGAGGATTGCAATTCCGGGCTTGCCTATGGCGGCAACAAGCTGCGCAAGCTCGAATACATCATCCCCGACGCGATCGCCTCCAACGCCGACACGCTGGTCTCGATCGGCGGCGTGCAGTCGAACCACACCCGCATGGTTGCCGCGGTCGCGGCCAAGATCGGCATGAAGTGCCGGCTGGTGCAGGAGAGCTGGGTGCCGCATGAGGACGCCGTCTATGACCGCGTCGGCAACATCCTGCTGTCGCGCGTGATGGGCGCAGACGTGCGCCTGGTCGACGAAGGTTTCGACATCGGCATCCGCAAGAGCTGGGAGCAGGCGATCGAGGAGGTCAAGGCATCGGGCGGCAAGCCCTATGCGATTCCGGCCGGCGCCTCGGTGCACAAATATGGCGGGCTCGGCTATGTCGGCTTCGCCGAAGAGGTGCGCGCGCAGGAGCGCCAGCTCGGCGTCAAGTTCGACTACATCGTGGTCTGCACGGTGACCGGCTCGACCCATGCCGGCATGCTGGTCGGCTTCGCCGCCGATGGGCGCGCGCGCAACGTGATCGGCATCGACGGTTCGTTCACGCCCGCGCAGACCAAGGCGCAGGTGCTGTCGATCGCGCAGAACACCGCCAGGCTGGTCGAACTCGGCCGCGACATCGTCGAGGATGATGTCGTGCTGATCGAGGACTATGCCTATCCCGCCTATGGCGTGCCGTCGGAGGAGACCAAGGCGGCGATCCGCCTCAGCGCGCGGCTCGAAGGCATGATCACCGACCCCGTCTACGAGGGGAAGTCGATGCAGGGCATGATCGATCTGGTGCAGAAGGGCTTCTTCCCGGCCGGATCGAAGGTGCTCTACGCCCATCTCGGCGGCGCCCCGGCGCTCAACGGCTACGCCTACGCGTTCCGCAACGGCTGAGGCGTCGCACGCATCTTACCTCCCCTTGAAAAGGGGAGGTCGCTTTGCTCGACAGAGCAAAGCGGGTGGGGATCTGCTCTCCCCGCATACAGCTTCGTAGCCCGGATGGAGCGCAGCGCAATCCGGGATAGGTTTCTCCGCGGCGCGAGATCCCCGGATTGCGCGGAGCCTGTCATCGGGTGCGCATTCGCGCGACCCGTTGGCTTCATCCGGGCTACGCTTCTTCGCGCTATCCGGGCTACGTTCCATCTCTCCGCGTCAGGTCGGCGTCAGCTTCTCTCGGTATCCTGTCCGGGCCGGGCGAGTCGGGAGACCTTCGCGTGAGGATGATGAATGCGGCCGGCCGGGCCATCGCCGCACTTGGCCTTGGCATCGTCGCCGTGGGGCATTGGTTCTGGACCTACCAGGGCCACGCTGCTGGGCTGCGCGCCCGCCTGCTGGGGATGAATCACGCGGTCGAGCTGTACGCGGGCATCTTCCTGATCGGCATCGGCGTCCACGCCCTCGCATCCCGGTACTGGTTCAGCGATTCCAACGACTCGGCGCAATCCTCGGTTCGGGATCCGCAGTAGCCATCCGCCGGCATGACCGACGAAATATGTCTGGGTTGACATTCTAGGAACATAATAGGAACGTTACAGGTGTAACCTGAGGATGTGGCGATGGCCTCATCTGCGGCGGTATTGCGCGGTGGCAGGACCAAAGGCTGAGCCGCGCACCACTTGCGGGTGAATTTCTTCCTCCTAGAATGGGTTGTGGCTGGGGAGTGTGCGTCATGAGAGTTGTGATCTGGGTGGCCGTTTTGGCCGCGTGGCTGTTCACGTCCGCAACTCCATCGCATGCCCGCGGTCCCTACGGCTCGATCACGGTCGGCAACTGGAAGGGCGGCGCCTTCACCGACGACAAGAGCGGTGCGTTCACGCATTGCTCGGCCGCGACGGTCTATCAAAGCGGCATCTACTTCGTCGTCGCGATTGCCGCGAATGGCAGCTGGCGGCTCGGCTTTGCCCATGAGAGCTGGCGCCTGACGCCGGGCGAGGCCTTCCCGCTTGCGCTGACCTTCGACGGACAGCCCGCGTTCGCTGTCTACGGCATGCCGCTCGGCAGCCAACTCGTCAATGTCGAGATGCCGGTCAATTCCAACTTGGTCAACCAGTTCCGCAAGGCGCGCCAGATGACGGCGTTCGCGCAGGGACAGTTGTTTCAGTTCAACCTGAATCAAACCGGGCAATTGCTGCCCGCGTTGCTCAACTGCGTGGTTTCGGTGAAGAAGAACGGCGTCGCCAATGCCGGCGAGTTCGCGGTCGCGGCCAAGCCTGCGGCTGCGCCGCCGCAGCAGGCCGCAGGCCCCAGCACGCCGCCCGCGAAGCAGGCGCGATCTGGGACCGGCACCGGCTTCGTCGTCAGCGATGGCGGCCACATCGTTACCAACCATCATGTCATCGAAGGTTGCACCGAGATCACCGGCAATCTGAGCGGCGCGGCAGCGGTCAAATTGCGGTTGGTGTCCGACGACGAGACCAACGATCTCGCGCTGCTGCAGGCGCCAAGCCCGTTCAAGGATGTCGCGAGCATCCGGCAGAACGCGATTCAGGTGGGCAACGGAGTCGTGGCAATCGGTTATCCCTATCATGGCCTGCTGACATCCGATTCCACCGTGACCACGGGCATCGTCTCTTCGCTGAGCGGCATCCTCAACGACACGCGTCATTTGCAGATCAGCGCTGCGGTGCAGCCCGGTAACAGCGGCGGACCGCTGTTCGATCTCGGCGGCGCGGTGGTCGGTGTGGTGGCCTCGAAGCTCGACGCGGTCAGGATGGCGCGGGCCACGGGATCGATCCCGGAAAACATCAACTTCGCCATCAAGACCGGCGCGCTGCGCGACTTCCTCGACAACAGCGCGGTGTCGTACCGGACCGCCGAATGGCGCGACGGAACCAAGAAAGAGACGTCCGACATCGTCAAGGATGCGCGCGGCTACACGCTGTTGATCACCTGCACGGTGACCGAGCAGAGCGCGAGCGCGAAGAAGGGCAATTGAGACCTCCGCTCACGCTCTCTCCGCGGAGGAGATCGCATAGGGGCTGATAGCCATACTCCATTACCTATCGGACGACCACCGGCTCCTTTGCATGGGGTTGTTCTCGATGTTTTGGCATGCGCGCCACTCCTGGTATCGGAGCTAGCTCAGCCGCCGCAGCGTATGCACCGTGATCTCGGCCGGGCAGTTCAGCCGCACCGGCGCCAGGCTGGTGCCGGCACCGGCCGATGTGTATCCGGCGAGTTCGCCGAAACGCCAGGCGCCCCGGCCCATCCGGCGCGGCAGCCGCGCCTCCAGCTTGATCGCGATGCCGCCGGGCAGGCAGAGCTGGCCGCCATGGGTATGGCCGCTCAGCATCAGGTCGAAGTTGGCCGCTGCCGCCGCGCGATAGGATTCCGGCGTGTGCGCGAGCAGGATCGCGTAGCCGTCGCGCGGGATCGCCGCGGCGGCCTTCGCAATGTCGTCGGTGCGGTAGAAATGCGCGTCGTCGATCCCGGCGAGATGGATCGTCGCGCCATCGCGCGTGATCGGCTCCTGCTCGTTGAACAGCATCCTGATGCCCATCGCCTCCAGCGCCGGCGTCATGCGGATGCTGTCGTGGTTGCCGAGGATGCCGTAGAGCGGCCGCTTGACCCGCGCGCAGAGCTCCTTCATCAGCGCAAGGCTGGTCTCGAACGGGCCGTACGTCTTGCCGCGATAGTCGCCGGTCAGGACACAGATGTCGCAGTCGATGTAGCGTACGATGTCGGCCAGATGGCGCATCGCGCCCTGGCTGATGTCGGCGTGGAGATCGCTGAGCTGCAGGATGGTGAAGCCGTCGAACGCCGCCGGCAGCCGTGCCGACGTCACCAAATTGCGCCGCACCGCGACCCGGTCGGCGTTGCGTCGCGCGCGGCCATGGAGGCCGGCAACTTTCAGCGCGGTCGTGACGATCCGCGGCGCCAGCTTCCAGTTCTCGACATTGAACAGCAAGGTGCCCTGGCCGAACACTTGCTTCTCATGCGCGGCCTCGATGCCAAGCCGGCGCACCACGTGGTCGGCGCCGATCCGCTCGATCAATCCCTGCAACGCCGTGTCGGCCATCATCCCCCGTGCGGCCCGCGATGCGAAACGGCGCCCGGCGCGACACTATCATGTGCAATCCCGGCGGGGATACCGCCGGCGATCAGACCACGGGAACCCGTTTGGCGGCGACCGCGGCCGGCGAGATCACCTCGATGTCGAGCGGCACCTGCCAGCGCTCGGTGAAGCGCACCTGCGGCGGCGCATTGCCGTTGCGTCCGCCCTGCAGCACGAAGCCGTCATAGCCCGAATTCATCACCTCGTTGCACTTCTGCACGTAGATCGGGAAGCCGCCGATATAGGGCATGAACACGCGGGGCCGGCCCGGGATGTTGGCGCCGACATACCACGAGCTGCAGGTCGAGCGCAGCGACACCGTGGAGACGTCGTTGACATGGGCGACCCAGGCGTCCTCGTCGTCGCGGATCGCCTCGATGGTGCCTGCGCCGGTGTCGCGCATGTGGCCAAGGCAATCCGCCAGCCAGTCGACATGCTGCTCGATCGCCTGGATCATGCTTGCGAGCACCGACGGGCTGCCGGGCCCGGTGATCATGAACAGGTTCGGAAAGCCCTCCGAGGCAAGCCCGAGATAGGCGCGCGGGCCGGCCCGCCATTTCTCCGCCAGCGTTCGTCCGCCGCGGCCGGTGATCGCGATCTTGTCGAACGAGCCGGTCATGGCGGCAAAGCCGGTGGCGGAGACGACCGCATCGAATTTGTACTCGGTACCGCCGACGACGATTCCGTCACGCGTGAAGCGCTCGATCGGCGTCTTCGACACATCGACCAGCTTCACATGCGGCAGATTGTAGGTCTCGAAATAATTGGTATCGACGCAGAGCCGCTTGCAGCCGAACACGTTCCGCGGACACAGCAGCTCGGCGGTGGCGGGATCCTTGACGATGCCGCGGATCTTCTCGCGCGCGAAATCGGCGATGGTGTCGTTGGCCGCCTTCTCGAACAGGAGGTCGCCGAACGCGCCGAGGAAAGGCAGGCCGCCGCGCTGCCAGGCTTCTTCATACAGCCGTTCGCGTTCCTGCTCGCTGGCCTGCAAGGCGGGCTGGGCATTGAACGGGAAATAGAATCCGGTCGGCCGCGCACGGGCCTTGGCGCGCAGCTCCGGATAATGCGCCTTGGCCTCCTTCAGATATTCTGCCGACAGCCGCTCATTCCAGGCTGGCACCGACCAGGTCGCGGTGCGCTGAAACACCGTGAGCGCGGAAGCCTGCTGCGCGATGATCGGGATCGACTGGATCGCCGACGAACCGGTGCCGATCACGCCGACGCGCAGGCCGGTGAAATCCACCCCATCATGCGGCCACTCACCGGTGTGATAGATCGGGCCGCGGAAATCCGCCATCCCGGGGAAGGCCGGGCGGTTCGGCGCCGACAGGCAGCCGACCGCCATGATGCAGAATTTCGCGGTGATCTTGTCGCCGCGATCGGTCTCGATCTGCCAGGTGCCGGCCTGCTCGTCGAAGGTCGCCGCGGTAACGCGGGTGTCGAACACGATCTGGCTGCGCAGATCGAAGCGATCGGCGACATGATTGGCGTAGGCGAGAATTTCGGGCTGGGGAGAATATTTCTCCGACCAGCTCCAGTCCTGGTCGAGTTCCTCGGAGAACGAGAAGGAATATTGCAGGCTCTCGACGTCGCAGCGCGCGCCCGGATAGCGATTCCAGTACCAGGTGCCGCCGACGCCGCCGCCGGCCTCATAGACCCGCGCGGTGAAGCCGAGCCCGCGCAGCCGGTGCAGCATGTACATGCCGGCGAAGCCCGCGCCGATCACCACGGCGTCGAACGATCCGGTTTCGGCAGGGCGCGCAGTTGTGCGCGCGGCGCTGTCATGAGCCATGGCCCGTCTCTTCCCTGTGCCTTGTCTTCGACCGCGCCTCGTTGGACACGGTGACAAAAGATTAGGGCTGTTGCGGCGAGGCCCGCAAGCGCGTGCGCTGCTCCGTCGGGTATGGCTCCTATGCCGGGGCGGCGAGGGCCGCGGTATCCGGGCGCTACTTGTGTTTAGGCGCCGGCCAAGCTGGTCGCAGCTTCGTCGATGAAGGCGCTCACCTCTGTCGGCTTCGAGGCCAGCGAGGCGTGGCCGGCAGCGAGCGTGATGATCTTGCGCGGATTCATCCGTTCCGACATCCGCTTCTGATTGTCGGGATTGATCATCCGGTCGTCGCTGGAGATCTGGTACCAGACCGGCTTCTTCCGCCACGCCGGCGCGGTGATGTTGTCGCCGAACGTGCTGGCAAGCGGAGCCTTCTGCGTGACCGCCATCACCAGCGCTTCATCGGCAGGCAGGTCCTGGCAAAAGCTCTCGTGGAATTTGTCGGGCTTGATCCAGAGGTAGCCGTCGCTGTCCGGTGCGACATTGGCGATCGCTGCCGGCGGCAGCGCCGCGGTGATGCCGCCGGGGCTCTCGCCGGCGTCGGGCGCGAAGGCCGCGATGTAGACCAGGCCGACCACGTTCGACAGATCGCCGGCTTCGGTGATCACCGCGCCGCCATAGGAATGGCCGACCAGCAGCACCGGACCGCTCTGCTGCCTGACCATCTTGCGCAGGCGTTCGGCATCGTCCGCGAGCGAGGTCAACGGCATCTCCACCGCTTGCAGGCCGGTGTGCCCCTTGCGCGAGAGCGCGACGATCACCTTGCTCCAGTGTGCTGCGCCGCCCCAGAATCCATGAACCAGAACGATCGTCGGCTTGCTGCTCATGCTCGGCTCCTCTGCTGGATCGTTTAAGGAAACGCGGTCAGGATGAGCCGGCCTCGGGCGGCCGTCAACGAGACAAAACAGAGCCGCGTCGCGCCGGTGTCACGGTGTCGTCACCAACAGGAGGCAGTCGCCGCCTCCGGCTGTTCAGCTCTCGTTGGCCTTCACGATCCGGATCAGCTCGGCGCCGTAATGCTCGAGCTTCTTGTCGCCGATCCCGGCGACGTTGCGCAGCTCGCCCAGCGTGTCCGGACGCATCGCGGCGATGCCGTCGATGGTGGAATCGTGCAGCACCACATAGGCCGGCACGCCACGCTGCCGCGCGACCTCGGAGCGCCAGGCGCGCAGCGCTGCGTGCAGCGCGGGGCTGGCGACGCCGCCGGGACTGTCGGCGGCGGGCGCAAGCTCGCCGCGGCGCGACTTGTCGCGGATCGCGCGGTTGCGCGCCCCTTCCGGCTGCTCGCGCAGCATCACCGCGGTCTCGCCCTTCAGCACGCCGCGGGCGCTGTCGGTCAGTTTCAGCGCGCCGAAGGCGTCGCTGTCGGCGCGCAGATGGCCCATCGCCACCAGCTGGCGCAGCACCGCGCGCCATTGCTTCTCGTTGAGCTCGCGGCCGATCCCGAACACCGACAATTGATCGTGGTTGAACTGCTTGACCCGCTCGGTCAGCCGGCCGACCAGCACGTCGATCAGATGCATGGCGCCGAAGCGTTGCCCGGTGCGATACACGCAGGACAATAGCTTCTGCGCCAGCACCTTGCCGTCGCGGACACGCGGCGGCGTCAGGCAGTTGTCGCAATTGCCGCAGCTTTCATCGGCTCGCGTCTCGCCGAAATAGCCGAGCAGGCGCTGCCGCCGGCAGTGCACGGTCTCGGCCAGTGCGACTAGGGCGTCGAGCTTGCCGACCGAGACGCGTTTGAAGGCGTCGGAGCCGGTCGATTCATCGATCATGCGGCGCTGCTGCACGATGTCGGAGAGTCCATAGGCCATCCACGCCGCCGACGGTTTGCCGTCACGGCCGGCGCGTCCGGTCTCCTGGTAATAGGCCTCGATGCTTTTCGGCAGATCGAGATGCGCCACGAAACGGACATCGGGCTTGTCGATGCCCATGCCGAACGCAACCGTTGCGACGATCACGAGGCCATCCTCGTTGAGGAAGCGGTCCTGATTGCGGGCGCGCACGCCGGCATCGAGCCCGGCATGATAGGGCAGCGCCGGAATGCCGGCCTCGTTGAGCGCCGCCGCGACGTCCTCGACCTTGGCGCGCGAGAGGCAATAGACCACGCCGGCGTCGCCGGCATGCCGATCCCTGATGAAGTTCTTCAGCTGCGTTGTGGCGTTCTGCTTGTCGACGATCTCGTAGCGGATGTTGGGCCGGTCGAAGCTCGCGACGAATTCCGGCGCGTCGCTGAGCTGGAGCCGCTCGGCGATCTCCTTCCGCGTCAGCGCATCCGCGGTCGCGGTCAGCGCGATCCGCGGCACCTTGGGAAAGCGTTCGGCCAGTGCGGACAGGCCGATATATTCCGGACGGAAGTCATGGCCCCATTGCGAGACGCAATGCGCCTCGTCGATCGCAAACAGCGCGATCTGCGCCTGGCCGAGCAGATTGAGGCAGCGTGGCGTCAGCAGCCGTTCCGGCGCGACATAGAGCAGATCGAGATCGCCGGCCAATAGCCGCCGCTCGACCTCGGAGGCTTCCTCATAGGACAGCGTCGAATTCAGCACCGCGGCGTTGACGCCGGCCTCGGTGAGGCCCGCGACCTGGTCGCGCATCAGCGCGATCAGGGGCGAAACCACGATGCCGCAGCCGTCGCGCAGCAGCGCCGGCAGCTGGTAGCACAGCGACTTGCCGCCGCCGGTAGGCATTAGCACCAGGCAATTGCCGCCATCGGTGACGTGGCGGATGATCTTCTCCTGCGCGCCGCGGAAGTCCGACAGGCCGAACACGGAACTGAGCACGGATCGCGCGTCGAGGGGTGGAGCGGAGGCGCGATCGAGGGCGGGCTGGACGGTCATGATCCGTTGTTTGATCCCTTGCGACTTCCCCGGATGTCTGTGGGTTCAACAGGCGGTGATCGAGGTCTTGCGGGCGAACGATAGCGGAACGAAGCGTGTTAATACACGTCCCAACAACAAACTCAATTCAGGCATGACGGGTCGGCTGCGGATCATCACAGGCATTGCTGCGATCGTGCTGGTCGCCGGCGCGGCGGCGGCCTTCGCGGTCGCCTGGTGGCCCCAGATCGCGGCCATTGCGCCGCCGCGGCCCGATAGCTTCGATCCTGATATGGTCAAGCGTGGCCGCGACCTCGCGGCAATCGGCAATTGCAACACCTGCCATACCGTGCAGGGTGGCGCGAATTATGCCGGAGGGCTTCCGGTTCCCACGCCGTTCGGCACCATCTTCTCATCGAACATCACGCCCGATGCCGAGACCGGTATCGGGGACTGGCCGGAGCAGGCGTTCGTCCGCGCGATGCGCTCCGGCGTCAGCCGCGACGGCCGGCATCTCTATCCGACCTTTCCCTATGATCATTTCACCAACGTCTCCGAGGCGGACGACCGTGCACTGTATGCGTTCCTGATGACGCGACAGCCGGTCCATGCCTCGCCACCGGCCAATCAGTTGGCATTTCCGCTCAACTATCGGCCACTGATCGCCGGCTGGAAGCTGCTGTATCTTCGCAGTGGCGATGTGCCTTCCGACGCAGCCAATGGCACCGAATGGAACCGCGGCGCCTATCTGGTGGAGGGGCTCGCGCATTGTGGCGCCTGCCACACGCCGCGCAACGCGCTCGGCGCCGAGCGGGTGAATGCGCAGTTTGCCGGCGGCGATGTCGACAATTGGCACGCCTATGCGCTGAACGATTCTTCGCACGCCCCGGTGCGGTGGACCGCCGACGCGCTGTACGCCTATCTGCGCCATGGCTGGCACAGCGATCACGGCACCGCGCGCGGACCGATGGCCGAAGTGGTCGGCAATCTGGCGTCGGTGGCCGATAGCGACGTGCGGGCGATTGCCGTGTACATGGCCGATATTTCGGGTGCGCCGGCGCAGGATCGCAGGCCGCCCGCGGATGTCCTGGCGCAAACGTCTTCAGATGATGCGGCGCAAGCCCAACCAGCAGGTGCTGCGATCTATGCCGCGGCGTGCGCGGCCTGCCATGAGGGCAACCGGGCGCTGCCCTATGGCGGCGTCAACCTCGCGCTCAGCACGGCGATTACAAGCCCGGATCCGCGCAACCTGCTCAACATCGTGCTGTCAGGCGTCGGCGCTGTCGCGGGCGAGCGCAGCCCGATCATGCCCGGCTTCGCGCCGAGCATCGATGATGCGCAGATGGTCGCGCTTGCGAACTACCTGCGCGCCCGATTCGGCAAGCGGCCGGCATGGAGCGACCTCGACAAGGCCGTGCGCGATGCGCGCGCGGTGCAGGCCCGCGTCGCTTGCAGCGCGCGATGCGTCTGCGGACTCCAAACAGCGAGGCAAGCCATGACGACAGTGAAGGTCAATGGCCGGGATCATCAGGTCGACGCCGATCCGGATACGCCGCTGCTCTATGTGCTGCGCGATGATCTCGCGCTCAATGCCGCCAAGTTCGGCTGCGGGCTCGGCCAATGCGGCTCCTGCACCGTGATCGTCGACGGCAAGGCGGTGTTGTCCTGCGTCACGCCGCTACTGCTCGTCGAGGGCAAGCAGGTGACCACCCTGGAAGGGCTCGGCACCGTCGCCGCGCCGGCACCAATCCAGCGCGCCTTCATGGAGGAGCAGGCCGCGCAGTGCGGCTACTGCATCGCCGGGATGATGATGCGCGCGCAGGCGCTGTTGATGCGCAACCCGAAACCATCGGATGCGCAAATCCGCGCCGAGCTGGAGCCGCATCTGTGCCGCTGCGGCACTCATATGCGCATCCTGCGCGCGGTGCACCGCGCCGCCAGGTTGATGGACACGGCCGACGCCACAAGCGACAGGAGCGTCCGATGACCGCGCCGCTGGTTCTCGATCGCCGCAGGGTGCTCGCCGGCGGCGGCGCGCTGATCGTCAGCTTCTCGCTGCGTCACGCTGTGGCGCAGGAGAAGCCTGCGCAGGGGCCGAAGTTGCCGGGTAGTCTCGCGACCTCGCCCGATCTGGATTCCTGGATCCGGATCGATGCCGACGGCCAGATCACGGCCTTCACCGGCAAGGCCGAACTCGGCCAGGGATTTAAGACTGCATTCCAGCAGATCGCCGCCGAGCAGCTCGATATCCCGTTCGATGCGCTGAAGGTGATCACCGCTGATACAAAGCTCACGGCGAACGAGGGCTACACCTCCGGCAGCCATTCGATGCAGGACAGCGGCACCGCGATCCTGCATGCCGCGGCGCAGGCGCGTGCGTTGCTGGTAGCAGAGGCCGCCAGGCGCTTCGGCCTGCCGCCCGACGGGCTGCGAACCGAGAATGCGGCGGTCATTGCTTCGGATGGCCGCCGCCTGAGCTATGGCGAGCTCGTGGCCTCCGACATGCTGCACGTCCAGGCGCAGCCGACGTCGCGCCTGAAGGATCCGGCAAGCTTCAAGGTGATGGGCCAGCCGGTGCCGCGCGTCGACATTCCCGCGAAGGTCACCGGCGGCGCGGCCTATGTGCAGGATATGCGGCTGCCCGGCATGGTACATGCGCGCGTCGTGCGTCCGCCGGGCTACGGCGCGCAGCTCACCGAATGCGACACCGGCGCGATCGAGAAAATGCCTGGCGTGGTCGGAACCGTGCGCGACGGCAATTTCCTCGCGGTGGTAGCGGAGAAGGAATTTGCCGCGTTCAAGGCGATGCAGGCGCTATCGGCGGCAGCGAAATGGCGGGAAAGCGCGAAGCTGCCGAACCAACAGGACCTGGCAAATGTGCTGACCGGGCTGCCGTCGCAGGATTTTTCGATCTTCGAACGCAGCGATCCCGCGGTGAGCGGCACGAAATCGCTTGAAGCGACCTACACGCGACCCTACCAGTCGCATGGTTCGATCGGGCCGTCCTGCGCGGTCGCGCATTTCGTCGATGGCGCGATGACGGTGTGGACGCATACGCAAGGCGTCTATCCGGATCGGCAGGCGATCGCCGAGATGCTCGGCATGCCGCAATCGAGCGTCCGGCTGATCCATGTCGAGGGCTCCGGCTGCTACGGCCACAACGGCGCCGACGATGCCGCGGCCGACGCCGCGCTGATTGCCCGTGCGTTTCCGGGCCGCCCAATTCGCCTGCAGTGGATGCGCGAGCAGGAGCATGGCTGGGAGCCGTATGGTCCGGCGATGGTGACGAAGCTGAGTGCATCGCTGGATGGCACCGGCAAGATCGCCGACTGGAATTTCGCGGTCTGGAGCAACACCCATTCGATGCGGCCTGGCGGCGCCGGCTCACTGCTCGCGGCCCAGCACATGGCGCGATCGTTCGCGGTGCCTGCGCCAAAACCGTTGCCGCTGCCCGAAGGCGGCGGCGACCGCAACGCGATCCCGATCTACAATTTTCCGAATGCGCATGTGATGCATCACTTCATTGCAGCCATGCCGCTGCGGATCTCCGCGATGCGCGCGCTCGGTGCCTATCACAATGTGTTCTCGATCGAGAGCTTTATGGATGAATTGGCGGACCTTGCTGGCGTCGATCCGGTCGAGTTTCGCTTGAAGCATCTCGACGATCAGCGCGGCCGCGCAGTGGTCGAGAAGGCAGCCCGCGAATTCGGCTGGACGCGCGGGCAGAAGGCACCGCAAAACCGCGGCTATGGCTTTGCGTTCGCGCGCTACAAGAATCTCGCCGCCTATTGCGCCATCGTATCCGAAGTGGAGGTCGATCGCGAGACCGGGCGCGCGCGGCTGGTGCGCGCGGTTGCCGCCGTCGATGCCGGTCAGGTCGTCAATCCGGATGGCATCACCAACCAGATCGAGGGCGCGATCGTGCAATCGACGAGCTGGACCTTGTACGAGAGCGTCACTTTCGACGATGCGAGGATCACGAGTATTGACTGGCAGACTTACCCGATCCTGCGCTTCGATGCCGTGCCGGACAGCATCGCCGTCCACATCATCAATCGCCCCGGCGAGCCGTTCCTCGGCAGCGGCGAGACCGGGCAGGGCCCGGCCGCCGCGTCACTGGCCAACGCCATTGCGCACGCGACCGGCAAGCGGCTTCGCGACCTGCCGCTCAGCCGCAAGCGGATCAAGGATGCGATCAATGCCTGAGCCGATCAGGTGGTCGGCGCGGGTGGCGCAGGGGGCGGCGTCATCGGCTCGACCTTGTAGGTCGTCGGCAGGTTGATCGGCTTATAGGTCGCATCCTTCTCCATGCGTTCCACGACTGAGGCATGGATGGTGGCACCTTCCGGTATTGGCCGCGGCTCGCCCATCGGCAGGTAGAAGCCGAGGAAGGATTTGCGCTCCGGCCATTCCTTCCATTTGTCGCGCTTCGGAATCCACTCCAGGATTTCCCAGGCGGCGGTCAGCGAGTTGTGCAGCGGCGCGGTCGCGCTTGGCGGCACATAGTCGTGGACGTGCGGCGGCGGCAACGGCAGCCCCCAGGCGAGATGATCGATCAGTGCCTGGTCCATGTGCAGCCCGGCGGCCTTGGCCTGCTCGAGCATCCAGATCAGCGGAAACTTCGACGGCCCGCTCTGATCCTCCGGATAGCCGCCGCCGACGTCGGAGTGCACGCCGGCGAACCAGACCTGGCGGATGTCCTGCTCCACCGCCGTTGTCGGATCGAACGGATCGGAGCGAAATTTCTGCGGTTCGATCCAGCGGTTGAGGCGGAACATGCGTCGGCGCTCGTCGATCGAAATCGCCTGGCGGAAACGCCTGACGCTCGAATTGGTCCGGGTGAACAGCAGCGTCTGCAAGTCGAACAGGAAGTTGTCCTGCCGCGGCACGATGATCGAGGCGACGGTGTCCCAGACGCCGACGAATTCGATGTCGATGTTGCGGCCGCCGGCGATCTGGCTGAAATGCCAGGCTTCCTTCAACGGGGCATCGTCGAACGTCCCGTCGGGCTTCTGGGCGTCGGAGCTCGCCTTCTTGTAGGTCGAGAACGCGTAGCCCGCGAGGTCGAGCTGGTCGACCGGCAACAGTCCCATCACGTGGACGAAGGCCGCCAGCACGCGCACGGTGTAGGCACCGCGGCTGAAGCCGAACATCCAGACCCGGTCGCCGCGCTCCCAAATCTGGCACAGGAACTGGTAGGTGCCGAGCGTATCCTCGTCGAGACCGGCGCCGAAGGCCAGCCCGAACAGGCCGCGCACCTGCTGCTTGAAACGGCCCCAGCTGTTCTGCAAGCCGACCGTGCCGAGACCCGGATGATAGTAGATCCGCTGCTGGTCATGCTTGTCGGCGACGCGAAACAGCTTCAGCACGTTGGAAATATTGGCGCCGATCTCGTTGCCGGTGCCGTCGCACATGATGACAATATCTTTCGGCATCCGTTGCCCCTGCGGTCGCCGTGAAAATTCGCAGTCTCAATGTACGGCGGAATACAGGCGAGATTCAATCTTCAATTGAAGGCGGCTCTGTGCACGCGGCGTGACGGGCGCACTGTCGGCACCGGTATCGGCCGTGTGCTCATGCCTCGCGGCGATCGGCAGAATTCAATTGCAACATTTCTGAAAAGGTGGGAATCTCACCGACACTCATTGCGGTATAGCGTTGATTTTCTCTCCGTTCAGGGATTTCGCCGGTGCGCGCGATCATCTTGCCTGCTGCCGTCAGCAGCTCCCTCAACACGGACAGGAACGGATCGGCATGAGCCACCAAGCTCTCGTGACGGTCATTCTCGCGGGCCTGGTGGTGATTGCGTTCGGACTGTTCTGGTGGGTCGGCCGCTACTCCGATCGCGTCTTTGCCAACCGGTTTCCCACCCGCTTTCCGGAGAAGACGTTGAGCTACACCGGCGGCCAGCTCGGCACGCTGGTACAGTCCAATCTGCGAATGAAGTACGTCTTTCCGATCCTGTTTCCGCTCGACCTCATCGTCATGCTGGCGCTGGCGGGTGCGATGGGCGCGGCGTCATCGCACTGGCTCAACCATATCCATCCGTCCGCGGCGTGGCTCGGCCTGGTCGTGCCGGCGGTGTACCTGCTCAGTGACCTGATCGAGGATTGCCTGCTGGCCTGGCTTCTGCTGCACGGCAACCCGCATGCAGCGGCGCGCTCCGTCTCGGTGCTGAAGGCGATCACGACGATCAAGCTGGTCAGTGTCACCGCCTCGATCGCGTTGACGCTGATTGCATTCGTCGGGTGGCTGTTCCACGCCGAATCGCTTGCCATCTAGACTAGAGCGGGATGGGGTTAGGTTGAATCGATTTGGGATTCCCAAATCAGTGTGTTTCTGATTCACCATGCTGGCTGGATAGGAGGCCAGCATGGATGGGGAAGCCGTATTCTCTGGATCTCCGCAAGCGTGTTGTTTCCGCGATCGAGGGCGGGATGTCGCGCAATCGGGCCGCCAAGCAGTTTGGGGTAGCGATCAGCACGGCGATCGGTTGGATGAAGCGGGTCGATGAGACCGGCAGCGTCGAGCCTGGCCAGATCGGCGGCTACAAGCCGAAGGCAATTTCGGGCGAGCACGCGGTCTGGCTGTCACAACGGATCAAGGACGGCGATTTTACGATACGCGGTCTCGTTGCCGAGCTTGCCGACCGTGGCCTGAAGGTCGACTACCACTCGGTGTGGGACTTCGTGCATGCCGAGAAGCTCAGCTTCAAAAAAAAGCGTGGCGGCTGGCGAACGCGATCGTCCCGAGGTGGCGCGGCGGCGAGCCCAGTGGGCAAAGTATCAAGGTCGCGTCGAAGCTGAACGGCTGGTCTTCATCGACGAGACCTGGACCAGGACCGATATGGCGCCCTTGCGCGGATGGGCGCCGCGCGGGAGCAGACTTCACGCCAAGGTTCCCCACGGCCGCTGGAAGACCATGACCTTTCTGGCAGCCCTGCGCCATGACCGGATCGATGCGCCATGGTTCATCGAGGGGCCGATCGATGGCGTGAGCTTCCGCACCTATGTCGAGAAGGTCCTCCTGCCGACCCTTCAGCCCGGTGACATCGTCGTGTTGGATAACCTCGGCAGCCACAGGAGCAAAGCGGTTCGCCAGCTTATCCGTTCGGTCGGCGCCAAACTCTTCTTCCTGCCAAAATACTCGCCCGACCTGAACCCGATCGAACAAGTCTTTGCCAAGCTTAAGCACTTGGTCCGTAAAGCTGCCGCGCGAACCGCCGACGCCGTCTGTGCCGCAATCGGCCATGCACTCGATGCCTTCACCTCACAGGAGTGCGCCAACTACCTCAAAAATTCAGGCTATCGAACTTAATCTCATCGCGCTTTAGGCGGCCAAATCTCGATGAGATTGCGTTGAATCGGCGTCGCGCTTTGGCTCCTTGTTTGAGCATGATCTTTCCGGAAAACCGCTTCGCACTTTTCCGGATCATGCTTTAGCGGACTATTGATAGGTCGCGACGATGTCCGACACCGCGCGCTCGAGCTGCTGGGCGGTCGCGCATTGGCGCACCACGGTGCAGAAGGTTGCGTATCGCGGCATCTCGGAATCGCCAAAGCCCCAGACCATGCGCCCCTCGGGATTGAGCCAGACCAGCCGTTTGGAGCGTTCGCCGATGCGGCGCAGGATGTCGGCGCGCGGGTCGAGATTGTTGCTGCGGGCATCGCCCAGCACGATCACGGTGGTCTGCGGCGTGATCGCGCTCATCCAATTGTCCTCGAAATCGGCGAAGGAGTTGCCGTAGTCGGACGAGCCGAACCCGACCTTGGACATGATCTCCTTCATCGCCTCCTCCGGCGATTTCGATTCCAGGATGTCGCTGACCTCGATCAGATGGCCCGAGAACGCGAACGAGCGGACATCGTCGACCACCTCGTGCAGGCTGTGGATCAGGAGCAGGAAGAAGTCCGAGACGCGGGCGACGGAGCCGGAGACGTCGCACAGCGCGACGATCTTCGGTCGGTCGCGATGCTTGCGCTTCCAGGCGGTGAGGAACGGCACGCCGCCCCAGGCCGCGTTCCGCCGCAGCGTGCGGCGGACGTCGAGATGGCCGCGGCGCTGGCGCTTGCGCGGTTTGGAATAACGTTCGCGCAGCCGGCGCGCGATCTGGCGGATCAGCGTCCGCATCTGCTCGACCTGCCGCGGCTCGATCCGCGCCAGCGGCGCGTTGCGCAGGATCTCGTTGCGCAGGTTCTCGGCTTCCTCGCGGCCGTACAGCAGCAGAGCCTGCGAGACCGCGTCGCGAACGGTGCCACGCAGGCCGTTGAGTGCCTCCTGCAAGCGCTCGGCGAGTGCCGGATTGCGCGTGGTCTGCTCGTCGATATCGTCGCGCAGGCGCTGGATGCCCATCGCATCGAGGATGCGGGTCTGGAAGATGCCGCGCTGGGTGAAGTAGCGAATATCAGGCAGCGAAGCGGCGCCGGAGGCATTGGCGATCGCGGTCGAGATTGCGGAGCGGTCCTGCGACAGCAGCATCTGCGCTAAGGGCCCGACATCGGCGTTGGCGGCGCCGCCCGTCGTGTCGCCGTGCTCGTCGGCCGAGGGGTTGGCGCCGGCTTCGCTGCTGTCGTCGGTCTTGTTCTGCTCGGCGTTCTCCTGCTGCGGCTCGGGCTGGCTGAAGAACAGGTCGAAGCATTCGCCGAGTGCGCGCTTCTCGTCCTGGGTCTTGGCAAGCGTCAGCAGGAAGGTGTCGCGCAGGATGTCGCGATCACTGAAGCCGACCTGGGCGACCGCCCGCATCGCATCAATGCTTTCGGCCGGCGAGACCCGGACCCCGGCTCCCCGCGCCGCACGAAAGAAGCGATGCAGGTTCTCGCGCATGTTGGTTTAACTAAAAACGCCCTGGCGCGACGCCTTGGCGATGAAGGACGAGATCTGCGGCGTCGCGGCCTCGATATCGGCCTCGTATTTCAAGAGCACGTTGAGCGTGTCCTTGACGATCTCGGTATGGAGCTCGCTGGCCTGCAGCAGCACCAGCACGCGCGCCCAGTCGATCGCCTCGCTGACCGAGGGCAGCTTCTTCAGGTCGAGCGAGCGGATCTCGTGGATGAAACCGACCATCTGCTTGCGCAGCGTCTGCGAGATGCCCGGAACCCGGCTCTCGACGATGCGCTCTTCCAGCTTCTGCTCGGGGAAGCCGATATGCAGATGCAGGCAGCGCCGCTTCAAGGCGTCGCCAAGATCGCGCTCGCTGTTCGAGGTCAGGATCACGGTCGGCGGCGCCACCGCGGAGACGGTGCCGAGCTCGGGGATCGTGACCTGAAAGTCGGAGAGGATCTCCAGCAGCAACGACTCGAATTCGGCGTCCGATTTGTCGATCTCGTCGATCAGCAGCACGCAGCCGGCGGGCTGCTCCAGCGCCTGGAGCAGCGGCCGCGGCTCGACGAACTCCTTGGAGAAGAACACGTCGCCGAAGGTGTGGAGCTGGTCGAGCGCCGCGGCCAGCGATTGCGCGCCGCCGAGCACCTCGCCGAGCTTGTCCTTCAGGATCTGGGTGTAGAGCAACTGCTTGGCGTATTTCCACTCATACAGCGCCTTGGCCTCGTCGAGGCCCTCATAGCATTGCAGGCGGATCATCTTCATGCCGCGCCAGGCGGCGATCGCCTTCGCCAGCTCCGTCTTGCCGACGCCGGCAGGCCCTTCGACCAGGATCGGCTTCTCGATCTGCTGCGACAGATAGACCGCGGTCGCGATCTGCCGGCTTGCAATATAGCCTTGCGCGGCGAGGCCGCTTTCCACGGCCTCGATCGAGGCGGTGGGCCTGGTGTCAGCCACGAGGATCAGCTCCGAATTTGCCTTGAACTCGGACCTGTTCTGCGCCCGTTGCGGGCAAAGCACAAGGCTCGTTCGGCCCGCGATGGCATGGAGGTTAAAGGCTGGGGTTAGCGCATGGTTCCCGGGTATTCCGCCGAACGCAATACGCAGCGCTCAACTGGCGCAGCTCTTCACGAAATCCTTGCGCTGCGGGCCGACGATCTTCTGGTCGATCGCCTGCTTCAGGCAGTCGAGATGGGCTTGCGCCATGCAGAGCTGCATCTGGTCGTGGCGGCCCTGCCCTTTCAGGGCCTTCGCCGCGCTCTGGCAGGCCGCCCGCTTCGCGCCGGGCACGGGGGCCGCCGCGACGCTCTCTTGTGCAGGCGCCGCCGCCGGCGCTGCTGCCGGTGCGGGGGCTGAGGTTGATTGCGCGAAGGCTGCGACCGAAACCAGCAGCGAACCAACCGAGACAAGGGCGACGACAAGACGTTTCATGGGATGTGCCTCCGCGGGCATGGTCCGGAGACGCGGATATCGGCTGTCCGGAGCATCATGCTCAGACCAGGAAAGGATCATAATGCGATCTTGCGGTCGCGCCGTGATCCACGGGGAGGCCGACAATTAGCGGCCGCCGGCTGAATGCGGCGTGAATAGGCCGGGAGGACGTTTCACCTCAGCGTGAGGCCGGTCGCGGCCTCGAGTTCGCCGATCGCCTGCGCGGCGTTCGCGACCTTGATCGTGGTCATGGCCATCTCCCGCGCCGGCTTGAGATTGACGCCGAGATCGTCGAGATAGACGCAGTTCGCAGGATTCACCTGCAGCGCCTCCACCATCATCCGGTAGATGCGCGGATCGGGCTTGCGCAGGCCGATCTTGGCGGACTCGATGATATGGTCAAACAGCGCCATCACCTCGGCGACATACAGCGTACGTCCGCTGTGGCTGCCGATCGCGTTCGACGGCAGATTGTTGGTGATGCAGCCGGTCTTGAATTTCGTCTTGACGCGCTTCAACGCCTCGACCATTTCGGGGCGCAGGTCGCCGGAGAGCAGCGGCAGCACGTCCCTGCCGCGCACCTCGGCGCCGAGCGCCTTCGATTCCGTGGCGAACAGTTCATCGAACGCATCGATCCCGATCTCGGCCCGCTCGAACTTGGCCCAGGCGTTTTCCAGATGGTTGGCGGCGGTTGGTGCGGCGGATGATATCGATCGGCAGGCCGCGCTCGGTCTCATAGCGTGCAAATGCCTCGAACGGCGAGGTGGTCAAGACGCCGCCGAAATCCCAGATCACTGCCTCGATCATCAATGTCCTGCCCGTCAAAATCCTGCCCGTCGCAAAGCGTCGGCTTCGCCTCGCGTCTTCCGGCCGTCTGGCAGGAAGATAGGGAAACGCGTGTCCGTTCTCTTTATTGGAATTGCCGCCGATCAGGCAAGCCGCCAGTTTGCGTCGAAAGACCGCCACGCGGAACGGGCTCACCAGACCATCGGCACCAGCCGATAGCGCACGCGGGTAAGGTAGTCGGCATAGCCGTCGAGCTCGGCGGTGAGCATCCGCTCCTCCATCATCGACCGCAGGCCGAGTAGCGCCGCCATCACAGGCACGATCGCCAGGCCATACCAGGATCCGAGCAGCAGCGGCGTGCCGACATAGGTCAGCAGGCCGCTGGCATAGATCGGGTGCCGCACATAGGCGTACGGTCCGGTGGTTACGGCTGCATGCCCGCGGTCGCGCTGGATCTTCACGACCGGTGCGGCATAACTGTTTGCGCGATAGGTCCGGTAGACGATGTAGAACGATGCCGCGATCATGACCGCGCCGGCGCATTGCAGCCAGAAGGGCACGAGCGATGCCTGGTAGCGGATCGCGTCGAGCGCCATCAGCGGCAGCCATGTCAACCACAACAGCGGCATGATCGTCGTGATGACGCGATCCCAGCTGGCCTGGCCGCGCGCGGTGCACCGCTCCGCCAGCAGGCCCGGATCATGCCTCGCAAGCCAGGCCTCGGTGATCAGCCCGCCGATCGTGAGCTCGAGCAGGAACACCCAGGCGCCGGCCCATCGCAAGGTGCCGGCGGCGAGAAACAGGAGTGCCCCGAGGCCCACAAAGGTGAAGGCGGCGCGGTGCGGATTGATGTGCGGCGGATTGCTGGTCTCATTCATGTCTCTCTCCGACGAGCGGCAACGGCCCGCGCCGCCGGAATCGAGCGGGCCGTTGCGTGCCTTTGCAGCGAAGCGCGGTTCAGCGCGCAAGACCGCTCACGATCGGCGGGTCCAGTTTCGCGCCTGTCCGGAATAGACCTTGCTCGGCAGCGCGCGCGCCGTGGGATCGAGCAGGATCTTCATCGCGGTGTTGAGCCGCGCTTCCGAACGCGGCGAGCCATCATGGCGCATCTGCTGCGGAGCACCCGGGCCCTGCGGCGGCGCCATATAGGCCTGCGTTGTCGGCGGAGCGGGCGTGGTGGCGATCTTCGGACGGGCGACAACAGCTGCCTCCAACGGCAGCCGCGCGTCTGCAATGCTTGACGCTGCGGATGCTGCGTCCGCCTGCGGCGGCGGGGCGGCATTGCCGGATCCGGATTGGCGGGGCGTTCTTGCCATGGCATCGGCTCCATAGGTTGGTGATGACGACGATTTCAGGTCTTGTCTTCGTCGGATGTGGTGCGTTTGGCGATGATCGGGTTGCGGTCGCTGATCGCGGCGAGCAGCGAGGCGTGGGTCACGACGGATGACACGACGATCTTTCCGGAGCGCTCGATCCGGCGACCGTTCTGCTGCTGTGGCTGCGGACTCGTGGCGGTGGACTTCTGCATCATATCGGCCTCCTCGACGATGGGGTGGGGCCCGGCAGCGCCGGGCCCCGAGTTTGGCGATCAGATGCCGAGGACGCCGCTGAGGGCGGGGATCGCCACCTTTGCGATCCCGCCGAGGATGTCGCCCCAACCCTGCGGGTTGACCGACCCGTTGGTCGCCACTTCGGCAATCCGCTTCGGACCGCGCTCGATGCCCTCACACTGGATCGGGCTACGCACGCTGCCGAAGGTCTCAAAGTCGTTCCTTGCGTACATGTTCAGCTCCTTCTTTCGGTTTGAATTGACGGCAACGACCGGAGGTGGGCACCGACCGGGGCCGCCGTCGCTGGACGTCGCCCAGGGGATCGCTCATCGCGTCGATCCCCTGGACCACGTGACGCCAATTCGCGCCACGTTCTGATCTCCTCGGGACGCAGAGGAGCAATCGCGTCAATAGACCTGCCACTGCCGCAGCGGCCCGACCGCGACAGGCACCACGTCGCTGACGTCGATCGTGTACTGATAGACTTCGCGCGCCTGGGTCAGGACCTGCGTCGGGTTGAAGAAGCGGTAGGTCACGTCGTGGCAATCCGAGTCCGGCCGACAGATGACGCTCTGATCCACCTCGACGGTGTCGAGCCGCAGGCCCTTCTTGGCGGCGTCACCGAAGATCTTCTGCGTGTTGTAGGCATTCATCGCCGAATAATTCAGCGCGCGGTCCTGCGGCGAGAGGCCGACGTTGCGGAACTCGTTGTAGATTCGATCGAGGAAGCCCTCGGCACCTGCGGGCCAGCTATCAGACTTGGGTCCGAACAGCGTGAACAGATCCCACTGGTAGAAGCCGCGCCAGTCGGTCACCAGCGTCGGCACGACGGTTCCGTTGAGCAGCTTGGTCGTGTTGGTGCTGTCGACCCAACCGGCCATCGAGACGCGCGCGACGCCGCCGGGCCCCGGGAATGGCGGGTTCGCCGTCGGTCGTGCCTCGGAGTCGGCCGCGGCCGCTGTCGCCTTCACAACGGTCCGGGTCGTCGCGGGATCGTCATGCGAGACCTCCTGGTGCCACAACGCCAGGATCAGTGCAGCGAAGAACCCGAGACCGAACACATCGAGCGGCTTGATCGCGTAGATCGGGATCGAATCGATCGTCATCGTCCAGGTAATGGCGTCGGCGTCCGGGAAGTTGTTGCCGGCGCCGGCCGGCGTCGCGGTTTCGCCTTCGGCCTGGTTCAGCAGATAGCGCGCCATGATCGCGGGATTATAAGGCGCCGAGGTGTCGCCGGAGTGGTCGCGCTCCGGTCCGAAAGCCGGATCGCCGCGGCCGATCAGGCTGTCGCGCCAGTTGGCGATCGCCTGCACGAAGTAATCGAGCCGGGCTTCCTTGCCGAAATCGTAGAACAGCCGGCCGATCGGGAAGGCGAGCTGACCGGTGGGCTCGGACGCAGCGCCCCGCGGACGCATGCCGCCGCGACAACCGCAGCTCGTCTCGCTCGTCCGGACCGCGGGTGCCTCGTACATCGGCAGCGCCTGCGGCATAGCGACGGGAAGCGCGTGGCTCGGCATCAGCGCCGGCATCTGCTGCGGCTGCAGCCAGGTTTGCGGCATCATGCCGGCGGCTGGCATCGCCATCTGCGGCATGACCATCTGCGGCGCCGGTGCCGGCATCCAGACCATGTCGCCGCCCGGATGAGGAGCGTGGTACGGATAAGGCGCGGGTGCCGCGATCGGTGCGGCGGCGACACTGTGATCGACGGGGACGGCCATCGCCGCTGGTGCCGCCGGCGCGGCGGGCTGCGCCTCGCTTGGCATGATCCCGGCGCTGCTTCGCAGGACCGAGCCGTCGGGCCCGAATATGCGCGGAGCCGATGGTGCAGACATTGCTGATAGATCTCCCATGGAACCCTCTCTGGTTGCAGTTGGCTGAGCGGCGGATGACGGTTGGAGGAAGGGGCGCGCGGATACTCCCCGGAAGCGGGGAGGCGCGGCCGTGGCACCCGACGGCATGACGGCGTCCGCCTGCTCGCCAAGCAGGGCGGCGACAGCCGCGGGAATATCGAGCCGTCCGGCGAGGCAGCGCGTGGCGCTGCCGTCGTTGCGGCAGGGCACCGCGCTTTCGAGCAGCGCGGCACGGACGGCTTGCGGATCGGCCTTGCGCCCGTTCTGGCGCAGGCAGGAGAGCAGCAGCGCGACGACCCCGGCGACGATCGGCGCAGCGAAGCTCGTTCCGGATCGCAGACTGACGTTGCGAACGGGTGAGGCGCCGGCGATGTTCTCGCCCGGTGCGAGGATGCCGTTCCTGAGATAGGCGTCGCCGAAATTGCTGAACGGCAGCGGATTGCCGGCGAGGTCGCAGGCGCCGACCGCGAGCACCGAAGAAAGGCTACCCGGCACCTGGACGCAGCGGCAACCGTCATTGCCGGCCGCGGCGACGATCAGCTTGCCGGCGCGCTCACAGGCGCGCACCGCGTCCATCAAGATGCGATCGGCCTGTCCGGTCGCCGATTGCTGGCCGCTGCTGATATTGATGATATCGGCGCCGACGGCCAGCGCCTGGTTGATCGCGAGCGCCAACGTGCTTTGCGAGGACGGCTCGATTTGCCCGGCGGCGTCCTCGCGATAGATCGAGAACACGGTCGCGCTGCAATTCGGCGCGACGCCGAGCACCGGGCTGCCCGGCGTGCCCATCAGCACGCTGGTGACATGGGTGCCGTGCTCGGACTGAATCGTCGGCGAAGACGGCGCGACGAACTCGCCGCCCATGGCGACGCGCGCTTGCCCGAGCGAGGGATGATTGAGGTCGACGGGACCGTCGATGATCGCGATCTTCACCGCGGGGTCGCCACCCGACGTTCGCTGCCACAAGGCAGCCAGACCAGGAATGTCGGCAACTGGATTCATGAAATCATTTCCCGACCGATCTGCCGCGAACTCACGCGGGCGATCCGTCTTCCACGGCAATCTGCAATTTGCGCAGCGAGCTAAAAAGCACCGGTACCTCGTTGCGTCGGTGCAGTTGTGGCAGCTCTGCCGCAAACGGCCTATTCGTCGCGGTGGATCAGAAAGGATCGAGGCGATGATGGGGCTCGATTGATCCATGAGGTCGATCGAGTGCCTGGAAATATCGATCAAAGGATTTGGTCGGGATCGACCTTGCAGCGCGACGCGCACGCGCGCGCGCCGACACGCGCCACATCTCTGCAACGATGCAGCGCCGCCGGCCGCACACGGAATTCAGGATGCCGGGGTCAGTCGAGCTCGCGGCGACGATCGAGCGTCGGTGCGGATGATGCGATCCACGGCGCTTCGCGCACCCGCCGCATTGCCTGCGCGCGGCGCGGCAGGCCGAGCTTCTGCAACACGTGATGGACATGATGCTTGACGGTCGCAAGGCTGAGATTGAGATCGCGTGCGATCTCCTTGTTCGACAGGCCCTGGCCGATCAGCTTGAGGACCTCGCTTTCGCGACGCGTCAGTCCCTGGTCCGCCTCGATCGTGTCGGTCTGGCGCTCCATGCAAAACAGCGCGCGCAGCAGGCCGCCGGAAATCTCGGCGCTGCAGGCTAGCCGTCCCGATGCCACGTCCGACAACGCGCGGCAGAGCTCATCGAAGCTGGCGTTGCGGGAAATGTAGCCGCTGAACCCGGCCCGGCCGCAGCGAACCACGTCGCGCCTATCCTCGTTGAGGCCGAGCGCTACCAGCGCGATCTCCGCATGCTCGCTCGCGATCGTGCGCACCTCGTCGAGATCGATTCCCTGTGTGACGTCGATCAGGATGACATTCACATTGCCGGCCTCGAGACTCTCGCGCAGCCCGGCCAGATCGGACACCGCCGCCGCGATGGCAAACTCGGCGTGGTTCTGGAAACTCGAGGTAAGCCCCTCGCTGAACAGCCTTATCGGCGTGACGACCGCAATCCTCATGATAATCCTCGAACTCAACGAAATGGCGGATGGAAAAAGCCGTCTGAAGCTCGACGGTACCGGCATCCAGAAAGTCATGAAGGTAAGTATGCGGTATGCTGCCAGAGGTTGTATTATTATCGGGTCGAAATTACGGCCGCAACGCGCAGGATCAAGAGAAGCAGTTCACATTCGCGCATCGTGCGGATCACACAGACCGCGATCGGATGTGTTGCGGTTCGCGACAGGGTCGCGATGCGAAGCCTGCACGCGTCTCGTCGCAGCAGGAATTTTGGCGGCGACTTCAATACCGTAGTGATCGACGTCTAGATATTTAGACAATTGACGCCCACAAATCCGGATGCTCTGTACAACAATGCGTGTTCGCCGGCGCGAAGCGTGAGCGACGCAATGCCGCGCCTCGGATGTGCTTAACACGGATGCAGATCGACAGGGTTCCATGACGAGCTTGATACGAGCGACAGCCTTTCTCACCCTGTCGATGGCAACACCGGCCTTCGCGATCGTCGGTGGCGGCGCGACGTCGACCGACGGCGTTGCGCGTGCGGTCGTCACCATCGTCGGTTCGCGCGGCAATTTCTGCACCGGCGCGCTGATCGCGCCGAAGGTGGTGCTGACCGCGGCGCATTGCGTGCAGCCCGGCGCCGACTACAAGATCGTCGAGTACGGTGCGGACCGCCAGCCCAAGCTGCAGGACGTCAAGACGGTCGCTATCCATCCAGCCTTTCGGATGCAGGCGATGACCAATCATGTCGCGACCGCCGACGTCGCGCTGCTGCAACTCGCGATGCCGGCCGCAGGCAAGGCGCCGGCTGTGCTCGGCATGCCGAACATTCCGATCCAGGTCGGCGGCCGCTTCACCATTGCCGGCGTCGGTGTCACCGTGCGCGGCGACGGCAAGAGCGGCGGCAGCATTCGCGTCGCCGGCCTGATCGCGAGCGGCAAGCCCGGCACGCTGCAGATTCGTCTGGTCGATCCGGTCGGGCAGGGCGTGCGCGACGGGCTCGGCGCCTGCACCGGCGATTCCGGTGCACCCGTGTTCGAGGACAAGCCTGGCGGGCCTGTCATCGTCGGCGTGGTGAGCTGGTCGACCGGGCCGAACGGCACTGCGGGGTGCGGCGGCATCACCGGCGTGACGCCGCTGACGCTCTATCGCGACTGGGTGATGCAGACCGCGCGGCAGTGGGGCGCGGGGTTTTAGCCCGGCGCGCTCCGGTCGAATCGCCGACGCACTCAGAATTCCGTCATCCTGAGGAGCCGCGAAGCGGCGTCTCGAAGGATCGACGGCCCGGCTGGTGGCCGTCGATCCTTCGAGACGCCTGCTGCGCAGGCTCCTCAGGATGACGGAGAGACAGAGTACGACACGCGCGCCCCATCCTAATGTCCCGCAGCCTTGTTCGCGGCGGCGTCGTTCAGCACGATCAGGCCGTCGACGGCGACGCCGAGCTTGCTGTTGATCAGGAACGGGTTGACGTCGATCGAGGCGATGCGGCCATTGGCGTCGGCCATCAAGTTGGAGAGTCCGACCAGCGCCTTCACCGCCGACGGCTCGTGCAGCGCCGGCTTGCCGCGATAGCCCTTCATCTTGACGCCGGCCTTGGTCTTGGCGATCAGCTGCTTCGCTTCGGCGTCATCGAGCGGTGCACCGGCCAGCGCCACGTCCTTCATCAGCTCGATGTCGACGCCGCCGGTGCCGAACAGCACCACGGGGCCCATCTCGGCATCGAGCGAGGCGCCGACCACGAGCTCGAGATCGGCCTTGACCTGCTGCGCGATCAGGATGCCCTCGAGCTTCGGCTTGCCCTTCAGCTTCTTCACCCGCGCGGTGATGTCGTTAAACGCCTTCTTCACCTCGGCCGCGTTGGCGAGGTTCAGCACCACGCCGCCGATATCCGACTTGTGCAGGATGTCGGGGCTGACCACCTTGGCGACCACCGGAAAGCCGATCTGCTTGGCGATCTTCACGGCCTCCGCGGCGGTCTGCGCGACCGCTTCCTTGGAGATCGGGATGCCATAGGCCTTAAGCAGCTTCTTCGAGGCGACCTCGTCGAGCGCGGCGGCGCCATTGGCGGCCTTCAGCGTCTTCTCCAGCACGGTGCGCGCCGACGGCTTCGAGCTCGACGCGATGTCGGGCACTTCCTTGCGCAACCCCGCATATTCGATCAGCGACTTGATCGCGCCGACCGCGCGGTCGAGGCCCTGCATGACGGCGATATTGGGCAGCGATTTGCGCAGGCCCTTGGTGAATTCGGTGAAGCCGATCGACATCGCGCTGATGTAGATCACCGGCTTGTTGGCTTGGCCCGCCATGTCGTTGACGATCCGCAGATTGCGCTCGCGCAGCTCGTGCGGCGCCTTCGGCAGTTCAGCATCGATGATGACGATGTCGGTATCGGGATCGTCGATCATGATCTTGATCGACTTCATGTAGACGGAGGGATCGACCACCGCGGCAAAGCCGGCGTCGAGCGGGTTGCCGACGATGCTGCCGGGCCCGAGCATCTGCGCCAGTTGTCCGGACGCGCTCGGGCTGAGCGGCGCGAAATTGAGGCCGGCGGAATAGAACGCATCGATCAGAAGCCCGCGCTTGCCGCCCGACAGCGACACCGCGGCGAGGCGGTTGCCCTTCGGCGGATCGGCGTGCACGAAACACTCGGTGGTTTCGATCAGTTCGTCGAGCCCGCGCACCCGAATCACACCCTCGCGGGTCGAGATCGCATCGAACGTCTCGATCGAGCCGGCGAGCGCGCCGGTATGCGCCATCGCAGCAGCCCGGCCGCCTTCGGAGGCGCCGAGCTTCAGCGCGATGACAGGCTTGCCGGCGGCGCGCGCGGCCTTGCAGGCCTCGCGGAACACTTTTGTATTCCTGACGCCTTCGAGATAGACCACGATGACACGGATGCTCGGATCGGCAGCGAAATAGCTCATCAGATCCGGCGTCTCGAGACCGGATTCGTTGCCGGTCGTGACCATGTAGCCGACGCCGACGCCGCGATCCTCCAGCGCCTGGCGGATCGCCATCACGATGGCGCCGGACTGGCCGGCGATCGCCACCGCGCCCTGCTCCATGGTGACGATGCGGTCGTCGATATTGGTGAACAGGTTCTCGCCGGCGCTGAGATTGCCGAGACAGTTCGGACCGGTGACCGCAAGCCCGGTCTCCTTGATCGCCTGCTTCAGCTCGACTGCGAGCCGCTGGCTCTCTTCATCCTGCAATTCGCTGAAGCCTGACGTGACGATGGTCGCCGAGCGCGCACCTGCGGCGGCGGCGTCGCGGATTACCTGCACGGCAAAGCGGGCCGGCACCAGCACCAGCACATGGTCGGGTTTCTCCGGAAGGCTGGCGAAATCCTTGTAGCAGGTGACGCCCCAGATCGCCTCGCGCTTGGCGTTGATCGGATAAAGGCCTCCGGCATAGCCGTACTTGACCAGGTTGTTCCAGATCCGTTCGGCGTAGTTGCCGGGCTTGTCGGTGGCGCCGACCAGCACGATGTTGCGCGGGTGCAGCATCGCATGGATGCTCTTGACGATGTCGCTGGCGTCGGCTGGCGGTGCCCATCCGCGGGACGGATGAGACGCGGTGCGTGCGAGAGCTTCCATGGAGCCTGCCCTTATCCTTGTTCTGCTTGTTTCCTCTGGCCCACGGTCGATCACCGCAGGACATGATTTTTCATTGTTTTTATGGCTGATGGAAGGGGGTAGCAACTCACGCCGGCGCAAGTCAGGGCGTCGCGCGCAATATCCCGGCAGGCGAAAATTGACGCGAGTCAGGAACCCGATTCGATCAGGGTCGCGTGCAACAGATAACGCTCGGGCCCTGATATCAGCGCGTCGAACGGCCAGCAGGTCGAAAGCACCAGCTCGTGCTTATCCGTGATGGGATCGATGCCGGATTGATCGAAGCGGACGACCGCGCTGCGGTCGGCCCGGTAGCGAAACATCTTGCCGTCGCTTCGCGTCACGTCGATCTCGTCGCCGATTGTGGCATCTTTCAGAAAGGCGAAATGGGTGTCGCGATGCGCCGAATAGACCGCGACGCCCCGCTCGCCGGCGTCGACGGTCTGCTCGACATGGCCCGGGCCGAATGCCAGCGCCTGGCCGCTGCTGCCGGCAAGCGCGATCGCGGAGGCGTGCAGGCGCTTCACCTCGATCCGGGCCACCGGCCAGGTGTCGGCCCAGCGCCACGGCTTCACCGGCTGGCCGGTCGCGATACTCTGGGCGAAGGCGCGCTCCAGCAGCACCTGCGCGAGCAGCGCCTTGGCGCGGATATAGGCGCCCTGGCCGAACAGGATCAGGCCGATGAGAGCGAAGGCGAGCGGGAGGATGAAGCGGCGCATCGTCATCGGACTCCCGTCATTGCGAGGAGCGAAGCGACGAAGCGATCCATTTTTCCCGAATGGTGGCATGGATTGCTTCGCTTCGCTCGCAATGACGCTCGAGGGAAAACTGCGCGCGCGGCCCCCGGGTGGGAAGGCCGCGCGCGCTCTTGGAAAGGAGGAGGCCGGGGGCACCTCCTCCTTTCATCCGACGTCATTGGGGCGACGTCTGACGTCGGTTGAACACCAGAAGCAGGAGGCTGACCGTGAGCAGGATCACACCTGCGATCATCTTCAGTTCGGCATCGGTCGCGGTCTTCGGCAGCTGGATCGTGCCGGGACCTTGGGGGGCGACCGGTGACCGCTTCAGCGCGGCGAGCTGCACCTTGCCGTCGCCGGCCTCAGCGCGACGTTCGGTGGGAGCAGTCGGCAGGCTCGGGCGCTCGCCGAACACCTTTGCGAAATCCCAGCCGGCGGGCAGGTTGAGCGGCAGCTCTGCGAGCTTTAGCGGCTCGCCGTCGGGACGGCTCGGCGTCTTGTCGACCGCAACGAGGCTGGTCAGCCGGGTCACGAGCTGATGCTCCAGCGCGAGCGCAAGGATGGTCTTGTCGGCATCTGCGGGGCTCTGCTGCCGCGTGGTGCGTGCGACCTCGGCGTCCGCGATCTTGCGGCGCGCCCACAGTTTCGACAGGCCCTTGCCTTCGGCGGCGTTCGCCAGCGGCAGCGTCACGCTCCACGGACGGTCGCCGATGCGGCCCTTGATCTCGACCGAACCGGCGAGCTTGTCGAGCTTCGCGGCCAGCACCAGCGGCTCGTCGCGATAAACGTCGGGGAGTGCGGACGGCGTCAGGTCGGCGGTCGCCTCGGAGAATTTCGCGGACAGATTGGTTACCGCGGGATTCTCCAGCTTGGCGAACAAATCGCGCATGCGCTCGTCGACCTGCTCGACCGAGCCGATATGGGTGAACGTGCCGCGGCCGAGCTCGGCCGCGCGCGTCATGAGGTAGGTGTTCGGCGCCGAGCCGATGCCGACCATGAAGACCCGCGAACGGCCGCGCAGCGCGCTGATGGTCTCGAACAATTGCTGCTCATTGCCGATGGCGCCGTCGGTCAGGAACACGACCTGGCGGACGTGGTCGGCGTCGTCATGGTTGGTGTCGGAGAGCGCGGCTCGCATTGCCGGCACCATCTCGGTGCCGCCGCGGGCCTGGATCGCACTGACGAACGACGTCGCGTTGCCGATATTGCTGCTGTTGGCCGCGACTGGCGACGGGAACAGCGTGTCCATGGTGTCGTCGAACCGGATCACGTTGAAGCGATCGGTCGGTTGCAGGCGGCCGAGCGCGTAGAGCAGGCTCGCCTTGGCCTGGATGATCGAGGTGCCGCCCATCGAGCCGGAATTGTCGATCACGAAGATCACTTCGCGCGGCAGCTGTTTCTGCTGCGCCTGCTCGACCGACGGCGGCGTGACGAAGGCCAGCAGGTAGTCGGAATCGCCGACGTGTTCGCGGAACAGCCCGACCGACGGTGCCTTCTCGGCGGCAGGCCTCCAGGTCAGCTCGAAATCGCGATCGGCCGGCACCGGGCCTTCGGCAAGTCGGACGACGCGCGCCGTGCTATTGGGACTCTCGATCTTGACCTGGTGGAAATGGCTCTTCACGTCGCCAAGCGGGAAGCCGGCGTTGAGATGCACCGTAATGTTGGTCGGGTTGACCGGCGCATTGGCTGCGGGATCGAGCACGTCGGATGCGATGCGGTCGCGATCCGGTACCGGATCGGTCGTGGTGGCGCCCCAACCGCTGCCATCGGCGCGGAGGTCGACGCTTTGCACGACGGGCCGCGGATTGTAACGCGGGCCGACCACCATCGGCACCCGCAGCGAGAACTCATTGCCGTTCTGCTGCACCGGCTCCTGATATTCGATCTGTACCAGCACCGTTTCACCGGGACCGATATTGGCAACCGAGTTGGTGAAGATATTGGGCCGCTCCTGCTCGGTGAGCGCGGCCTTCTGGCCGGTCTGCTTGGCCTGCTCGTAGATCGCGCGGGCCTGCTGCCGCTCCTTGATGTCGCCGACCACGATGCGGTCGCCGACCACCATCTTCAGGGTGTCGACCGCGCCGCCCGCCGGCAGCGGATAGACATAGGTCGCTTCCACCCAGTCCTTGGTCGGGTTGCGGAAGATCTGCGTGACGCGGGCGCGCACGGTCGGGCCCGATACGGTGAGGTCTACATCGATGCCGAGCCTCAGCGCATCGCTATAGCCGTCATCGGTCTTGAACAGCAGGGAGCCGGAGCGGGCATCCGATGGCCGCAGCACCGCCTGTTGCGGCAGCTCGGCCGACCACACCGGATCAAAGCTCACAAACAGCGCGGCAAAGCCAATCGCCAGTGCGGCCACACCTTCCACCAGGAAGAACAGCGCAATGCGCATCCTGCGCGAGAGGCGGATCTGCGGGCTGCTCTCACATGCATCGTAAATCGTCATCTTCGTCACTCCCGAGCGAGGCTTTCGCTGCTTCGCAATCATGGAGAACGGCGGTTTTGGCGCGAGCAGAATGATCGGCAATGATTGGCCGCCGTCCGGCGCGCTCCGCCGCCGGCCGAGGCGGGTTTGTGCGGTTTTGTGATGGGTTGTCCGGTCTGCTAGACTGCACCGATTCATAGGAAACCCGCCGCAGGACCACGATGTCGACGCCGGACAAGCAACTTTCCGCCGAGCAGAGCCAGCAGGTCGCGGAGACCATCCGCGAGGAGATCGCCCGCCGCCGCATCTCGCGGCAGACGCTGGCAGAGCAGGCCAAGCTCAGCCTCTCGACCCTGGAGAAGGTGCTCGGCGGTCGCCGCCCGTTCACGCTGGCGACCACCGTGCGGCTGGAGCAGGCGCTCGGCGTGTCCCTGCGCAAGCTGCCGGAAGCGATCAAAGTGGTCGTGCCGGCCAATGGCGGGATCGCGCCGGACAGCCTCGGATCCTATTCGCGCCGTTCGGTGGCGCGGATCGAAGGCACCTACATCACGGTGCGCCCGTCGTTCGGCGAACCGGGCGCGCTCTACGCCTATCGCACCGAGATCATCTGGGACGATGCGACATCATCGCTCGGCTTCCGCGAGGGTGAGCGACAGGACGCCGACTATACGCAGTATGGCGAAGTCGCGGTGCCGAATGAATCCGGCTTCGTCTACCTCGTGACCAACCGGCACGGACAGCATCGCGTCATCACGGTGTCGCGCCCGCGCAATTCCGGCGAGATGTACGGCATCATCACGACCTTGCTCGCCGGCCGCGGCTCGCTGCTGACCCCGGTCGCCGCGCCGATCGCGTTCCTGCCGGTGAAGAGCGTCGCCAAGCCGAGCCTTGGCCGGGTGTCGGCCGACGATGCCAATTTCGCCGCCTATCGCGAGCACCTGCGCCGCACGATCGACGAGCCATTCGCGATCTTTTTGCCGGGATAGTCGCAGATTGCGATGCGGGTCCCGTCATCCTGGGGTGCGAGCTCTTGCGAGCCTCGACACGGCCACTGCCGGGGCCGTCGACCCTTCGAGACGCCGCTTCGCGGCTCCTCAGGGTGACGGTGAGATAGGTTGATCCGCAAGAACGACGAAGCCGCCCGGATGGGCGGCTTCGCGGCACTGCGGTTGCTATGGCGTAGCGCTAGCCGCCCGTCTCGGCGCTGATGATGTCGCCGAACAGCTCCCACTGTCCGTTCTTGAATTGCATCATCTTGAGCTGCTCGACCGGTGCGAAGTCGGTCGGGCTGGTGTTGATCTTGATGCCGGGGATCAGCGTGTCGGGCGCAAAATCCTTCAGGCTGGCGGCCTGCTTCATCACGTTCTCGCGCGTCAGGTCGTCGCCGGCCTGCTTCAGCACCTGCACCATGGTCTGCGCGGCGGCGTAGCCATAGACCAGATTGGCGTCGGAGAGGTTGGCGCCCGGCATGTACTTCTCGGCGAAGGCCATGAACTTCTTCATGCCCTCGTCGTTCTTCCACTGCGGATCGGAAGCGTCCTTGAGGTAGCCCGCCGACAGCACGCCTTCCGAGGCCTCGAGCCCGGCGGGCTTCATCACGGCGCCGATCGAGATCGAGACGTCGGTCATCACCTGCATCGGCTTCCAGCCGAGCTCGGCGATCTTCTTGATCGCTTGGGCCGCGAATTTCGGCGTCGAGATGTTGACGAACACGTCGGCGCCGGTGTCCTTGAGCTTGACGATGTGGGAATCGATCGACGGCTCCGTGGTCTCGTAGCTTTCCTCGGCGACGATCTTGACGCTCGACTTGTCGAGCACCTCCTTGAGGCCGATCAGGTAGTCCTTGCCGAAATCGTCATTGGCATAGAAGATAGCGACCTTGGCATCCGGCTTGGCCTTGAGGATGTACTTGCCGAAGATCCGCGCCTCGACGCGATAGCTCGGCTGGAAGCCCATCGTCCACGGGAAGTCCTTCGGGTCGTTCCACTTGCTGGCGCCGGTGGCGAGGAACAGCTGCGGCACCTTCTTGGCGTTGTGATACTTCTGCACCGCGGTCTGGGTCGGCGTGCCAAGCGCGTTGAACACCAGGAACACCTCGTCGCTTTCGATCAGCTTGCGGATCTGCTCCACGGTCTTCGGCGGCGAATAGCCGTCGTCATAGGAGATCCAGTTGATCTTGCGGCCGTTGATGCCGCCCTGATCATTGATCATCTTGAAATAGGCTTCCTCGGTCTTGCCGATGATGCCGTAGGCTGAGGCGGGACCGCTATAGGCCTCGACATTGCCGATCTTGATCTCGGTGTCGGAGGCGCCGGTGTCGTACTTCTTCTGTGCAAAGGCGGCCTGGGTGGAGAGCAGGCAGAGCGCCGCGGCTGCGGCCAGCAACGACAATTTTTTTGTAGTTTCCATAAAGGCAATTTCCTCGATTGATTCTGGTTGGGGACTGACGCAACGAACCCGCAGCCGGTCCCGGCAGCCGGTTGCGGGGTATCTGTGGTCGCGGCGAGACACGGAACGCGCAAGACGCGCCTCAAGGTCACGCCGCGGTATCGGTCGGCTTCGGCTGGCTGAATTGCTGCCGGAGCGTCGGCTTATGAATCTTGCCTGTCGCGTTGCGCGGCAGGGCATCGATGAATTCGATCAGGCGCGGGCATTTGAACCGCGCCAGATTGGCCTGGCAATGCGCGTGGATCTCGGCCGGCGTCAGCGTATGGCCCGGCTTCACGGCGATCACGGCCATTCCGACCTCGCCCCATTGCTCATTCGGAATGCCGATCACGGCGGCCTCGGCCACGGCGGTCAGTTGATGCAGCACGCTCTCGACCTCGGCCGGATAGACGTTCTCGCCGCCGGAGATGTACATGTCCTTCCAGCGATCGACGATGTAGTAGAAGCCTTCCTCGTCGATCCTTGTGGCGTCGCCGGTGTGCAGCCAGCCGTCGGTGAAGGAGGAGGCATTGGCATCCGGCCGGTTCCAGTAGCCCGGCGTGATGTTCGGGCCCTTGACCCAGAGTTCGCCGAGCTCGCCGACCGCGGCATCGCTGCCGTCTGGCCGCACGATGCGTACTTCGGTGTGCAGCACCGGCTTGCCGGACGAGCCGGCCTTGCGCGCCGCATCCTCGCGGTCGAGCACCATCACCGCCGGCGAGGTCTCGGTCATGCCATAGCCCTGCTGCAGCGCCACGCCGCGCGCCTCCCAGGTTTTCAGCAGCGGCACCGGCATCGGCGCGCCGCCGACGCCGCCAATCGTCAGGCGGCTGAAATCCGCGGTCGCAAAACTCGGATGCTGCGCCATGAACTGATAGATCGCGGGCACGCCGAAGAACACGTTGATGCCCTGCAAGGGATCGCCGATCAGCTTCAGCGCCTCGCCGGGATCGAACGCGCGCATGATCAGCACGGTGCCGCCGGCATGCAGCACCGGGTTGGTGTAGCAATTCAGCCCGCCGGTGTGGAACAGCGGCAGCACCGTCAGCAGCACCGAGGCCGGCGAGATGTAGGCCGGACCGCCGAGATTGACGCAATTCCAGAACGTCATCCCGTGCGTGATGATTGCGCCCTTGGGCTGGCCCGTGGTGCCCGAGGTGTACATGATGGTCGAGATGTCATCGAGCGTGACCTCCTCGAACCGTTCGAGTGGCTTGGCCGCAGCAATGCCGGCCTCGTAGGTACCGCCGGGGCCCAGTCTCACCGTGGAGGCGACATTGCAGAGTTTGGCGACCGCAAGCGCGGTCTCGGCGAGGTCGTCGTCATGGATCATCACCTTGGGCGAGGCGTCGCCGGTGATGTAGCGTAGCTCGGGGACGGTGAGGCGGGTGTTGAGTGGCAGGAAGATCGCGCCGATCCGGAAGCAGGCGAACTGCACCTCCAACGTATCCGTGGTGTTCAGCGCCAGCACCGCGACGCGGTCGCCGCGCGCAACCTTCAGCTCGTCGCGCAGCCAAGCGGCGAGCCGCGACACGCGGGCATCGAGCTCGGCATAGCCAAAGCGGCGTCCGCTCGCGAGATCGACGAGCGCCATCTTGTCCGGCGTGCGCCGACGATGATGCGCGATCCAGTCGTAGTAACGAACCGGCACATGTCCCTCCTCCGGGAACGACAGTCTTGCGCCGCCTGTTCCTGGCTCGATTGATGCCATGAATTGGCAGTGGAAGGGGCGTATTGCGATACTGTCTTGCGTTTAGTGGCTGGCCGATCGGGCGGGCCAGACGCCGGCACCGGAGGCAGCCACTCGACGCAAGTGGCCTGAGAAGAATCCGGACATCGTCGGAAGCGAGAATCAACGGAGCACCGGGATGGCAAACCCGTTCTACACCGGCGAGCATGAAGCCTTTCGCGAGGTGATGCGGCGCTTTGTTGTCAGGGAGATCGAGCCATTTGCCCATCAATGGGACGAGGAGGGCGAGTTTCCGCGCGAACTCTATGCCAAGGCGTCCGAGATCGGGCTGCTCGGCCTCGGCTTTCCGGAGGAATATGGCGGGATCGCCGCCGACCAGTTCATGAAGATCGTGGCCTCGCAGGAGCTGGCGCGTGCCGGCGCGGGCGGCGTCTCGGCCAGCCTGATGAGCCACACTATCGGCTCGCCGCCGATCGCCCGTGCCGCGCGGCCCGAGGTCAAGGCGCGCGTGCTGCCGGAGGTGCTCGCGGGCAGGAAGATCTCCGCACTCGCGATCACCGAGCCGAGCGGCGGTTCCGATGTCGCGAACCTCCGCACCAGGGCGCGGCGCGACGGCGATCATTATGTCGTCTCTGGCGAGAAGACCTTCATCACCTCGGGCATGCGCGCCGACTATCTGACGGTCGCGGTGCGCACCGGCGGCGAGGGGCCGGGCGGTGTCAGCCTGCTGTTGATCGAAGGCGATACGCCGGGTCTCTCCCGGACCAGACTAAAGAAGATGGGCTGGTGGGCGTCGGACACCGCGACGCTTCATTTCGACGAATGCCGGGTGCCGGTCGAGAATCTGATCGGCGAGGAAGGCCAGGGCTTCAAGATCATCATGCAGAACTTCAACAGCGAGCGCATGGGCATGGCGGCGGGCTGCACCGCGTCTGCGCGGGTCTGCCTCGACGAGGCGATCGCCTATGCCAAGGAGCGCAAGACCTTCGGCAAGCCGATCGCGCAACATCAAGTCATCCGGCACAAGATCGTCGACATGGCGCAGAAGGTCGCGGCTTCGCAGGCGATGCTGGAAATGCTGGCGTGGCGGCTCGGCCAGGGCGAAAGCCCGGTCGCCGAGATCTGCATGATGAAGAACCAGGCGACCCAGACCATGGCGCACTGCGCCTCGGAAGCGGTGCAGATCTTCGGCGGTGCCGGCTTCATGCGCGGGGTCAAGGTCGAGCGCATCTACCGCGAAGTCAAGGTCAACGCCATCGGCGGCGGCACCGAGGAGATCATGAAGGATCTCGCGTCAAGGCAGATGGGATTGTAACAGAGTTTCCCGTCATGCCGGGTTCGTCCGCTGCGCGGCCGCCCCGGAATGAAAAGGGATAGACCACAAGGGGAATGCCTGAGATGATCACGCTCTATCACTGCGATGCCGCGCGCTCGTTCCGTCCGCTGTGGATGCTGGAGGAGCTCGGGCTGCCCTATGAGCTGAAGATGCTGCCGTTTCCGCCGCGCGTGTTCGCCAAGGAGTATCTCGGCATCAATCCGCTCGGCACCATCCCGTTCATGGTCGATGGCGAGACCAAGATGACGGAGTCCTCCGGCATCTGCCATTACCTCGGCACCAAGTACGGTCCGACGTCGCTCATCGTCAGCGTCGACGAGCCGGCCTATGGCGCGTTCCTGAACTGGATGTATTTTTCCGACGCGACGCTGACCTTTCCGCAGACCTTGGTGCTGCGTTACAGCCAGCTCGAGCCGGAGGAGCGGCGCAATCCGCAGGTCTCGGGCGATTATGCAAAATGGTTCCTGGGCCGGCTGCGCGCGGTGGAGGCCGCCGCCGCCAAGTCGGAATTCCTCTGCGCGGAACGCTTCACCGCTGCGGACATTGCAAATGGCTATGCGCTGCGGCTCGCCAGCAATATCGGCCTTGCCAAGGATTTCGGGCCGAATGTCGCGGCCTATTGGGCGCGGCTGCAGCAACGCGACGGTTACCGGCACGCGGTGGCGGCGGAGCAAAAAGCCGGGCTTGAACAGAACGTTGCGCCGCGGGCGCGGCCTTAATCTCGCCGGCGTCGATGCGCCCGGAATGACGACATTTCGCGCCGGTGACAGTCCGCGAATTTGCGCTATGGTGAGCTCGCCGCAGCGGCCCAAAGAGCCGCGCGAGGAGGAACCGCCATGGACGCGATCGTGGACGCGAAGTGCAAGGAATCCGCTCGCCATTCCGGCCAGCAGCAGTCCGGCCATCGGATGCTGATCACGCCGGAGCGGGTGTTCTATGCCGGGCTGCTCGGCCGTCCGCGCGAGCGCTGTCCGGGCGCATTCCATGTCTATGTCGCAATCCGCGACGGGTTGCATCTGTCGACCAGCGAGGGGCGCGAGTCCCACGGCGAGCTCGCGGTGACGATGCCGAACCTGCGCCACACCATCACCAGCGAACATCGCTCCGCGATCTGCGTTGCGATCGAGCCGGAGAGCGTGCCCGATGGCACGCTGGAAGCCGTCGCTCGCCGTCTGCAAGGACCCGACTCGCATTTGTTTGCGAACCGGATTCGCAACGCCTATGCGACGCTCGCCGAGATGCAGCATCGCGACGCGATCGCGAATGCCGAGTTCGACACCATGTGCTTCGGCGATGCGCTGCCGCAGCGCGTGCTCGATCCGCGCGTCGTGCGCGCGATCGGCCGCATCGGACAATTTTCCGGCGAGCCGGTGACGGCCGCCGGCTGCGCTGCCGAGGCCGGCCTGTCGCCGTCGCGCTTCCTGCATCTATTCAAGGAGGAGACCGGGATCTCGTTCCGGTCCTTCCGTGCCTGGAAGCGCGCGCGGTATCTGCTGCACTTTGCCAACCAGGACATCAACCTCGCGCATCTCGCGCAGGACATCGGTTATCCCGACTCGACCCATTTCAGCCACTCGATCCGCCGCTTCTACGGCTTGAAGCCGCGCGCGATCTTCTCCGGCTCGCGTGACCTCGCGATCTATCGGACGGGGCAAGCGGCGAACGAGCGCGCGTTGACCTAGATCGGCGTCCCGGCGGGTTGCGTTTCGCTGCATGCAGGCTGTGACTTAACCTCCCCTTGAAAAAGCGGGTGGGGATCAAATCTCTCCGCTTGCAGCGTCGCTTGCGGCTGACCCATCCCGACCTTCTTTCTTTCAGGCGGAAGGGAGGACGGGCGACGGCGGCGGACGCCGGGACGAAGGCTACAAATTCGCGCCCTGGATCACCTCGCCGAATCGCAACCAGCCTGCCCCCTCGATCCGTTGGAGCTGCAGCTGCTGCAGCGGGTGGTGATTGGTCGGGCTGGTGTTGACCTTGATGCCGGGCAATAGCGTCGGGACATAAACGTCCCTGAGATTGTTCGCCTGCGCCATGATGTTGTCGCGGCTGAAATTGCCCTTGCACTGCTCGAGCACGATCTTGAGCACGTTCGCCACCATATAGGCGTAAAGATTGTAGCCTTCCTTCGGATTGCCGTCGGGGAAGTATTTTTCCATGAATGCGAGGAAATCCTTCACGCCTTGGTCATTGGCCCAGGCAGGGTCGGCAACGTCCTTGATATAGGCCGACGAGATCGTGCCCTGCGCCTTGTCGAGACCGACGGGGACGATGGTCGAGGACAGCGACGCTGCGCCGCTCGCGATGAAGTGCATCGGCTTCCAGCCAAGCTCGTAGATCTTGCGGATCGATTGCGCGCAGAACTTTGCCGTGGTGCCCGAGATCAGCACGTCGGGGTTGGCGCCGCGCAGCGCGACGATCTGGGAATCGATCGTAGGATCGGTGACCTCGTGCGAGGCCACCACGGCCGCTGTCGCGAATCGCTCGCCCAACACATCCTTGGTGCCGGCGACGAAATCCTTGCCGAGATCGTCGTTCTGGTAGAGCACGGCGAACTTCGCGTTCTTGTTCTGGCTCAGCGCATATTTGACGAACACCTGCGCCTCGGTCCGCGCGCTTGGCGCAAAGCCCATGGTCCAGGGATAGGATTTGTAATCACCCCATTTGTCGCCGTTCACCGACAGGAACAGATGCGGCACCTTGGCGGCGTTGATGTATTTGACGACGGCCGAGTTTGGCGCGGTGCCGAGCATGTTGAACAGGAAGGCGACATTGTCGCTCTCGATCAGGCGGCGCACCTGCTCGACCGTCTTCGCCGGATTGAACGCGTCGTCGTAATAGATGTACTTGATCTGCCGGCCGGCGATGCCGCCCTGCTCGTTCAGCATCTTGAAATAGGCTTCCTGGCAGCGCGCCTGCACGCCGAGCGCGGACACCGGTCCGCTCAGGGAAGTGGTGCTGCCGATCCTGATCTCGGTCGCGGTGACGCCCGGCGTTTCCTCGGCGAGCAAGGGCCTGAGGCCTCCGACGGCGGCAAGTCCCGCGCCTGCCGCACTCGCGAGCCAGGTGCGCCGGTTGATCGAGACCATGACGTTCTCCCCGTGATGCCGGCTTGTTGCGCCGCTTTGCTTTGCAGCAAGGTTACGCATCATGTGGGCGTTGCGTCTTGTGTTAACCGGCTGACAGCCGATTCCGACGTGATCGCATCCTCTTAGCCAGTCAACGCAAGATGGCGCGAAGACAAATTTCTCATCATGGGAAAACCAGCAGCGCATGTGCACTGCAAAGCGGACAAGAGACCCATGAGCGACAAGGCCGTCATCACCTGCGCGCTGAACGGCGTGCTGACCGACCCGAAGCAGCACAACGTCCCGGTGACGCCGGAAGAAATGGCGCGCGAGGCCAAGGCCGCGTTCAACGCCGGCGCCAGCATCATGCACATTCACCTGCGTCAGCAGGCGCCCAACAAGGGCCACCTGCCGTCATGGGAAGTGGCCGTCAGCAAGGAGATCCAGCAGGCGATCCGCGAGGCCTGCCCCGGCGTGATCATCAACCACACCACCGGCACGTCAGGTCCGAACTACCAGGGCGCGCTCGATTGCGTGCGCGAGACCAGACCCGAGATCGCGGCCTGCAATGCCGGCTCGCTGAATTATCTTAAGGTCAAGGCCGACAACACCTGGGCCTGGCCGCCGATGATGTTCGATAACGCGGTCGAGAAGGTGCAGGACTATCTCGACGTGATGAAGGCCCGCCGGCACCATTCCCGAATTCGAATGCTTCGATGTCGGCATCGTGCGCTGCGTCGGCATGTACCGGCAGACCGGGATGTATTCCGGGCCGCTCGAATACAATTTCGTGATGGGCGTCGCCTCGGGAATGCCGGCCGATCCTGAGCTGTTGCCGATCTTGCTCAAGCTGAAGGCGCCTGACGCGCATTGGCAGGTCACCGCGATCGGCCGCGCCGAGATCTGGCCGCTGCACCAGCACGCCGCCGATCTGGGGGGCCATCTGCGCAGCGGGCTGGAAGATACGTTCTATCTCGGTGACGGTACCAAGGTGACATCGAACGGGCAGCTCGTCGAAGGCCTCGCCGCCTGCGCGCGGCGCGCCGGCCGCGAGATCGCGAGCCCCGCGGAAGCGCGGCAGATTTTTGGGGTCAGGCACTAGGGCTGTCATTCTGGGGCGCACGCAGCGCGAGCCCGGAATCCATCGGGCCGCATGTCCTGTCGCGCCATGGATTCCGGGCTCAGCCCTTCGGCCTGCCCCGGAATGACAGCGAGTGAGGAGCTGGGTTGATGGCCATCATCGAGAACGCAATTTCCACCGGCAGCGCCGCGTTCCTGGGCAATCGCGATGGCATGCTCGCCCTGATTGCCCGGATGCGCGGGCTGGAGGAACGGACGCGCGCAGCGTCGGCCGCGGCAAAGGACCGCTTCCACAAGCGCGACCAGTTGTTGCCGCGCGAGCGCGTCGCGCTGGTGCTCGATCCCGGCTCGCCGTTCCTCGAACTGTCGACGCTCGCCGGTTACATGTTCGACGTGCCGGATCCGGACAAGAGCGTGCCCGGCGGCGGGCTGGTCGCCGGCATCGGCTTCGTCTCCGGCATTCGCTGCATGGTCAGCGCCAACGATGCCGGCATCGATGCCGGCGCGCTGCAGCCCTATGGTCTCGACAAGACGCTGCGGGTGCAGGAGCTCGCGCTGGAGAACAAGCTGCCCTATGTGCAGCTGGTCGAGAGCGCCGGCGCCAACCTGCTGCGTTACCGGGTCGAGGATTTCGTCCGCGGCGGCAACATCTTCCGCAATCTGGCGCGGCTGTCGGCGGCGGGGCTCCCTGTCGTCACCGTTACCCACGGCTCTTCGACCGCGGGCGGCGCCTACCAGACCGGCCTCTCCGACTACATCGTGATGGTGCGCGGCCGCACCCGCGCGTTCCTCGCCGGACCGCCTCTGCTCAAGGCCGCCACCGGCGAGATCGCGACCGAGGAGGAGCTCGGCGGCGCCGAGATGCACACCCAGGTCTCCGGCCTCGGCGATTACCTTGCCGAGGATGACCGCGATGCGCTGCGCATCGCGCGCGAGATCATGGCCAAGCTGCCATGGGATCGTCTTTGGGATCGTCCTCGCGACCGGCCGGCGCCGACGCCAGCCGCGTTCAAGCCGCCGCGCTACGATGCCGAAGAACTCCTCGGCATCATGCCGATGGACCACAAGCGGCCCGTCGACATGCGCCAGGCGATCGCGCGCTTCATCGATGATTCCGACTTCACCGAGTTTGGCGCCAATTACGGCCCGGCGACGGTCTGCGGCCATGCCCGCATCCAAGGCCAAGCGATCGGCATCATCACCAACAACGGCCCGCTCGACGTGCCCGGCGCCAACAAGGCGACGCACTTCATCCAGGCTTGCTGCCAGTCGCGCACGCCGATCCTCTACATGAACAACACCACCGGCTACATGGTCGGTAAAGCTTATGAAGAGGCCGGCATGATCAAGCACGGCTCGAAGATGATCCAGGCGGTGACCTCGGCGACGGTACCGCAGATCACGCTATACTGCGGCGCCTCGTTCGGCGCCGGAAATTACGGCATGTGCGGCCGCGGCTTCCATCCGCGCTTCTGCTTCTCCTGGCCGAATGCCAAGACCGCCGTGATGGGCGGCGAGCAGGCCGCCGAAACCATGGCAATCGTCACGGAAGCCGCCGCCATCAGGCGCGGCAAGCCGATCGAGAAGCAGAAGCTGGAGGCGATGAAAGCGCAGATATCAGGCGTGTTCGACGGCCAGATGGACGTGTTCTCGACCAGCGCCCGCGTGCTCGACGACGGCGTGATCGATCCGCGCGATACGCGGACGGTGCTGTCCGAGGTGCTTTCGATCTGCCGCGAGGCGGAGGCACGCACCCCGCAGCGCATACAGTTCTCGGTGGCGCGGCCATGAGCGGTACCATCGTGAAGCGGACGCCGTTCTTCAAGGTCCTGGTCGCCAACCGCGGCGAGATCGCGCTGCGCATCATGCGCTCGGCGCGGCGGCTCGGCTATGGTGTCGTCGCGGTCTATTCGGACGCCGACCGTGATGCACTGCATGTGCGCGAGGCCGATCAGGCGGTGCGGATCGGCGAGGCATTGCCGGCGCAATCCTATCTGAAGATCGACGCGATCATCGCAGCCGCCAAGGCGAGCGGCGCCAGCGCGGTGCATCCCGGTTACGGTTTCCTCGCCGAGAACGAGGACTTTGCGCAGGCCTGCCGCGATGCGGGTCTGGTGTTCATCGGCCCGTCGCCGGAAGCGATCCTGGCGATGGGCAACAAGGCCGGCGCCAAGAATATCATGCGAAAGGCCGGCGTGCCCTGCGTGCCCGGTTATCAGGGCGCCGATCAGAGTGACGCCGTGATGCTGGCGGAAGCCAAGGCGATTGGTTTTCCGGTCATGATCAAGGCGGTCGCCGGCGGCGGCGGCCGCGGCATGCGGCTGGTTGTGGATACTGCGGCGTTTCCTGATGCGCTGCGCAGCGCGCGCTCAGAGGCACAAGGCGCGTTCGGTGATCCCACCGTGATTTTGGAGCGGGCGATCGTCGATCCCCGCCATATCGAGATCCAGGTGTTCGGCGACGGCCACGGCAACGCCATCCATCTCGGCGAGCGTGATTGCTCGGTGCAGCGGCGGCACCAGAAGCTCATCGAGGAGGCGCCGTCGCCGGCGGTGACGCCGGAGTTACGCGCGCGGATGGGCGCGGTCGCCGTCCAGGCGGTGAAAGCGATCGGCTATGAGGGCGCTGGTACGCTGGAATTCCTGCTCGATCGCGCCGGCAATTTCTACTTCATGGAGATGAACACACGGCTGCAGGTCGAACATCCCGTCACCGAGGCGATCACCGGACTCGATCTCGTGGAATTGCAGTTGCGTGTCGCGCGCGGCGAGCCGCTCGGTGTGAAGCAGGAGGACGTCACCTTTTCCGGCCATGCCATCGAGGTGCGGCTGTGCTCGGAAGATGCCGGGCACGACTTCATGCCGCAATCCGGGTCGATGGCGCGGTGGCAGATACCCGATGGCATCCGCGTCGAGCACGCGCTGCAGTCGGGCTCGGAGATTCCGCCGTTCTATGATTCGATGATCGCCAAGGTCATCAGCCATGGCGCCACCCGCGACGAGGCGCGCGGCAAGCTGATCTCGGCCCTGGAGCAGGTCACGGCGTTTGGCGTCACCACCAACCAGGGTTTCCTGATCGACTGCCTGCGCCATCCGGTATTTGCCAACGGCGAGGCGACCACGGCCTTCATCGGCAACAACCGCGACGCGCTGCTGGCGCCGCGGCCCGATCGCAGCAGCGATCTCGCGCTGGCGGCACTGCTGCTCTATGTCACCAATCCGCATGCGCCGCCATGGCAGCGCGGCCGGTCGCTGGCTGCGACATTCCCGCTCGGCCTGCGGATCGACCTCGGCCACGGCGTGCAGGAGATCGAGATCGTCCGCGAGCGCGACGGCAGTTATCTCGCGGCCCGCAATGGCGATCGCTTCAGCTTCGTGATCGACGAACTCGATCAGGACAGCATCCGCTTCCACCATGATGGCGTGATGGAGCAGGCCAAATTCCTGCGGGATGGCGATCGGCTCTATGTCCTGCATCGCGGCGCCACGCTGGCGGCGCGCGATCTGACGCTCGCGCCGCCCGAGAGCGCGTCAACCGCCGGCGGCGACGGCAAGGTCCGTGCCGCCATGAACGGCCGGGTTGTCGCGGTGCTGGTGAAGGCCGGCGACAAGGTCGCGGCCGGCCAGCCGGTGATGACGCTGGAGGCGATGAAGATGGAGCACGTTCACACCGCCGGCGTCGCGGGCACGGTATCGTCGATCGATGTCGCCGAGGGCGAGCAGGTGACGACGGGGAAGATCGTGGTGGAGATCGAGACGGCGGCGTAGCCGCTGTCATAACCGCTGGGTCCCTGCTTTCGCAGGGACGACAGCTCTATTCGCTCCGCCCCGTCCCATCATTCAGCCAGCACGCTACCTGATGCCCGGGGCCGGCTGCCTGCAGCGCCGGCCGCTCGGTCTTGCAGCGATCCATCGCGTAGCGGCAGCGGGTGTGGAAGGCGCAGCCTGACGGCGGGTTGATCGGGCTCGGCACATCGCCGTCGATCAGCGGCGCGGTGCGTCTGGCCTTCGGATCGGCGATCGGCACCGAGGCGAGCAAGGCTTGCGTATAGGGATGGCGCGGGTCGGCAAACAGCTCGTGCTTGTCGGCGATCTCGACAATACGGCCGAGATACATCACGGCGACGCGGTGGCTGATATGGGCGACGACCGCGAGGTCGTGCGCGATGAACAGGTAGGAAAAGTTCTGCCTGCGCTGCAGGTCGATCAACAGATTGATCACCTGCGCCTGGATCGAGACGTCGAGCGCCGAGACCGGCTCGTCGCAGACGATCAGCCGCGGCCCAAGCGACAGCGCGCGCGCGATGCAGATGCGCTGGCGCTGGCCGCCGGAGAACTGGTGCGGAAAGTTCTTCATCTGGTCGGGCCGCAGACCGACCTGCTGGAACAGCTCCGCGACGCGCTCCTGCTTCTTCACTCCGGTTGCAATGCCGTGCACGCTCAAGGGCTCGCCGACGATGTCGCCCGCCGTCATGCGCGGGTTGAGCGAGGCGAACGGGTCCTGGAACACGATCTGCATCGAGCGGCGATGCGGCCGCAGCGCAGTCTTGCTGAGCGGCGCGATATCCTCGCCGTCGAGCTTGATCGCACCGCTGGTCGGCTCGACCAGCCGCAGCACGGTGCGCGCCACCGTCGACTTTCCGCAGCCGGATTCGCCGACCAGGCCGAGCGTCTCGCCGGCGCCGAGCGCAAAGCTGACGCCGTCGACCGCATGCACGGTGCCGACCTGCCGGCGCAGCACGCCGCCGCGCACCGTATAATGCTTGACGAGATCGGTGACCTCGAGGAGCGGGCGTTGCGTGGTCATGACGCCTCCGCCAGCTCGCCGGCGCGCCAGCATGCCGCCCAGTGGTTGGGTCTGACCTCGTCGAGCGGCGGATATTCCTGGCGGCAGCGATCGATCGCCAGCTTGCAGCGCGGCGCAAAGGCGCAGCCGGGCGGCAGGTTGGTCAGCGACGGCACCATGCCGGGAATTTCGTTCAGCCGTGCGTCGCTCTCTGCGCCGAGCGCGATCACGGCCGGCATCGAGGCCATCAGCCCGCGGGTGTAGGGATGCAGCGGCGTCTCGAACAGCGATTCGACCGTCGCCTCTTCGACCTTCTTGCCGGCATACATCACGATCACGCGCTGCGCGGTCTGCGCGACGACGCCGAGGTCGTGGGTGATCAGGATCAACCCGGTGCCGAGCCGCTGCTGCAGATCGACGATCAGCGCCAGGATCTGCGCCTGGATGGTGACGTCGAGCGCGGTGGTCGGTTCGTCCGCGATCAATAGCGCCGGCCGGCACGCCAGCGCCATCGCGATCATCGCGCGCTGGCGCATGCCGCCGGAGAGTTGATGCGGATATTCCTGGGCGCGGCGCTCCGGTTCCGGAATGCGCACCAGCCGCAGCATGTCGACGGCTTGTTTCCAGGCTTCCTTGCCGCTCACGTTCTGGTGTAGCCGCACCGCCTCGATGATCTGGTCGCCGATCCGCATCACCGGATTGAGCGAGGTCATCGGCTCCTGGAAGATCATCGAGATGCGGTTGCCCCTGATGTCGCGCATCGCGGCATCGTCGAGCTTCAACAGGTCGGTGCCTTCGAGTGTCACCGAGCCACCGACGATGCGGCCGGGCGGATCGGGCACTAGGCGCATGATCGAGAGCGCGCTGACGCTCTTGCCGCAGCCGGACTCGCCGACGATCGCCAGCGTCTCGCCGCGGCGGACCGAGAACGAGACGTCATCGACAGCGCGGAACAGGCCGGAATTGGTGAAGAACACCGTTTGCAGGTTCTTCACCTCGAGAACCGTATCGAGCGTCTTAGCCTCGGTCATCAGCCGCGCTGCCTCGGATCGAGGATGTCGCGCAGGGCATCGCCGAACAGATTGGTGCCGAACACTGCGAGGCTGATCGCGATGCCGGGGAAGATCACCAGCCACGGCGCGGTGCGGACATATTCGGCGGCGGATTCCGACAGCATGCGGCCCCATGACGGATAGGGTTCGGGGATGCCGAGGCCAAGGAACGACAGCGATGCCTCGGTCAGGATGGTCGAGCCGAGCTGCGCGGTGGCGAGCACGATCAAGGGGGCGATGGTGTTCGGCAGCACGTGGCGCAGCGCGATCCGCATCTCGCTCATGCCGATCGATTTGGCGGCTTCCACGAACGGCTGTTCGCGGAGCGCCAGCGTGTTGGCGCGGATCACACGGGCAACGGTCGGGATCAGGGGGATGGCGATCGCGAGGATCACGTTGGGTAGCGACGGGCCGAGCGCCGCCGTCATCACCAGCGCGAGCACCAGCAGCGGCAGCGATTGCAGGATATCGGTCACGCGCTGGAACACGAGATCGACCCAGCCGGAGAGATATCCGGAGGCGAGACCGACGATCACGCCGAGCGTGGCGCCAAGCGTCGTGGAGCCGATGCCGACCGCGAGCGAGATCCGCGCGCCATGGATGATGCGGCTCCAGACGTCGCGGCCGAAGGAGTCGGTGCCGAACCAGTGCAGCGCGGAGGGGGCGGCCAGGCGGTGTGCGGAATCGACGGTCAGCGGATCGTAGCGGCTGATGACGTCGGCGAAGATCGCGGTCAGCACGAACAACAGCATGATGACAAGGCCGATCGTGCCGAGCACGTGCCGTTGCGCCAGGAACGCAAACCGTCCCCAGCCGCCGGTGGCGTTGGCCCCGGCGCGTCGCAATTCACTTTCGAAGTTAATCGTCGCCACGCCGCCTCTTTAGTTGAGCATGATCATATCGGAAAACCGGTTTCCACTTTTCCTGATCATGCTAGTCTCCGAACCGGATACGTGGATCGATCGCCGCATAAAGCATGTCGACGATGAAATTCACCATGACGACGACGACCGCGATGAACATCACGAGGTTCTGCACAATCGGGTAGTCGCGCCAGCGCAGCGCCTCGACCAGGAAGCGTGCGATGCCGGGTATGTTGAAAACGGTCTCGGTCACGATCAGGCCGCCGATCAGGAACGCGGCCTCGATGCCGATCACGGTGATGACCGGCAGCACCGCGTTCTTCAGCGCGTGGTGATAGTTCACCGAGGCCTCGGAGGCGCCCTTGGCGCGCGCGGTGCGGATATAGTCCTGGCGCAGGATCTCCAGCATCGAGGAGCGGGTGATGCGCATGGTCAGCGCCGCGCTGCGGAAGCCGACCGCCATTGCCGGCACCGCATAGATGGTCAGCGCCTCGAGCCAGGTCGTCGGGTTCGGATTGAAGATCGGCATGGTGCCGAACAGCGACACCGAGGCCATCAGGATCAACAGGCCGAGCCAGAACGACGGCAGCGACAGGCCGCTGAGGCTGACGATGCGCAGCGCATAATCGAGTTTCGAGCCCTGATGCACGGCGCTGATCACACCGAGCGGGATGCCGATCGAGGCGGAGAACAGCAGCGCAAGTCCCGCCAGCCGCGCGGTGATCGGAATCCGCGGCAGGATCTCCTCCAGCGCCGGTTTCTCCGAGACGTAGGAATAGCCGAGGTCGCCGTGCAAGAGGCCGCCGACCCAATGCAGATACTGGATCACGATCGGCTGGCTCAGGCCAAGCTCGCGCTCGAGATTGGCCTTGTCGGCGGGATCGACGAAGCCCGCGGCGTCGAACAGGATGTCGACGATGTTGCCAGGCACCACGCGCAGCAGCGCGAAGATGATGACCGAGATCCCGAACAGGGTCACGAGCATCAGGAACAGCCGCCGCACGATATAGGCAAACACCCTGGCTCTCTCCCTGATCTCGCCTGTGGCTTTCTTTTGACGCGTTTTCTTGACGCGAACCGGTATCCACTTCGCTCGAAAACGCTATGCCTATTTATCCAGCCAGACGTCCTCGTAACGATAGCCGTTATACGAGCTGTTGGACATGATCGTGACATTCTTCACGTAAGGCTTCCAGCAGGTGCCGGTGCGGGCATGGAAGATGATCGGACGGGCGACGTCCTCTTGCAGCTTCTTGTCGATCTCCCAGACCAGTTTCTTGCGCTTGTCGAGGTTGGTCTCCTCGGACTGCTGGTCGAACAGCTTCTCGATCTCCTTGTTGCAATAATTGGTGTAGTTCCGCTCCGAGCCGCAGGCATAATTCTCGTAGAACGATTGGTCCGGTTCGTCGACGGCGTTGCCGGTGAGGTTGAGGCCGAGCGAGTAGTCCTTGCGGGCGATCTTCGGGAACCATTGCGCGGTGTCGACGACGTCGAGCTCGGCGTCGATATAGATGCTCTTGATCTGGTCGATCAGGATGATCGCGGGATCGCGGTAGACTGCGATGTTGCGGGTCGACACCTTGATCTGCAGATGCTTGTCCGGGCCATAGCCCGCCTTCTGCATCAGCTTGCGCGCTTCCTCGCGGTTCTTCTCGACGTCGGGACCGTAGCCGGGGATGGATTCCAGCATGTCCTTCGGCATCGCCCACAACCCGTCCGGCGCCGGCTCCATGGTGCCGCCGATGTCGCCCTGGCCCTCGAACATGATCTGGATGAACGCCTTGCGGTCGAGCGCCAGCGCCAGCGCGCGGCGGACATCGAGGTTGTCGAATGGCGGTGCGGTCGAATTGATGATGATGTTGGTGGAGACGTTGTTCGGCTCCACCACGCAGACCGCATTCGGGTCCTGCGACTCGACGTCCTTGAACAGCGGAATTGAGACCTCGGTCGGGAACGTCATATCGAACTTGCCGGAGACGAAGCCGAGGATCGCGGTCGAACGGTTCGGGATGATGGTGAACTCGATGCCGTCGAGATAGGGCAGGCCCTTCTTGAAGTAATCGGGGTTTTTCGTGAGCTTGATCGATTCGTTGGCCTTGAACTCGACGAACTTGAACGGCCCGGTGCCGACAGGCTTGGTACGCATCTCTGCCGGCGACACATGGCAGGGATAGACCGGCGAATAGCCCGAGGCGAGCAGCGACAATAGCGCCGGCTGCGGCCGCTTCAGCTTGAACGACGCCTCATAGTCGCCGTTGGTGGTCACCTCGTCGACTTGGTCGTACCAGGACTTGCGCGGGTTCTGCCGCAACTTCTGCTGCGACTTGCCCATCAGCATGTCGAAGGTGCATTTGACGTCGGCCGCGGTGAACGGCTTGCCGTCATGCCACTTCACGTCCTTGCGCAGCTTGAAGGTCAGCGTCTTGTTGTCGCCGCTCCAGGCCCAGCTTTCCGCGAGCTCGGGCCGGATCGTGCTGGTGCTGTTCTGGGCGATGTGCTGGTCGAAGATGACGAGGTTGTTGAAGATCGGCATGAACGGAACGTTCAGCGAATAGGTCGCGCCCTCGTGGATCGAGGCACTTCCGGGACTGTCGCGGTGATAGATCCTGAAGATGCCGCCGGATTTCGGCTCGGCTGCACGTGATACGTCACTGACGGTCAACACAGACAACACCGCAACGGCCAGCGCTTGCACGCTCCGCATGGTCCCCTCCCGCATGTCGGTCTCAATGGCCGATTGGCATCGACGATACCACGGTGAGCCTGTCGGGCAACCAGCGAGGGCCGCGAAGGGATTGGCAATTCGGATGACGCGAGTGCATTAAAATTTCCACGGACTGGGAATGTTGACTGTGATGGCGCGGAACTCGGGTTGTTTTGCTATGCAGTGACGCATCTCCGCTTGAATTCGATTGCGAGCGCCGACGCGTGCGCTGTGAAGCAGTCCGCTATCAGCGACAGTTTGTCGCCGATTACGGTGTGGCTGCCGATTCGTTCTCCGTCATCCTGAGGAGCGCGAAGCGCGTCTCGAAGGATGAACGGCCCCGCTGGCGGCCGCCGATCCTTCGAGACGCGCGCAAGAGCGCGCTCCTCAGGATGACGGTGAGAGAGCATTGTCGTCCTTCACTCCGCCGCCTGCGACGAGGGTGGGCTCACGCTCGCGACGCCATCGGCATCCGTCGCCGAGATCGTGGTGCGGATCATCAGGCGGCCTTCATGTGCCGGCCAGGGGCGGCCGCGATGCATGGTGGCGCGGTTGTCCCACATTACGACATCGCCCTGCTTCCATTGATGCAGATAGCTGACGCCGGGCGCGGTCGCAGCCTCGGTCAGTTGCTCGATCAGCGCCTTGCCGGCCTCGGCATCCATGCCCTCGACGCCATAGGCGTGGGAGGCGAGATACAGCGCGCCGCGGCCGTTGACCGGATTGCGCCACACCATGCGCCAGCACACCGGCGGCAGCGCATCGACTTCCTCTGACGTCGCGAGGCCGGCTGCGACCTTGCTGCGCGAGTGCGCGTAGGAGTGCCAGGCGAACGAGTTCTCCAGCCGCTTCGCCACATCCTTGTCGAGCCGCTCGAAGGCCAGCCGCATCGAGACGAACTCGGTCTCGCCGCCATGTTCGGGGATGATGCGCGCCGACAGGATCGAGGTCAGCGCCGGCACGCGCTTGAAGGACGAGTCGGTGTGCCAGAGCTGGTTGGCCCGGGCGCGCAGCTGCTGCCGGTGGTCGGATGGCACCACCTTGCCGTCGGGCCCGAAGGTCGAGAGGATCACGAAATGCGAGCCGGTGCCCATCGAGCCGACCTTGGTCGTCTCGGGCGGACCGAAGCGGCGCGAAAAGGCGAGCTGGATGTCGTCGCTGACCTCCTGGCCGCGGAACACCAGCACCGAATGTTCCTCGAACGCCGCGCGCACCGCGGCATAGGCCGCATCGCTGGCCGCGACATCCGACAGCGTCACGCCGCGCAGTTCGGCGCCGAAGCCCGGCTTGAGTGGAATCACTTCCATCGGCACATTCTCCCTGACTTTTCTTGTTAGGCCGAGGTTAGGGGAAAAGCTCGCCGGCGGCAACGCGGCCCACGCCGCCTCACCCCATCGCGATCAGATTGTGCCGCGCGCGCCGATCGGCGACCTCGATGCGTTGCGTGACGAAGGCGAACAGCGCCCAGCTGGCGTGGAACGCGACTCCGGCCAGGATCACGATCTCTCCGGGTATCGGGCCGATCGAAGCGCGGTCCCAGATCGCGCTCATCGTGGTCAGTGGTAGCGGATGGATCGCGAGCTTGCCGTAATAGGCGATGGCCTGGATCGCGAAGATCCAGCCATAGGTCCGGCGCAGCCGCCGGCCGACCGCACGCGCAAAGCTGATGTGATAGCTCGGTTTGCGATAGTCGTTGGCGAGCAGCTCAGTCCATGGCGCAGTCGGCGAGGGGTCTTCGCCGCGGATCATCGGCGCGTAGAAATCAGTTTCGAGCAGTCGTGCCCGGGCGCGCCACACATTGAAGTAGCGATAGCGCCTTGCTTCGAACAGCAGGAAGACGGTGACCAGCAGGCCGACCAGCACCATCGGCAGGGGCGAAGCATCCGCGTTGCTATAGGTCGCCGACAGCGCGATCCCGGTCGTGACCACCGCCCAGTTGGTCGAACTGTCGAGGCGGGTGCGCCAGACCGTGCTGCGATAGACTTCGCCGCGATAGAGGTGGGCGAGCGCGCCGATCTCGGCGGCAGTGAATTCGAGCCTTCCGGCCTGCACCGGCTGGGGCTCGCGCGGCTGGGGCGACGGCATGGCGGCCTCCGGCGAAGCTGGCTTGCAATGGCGGAGCATAACGCCGAATCCGCGCGGCGGGCGAGTCTGTTACGTCGCCCGCCGTTCCCGGCCGCGCGCCCCGGCTCGCCGCGCCGCCAGACTCAGACGATCCGCGAGGTCTTGTTGCCCCAGTAGCGATCGCGCAGCAGGCGCTTGTAGAGCTTCCCGGTCGGCAGCCGTGGCAGCTCGGCCTCGAAATCCACCGAGCGCGGCACCTTCTGGCGCGACAGCGAGCTCGCGCAGAACGCGATCAGCTCCTCGGCGAGCTCCGGTCCCGGCGCGATGCCCTCGGCCGGCTGCACCACCGCCTTCACCTCCTCGCCGAGATCGACATTGGGCACGCCGAACACCGCGGCGTCGGCGACCTTGGGATGGGTGATCAGGAGGTTTTCGCATTCCTGCGGATAGATATTCACGCCGCCGGAGATGATCATGAAGGTGGCGCGATCGGTCAGATAGAGGAAGTTGTCGTCGTCGACATAGCCGACGTCGCCGACCGTGCTCATGCTGCCGTCGGCCGAGCGCGCCTCGCTGGTCTTGGCCGGATCGTTGAAATATTCGAACGGCGTGGCGGTCTTGAACCACACGGTGCCCGGCGTGCCCTTCGGGCAGGGCTTCATGTTCTCGTCGAGAATGTGCAGGTCTCCGAGCAGCACCCTGCCGACGGTGCCGCGATGCGCCAGCCACTCCTCACTGTTGCAGGCGGTGAAGCCGAGGCCTTCGGTCGCGCCGTAATATTCGTGGATGATCGGCCCCCACCATCTGATCATGTCATCCTTGACCAGCGCCGGGCAGGGCGCGGCGGCATGGATCGCGATCTCGAGCGTCGACAGATCGTAACGGGTGCGGACCTCCTCGGGCAGCTTCAGCATGCGCGAGAACATCGTCGGCACCAGCTGGCTGTGAGTGATGCCCCATTGCTCGACCAGCTGGAGATACCGTTCGGGATCGAAGCTCTCCATGATGACGACGGTGCCACCCATTCGGATGGTCAGATTGACCGCGGCCTGCGGTGCCGAGTGATAGAGCGGCGCCGGCGACAGGTAGACCATGCCCTCGCGGTAGTGCCAGAGCTTGGTCAGGAAATCGAACAGCGGCAGGTTTTGCGATGGCGGCTGCTCCGGAAGCGGCCGCACGATGCCCTTGGGACGGCCCGTGGTGCCGGAGGAATACAGCATCGCGGTGCCGGCATATTCGTCCGCGATCGGCGTTGCCGACAGCCCGGCGGTCGCGTCGCGCAATCCGACGATGCGCGCGCTCTCGCTGTCGCTGTCGACCACGATGCAGAGCTCGACCTGCGGGCACTCCTTCAGTGCCTCGCGTGCGATCTCGAGCTTCAGCTTCGAGGTGATCAGGATTCGCGACTGGCTGTTGGTCAGGATGTAGGCGAGCTCGCCCGGCGTGAGGAAGGAATTGACGCAGGTGAAATAGAGGCCCGACCGCTCACCGGCACCACAGGCCTCGAGGTAGCGGTTGTTATTCTCCATGAAGATCGAATAATGATCGAGCCGCTTCATGCCGCGGTTGCGGAACAGGTGCGCGAGGCGGTTGCTGCGCGCCTCGAGTTCGCGATAGGTGACGATCTCGCCGGTGCCGGCCATGATGAAGGCGGGCTGCAGCGGGCGCAGGTAAGCGTGCTTGCCGGTGTACATCGAACTCCAGATCCCCCTCAATCTTTGCCTTAAGCCGCCATCTCCAGAATCTCGCGAACCTCTGAGGGATCGTCGATCTTGCGCGGATTGCGTGGCACCCAGGGCGTGCGCATCGCACCCGCAGCGATGCGATCGAAATGTTGGGGGCCGACGTGCACCTCACGCAGGCTGCGCGGCATGCCGAGGTCGCGGATCAAGCGGTCGAGCACGTCGCCGGCGTCCTTGCCGGGATGCCCCATCGCGGCGGCGACCAGCGCCTGACGGTCGGCATTGTCGCGCTTGTTCCAGCGCATCACCGCGGGCAGCATCACGCATGAGGTGTAGCCATGCGGCACGTCGAACTCGGCGCCGAGCACATAGCCGATGCCGTGGCTCGCGCCCATCGGTACGCCCGATGCAAGCGGGCCGGTCGAGAGCCAGGTGCCGATCTGGCAATCCATCCGCGCCGAGATGTCCTTCGGATTGGCCTTCACGCGCGGCAGGCCGGCCGCCAGCATCTCGAGCCCCTTCAGCGCCTGCGCATCGCCATAGGGATGCGCCTCGCGCGAGCAGATGCCCTCGACGCAATGATCGACAGCGCGGATACCGGTCGACAGGAACAACCATTCCGGCGTGTGCACCGACAATTCCGGATCGAGGATGGTGGCGCGCGGCATCACCAGCGGATGGCGCAGCATCTCCTTCTGCCGCTTGGCCTCGTTGGTGACGCCGGCGATCGAGGAGAACTCGCCCCCGGCGATCGTGGTCGGCACGCTGATCTGGCGCACGACGGGCGGCTTCATTTCGGGCGAGACGCCGCCGCGGGTGCGGATCGTGTCGATGCCGTCGGATGTGGTGACGTCGTTGGCAAGGCAGAGCTGCACCGCCTTGGCGCCGTCGGTGATCGAGCCGCCGCCGATAGTGACGATCAGATCGGCCTTCGCAGCGCGGGCCTGCTCCGTGGCCGCGATGACAGCGGCGCGCGGCGTATGTGCCGGCATCCTGTCGAAGGTGCCGACGCAGCGTGGGCCGAGCGCGCGGCGGATCTTCTCGATCTCATCGGTGCCGCGGTTCAGCGTGCCCGACACCATCAGGAAGGCGCGCGCGGCGCCGAGCCGGTCCAGTTGCTCGACGATGGCCTCACAAGCGGGCCGCCCGAACACGACCTCCTCCATGGCGCCGAATACGACACGGCCTTGGTGCACGCGGGTCTCCTCCCTCAATCCGGTCCGCCTTGCTGGCGGTTCTTTGCGGAGAGGTTAGCGGAGGAAATCGGGGTCGTCATCAGGGCTCCTCGGTTGCGCAATCGGCGCTCCGTATCCACCGCCGTCGTCCTGGCGTAAGCCAGGGGACCCATAACCACCGCATTCGGTGGTGAACGGGACTGCGGCCGCAGCGTCGCGCAGCAATTGAGATCTCGGGTAAGGGGTCCTGGCTTTCGCCAGGACGACATCGAATGTGTGGCGCGCCTTGTGGATCGTAGATCCGCAATCTCGCTGCCCATTGCGTCCGAGTCTTGCGTTTAGTTGCCCTGCTTCATGGAGTAGGCAGAAGGAAGCTCGGACAGATCATGTCGCGAGACAGAGCGCGCCGAAGCCGGGCCGCGCTTACTTCACCGCGGAGAAGCGGGTGTCGAACGAGTTGGTCTGAACCACAGGTGCGGAGCCGGCGAGCTGGGTCGACGAGGTCGGAGCCGGTGCGGCGGCTGCGGTGTCGGTCGCCTGCGGCTTCGGCGCGGGCTTGGCGGCTTGCTTCGGCTCCGCCTTCGGGGCGACGCGAACCACCGATTGCGGCTTGGCTTCGGCGACCTTCGCCTTGGCGGGCGTGGCAGCGGCCGGCGCCGGCGCGGTCGCCTTGCTGGCGTCGGCGGTGGCGCCGCCGATGCCGACCTTGCGGGCAAAGCTCGAGAAGAAGCCTTCGGACTTGTCGGACGCATTCGCCGAAGCGACGCGGGTGTTGGCCGCAGGTGCGGTCGAGGAGGTCGTCGCCACCACCGGCTCTTCCTGCTGGACCGCGAGATTGGGCCGCGGCGGATTGACCGTGCCGGGGATCGTGCCGGGCGCGCGCGCCAGCGCCATCGAGGCCAGCGCCTGGCTGTCACCACCTTCGGACAGGCCGGTGTTTCCTTCCGGAATCTTGGAGGCGAAGATCGCGTTCATGCCGCCGTCGATGCCGGTGTTGAGGCGCGCCACCGGCGTGCCCTTGGACACCAGCTTGGCGATCTCGGCGTCGTCGCGCTGCTGCTTCTCGCGCACCGCGCTCGTGATCTCCTCGGGGATCACATAGGCCGGGCACTTCGCCGACGCGTTGAACACCGGATCGCGGGTCGCATCCGGCGGCTTCACCGCATCGAACACGTATTTCTTCTCGCAGAAGTCGACCTTCGGCTCCTGCTTCGTCACCTCGAAATGATCATTGCCTTCCTTGATCATCTTCCAGAAAGGCATGTTCGGGTTGTTGCGATGCTTGGCCATGTTCACCGGCGTCATCCGGAATGGATAGGCCTGGAACTGGAACGCCTTCTGGCCGCCGAAGAAGGATTCGCGACCGAGCGAGTAGATCTCGGCGATCTGCTCGTCGGTCATCGCGTAGCAGCCGCGCGACGAGCAGTCGCCATGCACCATCAGCTCCGAGCCGGTTCGGCCGAGCGCCTTGTCGAAGGCGTTGGGATAGCCGGTGTTGAACGAGAGATAGTAGGCCGACTGCGGATTCATCTGGCTCGGGTTGATGGAATAGAATCCTTCCGGCGCCTGGCGGTCGCCTTCGCGGACCTTGGGGCCGAGGTCGCCCGACCAGCGGCAGATCGGATAGGTCTTGAGCAGCGCGAACTGACCGGATCGGGTCTGCTTCCAGACCTCGAGCTCGGCCTCCTGCTTGAACAGGCGGACCAGGATCGGCGACTGCAGATCCATGTCCTTCTCGGCCATGGCGGCGACGAGCTTTGGCGGGACCGGCTGGTTGGCCTTGGCGTTCTGGGCGAGCGAGATCTGGTCGCTGTCACAACCGGCGAGCATGACGCCCGCGGCGAGGACTGCCGAAGTCAGAAGCGCGCGTACGAGCGTGCGATGAGTCAAGTCCGAGCTCCACACCCACCGGGCGATTTTCGCGACCCCAACACGGCGAATATGCCCTGAAGCCATTGTGTAAAATATTAGCCTTCGACCACCCCTGCTCGCAACCTGAACCGGGGCTGACAGCCTTCACGGTAGCAGGCATGGTTCAAGGAACGTTAAAGACCCGGCTCGGGGCCCAATTGCGGCAAAATTGGTCGATTTGGGCGAAAAATCCGACCGTTTGGGCGCTTCAGCCCAGCTTGCGGCCGATATCGAGGAACTTTTGGCGTCGCTGTTTGCGAATCGCGTCCGGATCAAGATTTCGTAGGTCGTTGAGTGCCTGGGCGATTGCGTCGCCGGTGGTCGCGATCATCGCGGCGGGGTCGCGATGCGCGCCGCCGGAGGGCTCCTTGAGGATCTGGTCGATCACGCCGAAGCGCAGCATGTCCTGCGCGGTGATCTTCATGCTGTTGGCGGCTTCCTGCGCCTTGCTGCCGTCGCGCCACAGGATCGAGGAGGCCGCCTCCGGCGAGATCACGCTGTAGATCGCGTGCTCCATCATCAGGACGCGGTTGGCGGTGGTGATCGCGATCGCGCCGCCCGACATGCCCTCGCCGGTGACGATCGCGACATTGGGCACGCCGAGTGACAGGCAGGCGTCGGTCGAGCGCGCGATCGCCTCGGCCTGGCCCCGCTCCTCCGCGCCGATGCCGGGATAGGCGCCGGCGGAATCGACGATCGACAGCACCGGGATGCCGAAGCGATCGGCCATCTCCATCAGGCGCACCGCCTTGCGGTAGCCTTCGGGACGCGCCATGCCGAAATTGTGCTTGATGCGGCTGTCGGTGGTGGCGCCCTTCTCCTGGCCGACCACGCAGATGCTCTCGCCGCGGAAGCGGCCGAAGCCGCCGATCAGCGCCTCGTCGTCGGCGAATTTGCGGTCGCCGGCCATCGGCGTGAATTCGGTGATCAGGCCACTGACGAAATCGGTGAAGTGCGGCCGCTGCGGATGCCGCGCCACCAGCGTCTTCTGCCACGGTGTCAGATTGGCATAGAGGTCGGTCAGCGCCTGCGCCGCCTTGTCCTCGATCCGCGCGACCTCGTCACCGATGTCGCTGCCGCTGGCGGCAAGCGTACGCAACTCGTCGATCTTGGATTCAAGCTCGGCGACCGGTTTTTCGAAGTCGAGATAGCTGCGCATCGGGTCGGGCATCAACTCAATATAGGGAGGAACAATGCGAGGGGCGAAGCGGATTCGGCGGTGACAAGAGAAGTTTTGTAACTTCAATCGGTTAACGCGCATTCAGCGGAATGCACGCTTCGGGATCGCAGGCAGGCCACGCTCTTTCTGCGGAGACGGCGCGGAAGTCAAGGCGGATCAGGTGGAGGTATCGAGGTCTCCAACGCTCGTAGCCCGGATGGAGCGAAGCGTAATCCGGGGTAGATCGGGCTACGGATGCTCTGTCCCGGATTGCGCTGCGCTTCACCCGGGCTACGGGGCCTGCGGCGTTTCCGCCAGCGGATGCAGGTCGCGGATCAGGCTCTTCAGCCGCTCCTCGACCACATGGGTGTAGATCTGGGTGGTCGAGATATCGGTATGGCCGAGCAGGGTCTGCACGATGCGCAAATCCGCGCCATTGTGCAGCAGATGGCTGGCGAACGCATGACGCAGCACGTGCGGGGAGACCAGCCGGGGCGCAAGGCCGGAAGCCGCCGCGAGCTCCTTCAGGTCGCGGGCAAAATGCTGCCGGGTCAAATGGCCGCTCTCGCCGGAGGACGGAAACAGCCATTTCGATGCTGCTGCCTTCTTCGCCTTCGGCTGCATCACCTCCAACGCGGCGAGGTAGTCCGCCATCGCCTGGCGCGAGGCCTCGTTCAGCGGCACCAGCCGCTCCTTGTTGCCCTTGCCCGCGCACCACGATCATCCGCGCATCGCGCCGCGCCGCGGAGACCGGCAGCGACACCAGCTCGGAGACGCGCAGGCCGGTGGCGTAGAGCACTTCGAGCAGGCAATACAGCCGCAGCGCGCGCAGCCGCTGCGCCGGCGAGACATCGGTCCGGGTCAGTTCCTTGGCACGGGTCAGCATGCGGTCGACGTCGGCGATCGACAGCACCTTGGGCAGGCCGCGGCCGCGCTTCGGCCCGGACAGGATCGCCGCCGGATCGTCGGTTCGGACCTGCTCGTTGAGCAGGAAGCGGTAGAGATGCCGCATCGCCGACAGCCGCCGCGCCACGCTGGTCGACTTGAAGCCCCTGGTATCGAGGTCAGCGAGGTAGCCGCGCAGCGCCTCGGTGTCGGCAGTGCTGAAATCGGCGCCGGCATGGGCGAGGTAACCGGAGAAATCGGTGAGGTCGCGCCGGTAGGCGTCGAGCGTGTTGCGGCCTGCGCCCTGTTCCGCGGCGAGCATATCGAGGAACAACGCGGTCAGTTTGGCGTCGGAGGACTTGGCGGGTGTCCCGGCTTGGGGCTTGGCGGGAATCTTGGCTGCTACGGGCATGCCGAAATCATAGCGGCTATTTCTTGAGGAACTTATCCGGCGGAATGGTCACGGTCATTTCCCGCGGTTTCGGCTGCACGAAATTCGCCAGCGCGAAGACGATGCCGTACCCGATCCCGAAAATCACGGCGACGACCGTCAGGAAGCGGAACAGGCTGGGCATAGAGGCGACTCGGGCGGCGAATTAACCAATGAAATCATCCAACATGTTCCCCGCGCGGTTGCAAGAGTCGCTGGTAACGGTATCGCCGGGGGTAGTATAGGTGGCTCGAATTCCAAACAATTCGTCCCAATATCCGAGCTTTTTGATGTCCGACGCAGCCGTACCGGCGCCCACCCACCCGACCCTGGAGGCCGATATCGCGGCCGCGCTGGGGCTGCGGTCGATCGTGCTGGTCGGCATGATGGGGGCCGGCAAGTCGACCATCGGCCGGCGGATGGCGGCGCGGCTCAAGCTGCCCTTTGCCGATGCCGACACCGAGATCGAGGCGGCGGCCCGCATGACGATCCCGGAGATCTTCGAAACCCATGGCGAGCCCTATTTCCGCGACGGCGAGGCGCGGGTGATCGCCCGCATCCTCGACAGCGGCCCGGTCGTACTGGCCACCGGCGGCGGCGCCTTCATGCGCGATGAGACCCGCAACCGGATCCGCGACCGCGCGATCTCGATCTGGCTCAAGGCCGACAGTGATATCATCATGCGCCGGGTCCGCCGCCGCGCCGACCGTCCGCTGCTGCAGACCGCCGACCCGGAAGCGACCGTCAACCGGCTGCTCAGCGAGCGCGAGCCGGTCTACAGGAATGCCGACCTGACGATTGCCTCGCGCGACGTGCCGCACGATCGCATCGTCGACGAATGCCTCGCGGCCCTGCATGCGCATCTGTGCGGCGTGCGTCCGGCCGGCGGGCCGCCACCTGATGGATTGAACGCCACCTCATGACTGCGCCCTTGAAACACTCCGCCTCCGTTACCGTCGACGTCGCGCTCGGCGACCGTGCCTATGACATCGTCATCGGCCGCGACGTGCTGGCCTCGCTCGGCGAACGCGTCGCGGCGCTGCGGCCCGGCGTGCGCACCGCTATTGTCACCGACCGCACCGTCGCCAAGCACTGGCTGGAGCCGACCGAAGCGTCGCTTAAGGCCGCGGGCGTGCCGACATCGCGGATCGTCGTCGAGGAGGGCGAGGGCTCGAAGAGCTACGCGACGCTGACGCAGGTCAGCGAGGCGCTGATCGCGGCGAAGATCGAGCGCAACGATCTGGTGATCGCGCTGGGCGGCGGCGTGGTCGGCGATCTTGCCGGCTTCGCGGCCGCGATCCTGCGCCGCGGCGTCGATTTCGTGCAGGTGCCGACCTCGCTGCTGGCGCAGGTCGATTCCTCGGTCGGCGGCAAGACCGGCATCAACTCGCCGCAGGGCAAGAATTTGATCGGTGCCTTCCATCAGCCGGTGCTGGTCATCGCCGACACCTCGGTGCTCGATACGCTGTCGCCGCGCCAGTTCCGCGCCGGCTACGCCGAGGTCGCGAAATACGGCATCCTCGGCGACGAAGCGTTCTTCGCCTGGCTGGAGAAGAATCACGCCGACATCTTCGCGGGCGGCGCCGGGCGCGAGCACGCGATCGCCACCTCCTGCCGCGCCAAGGCCGGCGTCGTCTCCCGCGACGAGCGCGAGACCGGCGAACGTGCGCTGCTCAATCTCGGCCACACTTTCGGCCATGCGCTGGAAGCCGCGACCGGCTTCTCGGACCGCCTGTTCCACGGCGAGGGCGTTTCGGTCGGCATGGTGCTGGCGGCGGAATTCTCGGCGCAGCTCGGCATGATTTCGCCCGACGATGCGGCCCGCATCGCGCGTCATCTTTCCGCGGTAGGATTGCCGACACACCTGCAGGACATCGCAGGCTTCACGCAGGAAGGCCTTGCCGATGCCGACGCATTGCTGGCGCTGATGGCGCAGGACAAGAAGGTCAAGCGCGGCAAGCTCACTTTCATTCTGCTGGAAGCGGTCGGCCGCGCCGTGATTGCCAACAATGTCGAGCCGCAGCCGGTGCGCGACTTCCTGCAAGCCAAGCTCAAGGCCTAGAGCGGGATGACTCTTCTTCGAATCGTCACCCCGCTCTGTCTGTTTGATTCGAGCATGATCTTTTCGGAAAAGCGCTGCACACTTTTCCGGATCATGCTCTAGCCACGGATCATTTCAGTGGGATGGTTGACCTTCTCGATCGTGTTGCTCTGTCTCTTGATCTCGGCGTTCTTCGCGGCGAGTGAGACGGCGCTGACCGGCGCCTCGCGCGCCAGCATGCTGCGGCTGTCGAAGCAGGGCAACACCGATGCCGGAGTGGTCTCGAAACTGTTCAACATGCGCGAGCGGATGATCGGCGCGCTGCTGCTCGGCAACAACATTGCCAATATCGGCGCCTCGGCGCTGGCAACGGGCGTGTTCACCGCCTGGTTCGGCGATGTCGGCGTGCTCTATGCCACCGCTGTGATGACTGTAATGGTCGTGGTATTCGCCGAGGTGCTGCCCAAGACCATCGCGATCAACGCGCCCGACCGCATCTCGCTCTTGGTCGCGCGGCCGATGCGGCTGACGATCTTCGTGCTGGGGCCGTTGCTCACCATCATCGAGGCCATCGTGCTGGCGCTGATGAAGCTGCTCGGCATCAAGGTCGGCGCGCATCAGGCGGTGCTGTCGCCGACCGAACGTCTGCGCGGCGCGGTCGATCTCTTGCATCACGAGGGCAAGGTCGAGAAGCAGGACCGCGACATGCTCGGAGGTTTGCTGGACCTCAGCGAGTTGCAGGTCTCCGACGTGATGGTCCATCGCACCGAGATGACCATGGTCAACGCCGACCTGCCGCCCGAGGAGCTGGTGCGCGAGGTGCTGGCCAGCGAATATACCCGCATCCCGCTGTGGCGGGAGAAGCCCGAGAACATCGTCGGTGTGTTGCACGCCAAGGACCTGCTGCGCGCGATCCGCGCCAATGAGGGCGACATGTCCGCGATCGATGCCTCGGCGATCGCGCTGCCGCCCTGGTTCGTGCCGGAGATGCGCCCGGTCTCCGAGCAGTTGAAGGCGTTCCGCCGCCGCAAGACCCACTTCGCCCTCGTGGTCGACGAGTATGGCGAGGTCGAAGGCATGGTGACGCTGGAGGACATCCTGGAGGAGATCGTCGGCGACATCTCCGACGAGCACGACGTCGTCGTCGCCGGTGTCCGCGCCCAGCCGGACGGCTCGGTCGTGGTCGACGGCTCGGTGCCGATCCGCGACCTCAACCGCGCGATGGACTGGCGCCTGCCGGACGAGGAGGCGACCACGGTCGCCGGCCTCGTGATCCACGAGGCGCGCTCGATCCCCGAGCGCGGCCAGAGCTTCACCTTCCACGGCTTCCGTTTCCGCGTGCTCCGCCGCGAGCGCAACCGCATCACCGCGCTGCGCATCACAGCCGTGCCGCGCGAGGCCGAGCTGGAGGAGAAGAAGCCGAAGCGGGCAGGGACAGCGTTCTAGGCGGGCACAGCACACGCAAGCCTCTCTCCGTCACCCTGAGCAGCCGCGCAGCGGCGTCTCGAAGGGTCGACGGCCCGGCTGGTGGCCGTGCATCCTTCGAGGCTCGCTCCGCTCGCACCTCAGAGGGTGTGATTTTTTTGGGGTTTCAGCGAGCATTATAGCCGAAAGCCGGCGCGGTGTGATTCTCTGGCGATGATGGATTCGCGGGAGGTGATGTTGGCTGCCGATGAGTTGTTTGGGGACCTGCCGGAGCAGGCGAAGCCACCAGCCGAAGCGGGCTTGCCCGGCGCTCCGCGGCTGCGTGAGCCCCAGCGCGACCAGATTGCGCTGCGAGCGGTTGATATTGAGAGCCTGATCGGGGAAGACCATCCGGTGCGGCTGATTTGGTCTTATGTCGAAGAGCTTGATCTGAGTGAGTTGGAGGACCGGATCAAGGCTCGCGGCGATCGTCCCGGTCACCCCGCGACCTCGCCCCGGCTTTTGCTGGCGCTGTGGCTCTATGCCGCCAGCGAAGGCGTTGGCAGCGCGCGGGCGTTGGAGCGGCTGTGCGAGAGCCACGATGCCTATCGCTGGCTGTGCGGCGGGGTGTCGGTGAACTATCACCTGCTGGCGGACTTCCGGGTCGGCAACGCCGATCTGCTTGACCGACTGCTCAGTGAGCATCTGGCAGCGTTGGCAAAGGCCGGTCTCGTCGATCTGGAGACCTTGGCGCAGGATGGCATGCGGGTCCGGGCCAGCGCCGGGGCGGCCTCGTTCCGGCGCGAGGCGACGCTGGATAAGCATTTGGCGCAGGCTGAGGCCGTGGTGGAAGACCTCAAGCGCGAGGTCGACACACGCTCGGACGCCAGCAATAAGCGTGCCCGGGCAGCCAAGGAGCGGGCCGCGCGGGAACGCAGCGCGCGGGTGAAGGCGGCGCAGACGGCGCTCGCCGAGATCAAGCAGCAGCGCAAGGAGCGCGAAGAAAGTCGCGGCAACGGCAAGACGCCGAAGGAGCCGCGGGCCTCCACGACGGACGCCTATGCACGGGTCATGAAGATGGCGAACGGCGGCTTCCGCCCCGCCTACAACGTGCAGGTGACGAGCGTGGCCGGGGAGCAGATCGTCGTCGACACCAGAATTTGCAACATCGGATCCGATCGCGGCCTGATGCGCCCCATGCTGGAGCGGCAGCGTGCGCGGCCCGGAGGGTTGCCCAAGGACCATCTCGTCGATGGCGGCTTTGGCAGTGCCGAGGACATCGAATGGGCCTATGCCGAGGGCATCGATATCTTTTGTCCGCCCACTCAATCCAAGCACGGTACCGATCCCTATCTACCGCGGCGCGGCGACGGTCCGGGGGTGTTGGCCTGGCGTGCGCGAATGGCGAGCGAAGAGGGCAAGGCCCGATACAGGTCCCGGTCGATCTGCGAGTGCATCCATGCCCGCTGGCGCAATTGGGACCTGCGGCAATTGACCGTGCGCGGCATCGAAAAGGTCCGTGCCGTCGTGCTCTGGTACGCCCTCGCGAACAGCATCCTGCAAGGCAACCGCCTCTCCAGAGCCTAAACAACGGGTCATCGCCGAACTCGAACTCAAACCTGCCAATTGCTGCGACGAACAGCCGCCAAAAACTCCGCAGGAGCCGAATCCGTCACAAGCTCTCAGGATGACGGTTTGGCGATTGCCCCGGAGGCTACTCGATATCAATCGAGATGCCCGACAGCTTCCACGCGCCGTCGGAGGGGATGAAGCCGAGCTGGTACTTCACCTGCTTGGGCGTGGTGTCGAAATGGCCCTTCAGCCGCAACACGCCCTTGTCGTCGATCTTGGCGTCCTCATCGAGCGTGACCGGCTTGGCGACCACGGCGTCGAACACCGCGTGCTTGTCGACCAGGTCCTTGAAGATGGTCTTCAGCTTGTCCGGCGAAAACTGGTCGCGGAACGGTTTCGATATCTTGGCGTGGAATACGGTGAAGTTGTTGGCGGCCACCGCATCGTTGAGCGACACCAGGATGCTCTTGATCAGCACCTCCTGGACGAACGGGCTCGGCATATCCAGCGCCGAGGCCGGGCGCATCGCACAGATCAGGAGCAGGCCGGCAGCGGTGACGATCGAGCGGAGACGTGGCCAGCAAGGGATCATCAACGGCCCCATAGCATGCGTGGCGACCCGTAGTTTCCCTGCTCGCATCCGGAACAGGTCCATCGCCGGAGGTATCATCCTCATAACGGAAAACCGCTGCTTCGTCTTGCGGCAAGCGCGAGCTAGCGCGGCTTTTCCCCGGGGCCGTGGGCATGGATCGCCAGCGCATGCACCGAGCCGGCGAGTTCCGGCGCCAGCGTCGCATTTATCATGCGATGGCGTTCGATCCGGCTCTTCCCTTCGAAGGCCGGAGACACAATATATACCCTGAAATGCGTCTCCCCGCCTGGCCTGTGGCCGGCGTGGCCTTCATGCAGATGTGACTCATCGGCGACGTCGAGGCTTTCCGGCAAGAAAGCTTCACGCAACTTGTTTATGATAGCGTCTTTGGTGCTCATGGCGGCGGAGTTAGGTTCGCGACGGCTTTTCGTCAATGGTGCTAGCGGGAAACGAGGTCTGCGCAATGTCAAGACTTGAAGATTTGTGCATTGCGTAGTCAAAGAGAACATGCCGATCGATTCATCAAAATTCTTCGACTCCATTCGCATCAAACCGACCAAGGTGAGTGCGAAGCGCCAGGCGCAGGCCGGCGAGCAGGCCGTGACCTGCGAGTGGGCGGGTTGCCAGAACAAGGGTGCGCACCGCGCCCCGAAGGGCCGCGAGAATTCGCGCGAGTATTGGCACTTCTGTCTCGACCACGTCCGCGAATACAACCAGTCCTACAACTTCTTCCAGGGCATGAATCCTGACGACGTCGCGCGCTACCAGAAGGACGCGCTGACCGGTCATCGGCCGACCTGGAAGATGGGCGCCAACAACGGCAAGAAGGAGAGCGGTCTCGATGCCGCCTCCGATCCGTTCCACGTGTTCTCCGAGCTCAACGGCCGCGGCCGTTGGCGGCCCGGCCCGGGCGGCGCGGAGCCCAAGCCCGAGACCCGCAAGGTCATGAACGCCGAGCGCAAGGCACTGATGGTGATGGGGCTCGGTGCCGGCGCGACGCTGGACGACGTCAAGTCGAAGTACAAGGCGCTGGTCAAGCAGCACCACCCCGACGCCAATGGCGGCGACCGCTCCACCGAGGATCGCCTGATCGAGATCATCAAGGCGTATAATTATCTGAAGACCGTGGTGCGCGAGGCGTAAGCCATCACCGTCGCCGCCCCTGTGAGTGGGTGGCTCCGCCGACGTCCAACGGTGCGGTTTTGTAGCCCGGATGAAGCGAAGCGTAATCCGGGCCCCCTCTAACCGCGGTCACACCGCTCCCGGATTTCGCTGCGCTCCATCCGGGCTACGGTTCGCGGTTGGCTCTCAGCCCTTCGGCACCGCCCCGACATAGGACGAACTCGGCCGGATCAGGCGGCCGGTGCGGCGCTGCTCCAGCGCGTGCGCGGTCCAGCCGGCGGCGCGGGCCACCGCGAAGATCGGCGTGAAGGCCTGCCGCGGGATTTCCAGCCCGTCGAGCAGGATCGCGGTGAAGAACTCGACATTGGTCTCGAGCGGCCGCTGCGGATTCTTCTTCCGCAGCGCCTCGCGGATATAGGCCTCGACCTCTGCTGCAAACGGCAGGTCGGCGCCGTTGGCCTCCAGGCGTTCGATCGCGACCTTCAGCACATCGGCGCGCGGGTCGCGCACGCGGTAGACGCGATGGCCGAAGCCCATCAGCCGTTCGCCATGCGCCAGCGCGCCGTCGACCCAGGGCTTGATTCGCTCGCGTGTGCCGATCGCATCCAGCATCTCCAGTACCGGCTCCGGCGCGCCGCCATGCAGCGGGCCGGTCAGCGCGCAATAGCCGCCGGTGATGGCCGCGAACAGATCGGCCTGGGTCGATGCGATCACCCGTGTCGTGAAGGTCGACGCATTCATGCCGTGATCGCAGACCGTGACGAGATAGGCGTCGAGGGCTGTGATCTCGCGCGGCGCGGCCTTGCGGCCCAGCAGCATGTGCAGCGTGTCGGCGGCGTGGCTGACATTCGGATCGGGCGCGATCGGGGCGTGTCCCTTGGCTTGCTGCACCAGCGCACCCGCGATCACCGGGAAGGCGCCGACAATGGTCGCCTCGTGCTCCAGCCCGTTCTCGCCGCGCAGGCCGGCGATCGCGGCACGGAAGCCGTCGACAACAGACATGCCGCGGGTTGCCGGCAGCAGGTCCGGCAGGCGAGCGAATGCGCGTTCGCGGGCGGCGCCGAGACTTGAGCGGACATTGGCCTCGCTCAGCGACTTGCCGGTGGCGCCGTTCCACAGCCGCGCCGTGACGGCCTCGAAGCTCGACGTGCCGGCGAGGCTCGCGACGTGCTCGCCGGCGATGATCAATTCGCCGCGCTCGCCGTCGACATGGCTCAACACGGTCTCGGCGGCCGGAACGCCGTCCAGACCGATCTGGCTCTTGGTGACAATCATGTTCATGACCCGATCTCCTTGCTTCACGCCTCGAAGGTCGGGCCTCTCGACGAGTTGATCAATCTTGATTATATAAATCAATATGAAAAAATCCGCCGAGCTCTACCTCTCCGCCCGCGAGGCCGCCGCCGAGCTCGCGATCTCGCCGGCGACCCTCTACGCCTATGTCAGCCGTGGCCTGATCCGCTCCGAGCCGTCGCCGGATTCGCGCAGCCACCGCTACCGCGCCGAGGACATCAGGGGCCTGAAGGGACGCCGCGTGCCGTCGCCGGAGCCGCGCGGCTTTCGCAATTTCGATGCCGATTTGCCGGTGATGGATTCGGCAATCGCGACCATCACCGAGCAGGGCCCGATCTATCGCGGCGTGAACTGCGTCGATCTTGCCGAGCGGGATACGCTGGAGCACACCGCGACGCTGCTCTGGGATGTCACCGACGTCGATCCGTTTGCCTCGGACAATTGTCCGCATGTCTCGGACGAGATGCGCGCGATCGCTGAGGCCGCGCGGCGCGCCCAGCCGATCGACCGCACGGTCGCGGTGTTGGCGCTGGCGGCAAGTGCCGATCCCGGCGCCTTCACCCGCGCGCCCGACGGCCGCGCCATGGTCGGCGGCCGCATTTTGCGGCTCTTGGTCGCGACCATGCTGAACGCTTCGCCATCGGCCGAGCCGCTGCACCAGCAGGTGGCGCGGGTCTGGACGCCCGACAACAAGCACGCACCGGATCTGATTCGCCGCGCGCTGGTGCTGCTCGCCGATCACGAATTGAATGCCTCGACCTTCACCGCGCGCTGCGCGGCGTCGACCGGACTCAATCTATATGACGCCGTGATCGCAGGTCTCGTTGCGCTGAAGGGGCCGATGCATGGCGGCGCCGGCGTGCTCGCCTCGCGCCTGGTCAGGACGATGATCGACGATGACGTCGCGCCGGTGGTTCGCGAGCGGGTCGCGCTCGGCGAGCGCTTCGCCGGCTTCGGACACGGCGTCTACAAGAAGGGCGATCCGCGCGCGATCTCGCTGCTCGAAGCGCTGACGCGGGCCGGCGCGCCGCGCAAATTCACCAGGGAGGTGCCGGAGCGGATCGCGGAGGCGACTGGCGAATTCGTCAACATCGACTATGCGCTGGCGGTACTGGTGCATGCGCTGCGGATGCCCGCAGGCAGCGAGCTCGCGCTGTTTGCGATGGCCCGCAGTGTCGGCTGGATTGCGCATGCCAGCGAGCAGCTTCAACTCGGCAAGCTGATCAGGCCCCGCGCGCGCTATGTCGGACCGGCACCCGGGCGGGCCGCTTCGATCAATAGTATCTAGAGCATGATCCGGAAAAGTGGAGGCCGGTTTTCCGAGCAGATCATGCTCAAATAAAAGCTATTCTGCCGGCTTGGACGGTTCGATCAGGCCGCCGCCGTGGCGGCGGCGAATGGTCCAGATCGCAAGCGCCAGGATGACCGCGCCGCCCGCGACCGCAAACATCCAGAGATGCTTGCCGACATGTTGATGATGCGGCAGGCCGGCATAGTCGTGCAGCGCAGTGACCGCGAGCACGCCGGGCAGCACATGCGCCGGCGCCCAGAGCAGGATTGCGGGGATGTTGACCGCGTAGAAGCGCTGAGGCGGCATGTCGAGCGCGCCGGCGGTGATCGGCACGAAGGCGCGAATCGGCGGCACGAACCGGGCGAAGAAAACCGCGAGCACCCCCCAGCGGTTGAAGAAGGCTTCGCTCTGCGCGACCACCCGCGGATAGTTGGAGAGCGGCCAGGCGGAGAGGATCTCGCGCTGGCTGCGGTAGCCGATCAGATAGGCGGTGCCGTCGCCGAGCATGGCGCCGCAGGCCGCGGCGGCCAGAACTGGCACCAGCTTCAATTCGCCGCCCGGCACCAGCGCGCTCAGCGCCAGGATGATGGTCGAACCTGGCACCAGCGAGCCGACCACCGGGACAGCTTCCAGCAGGGCGGCCAGAAACAGCGTCAGATAGGCGAGCCAGGCATGGGCCGAGACGAAGGCGATCAGGGGGTCAAGGAATGAAGTCACAAAAATCCCATGCGGCGGTGATAAAACGGCTTCGAGAGCTAACAACTCCCCGCCGGGCTGAAAAGTGCCCGGCCGGGCAGGCCGCCGTGGCGCTGCGGCGAAAGTACGGCGGGATTTGCAGGGCAGCCTTCCAAAAATCGAGTTTCGTTCCTATCTTTATGATAGACCAATGAAACTTTGATTTGCCCGCGGGCTTCTGCCAGCCGTTGCTCTCTGCTAGGCTTGTGCGTAGCACCCCATCCGCAGCCAAATGACCTACAATCTGGTTTCGGGAATGCCCGGGACCTCGGAGGATGAATGACGACCGCCGTCCAGACCAAAGAACAAGAACCCGTCGGCTTGCCCGACATGAAGGTGTCGGTCCGGCAGGTCTTCGGGATCGATAGCGATCTGGAAGTTCCGGCCTATTCGGAAGTCGACCCGCATGTGCCGGAGACCGATCCGGACTATCGCTTCGACCGCGCCACCACGCTCGCGATCCTCGCCGGCTTCGCCAAGAACCGCCGGGTGATGGTCACCGGCTATCACGGCACCGGCAAGTCGACCCACATCGAGCAGGTTGCGGCCCGCCTCAACTGGCCCTGCGTCCGCGTCAACCTCGACAGCCACATCAGCCGTATCGATCTGGTCGGCAAGGACGCCATCGTGGTCAAGGAAGGCAAGCAGGTCACCGAATTCCGTGACGGCATCCTGCCCTGGGCGCTGCAGCACAACATCGCGCTGGTGTTCGACGAATACGACGCCGGCCGCCCGGACGTGATGTTCGTGATCCAGCGCGTGCTGGAAGTCTCGGGCCGCCTGACGCTGCTCGACCAGAACAAGGTGATCAAGCCGCATCCGGCGTTCCGCCTGTTCTCGACCGCCAACACGGTCGGCCTCGGCGACACCTCGGGCCTCTATCACGGCACCCAGCAGATCAACCAGGGCCAGATGGACCGCTGGTCGATCGTCACCACGCTGAACTACCTCGCCCATGACGAGGAGGTGGAGATCGTGCTGGCCAAGGCGAAGCACTATCGCACCCAGGAAGGCCGCGACATCGTCAACAAGATGGTGCGGCTCGCGGATCTCACCCGCAATGCGTTCGCCAACGGCGATTTGTCGACGGTGATGAGCCCGCGCACGGTGATCACCTGGGCCGAGAACGCCGACATCTTCAACGACATCGGCTTCGCGTTCCGCGTCACCTTCCTCAACAAGTGTGACGAGCTGGAGCGGCCGCTGGTCGCCGAGTTCTACCAGCGCTGCTTCAACGTCGAGCTGGCGGAATCCTCGGTCAACGTGGCGCTCAGCTAGTCCATGCCGAACATCTCCGTCGAGCGCACAGTCACACAGACGAAGAAGGCGGTGCTCGGCGGATTGCTCCGCTACAACAACGAGAAGATGGGGAAGCAGAAGTACAAGCGCTTCGCCATCTCGCTGCGGCACGGCGACGAGATCGTCGGCGGCATCGTCGGCGAGGTCTGGACCGCGGTGTTGTTCATCCAGTTGTTCTGGATGGAGCAGAAGTTTCGCAACAAGGGTTTTGGCGCGAAGCTGATCAAGGCGATTGAAGACGAGGCGCGGCGCTTCGGAGCGACGCGATCCTATCTGGATACGATGAGCTTCCAGGCGCCGGGCTTCTACCGCGCCAACGGATATAAAGAGTTCGGTTCGATTGAGGGGTATCCCGGCGGCGTCACGCGCCACTGGTTTACGAAATCGCTATGACAACCTCCAACATCAAATTCCGTCCCGGATCGAAGGAAGCGCCGACCGAGCCGTTCAAGCGCTCGGTGTCGGCGTGCCTGAAGGCGATCGCCAAGAAGCCGGAGCTCGAAGTCTCCTTCGCCGCCGAGCGTCCCGGGCTCGCGCCCGGCAAGGCGCGGCTGCCGGAGCCGGCGCGCAAGATGACCAAGCGCGATGCCGCGATCGTGCGCGGCCACGCCGATTCGATCGCGCTCAAGATCGCCTGTCATGATCCCAAGGTGCATCGCAAGCTGATGCCGGGCAATCCGCAGGCGCGCGGTGTGTTCGAGGCGGTCGAGCAGGCGCGCGTCGAGGCGCTCGGCTCGCGCCGGATGGCGGGTGTCGCCAAGAACCTCACCGCGATGCTCGACGATCATTTCCATCGCGGCAAGTATGACGAGATCACCGACCGCGCCGATGCGCCGCTGTCGGACGCGCTGGCGATGCTGGTGCGCGAGCGCCTCACCGGCTTGGCGCCGCCCGCGGCCGCCAAGAAGATGGTCGATCTCTGGCGTCCGACGCTCGAGGACAAGATCGGCTCGCGGCTCGACAAGCTCAGCCGCTTCGCCGAGGACCAGGCGAGATTCGGCGACCTCGTCCACGATCTCTTGTCGGCGCTCGATCTCGGCGACGATCGCAACATGGATTCCGACGACGACGAGGACCAGGACGAGAACCAGGACGGCGAGAACGATCAGTCCGGCGCCGAGGGCTCGCCCGATTCCGACGCCGCGCAGGAGATGAGCGCCGACCAGGCGCAGACCACCGCGGACGAGATGAGCGAAAGCGCGATGGAGAGCGCGCAGGCCTCGACGTCGGATACGTTCGACGACGGCGAACTCGGCGACGACGAGACGCCTGGCGAGGCGACGCGGCCGAATTCGCGCGGTCAGAACGAGCCGCGCGGTCCGGAATATCATGCATTTGCGCCGAAGTTCGACGAGGTGATCGCGGCCGAGGATCTCTGCGACCACGACGAGCTGGAGCGGCTGCGCTCCTATCTCGACAAGCAGCTCGCGCATCTGCAGGGCATCGTGGCGCGGCTCGCCAACCGTCTGCAGCGCCGCCTGATGGCGCAGCAGAACCGCGCCTGGGATTTCGATCTCGAGGAAGGCATCCTCGATCCGGCGCGGCTGTCGCGCGTCGTCACCGATCCCTATCACCCGCTGTCCTTCATGCATGAGAAGGAGGCGACCTTCCGCGACACCGTGGTGACGCTGCTGCTCGACAACTCAGGCTCGATGCGCGGCCGTCCGATCACCGTTGCCGCCACCTGCGCCGACATCCTGGCGCGCACGCTGGAGCGTTGTGGCGTCAAGGTCGAGATTCTGGGCTTCACCACCCGCGCCTGGAAGGGCGGGCAGTCGCGCGAGGCGTGGCTTGCCGCGGGCAAGCCGGCCAATCCCGGCCGCCTCAACGATCTCAGGCACATCATCTACAAATCGGCCGACGCACCATGGCGTCGTGCGCGGAAGAATCTCGGCCTGATGATGCGCGAAGGCCTGCTCAAGGAGAACATCGACGGCGAGGCGCTCGACTGGGCGCACAAGCGTCTGCTTGCGCGTCCCGAGCAGCGCCGCATCCTGATGATGATCTCCGACGGCGCGCCGGTGGACGATTCCACGCTGTCGGTCAATCCCGGCAATTACCTCGAGCGGCATCTGCGCCACATCATCGAGGAGATCGAGACCCGCTCGCCGGTCGAATTGATCGCGATCGGCATCGGTCATGACGTCACGCGCTACTATCGTCGCGCCGTCACCATCGTCGATGCCGAAGAGCTCGGCGGCGCGATCACCGAAAAGCTCGCCGAGCTGTTCAGCGAGACCCACGGCTCGGCGCCTGCACCGGGCAGCCGGCGCCGCCTGCACTCGTGAGACATGCGCTCACTCCCTAGCCGTCGCCATATCCTGAGAGGTGTGGCGGCGGGGCTGTCGGCCGCCGCGCTGCCGCATCTTGCCTTGGCACAGAGCGCGACCCAGCCGCCGCTGACGCCGGGACCATCAGGCAGGCCGGGCCGGCATCGCGTCGACGAGCCCGTCGCGATCGAAGTCAACGCGCGGCCGTTGCCGTCGTTCGATATCCGCGATCGCGCGCGGGTCAAGTTCGGCGCGCTGGAATATCGCAGCGGTCTTATTCTGACCTCGTCATTCTCCGGCTTCGGCGGCCTCTCCGCGCTGCGGCTCGATGCCAAGGGCGAGCGCTTCATCGCGGTCAGCGACCAGGGGACCTGGTTCACCGGCCGCATCGTCTATCGCGGCCGCGACATGGCCGGGCTGGACGATGTCGAGGCTGCGCCGCTGTTAGGTGCCGACGGCAGGCCGATCACCGCGACTCGTGGCTGGTACGATTCGGAATCGCTCGCGCTCGACGGCTCGTTTGCCTATGTCGGGCTCGAGCGGGTCAACCAGGTGCTGCGCTACGATTTCGCCAAGGGGTTTACCCGCTCGCGCGGCGAGGTGGTGCCGCTGCCGCCGGCGGCGCGCAAGCTTCCCAACAACAAGGGGCTGGAGGCGCTGGTCTTCGTGCCCAAGGCCTTGTCGAAGGCCCAGCCGTTAGCAGGCACGCTGATCGCGTTCTCGGAGCGCGGGCTCGACGCGAGCGGCAATTTGATCGCCTTTCTGGTCGGCGGCAGGACGCCGGGCCAGTTCAGCGTTCGTCGCACCGAGAATTTCGATATCAGCGACGCGGTGTTGCTGCCGTCAGGCGATCTGTTGATCCTGGAGCGGAAATTCTCCTGGCTCGGCGGCGTCGGCATCCGCATCCGCCGCCTCGCGCTGTCCGACATCGCGCCCGGCGCCGTGGTCGACGGACCTGCGATCTTCAACGCCGATCTCGGCAACGAGATCGACAACATGGAAGGCATCGACGCCCATGTCACCGACGAGGGCGAGACCGTGCTGACCATGATCTCCGACGACAATTTCTCGCTGATCCAGCGCAACCTGCTGCTGCAGTTCACGCTGCTGGAGTGAGGTGCCGCGCCTCCAAGGGGCGGCGCTATCGCATTGCTGATCTGCGTCGTAGCCTGCCCGACGTCCCCGACAGTTGGTGATCTCGGCCGCGCCCTCTATCTTAGCCGGGCCCTTTACCCGATCCCGGATGTCCCCGCATGAGCGCCCTGTTTTCCCCGATCGAACTGCGCAGCCTCAAGCTCTCCAATCGCATCATGGTCTCGCCGATGTGTCAGTATTCGGCCGACGATGGCTCCGCCAATGATTGGCACTTCACCCACATCAACATGCTGGCGCTATCGGGCGCCGCGATGTTCTGCATCGAGGCCACCCATGTCGAGGATATCGGGCGGATCACGCCGGGTTGCCTCGGCCTCTATAGCGATGCCAACGAGGCGGCACTGAAGCCGATCCTGGCCTCGGTGCGCAAGCACTCGAAGGCCGCGGTCGCGATGCAGCTCGCGCATGCCGGCCGCAAGGCCTCGAGCCAGCGGCCCTGGGAGGGCGGGCAACTGATCCCGATCGCCGAGGGCGGCTGGCAGACGGTCGGGCCGTCCGCTGTCCCGCACAAGGAGAGCGAGGCGGCGCCGGTGGCGCTCGACGATGCCGGTCTGAAGCGCATTCGCGAGGCCTTTGTCGCGTCGGCGAAGCGCGCCGACCGCCTCGGCATCGACGCGCTCGAATTGCACGGCGCGCACGGTTATCTGCTGCACCAGTTCTTGTCGCCGATCGCCAACAAGCGGACCGACCGCTATGGCGGCTCGCTCGAGAACCGCATGCGCTTCCCGCTGGAAGTGTTCGACGCGGTGCGCGCCGTATTCCCGGATCACAAGCCGATCGGCATGCGGGTGTCGGCGACCGACTGGGTCGAAGGCGCCTGGGACCTCGCGCAGACCATCGAATTTGCAAAGGAATTGAAAAAGCGCGGCGTCGACTGGATGGATGTCTCGTCCGGCGGCGTCTCGCCGCTGCAGAAGATTCCGCTCGGTCCGGGCTACCAGGTGCCGGCGGCACAGGCGGTGAAGGAGGCGACCGGCGTCACCACGATGGCGGTCGGCCTGATCACGGAAGCCAGGCAGGCGGAGGAGATCGTCTCCACCGGCAAGGCCGACATGGTCGCGCTCGCCCGCGGCATGCTCTACGACCCGCGCTGGGGCTGGCATGCCGCTGCCGAGCTCGGCGGCGAGGTGAGCGCGCCGCCGCAATATTGGCGCTCGCAGCCTTCGACGCAGAAGGCGCTGTTCGGCAAGACCACGTTCGGGGCGCGCTAGGATTACTCCCTCGTCATTCCGGGATGGTGCGTCAGCACCAGACCCGGAATCTCGAGATTCCGGGTTCAATGCTGCGCATTGCCCCGGAATGACGATGTGATTCATCTGGCCATTGTCCTGCCGCAGCCGGGGCAGCTACTCTCTGCGCGCGTGCGCAAGACACGCTTCGAACAAAGAGAGGAAACCCATGGAACTCGGATACTTCGCGATGCCGTCGCATCCGCCGGAGTGCGGATTGAAGGAGGGCCACGACTGGGATCTGCAAACGCTGCGCTGGCTCGACGAGCTCGGCTATCAGGAAGCCTGGATCGGCGAGCATCACACCGCGCCGTGGGAGCCGCACCCGTCGCCTGATCTCTTGGTGGCGCAGGCGCTGCTGCAGACCAAGAATCTGCGCATCGGGCCCGGCGGCTTCCTGCTGCCGTATCATCACCCGGCCGAGCTCGCCAACCGCGTCGCGATGCTCGACCATCTCTCGAACGGTCGGCTCAATTTCGGCGTCGCGGCTTCGGGGCTGCCGAGCGACTGGGCGATGTTCAATGTCGACGGCATGTCGGGCCAGAACCGCGACATGACCCGCGAGGCGCTCGAGATCATCCTGAAGATGTGGTCGGAGCCGGGGCCGTGGACCCACAAGGGCAAGTTCTGGACGGTGACCAAGCCGGACACGATGTTCGATTTCCTCAAACCCCACATCAAGCCGTTGCAGGGCCCGCATCCGCCGATCGGCGTTGCGGGGCTATCGAAGAACTCCGACACGCTCAAGCTCGCCGGGGAGCGCGGCTTCATCCCGATGAGTCTCAACCTCAACCCGGCCTATGTCGGCAGCCACTGGGAGTCGGTGGAAGCCGGCGCCGCCAAGACCGGCCGCAAGCCGAGCCGCAAGGACTGGCGGCTGGTGCGCGAGGTGTTCGTGGCCGATACCGATGAGGAGGCCTGGAAGCTCTCGACCGGCGACATGATGGGCCGGATGATGAGCGAGTACTTCCTGCCGCTGCTCGGTCATTTTGGTTTCAAGGATTATCTGAAAGCTTCGCCCGACGTGCCGGACAGCGACGTCACGGTCGAGTATTGCGCCCGCAACAACTGGATCGTCGGCTCGCCCGCGACGGTTACCGAGAAGATCGAGACAATCTACCGGGAGGTCGGCGGTTTCGGCGTGCTGCTGGTGTTCGGCTTCGATTACAAGCACAAGCCCGAGGCCTGGCACAACTCGCTGCGGCTGCTGAAGCACGAGGTGCTGCCGAAGCTGAAGCATCTCGATGCCTCGGTCGGCCGCGCGGCGTAGACCTGAGCGATGCGAGGCAGCGGCAACGCTGCCCCGTGCTTCAGGTTGTGGCGGGCAGTCGGCGTCGCGCACAGATGGAATACGTCGCGCGGTTCGTTACGGTTGCTGCGGCCTGCAGCAACCGCGAAGCGCCGCCTGGTCGCAGTCATGTGAGTGGCGAGCGACTATCGCGATGCTGCGAAAAGGCCTAGCCTGACAGCGGTGCAATTCATTGATGAGGCAGAGCAATGCGCAGCCGCGTCAGAAAATTTGCCCATGTCCTGGAGCGCTTCGGCCTTGCCCTGGCGGGAGCTGCGAGCGGTCTGTTCGTCGCCATCCATGTCGGATCGAGCGTATCGGCGCTGACCTCGCAGGCGTTCCTGCTGATCATGATGCTCGGCGGCGCGATCGGCTTCTATCTCGGCATCGATACACCGCCAAAGCTGTTCCATCCGAAGGATGCCGCATCGACGCGGAAGATCGACGCGGCGGAGCTGCTCGGCGCGATCGGCACGTTCCTGGCGACGATGGTTGCGTTCTTTTCGGTCGGCGTCGTCGTGCTGCGCAGCGAACCGGATATCGGCTGGACCGCAGCCATCATGGCCGGCTGGGTGCTCGGCGTCGCCATGCAGATCGTCGCCGGCACCATCGCGCGGGCGCGCGCGTAGCTAGTCGCCGCGCGATACGCCGAGTCCGGCAAGGTGCGTGTCGACGAACTGCGCAAGGCGCTCGCGCAGCTGCTCCGGCGGCACCGCGACCATGCGCTCCTCGAGGCCCAGTGAGATGATGCCGTGGACCGCTGAGAACATCATCCGCGACAGCAGCGCGACGTCGCTGGAATCGCGATCGGGCAATAGCCGCACCAGCGGTGCATGCATCAGCGCGAAGGCCTCCATCACCATGGTCAGGATATCTTCCGGAAACGGCCGGTCGTCCTCCATCCGGTGCTCGAACAGCGAGCGGAGCAGATTGGCGTGCTCGGTGGCGAAGCCGAGATAGGCGTCGGCGAGCCCGTGCAGCTGGCGCAGCGGATCGTCTGTCGGGACCGCCTTGAGCCGTGCGGTCAGGGCCTGAACGGTCTCCCGGTTCACGGTCAGGATCAGGCCATCGAAGTCGCCGAACTCGTTATAGACGCTGCCGATGGAGCAGCCGGCGGCTTCGGCAACGTCACGAACCTTCAATGATCTCAGACCTTTAGTCGAGATGACCCGGCGCGCGATCTCGATCAGCAGAGTGCGCCGCTGAAGTTTTTTCCGATCCCGCCGCGATTCTTCTTGAACAATGTTCATTTTCGAGCTACTAATTTGAGCGTTGCTCAAGTTGGCATAGGAGGCCACTCAAATGCAGACCCTAGCACTTCAACTGACCACCACCCTTGTCGATGACGCGATCGAGCTCGTGAAGGGCCTTGGCCGCGGCATCCTCGCCCTGGCGATGGCGCCGATCGAGCGGATCGCCCGTGCCTGCGATGTCGCAGGCGTCCTGGAGCAGCGGCGCGCCGACCGGCGCGCGCCGCGCACGGCGATGGCCACCGGTGGTCGTTGCAAGCAGCGCAGCTGCCGCTGGTCGCCGTTCCGCGGCTTGGGTGAACTGACCTGACGGGTCCGGGCCGCAATTGTCGCCGAAACCTCAACAAAGCACTCACCATGTCCCTCGCGAGTCCGTTTCGCCGTCGACCGGCCACAACTCTGGATAAGGTCTCGTACATTTCTGCCGGGCATTGTCCCGGCGTTCCGGTGCGGCCGATCCGCCCCGATTCGAACCGATACGTTGCGGAACAGACTAAAGGCTGCGGCATCTCCGTCATTTTCACCACGCTCAGCATTCTCTGCCACCCGAATTCGCAGACCTGCCAGCGCCCTGCGCGCTAACCCAAGGAACCGGTCATGATCAAGGAATTGATGACGTCCCGCCGCTTCGCGCCGCTGTTCTGGTCGCAGTTCTGCTCGGCATTGAACGACAACGTGCTGAAGAACGCGCTGGTGATCATGCTGCTGTACGGCATCGCCAACGAGCAGGGGCCGGCGCTGGTTCAGCTCGCGGGCGCGGTGTTCATCTTCCCGTTCTTCGTGCTGTCGGCGCTCGGCGGCGAGCTCGCCGACCGCTATGTCAAATCCATCGTTGCGCGCCGCCTGAAGTTCTTCGAGATCTTCGCCGCGGCGTTTGCCGCCGCCGGCTTCTTCACCCATTCGATCCCGCTGCTGTTCATCGCGCTGGCGCTGTTCGGCACCGTCGCCGCGCTGTTCGGCCCGGTGAAATATGCCGTACTGCCCGACCAGCTGTCGGTGTCCGAACTCGCCACTGGCAACGCGCTGGTCGAGGGCGCCACCTTCATGGCGATCCTGATCGGCACCATCGCGGGTGGCCTGTTCGTCGCGGGCGCCAGCCACATGGGCTGGATCTGCGCCGCCGTTGTGGGCCTGTCGATCTTGTCCTGGGGATTTGCCTCGCGCATCCCGGTCACGCAGCCGTCCGCGCCTGATCTGCCGATCACCAGGAATCCCTGGACCTCGACCGTGCGGCTGTTGAAGTCGCTCTATGCCGAGCCGCGGCTGTGGGACGGCATGGTGATCGTGTCGTGGTTCTGGATGGTCGGCGCGATCGTGCTGTCGCTGCTGCCCGCGCTGATCAAGGAAGGCGTCGGCGGCACCGAAGGCGTAGTCACGCTGTGCCTCGCCGTGTTCGCGATCGGCATTGCCGCCGGCTCGCTGTTCGCAGCCCAACTGAGCCACGTCCGCCCGAATATCGCGCTGGTGCCGATCGGTGCCATCGTGATGGGCGTGATCGGCCTCGACCTCGCACTTGCGATCGCCACCACCTCGCTCGGCAAGGACGTCACCGCGGCTGCGTTCGCCACCTCGCTCGGTGGCTTCCGCATGCTGGCCGACTTCTTCCTGTTCGCCATCGGCGGCGGCCTGTTCGTGGTGCCGGCGTTTGCCGCCGTGCAGGCCTGGACCGCGCCGTCCGAGCGTGCCCGCATCATCGCCGCCGGCAACATCCTGCAGGCCGGCTTCATGGTCGCCGGCGCGGTGTTCGTCGGCGCCCTGCAGGCCGTCGGACTGCCGATCGCCTGGATCTTCTTCGGCCTTGGCATCGCGAGCTTCGGCAGCGTCTGGTTCGTGCTGAACAAGTGGGGCAAGGAGGGCGTGCGCGATTTCGGCGCGCTGCTGTTCCGCGCGATGTTCCGGCTCGAGGTGCGCGGCATGGAGAACCTGCCGCCTGCAGGCACCCGGATGCTGATCGCGCCCAACCACGTCAGCCTGGTCGACGGCCCGCTGCTGCACGCCACCTTGCCGATCGATGCGAGCTTCGCGGTCGACACCGGCATCGCCAAGGCGTGGTGGGCCAAGCCGTTCCTGAAGATGATCAAGCACTACACGATGGATCCGTCGAAGCCGCTGGCCGCGCGCGACCTGATCAAGCTGGTCGCCGCCGGTGAGCCGGTGGTGATCTTCCCGGAAGGGCGCATCACGGTCTCCGGCTCGCTGATGAAGGTCTATGACGGCACCGCGATGATCGCCGACAAGGCTGACGCGGTCGTCGTGCCGGTTCGCATCGAGGGCGCGCAGCGCTCGCATCTCAGTTATCTCAAGAACGGCGAGATCAAGCGCTCCTGGTTTCCCAAGGTGACGATCTCGATCCTGCCGCCGGTCAAGCTGCCGGTCGACCAGTCGCTGCGCGGCAAGGCGCGCCGCAATGCTGCCGGCGCAGCGTTGCAGGACGTCATGATCGACGCCATGGTGCAGAACGCGATGCTCGACCAGACGCTGTTCGAGGGCCTCGGCCACGCCTATCGCGACCGCGACACCGGCAAGCCGATCATTGAAGACGCGCTCGGCACCAAGCTGACCTATCGCAAGCTGATCCTCGGCGCGCAGGTCTTGAGCCGCAAGCTCGAGCAGGGCACTTCGGTGGGCGAGAATGTCGGCGTTCTGCTGCCGAACTCGGCCGGCGTCGCCGTCGTGTTCATGGCGCTGCAGACCATCGGCCGGGTGCCCGCGATGCTCAACTTCTCGGCCGGCCCGATCAACGTGCTGGCCGCGATGAAGGCGGCGCAGGTGAAGACCGTGCTGACCTCGCAGGCCTTCATCGAGAAGGGCAAGCTCGACAGGTTGATCGCGGCGATGGCCGGCCAGGCCCGCGTGATCTATCTCGAAGACGTGCGCGGCGGCATCAGCCTCACCGACAAGATCGCGGGCTTCCGCGCCGGCATCGCGCCCCGCGTCGCCCGCAATGCCAGCGATCCCGCGGTCATCCTGTTCACCTCGGGTTCGGAAGGCACGCCGAAGGGCGTCGTGCTGTCCCACCGCAACATCCTCGCCAACGCGGCGCAGGCGCTGGCGCGGGTCGATGCCAACGCCAACGACAAGGTGTTCAACGTCCTGCCGGTGTTCCACTCGTTTGGTCTCACGGGCGGCATGATGATGCCGATCCTCGGCGGCATTCCGATCTTCATGTATCCGTCGCCGCTGCATTACCGGATCGTACCCGAGCTGATCTACCAGACCGGCGCCACCATCCTGTTCGGTACCGACACCTTCCTCACCGGCTACGCCCGCTCGGCGCATGCCTACGACTTCCGCACGCTGCGGCTGGTGATTGCGGGTGCGGAAGCGGTGAAGGAGCGCACAAGGCAGATCTACTACATGGAGCGCTACGGCATCCGCATCCTCGAGGGCTATGGCGTCACCGAGACCGCGCCGGTGCTGGCAATGAACACGCCGATGGCCAACCGCCAGGGCACCGTCGGCCGGATTTCGCCGCTGATGCAGTACCGCCTCGATCCGGTCCCGGGCATCGCCGAAGGCGGCCGGCTGTCGGTGAAGGGCCCGAACGTGATGATCGGCTATCTCCGTGCCGAGAATCCCGGCGTGCTGGAGCCGCTGCCCGAGGGCTGGCACGACACCGGCGACATCGTCACGGTCGACGCGCAGGGCTTCATCGCGATCAAGGGCCGCGCCAAGCGATTCGCCAAGATCGCCGGTGAGATGGTCTCGCTATCCGCGGTGGAGACCATGGCGACTGCGCTGTGGCCGCAGGCGATGTCGGTCGCGGTGACGCTGCCCGATCAGCGCAAGGGCGAGCGCATCGTGCTGCTCACCACGCAAAAGGACGCCGACCGATCCGCGATGCAGCGCCAGGCCAAGAGCACCGGCGCCTCCGAGCTCGCGGTGCCGGCCGACATCCGCGTGGTCGACAAGGTGCCGCTGCTCGGCACCGGCAAGACCGACTATGTCGGCGCCACCGCTTTGGCCAAGGAACTTGCGGCCGCTGCGCCCGTGCCGGCGCCGCAGGCGGATGAGACGACCAACGCGGCTGAGGCCGAGCCGGAGGCGCGTCAGCAACACGTTGCGTGAGCCTTTCGCTTGAGCCGTTGGCCTAGTCTCGGCATGATGGTTGTGCTTTCCGGGAGCATGTTGTCAGATGGTCGGCAACTGCTCCCGAGAAAGCACAGCCATGGTTCTTCCCCTCGACCCCGTCATCGAAAAAATCATCCCGCTGCTGCCGCTGCGCGATCCCTCGACCATGACGCCGCAGAGCTGCCGCGAGCAGCTGCGCGCGCTGGCCGAGGCGCGCAAGGCAGTGCCGCCGCCGCCGGTCGATGTTTTCAGGGATATCGAAGTGCAGGGCGCCGCCGGCAAGCTCGGCGCGCGGCTCTACCGGAACGGCAGCGGCACCGCGCCGACCGTGATCTTCTTCCACGGCGGCGGCTGGGTCGCCGGCGATCTCGAAACCCATGACCGCCAGGCCCGCAACCTGGTGATCGAGACCGGCGCGGTCGTGATCTCGGTCGACTACCGCCGCCCGCCGGAGACGCGCTTTCCCGGCGCATTCGAGGATGCGTTCGCCGCGATCCGCGACGTGATCGCGCGGCTCAGTGAGTTCGGCGGCGATCTCTCGCGCATCGGCGTCGCCGGCGATTCCGCGGGCGGCAACCTCGCCGCGACCGCGGCGCTGGCCTGCCGCGACGCCGGCATCAGGCTCGCCGGGCAATTGCTGGTCTATCCCGTCACCGACGTGGTCGGCCATTATGCCGACGCGGCCGAGAACGCCAAATTCCCGTCGCGCGATGAGAATGCGGAAGGCTACTTCCTGACGCGCGCGACGATGCAGTGGTTCGCGGGGCATTATCTCGCCGACAAGGCCGATGCCGCCGACTGGCGCGTCTCGCCGCTGCGCGCGAAGAGCCTCGCCGGTGTCGCGCCGGCGGTGGTCACGACCGCCTGGTTCGACCCGCTGCGCGACGAGGGCCATGCCTATGCCATGGCGCTGCGGGCGGCCGGGGTGCCGGTCGCGTATCACACCGGCGAGGGGCTCATCCACGGCTATTTCGGTCTCGGCGATGCGTCGGACGCCGCCCGCGCCGAGGCGCAGCGGGCGCGGGCGGATTTCAGGCTGTTGCTGGAGAAGGGGGTGTAACGCCGCCCGGCGGAGGGGCCGATACCAAAACAGCGAGAACAACCCCATGCAAAGGGAGCCGGCGGTAGCCAGGGACCTTCGACCAGGCGGCTTGACGCGTCGGGCAACTCAAGGGTACATTTCCAATATTCCGAAATCTGGAATGCGTGTGTGCGCGCCCCAAGGGCGAGTCATTTCGCCGTTGTTGACGGGGAGCTAACCGCCGTCGTCGTCCCGGCGAAGGCCGGGACCCATTACCCCGAATGGATGTTTGGCGCGGCGCTGGGGCCGCAGCCTGCTGCAACAACGAACGGCGGTGGTAATGGGTCCCGGCCTTCGCCCATGTGCGTTAAGGTAGTGGATACATGGTTTGATAGCGGCGCTTTTTCCTCGGGGGCTCGCGGAGGTGTCGGCGAAGAGTGGAGAGAGATCGGCGAAGGCGAGCCATTGTCGGCTGCGGAATGATCGCCTGCAGGAGTGAGGCGACGAGTTGGCGGAGCAAGCGCCACGCGCCGGGGCGGGTCAGGCGGCGTCCGCCAAGCGGGGAGAGTCCTCGAGTTCGTCGACAAGCGGCTCGAGCAAGAGAATAACCAGCAGATGAGCGAGGATGTGAGGTCGGGCCGTTCGTTCGTCAGTTCCCGGCGGCCCCTTCAGGCCGATCAGGCTCTTCAGTCGCTTGAAGCCCAGTTCGATCCGCCAGCGCAGGCGATAGAGGGCGAGAACATCATCCGCGGTGAAGTCATCCGGAGCAAGTGAGGTGACCAGGATGACCCAATCGGCGGCCTCAAGCGTTTGCTTGGAGAGCTGATGGCCTCCCTTCTGTGCGGTCCGGTGCGCCTTGCGTCGTGCCTCGGCAGCAGCCTGTTGCGGCTTCTTGATGGCGACCAGACGCACGGCGAGCGGCGCGCCGTGCTTGGGTTTGATCCAAATCGGACAATCGATGAGGCCTCGTTCCGCCGCCTTGCGCAGCTCAGCCATGAGGTCCAGCGCACAGCCTTTGCAATCGAGCCAGCGCGCGCTCTTCCAACCAGCCCGAATGACGAAGTCTGCGCCGGCCTCGATCAGCCGTGCCATGCGTTCCGGCTGCAAATAGGCCCGATCGGCAAGACGGATTTCGCCCGCAACCACCGGGATCCGGTCGAGCGTCTCGCCTTCTTGCTGATCGGTCAGTTCGAAGTGGCCAAATCGTTCCTGCGGAAGATCGAACGCGCTGTGAATGCGCCACACCTCGTTCTTCTTCCTGGCATCCAGCGCTTTCTTCGGCACCGTGGTAGCATCGATGATCCGGATCAAGCGACCTCGGCTTGCCTTCGGGGCAGCGGCAGCAAGCGCCTGACCCACCAGCAGCGCCAGCCAATCTCCGCACTGACGCAAACGATACAGCAACGCCACGCAGGAAATGTCGACAAGGCCGACCGATGTCGCCCATGCCGCCGTCGAGCGAAGTCCCCGCTCACTCAAACAATAAGCCAGGATCAGCCGCAGCAAATCCACCGCACTCCTAATCTCGCGCGGACGCACGAAAGCCTTCGTCTCACGTGCCGTGCGATTGAGTGCTTCTGCCCCACCGAGCCGGGTCACGACGCCCGCCCAGTCGCCATTCACCAGCGATTCGTGTGTCATTCCATGCTGGAATCACAAACGATTCCGCCACACAAGCCTATTTTAACGCCGATGGGCCTTCGCCGGGACGACGAACTGGAGGGGATCCCCCCTCAATCATTCCCGATCGTATCGCCGAACAGCTGCCAGGTCTCGCCGTTGAACTTCTGCAGCCGCATCGCTTCCACCGGGAAGTAGTCGGTCGGCGAGGTCTTCACCTTGATGCCGGGCAGGAACATCGGCAGCGCGATGTCGAGATTGGCGGCCTGCTTCATGATGTTCTCGTGGGTGAGGTCGTCGCCGCACTGCTTGAGCACCTGCACCGTTGCCTCCGCCACCACATAGCCGTAGACGATCAGCTGGTCCTGCAGATTGCCGTCCGGGAAATATCTCTTCATGAACTCCTGCCAGGCGATCACGTCCGGATCGTCTTTCCACTGCGGATCGTTGGGATCCTTCAGCGAGTAGGACGAGATGATGTCCTTGGAGTAGTCGAAGCCGGCCGGCTTCAGCACCGAGGACACCGAGGTCGAGGTCGCCGCGAGGAAGAACAGGTCGGGCTTCCAGCCGATCTCGCCGATCTTCTTGATCGCCTGCGCCGCCTGCTTGGGGATCGCGTGCATGAACAGCACGTTGGCGCCGGAGGCCTTCAGCTTCACGATCTGGCTGTCGACCGTCGGATCGGTCGATTCATAGGTCGTCTCCGCCACCACCATCTTCGCGGTGTTCTCCGGGCCCAGCCCCTTCTTGAAGCCGTTGCCGTAATCCTTGCCGGCGTCGTCGTTCTGGTAGAACAGCGCGATCTTCGCGTCGGGCTTTTGGGTCAGCACATATTTGGCGTAGACCGCGGTCTCGGCCTGGTACGACGGCTGGAAGCCGATCGACCACGGATAATGCGCATAGTCGCCCCACAGCGTGGCGCCGGCGCCGACGAACAGCTGCGGCACCTTCTTGTCGTTGAGATATTTGCGCACCGCAAGCCCGGTCGGCGTGCCCAGCGGATTGAGGATCGCGGCGACCTCCTCCTGCTCCACCAGCTTGCGGGTCTGCTCCACCGTCTTCGGCGGCGAGTAGCCGTCGTCGAGCGTGATCAGATTGATCTTGCGCCCGTTCACGCCGCCCTGGTCGTTGATCATCCTGAAGTAGGCTCCTTGCGTCTTCGCGATCACGCTGTAGGCCGACGCCGCGCCGGAGAATGGCGAGGTCTGCCCGAGCTTGATCTCGGTGTCGCTGGCGCCCGTGCCGTATTTCTTCTCGGCGGCGTGCGCCTGCGTCGCCAGCGCAAGCGCTGCGGCTGCCGTAATGGCCTTCCAGATCATCGTGAGCCTCCCTGTGCGTTTTTTGTTGTTCGCGCGGGCTAAGCTTACGTGAGGTCGGGGCAGGCAGGCTTGCGGCGAGACGCCGGGGCAGGGATGCGAAAATGCGGCGGGATGGGAAATTATTACCGTCGTCCCGGCGAAGGCCGGGACCCATAACCACTAATATTTGCCGTTAAGCGGAATGCCGCCCCAGCGATCTAACCAATACACAGCTGGGGTAATGGGTCCCGGCCCCTGTGCGCAATTGCGCACTCGGCCGGGACGACGATGATGGATAGAGCGCGCTCCTCAGCGATACCGCACGCTGCCGGTCGTCACCGGATCGGTCGGCAGCACGGTGGCGCCGGCGCGGCTGGCGGCGGCGGAGGTGATCATCCCGGGCTCACCCGTTCGCACGTTCCTGGGCGGGTGAAATTCGAGGACGACGAGGGCGGCTGTCGCGAGCACCGCCACGGCGGCGGTTGCGATCGCAGGCACCAGTCTTCCGCGCGGATCGGCTGCGCGAACTTGCATTGATCAATTCCTTTATCGGGGTCTTCTTTGGACGTGACATAAGAACGGCCAGGCTTCTTCCCAAGAGTGCGGCGCGCATGCCTCACAATCAGTTGTACCGGCCGTGATGTCCCTCACGGTCTTCGAGACGATGCGGCCACATCGAATCGGAAACGCGTCGGGCGCGCTTGTTTGCACACTAACATCTGGAAGAGATCATGGCGTTTTGCATGCGCCTCATGCGCTCGTGATGATGCGCAGTGATGTTGTGATTAACCCGCGCGACAAGCCGCTTTTGCCTTTATTTATAGGGTTTCTACGTTGGTTAAGGCGCGGGCGTTAAGCGTTTCTTCACTCGCTTAGAAGGCATCAACATAGATTCGCGCTGTGGCGAGCGATGACACCGCTGTCATTCGCGGCAGTTGTCAGCGGAAGTGGCTCTGGCGGACCCGTCGCGCCGTAGTTTAGCGAAGCCGGAAGCTTCAGCGAACGCCGGAACGAAAAATCATCTCCCCTTTTGCGACGCGATGGATGATCTTACTTCGTGCGTAATCACACAAAGAAAAATCTACTTCGCGCACCTTCAACTCGGGCGTTAGGACCACACGCCTTTGCCGCCCGCGACGTGGCGCGCTCATCTCGCGCACCGCTCGCGTCCATCGCAATCCCGCCCCAATGTCCGTAACGGTCGCGATGAGCTCCTGTCTGAGGAGGCAGGATGCGATGCTTGTACCGTGAGTTGCGGGATCGGAGAAGAGTAGCGTTTTCTTCGCGAGGACTGGACGGGGTCGCATTGAAAACCGTGGTGAGGCTTGTAGTCGAAGACCACAGCCAGAGATGGACAAGGGCGATGTTACGCATCAGCCCGTCTTCCAACTCGCGGTTCCCCTGCCGACGCGTTGGATGTCTGCCGATTTCTTGTCCGCCGAGTAATGCACGTGAAATAACGACGGAGCCGGATCGCTTAGTGTCTGCTGAATACGTACGATCTCGCGATAATCAGCAGTGGTAATTGAAACACGCTTGGTAGTCTCCTCGACACGAATGCGTGCGGGTTGGTTAACGTCAAACCAAGCTGGTGGAGTTGTTTGCATCCGCCACGATTGGCTGTTCCATCGTTGAATAGGAGTCGCGAGTGCATCTGAACGGAAGCGGTTCCAAATGCCCGAAGTCTCGGGCGTAGGAAAATCTGGATCTGACGACAGGACTACGATCTCATTCGAGGAAAGCCAGACGTGTAACTCGGTGAGATTCGAGAATGTCGCACGAGTCTGCTCAATGGCCTTCTGTGCCGCGATCCGCGAAGGCAAACCCGCTCGTACCAAGATAGCCATCGAACTGTGGGGTAGGCCTGTCTCGAGACAGGCTGCTGCGCTACCCTCAATATATTCGGATTGCCCGCCTTCTGCCCGGCGCTTCATTCGAATTGCTTCAATCGCCCACGTGAGGCGGTAGACAAATGCCTCTTCAACAACGCGCATGTTATCAAGGCCAATGCTTGCTACATCAGTCCCCTGGAGCCAAAACCATAGTATATCGGTCCAATTTGCAGGAAGTTCTGCATCGGGGATAAAAGGTCGGATAGTCAGTACTCGTTTGGCCATCGCGGTCAGCGAGATAGCCAGATCAGAAGAATTACCCGTCATAGCTGCCCAGTCTGCGCTGTCCAAAAGGGTCGTCAGCTCTTTCGCCAAGGCATCCAGTACCAATCCAGAGTCCAACCCAACACCCATAGCAAATTGGCTACGCCGTTGGGTCGCAGTGGATTTGTTCCAGACTAGCCGCGCCCGTGCCTGCATGACCCATATGTGCTCGATTCGATCAGGGGGTGTGGCTCGATTGCCAATTTCATTTCGAATCAGCCTGCCGAGATTTTCCTGCTCACCGCCTCGATCCATCAGTCGATCCGCGACGAATAGAATAGAGGTCGGGGTTGGGCGACCTTGGTCTCGCGACAATACCGAGCGAGCCTCCGCTATCGTTGCTTTTCCTAGGGTCTCGCGGCTCTTCGATTCACCCTTCGCAAAATGAAGGTGTTCGTCTGCGTCAATTGCGATGCCAATAAAGTCGTCCCCACGAAGAGCCATTTCACGACCGTCTTTATAGCGTAGCCGTCGAATCGGCACCTCGTAACCGAGATCTTCTTCTACAAGTTCAGTAGCAAGTATCTCTCCAAACTCGCCCGATCGTGCTCTCGTTGACCGAGGCATTCTCTCGGCGAGAAGTGCCGCCGCCTTGGCATAACCAAGCTGTGCGACGTCGTCAGCTATTCGGGCGACGTCATCGTAGTGAGATCGCAGTATTTTGGGTAAGGCCGAAGAAATGGTGGCCCGGCCACCGGCCTTCTCTTTGTATTCGAGGAGGTGTTTTTGGTCAGAAGAATTGGTGCTGCATTCGCACCAATCAGCGAATAGCGGCATAAATCGTCACTAGCTGGAGTTGAATGAATAGAAATTGACAATCAGCCGATTGGTTTGTCAAGTGAGCTACTGAACTCGGCCTATTAAGGGCACAAAACAAAAACGGCCGGGTCATCCGACCCGGCCGTTCAAAACTCTCCGCGAATTCCGCTCTCGCAGTTCTCGCTCAGCTCGCCTTCTTCACCGGGGCCGGCTTGCCGACCTTCTTCTCGATCGCGCGCTTCAGTTCGAGGGCGCGGGGCGAGAGGACGTCGGCCTTGGCCTTGAGCAGGTAGGCGTCGAGGCCGCCATTGTGGTCGACGCTCTTCAGCGCATTGGTCGAGACGCGCAGGCGCACGTTGCGGCCGAGCGCATCCGAGATGAAGGTCACGTTGGCCAGGTTCGGCAGGAAGCGCCGCTTGGTCTTGATGTTGGAGTGGCTCACCTTGTGGCCCGTCTGGGGGCCCTTGGCCGTCAGTTCGCAGCGCCGGGACATCTTACAAAATCCTTATTGCATCCCCGCCGCTCTGCCAGGCGTGCAATCGCACGGCCCGCGCGGGGGTTTTGAATTCGCGTCCATTTTCCAGGAACCGCGGGTGTATAGAGGCGGATCACCCGAGCGTCAAGATTATATCGCCGCATGGCGGTATCGGGGAATGCCGGTTCATAAGCCGTTCCAGCCACTTAACGGCTGAAATGGCAACCATATAAAGGGCGTATTCGGCTGCAAGTCTTGGTTCCATACAAGACGCGCGTGTTGTCCGGCCGATGTGCCTTAGCAAGTGGACAACGGACCAAGCGCCGATAGCAGGACCGTCAGGTAGGTTAAGTGACGACCGCCATTGCCATTTTGCCCCCGCTCGGCCGGCTCCTCGGCCTGTGCGCCGGTGCCCTTTTGCTGTTTTGTGCCGAGCGCGCCAGCGCGCAGGGTCGGCTCGACGCCCAGTATGAGGCGACCCTGGCCGGTATTCCGGTCGGCAAGGGCACCTGGACCATCGAAATCGGCGACGACACCTTCTCGGCCACCGCCCAGGGCGGCACCGCGGGGCTGTTGAAGGCGTTTTCCGGCGGCAGCGGCTCGGGCGCCTCGCAGGGCCGGGTCGTCAACGGGACATTGGCGGCCTCGTCCTACACCGCGACCACCACCACCTCGAAGAAGTCGGAGACGATCCGGATGGTGCTGGCGGGTGGCGGCATCAAGGAATCCGCGATCGAGCCGGAGCCGCCGGTTGATGCCGACCGCCTGCCGGTGACCGAGGCGCAAAAGAAGAACGTGTTCGATCCGATGACCGGCGCGTTCCTGCGCGCGCCCGGCAATGCCGAATTGATGAGCCCGGATGTCTGCCGCACCGGCGCCGGCGTGTTCGACGGCCGCATGCGCTACGATCTCAAGCTCGATTTCAAGCGGGTCGAGATCGTCAAGGCCGAGCGCGGCTATCACGGCCCGGCGCTGGTCTGCGCGCTCTATTTCGTGCCGATCTCGGGCTACATCCCGGATCGCCCCGTGATCAAATATCTCGCCGCCCAGCGCAACATCGAGATCGCCTTCGTGCCGATCGCCGGCACCCGCCTCTTGGTGCCGTTCCGCATGACGATCCCGACCCCGCTCGGCCAGGCCATGCTGGAAGCGACCTCGTTCGTCACCACAGCCGCGCCGCCGCGCGTGGCGAAGACGCAGTAGGGGCCTCTTCCCTTCTCCCCTTGTGGGAGAAGGTGGCGTGGACGCAGTCCACGCCGGATGAGGGGTTCTCTCCGCGGAGACAGACCCCTCACCCGGCGCCTTCGGCGCCACCCTCTCCCACAAGGGGAGAGGGTGCTTTCGAGGGCTTCGCGAGCGCCGCGGCATGCAACAAACGTCACCGGAATCCAGTTGACTGAATCCAGTTGACTCTTGCCCGCTTCTGATTCGACTCGGCCGCCTCTGGAATTTAAGGAATTCAGTCCGCATATCCCCTGCTTGTGGAGCCCGTTCAAACTTGATCTAGTGCCGCCGCCGTGGGGTCTACCCGAGATGTTGCGGTGAACGTTTCAGGCCCGGAACGGAGTCAGCGATTCGGCCGCGATTCGTTCTCAAGTCGTTCCGAAGCTTAAGGGCGACGCAGCAAGCGTCGCATTGTGAGACAGATTTTGCGAAACACTCTGCCGGTGCGAAACACACTGCCAAACCGTCACCCTGAGAGGATGTGAAGCTTTGTCCTCATCCACCGTTGTCGTCGCCCGGCTTGCCGCCTTCGCTAAAGCTTCGGCGCGCCAGGGAGTCATGGCCTCGTCGAAGCCTTGGCGAAGACGGGACCGGGCGACCCAGTACGCCGCGGCCTATCGGCTCAAGCACGACCGTCTCTGGAATACTGGATCACCCGCATGCGCGGGTGATGACACCGAGCAAGCCAGTGCGTCACAAGCTCTCGGGATGACGGATTGAGCGTTTCTCCAACACTTCAAGAAACACCTGACTTCAAGAAACACCTGCAAAAAATGGTTTTCTCAACTTCGTTCGGAAATGACCGCGTGCCCGGTGCGGGTGTCACTGCGGTGCTGGGGCCGACCAACACCGGCAAGACGCATCTGGCGATCGAGCGCATGCTGGCGCATTCATCGGGCCTGATCGGGCTGCCGCTGCGGCTCTTGGCGCGCGAGGTCTACAACAAGATCGTCGATCGCGCCGGCGTCGACAATGTCGCGCTGATCACCGGCGAAGAGAAGATCAAGCCGAAGGCGCCGCGCTTCTGGGTCTCGACCGTGGAAGCGATGCCGCGCGATCTCGACGTCTCGTTTCTCGCGGTCGACGAGATCCAGATCGCCGCCGATCTCGAGCGCGGGCATGTCTTCACCGATCGCATCCTCAACCGCCGCGGCCGCGACGAGACGCTGCTGCTGGGCGCTGCGACGATGCGGCCGATGATCGAGCGGCTGCTGCCGGGCGCCTCGATCATCACGCGGCCGAGATTGTCGCAGCTCGAATTCGCCGGCGACCGCAAGATCACGCGGCAGCCGCGCCGCACGGCGATCGTCGCGTTCTCCGCGGATGAAGTCTACGCGATCGCCGAATTGATCCGCCGCCAGCATGGCGGCGCGGCCGTGGTGCTGGGCTCGCTCTCGCCCCGCACGCGCAATGCGCAGGTCGCGATGTTCCAGAACGGCGATGTCGATTATCTCGTTGCGACCGATGCGGTCGGCATGGGGCTCAATCTCGACGTCGATCACGTCGCCTTCGCCTCCGACCGCAAATATGACGGCTATCAGTTCCGCCGGCTGACGCCGGCCGAATTCGCGCAGATCGCCGGCCGCGCCGGCCGCGCCACCCGCAACGGCACTTTCGGCACGACGGGACGCTGCGCGCCGTTCGAGCCGGAGCTCGTCAACGCGCTGCAGAACCACACCTTCGACAGCGTCAAGATGCTGCAATGGCGCAACGCCAGGCTGGATTTCTCCTCGCTCGGCGCGTTGCAGGTGTCGCTGGCGCTGACGCCTAATCATGAGGCACTGACGCGGGCCCCGGTGGCCGAGGATTTGCGGGTGCTCGAACATGTCGCACGCGACGCCGAGGTGCGCGAATGGGCGCATGGGCCCAAGGCGGTGGAGCGGCTGTGGGAGGCCTGCCAGGTTCCGGACTACCGAAAGCTGTCGCCGGCCGCCCATGCCGAACTCGTGACCACGCTGTATGGCTTCCTGATGCAAAAGGGGCGTATCCCTGACGCATGGTTTGCCGCCCAGGTCGACCAGGCCAACCGGACCGACGGCGATATCGACACGCTATCGGGCCGGATCGCGCAAATCAGGACCTGGACCTTTGTTGCCAACCGGCCCGACTGGCTCTACGACCCGGACCACTGGCAGGGGATCACGCGCGACCTCGAAAATAAATTATCCGATGCGCTGCATGAACGGCTCACGGAGCGTTTCGTTGACAGGCGGACCAGTGTATTGATGCGCCGCCTGCGGGAGAACTCAGTTTTGAATACGGAAATTGGCAAGACCGGTGAAGTGATCGTGGAAGGCCACGTGATTGGCCGGCTCGATGGTTTCACCTTCGCACCCGATGCGGCCGAGGCCGGCAGCGACGCCAAGGCGCTGCAAGCCGCCGCCCAGCAGGTGCTGGCGCGCGAGATCGATGCGCGGGCCGAGAAACTGGGCGCTGCCCCCGACGAGCAGTTCGTGCTGACCTCCGACGGCACCATCCGCTGGACCGGCGATGCGGTGGCGAAGCTGGTCGCGGCCGACGACGCGCTGCATCCGCGCCTGCGCATCATTTCCGACGAGCGGCTGACCGGCGCCTCGCGCGAGGCGGTGCAGACCAGGCTCGACCTCTGGCTCAAGACGCATATCGAAAAGCTGCTCGGGCCGCTGTTCGAGCTCGCCAAGGCCGAGGATCTGCAGGGCATCGCCCGCGGCATCGCGTTCCAGCTGGTCGAGGCGCTCGGCGTGCTCGAGCGCAGCAAGATCGCGGCCGAGATGAAGGATCTCGACCAGCCGTCGCGCGCGGCGCTGCGCAAATACGGCGTGCGGTTCGGCGCCTATCACATCTATTTCCCGCAGCTACTGAAGCCCGCGGCGCGCTCGCTGGCCTCGCTGCTGTGGGCCGAGAAGCAAAGCAATGTCGACATGGCGGCGCTGTCGAACGTGCAGCATCTGGCGTCGAGCGGCCGCACTTCGTTCCCGGTCGACAAGACCTTGCCGCGCGACGGATATCGCGTGCTCGGCTATCGCCAGTGCGGCGAGCGCGCGGTGCGCGTCGACATCCTGGAGCGGCTGGCCGATCTGATCCGGCCGGCGCTGGCCTGGCGCGAGACCTCGCCGGGTGAGAAGCCCGCCGGTGCGTTCGACGGCCGCGGGTTCGTCGTGACCCAGGCGATGACCTCGCTGACGGGATCTGCCGGCGAGGATTTTGCCTCGATCCTGCGCGCGCTCGGCTACCGCATGGACCGCCGGCCGCCGTTGCCGCCGAAGCCGGTCGAGGCTGCGCCGGCCGAGACCACCGAGACCGTTGCCGCCGAGACGCCGCCGGTCGAGGCGACGTCCGAGGCCGCTGTGGATGCACCGGTCGATGCCGCCGCCGAAGTCGCTGCCGATGCGGCGGAGGCTGCGGTCGATCATCAGCCGGTGTCCGGCGATCCGGCGCCGTCGGCTGCGCTGCTGCCCGATGTCGGCTTTGCCGAGGTCGCTGCCAGCGAGGCGACGCCGGTCGTGGTCGAGACCCATCAGGATGCGGCGGCCGAGCGCGCCGCGCCGGTGGATGCGCCGGCCGCGGAGCCAGTTGCTGCTGCTGAAGAACGGGCTGCTGAAGCGGCGGCCGAGCCTGCGCCTGCGGTGGAAGCCGCGGCAGACACGCCGGCAGAAGCCGTTGCCGAAGCGCCTGCGGAGACCGCAAGCGTCGACGCTGCGCCCGCTGAAGCTGTCGCCGAGGCCGCTGCCGCCGCCGTGGAGACGCCGGCCGAGCCGCAGCTGGTCGAAGTCTGGCGTCCCGGTGGCCGTTCCGACGAGCGCCGTCCGCATCATCGCGGTCACGATCGCAACCGCGGCCGCCATCAGGGCAAGCCCGCCGAGGGCGCGCAGGCCGCGGAGGGTGGCAGCGAGGGCGAGGCCAAGCGCGAGCAGCATCGCCGTCCGCGCCGTCACCAGGATTTCCGCACCCCGCGCCCCGGCGCGCCGGCGGATCCGTCGGCCGCACCCACTGAGGGCGCGCAGGCCCGCGACAACAAAGACAACAAGGGCCCGCGCCGCGAGCGCTTCGAAGGCAAAGGCCGCGATCGCGACAATGAGCGGCGCCGCGACAACAAGTTCGGCGGCGGCGATCGCAAGGGCGAGCGCGGCGATCGTGACCGCGGCGGCCGCGATTTCGGCAAGGGCGGCCGTGACAAGCGCGACAGCGGCCCGTCGCATCGGCCCTACGCCTCGAGCGCGCCGCGCGAGCGTGACCGGCCGATCGATCCGAATTCGCCATTCGCAAAGCTCGCTGCGCTGAAAGAGCAGCTCGCCGGCCGGAAGGAATAGTCCAACCCTTGGTCTAGCTTTTGGATCGACAGCGCCTCGACAAATGGCTGTGGCACGCGCGCCTGGTGAAGGCCCGCACCAGCGCGGCTGAACTCGTCGCATCAGGGCATGTCCGCATCAACGGCACGCGCGAGAAATCGCCGGGCCATGCGGTGAAGGCGGGCGATGTCGTCACCGTCGCGCTCGACAACAGCGTCCGCGTGCTGAAGGTGATCGCCTTCGCCGAGCGGCGCGGAGATGCGATTTCAGCGCGGGTGCTGTATGAGGATTTGCAGGCCGGCAATTTGCAAGCCGGCAAGGAGTAGTTATCTAGCGCTTGCTATTCCGATTTGGGCGGGCAGTTACGTGAGAACACTGGCATTTTTCGGGGACCGCTTCCCTTGCGGCCCCGGTATTCCTGCGCTACGCAACCCCAGAAAAATCGATCGTTCCGGAGTTTTGGATGACCTACGTCGTCACTGAAGCCTGCATCAAGTGCAAATATACCGACTGCGTCGAGGTCTGCCCCGTCGATTGCTTCTACGAGGGCGAGAACATGCTGGTCATCCATCCCGACGAATGCATCGATTGCGGCGTGTGCGAGCCGGAATGCCCGGCAGACGCCATCAAGCCGGACACCGAGCCGGGGCTGGAGAAGTGGCTCGAGGTCAACCGCGACTACGCCAAGAGCTGGCCGAACATCACCCAGAAGAAGGACTCGCCCGAGGACGCCAAGGAGTGGGAAGGCAAGGAAGGCAAGTTCGAGAAATATTTTTCTCCGAATCCGGGCAGCGGCGACTGATTCGCTGGCGTTCGCGAGCAATCTTCCGGATTACCCCGATAAGGGCGGGCTTTGGCTCGCCGCGGCGCTCCAATTTAACCCTAATGACGGACATATGACCTGAGGATGCCCTGTTATGCCCGGAATCGGGCGTAAACCATTGATTTTTGCGGAAAATGTGCTATATCTGACACATTACAGGCCAAGAACCCCCTGCCATGCGTACCTTGTGGCTTCGAGGTTCCCGCAACATCGAACAGGGGCGTGGCAGTTTCCGCGCGCAGGCTGTGTCACAGAAAACGCGTAAAAAGAGTGCTTCAAAGACGACGAAGAAAGCCGCTGTCGTTGCTCGCAGCGCAACCAAGGGCCGTGCCAAGGCGCCTGTGAAAGGCGCCAAGAAGGCCGCGGCTGCAAAGTCCTCAAAGAACAAAAGAAGCGTGATGCCAGAAAAGACTGCCAAGACTGCCGCGAAAGCGGCAGCTGCGAAGCCCGCTGCTGCGAAGGTCGCCCCCAAAACTGCCGCTGCGCCGAAGCCGGCCGCCCCGAAGGCTGCCGCCCCCGCCGCTGCTCCGAAGGTTGCCGCCAAGCCGGCCGCCGCACCGCGCGTCGAGGAGCCGAAGAAGGTCGTGACCCAGCGCCAGGGCTTCAAGGCCAATGAATTCGTCGTCTATCCCGCTCACGGCGTCGGCCAGATCCTGGCCATCGAGGAGCAGGAGATCGCGGGCGCCAAGCTCGAGCTGTTCGTGATCAATTTCATGAAGGACAAGATGACGCTGCGCGTCCCGACGGCGAAGGTCGCCAATGTCGGCATGCGCAAGCTGTCGGAGCCGGCGCTGGTCAAGAAGGCGCTGGAGACCCTGAAGGGCCGCGCCCGCGTCAAGCGCACCATGTGGTCGCGCCGCGCCCAGGAATACGAAGCGAAGATCAATTCGGGCGACATCGTCGCGATCGCCGAGGTGGTCCGCGACCTCTACCGTTCGGAATCGCAGCCCGAGCAGTCCTACTCCGAACGCCAGCTGTATGAAGCGGCGCTCGACCGGCTGTCGCGCGAGATCGCGGTGGTGCAGCACTCGACCGAGACCGAAGCGATCAAGGAGATCGAAGGCCAGCTCGCCAAGAGCCCGCGCCGCGGCGCCAAGGCGGAAGCCGAGGGTGAAGGCGAGGGCGATGCCGACGGCGAGGATGCCGACAGCGATGGCGACGACACCGCCGTCGAGGACGAAGCCGCCTGAAAGGGTTCGACGGATTGAAACCAAAGCCCGGTCGCGAGACCGGGCTTTTTGTTTTTTGGCAAAATGTCGCCCACCTCATTGCCGGTTTATCCCGAACGGAACGCCGCTACCTTTCGCGCGTTCGCTCGCCATTGGAGGAGAGCGGACCATGGCATCAAAGGCAGTCATTTTCTTCGCGGGCGTCGGAACAACCTTCATCATCCTCGGTGCCGGATTCGGTGGTGGGCTGCTGATGGCAAATTCGGCGCTCAAGGATCCCGCCGGTCCCCAGACGCGCGTCTCTTCGCCGGCGGCCGCGGAACCAGCACGCGTGGTGCTGCCATCGACGACAGAAGCCGCGCTCGCACCGCAGCCAGCGAGCCAGCGCGAGGCCGCCGCTGCAGTAGCCGCCGCGCCACCCCCGCCGTCGCAGGTGCAGCCAGAGCCGGTGAAGGACGTCCAGGCGCCTGTCGAGAAGCAGGCGGATGCGGCTGAGGCGAGGAAGCCTGCAGCGGAAGAACGGGAGCGGCGCAAGCGGTATGCTGAACGCAAGGCGAAGCGTATCGCGTCCGAGCAGGCGAGACGTCAGCAGCGGCGCATCGAGCAAGGCGACCAACGCCGTGAAGCTCCGGTGCTCCTGAAACAGGTAGACCGCCGTGACGTTCCGATCATGGCATCTGAAGATGATGATTCCCCGCCCCGTCCGTTCGCGAAATTCTTCGGGAATGACTGAGCGCGTCACTTGGTGAAGGAATGGAGGAACAGTCCGGAATTAAGGAACGTTGATGGTGATGACTGACGAAACCTCCATTGCTTTTACGACGAGCCCTGAGCAACGCATCGAGCAGGCGTCAGAGGCGATCCGTCAGATGGCTGAGCACAGCGTATTTGAACCTTTGCCGCAACGAGACCGGTGGCTGCATCACCTGGGCGAGGCGACCAAGGCCGCCCCACTTCAATCACTTGCCGTTGCATTCCTGCTAGGGGTCTTTCTGGCCCGCCGGTAGCGTCTCGGTGACACTGACTGCTCTCCTGCTGCGGCACTTGTACTCAAGACGAGCGCTGCGTCGCCATACGATAGCGGAGCAAACGGCCACGGCGCTCGACGCTACGTAAACGATCCTGACCAGCATCGTCCTGCGGATATATCCCGGTGCTCGCGGAAGAAGTGGGGCCGTCGCCCTTCGAGGCTCGCCGAAGAGGCGAGCACCTCAGGGTGACGGTCAGAAACTTTCGCCTATGGCTACTTCACCCGCTGCTTCTCGAGCTTTCGCGCCAATGTCCGGCGATGCATGCCGAGGCGGCGGGCGGCTTCGGAGATGTTGAAGTCGGTTTCGATCAGGGTCTGGTGGATGCGCTCCCATTCCAGCGTCTTGATCGAGGTCGGCCGTGCGCCGACCTCGATGGCGGCGTTGCCGGCGGCTTTCTGGAATGCGGCCTCGATGTCGTCGGTGTTCGACGGCTTTGCGAGGTAGTGGCAGGCGCCGAGCTTGATCGCCTCGACCGCGGTGGCGATGCTGGCAAATCCGGTCAGCACCACGATCAGCATCTCCGGGTCATGCGCATGCAGCGCTTCGACGCAGGCAAGACCCGAGGCGCCGCCGGCGAGCTTGAGGTCGACGACGGCATAGCCGGGCGATTGCTGCTCGAGTAGCTCACGGACCTCGTCGAGCGAGGCGGATACGGCGACGCCGTAGCCGCGGCGCTCGAACGAGCGCTTCAGGGTGCGGGCAAAGCCGGAATCGTCCTCGACGATCAGAAGCTGGCGTTCATCCGTCAAGATGGTCTCCGATCGCAAGCGTCGCGAGCGGCAGCTCGAGCCTGACTGTGGCGCCGATGTCCGGCCGGTTGCGCGCCGCCACCACGCCGCCGAGCTTGCGCACCACATTGACGACCAGGAACAGGCCGAGGCCGCTGCCGGGGCTGCCCTTGGTCGATTGATACGGCTTGCCGATATGAGAAAGCATCTCGCGCGAGAAGCCCGGACCGCGATCGTTCACCGACAGCACCAGCGTGTCGGCGTTGCGCTCGGCCATCAGCTCGATCCAGTCGCGCGAAACCTCGGCGGCATTGTCGAGCACGTTGAAGATCGCCTGCTTGAGCGCGGTGTCGGACACGATCGCAAGATCGGTGCCGAACGCGTTGCGGAAATACAGCGTGGCCGATGGCCGCGTCGTCCGCCACTCCTCGACCAACGTGCTCAGGAATGCCGCGACGGTGGTCGGCGAGGAGCCTTCGCCGCGGGCTTCGCCGGCTGAGAGCAGGATGCCGGTCACGATCGACTTGCAGCGCTGCACCGAGATCTCCATCTCGCCGAGGTCCTGCGACAGTTCGGGGTCGGAGGCGAGCGCCGGCATCCGGCGCCAGTCGCCCAGGATGACCGAGAGCGAGGCGAGCGGCGTGCCGAGCTCATGCGCGGCGCCGGAAGCCAACAGGCCGATCCGGACGATATGATCCTGCTCGGTGGCATGCTGGCGCATCGCCGCGAGGCGCAAGTCGCGGTCGCGCAGATTGCGGTTGATCCGGGTCATGAACACCACGAGCAGCACGGCGTCGAGCACGAGGCCGATGAAGGTGCCGGCGATATACAGGTTGAAGGCATCGGCGAAGCCCTGCTGCGGCAGCTCCAGCGGCCGGTAGTAGCTGGTCAGCCAGGCGAAGTTCATGCAGACCAGCGCCACCAGCGACCAGGTCGAGGGCGCATCGAGCAGCACCGCGCCGAGCGTCACCTGCAGCAGATAGAGTGAGGTGAAGGGATTGGTCGCGCCGCCGCTGAGATAGAGCAGGGCGGTCAGCGCCGCGACGTCGAGCGCCAGCGCGACTAAAAGCTCGCGGTTGTTGATGTCGGCGCGGTAGCGCAGCCACAGCAGGCTGACGACATTGAGCGCGACGAGCCCGGAGATCACGGCGGCGAGCGGCAGCAGCGGCAGCGCGATGCCCATCCAGAACTGGACGAAGCCGATGGTGGCGATCTGGCCAATCACGGCGATCCAGCGCAGCTGGACCAGCAGGGCCATGTTCTTGCGGTTGGTGGCGATGTCGGCGGGGCTTGCGAGATCGAACGGGATGCCGGTGGCCGCGCCTGCAGCAGACGGCATCACAGCCGTGCCGGTCGCGGCATTTTCCTCATGCGGATCCGATGTGCGCTCGAGCATCTGGGCCTGGGTCGCGAGACAGGTTGCGGGCTGCGCCGACCAAGCGGCGCACGGCGGCGCGTCTTGAACTCCACCCTGGATCGGAGGCGCCGGCGCGGCTCCTGCCGACGATGCGCAGGAGCGCGCCCGCCAGCATAAAGGCCAGCGCAAACCATGTCAGCGCGTAAATTAGGTGGTTGTTGGGAAACCGCACGATCGTGAGCCCGCCGAGGGGGCTGCCGCCGGGATTCGGCGTCGCATCGGCATCGATGAAATAGGGGGCGACGTGCGACAATCCGTGCGCGGCGGCGATCCCGGCGACGTCGCGCGAATACCAGCGGCCCGCCGCAGGGTCGTTGCTGCGCAGGAAACCGCCCTTCGGCTCCGAAATCCGCAACAACCCGGTGACATTGACCCGGCCCCTGCGGGGCGCCGTCGCGCCGTGTGGCGGGATCGCGCTTCTCGGGCGGAACGAAGCCGCGATTGACCAGCACCGTGGTTCCGTCGGCCATCTGCAGCGGCGTCAGCACCCAGAAGCCGGGACCTTCGGCCGTCACGGCCTGCACCAGCGTCTCGTCGGCATTGAGGAACGTGCCGCGCACGGTGACGCGGCGATATTCGTCGCTGGCGGCCGTCACCGCCGGCCATGACGATGGCGGCGGCGGCGCGACCGCTGCCGCATGCATGCGCTGCTCGACCCGTTCGATCAGCGCCAGCTTCCAGGTCCGGCGTTCGATCTGCCAGACGCCGAGCGCGCTCAGCAGCACCACGCCCAGCATGCCGAGCGTGAGCAGCACCAGCGGTGGTCTGGCAGATCGCACCGTCACGGCATCTGGCTCATGTCGTGGATCGGCATCATGTTGATGTTGAGGTGATGCATGACCCACAGCGAGCCGGTCAGCGCGATCACCACCATGACCACGGTGAAGATCATCGCCATCATGGTCCAGCCGTTCTCGGACCGCGTGTTCATGTGCAGGAAGTAGATCATGTGAACCACGATCTGCACCGCCGCCAGCACCAGCACGATCAGGGCGGTGACCGCCTTGTCGGCGATGGTGCCGGTCATCACCAGCCAGAACGGGATGGCGGTGAGGACGACCGAAAGGCCGAAGCCGATCAGATAGCTCTTCAGCGAGCCGTGAGCGGCGCCGCCATGATCGTCATGGCCGTGTCCGGCATTGGCTTCGAGGGCATGAGCTTCGGCGTGAGCTTTTGTTGTCATCGCAGCATTCCCAGGAGGTAGACGAAGGTGAAGACGCCGATCCAGACCACGTCGAGGAAGTGCCAGAACATCGACAGGCACATCAGCCGGCGCCGGTTGGCGGTGGTGAGGCCGAACCGCGCGGTCTGCACCATCAGCGTCACCAGCCAGACCAGGCCGAAGGTGACGTGCAGGCCGTGGGTGCCGACCAGCGTGAAGAACGACGACAGGAAGGCGCTGCGCTGCGGCGTGGCGCCCTCATGGATCATGTGGGCGAACTCGGTGAGCTCGATGCCGAGGAAGGCGAGGCCGAACAGTCCGGTGATCGCGAGCCAGAGCTGGGTCTGGCCGATCTTCGATTTCTCCATCGTCAGCATGGCGAAGCCGTAGGTGATCGAGGAGAGCAGCAGCATCGTGGTGTTGAGCGCGACCAGCTTGAGGTCGAACAGGTCCTTCGGCGACGGGCCGGCGGCATAGCTGCCGCCGAGCACGCCATAGGTCGCAAACAGCATCGCGAAGATGAGGCAGTCGCTCATCAGGTAGATCCAGAAGCCCAGCATGGTGCTGGCGCCTTCCGGATGATCGTGCTCGTCGACGACGTGGAAGACGGGCTCGGAGTCTTGAGTGGTGATGGTCGTCGCTACGCTCATGACTGGGCTCCCGCGGCAAGAACGCGTGTCCGCGCGTCTTCAGTCCGCACCACCTCATCCGCCGGGATGTGGAAGTCGCGGTGATAGTTGAAGGTGTGGCCGATCGCGACCGCGAGCAGCGCAACGAAGCTGACGGCGGCGAGCCACCAGATGTACCAGATCAGCGCGAACCCCATCACCGTCGCGAACCCGGCGAGGATGACGCCGGTGCCGGTGTTGGACGGCATGTGGATCGGCTTGAAGCCGGTCAGCGGGCGCCTGTAGCCGCGGCGCTTCATGTCCCACCAGGCGTCGTTGTCGTAGACCACGGGCGTGAAGGCGAAGTTGTAGTCCGGCGGCGGCGAGGAGGTCGCCCATTCCAGCGTGCGCGCGTTCCAGGGATCGCCGGTGGTGTCCTTGAGCTGCTCGCGCCGGAGGATGCTGACCGCGAACTGCACCAGCATCGCACCGATGCCGAGCAGGATCAGGAAGGCGCCGAACGCCGCGATCACGAACCAGATCTGCAAGGACGGATCGTCGAACACGCGGAGCCTTCGGGTCACGCCCATCAGGCCGAGCACATAGAGCGGCACGAAGGCGAAGTAGAATCCGGAGACCCAGAACCAGAACGACAGCTTGCCCCAGAACGGATCGAGCCTGAAGCCGAACGCCTTCGGGAACCAGTAGTTGATGCCGGCGAACAGGCCGAACAGCACGCCGCCGATGATCACGTTGTGGAAATGCGCGATCAGGAACAGGCTGTTATGCAGCACGAAATCCGCCGGAGGCACCGCGAGCAGCACGCCGGTCATGCCGCCGATCACGAAGGTCAGCATGAACGCCACCGTCCACATCATCGGCAGCTCGAAGCGGATGCGGCCGCGATACATCGTGAACAGCCAGTTGAACATCTTCGCGCCCGTCGGGATCGAGATGATCATGGTGGTGATGCCGAAGAACGAGTTGACGCTGGCGCCGGAGCCCATCGTAAAGAAGTGGTGCAGCCAGACCAGGTAGGACAGGATGGTGATGACGACGGTGGCGTAGACCATCGAGGTGTAGCCGAACAGCCGCTTGCCGGAGAACGTCGCGGTCACCTCCGAGAAGATGCCGAACGCCGGCAGCACCAGGATGTAGACCTCGGGATGGCCCCAGATCCAGATCAGGTTCACGTACATCATCGGGTTGCCGCCGAAATCGTTCGTGAAGAAGTTGGTGCCGACGTAACGGTCGAGCGACAGCAGCGCCAGCACCGCGGTCAGCACCGGGAAGGAGGCGACGATCAGGACGTTGGTGCAGAGCGAGGTCCAGGTGAACACCGGCATCTTCATCATCGTCATGCCGGGCGCGCGCAGCTTGACGATGGTGCAGACCAGGTTGATGCCCGATAGCGTGGTGCCGACGCCGGCGACCTGGAGTCCCCATATGTAATAGTCGACGCCGACGTCGGGACTGTAGCCGATGTTCGACAGCGGCGGGTAGGCGAGCCAGCCGGTGCGGGCGAATTCGCCGACGAACAGCGACATCATCACCAGCACGGCGCCGCCGACTGTCATCCAGAAGCTGAAATTGTTAAGGAAGGGGAACGAGACGTCGCGGGCGCCGATCTGCAGCGGCACCACGTAGTTCATCAGACCGGTGACCAGCGGCATCGCCACGAAGAAGATCATGATCACGCCGTGGGCGGTGAAGACCTGGTCGTAGTGATGGGCGGGGAGGTAGCCGTCGGAGCCGTTGAAGGCGATCGCCTGCTGCAATCGCATCATCAGCGCGTCGGCGAAGCCGCGCAGCAGCATCACGATGCCGAGGATCATGTACATGATGCCGATGCGCTTGTGGTCCACGGTGGTGAACCATTCGCGCCACAGATAGCTCCAGAGCCGGAAGTAGGTGACGAGGGCGAACAGCGCCAGCCCGCCGGTTGCGACCACCGCGAAGGTGCCGACCAGGATCGGCTCATGGATCGGCAGCGCTTCGAGATTGAGGCGGCCGAAGATCATCTTGACGAGATCGGGATTCATGCGGTCCTCCTCAGGACTCTGATTTCGGACGCTGGCCGAGCAGCAGGGATGTCGATGACGGGTGAGCCGGCGAGAACGGCGGGCGCTGCAGCCCGAAGCCGCGCAGCGGCGTCAGATCGAGCGGCGCGGTGACCTCGCGCGACGGCGCATCCTTGATCTCGTCCATCGAGCAGATGCCGGCGACGAAGGTCGGCTCGGAGCCGAGCGGCGCGCCGCGGCGGGCGTATTTGTCGTAAGTCAGCGGCAGCGTGTTGTTGAAGCCTTCGCGTCCCAAGCCGCCCTTGGCGTCGATCGCCATCATCTCGCTCATGCACATCTTGCCAGGCTCGACGCACATGTTGAGGATCGCCTTGTAGAGATCGCGATCGACCGAGCGATAGAGCCGGACCGGATCGTTCTCGCTCGGACGTTCGAGCTGGAGATAATCGGTGCGGCCGAGCATGTTGGCGCTGGCCTTGGCGGTCGCGATCCACTTGTCGAAATCGGCGTTCGACAGGCTCTTGAAATCGAAATGCATGCCGGAGAAGCCGGCACCGCTGTAATTGGCCGAGAAGCCGCGGAAGGTGCCGGGCTTGTTGGCGACCGCGTGCAGCTTGGTCTCCATCCCCGGCATGGCGTAGATCTGGCCGGCGAGGGCTGGGATGTAGAACGAGTTCATCACGGAGGAGGCCGTGATGCGGAAGCGGATCGGGCGATCGACCGGAGCCGCGAGCTCGTTGACGGCGGCGACGCCGTAATCCGGGTAGATGAACAGCCACTTCCAGTCGAGCGCGACCACCTCGACATTGAGCGGGGCGTCCTTGCTCTCGATCGGCTTGTCGGCGGCGATGCGGCCGAGCGAGCGGTAGGGATCGAGCAGATGGGTGCCCATCCAGGTCAGCGCACCGAGGCAGATGATGATCAGCAGCGGTGCCGACCAGATCACCAGCTCGAGTTGGGTGGAGTGATCCCAGTCCGGCTCGTAGGGCGCCTGGCTGTTGGACTGGCGGTAGCGCCAGGCGAAGAACACGGTCAGCGCCATCACCGGAAGCACGATGATCAGCATCAGGACGGTGGAGATCACGACGAGGTCGCGCTGCTGGGCGGCGATGTCGCCGGCAGGAGCCAGGACGACGAAATCGCACCCGCCCAGCAGCGCCGCGAACGGCAATAAGGCCAATAATTTCAAGGCGCGCACGGCTCACCCCACTTGAATTTTATGAGTTCGGCCAAGGGGTAGCTGCGATGCAGCAAAGTTGACATTGGACAATTTGTCCAATGTTGCACTGCGGGATAGACCGTCAGAAGGTGAGGTGGACCGCGTGGCAACGTCTGCCCGTGGCCTCATTTTGTTCGAGCATGATTGGTTCGGAAAACCGGTCTTCGGTTTCCCGGATCAGGCTCCAAAGGACGGTTTTCCGGCGATGGCACAGGCCCCAGCAATGGCTCACGGCACCCCGACCGCATCAGGTCACGGGCAGGCGAAACCCGGCGAAATCGCCATCGGCGTCATCATCGGACGGACCTCGGAGTTCTTCGACTTCTTCGTCTACGCGATCGCCTCGGTGATCGTATTCCCGAAGCTGGTGTTCCCGTTCGCCAATGAATTGACCGGCACGCTCTATTCCTTCGGCATCTTCGCGCTGGCCTTCGCCGCGCGGCCGCTCGGCACCGTGATCTTCATGGCGGTCGACCGCCGCCACGGCAAGGGCGCCAAGCTCGTCACCGCGCTGTTCCTGCTCGGCACCGCGACGGTCGCGCTCGCCTTCCTGCCCGGCTACGATACGATCGGCGTTGCGGCGATCTGGCTGCTCGCCGCCGCGCGCGTCCTGCAGGGCATCGCCTGGGGCGGCGCGTGGGACGGCCTCGCCTCGCTGCTCGCGATGAATTCGCCGGCGAACAAGCGCGGCTGGTACGCGATGGTGCCGCAACTCGGCGCGCCGCTCGGGCTGATCGTGGCGAGCGCGCTGTTCGCGTTTTTCGCCGGCAACCTGTCGGCGGATGATTTCTTCGATTGGGGCTGGCGCTATCCGTTCTTCGTCGCCTTCGCCATCAACGTGGTGGCGCTGTTCGCGCGGCTGCGCATGGTGGCGACCGATGAATATTCCGAACTGTTCGAAAGCCGCGACCTCGAGCCGGCGCGGGTCGGCGAGACCGTCGCGCAGGAAGGCCGCAACATCCTGCTCGGCGCGTTCGCGCCGCTGGCGAGCTTCGCCCTGTTTCACATGGTCACGGTGTTTCCGCTGTCCTGGGTGTTCCTGTTCACCAAGGAAAGCCCGGTGCGCTTCCTGATCATCGAGATGATCGGCGCCATGGTCGGCGTCGCGGCGATCGTCGCCTCCGGCATGATCGCCGATCGCGTCGGGCGCAAGCCGCTGCTGCTGGGCTCGGCGGTCGCGATCGCGGTCTATAGCGGCTTTGCCCCGCAGCTGCTCGACGCCGGCGCGTTCGGTGAGACCGTCTACATGGTGCTCGGCTTCGTGCTGCTCGGCCTGTCGTTCGGCCAGTCGTCGGGCGCGATCGCCTCGAACTTCGCGCGCAACTATCGCTACACGGCTTCCGCGCTCACCTCGGATTTCGCCTGGCTGTTCGGCGCCGGCTTCGCGCCGCTCGCCGCGCTGTTGCTGGCGACGCATTTCGGCCTGATCTCGGCCGGCGCGTACCTGTTGTCGGGGGCGGTGTGGACGCTGCTGGCGCTGTGGCTCAGCGGCCTGCGCGAAGCGGAAGTGAATTAGACTGCTGGCGCAGTTTCCCTCGTCTTGTAGCCCGGATGGAGCGAAGCGAAATCCGGGGCCACCTTGACCGCGGACAGTTCTGCCCCCGGATTGCGCTGCGCTCCATCCGGGCTACGAATCTCAGGCTAGCGGAATAATCCATCGACGCGAAACGAATAGCCTAAGCCGACAACGTAGTTCGGCGAGTTGCGGTTGAGCCCGAACGCGACGTGAAGGTCGAGCTGCTGGGTCGGCGTGAGCCGGTACATGCCGCCGGAATTGACCAGCTGGGTCGGCCGCGCGCCGTCGGGATAGTCGCCGACATATTCGGTGAACACGCTGATCCGCTCGGTCAGTTTCTTCTCGATCACGAACGTCGCCTCCGACATGTGCTGGCCGGTCAGTTCGGCCGGACGGAAGAATTCCGTGAACATGCCGCTGACGCCCCAGCCGTCGTGCAGCTCCCATGACCATGGCAGCTGGATGTAGGGCTGCGCGCCGTGGCCGGCGATGGCCGCAGCACCGGTCGGCAACGCGACGCCGGCGGTGATCGAGAGGTCGATCTTCCCGGGCACCGGGCTGATCTGCCATTTGATTCCTGGCGCGATGTCGGAGAAGCCGGAGGCGCCCGGCGATTTCAGCGTGCCGACATAGCTCGGCAGGTCGACCAGTACTTCGAGGCAGGGCGCAATCCCGAGCCGCCAGCGGCTGTTGCTGCCGTCGATGCTGCGGCCACCGTCGCGGCCGGTCAGATTGACGCCGTTCTCGTTCTGCAGGCTCCCGACCGGCACGACGATACTGGAATTGGTGACGTCGGGCCGGTCGGTCGCAATTTCGTCGCTCGGTTTGGGACAGCCGTCCGCGCGCGCGGCGGTGGCTGCTGCGAGTGTGAGCGCAGCAAGCACGCACCCGAGTTCGGCAAGTCGAGCGACGGCGCCGAACCTGGTCTGAAACACTGGGGATGCTCCAATAGCGCGGCGCGGCTGCGGAGGTGGCAGCCGCAATCAAGATCGACGGGGCCGCGCAATTATTCCGCGGGGGCGGCAAAAAACTTCAACACGAGGCATGATTGTCGGCGATCCCAGCGGCCGGCGTCCAGTGCAATGACGGCCGGGCGGCAGGGAATAGAATGGCAGCGCGGCGGCTCCTGTTGTGGTGGCAAACAGGAGACCCGGAATGAGCATTCGTTCGATCGCCGGCGCGCTGGCGCCGCGGCAGGCCAAAATCGCCGCGATGGCGGCTATCGCGATCCTGCTCGCGCTGAACAGCGCCCGCGCGGCGGGCGATCCGGCACGCGGCGCCACGCTGTACCAGGGCTGCGGCGATTGCCATTCGATCGAGAAGAACGACGTCGGCCCGATGCACAAGGGCGTGGTGGGCCGCCTCGCCGGTTCGGTCGCGGGCTATAATTATTCGCCGGCACTGAAGAATTCGAAGATCGTGTGGACCGAGGAGAATCTCGACAAATGGCTGACCGGTCCGGACGCGATGGTCCCGGGCACCAAGATGTTCTACGAGGTTCAGGATCCCAGGGATCGCGCCGACATCATCGCCTTCCTCAAGGAGAGGGCGAAGTAAGGTTGCTTGTAGCCCGGATGGAGCGCAGCGTAATCCGGGATCTTCTCTTCGCGGACGCACGTCCCCGGATTGCGCTGCGCTTCATCCGGGCTACGGGCTACGTTTCCCGGGAGACGATCAATCCACCACGATCTTGACGCGGTCGCGCGGTTTGACCTGGGCGTGGGCGTCGAGGCCATTGAGCACGCGGAAGCGCTCGGCCGGATGATCGACGCCGGCCATGCGGTGCGACAGCGATTCCACGGTGTCGCCGGGCTGCACGTTGATCACCTTGATGCGCAGCGGGCGCGCGGCCTGGATCTCGTCGAGCGTCAGGCGACGGAATGAATTGACGGTCTCGCGCGCGTTGCGCTCGCTCTCGGTGGATTTCTGCTTGGCGGCGAAGATGAAGCGATAGACGTCGCTGCCGAAGCGCAGCGCATAGACCTTGAACTGCCACTGGTCGCCATGCGCGGTGGCCGATGCCGCCGGAAAGCCGTTGATGGTGAGGTCCTCGGTCGAGGACTTCTCGACGCCCTCCATCCAGCCGGAATTCAGATAGTCGCCGAGCGACTGCTCGGCCGGCACCCGCACCACGTCGAAGCGCATCGCCTGGCTGCCGCCTTCGCGCACGCCGATCACCGCCTGCGCGGTGTTGTCGAGCGTGAAATTATCGGGCGCGGTGAAGGTGAAGCCGAGCTTCGGATGCAGGAAGCGGCGGCCGCGGACGAAGCCTTCGCTGGGATCCTCGCCGTAGACGATGTTGTCGATCGCGGCGAGATAGGTCTCGCGGTCGCGATCGTTGCTCTCCGGCGATGAATATTGCCGCGCGGTGGTCTGCGCATTGTTGATGCGCTCCGGCGTCGCCGGATGCGACGAGGTGAAATCCTGCGCGCGCGGATCGAGCGCGGTCTTGCCGATCTTGAGCGCGGCATTGCGCTCCATCGCGGTCAGGAAACGCGCCGCGCCGTAGGGATCGAAATGCGCGCGGGCGGCGATGCCGACGCCGATGCCGTCGGCCTCGAACTCCTGCTGCCGCGAGAAGCTCGCCAGTGTCAGCTTGGTCTTGGCGAGCGCAAGCGCCGTGAGATCGGGATCGGTGCTCATGTCGGTGACGACGCGCGTCACCACCGCCGCCTGGCGCGCCTGGTCCTCGCGCATCGCGGCGTGCTTGGCCAGCACATGCGCCATCTCGTGGCTCAGCACCGAGGAGAGCTCCGAGGTGTCGCTGGCGAGCGCGATCAGGCCGCGCGTGACGTAGAGCTGGCCGGTCGGCAGCGCGAAGGCGTTGACCGCGCCGGAGTTGAGGATCGTCACCTTGTAGGCCTGGTCGGGCCGCTCGGAAGCGGCGACCAGCCGCTCGACGGTCTTGCTGATCAGCGCCTCGAGCTTCGGGTCGTCATAGGCGCCGCCATAGGACGACAGGATGCGCTCATGCTCGCGCTCGCTGTTGGGCGTCTGCTGCACCACCCGGTTCGGCTTCACCGGCGCCGCCGCCGCAGTCGGGGTGACCTGCTCGAATCGGCCGACATTGCCGCAGGCCGACAGCGTCAGGGCGGCGCAGACGAGCACCGGCGCAGCCGAAAGCCGGCGGCCAGTCCCATTTTCACGCCGTCCTGCGCGCACCATCACGTCCAAAACTCGCAAATTGTCCCGTGAGTCGGCCGGGGTGTGGCCAAAGGCCCCCTAGTTCCCGCCGAGCACTTCAATCTGCCCCACCCGGAGCAGTTCGATTCGCGGCCCACGTCGTGCTTCCACCCAGCCTCGTACACGAATCCTACGATTTTCCAGAGACTTGGGCGCAAGCCCGGCCGCCTCGAACGCAGGGACTATGCGCCTTGAAATAGTCAGAGCAAAGTCCCGAGTCCAGTTTCGGCCGAAATTCAGGTAGGTCGTCGCCCCGGCCTGGCGCACCGACAAAACCCTGCCCTCGACCACCATAAAACGCCCGATCCCGGCCAAAATATCGTCCGGACTTTCGGCGTTTTTTATGACACTGGCCTCGGCCCAGGTTCCCGATCGGGCCACCCGTGCCTCGCCCTCCGCCGCCATCAGCGCCGCGGCGCAGTCCTTGTCGGCGACCTCGGGCGACACCAGCGCGAGGCCCTGACGCAGCAGTTCGGTCTGCACGGGCAGCCCCTCACCTTCGACGAAGGCGTAGGCCGGCTGCCGGCCGTAGCGGTCCGGCGTGTCGTCCTGCCCGCGCAGCGTCACCTCGCGGCCGACCAGCCGTGCCGACAGCGCTGCCATGGCGTTCGTCCTGTCCGCCACCTCGATGCCGGCAAGCCGGACCTCACGGCCGTCGTCGAGCCGGAAGCTGCGTGCATCGACCACGACGGCGACGCGCCCTTCGCCTTGAATCTCGAAATTGCATCCGGCCGCTTCGGCAGGTTCGATGCATGCGACGATTGCGAGCGCGCATGCTGTCATCGTCACCGTCCGCGGACGGCGTTGCCATGCTCGAATATGTGGAGGCGTCATGCTTGCACTCTTCACTCCGGCGCGCTCCGTTCCGAGCGGCGGCCGCCAACAGAGGCAGTCTGACGGAAAGATCGTCGCGGAGCCACAAGCGAAACGACACCCGTTGGGCACCTTGATTCAGCGAACAAATTTTCCGAGCGCTTCTCATCGCGCGCATGCACGCGCCGCTGGTTTCACATCGATGCGTGGCCGCGACGGGACAAACACACCTCGCATGTCCCTTGCCGTGACGAAAATGGCCATCCAATCGCGCGCGACGCGGTCCGCGCGCCCGTCAACCTTACCCATTGACCATCTCAACTCCGTGCGCGGAATGAGAATTCGTTATTATTGCCAATGATTTGCGGCGCACGATAACTATTCGGCAATTTTTAGAAACAGCGATCGATTGCGATCGCTCAATCCTATTGCCGAGGTCCTTGTGTCGAACCCAGTTGTTCTCACGCTGACGACCAGCGATCCCCTCCATGATTACACCCAGCTCTACAACGCGATCTCGGCGATCAGCGTCGGCGGCGGCTTCGCTGCGGCGAACACCGATTACGTCATCAACTTCTCGCTCTCGTCAGGCGCGCGCACATTGCAGCTGCTCGACGATCTGCCGGCCATCAACCTGATGAACGGTTCGACGCTCACCTTCGACGGCAACTCCGACTACAATAATCAGCTCGGCGGGCAGGACTACAGCGACGTCATCGACGCGCGCGGCTATCAGGGCTTTGTCGTCACCTCAGGCAAGGTGACGTTCAAGAATCTCACCATCGTCAATGCGGTTGCGAGCGGCGGCAATGGCGGGGTCGGCGGTGGCGGCGGCGGTGCAGGCCTCGGCGGCGGCCTGTTCGTCGGGCAGAACGCCGACGTCACGCTCGACAATGTCAATTTCGGCAGTAACACCGCGAAGGGCGGCGATGGCGGTGCGGTCGATCCTGCCGGTGGCGGTGGCGGTGGCGGCGGCATCGGTGCCGACGGCGGCAGTGGCAATGGCGGCGGCGGCGGTGGCGGCGGTTTCGGCGGTCACGACTATTATGGCGACCACGGCAACGGCGCGAACGGTTACAGCGAAGCCGGCTCTGATAGCCAGCATCCTTCAACAGGCGCGCAGGGCTCGAGCGGCACGCCGGCGACCGTCGTCGGTCCAGGCGGCGGACAGAGCGCCGACAATTATGGCGGCATCGGCTACGGCGCGCATGCCTCCGGCGGCGCAAATGGTGGCGGTGGTGCCGGCGGCGTCGGCGGCGGCGGCGGAGGCATCGGTGGCGGCAACTCGGTCGGCGGCGGCCCTTCGGGCACGCTGATCGGCTTCGGCGGTGCAGGTGGCGTCGGTGGCGGTGGCGGCGGCGGCATTTATGGCGGCGGCAATGGCGGGTTCGCCGGCGGTGGCGGCGGATCCGGCAATGGCAGCGGCTACGCGCACACCGGCGGCAATGGCGGCTTCGGCGGTGGCGGCGGCGGGTCGAACGGCACGCCCGGCAGCGGCGGCTTCGGCGCGGGCAATGGCTCGCTCGCCGGCGGCGGTGGCGGCGGCCTCGGCGCCGGCGGCGATATCTTCGTCCAGCAAGGCGGCAAGCTGACCGTGATCGGCGGCACCCTGTCCGGTGCCACCGAGACCGGCGGCACTGGCGCGAATGGCGCGAGCAGCGGCTCGGCCTATGGCGACATCTTCATCCAGGGCACGATGGTCGTCACGCCGACGCACACCGTTTCCACGGTCTTCGAGGGACTGCAGACCGTCACCACGCTGACGATCGCGGACACGATTGCGGACGAGAAGGGAATCAGCGGTGCCGGCACGACCGGCAAGTTGCAGATTTCCGGCGGCGGCACGCTGACGCTGACCGGCGCCAACAGCTATGTCGGCGGCACCCAGATCGATGCCGGCAATACGCTCTCGATCACCGCCGACAACAATATCGGCGGATCGGCCGGCGCACTGATCCTCAACGGCGGCACGCTGACCACGACCGGCGGCTACAGCTTCACGCACGACATCCAGGTCACCGCCAATGGCGGCACCTTCGACATCTCGTCCGGCACGATTGCCGACGCCGGCGCGATCAGCGGCTCCGGCACGTTCACGCTGTCGGGTGCCGGCACGTTGCAACTCGGGCTCGGCCAGCTCGCAGGGCTGACCGGGACGCTCAACCTGAGCGGCGGGCACCTCGGGTTGACGACGGGCGGAACCTTTGACGACGCGATCGTGGTCGGCGGCAACTCGGTTTTGACGGTCGGGACCGGCGCGACCGTCACCGATACCGCCCTGATCAGTGGCGGCGGCAATCTCGGAATCGACGGCGGCGGCACATTCGTGCTCAGCCATGCCAACAGCTATGGCAGCACGACGATCTATTCCGGCACGGTATGGCTGACCACGGCCGGCGCAGCCGGCACCGGCACTATCTCGTTCACGACAGGACTCGCCAGCACGCTGAAGATCGACGATGCCGCGCTGACCGGCAACGCGTTCACCAATAGCATCTCCAACTTCAATCCCGGCCAGTCCATCGACCTGACCGGGCTGCACTACAACACCCAGAACACCTCGCTCAACACCGTCAGCCTTTCCGGCAACGTCCTCACGGTCTCGAACGGCACGGTGACGGATACGTTGACGGTGAACGGGCTCGACGGCGGCGCCCGCTTCCAGCTTTCGCAGGATGCGAATGGCGGCACGATCGTGCAGCTTGTGTCGACGCGCGTCTTCAATGTCTCGAACGTCACCGAGCTCAACGCAGCCATCCTGCAGATGGATTCCGGCGGCCAGAACGCCGCGCCGAATGCCAACTACACCATCAACATCACCGCCAGCTTCAGCCTCTCGTCGGAGCTGTACGCGCTCAATCTCTTGAGCGGGTCGAGCGTCACCATCAACGGAAGCGATGGTCACGGCGGCGCTTACACGATTGACGGCCTCAACGCCCAGCGCGGGTTCTTCGTTTATGCCGGCAACGTCAATCTCGAGAACCTGACCATCCAGAACACGGTGGCGGCCGGCGGCGGCGTCATCCAGGGCGGCGGCGGCGGTGGCGCCGGGCTCGGCGGTGCGCTGTTCGTCTCGGCGAACGGCAGCGCCACGCTCGACAATGTCGTGTTTCACAACAGTGCCGCGATCGGCGGCAATGGCGGAACCGGCAGCACCGCGAGCAACGCCAACCTCGACGGCTTCGGCGGTGGTGGCGGCATGGGCGGCCGGGGCGGCAACAGCAGCGGTGGCGGCATCGGCCTTCACGCGCAGGGTGCGAACTCCGCTGCATTCCAGAACGGGGCCGCTGGGATCGTTCCCGGCGCCGCGGGGGGCGGCAAAGGCGTCGACGGCTACCTGATCCCGTTCGGAGGCGGGACCATGCTTTACTGGTATGGCGGAACGGGCGGCGCCAATGGCGGCGGCGGCGGCGCGGGTGGCTTCCTCGGCAACAACAACCGCGCGCACGGTACCGGCGGTGGCGTCGGCGGCGGCAACGCAATCGACGGCGGCAATGGTGGCTACGGCGGTGGCGGCGGGGCGTTCGGCAATGGTGGCTTCGGTGGTGGCGGCGGCTATGGCGGCAATGGCGGCTTCGGCGGCGGTGGTGGCGTCAGCGGGCTCGGTGGCTTCGGCGGCGGTGGTGGCACGGCGGGTGGCGGTGGCGGCCTTGGCGCTGGTGGCACCGTCTTCGTTCAGCAAGGCGGCTCGCTGACCATCAAGGGCGGCTCGCTCTCGAACGATTCCGGCTTCAACGCGGTCAAGGGCGGCACCAATGGTGCCGGCCAGGCCAGCGGATCGGCATACGGCTCAGGCATCTTCATCCAGGGCACCAACAATCTCAGCTTCGCACCGGCCAGCGGCCAGACGCTGACGGTCGCCAACGATATCGCGGACCAGAGCGGCAATGGCGGCACCGGCGCCAATGCGGGCGTCGGCGGTCTCGTGATCAGTGGCGGCGGCACCGTCATCCTCGGCGGCAACAACACCTACACCGGCAACACCACGCTCAGCGGCGCCGGCACACGGGTATCGATCTCCGCCAACGTCAATCTCGGCGCGGTGACCAATGTGCTGAAGCTCGGCGACGGCACCGGCATCAGCTTCACCGACGGTTTTACGCAGACCCGCAACATCACCGTCGCCGGTGATCCGGTCTTCAACGTCGCGGCCGGCCAGACCGTCACCCAGAGCGGCATCATCTCGGACGGCGCGACGCCGGGCGACGTGGAAGTGACCGGCGGTGGACGGCTCGTGCTGTCCGCGCACAACACCTATTCGGGCGGCACCGTCATTAAGGGCTCGATCCTCGAGCTCGCAGCGAGCGGTGCGGCGGGTACCGGCGCGATTGCCTTCACCGGCGGCTCTACCGAGAAGCTCGTGCTCGATGCCGCGGCATTCTCCGGCACCTCGTTCGGCACGTCGATCACCGGCTTTGCGGGCGGCGATACCATCGATTTCAGCAATCTCGCCTATGACGCGACGGCGACGCTGGCCTATGCGAACGGCATATTGACGGTGAAGAGCGGCAGCGGCAGCACGCTCGCCTCGCTGCATCTGGGTTTCGGCGCGGGCGCCACCTTCGGCTCGCTGAGCCTCGCCTCGGATGGTTCGGCCACGCCGCACCTCGAGATCAGGTCGCAGGCCAGCATTGCTTCGCTGACCGCGGACACGACCGGTCACCTGACGCTGCTCAATACCGGCAAGGTGGTGACCATCACGGTCAATTTCAGCAATGCGGTGACCGTGACCGGTGCGCCGGAACTGCTGCTCAGCGACGGCAAGGCCGCGACCTATGTCAGCGGCAGCGGCTCGCAGGCACTCGTGTTCAGCTACACGGTGCAGGACGGCGACAGCAGCTCTGATCTTCAGGTGCAGAGCCTGTCGCTCAACGGCGGCACGATCAAGGATCCCGGCGGCCAGGACGCCGACGTCACCCATGCGGCGACCGATCTGCATCTGGTGATCGACGGGGTCGCGCCGACGGTATCGGTCGCGGCAAGCTCGACGTCGCTGCTGGCCGGGCAGAGTTCGATCGTCACCTTCACCTTCTCCGAGGCGGTCACGGGCTTCGCGCTTGCGGACACGACGGTGAGCGGCGGCACGCTTGATAACCTTATCCATGTCGGCCTCAACGCCGCGCACCAGGACATCTACACCGCGACCTTTACGCCTGACGTGACCAATTCCGAGGTGGGTTCGGTGCAGGTCAACGCGGCTAGCTATACGGACGCGGCTGGAAACGCCGGCGCGGCCAGCAGTGCGATCAATTTCTCAGGCGACACCAAGGCGCCGACGGTGTCGGTCACTGCCGATCACAGCACGCTCGCGGCCGGCGATACTGCGGTCGTGACTTTCAGCTTCTCCGAGGCCGTCACCGGTTTCGGGCTGGGCGACGTCAGCGTCAGCGGCGGCACGCTTGATAATCTCATCCATGTCGGCGTCGATGGCTCCGGCCACGACGTTTACACTGCGACGTTCACACCTGACGTGACCAACACCGAAGCGGGTTCGGTGCAGGTCAACGCCTCAAGCTATAGCGACGTCGCCGGCAATTCCGGGTCGTCGAGCAACACGGTCAATTTCACCGGCGATACCAGGGCGCCGACGGTGTCGGTTTCGGCAGATCATAGCGCGCTGCTCGCCGGCCAGACCGCAGTGGTGACCTTCACCTTCTCCGAAGCGGTCGCGGGCTTCGCGCTCGGCGATGTCAGCGTCAGCGGCGGCGCGCTGGGTAATCTTGTCCATATCGGCGTCAACGGCATCGGTCAGGACATCTACACCGCGACCTTCACGCCCGATGTCACCAACATCGAGGCCGGATCGGTCAAGGTCAACGCATCGAGCTACAGCGACACGGCCGGCAATGCCGGCGGTATCAGCAACACGATCAATTTCACCGGCGATACCAAGGCGCCGACCGTCTCCGTCTCGCTCAATCCCGACGCGGTGCTGGCCGGCGACCTCTCGGTCGCAACCTTCACCTTCTCGGAGGCGGTGTCCGGCTTCGCCCTGGGCGACACCACCGTGCATGGCGGCGCGCTGAGCAATTTGGTCCACGTCGGGCTCAATGGTGCCGGCGGGGATGTCTACACCGCGACCTTCACGCCCGATGTCAGCGACACCGAGACCGGTTCGGTGAAGGTCAATGCGTGGAGCTATGCCGATCTGTCCGGCAACGCCGGAGCGGCTGGTAACACCGCCACGATCGGCGGCGATACGCTGGCGCCGACGGTCTCGATCGCGGCCGACCGTAGCGCGCTGCTGGCGGGCCAGGCCGCGCTGGTGACATTCACCTTCTCCGAAGAGGTCGCGAGCTTCGCGCTCGGTGACGTCACGGTGCATGGCGGGACGCTCGGCCATCTCGTCCATGTCGGCATCAACGCGTCGGGCCAGGACATCTACACCGCAGCCTTCACGCCGGATGAAAGCAACACCGAGGCGGGCTCGGTGCAGGTCACGGCGTCAAGCTATACCGACGTCGCCGGCAACGCCGGTGCAGCGAGCAACATCGTCAATTTCATCGGCGATACCAAGGCGCCGACGGTGTCGGTTGCCGCGAGCCCGAGCACGGTGCTGGCCGGGCAGACGTCGGTGGTCACCTTCACCTTCTCCGAACATGTCGCGGGCTTCGCCATCGGCGATACCGTCGTCGCCGGCGGTGCCCTGAGCAACCTGGTCCATGTCGGGCTCAATGTGTCGGGCCAGGACGTCTACACCGCGCTGTTCACGCCTGATATCACCGATGTGCTGGCGGGCTCGATCCGGGTCACGGCCTCGAGCTATGCCGACGATGCCGGCAATACCGGTGCGGCTGGTAACACCGCCACCATCGGCGGCGACACGCATGCGCCGACGGTGTCGGTGGCGGCCAATCACACTGTGCTGCACGCGGGCGACACGGCGCTGATGACGTTCACCTTCTCCGAAGCCGTCGCGGGCTTCGGGCTCGGCGACATCACCGTGCACGGCGGCTTCATGGGCAACCTTGTTCATGTCGGCCTCAACGGCGCAGGCCAGGATATCTACACCGCGATCTTCACGCCCCATGTCACCAACTATCTGTCGGCAAACCTGTCGGTCGCCGGCGCGAGCTACACCGACGTCGCCGGCAATGCCGGTGCGGCAAGCAGCTCGGTCAATTTCAGCGGCGACACCAAGGCGCCCTTGGTACCGGCGCTATTTCTGCATCAGGACACCGGCGTCTCGGGTGCCGATCGCATCACCAGCAATCCGCTGATCGACTATTACAAGGCCGATGCTGCCGACACGCTGCGCTTCAAGGCCGACGGCGCGTCGGGATTCTCGACGGTGGCGCCGGTGTTCACGACCGATGGCGTGCATTCCGTGACGGTGCAGGAGGTCGATGCCGCCGGCAATGTCAGCGCGTCGTCCAGCCTGACCTTCACCCTCGACACGACTGCGCCCCATCTGACCGGGATCACCGCCACGCCCTCCGGCGGCGTTGCGTCTCCGGGCGCGCTGGTGCAACTGACGGTCGGCTTCAGCGAGGCGGTTCGCGTGATCAGCGGCACGCCGACACTGACGCTGAACGACGGCGGCAGCGCGATCTACGATGCCGCGGCCACGACGCTGCTCGGCGATCCCTCGAAGCTGGTATTCGATCACATCGTGTCGTCGACCGATCGCGCGTCATCGCTGGCGGTGACCGGCTTCGCCGCCAATGGCGCCAGCGTGGTCGACCTCGCCGGCAATGCGGCGTCGCTGTCAGCCGTGTCGGCGGCGTTCGATGCGTTGCACATCAACGAGACGACAGTGCCGGCCTATACGCTCGGGTCGATCACGCGGCCGGAACTGCATCTCGATCTCGGTGGCCATGTCATCATGGACGAGACCGCCACGGCGTTCGCCGGGCACTATGGCATGCAGTACCTGTTCCTCGGGCTGCCGGCTGGCACGCCATATCAGACCGTGCCTGACTTCCATCTCTGATCGAGGCGTCATTCCGGCTAGCGGAAAACAGATTACTGCCGCTGCGGCTTGCTGCACTGCGGGCCATGCGGCATGATCCCGCCCTCGAAACGGACCTGATGCAATGAGGTCCGCATCTCCAGGGAGGGTATGAATGAGACGAGTTTTGGCCGGCGTGTTGGCCTGTGTGTTTGCGATCTCGGCGAATGCGTCGCTGGCGCAGGACAAGCCTCCGCTGAAGCTCGGCGGCATCCTCGACATGTCGAGCCTCTATGCCGACATCACTGGTACGGGCAGCGAGACCGCGGCCAAGATGGCGGCGGAGGATTTCGGCGGCACGGTGCTCGGCCGCAAGATCGAGATCGTGGTCGGCGACCATCTCAACAAGGCCGACCTCGCCGCCAATATCGCCCGCGACATGATCGACAACCAGGGTGTCGAGATGATCTTCGACGTCGCGGCATCGGCGACCGCGCTTGCCGCCGGCGAGATCGCCAAGGCGCGTGGCAAGATCATCATGTTCAACGGTCCGGGCTCGATCCGTCTCTCCAACGAGGCCTGCGGTCCCTATACCGTGCACTACGTGTTCGACACCTTCGCGCAGGCCAATGTGACCGGCCTTGCCGCGGTCAAATCCGGTCTTGACACCTGGTTCTTCCTCACCGCCGACTACGCCTTCGGCCAGGACCTGGAAAAGGACACCAGCAATGTCGTGGTGAAGTCGGGCGGCAAGGTGCTCGGCAGCGTCCGGCATCCGATTAACACCTCCGATTTCTCGTCGTTCCTGTTGCAGGCACAGGCCTCGAAAGCCAAGGTGATCGGCCTTGCCAATGCCGGCGGCGACACCATCAACGCGATCAAGCAGGGCGCTGAGTTCGGCATCACCAAGGGCGGCCAGAAGATCTCGCCGCTGTTGGCTTTCGTCACCGACATCGACAGTGTGGGGCTCGAGACCGCGCAGGGCCTGCTGCTTGCGGAGGCGTTTTACTGGGACCTCAATGACGACACCCGTGCGTTCACCAAGCGCTTCATGGAGCGGACCAAGCGGGTGCCGACTTCGGCCCAGGCCGGCGTCTACTCCTCCGTGCTGCATTATTTGCAGGCAGTGAAGGCCGCCGGCACCACTGATGCCGCCGCCGTCATGAAGGTGATGAGGGAGACCCCGATCAACGACATGTTCGCCAAGAACGGCAAGATTCGTGAAGACGGCCGCATGGTGCATGACATGTATCTGTTCGAGGTCAAGAAGCCCTCGGAGTCGAAGGGTCGCTGGGACGACTACAAGCTGCTCGCGACCGTGCCGGGCGACCAGGCGTTCCAGCCGCTGTCGGAGTCGCGCTGCCCGCTGGTGAAGAAGTGACGGAGTGACGAAGTCACTCAGTCATCCCGGGGCGATGCGTTAGCATCGAACCCGGGATCTCGAGGTTCCGGGTCTGGTGCTAGCGCACCATCCCGGAACGACGGGGAACAACCAACAAACAACGAAAGGCAAAACGCCATGAGCGACAATCAGATGGTTCTCCAATCCCTCGAACAGGGCCTGCTCACTATCACCATGAACCGCCCGGATCGGCGCAATGCGCTCAATCCCGACATGACGCAGGGGCTCGTGGAGGCCGCGCGTCGCGCGCAGGACGATACCGAGGTGCGGGCGGTGCTGATCCGCGGCGCCGGCGGCACCTTCTGCGTCGGCGGCGACGTCAAGTCGATGGCGGCAGGCCGTGCGCCGCTGCCGTTCGAAGCCAAGATGGCCAATCTGCGCCGCGGCATGGAGGTCTCGCGGATCCTGCACACGATGCCGAAGCCGGTGGTGGCGCAGCTCGATGGTGCTGCGGCCGGCGCCGGGCTCTCGATCGCGCTGTCCTGCGATCTGCGCGTCGCCAGCGCGTCCTGCAAGATCACCACCGCCTTCGCCAAGGTCGGCTTCTCCGGCGACTACGGCGGCACCTATTTCCTCACCAAGATGCTCGGCAGCGCCAAGGCGCGCGAGCTCTACATGATGTCGCCGGTGCTGTCGGCGCAGGAGGCCTACAATCTCGGCATGGTCTCCAAGGTGGTGCCCGATGCCGATATCGAGGCCGAAGCGCTGGAGCTCGCGCGCTCGCTGGCGCAGGGCCCGTCGGTGGCGCTCGGCTACATCAAGCGCAACATCAACAATGCCGAGACCATGACGCTGGAGGCCTGCTTCGACGGCGAGGCGATCCACCACACCCGTGCCGGCGAGACCACCGACCACAAGGAAGCGGCAAAGGCCTTCGTCGAGAAGCGCAAGCCCACCTTCCAGGGTCAGTAAGCCGTGACCAATCACATGGCCGAGTACATGCGGTTGCGGCAGATCTGCCTGGTGGCGCCGCAGCTCGCGCCCGTGATCGCGGATATCTCTGCGATCATGGGCCTCGATGTCTGCTACCGCGACGGTAACGTCGCCAAATACGGCCTCGAGAACGCGCTGCTGCCGGTCGATACGATCCTGCTCGAAGTGGTCGCGCCGTTCCAGCCGGGGCCGGGCACCGCGGCCGGCCGCTTCATCGAGAAGACGGGCGGACGCGGCGGCTACATGGCGATCTTCGCTTGCGAAGACCCCGACGCGCGCGGCGCCAAGGCCAATGCGATGGGCGTGCGCACCGCGAACGTGATCACGCATGCGCCGTATCACGGCGTGCAGCTGCATCCGCGCGACTGCCGCGCCGCCTTCATCGAGTTCAACCACACCGACGGCAGCGATAACGTGCTGGGGCCATATCCGCCGGCCGGCCCGGACTGGCAGAAGTCGATCCGCAAGGACACGACGTTGGCGTTGACCGAGGTCGAGATGCAGAGCCCCGACCCCGAAGGGTTGGCGGCGCATTGGGGCAGGATCGTGGGCATTCCCGCCGACGGTACCGTGGTGAAGCTGCCGAATGCCACCTTCCGCTTCGTCAAGGGGGCTGACGAGATCATGAGCGGCCTGACGTTCAAGGTCGCCGACAAGGCCAAGGTGCTGGATGCCGCGAAGGCCAGGGGCTGCGAGGTGAAGGACGATGAGTTCTTTCTGTGCGGTGTGAACTTTCGCCTGATTGCGTAGTTTCGTAGCCCGGATGTAGCGAAGCGAAATCCGGGTTTACGCTGTGGTCGGATAAGCCGTCCCCGGATTGCGTTGCGCTCCATCCGGGTTACGCGTTCCCTAATCCGTCATCCTGAGGAGCCGCGAAGCGGCGTCTCGAAGGATCGACGGCCACCGCCCGGGCCGTTCATCCTTCGAGACGCGCTACGCGCTCCTCAGGATGACGGGGAAAGATTGAGCGAATGGCCGCTATTCAATATCGTGGCTCATAATAACAACAACGGAACGCCCCATGCCGCATCCACTCGATTCCTTCTTCGCGCCCAAAAGCATCGCGCTGATCGGCGCCTCGCGCGATCACGAGAAGATTCCAGGGCGGCTGCTCGCAATGCTGCGCAAGAACGGCTATCCGGGCGGGCTCTATCCGATCAATCCGAACTATGACGAGATCGACGGGCTGAGATGCTTCAAGTCGGTCGCCGAGATCGGTGCGCCGATCGATCTCGCGGTCATCGTGATCCCTGCGCGTGCGGTGCTGCCGGCGCTGGAGCAGTGCGCGGCCGCCGGCGTCAAGAACGCGGTCATCATCTCCTCGGGCTTTGCCGAGGAGGGCGGCGACAGCGCAGCGATGCAGGATGCCATCGTCGCGCTCGCGAAGCGGACGGGGATGCGGATCTCCGGTCCGAACGCCGAAGGTTTCTACAGCCAGGTGCAGAAGGTCGCCGCGACCTTCAGCCCGACCGTCGACGTCAAGCCGGATGCGCCCGGCCTGGTCGCAAGCCAGCGGCGGATCGGCATCGTCGCGCAGAGCGGCGGCATCGGCTTTGCGATCTATCATCGCGCCAAGGCGCTCGGCGTCGCGCTCAGCTATGTGGTCAGCGCCGGCAATGAAAGCGATCTCGGTGCCGGCGAGTTCCTCGACTACATGGTGCAGGATGCCTCGACCGACGTGATCCTGCTGTTCATCGAGGGCATCCGCGACGTCGACAAGTTCCTGGCGGCGGCGAAGCGCGCGGCAGAGCTCAGGAAGCCCGTCATCGTAACTAAAGTGGGCCGCTCCGGCGCCGGCGAGCGCGCCGCGGCCTCGCACACCGCGAGCATGGCGGGCTGGTCGGCGGCCTATGATGCGGTGTTCGCGAAATACGGCTTCATCGTCTCCAACGACCTCGACGAGGCGGTGACGATTGCCGCCGTCCTCACCACCAATCCGTTGCCGAAAGGCGACCGCGTCGCGGTGCTGACGGTGTCCGGCGGAGCGGGCATCTGGGGCGCCGATACCGTCTCGATGCAGGGCCTGCGCGTGCCGGAGCTGTCGGCCGAGATCCAGAGCCAGATCAAGCAATGGATGCCGTCCTATGGCGCGGCGGGCAATCCGGTCGACGTGACCGCGCAGGGCGTCTCCTCCGGCGGCCTGCAGAAGAGCATCGAACTGTTCAACGCTTCCGACGAGGTCGACGCGACCTTGGTCGTGCTGTCGCTGTCGAGCGAGACGCGGATGCCGTTCAAGGAAGAAGAGCTGAAGCCGGTGATATCAGCGCAGCACAAGCCGGTGGTGTTCTACTCCTATACGCTGCCGTCGTCGTTTGCGCGACAGGAGCTGGCGAAATCGGGCGTGGTGGTGCTGTCGGGCCTGACCCATGTCGGCGTCGCGATGCGGCGGCTGGCTGATTATGCCGGCTTCAAGCCCGCGCCCGAGATGGCGGCATCTGCGTCGCAAGCGCGCGATCTCTCCGCGCATCTCGCAGCGAAGACGTTCTCCGAATATGACAGCAAGTCGCTGCTGCGCGCGGCGGGGATCGCGTTGCCGGACGAGGTGCTGGTGACCGATCGCGACGGGCTCGATGCCGCGATCGAGCGGGCCGGGTTTCCACTTGTCATGAAGATCCAATCGCCTGACATCGCGCACAAGAGCGAGGTCGGCGGCGTCCGCGTCAACATCTCAGCCAAGGGCGCGGCGTTCACGGCCTATCGCGACATGCTGGAGAGCGTGCAGAGGCGGCGGCCGGACGCTGCGATCCAGGGCGTGCTGGTCGGGCCGATGGCGAAGAGGGGCGTCGAGATCATCGTCGGCACCATGACGGATGCCACCTTCGGACCGATGGTGATGGTGGGGCTCGGCGGCATCACCACCGAGCTGTTCAGGGATGTGGTCTATCGCCCGGCGCCGGTGAGCGGGGCCGAGGCGACCGCGATGCTGGAGACGCTGAAGGCCGCGCCGCTGCTGCACGGTTTCCGCGGTGCGCCAAAGGCGGATGTCGCAGCGCTGGCGCGGTTTATCTCGCAGATTTCAGTGCTGGCAGCGCAGCATGCGAACCAGATCGCCGAGATCGAGCTCAATCCGGTGCTGGTGCATCCCGAGGGGCAGGGCGTGACCATCGCCGACGCGCTGGTGGTGCCGAGGGGATAGCGGGACCCATACGCCGCGGCCGACGAAAGAGACACAAGCGGCGTCGGCGTTCCTTACAACTCAGTTCAGTGGTTGGGTCCCGGCCTTCGCCGGGACGACCCGTGGAGAGAGTGCCGCTCGGCGCTCACCGCCCCTTGAAGTTGGCGACGCGGCGCTCGGCGGTGGCCTTGACGCCTTCCTTGAAGTCTTCGGTGGCGCGCAGCTTGGTCTGCTCGGCGAGCTCATGGTTGGTCGCGGCGAGCACGCGGTCGGCGAGGCCGGCGCGCATGGTGGCGCGGGTCGAGACCAGGCCGAGCGGCGAGCATTCGGCGATCTCCTGCGCGAGCTTCATCGCTTCAGCCCGCACCTGGTCCTGCGGCACCAGCACGTTGGCGAGACCCCAGCGATAAGCTTCCTCGCCGGTGACGCGGCCGGCTGGTGTAGAACATCAGCTCGGCATTGTTCTTGCCGATCAGCTCCGGCAGCGTCGTGGTGAGGCCGAAGCCCGGATGGAAGCCGAGCTTGGTGAAGTTGGCGGAGAAGCGGGCCTCGGGGCAGGCGACGCGGAAGTCGGCGGAGACCGCAAGCCCAAGGCCGCCGCCGATCGCGGCGCCATGGATCGCCGCGACGATCGGCTTCTTGTTGCGGAAGATGCGCACCGCCTGAACGTAGAGATGGTTGATCGGCAGATTGGAGGCCGGATCAGACTTGGCGCGCTCTTCCTGCTCCTGGCGGGCGGGATCGCCGAAATTGGCGCCGGCGCAGAACGCCTTGCCCTGGGCTGCGAGCACCGAGGCGCGGATCTCGATATTGTTGTCGAACTCCTCCAGCGCGTCGGCGATCTGGTTGATCAGCGCGACGTCGAAGAAGTTCAGCGGGGGTTTACGGATTTCGATCAGGCCGACATGGCCGTGGGTCTCGACGCCGATATCAGTGTACTTGGTCATGATCTGTCCTCGTTGAATTAGCGCAAGCCGAGCCCGCGGGCGATGATGCCGCGCAGCACCTCGGTGGTGCCGCCCTGGATCGTCAGCTTGGGTGCGGTCTTGATGGCGAAATCGAGCTGCTTCTCCAGCGTCTCGCGGTTGGTCGCGGTCTCCTCGACGAACGCCGCGAGATCGCGCACCCGATGCGGCAGCTGTTGCTCCCACACCGTGCCGATGTCCTTGACGATCGAGGCTTCCACCACCGGCTCCTTGCCGGCCTGCAACATGCCCGCAACCGACACCGACATGCGGCGCATGGTGTGCACCTGCGCCACCAGCCGGCCGATGCCCTCGGCGCTGCGGGTGTCCGGGTTCTTGCCGACCGCGCGCACCAACTCGGTGAGCACGTAATAGGTTTCGAGGAAGCGCTCGGGGCCACTCCGCTCATACGCAAGCTCTGATGTCGCCTGTTTCCAGGCGCCGTCGACTTCGCCCAGCACGTGATCGTCGGGCACGAAGTAGTCGGTGAACACCACCTCGTTGAATTCGAACTGGCCGGTGATCTGGCCGATCGGGTTCACCTGGATGCCCGGCTGCTTCATCTTGACCAGGAACTGGGTCAGGCCGTGGCGGCGGTTTTCCTTGGTCGGCGGCGAGGTGCGAAAGATCGCGATCATGTAGTCGGCGATGTGCGCCGACGAGGTCCAGATCTTGGTGCCGTTGATCAGATAACCGCCCTCGGTCTTGGTGGCGCGGGTCTTCGCCGCGAACAGATCGGAGCCGGAGTTCGGCTCGCTCATGCCGATGGCGAAGCAGACCTCGCCGCGGCAGATCCGCGGCAGGATGTCCATCTTGATGTGCTCGGGCGCATATTTCAGCAGCACCGGGCCGCTCTGGCGGTCGGCGACGAAGAAGCGGCGGGTCGGCGCGTTGGCCACCCGCATCTCCTCGGTGACGACGTAGCGCTCGAGAAATGAGCGTTCCTGGCCGCCATATTTCTTCGGCCAGGTCATGCCGAGCCAGCCCTTGGCGCCGACGCGGCGGGAGAATTCCGGCGCGTCATTGTCCTCGCGGTTCGGTGCATGGGGATCGAAGGTGCCGGCGGCGATTTCCTCGGCGAGGAAGGCGCGCACCTCCTTGCGGAGCTGCTCGCATTTCTCCGGCAGGCGGATCGGATCGAAACGAAGGGCTGCGGTCATGATGTCCAGTCCTAATCTTTCTGCCTGATCTCAGCGCGAAGCCACCAGCGGCCACAATTCATCGGCGCCACGTTCGGCGACGAGCTTGCCGAGCTCGACCGCCCAGTAGCTCTCCGAGCCGAAATCGTCGCGCCATGCCAATGCGCGCAGCGAGTAGCGGTGCAGGATGTGCTCGATGGTGAAGCCGATCGCGCCATGCACCTGGTGCGCGATGCCGCTGCCCTTCTCGGCGGCTTCCGAGCAGCGGATTTTTGCCGACGCCGCCTCGAGGAACACCGCGTCGGTAGTGAGCGAGGTCGCGTTGACGATGGTATCCGCCGCCGAGGTCGCGGCGGCCAGCGCCGCGGCGTTTTCGCCGGCGAGGCGCGCGAGGTTGTGCTGCACCGCCTGGAATTTCGAGATCTTCTTCTCGAAGGCGACGCGCTCGTTGGAGTAGCGCACGGAGATGTCGAGCATCGCTTCCAGCGCGCCCGCGATCTGCAGGCTGCGCACCACGCCGCCCATCAGCATCAGCGTGGTCTGGTCAAAACCCTCGGGCGCGGGCTTGGTGGTGACCGGCTGCACCTTGTCGAGCGTGACGGTGTCGTTGTGATCGCCGCCAAGGCCGATCCCGGATTCGATCCGGCACTTCGCAGCATCGACCAGCGCAATCGACACGCCACCATTGCCACCAGCCAGCACCGCGAAATGCTTTGCGTCCTTCGCGAACGGCACGCCGCGGGCACGGCCGGAGAGCGAGCCGTCGGCGCCAACCGTGACGCGGTCCTTCGGGCTCGCCGGGACGACCGTCATCTCGCCTTCGGGAGATGCGATCTTTCCCTGCATCAGCAGCCAGCCGGCCAGCATCGTTTCGGCCAGCGGAACAGCGATCGCATGTCGTCCGGCGACATTGAGGACGCTGAAACCTTCGGCGAGACTGGCACCGGAACCGCCGAGATCGTCGGGCACCCAGGACAGCGGCAGGCCGGCTTCGGTCAGCGCCTGCCACAGCGGCGCTTTCCATGCGCCCTGCTTGTCGTGATTGATGGTTTGGGCATCCGCGAGATCGGCGAAAATCTTTTCCGCGGTCTCGGCGACGATGTTCTCACTCTCCGCCACAGCGTTCCTCGTGTTGATTGGCTCGGGCCGGCCGTTCGGCCGTGCCCTGCTTGCGATGTTGTCTTGCGCTCAATGATGGGGAAAAGCCATAGCCGTGACAAGCGCTGCCCGCAGGGCCACTTGCGCGGACGGCATGAAGCCGGACGCGGCACATGAATTCCGCAGAGTGAACTTTGCCGCGCCTCGTTTTGTATGCCACGCGCGATCGTAAATCGGTCGGTGACATCAGTTCAGTCCGCCAGATGAAACTCGATCGCCTTCCGCATCAGGTCGGCGAATTCGGTCTCCTGGGTGACCAGCGCGTCGTTCAGTCCGGCCACGCACAGCACCAGCGGCTCGTTCGACTCAGCAATCGGCGGCAGGTTCATGGCAACGGCGCCGGCGCCCGGCGTGACCAGGCCGAGCGAGAAGGCATGCCCCTTGGCGCGGACCTTCTTCAGCTCGAGCATGAGGGCCTTGATGTCGACCTGCCGGTCCGGCCGGGTCTCGTTGGCGTTGATCAGGCGCACCAGGCGGCGGACCTCCTTGTCCGGGTAGGCCGACAGCAGCGCGTAACCCGACGCGGAGCGTGCCAGCGGCCGCAGCGTTCCGGCCTTGACATAGAGCCGCATCGGCAGCTTGGCCTGAATGATATGGACATATTGCGCGCTGAGCCCGTTACGCACCGCGAGCATGATGGTCTCGCCGGTCCGCGCGGAGAGCTCCTCCATCAAATTGACCAGGCGCCCCCTGGTGAACAGCGCCGGGCTCAGCCAGTGCCCCAGCATCGAGATCCGCGGCGTCGGGATATAGGTGCGGCGGCTGGTGTCGTAGTGCAGATAGCCGAACGCGGTCATGGTCCGCATCAGCGCCGAGGTGCTGGATTGCGGGAATTTCAGCGCGGCGGCGACCTCGATGGCGGAGGCGGCGCGCTGGTGCTCCTCGAAGAATTCGAGCACGTCGAACACGCGCCGCGCCGACTTGACCGCATTGTCCATCTTCGGCAGGTCGCGCGAGGTATCGCCGGGAAAATCGAAAGACCGGGCGCCGGCTGCCGGGCCGGTCGTCGCTGCATCTTTCTTCGCCACCGGCATCGTTATCGTCCCTGCTGTGCCACCCGCCGCTTCAGCCACCAGCCATATTGCTCCGGCCAGCTCGTCCACTCGGGATCGCAGCCGAGCGCAAGCGCGGTCTGCGCGGGCCAGTTCGGATTCCACAGCAGTTCGCGGCCGAGCGCAATAAGCGTCGCCTTGCCGTCCCGCAAGATGGCTTCGGCGTAGTCCGGCTCGCGGATCAACCCGACCGCCACGGTCGGGATACCGGTTTCCTTCTGGATCCGTTCGGCGAACGGCACCTGGAAGCTGGGGGTGCGCGACACCAGCGAATTGCCGCGCGGCAGTTTCATGCCGCCCGACGAGCAGTCCACCATGTCGATCCCAATCGCCTTCAACTCGCGCGCAAACGCAACCGAATCCTCGATCGACCAGCCGATATCGACGCCGTCGACCGACGAGATGCGGACGAAGGCCGGCAGATGATCCGGCCATTCCTCGCGCATGATTGCGGCGATCCGCAGCGGCAGGCGCATGCGGTTCTCGCGCGAGCCGCCATACTCGTCGTTGCGGTTGTTAGCCAGCGGCGACAGGAACGAGTGCATCAGATAGCCGTGCGCGCAGTGCAGCTCGATGACGTCGTATCCGGCGGCCCTGGCCCGGCGGAACGCCTGGCGGTAGTCGTCCACCAGGGTGTCGATCTGCTCTGAGGTCATCATCAGCGGCGCGGGCCAGCCGTCGTCGAAAGGAATGCCGCTCGAGGCCGCGATCTGCCACGGGCCTTCGCCGCGCGCCTTGATGTCGGCCTCGCCGAGCGGATTGCCGCCTTCCCACGGCCGCTGCGACGAGCCCTTGCGGCCGCCATGGGCGATCTGGATCGCGGCCTTGGCGTTGAAACCGTGGATCAGCGCGGCGAGGGCGGCATGGTCGGCGATATGCGCATCATCCCAGATGCCGAGGCAGCCATGGGTGATGCGGCCCTGGGTGTTCACCGAGCTCTGCTCGACGAACACGAGACCAGCGCCGCCGGCGGCGAGCTTGCCGATATGCGCGGTGTGCCAATCGGTGGCACGTCCCTCGCGCGCCGAATAGGTCGCCATCGGCGAGACCATGATCCGGTTCTTCAGTTCGAGGTCGCGCAGTCGCAGCGGGGTAAACAGCAGCGGCAGTTCGGTCATGCGATGTCCAGCCTTGCTTGTGGTTTGCGGATTCGTCAGAGCCATCATTTCTTCAGCAGCGGACAGGCGCTTTCCTCTGATGTCGCGAACGCTTCCTTGCCCGGAATGACCTGAACCAGCTTCTCGTAATCCCAGGCGCCCTTGGATTCCGCCGGCGATTTCACCTGCACCAGATACATGTCGTGGATCAGCTGGCCGTCCTCGCGCAGGAATGCGTTGCGGGCAAAGAAATCATCGATCGGCATGTCCTTCATCTGCGCGATCACCTTGGGGCCGTCGTCGGTGCCGGACTTCTCGATCGCCTTGAGATAGGTCATGACCGCGGAGTAGAGACCGGCCTGCACCATGGTCGGCCGCTTCTTGGTCCTGGCCATGAAGCGCGCGGCGAAGTCGCGGGTCTTGTCGTCGAGATCCCAGTAGAACGCGGTCGCGAGCTGCAGGCCCTGGGCGGCCTGCAAACCGATGGCGTGGATGTCGCTGGTCTGCATCAGGAAGGCTGCGAGCTTCTGCTTCTGCGCCATGCCGAACTCCTGCGCCTGCCGGATCGAATTGGCGAGGTCGCCGCCAGTGTTGGCAAAGGCGATCACGTCGGCCTTCGAGCTCTGGGCCTGCAGCAGATAGGACGAGAAATCCATGCTGTTGAGCGGATGCCGCACTTCGCCGGCGATGCTGCCGCCGACCTTCTCCACGGTCTTGGCGGCGTCGTTGCGCAAGGCGTGGCCGAAGGCGTAGTCGACCGTGACGAAGTACCAGCTCCTGGCGCCTGATTTGGCCAGCGCCCGCACCGTGCTGTTGGCGAGCGCATAGGTGTTGTAGGTCCATTGCACCGAATTCGGCGAGCAGCCCTTTCCGGTCAGGTCTGAAGAGCCGGCCGACGACACCAGCATCGCCTTGTTCTTCTGCTTGGTGAGCTCGAGCACCGCGAAGGCGACCGCGGAATTGGCGAAATCGACGATGACGTCGACATTCTCCTGCTCGTACCAGCGCCGCGCGATGCCGGCGCCGATATCAGCCTTGTTCTGATGGTCGGCATCGACCATCGCGATCGGCTTGCCCAGCACCTTGCCGCCGAAATCCGCAATCGCCATCCGGACCGCTTCGACCGCGCCGGGGCCGGCCGCGTCGGCATACAGCCCGGCCTGATCGGTCAGCACGCCGATCTTGACCATGTCGTCGGAGATCTGCGCGTGCGATGGCGCGGCGAAGGCGACTGAGAGGATTGCAGCGCTCGCGGCGATCCATCCGTAACTCGGTGTCATTGTCCCTGGTTTCCTCTAGTTCGATTGCCTTATGGCCTTGGTCTTGTCTTGTCGCAGGTCGATCATGCCCGGATGCGACAGCGGGTCCCTGTCGGCGCCGAGCAGCACGTGCTTCTGGATCTTGTTGGTCGAGGTCAGCGGCAGCTCGGCCACGAAGGCGATCCACGCCGGCAGCTTGAACGGCGCCAGGCGTTCGCGGCAGAAACGGAAGATGTCCTGCGCAAGCTTGTGGGAAGCGTCAGCGCCATCGTTGATCACGATGAAAGCCGCGACCTCTTCGTCGCGGATCGGATCGTGCGCGGCAACAACCGCGGCCTGCTTGACCAGCGGCGACGTCGTCAGCACGGCCTCGACCTCGGCGGCCGAGATGTTCTCGCCGGCGCGCCGGACCAGATGCTTCAACCGGTCGACGAACACGAAGGCGCCATCCGGATGCTGCCAGGCGCTGTCGCCGGTGTGAAACCAACCGCCGCGCCAGGCGTGCTCGGTGGCCTCGGGGTCTTTCAGATAGCCGGAGAAGAAGCCGCGCCGCGGCGTCGCTTCCGAATGGCGCACGCAGAGTTCGCCGACCGCGCCTGGCGGCAGCGCATGGCCGTCGGCATCGAGGATCGTCATTTCGAGGCCGGGCGCGCTGCGGCCGATCGTGTTGGTCTCGAGGTGGCGCGGTTCGATGGTGTTGAACGGACTGCGTCCGGTCTCGGTCATGCCCCAGCCCTCGACGAAGGCGATGCCGAAGCGGTCGCGGGCCCGCGCGCGCTGCTCGGGATTGGCGCCGACGCCCATCGAGAAGCGCAGCGCATGCGCTGTCTCGTCCGGCGTTTCCGGCTGCGCCAGCAAGGCCGCGACGATCACGCCGAGATAGTGCAGTACGCTGGCGCGGCACGCGACGATGTCGCGCCAGGCGAATTTCGCGTTGAAGCGTTCGGGGAGGATCAGGCAGCCGCCGGTCAGCATCATCGCGATCGGAGTCAGCGTCAGGCCGGCCATGTGGAATAGCGGCAGCGGGCTGTAGAGACGCTCCGTTCCCATGTGATACGTCGCCTCGCCGCCGTGGCTGACGTACCAGCGGCCGGTCGAGACCACGTATTCGTTGGTCAGGATGCAGCCCTTCGGCCGCGCCGTGGTGCCCGAGGTGTAGAGCAGGGCGGCCTCGGTTTCGCTTCCCGGTTCGCCGGTACGCGGTGGCGGCCGCCTGGCAAACGGGATTTGCGCCAGGCTCGCGCCGAGGTCATCACCGGACACCTCAAGCACGGGCACCGCGCCGGTCAACGCCTTCTGCAACTCCGTCTGACCGTGCAGCGTGACGATCAAATCGGGCTCGGCATGCGCAATGAGATATTCGATTTCCGCCGCGCGATAGGCCGGATTGATCGGGACGATCGAGACGCCAAGGCTGTTGAGCGCCAGCCAGTGCACGATGAAATCGGGCCGGTTCTCCAGCAGCAGGCAGGCGCGATGTCCATGGCCGAAGCCCGACGTGCGGTACCGGTCGCGCAATGCGCAGACCTGCCGCGCAATGTCGCCATAGGACAGTTCGACGCCGTCGGGAAAGTATGTGCGGTTGGGACGCGCGGGAATGCAGAGAAAGGGTTTGAACGCCGCAGCATCTGCGGTCGCAGCGAACACGTTGAAGACGGTGTACATCGTCGCGAATGTTTCCCCTGACGGCCGCGGGTCGACGTCAACGATGCCGGCCTGCGGGTGCTGCTTCGTTGAGCGCGTTGCCGCGATCGCGGCGTTGCGCGGAAGCTATAGGGGCGAGTAACGTGCTGTCAAATCCGCTATGAGTTTCCAAAAAACTCATATGTAGTTTGAAGGCGAATCGGGAGGTAACGAGATGAAGATGCATATGTTGTCGGGCGGCCGTCTGCAGATGTCGAAGCGGACCTATCTGCCTGATGCGCCGCGTGGCGAGACGATCGACCTTCCGGTGTCCTGCGTGCTGTTGCGGCATACGCAGGGCAACGTGCTGTTCGACACCGGATGCCATCCCGATGTCGCCACCGATCCCGAGGGGCGGCTCGGCATGCTCGCCAAATACATGCGCCCGATCATGCCGGCGGACGATCACGTGCTGACGAGCCTGAAGGCCGTCGGACTTGGTTCTGATGATATCGACGTGGTGATCTGCTCTCACCTGCACACCGATCATTGCGGCTGCAACGCCTTCTTCAAGAAGGCGACGATCTTCGTCCACGCGCTCGAGATCGAGGCCGCGAATGCCGACAACGCGTTCGATCGCGGATACATCAAGGCGGATTGGGATCATCCGCTGAAGATGGAGATCTTCGATCGGCAGATGGATGTGTTCGGCGATGGCAAACTGACGCTGATCCCGCTGCCGGGACATTCGAAGGGCACGACCGGCGCGCTGGTCAAGCTCGACAAGAGCGGCGAATATCTGCTGGCGTCCGACGCGCTCAGCGTGCGCGCCAATCTCGACCAGCGGGTCTCGCCTCGGAACAGCCTCGATGTCGATCAATTCCTGAAATCGCTCGACGAGATCGCCAGGCTCGAGGCGTCGGGCGTCAAGATCATCTGCGGCCATGACGAGGCGCAGTGGGCCGGCCTGAAAAAGGGGCCGAACGCGTATACGTGAGGCCTCGTATCTGAGAGCTTCGCGCTGTTTGCAGATGCTGTGCCGCGCGATATGGTGTGCCACCGCCGGAGATCGTCTGGCTTACAACAACAAGGAAAATGCGGATGTCCAAGGATGGTTTGTGCGCGATCGTGACGGGGTCGGCGTCGGGACTCGGCGCCGCGACCGCGCAAATCCTCGCCACGCCGGGCGCGCGCCTCATCATCAACTATTCGAACAGCAAGGCGGAAGCCGAGGCGACCGCGGAAGCCTGCCGCAAGCAGGGCGCCGAGGTGCTGGTGGTGCAGGGCGACGTCTCGCGCGATGAGGATTGCAAGACAATCGCCGCCGCTGCGCAGGGCTGGGGCCGCCTCGACGTGCTGGTCAACAATGCCGGTACCACCAAGCATGTGCCGCATCACGATCTCGACGGCCTGACGGCGGAAGATTTTCAGCGCATCTATGCGGTCAACACCATCGGTCCGTTCCAGATGGTCCGTGCCGCGCGCGCGTTGCTCGAAGCCGGCGCGAAGGCCTCCGGCCGTCCCTCGGCGGTGGTCAACGTCTCCTCGGTCGCCGGCATTTCCGGCGGCGGTTCGTCGGTCGCCTATGCCGCGAGCAAGGGCGCGCTCAACACCATGACGCAGTCGCTGGCGCGCGCGCTGGCGCCGTTGATCCGCGTCAACACGGTGTGCCCGGGCTATATCGATACGCCCTGGTTCACCAAGGGTCGCGGCGCTGATGGCGCCAAGCAGGTGCGCGATGCCGTGATCGCGCGGGTGCCGCTGAAGGTTGCCTCGACCGCCGAGGACATCGCCAATCTGGTCTGCTTCCTGGCGAGCCCGGCGTCGAGCAACATGACCGGCGAGTTCGTCCGCATGGACGCCGGCATGCATCTCATTCAGTGAGCCGAATGTGAGGCTATATCCTCATCTACCGCTGTCCTCGCCCGGCTCGACCGGGCGATCCAGTACGCCGCGCCCACTCGGCTCTAGCACTGCAGTCTCTGGAATACTGGATCACCCGCATGCGCGGGTGATGACACTGAGCAAGTCAGAGTGATGCATCGCTCCGGGATGACGGCTTCGCCGTCATTTGTTGCCGATATCCGGGATCACGCGCGCCGCGACCAGCCGATTCCAGATGAACAGCACCACCAGCGCGCCGATCGTGGCGGTGATGAAGCCGGCACCCTGTTCGGGGCCGTAATGGCCGATCGCCTGGCCGATGAAGGTCGCGAGAAACGCGCCGGCGATGCCGAGCACGGTGGTGAGAATGAAGCCGCTCGGATTATTTGGCCCCGGTGACAGGAACCGCGCGATGATCCCCGCGACAAAGCCGACGATGATGATCCAGATGATGCCGCCCATGACTGTCGTCCTCCTCAGATGGAATCAACGCTGCCGCTAAAGCCTGCGGTTCAGCTCGTCGCCGCTCGGCAGCCGGCCGTCCGGCGTCAGATGATTGATCGCGTCGGGCAGGTATTGGCTGAGGCCCTGCAGCAATTGGTCGCGCGACATGCCGCTCTGCGACGCCAGCGAGTCGATCTGGTCGGCGCCGAGCGCGTTGGCGAGATCGCCGGGCGCGATCTGCTTGTTGGGCCCGTTGCTGACCCAGGAATTGGCCGCATCGCCATGGCCCTTCTGCTGCAATTGATTGAGCAGATCGCCGAGGCCGCCGCTGAGCACCGTGCCGGCCGCGCCGCCGGCGAGAAGTCCGCCCAGGCCGCCCTTGAGCAGATCGCCAAGCCCGCCACCACCGGCGCCGCCGGGCAGGGGCGTGCCGCCGGGCAGGCTCGCGGTGACGTTGCCGGGCAGCGACGGCGCTTGCGCCGGCTTCGGCTCAGGCTCGCCCGCACTCGGCTGACTACCGGAGAAATGCTTGACCGCCTTCCAGGCGAGCAGCGCCAGGATGGCCATCGTCATCGGCGACATCCCGCCGCCGCTGGAGCTGTCGGATGATGTGCTCGGCGCGCTCGGACCGCGGGGCCCGTTCTGCATGCCGTTGAGTACGTCGAGTAGACCCATGATCGTCTCCTGCCGCAACCGTGCCCCGAGCCGGAAACATAGCTTCGGCCCATGACGGTTACAAGGCGGACCACCCGGGCCGCGGCGCATCGAATAGGCAGGCAACCCCAGGTCTGCTATCGACGTCCGCTAGAGACTTGATGAACGGACGTTTAGCCAGATGAACGCGGACCGGCCAATCGGGATTGCGGGCGCCGGAAGCATCGGCTGTTTCGTCGGCGGTATGCTCGCGGCTGCGGGTCGTCGCGTCGCGCTGCTGGCGCGGCCGCGGTTGATCCAGGAGATCACGGGCAACGGCTTGCGGGTCAGCAGTTTCGACGGCTCGGAGCGGATGGTATCTGCCGACCGGCTGATTCTGTCCGACGATCCGGCAGTGCTGCGCGATGCCCAGACCGTGCTGGTGACGGTGAAGAGCGCCGATACCGGAGAGATCGCGGAATTGATCGCACGCCACGCACCCGCCGACGCCGCGGTGGTCAGCCTGCAAAATGGCGTCGGCAACCTGCCGCTGCTGCGCGACCGCCTGCCGGACCGCAAGGTGCTCGGCGGCATGGTGCCGTTCAACGTGGTCGCGCTCGGCGATGGGCGCTTCCATCGCTCGACCTCAGGCGACGTCGCGATTGCGCGGGATGATTCCAGCACTGCAGCGCGGCTCTCGGTGCCGGGCCTTGCGATCAAGGCGACCTCCAATATCGATGGCGTGCAGTGGGGCAAGCTGATCGTCAATCTCAACAACGCGCTCAATGCGCTGTCCGACATTCCGCTGCGACGACAGCTCGCGCAGCGCGGCTGGCGACAATTGTTCGCCGACCAGATGGCCGAAGGCTTGGCCGCGGTGCGCGCCGAAGGCATCGCGCCGGTGTCGCCGACGCCGCTGCCGTCGAGCTGGATGCCGCCTTTGTTGCGGCTGCCTGACGCGCTGTTCGACATGCTGCTCGGCCGCACCATGAAGATCGACCCCGAGGCGCGCTCCTCGATGTGGGAAGACCTGCAGCGCGGGCGCCGCACCGAGATCGACTATCTGCAAGGCGTGATCGTTGCGATCGCGGATCGCCGCGGCCTTCAGGCTCCGTTGTCGCGCCGGATCATCGCGCTGATCCGGAAGGCGGAGGTCGACGGCAAGGGATCGCCCGGGCTGACGCCGGAGCAAATCCGCGATGGACAACCGAGGAGGTGACATCATGCAACGATCTTGCATCATGCTGCTCATGCTTGTTGCGCTGGGCTTGGGCCCGGCGCGCGCGGCGCCGCCGACCGTGACGCCATCGCCGGGCTATGATGCGCGCTTGCAGGAGCAGCGCGCGGCGGCTGCCGCGGCAACGAGCCGATCGGCCATGGCTGCGCGCAAACCCGTCACGCATCGCCACCACAAGCGCAGTCGCGCGCGCTGATCCACCGCAGAGAAGATCTCAATGAAGCCGCTCGTCCTCGCGCTCACCTTCGTGCTCGGCGTCACCACGACGGCCGGCGCCGCCGATTATGCCGGTTCGATCAGTGCCTACCGGCACGCCAACCGCATGCCCGCGGTGACGCTCGACGCGAAGCTGAACGCGATGGCGCTGAAGCAGGCGCAGGCGATGTCGGCGACCGGCTCGGTGAGCCATTCCGCGGGCGGCAGCTTCTTTACCCGCATCGCGCCGCTGAGGAAGCAACGCGCCGCGGAGAATATCGGTGCCGGGTTCATCGCCTTCGCCGAGATGCTGAAGCAGTGGGAGGATTCGCCGGGCCATCGCGAGAACCTGCTGATGCCGGGCGCCAAGCGCGTCGGCGTCGCCTTCGTCGACAATCCGAAGTCGCCGTACCGCAGGTTCTGGGCGATGGTGATCACCGACTGACGCAGCGTAGCGTTTTCGAGCGAAGTGGATCCCGGTTCGCGCGAAGAAAACGCGTCGACGATGAAGAGACGTTAGTTTCGCTTGGCCAGCTTGGTTGGCGGCGGCGAGGCCGGCGTGAACAGCTTCTTCAAGCCATCCAGTCCCTCGGAAAGCCGCGGCCATTCGCAGGAGAACGTGCCTTTCACGCAGCTCCCCGCCTGCGGCCGCACCCGGGGAAGAGGAGTGGCCGCGGCCCGCGGCTTGGTCGGCCTTGCGACCGGCACGGGGACTTTCGCCGGTTCGCTCTGCAATGACGCCTGCTGAATCTGCGGCTGCTGCTGTTCCTGCCGCTCCAGCTGCTTGGCGTTGAACGCCGCGACGATGCTCGAGCGGCGCTCCTTCTCGAGATAGCCGGTATATTCCTGGTCGATCTTCTTCTGCTCGTCCGGCGTCGGGTTGGGGCCGGCGATGTCGAAGCTGCGATCCTGCATGAAGTCGTAATAGGTGTAGCCGCCGCCTGGCTTGCGGCGTCCGGCAAACTTGGCGTTGCAATCGGCAAGTTGCGCGGTCCTGTCTTCCCTGGTCTTCGCCTTCTCGGCGAGGTCGGCGCAATCCTCGAAGTCCTTCGGGGCGCTGCGCCACCATTGTGCGTGCGCGCTCGTCGTCAGCGCGCAGGCGGCGACGAAAACGGCAACAGCCAACGTCGATGATCGTGACGGCATCACGGACATTGCAACCAAATCCGAACGACACAGAGTGGGCAGATTGTCGCCATTTTAGTGACGCTTGTCACCCCGGGAACCCGACGATTTTGCGTGCCTGTGGACCGCCACGCCAGCCGCTGTGTCTGATGGAACACAGCCGCGCGGTATTGGAATAACTAAAGAATTCTGATCCGAAGCCGAATGACCATCGGAACAATTCGACTTGAATCGTTCACTTCACGCGGTGCAGCAATGCGACGAGCTCCGCCTGCCGATGCGTGCCCGTCTTCTGGAAGATCGTCTTCAGCTGATTGCGCGCGGTGGCGAGGGCAATGCCGGCTTCCTGCGCGGCCGCTTCGACTGAATCGCCGCGCGCGAGCCGCGTCGCGAGCCGCGCCTGTGCCGGCGTCAGCTCGAAGGTCGCCGCCAGCAGCGCCTGATCGAACGCGGCGCTGCCTTCCAGATCGCGGATCAGAAGGATCGCGCGCGCGCCCAGGAACGGCGAGCGCGCGGCAGGAGGCACCGGCTGCATCTGGATCACGATCGGCCGCTTGTCGATCCTGCGCACCACGATCGGCGACGACGGGAGCGGGTGCAGGTCCGAGCTGTGGGCCAGTTGATCGATCAGCCTGGTCAGATCGGCGTTGGCCTGCCGGTCGAGCAGGGTGAGACGGTTGTTGCGGATCGCAAGGTCGTGGCCGAGGCAGGCTTCCGCGTGGCCGTTCATGCCGATGACGGCGCCGAAGCGGCCGACGGCAATTGCCGCGACCTGGATCAGGTCGAGCGCGCTGGTGATGCCCGACAACGCGGAACGGCCGACGGCGGCGGAGAGCGTCGCCGCTTCGGTCAGCCGCGCCGACACCCGCGAGAGCGCCTTGACCTCGTCGGCGTCGAACATGCCCTCCTTCGGCGTGCGCTGGATGGTCAGTCCCCACAAGGCCGGGCCGGAGCGGAAGCCGATGGCGGCAAACCATTTCAATCCGAACTCGCCGAGCGAGGCGTAGAGCGGATCGCGCAACATGTCGGTCTCGGACTCGAACAGGTCCGCATCGGTGATGACGTTGGTGCCGGCGAGGATCAGCGGCACGCCGCGCGCCGCGCGGATGTCGGACAAATGCAGGTTATTGGGGAAGTAGGTCTTGGTGAAATAGTCGGTGATCGATTCCGTGCGCGGGATGTCTTCGGTGCGGATATCGCTCTGAAGCATCGCAGCCCCGGTCGCACCGACGGCGGCGCAGACCTCGTCCATGAAGGACGGCCAGGTCGTCGGATCGAGCACCACGTCGCCGAGGCGCGCGGTCACATCGTCAAGCCTGTGCAGGTCGACCAAAGGTTCAGCTCCGCCCTATGCAGAGTTTGCTTGTTTCGTAAAGCGAAACAGGTCGCGCCTCTTCCGCCCGGTACCGGGCATAAGAGAACCCGGGCCGGCCGACATGCAAGTGAAATCGATCACATGCCGAGCGGGCGTGCCCACAGAGTTTGGCGAAACATGATCGAAAATCGGCGAGGCCGGCCGGCTGGTACGATCCGGCCGCTACGATGAGTGACCATCCTCACGGAGGTCGGCCTCGGCCAGCGCCACGCGGCAGAAGCTGGCCGCGATCGCGACGACATCCTCGACGGCCTGCGGATATTGCTTCGACACCCAGCGCAGCGCGATCGAGATCACGGCGCCGACCATGCCGATCGAGAGCAGCGTGGCCGCAGCGCCCCTGTCGCTGCCTTTCGGATCGCGTGCCGGTGGCACCAGGATGTCGCTGAAGACGCGCAGCGCGTCGAGCTTGACGGCATCGACCGCGGGACTGATGCCGGAAATCTCCAGCAGGAAGACCCGCGCCGGCTTCGGGTGCTGCTTCAGCCGCGTGAAATACAGCGTCAGCGCAGCGCGTAGCCTTGCCTCGGGATCGTCGCCGCCGGACGCGGCGGCCGCCGTCATCTCCTCGTGGAGGTGGCCAACGACATGATTATAGGCCGCGATCAGCAGCGCCTCGCTGTTGGCGAAGGATTCGTAGAAATAGCGCTCGGTCAGCTCGGCCGCCTCGCAGATCGCCTTCACGGTCGCGCCGCGATAGCCGACCTCGCCATAGACCTCGATCGCCGCATCGATCAGCTTGAGCCGCCGTTCGGCGCGGCGTTCCTCGGCGTCCATGCCGCCGTAGAGGCGGGCTTTCCGGCTGCTTGCCATGAAAGCCTATTGACACGACGCATTGTCAGATGTCAAGCTATCTGACAATTGGCATTGTCAATACTGTCACGGGAGGGTTAGGGCATGTCCGCTCATTTCGACGTGTTGATCGTGGGCGCGGGCCTGTCGGGCATCGGCGCCGGCTATCATTTGCAGGCCAATTGCCCGGACCGCAGCTTCGCCATTCTTGAAGGCCGCGATTGCATCGGCGGCACCTGGGATCTGTTCCGATATCCCGGCATCCGCTCAGACTCCGACATGTACACGCTCGGCTATTCGTTCCGGCCGTGGACCGAGCCGAAGGCGATCGCCGACGGTCCCTCGATCCTGAACTATGTGCGTGAGACCGCGCGCGTCCACGGCATCGACAAGAACATCCGCTTCAACCACCGCGTCGTGCGCGCCGACTGGTCGTCGGCGGACTCGCAATGGACGGTCGAGGTCGAGCGCGGGCCGGAGAAGACGATCGAGCGCTTCACCTGCGGCTTCCTGTTCATGTGCAGCGGCTACTACAAATACGAGCACGGCTACACGCCCGACTTCTCCGGCATCGCCGATTTCGCCGGCCGCGTCGTCCATCCGCAGCAATGGACCGACGACATCGACTATGCCGGCAAGAAGGTGGTGGTGATCGGCAGCGGCGCGACCGCGGTGACGCTGGTGCCGGAAATGGCCAAGACCGCGGCCCATGTCACGATGTTGCAGCGTTCGCCGACCTACGTCGTGGCGCGTCCGGACGAGGACAAGGTCGCCAACTGGCTGCGGGCGCGGCTGCCGGCAAAACTCGCCTACGGCCTCACGCGCTGGAAGAACGTGCTGTTCGGCATGTATTTCTACCGGCTCTGCAAGCGCGATCCGGAGCGGGTGAAGAAGCTGATCCTGGGCGGCGTGCGCCACGCGCTCGGCCCCGACTACGACGTCGCCACCCATTTCACGCCGCGCTACAATCCGTGGGACCAGCGGCTCTGCCTGGTGCCGAACGGCGATCTCTTTCAATCCTTGCGCAGCGGCGCCTCCTCCGTCGTCACCGACCAGATCGAGACTTTCACGCGCGAGGGTATCAAGCTCAGGAGCGGCAATGTGCTCGACGCCGATGTCGTGGTCACCGCAACCGGCCTCGATCTCCAGGTGCTCGGCGGGCTCGAGATCAAGGTCGACGGCGCGCCGGTCGATCTGTCCAAGACCATGAACTACAAGGGGCTGATGTATTCCGGCGTGCCGAACCTCGCCGCCGCGTTCGGCTACACCAACGCATCCTGGACGCTGAAATGCGACCTGACCTGCGAATATGTCTGCCGAATGCTCAACCACATGAAGACGAATGGCTACGCGCAAGTCACGCCGCGGCGGAACGATCCTGATGTCGCCGAACTGCCCTGGGTGGATTTCTCCTCGGGCTATATCCAGCGTGCGGCGGCCAGGTTCCCCAAGCAGGGTTCGCGCCGGCCGTGGCGGCTCTATCAGAACTATGCGCTCGATATCATGACGCTGCGCTTCGGCTCGCTCAAGGATGAGGCGATCGAGTTTCTGCCGCCGCGCCGGGCGGCGGCGGTGACTCCGGCATCCGGCTCGGCACGGCAGGTGGCGTAGCACTTAGAAACAGCGAAACTCCGGGCAACTTCGCGCGCCCGATGTGGCGCGGGCTGGCGATCACGCCTCGCCTCTGCTATGGGATGGCACCCCGCATGCTTCGCCGCGGGTTCGCGGTCCCGTAGCTCAGCCGGATAGAGCGACGGTTTCCTAAACCGTAGGTCGGAAGTTCGAGTCTTCCCGGGATCGCCAGTCCGCCAAACGCAATCGGACCTTCCAATACCGCCATGTCCCCACGAGGCCAGGTTCCGGCAACTGCGTTGGCGGGTTTCGCTGGACGCTCGGTCGGCGGCGATGATAACGGCTGAGCCAATGTTCTCGTGACGGACCGCATGCCGAAACCTCCGCCTCCTTCAGCCAATCGCGGGCCCAGCCCGTCCCCGGTCCTGCAACGCGCCATCGTCGCATTGCAGATGGGGCAGATCATTGAGGCCGAGCGGCTGGCGGCGGAGGTCTTGAAGGCAAACCGCAACGATGTCGGCGCGGCATCGATCCTGGCCCGGGCGCTGATGATCCAGAACCGCAACGAGGAGGCGCTCGCGCCGCTCGAGCGCGCCACGCGCCGCGTCGAGGATCCCGGCCTCGAGACCCTGCTCGGCGCGGCGCTCGGCGGCGCCGGTCGCCAGGACGAGGCGATCGATCTGTTGCGGCGAACCACCGCGCGGCGGCCGCCATATCTGCCTTCATTTCAGGCGCTGGCAGGGCAATTGCACGCGGCCGGCCGCATCGACGAGGCGGTTGCCGTGCTTGAGAGCGCGCTTGCTCTCGCGCCCGGGAGCCTCGAATTCCAGCTCCTGCTCGCGCAACTGTTGCCTCAGCGCAATGAGCGCGGCCGCGCGCGCGAGATCCTGGAGAAGCTGCGCGCGGTGGCGCCGGGACATCCCGATGTTCTGGCCGCGCTCGCGCGCGTGCTGCTGCTCGACGGCGAATATGCCGCTGCGGCGGATCTCTACCGTCAGGTGGTGGCGCAGCGCCCCGACGACCCGCTGACACGCCTGAGCTTCTCCGCCAGTCTTCTGGAAATGGGCGATCGCAACGCCGGCGAAGCCAATCTGCGTCTGGCGATGCGCGGCCGCCCGCAAATGATCGGCCGCACCACGGCCGCGCTGATCATGTCATCGCATGGCCGCTTCTTCTTCCGTCGCAGCGCGTTCGCGAAGTTTTTGAGTTAGCACAGCTGTCATCGCCCGGCTTGACCGGGCGATCCAGTACGCCGCGGCTTCTCCACTCAAGCACTGCTGTCTCTGGAATACTGGATCACCCGCTTTCGCGGGTGATGACAGGATCGCGCCACATCGTCGGTGTCGTCCTGCTTTCGCCGGGACGACGGCGACGGATGCAGAGCTAGGTGGCTCGCAACGACGCGCGCGCCTAGCTCCGAAACTGGCGGCGATAGACGCCGGGCTCGCGGGCCATCCTGTTGGACAGCTCCTGGGCGCGCGACGTTTCGTCCGGGGTCATCGCCGCGGTCTGTACGACCCAGTTCTCGCGCTTCACCGGGAAGCATTGCGCAACCGGCGTGCCCCTGGGCAGGACGCCTCTGAAATTGGTGTCGTGCCAGTGCGCGGGGAAATGAACCCAGCTGTCGTGAAACAGGTCGCAATCGACCATGCCGGTCAGCGTGGTGAACGGCAGGTCGAACCGATTGACCGGATGGGTGAAGTACAGCGAGTAGCCCGGCGGCGCCTCGATGGTCCACAGGTTGACGAACTTGATGAGGAGGCGGTCGGCCTCGAACAGCGGCGAGCCGATCACCTGGCTTTCGTCGTGGAATCCGATCGGCGAGCGCGGGAATTCCAGCGCGCCGCCGGCGGGAAGATCGTTGTCCCATGTGATCTCGCCGTTCTCGACCTTGAGATCGCAGACCAGCGGCATCAGGAAACCCGACGTCATCGCATCGACGAATGGCGGGCAGCGCTTGACGGTGTCCTCTTCGCGATTGCTCATCGTATTGAAGGCCTGCGTCGGCATCGCCTTGAGCCATCCGGGGAGACCCAATGACGCCGGCACCGGCGGCGGGATCTTGCCCTCGAGCTCCGCCGGGCAGCGGAATTTGATCGCTATCGCTTCGTTGTTGTTGGACACGGCCTGGCCCTTGGTTCGTTCGATGTCGCGGCGCATCTGCGCCAGTTGATGCTGATCTAGCACGCGATGACGGGACGGAGAAAGCAGCCGCAGCGGCTGCCGGGCGAACCGCGGCATGGAGCTATAAGTTGTTGTTATCATGAGAGATAAGGCAAAGTCTTCGATGGCCGGCGCGGCGCTGCTTTTTTTGCCTCGTTCGGCTCGCCGGTGTGCAAGACTTTGCCGACAGGCATTGGCTTTCGATGCCGGTCGGGCGCATCATGTCGGCCTTCGCTGACGACGAGGTTGCAGCAGGCAACGGAGGGATCGATGGCCGAATCGAAGGTTGAAACCGCCAACACCGCAGGCACCGCGCCACCTTCCGGCGATAGCGGCGGCGTCAGCGAGCTTGCGATCGCGACCGTCCGTACCGTGCCGATCGAGCAGGCGCAGTCGCGCACCGAGCACGATCTGCTCGGCGAGGACGAGGTGCCGGCCAATGCGCTGTGGGGCATCCACACCAAGCGCGCGGCGATGAACTTTCCGATCACCGGCGTGCCGGTCGGCCATTTCCCGGAATTCGTCCGCGCGCTGGCGCTGGTCAAGCAGGCGGCCGCCCGCGCCAACAGGCGCCTCGGCTATCTCGCGCGCGAGAAGGCCGATGCGATCGAGGCGGCCTGCACCAAGGTCGCAACCGAAAAGGTCTACGCCGAGTCCTTTGTCGTCGATGCGATCCAGGGCGGCGCCGGCACCTCGACCAACATGAACGCCAACGAGGTGATCGCCAACGTCGCGCTCAAGCTGATGGGCAAGAAGCCCGGCGACTATCACACGCTGCATCCGAACGACGACGTCAACATGGCGCAGTCGACCAACGACGCCTATCCGACCGCGTTGCGGCTCGCGGTGATCTTTGCCACCCAGCCGCTGGTGCGCGCGCTCGATGATCTGGCCTATGCCTTCAAGGGCAAGGCGGTGGAGTTCGCCGATGTCCTGAAGATGGGCCGCACCCAGCTCCAGGACGCGGTGCCGATGACGCTCGGCCAGGAGTTCGACGCCTTCCACGCCACCGTGAAGGAGGACGTCGCGCGGCTGAACGAGATCTCAAGCCTGTTCCGCGAGGTCAATCTCGGCGCCACCGCGATCGGTACCGGCATCAACGCCGACCCGCGCTACGCGGCGCTTGCGGTCGAGGAATTGTCGCGGCTGTCGGGCCAGCCGATGGTGCTGGCCTCGAACCTGATCGAGGCGACCTCCGACCTCGGCGCCTTCGTGCTGTTCTCGGGCGTGCTGAAACGCGTCGCGGTGAAACTGTCGAAGATCTGCAACGACCTCCGTCTCCTGTCGTCGGGGCCGCGCACCGGCATCGGCGAGATCCGGCTGCCGGCGGTGCAGGCCGGCTCGTCGATCATGCCCGGCAAGGTCAATCCTGTGATTCCCGAAGTGGTCAATCAGGTCGCCTTCCTCGTGATCGGGCACGATCTCACGGTGACGATGTGCGCCGAAGGCGGCCAGCTCCAGCTCAACGCATTCGAGCCGACCATCGGCTATTGCGTGTTGAGTTCGCTGCGCATGCTGACGGCGGCGATCGATACGCTGACCCGGCGCTGCGTCGAAGGCATCGAGGCCGATCGCGAGCGCTGCCGCAGCCTGGTGCAGGGCTCGATCGGCCTGATCACGGCGCTGGCGCCGGCGCTCGGCTATGAGGCGAGCTCCCGCGTGGCGCGTCGCGCGCTGAAGGAAAACCGCTCGGTCGCCGACATCGTGCTGGAGGAGAAGCTTCTGACCGAGGAGCAGCTCAACCAGCTGCTCGAGCTGGAAGCCATGACCCGCCCGGCACGCCGGCAGCCGGTGCCGAAGAGCTGAGGGCGCCGAAGGAATGACCCGACCTCCACCGCAAGCGGCGAGGTCTGGTCACCTACCGATGTCACAGCGTCTTGATGAATTCGATCAGGGCGCGGCGCTCGCCTTCCTCGAGCCTCGGTCCGATCACACCGGTGCCCTTCTCGTTGGAGAATTCGTGCCCGGCATTGCTGTTGCCGCGCTTGGCGGTGTCGAGCGCGAACACGTTCTTGATCTTGCTGTCGGAGACGTAGCCGAGATCCTTCGGGTCATACTCGCGGCTGCCGAGATAGACGATCGAGGGACGTTCCTTCACCGGCGACAGCAGCGCGTAGATGGTCGGGACCGACCCGTTGTGCAGGTAGGGCGGGGTCGCCCAGATGCCGTTGAGCGGCCGGACCTTGTAGGCGAGCGGCGCCTGGATCTCGTTCGGCCGGTAGCCGTTGATGCGCTTGCGATCTTCCGCCGGGGTGTTGTTCTGGTCATACCAATAGTCGACCGTCTTCTCGACCAGTTCGCCGAGCGCCGGCCCGAAGCTGCCGTCCTTGATCTTCAGATTGGCCGGGGTCTCGACCGTACGGCTCCTGAGGCCTTCGGCCTGAGCACTGTCGGTGCCGATATGGCTGATCGGAATCATCTCGACGTCGAGCAGCGACTGGCCGGCGTCGTTCTTGATCCAGCGCTTCTTGTCCTTGAACAGCGCAAAGGCTTCGTCCTGCGGCAGCGCCTTGCTGTTGATCGCCGGGCCGTGGCAGCCCTCACAGTGCTTCTTGTAGAGTTTGCCGCCCTCTGTCACGAGCGGCATGTTGATCTGTCCCAGGATGTTCTCGGGCCATTTCGGCGATGCCAGGCCGTCAAAGCCCTTGTCCTCGCTTGGCGGTTCGCCAGCGATCATTCGCTCCATCTCGTGCAGGACGTCGATCCGCGCGCTCGATTTGAACAGGCCCTTCGATTCGTCGAGCAGATTGAGTTCGGCACTGACGCCGAGCGCTTCGCCGGCATTGCGGACCATCGGCTGCATGATGGAGCCGTCGTATTGCACCCAGCTGAACCACGGTGCGTTCCAGATTCGCGGGAAATGCACCGGCGCCGAATGCGCGGCATAGTTGTTCGGGTTGTTGAGGTCGATCGAGAACACCTGGTTGCCGATCCGGTTCAGCGCGTCGAGCCGTGCGTAGCCTTCCTCGACGCTGTTGGCGGCGACCTTGGTCTCCAGCGCGTTGATGTTGGCGTATTGCTTCAGCACGAGATCGAGCTGGCCGCGCAGCGCCATGCGTTCGTCGCGGCTGGCCTCCTTGCCGAGGATGTCGTCGGCAAAGCGTGCAAAGCGGCCCGGCCAGAACCGAGTCAGCAGCAGCGAGACGCCGATGCTCTTCTGGAATTCGAACAGATTGGTGTTGGCCGGCCCGCCATCGATCACGACCTCGGTGCCGCGATAGCTGAAGCTTCCGGTGTGGCAGGCGGCGCAGGTCAGCCCGATCCCGTGCATATCTTCTTTCGTGTGCGGGTTGCGCCAGGGCGCGCCGTTGGCATCGGTCATCGGGGAGCTCGGGGCGAAGCCGATCGGCAGCGCATCCGGGCTGCCCGGGATCACGGTGTCGGGAATAAAGCCGAAGCGGCCGAGATAATTGGTCTCGCTGAGCCGCGGTGCCGCGCCGAACAGCGGCCATAGCGTCGGCTGCTCAAGCGCCATGAACCATTTCAGCGGAATGCCGAAGGTCCGCGTGCCCTGGTCGGCGTGATAAAACCAGCGTAGCTGTGCCGCGGTGACATTCTGCTCCAGCCACACCGTCTTTGCCGGCGGCTGGTAGTCGACGACCTTGACGTGGAAGCCGCTCGCCACCGTCTCGATATCGTCCTTGAAGTAGAGCAGGCCGGCGACAACCAACAGTCCGATAAAAAAGATCGTCTTGCGAGGCATGCCCGTCCCCAATTCGCGGTACCCGCGCGTGATATGGATGAGATATTAAGATTCGCCGAAAACAGGTTCGCGCTAAGCGTGTAGTGCGCTGCGCGCCATCCTACAGTAGCGGCGCTTGGTCTACCAACGGAAATGTTGCCAAGGAAATATTGACTGGCTGTGAGCCAGTTCACTTGCGGCATCGCGACGGTGGCGACATTTGCGCGCATCGCGACCTGCGGCTAGATATGCCGGAGCCACAATTCTTCGAGATGTCATCTTGAACGCGTCAGGTGCACAGCCGCTCACGATCGCCGTCGCCGATGACAGCACGGTGCCCGCACTGCTGCTGCGCCCGGCGCAGGCACGTGCGGCCTATGTGCTTGCGCATGGCGCAGGCGCCGGCATGACGCATCCGTCGATGGCCGTGATCGCGGAGGGTCTGGCGGAGCGCGGCATCGCGACGCTGCGCTATCAGTTTCCCTACATGGAGAAGGGCAGCAGGCGGCCCGATCCGCCTGCCGTTGCGCAGGCGACGGTGCGGGCGGCGGTGGCGGAGGCCGGGCGCCGTTGCGGCGAACTGCCGCTGTTCGCCGGCGGCAAGTCGTTCGGCGGACGCATGACCTCGCAGGCGCAGGCCAAAGCGCCGCTCGAAGGCGTGCGCGGGCTGGTGTTCCTCGGCTTCCCGCTGCATCCCGCCGGCAAGCCGTCGAACGAGCGGGCCAGGCATCTCGCCGCGGTCAAGATTCCCTTGCTGTTCCTGCAAGGCACCCGCGACGCGCTGGCCCAGCTCGATCTGCTCGAGCCCGTCGTGAAGGGGCTGGGTAGCCGTGCGACGCTGCATCTGGTGCAGGAGGCCGATCACTCCTTCCACGTCCTCAAGCGCTCCGGCCGCACCGACCGCGAGGTGATGGCCGAGCTGCTCGATGCCTTCGCGGCCTGGATCGCACAGCATTCGTAGGTTTTTGTAGCCCGGATGGAGCGCAGCGAAATCCGGGATTGCTTGCCACCTGTGACACCGTCCCGGATTGCGCGGAGCCTGTCATCGGGCGCGCGTTCGCGCGCCCCGTTGGCTCCATCCGGGCTACGCTCGGTCAAGTTGCGGCGCCGCCATAGATTCGGTCGCGCAGCCGGCGCATGCCGGACAGCCAGCGGTCGCGATTGGCGGCCTTGCGCTGCATGTAGTCCTGCACCTGGGGATGCGAGAGAATCAGGAAGCGCTCCTCGGCCATCGCCTCGAGCACCATCCGCGCGACCTCACTCGGCTGCAGCACGCCGTCGACCCGCGCCGCGCTCGGGCCCGGCGTCGTCATGCCCGTCTGCACCGATTGCGGGCAGAGCACGGAGACGCGGATGCCGCGATCGCCGTACTGGATGGCGAGATGTTCGGCGATCGCGACGGCGGCGCTCTTGGTGACGCCGTAAGGCATCGAGTTCAGCGAGGCCAACAATCCGGCCGCAGACGCCGTGTTGATGAGATAGCCGGAGCCGCGCGCCAGCATGCCGGGCACCAGCGCGCGGGCGGCGAACACGTGGCTCATCACATGCACGCGCCAGCTGACCTCCCAATCGGCGTCGGACGCGGCTTCCTGTCCCTTGCGCGACAGCCCGGCATTGGAGAAGAACACGTCGACCGGCCCATATTTGTCCTCGGCCGCGGCGATCAGCGCCTTGACGTCCTCCTCGAGCCCGACATCGGCGGTGACCGCGAGCCCGTCGATATCGCCGGCGACGCTGGCGAGCCGGTCGCGCGAGGTCTTCAGATCGGCGACCACGACGCCGCGGGCGCCGGCCTCCGCATAGGCCCGTGCCACCGCTTCGCCGATCCCGCTGGCGCCGCCGGTAACGACGCAGACCTTGTCCTTGATTTGCATGGTTCGATGTCCCTGCCTGTTTATTGTCGCGATCGTCAGCCCTGATACAGCCCCTTGTCACGTGCCTTGCTGATCGCGAGTGCGGCAATCAGGTCGAGCATCGGGGTCGCAAGGCCGGCCGCGCGCGCAAATGCCGCCGGGGCGCGCACCAGTACGTCGATCTCCATGGCGCGGCCGAGCTCGTAATCCTGCAGGATCGACGGCTTGTGGTTCGGCGCCGGCCCTGATCGGGTGACGCGTTTGACCTCGGGAATGTAGTGTGTCGCCACCGCATTGGCCTCCTCGAGCAGGCGTGGGATCACGTCCTGGATGTCGGGATCGTCGCGGACGCCGCGCGCGGTCAGCCCGGTCAGCAGGCAGAGCACCGACATCGACATGTTGGTGAGCAGCTTCGACCAGATCGTCTCGCGGATCTGCTTGACCTCGGGCGATTCGATCGCGGCGTCATTGAGTGTCGCGCGCAGCCGGGCGATGCGCTCGCTCTGCCGATCGTCACATTCGCCGATCAGGAGGCGATTGCGATCCGGCGACAGGTTCGCCACCACGCCGGGCGCGATCACATCATTGGAGGAGAAGATCACCCCGCCGACGATCCGCTGCTGCGGGACGGCGCTGCGCAGACGCCCGCCGGGATCGAGGAAGCCGAGACCGGGAATCGCAGGATGCTGCGGCGGCAGGCCGAGACCGTACCACCAGGGAATGCCGTTCTGCGCGAACACGACCATCGTGTCGCGTTGAAGCAGCGGCGGCAGCCCGGCGGCGAGCGCGGCGGTGCCGGTCGCCTTCAGCGTGCTGATGACGACGTCCTGCGGGCCGAGCTCGGCGGGATCGGCCGATGCCTTCACCTTTGCTGTGACGCTGCTGTCGCCGACCTTCAGCGTCAGCCCGTTGGTCCTGACCGCGTCGAGATGCGGCCCGCGCATCACGCAGGAGACATCGTGGCCGGCGCGTGCCAGCCGGACCGCGACATGGCTGCCGACGGCGCCCGCGCCGAAAATACAAATGCGCATCAGTGGAACTGGTCCTTGCAACGTGTCGCGTCAGTTTCCACAAGCGCGGGGCATTGCGCAACCCGCCATGCATGCGGCGCGGCCGCGCGCGCTCGAAAGTGATGGATCACGCCATCTCCTGTCGCCATAGTGGCTGGGCAAGAGCAATGGCGAACGAGGGAGAAAATTCATGTCGGCCAGCCCAGTCCTGTGGAGCCTCGATGCGCGCGGGGTCGCGATGGTCACGCTGAACAGGCCCGAGGTCAACAACGCCTATGATGGCGCGCTGATCGCCGGTGTGCTCGCCGCGATCGACGATCTCTCGACCAAGCCGGTGCGCGTCGTCGTGCTCAACGGCAACGGCAAGCATTTCCAGGCCGGCGCCGACCTGAAATGGATCAACGGCGTGCGGCCGAAATCAGCAGAGGAGAACGAGGCGGCGTCGCGCGCGACCTTCGAGGCGGTGCAGCGGCTCAACACGCTGCCGGTGCCGACGGTCGCGCTGGTACAGGGCGGCTGCTTCGGCGGCGGCACCGGCGTGATCTCGGCCTGCGATATCGTGATCGCGGCCGACAATGCGCTGTTCTCGATCACCGAGGTGCGCTGGGGCCTGACCGCGGCGATCATCATCCCGCAGCTCTGCGACGCCATCGGCGTGCGCCAGGTGCGGCGCTACGCGTTGACCGGCGAACGGTTCGGTGCCGAGGATGCCCGGCGCATCGGTCTGGTGCATGAGGTGGTGCCGCTGGCCGATCTCGACAGCGCCGGTGCCAAGGTCGTCGAGCGGCTGCTCGGCAACGCCCCGGATGCGATGGCTGAGACCAAGAAGCTCGCGATGGAGAGCTCGTTCGGCGGCATGGCCGTGGATGATGCGGCCTACCAGCGCCTCGTTCATCTGCACTCGGCGAAGCGGCAGACCGCGGAAGCAGCCGAAGGGCTCGCGTCCTTTGCCGAGAAGCGCGCCGGCCGCTGGGGTGGCAAGGTGTAGTCGTGCCGCTCAGCAGCCGTTGCAGATGCCGCGAATGCTGCGATAGACCTCTTCGTCGTCGCGGCGCATCTGTTGCAGCGATTCGAACGTCTTCGCTTCGTTCGATCGCGTCGACGCTTCAGGCTTGGCCACCGGCTTGCGCTTGGCGGCGAGCTCCAGCTCCTGCCGGTGGTAGCAGGCCTCGCGCTCCGGCTTGGCCTCGATGAAGCGGCAGGTCTCGATCGCGGCCGCAGGCTGCGCTGCGAGGATGAGGCCAATCGACACGGACATCAGGAGTTTCAAGCGGGCGATCCTTTCGTACTGTTGTCTCAGGTCCACCCTTGCGAGGCAAGGCCGCACCATCACAGCGACTGCGACAGCGATTTTTTCAATGTCTTGAGTAGCGCCTGCACCGCGGCGGCGTCGATGCGGCGTTCGGGAACGGCGGCCTTCACCCACAGTTCGGGGATCGGAAATTCAGGGAGTAGGGGTTGCAACGTGCCCTTGCGCAGCGCCTCCGCGACCAGATAGTGCGACAGCAGCGCGATGCCATTGCCGGCGACCGCGCTTTGCGTCAGCACGCGGCCCTCGTTCGAGGACAGGATCGGCCGGACCTGGATGTTGATGCGGCCGCGCGGTCCCTCGAACGGCCATTCCGGTCCGGTCGGCAGGAAGCTGAGGCAGCGGTGATCGACCAGGTCGCGCGGATGCTTCGGCGTGCCGTGTTTCTTCAGATAGGCCGGCGAAGCGCACAACAATCGCGGCAGCCGGCACAGCGGCTCGTCGACGACGCCGCCGAACGAGTGCGGAAAGGCGCCGATCGCGATGTCGAAGCCTTCGGTCACCGGATCGACCGGGCGGTCGATCATCACGATCTCGAGCTTCACGCTTCTGTTCTGCTTCTGGAAGATCGTGAAGGCATCGGCGAGCCGCGCCACCGTCAGCGAGGTCGGCGCCTTGACGCGGAGATGATCGGAGAGGTCGCGCTGCTTCTCGCCCATCCGCGACAGCAGATCGCCGACATCGGCAACGACGCCGCGGGCGCGGTGCACATATTGCTGTCCGGCCTCGGTCAGCCGCAACTGGCGGGTCGAGCGGTGGAACAGCGCGGTGCCGATCCGCTCCTCGAGTTGGGTGACGCGCTTGGCGACGACCGAGGTCGCGACGTTGAGCTTGCGGGCCGCGGCGGAGAAGCCGCCGGCATCGGCGGTGGCGAGGAAGGCTTCGAGATTGGTGAGCGTATCCATCTGCCTTCCCCTTGCTCTTCTTTCGCCTTTCTCGATTCGAGAAATCTGATCACATAATTTGGTGGATTGTACTGCAATCCGCATCAATTCATAGTTTGCCCAATCAACCTTGTTCAGGGCGGAAATGATGCGAGCGAGCACGATCGAAGAACCTGCGCGGCAGGTGCCCCTCTATGGCGAATATGACGTGGTGGTGCTCGGCGGCGGACCGGCCGGCATCGCCGCCGCGGTCGGCGCGGCACGGGCCGGACGGCGAACCCTGTTGATCGAGCGTTACGGCTTTCTCGGCGGCATGGGCACCGCGGCGGGGGTGACCAACTTCTGCGGTCTGCATGCCAACATCTTCGGCGAGATGCATCGCGTGGTGCAGGGCATCGCCTCCGACCTGCTGGCGCGGATCGACCGGCTCGGCGGGCTGAACGCGCCGCACCTGATCCTCGGCAAGATCCTTGCGCAGGCCTACGACACCGCGGCCTATAAGATCGCGGCGGACGATCTGCTAGCCCATCACAAGGTCGACATCCTGTTCCACGCGCTCGGCGCCGCCGTCGTGATGGACGGCGCACACATCCGCGCGCTGATGGTGGAGACCAAGGCCGGCCGGCAGGCCGTGCGCGGTGGCATCTTCATCGATTGCTCCGGTGACGGTGATCTTGCGGTGTGGGCCGGCGCGCCCCATGAAGTCGGCGACAACAAAGGCGGCATGCTCTATCCATCGATGATGTTCCGCCTCAACGGTATCGATCCGGGGAAGGCCGGTGATGCGTGGCGAACGATTCCGGAGCGGATGGCGCAGGCCGAGGCCGCCGGCACCTTCAAATTCCCGCGCAAGTCCGCGATCGTGCGGCCGCAGAAATCGCAGATCGAATGGCGGGTGAATTTCACCCAGGTGACGCGCAGCGATGGCGGTGCGATCTCAGGTATCGATCCCGACGACATGACGCGCGGCGAGATCGAGGGCCGCCGCCAGGCCGTCGAGGCGTTCAAGTTCCTGCGCACGGTGCCGGGCTTTGAAAACTCCTACATCGTCGACCTGCCGCCGCAGCTTGGCATCCGCGAGACGCGGCGTGTGATCGGCGGCTACATGCTGTCCGGCGAGGACGTACTGGGCTGCGCTTCATTCGAGGATTCGATTGGCGTCAATGGCTGGCCGATGGAAAAGCACGTGCCGGGCGATGTGACCTTCGAATTTCCGCCGATCCCGGAGAGCCGGGGCTATAACGAATTGCCGTACCGCATGCTGGTGCCGGAGAGCGTCGACAATCTGCTGGTTGCCGGCCGCTGCGCCTCGATGACCCATGAGGGGCAATCGGCCGCGCGCGTCTCCGGTGCCTGTTTTGTGATGGGCGAGGCGGCGGGAACCGCGGCGGCGCTGGCACTTTCGGGCAATACGATTCCGCGCGACATTTCCGTCGAAAAGTTGCAACAACAGCTTGGCAAGCAGGGCGCGTTCATCGGCCGCGATCAGGCCGTGCCCGAGGGGTTGTAGGTGGAGACGGTAATGAAGGGTTGGGCGCGGCTCGCACTCGCGGGTCTCTTGGTGTGGGCCGCGAGCGGTGTGGCGCGCGCGGATGATCTCTTGAAGGCGAAGATCGGTGTGTTGCGGCTGTCGTCCTCGGCGCCGGTGTTCATCGCGCAGGACGAGGGCTATTTCCGCGACGCCGGCCTCGATGTCGAGCTGAAGTTCTTCGACGCGGCACAGCCGATCGCAGTCGCGACCGCATCCGGCGATGTCGATTTCGGCGTCACCGCCGTCACCGCGGGTCTCTATAATCTCGCCGGCAAGGGCACGCTGAAGGTGATCGGCGGCATGAGCCGCGAGAAGGCCGGCTATCCCCTGATCGGCTATTTCGCCAGCAACAACGCCTATGCGAGCGGCCTCAAGACGCCGAAGGATCTTGCGGGCAAGCGCGTCGCGGTGACCCAAATCGGCTCCAGCTTCCACTATTCGCTCGGCCTGCTCGCCGACAAATACGGCTTCAAGCTGTCGGACCTGAAGGTCGTGCCGCTGCAATCGCTGTCGAATGCCGCCGCAGCGCTGAAGGGCGAAACCGTCGACGCCGCGCTGCTGCCGGTCTCGACCGCGCGAACCTTGATGGATTCGAACGGTGCGAAGCTGCTCGGCTGGGTCGGCGACGAGACGCCGTGGCAGCTAGGCGCCATCTTCGCGTCTCCGAAGACGCTGGCCAACCCGCAGCTGGTGAAGCGGCTGCTCACCGCGCTCATTCGCGCCGACCACGAATACCACGACGTGATCCTCACCGCGATCAAGGACGGCATGGCGCCGATCAACGAGAAAACAAAGCCGCTGCTCGAGATCATCGCCAAATACACCGATCTTCCGGTCGAGCAGGTGGTCGGCAATTGCGCCTACATCGATCCCGACGGCAAGCTCGACGTGAAGAACCTCGACAACCAGATCAAATGGCTGCAGGGGCAGGGTTTTGTCGACAAGGGCTTTGATGCCGATGCGATCATCGCCAAGGATTATGTGAAGGCGGATTGATGATGAGCCGCGCAAACAACTCCATCCCCGTCACCCTGAGGAGCCGCGCAGCGGCGTCTCGAAGGGTCGACGGCCCGGATGCAGCAGCTCGGCCGTGCATCCTTCGAGACGCGCTTCGCGCTCCTCAGGATGACGGTCAAACAGCGCGGAGCGGCGCATCATGGACCTGATCGCCGATCATATCAGCCATCGCTTCGGCGCGCTCGACGTGCTCGACGATGTCTCCTTCCAGGTCTCGGCCGGGGAGATCGTGGCAATCGTCGGGCCGTCCGGTTGCGGCAAGAGCACGCTGCTGTCGATCCTCGGCGGCCTGCTGCGGCCGAGCAGCGGCGCGGCGGAGTTGCGTGGCGTGTCGCCGGCCGGCAGCCTCAATCCGCTGACCTTCGTGTTCCAGGATTTCGCCCTGCTGCCGTGGAATACGGTCGAGGAGAACGTCGCGTTTCCGCTGCTGCACACCGGATTGAGCGCCGGCGAGCGCCGCGCCGTGATCGACGATGCGCTGCGCCGCACGGGCCTAACCGATTTTCGCGCGGCCTATCCGAAGCAATTGTCCGGCGGCATGCGCCAGCGCGTCGGCATCGCGCGCGCGCTCGCGGTGCGTCCCGCGATCCTGTTGATGGACGAGCCGCTGTCGGCGCTGGACTCGCAGACCCGCGAGCTGCTGATGGAGGATTTCGTCGGCCTGCTGGCCGACGGCGCGATGGGAGCGGTCTACGTCACGCACAATCTCGAAGAAGCCGTGCGGCTCGCCGACCGCATCGTGGTGCTGTCGCGCCGCCCCGGCCGCATCAGGGAGATCGTGACCATCCCGATGACGCGCGCTGAGCGCGGCATGGCGGATGCGCGCGGGCCGATGGCCGCACTCCAGAGTGAGCTGTGGTCGCTGATCCGCAAAGAGGCGATCGATGCCGAGCGCGAGGTCCAGCATGCTTGATCGCGCGCCGCCGGAAACGAAGGACCAATCCGCGGAAGCAACCCGCCCGGTCGCGTTTCGCGGCGCCGGCTTCACGCCGGGCGGCAGCCGGTCCGCCGGCTGGATCGCGCTCGCGCTGGTGATTGCGGTCTGGCAATTGGCCGGCAGCGCAGGATGGGTCAATCCGCTGTTCCTGCCGGCGCCGTCGGCGATCGCGGTCGCGATCTATAAGCTCGCGACGTCGGGCGCGCTGTGGCAGCATTTGTCGTGGTCGATCATGCGGATCGGCACCGGCTGGATCATCGGCACCGCCGCCGGCGTCGTCACAGGCTTCGCGATCGGGCTGTCGACCGTGGCGCGCGGCGTCGGCATCACCGTCATCTCGGCGCTGTTCCCGATCCCGAAGATCGCGCTGCTGCCGTTGCTGATCCTGTGGCTTGGGATCGGCGAGGAGCCGAAGATCGCGACCATTGCGCTCGGCGTGTTCTTCTCGACCGCGATCTCGGTCTATAGCGGCGTCGATGCGGTGCCGCGCAACCTGATCCGGATGGCGCAGAGCTTCAACGTGCCGTTCCACGCCATCGTGCGCCGCGTGATCTGGCCGGGCGCGCTGCCCTCGATCCTCGCCGGCTTCCGCATCACTGCGTCGGTTGCGCTGCTGCTGGTGGTCAGCGCCGAAATGATCGGCGCGCAATACGGCATCGGCGCGTTCGTGCTGCAGGCCGGCAATCTGATGCAGACCGATCAGCTGCTCGCCGGCGTCGTGATCCTGTCGCTGTTCGGGCTTGCGGTCGGGAAGCTGATCAATCTGCTGGAAGTGCGGCTGCTGCACTGGCGGTGAGTGGCACGCTGCTCGCCACATGCAAGGTGTCGTCCCGGCGAAGGCCGGGACCCATTACCACAGGGCCTCGTTGTGGTGCCGGGCTGGGGCCACAGCATCGTGAATCATGGGCAGTCGGGGTAATGGGTCCCCTGAGTTCACAAACGAAGTGCAACACTTCCTTGAGGAGGTGTTGCGATGGGGCGGAGTTACGAGCAGCTATCCCTGGACGAGCGATGCGAGATTGCCCGGCTTTCAGCCAATGGCAGCTCGGTGCGGCAAATCGCGGCAGCTCTGGATCGCTCGCCATCAACGATCTCTCGGGAGCTGAACCGCAATTCTGGCGCCCAGGTCGGCTACAAACCCAGCTATGCCCAGCAACAGATGCGAGCGCGGCGCTGGACGGGCGTACGCCTCGAACGGGAGCCCGGCCTGCGCCGCGCGGTCTTGGAGCGCCTTGGTCGGGGCTGGTCGCCCGAGCAGGTCGCGGGCCGGCTGGCCCGCGAACACGGCCGCAAGGTGATCTCCCACGAGACCATCTACCGCTTCATATACGCCCAGATCCGGCGCACCTCGGACTTCAGCTGGCGGCGTTATCTGCCACGCGGCAAGAGCAAACGCGGCTACCGCGGCAAGAAGGGCGGCAGTCCCGCAAGCTTCATAGAAGGCCGTGTTTCCTTGGACAAACGGCCTATCGAGGCCGCCGATCGCAATGCCCCCGGTCATTGGGAAGCCGACCTGATGATGTTCTCCAAATACGGTCAGGCGATCCTGACCGTGCACGAGCGCACCTCGCGCCTGCTGCTCGGCATCCGCATCGCCAGCAAGCTCGCGCGCGGTATCGCCCGTCATCTCGTCCGCTTGTTTGCTGCCTTGCCGGAAGGCCTGTGCCAGACCGTTACCTTCGACAATGGGACCGAGTTCGCCTGTCACCTGGAGCTGCACCGCCTCGCGATCGAGACCTTCTTCTGCGATCCGCACGCGCCCTGGCAGAAGGGCGGCATCGAGAATGCGATCGGTCGGATGCGCCGCTTCATTCCACGCAAAACCGATCTCGCGACCTTCCCGACGCGCCGCCTCCGCCAGTCGATCAACGCCTACAACAACACCCCGCGCAAATGCCTTGACTTCCAAACCCCTCTCGAGGCCTTCTCTCAAGTGTTGCACTTCGAGTGTGAATCCACCTCCCGGCCTTCGCCGGGACGACGTGGGGTGGACACAGCGCTTCGCCCCTACAATCGTTACGCGTTACCCCTGTCCTCGCGGAACAGATCGAGCTTCTGCTGCACCGGGCGGTCCGAGAACGAGAACAGCACGGAGTCGGTGTCGGCCTCGTGGGTGACCCAGTGCCAGCTCGGCACCACGAACAGATCGCGCGGTCCCCATTCGAAGGTCTGGTCGCCGACCCGGGTGCGGCCCTTGCCCTCGATCGCGGCGAACACGGTGGCGTCGGTCGCGCGATAGCGTGCGGTCTTGAAGCCCTTCGGCAGCAGCTGGATGAAGGTGCCGATGGTCGGCATCGCGAAGTCGCCGGTCTCGGGGTTGGAGAATTTCAGCTTGAGGCCGTGGCAGGCGTCCCACTCGTCGCGGGCGCGGGCCTTTTCCAGCGTCTCGCGGGTGTGCTCATAGGGATAGTTGAAGATCGGCGAGGTTTTCGACGACCGCTTCTGGTCGATCGGCAGCAGGTTGCGGCCGTAGCGCGCGAAGCTGTCGCCCGCCGGCTTGGAGATCGCCTGCTGATCCTCCTTGGCGCCTTCCGCAAACGAGCAGTCGAAGAACTGCACCATCGGGATATCGAGCCCGTCGAGCCAGAACATCGGCTCCGATGTTTCGTTGGAGTGGTCGTGCCAGGTCATCGACGGCGTGATGACGAAGTCGCCCGGCGCCATCGCGGTGCGCTCGCCATCGACCGCGGTATAGGCGCCCTTGCCCTCGAGCACGAAGCGCAGCGCCGACTGGGTGTGGCGATGGGCGGGCGCGACGTCGCCCGGCACCACCATCTGCACGCCGGCAAACAGCGAGGTCGTGATCCTCGACTGACCACGCAGGCCGGGATTCTCCAGCACCAGCACGCGGCGTTCGGCTTCCTTGGCCGTGATCAGTTTGCCCGCCTCGTTCATGTAGTCGCGGATCTGGTCAAACTTCCACAGATGCGGACGGCAGGCGCTGCGCGGCTCCGGCGTGACCAGGTCGCCCAGCACGTTCCACAGCGCCGAGAGATTTTCGCCGTCGATCTTCTTGTAGAACGCCTCGCGCTCCGGGGTCTTCTGCACGGCTTCCATGGCAAGCCTCCCATCATTCTTGTCGGTTCAATTTAATTGACAGTATACTGACAATATGGCTAGCGTCAATGAAACAAGCCAATCACGAATGCAAGGGAGGTTCCGATGAAGCTGCATGGCTATTTCCGGAGCAGCGCGTCCTACCGGGTCCGGATCGCCCTCAATCTGAAGGGTCTGACACCGGAGCATCTGCCGCATCATCTGCGCAAGGGCGAGCAATGCGCGCCGGCCTATCTCGCGATCAATCCGCAGGGGCTGGTGCCGACGCTGGAGAGCGATGCGGGGGCGATCCTCACCCAGTCGCTGGCGATCATCGAATGGCTTGACGAGACCAATCCCACTCCGCCGCTGCTGCCGAAGGATCCGTTGCGGCGCGCCAAGGTGCGGGCCTTCGCGCAGGCGATCGCCTGCGACACCCATCCGGTGCAGAATCTGAAGGTGCTGGCGCGGCTGCGTCAGCTCGGCCTGCCCGAGGCGCAGGTGACGGAATGGGCGGCCTGGGCCAATCGCGAGGGCCTGTCGGCCTGCGAGACGCTGATTGCCGAAGAGACCGGGCCGTTTTGCTTCGGCGACCAGCCGACGCTCGCCGATCTCTGCCTGGTGCCGCAGCTCGCCAATGCGCGGCGCTTCGGCGTCGATGTCTCAGCCTATCCGCGCCTGCTCAAGGCCGAGGCCGCAGCAAAGCAGGTCAAGGCGTTCGCCGACGCCGTCCCGGACAAGCAGCCCGATGCCGAGTAGCAAGCCAACGCCCGTCACCATGGACGCGGTCTACACCGCGCCCGGCTATCTGTTCCGGCGGATGCAGCAGATCGCGGTCGCGCTGTTCATCGAGGAGTGCAAGGCGTTCGACCTGACGCCGGTGCAATACGCCGCGCTGGTGACGATCTCGACCCATCCCGGCATCGACGCCACGAGGCTCTCGGCGGTGATCGCGTTCGACCGCTCCACGCTCGGCAACGTGATCGAGCGGTTGCAGGCCAAGGCGTTCATCGCCCGCAAACCGTCGCCCGAGGACAAGCGCGTCAAGCTGCTCTACCTCACCAAGGCCGGCGCGTCCGTGCTCAACGACATCATGCCCTCAGTCGACAAGGCGCAGGCGCGGATGCTGCAACCGCTGAAGCCTGCCGATCGCAAGACGCTTCTCGCGCTCCTGACCCAGCTCGTCGACCTCAACAACGAGGCGTCGCGGGTGCCGCTGCGCGCCGAGGACGCGCTCGAGCATCTCGGGAGGTCGGGCTGATGGCGGAGACGAGGCCTGTCCTGATCGCGGGCGGCGGCATCGGTGGTCTCGCCGTGGCGCTGGGGCTCGCACAAAAGGGAATCCGCTCGATCCTGCTGGAAAAGGCCGCAGCGCTCGGCGAGATCGGTGCCGGCATTCAGCTCGGGCCGAATGCGTTCCATGCCTTCGACTATCTCGGCGTCGGCGAGGCGGCGCGCAACATGGCCGTCTATATCGACCAGTTGCGGCTGATGGATGCACTCACCGCCGACGAGATCACCCATATCGACCTCGGCGACGCCTTCCGCGCTCGGTTCGGCAACCCCTATGCCGTGGTGCATCGCGGCGATCTGCACGGCGTGTTCCTGCGCGCCTGCGAGAGGCACGAGTTGATCGAACTGCGCGTCAGCAGCGAGGTGGTCGGCTACGAACAGGACGGCTCATCGGTGACCGCCAGGCTCGGCAGTGGCGAGCGGGTCACCGGACGTCTTCTGATCGGCGCCGACGGCCTGTGGTCGAATATCCGCAAGCAGGTGACGGCAGACGGCCCGCCGCGCGTCTCCGGCCACACCACCTATCGTTCCGTGATCCCGACCGAGCAGATGCCGGAGGATCTGCGCTGGAACGCAGCTACGCTGTGGGCCGGCCCGAAATGCCACATCGTGCATTATCCGCTGTCGGGCTGGAAGGTGTTCAACCTCGTCGTCACCTATCACAACGACGCGCCGGAGCCGGTCGCCGGCAAGCCGGTCTCCGAGGAAGAGGTGATGAAAGGCTTCACCCACGTCCATGAGCGGGCGCAGACCATCATCCGCCACGGCACCAATTGGAAGCTCTGGGTGCTGTGCGATCGCGATCCCACCGAGCGCTGGATCGACGGCCGCGTGGTGCTGCTCGGCGACGCCGCGCATCCGATGCTCCAATATTTTGCGCAGGGCGCCTGCCAGGCGATGGAGGACGCGGTCTGCCTGTCGCACATGCTGGCCAGTCACGACGATCAGCCGGCAGCGCTGGATGCCTACCGGGCGCAGCGCTTTCCGCGCACCGCGCGGGTGCAGCTGATGTCGCGTGCGATCGGCGAGCACGTCTACCATCCCTCAGGCGAGCACGCCCGCATCCGCAACGCGATCATGAGCGCGAAGTCGCAAGCTGAATGGTGCGACGATATCGCGTGGCTGTATGGTGGGACGGGGCTGGGCGGTTAGCTGCGGCACGCGGATTAAAGAGCACGCCGTGTGGCCACCCCTCTCCCCCGCAAGGGGGGAGGGAACCCGTCCGCCGGTGCCTCTCTTACGTCCGTAGGCATGGATTGTCGCACATGCGAGTGAGGTGAGCACGCTGCTCGGGCTCCCTCCCCTCTTGCGGGGGCAGGGGTGGGGAGAGGGGTGAGCCCCGGGCGAGATGTCGAGATTGAGATCAGGCGACAGCAACGTGGTGCGCGATCTCGGCAGCACCGCTCACATCCGCATCACCGCCTGGCGATCGATCTTCCCCGTGCCGGTCTTCGGCAGCTCGTCGATGAATTTCACCTCGCGCGGATATTTGTACGGCAAGAGCTTCGCCTTGACGTAATCCTGCAGCCGCCGTGTTGCCTCATCGCTGTCGAAGCCGGCCTTGTTCATCACCACCACCGCGCGCAGCGTCATGCGCCGATCCGGCAGCTCGGCGGCGTAGACGGCGCATTCGCGGACATCGGGGTGATCGGCGAGGCAGAGCTCGACCTCCAGCGGATAGACCCACTGGCCGGAGATCTTGATCAGGTCGTCGGCGCGGCCGCGGAAGAAGTGGAAGCCGTCGCTGTCGCGCATGAAGCGGTCGCCGGTGTAGATCCAGCCGTCCTCACGCACCGTCTCGGCGGTCTTGTCCGGCCGATTCCAGTACAATGGCGTGGCGGAATCACCGCGCACCCACAAAATGCCTTCCTGATTGTCGCCGACCTCGCGGCCGTCGCTGTCGCGCAGCATGATCTCGTAGCCCGGCACGCGCAGGCCTGCGGCGCCGAGCTTCTTCTGTTCTGCGCGGTTGCTGAGATAGACGTGCAGCACCTCGGTCGAGCCGAGCCCTTCGATGATCTCGAGCCCGGTCAGCTGCTTCCAGCCATTGAAGACCTCGGCGGACAGCACTTCGGCGGCCGAGACCGCCATCCGCAGCGAGGAGAAATCGGCAGCGTCCGCGCCCTCGGCCTTGGTCAGGGATATGTAGAGCGTCGGCAGGCCGAAGAACACGGTCGGCCGGTACTGCCCGATCGCGTTGAAGATCGCGGCCGGCTTCGGCTGGCCCGGCAGCAGCAGCGTGGTAGCGCCGACCGAGAAGGGAAACGTGATCGAATTGCCGAAACCATAGGCGAAGAAGATCTTCGGCACCGAGAAGCAGATGTCGCCGGGCGCAAGCTTCAGCACACTGCGGGCAAAGGCGCGTTCGCTATAGGCCATGTCGTGTTGCAGATGCACGATGCCCTTGGGGCGGCCGGTCGAGCCCGACGAATACATCCAGAACGCCATCTCGTTGCGATGGGTGTCGGCCGCGTCGAGCTCGCTCGGAAAGCCATGCAGCCATTCGCCGGCGTTACGCGTTTCCGCAACAGCGTGATCGCCGGCTGTGCCATTGACCACGACCAGCGTCTGCAGCGGCGTATCCTTGCAGGCCTCGGCATTGAAGCGCGTGCAGAACTCGGCGTCGGTGACCGCGACCTGCGCGCCGGCGTCGGACAGATAGAATTGCAGCAGCTCCGGCGTCGTCAGCGTGTTGATCAAGAGCGGCACGAAGCCGGCGCGCACCGCGCCGAAGAACGCCGCCGGATAGGCCGGGGTATCATCGAGGAACAGCAGCACGCGGTCGCCGCGCTGCAAGCCGAGTGACTGGAAGGCGTGACCCCAGCGCGCGGCGTCAGCGCAGAGCTCGCGATAGGTCCGCGTGCCGGCCGGCCCGGTCAACGCCAGGCGCTCGGCGTTGCCGTTGCCGAGATTGTCGAACAGGATGCGGCTCGCATTATAGCGCTCGGGGATCGTAAAGCCGATCTCGCGCGCACCGGGATTGTCCTGCGGAACCTGGTCGGCGATCCCGGTCATGAGCGTCCCTTTGCGGCTTCGTAACGGGCCATGAAGGCAGGCGACATCGCGCGCAGCCGCCCGTCGTCGATCCGGCCGGAGCGGGTGATGTAGCTGTAGGCGAAGTCCATCAGATCGCGCTGCATATGAGCCGGGAAGTGCTCGTACCAGTCGGCGCTGGTCCGTGCCGCGGTGACGAGCTTCTTCACGATCGGCTTGCGCTCGGCCTCGTAACGGGCAAGGGCAGGGGCGACGCCGCCCTCGCTTTCCAGTGCCTTGGTCAGCGCGATCGCATCCTCGATCGCGAGCCGCGTGCCCGAGCCGATCGAGAAATGCGCGGAATGCAAGGCGTCGCCGATCAGCACCATGTTGCCGTGCGACCAGCGTTCGTTCCAGATCCACGGGAAGTTGCGCCACACCGATTTGTTCGAGATCAGCCGATGGCCGTCCAGCGTCGCGGCGAACACGTCCTCGCAGATCGCCTGCGATTGCTCGATCGTCTTGTCGGCGAAGCCGTAAGCGTCCCAGGTCGCGGCGTCGCATTCGACCAGGAAGGTGCTCATGTCCTTGGCGTAGCGATAGTGATGGGCGTTGAACCAGCCCACGCCGGTCGCCACAAAGGTCTGCGACAGCGTCGCGAAGGGCTTTGTGGTGCCGTACCAGGCGAATTTGTTGGAGGAATGCGAGACCGACGCGCCGAACGCAGCCTCGAAGCTGCGGCGGACCATCGAGTTCAGCCCGTCGGCGGCGACGATCAGGTCGTAACCCCTGAGTTGATCGACCGATTGTACGATAGTATCGAAGCGCGGCGTGACACCTGTGCTGCGCACCCGCTCCTGCAGGATGGTCAGCAGCTTGAGCCGGCCGATCGAGGAAAAGCCGACGCCGTCGATCTCGACGCTCTCGCCGCGCAGATTGAGGGTGATGTTCTTCCAGCTCTCCATCTCTGGGGTGATGGCGTCGACCGTCTCGGGATCGTCGGCGCGCAGGAAGTCCAGCGCCTGCTCGGAGAACACCACGCCGAATCCCCAGGTGGCGCCGGCCGCGTTCTGCTCGAACAGGTCGATCTCGGCGTCAGGATGACGCTTCTTCCAGAGATAGGCGAAATAGAGCCCGCCGGGCCCTCCGCCAATCACGGCGATCCGCAACGTCTGCCTCCCAGATTGACAGTGTACTTACAATTTGGGTCCAGACTAATCGCCCTCTGGCGGGAACGCCAGAGGGAAAATGCGCGGCGACTACCCTGTCAGCGCCGAAAGGCTCAGTAGCAGCGGCGGACCTTGACCCCGTCGACCCATACCCAGCGGCAGCCGGCAACGACGGGTTTGCGGACGACAACCGCGCCGCGCGTGCTGGCGCATCCGGCGCGATAGGGGCCGCGCGCGCAGACGACGGCGTTGGCGTCGGAGGACTCGAAAGTCATGGTCGCGGCAAAGGACAGCAGGGCCGCAGCGATCAGCAATAATGAACGCATCATGTTCCCTCTCCCGGGGTGAGGTTGGTTGGCCTGTGGATGACAACAAGGTGCTGCGGCTCCGTGCCCGGCCATCGCCGGGCACATGTCGTCTCGCCGCCCGTGCGGCTATTTCTTCTCCGCCTCCGCCAGCACCTTCTTGCAGGCGGGTGCCAGCTTGTCGCTCTGCCTGGCGAGACAGGCGATGATGCGCCCGCCGCCGGGCGTCACGCTCTTGCAGAACTTCTCGTAGTCGCCCATGCAGGCGTCGCGCTGTGCGCTGGTCAGCTCCTGGGCGTAGACGGCGGTCGCGCCGCAGAGCAGCGCGGCGGTCAGGACAAGTCGCAGCATTGTTCGCTTCCCTTTCCGGTCAGTTGCTTGGCAACAGGATCACCGGGCCGCGAACGGCGCCAGCACGTCGCGGCATCCCGGCGAGAGCGAGCCGGCATTGGTCGCCAGGCATTGCACGATCCGCCCGCCGCCGGGCTGGACGCCGCCGCAGATCGAGCGGACATCCGCGCCGCAGGCCGAGCGCAGCACGAACAGCTCTTCGCGCGGCCGCAGCGGCCGCAGGACGATCACGGCTGGCGCCGCCGCTGGCGCCGCGGCCGGTGCAGCGGTTGCCGCAGCGCCTGCCTCCGGTGCGGCACCGCCGGCAGCCGCCACGGCCTTTTCGCAGGCCGGCGACAGCCTGCCCTTGTTCTTCTCCAGGCATTGCAGCGCCGGTGCGCCACCGGTCGGCACGCCCGCACAGACCTTGGGATAGTCGGAGCGGCATGCGCTGCGGATCGCTGAAACCTGCGCGCTGGATGGCGCTCCGGCCGCCTTCGGTGCAGCCGCAGCGGCGGCGGGCTTGGCTGCCGCTGCTGCGGGTGCCGCGTCGGTTTTGGCTACCGCAGGCGCGGCGGCCGGCGCGTCCACGGCCTTCACTGCGGTGGCGCAGCCCGGCGCGAGACTTGCCATGTTCTTTTGCAGACATTGCAGTGACGCTTCGCCGCCCGGCGGAACGCTCGAGCAATGTGCGATGTAGTCGTCGCGGCATTGCGATTTGATGGCGTCGCGCTGCGCCTGGCTTGGCGCCTGCGACAGGGCCGGCGCCGTGCTGATGAATGCCGCAAGCCCGAGCCATGCGGACAGCTTCGTTGCACGTATCAACGCATTGATCATCGGAATAAATCCTCTCGTCGTGCCGGCAGCTTGCGGCTCAATTGAACTGGGTTCTGAAAATGACTTGCTTTGACAACCTCGGCGAGTGACATCATTTTCGCTTTCGAGTTCCGCCGCAAGCGGATTGTTGCTATGGATGACGCACGCGGATTTTTTGCTCGCCACGACGGCTTTGAATTAAGTCATTTGAATCGAGGCTCGGAAATGAGGCATGCGCGCGCGTCGGCACATTTCAGTCAGAGCAATTTTGTGCGGATGCGAAATGCGCCGCTCACGCGCATCGCGTTCATCGCATCCGCCTTTGTCAGTTTAAGTGCCTGCGAGCAAAATAGTTTTGTTGCGCCGTCGCCCCCAAAGGTCGATGTCGCGCCGCCGGTGCAGCGCGCCATCACACGCTATCTGGATGCCACCGGCAACACCGCGCCGATCAAGACCGTCGATCTGGTCGCGCGCGTGCAGGGTTTTCTGGCGTCGATCAACTATCAGGACGGCTCGCCGGTGAAGGAGGGGACCACCCTGTTCACGATTGAGCCGGAGACCTACAAGCTGAAGCTGGAGCAGGCGCAAGCCGCCGAAGTCGGCGCGCAGGCGACGCTGAAGCAGGCCGAGTCCGACTTCAAGCGGCAGCAGGATCTGGTGCAGCGCCAGGCGGTCTCGCAGGCGACGCTGGAAACCTCGACATCGACGCGGGACAACGCCCAGGCCAATCTGCAACAGGCTCAGGTCAACACCAAGATCGCCGCGGTCAATTACGGCTACACCAACGTTGCCGCGCCGTTCGACGGCATTGTCAGCAACCATCTGGTCTCGGTCGGCGAGCTGGTCGGCGTGGCGTCGCCGACCCAGCTTGCCACCATCGTGCAGCTCGACCCGATCTATGTGAATTTCAATGTCAATGAGCAGGACGTGCAGCGCGTCCGCGATGAAGCGCGCCGCCGTGGCATGACGACCAATGAGATCAGGCAGCTGCCGATCGAGGTCGGCCTGCAGACCGAGACCGGCTATCCGCACAAGGGCAAGCTCGACTACGTCTCGCCGACGGTCAACCAGTCGACCGGCACGCTTGCGGTTCGTGGCCAGGTGCCCAATCCGGATCGCGTGCTGCTGCCGGGCTTCTATGTCCGCGTTCGGGTGCCGTTCGACAAGCAGGACAACGCGTTGCTGGTGCCCGACGTCGCGATCGGCAGCGACCAGGCCGGCCGCTACGTGCTGGTCGTCAATGCCGACAATGTGGTCGAGCAGCGCAAGGTGACGACCGGTCCACTCGACGAGGGACTGCGCGTCATCGAGAGCGGGCTGAAGGCCGATGACCGCGTGGTGACCGCCGGACTGTTGCGTGCGATCCCCGGGCAGAAGGTCGATCCGCAGATGCAGAAGGGCGACGCGACGCCGGCCGCGGCCAAGTGAGGGGCGCGCCATGATCTCGAAATTCTTCATCGAGCGCCCGGTCCTTTCCAACGTCATCGCGATCCTGATGATCCTGCTCGGCGGCGTGGCGCTGTATAACCTCGCGGTCGCGCAATATCCCGACGTGGTGCCGCCGACAGTGCAGGTGACGACGCGCTATCCGGGCGCCTCGGCCAAGACGGTGGTCGACACCGTGGCGCTGCCGATCGAGCAGCAGGTCAACGGCGTCGAGGACATGCTGTACATGCAGTCCTACAGCGGCGCCGACGGCACCTATACGCTGACGGTGACCTTCAAGATCGGCACCGATCTCAACTTCGCGCAGGTGCTGGTGCAGAACCGGGTCTCCTCGGCGCTGTCGCAGCTGCCGTCCGCGGTGCAGAACCAGGGCGTCACGGTGCAGAAGAAATCGACCTCGATCCTGCTGTTCGTGACGCTGACCTCGCCGAACAAGACCTATGACAGCCTGTTCCTGTCGAACTACGCCACCATCAATATCAGGGACGAGCTGTCGCGGCTGCCCGGCGTCGGCAACGTCACGGTGTTCGGCGCCGGGCAATATTCGATGAGGGTCTGGCTCGATCCGAACAAGCTGCAGGTGCGCGGGCTGGTGCCGCAGGATGTCATCCAGGCGATCCAGCAGCAGAGCCAGCAGGTCACCGCCGGCCAGGTCGGCGCGCCGCCGACACCGGCCGGGCAGGCGTTTCAGTACACGCTGAACGTCAACGGCCGGCTCGACGACAAGAGCCAGTTCGAGGACATCATCGTCAAATCAGGCACGGTCGGCGACGTTACCCGAGTTCGCGACGTCGGCTGGGTCGAGCTCGGCGCGCAGACCTACAGCCAGATATTCTCGCTGAACCAGAAGCCTGCGGTCGGCATCGGCGTGTTCCAGTCGCCGGGTGCCAATGCATTGCAGGTCGAGAAGGCGGTCGAGAAGAAGATGACGGAGCTCGCCAGGCAGTTTCCGCAGGACATCAAATACGACACGCCGTTCGACACCACCAAATTCGTCAACGCCTCGATCGCGGAGGTCTACAAGACGCTGATCGAGGCCGGCCTGCTGGTGCTGGTCGTGATCCTGGTGTTCCTGCAGGATTGGCGGGCGATGCTGGTGCCGGCGACCACGGTGCCGGTCACGATCATCGGCGCGTTCGCCGGCATGGCGGCGCTCGGCTTCACCATCAATCTCTCGACGCTGTTTGCGATCGTGCTGGCGATCGGCATCGTGGTCGACGACGCCATCGTGGTGGTCGAGGGCGCCGCGCACAATATCGAGCGCGGCATGAACGGCCACGACGCAGCGATCAAGGCGATGGACGAATTGTTCGCGCCGATCGTCGGCATCACGCTGGTCTTGATCTCGGTGTTCCTGCCGGCGGCCTTCCTGCCCGGGCTGACCGGGCGGATGTACGCGCAATTCGCGCTTGTGATTGCCGCCACCGCGTTGCTCAGTGCGGTCAACGCCGCGACCCTGAAGCCGACGCAATGCGCGCTGTGGCTGCGTCCTCCGGCGCCGGCCGAGCAACGCAATGTCTTCTATCGCGGCTTCAACGCGGTCTATGACCGGCTGGAGCGCGGCTATACGCGTGTGGTCGGCGGCATCGCCGGGCATGCCAGGACCTCGGTCGCGGTCGCGCTGATCATTATCGGGCTCGCCGGTTACGGCCTGTCGCGGGTGCCGACCGGCTTCATTCCGATCGAGGACCAGGGCTATCTGCTCGCCGCGGTGCAGCTGCCGGACGGCGCGGCACTCGACCGTACCCAGCAGGTGCTCGACAAGGTCACCGAGATTGCCGGCAAGACGCCCGGCGTCGATCAGGTGGTCTCGATCGCCGGCATCTCGGCGCTCGACAACTCCTCGAGCCTCGCCAATGCCGGCGTCGCGTACCTGATCCTGAAGGACTGGAGCGCGCGCGGGCCGGGCGAGGATCTGCGTTCGCTGGTCTACGGGCTCAACGACAAGCTCGCGGTGATCCCGGAGGCGCGCATCCTGGTGATCCCGCCGCCGCCGATCCAGGGCATCGGCAACGCCGCCGGCTTCGCCATGCAGGTCGAGCTGCGCGACGGCAATGCCGATTACGGCAAGCTGCAGGCGATCACCGGCGCGATCGTGGCCAATGCGCAGACCCAGAGCGCGCTGCAGCGGGTGCAGTCGTCGTTCCGCTCGATGGTGCCGCAGTTCGACGTCGAGGTCGATCGGGTCAAGACCCAGACCCTGCACGTCACCACCGACCAGATCTTCGCGGCGCTGTCGTCCTATCTCGGCGCCAGCTACGTCAACCAGTTCACCAAGTTCGGCCGCACCTTCCAGGTCTACACCCAGGCCGAGGCGCAGTACCGTCTGACCCTGCGCGACATCCAGAACATGATGGTGCGCAACAGCAACGGCGACATGATCCCGCTCGGCACGGTGGCGAACATCACGCCCTCGGTCGGACCGTCGCTGATCAGCCTCTACAACCTCTATCCGTCCGCCTCCGTCATCGGGCTGCCGGCGCAGGGCTACTCGTCCGGCCAGTCGATGGCGCTGATGGAGGAGATCGCGGCCAGGACGCTGCCGCCCGGCGCGGGCTTCGAGTGGACCGCGATGTCGTACCAGGAGAAGGAAGTCGGCGGCCAGATCTACTATGTGTTCGCGCTGGCGCTGCTGCTGGTCTATCTGGTGCTCGCCGGGCAATATGAGAGCTGGTACGCGCCGATCTCGGTGATCCTGGCGGTGCCGCTGTCGCTGCTCGGCCCGACGCTGGTGCTGCTGAGCCTGGGCATCGAGAACAACCTCTACACCCAGATCGGCACCATCCTGTTGATCGCGCTCTCGGCCAAGAACGCGATCCTGATCGTCGAGGTCGCGCTGGAGCATCACGTCCGCGACGGCAAGCCGGTGCTGGAATCGGCGATCGACGCCGCCCGCGCCCGATTCCGGCCGATCCTGATGACGTCCTTTGCCTTCATCCTCGGCGTGCTGCCGCTGGTGCTGGCGACCGGCGCCGGCGCCAACGCCCGCAAGTCGATCGGCATCACGGTGTTCTCCGGCATGATCGCCTCGACCTGCCTTGCGGTGCTGTTCGTGCCGGCGTTCTTCGTCGTGGTGCAGAGTTTTGAGAACTGGCGCAAGGCGAAGAAGGGCAAGGCCGCGCCGCAAGCGGCAGCGGAGGCACCCGGCACGGTGCATTAGCTCCGCGCATCTAATTTCTCCCCGTCACCCTGAGGAGGCCGCGAAGCGGCCGTCTCGAAGGGTCGACGGCCACCAGCCGGGCCGTGCATGCTTCGAGGCGCGCAAGAGCGCGCACCTCAGCATGACGGGACTGAGCCGCGTAGGGCGGGTTAGCCGACTACGTCCGCCGTAGCCCAACGAGCGAAGGCGGAAGGCGTAACCTGCCATCTTCTCCACGGCACGACGTCGGTGGGTTACGCTGCGCTAACCCACCCTACGACATCGTGCTTGCCGTTACACCTTCACCATGCGCTTGCCGCGGTTCTCGCCGGCGAGCAGGCCGATCAGCGCCTGCGGGGTGTTCTCGATGCCGGCGATGACGTCTTCCTGCACCTTGAGCTTGCCGGAGGAGACCCAGGATTGCAGGTCGGCGAGCGCGGCATCGCGCTGGTCCATGTAGTCCATCACGATGAAGCCCTGCATGACGAGCCGCTTCACCACGATCAGGCCGGGCACACCGCGCGGGCCGTGCGCGGAGGGCACGCCGTCATATTGCGAGATGGCGCCGCAGCAGGCGATCCGGCCGCGGTTGTTCATCTGTGCCAGGCAGGCCTCGAGAATATCGCCGCCGACATTGTCGAAATAGACGTCGATGCCCTTCGGCGCGGCTGCGCGCAGCGCCTTGTAGGTGGCGCCGTCCTTGTAGTCGACCGCGGCGTCGAAGCCGAGTTCCGAGGTCAGCCAATGGCACTTGTCCTTGCCGCCGGCGATGCCGACCACGCGGCAGCCCTTGATCCTGGCGATCTGGCCGACGATCGAGCCGACCGAGCCGGCGGCGGCCGACACCACCACGGTCTCGCCCTCCTTGGGCTTGCCGACATCGAGCAGGCCGAAATAGGCGGTCAGCCCGGCGACGCCGTAGACGCTGAGCAGATGCGTCATCGGCTCGAGCTTCGGCATCTTCGCCAGATGCTTGGCGGGAACCGCGGCATAGTCCTGCCAGCCGGTGTCGCCGAACACGATGTCGCCCGGCTTCAGGCCGGGGTCGTTCGACGACACCACCTCGGCGATGCTGCCGCCGGCCATCACGGTGTTGGCCTCCACCGCGGCGCGGTAGGTGGCGCCGTGCATCCAGGCGCGGTTGGCGGCATCGAGCGAGATGTAGCGCGTCCGCACCAGCGCCTCGCCGTCCTTCGGCACGGGCACCGTGCCCTTGGTCAGACGGAAATGCTCGGGGCCAAGCTTGCCGGTCGGCTTTTCAACCAGCAGGATCTGGCGATTGACGGTGTCGTTCATGGATGTCTCCCCCTCGCGTTGGTCGTTTCGGATGCAGTTGGCTGCCGCGTGCGCAGCTCGTTGCACAGATTGTGCGCTGCATCAACGCTAATCCGCGCGCTGGCATTCCACAACGGGAACGTTTCGGCAAAGTCCCGCTGGACGCGAAGCGTGTTGCGTAGCTGCGTAAATCTGCCACACTTGCCCTTCGCCGGGAACTTACGGGGGTAAGAGAATGTCGAACAGGTTTACGCAGTACATCCTGATTGCGATGGTCCTTGGCATCGCGATGGGGACGCTCGTCTTCAACTATCTGCCTGACAGCCGCGCCGAGATCGCAGCAGACGTCAACCTGATCGCGATGCTGTTCCTGCGCCTGATCAAGATGATCATCGCGCCACTGGTGTTCGCCACCCTGGTCGGCGGCATTGCCCATATGGGAAGCGGCGCCAAGCTCGGGCGCATCTTCGCCAAGACCATGGGCTGGTTCGTCTCCGCCTCCTTCGTTTCGCTGCTGCTCGGCCTCGTGATGGTCAATCTGCTGCAGCCCGGCGCCAACTTCCCCGGCACGCTCCCCGATAAGGCGCAGTCGACCGGCCTGCCGGTCTCTGCGTTCTCGATCGAGAAATTCCTGACCCATCTGATCCCGACCTCGATCGCGGACGCGATGGCGCAGAACGAAATCCTGCAGATCGTGGTGTTCGCGGTGTTCTTCGCGGTGGCGCTCGGCGCCATGCCTGAGCGGTCGAAGCCGATCATGGGCCTGATCGACGACCTCGCGCACATCATGCTCAAGGTCACCGGCTATGTGATGCTGTTCGCGCCGATCGCGGTGTGGGCCGCGATCATGGCGACGGTCTCGAAGAACGGCCTCGGCGTGCTCTGGAAGCTGATCGTGTTCATGGGCGGCTTCTACCTGTCGCTGCTGATCCTGTGGGGCATCCTGGTCGCGGTCGGCTTCATCGTGATCGGGCCGCGCTACAGTCATCTGCTGCGGCTGATCCGCGAGCCGCTGATGATCGCGTTCTCGACCGCCTCGTCGGAGGCGGCCTATCCGAAGACGCTGGAGGGACTGAACAAGTTCGGCGCCTCCTCGCGGATCTCGGCCTTCGTGCTGCCGCTCGGCTATTCCTTCAATCTCGACGGCACCATGATGTACTGCACCTTCGCGAGTATCTTCATCGCGCAGACCTACCACATCGAGATGTCGCTCGGCACGCAGCTCGCGATGCTGGCGACCCTGATGATCACCTCGAAGGGCGTCGCCGGCGTGCCGCGCGCGTCGCTGGTGGTGATCGCCTCGACGTTGTCGCAGTTCGGCATCCCCGAGGCCGGCCTGTTGATGATCATGGGCATCGACACCTTCCTCGACATGGGCCGCAGCGCCACCAACGTGATCGGCAACTCGCTGGCGACGTCGGTGGTCGCGAAGTGGGAGGGCGAGCTGAAGGCCGAGCACGAGCTCGGGCCCGACGACGCGGTGCCGCAGGACGCGGTGCCCGGCGCCGTGATGGCCGGCCATTGACGGGAGGGATGCATGCATCGCGCCCGCTGGAGGCCGGTCCGGGCGGAGGGGCCTCTGCCGTCGACATGGCTGCTGTCGGCATGCCTGCTGGCGGCAAGCCTGCTCGCTGGTCCGGTGTCCGCACAACCGGCGGGCGAGGGGCTCAGCCCCACGCTTGCCAACATCAAGGCCACGCACAGTGTGCGGATCGGCTATCGCGAGAGCTCGCCGCCGTTCTCGTTCCTCGACCACTCCAACCGGCCGATCGGCTACAGCCTCGAGCTGTGCGATGCGATCGTCGAGGAGATCGGCGCCGAGGTCGACGACGCCAACCTCAAGGTGGACTACGTCAAGGTCACCTCCGACGACCGCATTCCGGCGGTCGTCGACAAGAAGATCGACCTCGAATGCGGATCGACCACGGCGAACTCCGAGCGCGCCAAGCAGGTCGCGTTCTCGCCGCTGATGTTCGTGGCCGGCACCAAGCTGATGGTGCCGAAGGCCTCCGGTGTTACCCAGGTCGCCGACCTGAAGGGCAAGACGGTGGTGGTGACCAAAGGCACCACCAATGAGCAGGCGATGCACAATGTCGACACCAAGCAACAGCTCGGCCTCAACATCGTGACCGCAGGCGACCATGAGCAGTCCTACCAGATGCTGGTGGACGGCAAGGCGGATGCGTTCGCGACCGACGACATCCTGCTCTACGGCCTGATCGCGCGGCACAAGTCGCACGACAAATTCCGCGTCACCGGAGACTATCTGTCCTACGATCCCTACGGCATCATGTACCGCAAGGGCGAGCCGCAGATGAAGGACGTGGTCGAGCGCGCCTTCCGCAGGCTCGCCTCGAACCGCGACATCATCCCGCTCTACAACAAATGGTTCGTCGGCCGGCTGCCGACCGGCGAGAAGCTCAACGTCGCGCTCTCGCCGCAGCTCGAAGAGGCCTTCAAGGTGCTCGACGAGGGGCAGAGCAATTAGGCTGCCGAACGGCCGCCCGGGCCGGGCGTCGTCCGGAAAGAAGAGAGCCCGCGCTCGGCATGCGGCCGCACCGGCCGTGACCGCGCGCGTCGACGCCAATTATTTACCATGTTAAGCGCTAAACTCCGGTCTTTTACGGGGATTTACCACTCCTAAGACGCTGCCGCCTATCGTCGGGCCATAACGGCCCGTTATGGGTCCATCAAATTGCGGCAGTGATCGGATGTTCAAGGTCTATAATTGCATCGCGACCGAGCATGACCTGTGGCTCGTCGGGCTGGCCGCCGTCGTCTGTAGCCTCGCATCCTATGCAGCCATCAACCTGCTGCGCCATGCGCGCAGTTCCGTCGGTCAAATGCGCGGCGTCTGGCTGGTGGTGTCGGCGGTGTCCACCGGCTTCGGCATCTGGGCGACGCACTTCATCGCGATGCTGGCCTTCACGCCCGGAATTCCCAGCGGTTACAACATCAAGCTGACCTTTCTCTCGCTGGTCGCGGCCATCGTGCTCACCGGCGTGGGGCTGGCGGTCGCGATGCGGCCGGGCTGGCGGTTCGGACCGGCGCTGGGCGGCGCAATCGTCGCCGGCGGCATCGCCGCGATGCATTACACCGGCATGGCCGCCTTCGAGATCGCCGGAATCATCCTCTGGGATCGAACGCTCGTCGTCGTCTCGATTGTGATTGGTGCGGTGATCGGCGCCGCGGCGTTGCCCGCCGGTCTCCATGACCGCTCCGAAAAGTGGAAGGCCGTGGGCGCGCTGCTGCTGACGCTCGCGATCTGCAGCCACCACTTCACGGCGATGGGCGCGGTATCGATCGTTCCCGATCCGACGATCCAGGTGTCGCGCTCGGCGCTGCCCGCCGAATGGCTTGCCGGCGCCGTCGGCGTCGCGAGCTTCATCATCATCCTGCTCGCGCTGACCGGCAGCGCGCTCGATCTGCGCGAGCGGCGCCGGATGGAGATCGAGGCCGATCGCATGCGCGGTCTCGCCAACGGAGCCATCGAGGGGCTGCTGGTCTGTGACGGCGACCTGATCGTGACCGTGAATGACAGCCTCGTGCATCTGGCGGGCGCCGCCTCCGAGCAACTGGTCGGTTGCCGGCTCGCAACCTGCTTTCCCGATCGGATCGCGCTCGCCAGGATCGTCGCCGATCCGCACAAGCCGATCGAGACCAATCTGCATCACACCGATGGTTCGATGATCCCGGTCGAACTGATCATGCGATCGCTCGATTTTGCCGGGCGGCCGCATCACGTCATTGCGGTTCGCGACCTGCGCGCGCGCCGCGAGGCGGAGCGGCATATTCGTTACCTGGCGCACCATGATGCGCTGACGTCGTTGCCAAACCGCAGCCACTTCAACGCGCGGATGGATCAGGAAGTCGGAATCGCACTCGCCAAGAGCGAGAAGCTCGCGGTGCTCTGCCTCGATCTCGATCGCTTCAAGGAGGTCAACGACCTGTTCGGTCATGCCGCGGGCGACAAGGTGCTGCAGGCGGTGGCCTCGCGCGTGACCGCGGTGCTGGGCGAGCGGCATATGATGGCCCGGCTGGGCGGCGACGAATTCGCCGTCCTGGTGCCGCAGGCCAGCCCGTCCGCGGTGAGCCATCTGGCCGAAGCCATCCTCGATGCCTTGCGCCGCAAGGAGATCATGCCCGACGTGGAGAGCATTTCGAGCAGCATCGGCATCGCGATCTGCCCCGATGACGCCTCGGAACGCGAGGCTTTGCTGGTCCATGCCGACACCGCGCTCTATCGGGCCAAGACCGAGGGTCGTTCCACCTACCGCTTCTTCGAGGCGAAGATGGGCTCCGACGTCCGCGAGCGGCGCATGATCGAGCACGATCTGCGCCACGCGATCGGCCGCGACGAGCTGCGGCTGGTCTATCAACCGCAAAAGGACATTCGTTCCGGCGCCGTGACCGGCTTCGAGGCACTGCTGCGCTGGAAGCATCCGACCCGCGGCGACATCTCGCCGGCGGTCTTCATCCCGATCGCCGAGGAGTCCGGCTCCATCCTGGAGATCGGCGACTGGGTGATGAGGACGGCGTGCCGGGAGGCGGCCAACTGGACGCAACCGCTGACGGTTGCCGTCAACGTCTCCGGCGTGCAGCTCTACAACAGCAATTTCGTGCAGGACGTGCACAAGATATTGCTGGAAAGCGGGCTTTCGCCGCGCCGGCTCGAAATCGAAATCACCGAGACGGCGCTGGTCCGCGATTTCAATCGCGCGCTGGCGACGCTGCGGCGGGTCAAGGGATTCGGCGTGCGCATTGCGATGGACGATTTCGGGACCGGCTATTCGTCGCTGTCGAACCTGCGCGCGTTTCCGTTCGACAAGATCAAGATCGACGGCTCGTTCATCAAGTCGGTCGATACCAACGAGCAGGCCGCCACCATCGTGCGCGCCGTGCTGGGCATCGGACGGGGGCTTGGCCTGCCGGTGCTCGCGGAAGGCGTCGAGTCGAACGAAGAACTCCAGTTCCTGCGCGACGAGCTCTGCGATGAAATGCAGGGTTACCTGCTGGGCGCGCCGGCCAGGATCGAGACGTTCCGCGGCCTCACCCATCGCGGCGATGTGGCGCCGGCGGCGGATCAGGACAGCGCTCCGGCGCTGGCGCAGATCGCCTGACGACGGTGCACGCGGCCGCGGCGTCGTTCATCGCCAATAGCGGCGCGACAGATCCAGGCACTGCCGGACCCAGTATCCGTTGACATGGATCAACTGGCATGTGCTCGGATATGGCTCCTTGATGATCGGGTAGCCGTGGATGTCGATATTGGTCGGGGCCGTGACGCCGCGCCAGAATACGGCGTGGGCGGCCGGAGGATTGAGGGTGGCGGCGACCGCCGCGGCGGCCAGGACACTCAAAAGGAGTTTGCGCATAATCTGGATCCGGGTCGATGAATGCGCAAAGCGTACTCCCTTGGGCGGGATGAGCAAGCCGCCGAATGGATCAAAATGACGGGGAACGCTCGCGCATCGGCGCTAGCTGCCTTGCACCGCCATGCAGGCGAGGGCAACGATGCCGACGGCCGCGAGCACAACCATGACCTGGAAGATCGCGCGGCCAACAATAACCCCCATCAACGCTCCATCGATCCGGCGGGATCTTGCTTCGAGTTTCCACGCGCCGCGATCTCTCGAGCATCGGCAGGCAAGTACCAATCGTGAGATCGACCAATTTGTCGCCTGACGGGCTAATGCCGCTCCGCGACGATTCGGTCGACCACTTGCGATAGCTCCGCTTCCATGTCGGAAATAATGTCGTGCAGGCGGGCACCGAGCGGATCGGTCGTTTCTCGCGCCATCGTCTTGAAGCGCATGACGTTGGCATGTTCGTCGACCCGATCTTCAGCCGGTCGTCGCGCGGACAGACTGCCTGGCGCGCCGGTCGTCACGTCGGTCCCGTAGGGTTCGCAAACATCCTGATCCGGCTGTGCAGCGTTCTTCATGAGCTTTGCCTCCTGGCACGACGTCCTTTCTTCGGCCGCGAGCTGATAGCTCGTCGCTCATCAATGACTCCGATACCTCGAAAGTCGTTCCGGTTGGAACCTGCAAAGGCTTGCCGGAACCCGCCCGTCGCTGGGCCTGGAACCAGAACTATCGGCGTCCCCGAGCGTTGACTGTGGTTACCCTTTGGAGGGTGCCATGGGTTACGCGAGGCCAAACCGAAAAACTGCGGTGGTGGTCGAAGACGATATCATCCAGCGCGACATGATCACGCTGTTGCTGGAGCAAGATCACTTCGACGTCATCCAGTGCGAGGACGCAGAGACGGCAGCGCTGGCCATCAAGCGGCGCCACCCGTCGCTTGTCGTGACCGACATCAAGCTCACGGGCAAGATGGATGGGATCGCGCTCGCGCATATGGCGGTCAATTGCGACCCAGCCGTGCGCGTTCTGGTGATCTCAGGCCTGCCGCTGGCCGTCGCCCTGCCTGCCGGCGTCAAGTTCTTCGAGAAGCCGGTTTATCCGCCCCTCCTGCTGCGCGAGCTGACGTCGTAGGTTTCGGGGATTGAGAATTGGTTCATGCAAGAGGATCCAGAAATCGATTGGCACCGCGAGCAGATCACCAAGAATCGTGAGCTGCTCGCGGAGTTGCAAACCGCAAACACGGCGGGTGTGGAGGTATTTCCGGAAACACAGGCCGAGATCGACCGTCTCATGGCACAGATCGAGCAATCGGAGCTGATCGTCGCCGCCTATGAAAAGCAGCACCTGCGAGACTGATTGGGGGCGCCTAAAGGGAAGCGCGAGATGCGCTACCTACGCGAACACCTTGTCCAGCGCGGCGGAGTAAATCATCTCGACGAGATCAGGGGCGCGCCTGCCGAGCGCTTCCATCTTTACCCCCGAGTTGACCTCGAGAATCTGCCAGCCGCCGTCGGCCTGCACCACGTCGATGGAAGCGAAGCGAATGCGAAGAGCCTGTGCGGCTTTGATCGCAAGCGCGCTGCCGAAGGACGGCATTTCCTTGGACTTGAGCAGCGCCGGCTCGGCGCCGGAATCAAGATTATGTCGCCAGTTGATGATGCGTACTTCGCCTTTGGCCGGAATGCCGTCTAGCACGGCAGGCGAGAAGTCGTCGGTGATGGTCTTGAGCTGGTCAGCATGTGCGGCCTTGTGCGCGAGTTCGCGCAGCGAATGGATGCCATCGCCGACAACCGATGGACGCAATTTGACGTAGGCGAGCAGGGCGCTGTCGTCGAGCACGATGAATCGCACTTCGTGCTTGATCGCGACATAGGGCGAGATCGCAAGGCTTGGATGCGCGGCAAGGATACGCGCGACCGCGGCCTCGAGCTGCTCCCGCGTCGTCACGCGGACGACGAGCTCGCCGGACGTCCCCTCATTCGGTTTGACGACCAGTCCGTGCGGATGGGCGTCGAGCAGACGCTGCATCGCGTCCAGCGAGTCCGATCCCGGGATGTGCTTGCTGAGCCTGGCGCCGAGAAACAGCGTGTGCGGAATGGCTGGCACGCCGGCCGCTGCCAGCACCTCGGCGCAGGCCGATTTGTCGTTGGCGACCTGGTGCGCGACCGCGCTGTTCAGCCCGACGTCGTAGCCGATCACGAGATGTCGCGCGTCGTCCTTGGTCAAGATGAGCAGCCAGCCGCCTGACCGGACCTCGACCGCAATATCGTGCGCCAGACAATATTTTTTGATGGTTTCCAGGAAGGTTCGCTGGCTGATCAGGACCACGAGACATTTTCCCTTCGCCGCGGTTTTCGTAGCAATTAATTGCCAGATCGGCGCCGATCTCAGCAAGTAAATTACGTGCAGCGCCGCGCGTTAACGATGCCGTCGCTGAACCTCTGCGCGAAATCGAACGACTGCCATTCTGAGATCGCAATTGCACGCCAGTTGGTCTTGACTATCTCATGCGCAGGCGCGATGGACACGCGAGATCTTCAATGATTTCGGCTACTTCTGCGCCGTCGCGAGCAGTCTAGAAATCAAATCATTCTAAATCTGGTCAGTCGAGAAAACGAAAACACATGAGCGCGTTCTATCGAGAGAAGGTTCTTTCCGTTCAGCACTGGACCGATACGCTTTTCAGCTTCCGGGCGACCCGCGATTCCGGTTTCCGCTTCCAGAATGGCCAGTTTGCCATGATCGGCCTCGAGGTCGACGGGCGGCCGCTGCTGCGCGCCTATTCGATGGCGAGCGCCAATCACGAGGAAGAGCTCGAGTTCTTCTCGATCAAGGTGCAGGACGGCCCGCTCACCTCCAAGCTGCAGAAGATCCGCGAGGGCGACACCATCCTGGTCGGCCGCAAGGCGACCGGCACGCTGATCACCGACAATCTGATTCCCGGCAAGCGGCTGATGCTGCTCTCGACCGGCACCGGCCTCGCGCCGTTCGCCAGCCTGATCAAGGACCCCGAGGTCTATGATCGCTACGACCAGATCCTGCTGGTGCATGGCTGCCGCCAGGTCTCCGAGCTCGCCTATGGCGAAGAGCTGGTGGCCAAGCTGCGCGACGACGAACTGTTCGGGCCGCTGCTGTCCGAGAAGCTCTCCTACTATCCGACCGTGACGCGCGAGCCGTTCCGCAACCGCGGCCGCATCACCGACCTGATCACCTCGAACCAGCTGTTCACCGACCTAGATCAGGGGCCGCTCGACATCGAGACCGACCGCATCATGATGTGCGGCAGCCCGGCGATGCTCGAAGAGCTGAAGCAGCTGTTCGAGACCCGCGGCTTCCAGGAAGGCAGCGGCAACACGCCCGGCCACTTCGTGATCGAGAAGGCATTCGTCGAGCGTTAAGGCTCCTTCCACTTCGTCATTCCGGGACATCGCGAAGCGATGGGCCCGGAATCCATAACCACTGCTTTTTGTTTGTCGAAGGCTGGGGCCTCATCTGGCTCCAGCCTTTTGCATTTGTGGTTATGGATTCCGGGTTCGATGCTCCGCATCGCCCCGGAATGACGCCTGATATAGCGCCGTCCATTCCCCCGCTGCTATAACGCCCTCAACGCCGCGCGCCCCTCCCCGAACGTGGCGACCAGGGAGCAGCACCTTGTCCATCACCGATCCGGATGCACCGAAGACCGCCTTTGTGTTTGCCGGCGGCGGCAGTTTTGGCGCGGTCCAGGTCGGCATGTTGCAGGCATTGGCCGGGCATGGCGTGATGGCCGACATGGTGGTGGGCTCCAGCGTCGGCGCCTTGAACGGCGCCTTCTATGCCGGCGACCCGACGGTCGCGGGCGTGGCGCGGCTCGCCGAGATCTGGCGCGGCCTGAACCGGCAGGACGTGTTTCCGGTGACCTGGCGGACGCTGGTCAGCTTCCTGTGGCGGCGCGATTTCCTGATCCCGCATGACGGCGTGCGCAGGCTGATCGACGATTACATTCCGTTCCGCAATCTCGAGGATGCGCGGATCCCGATCCACATCGTCACCACCGACATCATCAGCGGCGACAGCGTGGTGCTGTCGGAAGGCTCGACGGCGGAGGCGATCGTCGCATCGACCGCGATCCCCGGCGCGTTCACGCCGGTGCATTACCGCGATCACTACCTCGCCGATGGCGCGATCTCCAGCAACACGCCGGTCCGCGTTGCGGTGAGGCATGGGGCAAAACGCCTGATCGTGCTGCCGACCGGGCATGCCTGCGCCAACCAGGCGCCGCCGGTCGGCGCGCTTGCCAACGCGCTGCATGCGCTGACGCTGCTGATCGCGCGCCAGCTCGTCAACGAGCTCGAGAATATCGGCCCCGACGTCGAGTATTTCGTGGTGCCGCCGCTCTGCCCGCTGGTCGGCTCGCCCTACGATTTCTCGCGGACCTCAGATCACATCGCACGCGCCCTGGACACCACCAATGCGTGGCTGGCCGGCGACGGCCTGAAGCCGGGCCACATCCCGCACGAATTGCAGCCGCACGACCATTGAGCGGGGCGCGCTTCACCTCGCCCCGCATCCGCCTTCGCCCAAAGGCGGATGCGGGGACAAGAGAGTGGGCGAGGGAGCGCAGTTGCGCGGTTGCCCTTCGTTGCACTGCAAAAGGCAATTCGATTCAATTTGACCGGCCACAGCACCCGCCCATCCGGGCGGTTGTCACATCTGTGACTGCTCGGCCGTATAACCGTAGTGCACTTGTTCGGCGAGTTGGATTAGGCTCACGACCGACAGGGTAGTCAGGGCAGACCGGAGGGGATTCCGATGGATACGATGCTGCTTCCGTTCTCGCCGCGCTTCATCGTGCTGACGATCTGCGCCGTCGTCACCACGCTCCTGCTGCTGGTTGGAATATTCGACCACAAGGTCTTCAAGATCGTCCTGATCCCGCTGGTCATCTTCGGCGCGCTGACGTTCCTCGGCATCCGTGACCTGACACAGAAGAATCATGCGGTGCTGCGCAACTACCCGATCTCGGCGCATGTCCGCTTCCTGCTCGAAGAAATCCGCCCCGAGATGCGGCAGTATTTCTTCGAGAGCGAGAAGGACGGGATGCCGTTCTCCCGCGACACCCGCGCGGTGGTCTATCAGCGCGCCAAGATGGTGCTCGACAAGCGGCCGTTCGGCACTCAGGAGGACGTCTATCGCGAGGGCTATGAGTGGATGCACCACTCGGTGGCGCCGAAGCCGAAAGCCGACGAGAAATTCCGCATCACCATCGGCGGCCCCGATTGCACCAGGCCGTATTCGGCCTCGGTCTTCAACATCTCGGCGATGAGCTTTGGCGCGCTCAGCCCGAACGCGGTGCGGGCGCTGAATGCCGGCGCCAGGAAGGGCGGCTTCGCCCACGACACCGGTGAGGGCGGCGTCAGCCCCTATCACCGCGAGATGGGCGGCGACATCATCTGGGAGATCGGTTCCGGCTATTTCGGCTGCCGCAACCGCGACGGCACCTTCAACCCGGAGCTGTTCGCGAGCGTCGCGGGCGAGGACCAGATCAAGATGGTCGAGCTCAAGATCAGCCAGGGCGCCAAGCCCGGCCATGGCGGCGTGCTGCCGGCGGCGAAGGTCTCCGAGGAGATTTCCAAGATCCGCGGCGTGCCGATGGGCGAGGACTGCATCTCGCCGGCCTATCACAAGGCGTTCTCAACGCCGATCCAGATGATGGAATTCGTCGCGAACATGCGAAAACTGTCCGGCGGCAAGCCGGCCGGCTTCAAGATGTGCATCGGCCATCCCTGGGAATTCCTGGCGATCTGCAAGGCGATGAAGGAGAGCGGGCTGTATCCCGACTTCATCGTGGTCGACGGCAATGAAGGCGGCACCGGCGCGGCGCCGCTCGAGTTCATGGACCATCTGGGCATGCCGATGCGCGAGGGCGTCAACTTCGTCCACAACGCGCTGATCGGCATCGGCGCGCGCGATCGCATCAAGATCGGCGCCTCCGGGAAGATCGCGACCGCCTTCGACATGGCGCGCGCGATGGCGATCGGGGCCGATTGGTGCAATTCGGCGCGTGGCTTCATGTTCGCGCTCGGCTGCATCCAGTCCCTGAGCTGCCACACCGATCGCTGCCCGACCGGCGTCACCTCGCAGGATCCGATCCGCAACCGCGCGCTCTATGTGCCGGACAAGATCGAGCGCGTGTACAATTACCACCACTCGACCCTGCACGCGCTGACCGAGCTGCTCGCCGCCGCCGGCCTCGAGCACACCAAGGATCTGCGCCCGATCCACTTCTCGCAGCGCAGTTCGACCACCGAGGTCTCCACGTTTGCCGAACTCTACCCGACGCTGCGCCCCGGCGAGCTGCTCGAAGGCACCCAGGACCGCCGCTTTCGCGACGCCTGGGCGATGGCGCGCGCGGACTCGTTCCAGCCGGCGGGGTAGAGGCGCGAAAGCGTCGTGCCGTAGCCCGGATGAAGCGCAGCGCAATCCGGGGCCCTGTCTCTGTGAATCGACCGATCTCGGATCACGCGGAGCCTGTCATCGGGCGCGCGTTCGCGCGACCCGTTGGCTTCATTCGGGGTACGTTCCCTACGTACCGGCAGGCGCGCCGAACCATTTCGTCAGTGCTTCAGTGAGCCCAGCCTGCGTTCGCTCTCCGACCCACGCCACGTAACCGTCGGGCCGCACCAGCACCGCGGTCGGGGCCGCAACGGTGCCGATCGCCGGAAGCTCCCATTCGCCGTCATAGGCGGCGTCGACCAGCCGAACCCGGTCGGTCCATCCCGTAAGGTCGACGCTGGCCGGCTCACCGAAATTGAGCAGCACCGGCCACGCAAGGTGCAGCAGCGTGAAAGCCTGCACCGGGCCACCGGCGGTGACGAGATCGAGATCGGGCAGACGGCGACCGAGCAGCGGATGGCCGCTGCCGAAATCGTATCGAATGTCCAGTCCGGACATCATCGCGGCGAAGCGTCTGCGCGGTTCGTCCATGCTGAGCAGTTCGCGCACGAATTCATCCAGCGCCTTGGAGCGGTCGTCGGTACGGCGCAGCGCGACCTGCGCCATCGTATTGCGCAGCACGCGGGCGCCGATCGGGTGGCGCTCCCTGTGGTAGCTGTCGAGCAGACTTTCCGGCGCAATGCCCTTGACCACCTGCGCCAGCTTCCATCCGAGATTGACCGCGTCCTGCACGCCGATGTTGAGGCCCTGTCCGCCCATCGGCGGATGCACATGCGCGGCGTCGCCGGCGAGCAGCACGCGCCGTTCGCGATAGGCGCCTGCCTGACGCGCCATGTCGGTGAACCGTGAGATCCAGCCGGGACTGTGGATGCCGAAGTCGGAGCCATAGACCGCGACGAGCGCCTCGCGCACATCGCTCAAGCCAGGTTCGGTGGACTTTAGCTGCCGCTCGGTCAGCACCAGCCGCAACCCGCGTCCGTCCTCGATCTTGCCGATCCCGTGGATCCCGACGGCATCGTTGCGAAAGCCGAGCGGCGGCTCCTCCGCCATCTGCACTTCCGCGATCAGCCAGCTGGTGGTCGGTTCGAAGCCGGGGAAATCGATGCCGGCTGCCTTGCGAACCAGGCTGCGTCCGCCGTCGCAGCCGACAAGATACTGTGCCCGCAGCACATCGCCCTCTGACAGCGTGACATCGACGCCGCTGTCATCTTGCGTAAAGCCGGTCACGTCGCACCCGCGATAGATCGGCACGCCGAGCTCGCCGGCCCAGCCGGCCAGGATACGCTCGATATGGTTTTGCCACAGCGCGAGCGTGTAATTATGCCGGGTCGGAAAATCGCTGAGATCGAGCGGCATCGGGTGGACGTGCACGACCGGATGGCGCGTCCCTTCCGAGACGAACCGGTCCGCGACGCCGCGCTGGTCGAGCACCTCGAGGGTGCGCGCGTGCAGCCCGCCTGCGCGGGAGCCCATAAGATCCTGGCTGGCGCGCCGCTCGACAATCGCAACGTCGATTCCCCCCAGCGCCAGCTCGCACGCCAGCATCAACCCGGTCGGTCCACCGCCGGAAATCACCACATCATGTTCCCGCATCGCGCGCTCCTCCATTCGATTGGGCGCGCGTTCTACGGGATCACCCCGGGCTTGCGGCAAGCCCGGGGGGTCTACATATATCTAAGTGGGGAGAGGGCGTTCGGCTTGGCCGCACCTCGACCAACCATCCAGGCTGTCATTGCGAGGAGCGAAGCGACGAGGCAATCCATGCTTCCGCGCAATCCGGGATTCTTTATGCGCGGATGAAGCACCCCGGATTTCGCTGCGCTCCATCCGGGCTACAGCGGCCTCAGAACTCGCCGTGGATGCGGCCGGAGAAGATGTGCACCGGGCCGCGGTCGGCGTTGTAGGCGGGGTTGGTGATGAACTGATAGTCCGCGGTCACGGTCAGGTTCTTGTTCACCTGATAGGCGTAATAGGTCTCGAAGATCCGCTCCGGGCTGTAGTTCAGCGCACCGTCGCCGATCAGCAGACCGAGGCCGCCGGCAGCGAGGTAGTCGCGGTGCGCGGCGGAGAGCCCGTTGATCGCGCCGCCGATGCCGATCGTGTCGTTCGCCCGGCCCCATCGGCTGCCCTTGATCGACAGGCCGCCCGAAAGGCTGCGATCGACGTCGGTGAACGACAGGATCTCGGTCCGGCCGTCGTTCCAGCTGAGGCGCCCGAACATGCCGACATCGGTTGCGATCTGCTGCTCGCCGTTCAAATAGAAACCGTATTTGGTGTTGTCCTTGCGGATACCGGCCATCACGTCGTTGATGTCGAGCGCAGGGTTGGCGTCCTCGATCGCGAGCGCTTGGGCGTAATTGCCGGTGTTGCCGCGATTGCCGAACACGCCGACGCGCAGCTTGCCGGGCTGATCGAAGATCGAGTAGCGGCCCTCGAATTCCACCACCGCGCCGCCGGTATTGGCGTTGGAGACCAGCACGTCGCTGTTCGGTGCATTGGGCACCTGGAACACGCCGGCGCGCACGGCCCAGTCCTTGCGGTTGAGCTCGACCACGGCGCCACGGGTGTAGCCGGGCAGATCGGCCGGGAAGTCGTAGGCGGCCGACGCCCACATCGCCCAGTTCATGAAGTCGGCGCGCGGGTCCTTGGCGTAGGAATTGCCGTCGAAGAAATCGCCCACCGCAAAGCGGCCGACCACGATCGTGAGGCGATCGATGTCGCGCTTGCCCGCGATCTGGTTCGGACCGTCCGCGACGTCTTCCTGCTCGCCGCCGAAGCCGAAGGTCTGCTTGAGGTAATAGCGCTGCGGCCGGATCTTCGGGAATTCGGCGCCGGCCTTCTGCGCCTCGCCGTTCGGGAAGCCGGCAAGGCCGAGCGTGCCGTTGAGGCCAAAACCCTGCGCCGTCTCCGGGTTGAAATAGAGCTCGCCGCCCTCCCAGAGCCGCACGCCGAGAAACGCCGTCGTGGTCCAGGTCTGCTGCACCTGGCTCACGCCCGGCAGGCTGTTGGTGCCGGAATAGGGCGCGCGGAACGACGGATAGCCCTGGCCGAGCAGCGTGGTCTGCCCGTGCACGCTCCAGTCGCTGGAGTCGGGCAGTGCGCTCCGCGTCGGCGTCGCCGACCAGGGCGAGTCGCCGAGCTGGTAATTCAGGCCGAATTTCAGCAAATGAATGCGCGGGTCGATGCTGATGCCGGGCATGCCGAAATCGTCGAGGCCGAGCGTGCGGCGCGACAGGTCGATGTAGTCGTATTCGAGCTTGGCGGTCCAGTTGCCGCTCAGCGCAAATTCGGCGCCGGCACCGACGGTCCAGCCGGTCTGGTACTGGCCGGGCTCGGAGATCACGTTGCCGCCGGCATCGTTGACCCTGACCTCGGTGTGGCCCCAGGCGAAGCCACCGGTCACATAGGGCATCCAGCTGCCGAAGCTGTAACCGGCGCGGCCGCGCACCGTGCCGACATAGTCGATCGACGAATTGAAGGGCCCTGGCACACGCCGCGGCAGGTCGGTGGGGCCGGTGAAAGTCGCGTCCGCCTCGACGCCGAGCACGAAGCGGTTGGCGAATTCCTTGTTGTAGCCGGCCTGGAAGCCGCCGATCCCGCCGGTGATGGTGGGCGGAAAGAACACGCCCTGCTCCAGGATGGGATTGGTGCCGGGGCCCAGGGTGCCGTCGCCATAACCGACATGGCCGCCGACATAGAAACCGGTCCAGCTGTAGACCGCCTTGGCGGCGGGGGACTTGAGCGGCAGATCGGCCGCGGTCGCCGGCGCGCCGAAGGTGGCCGCACCGAGCGCTGCGCCGGCGGCGATCTGAACCCGGAAGAGACGGACGCAGGTCATGGCGCGGCGTTCCGCGAACGGTTGGCAGTTTCGCCCGTCATCACAGATTTGGCGGCCGTGTGCCACCCGAGATTTGAATTCATTGCCCGCCGTCCCCGGTCCGATCCGTCTCGTCCCATCCAAAGCCAGATCAGCACCTGGCATCCCCAGCCTCTTATTGCAAATCATTCGCAATAGCAACTGGGGTGCGCCCGATACCTTTTCGATTTGCACGCCACTATGACAGTCACGTAACACCGCCGGGCTGCACGCCTCCGCGGCTGCGATCGGCTGCGCGGCTGTGGCAGATCGGTCGAGATCGGACCGTTCAGTCGAGGCCATCATTGTCTTCTTCCGTTGTTGCGATGAATGCCGGCAGCGCTGCCGTGCCGAGCACGACCCGCGCGCCGGCCCCGTTCGACCGATCGCGCCATCGACAGCGCCGTCCGCAAGCCGGCGGGCGAAATCACGTGCCGCTGATGGAGCGCAGCCGCACCGCGCAGGATGGCGCCGGCCAGCCTGAACAGCATGATCGCGCCCCACCGCCGGCCGCGGCCGAGCGCCGTCACGCCCCGACCGTCGCGAGCTGGACGATGCGCAGCAGCACGAGGCCGGCGGCAACCACCAGATAGAAGCGCAGCACGATCATCCAGATCCGGCTCAGCGGGCTGAGTCGCGCCGGCGGCAGCCGGTCGAGCGGCGGCATCCGCCCGCTGTCGCGGTCGGCCAGCGGCGGCTTGCGCCTGAAGCGGAATGAAGCGTGACGTCGCGACGACATTTCGTAGAACTTGACGGCGGCGGTGAGCGCGAGCGCGAGCCCGCTGCCGCCGACCAGGATGCCGATGATCCAGGCCTCGCCGAGGTCGGGGAACAGCACCGAGGCGGTCAGGATCACCGACAGCATCACCAGCCCCGCGACCACGGCGCCGGTGAACAGGTTCAACCGCGTCGAGTTCACCCACGGCCCGAGGATGTGGCGGTCGTTGCACAGCAAGAGCAGGAACACGGTCGCGCTCGGCAGCAGCACGCCGGCCAGCGTCTGCACCGCATTGGTGAGCAGCCCGAGCGGCGTGCCCGGCGTCAGCACCAGCACCGCGGCGAGCACGATCAGCCCGCAATAGACGCTGTAGAAGCCCTTCGCATCCCATGGCTTGCGGTGCAACGAGTGCTTGACCGCGAACACGTCGCCGATCGCGTAGGCGGTTGCGAGCGACACCGCGGCCGCGCCGATGATGCAGGCATCCAGTAGCGCGAGGGCGAACAGCACCGCCGGCAGCCGGCCGGCATATTTTTCGAGCCCGACCGCGGTCCCTAGCGCGTCGGTGTAATTGCCGAATTCGGGCTTGCCGGCGAACACCGCTGCGCAGAACGAGATCATCGCGACCGCGCCGACCACGACCAGCACGATGCCGAGGCACAGGTCCATCCGCTCATAGCGGATGAAGCGCGGCGTGATCCGCTTGTCGACGATGTAGCTCTGCTGGAAGAACAATTGCCACGGCGCCACCGTGGTGCCGACGATGGCGACGATCAGCAGCATCACCTCGCTCAGCTTGGCGTCTTGCGGCATCTTCGGCACGAAGAAATCAGCCGCGATCTGCCCGATCGGCGGATGCACCATCAGGATCACCGGCACCAGCAGCAGGCTGCCGGCCACCAGCACGATGCCGAAGCGCTCGAAGCGGCGGAAGTCGCCGGTCGAGACCGCCAGCATCACGATCACAGCCGAGGCCAGCACGCCCCAGAACTGCGAGACGCCGAGGAAGCTGAGCGCCAGCGTGATGCCGATGAACTCGGTGACGATGGTCAGCGCATTCAGCACCAACAGGTCGATCACGCTGAACGCGCCCCAAAATTTGCCGAAGCGCGCGAAGATCAGCCGTGCATGGCCGACGCCGGTGACGGCGCCGAGCCGCACCACCATCTCCTGGTTGACGTAGAGCACGGGGATCAGGAGCAGCAGCGTCCACAGCAGCGTGGTGCCGTAGTTCTGGCCGGCCTGGGTATAGGTGCCGAACGCGCCGGCATCATTGTCGCCGACCATCACGATCAGGCCGGGGCCGACGATCGCGAGCAGCGTCTTCAGCCGCGCCAGCAAGGTCGCACGTGGTGCGGTGTCGCCCTCGGCGATGCTGCCCAGCGCGCCGCGGATGTCGCCGGCATGCGCGCTGTCGAGAATGGCGGTTTGGGTGGTCTTGCTTTCGGTCATTTCGCGTCTCCTCGCCGCCTTGCGGGCACGGCGAGAGGACGCGGAACCGTCAGGCGCGCACGTCTCCGCTACCGTGAGCAGCGGCATTTTCAGATCTGATGCAGGTCGAGAATCCCGTTGCTGCGCCTGACAGCCGCGCAACGGGGCAACTAGGTCCTTCGTCCATATCGGCCTCCTATGCGCACGCGGCGGTCTTCACCGCGAGACGCGCAGCCGTTACGCGCGGGCCGAGATACCGGCCCGCGCGCCGCTGGCGATCGAGATCGCCGCTGCCGTTGTCGATCGTCCACCGGCACTCCAGCCGGCCGTCGATCAGGACCCAATGACAGGCCGGGGTTGGACGCCGGCGGTCCGCCGGGCGGCGAAAGCCCGGCAGGTTGTCATTGGAATGAATGGCCGCCCGCGACGGCATGCGCCGCGGCTCGAACGGCCGGAATTTTGCGAGCTTCTCGAACATCGCTCACCTCCACTTCCGCTGTCGCGCGGCAGGCCGGTGAGGAGCAGGCGGTTACGTCAGGCGCGACCACCCATCCACGCAGGCAATCTGCGCGACAGTCTTGCTGTGTTGCGGCGTCAACAGTCCCGTCGTGGGTCTACTGTCGCCTGAGTTGCTACTGCCCATGTGCCTTCTGTGTTGGCTCGTGGTCGGGTTGCTATCCGGGCGTAAAACCCCGGTGCGGAACGCATGTTCCGGCAATCGGGCACTACGCCCGTGACAATGGCCTGTCAAGCCGATTCTGCTATCCTCCGGGGAGGATCATGATTATCCTCCCGGGAGGATAGGAGACCCAGATGTCCGACGACCATCCGCACGCTGCGATCGCCCGGCGCCTGAAGCGCGCCAACGGCCATCTCGAGACCATCGTCGAGATGATCGAGCAGGGCCGGCCCTGCGCGCAGATCGCCCAGCAATTGCAGGCGGTGGAGAGCGCGATCGAGAGCGCCAAGAAGGCGCTGATCCACGATCACATCGGCCACAGCCTGGAGGAAACGCTGAAGGCGTCGGGTCCGAAGGGCCGCGGCGTGCTGCGCGACTTCCGGCTGATCGCGAAATATCTGTGAGACGGCCCGCATGCGGCGAGCTCGCAAAGCGTGACCCGCCCGGGGGGATCACCGGACGGGTCGGTTGCGACACGGGGTGGATGAGGACCCGCGCCGAACGCAGGATCCGCAGCCTTTATGAGAAACCCGTCGATCAGTAGCAGGAACGCACGCGGCCGATGTAGTTGCCGTAGGCGTCGAACTGGCGCACCCAGACGCAGCGGCGATAGCCGTTATAGTAGTAGCCGTCATTGGCCGCGATCGCGCTGCCGACGATGGCGGCGCCGACGAGGCCCGCGCCAACGCCCCAGCCCCAGCCATACGGCCTGGCTTCGGCCTGCGAGGTGGTGGTCGCGATGGTGCCGGTCACGGCGAGCGCGGTGAGGGCCAGGGCGGCAAACTTGGTCTTGATCGACATGGGATACTCCATCCTGTTTAAGGGCGGCACCGGTGTGGTCCGCATGCCCGTTGGACGGAGGCTTTCCGGTTCCGGTTCGAACACGATCCAGGAAATATGGTTTCGTGGATTGTTTCGTCGCGGCCGCCGGGGCGAAGGATTTGCTAGTCAGTTACGCTGAAACACCCCCGGATCGAACCGGTCGACGTCGGCGAGCAGCTCGCAGAACGCGCTTGCACCGTGCTCGATCAGCTTGTCGCCCTTCTCGGCGGAGGCCTTGGTCGCGTCGCCGATCGCACCAATCGGATTGAGGTCCTGCGCCTGCCAGGCGAACGGCGCCGGGCGCTGCGTCGACAGCAAGCGATGATCCTTCTCGATCTGCACGCTCGCGGGATTGAAGTCCGCGATCGCATCCTTGCGCACATGTTGCGGATATTTCGCCAGCATGATCGAGGTCTCGACCGCGCCGCCATGGATACCGTGGCGCAACTCGTCGGCATCGAACAGCCCGTCGGGCGTGCCGAAGCGCGACCAGCTCGTGGTCACCACCAGCATCTTGTGCTGCGCGCGCAGATCCTGCGCCACCAGCTGCATCGCCGCCGAATTGCCGCCATGGCTGGTCACGATCACGAGCTTCCTGATCCCGGTGCGCGCCACGCTCTCGCCGAGCGCCATCCAGCTCTTCAGCGCGACCTCGATCGGCAGCGTCAGGGTGCCGGGAAAATCGATGTGCTCGGTGGAGATGCCGACCGGCTGCACGGGCAGGAACGTGGCCGGGATCTTGGCCGGCAGCAGCTCGCGCACCCGCGCCAGATACGCCTCGCCGATCATGACGTCGGTTCCGAGCGGCAGATGCGGCCCGTGCTGCTCGGTCGCGGCCAGCGGCAGCACCGCGATCCAGCGCGCCGCAGCCCCTTTGGCGAGGTCGGGCCAGTGGATGGCGGTCCAGTCACGGGGCGGGAGCTGAGAAGTCATCGGGCCGGTCGTCTCAATACAAGCGTTTCATTGGATGGATTTGCAGGCTAGTTTGTCTAACATCATTCGGGGCGTTCGCGTCTCCGGGCGCGGTTCACGTGTCCCGCCTTCCATCATGGGCCATAATATCAGACGGAGTCCAACCATGATCCGGGCCTTTTTGCCGCGAGCGTTAACCACAAGCCTGCTGGCCGTTGCCTTCGGCCTCGCCGTGACCCTCGTCCCGGCACGAGCGCAGACTCTGGACAAGGTCTCGTTCGGCACCAACTGGGTCGCCGAGGGCGAGCATGGCGGGTTCTTCCAGGCGCTGGCCGACGGCACCTACAGGAAGTACGGCCTCGACGTCACCATCGTGCCCGGCGGTCCCAACGAGAACAACCGCATGTTCTTGATCGCGGGCAAGCTCGACTTCTTCATGAGCGCGAATTCGCTGCAGACCTTCGATGCCGTCACCAACAACGTGCCGCTGGTCGCGGTCGCCGCCATGTTCCAGAAGGACCCGCAGGTCTTCCTGACCCATCCCGAGGTCAAGGTCACGAAGATCGAGGATCTGAAGCCGCTGACGCTTCTGATCTCCAAGGAGGGCATCACCAGCTACTTCCAGTGGCTGAAATCCGAATACGGCTTCGATGAAAACAAGGTGAAGCCCTACACGTTCAATCCGCAGCCCTTCATCGTGAACAAGCAGACCGCGATGCAGGGCTACGTCACCTCGGAACCCTTTGCGGTCGAGAAGGCCGCCGGCTTCAAGCCGAACGTGCTCTTGCTCGCCGATTACGGCTTCAACTCCTATTCGACGTTGATCGAGACCCGCCGCGACCTGGTCGACAAGAAGCCTGACCTGGTGCAGCGCTTCGTCGATGCCTCTGTTGTCGGCTGGTACACCTATGTCTACGGCGACAACTCGGCCGGCAATGCGATGATCAAGAAGCTCAACCCCGACATGAACGACGAGCTGCTGGCCTATTGCGTTGCCAAGATGCGCGAGCATGGCATCGTCGACTCCGGCGACTCCGTCAAGAACGGCATCGGCGCCATGACCGACGAGCGGATGGCGAGCTTCTTCGACAAGATGGTGCGCGCCGGCGTGGTGAAGAGCACCATCGACTATCGCCAGGGCTACACGCTGCGCTTCGTCAACAAGGCGGTCGGCGTCGAGCTGCGGCCGAAGAACTGACGGGCGCGGACGGGCATGTACTCAGGTCCTGCGGCATCGGTGCTTCACCTCTCCCCTTGTGGGAGAGGTCGCATCGCATCATCAGATGCGATGCGGGTGAGGGGGTCCGCTGTCTCATGGGACCGGCGCCCCCTCACCCGCGCCTGCGGCGCGGCCTCTCCCCGGTGGGGAGAGGTGCAGTTTGCGGCACGATCGTGTGCAGCAATATCTGGCCGTCGATGGTAGAGAGCATCGTGCCGGAAACCGCGGCCAGCCGCTTCGCCGTGCGCCTGCGCGGCGTCTGCAAGACCTATGACAGCGGCGTGACGGCGCTTGGCCCGCTCGACCTCGATGTCAGGCGCGGCGAGTTCGTCTCGCTGCTCGGGCCCTCCGGTTGCGGCAAATCCACCGCGCTGCGAATTATCGCAGGTCTCGCCACGCCGAGCGCCGGTACGGTCGAGCTGGCCCATCACGGCGCGGCGCAGCGCGGCAGCCACAGGATCGGCTTCGTGTTTCAGGAGCCGACCCTGATGCCGTGGGCCAATGTGCATGACAATGTCCGCCTGCCGCTGAAGCTGGCCCGTCTGCCTGCGGCCGCTGCCGATGCGCGCATCGATGCGGCGCTCGATCAGGTCGGGCTTGCGGAGTTCGCCGCCGCCTATCCGCGCGAATTGTCCGGCGGCATGAAGATGCGGGTGTCGCTGGCGCGCGCGCTGGTGACCGATCCGGATATTCTCCTGATGGACGAGCCGTTCGCGGCGCTCGATGAGATCACGCGCTTTCGCCTCAACAACGACCTGCTGGCGCTGTGGCGCAACCTGCACAAGACCGTCATCTTCGTGACGCACTCGGTGTTCGAGTCGGTCTATCTGTCCGAGCGCGTGATCGTGATGACGGCGCGTCCGGGCCGGATCGGTGCCGAGTTTCGCATCGCCACGACCGAGCCGCGCGGTGAGGAGTTCCGCACCTCGGCCGAATATGCCGCGTTCTGCCGCGAAGTGTCAGGCGCGCTGGCGCCGTCTTATGCAGGGCAGGCGGGCGCATGACGTCTCCGCAGGATCTCGTCCGCTTCGTGTTGCCGGTCGCGGTGTTTGCCGCGGGCCTCGTGCTCTGGGAGGCGATCGTGCGCGCCTACGGCATCCAGCCCTATGTGCTGCCGAGCCCGCTACTCGTATTAAAAACGCTGGTCGCGGACTGGCCGATCCTGTCGCAATCGCTCGGCGTCACGCTGCTGACAACGCTCGAAGGTTTTGTGGCTGCGGCGATCGGCGGCATCGTGCTGGCGCTGCTGTTCAACCAGTCGAAATGGCTGGAATATTCTCTGTTCCCATATGCCGTGGTGCTGCAGGTCACGCCGGTGATCGCGATCGCACCGCTGCTCCTGATCTATCTGCAGCAACAGACCGCTGTCATCGTCTGTGCCTGGATCGTGGCGTTCTTTCCGGTGCTGTCGAACACCACGCTCGGCCTCAGCTCGGTCGATCGCAACCTCGCCGGATTGTTTCAACTATATGGCGCCTCGAAGCTGCAGACGCTGCTGTTCCTGAAGCTGCCGGCGGCGCTGCCCTATATCCTCGGCGGCCTGCGCATCGCTGGAGGATTGTCGCTGATCGGCGCCGTGGTCGCGGAGATCGCGGCGGGCAGCGCCGGCGCCGGCTCGGGGCTCGCCTTCCGGATCGCTGAATCCGGCTACCGGTTGAATATTCCCCGCATGTTCGCAGCCCTTCTGCTGTTATCGCTGGCCGGGATTGTCATCTATGGGGTGCTGGCGCTAGTTTCCCACCTCTTGTTGCGCCGCTGGCATGAAAGCGCGTTAGGAAAGGACAGTTGATGGCCCCGATTTCTTCCGAAAAGATCGATCTGCTGATCTATGGACCGATCCGGCCAATCCTCGAAAACGGCTTTCCCGACCAATACGTGCTGCACCGGGCCGAAAGCCGCGGCGACCTCGAGCGCCTGACGCCCGACACGTTGAGCAAGATCCGCGGCATCGCGGTCACCTATCATACGATGGCGACCGACAAGACCGCGCTGGCACTGTTTCCCAAGCTCGAGATCGTCGGCAGCTTCGGCGTCGGCTACGACCACGTCGATTCCGCCTATGCGCGCGATCACAATATCGTGGTCACCAACACGCCCGACGTGCTGACCGAGGAGGTCGCCGATGTCGCGATGGGCCTCTTGATCGCGACGCTGCGCGAGTTCGTCAAGGCCGACCGCTATGTGCGCTCCGGCCTGTGGCAGACCCAGAATTATCCACTCAGCGTCGGCTCGCTGCGCGACCGCAAGATCGGCATCGTCGGCATGGGCCGGATCGGCCAGGCGATCGGGCGCCGTCTCGAGGCCTCGCGGGTGCCGGTGTCCTATCACTCGCGCAACCCGTCCAAGGACGTCTCCTACAAGCACTATCCCGATCTGATCGAGATGGCGAAGGCGGTCGACACCCTGATCGTCATCGTGCCGGGCGGCGCCTCGACCGCGAAGATGATCAATGCCGACGTCCTGAAGGCGCTGGGACCCCGCGGCGTACTGATCAATGTCGCGCGCGGCTCCGTCGTCGACGAGCCGGCGCTGGTTGCCGCGCTGAAATCGGGCACCATTCTCGCCGCCGGCCTCGACGTGTTCGCGGCCGAGCCGAACGTGCCGGACGAATTGAAGGCGATGCAGAACGTCGTGCTGCTGCCGCATATCGGCTCGGCGTCGGTGGTGACGCGCAATGCGATGGACCAGCTCGTGGTCGACAACATCAAGAACTGGTTCGCCGGCAAGCCGCCGCTGACGCCGGTTGCCGAAACGCCGGTCAGGGATCGCTGATGCCGCTGTCCCGCTGCAACGTCGCCCTGCTCGTGCTGCTGGCCGCATCCGGTCCGGCCGCCGCGCAGGACGTCAAGACGTTGCAGAAGGACATGATCGGGCAGTGGGAGCTCGCCACCACCGAGCGCAGCAAGACCTGCGTCGTGACGCTGAAGAGCGACACGACGCCTTTGGGCCTCAAGCTCGAGCTCGAGCCGGGCTGCGCGGCCGCGCTGCCCTTCACCAAGGACATCACCGGCTGGAGCATCAAGGGTCTCGGTGACATCGTGCGGCTGCAAAACGCGACCGGCGAGGCGGTGATCGATTTCACTGAGGTCGAGACCGGCATCTTCGAGGGCATGCGCACCAACGAGGGCGTCTATATCCTGCAAAACCTCGCTGCCGCCCGTTCGCTCGCCAAGTCGATGGACCAGATGATCGGCGACTGGTCGATGGTCCGCGGCAACGGCCAGGCGATCTGCGGCCTGGTGCTGACCAACACCGACGCCGGCAACGACAATTTCCAGGTGTTCCTGAAAGGCAAATGCGATCCCGCCGTCGCCGCCTTCAACCCGACGCAGTGGCGGCTCGACCACGGCCAGATCATCCTGATGTCGGCCAAGGGCGAGACCTGGCAGTTCGAGGCCGACGACAACGCCCAGTGGCGCCGCGTCCCCGACAGCGCCGACCCGCTGATCATGCTGCGCGAGCAGTAGGGGGCGGCGCTGCCACACATACCGTGTCGTCCCTGCCTAGTGCGCAATTGCGCACGGGAGCAGGGACCCATAGCCACGATGCCCGTTGGTTGGCGCGGCTGTGGCCAGGGCTCGTCTCAACAACTCAACCCTGTGGTTACGGGTCCCTGCTTTCGCAGGGACGACGAAGGGGGCGATCTGCGTCTCGATGGCACCCTCAAAATAATTCCCAAGCCCCTGTCGATCCGGCGGCCGCTGGATCGTCGTCTCCCATAACGAGCCGATTTGACCTGCGATCATCCCGCGGCTCGCCGGAAACAGGAGCAATTTCATGCGCTTTATGTCGATCGTCACTTCGTCGCAGCCGCCGCAGCAGCCGACCCCGGAACTGCTGGAGGCCATGCACAAGCTTGCCGATCGCGAGATCAAGGCCGGCCGCATGATCGACAATGCCGGCCTGATGCCGCTCGCCACCGGCGCTCAGGTGCGGATTGCCGACGGCAAGCTCAGCGTCGTCGACGGCCCGTTCATCGAGGCCAAGGAAGTGATCGGCGGCTATGCCATCTCGGAGCTGCGCAGCAAGGAGGAGGCCATCGCACTCGCGGTCGAGTTCATGCAGCTGCACAAGGATCACATGCCGGGCTGGGAAGGCACCTGCGAGGTCCGTGCCTTCGCAGGCTTCGCCGGCCAGTGTCCCGAATAGACCAAGGGAAAGACCCAGAGGAGGACAGGCGATGCGCTTCATGTATGTCCTGGTGGCCGAGAAGCCGATGCTGCCGAACCCGCCGTTGCGGGAGGCGATCGGCAAGCTCGCCGAACGCGAAATCGCGGCCGGTCGCATGCTCGATACCGGCGCGCTGTTGCCGCGCACCGCGGGCGCGGAGGTCAAGATCAAGGATCGCAAGCTCACCGTCACCGACGGCCCCTTCATGGAAGCCAAGGAGGTGGTCGGCGGCTATGCGGTGTTCGAGCTGAAGGACAAGGAGGAGGCCGTGGCGCGCGCGGTCGAGTTCATGCAGCTTCATCTCGACCACATGCCGGATTGGGAACTGTCATGCGAGGTTCGTCCCTTCATGGAGTGCTGACGGTCGCCTCGGCCGCATGCCGGAGGCCGGCGTGACGGACGACGACGTCAAGCGCACCATCCTCGGTGTGTGGCGCATCGAGCAGCCGCGGCTGATCACCAGCCTGTCGCGGATGCTGCGCGACGTGCCGCTCGCCGAGGATCTGACCCAGGAAGCGCTGGTCGCCGCGCTCGAGCACTGGCCGGCCGATGGCGTGCCGGACAAGCCGGGCGCCTGGCTGATGGCGACCGCCAAGCGCCGTGCGCTCGATCATATCAGGCGCAACCGCATGCTGAGCCAGCGGCACGGCATGCTGGCGCATGATCTGGCGCGGGAGCAGGAGACCATGCCCGATTTCGATTCCGCGCTCGACGACGATATCGGCGACGAATTGCTGCGGCTGATCTTCACGGCCTGCCATCCGCTGCTGTCGCGCGAGGCGCGCGCCGCGCTGGCGCTGCGGATGATCTGCGGCCTCACCACCGAGGAGATCGCGCGCGCCTTCCTGCAGAGCGAGGCGGCGATTGCCCAACGCATCGTGCGCGCCAAACGGACGCTGTCGGACTCCGGCCTCGCCTATGAGACGCCCGGCGGTGCGGAGCTGTCCGAGCGGCTCGCCTCGGTGCTCGAGGTGGTCTATCTGATCTTCAACGAGGGTTACACCGCGGCACGCGGCGACCAATGGCTACGGCCGCAGCTCTGCAACGAGGCGCTGCGCATCGGCCGCGTGCTGACGTCGATCGCGCCGTCCGAGCCGGAAGCGCATGGGCTGCTGGCGCTGATGGAGTTCAACGCCTCGCGGATGGCGGCGCGCACCGACGCGACCGGCGAGCCGATCCTGCTGATGGAGCAGAACCGCGTGCTGTGGGATCGTTTGCAGATCCGCCGCGGCCAGCTGGCGCTGGCGCGCGCCCGCGAGCTCGGCGGCGCCGGCGGCTTCTATGTGCTGCAGGCTGCGATCGCCGCCTGCCACGCCGAGGCCGACACGCCCGAAGCGACCGACTGGCACCGCATCGCCGCGCTGTACGGCGATCTCGCGGCGCTGCTGGATTCGCCGGTGATCGAACTCAACCGCGCGGTCGTGATCGGCATGGCCGAGGGGCCGCTCGTCGCGCTCGCGATCGTCGATGGTCTCGCGGACGAGCCGGCGCTGAAATCCTATCACCTGCTGCCGAGCGTGCGCGGCGATCTGCTGCACCGGCTGAGCCGCTTTGCCGAGGCGCAGGCCGCGTTCGAGGCCGCTGCCGCATTGGCCGGCAATGCGCGCGAGCGCGAGTTCCTCAAGCGCCGTGCCGCCGCCGCTGCGCGCGCCGCGCAGGACCAGGGCCGTCACTGACGGCTCCGCGATTTCGACTCAAATCCGTGGCAGCCTCGCGCGAGATGTACTGAACTGGGAGCTGCCGCCATGACGAAGCCATCCGTGCTGGCGATCGGCCTCGACCCGACCTTCGTCGATCTCTCCGTCGTCCCGCAATTCACGCCCGAGCTCGTGCGCAGCTATATCGACGCGCAGATCGAGGGCCTGCGGACGCTCGGTTACGATGTCGAGAGCTGCCTGATCGATCTCGGCGAGACCGCGGAAGCGGTGGCGGCGGCGGCCCTCAACGCGCGCCGCTATGATTGCATCGTGATCGGCGCCGGGCTGCGCGAGCCGCCGGAGCGGCTGCTGCTGTTCGAGCAGATCCTCAATCTGGTGCACCGGCTCGCGCCTGGCGCCGCCATCTGCTTCAACAGCAACCCGGCCGACACCGCCGCCGCCGTGCAGCGCTGGGTCAAGCCCTAGCGACCGTGCAGCCCGCATGAGCGACGCGGCATGCGGGGCCTTGCGGCGAGTAATCCCGGGTATCGCTGCAAGCTGAGCCGCTTCACAGGCGCACGCCAGAGACCTGGTCTCGTCGCGCCGCTGCCGGCCTGCGGCGGAAGCATGGGCAACTGCGGGTCGGGCCCGGCACGGGCCCGGGGGCTGCCGCGAACGTCTGGCGGTTGTTGCCGGCGGCAACCTATGACACCATCCCGATTCCGATTGTTTTTGATTTTTGGAAGCCAATGCCGCGCCGCAAATTCGCCTGGGAGAATCTGTCGGACGAAGAGTTGCTCGAGCAGCGTCTCAGCAGCCTGAGGGTTGGGGTCGAGGACACGTGGCTCGCGGACTGCGTCAGCACGCTCTATGAGGAGCTCGAGGAACGCGGCTTGCGGCTGCGGCCGCACACCTGGATCTCGAGCGAATGGTTCAGCCCGGCCGATGTGCCCGGCATCGCCATTCCGTTCTATCTCGCCCATCCCCGCTTGATGAAGCTCGAGAAGAAGATGATGCTCGACGTCGAAGGCGGCACCTGGTCGGAATGCATGGCGATCCTCCGTCACGAGGCGGGCCACGCCGTGCAGCACGGCTACCAGCTGCAACGCCGCCGGCGCTGGCAGCAGCTGTTCGGCCCGTCGTCGAAACATTATCCGCGCTATTACCGGCCCAATCCGGCCAGCCGGAATTATGTCCAGCATCTCCGCCTCTGGTACGCGCAGAGCCATCCGGACGAGGATTTCGCCGAGACCTTTGCGGTGTGGCTGCGGCCGCGGTCGAACTGGCGGACGCGCTATGCCGGCTGGCCGGCGATCAAGAAGCTCGAATATGTCGACGAGCTGATGGGCGAGATCGCCGGCAAGCGGCCGCCGCTCGCCAACCGCGAGCGGGTCGATCCGCTGTATACGCTCAAGCAGACGCTCGGCGAGCACTACAAGAAGAAGCAGGCGTTTTACGCCTTCAGCCCGCCCAAGACCTACGATCGCGATCTGTCGAAACTGTTCTCCGCCGATCCTCGCCATCACCGGCATCCGCCGGCTTCGTCCTTCATCCGGCGGCATCGCGCCCAGATCAGGCAGCTGGTCGCACGCTGGACCGGCGAGAACCAGCTGACGCTCGATGCGGTGCTCGACGATATGATCTCGCGCTGCCGCGAGCTCAATCTGCGTGCCGTCGGCCCCGAGAAGAAGCTGGTGACCAACTTCATTATCCTGCTGACCGCCAAGACCATGCACGCGCTGTTCGGCCCCTCGCGCCGCAAATGGATCGCGCTATGAAACACTCTCGCATTCTGGTGCTGATGCACCCGGACTGTGTGCCGCCGGACTCCAGCGACGGATATTCCGCGCGGGAGATCAACGAGTGGAAAACCGAATACGACGTCGTGAGCACCCTGCGCGCGGCCGGCCATGACGTTCGTCCGCTCGGCGTGCAGGAGGAAATCAAGCCGGTGCGCGACGCGATCGAGGACTTCAAGCCGCACGTCGTGTTCACGCTGCTGGAGGAGTTTCACTACGATGTCGTGTACGACCAGCACATCGCGAGCTATCTCGAGCTGATGAAGATCCCCTATACCGGGTGCAATCCGCGCGGCCTGATCCTGGCGCGCGGCAAGGACCTGTCGAAGACGCTGGTGCATCATCGCCGGGTTCCGGTGCCGGCCTTCGCCGTGTTCCCGATGCGCCGCAAGGTCAAACGGCCGCCGCGTCTCGAGCTGCCGCTGATCGTCAAGAGCCTGAGCAGCGACGGCTCGCTCGGCATCTCGCAGGCCTCGATCGTCGATACCGACGAGAAGCTCGCGGAGCGCGTCGCCTTCATCCATGAACGGATCGGCACGGCGGCGATCGCCGAGCAGTTCATCGAGGGACGCGAGCTCTATGTCGGCGTGCTCGGCAACAACCGGTTGCGGGTGTTGCCGGTCTGGGAGTTGAAGTTCGGCAGCATGGGCGGCCCGGCTGCGCGGCAGATCGCAACCGAGAAGGTCAAGCATGACACCAGCTATCAGGAGCGCGTCGGGATCGTGGATGGCCCGGCCGAGGACCTGACGCCGGAACTCTCAGCGCATATCCAGCGGCTGGCGAAGCGCATCTATCGCACCCTGGGGCTCGACGGCTACGCGCGCATCGACTTCCGCCTGTCGACCAATGGCGTCCCGTTTTTCATCGAGGCCAATCCCAATCCGGAAATTGCCAAGAGCCAGGAGTTCGCGACCGCCGCCGGGCATGACGGGCTGGACTACCCGGGCCTGCTGAACCGCATCCTGACGCTCGGAATCAGCCGCGCCAAGGCCGGCGTGTCGCTGGGCTGACCGAAGCGGTCAAAGACTGCCCTGCGTCAAATGACGCCGCGCGTCCCTCGGGATGAACATCGCAAACGTTTCCCTAACGCGCGCCGCCGGCGTCGCGCTGGCGGTGGCTGCGGGCGCCGCGGGCGCCGTGACACGAAACGCATCGGGCTCGGGCCACCGCCGTGCAAGGATTTCGTTTACCGAACCCGGCATGGCCTGCGGGTTGCGGCGGCAGGTATCGTAGACGTACAAGCCGGCAAGAAAAATCGATACGACAACAAGGATCGTCCTGAAAATCGGCATTGTGTTCGCGCCTTCTTGATTGAGGCGCACAATGCCCGGCGACGGTGAACTCCGGGTTGAGCGTTGCGGTCGATCGGCCGATACGGTTCCCAACTGATGAACACGGCTTGCGTAAACAGCTCGCTTACCAATGCCTTCAAGGTTGCGGCAACCAGCTTTCCTCACCGGCGGGAAAGGAGTCCCGCCTATCCTGGCGCAAACACAAGAAGCTCAGGAGGCTCCATGTTCGTCGCCCTTCGCGTTATGATCCTGATCGCCAGCGCCTATGCCGGCTCCGCCGTCGCGGAGATGCAGTTTGCGCCGCTGCCGAGCGCTGCGGTTTCCGCGCGGTAGAACCGGCACGCGGCGCACTCAACGCGCGACTGCGGCCACGCCGATCGCACGCGCCGCGTTCTCCGTCATCCGCGTCGCCGTCAGCCGCAGGAAATACAGCGACAGTCCCGGATTGCGTTCGCACAGCTTGCGCAGCGCGCCGTCGCTGATCCACAACAGATCCACGTCGGTTGCCGCCAGCGCGGTTTGCGTGCGGCGGCGCTCGAGCGAGAACAGCCCGATCTCGCCGAACAATTCGCCCGCCGATACGCTTCGATCGATCTCCGGAAACCTGACCTCGCCCGAAACGACCATGTAGAGCAGATCGGCGTCGTCGCCCTTCCTGAAGATGGTTTCTCCGGCCTTGACGTGCTTCGGCTGCATGAACGGTTGCAGCCAGTTTGGCGAGAGATCAGTCGATGCGGCGAGCCTGGCCTTGCGCAGCAGCCGGACCATCTGGACCAGCAACAGCGCGTTCAACGGCAACAGAATAATGTGCAGGGCGAGCACCGGGTACAATCGGGCACCCAGCCCGTAGCTGATGAACGCCAGATTGCTGCATATCGCGACCGAGCGCAGGCTCAACATCGTGCTCATGCAGAACGTCAGCAACACGAGCGCCGACGCCAGATATCCCAGGCCATCGATCAATGTCATGGCAACGTCCACTGGAAATGAATTGCAAGCAAGCGGGTCTGAAAACGATCCGCAAGATACACCAGTGCGCTCAATTCTCTGAGTGGAAATGTGGCCGGCCGCCACTTGCATTGGAACTTCGGCGCTTTCCGTCGCTTTACAGAAGGTAGCTCGTTGGGATGCGCGATGTTCCGACATTTTTTCGTTGTGCGATTTGTCCTTGCTGCTCTGCTTCTGCCGGCCGCGCCCGCAGTCGCGGCAGGTCTCGATGCCGCGGCGATCAATGACGTTGCGGCGCCGCCGGCAACATTGCCGGGCCGTCACCAGCTCAACGCCTCGATTGCCAAGCTCGAGATCCTGCTCGATCGCGCGCATTTCTCTCCGGGCGAGATCGACGGCAAGTTCGGCGAGAATGCGCAGAAGGCGCTCGCTGCGTTTGCCGCAGCGAACGGATTATCCTTCGATAAGACGGTCTCGGCCGATCTCTGGAGCAAGCTCGCCGCCGCCAGCGAGGGGCCCGCGATCGTCAGCTACACGATCGCCGATGCCGACGTGAAAGGTCCGTTCTCGAAGAAGATTCCCGCGAAGATGGAGGATATGAAGAACCTCCCGGCGCTGAACTACACCAGCCCGCGCGAAGCGCTCGCGGAAAAATTCCACATGAGCGAGGCGCTGCTGCAGGCGCTCAATCCGGGACAGAAGTTCGACAAGCCGGGTGACAGCATTATGGTCGCGAACGTGCTCGACACCGGAAAGCCGCCGGCGATTGCGCGTGTGGAAGTCGACAAGACGCGACAGACGCTCAGCACATTCGACGCTGCGGGGAAGCTGCTCGCCTTTTATCCCGCGACGGTCGGCAGCACGGAGAAGCCGACGCCGAGCGGCACGCTGAAGGTGACGGCGGTCGAGAAGAACCCGACCTATCACTACAATCCAAAATACAGGTTCAAGGGCGTCAAATCGAACAAACCGTTCACGATCAAGCCCGGCCCGAACAACCCGGTTGGCTCGGTCTGGATCAATCTTTCGGGAGAGGGCTATGGCATCCACGGCACCGGCAATCCCGACAAAGTCTCCAAAGCCGAGTCCCATGGCTGCGTCCGGCTCACCAATTGGGACGCGGCGCGCGTCGCGGCCGGTGTAGCCAAGGGGACGCCGGTCAGCTTCGTGGAGAGCGCACGATAGCGCGACGAGCGCGGGAGCGACAGTTATTGGTCGGTCGGACGCTTCCGATTCAGGAATTCCTGCACCGCATCGTGACTCGCCGGCAGGCTGTCGTCCAGCAACAGGAAGTGCACGCAGCCTTCGACGGTTTGCGATGCGCGGGCAAATTGTTCGGCGAGGCTCAGCACGATGGCGCGCTTCTCCGGCTCCATGATGCAATAGAACGCCAGCGCGAGCCGGAGGGCTTCCTTGTCGTCGGGGCGGCCGAGCATTCAAATCTCCGAAAATTCGTAGCAGGCCGCAGCGAGCGCGAGGCCGTTAGTCCCGTTCGGCATATTGACATCGGCCGCAACGGTGACGCAGCCGATCGCGCGACGGTGACCGCTGGTGGAATTCGGGATCAGGCAGGCGACCGAACGAAGCCAGCGAGTCTCTCCGGACGGCCGCACGACCCTGAATTCGGCGCGGTAGCATTCATTTCTGGCCAGCAGCTCGGATACTTCGGGTCATCGATTCGTGTGGCGATCTCCAGCCGGCGGCTCGCGGTGGCGACGTCGCGCAAGCTGCCGCTTGCCGAGCTGGTCCGGTCAGATCGACGCACGCGCAAAGCGCGTCTCCACCGCGCTACTCGCAGGATTGGACATACTCGCCGCAAAAATGTGAGCGAGGTCGGTGCCCCGCGCTTCGCTTTCACCGACGAGGTTTCGGATCGTTTCTGCGGAGCCCTCGGCTTCCGGCTTGGGGCCGGACTCCTGACGAACCCGGCGCGCCCTGCAACGTATTAGTGATGCCTGCACGGTCTGGCGTAGGAGTTTCTCGTATGCCAGTATCATCACGCAAACGCACAGGAGGTCGGCATGCGAGCGATTCTAATTGGTGCACTGTGCGCCGTCGCGATGGTCACGAGCGCGAACGCTGCGATCCGGGAAGACCCCGTCACCTATTCCGACGGCGAGGCCACGATGAAGGGCTTCGTTGTCTATGACGACGCGACCCAGGCCAAGCGGCCCGGCATCGTCATGGTGCATGAATGGTGGGGCATCACGGCGCATATCCATAACGAGGCGCGCAAGTTCGCGGAGCAGGGCTACACCGCGTTCATTGCGGATATGTATGGCGACGCCAGGACCGCCGACAACCCGAAGGACGCCGGCGCGCTCGCAGGCTCGGTGATGAAGGACCCGAAGGTGATGGAGCAGCGCTTCAACGCCGCGCGGGAGCAGCTCGCCAAGCAGGCTTCGGTCGATCCGCAGCGGATCGGCGCGGTCGGTTACTGCTTCGGCGGCGCGGTGGTGCTGAACATGGCGCGCAGCGGCGCCGATCTCGCAGCCGTCGCAGGCTTTCACGCCTCGCTCGGCCTCAACACCCCCGCGCCGGCACCGGGAACCGTCAAGGCGAAGATCCTGATCCTCAACGGCGCCGACGATCCGTTCGTGAAGCGCGAGCAGTACGAGGCGCTGAAGAAGGATTTCGACGCCGCGAAGGCCGACTACCGGATCATCGAATATCCCGGCGCCGTGCACGCCTTCACCAACCCGGAAGCCACCGAGCTCGGCAAGAAGTTCAACCTGCCGCTCCGATACGACGCCAAGGCGGATCAGGAATCGAAGGCTGAAGCCGCCAAGCTGTTCGCTGCAAACCTCAAGAAATAAGCAGGAAAGGTGGCCTCCGGCAGCCTCGCTGAACGCTGCCGCCGTTCAGCGCACCGTCATCGCCCGGCTTGACCGGGCGATCCAGTACGCCGCGGCTTCTCGATTCAAGCACCGCTGTCTCTGGAATACTGGATCACCCGCTTTCGCGGGTGATGACAGCGCAGAATGCCGCTCCATATCACCCCGTCATTGCTTCGCTTCGCCCGCAATCGCGGCGGCACGGTGCGCTCGCGCCTTGAAGCCATGCGGAAGACGCAGCCGGCCGCGCGGACGCTGGCCGGCTGGCGCGGTTGCCATGTGCCGCTCGACGGCTGATGATGCACAAAACAAAGCCGAACGAGAGGGAGCGAATGCGCGGGCGTCGTGTGCTGATGGAATCGTTCGTGTCGCACGGCGTGCGCCACATCTTCGGCAATCCCGGCACGACGGAGACGCCGCTGCTCGACAGCCTGCCGGCCTTTCCGCAACTCGACTACATCATGGCGCTGCACGAAGGTGTCGCGGTCAGCGCGGCGAGCTTCTACGCGCAGGCGTCGGGACGCGTCACCGTCGCCAACCTGCATGTCGCTCCCGGCCTCGGCAACGGCATCGGCTCGCTCTACGGCGCGCTGAAGGCAGGGTCGCCCGTGGTTGCGACCGCCGGCCAGCAGGATACGCGCATGCGGCTCAACAATCCGCTGCTCGGTCATGACCTGGTTGCGATGGCAGCTCCGGTGACCAAGTGGAGCGTGCAGATCGAGCGCGCCGACGAGATCGCGCCGATCATGCGCCGCGCGTTCAAGGTGGCGACCGATGCGCCGCAGGGGCCGGTGTTCGTCGCGCTGCCGATCGACGTCCTGGAGCAGGAGACCGCGGTCGATGCATCGACGCCGGATCGTTTGTGGCGATCGACGCGCCCCGATCCGGCCGGCATCGACGCGCTGGCCGCGCTGCTCCTCAAGTCGAACAATCCGGCCGTCATCGCCGGCGACGACGTGGCGCGATCCGGCGGCGAGCAGGCGCTGGTGACGCTCACGGAGACGATCGGCGCCACCGTCTGGTTCGAGGGGCTGCGGCATCACGCGCCGTTTCCGACCAGCCATCCGAGCTATCGCCAGTCGCTGCCGGGCGATGCCCGGCAGGTGCGCAAGGCGCTCGGCGAAACCGATCTCGTGCTGCTGATCGGCGGTCCGTTCTTCGAGGACATCTGGTTTGCGCCCGGCGGCCACATCCCCGACGGCGCATCGGTGCTGCAAATCGAAGCCTCGGCCGAGCGCCTTGCGCTCAACAACCGGCTCGATGCCGGCATTGTCGGCGACATCGCCGTCAGCATCGGCGCCTTGACCGACGCGGTACGCGCCAAGGCGAGCGCGGAGTTCAGGCAAGCCGCGCAAAGCCGCAATATCAGGCTTTCTCAATTGCAGGCGAAGGAAAAGGAGACCTATCGCGCGCGTGTCGAGAAGAGCTGGAACCGGGAGCCGGGCTCGATGCCGCGGGTTGCGGCGGAGCTGCGCCGCGGCCTGCCCGATGACGTCGTCATCGTCGATGAAAGCATCACGGCGAGCCTCGATCTCGCGCGTGCCTTCGACTATCGCGGCTTCGGCGATTATTTCGGCGGCCGGGGCGGCGGCATCGGGCAAGGGCTTGCCGGCGCGATCGGCGTCAAGGTCGCGATGCCCGACCGTCCGGTGGTCGCGATCTCCGGCGACGGCTCGGCGATGTATGCGATCCAGGCGTTGTGGACCGCCGCGCACCACAGGCTTGCGATCGTGTTCGTGGTGCTGGCGAACCGCGAGTACCGCATCCTCAAGCACAATGTCGACGTCTGGCGTCAGAACTTCGAAGCCGGCACCCAGCATCCCTATCAGAACATGGATCTCACCGGCCCCGCGCTCGACTTCGTGCATCTCGCGGCCGGCATGGGCGTCGAGGCCGTGAGAGTCGACAAGGCCGACGACATCGCCGGCGCCGTTGCCAAGGCCGTCGCGGCGCAGCGGCCGTACCTCGTCGAGATCGCAATCGAAGGCAAGCGCTGACCATCGGAGCGGGTTCATGGCAGGCATTCTGGACGGCAAGGCTGCATTGGTGACGGGCGGCGGCTCGGGCATCGGCCGGGCAACCGCGATCGCGATGGCGCGCGAAGGCGCGCGGGTGGCGGTGTCCGACCTCTCGAAGGGCGGCATCGAGGAGACGGTCGCGCTCATCAATGCCGCCGGCGGCCAGTCGATCGCGATCCAGGGTGACGTCACCGACGAGGCCGATGTCGCGAACATGGTGGCGCGCACGGCTTCGGCGTTCGGCCGCATCGATTGCGCGTTCAACAATGCCGGCGTGGCCGCACGCTCCGTCGGCCCGCCCGGGCAGCGCATTCACGAACTGACGCAAGCCTCGGTCGCGAAGATGTTCTCGGTGAACCTGATGGGCGTGTTCCTGTGCCTGAAATACGAGGTCGCGCAGATGCTGAAGCAGGGCGGTGGCGGCGCCATCGTCAACACGGCCTCGATCGCAGGCCTGGTCGGCCTCGCCACGTCGGGCCACTATGTCGCGACCAAGCACGGCGTCGTCGGGCTGACCAAGTCTGCCGCGATCGAATATGCCCAGGACGGCATCCGGGTGAACTGCGTCAATCCCGGATACATCAAGACGCCGATGACCAAGGAAACGATGGACGAGCGTTACGACGAGATCATCGCCAAGGTGCCGGTGCGTCGTTTGGGCGTGCCCGAGGAAATCGCCGAAGCCGTGGTCTGGATGTGTTCGGACAAGGCCTCGTTCATGACCGGCGCATCGCACGTCGTCGACGGCGGCTACAGCGCCGCCTGATCTTCCGAGCAAGGACGACAGCGTCATGGGGCCTTGCGGCGACGGGGCCGCTGGTCCCTCTACCGCGCTGTCGATGGAAATCGGCGGGGCGCGCGGAGCTTGTCTTATCGGGGCCAGTGCGGGCCGTCCGGAAATGGATTGATCACCTCTTCGGTTTGCTTCGCCCCTCTGGTCGCCGGTTTGGCTCCCCGCGGAACGTGCGGGCCGCCTGGAAACGGGTTGATCGGCTTTTTGGCCTTCTTGACGGGCTTGCGTTTGGCCTTCTTGGCTGCGCGTTTTCCCGCTGCCTTACGCGTCGCCGCTTTCTTGCCCGTCTTGGCCTTCTTGGCCTTTTTCGCCTTCTTCGCGGTCTTCGATGCCTTGGCCATGGTCTTTACCTTTCTGCTACGGAGTTGGCAGAAGCTTGAATTGCTGGCTCTTGCGTTGGTCGACGGCATAAACGGCCAACGTCTCGGAAGACGTGCCTCCGCCAATGACGCGCGCGCCCAGGACCATCGAGGTGCGGCCGCGTTCCCTGTCACCGACCACAACGGCATTGGTCGGCGCGAAGGTGAAGGCCCGCAGGCTGCTCAGATAGGCCGTCGCACTGGTCGGCAACGCCAAGCCGACGGTCACTTCATGCATATCGGTCCGCTTCAGCTCTCCGGTCAGGGCGGCGTCCGTCAACTGAAAGGCCGTGCCCGTTGGTGTGAACGTGATCTTAGGTGTCGCCGAGGCGTCGAGTGTCGTCGTGAATGTCAAATCGTCGGTCATCGTTGGAGGCGCGGTCGGTTTCGCTTTCGTCCCGGCCAGGTTTCCGAACAGGGTGAGGTCAAGATAGTCGTAGACCATCCTGTCCATGCCGATATGGCCGACGATTGGATAAGCGTAGTTCGCTTCAACGAGGTAGCCATCGCAGTCGCGACGGCCGCCTTCCCTCACGGTCGTGTTGAGCTTGGTGAGCAGATTGCTGAACGTGTCGGTGACCGTGAAGCTGCGCTCGTTGTTGCGCTTTCGCGTAACGGACCCGCCGAGCCCCAACTTGAACAGCGAGTTTGACGGCCCGCCTTGGAGGTTTGCGGTCCCGGCCGAGAAATCATTGTTCTCGGTCATCGTCAGATCGAAATTGTAGGCCACGCCGATCGAATAGAAGACATCGATCACATTGCGGACTTGTTGAAATTCATCCCCTTTGAAGAGAGCCGAACTGAACCCGGAAATTTCATTCGGGTTGTTCTTGTAGCGCGCCGCGAGCGTTCGGGCGAGCGGAACGCCCGCCTGGCTTGGATGATCCCGGCCAAGGTCTTCGAGCCAGGTGACAAGCGCCTGAATGGCCGCGTCACGGGTTTCGCAGCGAATCTGCTGAACGATCTGCGGTGTGGTTACGCCCGTGTAGTCTTCAGGCAAAGGGTGGATGGCGCACGCCGTGAGGAAGATCAGTCCCGGAAATATAACTGCCCAGCGCCGTGTCATGACGCGCCCCAATCCATTCGTCAAAAAAACAATCAAAAATTGATGCACGCTGAGCGTGTATCAAAACCAGCCTATTGGCAATAGGGCGTTTGGCGGGATCGGGCTCTGGCCACAGACAAGTCGGGTCTGCGGGGTAGGGCAAATCGCGCAGCTCCCAGCGTCGTCATTCCGCGGCTCGCGCCAAGCGGCGCGCCCTCAGGTGCGCAATTGCGCACCGGGGAATGACGGAGAGAGGTGCGACAAAACAACCCGACGGGCAACTCAGCAAAAACGCGTCAAGGGCCAGCGTTGAAAATATTTCGCTTTATCCGAAGCGCAACTCGGTGTATGAATAGCCCGTCTCACCCGACACAAGGGGCGCTTCGCGGTCGTCACGAACGTGGGTCGAGATGCGGTGGACGCTGCGCGTGGCCTGACGAGAGCACGCAAGGCGGACGGCGAAATCGTGCAGGCCTGACGCCCTAGTGGCAGGTGTCTCTTCCGATTGCGCAAATGCGCGTTGTGAAGACGGTGACAACAAAGCCAAGTCTCGCCGGGGAGAGCACGTATAAGCCGTAACCCATCGCGCAGGGAAAGCCGGATTGCTCCGGTTACACCTGTGGTCCTACCCCCGTGCTTTCTACCTATTGCACGGGGCCCATGGGTGCGATCGGCACCCGGCTTTCCCTGCGCCCTCTGTGAAGTGAGAGGGTGGAAAGAAAGAGCAAAGCTCGGACGATTCTTGTCGCGAGAATGCGAAACTGTATCCCATCCTCAGCTGTCATCGCCCGGCTCGACCGGGCGATCCAGTATTCCAGAGGCAGCAGTGCTTGAGCCGAGAGGCCGCGGCGTACTGGATCGCCCGGTCGAGCCGGGCGATGACACTGAACAAGGTGTTTGACGTCGTGCATCGAGTTCTATCGCCACCGTCGTCCCGCCCCCCGGTGCGCAATTGCGCACTAGGCCGGGACGACGCGGGGAAGGAGCCGCGGCGCGCATCAACCGCATGCGAGTGATGACGTCGAACAAGCTGTTTGACAGGTTCAATCGGAATCCTCGCGTCGTGCCCGGACGCCGAACGCCGCGCGACGAACGCACGCCGGCGTGCGCATCGGCCGTTGGCAGACGACCGCCCGAATCTTCAGTGCTACGGAAGTTGTGCGCCCGGCTTCGCGGCAGCGGGCCTAATGGTCTGTCTTCGGTGCCTTGATCGGTCCGTTGGCCGCGATCTCGAAGCCGAGCCGGAGCGCGCGCTCCTGGCGCTCCTCGGTCAGGAACCTGAGCTCCCGTTCCAGCGACCGTGCGACCTCGTCCTGGGTTTCCTTGGAGTGGCGGCGGGAGCCGCCGTGCGGTTTGGCCGATTCGGCAGTCACGGGAAAAACCCTTGTCATCACAGTGTCACAGGTCCTGATGCCACGACCGGAGTCCGACGGACAATCAAAAAGAATTCAGCGAACGCCCTTTGGCAGGTTTGCTACGTGTCTGACTCAAATTTAAGCAGAAAATTCTCCTGGACCTCGCACGGCGCCGAAGCCGGCCGGCCACGGTCTCATCAATTCGGATGAGAGAGCCCGGTTCCCGCGAAATCATTTCCGGATTCGCACGAAGGCGTCCTGAAACCGACAAGGTCTAACCTTAGTAGCGTTGTGAAGGACGGTGCCTGGTGAGACGCTGATGGCCTCGGTCGTGAGATTCACGATCCGGGTTGTGAGGTCAGTTGGTCCTCCTGAGACATTGGGGATGATCTCTGAAATGAAGAAGCCGAATGCTGTGCCATATGTCTGGGCGGCCGCGTTGATTGCGGTCGCGATTTGGGGAGTGAGCGGCACCCCGCAGATGGCGCACACCTCCGCCCCCACGCATCTGGCCCGGGCGCGCTAGACTCGGAGCGTTTTCGAGCGAAGTGGACACCGGTTCGCGAAAAGAAAACGCGTCAAAGCAAAAAGCTAGAGCTTCGGCCGCAGCGAGCGCTGCATGTCCATCGTGTAGGTATAGCGCCCTTCCGGGTGCGTGGTGATGGTGACCTCGAACAGCTCTTCGCGCACGCCGTAATAGCGGCGGATCACGGTGAGCGCCGGCGAGCCGGTCTTGACGCCGAGCGCCTTGGCGATCGGCGCCGGCATGCCGCGCACGAAGATCTCCATCTGGGCGCGTTCGGTGACCTGGCCGTACATCTTGGCGATCTGCTCGTGCACCGGGGTGCGGCCGTGGTCGCTGCGGGTCACGACATCGGCGAACCGGCGCAACACATAGATCTCGGTCCAGCCGAGCGGGGCGGCGAACTGGTCGGAGCGGCGCACCGCCTCGATCAGGAACCAGCTCTTGCCGGGTTCGCATTTCAACAGCCCGGCCAGCTTGCGGTCGGCGACGATGTCGCCGCTCGCGACCACGTCGCGGTAGGTTTCGTTGGAATAGCGCAGCCACTCGCCGAGCGATTTGACGCTGTGGGTGAACAGCACCGGCGGCTCGGCTGCGATCACCACCGACCCGAGGCCGGCGCGGCGCACGATCAGGCCCTGGTCGATCAGGATGCGCAGCGCCTCGCGTACCGTCTGGCGGCTCGCCTGGTAGCTTGCCATCAGCTCGGTTTCGGTCGGCAGCAGGTTGCCGACCGCGTAGGTGCCGAGCCGGATGTCCCTCTGCAATCCGGTGGCGATGTCGCGGTAGCGAGACGATCTCGCACGGTCCGGTTGTTCAGACATGGCGGATCACTGGTATGCCGTATGGCAGGCGACCACGTGTCCAGACTGCATCGATCGCAGCGCGGCCTCGAACGCGGCGAGCGTCGCGAGCACGTCTGCCTCCGGTACCGGGAACGGCCGGCGGCCTTCGACCGCATCGGCAAAGGCCGCAAGTTCCGCGGTGAGCGTGTTGACCGCCGGATAGCGCGTCGTCGCAGGCGCCGCACCGGACGTCCGTAGCACCATCGTCGTCTCGTCGAGCACCTCGGCGGATCCCTTCGTTCCGAACACATGCACGCGCCAATAGAACGGTGTTGCGCGCACCGTCGCAAGGGTTGCACTCACGCCATTCACAAATTCAATCGCCAAAGTTGCAGTGTCGAGCGGCGGTGGGCCCGCCGCGCGCTCACTCAACCGGGCATAAACTTGTCGGGCAGGACCAAGCAGGCTGACGAAGCCGTCGAGCACGTGCAGTCCCGCGCCGGTCAACCCGCCGCCCGGCGACTCCTCGGGCGACAGCCGCCAGCCCTGGGTGATGGCCTGCGAGTTCTCGTTGCTGTTGTGGCCCTCGACATGCAGGATCGTGCCGAGCTCGCCGCTGGCTGCGATCGCGCGCAGCGCCTGCATTGACGGCCAGAACCGGCGGTTATGTCCGACCGCGAGCAGCACGCCCGCCTTGCGGCAGGCCGCGAACATCTCGGCGGCATCGTCGCGCCGGAGCGCCAGCGGCTTCTCGCAGAACACCTGCTTGCCGGCTCGGGCTGCCGCGATCACCTGGCCCTTGTGCAGCGAATGCGGTGTCGCCAGCAGCACGGCGTCGATGGCCGGGTCGGCCAGCACGGCCTCGAGGCCCGGCGCGGGCGACAGGCCGTGCGCCGCGCAGAAGCCCGCGGCGCCGGCGATGTCGGGTTCCACCGCACGGACGATCTCCAGCCCCGGCTCGTTCCGCGCAGCCTCGACCAGCGCGCGGCCCCAGCGGCCGAGGCCCGCGATCGCGCACGTGATCATGAGCGCTCCCTGTGCTGATCGCGGCCGGGGCGGATCGCCTCGATCACCGCGGCGCTGTCGCTGTCCGGGCCTTGCAGCGCAATCGCCGCGCGCAGCAGCTCGGCCTGCGTCGACGTCATCGGCAAGCGCAGGCCGTGGCGGGCAGCCTCCTGCAGGATCAGCTCGGCGTCCTTCAAGGTCTGCGCGATATGCGATTGCGGCGAGAAATCCCGCGCCAGCATCTTCGGTCCCTTGCTGTCCATCACCTTGGAATATGCCGCCGATTGCCGCGCAGCCGCAAGGAAGGCCGCGGCGTCGAGGCCGAGCGCTTCGGCAAAGGCGAGGCCCTCGGCGAGCGCGGCGCGGTTGCTCTGCAGGATCAGGTTGACGGCAAGCTTGGTGCGGCTGGCATTGCCGATCGCCCCGACATTGATCCGCTGCGGGCAGAGGATGTCGAGCGTCGCGGCGGCTGCCGCGATGATGTCGCTATCGCCCGCGACCAGCGCGGTGGCGGTGCCGGCGCGGACCTCGGCGCTGGTGCCGGAGATCGGCGCTTCGATGAAGCCGAGCCGCGCGCGCGCCGCGAACTCGGCAATTGCCGTGATCTCGCCCGGCGCGCACGTCGTGGTGCAGATCACGCGCGGCGGCACTGTCGCATTGGCGAGGTCCGGCAGCAGGCCCATGACCTGGGCCGCGTCGTACACCGCGATGACGATAGTCCCGCAGCGTGCGGCGACGTCGGCGGCGAAGGCCGCAAATTCGGCGCCGCTGGCCCGCAAGCCATTCGTCTTCGCCGCATCGACGTCGAAGCCGATGACGCCGATGCCGGCGTCGATCAGCCGCGCGGAGAGCGCCGATCCCATCAACCCCAGGCCGATCATGCCGATGGGTGTCTCGCGAGCCATGTGCGATGTCGCTCCGCGCTATTGCGGCTGGATGCCGGCCGCCTTGACCTCGGCCGACCAGCGCACGACCTCGCTCCTGACGAACGCGCCGAACTCGGCCGGCGCCAGCGGCGCCACGATCACGCCGACATCGGCGAGCTTCTTCTTCGTCTCCGGCATCGCGAGATACCTGGCGCACTCGGCATAGAGCTTGTCGACCACCGGCCCCGGCGTGCCGGCCGGCGCGAACAGCCCGTACCAGATCGTGGCCTCGAAGCCGGGCATCGCTTCTGACAGCGCGGGCAGGCCGGGCGTCAGCTCGTTGCGGGTCGCCGACGTCACGGCGATGCCGCGCAGGGTGCCGCCCTGCATCTGCGGGATCGCGACCGAGAAATCGCCGAAGGTCAGGTCGATCACCCCCGCCATCACGTCGGTCATCGCCTGTGGCACGCCGCGGTAGGAGGCCGCGATCAGCGCCAGGCCGCCGCGCGATTGCAGCTGCGCGATCGAGATCTGCGATGCGCCGGAGCCGTAGCCTGCGGTCAGATTGGGGTTGGCCTTGGCATAGCTGAGGAACTGCGGCAGGTCCTTGGCCGCAAGCTTCGGGTTGATCAGCAGCACCATCGCCGTCGTCGTGGTGCGGATCACGGGCGCGAAATCCTTCACCGGGTCGTAGGGCAGGCTCTTCAGCGTCGCGACGTTGCTGGCATGGGTGGTGTTGGTGCCCATCAGCAGCGTGTAGCCGTCGGGCGCGCTGCGGGCGACTTCCTGGGCGCCGATGCTGCCGAGCGCGCCGGCGCGATTCTCGATCAGCACGGTCTGGCCGAACGCGTCCTGCAGGTGCTGGCCGACCAGCCGCGCGACATTGTCGGGGCCGGCGCCGGCCGGGAAAGGCACGATTATCCTGAGCGGCCGTTGCGGGAAATCGTCCGCCGCGTATGCCGGCAGGACCGGAAGTGCCGCGAGCAGGACGAGGAGCAGCCCCAGCCGTAACTTCATCCCGGTCCCTCCCGCGTCTGTTTGGGATGAATTTATACGGACAAATTGGTCGGAGGTGCAAGCTAAGCGCCTCCAGGAATATTGTGGTGCGACATATTTATCCGTATAAATAGCCCATACAGGGAGCCAGACGACGATGGTCGACATCAGCGATCTCCATGCGCGCGGGCTGCGCCGGCGCCAGAAGATGTTCGGCGAGGGCGATGTCGCCAAGCGGATGGCGGCTGCGGGCGAGTTCGGCACGCCGCTGCAAAACATCATCAATGCCTATGTCTATGGCGACGTCTGGGAGCGCTCTGGCCTGTCCGACCAGCTCCGCAGCCTGGTGATGCTCGGCATCACCGCGGCGAGCAGCAAGCCCGCCGAGTTCCGCGTCCATGCCAAGGGCGCGCTGGCCAATGGCTGCACCGCCGCGCAGGTGCAGGACGTGCTGCTGCTGGTCGCGATGTATTGCGGAATTCCGGCCGCGATCGAGACCAGCAAGATCGCAGCCGAGGTGTTCGGCGAGGCGCCGCCTGCGGCGTAGGGTTCACGCCGGGGCCGAACAGGTGAACGCGCGCCAAAGCGGCAAAATTCGAGACAATCGCTCGCTGCCGCGTGATCGGATGCGGCAGGCAGGAACCTTGCGAATGCGGATCGAATTGGACTACGAATCCTGAAGAGATCCTCCAACGACACGGCGCTTCATGACCGCACATCAACGCAATCTTTCCGCCTCGATCGATCCGGTAAAGCTCGATCGGCTCGCCGAAGTCGCGATCAAGGTCGGCCTGCAGTTGCAGCCGGGGCAGGATCTGCTGCTGACGGCGCCGGCCGCGGCGATGCCGCTGGTGCGGCGGGTGGTGGAGCATGCCTACAAGGCCGGCGCGGGCCTGGTGACCCCGTTCTTCTCGGACGAAGAGCTGACGCTGGCGCGCTACCGCTACGCCAACGATGCGAGTTTCGATCGCGCCGCGGGCTGGCTCTACGAGGGCATGGCGAAGGCGTTCGGCGCCAACACCGCGCGGCTTGCCATCGTCGGCGACAATCCGATGCTGCTGTCCGGCGAGGACCCGACCAAGGTCGCGCGCGCCAGCAAGGCCAATTCGATCGCCTACCAGCCGGCGCTGGAGAAGATCGTCAATTTCGACACCAACTGGAACATCATCGCCTATCCGAGCACGTCCTGGGCCAAGCAGGTGTTCCCCGACGATGCCGAGGACGTCGCGGTGGCGAAGCTTGCGGATGCGATCTTCTCCGCGTCGCGGGTCGATCAGGATGGCGCCGTCGCCAATTGGGAAAGGCACAACGCCAAACTGCGCGAGCGCACCGACTGGCTGAACGGCCAGCGCTTCCACGCGCTGAAATATTCCGGCCCCGGCATGGACCTCACGATCGGGCTCGCCGACGGTCATGAATGGGAAGGCGGCGCCTCGACCGCCAAGAACGGCATCGTCTGCAATGCCAACATCCCGACCGAAGAGGTCTTCACCACGCCGCACTGCCGCCGCGTCAGCGGCCATGTCGTGAGCTCCAAGCCGCTGTCCTATCAGGGCACGCTGATCGACAATATCTCGGTGAAGTTCGAGGAAGGCCGCATCGTCGAGGCCAAGGCCTCGCGCGGCGAGGAAGTCTTGAAGAAGGTGCTCGACACCGACGAGGGCGCGCGCCGCCTCGGCGAAGTCGCGCTGGTGCCGCACTCCTCGCCGATCTCGAAGAGCGGGCTGTTGTTCTTCAACACGCTGTTCGACGAGAACGCCGCCTCGCACATCGCGCTCGGCCAGTGCTACTCGAAATGCTTCGTCAACGGCGACAAGCTGACGCCGCAGCAGATCGCCGAGCAGGGCGGCAACAAGAGCCTGATCCATATCGACTGGATGATCGGCTCCGCCCACACCGACATCGACGGCATTCATGCCGATGGCCGCAGCGTGCCGGTGTTCCGCAAGGGCGAGTGGGCGTAGGGCGCGCTCGCCCATAATCCCGTCATCCTGAGGTGCGCGCTCTTGCGCGCCTCGAAGGATGCGCGGCCCGGATATTGGCCACGCGTTCGGAGAGAGCTCGGCCGTTCACCCTTCGAGGCTCGCTCCGCTCGCACCTCAGAGGGTGTGATTTTTTTGGGGTTTCAGCGAGCATTATAGCCGAAAGCCGGCGCGGTGTGATTCTCTGGCGATGATGGATTCGCGGGAGGTGATGTTGGCTGCCGATGAGTTGTTTGGGGACCTGCCGGAGCAGGCGAAGCCACCAGTCGAAGCGGGCTTGCCCGGCGCTCCGCGGCTGCGTGAGCCCCAGCGCGACCAGATTGCGCTGCGAGCGGTTGATATTGAGAGCCTGATCGGGGAAGACCATCCGGTGCGGCTGATCTGGTCTTATGTCGAAGAGCTTGATCTGAGTGAGTTGGAGGACCGGATCAAGGCTCGCGGCGATCGTCCCGGTCACCCCGCGACCTCGCCCCGGCTTTTGCTGGCGCTGTGGCTCTATGCCGCCAGCGAAGGCGTTGGCAGCGCGCGGGCGTTGGAGCGGCTGTGCGAGAGCCACGATGCCTATCGCTGGCTGTGCGGCGGGGTGTCGGTGAACTATCACCTGCTGGCGGACTTCCGGGTCGGCAACGCCGATCTGCTTGACCGACTGCTCAGTGAGCATCTGGCAGCGTTGGCAAAGGCCGGTCTCGTCGATCTGGAGACCTTGGCGCAGGATGGCATGCGGGTCCGGGCCAGCGCCGGGGCCGCCTCGTTCCGGCGCGAGGCGACGCTGGATAAGCATTTGGCGCAGGCTGAGGCCGTGGTGGAAGACCTCAAGCGCGAGGTCGACACACGCTCGGACGCCAGCAATAAGCGTGCCCAGGCAGCCAAGGAGCGGGCCGCGCGGGAACGCAGCGCGCGGGTGAAGGCGGCGCAGACGGCGCTCGCCGAGATCAAGCAGCAGCGCAAGGAGCGCGAAGAAAGTCGCAGCAACGGCAAGACGCCGAAGGAGCCGCGGGCCTCCACGACGGACGCCTATGCACGGGTCATGAAGATGGCGAACGGCGGCTTCCGCCCCGCCTACAACGTGCAGGTGACGAGCGTGGCCGGGGAGCAGATCGTCGTCGACACCAGAATTTGCAACATCGGATCCGATCGCGGCCTGATGCGTCCCATGCTGGAGCGGCAGCGTGCGCGGCCCGGAGGGTTGCCCAAGGACCATCTCGTCGATGGCGGCTTTGGCAGTGCCGAGGACATCGAATGGGCCTATGCCGAGGGCATCGATATCTTTTGTCCGCCCACTCAATCCAAGCACGGTACCGATCCCTATCTACCGCGGCGCGGCGACGGTCCGGGGGTGTTGGCCTGGCGTGCGCGAATGGCGAGCGAAGAGGGCAAGGCCCGATACAGGTCCCGGTCGATCTGCGAGTGCATCCATGCCCGCTGGCGCAATTGGGACCTGCGGCAATTGACCGTGCGCGGCATCGAAAAGGTCCGTGCCGTCGTGCTCTGGTACGCCCTCGTCAACAACATCCTGCAAGGCAACCGCCTCTCCAGAGCCTAAACAACGGGTCATCGCCGAACTCGAACTCAAACCTGCCAATTGCTGCGACGAACAGCCGCCAAAAACTCCGCAGGAGCCGAATCCGTCACAAGCTCTCAGGATGACGGGGCTAGGTTCTTGTCGCTCGACTAGGCTTCAAGGTGGCTAACGAAACCGCCGCTCGCGCGCGGCGATCAGGTCGCATCGCATCGCCAGGAAGCGGCAGGTCTCGTGCTGCGGCTTGAAGCCGAGGCGGCGGTAGATCTTCAGCGCGGGCGCGTTGCGGCTTGAGACATTGAGCCAGCAGGGATGCTCGACCGACACGTCGTGCGCGGCCAGCACGCGATAGACCATGAGCTGGCCGAGCCCGCGTCCCTGCCGCGCCGGGTCGACGGCGACCGACTCGATCCACATCGAGTTCTGCTCCGGCTCGGTCAGGCAGAAGCCCGACACCTGTCCATCCTCCGATGCGATCCAGACCTCGGTCTCGGTCAGGACCTGCGCCATCTCTTCCGGCGAGTACAGGCGGAACGCGGCGTCGGAGGCGTAGGCGGTGTTGTGGATCCGCGCGACCTCGCCGGCGCAGGCGGTGACGTCCGAGACCTGCTCGATGGTGGCGCGGGCGGCGGCGAGCGTGCGCGCGGGCTGCAACGGCTCGACGCACTTCATCCCGATTTCCGACTCGACATGAACAAAGCCGAAGGCGGCGACGAAGGCCATGCCGGCCGGCCAGTCGCTGCTCACCAGCGTCTGCACGGTGAGATTGGGGTCGGTGTCGATCGCCAGCACGTCGTCGACCAATGCGAGCCCGATCCGGCGCCGCCGCATCTCGGGCGTCACGACGATCTTGAGGAATCGGGAATGCCCTGCGCCCTGGTCGCGCAGCGAGGACTCGGCAAGGCCGACAAGCCGCCCGTTCTGCTCGGCAACACGAAAGTCGCGGCCGCCGCGGTTCTGCGGCAGCTTCAGGAACTGGTCCCATTGCGACAGCGTGACAGGGCCTAGCCGCGGTTCCACCGCAGCTGCCTTTGCGTAAAGTGCGACCACCGCTTCCGCATCAGCCTCTCGAAGCGGCCGGATGGTGATGCCGTCATCCATGAGTCGGAAGCTTACCCGATATCGAGCCGATAGACATCCTTTGCCGTCTTCAAGAACAACGCCGTCTTCTCGGCTTCGCTATATTGTGATGCAAGCCGTTTAAAGGTGTTGAAGATGACCTGATAACTGCATTGCCCCTTATCAGGTGGGAAGTTGCTCTCGAACATGCAACGGTTGGGGCCGAACGCGTCGATGCAGGTCTCCACATAAGGCCGCCAGGCGGCGGCGAGTTCCTCCGACGACGGCGGGCGGGGGCGGAGGTGGAAGTCATAGCCAAGCAGGCACATCGCCAGCCCGCCGAGCTTGACCACGACGTTGGGGCATCTGGCGATCTCCTGGATCGATGCCTTCCAGACCGGAAAGGTCTCCGCCCGCTTGCCGGCGAAACGGCCGGTGCCGACCGGGCCGCCGCAATGGTCGAGCACGATTCGGGTGTCGGGGAAGGCGCGGGCGAGGTCGGTGAGCTCGCCGATCTGCGGATGGAACAGCCAGGCGTCGAAGCTGAGGCCGAGCGGCGCCAGGCAGGCGAACCCCGGAAGGTGGAATCGAGCAGGATGCCCTTCGGCCGGTTGGCGTACATATGGGCGACGTTGGGGTCCTCGTCCCAGGCCGAGGAGTGGCGGATGCCGCGGAACCGGCCGTTGCCGGCTGATATCTCCGCCTCCAGCACCGCCTTGGCCTGGTCGCCGAGCAGAAGGTTGACGTGGCTGACGATGCCGGCGCAGATCGCCGCCTTGCCGTAGCCGCCGCTCGCCGCCATCGCCGCGACGCCGTTGGCGAACTCGACCTCGCCGACCGGGCGGAACGCCTCCGGGCCGTCGGCGCGGTACATCGACCGGCAGTCGACATACACGGTCGCGACGATGTTATGGCCGGAAGCGATGTCGTCGCGCATCTCCTCGATTAGGTAGCGCAGGCCGCCGCGATCCCAGAGATGGTGATGCGGATCGACGATCGGCCTGTTCGGATCGATGATCTCCTCGGTGTATTGGGCGAGCCAGTCTTCGCGCGGATTGGCATAGAGCCCGCTGGCGGAGGCGGGTAACGTGCTGGCCATCGATTTTCACTCCCGTTGGTTTTGCTTCTTCTTGAACAGAGTCTTTACACGCCGTCGAGGATGATCACCGTCGGCGTCGCCGGCAGCGTGTCGCGGGAAATCCGCAAGGTACGCTCGCTGCCGCGGCGGTCGATCTCGAACTGCTGGCCGATCAGCCGCATGAACTCGTCGAGCGGGGTGGCGAAGCGGTGCATCGGCAGCACCACCGATGCACGCAGCCGCCTGGTGATCTCGGAGATGCCGTCGAGCGACATCGTATAGGTGCCGTCGAGCGGCACCATCACGATGTCGAGCCGGCCGATCGCCGCGAACTGGCTGTCGTCGAGCTTGACATGGAGGTGGCCGAGATGGCCGATGCAGAGGCCGGCGACCTCGAAGATGAAAATCGAATTGCCGTCCTTGATCATCTCGCCGCCGGGGTCCTCGCCCCAATAGCGGCGGATGTCGGTCGTAACGTTGCGGATGTAGACGTCGCCGATCCGCTCCGCGTAATGTGCGGCCTGGCCGTTCTCGCCCCAGCCGTGCAGCACGTGGGCAATCCTGGGATCGGGGAACAGCGTGTAATGCGTCGCATGCGCCCGGTTCATGGTCGCGACGTCGGGCAGCCGTCCGGTCTGATAGACGCCGTTGTAGTCGGTCGCGATCCGGACGCCACCAGGCGTGTCGATGTAATAGGTGGAATGGCCGGCATAGGTGATGGCGACCTCCTCGGTTTTGGCCGCGACGCGCCGGTAGCTCACGGGGGTAGCGCGCAGTGGCGCGTTGGCCATCGCGAGGCATTCGCTGCGCCGGGCGTCCTGCGCGAAGGCATGGCCGGTCAATGATCCCAGCAAGACCAGCGCGGCGAGCAATCTCAGCATGACCTGTTCCGCCTTCGGCGACATCCGCCGAGGCGAGACTACCGCGCAATTGGCGCGCCGTCATGATGAGGCCGGCGCATCGCTCCACGGCGCTGACTGCAACACGATCCAGGCGATTCCGGCGCCGGGACGCGCTACCATGCCGCGCACACAACCGAGATTTAAGGAGTTATGCGTGACCGACACTGCCTCCTCGCCGCGCGCGCCTTCGACCAAGCGGCTCGAACCATTGCGCCATGTCGCCGCAGGCGTGCTCAACATCGCCTATTACGAGGCCGGCCCGGCGGATGGTCCGGTGGTGTTGCTGATGCACGGCTTTCCCTATGACATCCATTCCTTTGTCGACGTCGCGCCGATCCTGGCCGCGCAAGGCTGCCGGGTCGTCGTGCCCTATCTACGCGGCTACGGCCCGACGATGTTCCGCGATAAGGCGACGCCGCGTTCGGCCGAGCAGGCCGCGGTCGGCGCCGACATGATGGCGATGATGGATGCGCTCGGCATCGAGCGTGCGGTATTCGCCGGCTATGACTGGGGCGGCCGCGCCGCATCGATCGGTGCGGCGCTGTGGCCGGAACGCTGCCTCGGACTGGTCTGCACCAATGGCTACATGATCCAGGACATTGCGCACGCGATGGTGCCGGCGCCGCCGGAGCGCGAGGTCCCGCTCTGGTATCAGTACTATTTCCAGCTCGAGCGCGGCCGCGCTGGGCTTGCCGCCAACCGGCGCGGCATCGCAAGGATCCTGTGGTCGCAATGGTCGCCGAGCTGGACGTTCGACGAGGCCTGCTTCGAGCGGACCGCGATCGCGTTCGACAATCCCGATTATGTCGACGTCGTGATCCACAGCTATCGGCATCGCTATGGCGTTGTCGAAGGCGACCCGCAATACGCGGATGTGCAGCGGCGGCTCGATACATTGCCTGTGATCACCGTCCCCGCCATCTCACTCGACGGCGCCGACGACGGCGTGACGTTCGTCAGCGACGGCAGTCGCACCGCCGCAAAATACACATGCCGCCTGGCCTATCGCGCAATTCCGGGCGCCGGTCACAATGTGCCGCAGGAAGCGCCGGAGGCGTTTGCAGCGGCGGTGATGGAAGTGATGAAGGCGTAGCTCGGTTTCAGCGCTGCCGCGGGCTGATCTTCCAGGCGATCGTGAGCGTCAGCAGGGTCATGATGCCGCTGACGAGCGCGGCCGCCGGGATCGTCAGCGCCAGCGCCGCGGTTGCGGCCCAGCCGATCGAGGAAAAGGCTTCGGCGAAGGTCGCAATGCGGGAGGAAGTCTGGCGCCGGCGGAACTGGCTGCGCTTGGCCTGTGCGCGGAACCAGAGCTGGACCGCGGCGGCGGATGCGGTCGCAATCAGGATCGCGATCGCCGTGACCACGGCCTGCGCCAGCGAGGCGAACGCCAGAGCGGCCACCAGCGGCGTGAACACCACCGCGATTGCGATCAGCACCACCTCGATCTTGGCGCGGGTCACGCGTGACGGCGGCAGCGGCGCGGTCGCCACCAGATCGGGCGCGTCCTCGCCCGAAATGGTCAGCCAGGCAAGTCCGCCGGCAAGCTGGCCTGCGGCCATCACGATAACAGGCGTGATCAGCACGATCGCGGTCGATGTGCCGGAGAAGCTGCGCCAGAGCATCAGCGCGGGCGGCAGCAGATAGAGCATCTGCATCAGACTCTGCGACAGCAGCCATGGATCGCGGCGCAGCAGCACGAACTCCTTGCGCCGCAGCGCCTGTTGCCGCGAGCCGGGGCGGAACGCGCGGGCGCGCCCCCGCGTGACCGCAGCCGGATTGGCGGCGACGCTTGCGACCGTGTCGGCGAAGCGCGGCGCGAAGGCCGCCATCACGACGCCGAGCAGCACGAGGCTTGCCGCGAGCAGCAGCATCATGATGTCGAGATCGCCGAGCGATGCGCGCGCCGGCCACCACAGCAGGCTGTCGAGCGCGGGGGCGATGTGTGCCGCGGTATCCGAAGTCAAAAAGGCAAAGCGCGACAACGTGCCGTAGGACAGCACGGCCACGACCTGCAGCGCAATGACAAAACCCGCGCCGATGACCGCGGAGACGACCTGCGCCACCAGCCGGGTCCGGATCGGCCCGATCAGGCGAAACAGGAAGGCGGTGACGGCAATTGCGGTGGCGGCCGCCGACAGTCCGATCGCAAGCACGACGCCGAAGCCGGCGAGCCAGCGCTGGCCGCCGAGATACACCAGGACGTCGATGAACGGCGTCGACAGCAACAGCGCCATGCTGCTCACCGTCAGCGCGATCGCGACGATCCGGATCGAGAAGATGTTGGTGAGCTTGGCCGGCGACGACATGATCAGATCGAGATCGGCGCGGGCATAGAACACGCGCGTCACCGATTCGATCGCCTGCGACAGCATCAGCGCCCAGGCCAGGAAGACTGTCGCGGTCAGCACGATCAGCGACGACGGATCGAGCGGAAACCTCAAGTCGGCATAGCGATTGACCACGGCATAGGCCGGCAGATGCAGGATCGCGGCGAAGACCACAAGTCCGATCACGGCGCGATTGCGCCTTCGCCGGCCGCCGGTCATCATCGCCAGCCATTCGCGCCACGCCAGGCGGAATTCGTGGCGGGCGAACCAGCTGAGATGGGCGACCGAGCTCACGCGGCCGCCGCTTCGGTATCGACCAGCGCGATGAACATGTCCTCGAGCGTGGTGTCGTTGCGGCCGTTCTGCTCGCGCAGTTCATTGAGCGTGCCCTCGGCGATCAGCCTGCCGGCCGCGATCACGCCGATGCGGTCGGCCATGCGCTCGGCGACTTCGAGGATGTGGGTCGTCATGATCACGGTGCAGCCGGTGCGGACGCGCTCCTGCAACAGACCCTTGACGTGGCGCGCCGACAGCGCGTCGAGGCCGGTCAGCGGCTCGTCGAGGATGATCAGGCGGGGTTCGTGCACCAGCGCGCCGGCGAGCGCCACCTTCTGGCGCATGCCCTTGGAGAAGCCCTCGCAGCGCTCGTTGAGATGCGGCTCGAGCCCGAGCGACACCAGGAGCTCGCGCGCCGACTTTTCCGAGGTGCGGGGATCGATGCCCCACAGGCCGGCGACGAATTCGAGATATTCCAGCGGCGTCAGCTTGTCATAGATCATCGGCTCGTCGGACACCCAGGCCATGATCTGCTTGGCTGCGACCGGATCGGCCAGCGCATCGATGCCGAGGATCGACACCGAGCCGGCATCCGGACGCAGCAAACCTGCCACCATGCGCAGCGTCGTGGTCTTGCCGGCGCCGTTCGGCCCGAGCAGCGCATAGAACTCCCCAACCCGGATGGTGAGATCGAGCGCATCGACCGCCGGGCGATCAAAACGCTTGGTTAACCCTCGCAGGGCGAGTGCGGACAGTTGCGATGTCATGATGCGGTGGCGATCCGGGATTTCGCTCGTCGGTTGCGCAAACTTGGACAAAAACCGTTTCGGTGCAGTGAATCGCACGGGGCAAATCGCAGGCGATATCCGTATTACCCCGTGCTGCGGGCAATCTTCGCAAATGTGATGATACAGCCGGATCAGCGGTTTGTTGACAGGGATCGGGCGTTTTGGCTCAATCGGGGCGGACATAGCGGCTTTCAGCGCTTCCGACACAAGGGCGTGAAGGCGGGATGCGACGAGCGATCGGATAAGAATCGCCGGGCATCGGGGAGGGAACGATGCTGGACTTTGTTCAGCAGCTCGTCAGCGGCATCGCGCTCGGCTGCGTTTACGGCCTGATCGCGCTCGGCTTCGTGCTGGTCTACAAGGCAACCGAGGTCGTCAACTTCGCGCAGGGCGATTTGATGATGCTGGGCGGCTTTTTCGCCTTCACCTTCATTGGCATGCTCGGGCTGAACTACTGGGTCGGCTTCGCCGGCGCGGTGATCTGCATGGCGTTGTTCGGCATGCTGGCCGAACGGGTCGTTGTGCGGCCGATCCTCGGCTATCCGCAATTCTCCATCATCATGGCGACGATCGGGCTCGGCTATTTCCTGCGCTCGGTGGCCGGCATGATCTGGGGCACCGACGACTTCAAGATCGAGACGCCGTTCAGCCAGGGCGTGTTGCGGATCGGCAGCCTGGTACTCGCCTATGACAAGCTGTCGGTGATCGCGGCGACCATCATCCTGTGCGCGCTGCTCTATCTGTTCTTCAACCGCACCACGCTCGGTACCGCGATGCGGGCCAGCTCCGAGAACATGCTGGCTGCCTATTACATGGGCATCCCGGTCAAGCGCGTGGTCTCGATCGTCTGGGCGATCTCGGCGGCGGTCGCGACCTGCGCCGGCGTGCTGCTGGCGCCGATCACCTTCATCCACTCCAATGTCGGGCTGGTGCTGGGGCTGAAGGCGTTTCCGGCCGCGGTGCTCGGCGGCTTCGGCTCGATCCCGGGCGCGGTGGTCGGCGGCGTGTTGATCGGTGTGATCGAGAGCATGGCCGGCTTCTATTTGCCGCAGGGATGGAAGGACGTCGCGCCCTACATCGTGCTGCTCGCGGTGTTGCTGCTCAAGCCCGAAGGCCTGTTCGGCCTTCACGTCCGCAAGAAGGTTTGAGGAGGACGCATGCGGTTTCTCTTCAAGACCGATTACGAAGACGACATCAGGCTGCTCCCGCATTCCGGCTACGTCTATTCCTACGGCCTGTTGCTCGCGGTGCTGCTGATCGCGCCCTACGTGCTCTCTAGCTATCTGATGAGCCAGCTGGTCTTCGTCTGCATCTATGCGACCGTCGGCGTCGGGCTGATGATCCTGACCGGCTTCACCGGACAGGCCTCGCTCGGCCACGCCGCGTTTCTGGCGATCGGCGCCTACACTGCGGCCTATCTGCAGCAATTCAACGTGCCGTTTCCGGTCTATTTCCTCGCCGCGGGGCTGTTGACCGGCGTGGTCGGCGCGCTGGTCGGGTTTCCGGCGCTGCGGCTGCAGGGCATCTATCTCGTGATCGCGACGATCTCGTTTGCGTTCATCGTCGAGGAAATCCTGGCGCGCTGGGAAAGCGTGACCCATGGCAATGAGGGCATGCGGGTCAAGACGATGCAGCTGTTCGGCACCACGGTGTCGCGCGACGGCCCGACGTTCTATTACCTCTGCCTCGCGGTGCTGGTGCTGACCATCGTCGGCACGCTCAACCTGTTGCGCTCGCCGACCGGGCGCGCCTTTGTCGCGATCCGCGACAGCGAGACCGCGGCGCGCAGCATGGGCATCAATGTCGCGCTCTACAAGGTGAAGTCGTTTGCGATCTCGGCAGCGATCACCGGCTTCGCCGGCGTGCTGTTCGCGCACAAGCTGTCCTTCATCTCGCCCGAGATGTTCACGCTGCAGCTCTCGATCGAGTTCATCATCGTGATCCTGATCGGCGGCACATTCAGCCTGCACGGCGCGGTGCTGGGCGCGATCTTCCTGGTCATGATCGATCCGTTCCTGACCTATCTGAAGGACGACATGCCCGGCGTGATCGGCGGCGTCGCGGCGACGCTGGGTGCCGGCCCCGAGCGCGCGGGACATATCCAGGATGCGGTTGCAGCCTTCGCCTCGGCCAACGGGCTGAAGGGCGCGATCTACGGCATCATCATCGTGGTGTTCGTCCTCTTCGAACCCTTGGGACTTTACGGCCGCTGGCTCAAGATCAAGCTCTTCTTCCAGCTGTTCCCGCTGTACAAGCGCGCGACCTTCAAGCGGCAGAAGATTTATGTGAAATCGGAGCGGAACCGATGAGCTATTTCCGCGCCGAGAACCTGTCGCTGCATTTCGGTGGCCTCAAGGCGGTCGACGCCGTCAGCTTCGCGGTCGAGAAGGGCGAGATCCTGTCGATCATCGGGCCCAACGGCGCCGGCAAGAGCTCGATCTTCAATTTGATCTCGCGGATCTATCCGCCGACGTCGGGCAAGATCTTCTTCGAGGACCAGGACATCACCCAGCAGCCGGCCTACGACATCGCCAGGCTCGGGATCGCGCGCACCTTCCAGAACATCGAGCTGTTCGAGAATGCGACGGTGCTGAGCAATCTGCTGGTCGGCCGGCATCGGCATTCCACCACCCAGCTCTGGCAGGAACTGTTATTCTTGCCGAGCGTCCGCGCCGGCGAAAAGGCGCATCGCCGCCGGGTCGAGCAGGTGATCGAATTCCTCGATCTCGAGCCTTACCGCGACAAGCTGATCTCGGGGCTGCCCTACGGCGTGCGCAAGGTGATCGAGCTGGCGCGCGCGCTGTGCTCGGAGCCGAAGCTGATCCTGCTCGACGAGCCGTCGTCCGGCCTCAATGTCGAGGAGACCGACGATATGTCGTTCTGGATCCGCGACATGAAGAGCGAGCTCGGCATCACCGTGCTGATGGTCGAGCACGACATGACGCTGGTCAACCGGGTTTCGGACCGCGTGATCGCGCTGAACTACGGCCGCGTGCTGGCAATGGGCTCGCCGTCCGAGGTGCAGCACCATCCCGACGTCGTCGCCGCGTATTTGGGCGCATGAGGATGATGGCATGAGCACGCCGGACATCATCCTGAAGCTCTCCAACGTCGAAAGCTATTACGGGCCGATCATGGCGATCCGCGGCATCAGCCTCGAGGTGCCGCGCGGCCGGATCGTGACGCTGCTCGGCGCCAACGGCGCCGGCAAGACCACGGTGCTGAAGACGATCTCAGGCATCCTCGACCCGCAAAAGGGCTCGATCGAATTTTTGGGCAAGCCGATCCAGCGCATGGAGGCTGACCGGATCGTGCGGCTCGGCCTCAGCCATGTGCCGGAGGGGCGCGAGGTGTTTCCGTTCCTGTCGGTGCGCGAGAACCTGATGATGGGCGCCTATCTGCGCAAGGACCGCGACGGTGTGGCGCATGACCTCGAGCGCGTCTACGGCTATTTTCCACGGCTGAGGGAGCGGCTCGGCCAGCCGGCCGGCCAGCTTTCGGGCGGCGAGCAGCAGATGCTTGCGATCGGGCGCGCGTTGATGAACCGGCCGACGCTGCTGCTGCTGGACGAGCCGTCGCTTGGGCTGTCACCGATCCTGGTGAAGGAGATCTTCACCATCATCCGCAGGGTCAACGAGGAGCAGGGCATGTCGATCCTGCTGGTCGAGCAGAATGCCAAGATCGCGCTGCAGACCGCGCATTACGGCTATGTGCTGGAGATCGGCCGCGTCGTGATGAACGACACCTGCGAGCGGCTGATGAATTCGCCCGATATCCAGGAGTTCTATCTCGGCGCCAAGGAAGCCGGCGCGCGGGGCGAGCGGCGCTGGAAAAAGAAGAAGACGTGGCGTTAGGAGGACCTGGCGTTGAAGGTTGGCGTCGACGAAAGTCGGCGCTGCGTTGAGCGAGGGTTGGAGCTAGATTTCAGGCCTGTTTCGCCAACAAGACCGGCACAACAACCCGGCGCGCGAGACAGGCGGCAGAGGAGGGAGCGCGCATGGCAGGACCAGCGGTGCTGACGGTTGCCGACACGATCGCGCGGAGCTTTCTGCTCGCGGTGCAAACGCGTGGCGACAGGCCCGCGATCCGCGAGAAGAAGTTCGGCATCTGGCAGCCGACCAGCTGGCGCGAATGGCTGCAGATCTCCAGGGACATCGCCTTCGGCCTGCACGCGACCGGCTTCCGCCCCGGCGACGTCGCCTCGATCATCGCCAACGCGGTGCCGGAATGGGTCTATGCCGACATGGGCATCCTGTGCGCCGGCGGTGTGTCGTCCGGCATCTATCCGACCGATTCGGCGGCGCAGGTCGAATACCTCGTCAATGACTCGCGCACGCGCGTCATCTTCGTCGAGGACGAGGAGCAGCTCGACAAGGTGCTGGCCTGCCGGTCGCGCTGCCCGACCCTGGAAAAGGTCATCGTGTTCGACATGGAGGGCCTTTCCGGCTTCTCCGATCCGATGGTGCTGTCGCTCGCCGAATTCACCGCGCTCGGCCGCAATCATGCGCAGGGCAATGACGCGCTGTGGGATGAAATGACCGGCAGCCGCACCGCCGCCGATCTCGCGATCCTGGTCTACACCTCGGGCACCACGGGCCCGCCCAAGGGGGCGATGCATTCCAACCGCAGCGTGACGCACCAGATGCGCCACGCCAACGATCTCTATCCCTCGACCGACAGCGAGGAACGGCTGGTGTTCCTGCCGCTCTGCCACGTCGCCGAGCGGGTCGGCGGCTACTACATCTCGCTCGCCCTCGGCTCGGTGATGAACTTTGCCGAGAGCCCGGAGACGGTGCCGGACAATCTGCGCGAGGTGCAGCCGACCGCGTTCCTCGCGGTGCCGCGGATCTGGGAGAAGTTCCATTCCGGCATCACCATCGCGCTGAAGGACGCGACCCCGTTCCAGAACTGGGTGTATGCCCGCGCGCTCGCGATCGGCAACCGGATGACCGAGTATCGATTGGAAGGCGCGCCGCCGCCGCTGTCGCTGCGGCTTGCCAACCGTGCGGCCTACTGGCTGGTGTTCCGCAACATCCGCCGCATGCTCGGGCTCGATCGCTGCCGGATCGCGCTGACCGGCGCGGCGCCGATCTCGCCGGATCTGATCCGCTGGTACCTCGCGCTCGGCATCGACATGCGCGAGGTCTACGGCCAGACCGAGAATTGCGGAGTCGCGACCATGATGCCGGCGGACCGCATCAAGCTCGGCTCGGTCGGCAAGGCCGCGCCCTGGGGCGAGGTGATGATCTGCCCGAAGGGCGAGATCCTGATCAAGGGCGACTTCCTGTTCATGGGCTATCTCAACCAGCCGGAGAAGACCGCCGAGACGATCGACGCCAAGGGCTGGCTGCACACCGGCGATGTCGGCGCGATCGACAATGAAGGCTATGTCAGGATCACCGACCGGATGAAGGACATCATCATCACCTCCGGCGGCAAGAACGTCACGCCGTCCGAGATCGAGAACCAGCTGAAATTCTCGCCCTATGTCTCGGATGCGGTCGTGATCGGCGACAAGCGGCCGTATCTCACCTGCCTGATCATGATCGATCAGGAGAATGTCGAGAAATACGCCCAGGACCAGGACATCCCGTTCACCAATTACGCGAGCCTGTGCCGCGCCCGTGAGATCCAGGACCTGATCCACCGCGAGGTCGAGGCGGTCAATGCGAAATTCGCGCGGGTCGAGACCATCAAGAAATTCTATCTGATCGAGCGCCAGCTGACGCCCGAGGACGAGGAGCTGACGCCGACCATGAAGCTGAAGCGCAGTTTCGTGAACAAGCGCTACGCGGCCGAGATCGACGCCATGTATGGCGCGCGGGCGGTCGCTTAGCCGAAGCAGGAAAAGGCGAAGGAGCGAGCCGGCCCTACCCTTCGCTCTCCATGGGCCCTTGTTGAGGAGGAGACTGCAATGTCGAAATCGCTGAAGGCGCTGGGCCTTGCGGTGAGCGCGCTGGCGCTGACCTGTCTGCCGGCCGCAGCCCAGACCAAGGTCACCAATGAAGGCATCTCGCCGACCGAGATCGTGATCGGAACGCATCAGGATCTGTCCGGCCCGATCAAGGTCTGGGGCGTGCCGGTCTCGAACGGCATGAAGATGGCGGTTGAGGAGATCAACGCCGGCGGCGGCATCAACGGCCGCAAGATCAAGATGATCCTGGAGGACAACGGCTACGACCCGAAGAAGGCCGTGCTGGCCTCGCAGAAGATGGTCGAGCGCGACAAGGTGTTCGCGATGATCGGCCCGATGGGCTCGCCGACCGTGCTCGCCGCACAGGACATCCTGTTCGACGCCGGCGTGCTGCAGCTGTTTCCGCTGACCGCCGCCGAATTCACCTTCAAATTCGATCCCGCCAAGCCGCAGGAGCGGTTGAAGTTCAACAACCTGCTGCCCTATGTCGAGAGCACGCGCGCCGCGCTCAAATACATGATGGAGTGGAAGAACTTCAAGAAGCCCTGCATCATGCATCAGGACGACGAGTACGGCAAAAACGTGCTCGACGGCTTCACCCAGCAGCTCGCTGCGATGAAGGTGCAGCCGGCCTCCGTCACGAGCTACAAGCGCGGCGCTTCCGACTTCTCGGCGCAGGTCGCCAAGATGAAGTCCGACGGCTGCGACCTCGTCGTGCTCGGCACCGTGATCCGCGAGACCATCGGTGCGATGAATGAGGCGAAGAAGCTCGGCTGGGACGTCACCTTCCTCGGCGCCACGCCGACCAACGTGCTCGAAGTGCCGGCGCTCGGCAAGGACGCCGTCGAAGGGCTCTATGCGGCGTCAGGCTTCGAGATCCCCTATGAGGACACCGCCAAGGGCAAGGTGAAGGACTGGCTGGTCAACTACAAGAAGATGTTCAACTCCGACGCCAATACGCAGGCGATCATCGGCTACAATGCGGTGATGACCTTCGCCTTCTATGCGCAGAAGGCGGGCAAGGATCTCACCGGCCAGAAGATGCTGGACGCGCTGGAGTCAGGCGACAAGTTCCTCGACATTTTCAGCTCGCCGCCGACCAAATTCTCCAAGACCGATCATCTGGCCAACACCATCACCCAGGTGCAGCAGGTCAAGGGCGGCCGCTGGGTTCTGGTGAAGGACAATTTGATGTTCTGAGGGGCGGCACGGGAGCCGGTACTGCCGTCATTGCGAGCGAAGCGAAGCAATCCATTCAGCAGCACATGCGGAGCAGTGGATTGCTTCGTCGCTTCGCTCCTCGCAATGACGTTCCATGGTGGCTGTGAATTGTGCCCAGACAGCGAACCGAATGCCGGTCAATTCACCGCCCCGCCGGCCGCCATGCGGCTTCGGTGACGAGCGGCGCATCGACGTAGCGGCTGACGCCGTTCTGGTCGATTACGAAGGTCGGCCGGAAGCTCCTGAGGTCGCTGTCCTCGATCATCGCCATGCGGCGGTTGTCGAGCGTCAGCCAGTGGCCGTCGAGCCGTGCCGCGACCACGGCATGGTCCTCGCCGCCGAGCAGGTCGTGCATGACGACGATGCGCAGATCCTCGGGCGCGACGCCGGCCTTGGCGAGCGCCACGAATTTCGCGATCGCATAGTCCTCGCAATCGCCGCTGCCGCGGGCGAAGGTGGCAAGCGGGGTGGCCCAGACGTCGGGCTCGCCATAGGTCGCCAGATCGTTGCCTGGGCGGATCGCCAGGTTGATGGCGCGGTTGATCTCACCGAGCCGGGCACGGCCATGACGCGCCCGTCCGGCGTCGACGATCGCCAGGAACCGCCGCGCCTCCGGCGATGCGCAACCGGCGCGGTCGCTCTCGCAGGCGGCCAATTGCACCAATTCGTCGGCGAGCTGGCGCTGTACGCCGAGCCATTTGTCGTGCAGGCCGCCGTCGGCAAGCAGGCTGGTCGACAGGCCGAACGGCTCGGCCGACTTCCTGAGCAGCGATGCCGGGCCGGGCGACAGCAGCGAGGCGGCATTGAGCTCGGCCATTGGCGCAGCCAGGGCCAGGCCAATGCCCAGCATCACGGCGCGCGGTGCGAACGAGCGAAGCGACAGTCCCATGTGACACCCCCTGTCCGCTCATCGGCGGGTGGACACTACACCGCACACGCGACCGGATCGTTTCATGCGCGAGCATGGCCAACGATCCCTTCGAATCGACTTAAGATGTGGGGAATCCCGCCAGCAGGCTGAAGGGCGCCTGCCCGGGGTCCCGAAAACTTTACCGGTTTGTGAAACGAACCGGCGAACCTTTTTCCACCGCGAAACGCCTCACCCTTGCCTTCTGGTTAACCCGGCCAGTCCGCGCGCAGGATAGCTGCGATTTGTAAGCCAAGTCACAGCTTTAGCCGGAAAAATCGGGTCAAATGCCCTCTCGGGGCTGTGGGGAAATAAAGGCAAGTAGAGAAATGCCAATCAATACCACGAATACGTGGCTCAGTACGCATCTTGGCTCGAATCCTATCTCATGGTACCGTCAGTCAAGTTCTGACTACACGACTCTTCTGAGAGTGAGCCAAGTCACACCCGCTGAAACGGCGCGACCAGCACACCTTGCGAAAGCAAAGGATGGTTTCGCCAAGCTTTATCCGATGATATGCAGGCGTAATCATTCGGATACTTTACCAATATTAACCCTCATGCGGTGATCCGCAGTGAACTTTGTTGGGAAATTCGACGGCCATTCGCCGAGCGCGGACCCTTATGTCCGCGGATCGGCATACGTCGAAAGCGTTACCTCGCATGCTCCGCCTGGCGCGATCACGGTCGACGACGGGCAATTGCTGTTCACCGGCGACTTCAAGCGGACCGGGCTCGATCTCGTCATCTCGAAGGACGATCGGGAACTCGTCCTGCACGACTACTTCAAGGGCGAGAAACGCGCGGCCCTGGCGTCGCCTGAAGGCGCGCATCTCACCGGCGACCTCGTCAACGCGCTCACCGGCTACACCCAATATGCCCAGGCCGGCGGCGCAGCGGAGCCCGCCAAGGTCATCGGCCATGTCACCAAGCTGACGGGCAGCGCCACCGCTGTTCGCAACGGCGTCGCCATCGTCCTGAACCAGGGCGACAACGTCAACAAGGGCGACGTGGTGCAGTCGGGCAGCGACTCGACGCTCGGCATCACCTTCATCGACGGCACCGTGTTCGGTCTCGGGCCGAACGCCAAGATGGTGCTGAACGAAATGATCTACGACCCGAACGGGTCGAGCAATTCGTCGCTGATGAGTCTCGTCTCGGGCACCATCTCGTTCGTGGCCGGCGCGACCGCCAAGCATGGCGACATGAAGGTCGATACGCCGGTCGCGACCATGGGCATTCGCGGCACCGCCGTGCTGGTCGAGATCGATTTCGACGTGCAGGGCTCGGGTGGCGTGCCGCCCGCCAAGTTTCAGGTGCTGGTCGAGCCTGACGGCACCACCGGCTCCTACATCCTGTTCGACAAGACGACGCTCAATCCGATCGCGACCGTCGATCAGGCCGGCACCCAGACCATCGTCAACGGCCAGGGCAGCGTCAGCTTCGTCTCGTCGGCGCAACTGTCGGCCGATGCGCAGAAGCTGATCTCGGACGTCTTCGCGCTGAAGTTTACCGACAACAACAATCCCAACACCAAGCTCACGACGAACTTCACCGACAGCGTCGTCCCGGTCACGACCAGCCTCAAATTCGCGACCGGCGACGTGATCCTGCCGACAAACTTCCTGCTGGCCTTGACCGGCAATGCCGGGCCACAGGCCCCGTCAGCCAAGACTGACCACGCCCCCGGTGCGCCGCACGTCGTGACGCAGAACGGGACGTTCACCGAACTGGCCGGGCAGACCCATAGCGAGCAGTTCGATACGGCGACCGGCCAGATCACATGGGTGGACGTCAATCTCGGCGACAGGCCGACGGCCGCGGTCAATTTCAGCGCGTTCAGCTATCGCGACGCCGGTGGCAACGATGTCACCTCGTCGCTGACGGCGGCGCAACTGGCGGCGATCCAGGCGGTCGAGATCCCGTTGCAGCTCGATTCCAATCCGCTGAACACCAATTTCGGCTCGGCGACCTGGACCTACAGCCTTGCCGACGGTGCCTTCGACTTCCTGGCCGCCGGCGAAACCCTGACGCTGACCTATCAGGTGCGCGTCGACAACAACTACGCGCCGAGCAACGAGACCGCGTTCACGACCATCACCATCACGATCACCGGCACCAACGATACGCCGGTGGTGACGTCCTCGGCGCAGGCAGGCGTGATCACCGAGCTGCCATGGACGACGAACTCCGCCACGCCTGATACCGCGCACGGCACGCTGACCTTCACCGATGCTGATCTGACCGACGCGCACACGGTCACCATCACCGGCGTCACCGAGGCCGGCGTCACCACGGGCCTTGCCAGCCACGCCACCGTGCTGAACTGGCTGTCGCTGGGCGCGCTCACCGATTCGACCGATGGCGTGACGGGATCGCGCGCCTGGACGTTCTCGGCTGCCGACAGGAGTTTCGATTATCTCGCCGTGGGCGAGACGCTGACGCTGACCTATACGATCGAGATCGACGATCATCATGGCGGGGTCGTCACGCTTCCGGTCACCATCACCATCGTCGGCACCGACGACAGGCCGGTGATCACGTCGCCGACCCAGGTGGCCGCCATCACCGAGGCCGAGGGGGTGACCGGTTCGCAGAAGCCGGATACCGCGTCCGGCACCGTGACCTTCACCGATGTCGACCTCAGCGACACCCACAGCGTCACCGTGGCCGGTGTCACCGAAACCGGCGTCACCACGGGGCTGCCCGATCAGGTCACGATCCTGAGCTGGCTGTCACTCGGCACGCTGACGGATTCGACCGGCGGCGTCACCGGATCAAGCCACTGGACGTTCTCGGCCGCCGACGCGAATTTCGATTATCTCGCGGCTGGCGAGAAGCTGACGCTGACTTACCTGATCCAGGTCGACGATCATCATGGCGGCATCGTCACCCAGCCCGTCACGATCACCATCACCGGAACCAACGACGTCCCGACCTTCACGTCGGAGCCGCCGACCGCGACCATCGACGAGCAACCCGACACGACCGGTTCATCGACGCCGGACATGGCGGTCGGCGTGGTGGGGTTTGCCGATGTCGATCTCAGCGACACCCACACCGTATCCATCACCGGCGTGAGCGAATCCGGGACGACCACGGGCCTGCCCGAGGACGAGTCGACGGTCCTGAACTGGCTCTCGCTGGGAACGCTGACCGACTCGACCGGCCATGTGACGGGATCGCAGGCCTGGACCTTCTCGGCCGCGGACAAGAGTTTCGATTATCTCGCCGCCGGTGAGACGCTGACGCTGACCTACACGATCCAGGTCGACGACCATCATGGCGGCGTGATCAGCGAGCCGGTGACGATCACGGTTGTCGGCAGCAACGACACGCCGGTCGTCACCTCCGAGGCGCAGGCGGCCAGCATTCCCGAGCAACCCGACACGACAGGGTCATCCAAGCTGGATACCGCGTCGGGCGCCGTGACGTTCACTGATGCGGATCTCAGCGACACCCACACGATGAGCATCACCGCTGTGGCCGAAACCGGCGCGACCGGGGGCCTGCCCGAGGACCCGTCCACCATCCTGAACTGGCTGTCGCTGGGCACGTTGACGGACGCGACCGGCGGGGTGACCGGATCGTCCAGCTGGACGTTCTCGGCCGCCGACCAGACCTTCGATTACCTTGCCGCCGGCGAGACGCTGACGCTGACCTACACGATCCAGATCGACGATCATCATGGCGGCGTCGTCACCACGCCGGTGACGATCACGATCACTGGCGCCAACGACGCGCCGACGCTCGCCGACGTCAATGCCGGCACGCTGACCGATACCGCGGCCTACGACACGTTCAGCCCGCTGACCGGCACGCTCCATGGCCACGACGTCGACGATGGTGAGACCGCGACGCTGACCTATGCCGCCCTCAATTCGGACCATGTCGCGGTCAATTCGGCGATCAGCGGCCTCTACGGTTCGCTCACGGTCAATGCGGATGGCAGCTACAGCTACATCCCCAATGACGCCGCGATCAACGCGTTGGCCAAGGGCACCTATGCCGACACGTTCACTGTCGAGACCATCGATGCGCATGGCGCGACCGGGACGGCGACGCTGACGGTCGATGTCGTCGGCGCCAACGATGCGCCGGTGATCCATGCCGACAACATCAGCATCACCGACAATTCCAACGGCACCGAAACGATCTCCGGCCTGACCGTCACGGACGTCGATGCCGGCGCCAACGAGAACTTCACCCTGGCGGCCGCGACCGACCCCGGTTCGGGCAGCAGCGTCGCGCCGCCGGCGCTGCTCGGCCATCTCTCGGACATCAACACCGCGCTCGGGTCGCCGGGTCTTGTCTACAACCCCGGCCAGACGCCGCCAGCGACCGACAAGATCGCGCTCTCCGTGACCGACGGAAGCGGCGCGAGCGATACGGTCAATCTGATTTTCAACGTCCAGCAAGATCCGTCCCAGCCGGTGACGCTGACCGGCACCAGCGACAAGGACGTGTTCTTCGGATCGGGCTATCAGGACAAGTTCGTCTTTGCGCCGAACTTCAATCACGACACGATCCTGAACTTCACGCCGGGCCAGGACCAGATCGACCTGTCCACAATCGTCTCGACGAGCACCTTCAGCAGCTGGTTCGATCAGAATGTGACGACTTCGCCGACGAATTCGGCGGATACGCTGATCACGATCGACAGTGCGGACACGATCACGTTGCACAACATCTCGAAGGCGAGTCTGTCCCAGAACGACTTCATCATTCATTATACGTGACGAGCGCCGGCCTCCCGAAAAGCCAGCCAATTCCCGCATTGCGCAACGTCTGCTCGATTGGAACTGCGCTCCCCGCGTGATATCCAGACGGCATGAAACGGCTGAAGGCGATACGACGGTGGTTCGCACGGCGCTTCGGTTATGCGCGGCTGGCCTGCGTGGCGCTGCTGATCGGCATTGCCGCGCTGCGGATCGTTGATCCCGCTCCGGTTCAGGAGCTACGGGTCAGGACGTTCGACACATTCCAGGTGATCGAGCCCCGCCAGAAAACCGCACGGCCCGTCACCATCGTCGATATCGACGAGAGGAGCCTCGCCGATCCCCGGCTCGGGCAATGGCCCTGGCCGCGGACGCGACTCGCCGACATCGTCATCAATCTCACCCGGCTCGGTGCCGTGGTGATCGCGTTCGACGCGGTGTTCTCCGAGCCGGACCGTCTCAATCCGGATATCGCGGCCGATACGTTCAGCAATCTCGACGAGGAGATGCGTGCCAGGCTGCGGCAGCTGCCCAGCAACGACAGCATCTTCGCCGAGGCGATCAAGAACTCGCGCGTGGTGCTCGGCGAATCCGGCGGGCCCAATGTGCGCGCCGACCTCAACGAAAAGCTGCCGGTGACCGGGCTTGCGATGCTGGGCGAGGAGCCGCAGCGCTTCATGTTCCAGTTTCCGGGATTGTTGCGCAACGTGCCGGTGCTCGAGGAGGCCGCGGCCGGACGAGGCCTGTTCACGATCAGGCCGGAGCGCGACGGCATCGTCAGGCGGGTGCCGATGATGATGGTCGCGCAGGGCATCACCATGCCGTCGCTGACATTCGAAATGCTGCGGGTGGCGGGCGGCTCCGGCACCATCCTGATCAAGGCCGACAAGGGCGGCATCCAGAGCCTCGGCATCAAGGGCTTTGCGATCCCGACCGATCTCTACGGCCAGCTCTGGATCCACTACGCCCGGCGTGACCCTTCGATCTATGTCTCGGCCGTCGACGTGCTGGATGGCCGGGTTCCGCCTGACCGGATCGCCGGCAAGCTGATCCTGATCGGCACCTCCTCGGTCGGGTTGAACGACATCAAGACCACACCGGTGACGCCGGCCATGCCCGGGGTCGAGGTTCATGCCCAGGTGCTGGAGAGCGCGCTGACCGGCGACGTGGTTTCGCAGCCGAGCTACGGTATTGCGATCGAATTCCTCGCCGCGATGATCATGGGGCTCCTGGTCATCGCCTTCGCGCCGAAGTTCGGGCCGATCACGCTGGTCGTCGTCGGCGGCATGTTCGCCTCGGTGCTGACCGGCACGTCCTGGTATTTCTATTCCCAGCACCGGCTGCTGATCGATTTCACCTATCCGCTGATGTCGACCACGGCGATCTACCTGACGCTGATCTTCTCCGCCTTCGTGCGCGAACAGCAGCAGCGCCGGCAGATCCGGTCGCAGTTCGTGCAGTACATGTCGCCCGCGCTGGTCGAGCAGCTGGCGCAGTCGCCGGAGCGGCTGGTGCTCGGCGGCGAGGAGCGCGAGATGACCATCATGTTCTCGGATATGCGCGGCTTCACCTCGATCTCGGAAACCTACAAGAGCGATCCGCAAGGCCTCACGGCGCTGATGAACCGTTTCCTGACGCCGCTGTCGAACGCGATCCTCGCCCGCAAGGGCACCATCGACAAATACATGGGCGACGCCATCATGGCGTTCTGGAATGCGCCGCTCGACGACAAGCAGCATCAGCTCAACGCCTGCGAGGCGGCGCTCGACATGCTGGAGCGCGTCGACGACCTCAACCGGGCGCGCGAGCGGGAGGCCAAGGACGGCGGCCATGTCTATGTGCCGCTCAACATCGGCGTCGGCCTCAACACCGGCACCTGCGTGGTCGGCAACATGGGCTCCGACGTGCGCTTCGACTATTCGGTGTTCGGCGACAGCGTCAATCTGGCTTCGCGACTGGAGGGCCAGTCCAAGGAGTACGGTTTCCCGATCATCGTGGGATCGAAGACCGCGCTGGCGGTGAAGGAGAAGTTCGCGATCCTCGAGCTCGACTTCATCATGGTCAAGGGCAAGAAGGAGCCCGAGGTGATCTACGCGATCGCCGGCCGCGAGGACGTGGCGAATTCCGGCCGCTTCCAGCGGCTGCGCAACCTGACCATCGAGATGCTCGCCTGCTACCGCGGCCGCGACTGGGACGGCGCGCTCGCCGCGATCGAGCGCAGCCGCAAGACCGACGATGCCCGGGCGCTGCAGTCGCTCTACAATCTCTACGAGGCGCGCATCCGCAATTTCGAGAAGCACCCGCCGCCGCCCGACTGGAACGGCGCGTTCGCGTTGACGACGAAGTAGTCGCCGCACATTCAGATTGCAGGGTGGGCAAAAGCGCAGCGTGCCCACCACACCTTGCGCTGCTCGCGATGGTGGGCACGGCGCTTGCGCGCCTTTGCCCGCCTTCTCTTATTCCACCCCGATCTGCGTCAGATCCTGGAACCAGTGCTGCGCCTGCACGAAGGTCTTGACCTTCGGCGACAGCGCGTGCGGATTGGTGTCGTGCACCACCCACACCAGCGCGGCATCGTCGACGATCAGCGCATGCGCCTGCGCCAGCAGCGCATCCTGCTTGGCGGTATCGAAGGTCTGCTTGGCTTCGTCGATCAGCGCATCGACCTTCGGGTTCTTGTAGCCGCCCCAGTTGACGCCGGTCGGCGCCACCTGGCCGGAATGGAAGAACCGCACGATGGCATAGAGCGGATCCGAGGTGACATAGGCGATGTTGTTGGCGGTGATGCCGGCGTTCATCTCGTCGGCCGCACCCTTGCGCCAGTGCGAATACAACGTCTCGAGCTCGACCACCTTGAAGTCGATATCGATGCCGATCTCCTTGAAGCTCTGTTGCAGGAACTCGTTCATCGGCAGCGACAGCATCTGCCCGGTGCCGCCCTGGGCGATGATGAAGGTGGTCTTCAGCGGCTTGTCCTTGGAATAGCCGGCTTCCTCGACCAGCTTCTTCGCGGCCGCGAGGTCGTACTTCAATTCGAAAGTCGGCTTGCCGAACCACGGGCTCGACGGATCGACCTGGCCCTTGGCGGGCTTGGCGAGGCCGTTCATCAGGCCGACCACGGCGTCGCGGTCTATCGCGAGGTTGAGCGCCTTGCGCAGGCGGATGTCGGTCCAGGGCGAGCCCGGCAGCACGCTCAGATGATAATTCCAGACATGCGGCGTCACGTTGTCGACGATCCGCATGCCGGCGGCCTTGAGTTGCGGCACGGCGTCGGGCGCCGGCGTCTCGATCAAATCGACCTGGCCGGCCAGCAGCGCATTGGTGCGGGTCAGCGCTTCCGGCATCGGGATCAGGATCAGCTTGTCGACCTTCGCCAGTCGCTTCTTGTCCCAATAGTCAGGGTTCTTGGTCAGCTCGGCGAGCTCGCGCGGGACCAGCTTGGTCAGCTTGAACGGGCCGGTGCCGGAGGGCTGGCTGGCGAACTTGTCCCAGTCCTTGCCGAGCTTCTCATATTGCGCGGGGCTCGAGACCAGGAACCAGAGCATCTGGTAGGGGAAGAAGGAATCGACCGTCTTGGTGGTGATCTCGACGGTGAAGTCGTCGATCTTGGCGTAGCTCGCAACCGAGGGCAGGCGGGTCTTGACCTGGCCGCTCTGCCGCTTGTCGAATTGCGGCGCCTTGTCGTTCAGCACCTTGTCGAGATTCCAGATCACGGCGTCGGCGTTGAAGTCGCTGCCGTCGTGGAATTTTACGCCTCTGCGCAGCGTGAAACGCCATTTGGTCTTGTCGGTGTCGTCGACCTTCCATTCGGTCGCAAGCCCGGGCACCAGCTTGCCGGGCCGGTCGGCCAGGTCCATCTCCCAAGCGACCAGCGGATCGTAGATCGTGTAGGCCGTGAACTGATAGGCGCCGGCGCCGCGATCCGGCTGGCCGGTCGTCAGCGGAATATCGGCCATCGAAATGCCGTAGCGCACAATGGACTCCGCCCGCGCCGACAAGGCCGGCCAGCCCGCGGTCAGGGCAAGCGCCATTGCCGCCATCAGGATCGAATTGCGCGCACGCATATTGAAGGCTCCGTTGGTGGGAAATCGGAGCCAAAAACTTGCAAGCATGATGCCAGAATAGGCACTCTTGCCGCGTCTTAGCCGAAGGTGGGAAGAATTGACGCGCCCAGCGGTAATTTGCTGAAGAACTATTCCCCTTGGCACAGGCATTGCATACGCTTGCCCAAGAAATAATCACCAAAACGTCACCAGACTTCGAAGGGGTTGCTGAGATGCGTAACAAGAAGACCAATGCGACGGCATTCATGCTGGCGCTCGCGATTGCGGCCGGCGTGCCGGCGATCGCCGGCGCCGAGACCGTGCTGCGCATTGGCATGACGGCTGCCGACATTCCGCGCACGCTCGGTCAGCCCGACCAGGGTTTTGAGGGCAATCGCTTCACTGGACTGACGATGTACGACGCGCTGACGATGTGGGACCTGTCCTCGTCGGACAAGGCGAGCGCGCTGATCCCGGGCCTCGCCACCGAGTGGAAGGTCGACGATGCCGACAAGACCAAGTGGATCTTCAAGCTGCGTCCCGGCGTCGTCTTTCACGACGGCTCGCCGTTCAACGCCGATGCCGTGGTCTGGAATGTCGACAAGGTTCTGAAGCAGGACGCGCCGCAATTCGATCCGAGCCAGGTCGGTGTCACCGCCTCGCGGATGCCGACTTTGGTCTCGGCGCGCAAGATCGACGACATGACGGTGGAGCTGACCACCAAGGAGCCCGACAGCTTCCTGCCGATCAACCTCACCAATTTGTTCATGGCGAGCCCGGCCAAGTGGCAGCAATTCTACGACAAGGCCGAAGGCGCCGACGCCAAGGCGAAATCGCAGGCCGCATGGGCTGCGTTCGCCAAGGACGCGTCGGGCACCGGGCCCTGGAATATGTCGAGCTTCACCCCGCGCGAGCGGCTCGAGCTGGTGAAGAACGAGAACTACTGGGACAAGGCGCGCGTGCCGAAGACCGACAAGATGGTGCTGTTGCCGATGCCGGAGGCCAACGCCCGCACCGCGGCGCTGCTGTCCGGGCAGGTCAACTGGATCGAAGCGCCGGCACCGGATGCGTTGCCCGAGATCAAGCAGCGCGGCTTCAATCTCTATTCCAACGAGGAGCCGCATGTCTGGCCCTGGCAGTTCTCGCGCGTCGAGGGCTCGCCGTGGAACGACATCCGCGTCCGCAAGGCCGCCAATCTCTGCGTCGATCGCGAAGGGCTGCGCGATGGCCTGCTCGCCGGCCTGATGGTGCCGGCGACCGGCACCTTCGAGCCCGGCCATCCCTGGCGCGGCAACCCGACGTTCCAGATCAAGTACGACAAGCCGGCCGCGCAGAAGCTGATGCAGGAGGCGGGCTTCGGTCCGAACAAGAAGCTCACCGTCAAGATCCAGACCTCGGCGTCGGGCTCCGGCCAGATGCTGCCGCTGCCGATGAATGAGTATCTGCAGCAGGCTTTGGCCGAGTGCTATTTCGATGTGCAGCTCGATGTCATCGAGTGGAATACGCTGTTCACCAACTGGCGGCGCGGCGCCAAGGATCCGTCGGCCAACGGATCGAATGCGACCAACGTCACCTATGCGGCGATGGATCCGTTCTTCGCGCTGGTGCGCTTCCTGCAATCGGGCATGGCGCCGCCGGTCTCGAACAATTGGGGCTTCATCAACAATCCGAAGTTCGACGAGCTGGTGAAGAAGGCCCGCCAGACCTTCGATCCCGCGGCCCGCGATGCCGCGCTCGCCGAACTGCACGCCGCCTCGGTCGATGACGCCGCGTTCCTCTACGTCGCGCATGACGTCGCCCCGCGCGCGATGAGCCCGAAGGTCAAGGGCTTCGTGCAGCCGAAGAGCTGGTTCGTCGACTTCTCGCCGGTGTCGGTCGCGCCGTGAGATAATTGGTGGCTTGCTCGGTGCACCCTCTCCCCTTGTGGGAGAGGGTGGCTTCGCTGAAAGCGAAGCCGGGTGAGGGGTTGCCTCCGCGGGCGATCGTCCTTGCTGTGAAATGACTGTCGCCGCGGATCGAACCCCTCATCCGGCGCGCTCCGCGCGCCACCTTCTCCCACAAGGGGAGAAGGGAAGAAGCGAGTGAACTCGTGTTCGCCTATACGTCCAGACGAATCGTCTACGTCATTCCGATCGTGCTCAGCGTTGCGCTGGTGTGCTTCCTGCTGGTGCACATCACGCCCGGCGATCCCCTGGTCGCGGTGCTTCCGGCCGATGCCTCGCAGGAGCTCGCCGCGCAATTGCGCTCGGCTTACGGCTTCGATCGTCCGCTGCCGGTGCAGTTCGGCCTGTGGCTGTGGCGCGCCATCCATGGCGATCTCGGCAATTCGATCGCAACCGGGCGTCCGGTCCTGAGCGAGGTGATGCGCGCGGTCGGCAACACCGTGATGCTGGCGATCGCGGCTGCGATGATCGGCTTCACGCTCGGCCTGCTGTTCGGCCTGATCGCCGGCTATTTCCGCGACACCTGGGTCGACAAGGTCGCGACCTCCTTTGCCATCGCCGGCGTGTCGCTGCCGCATTACTGGCTCGGCATGGTGCTGGTCATCATCTTCTCGGTGCAGCTCAACTGGCTGCCCGCGGTCGGCGCAGGTCCCGGCGGCTCCAGCGCCTGGGCGTGGGACTGGGAGCATCTGCGCTATCTGGTGCTGCCGGCGATCACCACCTCGGTGATCCCGATGGGCATCGTCACCCGCACGGTGCGCGCGCTGACCGGCGACATCCTGAGCCAGGATTTCGTCGAGGCGCTGCGCGCCAAGGGTCTCCGCGAGACCGAAGTGTTCCGTCACGTGATCAAGAACGCGGCGCCGACCGCGCTCGCGGTGATGGGCCTGCAACTCGGCTACATGCTCGGCGGCTCGATCCTGATCGAGACGGTGTTCTCCTGGCCGGGTTCGGGGCTGCTCTTGAACTCGGCAATCTTCCAGCGCGATCTGCCGCTGCTGCAGGGCACCATCCTGGTGCTGGCGCTGTTCTTCGTGCTGCTCAATCTCCTGGTGGACATCGCGCAGGCCGCGATCGATCCGCGCATCAAGCGGAGTTAGAGCATGATCCGGAAAAGTGGAGACCGGTGTTCCGCGGAGATCATGCTCCAACAAAGAGTCTTCGCATGAGTGCGATGTCAGATACCGCATTGCAGGCCGCGCCGGCGAGCAAGGCGCGCGGCTATTGGGCGACGGTCGGCCGCCGCATCCGGCGCGACAAGGTCAGCATGGCCTGCGCCTTCATCCTGGTGCTGATCTTCGCCTCGGCGCTGCTGGCACCGTGGCTGCATCTTGCCGATCCCTACCAGGGCTCGATGATCCGCCGCCTCCGCCATATCGGCACGCCGGGCTTCCCGCTCGGCACCGACGAGCTCGGCCGCGACATGCTGGCGCGGCTGATCTATGGCGGACGGCTGTCTCTCGTCATCGGCATCCTGCCGGTGATCTTCGCCTTCGTGATCGGCACTTCGCTCGGCCTCGTCGCCGGCTATGTCGGCGGCAAGCTCAACACCGCGATCATGCGCACCGTCGACGTGTTCTACGCCTTCCCATCGGTGCTGCTGGCGATCGCGATCTCGGGCGCGCTCGGCGCCGGCATCACCAATTCGATCGTGTCGCTGACCATCGTGTTCGTGCCGCAGATCACCCGCGTCGCCGAAAGCGTCACCACCGGCGTGCGCAACATGGATTTCGTCGAGGCCGCGCGCGCGTCCGGCGCCGGTCCCTTCACCATCATGCGCGTGCACATGCTCGGCAATGTGCTCGGTCCGATCTTCGTCTACGCCACCGGCCTGATCTCGGTGTCGATGATCCTGGCCGCCGGTCTCTCGTTCCTTGGGCTGGGTACAAAGCCGCCGGAGCCGGAATGGGGCCTGATGCTGAATACGCTGCGCACCGCGATCTATGTCAATCCGTGGGTCGCGGCGCTGCCGGGCGCGATGATCTTCGCGGTCTCGATCTGCTTCAACCTGCTCAGCGACGGCATGCGCAGCGCCATGGACATCAGGAACTAGTGCGATGACCGAAGCCAAACTCCCGGCGGACATGCTGGAGCCGGTCGCCGATGTCGGCGGTGCCGCGCAGCCGTTGTTGCAGGTCACCGGCCTGACCAAGCATTTCCCGGTGCGCGGCACCCTGTTCAGCCCGCGCAAGACGGTGCGGGCGGTCGACGACGTGACCTTCGCGGTCATGAAGGGCGAGACCGTCGGCATCGTCGGCGAATCCGGCTGCGGAAAGTCGACCACGGCGCGGCTGTTGATGCATCTGATGACGCGCGACGCCGGCGACATCATCTATGACGGAAGACAGGTCGGCCCGGCGCTCTCGCTGCGCGACCTCAGGCGCGGCGTGCAGATGGTGTTCCAGGACAGCTACGCCTCGCTCAATCCGCGCCTCACCATCGAGGAATCGATCGCCTTCGGACCGAAGGTCCACGGCATGGCCGACGACACGGCACGGACGCTGGCGCGCGAGCTGCTCGGCAAGGTCGGTTTAAGACCGGAGATCTTCGCCAACCGCTATCCGCACGAGGTCTCCGGCGGCCAGCGCCAGCGCGTCAACATCGCTCGCGCGCTCGCGTTGTCGCCGCGGCTGGTGATCCTCGACGAGGCGGTGTCCGCGCTCGACAAATCGGTCGAGGCGCAAGTGCTCAATCTGCTCGCCGACCTCAAGCGCGAATTCGGCCTGACCTACCTCTTCATCAGCCATGATCTCAACGTCGTGCGCTACATCTCCGACCGCGTGCTGGTGATGTATCTCGGCGAGGTCGTCGAACTCGGCCCGGTCGATGCGGTGTGGGACGCGCCGGCGCATCCCTATACCCGCGCGCTGCTGGCGGCGATGCCGTCATCCGATCCCGACAAGCGCACCGAGGTGCCGCCGATCTCGGGCGATCCACCCAATCCGATCGATCCGCCGTCGGGCTGCCGGTTTCACACCCGTTGCCCGTTTGCGGAGCCGCTCTGCGCAAACGTCACGCCAAAACTCAGCGATCTCGATACAATCGGCCATCAAGCGGCGTGCTACATGGCCATTCCCGGCTCGGGGCACAGCCGCGCGCCGGCAAAAGCAAAAGGAGAAAACGCGGCATGACAAGACCCACTCCAAAGGACGTCAAGGTGATCGCGCAGATCGCCGATGTGCCCGCTGACGACGAGGTCGCAACCCGCATCGCCAATTCGATCGGACCGGCCTTCGACGGCTTTGCACCGATCGCCGGCACGCTGCCGTTCGATCTCGAACCCGCGAGCTTCCTGCTGGCACAGATCGCAAAGGTGTCGAAATGAGCTCCGATCCGGCCCTGATGACGCTGACTGCGGTCGCCAAGGCGATCGCCGACAAGAAAGTCTCCTCGCATGAGGTGACCCGCGCCGTGCTGCATCGCATCGCAGAATGGCAACCGCGCCTCAACGCCTATATGGCCGTCGAATCCGAGCAGGCGCTGGCCGCCGCGACCGAAGCCGATGCCGCGCTCGCCAAGGGCGGTAGCCGCGGTCCACTGCACGGCGTGCCGCTGGCGCACAAGGACATGTATTACGAGGCTGGCAAGGTCGTGACCTGCGGCTCGCTGATCCGCCGCGACTTCGTGCCGAAGACGACCTCGACGGCGTTGCAGCGGCTGAAGGATGCCGGGCAGGTCCGGCTCGGCTCGTTGCAGATGGTCGAGTTCGCCTATGGGCCGACCGGCCACAACGTGCATTACGGCCCGGTACGCAATCCCTGGAACACCGAGCACATCACCGGCGGTTCGTCGTCGGGCTCGGGCTCGGCGGTCGCCGCGCGGCTCACCTTTGCCGCGCTGGGGTCCGACACCGGCGGCTCGATTCGCATGCCGGCGCATTTCTGCGGTGTCACGGGATTAAAGACCACGGTCGGCCGCGTCAGCCGCGCCGGCGCGATGCCGTTGTCGCAGTCGCTCGACACTGTCGGCCCGCTGGCGCAGACCGCGGAGGATTGCGCGCTGCTGCTCGGCCTGATGGCCGGCGCCGACCCCGAGGATCTCACCGCGTCGACGCAGCCGGTGCCGGACTACATGGCCGCGACCAGGCAGTCGCTGAAGGGCATCAAGATCGGCGTGCCGACGGCGTTCTATGTCGACGACCTCGATCCCGAAGTGGCGCGCATCCTCGACGAGACGGTGGCCACGCTGAAGAAGGAGGGCGCCGAGATCGTCAAGGTCGAGCTGCCCGACCAGCGCCAGCTTTCTTCGGCCTCGCAACTGGTGCTCGCGGTCGAGGCCGCCGCCTTCCACAAGCGCTGGATGATCGAGCGGCCGCAGGATTACGGCGCGCAGGTCCTGATGCGGTTGCAGAACGGCCTGACCATCCCGGCGGTCACCTATCTCGAGGCGATGCGCTGGCGCGGCCCTGCGCTCGCCGCGCACAATGCGGCGGTCAATGGCGTCGATGCCGTGATCGCGCCGTCGTCGCCGGTGCCGGCGCCGACCATTGCCGAGAGCGATGTCGGCAATGGTCCGGGCGCCGACGCGGTGCTGCAGCGGCTGACGCGGTTCACCCGTCCGGTCAACTATCTCGGCCTGCCGTCGCTCTCGATTCCCTCGGGCTTCACCAAGGCGGGGTTGCCGGTCGGCATGCAGCTGATCGGTCGCTCCTTCGAGGAAGCCACATTGCTTCGGATCGGCGCGGCGTTCCAGCGCGTGACCGATTTCCACGCCAGGGTGCCAAGACTCACATGACAAAGCGGCTCGCATGACCAATCTCGTCGAGATCAACAAGCTCAACATCCGCTTCACCGGCGATCGCACGGTCCATGCCGTGAACGATCTCAGTCTGTCACTCGGCGAGGGCGAGGTGTTGGGGCTGCTCGGCGAGTCCGGCTCGGGCAAGAGCGTGACCTTGCGCGCGCTGATGCGGCTGTTGCCGCGGAAGCGCACGCAGATCTCCGGCAGCGTCAAGGTGCTGGGCCGGGAGGTGCTGGCGATGGACGACGAGGCGCTGTCCGCGTTCCGCGGCCAGACCGTCTCGATGATCTTCCAGGAGCCGGCGCTGGCGCTCGATCCGGTCTACAGCATCGGCCGCCAGATCGCGGAGACGGTGATGCGCCACGAGGGCAAGAGCGAGCGCGAGGCGACCGCGCGAGCGCTCGAGATGCTTGAAGTGGTGCGGATCCCCTCCGCCAAGCGTCGGCTGGAGTCCTATCCGCACGAGATGTCGGGCGGCATGCGCCAGCGTGCGATGATCGCGCTGGCGCTGGCCTGCAAGCCGAAGATCCTGCTCGCGGACGAGCCGACCACCGCGCTCGATGCCACCGTTCAGATCCAGATCCTGCTGCTGCTGCGCGAGTTGCAGCGCGAGTTCGGCATGTCGGTCATCTTCGTCACCCACGACATCGGCGTCGCCATCGAGATCTGCGACCGAGTCGCGGTGATGTATGCCGGCCAGATCGTGGAGCAGGGCGCGCTGCGCGACATCGTCCGCACGCCGGTGCACCCTTATGCGAAGGGGCTGCTGGCCTCGACCATTCACGGCGCGATGCGCGGCCAGCGGCTGGAGACCATTCCGGGCACGCCGCCCTCGCTCGACCACGCACCGGCCAGCTGCTCCTTTGCCCCGCGCTGCAAGTTCGCCGAGCCGCGTTGCAGCGAAAGCCTGCCGCCGAACGTGCAGGTCGCACCCGGCCATCAGGCGCGCTGCGTCCTGGCAGAGCCGGTGCCCGCCACGGTCTAGCTCGCGCGCGCGACCGCGTCGGCGATCCAGCGCCGCACCGCTGATATCCGGCGGTCGCGGGCCTGCTCGGTGCGGGAGACCAGATAGATCGTCTCGCTGTGCGCGGGCTCGAACGCAAACGGCGCCACCAGCCGCTTGCCGAAGCCCGGCCGCGCCTTGATCAAGGGCGCCATGGCGAGCGCCACGCCGAGCCCGTGTTCGGCGGCCTCCAGCATCGCCGGCACGCTGTCGAGCCAGAGATGCCCACGCGGCGCGAGGTGCGGCTGCCCGGCCTCCTTCAGCCAGGCCGGCCACGCCCGCGGCTGCGTCGTGACATGGATCAGCACCTCGCGCGACAGGTCCGCCGGGGTCCGAAGCCCTGCCTTGACCAGCGCCGGCGCGCAGACCGGCAATCCCTTGACCTCAACCAGCGGCTCGACCTTCAGCCCGGCGGCATGTTCCCGCCCGTAGCGGATCGCGACATCGACGCGCGAGCCGTTGAAGTCGGCATATTGATGCGTGGCCTCGATCCGCAGCGTCAGTTGCGGATGACGCCGTTTGAACTCGGGCAGCGCCGGCAGCAGCACGGCGCTGGTGAAGAACGGCAGCGAACTGATCCAGAGCTCGCCGCCGGCCTCGCCGCGCTGCCGCATCATCTCGCGGCTCGCCTCCTGCAGCGTCGCCAGCGCTGCCGACACCTTTGCGAGATAGCGTTCGCCGTCCTCGGTCAGGCGCACCGAGCGCGCACCGCGGACGAACAGCCTGGTGCCGAACTGTTGCTCCAGCCCGCGGATCTGGTGGCTGATCGCGGACGGGCTCAGCGACAGGTCGCGCGCGGCGCGGCGGAAGCTGAGCTGCGTCGCCGCGCGCTCGAAGGCGAGCAGCGCCGTCAGCGGCGGGATCGCTCGCGGGTCGGGGGCATCCAACGGGTGAATCCTACTCACCTCAGGTGACGAATGGCCTTTTGTCATGGCGGCTATTCTTGGATCAGATTGCCCGAACGCTCAATCTGCTCATCCGTGAGACCGTCCGCCTTGGCCATCTTCGAACCGACAGCCACACCTCATCACTGGAAGCCCGCGGCGCTGGCGGCGGGGCCGTTCGCCGGCTTGCAGGGCGGTGCGGTCGCAAGCCTGCTGACCGGCGAAATCGAGGCCATGGCCGGCGCGCGCGACTGGGGCACCGCGATTTCGGCTTCCGCCTGGTTCCTGCGGCCGACGCCGATGGCGGAATTGCGCACGCAAATCTCCGTCGTGACCGACGGCGGCCGGGTCAGCGTCGTCGACAACACGCTCTGGCCGGCGGGCGAGCAGCAGCCCTGTGCGACGGTGCGGGTGACGCTGTCGCGCGAGCGCGCGGTCGAGATCCCCGGCTTTCACGAAGCAGTAGCCGAACCCGTGGATCCCACGGTGTTTCCGCTGCGCAGTCCGCACGCCGTGAATGGCCGCAGCTGGTTCATGGACGCGATGGAGGCCCGCGCCGGCGACGATGTCGCCTGGTTTCGGATGCATCACAGCGTGATCCCGGACGCCGGTCCGCTGGCGCGGGTGCTCGGTCCGGCCGACTGGACCCACGGCATCGCGCGCCCGGTGCAGAACGTGGTGGCCGACCCCAACCCGAACCTCGCGGTGCAGTTGTTCAGGCCGCCGCGGGGCGCCTGGATCGGGGTTCGCGCCGAGGCGCGCTGGCGGGCGGAGGCCGGGCTTGGCGTCGGCAGCGGGGTGCTGCTCGATGTCGACGGCGAGATCGGCCGGGTCTCGATGTCGGTCATTCTCGTGCCCTTTCCGAGAAGCGCGCCGGCACCCGCGCCGGGTTCCGCGGCCGGTTAACCCTAATTATTCCGTCAACTGTCTGTGGGATCACAAAAATAGGGCGCGAGCCGTGCTCTGGTCGGCGCGACTGAAATGGACGATGATCGCAAACGTCTGTACAACGTGGTGATCACGTAACTCTTTTGTTTTGCAGAGATCAGTTTCTATGGCAGCCGCGCCCTCTGTCCGGCGTTCCGAACTGGCTGAGGCGCTGCGCGCTTGCCGCAGTGCCTTCATCGGCGTCGGCCTCATCAGTTGCATGATCAACCTGCTGTACCTGACCGGTTCGATGTTCATGCTGCAGGTCTACGACCGGGTGCTGCCGAGCCGCAGCGTACCGACCCTGGTCGGCCTCGTGGTGATCGCCGCGGTGCTCTACATGGCGCAGGGCGTCCTCGATTTGCTGCGTGGACGAATCCTCGGCCGGGTCGGCACCTCGCTCGACGAGGCGCTCAATGCGCGGGTGTTCGACACCATCGTGCGGCTGCCTCTCACGGCCGGCAATCGCAGCGAGGGCCTGCAGCCGCTGCGCGACCTCGACAATGTGCGCTCCTTCCTCGGCAGCATGGGCCCCGGCGCGTTCTTCGATCTGCCCTGGCTGCCGTTCTACATGGCGATCTGCTTCGCGTTCCATTGGCTGCTCGGCGTCACGGCGCTGATCGGTGCCGTCATCCTGGTGACGCTGACGCTGATCACCGAATACCTGTCGCGCCGGCCGGCCAAGGAGGCGATGTCGCTTGCGGCGCGCCGCAACGATCTTGCCGCGTCCAGCCGCCGCAACGCCGAAGTGCTGGTGGCGATGGGAATGGCCGGGCGCATGAACAAGCGCTGGAACGAGGCCAACGAGGAATATCTGTCCGGCAACCAGCATGCGAGCGATGTCACCGGCGGGCTCGGTGCGGTCGCCAAGGTGCTGCGCATGATGCTGCAATCCGCGGTGCTGGCGGTCGGTGCCTGGCTCGTGATCCACCAGGAGGCGACCGGCGGCATCATCATCGCCGGCTCGATCCTGAGTGCGCGGGCGCTGGCGCCGGTCGATCTCGCGATTGCGCATTGGAAGAGCTTCGTCGCCGCGCGGCAGAGCTGGCAGCGCCTCAACCGCCTGCTGGAGCAGATTCCGGCACGGCCGCAACAGACCTTGCTGCAGGCGCCGGAGAAGAAGCTGTCCGTCGAGGCCGTGACCATGGTCGCGCCGGGCGACCAGCGCGTCATCGTGCAGGACGTCAGCTTCACCGTCGAAGCCGGCAGCGGCGTCGGCGTGATCGGTCCGAGCGGCTCAGGCAAGTCGTCGCTGATCCGGGCGCTGGTCGGCGTCTGGGTGCCGGCGCGCGGCAAGGTGCGGCTCGACGGCGCCGCGCTCGATCAGTGGTCGTCGGACGAACTCGGACGCCATATCGGCTATCTGCCGCAGGACGTCGAATTGTTCGCCGGCACCGTCGCGCAGAACATCTGCCGGTTCGATCCCGACGCCAAATCCGACGGCATCATCGCGGCCGCCAAGGAAGCTGGCGTGCACGAGATGATCATCAAGATGCGCGAGGGCTACGACACCCAGGTCGGCGAGCAGGGCAGCGCGCTCTCGGCCGGCCAGGCACAGCGCGTCGCGCTGGCGCGCGCGCTCTACGGCAACCCGTTCCTGATCGTGCTGGATGAGCCGAATTCCAACCTCGACAGCGAGGGCGACGAGGCGCTGACCCGCGCGGTCCGTGGCGCCCGTGAGCGCGGCGCTGTTGTCATCGTGGTCGCGCACCGGCCGATCGGGATCGAAGGCGTCGACCAGCTGCTGGTGCTGAAGGACGGCCGCATGCAGACGTTCGGCCCGAAGGAGACGGTGCTGGCGCAGGTGCTGCAACGAGTCGCGCCGCCGGTGCCGCCGCCGATCAAGATCGTCGCCGATGCGGGAGTGGCCAAACCATGACCGATCAACCGCGCAATGCACATGCCTCGATCAGGAAGCACCTCATCGTCGGCCTCGTCGTGATCCTCGTTCTCGGCGGTGGAGTCGGCGGCTGGGCCGCGACGGTGCCGATCTCCGGGGCGCTGATCGCGCCGGGCTCGGTGGTGGTCGAATCCAACGTCAAGAAGGTGCAGCATCCGACCGGCGGCGTGGTCGGCGAAGTGCGGGTGCGTGATGGCGACGTGGTCAAGGCGGGCGATATCGTCGTGCGCCTCGACGAGACCGTCGTGAAGGCGAGCCTTGCGATCGTGGTCAAGACACTCAACGGGCTTTACGCGCGCGCCGCAAGACTCGAAGCCGAGCAGCAGGGCCGCGACAAGATCGCCTTCCCGCCGCAGCTCGTGGAGCAGGCCAACGATCCCGACGTCCGCGACATCATGGCGAGCGAAACCAAGCTGTTCGAAGTGCGCGTCAACGGCCGCACCGGCCAGAAGGCGCAGCTGCGCGAGCGCGTCACCCAGCTCAACGAGGAAATCTCCGGCCTGCAGGCGCAGGAGACCGCCAAGGACAAGGAGATCGCGCTGGTGCAGCAGGAGCTGGTCGGCGTCCGCCAGCTCTACGAGCAGCATCTGGTGCAGCTCACCCGCCTGACCACGCTCGAGCGTGACGCGGCGCGGCTCTCCGGCGAGCGCGCGCAGTACATCGCCTCGCGCGCCCAAGCCAAGGGCAAGATCACCGAGACCGAGCTGCAGATCATCCAGGTCGACAAGGACATGCTCTCCGAGGTCTCAAAGGACCTGCGCGAGACCAACGACAAGATCGGCGAGTTCGTCGAGCGCAAGGTCACGGCCGAGGACCAGCTTCGCCGCATCGATATCCGCGCGCCGCAGGACGGCGTGGTGCTGCAATCGACGGTGCACACCGTCGGCGGCGTCATCACCGCGGGCGATGCGATCATGATGATCGTGCCCAAGGCCGACGATTTGTCGGTCGAGGCCAAGGTCAATCCGCAGGACATCGACAAGCTGCAGGTCGGGCAGAAGACCGTGCTGCGGCTCTCCGCCTTCAACCAGCGCACTACGCCCGAGCTGAACGGCGTCGTCACCCGCGTCTCCGCCGACGTCAACACCGACCAGCGCACGGGGCAGAGCTACTACACCATCCGCGTCTCGATGCCGCCGGAAGAGGTCGCGCGCCTCGGCAGCGAGGTGAAGATCATCCCGGGCATGCCGGTGGAAGCTTTCGTCCAGACCGGCGACCGGACCATGATGTCGTATTTGATGAAGCCCCTGCACGATCAGTTCATGCGCTCGTTCCGCGAGAAGTAGGATTCCTCACGCTAGATGATTGACCCGTCATCCTGAGGGGCGAGCCTTGCGGCGCAATTGCGCCGCTCGGCGAGCCTCGAAGGATGCACGGCTCCGCTGGTGGCCGTCGATCCTTCGAGACGCGCTGCGCGCTCCTCAGAGGGTGTGATTTTTTTGGGGTTTCAGCGAGCATTATAGCCGAAAGCCGGCGCGGTGTGATTCTCTGGCGATGATGGATTCGCGGGAGGTGATGTTGGCTGCCGATGAGTTGTTTGGGGACCTGCCGGAGCAGGCGAAGCCACCAGCCGAAGCGGGCTTGCCCGGCGCTCCGCGGCTGCGTGAGCCCCAGCGCGACCAGATTGCGCTGCGAGCGGTTGATATTGAGAGCCTGATCGGGGAAGACCATCCGGTGCGGCTGATTTGGTCTTATGTCGAAGAGCTTGATCTGAGTGAGTTGGAGGACCGGATCAAGGCTCGCGGCGATCGTCCCGGTCACCCCGCGACCTCGCCCCGGCTTTTGCTGGCGCTGTGGCTCTATGCCGCCAGCGAAGGCGTTGGCAGCGCGCGGGCGTTGGAGCGGCTGTGCGAGAGCCACGATGCCTATCGCTGGCTGTGCGGCGGGGTGTCGGTGAACTATCACCTGCTGGCGGACTTCCGGGTCGGCAACGCCGATCTGCTTGACCGACTGCTCAGTGAGCATCTGGCAGCGTTGGCAAAGGCCGGTCTCGTCGATCTGGAGACCTTGGCGCAGGATGGCATGCGGGTCCGGGCCAGCGCCGGGGCGGCCTCGTTCCGGCGCGAGGCGACGCTGGATAAGCATTTGGCGCAGGCTGAGGCCGTGGTGGAAGACCTCAAGCGCGAGGTCGACACACGCTCGGACGCCAGCAATAAGCGTGCCCGGGCAGCCAAGGAGCGGGCCGCGCGGGAACGCAGCGCGCGGGTGAAGGCGGCGCAGACGGCGCTCGCCGAGATCAAGCAGCAGCGCAAGGAGCGCGAAGAAAGTCGCGGCAACGGCAAGACGCCGAAGGAGCCGCGGGCCTCCACGACGGACGCCTATGCACGGGTCATGAAGATGGCGAACGGCGGCTTCCGCCCCGCCTACAACGTGCAGGTGACGAGCGTGGCCGGGGAGCAGATCGTCGTCGACACCAGAATTTGCAACATCGGATCCGATCGCGGCCTGATGCGCCCCATGCTGGAGCGGCAGCGTGCGCGGCCCGGAGGGTTGCCCAAGGACCATCTCGTCGATGGCGGCTTTGGCAGTGCCGAGGACATCGAATGGGCCTATGCCGAGGGCATCGATATCTTTTGTCCGCCCACTCAATCCAAGCACGGTACCGATCCCTATCTACCGCGGCGCGGCGACGGTCCGGGGGTGTTGGCCTGGCGTGCGCGAATGGCGAGCGAAGAGGGCAAGGCCCGATACAGGTCCCGGTCGATCTGCGAGTGCATCCATGCCCGCTGGCGCAATTGGGACCTGCGGCAATTGACCGTGCGCGGCATCGAAAAGGTCCGTGCCGTCGTGCTCTGGTACGCCCTCGTCAACAACATCCTGCAAGGCAACCGCCTCTCCAGAGCCTAAACAACGGGTCATCGCCGAACTCGAACTCAAACCTGCCAATTGCTGCGACGAACAGCCGCCAAAAACTCCGCAGGAGCCGAATCCGTCACAAGCTCTCAGGATGACGGGGAGAGGTCGAGCCCGTGGCGAAGATCCGTTGCCGTCGAGCGTAACGTGCGATTAGCGCTCCAGATTCTTCAACAACAACTCCAGCGCCGCTTTCGCGAACGCCTGCATGTTCGCGGCCCGGTCGTTGCCGCCGGTCTCCAGCGTGATCACCTCTTGTTGGGGCCCGGCGACCGCCATGCAGCTGTGACCGGCGGCGTCGCCGTAGCGGTTGCCGGTCGGGCCGGCGGCGCCGGTCTCGGATAGTCCCCAGTCGGTCGAGAGGCGCGCGCGGATCTGCCGCGCCAACAATTGTGCGTAGGGTTCCGACGAGGAGCGGAGGCCGCGCATCGCATCGTCGGAAATATCCATCAGCGCGCGCCGTGCGTCGCGGGTGTAGATCACGCCGCCGCCGAGGAAATAGGCCGATGCGCCGGGCACCGCCAGCAGCGATGCCGAGATCAGTCCGCCGGTGGACGATTCCGCGACCGCAATGGTCTGCTTGTTGGCGATCAGTTTTGCGGCGACCTGTCCGGCGATGGATGTGAGTGCGGTCATCGGCGCTCTTTCTCGTTGCTTGCCATGAAAACTGCCATGAAAATCCAGTGGGGCGTTCTGCCTTCCTAGCACACCACGCAGGCCGCTGCCGAGTTGCGGAGCGACGCCCCGGCTGCTTGAATGCCGGACAACAACCAAGCGTCGCCCGGCAGATTGTCGCGAGCGCGCACGGAGGAAACTCGCGAGGAAACCTGATGACGTCGCTGATCGCGGGCGGCGTGGATTGCGATCTGCATCCCGCCGTGCCCCACCTCACCAGCCTGCTGCCATACTTGAACGACTACTGGCGCGACCAGGTGACGACGCGCGGCATGACCGATCTGATCTCGCAATCCTATCCGACCAATTCGCCGATCTCGTCGCGGCCGGACTGGCGGCCCGCGCAGGGCAAGCCGGGCTCGAGCCTTGCCGACATGCAACACCAGGTGCTGGACCGGTTCGGCACCGCCCACGGCATCTGCAATCCGCTCTACGGCGTGCAGATGGTGTTCTCCGAGGACATGGCCGACGCCTTCTGCCGCGCGCTGAACGACTGGCTCGCCAAGGAATGGCTCGACAAGGACGAGCGCCTGCGCGGCTCGATCGTGATTCCGGTGCAGAGCATCGAGAAGGCGGTCGCCGAGATCGAGCGCTGCGCGCAGGACCCGCGCTTCGTGCAGGTGCTGATGCTGGTCATGGGCGACATGCCGCTCGGCAAGCGGCACTACTGGCCGATCTACGCCGCGGCCGAACGGCTCGGCCTGCCGATCGGCATCCATGCCGGCAGCGCCTATCACAACCCGCCGACCTCGGTCGGCTGGGGTTCCTATCACATCGAGGACTATGTCGCGCAGGCGCAGGCATTCCAGACCCAGCTCACCAGCCTGATCGTCGAGGGCGTATTCGCGCGTCATCCGAATCTGAAGATGGTGATGCTGGAGTCCGGCTTCACCTGGTTGCCGCCGTTCCTGTGGCGACTGCACAAGTTCTGGCGCGGCGTGCGGATGGAAACGCCGTGGGTCGATCGTGCGCCGCTGGAGATTGTGCGGAGCAACATCCGTTTCTCGCTGCAGCCGGTCGACGCGCCGCCGGACGGTGACACGCTGAACCGGCTGTTCGACCATATGCAGTCGGACGAATTGATCCTATTCTCGTCAGACTATCCGCACTGGCAGTTCGATGGTGACGAGGTGCTGCCGCAGGGATTGTCGCAGGATCTGGTCCGCAAGATCATGATCGACAATCCGCATGCGACCTATCCGCGCCTCAAGGTGAGGCATGATCCCGAAAAGCGGCGTCCGGTTTTCGGATCAGATCATGCCTAATGAAAAGGAGACGACGCGATGAACGTCCAGATTCGTGAACGCCCCGAAGCGGCATCGTCAACCAGCATCAAGACCGCGATCGCCGATTGCGACATCCATCCGGCACGTGCGACCAAGGACGAGCTGTATCCTTATCTCGCCAAGCGCTGGCACGCGCATCTCGAGACCTTCGGCGTCCATGCCTATCAAGGCATGATGGAAGGCCCGCCCTACCCGAAGGCGCAGCCCAACGCGTCGCGCCGCGATGCCTATCCGCCGGAAGGCGGCCCGCAGGGCTCGTCGCTGTCCTTCATGCAGAAGCAGCATCTCGATCCCAACAATGTCGCGCTCGGCGTGCTCAACCCGCTCAACACCGGGCAGGGCCTGCGCAACCAGGACCTCGCCGGCGCGATCTGCTCGGCGATCAACGACTGGCAGATCGAGAAATGGACCAGCAAGGATTCACGCCTGAAAGGCTCGGTCGTCGTCCCCAATGAGGACGGCGTGTCCGCCGCGGCGGAAATCCGCAAGCGCGCGGGCGACACAAATTTCGTCCAGGTGCTGCTCTTGAGCCGCAATGTCGAGCCGCTCGGCCAGCGCCGCTACTGGCCGATCTATGAGGCGGCGCAGGAGGCGGGGCTGCCGATCGGCGTGCATGCCTTTGGCTTCGGCGGCAACCCGATCACCGCGTCGGGCTGGCCGAGCTACTACGTCGAGGAGATGGTCGGCCATTCGCAGTGCCAGCAGACCGCGCTGGCGAGCCTGGTGCTCGAAGGCGTGTTCGAACGTTTCCCGAAACTGAAGATGGTGATGGTCGAGGCCGGGTTCGGCTGGGCGCCGTCGCTGGCCTGGCGGCTCGACAAGGTGTTTGCGCGGCTGCACGCCGAGGTGCCGCATCTGACGCGCAAGCCGTCGGAGTACATCCGCGACCACATCTGGTGGACCACGCAGCCGATGGAGGACCCGGAAAGCCGCGACCATCTGTTCCAGACCATCGAGTGGATCGGCTGGGACAAGCTGCTGTTCGCGACCGACTATCCGCACTGGGACTACGACGAGCCGTCGCGCGTGCTGCCGGCCGGCGTCAGCGACGCCAACCGGCAGGCGTTCTATCTCGACAATGCCAAGCAGCTGTACGGTATCGCATGATCCGAAAACGTGGGAACCGGTTTTTCGAATCCGATCATGCGTGAGAACAACTGATGGCGCGCCATGTGATTGCCCCGGTGGACGAGTTGCCGCCGGGCTCGCGAAAATTCCTCGAGATCGACGGACGGCCGATCGCCGTTTTCAACGTCAAGGGCGAGTTCTTCGGCCTGTTGAACCGCTGCCCGCATCAGGGCGCGGCGCTGTGCGAGGGGCCGCTGATCGGGCTCGCCTCGTCGTCGGACCCGGGCGAGATCGAATACACCAAGCTCGGCGAGATCCTGCGCTGTCCCTGGCACGGCTGGGAGTTCGATATCCGCACCGGCCAGTCCTATTGCGACCCGCGCCGCTTCCGCGTGCGCGCCTATCCGGTCAGCGTCGAGCCGGGCACCAATGTGGTGAAGGGTCCTTATGTCGCCGAGACCATCAAGGTCGCGGTGGAAAGCGATTACGTGGTGGTGGATCTCTGACCACGCGTCATTCCGGGGCGCCGCGCAGCGGCGAGCCCGGAATCCATTTGACTACTTGCTCTCTGGCCCGATGGATTCCGGGTTCGCGTCATCCAAGTCGGCTGTTGCCGACTTGGACACTCAATATTTGCCGAACTCGGGTAAACCCGAGTCCGGCCGGCGCGCCCCGGAATGACGGCGGTTGGAGCTTACTCCACCATCATCTGCCGTTCCCGCGCGTAGCGCACCAGCGCGACGAAGCGGTAGATGCCGTGCACGAACTTGCCGTAGGGCATGGTGATGAACAGCGCGAACACCACGCCGAGATGCAGCGCCAGCAGCGGCCCCATCGCGGCGGTCTCGCGCCACAGCAGCAGGGCAAGGCCCGTGATGCTGGTCAGGAACAGCATCAGGATGAACGCGGTGTCCATGCCCATGGCCCGCTCATCGACCAGCACGCGATCGCGCGTCCATTTCTCGCTGAGCAGACCGATCGGGCCGACCACGAGCCCGATGCCGCCGAGCGTGCCGAGCACGACCGGCAGGTCCCACCACGCATAGGGCGCCTCGCGCGCCAGCAGATAGTGGTACAGCGTCGCGACGCAGGTCGCGGCGAAGCACAGCAGGAAGCCGTAGAAGGTGAGATGGTGATACAGCTTGCGGCGGTCGGTCGGATGGTCGTCCTCGTTGAAGCAGCCGACGCCGCCGCCGTCGAGATAGCGCAACTCGCCGGCATCGCGCACCGCCTGCAACAGCGATGTCGCATCCGTCGTCATGCCGACCGGCTCGCCGATATCGCGCCAGAACGCGCGCACGCCCATCATGAGCGCCAGGATGGCGTAGAGCAGGGCCAAGCCGAACAGCAGCGCCATCGCGTTGTGCGGCATCAGTTTGTAGAACGCGCCGGGACCGGTGTGGATGCCGGTCAGCACGCCGCGGTCGTTGATCGCGGCGAAGCCGAAGATGAAGGCGGCGACGCTGAGTGCCGCGATCAGGCTGATGACGAGGCCGTTGCGTGCAAACACGCCGGCAAAGGCGCGCGGCCAGGCATAGGCGGCATAGGATTCGGCGCGCGCCACCGCCAGCGTCTTCGGGACGTTGACATTGAATTCGTGCGGCGGCGAGAACTGGCAGTCGGTGTAGCAGGCGCCGCAAGCGTGGCAGAGGTTGGCAAGATAGTTGAGGTCGCCGTCGGAGAACGCGCGGCGCATCTCCATCGCGGGAAACACCGCGCACAGGCCCTCGCAATAGCGGCAGGAATTGCAAACCGTCATCAGACGGTCGGCTTCCTGCAATGTCCTCGTCCCGTGCATCTCAGACTCTTTGTTTGACGCGTTTTCCTGACGCGAGACCGGTAACCACTTCGCCGGAAAACGCTAGCCTTATCCCGTATCTCGCTACTGCTTCGTCAGTCCTTTGCCTTCCAGCCATGTCTGGATCAGGCCGGCGACCTCGGCGTTGTTCTTGTCCATCATCATCATGTGCGAATTGCCCTTGATGCCGACCTTGGGTAGGTCGACCACGTCGACGCTGCCGCCGGCGGCGCGGATGGCGTCGGCGAAGGCGCCGCCGGTGGCGCGGATCTTCGGCCAGCGCGAATCCCGCTCGATGTAATCGCCATAGACCATCAGGGTCGGGATATTCTTCAACGCGTCGACCTTGGCGGGATCGCCGACGCCGGCCGGCTCGATCGCGATCAGCGCCTTGACCTTGTCGGGGCGCGCCTGCGCGACCTTGAAGCCGAACGTGCCGGCCTGGCTGTGGAACAGGATGATGCAGGGGCCGACGCGATCGATCTCGGCGATGTAGGCCGCGATGGTCGCATCATCGGTGGTGGTCCAGCGTGGCACGTTCTGCTTGACGAAGTTCTCATAACCTTCGTTCGGGAACTGGCTGCCGGGCATCAGCTTGCGCTTGGCGGGATCCGGATCATAGGAGTCGGGGCCGTCGCCGATGCGAAATCGCTGGAACGGGTTCGCCGTGGTGAGGAACACCGGCTCGCCCTTGAAGATGTCGGGGTATTGCGCCCAGCCGGCGCGGCCGCGCTCGACCGCGTCCGAATTGTAGACGCTCCAGCCCTTGCGCAGGAAATAGTTCAGCCAGCCTTCGCGTCCGTCCGGCGTCGTCTCATAGGTGACGCCGGTCAGGCCGCCGCCATGCCACAGCAGCAGCGGATAGGCGCCTTTTTCGTTCTGCGGCAGGAAGTACTGCACGTACATCTGCTCGACCTGGTAGGTGCCGTTCGGATCGACTTTTGCAGGTACGCCGCCCGGCGTGAAGGTGACGTCCTTGACCGGCTTTCCCGTGATCTCGACCAGGCGGCCGCCGACATGGAACGAGCCCATGTCGCGCAGCGCGATCGGCTCGGCGGCTTTGCTCGTGGTCGCTGCCATCAGCGCGGCGGCTGCGGCGAACATGGCAAGACGTGACATCGGTCCTCTCCGATCGCGCAAGGCTCAATTCCGCGCATTCTTCGCCGCTTCCCGTCCGGCGACGCGGCCGAACACGCTGCCGATGGTCATGCCGATGCCGGCGGCGTAGCCCTTGCCGAGCACGTTGCCGGCCATGATCTCGCCGGCCGCGAACATGTTGGCGGATGGCTTGCCGTCCTTCATCAGTATCCGCGACTGCTTGTTCACGCGGGTGCCGAGATAGGTGAAGGTGATGCCGGGCCGCACCGGATAGGCGAGATAGGGCGGCGACTCGATCCTGCGCGCCCAATGCGTCTTGGCCGGCGTGATGCCTTCGGTGCGGCAGTCGTCGAGGACGGTGTGGTCGAAGGTGCCGGGCTGCACCGCGGCGTTGAACTCGGTGATGGTCTTTTCCAGCGCGGCTGGATCGAGCTCGAGCTTGCCGGCGAGCTCGGCGACCGTCGCGCCGGCGATCGGCGGAAACAGCGTCGGCATGAAGCTGGTCACCACGCTGGAGTCGAAGATGATGTAGGCGATCTGGTCCGGCTGGGCGGCGACCAGGCGGCCCCAGATCGCGTAGCGCTTCGGCCAGATGTCCTCGCCCTCGTCGTAGAAGCGCGCGGCATGCTTGTTGACGACGATGCCGAACACCACCGAGTCGTGGCGGGTGATGATGCCGCCGTCGAATTTCGGCGCACGGGCGTCGATCGCCACCGCATGGCATTGCGTGGGATCGCCGATCTCCTGCACGCCCTTCGCAAGCAGCATCTTGAGGATCGCGCCGCGATTATACGGCGTGCCGCGGATCAGGAAATTGTCGGCAGCCTCGCCCCAATATTCTTTCAGCCATTCGATATTGGCCTCGAAGCCGCCGGCGGCCGCGACCAGGGTCGAGGCACGCACCTCGGTCCTGCCGCCGACCGGCTGCTTCAGCTGCGCCGAGAGGAACATGCCGTGCTCGATGTTCAAGTCGATCACCTCGGCGTCGTAGAGGATGTCGACGCCGAGCTGCTCGGCGGTGCGATAGAGCGCGTTGAGCATCGCGCGGCCGCCGCCGAGAAAGAACGAATTGGTGCGGCCGAGGCTCAGCGTGCCGCCGAGCGAGGGCTGCCAGCGAACGCCCTGCTCGACGATCCAGTTCAGGATGTCCTTGGACTCGTGGATCATGAAGCGGGCCAGTTCCTCGTCGGTCTGGCCGCCGGTCACCAGCAGCAAATCCTTCCAGAACTCCTCCTCGGTGTAGGGACCGGTGAGGATCGCGGTCGCCGCGTCATGGGCGCAGCGCATGTTGCGGGTGTGACGGGTATTGCCGCCGCGGTAGAATTTCGGGGCGCCTTCCAGCACCAGCACCGAGGCGCCGGCGCGCCGCGCGCTGATCGCAGCGCAAAGCGCGGCGTTGCCGCCGCCGATCACCAGCACGTCGAACCTGCGCGTCAGATCAACCATGCGCTCTTGTTATCGTCGTTGGCATGGAAAGCAACAGGGGCAGGCGAATGAGCATGATCCGGAAAAGTGTGTAGCGGTTTTCCGATAGATCATGCTCAAATCGGGAGTCCTGCCCCGATTGCATGCGTGATATCAGGCCGCGACGGTCTCGCGCTGCTCGATGGTCTGGCCGCCGCGATAGACGATCAGCGCGGCGACGATGCCGAGCAGCGCGGCGCACATCAGCCAGTAGCCGGGCGAGGCCTTGTCACCGGTCTGCTGGATCAGCCAGGTCGAGGCGAACGGCGTGAAGGTGCCGAACAGGCCGGCCGCCAGCGCAAAAGCCAGCGAGAAGCAGGTGGTGCGGACATGGGCCGGCACGATCTCGACCAGGCAGCCCAGCATGGTGCCGCTGTAGACGCCGAAATAAAACGAGAACATCATCTCGACCGCCAGCATCTTGCCGAACGACGGATCGGTGACCAGCCAGTGCAGCGCCGGATAGGCGGTCACCAGCGACAGGCCGGCAATTGCCAGCAGCACCGGCTTGCGGCCGAGCCGGTCGGAGACCGCGCCGCCGACCGGATTCCAGATGAAATTGGTCACCGCCACCAGCAGCGTCACCAGCAGCGCATCCTGGGTCGAGAGCTTCAGCACGGTCTTGCCGAAGGTCGGCGTGTACACCGTGACGAAGTAGAAGGTGGTGGTGGTCAGCACCGCGATCATCATGCCGAGGATGACGATGCGCCAGTTGGCGACCGCCGAGGCAAAAACCTCGCTTGCGGTCGGATGCTTCTTCATCGCCAGGAATGCCGGAGTTTCTTCCAGCGTACGGCGCAGGAAGAAGATCACCGGGATGATCAGGCAGCCGACGAAGAACGGAATCCGCCAGCCCCAGGCCGCAACGGTTGCGGCCGGCATGCTCTCACTCAGGATGTAGCCGAGGATCGAGGCGACGAAGATCGCGACCTGCTGGCTCGCCGACTGGAATGAGGTATAGAAGCCGCGATTGCCGGGCGTGGCGATTTCAGCGAGATAGACCGAGACGCCGCCGAGCTCAACGCCGGCGGAAAAGCCCTGCAGCAGGCGGGCGATCAGCACGATGATCGGTGCGGCGATGCCGATCGACGCATAGGTCGGGCAGATCGCGATCACCACGGTGCCGACCGCCATGATTGCGAGCGTCACGATCAGGCCCTGGCGGCGGCCGATGCGGTCGATATAGGCGCCAAGCACGATCGCGCCGACCGGGCGCATCAGCGCGCCGAGCCAGAACACGCCGAAGGCGTTGAGCAGCGCGGCGGTCTCGTTCTCGGAGGGGAAGAAGGCCTTGGCGATGAGGGGCGCATAGAAGCCGAACAGAAAGAAATCGAACTGCTCGAGGAAATTGCCGCTGGTCGCACGCAGGATGGCGCCGAGGCGCGATTTGATTTGCGGGACTTGCGATGAACTCGACTGCGACATAACGGCCTTTCCTCCCCGTAGCAAAACGGCCAGCGTAAATTGCCACGCCGGCCAAGGCAGTTAACTGCCATATGCGGCAATTTGGCACGGCCGTCCGGCGCCACCAACCCGAAATCGTGCCGCTGCTATCGGAAAAAAGCCGTAGGCGAGAGCGGTTTCGAGCGAAGCGGACGCCGGTTCGCGTGAAGAAAACGCGTCATAACAAAACAGAGCCGCGTGCGCCGCATCACGGCGTCGTATGCGCGGTGGCGCCGAGCCAGGAGCGGAAGGCCGAGAGTTTGGGTGAATCGGCGCGTCCCTGGGGCGAGACCAGGTAGAAGCCTGCATCGGCGGGCAGCGCGATCTTGAAGGGAACCACAAGGCGGCCTTTGGCGATGTCGTCCTGCACATAGGAGGTGCGGCCCCATCGCGATGCCGATGCCGTCGATCGCGGCCTGCAGCGTCACGAACAGCAGGTCGAAGGTCACGCCCGGCTGCTTGGAAATATCGGTCGGCAGGCCTGCTGCAGTCAGCCACAGCCGCCAGTCGTCGCTGTTGGCGTTGCTGGTGTGCAGCAGCACGTGATCCCGGAGATCTTCAGGGCATTTCAGCGGCTTGTTTCCCTGCAGCAACGACGGGCTGCACACCGGAAACAGCTCGTCCGCCATCAGCCAGTCGGCGCGCAGGCCCGGCCATTGGCCGCGGCCATAGCGAATCGCCGCGTCGACCTTGTCGCGCTGGAAGTCGACCAGGCTGGTCGAGGTGGTGATGCGGACGTCGATGCCGGAATGCGCCTCCTGGAACGCCGACAGCCGCGGCAGCAGCCATTTGGCGGCGAGCGATGCCAAGGTCGAGACCGTCAGTACATGATCGTCGTCGCGGCGCAGCAGGCGATCGGTCGCGAGTCGGAGGTCGTTGAAGGCCGCGCGGACGCCGGGAAGGTATTCGGCAGCCTCCGGCGTCAGGCTCAGGGAGCGGTTCTGGCGGATGAACAGGCGGACGCCGAGCTCCTCTTCCAGCCGCCGGATCTGATGGCTGATCGCGGTCTGCGTCACGTTCAGTTCGGACGCCGCGACCGTGAAGCTCATGTGCCGCGCGGCGGCCTCGAAAGCCCTCAGGCCGTTCAGCGAAGGCAGCCGGCTGGTCATCCCTGATTTGCCTCCAAATACATGACTTTAATTCATGCGAAACGGTACAAAGTGTCGTTTGTGAACAAGTCGGATGGCGCAGATATTACTGCCAACAGGTTACCGAGAGGAGCCGCAAATGTCCATTTTCACCCATGAATCGATGACAAATCATCATACGCCGGGGCTTTTGCACCAGGTCGGCGAGACCCTGCATGTGTGGTGGGACCGCTATGAGCGCCGCCGCGAGCTGTCGCAGTGGACCGAGCGCGACCTGCACGACATCGGCATGTCCCGCAGCGACATCGTGTTCGAGACCGAGAAGCCGTTCTGGCGGGCCTGATGGGCCGCCGGAGCGCGACCAGCAGAAGTGGACGCCGGTTTTGCGTCCGGTCGCGCTCCAAACCTAAAGCAAGGCGCATGACCCGGCCGCCAAACCGCTTCACACTTTGGCGGGTCATGCGCCGCCCGGCGCTGCTTCCACCGAAGGGCGCCGGCCAATTTCTTCACCCGAGGAGCGTGTCATGACCGCGCTGCATCTCGACGATCTCAAGCAATACTCCGATGTGCTGCGCGCCAAGGACGGCAGCGAGATCAAGTTGCGCTTCGTCGAGCCGCGCGACCGCGAGGAGCTGCAGAGCTATATCCGCTCGCTCTCCGCGGCGTCCCGTTACAACCGCTTCCTGGGTGCACTGAGCGAGCTGCCGAGGACGGAGCTCGAGCGCTTCATCCATGTCGGCGAGGCTGACCGGTTCACGGTGGTCGCGACGATGCCGGTCGATGGCTTCGAGACCATCGTCGGCGAAGCCCGCTACGCCTTCCATGCCGATACGTCGAGCGTCGAGTTCGGCCTGTCGATCGATGACCGGTGGCAGGGCCACGGCATCGGCAAGGCGCTGTTGAAGAATCTCGAATGCCGCGCGGCGTCCTTTGGAGCCGAGCGCATCTTCGGCGATACGCTGCGGTCCAATGCGGCGATGATCGGCCTCGCCCGGAAGTCGGATTACGCTTTCACTGCCAGTCCCGGCGACTGGAAGCTGGTGCGCTTTGCCAAGGAGATCCACGTCGAACCGCAAGACATTCCCTGTGCCAGCTGGCGGCTTGCCGCCATTTCCCGCTCGGCCGCGATGTCCTCGCTTGCGGTTTGACTGACTAGGCCCGGTTCTGGCCCCTCCAGAACCGGGCCCTTTTCTTTCCGACGCTGTGACCTGTAGCCCGGATGCAGCGAAGCGCAATCCGGGATCGGTTTCACCGCGCCCCGGATTTCGCTTCGCTCCATCCGGCTAGAAGCACTCCCGTCACGCGACGCTATTCCGTAAAATCCGTCGACGTCGCGACCGCCCGCCATTCCGCGAGCTCTTTCGCAACAAACGCATTCTTCGTCTCGATTCGCTCGACCGTGTCGCTGCCGAGCGGCAGCCGCAGCGGCGGGTTCTGCGCGTTGACGAGTTGCAGCATCGCGCCCGCAAGCTTGCGCGGGTCGCCGCGCTGGCCGTGGTTGAACTCGACGGCTGCGGCGCGGGTCTTGCCGACGCTCGCGTGATAATCCTCGATCTGATGCGCGGTGCGCGACAGCGAAGCGTCGTCGAGGAAGTCGGTGCGGAAGAAGCCGGGCTCGACCACGGTCACCTTGATGCCGAGCGGTGCGACTTCGGCCGCCAGTGCCTCGCTGATGCCTTCCACCGCGAACTTGGTCGCGCCGTAGACGCCCCAGCCGGGATAGCCGGTGTAGCCGCCGACCGACGAGATGTTGATGATGTGGCCGGAGCGCTGCCGGCGCATATGCGGCAGCACCGCGCGGGCAACGCCGAGCAGGCCGAACACGTTGGTGCCGAACAGACGCTGGGTTTCTTCAGCACTGGCTTCCTCGATCGCGCCGAGCAGGCCGTAGCCGGCATTGTTGATCAGGATATCGATGCGGCCGAACGTCTTGACCGCTTCGCTCGCCGCAGCGTGAGCTTCGGTCTCCCTGGTGACGTCCAGCCTGGTGGCCAGCAGCCGCTCATGCCGGCCGAGCCGTGCCACGACGGTTGCGGGGTCGCGGGCGGTCGCAACCACTGCATCACCTGCCTTGAGCGCGGCCTCCGCAATCAGGGCGCCAAATCCCCGGGAAGCTCCTGTGATGAACCAGACACGCATGATCTTGCCCTTTTCTGTTGGGCCCGGCGCAGTGCCAGGCTGATGGGCAAGGGATAGCCTCTCGCCATAATTGAGATAATCCGCTATGAATTTCGTAAGCTGTTGAGAAAAATTCATCAATGCGGATCGATCCCTCCGACCTCGCAACGTTCCTCGCGATCGCCCGCCACAAGAGCTTTCGCGCGGCGGCGACCGAGCTTGGCGTGTCGGCCTCGGCGCTGTCGCATGCGCTGCGCAATATCGAGGAGCGGCTCGATCTGCGCCTCGTCAACCGCACCACCCGCAGCGTCGCGCTGACCGAGGCCCGGCGAGCTCTTGTTCGCGCGGATCAGCCCGGCGTTCCGCGACATCGACGACGCGCTGGAGGATCTCAACAATTTTCGCGGACGTCCGGCGGGCACGCTGCGCTTCACCGCGGCGCGCCAATCGGCGCAGCTGGTGCTGCTGCCGATCGTCACGCACTTCCTGAAGGCGTTTCCCGACATCAGCGTCGAAATCATGATCAACGACGCGCTGATCGACATGGTCGCCGCGGGCTTCGACGCCGGCGTCCGCTTCGGCGAGACCATTGCCGCCGACATGATCGCGGTCCCGATCGGTCCGCGGCATCGCTTCGCCGTGGTCGGCTCGCCGGGCTATTTCAAGGTCCACAAGCCGCCGGTCACGCCGCATGATCTGAGGGGATTGCCCTGCATCCGCTATCGATTCACCTCAGGTGCGGTCTATCGTTGGGAGTTCGAACGCGGCGGCATCGAGGTCGATATCGACGTCGCGGGACCGCTGACGTTGAACGACCAGGACCTGATGGTCGATGCGGCGCTCGACGGAGCGGGGCTCGCTTACGTGTTCGAGGCGCAGGTCGAGACGCTGATCGCGAAAAAGAAGCTGGTGCGCGTGCTGGCCGACTGGTGTCCAGCCTATCCCGGCTTCTTCCTCTATTACCCCAGCCGCCGCCAATTGCCGGCTGCGCTGCGCGCGTTCGTGGATTTTTCGCGCAGCCAACATCCTAGCCCGGATGGAGCGTAGCGCAATCCGGGGAGGCTCTATCCGCGCTCAGACTGATCCCGGATTTCGCTGCGCTCCATCCGGGCTACGCACTTGTGAGCCTCTCCCACAAGCGAGAGGTGACTTCAAAGGCGCTACGCGCTCAGCTCCCCCGAAACACCGGCTTGCGCTTTTCGATGAAGGCCTGCACCGCCTCCTTGTGATCGGCCGTCGTGGTGAGGCGGATCAGCCGCTCGGCCTCGTGGTCGCGCGCGGTGGCGAAATCGAATTGTAGCGCTTCGTCAAGATTGTCCTTCATGTAGCGCAGCGCCAGTGTCGGGCCTTCGGCGATCGACTTTGCCAGCGCGAACGCTTCGTCCTGGAGTGCTTCGTCAGGCACCACGCGGTTGACGAGGCCGATCTGCTCGCATCTGGCGGCGTCGACCTTCTCCGAGGTGAACATCAATTCGCGGGCGCGCGAGGTGCCGACCAGCCGCGTCAACAGCCAGGCCATGCCGTAATCGCCGCTCAGCGCCACGCGCAGATAGCCGGTCGAGATGAAGGCGGATTGCGCCGCGATCCGGATATCGCAGGCCATCGCGATCGCAAGCCCGGCGCCGACCGCGGGGCCGGGAAGTGCTGCAATGGTCGGCTTGCGCACCGAGGCGAGCGCGCCGGTCAGCAGGCGCTGGCGCTCCTGCAGATCCGCGACCTTGTCCTCATAGGACATTTCGAGCTTCTTCGGGTCGCGATTGGCGCCCATGCCCTTGACGTTGCCGCCGGCGCAGAACGCCTTGCCGGCGCCGGTGACCAGCAGCACGCCGACCTCGGGATTCTCGCCGCAGGTCCGGATCATGGTGCGCAGCGCAGGCGTCAGCGTGTCCGACAGCGAGTTGCGCGCATCCGGGCGGTTCAGCGTGATGATGGCGACGCGGTCGCGGATCACGCAGAGCAGTTCGTCGGTGCCGGTCTCGATCTTGATTTCGTTCGACATGTTTTCCTTCCCCAGTTCAATCCGTCATTGCGAGCGCAGCGAAGCAATCCATGCCGCCGCAAGTCGAGGAAATGGATTGCTTCGTCGCTTCGCTCCTCGCAATGACGAATGCGGCGGCGATTTAGGCCCATCCTACGTCGATTACATGATCTTCGTCATCTCAAAACTTCTCGACCCAGGGCCGCAATTCCAGCTCCCAGCTCCAGGCGCTGCGCGGCTGTTGCAGCACGTTCCAGTAGCTCAGCGCAATCGCATCGGGATCGAGCATCGAGTCCGGCTTATCGGCGGGCTCGGTGCGGGCGGCGCTGCGGATGCCGCCGTCGATCACGAAATGCGCGACATGGATACCTTGCGGCGATAGTTCGCGCGCCATGCTCTGCGCCAGGCCGCGCAGCGCGAACTTGCCCATCGCGAACGGCGCCGATTGCGCATAGCCCTTGACGCTGGCGGAGGCGCCGGTGAACAGGATCGCACCCTTCCTGTTGGGCAGCATGCGCTTCGCCGCCTCTTGCGCCACCAGGAAGCCGCCGAACGCCGAGACCGCGATCGCCTGCTCGACCTCTGACGGCACGAGTTCGACGAACGGCCCGCGGCTGCGACCACTGGCGTTGTAGACCACGAGATCAGGCGTTCCGACCTCGCGCTCGACCAGGCCGAAAAGCCGCTCGACATCCTCGGCCTTGGTGGTGTCGCAGGCATAGGCCTTCGCGCCGGTTTCGGTGCAGAGCGCGCCGAGCTTCTCGATACTGCGGGCGCCCAGCGCCACGCGAATTCCCTCCCGCGAAAATAGCCGCGTCAGCGAGGCGCTGAGGCCCGCGCCGGCGCCGACGATCAGGGCGATCTTGTATTTTGGAATATCCATTGGGCTTTCCTTTGCTCGGCCGGAGGAGGATAGTCGTGCCCAAACAAATGAGCACCGCAGCCGGGAATTCAATGCAGCCGCACAAGCAGGATCCGAAAACGTCCGCCAGCCAGCCGGGCCTGTTGGCGCCCGACACCACGGGAATGAATTTCTACCGGGCCGATCCGGCGCTATCGGACCTTCTGAAACTGCATCTGCCTGAGGCGTTGTTCCGCCACATCGAGCCGCATCTCGACCGGCTCGGCGGATTGGCCGGCGGCACGCTCGACGAATACGCGCGGCTCGCCGACCGGCATACGCCGGTGCTGCACCAGCGCGACAAGTTCGGCCGCGACGTGCAAACAATCGAATATCATCCGGCCTATCGCGAGCTCGAGAAGGCCGCGTTCGGAGAGTTCGGCATCCATGCGCTGTCGCTCCGCAAGGGGATCATGGGCTGGCCCGACAAATATCCCGTGGTGGCCAAGCACGCCTTCACTTTCCTGTTCAACCAGACCGAATTCGGCATGGGCTGTCCGATTAACGTCACCGACGGATGCGCGAAGCTGCTGGCTAATTTCGGCAGCGAGGCGTTGAAGGCGAAATATTTGGACGGACTGACCCAGACCGACATGAGCAAGCTCACGCAGGGTGGCCAGTTCATGACCGAGAAGGAAGGCGGCTCCGATGTCGGCACACTGACCACCCGCGCCGTGCAGGAGGGCGACCACTGGCGGCTCTATGGCGAGAAGTGGTTCTGCTCGAACGCCGATGCCAAGGTGGTGATGCTGCTGGCGCGCCCCGAGGGCGCGGGGCCGGGCACCAAAGGCGTCGGCCTGTTCCTGATGCCGCGCTTCCTCGACGACGGCTCGCAGAACCACTATCGGATCGTGCGCTTGAAGGACAAGCTCGGCACCCGCTCGATGGCCTCGGGCGAGATCAAGTTCGACGGTGCGATCGCCTACGCCGTCGGCAAGCTCGATCGCGGTTTCGTGCAGATGGCCGAGATGGTGAATTCGTCGCGGCTCTCCAATGGCGTGAAGTCGACCGCGTTGATGCGCCGTGCCTGGCATGATGCGATCACGGTGGCGCGCGGGCGCGTGGTGTTCGGCCAGCGCATCATCGACCTGCCGCTGGCGCGGCGCCAGCTGATGAAGATCATGCTGCCGACCGAGCAGGCGCTGTCGATGAGCTTCCTGACCGCGGACGCGCTCGACCGCGCCGAGGCCGGCAGCCAGGATGCCGCAGCGCTGCTGCGTATCCTGACCCCGACCCTGAAATTCCGCGCCACCCGTGATGCCCGAAAAGTCTGCGGCGACGCGATGGAGATGCGCGGCGGCATCGGCTACATCGAGGAATTCGTCACGCCGCGGCTGCTGCGCGATGCGCATCTCGGTTCGATCTGGGAGGGCACCGGCAACATCGTCGCAATCGATGCGCTGAAGCGTGCGGTGGGACGTCACGGCGCCGACCATGCGCTCGCCGCCGATCTGCATGCGCGGCTCGACGACAGCCCGAATGTGCCGCTGGCGTGGCGCAGCCGGCTGCGCGATCTCAGCGACCGTGCGATCGCGTTTGCGCGCGAGGTCGCAAGCCGTATCGACAATGAGGGCGATGCGCGGCGCGCCACCAGCCTGCTCTATCATGTCGCAAGCGCCGTGGCGCTGGCGTGGGAAGGCGGACGCATCCACGAGATGCGCGGCGACGCGCGCCGGCTGTTGCTGTCGCGGATGGTGATCGATCACCGCGTGATGTCGGGCGATCCGTTCCGGCTAACGGAAAATACCGTTCAGCGCAGGATCACAGAGCACCTGCTCGGCGAGCGCGCCGTCGGCATCGCCGAGGTTGGCGAATTGCTCCTCGCAGCGTAGGCTGATCTTCGGCCGCTCGCGCACTCTCACCTCTCCCATCGGGAGAGGTCGGATCGCGCCAGCGATCCGGGTGAGGGGTTGCGCTCCATCGATAGATATGAACCCCTCACCCGGACCGCATCTTCGATGCGCTCCGACCTCTCCCCTTGGGAGAGGTGGAGAGCGGGCACAACAAAAAACATGAGAGGAAATTCCGATGAAGGCCGCCGTCCTGCATGAAGTCAATCAGCCGCTGGTGATCGAGGATGTCAGCGTGCCCAATCCGGGACCGCGCGAGGTCCTGATCCGCACTGCGGTCGCTGGCCTCTGCCATTCCGACCTGCACTTCATGGAAGGCCTTTATCCGCATCCGCTGCCGGCGGTGCTCGGTCATGAATCGGCCGGCGTGGTCGAGAAGGTCGGCTCCGACGTCAACTATGTGAAGCCCGGCGACCACGTCGTGACGTGCCTCTCGGTGTTCTGCGGCACCTGCGACAATTGCACCACCGGCCGCACCGTGCTGTGCACCGACACCACGGTGAAGATGCTGCCGGGCGCCTCCAATCGGCTGTCCTGGGGCAGGAAGGAGAAGCTCAATCAATTTCTCAACCTGTCGTCGTTCGCCGAGCAGATGCTGGTGCATGAGAACGCCATCGTGAAGATCAAGAAGGAGATGCCGCTCGATCTCGCCGCGTTGATCGGCTGCGGCGTCATCACCGGTTACGGCGCGGTGGTGAACACCGCGAAGGTGACCGCGGGCGAGACCGTGGCTGTGATCGGCTGCGGCGGCGTCGGCATGGCCGCGATCAACGGCGCGCAGATCGCCGGCGCCGGCCGCATCATCGCGATCGACACCAATCCGGCCAAGCTGCAACTCGCGACCAAACTGGGCGCCACCGACATCGTGGATCCCGCCCGCGGCGACGTGGTCCAGCAGGTGCGCGAGCTCACCGGCGGCGGCGTGCAGCACTCCTTCGAGGTGCTCGGCCGCAAGGACACCGCCGAGCAGGCCTTCGCCATGCTGGCGGCAGGCGGCACCGCGACCATCGTCGGCATGATCCCGTTCGGCCAGAAGATCGAGCTGCACGGCTTCGACTTCCTGCGCGAGCGGCGCATCCAGGGCTCGTCGATGGGCTCGAACCACTTCCGCGTCGACATGCCGCGCCTGGTCGACTTCTACATGCGCGGCAGACTGCATCTGGAGGACTGGATTTCGGCCAAGCTGAAGCTGTCCGAGATCAACGAGGGCTTTGCCAACATGAAGGCCGGCAAGACGCTGCGCAGCGTGATCATGTTCGATAGCTGATTGTCTGTCGTCCCGGCCTTCGCCGGGACGACAGTTGAGATTGGCGTCCGTCTTCACCGCGCCACATGCGCGGACACCGCGAGCCATTTCCCGTTCTGCCGCGCCCAGCAGTCGGTGTAGCGGCCATAGGCCTGCTCGCCGTCGGCGTTGAGATAGCTGGTGCGGGCGTGGATGATGGCGAAATCGCCGAGGACGCGGATTTTGACGTCCTCGGCTTTCAGTCCCTTGATCTTCACCGGGATCGCCGTCTGCTTCAGGAAGGCGGTGCGGTCGACCAGGCTCTTGTCGGGATTGGTGCAGTAGAAGTCCTGCGCCAGGATCTCGTCAAAGCGCTTGACGTCGCAGTTCTGAACGGAATCGACGTAATCCTTGTTGAGTTTTGTGAGTTCTTCGAGGTCTGTGCTCACCGGTTTCCCCTGTTGTTCGTCATTGCGAGCGCAGCGAAGCAATCCATTTCTCTGCCTGCCGAGATGTGGATTGCTTCGTCGCTTTGCTCCTCGCAATGACGGCGTCTAGAGTCTTCGTGTGTCAATCATCAAACATCTTCGGCGGCACGAAGCCGCCGAATTCGCGCTCGATCAGCTCGGCGAGCTTCAGCGGCGTGCGGTCCTCGAGCCACGGGCCGACGATCTGCACGCCGATCGGCAGTCCGTCGGGCGCAAAGCCGGTCGGGATCGCGGTCGAGGGCAGGCCGGGCAGGGTCGCGATGCCGGGCCAGGCGAGCTGGTCGGTGTAGACGTGCGGCACGCCGTCGATCAGGATCTTGCGCTGCTCCTGGTCGGGCGAATGATCGTGCGGATAGGCCGGCGTCGGCATGATCGGGCAGATCACCGCGTCGAACGATTTGAACAGCTCGCGCCACTGCGCGCGCAACCGCGCACGGCCGCCGTCGGCGATCACCCAGTCGCGATGGCTGAGCGCGATGCCGCGTAGCCGTTCGGCCTGCAGACTGGTGTTGTCGGCAGGCAGCGCCGCAGCGGCGGCGCAGGCGCCGGCATAGACTTCCGGCGGGAACGTGGCCGCGAGGAACGACAGCAGCATCCGCATATAGAGACGCGAGGAGGCGGCGAAGTCCGGCAGCAGCGGGCTCGCGCGAGAGACCTTCGCGCCGGCCTTGTCGAGGTTGCTGGCAAGCTTGTCGATGCTTCCCCGGATCACCCTGTCGGTCGGCAGCACCGGATCGCTGTCGATAACGAGGATGCGGAAATCCTTCAGGCTCGCGTGGCGCGCCGCCGGCAGGTCGAGGCGATAGGCCTTGCCCGCTTCGAGCGGATCGGGACCGGCCATCACGTCGAGCACCAGCGCGAGGTCGGCCGCGCCGCGCGCCATCGGGCCGATCACCGACAGATCGCGATCGAACGGCAGTGGCGGCAGCGGCGGCGGCGTGTGGCCGCGCGACGGCAGCAGCGCGAAGGTCGGCTTGTGCGCATAGATGCCGCAGTGGAATGCCGGCACCCGCAGCGAGCCGCCGATGTCGGAGCCCAGCGACAGCGCGCCGTAACCCGCAGCGAGCGCGGCCGACGATCCGCCGGAGGAGCCGCCCGGCGTGCGGCCGAGATCGTAAGGGTTGTTGGTGGTGCCGTAGATCTCGTTATAGCTCTGCCAGTCGGCGAGGCCGACCGGCACGTTGGTCTTGCCGAGGATCACGCCGCCGGCGTCCTTCACCCGCTGGACCGCGAGCGCGTCTTCGGTCGGCGTGAAATCCTTGTGCGGCGGAAAGCCCCAGGTGGTCGGCAAGCCCGCGACGTTGAAGGATTCCTTCACCGTCATGGGAATGCCGAGCAGCGGCCGGTGCTCGCCGCGCGCAATCGCGGCGTCGGCAGCGCGGGCCGCGGCGAGGCCGCGCTCGAAATCGCGCACGCAGACCGCATTGACCTTGCCGTCATGGCGCTCGATGCGGCCGATCGCATCCTCCGCGAGCTCCACGGCCGAGACCTCTTTCTTGCGCAGCGCCGCCGACAATTCGACGGCGGTCTTGAAACTCCAGTGCGATTTGGCCACGGCATGCTCCCGGTTCTGGTTGTTGGCGCGATGATGGGCAGTTTGGCTGCCGCCCGCAAGCGCTGTAACCGCGGCACCGCCGCCGTGCTTGATCGGAATTGCTACGCCGCGCCGATCAAGATGCCGACTGCGAGCACGATCGCGCCGCCGAGCACGATCTGGAACACCGCCTGCAGGAACGGCGTGTCCATGTAGCGCGAGCGGATGAAGGCGATCGCCCACAATTCGAAGAACACGACGATTCCGGCGATTGCGGTCGCGATCCAGAACGCATTCGGCCAGGCATCCGGCACCAGATAGGGAATGGTGTGGCCGAGGCCGCCGAGCGTCGTCATCAATCCGCAGGTGAGGCCGCGCAGCCAGGGCGAGCCGCGGCCGGTCAGCGAGCCGTCGTCGGACAGCGCCTCGGCAAAGCCCATGCTGATGCCGGCGCCGATCGACGCGGCCAGCCCGACCAGGAAGGTCTGCCAATTGTGATGGGTCGCGAAGGCGGCGGCGAACAGCGGCGCCAAGGTCGAGACCGAGCCGTCCATCAGTCCGGCAAGTCCCGGCTGCACATATTGCAGCACGAACATCCGCCGCCGCGTGCGGTCTTCCTCCGCGCGCACATCGGGCTTGAGGATCTCGCCGGTCAGCTTGATCGCGAGCTTCTCGTGGCCTTTCTCCTCCTCGGCGAGATCGCCGAGCAGCCGGCGCACGCCGGTATCCTCGGCCTTCTCGGCCGCCTTGGCGTAGAAGCGTTCGGCCTCGAGCTCCATGGTCTCGACTTCCTTGCGGATGGTGTCGAGCGGCAGGTTCTTGGTCAGCCAGATCGGGCGCCGGCGCAGAAAGCCTTTGACGTCCTCACGCCGGATCGGCGGCAGATGCGGACCGAAGCGTTGCTCGTAGGTTTCCAGCAGCCGGTGGCGATGGCCGCGCTCCTCCTCGGCCATCTCCTCGAAGATCTTTGCGGTATCAGGATAGCGGCTGGCAAGATCCTCGGCGAAGGACATGTAGATGCGGCTGTCCTCCTCTTCGGAGGCAATCGCGACCGCCAGCACCTCGCGCTCGGTCAGATCGGCGAAATTCTTCACGGCAACGCCTTATTCATCCAACTTAGAATTAGAATAATTCTAATATTGATCATCGGCGCGCCGGTCAACCGAAAGGGCCATTGGCTGGCACCGTTTTTGATCACGATGAAGGGAACCAGGCGTTTCCGCGCCCGTTCGAGTTCCGGTGCTGATCAGCGGGGGACTCCATGAGCACGGTCAAATATCGCCTGAACGATCCACGCCTGGCGCCGCGGCGGACCAGGCTCGAGATTCCCGGCTGGGCGGGTCAGCGCGAGCCGCGCGCCGACGGCTCACGCGAACAGGTCTGGCATTGCGTGCCGTTCTCGGAGGGTGCGCAATACGGCATCGAGCTGTTCTATCCCTACGACTTCGAGCTGCATGTCACCACGCGCGATGGGCAACTGCATCTCGATGCCGATTGGGGCGAACCGCCGGACAGCGGCGTGCAGTGGCCACCGTTCCGCAATTTCGGCACCACGTTCTATACCTACCAGATCCTGCTCGACCTCAAGGTCGAACCGGGCATGGCGGTCCGCACCGAGCCGCATCCGCGCTTCTATACCGACCGTACCGACACGGTGCCGATCGCCGTTCCGGCGCTGATCCGCAACTGGTGGCCGATGATGTTCTTCTGCGTGTTCAAGGCGCCGGCCGAGGGCCGCACGCACATCTTCCGGCCGAACGAGCCGTTCGCGCAGATCATCGTGATCCCGGAAGAGGCGGGTTTTCAGCTCGAGCCGATGGGCGAGGAGGAAGCCGCCGAACGCGAATTGCAGGCGCGCCGCATCTACAACAGCCGGCCGAAGCTCGCCGCCGGCACGGAATGGACCTCGTCGACCGATACGGTGTTCGACGGCACCTATCGCCATCTGCATCGTGCGGCAAAGGAGAAAGCGCGCGGCGACTGAGACGTCATAGGCTCTTAGACCAAAACAGCGGGGCCTGCGGGCCCCGCTGCCTTATCACACGTCAGCCGACGCTCAGTAGTCGCGTCGATAGAAGCTGTGGTGATGATGGTGGTGATGGTGATGATATCGCCGATAGCGCGGCACCACGATGACGCGAGGCCCGTAGCCGCGATCATAGTCGCGATAGTAGCCGTGATGGTGGTGGTGATGGTGGTGGTGGTGATGATGGTAGAACTGCGCGACTTGCACGTTCTCGCGTGCCTGCGGCGGCGCAGTCTCGTCGAGCGCTTGCAGCTTCGCCGAAGCGTTCGAGATCGGCTCCAGCAGCTCTGCGTAGGAATTCGCGCGCAATACGTCGGTCGGCGCGGGCGCCGGTGCGGCTTGCACCGTTCCGAGCGCACCGAGCGATGCGACCGCGCCCAACAGTCCGGCGATCTTCTTTTCCATAGTCCTCCTCCAGGTCAGGTCGCCGGACAAAGGACCGGCTGAGCGCAACGCCGGGTTCCATCGAATGTTCCTCGGAATGTTCCTCGAAATGTCTGGAACATTGCCTGTTGCGTCCGCCGCTATTGCACCGCACGCGCGACGAACTGGAGCAGCAGCCGGCTCACCTCGTCCGGCTGCTCCTGCTGCACCCAGTGGCCGGCGCCGTCGACGAGGTGGCAGCCGATCATGTTGGTGCAGACATTGGTCTGCATCGTCTCGAACACGCCGGGCCGCTGATAGGTGCCCCAATCCTGCTTGCCCGAGATGAACGCCGACGGCTGATCGATGCGGCGGCCGCTCCAGGTCTGCAATTCCGCCGTGAACGCGCCCGACGTGCCACAGCGATACCATTGCAGTCCGCCCTGGAATCCCGTGCGCTGATACTCCGCGCTGTAATAGGCGAGCTCGCGATCCGGCAGCCAAAGGTTGGCGGCGATCGCCTCGCGTGACGGCATCTCTTCGGCCACCGTCGCCGCCATGCCCCTAGCGAGATCCATCACATAATAGGTCGGCAGCTTTGCCAGCTCGCCCGCCGACCAGGATTGCAGCGGGTACGGCTTGTTGTCTTTCCAGTCCGCGCTCTTGTGATGATAGTAGGCGCGCAGGAAATCGTGCACGCCTTGCGGTGCGCGATGCATGTCGTCGTTGGCGGGGCGCGTCGAATAGTACCATTGGTAGTGCTTGCGCGGCCGCGGCAGCGCGGCGAGTTCGCGATGCACGGGGTCTTCGGCCGCTTGCTTCGCCGGTACGTTCGCCGTGTTGAACGGCAGTGCCGGCGGTCCTGCGAACGGCGCGCTCATCATCACCACCGCGCGGAACACGTCGGGCCGGATCAGTGCGCACCATGCCGCGACCGACGAACCGAAATCATGCCCGATCACCGCGTCTACGTGCTTGTAGCCGAACGCTGCGACCAGCCCGAGCGCATCGCGCACCAGGTTGGGCAGGCGGAATGACGCAAGGTCGCCGTCATAATCCGCGCTCCAGCCGGTGGTGCGGCCATAGCCGCGCTGGTCCGGCGCGATCACGTGATAGCCGGCCGCAGCGAGCTTCGGCATCACCTTGCGCCAGGAAAACGCTAATTCCGGAAAGCCGTGCAGCAGCAATAGGCAAGGCCGGCCGGATGTTTCGAAGCCGGCTTCGAGCACATGCATGGTGAGGCCGTTGATGCCATCGACATAGCGCGAGCGGATGGTTGCGGGCAGCGGGACGTCGGGGAGCGTTTCCATCTGAGATCACCTGTTGGGCATCGTCGCACAACCAGCGCATTTTGCTGTATGCTGACGGCCATTGATTCACGATAGCAACTTTGCCCAGGGGATGCATACCGCATGCGCCACGCGAGGATTGCAGAGCTGGCCGGCTCGATGTCGCGTCTCGGGCCTGATGATCGTGGCCGCTGGTCTTGTGCTGGTGTCTGCCGTGCGCGCAGCCGACATCAAGGAGCTCACCGAAAAACTGCCGCACGCCTATATCGGCGAGTTCCTGTGGGACGGCGACAATACGGTGCAGAACGTCGTCATCACCTTCGACAAGGTCAAGGCTCTGAACGAGCAGAATGCGGAAGCGCGCGGCTGCGGTTCATATGAAGCTGGGCGTCAGGTGACGAAGATCGGTGTGGAGATGTTCATCCGGCTGTCCGATCTCGAGGTCGAGATTTTTGAGCGGTCGCCCGACGGCAACGGATCGTTCGAGACCGAAGGCAGCCATCGCGGCAAACTGTCGGACGATCTTCAGCGGATCGATGCGCAGTGGACCACCACCGCCAATGGCAAGCACGGCCAACTGCATCTGCGCGCTGCGGCTTCCGCCGCCTGCGAGCCGGCGGCGGAGTTGTAGGTCAGATTGGAGTTGTCGAGCGCGATCAGCTTCGTCGGGTGGGCAAAGCGTTAGCGTGCCCACCATCGCGAGCAGAGCATGGAGGGTGGGCACGGCGCTATCGCGCCTTTACGCCCTCCGAAATTTACGCCTTGGCCGGCGCCTTCGGCCAATATTTGTCGCGCAGGTGCCGCTTCACCAACTTTCCGGTCGGCGTGCGCGGCAGCTCCTGCTCGAAATCGATACTCCTGGGGCATTTGATCGGCGACAGGTGCTGGCGGCAGAACGCGATCAGCTCGGCCTCGAGCGCCTTGCCGGCCCTGCCGATGTCGTGCGGCTGCACCACGGCCTTGACCTCCTCGCCCATCTCCTCGTTCGGCACGCCGAACACCGCGACATCGGAGACCGCCGGATGCGTGATCAGCACGTCCTCGGTCTCCTGCGGATAGATGTTCACGCCGCCGGAGATGATCATGTAGCTCTTGCGGTCGGTCAGATAGAGGAAGCCCTCTTCATCGAGATAGCCGACGTCGCCGAGCGTCGACCAGCCCCTGGCGTTGTAGGCCTTCTTCGTCTTCTCGGGATCGTTGTGATAGGAAAACGCCGGCGCGTCGGCAAAATAGACCTGACCGATCTGCCCCGTCGGCGCCTCCTGCTCGTTCTCGTCCAGGATCTTGACCTTGCCGACCACGGCGCGGCCGACCGTGCCGCGGTGGGTCAGCCATTGCTGCGAGGTCGAGACCGTGACGCCGTTGCCTTCGGAGCCGGCATAATACTCGATCAGGATCGGTCCCCACCAATCGATCATCTTCGCTTTCACGTCGACCGGGCAGGGCGCCGCGGCGTGGATCGCGCCCTTCAGCGAGGAGACGTTGTAGCGGGCACGCACCTCGTCGGGCAGCTTCAGCATGCGAACGAACATGGTCGGCACCAGCTGCGACTGCGTCACCTTGTGGGTCTCGACCTGCTTCAGGAATTCCTCGGCGTCGAAATGCTCCATGATGACGGAGGTGCCGCCGAGCACCGTCGCCATCATGTTGAAGCGCAAGGGAGCCGCGTGATAGAGCGGCGCCGGCGACAGATAGATCGAGTCGGCGTTCATGCCGCACATGTCGGCGGTGAGAATGCGCAGGAACGGGTTCGGCACGTCGATCCGGTTGCCCTCGAACTGCTTCTTGATGCCCTTGGGCCGGCCGGTGGTGCCGGAGGAATACAGCATGTCGTAGCCGGCGACCTCGTCGGCAATGGGCGTGGTCGGCTGCGCGACGGCCTCCTTGTCGTAGGAGCGGAACCCCGGCGCCGGCTCGTCCATCATGTAGAACAGCGGTTCGCCGGGTTCGCCCTTGATCAGGCCCTTCACCTTGTCGGCGCATTGCGGCGTGGTGATGAAAACCTTGGCGCCGCAGTCTTTGATGATGTAGGCGATCTCCTCTTCGGTCAGATAACGGCTGATCGCGGTGTAATACAGCCCCGAGCGCTGCGCGGCCCAGCAGATCTCCATGAAGGCGAGCCGGTTTTCCATCAACAGCGCGATGTGGTCGCCGGCCTTTAGGCCAAGCGAACGGAACAGATGCGCGCCCTGGTTCGAGAGTTCGTCGAGCTCGCGATAGGTGATCGCCTTGCCGGATGACGCCATCTGGTAGGCGATCTTGTTCGGATGGTTACGCGCGTGGATGGACGGATGGGTCAAAGGTGTTTCCTCAGGTGATGCGTCGTCCCTGCGAAAGCAGGGACCCATAACCACCGTGTTGTGTTGTTGAAATGAGTTGGGGCCGCAGCCCGGCATAACCACATCGACCTGTGGTCATGGGTCCCGGCTCAAGGCCGGGACGCACACCTTTTGTGTGGAGGCCGCTATGGCTGCGAGCGCTCCTTACAGCCGCTCGACGATCGTCACGTTGGCCATGCCGCCGCCTTCGCACATGGTCTGCAAACCGTAGCGCTTGTTGCGCTGCTTCAGCGCATGTAGCAGCGTCGTCATCAGCTTGGTGCCGCTGCCGCCGAGCGGATGGCCGAGCGCGATCGCGCCGCCATTGACGTTGAGCCTCGCCGGATCGGCGCCGGTGGTCTTCAGCCACGCGGTCGGCACCGAGGCGAACGCCTCGTTGACCTCGAACAGGTCGATGTCGTCGATGGTCATGCCGGCCTTCTTCAGCGCGCGCTGGGTTGCCGGCAGCGGCGCTTCCAGCATGATCACGGGATCGCCGCCGATCATCGTCATGTGATGGATGCGCGCCATCGGTGTGAGGCCGAGCGCCTTGAGGCCCGTCTCGTTGACCACCATGACGCCGGAGGCGCCGTCGCAGATCTGGCTGGCGCTGGCCGCGGTCAGCTTGCCGTTCTCGGCGATCAGCTTGACGCCCTTGATGCCGTCGAGGCTGGCGTCGAAGCGGATGCCTTCGTCGATGTGGTGGGTGTCGGTCGAGCCGTCGGCGCGGGTGATTTGCACCGGCACGATCTCGTCCTTGAAGGCGCCCGCTTGTGTTGCCGCGATCGCGCGCTGATGGCTGCCAAAGGAGAATTCGTCGAGCTCATCCTTCGACAGGCCGTACTTCTCGGCCATCATCTCCGCGCCGGTGAACTGGCTGAACACGATGTTGGGATATTTCGCCTCGATGCCCGGGCTCTTGTAATGGCCGAAGCCGTTCTTGGCGGGCAGCGAGGAGGCGAGGCCCATCGGCACGCGGGTCATCGATTCCACACCGGCGGCGATCACGCAGTCCATGGTGCCAGACATCACCGCCTGCGCCGCGAAGTGCAGCGCCTGCTGCGAGGAGCCGCATTGGCGGTCGATCGAGGTCGCCGGCACGCTCTCCGGCAGCTTCGAGGCCATCACAGCGTTGCGCGCGATGTTGGTGGATTGCTCGCCGGTCTGCATCACGCAGCCCATGATCACGTCCTCGACCTGCGCGGGGTCGACGCCGGTGCGGTCGACCAGCGCGTCGAGCACGGTCGCGGCCAGATCGGCCGGATGCCAGCCGGCGAGACGCCCTCCCTTGCGGCCGCCCGCGGTGCGAGCGGCGGCGACGATATAGGCCTCGGCCATGTCTGATCTCCCTGCTGTTTCCGGATTGGGGTTTGTAAGTTGGGCCGGATTTAAGGGACGGCTCAGCATTTAGTCAATCAATCAATTAACTCTTGAGTGCAGCCCCGCCATGGGCTTATGTGCGGCCTCGATTTACCGTCGAGCAGATCGAGCCAAGATCGAGCCGAGATGGGCTCGGGACACAGAGCGGGATCAGAGCGCAGTTGAATACCAGCGTACCGACGAAACTTCCGGCCGGCAAAAATGCCACCGCGGACAAGCTATTGGTCGCAGCCAGCGAGCTGATGATCGAGCGCGCCTCGATCGAGGTCTCGCTATCCGACATCGCGCAGAAGTCGGGCGTCAACGCAGCGCTGGTGAAATATCATTTCGGCAACAAGGACGGGCTGTTGCTGGCGCTCTTGGCGCGCGACGCCGCCACCGAGATGTCGCAGCTCGAATATCTCATCAGCCAGCCGATCACGCCGTCCGCGAAGCTGCGGCTGCATATCGGCGGCATCATCCGCGCCTATCACCAGTTCCCCTATATGAACCGGCTGATCCATTATCTGCTGCACGAGAGCTCGCAGGAGGCCGCGGACGAGGTGTCGAAATTCTTTGTCGCGCCGCTGCTGGATTTCCATCGCCGGCTACTCGCCGAAGGCGTCAAGGCCGGCGAATTCCGCAAGATCGATCCGGTGCTGTTCTACACCAGCCTGATCGGCGCCTGCGATCATCTGTTCTTCGGCCGCCACGCGATGTCGCGCGCGGTCGGCGTCGGTCCGGTCACCGACGAGGTCTGCCGCGAATACATCAAGCACATGGAAGCCTTGATCTTCGGCGGCGTGCTGGAAGCGAAAGAATTGCGGATGGCGAATAGCGAGTAGCGAATGGGGAGAGGTCATCTCTTCCACTCGCCATTCGCTACTCACCATTCGCCATAACCAAGTCTAGAGAAGAAACGCCCAAGGAAAGGTTATTCCGATGCAGTTGAAAGACGTTGCCGTTCTCATCACCGGCGGTGGCTCCGGCCTTGGTGCCGCAACCGCGCGCGCCATGGCCGCCAAGGGCGCCAGGATCGGCGTGATCGACCAGAACAAGGAAAACGCCGAGAAGGTCGCCGCCGAGGTGAAGGGCGTCGCCCTGCATGCCGACGTCACCGACGAGGACGCGATCAAGGCTGCGATCGCCAAGGCCGAGGCGGCGCACGGCATCGCGCGCGTCTTGATGAACTGCGCCGGCATCGGCGGCTCGCAGCGCATCGTCGGCAAGGACGGCGTCTATCCGCTGGCGAAGTTCGTCCGCATCATCAACGTCAACCTGATCGGCACCTTCAACGTGCTGCGCCTGTTTGCCGAGCGGCTGGCCACCGAAGCCCCGATCGGCGAGGAGCGCGGCGTCGCCATCAACACCGCATCGGTTGCGGCCTATGAGGGCCAGATCGGTCAGATCGCCTATTCCGCCTCCAAGGGCGGCGTCGTCGGCCTCACGCTGCCGGCCGCGCGCGACCTCGCCAGCCTGAAGATCCGCGTCAACACCATCGCGCCGGGCCTGTTCCTGACGCCGCTGCTGATGGGTCTCAACGAGGAAGCGCGCAAGAGCCTGGGCGCACAGGTGCCGCATCCGGCCCGCCTCGGCGACGCCTCGGAGTACGGCAACCTCGCCGTCCACATCGTCGAGAACCCGATGCTCAACGGCGAGACCATCCGCCTCGACGGCGCCATCCGCATGGCCCCGCGCTAGCGCAGGCGCCGCTCTTCTTTCCCTTCTCCCCCTGTGGGAGAAGGTGGCGCGGACGCAGTCCGCGACGGATGAGGGGTTCTCTCCCCGGAGACAGACCCCTCACCCAATCGAATGCAAAGCTGACAGCGAACATGCCCTCTCCCACAAGGGGAGAGGGCGCAGCAACGAGCATCGCGTTCGCTGAACGGGCGGGAGCAGGAAGTGACGAATCCGCTGCTGATCGAACATCACAACGGGGTCGATTGGGTCACGCTCAATCGCCCCGAGAGCCTCAACGCGCTCGATCCCGCGCTGATCGATGCGCTCAATAGCTACTTCCAGGGCCTGCAGCGCAATCGTGACACCCGCGTCGTGGTGCTGAAGGGCGCCGGTCCGAATTTCTGCGCCGGGCTCGACCTCAAGCACGCGATGGCCCGTCGCGGTGGGCAGACCGAGCCGCCCGGCGTCACCGAGTCGCTGGACTCGCAGCGCCGCATTGCCGACATCGTGATGCTGATGCGGCGCTGTCCGCAGCCGATCATCGCGCTGGTGCAGGGCGCGGCGGCCGGCGGCGGTTTTGCGCTGGCGCTCGCCGCCGACATCCGCATCGCGGCGACAAACGCGCGGATGAATTGCGCCTTCATCAAGCTCGGCCTCGGCGGCTGCGACATCGGCACCAGCTATTTTCTGCCGCGCCTCGTCGGTGTGTCGGTGGCATCGGAGCTGATCCTCACCGGACGCTTCATCCATGCCGATCGCGCGCTTGCCGTCGGCCTGGTGTCCGAGGTGGTCGAGGCCGCCGATCTCGATGCCGCGGCCAATCCTTATGTCGAGGCGATGATGACGGCCTCGCCGGTCGGTCTTCGTCTGTCGAAGGAATGCATCAACATGAGCGTCGATGCCGGCTCGATCGAGGCCGTGATTGCGATGGAGGATCGCAACCAGGTGCTGTGCAGCCGCTCGGAAGATTTTCAGGAAGGCATCAGGGCCTTCCTTGAGAAACGAAAGCCTGTCTATATCAGGTGCTGATAAAAAGTCCGCAAAGGACAAGAAATTCCGGGAGACGCAAAATGGATGGAGACGCGGCGATGCTGACGAAACCTGGCTTTCGCAAGGTGGATTGGCTCGCACGTGACATCGCGGTCGAGCGGCGTGCCGACGGCACCGTCATCCTGAAGTCGCGGATTCCGCTGCAAGCCTACGAGACGCACATCCCGGCCTATCTCGCCAAATGGGCGACGCAGGCGCCGGAGCGGATCTGGCTCGCGCAACGCGGCGGTCCTGATCGGCAGTGGCGCAAGGTCTCCTATGGCGAAGCCAAGCGCACCGTCGATGCGCTGACGCAAGGCCTGCTCGATCTCGGCGTTGGTGACGGCCGGCCCGTCGCGATCCTGTCCGGCAATTCGATCGAGCACGCGCTGATGACGCAGGCTGCGATGCAAGCGCGGCTGCCGGCCGCGCCGGTGTCGCCGGCCTATTCGCTGATGAGCCAGGATCATCTCAAGCTCAAATACCTGTTCAACCTGATCAAGCCCGCCGTCGTGATGGTGCAGGATGGCCCGGCCTTCGAGAAGGCGCTCAGGGCGCTCGATCTCACCGGCATCACGGTGGTTCACGTGCTGCGTCCCTGCGAGGGCATCAAGAGCGTGGCGTTTGCCGATCTCGCGGCTACGACGGTGACGGCCGAGGTCGAGGCGTCGATCGCGAAGATCAGGCCCGACACCGTCGGCAAGTTGCTGTTCACGTCGGGCTCTACCGGCATGCCCAAGGCCGTCATCAACACCCAGCAGATGATGTGCGCCAACGCGGCGATGATGATGCAGGTGCGGCCGCGCGAATCCAATGGCCCGATCCCGACCGTGCTCGACTGGATGCCGTGGAATCACACCATGGGCGGCAACGCCGCATTCAATCCGGTGCTGGTCGATGGCGGCACGCTCTATATCGACGACGGCCGGCCGATGCCGGGCCAGCTCGAGGAGACCATCAGGAATCTGCGCGAGGTTTCGCCGACCTATTACGCCAACGTGCCGGCCGGCTATGCCGCGCTCGCTTCCGCGATGGAGAAGGACGAGGCGCTGTGCGCGAGCTTCTTCAAGAACCTCTCGATCATGGCCTATGGCGGCGCGCGGCTGCCCGACGATCTCTACGACCGCATGCAGGCGCTGGCGGTGAAGACGACAGGCGAGCGCATCGTGTTCTACACCGGCTGGGGGTCGACCGAGACCGCACCGACCTCGACCGGCACCTATTGGGACACCGAGCGCGTCGGCCTGATCGGCCTGCCGTTCCCAGGCGTCGAGCTGAAGATGGTGCCGTGCGGCGCCAAATACGAATTGCGGCTGCGCGGCGTCAACGTCACGCCCGGCTATTTCGGCCAGCCCGATCTCACCGCGAAGATGTTCGACGAGGAAGGCTTCTACTGCATCGGCGATGCCGGCGTGTTCGTCGATCTCGACGATCCGCTGCAGGGCATCATCTTTGCCGGCCGCGTGGTCGAGGACTTCAAGCTGACCACCGGCACCTTCGTGCATGTCGGATCGCTGCGCACCGATGCGATCGCAGCCGCGACGCCGGTCGTGCACGACGCGCTGGTTGCGGGGCAGGATCGTGAGTTCATCGGCCTGTTGTGCTGGCCGAACCTGCACGCCTGTCGCCAGCTCGTCGGCAATGCGGACGCGAGCTACGAGGACGTGGTCCGGCATCCGGCCGTGATCGCCTGTCTCGAAAAGGGCTTGCGGGCGCACAACGCCTCCACCACCGGCAGCAGCATGCGGATCGCGCGGGCGATGCTGATGGCCGAGCCGCCCTCGATCGACGGCAACGAGCTCACCGACAAGGGCTACATCAACCAGCGCGCCGGCCTCGAGCGTCGCGCCGCACTGGTGGAGAGGCTGTATGCCGGCAAGCCCGGCGACGACGTGATCGTGTTGTGATGAAGCTCTCTCAACACGTCATTCCGGGATGCGCCGAAGGCGCAGGCCCGGAATCCATTAAGCCGCATGATCTGCGGCCCGATGGATTCCGGGCTCGCGCTTCGCGCGCCCCGGAATGACGGCCAATTGAAACGACAAGGACCGAGAAGGTAACGCCATGAATTTCGATTTCTCCGACGAACAGAAGCAGATGCGCGACGAGGCGCGGAAGTTCCTCAGCGAGCAGTGCCCGCCGAAGGCCGTGCGCGAGGTGCTCGACGGCAAGGCGCCCTACGACAAGTCGCTGTGGAAGGGCCTCGCCGAGATGGGCTTCCTCGGGGTTGCGATCCCCGAACAGTTCGGCGGCGCCGGCGCCGGCCATCTCGAGCTCTGCGTGATCGCCGAGGAAATGGGCCGCGCGCTGGCGCCGGTGCCGTTTTCGTCCACGGTCTATCTCGCCGCCGAAGCGATCCTGATCGCGGGCAGTGACGCGCAGAAGCAGAAGTGGCTGCCGAAGATCGCCTCGGGCGACGCGATCGGCACGCTGGCGCTGTTCGAGGGCAAGGGCAATCCGTCGCCGAAGGCGATCAAGCTCACGGCCAATGGCGGCGTGCTCAACGGCGTCAAGAAGCCCGTGCCGGATGGCGCGATCGCCGATTTCGCTGTTGTCGCTGCGCGCACCGGCTCAGCCGGACGCGAGTCCGATATCTCGCTGTTCATCGTCGATCTCAAGGCCGGCGGCGTCGAGGTCAGGTCGCTGACCAACATCGATCTCACCCGTGGCCAGGCCGAGATCACCTTCAAGGACGCCAAGGCCGAGCCGCTCGGCGCGGCCGGCGAGGGCTGGAGCGTCATCACCCAGGTGCTGGATCGTGCCGCCGTGTTGATGGCGTTCGAGCAGGTCGGCGGTGCCGACCGCGCGCTGGAGATGGGCCGCGACTACGCGCTCGATCGTATCGCGTTCGGCCGTCCGATCGGCTCGTTCCAGGCGGTCAAGCACATGCTGGCCGACATGTATGTGTCGGCGACGCTTGCGCGCTCGAACTGCTACTACGGCGCCTGGGCGCTCTCGACCAATGCCGGCGAATTGCCGGAAGCGGCAGCCGCCGCGCGCATCAGCGCGACGCAGGCGTTCCAGCACTGCGCCAAGAACAACATCCAGGTCCATGGCGGCATGGGCTTCACCTGGGAGTTCGACTGCCACATGTACTACCGCCGCGCCAATGCGGTGGCGCTCGGCCTCGGCAGCCTGTCCTATTGGGAAGACGCGCTGATCGATCGCATGCGCAAGAAGAACGCGGCGTAGTCCCACGAGTCGTCATTCCGGGGCGCGAGCAGCGCTCGCGAACCCGGAATCTCGAGATGAGTAAGTAACCTCTAGATTCCGGGTTCGATGCTCCGCATCGCCCCGGAATGACAGAAGAGACAGACCATGAATTTCGACGACACCCCGCAGGAGGCCGCATTCCGCGCCGAGGCGAAAGCCTGGATCGCGGCCAATGCGCCCAGGCAATATGAGGACGAACTGCGCAAGGCCTCGCTCGGCCGCGTTGCGCTCACGGGCGCCAACATTCTCGAAGTGGCAAAAGCCTGGCAGAAGAAGAAGGCCGACGCCGGCTGGGCCTGCCTGCACTGGCCGAAGGAGTATGGCGGCCGCGGCGCCTCGCCGATCGAGCGCGTGATCTGGCAGCAGGAGGAGGGTCCGTTCGGCCGCCTGAGCTCGATGTTCATCATCGGCCACGGCATGTGCGGCCCGACCATGATGGCGTTTGCCGGCGAGGAGCAGAAGCGCAGATATCTGCCGCCGCTCGCCTCCGGCGAGAAGATCTGGTGCCAGCTGTTCTCGGAGCCCGCCGGCGGCTCCGACGTCGCCGGCCTGCGCACCCGCGCCGAGAAGCACGGCGACGAATGGGTGATCAACGGCCAGAAGATCTGGACCTCGGGCGCGCACTACTCCGACTACGGCATTTTGCTGACCCGCACCGATCCGACCGTGCCGAAGCACAAGGGCCTCACCATGTTCTTCCTGGACATGAAGAGCCCGGGCGTCGAGGTCAGGCCAATCAAGCAGGCGAGCGGAGCGTCGGACTTCAACGAGGTCTATTTCACCGACGTGCGGATTCCGGACGCGCAGCGGCTCGGCAATGTCAATGACGGCTGGAACGTGTCGCTGACCACGCTGATGAACGAGCGCATGTCGATCGGCGCCGGCGTCTCGACCGGCTTCCCCGAGCTGTTCGACTTCTGCAACAGCCTGATGCTGGAGGATGGCCCCGCGATCGAGAACCGCGCGGTGCGCTCCAAGCTCGCCAACTGGGCGGTGAAGGCGAGCGGGCTGAAATACACCAGCATGCGGGCGATCTCCGCACTCTCGCGCGGCGAACGCCCGGGACCGGAGAACTCGATCGGCAAGCTGGTCGCCGGCTCGATGATCCAGGACGTCGCGACCTACGCGCTCGACCTGCAGGGCGCCGCCGGCGCCTTGAGCGGATCCGAGGATGCCGAGGTCACCGGCAAATTCCAGGCGATGCTGCTGCGTGCGCCCGGCACCCGCGTCGAAGGCGGCACCGACGAGATCATGCGCAACATCATCGCCGAGCGCGTGCTCGGTCTGCCCGGCGACATCCGGGTCGACAAGGACGTTCCCTTCAACAAGATCCCGACCAAGGGAAGAAACTAGCCGTCATTCCGGGGCGGCGCGCAGCGCCGAACCCGGAATCCGGAGATTGTGGATCGAGATTCCGGGTTCACGCTTCGCGTGCCCCGGAATGACAAGAAAAAGAGGTTCGCCATGAATTTCGATGACACGCCGCAGGAAGCCGAATTCCGCGCCATCGCCCGCAAATGGATCGCCGCCAATGCGCCGAAGGAGTTCGAGGAGGAGCTGTCAAAATCCTCGCTCGGCCGCATCCGGCTCGCCAAGCACGACATGGTTGAGGTCGGCAAGGCCTGGCAGAAGAAGAAGGCCGAGGGCGGCTGGGCCTGCCTGCACTGGCCGAAGGAATATGGCGGCCGCGGCGCCACCCCGATCGAGCGCGTGATCTGGCAGCAGGAAGAAGGCGTCTACGGCAAATTGACCCAGCCGTTCCAGATCGGCGAGGGCATGTGCGGCCCGACCGTGATGGCCTGGGGCTCTGAGGAGGCCAAGCGGCGCTATCTGCCGAAGCTCGCCTCCGGCGAGGAGATCTGGTGCCAGCTGTTCTCGGAGCCGTCGGCCGGCTCCGACGTCGCGGGTCTGCGCACCCGCGCCGAGAAGAAGGGCGACAATTGGGTCGTCAACGGCCAGAAGATCTGGACCTCGGGCGCGCATTACTCCGACTACGGCCTGTTGATCGCGCGCACCGATCCCAATGTGCCCAAGCACAAGGGCCTCACGATGTTCTTCCTCGACATGAAGAGCCCCGGCGTCGAGGTGCGCCCGATCAAGCAGGCCAACGGCATGCAGGAGTTCAACGAGGTCTATTTCACCGACGTCGTGATCCCGGACAGCCAGCGCCTCGGCGCGGTCGGCGAGGGCTGGAGCGTGTCGCTGACGACGCTGATGAACGAGCGCATGTCGATCGGCGCGCGGCTCGCCACCGGCGTGCCCGAGATGTTCGAGTTCTGCTCCAATCTGATGCTGGAAGACGGCCTTGCGATCGACGATCCGGCGGTGCGATCCAAGCTCGCGAGCTGGGCGGTGAAGGCGAGCGGGCTGAAATATACCAGCTACCGCGCGATCTCGGCGCTCTCGAAGGGCGAGCGTCCGGGTCCGGAAAACTCCATCGGCAAGCTGGTCTCCGGCCTGATGCTGCAGGACATCGCGACCTACGCGATGGATCTGGAAGGCGCGGCGGGCAGCCTCACCGGCACCGATGAGGAGCAGGCCAACGGCCAGTTCCAGCAGATGCTCTTGTCGTCGCCCTCGATGCGCATCGCCGGCGGCACCGACGAGATCCTGCGCAACATCATCGCCGAGCGCGTGCTGGGTCTGCCCGGCGACATTCGGGTCGACAAGGACGTGCCCTACAACAAGATCCCGACCAAGGGGCGGGGCTAGTCGTCATTCCGGGGCACGCGAAGCGTGAACCCGGAATCTCGAGATTCCGGGTTCGATGCTTCGCATCGCCCCGGAATGACGAAAAAAGGAGAACAGCATGGACGCGAAAACACCCGGCGCGCGTTACGCGACCGAAGACCGCATCGGCGCGCTCGAGGAGTTGCTCAACGAGCGCTACTCGGTGCGCGCGTTCCAGCCGCGCGAGGTACCGCGCGAGACGATCGAACATGTGCTCGCGACCGCGCAGCGCACCGCGTCCTGGTGCAACAGCCAGCCCTGGCAGGTGCTGATCGTCTCCGGCGAAGCCAAGGAGCGGTTCCGCAAGGCGATCTACGCCGAGGCCTCGCGCGGCCTTGGCGATGATTATGATTTCACGCCGCCGCGCGAATATGTCGGGGTGTATCTGGAGCGCCGCCGCGAAAGCGGCTTCCAGCTCTACAACACGCTGGGCATCGCGCGCGGCGACAGAGCGGCGTATGCCAAGCAGGCGCTGGAGAACTACAATTTCTTCGGCGCGCCGCACATTGCCGTGATCCATACCAATGAGCCGCTCGGCATCTATGGCGCGGTCGACTGCGGCGGCTATGTCTCGAACTTCATGCTGGCCGCGCAGGCGCTCGGGCTTGGCACCATTCCGCAGGCCGCGATCGCGCGCCATTCCGGCCTGATCCGCCGCCATTTCAACCTGGCCGATGACCGCCGGGTTGTCTGCGGCATCTCGTTCGGCTATGCGGATCATGCGCACAAGGTGAACAGCTACCGCACCTCGCGCGCGACCGTGGCGGATACTGTCACATTTGTGGATGTATAATTTTCCCCAAGGCGGGGCGCTTCCTCCCGCCGAGGACAAGAAGACGCGACAAGAAGAACGACAAGAACAACAATGGCGAATAACGCCTCCCTGGCGCCGGCGGAGATCAGCTGGCAACTGCACCGTCTGCCCGCGCTCGAGCGCGACGCCTACGTCGCCGCGCATTATCTCGGACAGCCCGTTGCCTGGAAGACCCGTTTCTTCGACGCGATCGATTGGGGCGCGGGCTCGGTGCTGCAATTCAGTTTCCTGCAGCGCGGCTGGCACCGTCATTCCCGGCTCGACAATCCGATCTATGCCTATATCGACATCGAGCAACATCCGGAAACGCGCGGCCTGCGCCGCGGCCGGCGGATCGACCTCGAGGGGACGATCAAGGGCGTCGATTTCGTGACCGGGATTACGCTGACGCTGGACAAGTTCGAGATTCTGCCGGTCAATTTTCTCGACCGCTTCGTGATCAGTTCGGACAGCCGGTACTAAGCATGATCCGGAAAAGTGCGAAGCGGTTTTCCGAGAAAAATTATGCTCAAACAACGGATCAGCGCTTGCGTCCCGCCATGGCCCGGCGCGGCGGTGCATCCACATAGCGCGCGGCCATCGCGCCGGTCAGCTCGGCCATCTTCTCGCGCAGCCCGTCAGGCGCGATCACCTCGGCCTCGGCGCCGAGCCGCAGCAATTCGGTCGCGGCATGCCACACCGTCTTGCCGACCGGCATGGTGGCGACGCGCCAGCCGTCGGCATCGGTGCCATCGGTGAGCCGCATCCGCGCCTTGACGTAAGGATGCGCCAGCGCATCGAACAGCTTGAGCCCGAGCGGCGACAGCCGCACCGTGGCCTGGTTCGGATGCAGCTCGGCCTCGAGCCGCTCGATCGAGGCGCGCCAATAGCCGGCGAGGTCGAAATCCGCCGGCCGCGCGAACGGCGTCTCCAGCACCGTGCAGTCCAGCACCCGTGCGACACGATAGCTGCGCACGCTGCTGTCGACGAGGCCGGCGAGGTACCAGCTGCCGCCCTTCAGCACGAGGCCGAGCGGCGCCACGCGTCGCCGCTTCTCGGCCTTCCAGCTCTGGTAGCGAATCTCGATCAGATTTTCGCGCAGCACGGCGCCGGCGATGGCGCGCAGGTGCTTCGGCTCCTCGGTCTCGCCGAACCAGCCGGGCGCGTCGAGATGGAAGCGCTGCTGCATGCCCCGTGCGTTGGGTCGCAAATTCTCCGGCAGCGCCGCCATCAATTTGCTCTGCGCCGCCGACATCGCCGCATCGAGGCCGAGCGCGGCGGCGGGACCGGGCAGGCCGGCCATGAACAGCGCCTCGGCTTCGCCCTGCGATAGCCCGTTCAGCCGCACCCGATAGCCGTCGAGCAGCCGATAGCCGCCCTCGGCGCCGCGGTCGGCGTAGACGGGGACGCCCGCGGCGGCGAGCGCGTCGATGTCGCGATAGATGGTGCGCACCGAGACCTCGTTAGCCTCCGCCAACTCGGGCGCGGTGACCTGTCCCCGCGCCTGCAGGGTGGTGAGGATGGAAAACAGCCGGCTTGCACGCATGGCCGGATCATACCTGACACAGGATGTCAGGTATAGGCGGACATAAGGGGACCATGCCCTGACGGCGCAAGGAGATCGCCCATGACCACCGCTGCCCCCATCGACCGCGTCACGCTGTATTACTCGCCGCAGAGCCGCGCCACCGGCACCCGCGTGCTGCTCGAGGAGCTCGGCGCGCCCTACGATCTGCACATCCTCAACATGAAGGCGGCCGAGCAGCGCAAGGCCGCCTATCTCGCCGTCAATCCGCTCGGCAAGGTGCCGGCGATCCGCCATGGCGACGCGCTGGTCACCGAGCAGGTCGCGATCTTCATCTATCTCGCCGATCTGTTTCCGCAGGCCGGCCTGACGCCGGCGCTGCACGACCCGCGCCGCGGCCCCTATCTGCGCTGGATCGCCTATTACGGCTCATCGTTCGAGCCGGCCGTGATCGACCATTTCATGAAGCGCGAGCCGGCGCCGATCACCCAGTCGCCCTATGCCGATTACGACACCATGCTCGGCGCGCTGGAGGCGCAGCTCGCCAAGGGACCCTATCTGCTTGGCGATCAGATCACGGCGGCCGACATCCTCTGGGGCATCGCGCTCTCCTGGACCATGACGTTCGGCATCGTGCCCAAACGGGATGTCTTCGTCCGCTACGTCGAGCGCATCACCGCGCGCCCGGCGTTCCAGCGCATCACGGCCGCCGACCAGGACATGGCGGCGGCGCATGCCGCGGCGGCCGGCCTATGATACGATCGGCTATGGTCAAGGAACTCCACACCACCAACGTCGTCAACACCTTCGTCCGTGTCGCGGAGGATTGCCCCGCGCGCGTCGGCGAGGAGCCGCGGCCCCATGGCGGCAAGCCGACAGTGGGCACGCTGCAATACGCCATGCTTGCCGGCGCGCCCTACAAATACACCTCCGACGATGTGGTGTTCGCGACGTCGGCGGCCGGCCGCGCGCTCGGTGCGAAGGCGACGAAGAAAGAACGCAGCGCGGCCCGCGAGGCGTTCTTCTCGAAAGGCCAGGCCTGCATGCGCGCCTCGCCGCTCGGCAAACGCTTCGGCTGGGGCGTTCACGCCGACGCCGAAGGCCGCATCGCCATCGTCGCCGTCGACAGCAAGCGCTACCAGGCGCTCGCCGCGGACCCCGACATCGCGCAGACCCGCGCAATGCGGAGCAAGCGGGTGTGAGGGGATTCAGCGAGCGATCGTGCCGAATAGCACACCGCCAGCCCCGTCATCCTGAGGAGCGCGTAGCGCGTCTCGAAGGATGCACGGCCACAGTGGGGCCGTCGACCCTTCGAGACGCCGCTCCGCGGCTCCTCAGGGTGACGGTAGTTGGAGCGCGGCCAACCTAAAACCGCGGCGGCCGCTTTTCGGCGAACGCCTTGATGCCTTCCTTGATCTCGTCGCCGCGCATGCTGTCGCGGTGGCGCTGGTCGGCGGCGGCGGCGTCGAGTTCGCCGCGGGCGAATTCGTTGATCGCGCGCTTCATGCCGGCCATCGCCTTCGGCGCATTGCCGGCCAGGATCGTCGCCAGCCTGTCGACCTCTTCGTCGAGCACGTCGGGGGGCACCATCGCGGTGAGATAGCCGATCCGCAGCATCTCCGGCGCCGAGATCTTCTGCGCGGTCAGGAACAGCATCTTGGCGTTGTCGACGCCGAGTCGCGTGACATAGCGCTGGACGCCGCTCTTGTAATAGTGCAGCCCGAGCCGCGCCGCCGGCATGAACATCTCGGCGGTATCGACGCCGACGCGGAAGTCGCAGGCCAGCGCCAAATCGGTCGAGCCGCCATAGACGCCGCCATTGAGCCGGCAGATCGTCGGCACGCTCAAATCCTCGAGGCGGTTGACCACGACCTCGAACGCCGAGCCCGCGCTCTGCTGCTCGTTCGCGCTCACCGCGCGCTCGGCCACCGAGTTGAGGTCGTAGCCGGCTGAGAACGCGCGGCCGGTTCCGGTCAATACCAGCACGCGGATCGCGGGATCGGCCTCGATCGCGTCGAACAGTTTCAACAGCTCGCCGAGATCCTCTGCCTGCAGGCGGTTGAGGTGCTTCGGCCGGTTGAGGCGGATCGTGGCGCGCGCGCCTGATATTTCGAGCACGGGTCCGCTGGCGGTGTCGGCCGCGTCAGCCATCTTGGTCTCCATCATTGATTCTCGCGTTCCCGCCGCTTCGCCTCGGCGTCGATGGTCTCGGCGAGATCGGGGTGTCTTGCCATCAACAGGCGGAAATCGACCAGGTCAAGGACCAGCAGCCGGGTCACCTTGCTGGTCGAGACGCTGGCGCCGCGCTTGGCGTTGCCGAGCAGTGCCATCTCGCCGAAGAACGCGCCTTCGCCGAGCTTCACCTTGCGCCCGGGCAGGTCGACCTCGACCTCGCCGGCGGCGACGAAGTACATGCAGTCGCCATTGGTGTCCTTGCGGATGATCATGGTGCGCGGCGGCAGGTCCATGGTCCGCAGCATCTGGGTGACGTCGGCGATCGCGGCCGGGCCGAGATGCGCGAAGAACGGCACCTTGCTGACCGTCTCCCAGGTTTTCAGGAAATTGTCGCGGCGGGTCTCGTTGGCAAAGCCGGTCGCCAGGATACCGGTCCACAGCCCGAACACGCCGAGGCCCGAGATCATCACCATGGCGGCGATCACGCGGCCAAGCGGGGTGATCGGCACCACGTCGCCATAGCCGGTCGTGGTCAACGTCACCACCGCCCACCACAGCGCCGCCGGCACGCTGCCGAAAGTCTGCGGCTGCACGTCCCGCTCCAGATAGTACTCGGCGACGGAGGCCAGGAACACCACCATCAGGAAGATCACCAGCACGCTGAGCAGCGGCCCGGACTCCACCACCAGCACCCGCCGGAGCTGGCGCAGGCCGGGAATGCCCGGCACCACCTTCAGCACCCAGAGCACCCCGAGCAGCCATGCGGTTTTCGGTTCGAGGCCGGCGAGCAGCGCCAGCGGTACCGCCAGCGCGCCGATCGCATCGACGATGCCGGCGCTGGACAGCTGATAGAACCAGAGCTTGTCCTGCCGCCGCATGTGGCGCAGCCGCACCAGCCACTCGAACACGAAATAGGCAAGGCAAGTCCACAGCAGCGCATCGACCCAGTGCGGGACCGCGTCATAGGCCGGCGCGACCGTCAGCAGCGTCATCATGGCGACGCCGACCGTGACCGCGACATAGGCCGCCCTGGTCATGTTGCGGCCGGCGGTGGCGGAAACGAAGCGCGTCAAGGCCGGAAGGACGAGCGGCTTGGACATCAATACGGGGCTTGCCTGTCGATGAACTGCTGGAATGGAGGCTCTGCGCGTGGCGGAGCCGCAGTCACAAACTGCCTCTCCCGGCCGAGGCCGTCAACGCGCAGGCTGTGGCGGCACCCATTCAGCGGCCGGTCCGTTCATTGGACGAATGGCCTAAATGGCCTAACCATGTTGGCTCGATTTTGCGTCCGCGAATGTGAGAAATCAGACAAATCGTCGCTTTTTCCCCGTATATCAGGGATGCTGACGAACGCGATAGCTATGCGACCCGGGCGGGCAACCCCGAGCAAGGCAGCCTGAGCAGGCAACCTGAGCAGGAATGAAGCGACTAATAAGACGATCTTATTCACTTCTTGAGAATTGGCTGGTTTCCGATGGATACCTCACATCTCGCGCAGCACGCCGGCGCCGCCGGCAGTTTTTTCGCATCGATCTTCGTGGTCGCCACGCTGTCGATGCGCACCATGATCCCGTTGCGCGTGTTCGCCATCCTGACCAACATCATCCTGATCGCGACCGCGGTCCCGACCCACAATTACGCGACGCTGATCCTGCATGCCGTGCTGCTGCCGGTGAACACCTATCGTCTGCACCAGATGCTGCAGCTGGTCCGCAATGTGAAGAAATCGGTCAACAGCGATCTGTCGATGGATTGGCTGAGGCCGTTCACGACGGAACGCAAAGTCGCGGCGGGCGAAGTCCTGTTCTACAAGGACGAGAAGGCCGACAGCATGTTCTACATCGTCAGCGGCCGCTTCCGCCTGGTCGAGTCCGGCATCGAGCTGCCGGTCGGCGCCCTGGTCGGCGAGTTCGGCATGCTGTCGCCGTCGAACACCCGAACCCAGACGCTGGAGTGCGTCGAGACCGGCATGATACTGTCGGTGACCTATGACCAGGTCGAGCAGCTCTACGTCCAGAACCCGGCGTTCGGCTTCTACTTCCTGCGTCTGGCCAGCGCCCGCCTGTTCGAGAATATCGCGACGCTCGAGCAGCGGCTAGCGCAGCACGCCAGCCCACAGGTCGCGGAGCCCAAACCTGCATGAGCCCGGTGACGAGTTCTGGAGGCGCCGCAGTGCCGGATGACGACAGCCTGCTGGCTTCGCTTCGTTACCTGTTCGCCGATATCATCGGCGACGAGGACGAGGGGCCGCCGGTGCTGCCCGAAGCCTGCCCGGACCACCTCGGGCCCGCGGTCACCGAGGCCATCCACCAGTTGATCGCCTATCAGAGCACGAGCTACGCCCAGCTCTATATCGACCGGCTCAAGCGCTTCGTCGGCCGCCGCGGCGTCGACGATGCGCTGTTGGCCGACATCGCGCGGCTGATGGCCGAGCGGATGGCCTATGAGGACGCGATCCGCATCGCGCAGCTCAAGCTCGGCGAAGTCCAAGCGGCGGGCGGTCCTGTGGCGCGCTCGGCCGACGACGTCAAGAAGCTGCGCCTCGACGAGTTGATCGACGCCTTGCCGGCAATGGTCGCCGATCCGATTCTTGCCGTGCTCGATCAGTTCGGCTGGCGCCGCCGCCGGGTCTCGATCCGCTTCAGCGCCAACAACCGCTTCAGCATTCGCCGGCTCAGGATCGAGGCGGGGCTGAAGCGCTGGCGGCTGTTCTCGGGCCGCTACGCCAAGGAGCGGGTCTGGGTGGAGCGCTGGCTGCACATGATCGACCGCAGCCTGACCAAGCAGCCGAGCGCAGCTTCGGCCGTCGCAGAGACCGCAACCATGATCCGGGGCTACGGCGATCCCTATCGTCAGGGCATCGCGGACTGGCACGTGATCATCGACGGGCTGGTCAAGCCGACCTTCGACGGCGTGCTGGCGCTGCCCGATCTCGCCGCCGCCATCACCGAAGCCCGGGCCGCCATCATGCCGGATCCGCGGCAGGCCGCGCTGAAGCGCAAGATCGCCGAGATCCGCGCCCGGGTGCCGGCAAATCCATCACCGTCACCCTAGCGTCAGCCCATCCACGTCATTGCGAGAAGCGAAGCGACGAAGCAATCCATGCCGCGACTTGCGGCGCCATGGGTTGCTTCGCTCGCAATGACGGTGAAAAATTCATCACCGTCACCCTGAGGAGGCCGCGCAGCGGCCGTCTCGAAGGGTCGACGGCCCGACTGGTGGCCGATTCATCCTTCGAGACGCGCTACGCGCTCCTCAGGATGACGGGTCTGGCGACGTTACGCGCTGCTTTTCGAACTCGGCCTACCGCTTCATGTGCGGCGGCTCGTCGTAGCCGTGGCGGCTGGAATAGAACAGCAGGCCCATCAGGCCGATGCAGACCGCGGCCAGAACCGCAACTCCGATCGTGAACAGGACGACGCCATAGGTGGGGATCGGAGCGTCTACCGTGAGTCCTTCATAGGCGTAGGCGCCGACGGCGGCGAGAAGCACCAGCAGGCCGATGCTGATTGCAATGCGCATGCAAAGCTGCCTTTGCTAGGGGCCAGGAGAAGGGCAGGTTGCAGCAGGGCAGGTTGCGCTTATCCCGCCGCAGCGGTGACCTTGGTCAACGCCTGCTGTCCGGCTTCGATGAGCTCGGAGAGCGTCGTCCTGCCGCTCTTGGCACACTTGATGATGTATCGGGCAACGCGCCGGCGGGTGCCATGTTCCTCGCCGTGCAGCGCGCCGGCGCAGACCTGGTCGAGCGCGAAGTTCATCGCAGCGAGCGTACGTGAATCAAATCGTTCCTCGATCATCGCAGCTCTCCCTTCGCGGCTCTTTCGACTCGCGGCTATTTGCGGAGCGTCAGCGAATCGCTGACCTCCATTGTCGCCTCGGTCTGTCGGACCTTCTTCATCAGCGCTTCGCGTTCCCGCCCCGGCGGCAGCTTGCGTGCTGCAATGCGCGAATCCTCGGTGAATTTCTGCAGGCGGTCTTCGAACGATCCGGGAGGCCGTGACCTGTTGCGCTTCTTCTTGATCATGCCGCCTCCGAGCCGGAACCAGTGATACTAGGCATGTTCCCGGAGGCCGTCGTTAACCCATGACATCGGCCCATGCGAAATCGACGTCAGGACCGCAGGAACGATCTCGTGCGCCATGCGTAAGGCCCACGTGTTCGCTGCTTTGCTCCCCGAAAGGCGGTGGACCACTCTGGTGACGGGCCTCGGCGAATTTCGTCGCCGGGGCCCGCATACCTTCAGGGAGGTCAGACGTGGCGCATTCCAATCACGGCATCATCAAGGACGACAAAGGCCAGGAACAGCCTGCCGACAAGCCGCGCGCACAAACCGCGCAGAAGACCGACAAGCGAAAGCCGCAGACGCGCGAAGCGACGCGGGATCCGAAATTGAACGACGCCGACAAGACGCCGGGCTCGGGCATGTCATCAGACGATGGCGGCGAGCCACCGACGGGCTGAATGGCTTTCGCTGTGCAGCAGCCGCGGCAATGCGACAGGAACGATGATCCCTGCGCCATCGTTGGCCCCGAGGGATCTTTCGGTGGTCGATGGAGAACTGATATGGTGACGGACGAGAGGGAGCTCGGAAACCTGATCGGCAGCGACAAGGTCGAGGGTACCGCAGTCTATGGATCGGACGAGCGCAAGATCGGTTCGATCGAGCGCGTGATGATCGACAAGAAGAGCGGTCGGGTATCCTATGCGGTGCTCGGTTTCGGTGGCATCCTCGGGCTCGGCAACGACCATTATCCGCTGCCCTGGCAAGCGCTCAAATATGACACCAGGCTGGGCGGCTATGTCACCGGCGTGACCGAGAGTCAGCTGCGCGGCGCGCCGAAATACGGCAGCGAGCGGGACTGGAATTGGGCCGATATCGGCACCACACGCGCCGTAAATGACTATTACGGCGTGCCGTTTGTCTGAACGGCGATACCCCGAAGGCACTGCGCTTCTGCCGAATTAGCCGAGTTGTACGCCGCTTGAAGACGTAACCGTTACGTCGTTAAGCGTCTGTACACTAGTGAACACACGTCAATAGCTGTGCAATGTAACATACGTTATTGAAAGCGGCCCGGCAGTTACCCGATTAAGCATGCGGGGAGATCAATGTCGTTGGCGTCGCTAGTCCGGAAATTGGAGCACTTTGTACGGCTTTCGCCGGTAGACCATGTCATTCTCAATCGCGCGTCGACCGAGCGTGTGCGGCATTTTGGTCCGCGCGTCGATATCGTCCGCGAAGGCGAGAAGCCGAAGGATGTTCATTTGATCCTGTCGGGCTGGGCCTACCGCTACAAGCAGCTCGAGGACGGCAGGCGCCAAGTGGTATCGTTCTTCCTGCCCGGTGATATCTGCGATGTGAACATCTTCATCCTGCGCGAGATGGATCATTCGATCGGGACCATCACCGCGGTGTCGATCGCGGATCTCTCGCGCGAATTCTTCGATAAGGTCGCGGCCGGCCATCCGCGTATCGTCACCGCATTCTGGTGGGAGACCCTGGTCAACGCGGCGATCCAGCGCGAATGGACCATGAGCCTTGGCCAGCGCACGGCGCTGGAGCGGATGGCCCATCTGCTCTGCGAGATCTGGCTTCGTCTGCGCCTCGCCGGCCTGACCCAGGGCGACAGCTGCGACTTCCCGCTGACCCAGAGCGATCTCGCCGATGCGACCGGCCTCTCCAAGGTCCACGTCAACCGCACGCTGCAGGAGCTGCGCGCCGGCGGCTTGATCGTGCTCAAGGGAAAGACGCTCGCCGTCCCCAATCTCGACCGGTTGATGCGCGCCGGCCTGTTCAATCCGAACTACCTGCATATGGATCACGAGGGACGGCAGCTCGACGCCGGCGTGACGCCGCCGGATGCGGCGGCGGGCTGACGCGCCGCGTCGCGAGAGCGCGGATGTACACTGGCCGCGCCACACATGCGATGTCGTCCCTGCGAAAGCAGGGAGGTGGATTCACACTCGAAGTGCAACACTTGAGAGAAGGCCTCGAGAGGGGTTTGGAAGTCAAGGCATTTGCGCGGGGTGTTGTTGTAGGCGTTGATCGACTGGCGGAGGCGGCGCGTCGGGAAGGTCGCGAGATCGGTTTTGCGTGGAATGAAGCGGCGCATCCGACCGATCGCATTCTCGATGCCGCCCTTCTGCCAGGGCGCGTGCGGATCGCAGAAGAAGGTCTCGATCGCGAGGCGGTGCAGCTCCAGGTGACAGGCGAACTCGGTCCCATTGTCGAAGGTAACGGTCTGGCACAGGCCTTCCGGCAAGGCAGCAAACAAGCGGACGAGATGACGGGCGATACCGCGCGCGAGCTTGCTGGCGATGCGGATGCCGAGCAGCAGGCGCGAGGTGCGCTCGTGCACGGTCAGGATCGCCTGACCGTATTTGGAGAACATCATCAGGTCGGCTTCCCAATGACCGGGGGCATTGCGATCGGCGGCCTCGATAGGCCGTTTGTCCAAGGAAACACGGCCTTCTATGAAGCTTGCGGGACTGCCGCCCTTCTTGCCGCGGTAGCCGCGTTTGCTCTTGCCGCGTGGCAGATAACGCCGCCAGCTGAAGTCCGAGGTGCGCCGGATCTGGGCGTATATGAAGCGGTAGATGGTCTCGTGGGAGATCACCTTGCGGCCGTGTTCGCGGGCCAGCCGGCCCGCGACCTGCTCGGGCGACCAGCCCCGACCAAGGCGCTCCAAGACCGCGCGGCGCAGGCCGGGCTCCCGTTCGAGGCGTACGCCCGTCCAGCGCCGCGCTCGCATCTGTTGCTGGGCATAGCTGGGTTTGTAGCCGACCTGGGCGCCAGAATTGCGGTTCAGCTCCCGAGAGATCGTTGATGGCGAGCGATCCAGAGCTGCCGCGATTTGCCGCACCGAGCTGCCATTGGCTGAAAGCCGGGCAATCTCGCATCGCTCGTCCAGGGATAGCTGCTCGTAACTCCGCCCCATCGCAACACCTCCTCAAGGAAGTGTTGCACTTCGTTTGTGAACTCAGGGGACCCATAACCACCAACGCTGATTACTGCGCGACGCTGGAACGACGAGTCACGTTCACAACTTCCGCCGCGGCGTATGGGTCCCTGCTTTCGCAGGGACGACAGCTCTATACGCGGCGCAACCAGGGGCCGCGCCTCACCCGTTCGCGGTCTTCACCACCACGAGATTGTCGTCCGCCGTCGCCGGGTGGCGCTTGAGGTGATCGCGGCGCAGCGCGATCTCGTCGCGGACCAGCTCGTAGCCGAGCTTGAACGTGTCCATCCCGTCGCCGGAAACGGTGCCGTCGCGCAGGCCGATCACCGCGCCGCGCAGGATCGCCTCGAGTTCGTCCTGCAATTGGTCGAGATCCTCGGCACAGGTGGTGTGCTCGACGCGCTCACCGATGTCGAGGATCCGGGTCGCCAGCTCGCTGGCCTTCTCCGGCGCGACGCGGGTGATCTTGGTGTAGACCGCGGCGAAGATCGAACCGATGATGCTGAGCGCGGCGGCGCCGAGATACATCACGTCGCTGTAGCGATCCATGAATGATTTGGTGTCGTCGTTGATGTATTCGGCGGCGCCCTGATGGGCGACGATGAAGGCGTCCTTGTCGGTCGCCGCCGGCTCGATCTTGGAGGCGAAGCCGTCGTCGAGCGCGAGTTCGGACTTGTTCTCGTAGACGATGCGGGCGAGCTCGGCGGCCGTCGTCGTGGACATCGAGGATTGCGCCACCAGCAGCCATTCCAGCCCGATGGTGTCGACGTCGTCATCGGGGATCGCCGGCGAGGACGACAGCATGCCGGTCGAGACGGTTTCCTCCGATATTGCCGGATATTTGCGTGCCAGCGCCTTGGCGGAATCGATCGCGTTCAGCGTAAAGCTGCCGGAGCGCTTGGCATATTGCTCGTAGGTCTTGTCCTTCACGATCTTCGAGGCATGCTCGATCGCGACGACGGCGCCAAAGCCCGAAGCGAACAGCTTGTCGAACGGCGTGTTCGGCGGCGCCTGCTGGACCCGCTGCGCCGCTTCCGGGCTGTCGGAAATCTCGAGCGCGCTGCGGACGAAATTCACGCTGTTCTCGCCGTCGCCGACCACCGCGACCCGCTTCTTCTTGAGCTCGGACAGTGACTTGATCTTCTTGCCGCCGGGGCTCAGCACCAGCACCACGTCATGTTCGAGGATCGCGATGGCACGGGCGCGCGGCGGCACCCTTGCATCGGTGCGCAGCACGGCAAGCGCGGCGTCGCGGCGATCGAATTGCGCCAGCGCCTTGGCGTTGTCGGGATTTGGCGCGATCTTCAGCCGCAGCCGCGACGAGTTGGTCTTCAGCACGGTCGCGAGCTTGGCGGCGAACCTGGCCTCCGGACCGCCGGCGTCGCCGACCGCGACCACCAGCGTTTCCGAATTGCGCAGCCAGAGCCGGCCGCCGACCACGGTAACCGCGCTCAACAGCAGCGTCAGCAGGGTGAAGACGATGATCTGCGCGCGGTTGCTCTTGGCGGCCGGCGGGCGTGTCGGCGTTGGCGCAGGCGAGGGGGCTTCGGTACTCATGGCTGATTACCTGGCTCATCACCCGTCCGGGCCACCCGCAACCGGATCGGCGCTGCCCGGTGAATCGGTAAATGACTATAAAAGAACGAAAATTTCCTGCATGGTCGACGATATACCTCCCCGGCAGGAATGCAAACCGGCCGGCTTCCGTAACCTTGACTGCGGCCGATCTGCGCCGCGATGCGACATGACCATCGCCACTATCGATGGCTGAAGGCGGATGTGATTTTCGCGCCAGCCGCAGGTGCATTCCGTCGCCGGAGATGTCATAAATGAGACACGCATCGGTTTGCGCAATTGTGCTGACGGCCTGACCCGGATTTCCTGCAATCACATTCATCGAAGGTAAAGGGCGTCAGCTTGTTGTTTCCTGCCATGTCATCGTCGGTGTCGGTTGGTGCCCTGGTGGGATGGATGTTGCTTCTCACCGCGAAGCACATCATCGCCGACTTCATGCTGCAGAACGCCTGGATGGCGATCGGCAAGGACCAGAAGACCGGCTGGGCCATGCCGCTGCTGGCGCATTGCCTGGTCCATCTCGCGGTCGCGCTGGCGCTGATCCTGGTGGTGGCGCCGCGGTTCTGGTACGTCGCGTTCGTCGACTTCGTCATCCACATCATCGTCGATCGCTGCAAGGGATACTGCGCCTCGCATTTCGGCGTGACGCTGGAGTCCGGCCATCCCTGGTTCTGGACCCTGATCGGGGTCGACCAGGCGCTGCACCATCTCACCGGCTTCGCACTGTCGATCTACATGGCGGCGAACTGAGCGGCTGACGGACGGCCTTTCCTTCATTTCGAGCAATCGACCATCCGCCTGCGGCGGGCGGATGTGATTCGCGTGCAACGGGCAAGCCGCTCCAGAGACGACCGGGAGCCGTGGTTAACCTTTCGTTAGAGCATTGCGCGGCATCTTCCCGATCGAGGGGGATTTGCAAATGTTTTCAAGCCGCGACGCCTTTGAGAACGATGCCTGCCCGGTTGCGGACGACCTGCTCGGCCAAATGTACCGCGCCAATCCGAACGGGCTTTCGCTGCTGGTTGCCAATGTCGCGCCCGACGTCAGGGCGAGGCTGGCGCTGTTCTGCTATCGCCGCAGCCACCTGCACGCACTCGCACTCGCGATCGCGTCGAGCTGCAGCGAATGGGAGCTGGTCAATTCCGGCGGCCGTGTCGGGTCGACGCTGTACGCGCTGTCGCGCGAGCCGGCTCGCGCAGCGACCGTGTCGCATGGCGGCCGCAAGCCGATCACGCTGTCGACCAAGCCGCTGTCGAGCTTCGCGCCCGTTGTCGATGACGAGCTCGACGACGAAGACGTCACCGACAGGGTGACAGCCTAAAGCGCGCGATCAAATCGGCTGCGCGCTCGGGATGAGCGGCAGCCCGTGCCGGCGCCGCGCCATCGCGCATTCGGCGTCGCCCGGCTGGCAGGTCCGGCACACCTCCGGCCGCACCGCATAGACCACGCAGCGCGTTGCCTCTCCGATCTTCCCCGACAGCGCCGAACAGCGGTCGCCGTCGCAGCGCATCCCCGATTGTCGTGCATTGACGTATTGCGCCGGGATCAGGTCGAGCTGCGCATCGTCCTCGATCGTGAAGCGCGGCCAGTTCTCCGAATAGCTGCAGCAGGCGCCGCAGGACTGGCACGGGCTATCGCCCGCCGCATCGATTGCGTCGCCGGCCATCAGGTGTCCTTATCAGGTATCTTTGGGTGCTTCCCACACCAGGCTGCGCCGCCAGCGTGCCCTGAGCAGGTCGCGCCGCTCCGGATATTTCTCGTCGTGATACACCGCGGTGACCACGCGGTCGGTGCGGAAGCTGCGGAAATCCTTGCGCAGCTCGCACCAGGCGGCGAGCAGCCGCACCGCCTCGTGATAGCCGACCGCGATCGGCCAGATGGTGCGCTCGCTATCGCGGCCATGCTCGTCGCGATAGTTCAGCGTGATTTTCTTGCCCTCGTGGATCTGGCTGCGGGTCCGGACCATGTCGATGCGGTCGGGCTCCCGGTTCCAGGCGGAGCGGGCGCGGCTTGCGGGCTCCAGCACGAACGGCCGCAGGCGGTCCGGCACGGTCTCGGCGATCTTGGCCATCAAATCCTCGGCCGCCCGCGCCAGCGCGGGATCGGCGTGGCCGACCACCCATTGCGCGCCGAGCACGCAGGCCTCGATCTCGTCCGGTGTCAGCATCAAGGGCGGCAGGTCAAAACCCTTCTCCAGGATGTAGCCCATGCCGGCCTCGCCGCGGATCGGCACCCGCTGTTCGATCAGGCTGGCGATGTCGCGATAGATGGTCCGCTTCGAGGTCTCGAGCTCGGCTGCGATCGCATCCGCGGTCAATGGTTTACGGGTGCGGCGGAGCACCTGGATGATCTGAAACAGCCGGTCGGCGCGTCGCATGGCAATTCTCTCGGCAGTTCTCTCGGCAACTCTCTGGATCGCTCTCTTGACGAGTGTCTTGACGGATCTTGGGGTGTCTCGACCTGTCGCCTTTTTCGCGTCCCCTGTCACTGCTGCTGACAGCATGTTGGCAGCAGGTGGGGGCTATATCAGGACAACACCTCAAGTGAAGGGAATTTGTCCATGACGAATCTTGATGAACTCGGTTTCCGGCAGGCGCAGAGCTTCGCGCTGGAACAAATGGTCACGGTCTACTCCACCTCCGGCGACCTGCGCTGGGCCCTGGTCGCGCTGATCGCACAGTCGATCGGCACCGCCTGGTCCTACGGGCGGGCACGGCTGGTCAAGCGGGTTCGCGAGGCGGTTCGCCGCCTCGCACCGGTCGGCCCGCTCGACAGTGAATGCCACTGCTGCTGACACCATGCTGGCAGCAGGGGGCGGCTAGCTTCAATTCACGTCCACAGGCGATCGGGAGCTTCATATGATTGCGCTTTTTGGCTTTGGCACGGGCTTCGGTCTGCCGGAAATCAGCCCCTTCGTGACCAAGACCGAGGTCCAGCTCAAGATGGCCGGCCTTGCCTACACCAAGGAAAAGGCGATGCCGCCGGCCTCTCCCAAGGGCCAGCTGCCGTTCATCACCGATGACGGCGAGACGATCGCCGATTCGACCTTCATCCGCGCCCATATCGAGGGCAAATACGGCTTCGATTTCGATGCGCCGCTGAGCCTGCAGGCGCGCGCCCAGGCCTGGGCGTTCGAGCGCATGATCGAGCATCACGTCTACTGGGCGCTGGTCGGCGCGCGCTGGGTCGACGACACCAATTTCGCCAAGGGGCCGGCGCATTTCTTCGACGGCGCGCCCGATCATCTGCGCGACAAGATGCGCGAGGACGCCCAGTTTCGCGTTGCCGAGAATTATCTCTTGAGCGGGCTTGGCCGCCACGGCCCCGACGAGGATGTCGATCTCGCGCTTCGCTCGCTGTTTGCGCTGTCGGTGCAGCTCGGCGACAAGCCCTATCTGATGGGCAATGCTCCTTGCGGCACCGACGCCACCGCGTTCGGCGCGCTGGCGGGAATCCTGACGCCGTTCTTCGATTCGCCGCTGCGCGAGCGCACCGAGAAGTTCGACAATCTCACCGCCTATGTCGGGCGGATGATGCAGCAATATTATCCGGAGTTCGCCTGGGCACCGTTGCAGCAACAGGCCGCTTAGACCGGCGTAGCGGGCGCGCCCTTCATTGCGGCGAGCTCCGCCTCGAGCTCGGCGATGCGCTGGTCGCGCGAGGCGAGGGCTTGCGCGACGTCGGCGGCGTCGAACTTCTGCGGAATATGCTGCGGACAATTCGTGTCCCACGCCGCGACCGTGAACAGGATCACCTGCTCGGGCCGCGCGCGATAGTCTTGCGGCATCAGCGAACGCGTCAGCGCCGGATCGTCCTCGACGACGCGCGCCTCGCCCCAGATCTTCACGCGTTGCCGGTACGCGTAGTTCATCACGAAGATATAGGCCTTCGGGTTCTCCGAGAGATTGCCCTGGGTGATGAACTGCCGGTTGCCGCTGTAATCGGCGAACGCGATGGTGTGCTTGTCCAGCACCTTGATGAAGCCCTTCGGCCCGCCGCGATGCTGGATGTAGGGCTGTCCTTCCGCCGAGGCGGTGGCGAGATAGAAGCTGTTGGTGTTGGCGAGGAAGGCTGCGAGGTTCTCGTCGATCTCGGTCTGCCAGCCGCCACGGGCCTCGACCTCGGCATAGGTTGCGCGCGAGCCCTTGCGGGCCTGGACATCCTTCACTGCCGGGGTGAACCCGACATCGCTCGAAGAGCTGCGAACCTCTGACATCTGAGCCTCCCGCGACGGGCGGCAAAGCGGCCGTCCTCAAACCCAAGATGGGTATTTCCGGATCGCAAGCAATCTTGTGAATTGACACTTCACTGTTGCCGATTATGCAATAGTGCCATGGACCGGATCGACGCCATGCAGGCCTTCGTCGCGGTGGCGGACCTCGAGGGGTTTGCCCCCGCCGCGCGCAAGCTCGGCCTGTCGCCCTCTGCGATCACGCGGCTGATCGCGGCGTTGGAGGAGCGGCTTGGCGCGCGGCTGCTGCAACGGACCACGCGGCAGGTCACCCTGACCGATGCCGGCTCGCGCTATCTGGAGCGGGCACGGCGGATCCTCGCCGACGTCGAGGAGGCCGAGGACGCGGTCGAGAGCGAGCGCACCCGCCCCGAAGGTCGCCTGGTGATCTCGGCGCCGTTCGGCTTCGGGCGGCTGCATGTCAGCCCGGTCGTGTCCGCCTATCTGAAACGCTACCCCGATGTCGGCGTCGATCTGCGGCTATCGGATCGCCGGATCAACCTCGTCGAGGACGGCGTCGACCTCGCGGTCAGGTTGGGGCACCTGCCTGACTCGACGCTGGTGGCGCGGCATGTCGGCCAGATGCGCCGGATCGTGGTGGCCTCGGCCGGCTATCTCAAGCTCCGTGGCGAGCCGAAACGGCCGTCGGACCTCGCCAACCATGACACCATCCAGTTCGGCGCCATGACGGCCGTGCCGGATTGGCGCTTCGTGGAAGATGGCCAGGAGATCCGGATTACGCCGACGCCGCGCTTCACCAGCAACAGCTCCGATGCCGCCATCCAGTTCGCCGAGCAGGACGGCGGGCTGACCCGGGTGATGGCCTATCAGGCCGCCGAATCGCTGAAAGCCAAGCGGGTCCGAATCGTGCTGGCCGCGTTCGAGCAGCCGCCGGTGCCGATCCATGTCGTCTACCCGACGTCCCGGCTGCTGTCGGCCAAGGTGCGGACCTTCATCGATCTCGTCACCGAGATCACCGACTGGCATTTCAGATAGCTTCCTGCGAAAGCGCTTGGCTTACCGTCGGCGTCTTCGGCACTACGCGGAAGGTGCCGCTGGCGCGCGCGATCGTCACGCCGTCGGCCTTGATCAGGCTTTGGGCGAAGCAGATCGTGCTGCCGGTCTTGATCACGTCGCTCTCGATTGAAAGCCACTGCCCGACATTGGCGGAGCCGACGAAGTCGACCGTCAGCGAGATCGTCACATACGAGGTGGTCCAGCCGGTGGCCTGGCCGCAGCTATAGCCCATCGCGTTGTCGGCGAGCGCTGCGATCAGCCCGCCATGGATCAGGCCGCGGCCGTTGGTGTGCGGCCTTGCCAGGCGCAAACCGATGACGACGGACCGCTCGGTCGTCTTCTGGTACAGCGGCTCCCAGGGTTCGGTCAGCGGGCTCTTGCGGAACAGCGGCTCGAAGCCTTGCGGGACGTCCTGGGGAATGTCGGGGGCGACTTGCGTCTCGGTGGTCATCTGAATCTCGCATATGGCGTCGGGTTGATACCATTGAACGCGATGTCGACGACGGTTTCACCGCCTACAAAGTTTTAAACGGGATTTGCGCGGCTGTTTGAATGCGCCCTGGCCCGTCACCATGTCTTCAGCTGTCATCGCCCGCGAAATCGGGCGATCCAGTATTCCAGAGACCGCGCGGCATGAATCGAGAAGCCGCAGCGTACTGGATACCCCGCCTACGCGGGGTATGACGACCGAGATTGCGGAGAGAATGCTGCCCGACAAAAGCATCCGCGAGCCCGCCTAGAACGGCAGCCCCACATAGTTCTCCGACAGCGAGGTCGACGCCGCCTTGGAGCTGACGAGGTAGTCGAGCTCGGCGATCTGGATGCGCGCGGCGAAGTCGCCCTCGTTGGGGAATTTGTGCAGCATCGAGGTCATCCACCACGAGAAGCGCACCGCCTTCCAGACCCGCGCCAGCGCCTTGGCCGAGTAGCCGTCGATGCCGGCCGAGGATTTCTCGTCGTAATATTCGCGCAGCGCCTGCGACAGGTAATGCACGTCGCTGGCGGCGAGGTTGAGGCCCTTGGCGCCGGTCGGCGGCACGATGTGCGAGGCGTCGCCGGCCAGGAACATGCGGCCGAACCGCATCGGTTCGGCGACGAAGCTGCGCAGCGGCGCGATGCTCTTTTCGATCGAGGGGCCGGTGACGATCTCGTCGGCCGCCTTCTGGTCGAGGCGCCGCTTCAACTCGTCCCAGAACCGCTCGTCCGACCATTGGTCGACCTGATCGTCGAGCGGGCACTGCACATAGTAGCGGCTGCGGTGGCTCGAGCGCATCGTGCACAGCGCAAAGCCGCGCTCGTGGTTGTTGTAGATCAGTTCCGGCGAGACCGGCGGCGTCTCCGAGAGGATGCCGAGCCAGCCGAACGGATACACCCGCTCGTAGCTGGTGATCGCCGAGGCCGGCACGCTGGCACGGCTGACGCCGTGGAAACCGTCACAGCCGGCGATGAAATCGCAGGCGATGTCGTGGCTGACGCCGTCCTTGCCGTAGCTGACCCGCGGATGATCGGTGTCGAAATCATGCGGCTTGACGTCGGCGGCCGAGTAGATCGTGGTCAGGCCGGCGGCCTTGCGGGCGTTCATCAGGTCGAGCGTGACCTCGGTTTGACCGTAGATGGTCACCGTCTTGCCGGTCGAGCCATGCAGGTCGATGCGGTGCCGTGCGCCGCCGAATGCCAGCTCCAGGCCATGATGGACCAGGCCCTCCTGGTGCAGCCGCGCTGCGGCGCCGACGCTCTCGAGCAGCGACACCGTGCCTTCCTCGAGCAGCCCGGCACGAATCCGCCCCAGCACGTAGTTCGGGGTCTGCCGTTCCAGAATGACGTTGTCTACGCCGAAAGTATGAAGTAGTTGCCCAAGCAACAGTCCGGCCGGACCTGCGCCTATGATTGCTACTTTTGTCCGCAATACCTCGTCCTCCCGATCGGATAGGCTTTATCCGGGCGCCCGCTCAGGGGCGAGCGCCGTCAACTTGCCAAGGCAACTATATCATATAACAGTTTTGGCAAGGCGGATTTGCGCGGCAAAGGTCCTTCGCCGCAGCGCAAGATGGAGCAGGGGCGGGTGCGACGCAGCGTCCACCACGCGGATTTCGTCTTGAAAACGTCCGCGAATTAGATAACATGTTAAGTAATGAGACCGGGCAGGAAGCCCGCGGTCCTGGAGAGGAGGAGACGTGATGAGGAAGAGTTTGCTGGCGCTGCTGATGGCAGCCGCCATCGTGCCGGCCGCGGGCCCTGCCATTGGACCTGCCTTGGCGCAGGACAAGACCGTCAATCTCAAAGTGTCGCTGTGGGTGCCGCCGGCGCATCCGCTGGTGCCGGCAACGCAGGCCTGGGCCGCCGACATCGAGAAGGCGTCGGGCGGCACCATCAAGGTCACCGTGTTTCCCTCCGAGCAGCTCGGCAAGGCGTTCGACCATTACGACATGGCGCGCGACGGCATCGCCGACGTCACCTACGTCAATCCCGGCTATCAGCCCGGCCGCTTCCCGATCGCCGCCGCCGGCCAGCTTCCGTTCACCTTCTCCGACGGCAAGAAGGGCACGCTGGCGCTGAACGAGTGGTATCACAAATATGCGCCGACCGAGATGAAGGACACCAAGCTGTGCTTCGCCTTCATCCACGATCCGGGCGCGCTGCACGGCAAGAAGAAGATCGTGCTGCCGAGCGACCTCTCCGGCGTCAAGGTGCGGCCCGCGCAGAGCACGATCGGCGAGATGGTCAAGATGTTCGGCGGCACCAACGTGCAGGCCTCCGCGCCGGAATCGCGCGACGCGATCGAGCGCGGCGTCGCCGACGAGATCACCTTCCCCTGGGGTTCGATCTTCCTGTTCGGCATCGACAAGGTGGTGAAGTACCACATGGACGTGCCGCTCTATACGACCGTGTTCACCTACAACATGAACCTCGCCAAATACAATGCGATGTCGGACGCCCAGAAGAAGGTGATCGACGATCACTGCTCGCCGGAATGGGCCTCCAAGGTCACCGATCCCTGGACCGATTTCGAAGCCAACGGCCGCACCAAGATGAAGGCGCTGCAAGGCCATGAAGTCTATCCGCTGACGGCGGATCAGCTCGCCGAGTGGAAGAAGGCGGTCAAGCCGCTGCACGACAGCTGGGCCGAGGCTGTGAAGAAAGCCGGCGGCGACGCCGAGAAGATCGATGCCGATCTGCAGGCCACGCTGAAGAAATACGAGGCGGGAATTTGATCTCGCTCCCCTTCACCTCTCCCCGCTTGCGGGGAGAGGTCGGATCGCATCGCCAGATGCGATCCGGGTGAGGGGTACAGATCTCACCGCATTCACTATTCGTGGAAGCAGCCCCTCACCCCAACCCTCTCCCCGCAAGAGCGGGGGCGAGGGAGCCAATCGAAGCCGCGCATGACGCAATCTTCCGAAGTCACCCAAGACGGCGCGATCACCGGGCCTCCCGAACCGGTGCGCAAGAATGTCATGGACCGCTTCATCGATTCGATCGAATGGGTGGCGGCCTTCTTCGTCGGCGTCGTCGCGCTCAACACCTTCACCGCGGTGTTCATGCGCAAGTTCTTCGCGGTGACGATCCCCGACTACTATAATGTCGGCCAGTTCCTGCTCGGCATCCTGATCTTCTGGGGCATCGCGGCGACCAGCTATCGCGGCACCCACATCACGGTGGACCTGGTCTGGGCCAACGCCTCGCCGCGTTATCAGCGCTGGATCGACATCTTCGCGACGCTGGTGCTGCTGTTTGTCGTGTCGGTGCAGACCTACACGCTGGTCGACAAGGTGATCGACACCAAAAACAGCCACATCGTCACCATGGATCTCGGCGTGCCGGTGTGGCCTTTCTTCCTGGTGTCTTGGATCGGCGACGTTTCGGCCGTGCTGCTGATCGCGATCCGCACCTGGCGCCTGATCTTCCATCCGGAAGATATCCACGATGCCAAGATCAAGACCGCGGAGTAGACGGCCATGAGTCTCGACCTCAGTCCCGAGGCCGTCGCCGTCATCGGCTTCGTCAGCCTGTTCGTGCTGATGCTGCTGCGTGTCCCCGTCGGCATGGCGATGGGCCTCGTCGGCATCACCGGCTTTGGCTACCTCACCGGCTTTGCGCCGGCGCTGAAGCTGGTCGGCCAGACCACGATGCGCACCGTGACGGACTATTCCTTCGGCGTGATCCCGATGTTCCTGCTGATGGGCGCCTTCGTGTCCGTCTCGGGCATCAGCCGCGAGCTGTTCCGCGCCGCCAATACCTTTGTCGGCCACTGGAAGGGCGGGCTCGGCATCGCGACGATCGCCGCCTGCGGCGGCTTCGCCGCGATCTCGGGTTCCTCGGTCGCCACCGCCGCGACCTTCTCGGCGGTGGCCTATCCCGAGATGCGCCGCTTCGGCTATCCGCAATCCTTCTCGACCGGCGTGATCGCGGTCGGCGGCACGCTGGGCGCGATGCTGCCGCCGTCCACCGTGCTTGCGGTCTACGGCATCATCACCCAGCAGGACATCGGCAAGCTGTTCATCGCCGGCGTGGTGCCGGGCCTGCTCGCGATCCTGATGCACATGATCACGATCGGCATCATCGGCGTGACTCGGCCGGGCTTCCTGCCGGCGGGCAAGAAGGCATCGTGGGGCGAGCGCGCAATGGCGATGCGCGACGTCTGGTCGCCGCTGCTGCTGTTCCTGTTCGTGATCGGCGGGCTCTATGGCGGCTTCTTCGTCCCGACCGAGGCCGGCGCGGTCGGCGCGGTCGGCGCCTTCATCATCGGCATCATCAGAGGCAAGCTGAGCAAGGACGGCATCCTGCAATCGCTGCTGCAGGCGACGCGCACCGCGGCCGCCGTATTCACCGTGCTGATCGGCGCGCTCTGCTTGGGCTATTTCCTCACCATCACCCAGACGCCGCAGCACGTCACCGAATTCCTCACCGGGCTCGGCATCGGGCCCTATGGCGTGCTGGCGCTGATCCTCCTGATGTATCTGGTGCTCGGCTGCCTGATGGACGCGATGGCGATGGTGATCCTCACCGTGCCGATCGTGTTTCCGGTGGTGACCGCGCTCGGCTTCGACCCGATCTGGTTCGGCATCATCATCGTCATGACGGTCGAACTCGGCCTGATCCATCCGCCCGTCGGCATGAACGTGTTCGTGATCAAGAGCGTGATCAAGGACGTCAACATGTCGACCATCTTCGTCGGCGTGCTGCCGTTCGTGATCACCGATCTGATCCGGCTGGTGATCCTGATCCTGTTCCCGCTGCTCGCGACCTGGCTGCCGCAGCGCATGATAGGTTAAATTCATGATACCGACGCTTCAGACCAGATACGTCTTCACCATCACAGCCCGGATCGCGGACGTGACGTCCGCCGGCGACATCGGCACCGGCATCCGCCGCATCATTCCGATCATCGGCGGCGAGGTGACGGGCGAGGGGATCAACGGCAAGGTGCTGCCCTTCGGTGCCGACTTCCAGATCATCCGGCCCAACGAGCTGATCGAGCTGGAGGCAAAATATGCCTTCGAGACCGACGACGGCGCCGTCGTCTACGTCGAGAACAAGGGCATCCGGTTCGGGCCGGTCGAACTGTTGCAGAAGCTCAAGCGCGGCGAGCCGGTCGACCCGAAGCTGATCTACTTCCGCACCGTGCCGAAATTCGAGACCGGCGCGGAAAGATACCGCTGGCTGATGCAGCACATCTTCGTCGCCTCCGCCGCCCGCCACGCCGACCGCGTCGTGATCGACGTGCATCAGTTGCTTTGAGCGGTGGTGCGACAAATTAACCCGACGGGCAAAATTCCGCTTCGCGTTTCACCCAACTCAGATGTTCAATATATCCGTCTCACCCGATCGAGGGGCGTTGCGCACGTCACGAACGCGCGGTGGGATGCGGTGGACGCTGCTTGCGCACTGACGACGTGCACAATGTAGCGGACGGCGAAGTCGTGCAGACCTGACGCCCTAGCGGCAGGTGTCTCCCGCGAGATGCAAAGCGTTTCGCAGTGACGGTGACAAACAAGCCCAGTCTCACCGGGGCGAGCACGTATAAGCCGTAAAACCATCGCGCAGGGAAAGCCGGGATGTTTCCGGTTACACCTGTGGTCCTACCGCCCGCGTTTTCATTACGCGGGACCCATGGGTGCGATCGGCACCCGGCTTTCCCTGCGCCCTCTGCTCTCGGAGCGGCGAAACGAACAGCAAAGCTCGGGCAGTCATGTCGCGAGAATGCGGATGTATGACTCACAGGCCGCTCAACTCACTCAGTGTCGTCCCTGCGAAAGCAGGGACCCATAACCACCAATGTTCATTGATGAACGATGGTGGAACGACGAGTCCCATTCACAACATCCGCCGCGGCGTATGGGTGCCGGCCTTCGCCGGCACGACCTGTGGAGGGAGTCGTGCGTATCCACTCTGTCACCGTCACCCTGAGGAGCCGCGAAGCGGCGTCTCGAAGGGTCGACGGCCACCAGCCGGGCCGTGCATCCTTCGAGGCCCGCTTCGTGCCCGTATTGACTCTCCCGCCAATCGTTATAAAACATAACTATTCTAACCAGGAAACAATAACGCCATGGGAAACGCTGCCGACGCGGGGGACGCCTCGCTGCTCAGGATCGAGACGCGAGGGGCGGTGCTCACGGTCGGGCTCAACCGGCCCGCCAAGCGCAATGCGCTGAACGACGGCATCATCCTGGCGCTGCGGGACTGCTTTTCCGCGATATCGGACGACATCGGCGCCGTCGTCATCCATGGCATCGGCGATCATTTCTCGTCCGGCCTCGATCTCTCCGAATTGACCGAGCGTGACGCCACCGAGGGGCTGGTGCACTCCCAGATGTGGCACCGCGTGTTCGACCGCATCCAGTATTGCCGCGTGCCTGTCATCGCGGCGCTGAAGGGCGCGGTGATCGGCGGCGGGCTGGAGCTGGCCTGCGCCGCGCATATCCGGGTCGCCGAGCCGTCGGCCTATTTCGCGCTGCCCGAGGGCCAGCGCGGCATCTTCGTCGGCGGCGGCGGATCGGTGCGGCTGCCGCGCCTGATCGGCGTGCCCCGGATGGCGGACATGATGCTGACCGGCCGGGTCTATTCGGCGACCGAGGGCGCCGCCTACGGCTTCTCGCAATATCTCACCGAGGCGGGCGGCGCGCTGCCGAAGGCGCTGGAGCTTGCCGAGCGCGTCGCCGCCAACGCGCCGCTGACCAATTTCGCCGTGTTGCAGGCGCTGCCGATGATCGCCGAGGCCAATCCGCAGACCGGCCTCCTGATGGAATCGCTGATGGCGACGGTGGCGCAGAGCGACAAGGAAGCCAAGCAGCGGATCCGCGCGTTTCTGGATCGCAAGACCGCCAAGGTGAAGCCGACATGAATGCCACGTCGCCTGCGTCCACTGCGAGCGCGCATCCACTGCGCCCGATCTCGTTCGGCAATCCCGACGTCGCCGTCGAGCGCCGCGACGACGGCACGATCTATCTTCGCCCAAAACTCAAGCTCGCCGATTTTCCCGTTCGCCTGACCGATCGCCTGCACCACTGGGCGAAGGCTGAGCCGAACCGCGTGTTCATGGCCGAGCGTGCTGCCGGCGGCGGCTGGCGACAGATCACCTACGCGCAATTGCTTGAGGCCGCCAGGAGCATCGCCTCCGCGCTGATCGCGCGCGGATTGTCGGCCGAGCGACCGATCGTGATCCTGTCGGGCAATTCGATCGATCACGCGCTGGTCGCGCTCGGTGCGCTCTATGCCGGCGTTCCGTTCTGCCCGGTGTCGCCGGCCTATTCGCTGGTGTCGCGCGACTACGGCAAGCTCGGCTTTGTCATCAAGCTTTTGACGCCCGGCCTCGTCTTCGTCGACGATGCCGACAAGTTTTCCGACGCCTTGCTCGCCAATGTCGGACCCGACGTCGAGATTGCGGCAAGCCGCGGCGCTGTCGCCGGCCGCGACGTCACGCGGCTGGCCGGCCTGATGGCAACGCCGGAAGATTCGCGCCTCGATGCGATCAACGCGGCGATCGGCCCGGACACAATTGCGAAGTTCCTGCTGACCTCGGGGTCGACCGGCAATCCCAAGGCCGTGATCAATACCCAGCGCATGATCTGCGCCAACCAGGTGATGCTGCGCGAGACGCTGGCGTTCCTGAAGGACGAGCCGCCTGTGATCGTCGACTGGCTGCCGTGGAATCACACCTTCGGCGGCAACCACAATGTCGGGCTGACGCTCTATAACGGCGGCTCGATGTATCTCGACGAGGGCAAGCCGATGCCCGGCGGCATCGAGGAGACCGTGCGAAACCTGCGCGAGATCTCGCCGACGGTCTATTTCAACGTCCCCAAGGGCTATGAATCCCTGCTGCCCTATCTGCGCGACGACGCGGCCCTGCGGGGAAGGTTTTTCCACCGGCTGCATGCGATGTTCTTCTCCGGCGCCGCGCTGTCGCCGTTCGTCTGGAACAGCCTCGATGCGCTCGCCGTGCAGGAGAAGGGCTATCGCGTACCGATGCTGACCGGGCTCGGCGCCACCGAGACCTCGCCGTTCTTCATGTCGGTGCGGCCCGACACCAGCCGGTCCGGCCATGTCGGGCTGCCGGTGTCGGGCAACGAGGCGAAGCTCGTGCCGAACAACGGCAAGCTCGAGGTACGCGCCAAAGGTCCGAACGTGACGCCGGGTTATTGGCGGCAGCCCGAGCTGACTGCCAAGGCGTTCGACGAGGAGGGCTTCTACAAGTTCGGCGACGCGCTGAAGCCGGCCAATCCCGGCGACCTCGATGCCGGCTTCGATTTCGACGGCCGCATCGCCGAGGACTTCAAGCTGGCGAGCGGCACCTGGGTCAGCGTCGGGCCGTTGCGGGCCCGCTTCGTCGGGACCTGCGCGCCGCTGGTGCGCGACGTCGTGATCGCAGGCCTCAACCGCGACGAGCTGGCTGCGATCGTGATCCTCGATCTCGATGGCTGCCGCCTGATCAATCCGGGGCTTGCTTCGGGAGACATCGCGGCCGCGGCCAATGATCCGCTGGTGCGTGCCGCCTTCCGCGAACGTTTCGCGCGGGTCCTTGCCGGCGCCACCGGCTCGTCGACCCGGATCGCGCGGGCGATCCTGCTCGACACGCCGCTGTCGATCGATCGCGGCGAGGTCACCGACAAGGGCTCGATCAACCAGCGCGCCGTGCTGGAGCATCGCACCGACATCATCGAAGCGCTCTACGCGCCGGTGCCGCCGGCATCGGTGATCACGCTCATCTGACTCTCGAAGAGGAGAAAGCCATGCAGTTGAATGATCAAGCCGCCATCGTCACCGGCGGCGCATCGGGATTGGGAGCTGCGACCGCGCGCCGGCTGGCGGCGCAGGGCGCCAAGGTCGCGGTCTGCGACCTCAACGCCAAGCTCGCCGAGAGCGTCGCGGCCGAGATCGGCGGCATTGCCGTGGTCTGCGACGTCGCGGATGCGGCGGCCGCCGAAGCCGCGGTCGCTGCCGCCGCCAAGGCGCATGGCCCGGCGCGGGTGCTGGTGAATTGTGCCGGCATCGGGGTGGCAAAACGCGTGATCGGCCGCGAGGGGCCGATGGCGCTCGCCGATTTCGACAAGGTGATCAAGGTCAATCTGCTCGGCTCCTTCAACATGCTGCGGCTTGCGACTGCCGAGATGGCGAAGCTCGAGCCGCTTGCGACCGGCGAGCGCGGCGTCGTGATCTCGACGGCCTCGGTCGCGGCCTATGACGGCCAGATCGGGCAGGCGGCCTATTCGGCCTCCAAGGGCGGCATCGTTGCGATGACCTTGCCGATCGCGCGTGAGCTCGCGCAGTTCGGCATCCGCGTGCTGACCATCGCGCCCGGCCTGTTCATGACACCGCTGCTGGCCGGCCTGCCGCAGGAAGCGCAGGATTCGCTCGCCGCCGCGATCCCGTTCCCGCGCCGGCTCGGCCAGGCCGACGAGTTTGCCTCGCTGGCGCTGCACATGATCGACAATCCCTATCTGAACGGCGAAGTGGTGCGGCTCGATGCCGCGCTCCGGATGGCGCCGCGCTGACGCATGATCCGGAAGAGCACCAACGCTCTTCCGGATCGCCCATGCTCAATCGAGGACAAACCATGTTCGTCAATCGGCGCGACGTGCAGATCCAGTGGGGCGATTGCGACCCCGCCAACATCGTGTATTACCCGCGCTACTTCGCGATGTTCGACGACTCGACCTCGATCATGTTCGAAGCCGCCGGTTGCTCGAAGCAGGACCTCGTTCACAAACACGGCCTGGTCGGCATTCCCATGGTCGACACGCGGGCGAAATTCCACATCCCATCGACTCATGGCGACTGGATCACCATCGAGAGCCGGATCGAGAGCATCAAGCGCTCGAGCTTCGAGGTGGTGCACCGCGTGTTCAAGGGCGAGGCATTGGCGATCGAGGCCTTTGAGACCAGGGTGCTGGTCGGCCGTCACCCGGACGATCCCACCAAGCTGAAATCGGCGCCGTTTCCGCAGGAGGTCATCGACCGCTTCATGAAGGGCTGACTTGCCGTCCTCCATGACCTAAAGAAGGGGCTGAATTGGCCCGCAAAACCGGTTTAAACCCAAAAAACATATCCGCAGGGAGGAATGAATGAGGAAGGCCACTCTCGCCGCAGCAGTGCTCGCGGCTGTCATCGCGCTGCCGGGCGCACCCGCGCTGGCGCAGACCAATGAGATCACCATCGGCATCTCGCTCTCGACCACGGGCCCCGCCGCGGCGCTCGGCATCCCCGAGCGCAACGCGCTTGATTTCGTGCCGAAGGAGATCGCCGGCGTGCCGCTGAAGCTGATCGTGCTCGACGACGCCGGCGATCCGACCGCTGCGACCACCAATGCGCGGCGCTTCGTCACCGAGTCCAAGGCCGACATCATCATGGGCTCCTGCATCACGCCGACGACGATCGCGGTGTCGACGGTTGCCAACGAGGCCGGCATCCCGCATCTCGGCCTTGCGCCGTTCCCGATCAACGACGCCCGCGCGAAATGGTCGGTCGACCTGCCGCAGTCGATTCCGATCATGGGCAAGGTGCTCTACGAGCACATGAAGGCGCACAATATCAAGACCGTCGGCTATATCGGCTATTCGGATTCCTACGGCGATCTCTGGGTCAACGACTTCAAGGCGCAGGCCGTGCCGATGGGCCTGACCATGACCGATGAGGAGCGCTTCGCGCGTCCGGATACGTCGGTCGCCGGCCAGGTGCTGAAGCTCGTTGCCGCCAATCCCGACGCCATCCTGGTCGGCGCCTCCGGCACCGCCGCGGCGCTGCCGCAGACCGCGCTGCGCGAGCGTGGCTACAAGGGCCTGATCTACCAGACCCACGGTGCCGCCACCATGGACTTCATCCGCATCGCCGGCGCCTCGGCGGAAGGCGTCATCATGTCGGCCGGCCCGATCATGTCGCCGGAAACCCAGGCCGACAGCGCGCTGACCAAGAAACCGGGCCTCGCGCTGAATGCGGCCTACGAAGCCAAATACGGCGCCAACAGCCGCAGCCAGTTCGCCGGCCACTCCTACGACGCGTTCCAGGTGCTGAACCGCATCATCCCGGTGGCGCTGAAGACCGCCAAGCCCGGCACGGTGGAATTCCGCGAGGCGATCCGCCAGGCGCTGATCTCCGAAAAGGAGATCGTCGCGTCTCAGGGCGTCTACAACTGGACCGAAAAGGACCGCTACGGCCTCGACGACCGCTCGCGCATCCTGCTGACGGTCAAGGACGGCAAATACGTCCCGGCGATGTGAGCTGGGCGCGATCTGCGAAACGAAAAGCCGGTCTACGGACCGGCTCTTTTGTTGTCTCTGGGATGGGGCATTTCCCAGCGCCTCAAATCGCGCTCTCGCCTTCGTGCTGGAAGCCGAGATAGCTGGCGGCGACGCCCTTGTTGGCGGCGATCTCGTTCGCGGGGCCCGACAGCACGAATTCGCCGAGCTCCATGACATAGGCGCGGTCGGCGATCTGCAGCGCGGCTTGCGCGTTCTGTTCGACCAGCAGCACCGAGACGCCGGCGGCGCGGAGCTCGCCGACGATGCGGAAGATGTCGGCGACGATGATCGGGGCGAGGCCGAGGCTCGGCTCGTCGAGCATCAGCAGCTTCGGCGCGCCCATCAGCGCGCGGCCCATCGCCAGCATCTGCTGCTCGCCGCCGGACAGCGTGCCGGCGAGCTGCTTGCGCCGCTCCTTGAGCCGCGGAAACAGCGTGTAGACTCGCTCCAGCGAGGTTGCCGCGACCGCCTTGGCGATCCGGAACGCACCGAGCTCGAGATTGTCCTCGACATTCATGGTGCCGAACAATTCGCGATGCTCGGGCACCAGGCTGAGACCCGTTGCGACGCGGTCCTCGATATCGAGCGGCGCCAAGTCGATCCCGGCGAAGCTGGTGCGGCCCTTCAGCGGCAGCACGCCCATGATGGCGTTCAGAAGCGTGGTCTTGCCGGCGCCGTTGGCGCCGATGATGGTGACGATCTCGTTCTCGCCGACGTCGAGCGAGACGCCGCGCACGGCCTCGACCTTGCCGTAGGAGATGTGGACGTCGGTGACCGTCAATAGCGCGCTCATGCGGCGGCTCCGAGATAGGCCTTGATGACGTCGGGGTTGCGCTTGATCGCGGCCGGCGTGCCCTCCGCGATCTTGGTGCCGAAATCGAGCACCACGATGCGGTCGGCGAGATCCATCACGAATCCCATGTCGTGTTCGACCAACAGCACCGACATGCCGCCGTCGCGCAATTGCCGGAGCAGCGCGGCCAGCCGCTGCTTCTCCATGTGGCGCAGCCCGGCAGCCGGTTCGTCGAGCAGCAGCAGCATCGGGTCGACGCACAGCGCGCGCGCGATCTCGACGATGCGCTGCTGGCCGAGCGACAGGGAGCCCGCGAGCTGGTCGATCTGGTCGGACAGGCCGACGCGTTCGATCTGCCGTGCGGCTTCGGCCAGCAGCTTCGCCTCGTCAGCGCGGTCGAGCCGCAGCATGCTGGAGATCGCGCCGGAATTGCCGCGCAGATGCGCGCCGATCGCGACGTTCTCCAGCACGGTCATGTCGGGCACCAGCTTGACGTGCTGGAAGGTCCTGCTGACGCCGAGCTTGACCACGTCCTGCGGCGGCGCGTTCGCGACCTCGTTGCCGAGCACCGCGATCTTGCCGCTGGTTGCGGACAGCACGCCGGTGATCAGGTTGAAGGTCGTGCTCTTGCCGGCCCCGTTCGGGCCGATCAGCGCGACGATCTCGCGGGCGTTGACGTCGAACGAGACGTCGTTCACGGCGAGCACGCCGCCGAACTGTTTGCGCGCTTTCTCGATGTGCAGCAGCACCGGGGATGTTCCCGGCGCGCGCTCGCGGTGCTCGAGCTTCACCGAGGTGTCCGGGGTCTTGCGGGCAGGCTTGAACGGCAGCTTCGACATCAGCCAGGGCCAGACGCCCTGCGGCGCGAGCTGCAACAGCAGCACCAGCATGATGCCGAACACGATGGTCTCGAGCTGGCTCTGCCCGCCGAAGATGTAGGGCAAATAGCTCTGCAACACTTCCTTCAGGATCACGACGATCCCGGCGCCCAGCACGCCGCCCCAGACGTAACCGGCGCCACCGACGACGGCGATGAACAGATATTCGATGCCGGCCTGCGCGCCGAACGGGGTCGGGTTGGCGGCGCGCTGGAAATGCGCGTAGAGCCAGCCGGACAGGCCGGCCAGCACCGCGGCATAGATGAACACCAGGAGCTTGGCGCGCGGCGTCTGCACGCCGAATGCTTCGGCCGCGATATGGCCACGCCGCAGCGCGCGGATCGCGCGTCCGGTGCGGGAATCCAGCAGGTTCATGGTCAAGAGCGCCGCGAGCAGCACCGCGACCCAGATCGCGTAATAGATCGCATCCGGGTTCAGCATCTTGAACGAGCCGATCGAGAGCGGCGGAATTCCCGAGATGCCGTCGTTGCGGCCGAGGAATTCGAGCTTGCTGAACAGATAGAACAGGCCGATGCCCCAGGCGATGGTGCCGAGCGGCAGATAGTGGCCCGACAGCCGCACCGTGACGAGGCCGAGCAGCACGGCGGCAATGCCGCTGACCAGGAGTGACGCCGGCAGCGTCAGCCACGGCGAGACGCCGTAGGCGGTGGTCAGCACCGCGGTGGTGTAGGCGCCGAAGCCGCAGAACGCGGCCTGTCCGAACGAGGTGAGGCCGCCGACGCCGGTGAGCAACACCAGCCCCATCGCGACCAGCGCGGCGAGGCCGATATTGTCGAGCAGCACGATCCAGAACGGCGGGATGCCCGGGATGAGCGGGGTCACCGCCATCACGAGCGCGAAAATGATGAGAGGGAGCCGCTGCGTCATCGCGCTCAATCCTTCTCTTCTTCGACCTGGGGCGCTGCGAGCGAGCGCAGCACCAGGACGGGAAGGATCAGCGTGAACACGATGACTTCCTTGAAATTGCTGGCGTAGAACGACGAGAAGGCCTCGACGATGCCGACCAGGATGGCGGCGACCGCCGTCAGGGGATAGCTGACCAGGCCGCCGATGATGGCGGCGATGAAGCCCTTCAGGCCGATCAGGAAGCCGGTGTCGTAATAGAGCGTGGTGATCGGCACGATCAGGATGCCGGAGATCGCGCCGATCACGGAGGCGAGCAGGAAGGCGATCTGGCCCGACAGCGTGGTGCGGATGCCGACCAGGCGGGCGCCGAGCCGATTGACCGCGGTGGCGCGCAGCGCCTTGCCGGTCCGGGTGTAGCCGAAGAACAGCCACAGCGCGACGATGAAGCCGACCGTCAGGCCGTAGACCGCAAGGCTCTGGCCGGTGAAGCGCAGCGGACCGGCGGTCACCGCGGCACTCGACAGCGCCGGGCCGCGCAGACCTTCGGCGCCGAAGAACACCAGGCCGAGGCCCTGCAGCGCCAGATGGCAGCCGACCGAGGCGATCAACAGCACCAGCACCGAGGTGTGCGCGATCGGCTGGAAGGCGATGCGGTACAGGAACAGCCCGATCGCCGCCACGATCAGGAGCGCCAGCGCGATGTTGACGGCGATCGGCGTATGGGGGCCGATCAGCGCATAGACCAGGCCGAGCAGCGCGAAGGGGAAGGCGATGTTGAGCGCGACCGAGCGCATGATCAGCCGGGCATGCAGCGCCTTGCGCGCGAAGAACAGGTCGAGCGCGAAAGCGACAAGGCCCATCGCGACCGCAAGCCGCACGGTGCCGGGCACCTGCCCGGTCGCCAGCATGGCGTAGCTCAGCGCGCCATAGGTGACGAATTCGCCCTGCGGGATCAGGATCACCCGCGTCACCGCGAACACCAGCACCAGGGCCAGCCCCAGCAGTGCGTAGATTGCCCCGTTGGTGATGCCGTCCTGCAGCAGGAACAGCATGATCGTTGTGTTCAAGGCCGAGCGCTCCCCCTCAAGCGTCGGGCCGCCGCAGCCGGCTGTGCCGGTGGGGTCGGCCGATATCGGCTGTTGATAGAAGCCGATATTAGATATAGCGAATAACAATTATTAGATATAATCTCAAGGTCCCCGAGCGTCCCGCGGGGTTTTTGTACCGGGATTGCGAGCCTGGCGCGATGACTGTTTCCAAGACCGCCTCCGATGCCGTCCGTTCGTCGCGCGACCAGCGCAGGGAACCGGTCGATCCTGCCGGGGACGACAGCATGCTGCAACTGGGCGAACTGTCCGGATTGCTCGGCTATTCGCTGAAGCGTGCGCAGCTCAGGGTCTTCGAGGACTTCCTGCGCTGCGTCGCGCCGTTGCAGCTGACGCCGGCGCAGTTCTCGGTGCTGCTGCTGCTCGACAAGAATCCCGGCCGCAACCAGACCGAGATCGCCAACACGCTCGGCATCCTCAGGCCGAATTTCGTCGCGATGCTCGATGCGCTGGAGAGCCGCGACCTTTGCGCGCGGATGCGCTCGACCAACGACCGCCGCTCGCACATCCTGGTGCTGACCGACCGGGGCCGCGCCGTGCTGGCGCGCGCCAAGAAGCTCGTCGCCAACAAGCACGAGGCGCGGCTGATCGAGGTGCTCGGCCCGGCCAATCACGCCGCGCTGCTGGAGATGCTGGCAAAGCTCGCGCAGGAGTTTTGAGGCTCCGTCATTCCGGGGCAGCCCGAAGGGCTGAGCCCGGAATCCATTGCGCCGCGAGCTTGGTGGCTGAATGGATTCCGGGCTCACCCCCTCTGCGTCATCGCGAGGAGCGATAGCGACGAAGCAATCCATCTTTCCGCACGTGCCGCACGATGGATTGCTTCGCTGCGCTCGCAATGACGGGGAGAGAGCGGCGCGCGGCTAATCCACCAAAATCACCCTGACATCGTTGACGTTGGTCAGCGTCGGCCCGGTCAGCAGCAAATCCCCGGTCTGCGCGAAGAAGCCGGTGCCATCATTGTTCTCCAGATACGCCCTGGGATCGAGGCCGAGCGATTTCATCTTCGCGAACGTCGTCTGGTCGATCATGGCGCCGGCAGGGTCGGTCGCGCTGCCGGCGCCGCCATCGGCGCCGTCGGTGTCGGCGGCGAGCGCGGCGATATCTGGCGTGTCGTTGAGCAGGTCGGCCAGCGCCAGCGCGTATTCCTGGTTGGGGCCGCCGCGGCCGTTGCCGCGCACGGTCACCGTCAACTCGCCGCCGGAGATGATCGCAACTCGCTTGCCTTCGCTGCGCGCCTTCAGCGCCAGCCGCGCGTGCGCGGCCGCGACCTCGCGCGCCTCGCCTTCGAGATCGGCGCCGAGCGCGATGGTCTCATAGCCGGCGTCCTGCGCGACCTTCACCGCGGCGTCGATCGAGGCCTTCGGCTTCGCCAGCAGCTCGAACGTCGCCCGCGCAAAGGCGGGATCGCCGGGCTTGCAGCTTTCGTTGCCGGGATCGTCGAGTGCGCGGCGGACCGCGTCGTCGACCGAGAGGTTGTATTTGGCGACCAGCGCGCGGGCATCCGCGAGCGTGGTCGGATCCGGCACCGTCGGCCCCGAGGCGATCGCCGAGGGATCGTCATGCGGCACGTCCGAGATCGCCAACGTCACGATCTCGGCGGCGTGCTGGCCGGCGCGCGCCAGCCGTCCGCCCTTGATCCGCGACAGATGCTTGCGGACGGTGTTCATTTCGCCGATCGGCGCGCCGGAGCGCAGCAGCGCGCGGTTGACCTGCTGCTTCTGGGTAAAGCTGACGCCCTCGACGGGGGCGATCCAGTTCGCCGAGCCGCCGCCGGTCAACAGCACCAGCAGCAGATCGTCCGGCGTGGCCTCTGCGGCCAGCCGCAGCGTATCGTCCGCCGCGCGCAGGCCGGCTTCATCGGGCACGGGGTGGCCAGCCTCGACCACCTTGATGCGGCGGGTCGGCACGCCATGGCCGTGCCGGGTGGTCGCGATGCCGACCAGCCGCGACGGTGCGAGGCCGAGCGTGTCGAGATAGTGCCGCTCGGCCGCAGCCGCCATGGCGCCAGCGCCCTTGCCGGCAGCGAGGCAGATCACGCGGCCCTTCGGCACCGGCCGCAGCCGCGATGCCAGCACGACATCGGGATGCGCAGCCGCCACCGCAGCATCGAAGATCGAACGCAGGAAAGGACGTCGGTCGGTCATGGCTGTGCTTTCGTTACGCGGTCAATTGCCGGCGATTTCGCCGCTGATGACGTCGCCGAACAATTGCCAGCGCTCGCCCTTGAACTGCATCAGCTGCAATTGCTCGATCGGTTGGAAGTCGGCAGGTCCGGTCGACAGCGTCACGCCGGGCAGCAGGCCGCCCTGCGCAAACTGCTTCAGGTTCGCCGCCTGCTTCATCACATTGGCGCGGGTGAGGTCGTCGCCGCAGCGGCGCAGCACCTCGACCATGGTGGTCGCCATGTTGTAGCCGGTCATCGCCGAGGCATCGACGCGGTTGGTGTCGGGCATGTATTTGGCGAGCAGCTCGTCGAACGCCTTCATGCCGGCATCGTCCTTCCACTGCGGATCGCTGGCGTCCTTGGCATAGGCCGCCGAGATCACGCCCTGCGCATTGTCGAGGCCCGCAGGGCGCATCACGGTCGCGGTGGAGGCGGAGACGTTGGAGACGATCGTCACCGGCTTCCAGTTCATCTCGCCGAGCTTCTTGATCGCCTGGGCGCCGAATTTCGGCGTGGTGAAGAAGATGATGACGTCGGGGTTGGAGGATTTCAGCCGCACCACATGGGAATCGATGGTCGGCTCGGCGACCTCGTAGCTTTCCTTGGCGGCGATCCGCGCCGGATCGCTGGCGAAGCCGTCTTCGAGGCCCTTCAGATAGTCCTTGCCCATGTCGTCGTTCTGATAGAGCACCGCGACCTTGGCGGCCGGCTTCTCCTTGAGCAGATATTTCGCGTAGATCCGCGACTCGCTCTGGTAGCTCGGCAGCCAGCCCATGGTCCACGGGAAGGTCTTGGGGTCGTTCCACTTGGTCGCGCCGGTGGCGACGAACAGCTGCGGCACCTTCTTGGCGTTGAGATATTTCTGGATCGCGGTGTTGGAGGCGGTGCCGAGCGTGCCGAACAGGAACAGCACCTCGTCGCTCTCGACCAGCTTGCGCGCCTGCTCCACGGCCTTCGGCGGCGAATAGGCATCGTCATAGGAGATGAAGTTGATCTTGCGGCCGTTGATGCCGCCCTCGTCGTTGACCTTCTTGAACACCGCGGCCATCGCCTTGCCGACCACGCCATAAGCTGAGGCCGGGCCGCTATAGGGCACGATATTGCCGATCTTGATCTCGGTGTCGCTCGCGCCGGTGTCGTATTTCTTCTGCGCCCATGCGGCATGGCCCGTCGCCGCGGCGACGGCGAAGCCGAGCAGGGCGGTTGCGACACGGTGACGGATCGGCTTCGGCATGTCCCGAAATCTCCTTGTTGTTGTCGGCGCACGAGGGCGCCGGGTTCTTTGTCGGGGTCTTGCCGGTTTACCTAGCGCATTGCCGGACAAAGTGTAAGCGGGCTTCGCCCGGGCGGGCCGGCCCGTGGTGAATCAAAAGCCCCCTGCGATGGTATCGCAGGGGGCCGTTTTCGGTCGGCAATTCGCGAAAAGTCAACCGCCGACGTCGGCGCTGATGACGTCGCCGAACAGTTCCCATTTTTCGCCCTTGAACTTCATCAGCTGCAGCTGGCTGATCGGGGCGAAATCATTCGGAGCGGTGTTGATCTTGATGCCGGGCAGCAGCACCTCGGTGCGGAAGTCCTTGAGGTTCGCGGCCTGCTTCATGATGTTCTCGCGAGTGAGGTTGTCGCCGCACTGCTTCAGCACCTGGACCAGCGTCTGCGCCACGCCGAAGCCGACCACGGTGCCGCCGTCGAGCTTGTCGCCCTCAGGGAAGTCCTTGGCCATGAAAGCGTAGAATTCCTTCATGCCGGGATCATTGTCCCACTGCTTGTCGGACGCATCCTTCAGATAAGCGGCGGAGATGATGTCCTGCGCGTTCTCGAAGCCGGCCGGCTTGATCACGCTGCCGACCGAGGCCGATACGTTGTTGAGGAAGTGGGTCGGCTTCCAGCCGACCTCGGCGACCTTCTTGATCGCCTGGGCCGCAAATTTCGGCGTCGCGATGTCGATGAAGACGTCGGCGTTGCTGGCCTTCAACTTGACGATGTGGCTGTCGATGGTCGGCTCGGAGGTCTCGAAGCTTTCTTCCGCGACGATCATGCTGGCGGCCTTCTGGCCGAGGCCGTCCTTCAGGCCCTTCAGATAGTCCTTGCCGTAATCGTCGTTCTGGTAGAGCACGGCGATCTTGGCGTTCGGCATGTTCTTCAGGATGTACTTGGCGTAGATTTGGGTCTCGCTCTGGTAGTTGGGCTGCCAGCCCATGGTCCAGGGAAAGTCCTTCGGGTCGTTCCACTTGGTGGCGCCGGTGGCGACGAATAGCTGCGGCACCTTCTTGGAGTTCATGTATTTCTGGATCGCCGAGTTCGATGGCGTGCCGAGCGAGTTGAAGACCAGCAGCACTTCATCGCTTTCCACGAGCTTGCGGGCCTGCTCCACCGCCTTCGGCGGCGAATAGGCGTCATCGTAGGAGATGAAGTTGATCTTGCGGCCGTTGATGCCGCCGGCGTCGTTGATCTTCTTGAAATAGGCGGCCTCGGTGCGGCCGATGATGCCATAGGCGGAGGCGGGGCCGCTGTAGGGCATGATGTTGCCGATCTTGATCTCGGTGTCGGTGGCGCCGGTGTCGTATTTCTTCTGGGCAAACGCGGCGCTGCCGGATGTCGCGACGAGCGCGAGCGCGGCCCCGAGGACCGCAAGTCTGGTGGTAACGGACATTGATGTCTCTCTCCCTGTTGTCAGACGAATGTGTCGCGGCCGCCTGTTTCAGTGGCTCTGTTGTTATCGGGTGAAATTACCAGCTTAGGCGGGACGCCTCAATGAAAAGCCCCTGCGACAACGCCGCAGGGGCCAGCGTCTTTAGTCGACAATTCCGGCTCAACCGCCGACGTCGCCGCTCAAGATTTCACCAAAGCGGTCCCAGGTCTCGCCCTTGAATCGCATCAGTTGCAGCTGCGAAAGCGGCGCAAAATCGGTCGCCGAGGTGTTGACCTTGATGCCCGGCAGCAGCCCGCCGAGTTCGAGGTCGCGCAGGCTGGCAGCCTGCTTCATGACGTTCTCGCGCGTCAGATTGTCGCCGCATGCCCGCAGCACGTGCTCGAGGCCCTGCGCGACGGTGTAGGCGTACATCACGGAGGCGTCGGCGCGGTTGGCGTCGGGATAGTACTTATCCAGGAATGCGTTCCAGGCGATCATTCCCTTGTCGGTCTTCCACTGCGGATCGGTCGGATCCTTGAGGTACTGCGATGAGATGATGCCCTGGGCGGCCTCGAAGCCCGCCGGCTTGATCACGCTGCCGATCGAGGACGAGACGTTGTTGAGGAAGTGCAGCGGATGCCACTCGAGCTCGGCGTTCTTCTTGATCGCCTGCGCCGCGAATTTCGGCGTCGTGATGTTGAAGAACACGTCGGCGCCCGTAGCCTTGAGCCTGACGATGTGGGAATCGATGGTCGGCTCCGTCACCTCGTAGCTGTCCTCGGCGACGATCATGGACGCGGCCTTGGCCCCGAGGCCGTCCTTGAATCCCTTCAAATAGTCCTTGCCGTAATCGTCGTTCTGGTAGAGCACCGCGATCTTGGCGTCCGGCTTGTTCTTCAGGATGTACTTCGCATAGATGATGGACTCGCTCTGGTAGTTGGGCTGCCAGCCCATCGTCCAGGGAAACTCCTTCGGGTCGTTCCACTTGGTGGCGCCGGTGGCGACGAACAGTTGCGGCACCTTCTTCTGGTTCATGTATTTCTGGATCGCCGAGTTCGGCGGCGTGCCGAGCGAATTGAAGATCATCAGCACCTCGTCGCTCTCGACCAGCTTGCGCGCCTGCTCGACGGTCTTCGGCGGCGTGTAGGCGTCGTCGTAACTGATGAAGGTGATCTTGCGGCCGTTGATGCCGCCCTCGGCGTTGATCTTGCGGAAATAGGCCTCCTCGGTCTTGCCGATCACGCCATAGGCGGACGCCGCTCCGCTATAGGGCATGATGTTGCCGATCTTGATCTCGGTGTCGCTGGCGCCGGTGTCGTATTTCTTCTGGGCAAGTGCTGCGCTGCCGGATGCGGAGACGAGCGCGAGCGCAACGGCAAATGCCGCCAGATGTCGTGTTGCAGACATGCGGTTTCTCTCCCTGATAGCAGATGATGTGTCGCGGCCCCCTGTTTCGAGGGCTCGTTGTTATCAGTGAAAACTATCATCTTACCGGGGGCGTCTCAATGAAAAGCCCCCGCGGCGCGACCGCAGGGGCTGCATCTTTAGTCGACAATATCAGGAGCTGATTGTCTTGCCGCGCGATCCGCAGAGATTGCGATGCGTTCAGGAAACGCTGTTGAGTTGAGCGCGGCGATCAGTTGCTCAGATTGCTTGAAATGATGTCGCCGAACAGCTCCCACTTCTCGCCCTTGAACCGCATCAAGCGCAGTTGCTTGATCGGTGCGAAGTCGGTGGTCGAGGTGTTGATGCTGATGCCGGGCAGCAACGTGTCGGGGACAAAGTCCTTCAGGCTCGCGGCCTGCTTCATGACATTGGCGCGGGTCAGATCGTCCCCGCACATCTCCAGCACCTTCACCATGGTCTGTGCGGCAGCGTAACCATAAGAGGTGGCGCCGTCGAGCTTGTTGGCCTCGGGATAATCCTTCTTGAGGAAGGCGAGGAATTTCTCCATGCCGGGATCCTTGTCCCATTGCGGATCGGCGCCGTCCTTGAGATAGGATGCCGACAGGATGCCCTGCGAATTCTCGAAGCCGGCCGGCTGCATCACGCCGCCGACCGAGGCCGAGACATTGGCGACGATCTGCAACGGCGTCCAGGCGATCTCTGCCGCCTTCTTGATCGCCTGTGCCGCGAATTTCGGTGACGTGATGCTGATGAAGGTGTCGGCGCCGGCGGCCTTCAGCTTGACGATGTGATTGTCGATCGTGGGCTCGGAGGTCTCATAGGCTTCCTCGGCGACGATCATCGAAGACTTGTCGCCGAAGGCGTCCTTCAGGCCCTTGAGGTAGTCCTTGCCGAAATCGTCATTCTGGTAGAGCACGGCAACCTTGGCGTCCGGCTTGTGCTTCATGATGTATTTTGCGTAGACCCGCGCCTCGTCCTGGTAGGACGGCTGCCAGCCCATGGTCCACGGATAGTTCTTGGGATCGTTCCACTTGGAGCCGCCGGAGGCGATGAACAGCTGCGGCACCTGCTTCTCGTTCATGTACTTCCGGATCGACGCGTTGGTTGCGGTGCCGACCGAGCCGAACACCAGCAGCACCTCGTCGTCCTCGACCAGCTTGCGGGTCTGCTCCACGGTCTTGGCCGGCGAGTAGCTGTCGTCATAGGAGACAAACGTAATCTTGCGGCCGTGGATGCCGCCGGCCTCGTTGATCATCTTGAAGTAGGCTGCCTCGGTCCGGCCGATCACCCCGTAAGCCGAGGCGGGGCCGCTGTAGGGCACGGTGTTACCGATCTTGATCTCGGTGTCGCTGGCCCCGGTGTCGTATGTCTTCTGCGCCAGCGCGACATTGCAGCTCGTCAGGATCAGAGCGAATGCGGACAACAGCGCCGTCAGGGACGGACGTGCGGCAGTCATGTTTCCCCACCTCGGGTTCTCTGTTGGGTCGTATTCAATACGAACGGCACGGGGCGTCAACAAAAAGCCCCCGCGAGGGTTATCGCGGAGGCCCGTTGTTTATTTCCGCAGTGCAACGTTCATTCGGAAGGAACGTCGCCGGAAATGATGTCGCCGAACAGTTCCCACTTCTGCCCCTTGAAGCGCTGCATCTGCAGCTGGGCGATCGGGGCGAAGTCGGTGGCGGAGGTGTTGATCTTGACGCCGGGCAGCAGGGTGTCGGGCGTAAAGTCCTTCAAGCTCGCCGCCTGCTTCATGACGTTGGCGCGGGTCAGATCGTCGCCGCACATCTCGAGCACTTTGGCGAGCGTCTGCGCGGCGCCATAGCCGTAGACGTAGCCGCCGTCGGTCTTGTCGGCGCCCGGCATGTACTTGTCGAGAAACTCGGCCCACTTCTTCATGTTCGGATCGTTGGCCCACTGCGGATCGGCGCCGTCCTTGGCATAGGCGGCCGACAGCACGCCCTGGGCGTTGTCGAAGCCGGCCGGCTGCATCACGCTGCCGACCGAGGCCGACACGTTGGTGATGATCTGCAGCGGCTTCCAGCCGAGTTCGGCGGTCTTCTTGATGGTCTGGGCGCCGAATTTCGGCGTGGTGTAGATCAGCAGGACGTCCGGATTGGCGGCCTTGATCTTGACGATATGGCCGTCGATCGATGGCTCGGAGATCTCGTAGCTCTCCTCCATGATGATGCTGGAGGCCGCCTTGGCGCCGAAGCCGTCCTTGGTGCCCTTGAGGTAGTCTTTGCCGAAATCGTCGTTCTGATAGAGGATCGCGACCTTGGCGTCGGGCTTCTCCTTCATCAGCCATTTGGCATAGATCTGCGCTTCGCTCTGGTAGCTCGGCTGCCAGCCCATGGTCCACGGGAAGTTCTTCGGATCGTTCCACTTGGTCGCGCCGGTGGCGACGAACAGCTGCGGGATCTTCTTGGAGTTCAGGTACTTCTGGATCGCGGTGTTGGACGGCGTGCCGAGCGGGTTGAACACCAGCAGCACCTCGTCGCTCTCGACCAGCTTGCGTACCTGCTCGACCGCCTTCGGCGGCGAATAGGCGTCGTCATAGCTGACGAAATTGACCTTGCGGCCGTTGATGCCGCCGCGGTCGTTGATCATCTTGAAATAGGCTTCTTCGGTCTTGCCAATCACGCCGTAGGCGGAGGCCGGTCCCGAATAGGGAATGATGTTGCCGACCTTGATCTCGGTATCGCTCGCGCCGGTGTCGTATTTCTTCTGGGCGAATGCGGCAGTGGAGGTCGCGGCAACAGCGACGATCGCCGCGGACATCGCGGCGATCCGAACGGTAGAAAGCATAGTGTCTCCTGGTTTGGTTCTAAAGATTCTTAGCTGTTTGAGCATGATCTCTTTCGGAAAACCGCTTCGCACTTTTCCGGATCATGCACTTAGTTTTTCTTGAGCTTGGCGGCCAGTTGCTGGGCAACGATCGCAACCTGCCTGGCGCCGTGCGGCACGAGGAAGATGACGAGGAACAGCAGCACGCCGAACACCGCGCCGGAAAGGCCCTTGGAAATGCCTTCCGCGATGTTGGGCACGAAGATGATGAAGGCGCTTCCGACGATCGAGCCGGGCAGCCAGCCGACGCCGCCGACCACCATGCCGAGGAACAGCGAGATCGCGAGCTGGATCGTGTAGCCGTCGGGTGCCACGAACTGCACCGCGATGGCGCCGAGACCGCCGGCGACGCCGGTGATGCCGGCCGAGACGCCGAACGCCAGCGTCTTGTACAGCGCGACGTCGACGCCCATCGCGGAGGCCGCGATCTCGTTGTCGCGGATCGCCATGAAGGCGCGCCCTGAACGCGAGCGCAGCAGGTTGACCGAGGCGATGTAGATCGCGATCGAGACCGCCAGGGTGAAGTAGTAGAGCCACATATCCTGCGACAGCGGCAGGCCGAACGGCGCATCCGGCTTGGTGACGACGAGGCCCTGCACGCCGCCGGTCCAATGCTCGAAATAGCCGAGCTTGAGCAGCTGCGGCATTGCGGTGGCGAGCGCGAAGGTCGCGAGCGCCAGATAGACGCCGCTGAGCCGTAGCGCCGGCTGGCCGAACAGGAAGCCGAAGCCGAAGCAGACGATGCCGGCGATCGGCAGCGTGAGGGCATAGTTCATGCCCGCATGCTCCATCAGGATCGCCGAGGTATAGGCGCCGACGGCGTAGAACGCGCTCTGGCCGAGCGAGAACTGGCCGCTTCCGCCGGTCAGGATGTTGAGCGCCATCACCGCCAGCGCGTAGATCAGAAGCATCGTCATCTGGAAGATGATGAAGTTCTTCACGAACAGCGGGATCAGGACCAGCGCGGCAAGCACGACGAGCGAGGTGCCATAGCCGAGCGTCATGGCGCGCTTGGGCACGGCCTCGACGGCAGGGGCTTCTGTGACGATTTCTTCAGCGGCGCTCATGATCAAACTCGCTTCACGATGGCGCGGCCGAACAGGCCTGCCGGTTTGACGACCAGGACGACGATGATCAGCGCAAGCGCGATCGGAAGTTTCAGCTCATTGCCGACGCCGGGGATGTAGGTGCCGACCAGGTTCTCGAATATGCCGACCAGGAAGCCGCCCATCACGGCGCCGAACGGGCTCGACAGGCCGCCGAGCACGGCCGCGGCAAATCCGTAGATCAGCACGCCGAGCATCATGTTGGGCTCGAGGAACACGACCGGGGCGATCATCATGCCGGCGATCGAGCCGATCGCCGATGCCATGCCCCAGCCCAGCGCGATCATCCACGAGGTGTTGATGCCGACCAGGCGGGCCGATTCCGGCAGCGAGGCGGCGGCGCGCATCGCAAGACCGACCCGGGTGAAGCGGAAGAAGAAGAACAGCAGGAGCAGCATCAGCAGCGTGATGCCGATCATCCCGGCCTGGTGGGTCGAGATCAGCTGGCTGCCGAGGAACGGCGAGGAGCCGAACGGCGTCGGATACTGCTTGATGGTGAAGTCCCAGATCAGGCCGGCGACCGAGTTGATGATCGCATAGAGCGCGATGAAGCCGGCGACGTTGGTCAGGATCGGAGCCTTGGCGAGCGGCTTGAACAGCAGCCGCTCGATGACGATGCCCGCGACGAACGAGAAGGCGACGGTGAGCACGAAGGCGCCCCAATACGGCACGCCCCACTGCATCAGCTGCCAGGACACGAAGGTCGAGAACATCGCCATTTCGCCCTGGGCGAAATTCAGATGGTCGATGGCCTGGTAGATCATCACCACGGCGAGCGCCATGCAGGCATAGATCGCGCCGGTGGCGATGCCGGCCAGGACCTGGTTGGCAAAAAGCTCCATTGTGCCAGCTCCCTCAGTAGCCGAGATAGGATTTGCGGACGTCTTCGTTGTTCGCGATGTCCTTGGCATTGCCCGACATCACGATCCGTCCGGTTTCGATCACATAGGCCTGGTCGGCGAGCTCGAGCGCGAGCTGCGCGTTCTGCTCGACCACCAGGATGGTCACCTTTTCCTCGCGATTGATCTTGCCGAGGATGCGGAAAAGGTCGCGCACGATCAGCGGCGCGAGGCCGAATGACGGCTCGTCGAGCAGCATCAGGCGCGGCCGCAGCATCAGCGCGCGCGCCACCGCCAGCATCTGCTGCTCGCCGCCGGACAGCGTGCCGGCCTGCTGGGTGTAGCGCTGCTTCAGCACCGGGAAATGGTCGTACATCCGCTCGATGTCGGAGCCGATCGCCTTGGTGTCGGAGCGGCTGATGGCGCCGAGCTGCAAATTCTCCTCCACCGTCATGTTGGTGAAGGTGCCGCGGCCCTGCGGCACATGGGCGATGCCGAGGCGGACCACGTTCTCGGTCGAGCGCGTGCCGATCGGCTTGCCCTCGAACTCGATCGCGCCGGTCGAGCGCACCATGTTGCAGATCGCCCGCAGCGTGGTGGTCTTGCCGGCGCCGTTGGCGCCGAGCAGGGTGGTCAGCGAGCCCTCGTTGAGCGAGAAGCTGAGGCCGTGCAGGGCCTGGACCTGGCCGTAATAAGCGCGCAGGTCCTTGACGTTGAGCATCGCGGTCATTGGTCCTTGCTCCCCAGATAAGCCTTGATGACGTCGGGGTCGGCCTGGACCTGGGCCGGCGTGCCTTCGGCCAGCTTGCGGCCGAAATTGAGCGCGACGACGTGGTCGGCGATCGACATCACGAGACCCATGTGATGCTCGACCAGCAGCACCGTAATTTTACGGTCGTCGCGGATTTTGCGGATCAGATCGCCGAGCACATAGACTTCCTCGTGATTGAGGCCGCCGGCCGGCTCGTCGAGCAGCAGGATCTTCGGGTCTGCGGCTAATGCGCGCGCCAGCTCGACACGCTTCTGGGTGCCGAACGGAAGTCCCGAGACCACGGTGTGGGCGACGTCCTCGAGATCGAGATAGCCGAGGATGTCGTGCACCTTCTTGTTCATGTCGTTCTCGCCGCGGCGGACCCAGGCGAGACGCAGCGAGTCGCTGACGATGTCGCTCGAGGTGCGGGCATGCGCGCCGACGCGGACGTTGTCGATCACGGACAGGTTGGGAAACAATGCGACGTTCTGGAAGGTGCGGCCGATGCCGATCTCGGCGATCCGGTGCGGCGGCCGCGACAGGATGCTCTTGCCTTCCATCAGGATGTCGCCGGACGACGGCTGGTAGAGCCGCGACAGGCAATTGAACAGCGTGGTCTTGCCGGCGCCGTTCGGCCCGATCAGGCCGAGGATCTGTCCGTGGCGCATGTCGAACGACACGCCGTTGAGCGCGATGATGCCGCCGAACACGACGCTGACGTCGCGAACCGCGAGCAAGGGATCATTCCCCTGCGCGAGCTGTGCCTGCGTCATCTCGTCTCGCCCGCCGTCGTCGAGCGGTGCGAGCGATCCTGCGATGTGCTTCGCCGGACGTGATGGAGGCTATCTGATCCCCTCGGCCAAACGTGCAACTTTCCCTCCTACTTTGATCTTTTTGCTTGTTTCTTTTTTGGATTGCGGCGCCATTCCACCGAGCGCCTGCTCGATGTTCCTTACCATCGCCACAAGGCGAGGTCCAATGTCGTTGAGCAATCTCTCTTCCGTGAAACGGAATGCCGGCGCGCCGCAATTGAACGCGTACGGACCGGTTCCGTCATTCAATCTCAATGCGACGCCAACCGCGGCGACGTCGTTCTGCCAGTCGCCGGCCGACATGGCGAAGCCGTGCTTCGCCACCGTCTCGCCGGAACGTTCGATGCCGTCACGCATCTTGGCCCAGCGGCTGCCATAGTGATCCCGCAGCTCGCGTAATAAAGCCGCACGCTCTTCGGGTGGCAATGCCCAAATATAGGCACGTCCCATCGCAGTGGTTGCGATCGGCACCCTCGAGCCGACGTCGAGTTGCACGCCGAGCGCCAGGCCGTTCCGGCTCTGGCCGAAATAGATCATGCTGTGACGATCGCGGCCGCCGACCGCGACGGCGCCGCCGGTCGCGCGCATTACTTCTTCTCGATACGGCTCGGACAAATGCCGAACGCCGAGATTGGCGAGCGCGGCATAGCCGAGCGCCATCGCCGACGGCGCGAGCTGATACTTTTCGAATTTCGGTACAGGTGTAAGGTATCCCAGCTTGGTCAGCGTGTAGGTCAGCCGGGAAATGGTTGGCTTCGGTAACTTGGTGCGGGCTGCAATCTCCTGATTGCCGAGCAGCCCGTCATTGGGTTGAAATGCGCGCAGGACGTCCAGTCCGCGGGAAAGCGCGACGACGAAATTGCGATCGGTCGCTACCTTCTTGCTGGCGCGCTTCATCCCTGTCCTTGCCCACCCTTGTCATGCTCGTTGACAAGGCTCGTGCTTCAAAATAACCCTCCGTGTCAAGATGTGGAATTAAATTTCGCAGTGCGAAATTGGTCTAATCGTAGCGGCTCAACGCAAGTCGTGCAGCTACTCAACGCAAGTTCAAGAACAAGCATCCAGGGAGAGTCCCGGTGAGTGAAGTCGTCAAGCTCGAACGTCATGACAACATTGCCGTCGTCACGGTTAACAGTCCGCCAGTGAACGCGCTGAGCGCGGCCGTGCGCGGCGGCATCTTCGATTGCATCAAGAGCGCGATCGATGACGCGCAGGTCCAGGGCATCGTGCTGACCTGCGCCGGCCGCACCTTCATCGCCGGCGCCGACATCACCGAATTCGGCAAGCCGCCGAAGCCGCCCGGGCTCGCCGAGGTGCTGAGCCTGATGGAGAACTCGCCGAAGCCGATCGTCGCTGCGATCCACGGCACCGCACTCGGCGGCGGCCTCGAGGTCGCGCTGGCCTGCCACTATCGCGTCGCCACCAAGGACGCCAAGCTCGGCCTGCCCGAGGTGAAGCTCGGCCTGCTGCCGGGCGCCGGCGGTACCCAGCGCCTGCCGCGCGCGGTCGGTCCCGAGCTCGCGGTCAAGATGATCGTCGGCGGCGATCCGATCGGCGCCGATGCCGCGCTGAAGGCCGGCCTGATCGAGGAGATCGTCGAAGGTCCGGCCTCGGGCGGTGAGGCATTTGCGCGCAAGGTGGTCGCCGAGAAACGTCCGCTGCGCAAGCTGCGCGATGACGACTCGAAGCTCGCCGCGGCCAAGGCCGACCGTTCGATCTTCACCAATGCGGTCGCCGCGCTGACCAAGAAGTCGCGCGGCCTCGAGGCGCCGTTCGCCGCGGCCGATGCCGTCGGCGCCGCGATCGACCTGCCGTTCGAGGAAGGCCTGAAGAAGGAGCGCGAGGGTTTCCTCAAGCTGATGAACGGCGACCAGTCCAAGGCGCAGCGCTACGCGTTCTTCGCCGAGCGTGAGGCCGCCAAGATCTCCGGCATTCCCGAGGGCACCAAGGGCCGCAACGTGGCCCGCGTCGCCATCCTCGGCGCCGGCACCATGGGCGGCGGCATCGCGATGTCGTTCGCCAATGCCGGCATCCCGGTCACGCTGATCGAGACCGGCGAGGAGCAGCTCAAGCGCGGCATGGGCATCATGCAGAAGAACTACGAGGCGACCGCGGCGCGCGGCGGCATCCCGGCGGACGCGCCCGCCAAGCGGATGGCGCTGATCAACGGCGTCGTCGGCATCGAGAACGTCGGCGACGCCGATCTCGTGATCGAGGCGGTGTTCGAGACCATGGCGGTCAAGAAGGAGGTGTTCGGCAAGCTCGATCAGTATGCCAAGCCCGGCGCCGTGCTGGCCTCCAACACCTCCTATCTCAACATCGACGAGATCGCGAAATCGACCAAGCGTCCGCAGGACGTGCTCGGCATGCACTTCTTCTCGCCGGCCAACGTCATGAAGCTGTGCGAGATCGTGCGCGCCGACAAGACCGCGCCCGACGCGCTGGTGACCGCGGTGTCGATCGCCCGCAAGATCGCCAAGGTGCCGGCCGTGGTCGGCGTCTGCGACGGCTTCGTCGGCAACCGCATGCTGGCACAGCGCGGCAAGCAGTCCGAGAAGCTGCTGTTCGAAGGCGCGCTGCCGCAGCAGGTCGATGCCGTCGTCACCAAGTTCGGCATGCCGATGGGCCCGTTCGCGATGGGCGATCTCGCCGGTCTCGACATCGGCTGGCGCTCGCGCAAGGACCGCGGCATCAAGTCGGAGATCGCCGACGCGCTGTGCGAAGCTGGCCGCTTCGGCCAGAAGACCGGCAAGGGCTACTACAAGTACGAGCCGGGCTCGCGCGCGGCGCTGCCCGATCCGGAGGTCGAGAAGCTGATCGACGAGACGCTGGCGCGCCTCGGCCGCAAGAAGCGCGTCGTCAGCGACGACGAGATCCTCGAGCGCATGATGTATCCGATGATCAACGAGGGTGCGAAGATTCTCGCCGAGGGCATCGCGGCGCGGCCGTCCGACATCGACGTGGTCTGGCTCTATGGCTACGGCTGGCCGATCTATCGCGGCGGCCCGATGTTCTGGGCCGACACCGTCGGCCTCAAGCACATCGCCGATCGCCTGGCCTTCTACGCCAAGGAGACCAACGATCCCTCGCTCGAGCCGGCGCCGCTGCTCAGGAAGCTCGCCGACGAAGGCAAGACCTTCGCCTCGCTCGCCGCGCCGTCGAAGGCGGCGTGATTGGCTGAAGGCCTAGCCACGTGTCGTTCCGGGGCATCGCGTAAGCGATGAACCCGGAACCCATTGTGCCCCGGCACGTGCGGCCTGATGGATTCCGGGCCTGGCCATCCCGGAATGACGACTTCAGAGAATCCCTGCGAAGGCATCCATGACCTATCCCGGCGAACAATATTATCCGAGCGGCGTGCGGTGGAGCGACGAGATCACGCGGGGCACGCTGCCGGACCTGCTCTCGACCGCGGCTGCCGAATATAGCGCGCGCCCGGTGCTCGAATTCCGCGACCGGCAGATCAGCTACAGCGAGCTCGAGGCCCTGGTCGAGACCGCGGCCGCTGCCTTCATGCGCGCCGGCTACGGCAAGGGCACCTCGGTCGCGCTGTTCCTCGGCAACTCGCCGGACCATCCGATCAATTTCTTCGGCGCGCTGAAGGCCGGCGCCCGCGTCGTGCATCTGTCGCCGCTCGACGGCGAGATCGCGCTGTCGCACAAGCTCTCGGACTCCGGCGCGCGCGTGCTGGTCACCAGCAACCTCTCGGCGCTGCTGCCGACCGCGCTGAAATTCCTCGCCAAGGGGCTGCTCGACCGCCTGATCGTCTGCGAGGACGACAATTGGGGCAAGGCCGGCACGCCGCAAACCGCGCTGCCCGACAATCCCGCCGTTATCACGCATCGCCAGTTCATCGATGGCGCTGTTAAGCCGGCGCAATGGCCCGCGGTCGACGTCGAGGACGTCGCGCTGCTGCAATATACCGGCGGCACCACGGGCCTGCCCAAGGGGGCCATGCTCAGCCACGGCAATCTCACCGCGGCGGTCTCGATCTACGACGTCTGGGGCAAGCCCGCGCGGCTCGAGCGCAATGCGATCGAGCGCGTGATCTGCGTGCTGCCGCTGTTTCATATCTATGCGCTGACCGTGGTGCTGCTGTCGGCGATCCGGCGCGGCCATCTGATCTCGCTGCACCAGCGCTTCGACGTCGAGGCCGTGATGCGAGACATCGAGGTCAAGCGCGCGACGGTGTTTCCCGGCGTGCCGACGATGTGGATCGCGATCGCCTCGCTGCCCGATCTCGACAAGCGCGATCTCTCCTCGCTGGTGGTCGCCGGCTCCGGCGGCGCGCCGCTGCCGGTCGAGGTTGCAAAGGTTTTCGAGCGCCGCGTCGGCATGAAGCTGAAGAGCGGCTGGGGCATGACCGAGACCTGCTCGCCCGGCACCGGTCATCCCAAGGAGGGCCCGGAGAAGCCGGGCTCGATCGGGCTGATGCTGCCCGGTATCGAGATGGACGTGGTGTCGCTGGAGGATTCCACCAGGGTGATGCCGGTCGGCGAGGTCGGCGAGATCCGCATCCGCGGCCCGAACGTCACCAAGGGCTACTGGAACAGGCCGGCGGAGACCGCGGAAGCCTTCGTCGGCGACCGATTCCTCACCGGCGACATCGGCTACATGGACACCGATGGCTATTTCTATCTGGTCGACCGCAAGAAGGACATGATCATCTCCGGCGGCTTCAACGTCTATCCGCAGATGATCGAACAGGCGATCTACACCCATCCCGCCGTGCAGGAGGTGATCGTGATCGGGATTCCCGACGATTACCGCGGCGAGGCGGCCAAGGCCTTCATCAAGCTGCGCGACGGCGAGAAGCCGTTCTCGGTCGACGAGCTGCGCGCGTTCCTCGCCGGCAAGGTCGGCAAGCACGAACTGCCGGCGGCGGTCGAGTTCGTCGCCGAACTGCCGCGCACCCCGGTCGGCAAGCTGTCGCGCCACGAATTGCGCCAGCAGCAGCCGAAGACAGCTCAAGCCAAATCAGTCGTTCAATAGGAGGATCCGATGGATCTCGCTTTCACCAAGGAAGAGATAGCGTTTCGCGAGGAGGTGCGGGAGTTCTTCAAGAACAACGTGCCGCCGGAGACACGGCGCAAGCTGCAGGAGGGCCGCCATCTGTCGAAGGACGAGATGGTCACCTGGTGGCGCATCCTCAACAAGAAGGGCTGGGGCGTCACCCACTGGCCGAAGGAATATGGCGGCACCGGCTGGAGCACCGTGCAGCACTACATCTTCAACGAAGAGCTGCAGTCCTATCCGGCGCCGCAGCCGCTCGCCTTCGGCATCAGCATGGTCGGCCCCGTCATCTATACCTTCGGCAATGAGAAGCAGAAGAAGGAATACCTGCCGCGCATCGCCAATGTCGACGACTGGTGGTGCCAGGGCTTCTCGGAGCCGGGTTCGGGCTCGGACCTCGCCTCGCTGAAGACCAAGGCCGAGCGCAAAGGCGACAAGTGGATCATCAACGGCCAGAAGACCTGGACCACGCTCGCCCAGCACGCCGACATGATCTTCTGCCTCTGCCGCACCGATCCGGCCGCGAAGAAGCAGATGGGCATCTCCTTCATCGTGTTCAGCATGAAGTCGAAGGGCGTCACCGTGCGCCCGATCCAGACCATCGACGGCGGCCACGAGGTCAACGAAGTGTTCTTCGACGACGTCGAGGTGCCCTACGAGAACCTGATCGGCGAAGAGAACAAGGGCTGGGATTACGCAAAATTCCTGCTCGGTAATGAGCGCACCGGCATCGCCCGGGTCGGCGTGTCGAAGGAGCGGCTGCGCCGCATCCGCGCGCTGGCCTCCAAGGTCGAGTCCGGCGGCCGTCCGGTGATCGAGGACCCGGCATTCCGCGAAAAGCTCACGGCCTGCGAGATCGAACTGAAGGCGCTCGAGCTGACCCAGCTCCGCGTCGTCGCCGACGAGGGCAAGCACGGCAAGGGCAAGCCCAACCCGGCGTCCTCGGTGCTCAAGATCAAGGGCTCGGAGATCCAGCAGACCACCACCGAGCTTCTGATGGAGATCATCGGTCCGTTCGCCGCGCCCTATGACGAGCACGGCGACGCCGGCTCGAACGAGAGCATGGATTGGACCGCGCAGATCGCGCCGAGCTACTTCAACAACCGCAAGGTTTCGATCTACGGCGGCTCCAACGAGATCCAGCGCAACATCATCAGCAAGGCCGTGCTGGGACTGTAGTTGGGCTCTCACCATTGTCGTCATTCCGGGGCTTCGCGTAGCGAAGAGCCCGGAATCCATCTTCCCGCAAGATGTGCGGTCAAATGGATTCCGGGTCTGGCCCTTCGGGCCATCCCGGAATGACGCCGCGGAAGAGCATCAGCATCTTTTGACGATAGGGAACGAACATGGATTTTGATCTGTCCGAGGAGCAGCGGCTTCTCAAGGAAAGCATCGACGGGCTTCTCACCGATGCCTACGACTTCGATGCGCGCAAGAAGTACATGAAGGAGAAGGGCGGCTGGAGCAAAGCGCTCTGGGGCAAGCTCGCCGAGCAGGGCCTGCTCGGTCTGCCCTTTGCCGAGACCGACGGCGGCTTCGGCGCCGGCGCGGTCGAGACCATGATCGTGATGGAAGCGCTCGGCAAGGCGCTGGTGGTCGAGCCTTATCTCGCCACCGTCGTGGTCGCCGGCGGCTTCCTGCGCCATGGCGGCTCGGCCGAGCAGAAGGCCAAGTACATTCCCGGCATCATCGACGGCAGCAAGACCTTCGGCTTCGCCCAGCTCGAGAAGAACTCGCGCTACGACCTGTTCGACGTCGTGACCACGGCCAAGAAGAAGGGCGATGGTTGGGTGATCGATGGCGAGAAGTTCGTCGTGCTCAATGGCGAGAACGCGGACACCTTGATCGTGACCGCGCGCACCAAGGGCGGCCAGCGCGACAAGACCGGGATCGGCGTGTTCCTGGTCCCGGCGGATGCCAAGGGCGTCACCAAAAAGGGCTATCCGACCCAGGACGGCCTGCACGCGGCCGACATCACCTTCACCAATGTCGAGGTCGGTGCGGATGCTGCGATCGGCGATCCCGAGAACGGCCTGCCGCTGATCGAGCGCGTCGCGGACGAAGCCCGCACCGCGCTGTGCGCAGAGGCCGTCGGCGCGATGGACGAGTCGCTGAAGGAGACCGTCGAGTACATCAAGACCCGCAAGCAGTTCGGCGTGGCGATCGGCTCGTTCCAGAGCCTGCAGCACCGCGCCGCCGACATGTTCGTGGCGCTGGAGCAGGCCCGCAGCATGTCGATGTTCGCGACCATGGCGTCGGACTTCGACGATGCCAAGGAGCGTTCGTCCGCGGTGGCGGCTGCCAAGGTGCAGGTCGGCAAGTCGCTGAAGTTCGTTGGCCAGCAGTCGATCCAGCTTCACGGCGGCATCGGCATGACCATGGAAGCCAAGATCGGCCACTACTTCAAGCGGCTGACCATGATCGAGAACACGCTCGGCGACACCGACTATCACCTCCGTCGTGTCAGCGAGGGCGGCGGGCTATTGGCTTGAGATTTGCGAACGTCATTCCGGGGCGCCGCAAAGCGGCGAACCCGGAATCCATTTCACCACCAATGATGCGGCCCAATGGATTCCGGGTTCTCGCTTCGCGAGCCCCGGAATGACGGAGCCGGGGAGGCAGCAACAATGAAAAACACCCCGTTCGATCTCACCGGCCAGGTCGCGGTCGTCACCGGCTCGAGCCGCGGCATCGGCCGCGCCTCGGCGGAGCTGCTGGCAAAACTCGGCGCCAAGGTCGTGATCTCCTCGCGCAAGGCGGATGCCTGCGAAGTCGTCGCCGACGGCATCAAGAAGGCCGGCGGCGACGCGCTCGTCATTCCCTGCAATATCGCGCGGCGCAATGAGGTCGAGGCGCTGGTCTCGGGCACCATCAAGCATTACGGCAAGATCGACATCCTGGTCTGCAACGCCGCGGTGAATCCGTATTACGGCCCGCTGCTCGACATCACGGACGAGGCCTTCGACAAGATCATGGGCTCCAACGTCAAGAGCAACATCTGGCTCTCCGCGCTGGCGATCCCGCAGATGGCCGAACGCGGCAAGGGCTCGGTCGTGATCATCTCCTCGATCGGCGGACTTCGAGGCTCGACCGTGATCGGCGCCTACGGCATCTCCAAGGCGGCCGATTTTGCGCTGTGCCGCAGCCTCGCCGGCGAATGGGGCCCGAAGGGCGTGCGCGTCAATTGCGTGGCGCCGGGCCTGGTGAAAACCGATTTCGCCCGCGCGCTGTGGGAAGATCCGGACAATCTGAAGCGCCGCACCGCGTCGACGCCGCTCCGCCGCATCGGCGAGCCCGACGAGATCGCCGGCGCCGTGGCCTATCTCGCCTCCGACGCCTCGACCTTCATGACCGGCCAGACCATCGTGGTCGACGGCGGTGTGACGACGGCGGCGACGTAAGCGGCTGTCCCTTCGGGATGGCGCTCAGCTTGCTCAGTGTCATCACCCGCGCATGCGGGTGATCCAGTATTCCAGAGACCGCGGTGCTTGAGCCGAAGGGCCGCGGCGTACTGGATCGCCCGGTCGGAGCCGGGCGATGACAAGGGGTGCGATAGCCTTCCTGCGCAAGCGAGAGGGGGAGCTCAGCCCGCCTCATACCTGCTCCAGCGCCCGCTCGAAATCCTCGATCAGATCGTCGGGGTGCTCGAGCCCGGCCGAGAAGCGGATAAAGCCTTCGCTGATGCCGAGCTCGGCGCGGGCCTCCGGCGCCAGGCGCTGATGCGTCGTGGTGGCGGGATGCGTGACCAGGCTCTTGGCATCGCCGAGATTGTTGGAGATGCGCGAGATCTTCAGCGCGTTGAGGCAGCGGAACGCGCCTGCCTTGCCGTCCTTGACCTCGAAGCCGACCAGCGTCGAGCCCGCGCCCATCTGCTTCTTCACGGTTTCGGCCTGCGGATGATCGGGGCGGCCGGGATAGACCAGCCGCGTGATCTTCGGATGTTTCGCCAGCGCCTCGGCGATCTTGGCCGCGTTTTCGGTCTGCGCGCGGACGCGGACGCCGAGCGTCTCCAGCCCTTTCAGCAGCACCCAGGCGTTGAACGGCGACAGCGACGGGCCGGTCTGGCGCATGAAATTATGGATGTGCTCGGCGATGAAGGCTTCCGACGACAGGATGATGCCGCCGAGGCAGCGGCCCTGGCCGTCGATATGCTTGGTCGCGGAATAGACCACGACATCGGCGCCGAGCGACAGCGGGCTCTGCCAGATCGGCGTCGCGAACACGTTGTCGACGATCAGCCGGGCGCCGCCGCTGTGGGCAATCTTGGCGATCGCGCCGATGTCGAGCACGTCGAGCGTCGGGTTGGTCGGGCTTTCCAGGAAGAAGGTCTTGGTGTTCGGCCGCAAGGCGCGCTGCCACTGGTCGAGATCGAGGCCGTCGACCAGCGTGGTCTCGATGCCGTAGCGCGGCAGCAGGTCCTGCACCACATAGAGGCAGGAGCCGAACAGGGCTTTCGAGGCCACCACGTGATCGCCGGCCTTCAGCGGCGCGAGGATCGCGGTGGTCACCGCGGCCATGCCGGTCGCGGTCGAGCGCGCGGCCTCCGCGCCCTCGAGCTCGATCATGCGGCGCTCGAACATCGCAATGGTCGGGTTGGAATAGCGCGAATAGATGAAGCCGGGGTCCTGGCCCTTGAAGCGCGCCTCGCATTGCTCGGCGGTGTCGTAAACGTAGCCCTGGGTGAGAAACAGCCCTTCCGACGTCTCGCCGAATTGCGAGCGCAGCGTGCCGCCATGGACCAGGCGGGTTTCGGGACGAAAGCGGGCGGTATCCTTCGATTCAGACATGTGACCTCCGAAGTGGCCATTCCTCTGGAAAATGGCCACAAAAAAACCGGCCTGGAGCAACCTCCACAAGCCGGGATCACACTGTCCCCGGCCTGTTTAGCGACTTATTTAACGTGGCTGCAAGCCGGCCGGCTCAAATCACCACGGGATAAGTGCAGCTGATATTCCCTCGCGCCCTTTCCGTCAAGACGGTCATCGGATAACCCGTAAAAGCCCATATTTTAGGGCTTGATGGCCGCCAGAGGTTGGTTTTGGGCCATCTCGAGGGACCGTATCGTGTCGTTCACGCTGGAAGATGAATCCAACGGAATCCTGCCCGACCGCATGATCGCGGAGATGGCGGAGGCCGGTCTCATTCTGCCCGCCTACGACTTCGTCGAGAGCCAGATCCAGCCGGCGAGCCTCGATCTGCGCCTTGGCGACATCGCCTACCGGGTCCGCGCCAGCTTCCTGCCGGGGCCCGATGCCACCGTCGCCGAGCGGATCGACCAGCTCAAGCTGCACGAGATCGATCTGTCCGACGGCGCGGTGCTGGAGACCAATTGCGTCTACATCGTCCCGCTGCTGGAGAGCCTGGCGCTGCCGCCGGAGATCGTCGCCGCGGCGAACCCGAAGAGCTCGACCGGACGGCTCGACGTCTTCACCCGCGTGATCGCCGATGGCACCCGCCGCTTCGACATGATCGGCGCCGGCTATCACGGCCCGCTCTATGCCGAGATCTCGCCGAAGACGTTTCCGGTGCTGCTGCGCGAGGGCTCGCGGCTCAGCCAGGTCCGCTTCCGGATCGGCGAGGCGACCTTGACCGCCGACGAGCTGGACGCGCTGCATGCCAGTGAGCGGCTGGTCGATGCCGACAATGCCGATCTCACCCATGGCGTCGCGCTGTCGGTCGATCTCTCCGGCGAGAGCTCGGGCGGCTTCGTCGGCTATCGCGCCAAGCGTCACACCGGCGTGGTCGATGTCGATCGCCGCGGCGGCTACGCGGTCGACGAGTTCTGGGAGCCGATCAAGGCGCGGCCCGACGGCAGCCTGATCCTCGATCCCGGTGAGTTCTACATCCTGGCCTCGAAAGAGGCCGTGCAGGTGCCGCCGGATTATGCTGCGGAGATGGTGCCGTTCGATCCTTTGGTCGGCGAATTCCGCGTCCACTATGCCGGATTCTTCGATCCCGGCTTCGGCTATGCCGGCGCCGGCGGCAAGGGCGCGCGCGCCGTGCTGGAAGTGCGCTCGCGCGAGGTGCCGTTCATCCTCGAGCATGGCCAGATCGTCGGCCGCCTGGTCTATGAGCGGATGCTCGAGCGTCCCGATGCGCTCTACGGCCAGCGCATCGGCTCGAACTATCAGGCGCAGGGCCTGAAGCTCTCCAAGCATTTTCGCGTTTAATTCCGCGAGCCGGAGTTCGCGTAGCCAATAAGACCGTCGCGCCATCATTCTCCGCTGTCATTCCCCGCGAAAGCGGGGAATCCAGTACGCCGCGGCTTCTCCATCGACAATGACCGTCTCTGGGATACTGGATCGCCCGAACGAGTCGGGCGATGACACCGCGTGTGTGGTTGCGCCGTCGCTTCCGCGATGACACATTCGAGAAAACAACAAGCCGGGAGCGAACATGAGCGCCGCAACAGATTCAGCGCAGCAAGCAGCGCAATGGCGGAAGTGGCGCAGCGTCGCCGATCTCTATCACGCCTTCTTCACCGGGCTGATCCTCACCGTGGTCACGCGGCGCGGCACCGCTGATGCCGCCGAGTTCGTGTTCCGCGTGTTCCGCCGCCAGCAGCAGGAGCGCTTCCTGCCCGGCTTGAAGAAGCTCGGCCTCGACGGCCTGCCGCCGGCGGTCGCGGCCGCGCAGTATCACTATCTCTCCAACTGGATCGGCGGCGTGCATGTCGAATACATGTACGAGACCGACCGCAAGGCCTGGATCCGTTATCCGCCGCCGCGCTGGATCTGGAAGGGCACCGCGATCTGCGGCGTGCCCGGTGAAGTCTCGCGCGCGATGCTGCGCGGCTGGCACGCCAACAATGGCGTGGCGCTCGGCGATCTCAGGCTCGGCTTCGTCTGCACCAAGCAGAGCGTCGACGGCCAGGACGGGCTCGAGGGCTATTACTGCGAATACGATCACCCGCTCGAGCTCGACCAGCGCCTGGTGTTCGCGCGCCATCTCGAGGCACCGCTGTTCGATGCGAAGACCGCGCCGGCGCTGCCGGTCGACAGCTGGCCGCGTCAGCGGTTGGAGAAGGCCTATCGTAACTACGCGATGGAATATGTGAAGACGGCCGCGCCTGTGATCGTGCAGGTGTTCGGGCCTGAGGATGCGAGCTATCTGCTGCATCTCACCGGCAGACTGATTGGCATGCAGTATTTCGATGAAGTCGCGCAGGCGCTCGGTGGCAGTCGTGGTCGCGCCACGGAATTTGCCGCATTCCTGCGCACGCTGTTCGAGGCGCAGGATGATGTCGCAGAGATCAGCGAGTCCGAGGGCCAGTTCGAGATCCGGCAGCAGGGCTGGAAGCTGATGGCCGATGTGGCCGACTATCACCCGGCCTGCGCCGGCGTGCTGACCGGGCTGCTCGAGGGGCTTGCCGCCGGCTGCGGCCGGCACATTCCGGTGCATCTGAAGCCGAACAGCACCGCCGCCGCGCCGTTCGTCTGGTCGATCGGCTAGATCAGAGGTTCATCCGGGTTCACCTGCAATCGCGCAGGCCCCCCTTGCGTCCCGCGCACGTGGAATCCGCTGCTGCCATGGTAGGGAAACACCATGGCGCGGCTCCCAGACTGCGCAGAGCGCGATCAGCAAAAGTGGGTACCGGTTTTGCGCCTGATCGCGCTCTGAATCATAAATTTAGGCGCATGACCTCTTCGCCAAACCGCCCACACTTTGGCGGGGCATGCGCCGTGGAGTGGAAATGTCCGATCTCGGCCTCGCCGAAATACCTGTCGACGAACAAGAGCGGCCGCTGCCGCCGCCGGTGAGCAAGCCGGCGCGGAATGCGCTGCTCGACGGGCCGATCCTGCGCACGCTGTTGTGGCTCGCCTGGCCGAACGTGATCGCGCTCTCGGCCGGCACCTGCGTTGTCATTGCCGAGACCTCCTATATCGGCCGGCTCGGCGTCGAGTCGCTGGCGGCGATGGCGCTGCTGTTTCCCTGCGTGATCCTGACCATGACGATGTCGGGCGGCGCGATGGGCGGCGGCGTCGCGTCCGCGATTGCGCGCGCGCTCGGCGCCGGCGAGATCGAGCGCGCCTCGACGCTGGCCATGCATGCGCTGATGATCGGGCTGACTTTTGGTCTGACGTTCATGCTCGGCATGCTGATCTTCGGCCCGCGTCTGCTCGAACTGCTCGGCGGCCGCGGCAATGTGCTGGCGCAGGCGATCGCCTATTCGCAGATCTTCTTCGGCGGCGCGATCCTGCCCTGGCTGATGAACACGATGGCCGGCATCCTGCGCGGCACCGGCAACATGAAGCTGCCGTCGACCATGATCCTGTCCTCGGCGGTGTGGCAGATCATTTTGGGCGGCACGCTCGGGCTCGGCCTCGGCCCGGTGCCGCAATTCGGCATGCGCGGCGTCGCCGCGGGTTCGCTGATCGCCTATTCGATCAGCATCAGCGTGATGGGCTGGTATCTGTTTTCGGGCCGGGCCCGCGTGAAGCCGAAGTTCAGGGGGCTGCGCGTGCAGTGGGCGATGTTCATCGACATCCTCCGGGTCGGCGCCGTCTCCTGCTTCTCGCCGCTGCAATCGGTCCTGACGATCTCGATCTTCACCCACATGCTGGCGCAGTTCGGCACCGCGGTGCTCGCCGGCTACGGCATCGGCGCGCGGCTCGAATTCATGCTGACCTCGGTGGCGTTCGCGGTCGGCATCGCCTCGGTGCCGATGATCGGCATGGCGGTCGGCGCCGAGCGCGTCGCACGGGCCCGGCGCATCGCCTGGACCGCGGGCACGGTGTCGTTTCTCTCGGTCGGTGCGGTCGGCAGCTTCATCGCTGTCTTCCCCGACCTCTGGGTCAATCTGTTCACCGACGATCCGCATGTGCGGGCGACCAGCCATCAATATCTCTCGACCGCCGCGCCGATGTACGCCTTCATCGGCCTTGCGATGTCGATGTATTTCTCCTCGCAAGGCGCGGCGAAGGTGCTGGGTCCGGTGCTGGCGCAGACCGCGCGCCTGATCTTCATCGGTACCGGCGGCTGGTGGCTGTCGACCCATGAGGCGAGCGCGCAAAACTTCTTCGCACTCGCGGCTGCTTCGATGGGCGTGCTCGGCGTGCTCTCATGCCTCAGCGTGATCCTGACGCGCTGGGGCAAATCGGCACAAGTCGCAGCCGTGCAGCCGGCGCTGTCGTGAGCGATCAGACCCGTCATCCGGTCCTTCCCCGTCATCCTGAGGAGCGCGCCCTTGCGCGCGTCTCGAAGGATCGACGGCCCCCGGTGCTTCAGCGTTCGATCCTGGAAACCGCTGGGCTGTCGCCCTTCGAGACGGCCGCTTCGCGGCCTCCTCAGGGAGACGGTCGAAGATACTTTACGCCGCTGTTCTTTCCTTCGCCGATTTCGCCTGCGCCGCCTGCATCGCCGCCGCGCCGAGGTCCATCTGCGCGTCCATGTAGGGCGCGACCTCGTGCGGCAGCACGTCGGCGATCCACACCACGCGGCAGCGCGATTCGCCATCGGCAAACACCTGCACAGAGGCGGAGTGCTGCGTCAGCCGTTCGCTGCTGATCGCATAGACCAGCCGCTGTCGCTTGTCGTCGCAATCGACCAGTGTCTCGCGTGCCACGGTGCCGTTGCTGAAAGTGACGGTGCGGACGTCGCCGTCAAGCTGGGTGTCGATCACGAAGCCCGGCACCAGCCGCGTATGCAGCGCGCCGAAATCGCGCAGCGCGTCCCAGACGTGGTCGGCTGGCGCGTCGATCGGGATGTCCTTGTGAATTGAGGCCATCGGATAGGGTGCTTTCATCAACAGATCTCAGGTCGACACCGCTTCGACATTGTTGCCGTCGGGGTCGAGCAGGAACGCCGCGTAGTAGGTCGGGGTGTAATCCTTGCGATGGCCCGCCGCGCCGTTGTCCTTGCCGCCGGCCTTCAGGCCTGCGCTATGGAATGTCTTGATCGCGTCGTGACTCGGGGCGCGGAACGCGATGTGGGCGCCGCCCTGGGCCTTGCCCTTGTGCAGATGCAGCCAGAGCGCGGGCTCGCCCTTTGGGCCGAAACCGGCACCGCTGTCGTCGCGCGAGCACAGCACGAAGCCGAGCGGCGCCAGCGCCGCGGTGTAGAAGCGCACGCTTGCGTCGAGGTCACTGACGCGCAATCCGATATGGTCGTACATGATGAGGTCTCCAGTCATCGGGCGCGTCGAGGGACGCGCGGACCGGAGCAACCTAGCTATTGCAGCGCAAGCCGTTCTTGGAGAATCTTGCGATCGCCGCGAGAGGCCTGGCGGAACTTCAGCGGCGAGGCGCCCGCGGCGCGGCGGAAGCTGCGGACGAAATTGGAGAGATCGCCGAAGCCGACGTCATAGGCGATCTCGGTGATCGGAGAGTCGTCGTCGGCCAGCCGCCGCGCCGCATGGCGCAGCCGCGAGCGCACGAGATATTGATGCGGGGTGACGCCGAGCACCGCGGAGAACAGCCGCAGGAAGTGGAACGTGCTGAGGCCCGCCTGCTCCGCGGCAGCGTCGAGATCGATCTGATGCTGCGAATTGGCGTCGATCCACAGCGCGGTTTCAACCGCGCGGCGGCGATCGCGCAAGCCGGCGGTGAGGGGCTTTGCCTTGCGCTCCGCCACCAGCTCGACCAGTCGGCTGGCGAGGAGGTGACCGACCTCGTCGAGCCCGACGTCGCTGTTGCCTGCTGCCGCCGTCTGGGCGAGCTCGCCGATCACCATCAATTCCGGCAGCGGCGGCACCGCGCCGACCTGCCAGACCGCCGCGTGGTCGCCGATCGTCTCGACCAGCTCCGGATCGAGGAAAAACGACAGGCACTCGTCGCCGACCACATGATCGTGGGTGCAGATGTATTCGTCGCCGGGATGGCCGACCAGGATGGAACCTGCCACCAGTTCATGGAAGCGGCCGCGGCAATGGCAGCCGAAGCTGCCGCTGCGCACATAGGACACGGAGTGGCAGGCGAACTGCTCGACGAACGGCTTGTCGCCGGGCTCCGCCGTGCAGCGAAACTCGTTCACCGTGATGTGCTCGCGCTGCAACAGCGTGGACCGGTTCATTCCCCAGGATTTAGGCTTGCGGCCGGGGCCGCGCAACCGGCAGCAGCACGTCAAACAGGGTCTTGCTGGCGGTCAGTTGAGCGCCCTCGATCGACAGCAGGCGCCGCTTGGAGACGCTGCCGCCGTTCGGCGAGATGCGGTCGGCATAGTGGCGCGCCTCGAGCACGCGATGGCAGGGCACGATGATCATGAACGGATTGCGGCCGAGCGCCTGTGCCACCGAATAGACCGCGCCGGAGGCGCGCAAGGCGCTCGCCACCTCGTCATAGGTCCGGGTCTCGCCGCGGGGAATGCCGCGGACAATCTGGTAGACGCGCTGATCGAAGGCCGGGATGCCGCCCATGTCGAGCGCAACGCCCGAGAGGTCGCTTTCGCCGCTGCGCATGATCGCGGCGATGCCCTCGATTGCGATCTCGACGTCCTCGGGAGGCCGCATCTCGCGTGCATCGGGATAAAGCTTGAACAGCCGCCTGCGGGTTTCGATCTCGCGCTGCTCGGGAAGCTGCACGCCGGCGATGCCGGCTTCGCCCCATGCGATGCCGCATCGGCCGATTGCCGTGTCAAAAATGGTGTACCCACGCCCCGCCATGACGCCACCAACCCCCAGGGCGAGATGATAGCATCGCCGCGGTCCGGCGCATCTGGAATCTTCACGTTTAGTTAAGCATGTCGCGGCGGGCGCAGTGTGACCTCGACAACGTCCGGTCACGCATCTGCCGGTCACGCATCTTAAAGGCTTTGCCCGCTATCTGGACGCAGCATGCTGCTCCTCGATACGATCGGCGGAACGATGACGAGCACGAGCGCCGAAGCCGCGCCCGGCAGCGCGGGCATGGCCCGGCGCGCGCGTGGGCGCCTTCGCCCGCTATTCGGGTTGCTGTTGCTGGCGCTGGTGATCCGCCTTGCGGCCGCGGTCTGGCCCAACGTGATGTATCCCGACGAGATCTTCCAGTATCTCGAGCCGGCGTGGCGCATGCTCGGCCATGACGGCATCCTGACCTGGGAATGGCGCGAAGGCATTCGCGGCTGGTTCCTGCCGACACTGCTGGCCGGACCGGTTGCGCTCGGTGAGGCGATTGCGCCCGGCGGCGCGGGTGCCTTCCTGGTGCCGCGCCTGGTCGCGGCATGTGCATCGGTATCGATCGTGGTCAGCGCCTGGTTCTTCGGCGCGCGGGTCTCGCGAACCCATGCTATCGTCGCGGCGTTTGCCGCCGCGGTCTGGTTCGAGTTGATCCTGCTCGCGCCGCACACGCTGGGCGAGCCGTTGGCGACGGCGCTGATCGTGCCGGCGGCGCTGCTGGTGACCGATCATCCGTCGCAGCGGCGTCTTGCGATCGGCGGTGCCTTGCTCGCTTTCGCCTTTGTCTGCCGCTTCCAATATGCGCCGGCCATCGCAGTGCTCGCGCTCGGCGCCTGCTGGAAGCGCTGGCGCAACCTCGTTCCGCTGGTCGTCGGAGGCCTCGCAGCGCTGGTGCTCACCGCCGCGATCGATCTTGCGCATGGCGCGGTGCCGTTCGCCTGGCTGATCGGCAATGTCAGGGAAAACCTCGTGCAGGATCGCGCCACCGAGTTCGGCGTCACCCCGCCTGCGGCCTATCTCGTCAATTTCCTGATCGTGTGGTCCGCGACGATCGTGCTGCCGCTTGCTGCGATCTGGCGCGGCTGGCGGCATGCACCGCTGCTGCTGGCTGTCGCGCTCGCCAATCTCGCCTTCCACAGCCTGATCGCGCACAAGGAATACCGCTTCGTCTTCCTCTCGGTGGTGTTGTTCATCATCGTCGCTGCGCTCGGCTCGGCCGACTGGGTGCAATGGCTGCGCACGAAGGACAAATGGCGCCGCTTTGCGTTGCCGGTCGTGATGGGGGGCTGGGCGCTGCTCTCGGTGGCACTGGCCGGTGCCAGCGAAGGGATGCGCGAGTACTGGACGCGTGGCGTCGGTGCCGCGCAGCTCGCGGCGGAACTGCGCAACGATCCCCAGATGTGCGGTCTCGCGCTCTACAACGTCCGCTTCCAGCTGTTGCCGGGCCGCGAGCGCTTGGTCGGCCCGGTGCCGCTCTATGTGCTTGCGCCCACCGATCCGCTTGCCGAGCTGGTCCTGCCGCTGCTGTTGCAGACCACCAAGCCAGCCTTCAACCGCATCCTTGCACGCCCCGAGGCGGCCGGCGATCTGCCCGCGGATTTCTCACAGCAAAGCTGTGCCCATGTCGGCATCGCCGATGCCTGCATCTACGCGCGCAGCGGGACCTGCGATGCAACGGCCGCCACGCCCTTCGTCATCAATGACGCGCTCGTGAGGATGGGGCACTAAAGCATGATCCGGAAAAGTGCAACGCGGTTTTCCGAAAAGATCATGCTCAAACAAAGCGCTGGTGCGGCGATCGGCCTCAATGCGCTTGATCCGCTGCCGCCGCCCGGGCTATGGTCCGGCAGGTCGCACCCGATTGGGTCGACCTCAAGCAATTGAGTTCGCGGGCGTAGTTCAATGGTAGAACGGCAGCTTCCCAAGCTGCATACGAGGGTTCGATTCCCTTCGCCCGCTCCAGCCCTTGGGCAAGATTTCGCGAGACAGCCTTGTTTCGTGGCATTTGCAGGAGATTTGACGTGAAGTTGCTCGGAGCGCTGCTGCTTGCGCTAGGCGCGCTTTGGATGACAAAGCCAGCATCTGCACAAATGTATGATCCGCGCTACCCGATCTGCATGCATGTCTATGGTGCGTTGCTCGGCGACCGAATGGACTGCGACTTCACGTCGCTGAATCAGTGCCAGGCCGGCGCTGCGGGACTTCCGGCGACCTGTCTGGTCAACCCCTTTTACGCGCCAGCCTATGCGCCGAGATCGGCGCGCCGTGACAGGCGTGAACGATGACGATTTCCGCTCGTTTTCGCGGGCGTCCATTTGAGATCGATCGATGGAATGGTGGTTCTACGCGCTCGTTGCGATGGTTCTGATCGGATGCCTATGTCTCGTGCGCGCCCGTCGCCGCAGCAGCTCTTCGAGAGAGGACGAGGAACTGAACCAGCGAATTGATGAACGCGTCGACCGGCTTCGCGACGATCTCGCTCGCCGTGATCGCGATCGTGATTCCTGACTCGAGCACTCCCCGGAGAGGCGCCCCGGGATTGTCCCGGGATATTACGGCAGTTTGTTCACGCAACGTGCGCAACTAACGAACCGTACTCAACCTGTTCTTCTCACAATGCGCGGTTATGTTTCCGTAGTTCTCCGCGTTTGAGAACGAAGTTCCGCCGGACCGCAGGACGGCCGGCGGCCCGCCGCGGTGCTGGTCAGCGCCATCCCATCGCGGGCGCGACGTGAGTCAAAATGCTCTCGATCACATGCGCGTTGTAGGCGACGCCGAGCTGATTGGGGACGGTCAGCAGCAGCGTGTCGGCCTCGGCGATCGCCTCGTCGGTCTTGAGCTGCTCGATCAGCCTGTCCGGCTCGGCGGCATAGCTGCGGCCGAAGATCGCACGCGTGCGCTCGTCGATGAAGCCGATCTGGTCTTCCTCCTGGCCGTTGCCGAAATAGGCACGGTCGCGATCGTCGACCAGCGCGAAGATGCTGCGGCTCACCGAGACCCGCGGCTCGTGGCTGTGACCGGCCTCCTTCCAGGCGGCGCGGTAGGCGCGGATCTGCGCGGCCTGCTGGATGTGGAAAGGCTCTCCGGTCTCGTCGCTCTTCAGCGTCGAGCTTTGCAGGTTCATGCCGAGCTTCGCTGCCCAGACCGCGGTGGCGTTCGAGCCGGCGCCCCACCAGATGCGTTCCCGCAGGCCTTCCGAGAGCGGTTCGAGCCGCAGCAGGCCGGGCGGATTGGGGAACATCGGCCGCGGATTCGGCTGCGCGAAGCCCTCGCCGCGCAGCAGCTCGAGGAAGATCTCGGCATGACGGCGGCCCATGTCGGCGTCGGTCTGGCCCTCGCCCGGCTGATAGCCGAAATAGCGCCAGCCATCGATCACCTGCTCGGGCGAGCCGCGGCTGATGCCGAGTTGCAGGCGTCCCTGCGCGATCAGGTCGGCCGCGCCGGCGTCCTCGATCATGTACATCGGATTCTCGTAGCGCATGTCGATCACGGCGGTGCCGATCTCGATCCGGCTGGTCTTGGCGCCGACCGCCGCCAGCAGCGGGAACGGCGAGGCCAGCTGGCGGGCGAAGTGATGGACGCGAAAATACGCGCCGTCCGCACCGAGCTCTTCGGCGGCGACCGCAAGCTCGATGGATTGCAGGAGCACGTCCGCGGCCGAGCGGGCCTGGGATTGCGGCGAGGGCGTCCAGTGCCCGAACGAGAGGAATCCGATTTTCTTCATGTCGGCAATGTAGGGATATCAGGCGCGAATTGCGACCGGGGCGGCCCCGCTGGAGACAGGAATCATCTCCGGAACGATGGAAAGTGTTTACCAGCCGGGACGATTTTCTGCGGCTGATATTGCGGGTTGCGCGTCTCGCGCTGCTGCGCAACTGCGATGCGTGCAGGTCTTGCCGCCTGCGCCACAGCGTGACTTGCGATCCTCCGGCGCGCCGCCTAGCTTTCCACCACCATTGCTCCCGCCATCACGTTCTCGCAGGTCCCGATGCCGCAGCCGCTTCTGCTTCAGCCGATCACGCTTCGCGGCGTGACCTCCCGAAACCGCATCCTGATTTCGCCGATGTGCCAGTATTCGGCGACCGACGGCCTCACCAATGATTGGCATCTTGTTCATCTCGGCAAATTCGCCCAGGGCGGCGCCGGGATCGTGATGGTCGAGGCTGCGGCGGTGGCCGCCGAGGGCCGCATCACCCATGGCGATGTCGGCATCTGGAACGACGAGCAGATCGCGCCGCTGGAGCGCATCGCGGCCTTTCTGAAGGACAACGGCGCGGTGCCCGCGATCCAGCTCGCGCATGCCGGACGCAAGGCCAGCATGCAGCGACCCTGGTACGGCAATGCCGCACTCGACGAAGCCGACCACGCCCGCGGCGATCTGCCGTGGCGGACGGTGGCGCCGAGCGCGATCCCGATGGAGGAGGGCTGGCTGATGCCGCACGCGCTCGATGTCGAGGAGCTCGCAGCACTGCGCGAGCAATGGCGGCGCGCCACGCTGCGTGCGGTGGAGGCGGGCTTCGAATTCGTCGAGGTGCATTGTGCGCACGGCTATCTGCTGCACGAATTCCTCTCGCCACTGTCGAACCACAGGAACGACGCCTATGGCGGCGACCGCACCGGGCGGATGCGCCATCCGCTCGAGGTGATCGAGACCGTGCGCGCCGCATGGCCCGCGGAGCGGCCGCTGTCGGTACGGATCTCCTCGGTCGACGGTGTCGATGGCGGCCTGACGCTCGAGGACCAGATCGCGTTCGCCAAGGCGGCCAAGGCGCGCGGCGCCGATCTGATCGATTGCTCGTCGGGCGGCCTGCTCGGCTCGGCGACCGCGGCGCGGATTCCGCGCGGTTACGGGTTTCAGGTGCCTTATGCGGACGAGATCCGCCGCGCCGCCGAGATCGCCACCATCGCGGTCGGCCTGATCCTGCATCCGCAGCAGGCCGAGGATGTTCTGGCGGGCGGCCAGGCCGATCTGGTCGCGATCGGCCGCGAGGCGCTGTTCGATCCGAACTGGCCGCTGCACGCCGAGCTTGCGCTCGGCGGCGGAAGCGGCGAGGTGTTCGCATCCTGGCCGAAGCAGTATGGTTGGTGGCTGGAGCGGCGCGAGCCGGGCCTGCGCAGGCTCGAAGGCCCGCCGCTGCCGTTCCGTAGCGTTTAATCAGAACAGCTGACAAGAAACCTGGGAGGTCGTCACATGACAACAATCGCAAAACGTCCCTATCGCGGCGTCTTCCCGGTCGCGCCGACCATCTTCGACGCCAGCGGCAACCTCGATCTCGACGGACAGCGCCGCTGCATCGATTTCATGATCGATGCCGGCTCGCACGGCATCTGCATCCTCGCCAACTTCTCCGAGCAGTTCGTGCTGACGGATGCCGAGCGCGAGTCCGTGATGCATGCGGTGCTCGAGCATGTCGCCGGCCGCATTCCCGTCATCGTCACCACGACGCATTTCTCCTCGGCGGTGTGCTCTGAGCGCAGCCGCGAGGCGGAGGCCGCCGGTGCTGCGATGGTGATGATCATGCCGCCCTATCACGGTGCGACCTTCCGGGTTGGCGAGCCGGCGATCTACGAATTCTATCGCGTGGTCTCCGATGCGATCGGCATCCCGATCATGATCCAGGACGCGCCGGTCGCCGGCACGCCGCTGTCGATCGATTTCCTGGCGCGGATGGCAAAGGAGCTCGCCAATGTCAGGTATTTCAAGATCGAGGTGCCGATGGCCGCCAACAAGCTGCGCGGTCTGATCGAGAAGGGCGGCAACGTGATCGAGGGGCCGTGGGACGGCGAGGAGGCGATCACGCTGATGGCCGATCTCGACGCCGGTGCCACCGGCGCGATGACCGGCGGCGGCTATCCCGACGGCATCCGCCAGATCATGGATCCGTTCCTCGCCGGCCGCCGCGACGAGGCCGTGCAGGCCTATGCGCGCTGGCTGCCGCTGATCAATTACGAGAACCGGCAATGCGGGCTGCAAGCCTGCAAGGTGCTGATGCGCGAGGGCGGCGTCATCAAGTCGGACGCGGTGCGCCACCCGTTGCAGCCGCTGCATCCGGCGACGCGCGCCGGCCTGATCGAGATCGCGCGCACGCTCGATCCGGTCGTGCTGCGCTGGGGGCGTTGAGCCGGCCCCACTGCCGTCCGCATTCACATAACCGTCAACAACCGCATCTAGCGTTCTGGTCCGGTAGCGCGAGCGGGGCGTTTCCCCCGTGCGCGCTGGATATGTCGGACCGGTCAGGCGGACGCGGATGATCGAAACCTTCCGGGTTGGCCGCTTTGCGATGCGCTACGGGCATTTCGTGCCGCGGCTCTACAATTATTGCCGTTCGCTCGGCTTCGAACGGCAGCACATGCTGCCGTCCCGGGCGTTTTGCTCCGACGAGAGCCAGGGCTATCCGGTGATGCTGCTGGCCCAGCATTTCGGGACGTTTCCGTTCGACCATGGGCGGGTCGGCGGCAAGGTTGCGATCAACCGCCACGGACCTTATGCCCATCACGGCGAGGATCTGGTGCTGATCCAGGCCAGCCATGTCGGCTACGATCCCGATGATGGCCGCTTCGGCGTCTATCAGCGCCACCGCACCGAAGATTGCAGGTTCGGAGATTGCTGCGGCAAGCTCTGCAGCGTGCTGCGCTGGTACGAGGATGAGTACGCGCATGCCTGCCGGCAGGTGCAATGCAGCCGGCTCAATGGCGAGCCGGTGTTCCAGATCGACAATCAATATCTCGACGATGCCCGCAGCGACGGCCTCTTCCTGTCGCTCGAGCGGATGGTCGAGATGCCGGTTCAGCCGCTGACCGTGCTGAGCACCTCGAAGGTGTTTCGCGCGAGCCCGGCGATCCGCCAGCGGCTTGGCGAGGCCAGCTTTGGTGAGACGCCGGCACCGATCGGCACGGCGCTGTCGCCCGATCTGTTTCACTTCCGCCGCGCGCCGGCCGAAGGTCCCGATGGCCATGACATTCTCGAGGCGGCGCTCGCTCCAGTGATGCCGGCGCTGGTGACGTCGCCGCATCCCGCACTGGATGCGGCGCGCTTCGTCACCCAGGCCGAGTTCGACCGCACCTACCGCAGCATTTTGCGCGAGCCGGCGTTTGCGACCAAGAATGTGCTGTTGGTTTCCGGCCTCAACATCGACGTGTCGCCGCGCGAGGGATTCTCGTTTCCGTTCACCAAATTCGTGCCGTGGGCCGCCTATGCCCGGCTGCGCGACGGCCGCTCGTTCCTGCTGGAGCAGGAGCAATTGGCCGAGACGCTGCGCCGGATGCCGGGCGAGAATCCGGACTGCCTGTCGTTCGACACCACGATCGAGCAGATGACCGCGGCGCCGGAAATCCGCATTCCGATCGGCTGATCCAGATGACGACGCTCCCCGCTTTGTGCACGCGTACCCCTCCCAAGCCGCGCCTCCAGCGGCTGGAATTGATGGACCGCGAGCCAGGCTTGACCCGGCGTAGCTTCATTCTCGGCTGCCTTGGCATGGCCGCGAGCCAGATGCTACGCCTGCTCGACAGGCTCCAGCAATTGCCGCTGCTGCGCATTCGTTTTCCCTGACCGTGAGCGAACGCGTTACAGCCAGCGTGACACAGAGAAGATCGCCAGACCGACGAGCCCGCCGACGACGGTGCCGTTGATCCGGATGAATTGCAGGTCGCGTCCGACTTGTAGCTCGATCCGCATGATCAGCGTCTCGGTATCCCAGTTCTCGACCACCTTGCGGATGAAGGCCGCGATCTCCTGCCGCCGCGACGCAACCGCGCGCAGCGCGGCAACGCGAAGCCAGCGGTTGATGCGGTCGCGCATCTCGGCATCGTCGCGGATCCGCACCGCAACCGACATCAGGGCGGTTTCGATCGCGTCCGCGATCGCAGCCGAGGCTGCTGCGGAATTCAGCCGCGCCTCGATGGCGTGCCACATCGCGTCGATCTGCCGGATCACGGCGGGGTTATCGAGCAGGTTCTGCTTCAGCTCCTCGCCCTTGGCGAGATAGTCGGGATCGGTGGCGAGCCGGTCGATCAGGCGCTCGATCTCGGCCTTGAGCTCGATGCGCCAGGGATGGTTCGGCTCGCGCAGCTCGTCGAGCGTCTGGCCGATGCCGGAGATGACGCGGTCGGCGACGATGCCGTCGACCCATTTCGGCACGAAGCGATAGGAGCGCTGCGAGACCTTCTTGCGGATCGTCTCCTTGTTGTTGGCGAGCGCCACGCTGGCCGACGTGATCAGCCGCTCGACCAGCGCCTGCGCATCGCCATGCGCCCACAACAGCGCCAGCACGCGCGAAGCCAGCGGCGCCACCGGAACCGCCGCGATCCCCTGCCGCGTCCGGCGGGTCAGGAAGGCGTTGATGTCGGCGCTCGGCGTCGCCTGCAAGGCCTGATGGACCGCCGAGACCGTGCGCTGTGCGGCGCTGCGGGCATGCGACGGCCGCTCGATCCATTGCGCCGTCCAGCCGGCGATATCGACGTCGCGGATGCGATCGCCGATCACGCGCGGCGACAGGAAATTGTTGGCGATGAAGCGGCCGAGCGCGACCGCGATGCGCTGCTTGCTCTGCGGGACGATCGCGGTGTGCGGAATCGGAATGCCGAGCGGATGACGAAACAGCGCGACGACCGCGAACCAGTCGGCGCAGGCGCCGATCATGCCGGCCTCGGCGAAGGCGCGCGGATAGGCCAGCCAAGGCCAGTGCGGCTGCGCCATCGAGGTCGCCAGGAATACCAGCAGCATGAGCACGAGCAGCGCTGTGGCGAGCGAGCGCATGCGACGGAGGTCGCGCAGCCTGGTGTCCTCAGGCGGAAGCACGGCGCCGATATCCAATTGCTGCCAAACGCCTCATGCGGTGGCGATGCCGCGCCGCGGCGCGAGCCCGGCCGCGATCGCCGCGTAATGTTGCCGAACGCCGGTGCTGCCGTGGATCCGTTCCAGCCGGCGCACGGTGAAGTGCCCCTTCGCGATCTTCTGGAAATGATCCATGAAGATGACGTTGACGGTCGCGCCGAACGCCGCGCCGATGATCGGAACCGCGCCGGCCGCGGCCTTGTCCGAGACCACCAGCCCGAACCGGGACACCAGTTCGCTGACCAGGTTGGAGATCACCGGGGCGGAGGCATCCACCGCGCCGCGCTCCAGGATATAGGCGGCGGCGTCGCTGGTGTACTTGCTGATCAGCGCGCGGGCGGCGTAATAGCCGATGTCGACAGTCTCGTCGGTGCGCTTGGTGCCGTAGGCGAACACTTCGAGACAGGCGAGCCGTGCCTCGATGTTGGAGAGATCCTCGCCCTGGTGCCGCGCGATCTCGGCGATCGCGCGCAGCATCAGGGTCGTCGTCAGGGGCAGTTCGACCGCGAGCGCGCCAAAGCCGAACAGGCCGCTGACGCCTCCGGTCACGCCGGCGAGAAACGACGAGAAGGTCACCGCGGGTGCGGGCGGCGGCTTCTCGTCGAGCGTGTCGACGGCGACTTCTAGTCCCTTCATGACCGCCGTGCGCACCAGCCCGCTGAGCTGGCGGTTGGCGGCTTTCGGCAGCAGGTTCAGGACGCGATTGACGGGGACGCCGGCATAGTCGGCGATCCGTGCTGCGAGGTTGGGGCTTTCCAGTGTCTTGACCGCGGCTTGCAGTGCGGCGTGATCGCCGGGAGGAAGCACAAGGAGCGGGGCGACATCCTGGCTCATTGATACCTGAGGATTGGCCGGATGCCGTTGACGCTCGCCAGGATCGCCGAGCCGTTGCTGATCAGGGCGGTCACCTCCGGGGTGATCAGGCCGCCGGGCAAGGCAAGGCCGAGCGCCAGCGTGTTGAGCGCGGCGACGATGGCATAGTTCTGCTTGATCAGGCTGACCGCGCCTTGCGAGATCTCGACCGCCTTGACCAGCTTCCAGAGCGAATCCTCCATCAGGATGACGTCTGCGGATTCGTGGGTGACTTCGGCGCCATGCTTCATGGCGATTCCGACATCGGCGAAGCTGAGTGCCGGGGAATCGTTGATGCCGTCGCCGACCATGGCGACTCGTCGCCCCTGGCGCTGCAACTCCTGGATCACGCCGGCCTTGTCGGCCGGCAGCATGTCCGCGAAGTGCTCGGTCAGCCCGAGATTCTCGCAGACGGCGCGCGCCACGACCGCGTTGTCGCCGGTCAGCATGATGCTGTTCTTGACGCCCAGCGCATGCAGCCGCTGGATCACCGAACGGCTCTCCTCGCGGATCTCGTCGGAATACGGCACGAGGCCGGCGAGCTTGCCGTCGACGGCGATGTACAGGCTCGAATAGCCGCGCTCGTCGAGCGCCGCGCGATCGAGGACCGAGGCATCGACCGCGATCTCGCTCTGGCGCATGAAGCGCTGGTTGCCGACATGGACGTAGTAGCCGTTGACCTGGCCCTCGACGCCGAGGCCGAGGCGGTAGGTGGTTTCGTTGCAGGGCGGAATGTTCACCGCGAGCTGCCGGGCGCGGGTGCGCAGCGCTTCGGCGACCGGATGTTGCAGCTTGGTTTCGGCGGCTGCGGCGAGCCCGAGCAAATGGTTCGGCGTGATCTGCTTCTGATAGGAGATCACGTCGATCACGGCGGGCGTGCCGTGGGTCAGGGTGCCGGTCTTGTCGAACACCATGGTGTCGATCCCGGCGAGCTTCTCCATATGGCCGCCGCTCTTGATGATCATGCCGGTACGGGCAGCCAAGGTCATCGAGGACAGCACCGACGTCGGCGCGGCGACCCGGATGCCGGTGCCGTAGTCGACGATCACAAGCGACAGGAAGCGATTGAAATCGCCCGAGACCATGGCGGTGCCGGTGGCGAGCGCCAGGGTCGGGGTCACCAGCCGGTCGGCGAAGCGCTCGGCATGGTTCTGCATGCGGGTGTCGCCGATCGGCGCGGATTCGATCAGCCGCACGATCTGGCCGGCGGTGGTCGCGGTTCCGACGCGCAGCGCCCGCAACGTGATCTGGCCCTCGCGGATCACGGTCGCGGCGAAGGCGGCCTCGCCCTTGCCGCGATGCACCGGCAGGCCCTCGCCGGTGATCGTCTTCTGGTCGATGGTGGCGGAGCCGTCGATGATCTCGCCGTCGACCGGGATCATCTCGCCGGGATACACCACGACGATGTCGCCGTTCTTCAGCTCGGCGGCGGCGATCGATACCACCTCGCCGTCGCGCAGCAGCCAGGCCGTCTTCGACTGGAATTCGAGCAGCTCGTTGATCGCGCGCCGCGAGCCGGCGGCGGTCAGGTCGCGGATCCAGTCGCCGAGCTTGATCAGCCAGGTGACGATGCAGCCGGCCAAGGGATTGCCCTGGATCACGGAGGCGCTGATCGCGAGCGTATCGAGCACATCGATGTTCAGCCGGCTCTCGTTCGCCCAGACCTTCCAGGCGCGCCTGGCGATCGGGATCGCATTCCAGAGCATCAGCGGCATGTTGACCGCCGCGATCACCGGATTGGCGCTGAAGGCCATGAACAGCGACAGCGTCGGCAGCGCCAGCGGCGAGCGCTTGGAGACCTCCGGGACGCTGGCGCGCGGCGAAGCCACCTCGGGCGTGGCGCTTGCACAGAGCGCCTTGACGTCGGCGAGGCTCATGCTCTTGAAGCCGTTCAGCAGCGCGAGCAGCCTTTGCTCGTGCGCCGGATCGTATTCCAGCACGAGGCTCGCGCAGTCGTAGTTGATCCGTGCGGTCCTGATTCCGTCCTGCGCCCGCAGCCAGCCAAGGCAGCTTTCACCCAGCTTGCGATTTTGTCCGAGCGCCGGAATGCTCAGACGAATGCGGCCTGGCATCGAGTGGCAGAAACGGAAGTCCATGAATTTGCGCTCTCGCCCCTCGCGCGCGTCAGGCCTTCGCGCCTGCCGACTCCGCCTCTTCCGCGGCGCCCATGTTGGCCTGAATCATGTGGTTGAGTGCAAAGATCGCCAGCGTGACCCAAACCGGCGTCGCGGCGCTGGCGCCGACTTCGAAGATGGTGAAGCCGGCAATGCCGGTGGCAAGCAGGATCTTCAGGTCGACGACGTTTCCGGTGGCGACCTTGATCCCGTTGTCGAAGTCCTTGAAGAAATCGACGATCACCCTGGCCGTATGCGAATGCTCGGCGAGGTACTCGGCTTCCTGCTCGATCTTGTTGGCGAGCGCGTCGATCTCGTTGGTCGGCGGCTTGTAATGGCCACCGGTATGGTGCTCGAGCCGGCCGTGAAATTCGTCGTGCCGCTCGGTGTCGTAGTGCAGCACGATGCTTCCGGTCGCCGGGTTGACGATGACCTCCTCGATGCCGGGAATGACGCTGAAGGTCTGCTTGATCTGCTCAAGAAGCTCGGGGTTTTCCTTGGCCGACGGCACCTTCATGCGGATCCGGCCGGGAACCTGATGCGCAATCTGCAGCTTCATCTTGGTCATCGTCGTCCTCTAACAGCATTCGAGCGCCGGCGCGGGACGTGAACGATGCCGCCGTCGAACACGATTGCCTGTGGCGCCGGTCTCTCCATCGCAACGACGGTCACCGGTGCATGTCGTCTCGTCGTATCCTGAGCGTTGGGCGTCCGGCTCAGGCCGCGGAGTGCGTCCGGCCCTCTGCCGCCGCCTTTTCCTGCGCCTGGCCTTCGGCCTTCACTTCCGCGACGATGTCGTTCACCTGCTCATGGGCTTCGGCGAACATTTCGCGCGATTTCTGCGCGAACTTGTAGGTGCCGCGAACGGTGGATTTGAACAGCGGATTGAGTGCGCCGGCCAGTTTCGGCAGATATTTCGGCGCCGCGACCGCGGCAACGCCGAGTGCAAGTCCAGGCAGCAGGGCAGCTTCGAACACGGCTGCACCCACAGCCACCACCGCGACAACCGCGACCGTCTTGTTGATGCCGCCGCTTTCCTCGGTATCCTGCTCGGGGGCGTCATGGTGGAAGGCGGTATCGTGACTGCTACCATTGGTATTCGGGTTCATCGGAAATCCCTTGTGACCGCTCAACTGACTGCAGTTTCATCAATAACGGCGGATTGAAATGGATTCGTGACACTTTCATTACAGCCGTCCGACCGATTCTGGCGGCATGGTGTCGCAGCGCAGCAGGGACGAATTTGCGGATCGGCGCAGCGTCGGTCGCGGCTGCGGATTGATGTCCGAGTGTATCTGTCTTGCTGCTTTTACATGGATCCGGCGCAAGCCAGGCGGATGCCAGCAGCGCTATGTCCTAGCGGTCCCACGTCACCGGCAAATCCAGCAGGCCGCGGAAGGCCCAGCCGCCGATCCGCGGCGGCTTGTCCGCGATCAGGCGCAGATTCCTGAGCCTTTCGAAGATCGCGGGCAGTGCGACGTCGGCCACCATGGCGCGCGAGGCCCAGGCGCCGGCACAGAAATGCGGACCGGCGCCGAACGCGATGCTCTTGCTGGCGTCGCGGCGCACGTCAAAGGCGTCGGGCCGGTCGAAATGCTTCTCGTCGCGGTTCGCCGAGCCGAACATCAGGAACACGCGTTCATCGGTCTCGAAGGCGACGTCCCGGATCGTCCAGGGCTTGGCGATCCGCCGCGGCGACATGCCGATCGGCGAGATCCAGCGGGCATATTCCTCGAACACCTGCAGCCACGGGATCGCGCCGCCCATCGCCAGCGCCAGTTGGTCCGGATGGGTCAACAGCGCCCACACTGTGCCGGCGATCGCGTCGCGCGGCTCGTTCTGGCCGCCCGAGATCGCGAGCTTGATATTGGCGCGCACGCTCTCCATCGGCATCTCGGTCTGCAACAGCACGCCGAGCAGGCTGAGGTCGGGCGTCTTGCGCAGCATCGGAACCATGTCGTCGATCGCGGCGTCGATGCCCGCGGTCGCCGCGTGGCAGCGCGCCTCGATCGCGGGATCGCCGCCATAATTGGCCACCCCGTCGATCATGCCTTGCGACCAGGCGTTCATGTCCTGGAAGCGCATGTTGGTGAGGCCGGTAATCGATTTCAGGCATTCGGCCGAGAACGGCAGCGCGAAGGCCTGCACGAAGTCGACCACGCCGTCAGGCTCGAGTTCGTCGAGGATGCGCTTCGCATGTCCGGCGAACTGCGCGGTCCAGTGCGATCGCACGGTCTTCGGCGAGATCGTCGGAAAGATTGCTTTGCGCTCGATCATGTGCGCATCGCCGTCCTTGCGCATCATGTTGTGGCCCATCAATTTGTTCATCAGCCCTTCGGGCTGGTGCGACGAGAACACGTCGATCTGCTTCTCCGACACGAAAATGTCGTCGCGGTTGCACAGCAGCGTGCTGCCGAGCTGCGGCACGAAGGCGATCGGGGCCTCCTTGCGCATGCGCGCCAGTGCCGGATAGGGATCCTGCCAGAACGCTGTGACGTCGATGTCGAAATGGGGAGCGGTGCTCACGGCGCGGTCTCGGGTTGGCCTCGGGTTTCGGACCAAGCATAGCCGCACAGCTGTCGCCGGTCTGTCCCTACCGTTGGGGACAGTGAGGCCGCCCTTAAAGCGCCCTCAGTTCAGCTGGCGTCCCGACGCCATCAGCCGCAGCGCGATCGCGAACAGCTCGTTCTGCGAGGAGATGCCGAGCTTGTCATAGGCGCGCTTGCGGTAGGTGAGGGCGGAGTGCAGCCCGATGCCGAGCTCGGCTGCGATCGCTTCCGAGCTGAGGCCGGTGAGGATGCGCAGGCAGACCTCCTTCTCGCGCCCGGTCAGTCTCGCGAGCGGCTCGGCACTCGCAAACAGGGTCTTCAGCCGCGCGATCGGATCAACGTCCGCAGTCGGCTCGGCCTGGAAGTGCCGGGCCACGGCTGCGGTCAGCGCCGGCGCGACCGCGGCGAGGCGCGCGATCTGCTCGCGGCTGAAGCGGCCCTGCTCGGTGATCTGGTAGAAATTGACGTAGAAGCAGGTATCGCCGGTCCAGATCGCGGCGGCGAATTTGTCGACGATGTCGGAATCGTCGAAGAAGATCTTGCGATAGCCGTCGCTGTACATGCGGCGGGCGAAAGTCGGCAGCAGGATCGGGGCGGCCTGCGCCTGCCCTTCGAACACCGCATCCCGGTTCGGGTCGGCCTGATGGAAATGTTCGGAATAGGCGATCCCGAGATCGCGCCCGGTCGGGATGTTGCCGACATCGAGCAGGCACGCGGCCGACCGCGGCCCGGTGAACGAGAACACCATGCAGTGACCAACACCGGCAACGCGGCGCAGCGTGCCGATCAGCGCTTGCGCAAAGCTGTCGCGGCCGATCGCCAGCAGTGCCGGCGTGATGTCGCCGACGACAGAAGTCTTGAAGGCGAAATCGGCCTTCATGGTGTCCTCCCTGTGTTTCGGGAAGACTAGCAGCGACGCCACGGGGGTGGAAGCGGGGGGCCGGTCCCCGCTATTGGGGCAAGAGCAGCTCTATCCCTCGTCATTCCCCGGTGGGCAATTGCGCACCTGAGGGCTCGCGCAGCGAGAGCCCGGAATCCATCGGGCCGCAAGCGCTGCGGTGGAATGGATTCCGGGCTCGACGCTGCGCGTCGCCCCCAGGTGCGCAATTGCGCACCGGGGAATGACGGCCGTGGGGAAAGCGCCTCAGGCGCCCGGCACCTGGTCGAGGAAGCCGGTGATGCTCCTGATCCGGCCGTCCTTCAGCATGGCGAAATCGGTGCCCTTGATCGGGCTGTCGACGCCCTCGGGCCCAAGCCCCCAGGAGAAGCGGACATGGTCGCCGAAGCCGTTCGGCTCGCCGATCAGCTTGAAGGAGAAGTCCGGAAACTTCTGCTGCACGCCCGCGATCAGCGCGTCGACGCCCTCATGGCCGTCGCCGCTCATCAGCGGATCGACATAGCGCGCGTCGGCGGTCCAGTTCTCGCTCAGCATCTCGCGGCGCCGGCTCGGCGTGCGCTCGTTCCAGAGCTCGATATAGCGGCGGGCAATGGTGGCGTGGTCGGTCATGGTGCTCTCCTTCTGATAGGCCGGACTGTGCGGCTGTCCGGACTATCGAAGGTTCGCCTGCACCGATCGATTACCTCGGAGGTCATCGCGCGCGTTATGGCGCGATGGTCACGGCTTGATGTAGGCCTCGGGATCACCCCGGGCGTGTGCCTCCATCGCATCGAGGAAGCAGCGTACCTTGGCCGGGACGAATTGCCGCGCCGGCAACAGCGCGTGCACGTTGAGCGGCTCGCAGGCATGGTCCGGCAAGACCCGCCGCAATTCGCCGGCGGCGACCGCGGCACGGGTGTAGCTCGCTGTGACCCGCAGCACGCCGTGGCCGGCGAGCGCCGCCTGCAGCCGGACATGCGCATTCGAGCTGGTCAGCCGCGCGCGATCGACCGCGAGATGCTCGACCGCGCCGCCGGGCCCGGTGATCGCCCATGGCGGATCGCCGGGGCCGGTCAGCAGCGGCAGCTCTCTCAGTTCATCCAGCGTGCGCGGCTCACCGAATGTCTCCAGCAGCGCCGGCGCCGCGAACAGGCCGCGTTCGAGGGTGAAGACGCGGCGGATCACGATGCCGGCCGACGGCAGCGGCGCCTCCAGCATCGCGAACACGATGTCGTAGTTCTCGGCGATCGGGTTGACGATGTCGTGCTCGACATCGATCCGGATCGAAAGCTCGGGATAGCGGCCCATCACCGCGCAGGCGACGGGCCCTGCATGATGCGCGCCGAATTCGTACGGCGCCTTGATGCGCAGCGTGCCCGCCACCGCGCCGGACATCGCCAGCGCCTCGCTGTGGGTGTCGTGCAGCGCGGCGAACAGCGGGCGAACCTTGCGATAGATGGTCGCGCCGGAATCGGTCAGCCGCAGGTGCCGGGTGGTCCGCTCGATCAGCCGCAGCCCGAGATTGGCTTCCAGACGCTGCACCGCAGCACTGAGGCTCGATTTGGGGTGTCCGAGCACGCGCGCAGCCGCGGTGAAGCCGCCATGCTCGACAACTTCGCAAAACAGCTCCCAGTCGCGCCACTCCATGGCCGATTGTCCATCCAGCGGTACAGTGTGTCCAGCCAAATCGGATTATCCCGATCGCCGGGATCACCTAAACCTGACCGCAAGCAATCGTGCATCGGGAGGGTGATATGGCTGACGACGGAATTTTCCTGCGCAACGCCTGGTACGTGGCGGCGCTGAACCACGAATTGATCGACGGCAAGAAGCTGGCGCGCACCATCCTGGAGCGGCCGATCGTGATCTACCGCGGCGCCAGCGGAAAGGTCGTTGCGCTCGACGACCGTTGCTGCCATCGCGCTGCACCGCTCTCGATGGGACGCATCGAGGGCGACGATATCCGCTGCATGTATCACGGCATGAAGTTCGCGGCCGACGGCAAATGCATCCAGATCCCCGGGCAGGACGCGATTCCGGCCAAGCTCGGCGTGCGCAGCTATCCGGTGGTCGAGCGCTACAACATGATCTTCATCTGGACCGGCGATCCCGAAAAGGCCGACCCGAAACTGATCCTCGACTATCCGCCGCTGCAAGATCCCAAATGGCGCGGCCTGCCGGGCTACATGCACTATAAGGCCAATTGGCTGTTGATCGTCGATAACCTCAGCGACTTCGCGCATCTCGCCTTCGTCCACACCAACACGCTCGGCGGCTCCGAGGAATACGCCTACAAGACCAAGCCGGTCGCGATCGAGAAGCTCGACGACGGCTTCCGCGTCGAGCGCTGGCACATGGGCGCCGATGCGCCGCCCTACCACAAGAAGGTGATCTCGAACCGCGACGACAAGGTCGACCGCCGCAATATCGGCCGCATGATCGTGCCGGGCATCTTCACGCTCGACACCACCTTTGCGCCGGCCGGGCAGGGCGTCGAGAAGGGCGTTCAGGTTCCGGGCACGCGGTCATATCGCAACGCGCAGTTCATGACGCCGGAAACGCGCTCGTCGACGCACTTCTTCTGGAATTACCTGCACGATTTCGATACCGACAATCCGAACATTTCGCTGTCGCTGCGGCATTCGCTCGAGGAGGCCTTCAACGAGGACAAGGATTTCATCGAGGCGCAGCAGAAGGTGCTCGACGCCGATCCGGATTATCAGCTGCTCGCGATCGGCGCCGACGCGCCGCTGACTTATTTCCGCTGGCTGTTCGCCCGCCGGCTCGATGCGGAGAAAGGCGCGGCGCGCGCCGCATAAGCACGAACGGCGCGGCTGCCCGTGGCTGCCGCGCCGTTCTTGATCGTCAATTGCCGCGTTTACTTCGCCGCGACGACCATGATCTCGACATTGTATTGCGGCGCCGCGAGTTTGGCCTCGACGGTGGCGCGGGCCGGGGTATTGCCCTGGGAGACCCACGAGTCCCACACCGCGTTCATCTCCGGGAATGTCTTCATGTCGGTGATGTAGATCGTCGCGCTGAGCAGCTTCGACTTGTCGGTGCCGGCCTTGGCGAGGTGGCCGTCGATGATCGACAGGATATCCTTGGTCTGGTCGGTGACGCTGCCGCCCGCCGCCTTGCCGGCGACGACGCCGGCGAGATAGACGGTGTTGCCGTGCACGACGGCCTGGCTCATGCGCGGGCCGGTTTCGAAACGCTGAATGCTCATTTGGGTCTCCACTTGAATGGCGGGCACTGTCTAACGTGCCAGACCGGTCCGCGCCACTGCGCATTTTGCAACGCGGCTGATGGAAATGGCTTAAATTGCACCGAAATCGCGGCGACCACGAACACAGTGTCGTCCCGGACAAGCGAAGCGCGATCCGGGACTCATAACCACGGAAATCAGCCGTGAAGCACATTGCGGCCCCAGCGCACTCAACGATTTGGAGCGGTAGTTGGGTTCCTGCTCCCGTGCGCAATTGCGCACTAGGCAGGGACGACAGCAGAGACTGCCTCGGCGCAATCACAATTTTCAAGGATTCGATCCAGCACCTGCCCAGCGTGCGAACAGTGCCACCCGCTCGGCCGGCCAGGCGCCGTCGCACGGCATGGTCCCGGCCTCGAGGCGCGCTAGAATCTGCCGGCCGTGCCTGGCAACGTCCGCCTCCTTCCAGAGATCGAACGCGAACAGCATCGCGTTGCGATCCATCGGCCGGAACAGCGGCCGGATGTGCTGTTCGAACTGCACGGTCTCGCCGGGACCGGGCAGCGCGACGCCGCGGTCATTCGCGACGGGCACGTCGCTCGCGGCTGCCGACGGCCGCGCGGCCGGCGTTGCGTTGCAGACCCACCACCAGCGCGGCACCGGCATGTTCGGCGGCGGTGTTGCGCCGGGGCCGGAATTCTCCACCGCAATCCGCGAGCCCCATTCGATATAGGCGACGAAGGCGGCGCGGAATTCCGGATCGGACGGCAGCCCGGCATCGTCGGCGCTCTGCACCATGTAGGTGGCCCACAGCGCGCGCTGCTCGGGCCTGATCCGCTTGCCGATGTGCTGCGACACCATCCGCCGATAACCGCCATAGCGTTCGGTGTAGAATTTCGGGCCGCCGAACACCTCGCTGAGCCAGGCCGCGACCCGTTCGGGATGGTCCGGCGACATCTCGGCGAACAGCGGGCTGAGCAGCGGATCCTCCGGCACATAGCGGCTGTAGAAGATGCGCGTCATGTCGAGCAGCGCCGGATAGCCGCCGGCCCATTCGAACAGTGTCGGCTCGCGCATCGGATCGAGCACGGGGTCATGAAATGCGACGTTCCAGTGCATGCCGCTGCAGAACGGCTTGTTCCGCGACGAGCCGCAGCGGCACAGGCTGACATGTTCCCGCGACGCGCCCGCGTTCGGTGCGATCGGCGTGCCGTCCTCATCGACCAGCTCGACATGGCCGGTGATGCGATAGGGCCCGTCCTTCGATATTTCGATCTGTGGCGGCCGGCTGACGTCGGACCAATTGGCATCACACTGCGGGCCCATGCCGATGCCGAGCGCGCCCGACGGGCATCGGCGCACCGCATTGATGAGGTCGTCGAGGCGCGCGCCGCTCGGCGCGACGAACGGCTCCTCGCCGAGGCGAAACACGGCGTTGAGCCGGTCGGTGCAGAAGCCGGAATGTGCGCAGGTGCCGCGGTTGTCGAACACATGGGCCTGCTGCCCCGCATAGACATCGAGCTTGTCGGGCACGCGCCGCGGATCCTTGCCGTCGGTGAAGCCGCGCGCAACGTGGCTGTCGTCGCAGAACGGTTTGGTCTGCGATTGTCCGCAGCGGCAGAGCCGCACCGGCTCCTCGGTCGCGACCGGCACGCCGAGATGATCGACGATCGCAATGCCGGGCTCGGGTTCATACGGCCCGTTGCGCCTGACGGCGATGCGCTTGCGTGGAGGTTGTCTGTCGCTCGACCCTTGGACGGAACTGTCGTCTGTCATGCCTTGCAATGATCCCTGAACTCGCCCAACCCGCGCGAAGCGTGCTTAGATGGATCGATGGCGGCGCTCAACGAACCAGATGGAAAGTGCCGCAGGGGAGTTGCGATGATCCGCAAGACCAAGCGCAAATATGGTTGCCCGGTCGAGTTCTCGATCGATCAGCTCAGCGGCAAATGGAAGACCGTGATCCTGAGCCGGCTGAAGGTCCGCCCGATGCGCTATGGCGAACTGCGCCACGACATCCCGCAGCTCAGCGACAAGGTGTTGACCGAGCGGCTGCGCGATCTCTGCAATTCAGGCTTCGTCAAGCAGGAGCGCGGCGGCGGCGCCTCGCGCTATTGCCTGACCAAACGCGGCGAGATGCTGAAGCCGATGCTGCAGGCCCTCTACGATTGGGGGCAGGCGAATGCTGACACGTTCGGTGTCCGCTTCCTCAACGTGGAGGCGGAGTAGGGCGAGGGCGTAATTTCGGAATATTGGAAGTGTGCCCCTGCGTTGCCCGACGTGTCAAGTCTCTTGGTCGAGCGCGACCGCCGCCGGCTCCTTTGCATGGGGTTGTTTTGCGATATTTGACGGTGCCCCTGCGGCGGTTCCATGTGCCTCGCACGGAACCGCCTGGAGAGTGGATTCCGGCCGGAACCATCAGCGAGGAAAGCTCGTTGTCGCGGGATGTTGGGGGTAATCAACACAAGGAATGCTCATGCGCATCCGTATCTCTACGGCATCCATCATTGTTGCCGCGCTCTCGCTTGGGGCGCCTGCCTGGGCGCAAGTGCAGGGAACGCAACCGAACACGCCGTCGCAGGCCCAGTCTGAGCAGCCCGCCACGATCAAGACCATACAGGTCGTGGACGTGAAGGAACTGAAGCCCGAAGTCCGGTCACGGGTCGAGGCCGTCATCGCAAAGGCAAGCGAAGAGGATCTGAAGAGCCTGCGGGGTTCGATCGACGCGTCCACGGAGGCGACTTCCGCGCTGAAGGCGAAGGGACTGAGCTCGGCACAGGTTGTCGCGGTCAATCTCAGCAACGGCATTCTCACGCTCTTCACCAAGCTGGCGTGAGCGCAAGATAGCTCCAAGCTAGCCGAAGAAATTCCGACTCAATGACAAGAGCCCGCCGGTTCAAACCCGGCGGGTTTAATCCACCGCCCTCGCCGCCGCGCGCCCCGCATTGCGGCCCGAGAACAGGCAGCCGCCGAGGAATGTTCCCTCCAGAGAGCGATAGCCGTGCACGCCGCCGCCGCCGAAGCCGGCGGCTTCGCCGGCCGCGTAGAGCCCGCGGATGATCTGGTGATCCCTGCCGAACACGCGTGAATCCAGGTCGGTCTCGAAGCCGCCGAGCGTCTTACGGGTCAGGATGTTGAGCTTCACCGCAATCAGCGGGCCGTGCTCGGGATCGAGGATGCGATGCGGCTTCGCGGTCCGGATCAGTCGGTCGCCGATATAGCGCCGCGCATTGTGCAGGTTCATCACCTGCGCATCCTTGACGTAGGGATTGATGATCTCGCGATCGCGCGCTTCGATCTGCGCCTTGATGGCGTCGAGCTGCAACAGATCATTGCCGGCGAGCTTGTTCATGGCACTGATGAGATCGGCGAGATTGTCGCGCACGAGGAAGTCGGCGCCGTGCTGCTTGAAGGCCTCCACGGGCGCCGGCGCGCCCTTGTTGGTGGCGCGCTTGATCGTCATGCGCCAGCTTTTTCCGGTGAGGTCGGGGTTCTGCTCCGAGCCCGACAGCGCGAATTCCTTCTTGATGATGCTCTGGGTCAGGATGAACCACGAATAGTCGTAGCCGGTGCCCATGATGTAATGCAGTTGCCCGAGCGTGTCGGAGCCCGGGAACAGCGGCGCCGGCAATCGCTTGCCCGTGGCGTCGAACCACATCGACGATGGCCCCGGCAGAATCCGGATGCCGTGACGCGGCCAGATCGGATTCCAGTTCTGGATGCCCTCGACATAGTGCCACATGCGATCGCGGTTGATCAGCCGGGCACCTGCTTGCTCGGTGATCCCGATCATGCGGCCGTCGACATGTTCGGGCACGCCGGAGATCATGAAGTTCGGCGGCGCGCCGAGCCGCGTCGGCCAGTTCTGCCGCACCAGATCATGATTGCCGCCGATGCCGCCGGAGGCGACGATGATCGCCTGCGCGCGCAGGGAGAAATCGCCGACCACGTTGCGCGACGAACTCTTGCCGCGCTCGACCGACGTCGGTTCCAGGACCGCGCCGCTGACGCCGTCGACCGCGCCGTTGGTCACGCTGAGCGCATCGACGCGATGGCGGAACTTGAAGATGATCCGTCCGCTGTTCGCAGCGCCGCGCGCGCGACGCTCGAACGGCTCGACGATGCCGGGACCGGTGCCCCAGGTGACGTGGAAGCGCGGCACCGAATTGCCGTGGCCCATCGCGTCGTAGCCGCCGCGTTCGGCCCAGCCGACCACCGGGAAGATGCGATGGCCCATCGCGCGCAGCCAGTCGCGCTTCTCGCCCGCCGCGAACGCGACATAGGCTTCGGCCCATTTGCGCGGCCAATGATCCTCCTCGCGATCGAAACCGGCGGTGCCCATCCAGTCCTGCAACGCGAGGTCGGCAGAGTCCTTGATGCCGAGCCGGCGCTGTTCCGGCGAATCGACCAGGAACAATCCGCCAAACGACCAGAGCGCCTGGCCGCCGATGCTCTGTTCCCCTTCCTGGTCGAGCACGATGACGCGCTTGCCCGCATCGGCGATCTCGGTTGCGGCGACCAGACCGGCAAGCCCGGCGCCGACCACGATCACATCTGCATCGTCAGCCATGTTTGATTCCCCCGTCCCACCGTGAATCAAGACCACGTCGTTGTGCGCGGTCAACGCCAAATGGACCTTGCCTGTGGCGGCGAGGCACCAAATGGTTGCGGCAAGCTGTTCCAGTTTGGGACCTTTTCCACGCGCCAGTGCAGCGTGCGCGCAACACCCAATTTGAATTTGTTTTGACCGGCTTCGCTCGTCTGGACAAAAATCCGTCGCCGCAACACGCTCACGATTGTCGTGCATCACAGACCAAACAGATTCGGTTTCGACTGGGGCTGGCCAAAATGAAGTTGCTGACGGGGTTGCTCGCTGCGGTTCTCCTGCTGGCGGGAATGGGGGCGTCTCACGCAGTGGTCAGGATCGCCGACGATCGCGGCGGCAAGATCGGCGTCTATGTCGACAAATATCAGGACCTGCGCACCTCGGGTGAGACCGTGATCATCGACGGGCTGTGCGCCTCGGCCTGCACCATCGTGCTCGGCAAGGTTCCGCACGACCGGATTTGCGTGACCTCGCATGCCAGCCTCGGCTTCCATGCCGCCTGGGATTACGGTGATGACGGCCGTCCGGTGCCCAATCCCGAAGCGACCCATATGCTGTACCTGATGTATCCGCCGGCGGTGCGAAAATGGATCACGGGTCGCGGCGGTCTGACCCGGCGCATGATCTTCCTGCAAGGCAAGCAACTGCAGGCGCTGTACAAGCCGTGCTACCTCAACGCCCAGGCCTCGGCCAAGGGCGAGCATTGAGGCGTAGCCGACCCCGGCATGACGGGATAAGCGCCGGAAATCGCCTCGCACTCATTTGACGGCCTGCGACCGCCATTGCGCTTGCTGCCTGCCGGAACCCGGCTTATCTCAACCGCATGGTTCAGCCGATCTCCACCCGATCCGAGCTCGTTGCGGCTCCGCAGGGCCGGGTGGCGTCTGCTATCCTGTGGGGCGCTGCCGGCATCGGCGGATTGGCCTTGCTTGCCGCCGCCGCGCTCTGGTTCCACTACGGGACCGCGGTGTTTTTCGAAATGATCACGGCCGGCATCGCCGCCTGCTTCTGACAAGGACGCTCTCGCATCATGCCCCGGACCACGCGCCCATTGGTGATCTTTGCTGCCTTCGCCGGCAGTCTGGCGGTCGGCCTGTTCCTTATGCTGTGGGCGGTCGGCGGCCTACGCACCGTCGCCGCGCCGGCCGCGATCGGCGGCCCGTTCCAGCTCACCGACCAGGCCGGGCAAACCGTCACCGACAAGAACCTCCAGGGCAAGCCGACGCTGATCTTCTTCGGCTTCACCCATTGCCCGGACATCTGTCCGACCTCGCTGTTCGAGATTTCCGAGGTCCTGAAGGCGATGGGCAAGGATGCCGACCGCGTGAATGCTTATTTCGTCTCGGTCGACCCGGAGCGCGACACCGCCTCGGCGATGAAGGATTACCTGTCGAGCTTCGATCCACACCTCAAGGGCCTGACCGGCGACCCGGCAGCGATCGCCAAGGTGCTGTCGAGCTACCGTGTCTACGCCAAGAAGGTGCCGCTCAAGGATGGCGACTACACGATGGACCACACCGCGCTGATCTATCTGATGGACCGCGACGGCCATTTCGTCGCGCCGTTCAATCTGAAACGGACGCCGGAAGAGGCGGCGGCTGATCTCAAACGGTATCTCTGATCGCTTTTTCCGGTTCAGAATTAACCCATTCGGCGCTCGCTTCACGCGCCGGATGGTCTATAAGCCGTTCAATTTCCTGATATTGCCGGTTATGCCCAATCTGTCTGCCCAGCCATGTGCCGTCCGCTCGCGCCAGTCTCGCCTGGCCGCGGGATTGCTGGCCGCCGCCGTGCTGGCCATGGGGGGGCCCGCGGCCGGGCAGACGCCTCCGGCACAGGCCCCGGCGGCGAAGAGCGCGCCGGCTCCGGCCGCCAAGGCGGCCCCTGCACAGCCGGCACCCGCGCCGCCGCCGGCAGCAGCGGCTCCGTCGCCGCCAACCCAGCCACCCAAAGCCACCGAGGCCGCGCCCCAGGCGGTGCCCGGCTTCTGGGATCCGCGGCGCAGGCCCGACCGGCCCGACCTGTCGCGCCTCACCGTGATCCGCTTCCTGACCGAGACCGATTATCCGCCGTTCAACTTCACTGGCCCTGATGGCAATCCGGCCGGCTTCAACGTCGACCTGGCGCGTGCGCTGTGCGACGAGATCAAGGTCACCTGCACCATCCAGATGCGCCGCTTCGAGACCCTGATCGATGCGCTCGCCACCAACCGGGGCGACGCCATCATCGCCTCGATGGCGGTGACGCCGCAGCTGCGCACCAAGGTCGATTTCACCGATCCCTATTATCGCGCGCCAGCCCGCTTCGTGTCGCGCCGCGACAACGTGATGCCGGAAATCCGTCCCGAATATCTCGAGGGCAAGAAGGTCGGCGTGATCGCCGGCACCTCGCACGAGGCCTATCTCAAGGCGATGTTCACCGACGCCGAGATCCATTCCTATCCGGATAACGACGCGCTGCGTGCGGCACTGCGCCGCGGCGAGGTCGACTTCATCTTCGGCGATGCGATCTCGTTGGCGTTCTGGATCAACGGCACCGATTCCGCCGAATGCTGCGCGTTCTCCGGCGGTCCCTTTGTCGAAAGCCGCTATTTCGGCGAGGGCGTCGGCATCGCCGTGCGCAAGGGCAACGACCTGCTGCGGCAGTCGCTGAACTGGGCGCTGTTCCGGATCTGGGAAAAAGGCCGCTTCACCGATCTGTGGCTGCGCTATTTCTCGATCAGCCCGTTTTAGCTCCGTCATTCCGGGGCGATGCGTAGCATCGAACCCGGGATCTCGAGATTCCGGGTCTGGTGCTGACGCACCATCCCGGAATGACGACAAGCTTCCCGTCGTTTTGCATTTTGCCGCGAAAGCGTTAGTTTTCGCGGCCTTTTTGGAGAAAGCCTGAGGAATGTCCGTGATCGATCCTTCTGCCAGCCCGAGCGACCTGCGGGCGCTCGCCGAACAATCCAACGCCTGGCCGTTCGAGCAGGCGAAAGCGATTGTGGCGCGGCTGAAGAAAAATCCCAAGGACGAGGTGCTGTTCGAGACCGGCTACGGCCCCTCGGGCCTGCCGCATATCGGCACCTTCGGCGAGGTCGCGCGCACCACGATGGTGCGCCACGCCTTCCGCGTGCTCACCGAAGATAAGATCAAGACCCGCCTGCTGGCCTTCTCCGACGATATGGACGGCCTGCGCAAGGTGCCGGACAATGTGCCGAACAGGGAGTTGCTCGAGCAGCATCTCGGCAAGCCCTTGACCAAGGTGCCCGATCCGTTCGGCACCCATCCGAGCTTCGGCCAGCACAACAATGCGCGGCTGCGCGCCTTCCTCGACCAGTTCGGCTTCGACTACGAATTCGCGAGTTCGACCGAGTATTACACCTCCGGCCGGTTCGACGCCGCGCTGCTGCGCATGCTGGAGCGGATCGAGAAGGTGATGGCGATCATGCTGCCGTCGCTGCGCGAGGAGCGCGCCGCGAGCTACTCGCCGTTCCTGCCGATCTGTCCGCGCACCGGCCTCGTGCTCTACGTGCCGGTGACCGCGCATGACGCCAAGGCCGGCACGATCTCCTACGAAGATCCCGAGACCAAGGAGAGCGTCACCGTTCCCGTCACCGGCGGCCGCTGCAAGCTGCAATGGAAGCCGGACTGGGCGATGCGCTGGTATGCGCTCGGTGTCGACTATGAAATGGCCGGCAAGGACCTGATCGATTCGGTGAAGCTGTCGGGCAAGATCTGCTCCGCGCTCGGCGGCACGCCGCCGGAAGGCTTCAACTACGAACTGTTCCTCGACGAGAAGGGCCAGAAGATCTCGAAGTCGAAGGGCAACGGCCTGACCATCGACGAATGGCTGCGCTACGCCTCGCCGGAATCGCTGTCGCTGTTCATGTATCGCGAGCCCAAGGCGGCGAAGCGACTCTATTTCGACGTCATCCCGCGCAATGTCGACGACTACCAGCAGTTCCTCGACGGCTTCACGCGCCAGGAGGCGCGGCAGCAGCTGCAAAATCCGGTCTGGCACATCCATTCCGGCAAGCCGCCGCAGGCCGACATGCCCGTCACCTTTCAGCTCTTGCTGACGCTGGTGTCGTCGTCGAATGCGGAGAATGCCGAGACGCTGTGGGGCTTCATCGGCCGCTATCGTCCGGGTGTGACGCCGCAGACCCATCCGAAGCTCGATGCGATGGTCGGCTACGCCATCAACTACTATCGCGACTTCGTGGCGCCGACCAAGCAGTTCCGCGAGCCGACCGATGGCGAACGCGCCGCGCTGCAGGACCTGCGCGATGCGCTCGCCAACATGCCGGCTGAGGCGACCGCGGAAGACATCCAGAACGTGGTCTACGAGATCGGCCGCCGCGAGCCGTTCCTCGACTTGGTCAAGAAGGGCAAGGACGGCCGCCCCGGCGTCTCGCTCGATTGGTTCAACATGCTCTACCAGGTGCTGCTCGGCCAGGAGAAGGGCCCGCGCTTCGGTTCCTTCGTCGCGGTCTACGGCGTGCAGAACGCGGTCAACATGATCGACGGCGCATTGGCACGGTCGTCGTAATTTGCGGTGGTCGCAATTTGAAGGATGTGTAGCCCGGATGAAGCGAAGCGAAATCCGGGGGATCATCATCAGCGGCCTCGGTGCCCCGGATTGCGCGGAGCCTGTCATCGGGCGCGCGTTCGCGCGACCCGTTGGCTCCATCCGGGCTACGAGCGCACACTGCGGCGTAGCGCCGCAAAACCAGATGGCAGTCCTGCCGCAATTTCAGCCGAGGCTGTTGCCGGATTGCGCTACAGTCGGCCCCATAAAATCAGCACGGCCTCCGCCAAGGGGGCGGCACAGATGGGAGCATGCGCATGCAGTTCAGGGTTTCACCGACATCGCTGCAGGACAGTTCGGGCGCCGAGGAATGGCAGGCGCGGGTCGATCTCGCGGCGGCGCATCGGCTCGCCTACATCCACGGCTTTTCCGAAGGCATCTTCAACCATCTCACCTTCGTGGTTCCCGGCCGCACCGACCGCTACTACCAGATTCCGTTCGGCATGCACTGGTCGGAGGTCACCGCGTCGTCGTTCATGGAGGTCGGCATCGACGATGCCGAGGTGAAGCGCGGCGAGGGTGAGGTCGAGCGCTCATGCTTCTGTATCCATGCGCCGATCCACAAGGCGCTGCCGCAGGCCAAGGCGGTGTTCCACACCCATATGCCGTATGCCAGCGCGCTGACCCGGCTCGAGGATCCGCGGATCAAGGAGATCGGCCAGACCGAGGTCGGGCTGTCGGAGGCGATCGCCTATGACGATCTCTACACCGGACCTGCGCTCGACCCCGAGGAAGGCGCACGGCTCGCCAAGGTGATCGGCAACAAGACCATTTTGTTCATGGCCAATCACGGCATCTCGACCGTCGGCGAGACCGTCGCCGACGCCTATGACCGGCTCTATTACATCGAGCGCGCCGCGCAGGTGCAAATCTACGCGATGTGGACCCAGCAGCCGCTCAAGCAATTGCCGCCGCATGTGGTGGAGAAGACCAAGCGCGATTTCCGCGACGACCATCTCTACAACGGCCCGAGCCCGGCGCAGCGGCATTTCGATGCGCTGAAGCGGATGCTGGACCGCAAGGAGCCGGACTACGCGACGTAGACTACGCAGCGCATCCGCAATCTCCGCCGTCGTCCCGGCGAAAGCCCATCGGCGTTAAAATAGGCTTGTGTGGCGGAATCGTTTGTGATTCCAGCATGGAATGACACACGAATCGCTGGTGAATGGCGACTGGGCGGGCGTCGTGACCCGGCTCGGTGGGGCAGAAGCACTCAATCGCACGGCACGTGAGACGAAGGCTTTCGTGCGTCCGCGCGAGATTAGGAGTGCGGTGGATTTGCTGCGGCTGATCCTGGCTTATTGTTTGAGTGAGCGGGGACTTCGCTCGACGGCGGCATGGGCGACATCGGTCGGCCTTGTCGACATTTCCTGCGTGGCGTTGCTGTATCGTTTGCGTCAGTGCGGAGATTGGCTGGCGCTGCTGGTGGGTCAGGCGCTTGCTGCCGCTGCCCCGAAGGCAAGCCGAGGTCGCTTGATCCGGATCATCGATGCTACCACGGTGCCGAAGAAAGCGCTGGATGCCAGGAAGAAGAACGAGGTGTGGCGCATTCACAGCGCGTTCGATCTTCCGCAGGAACGATTTGGCCACTTCGAACTGACCGATCAGCAAGAAGGCGAGACGCTCGACCGGATCCCGGTGGTTGCGGGCGAAATCCGTCTTGCCGATCGGGCCTATTTGCAGCCGGAACGCATGGCACGGCTGATCGAGGCCGGCGCAGACTTCGTCATTCGGGCTGGTTGGAAGAGCGCGCGCTGGCTCGATTGCAAAGGCTGTGCGCTGGACCTCATGGCTGAGCTGCGCAAGGCGGCGGAACGAGGCCTCATCGATTGTCCGATTTGGATCAAACCCAAGCACGGCGCGCCGCTCGCCGTGCGTCTGGTCGCCATCAAGAAGCCGCAACAGGCTGCTGCCGAGGCACGACGCAAGGCGCACCGGACCGCACAGAAGGGAGGCCATCAGCTCTCCAAGCAAACGCTTGAGGCCGCCGATTGGGTCATCCTGGTCACCTCACTTGCTCCGGATGACTTCACCGCGGATGATGTTCTCGCCCTCTATCGCCTGCGCTGGCGGATCGAACTGGGCTTCAAGCGACTGAAGAGCCTGATCGGCCTGAAGGGGCCGCCGGGAACTGACGAACGAACGGCCCGACCTCACATCCTCGCTCATCTGCTGGTTATTCTCTTGCTCGAGCCGCTTGTCGACGAACTCGAGGACTCTCCCCGCTTGGCGGACGCCGCCTGACCCGCCCCGGCGCGTGGCGCTTGCTCCGCCAACTCGTCGCCTCACTCCTGCAGGCGATCATTCCGCAGCCGACAATGGCTCGCCTTCGCCGATCTCTCTCCACTCTTCGCCGACACCTCCGCGAGCCCCCGAGGAAAAAGCGCCGCTATCAAACCATGTATCCACTACCTTAACGCACATGGGCGAAAGCCGGGACCCATTACCACAGGGCATGTTGTTGAAGCGCGCTGTGGCCCCAGCTTGGTGCAGCAATTATCATCGGTGGTGATGGGTCCCGGTCTTCGCCGGGACGACACCGTTGGTGTGGCCGCTTGCGATGCCCGCTATTGGCTCGCCCACACCACGCGCGCGATCCAGGCGACCTCCTCAGTATCGAGCATGCGGTCGGAATGCTCCGGATTGAGCGAGGCGAGCTCCAGCACCTTGCCGGTGCGGCGCTTCAATTCCTTCACCATCACCTCGCCGCCGGTGGTGCGCACCACGACGCGGTCGCCGCGGCGGATCGCGGTCGCGGGCGACACCACGATGATGTCGCCTTCGCGATAGGCCGGCTTCATCGAGTCGCCCTCGATCTCCAGCGCATAAGCGTGCTCGTCTGAGGTCCCCGGCAGCGCCACTTCATCCCAGCCCTTGCCGGCCGGAAACCCGCTGTCGTCGAAATAGCCGCCCGGCGCCGGCCTGCGCGAAGCCGATCAGCGGCACCGACTGGCCGCCGCGCGCGCCATCGCCGAGCAGCTGCACGAAGGTCTCCATGCTGGCATTGCTCGCGGCCAGCGCCTTGGAGAGCGATTCGGTCGACGGCCAGCGCTCGCGCCCGTCACCGGTGACGCGCTTCGACTTGTTGAAGGTGGTGGGATCGAGGCCGGACTGCTTGGCGAGGCCGGATGGTGACAGGCCGGCACGCTCGGCAAGCCGGTCGAGCGCGGCCCAGACCTGAGCGTGGGTCAGCGGTCGGGCGGCTTTGGACTGTTTGGCCATCGAGAACATCCCGGAAGGTAGGAATTATTGCCTGAAACTTCGATTTTCGCAAATCTGCCGGCGGATGTGTCCCGACACCGCTTGAGTTGCGCGGCCACCGCCGATACGGTCCCTCGCTCGCCAGATGGCGATTGGGGCCTTTCCCCGCAAATCCGGATAAACCCCCAAAAGACTCAAGGACAAAAGGGAAGGCCGGGCCGTGCCTATGATCTACAAAATCACCCCCGCTTCGGCTTGGCGCGAGGCCGAGCGGCAGGGCGTGTACCGGGGCAGTGCGGACGACAAACGCGACGGCTTCATCCATTTTTCGACCGCCGCCCAGGTGGCCGAAACCGCACGCAAGCACTATCACGGGCAAACCGGCCTGTTCCTGGTCGCGGTCGATGCCGATGCGCTCGGCGACGCCCTCCGCTGGGAGCGGTCGCGCAATGACGAATTGTTCCCGCATCTCTACGGCGAACTCGATCTCGGCGCGGTCACCGAAATCCTCGACCTGCGCGCGCGCTCCGACGGCGGCCACGACGTTCCGGAGCTCAAGCCGTGATCCGTGCCTTTGATGCCTTCTCGCTGCCGCTGCTGCGCCTGTTCGATGCCGAAGATGCCCATCGCATGGCGATCCAGGGCCTGAAGCTGTTGCCGCCGTTCCGGCAGCGGGCGGATGATCCCAAGCTCGCGGTGCGTGCCTTCGGGCTGAATTTTCCGAATCCGATCGGCATGGCGGCGGGCTTCGACAAGAGCGCGGAAGTGCCCGACGCGCTGCTGCGGCTCGGCTTCGGCTTTGTCGAGATCGGCTCGGTGACGCCGAAGCCGCAAGCCGGCAATCCGCGGCCGCGGCTGTTCCGCCTCGAGCGCGACGAGGCAGTCATCAACCGCATGGGCTTCAATAATGACGGTGCGGACGCCGTGCTGCGCCGGCTCGCCGCGCGCGGTGGCGCAGCAGGGATCGTCGGGGTCAATGTCGGGGCCAACAAGGATTCGACGGACCGCGTCGCGGACTATGTGCAGCTGATCGAGACCTTTGCCCCGGTCGCGAGCTATTTCACCGTCAACGTCTCCTCGCCCAACACGCCGGGCCTGCGCAATCTGCAGCAATCGGCGGCGCTCGACGATCTGCTGGCGCGGGTGATCGACACCCGCGAGCGCGTGCGCAAGAACGCCGGCGATTCGCCGGTGCTGCTGAAGATCGCGCCGGACCTGAGCCTCGCCGAGCTCGACGATGTCGTGCACATCGCGCGCTCGCGGCGGGTCGACGGCATGATCGTCGCCAACACCACGCTGGCGCGTCCCTCGACCTTGCGCGAGGAGAACCGCGCCAAGGAGCAGGGCGGCCTGTCCGGCCGTCCGCTGTTCCGGCTGTCGACGCGGATGGTGGCCGAGACTTATGTCCGCGTCGAAGGCGCGTTTCCGCTTGTCGGCGTCGGCGGCATCGATTCTGGCGGCGCGGCGCTGACGAAAATTCGCGCCGGCGCCAGCCTGATCCAGCTGTATTCTTCGCTGGTCTACAAGGGCATCGGCCTGGTCGACGACATCAAGCGCGATCTGTCCTCGACCTTGCTGCGGACCGGGCGTGACTCTCTGTCGGAAATCGTCGGTGCCGATGCGGCGACGATCACGGCCGAAGATTGGCCGGTGAGGTAGTTGCCCGTAGCCCGGATGGAGCCAACGGGTCGCGCGAACGCGCGTCCGATGACAGGCTCCGCGCAATCCGGGATAGCCTCACCGCGGACACAGACCCCGGATTTCGCTTCGCTGCATCCGGGCTACAGAGCTACACGATCTTGAACGACTTCCGCAGCATCGCCGGATAGCGCAGGCCTTGCAGGCCGCCGCGGGCGACGTAGAAGCCGAGCAGCGCGATCCACAGCCCGGTGTTGCCGTAGCTGCTAAGCATCCACCAGGTGGCGAGGAAGATCGCGAGCGAGGCCAGCATCAGATTGCGCATCTCGCGGGCCCAGGTCGCGCCGACATAGATGCCGTCGAAGCCGAAGGCGAACACGCCGGGCAAGGGCGCCAGGATCACGAACGGCAGGAAGTCGCGCGCTGAGCTGCGCACGTCGTCGCTGGTCGTCATCAAATTGATCAGCGCCGGCCCGAACAGCGCGAACAGCACCGAGACAGCCAGCGCAAAGCCGATGCCCCACAGCAGCACCAGCCGGGTCGAATCGGCGAAGCCTCGTCCGTCGCGGGCGCCGAAGGCGCGGCCGCACAGCTGCTGCGCGGCATTGGCGAGGCCGTCGAGGAAGAAGGCACTCACCAGCAGGAAATTGTTCAGCACCGAGTTCGCCGCCAGCGTGACGTCGCCCTCGCGCGCGCCCTTGGCAGTGAAGAACAGGAACACGACGATCAGCGCCGCGGTGCGGACCATGATGTCGCGATTGACGGCCAGCATCCGCATCAGCTTGGCGCGATCGAACAGCATGGCCGCGGGAACCGCGAAGCCGCCTTGCGAGATCCGCCACGCCACGACGATGCCGACAACGAAACCGGTCGTCTCGGCGAGCACGGCTGCGATCGCGGCGCCGGCAATGCCGGCGCCATAGGTTTGCACCAACAGCACGGTAGCGATCATGTTGATGAGGTTGATCACGATCTGCGGCGCCAGCGCCAGATTGGCGCGGGCTTGGCCGACCAGCCAGCCCAGGATGACGTAATTGGCCAGCGCCAGCGGCGCCGACCAGATCCGGATCATGAAATAGGATTTCGACGCGCGGGTGACGCCCTCGCTGCCGCCCATCAGCTGGAAGATGATTGCGGCCAGCGGAACCTGCAGCGCGATCAGCGCCGCGCCGATCAGCCCGGCGACGATGAACCCGCGGACCAGGATCGCGGCATATTCCTGCGGCTCGCCGGCGCCTTGCGCCTGTGCGGTGAAGGCCAGCGTGCTCATGCGCAGGAAGGCGAACAGCCAGAACAGGCAATCGAAGATCACCGAGGCCATTGCCACGCCGCCGAGCAGCGCGGCGTCGTCGAGGCGACCGATCGCGGTGGTCGAGACGATGCCGATCAGCGGCGTGGTCAGGTTCGCGACCATCGCGGGACCGGCGATGGCAAACACCTGGCGGGTCGTGATCTCTTGGTGAACCGGGGCGTGCATGGCTACAAGTGTGATGAATGTACGCTTCTATCGCGTCATCCGCCGCGCGGCCATGCTGGAAATGTTCTCAGAGCAATGCGGTGGCGAAGGGGCTGGGCGGCCTATCCTGCAATTGCGCGGTCAGAATATCACGACCATGCCGTCGCTCGCCGCTGTGTAGGGCAGGCCGTCGATGCGGCCGAGCATGTCGTCACTCATATGGGTCAGCACCACGCGTTTCGCGTTGATGGCCGGCAGATGCGCTTCCAGCGTTGTCAGGCTGAGATGGTTCTTGACCATCTTGTCGTGGGTATAGGCTTCAGCGATGAAGAGGTCGGCGTTTTGCGCCGCCGGGATCAGCGTGTCGGTCCATTCGGTATCGGCGCTGTAACTGATCACGCGGCCTTCCGCTTCGATGCGATAGGCCAGGAATGGCCCACCGGATTCGCCGTGCAGCACGGGAAACGGCGTCACGGTCGTCTCGCCGAAGCTGCGCGGCTCCTGCGGCGCGAGCGTGACGACCGACAGATCGAAGCGCTGTCTGGTCCTGGAGGAATGCTCGAACATCACCTCCATCACCTGGGGTAGCTTGGTTTCGATGCCTTCGGGACCTGCGATCACCAGCGGCCTCGTGCGGCGGGAGAACTGCGCGTCGAGCAGGAAGAACGGCAGGCCGGCAAAATGATCGCCGTGGAAATGCGTGATCAGGATCAGGTCGATGGCGTCGCGGTCGATCTCGAGCCGCTTCAGCGCGGGAAGCGACGAGGCGCCGCAATCGATCAGGAAATTGGCGCGCTCGCCGCTGACATGGAAGCAGGTGTTGAAGCGGCCGCCGGAGCCGAACGCATCGCCGCAGCCGACAAATCGCAATTGCATCGGCTGCGAACCCTCGCTTATCAGCGGCCGCGCGGCGCGCCGAACAGCCGCGACAGCAGCCAGATCGGGATCACGATCACGGCGCCGAGCAGGAAGTAGCGCCAGGCCCAGTTGATCGCGTCGAAGCCGAGATCCCAGAGGCTCTGGAACAGCCTGCGGATGCTGTAGAGGATGTTCCAGGGGTCGAGCCCGATCGCGGCGAGCACGACGCCGACCAGGATCGAGAGCAGGATCAGCCGGAATGCCACCGACAGCGGCGAGCCGCCGAGAAAGCGGTACAGGCCGTCGCTCTGGCCGCCGGCCGGCAAGTCCCTGATGTTGTCTGGCATCGCTCTCTCCTGGCGGAAGCGCCCGCATTATAGGTCACGGCGGTGCACATGGGAAACCCGCGGGGCGCGATCAATGGCTGCCATCCGGCTTGCGGGTTTAACTTCCTGTCATGGAGATTAACATCCGTTCAAGTGTCTCCAGTCGGTCGGCGTCGCGCGGGGGCTTGTCCCAGCGCAGCCGGCTGATGCGGGGAAAACGCATCGCGACGCCGGATTTGTGCCGCAGCGAGCGCTGCAGGCCCTCGAAGGCGACCTCCAGCACCAGCCCCTGATCCGGCTCGTGCACGACATGTCGCACCGGACCGAACTTCTCGGTGGTGTTGCGACGGACGAAGCGATCGATCTGCAACAGCTCCTCGTCGGTGAAGCCGAAATAGGCCTTGCCGACCGGCACCAGCTCGTCGCCGGCCTCACCGCGGGTCCAGACTCCGAACGTGTAGTCGGAATAGTAGGATGAACGTTTGCCATGGCCGCGCTGGGCATACATCAGCACCGCGTCGATGATGTGCGGATCGCGCTTCCACTTCCACCACGGGCCCTTCGGCCGTCCGGGCAGATAGGGCGCATCGCGCCGCTTCAGCATCACGCCCTCGACCGCGTCGGCGTCGTTGCCGGCGCCCGCACTCTTCGGATCGGCACGCGCCGCGGCCAGCTCTTCCCAGCTCGCGAACGTGACGGTCGGCGACAGATCTATGCGCGGATCGCCGAGCTTGGCGACGAAGGCTTCGAGATGCGCGCGGCGTTCGGTGAACGGCAGCTCGCGCAGATCGTTTTCGCCGTCGCCGAGCAAATCGTAGGCGCGCAAATGGATCGGGAATTCTTTGATCAGCTTCGGCGAGACTACCTTGCGATTCAATCGCTGCTGCAAGACGTTGAAGGTCTGCACGCGACCGTCGCGCAGCACCAGCAATTCGCCGTCGATCGCGCCGGGCAGATGCAGCGACGGCACCAGGTCGGGGAAGCTGCCGGTGATATCCTCGCCGGTGCGCGAATAGAGCCGCGCCTGGATGTGGCCGCGCGCATCGCGGCCGGCGACAGCCTGCACACGGATGCCGTCCCACTTCCACTCCGCGCTGAACTCGGCGGGGTCGAGATTGGCGAAATCACTGTCCTCGATCGCATGCGCCAGCATCACCGGTCGGAACGGGGTCGGGTCGCTGTTAACCGGCTTGTCGCCGCGGCCTTCGAGCCAGGCGAACAGGTCGAGGTAGGGCGGCGACAGGCCCGGCCACATCAGCTCGATCTCGTGCGGGTCCTTGTCGCCGAGTGCGGCCGCCGCGGTCTTCGCCAGCCGCGCCGAGATCCCGATCCGCATCGCGCCGGTGACGAGCTTCAGCAGTGCCCAGCGTCCGGTCTCGTCGAGCTCATCCAGCCAGCGCGCCAGCTGCGCCGGCAGCTCCGCCTTGCCGAGCGTGCGCAGCGTGGTGACGACCTCGGTCAGTGTCGGCGGAGGCGGATTGTTGTGCGTGCGAGGAGTCTCACTGCCATCTCGCCCGCGGTACCCCTCTCCCCAGCCCTCCCCCCTTGCGGGGGAGGGCTGGGGAGAGGGGTGGCCCAGGAAAGGCTCGGCGTAACTTGCTCCAGCCTTCGGCCACATCAGCGCGACGGTCTCGGAGAGATCGCCGACATAGTCATAGGAATAGCCGAACAGCACCGGGTCGGCGCGCTCGGTGATCAGATCGCGGATCAGGCCCGGCTTGGCGTGCTTGAACGACAGCGCGCCGGTCAGGGCCGCCAGCGCGTAGCCGCGGTCGGGGTCCTCGGTTGCGCGGAAATAGCCGACCAGCAGCTTGATCTTGTTGTTGCGGCCCGGCTCGTAGGCGAGGCGGTCGAGCAGCTCGGCAAAGCGGTTCATGTGTTCGCCTCGCCGTCGGACTGAACCTCGCCGGTGATTGCTGCCGCCTCGCCCTCGTCCTCGTCGCCATAGCCGACCAGATCGAGCGGCTGCGCGGCAAGGCCCTTGCTCTTGCACCAATGCACGAGCGCGTCTTCCTGGCCGTGGGTGACCCAGATCTCGCGGGCGCCGGTCGCGGCGATCGTCGCCGTCAGGCCATCCCAATCGGCATGATCCGAGATCACCAGCGGCAGCTCGATTCCGCCCTGTCGGGCGCGGGCGCGCACGCGCATCCAGCCTGAGGCGAAGGCGGTGACCGGATCGGGAAAGCGCCGCGTCCAGACATCCGATGTCGCGCTCGGCGGCGCCAGCGTGATGGTGCCGGCGAGATCGGCCTTCTTCATGCCGCGCACCGGCCGGAGCTCGCCGAGTGGAATGCCGCGCCCCTGATAGTAATAGGTGATCTTCTCCATCGCGCCATGCAGATAGATCGGAGCGTCGTAGCCGGCCTCGCGCAGCAGCGCGATCACGCGCTGCGCCTTGCCGAGCGAATAGGCGCCGACCAGATGCGCGCGCTCCGGAAACAGTTTTGCGGACGCCAGCAGCTTGTTCACTTCGCCGGCGGCATCGCCATGGCGGAACACCGGCAATCCAAACGTCGCCTCCGTGATGAAGACGTCGCACGGCACCAGCTCGAACGGCGCGCAGGTCGGGTCGCGCGCGTCCTTGTAGTCGCCGGAGGCAACGATCCGGGTATCCTTGCAGGTGACTGAGATCTGGGCCGAGCCGAGGACGTGCCCGGCGGGATGAAACGACACCCTGACGTCGCCGAGCCTGATCTCTTCGCCATAGGCGACCTCCTGCACTGAGCCGGCGAAATTCTCGCCGTAGCGCAGCCGCATCATGTCGAGGGTTTCCTGGGTCGCGAGCACGGCGCCGTGGCCGGGGCGCGCATGGTCGGAATGGCCATGCGTGATCAGGGCCCGCTCGACCGGCCTGACAGGATCGATGTGGAAGCCGCCGGGCTTGCAGCAAAGCCCGGCCGGGACGGGCATCAGGATGTCTTGCGGGCGCATGCCGGACATATAGGCATTGATTCCGCGATATCTAATCGTCATGCGCGGGCTTGACCGGTGCATCCATCTCCGGGAAAAGTCCGTGCTTTCGTAAAAGAAGATGGTTCCTTAGAGCGAATGGCTCCCCGCCTGTTTCTATCCTCCGGCGACCTCGTTGCCGACCGCCGCTACGAGTTTGCGCGCGACCTGCAATTGAAGGGCGATCTGCCGGCGGCCGCCGAGCTGCTCGAGCAGGCGATCGAGCTGGTGCCGAAATTCCCGTCCGCCTGGTACACGCTCGCCAAGATCCGCCTCGAGCTCGGCCAGCGCGAGGCCGCGATCGCAGCCTTCCGTTCCGCACGCGACGCCGATCCCGAAGACCGTCATGGCTCCGGCCTGCATCTGATGCAGCTCGGCGTCGAGGCGGTCAGCGCGATGCCGCCGGGCTATGTGCAGACGCTGTTCGATCAATATGCGCCGCGCTTCGAGGCCGCGCTGGTCGGCGATCTCGGCTATCGCGGCCCGGCGCTGCTGTTCAAGGCGGTGCTGTCGGTGCGCGCGGGCGCCAAGAAGCCGGCCTTCTTCAAGCGCGCGATCGATCTCGGTTGCGGCACCGGACTGGCGGCAGGTGCGTTCGCGCGACATGTCGACCGCTTCATCGGCATCGACCTGTCGCCGCGTATGATCGACAAGGCACGCGCCACCGGCCTCTATGCCGAGCTCGAGGTCGACGACATGCTGCAGGGCATCTCGACCAAACCCGACGCCAGCGCCGAATTGGTCCTCGCCGCGGATGCGATGGTCTACGTCGCCGATCTTGCGCCTGTGCTTGCGGAGGCCGCGCGCGTACTGGTGCCAGGCGGCGTGCTCGCCTTCACCACGGAAACCCATGACGGCGAGGGCGTCATCTTAGGCCAAGGGCTGCGCTACGCGCACAGCGCGGCCTATGTACGCGCGATCGTTGCGGCCGCCGGGCTGACGCTGGCCCTGCTCGACGATCTCTCGGCGCGCAACGAGGACAACATCCCGGCACCAGGCCTCGTCGCCGTCGCCGTCAAGCCGTGATGCTTTCACCCTCTGTGGGAGGGCCTATGTGAACTGGAACATGCTCGCGTCCAGCTGTCCCGGTGCGATGCCAATCAGCCAGACGGCGCTTCCTGCCGAGTCTGTGATGATGGTCGTGTTGATCCCGGCGACGTAGGTTTCGGCGGCCTGAACGTCCGCGAATGAATGCAGCGATGTGCCGGCGAAATTGATCAGGTCGTTGACACCGCCAGTGTTGAAGTCCTGGATCACCATCACTTCGGAATTGGTGTCGTTGATGGTGAAGACATCCGAACCACCGCCGCCCCAGGCGTAGTCGACTCCGCCCCCACCGCTGATGATGTCGGCGCCGGAGCCCATCAGGAAGACATCGACGGCGCTGCCGCCCGTGACTGTGTCGCCGCCGTCGGAGCCGTAGACGTAGTTCTGGCCCGAGCCGCCGTAGATGACGTTGCCGTCGGCCTCACTCGACGAGATAAATATATTGAGACCGGAGCCGCCGTACATCGTGTCGACGCCGGTGCCGCCGTAGAAATAGTTCGTTCCGGCTCCGCCGTAGAGCACGTCGGCGCCGGCTTCACCGTACATGACGTTGATGTCGGAAGAGGCCAGTCCGCCCGCGCCATCCAGCGTGTCGTCGCCTGTTCCGCCAAACAGATAGTTCGACCCGGCGTCGCCGTGCAAAGCATCGTTTCCATCAGCGCCGATCAGGATGTCGTTGCCGTAGCCACCGAACATCGCGTCGTTGCCGCCAAGCCCGTAGAGATAGTCGTTGCCCCAGTAGCCGTAGAGCGTGTTCGGGCCGGCCTCGCCGATCAGAGTATCGTTCCCCAGGCTGCCGATCGCGACCTGGATGTTGTAGACGCCATCGTGGCCAACCTGCGGCCCAATGGCGTAATGCGCGCCGAGGTCGAGGGTGACCCCGCCGCCGACGCCTGAATAGCTGATGGTGTTGATGCCGGTGCCGCCGTCGAACGTATCGTTGCTGCCATCGTCGAGACCGGCGGACAGATAATCGTTGCCGTCGCCGCCGTTCAGCGTGTCTGCTCCGCCATTGCCGTAGATGATGTCGTCGCCGGCTCCGCCGTCCATGACCTGCGACGCGGAATTGCCTGGTATGATGTCATTCGATGCTGTGCCGGAAACCGATGCGGACGTCCCTCCGTTGGCGACGAATTGATGGACGCTGGTGCCCGACGCCGCGAACAATGAAAGGAACGGGCCGCCGGCCCTGTAGCTTTCACCCACATGGGTGCCGTCGACGAGATATGTGTCGCGGAAGTAGTCGAAGTCGCCCATGCCATAATTGATGAACTCCTCCTGGATGAACGCGACATCCGCGAGCGCGACATAGAAGAGCATCTCATCGGTGCCGGAAACACCCGCGACAAAATTCGATCCATAGCCAAAGTTGAACGCGACGGTGTCGTTGCCTGCTCCAGTGTTGATAAAGTCCGAACCCCCGCCGCCGTCGATGAAGTCGTTGCCATCGAGCCCATTGATCGTATCCTGTGCGCTGGTGCCGAGGAGGGTGTCGTTTCCGCTGGTGCCCTGGATGGTTGCCATTGTTCGCTCCGAGCTTCGGCATGAATGCCAATATGACTGCGTTACAAAATATTGAAGTTGCAGCCTCGTCTCTGCTTGCGATCGTATCGTTGCCAGTGTCGCCAATCAGTAAAATCAATGTGGTAGCGAAGCTCTCGTCATACAGAAGGATCGTTGCCGTCCCGCGGCAAATGACGGGCCGCAGTCTCTCAACCTCTCGTAGTATCCTATCGCGTGTCGAGCGCGACGGACAAGTAGGCGATTTCAGCTTGGGTTGTCCTTCGAGGGACATCACACACCTCTCACACCGGAGAAGCGGATGAGGAGTTTGTCCTGCGGGCAGTGACCCCTGGTCCGGTTCGCATCTTTCGATGCGAGCCACCCTGTCCGCAACGGGAGAAGGCAAGAGAACTGTGTTCGCCCTCCAACTTGAGTCTACACGCTACGCATTTGCCGTGACGCGGCATTGCGCCACACGGCGGTGACTTCGCGCTTGCCCGGCGCAAAGCGGAATGCGAGAGCTTTTCGCCTCAGGGAGAGAAACAATGAAAAAGCATACGCGGCGCGAATTCGGCGCCACCGCATTGTCTGTCATCGCAGCGTCCGTGCTGCCGGCGCCGTTCGTCCGGGCCGCCGACAAGAAGTATGATCCCGGCGCGAGCGACACCGAGATCAAGCTCGGCCAGACCGTGCCGCATTCCGGCCCGGGCTCGCTTTATGGCGTGCTCGGCCGCGTCGGCGAAGCTTATTTTCAGATGCTGAACGACAAGGGCGGCATCAACGGCCGCAAGGTGAAATTCCTCACCATGGACGACGCCTACAGCGCGCCGAAATGCGTCGAGGCGACGCGTCGGCTGGTCGAGCAGGAGGAGGTGCTGGCGCTCTACGGCTCGCTCGGCACCGCGCCGCAGACCGCCGTCCACAAGTACCTCAACTCGAAGGGCGTGCCGCAACTGCTGCTGAACACCGGCGCCTCGAAATGGAACGATCCGAAGAACTTCAAATGGACCATGGCGGGGCTGCCGCTCTATCCGACTGAAGCGCGCATCCTCGCCAAGCACGTCGTCAGCGTGAAGCCGGACGCCAGGATCGGCATCCTCTACCAGAACGATGATTTCGGCCGCGACTTCCTGGGGCCGTTCAAGAAGGTGCTGGCCGATGCCGGCGGCAAGGCACAGGTGATCATGGAGCAGACCTACGATCTCACCGATCCGACGGTCGATTCCCAGCTCATCAATCTCTCGAAGTCGGGCGCCGACGTGTTCTACAACATCACGACCGGCAAGGCGACGTCGCAGTCGATCCGCAAGGTGGCGGAGCTCGGCTGGAAGCCGCTGCAGCTGTTGTCGGCGGGCTCGACCGGCCGTTCGATCCTGAGCGCTGCGGGGCTCGAGAACGCCAAGGACATCGTCGCGATCCGCTACAACAAGGAAGTCGGCGTGCCGCGCTACGAGAAGGACCCGGACGTGGTCGCGTTCGAGGAGCTGCGCAAGAAGTACTTGCCGAACATCGACCCCGACAACACCATCGCCTTCGCCGGCTATGGCCAGGCGGCGACGATGGGCGAAATCCTGCGCCGCTGCGGCGACGACCTGACCCGCGCCAACGTGCTGAAGCACGCCACCACGCTGGCCGGTTTCCACTCGCCCTATTTCCTCGACGGCATCAACTACAGCTATACGCCCGACGACTACACGCCGATGAAGACGCTGTACGTCTCGATCTTCAACGGCAAGGATTGGGACCTCTCCGGCGAGCCGATGACGGAGTAGGGGTAGGTACACGCTCTATCCCCGTCATTGCGAGCGGAGCGAAGCAATCCATCGGTCCCCTCGGGGAGAGATGGATTGCTTCGTCGCTTCGCTCCTCGCAATGACGGCGGCGAGGAGTAGGGATATCCTCCTGCCACCTGCCGCCATTTCCGCCGGCCCTCGACGAAGCCACCTGAACCGCCTACCTGTTGGGCGTGTCGACGCTTGATCTCTTTTCCGTCCCGCCGTCGGAAACGGCCGACCTCTTGCCGCGCAGGTTTCGCGACTGGTTCGCCTCACGCGGCTGGTCGCCGCGCGAGCACCAGCTCGCGCTGCTGGCGAAAGCGCGTGAGCAGCGTTCCGCGCTGCTGATCGCGCCCACGGGCGCAGGCAAGACGCTGGCGGGGTTCCTGCCGACGCTGGTGGAGTTGAGCGGGGAGGGCGGAGAGAGAGACGGAAAGTTTTTGCCGGATACTCGATCGCCACCTCCCCCCTTGCCGGGGAGGTCGACGCCCGTCGACGCGCAATCGCGCGTCATAGGGCGGCGGGAGAGGGGTACGCCGCTTGCTCCGAACGATACGGCCTACCCCTCTCCCCAACCCTCCCTCGCAAGGGGGGAGGGAGCCCCGCCAGCGAGCGCTGCGGAGCCAAGAAAGACGCTCATCTCCACCGGCCGCGGTCTCCGCCGCTCCAGCGGGCTGCACACGCTTTACATCTCGCCGTTGAAGGCGCTCGCGGTCGACATCGCGCGCAACCTCGAGATGCCGGTTGCGGAGATGAGCTTGCCGATCAAAATCGAGACTCGCACCGGCGACACGCCGGTGTCGCGGCGGCAGCGGCAACGGCGCTATCCGCCGGATATCCTGCTCACCACGCCGGAGCAACTGGCGCTGCTGCTCGCCTCCGACGACGCGCCGTTCCTGTTCTCGTCGCTGAAGCGCATCGTGCTCGACGAGCTGCATGCGCTCGTCACCTCCAAGCGCGGTGATCTGCTCTCGCTCGGTCTCGCGCGGCTCTGGACCATCGCGCCGCAGGCCCGTGCCATCGGCCTCTCGGCGACGGTGGCCGAACCCGAGCAGCTCGCGCGCTTCCTGGTGCCGCAGCCGGGCGGCGAGAACGCATCCGCCGACGTCGTCACCGCCGGCGGCGCCGCGCCGCCGGTGGTCGAGATGCTCGACACGCGGGAGCGGCTGCCGTGGTCCGGCCACGGCGCGCGCCACGCGCTGCCCGAGGTCTATGAGCTGATCAAGCGCAACAAGACCACACTGGTGTTCGTCAACACCCGCAGCCAGGCCGAGATGCTGTTCCAGGATCTCTGGCGCATGAACGACGACGGGCTCGCGATCGCGCTGCACCACGGCTCGCTCGACGTCGCACAGCGCCGCAAGGTCGAGGACGCCATGGCCGCGGGCCGGCTGCGCGGCGTGGTCTGCACCTCCTCGCTCGATCTCGGCGTCGACTGGGGCGATGTCGACCTCGTCATCAATATCGGCGCGCCCAAGGGATCGTCGCGGCTGATGCAGCGGATCGGCCGCGCCAACCACCGCTTCGACGAGGCCTCGCGCGCCGTGCTGGTGCCGGCCAACCGCTTCGAGGTGCTGGAATGCGCCGTCGCGATCAATGCCATCGCCGAGAATGCGCAGGACACGCCGCCGCTGCGCACCGGCGCGCTCGACGTGCTGGCCCAGCACGTGCTCGGTTGCGCCTGCGGCAAGCCGTTCCTGTCGGACGAACTCCATGATGAGGTGAGGACCGCGGCGCCTTATGCAGCGCTGTCGCGCACTGATTTCGACGATGTGGTCGACTTCGTCGCGACCGGCGGCTACGCGCTGAAGACCTATGAGCGTTTTGCGCGGATCAAGCAGGACAAGCAGGGCCGCTGGCGCGTCACCAATCCGAAGGTGCGGCAGAGCTACCGCCTCAACGTCGGCACCATCGTCGAGGACACCATGCTGAAGGTGCGGCTGGTGCGCTCGCGCGCCGGCGGTTCCGGATCGACCGGGGCGATCGCCCGCGGCGGCCGGATGCTCGGCGAGATCGAGGAGGTCTTCATCGAGGGCCTGGTGCCCGGCGACACCTTCGTGTTCGGCGGCGAGGTGGTGCGCTACGAGGCCCTGGTCGAGGACCAGGTCTATGTCTCCCGCGCCAATGATAAGGATGCAAAGGTGCCGTCCTACATGGGCGGCAAGTTCCCGCTGTCGACCTACCTCGCCGAACGCGTCCGCAAGCTGCTCGACAACAGCCGGGCCTGGAAGGCGCTGCCGGATCAGGTGCACGACTGGCTGTCATTGCAACGAAAATTCTCGCGGGTGCCTGCGGTGCATGAGCTGCTGGTCGAAACCTTTCCGCGTGGCGGCAGCCACTATCTGGTCTGTTATCCCTTCGAGGGGCGGCTGGCGCACCAGACGCTCGGCATGCTCTTGACGCGCCGGCTGGAGCGCGCCCGCGCCCGTCCGCTCGGCTTCGTCGCCAATGAATACGCGCTCGCGGTCTGGGGCGTCGGCGATCTCTCCTTCATGATCCGGCACGGCAAGCTCGATCTCAACGCGCTGTTCGATCCCGACATGCTGGGCGACGACCTCGAGGCATGGCTTGCCGAATCCGCGCTGATGAAGCGCACCTTCCGTAACTGCGCGATCATCTCGGGCCTGATCGCACGCCGCTTCACCGACGAGGAGAAGTCGCGCCGCCAGGTGCTGTTCTCGACCGATTTGATCTACGACGTGCTGCGCAAGCACCAGGCGGACCACGTGCTGCTGCGCGCCGCGCGCGGCGATGCCGCCACGGGATTGCTCGATCTCCGCCGCCTCGGCGACATGCTGTCGCGCATCCACGGCCGAATCACCCACAAGGATCTCGACCACGTTTCTCCGCTTGCCGTCCCCGCGCTGCTGGAAATCGGCCGCGAGTCAGTTTATGGCGAAGCATCCGACGAGCTTCTGGCCGAGGCGGCCGAGGAACTCGTGCGGGAGGCGACATCCTGACGCTGGCATTCTGGGGAGCGGGACGTGACGGCAAGCGCGCTGGCTTTGCGAGACGGTGACGACATGCGCGTTGCGAGGGTCACGGTGGCGGATGTCGGCTTCGTGGCGGATTGCTCCGGCGCGCTGTTCTGGGAAGAGCAGCGGCTGCTCGTGGTCTCCGACCTGCATCTGGAAAAGGGCTCGAGCTTCGCGGCCCGCGGCGTGCTGCTGCCGCCCTACGACACGGCGGCGACGCTGAGCCGGCTCGCCGCCGTGATCGCAAGGCACGATCCGCGGCAGGTGATGGCGCTCGGCGACAGCTTTCATGATCGCGATGCGCATGCGCGCCTGTCGGAGCCGGATCGCGAAGCGCTCGCGGCACTCCAGATGCGGCGAAACTGGATCTGGATCGCGGGCAATCACGATCCGGCGCTGCCGTCCAGTCTCGGCGGCATGGTTGCGACCGAAGTTGCGATTGGCCCGATTGTGTTCCGTCATGAGCCGACCGGCGCACCCGGCGAGATTGCCGGCCACCTGCACCCCAAGGCGCGGGTGCCGACCCGCGGTCGCTCGATCGAGCGGCGCTGTTTTGCCAGTGACGGCGAGCGCGCGGTGATGCCGGCGTTTGGCGCCTACACCGGCGGCCTCAGTGTCCGCGACGCGGCATTCGCGCGGATCTTCGGATCGTCGGGCTTCATGGCCCATGTGCTCGGCGACAACCGCGTGCATGCGTTCGTGGCGTCGCGGTGTTATTGAGCTCACTTCGTCATTCGGGGGCGCGCGAAGCACGAGCCGGAATCCATTTATCCGGGTGATGCGGCATGATGGATTCCGGGCTCTCGCTTCGCGAGCCCCGGAATGACGGTGAGTAAATCCTACGCCGCCTTCGCCTGCACCGTCTCGCAATATTCCGCGAGCCGATCCGCCAGCCGCAAGGTCGCGGGGCGGGCTTCGGGGGCAGCGACGAGGGCGACTTCGGTCCGCTCGATCGGGGCAAAGCCGTCCTTCGCCGTCAAGACGCGGTGCTCGGCCTGGATCGACATCTCCGACAGAATGCTGAGCCCGAGGCCCGCGGCGACCGCGGCCTGGATGCCGGCGAGGCTGGAGGAGGTGTAGGCCATGTGCCAGTTGCGACCTGCGCTCTCCAGCGCATGGATGGCGTGGGCGCGATAGAGGCAGCCCGAGCCGAAGCCGATCAGCGGCACCGAGCCGATCGTCGTGTCGCGCGGGTGGCTCTTGCTCGTCACCCAATGCACGCGTTCCGGCCACACCGCGATGCCGCCTCTCTCGCTGGCCGCACGCTTGATCAGCGCGAGGTCGAGGTCGCCGCGCTCGAGATCGCGGTACAAATACAGGCTCTGGCCGGAGCGCACGTCGAGGCGCAAATTCGGATGGCTGCGCGAGAAGGTCGCGAGCAACCTGGTCAACCGGTATGCGGCAAAATCCTCGGTGATGCCGATCCGGATCGCGCCTTCGCTGCCGGGGCGCGACACCACATCCCGCGCCTCCTCGGCGAGCGCCAGCAGCCGCCGCGCATAGGTCAGCAGCTGATCGCCGGCCTCCGTCGGGGTGACATCCTTGCCGCTGCGGATCAACAGCGGCTGGCCGACATCCTCCTCCAGGCGCTTGATCTGCTGGCTGACCGTCGATTGCGTGCGGTGGACGCGCTCGCCGGCGCGGGTGAAGCCGCCGGCATCGACCACCGAGACGAAACTGCGCAACAGCTCCAGGTCGAGCATCGCAGCCTCCATTCATAAATCCACTGGATGCTAGTCTATCATTTAATTTCCAAATATCAAGGCGGCGGCCTAGATCATGGACGAAGGAGAAATTCCATGTCCGCCGCATCCTCGATTGCCGCCCCACGCGCCCGCTTTAACACCCTGCCGCTCTTGATCGCGCTGTTCTGCCTGCTCTGGAGCTACGCGTTCGTCGCCGGCAAGATCGGCGTCACCGATTGTCCGCCGCTGATCCTGCTGGCGGCGCGGTTCTCGCTCGCCGGCGTCCTGATCCTCGCGATCTCCTGGCTGCGCAGCGACAAATGGGATCTCAGCTGGCGTGACGCGGCGGTGTTCGCCGTGATCGGCGTCGCCAACAACGCACTCTATCTCGGCCTCGGCTACACCGGCCTCAAGACCGTTTCCGCCGGGCTCGGCGCGCTGATCGTCTCGGCTAACCCGGTGTTCACCGCGATGCTGGCGGCGCTGTTGCTCGGCGAGAGCATGACCTTGCGCAAGGTGGTTGGCCTCGTGCTCGGCATCGTCGGCGTTGCCTTCATCGTCTGGCATCGGATCAAGGTCGGCAGCGACAGCCCGCACGGCATCCTGTTCACGCTGGCTTCGCTCGCCTCGATCGTCGCCGGTACGATCCTGTTCAAGCTGCTGGCGCCGAAGGGCAGCCTGTGGATCGGCAATGGCATCCAGAACATTGCCGGCGGCCTCGCGGTGATGCCGTTCGCCTTCACGCTGTCCAGCGTCAGCGACATCGTACCGAGCATGCGCCTTGCCGGCGCCTTCGCCTTCCTCGTGCTCGGCGGCTCGATCCTCGCTTATCTGCTCTGGTTTCATCTCCTGAAAGTGTGTGGCGCGACCGCCGCCAGCGCCTATCACTTCCTGATGCCGCCGCTCGGCATGCTGTTCGCCTATCTCGTGCTCGGCGAGCATGTCGAATTGCGCGACCTGCTCGGGATCGTTCCGGTCGCGCTCGGCATCTATCTGGTGACCCGCCCCGCGGCCGCCGCAGCGCCCAAGTTCGCCTGACCCGCGCGTGCGGCGGCCAACAGGTCCCCGGTTTCATCATAGGAACCTTGGCGGTATCCGGCTCGTTGTCGCGACGGCCGGAACCGGGCATGACGCAGCACAGAAAGACCTCGCGAAGGCAGAATGGCAAATCCGCCGACAAGGCGGCGCAGCGCCAGCCGTTCAGCGTCCGCAACGTCCTGAAGACGCTCGGCCCCGGCCTGATCACCGGGGCCTCCGACGACGATCCCTCGGGGATCGGCACCTACAGCCAGGCCGGCGCGCAACTCGGCTACGGCATCGGCTGGACCATGCTGCTGACCTTCCCGCTGATGACCGCGATCCAGGAGATTTCCGCGCGGGTCGGCCGCGTCACCGGCCATGGCATCGCCGGCAACGTCTGCAGGCACTATCCCGGCTGGCTCCTTGCTCTGGTGGTGTTGCTGCTGTTCATCGCCAACACCATCAACATCGCCGCCGATCTGTCGGCGATGGCGGACGCGACCAGGCTGCTGATCGGCGGTCCGGCTATCGTCTATGTCGTGCTGTTCGGCGTGACCTCGGTGGCAGCACAGATCTTCATGAATTACCGACGCTACGTCGCGGTGCTGAAATGGCTGACGCTCAGCCTGTTCGCCTATGTTGCGGCGCTCGCCTTTGCCAAGGTGTCGTGGACAGAGGTGCTGGCCGGTGTGCTGCTGCCGCGCGTCACCTGGAGCGCGGACTATTTCACGACCATCGTCGCGATCCTCGGCACCACGATTTCGCCCTATCTGTTTTTCTGGCAGGCCTCGCAGGAGGCCGAAGAGCAGCGGGTCGATCCCAACAAGCATCCGCTGATCAGGCGGCACTACGGCGCACAGCGCGAATTCTCGCGCATCCGCGCCGACACCATCACCGGCATGGCTTTCTCCAACCTGATCGCGCTGTCGATCATCGTCACTGCCGCGGCCACGCTGCATGCGGCCGGCAAGACCGACATCCAGACCTCGGCGCAGGCCGCCGAGGCGTTGCGCCCGATCGCCGGACCGTTTGCCGAGGTGATCTTTGCGCTCGGCATCGTCGGCACCGGCCTGCTGGCGATCCCGGTGCTTGCCGGCGCGACGGCCTATGCGGTCAGCGAGGGACGTCGATGGCCGGTCGGACTGGCGCGCAAGCCGAAGGAGGCGATCGCGTTCTATTCGGTGCTGGCGCTGTCGGGCGGCATCGGCATCGCGCTCAATTTCACGCCAATCGATCCGATCTCGGCACTGTACTGGAGCGCGGTCGTCAACGGCGTGCTCGCGGTGCCGGTGATGGTGCTGCTGATGTTCATGGCCCGCCACAAGGAGGTGATGGGCCGCTTCGTGATCGGCGCGTGGCTCTACTGGCTCGGCTGGCTCTCGACCGGCGCGATGGCGCTCAGCGTGATCGCAATGGGGATCGGATTCCTTCTCTAATCTTGCCTCTGGTCTGTAGGTTGTGGAGCGAAGCGATTACCCATCAATTCTGCGGCAGCACGCTATGCCGGTCCACCCAACCTGCGCGTCTAATCTTTCCTGAACACGATCGAGGCCATCCAGCCGGTCATCAGCGCCATGAACGCGGTGACGAGGCCGTAAACCAGACCGTTCTGCCGCGCGGTGGTGGCGACGAACTGTTCGAAGCCGATCTTGACGATCTCGAACGCGCTCTCGGTCTTGGTCACCAGCGCGCCGTCGGAGAACAGCTTGATCTCGACATTGTAGGTGCCGATCGGCACCTCGGCCGGCAGCGGAATGCCGGTGCGGAACAAAGTCGGCGTCAGGAACGTCACCGCCGAGGTCGCCTCGCGATACAAGCCGTGCTCGGAGCGTAGCCGGACGAACGCGCTGCGGAACGGATCGTTCGGCACCACGTCGGCAAAGTCGGGCCCGACCCGCTGCATCAGCAGCACGTTGTTGAGCCCGAGCTGCTGCCGCCGCTGCACATCCGGTGAGGCGATCTGGTCGAACGGGCGATTGGAGAACAGCGCAAGGTACCCGGGGACTTGCAGGAACTGGCGCGAGTCGGTGTTGATCCAGATCCCGAATCTACGCTCCTTGCGCCGCGTCACCATGTCGGCGCGCGGGCCGGACACCGTGACCACGAGATCGTAGTTCGTGCGATTGGACGGCGTCTTGTCGTCCTTCTCCACCGAGCCGAACAGCACGAGCTCGCCGCCGGAATAATTCGGCGTCACCGTGACGCGGTGGTTGGAGACCGACACGATCAGCCGCTCGGCATGAGCGGGCGCCGCCGCCAGGGTGGCGACGATGAGGCCGATGGTCGCAAGCGGCGCGCAGAGCCTCATGGCGGGGCTCCGCCGGTTTCGCGGATGCTGTAGGGGTCCTGCGGCCGGATCACCAGCTCGACGGCAAAGCGGATGCCGACCGCGAGCACCAGGAGGCCGAGCAGCAGGCGCAGGTGCTCGCCGCGGATCTTCTGGCCGGCGCGGGCGCCGAACTGCGCGCCGGTGACGCCGCCGATCATCAGGATCAGGGCCAGCACGGCGTCGACCAGATGGTTGGTCACCGCGTGCAGCAGCGTGGCGAACACCATGGTGACGAGGGTGAGCACCATCGAGGTGCCGATCACCGTCGAGGTCGGCACCCGCAGCACATAGATCATCAGCGGCACCAGGATGAAGCCGCCGCCGATGCCCATGACCGCGCCGATGAAGCCGATCACGAGCCCGACCACGACCACCGGGATGACCGAGAGGTAGATCTTGGAGCGCTTGAAGCGCAGCTTCAGCGGCAGGCCGTGGATCCAGCCGTGGCTGCCGGGCTTGCGCAGCGCGACCGGGCGGCCGCCGCGGGCACGCAGCATCGCGCGCAGGCCTTCCCAGAACATCAGCCCGCCGACCGTCGTCAGCAGGATGACGTAGGACAGCGCGATCATCAGGTCGAGTTGGCCGAGCGAGCGCAGGAAGGTGAAGGTCCAGACCCCGAGCGCGGTGCCGATCGTGCCGCCGACCAGCAGCACGGCGGCCAGCAGCGGGTCGATCGCCCGCCGGCGCCAATAGGAGATCGCGCCGGAGAACGAGGAGGCCGCGATATGGCTGGCGACGGAAGCCACCGCGACCGCGGGCGCGATGCCGACGAAGATCAAAAGCGGCGTCATCAGGAAGCCGCCGCCGATCCCGAACATGCCGGAGACGAATCCGACCGCCGCGCCCATCGCCAGGATGAGGAAGACATTGACCGGGATGTCGGCGATCGGGAGGTAGAGCTGCACGCGCGTCGCTTCTTGTCGGTTCGCCGCATGCTGGGGGCGCAAGGCCGCATCACGGCGTGATGTCGTTCGGGTCGGGCATTCTCCGGCTGAACGAATCCGGTCGGCGCGCAAGACGCAGGCGAACGCGGGTCGATTGCCGCAGTCCTGCATAACCGATATCGGCGGAGGGAGGGACTAAAGATTCCGTCTCGGACGGCATTTTTCGCCGCACCTGCTCGTTGGGCTGCGCACGTGGTTGATAATTCAGATTAATGACGTGGCGTTGGCTCAGGGCCGGTCGACCGGCTTGGTGATCAAGTTGAGCGCGAGCGCTTCCTTCGAGCTCAGCCAGCGGATATCCGAGGTCTGCGACATCGCCTCGACGATCCCGGAGGCGACGCCCATCTTGGTCATGTAGCCCAGCACCATGCCCTGGATGCGCTGCGCCTCGGCGAGCGGATCGCTGACCGGTGCGCTGGTCGTGAAGCGATGCACGCCGAGTCGCGAGCCTGCGATGCCATAGCGGGTCACACCGCCGGCATAGACCAGGACGCAGGCGCTGGCGCAGGCGGCGGGACGGAGCCTGCCCGTGGCATCGGCAGTCGCCACCGCAGTGACAAGCCCGTGCGAGCGGATCACCTCGCCCATGATTGCGGCCTGGTTCAGCGCACCGCCCGGCGACGACAGCAGCACCGCGTCGCCCGGCGCGAGCCGCGCCTCGCTGAGCCGGTCGCGGAGCCAGCTCGCGCTGGCCGAGCCGATCTTGCCGCTGATCGCCAGCGCCCGCCGGCCACGGCCCGACCCGTCAATGTCGGCGTCGGGGATGACAGCTGACGTCATGCTCGCTGCGATATAGGTCTCGCGCCAGAAGTCCCAGGCGCCCGGACGCGACAGGTCGCGATAGGCCTGGATCGCGACGCTCGACAGCAGCAGCACGAAGATGATGATGGACGGAAACGAGAACCGGAAGCCGCCGCGCGGCGCTGCCGTGTTCCCTTGCGGAGACCGAGACGGCGAGGGCGGCGGATCCTTCGGGCGCGCGGCAAACGGGGACGGGGTCTGGCGCGGCGGCGCGACGCGGGGACCGGTCGGCGATGAACGGTGCCCCGTTCCATCCTCCTGACGATCGTCGACAGACAAGCCTGACCCTCCGGAACGCGTGCGCAATCGGCGCGGGACTGCGCGCCTGTCTACACGGCGGAAGGGGGGACGGACAATGCAGCGGCGCCGTCAAGGCACTGCCACTCTTGTCGTCCTAGAGCCTTTCCCGTTCCGATAGATCGGAACGGGGCTCAAGACTCTTGTATTGACGCGTTTTCTTCACGCGAACCGGTATCCACTTCGCTCGAAAACGCTCGGCATGATCCGGAAAAGTGCGAAGCGGTTTTCCGAAAAGATCGTGCTCAAACAAAGGGCTAGAGCGCGATGACGATTCAGCTAAATCTCATCGCGCTTTAGTGGGCGGGAGCGGCGAGCGCCGCGGTTCGCTTCGACGGTTGCCTGACGGGCTTTGCCGCCGCGGGCTGCGCGGGGGCGCCGTCCCAGCCGCCGGCCGGGGCCGGCACGTTGACCGCATCGCTCGGCTGCGGCTCGGGGGTGAAGGTCTGGATCGCAAGCTTCGCGGCGGCCAGCGACTGCGGGTCGAGCCGCTTGGCGATATCGTCGCGCTTGTGACCGGCGTCGGCATCGCCCTGCGCGGCGGCGAGGCTGAACCATTTGAAGGACTCGGCGAGGTTCTGTTCGACGCCGATGCCGCGCGCATAGAGGATGCCGAGGTTGACCTGACTGTCGGCGACGCCGCGATCGGCCGCCTTGCGGAACCATTGCGCGGCGCTCTTGTAGTCGGCGCCCTTGCCGCCGCCGTCGGCGTCGAGCACGGCGAGGTTATGCATCGCCTTGGCGTTGCCGCGCTCGGCCGCCTGCACGTAGTAGCGCCGCGCCACGTCGAAGTCGCGCTTCACGCTGAGGCCCTTCTCGTAGAACGTGCCGAGCCGGAACATCGCCGGCACCACGCCGGCCTGCGCCGCGCGGCCATACCATTTGGCGGCCTCGTCGACATTCGCGGCCACGCCCTTGCCCTCGGCAAAGCGGACGCCGACCTCATAAGCCGCGGCGGCATCGCCCTTGATCGCGGCGCTGCGCAGCGCCGGACCGCCGATCGCGTCGGGCAGCTTCTCGCCGGCCGGAATCTGGACCAAGGCAAGCTTGCCGCCGAGCGGCGGCGCGGTCGGAATCGAGCCGGTGATGTCGCTACTGGCGGCGACCGGTGGCGCCGCGGCCGGCTCCGGTGCCGCGGAAGGTGCGGGCGCCTGAGGGATCGTCACCTGCGCGCTATCGAGCGTGTTCGGCGCCGCCGTGTTGTTGGACTGGCGGCCAAGCGGGGTCGGCGAGGTCATCGACGGTCCGGGCGTGCCGGACGGCATAGCCGGTGCGGGGGCGGGTGCGATCGAGTTCTCGGCAGGCGGCTGCGCGGAGGGCGCGGCCGGCTCGCTGTGCTCGATCGCCGGCACCTGCGGCGCCGAACTGGTGTCGAGCAGGTTCATCGCCATCTTGACGGTCGAGAGCAGGATCACCACCACGCTCGCGCCGACCAGCAGCGAGCGGATCTTGGAGGTGATGCTCGAAGGCTGTGCTTCCGGCGCGCCAGTCGCCGAAGCGCCGGTCGCGGGGGCGCCGGCCTTGGCGGCAGCAGCCTTCGCAGCCTTGTCGGCCTTATCCTTGGCCTTGGCGGCGGCCTTGTTCGCTGCGCGCGCCGCCTTCTCGTTGACGGGTTGCGCGGCGGCGGCCTGCGCGGCGCGGCGCGCGGCGGCGATGAAGCTCGACGTCGAGACCGGCTCTTTCTTGCCGGCGGGGAGATCAGAGATCGCGCGCTCGGAATCCGCGATCCGCTCCGACGGCGATGACATGCGGCCCGAGGGGCGCGTGCCTGGCTCGAGCGGATGATCCGGCGGCAGTTCCGGCGCGATCGCGGTGCGTGCGGACGCCGCATGCGGTTCGAGGATCTCGCTGATCGCGCGCGGCGGCAGCGGCGGGGGGGCGGTCTCGACCGGCTGCGCGGCATGGAATTCGCGCGGCGCGGACATGAAATGCTCCTGCGCCAGCGCAGGATTGGGCAGTTCGGGCCGGTACGAATCAGGCTGGTGGGATTCGGGCTGGTACGCTTCAGCCCTTGGCTGCGCGGTCGGCTGCGGCATCGCCGCGCGCGGCGCTTCGATCCGCGGTTCTGCATAGGCAGGCGCGGGGGGAGTCGGCGGCGGCGCGGTACGCACCGTGCGCAGGTCATTCTCGATCATCGCCAGCCGATCGACGACATGGCCGAGCGTGCTGTGCACAGTCTCCAGCGAATCCTGGGTGCGGCGATCGGTCTCCGACTGGCTGAAGCGGATGTCGGACAGTTCGCGCTTCACCAGATCGACGATGCCGCTGTCCATCATCGGCTGCGGCGAGGAGGCGTTGATGTTGCCGCGGGCGGCGTCGGCGAGTGAGGCGATGTGGGCGTGCTGCGCCTCGAGGTGCCGCATGATGTCATGCAGCCCTTCCTCGACCCGGCCGAGATTGCCGGAGCGCTGGTCGGCGGACTCCAGGCGCTCGAGCAGATACGAGACGCGCTGCTCGAGATGGGTGAACGCCGATGAGCTGTCGTTGCCGACCTGCAAGCGGTCGATCCGCTCCGACAGGGTGCGCATCGCGCTTTCGATCGCGTCGGTATTGTCGGCGCCGGCCGGCCGCTCGCGGCCTTCGAGCGAGGAGGCCAGCGCGGCAATGCGCTGCTCGATCGCGGCGAAAGCATCGCCGTGAGTTTCGGCGCGCGACATCTGCGACAGCTGGTCGACCTTCGCCGACAGCGCATGCACGTCCCCGGAAAGCTGCAACAGCGCGTCGTTGGAGGCGACGTTGGAGACGATGGCGCGCAGTGCCGCGATCGCGCTCTCGAGCTGACGCACCGTCGACGGATCGTCGTTGGCGCGCAGGATCATGTCGAGCTTGGCACCGAGATTGCGGATCGCCTCGTCGTAGCCGGTGAGCTGCTCGGCGGGCGTCAGCGTGCGCAGCGCCTCGCGGATTTCCGACAATGCGCGTTCGACGCCGGCGATCGCCTGGCCCTGGCCGTTGCTGCCCTCCCGGCGGATCTCGTCGATCCGGTGATGCAGCGAGCGGACTTCGTTCTCGATCGATTCGATCGCCCGGCGCGGCATCGCCTCGGTGATGGCCTGGCGGATTTCCGCAAGCTCGCCACGGAAGGCCGCGATCGATTGCTCGATATGGTCGGGTCGCTGCAACGCCTCAATCTGGCTCGTGATCTTGAGCAAATAACGCTCGAGCGAAGAGAAGTCGGGGCCGGCCGACGCAGGCGGCGGCGCGTAGGCGGCCATCGGCGGCGCGCTGGGCGGCGGCATCTGCCGCGGGGCCGGGCCATCGAGCTCGTTCTGGCGTGCGGCGATTTCCGCGATCGCGGAATCGAACGACGCCGGGCTCAGCGGCGGCGAAGGGCGATAGACCTGCGCGGCAGCGCGCTCCACCGCCTCGGTCTGGCGCTGCCATTCCTGCTGCTGGCGATCCGGCATCTGCGGCTCCCGCTGCATCTGCGCTTCACGCACCGGCTGGGGCTGCTGTTCGCGCGGCGGCTGCGGCCGCGAGATTTGCGACAGCCGCGCATCGAGGCGCGAAATCGCATCGTTCAACTGTCGTGCGACGGCGGGCTGGCCCCGCGGCACTTCGGCGCGCACGGTTTCGGCGCGCGTCAGCGGCTTTGCGATCTGTTCGATCTGGCGGGTGATTGCGTCGAGCCGCTGGTGGATATCGGCGACTTCGCGGCTTTCCCGGCTCGGCATCGGTTGCCGTTGCTCGGAGGCGGTGCGCCAATCCGGCGGGCTCGGTTCGCCGACGGTGGAATTGAGCCAGTCGTTGAGCGGCATGCCCGCACGGCGCGCAGCCGCCTCGGCCCTTTCGCGGACGGAGGGATCGATGCCGTCAACACTCCACGATACGCGCGAATTCATGATTCCGTCCGGTCCCGACTCCGGCGCCATACTCTGCGCCCGCAGCCTCCCCGCGCATTCCCGTTAAGAGACAATCGAATTCTGCGCTGGTCGTCTGCTTCAGCTGCTGACTTTTTCCCGTCACGGTAAATAACGGGTTAAGGAATGCAGCCGACGGGCCTTAAAGTTAGGGAATTGCGGAACCTGTTGCGCCGGATCAGGACAGGCCTTTCGTTTCCGGGCAAGCGGATTCCGGGGGTGCGCCGGCGCGCGCAAAAGCCAAACTTGCGATTGTTTCTAGCCGTTGCTTTCGCGCTTGCCGTCGTCGAGCGGCAGCACATTGTTGCTGCGGCCGGACATCGCCGACAGCGCGTCGAGCGCCTCTTCGCACCATTCCACCACCATGCGCTCATGGCGCATCCCAAGGCGCAGGCTGAGCATCTTGCCGACATCGGCCGGCGGCGCGGTGCCATCGGGGAAGCGCTTGTTGAGCAGGCGCTCATAGCGCTCATAGCGGTCGCGGTGATGTTCCAGCCGCGCCATTAGATCGGTGCGCAGCGGTTCGATGTCGACGCAGTCGAGCGCATAGAGCCGAACCAGCAAATCGTCCTTGATCGAGGGCGGAACGCTCGGCCGTGCCGCCCAGTGCTTCAGCGCCGCGCGGCCCTCGGCCGTCAGCGTGTAGACCAGCTTGTTGGGCTTGCCGGATTGCACCACCTCGCGGCCCTGGACATGGCCCTTGTCGCGCAGCCGCGAGAGCTCCCGGTAGATCTGCTGATGGTCGGCCTTCCAGAAGAAGCCGATCGAGGCGTCGAACGTCTTGGCGAGCTCATAGCCCGTCATCGGACGTTCCGTCAGGCAGGCGAGGATTGCGTCACCGAGTGCCAACGCCCACCTCCATCTCAGTTCCCAAATCGGCCATTCCCGAGTTCGCTTGACTTTATGCGTTACTGTGCATATGCGTCAATATGCATATGGTGATCGGTGCACCGCCTTGTCGCGCGCGACCGATGTTCAGGCTTCCAACCCCGCCGCAGGAGACGTCCGAATGAGCAAGCCGGGCCTCGACAAGTGGTACGCCTATATGAAGTCCCACGACACGTCAGTGCTGTGGGATCTGCTGCATCCCGACGCGGTGTTCGAAAGTCCGGTCGTGCACACGCCGCAACGCGGCCGCGACATCACCTTCAAATATCTCACCAGCGCCGCCAAGGTGCTCGGCGGCCCGACCTTCAGATATCTCGGCGAGTGGCGCAACGATACCGGCGCGGTGCTCGAATTCGAGAACGAGATCGACGGCATCAAGCTCAACGGCGTCGACATCATCACATTCGACGGTGACGGCCGGATCACGCATTTCAAGGTGATGGTGCGTCCGCTCAAGGCGATCAACCTGCTGCATCGGATGATGGGCGAAGAGTTGATGAAGCAGAGCGGCGCAACGTCGCAATCGTAAAGCATGATCCGGAAAAGTGCGCAGCGGTTTTCCGAAAAGATCATGCTCAAACAAGGAGCTAACGCGCGATGACGGTTCAACCCAATCGCATCGCGCTTTAGTCGCGTTAGCACCTGCCGCGGACCTGCCGAACCGGATAAGGTCCGCTGCAACAAACCCAAGAACAAGCTGCAGAGCGTCGGCCGCAGATGCGGCCACGAGCCAGCCGGGAGATCAGCATGCCAACCTACAAAGCCCCCGTCGAAGACGTCAGCTTCCTGTTGAACGACGTTTTCCAGATCGATCGCTACGGCAATCTTCCCGGCTTTACCGATGCGTCGGCCGATGTGCGCGAGGCGATCCTCGGCGAAGCCGCCAAGCTCAGCGAAGAGGTGCTGCAGCCGCTCAATCGCGTCGGCGATCTCGAGGGCTGCAAGCGCAATGACGACGGCAGCGTCACGACGCCGAAGGGCTTCAAGGACGCTTTCAAACAGGTTGCCGAAGGCGGCTGGCTCGGCCTGTCGGCGCCGGCGGAGTTCGGCGGCCAGGGCCTGCCGGTGACGCTGTCGCAGGCGGTCAACGAATTCCAGATCTCCGCCAACATGGCGTTCGCGATGTATGGCGGGCTCACCATGGGCGCGACCGCGGCGCTCTTGGTGCACGGCTCCCCCGAACAGAAGAAGACCTATGTGCCGAAGATGGTCGCCGGCGAGTGGACCGGCACCATGAACCTGACCGAGCCGCATTGCGGCACCGATCTCGGCCTGCTCCGCACCAAGGCGGTGCGCCAGGCCGACGGCAGCTTCAAGATCACGGGCACCAAGATCTTCATCTCCGCCGGCGAGCACGACCTCACTGAGAACATCATCCATCTGGTGCTGGCGCGGATCGAAGGCGCCCCGGCCGGCATCAAGGGCGTCTCGCTGTTTGTCGTGCCGAAGGTGCTGGTCAACGCCGACGGCTCGCTGGGTGCGCGCAACGGCGTCAGCTGCGGCTCGATCGAGCACAAGATGGGCATCCACGGCAACTCGACCTGTGTGATGAACTACGACAACGCCACCGGCTGGCTGATCGGCGAAGAGAACAAGGGCATGCAGGGCATGTTCGTGATGATGAACGAGGCCCGCCTCGGCGTCGCCGTGCAGGGCCTCGCACAGTCAGAGGTCGCCTACCAGAACGCAGTTGCCTATGCGCGTGAGCGCCTGCAGGGCCGCTCGCTGACCGGAGCGAAGGAGCCCGAGAAGCCAGCCGATCCGATCATCGTGCATCCCGACGTGCGCCGTACGCTGCTCACCATCCGCGCCTTCAACGAGGCGGCGCGCGCCATGGTGGTGTGGACCGCGCTGAAAAGCGACGTCGCGCACCGCTCCAACGATCCCGGGGATCGTCAGGCGGCGGACGATCATATGGGCCTGATGACGCCGGTGCTGAAGGGCGTGCTGACCGATACCGGGTTCGCCAACACGGTGTCGGCGCAGCAGATGTTCGGCGGCCACGGCTATATCGCCGAGCACGGCATGGAGCAGTTCGTGCGCGATGCCCGCATCGCAATGATCTATGAAGGCGCCAACGGCATCCAGGCGCTCGACCTGGTCGGCCGCAAGCTGCCGCGCGACGGCGGCCGCGCGACGATGGCGTTCTTCGGCGAGGTCACGGCCTTCGCCAAGGAGCACGGCGCCGACGAGGCGATGAAGCCGTTCATCGCCCCGCTTTCCACCGCGCTCGGCCATTTGCAGCAGGCCACCGGCTGGCTGATGCAGAACGCGCTGACCAAGCCCGACAATGCCGGCGCTGCCGCGACCGATTACATGAAATTGTTCGGTCTCGTCGCGCTCGGCTACATGTGGGCGAAGATGGCCAAGGTGGCGCTGGACAAGGCCGCCGCCGGCGCCACGCCCTACCTCACCACCAAGCTCGTGACCGGCCGCTTCTTCATGGAGAGGCTGCTGCCGGAAACCGCCGTGCATCTGGCCCGGATCCAGAGCGGCAGCGCCACCACGATGGAACTGGCCGCGGAAGCGTTCTGAAGCGTTTTCTGGCGAAGTGGACACCGGTTCGCATGAAGAAAACGCGCCAAACAAGAAAGCCTTGAAAATTGCCGCCGCATTGCTGCGGCGGCGCTTCCTTCCGTATATATTATGATCCTCATATCAAGGAGGGCGTCATGCCTGAGGCATACATCTACGATCACGTTCGTACCCCGCGCGGCCGCGGCAAGGCCGATGGCGCGCTGCACGAGGTCACCGCACTGGCGCTCGCCACCGTGCCGCTGCAGTCGCTCAAGGAGCGCAACAATCTGCCCGAGGATTCCGTCGACGACGTCGTGCTCGGCGTGGTCGATCCGGTCGGCGAGGCCGGCTCCGACATCGCCCGCTTCGCGGCGCTGAACGCCGGCCTCGGCCAGAAGGTGCCGGGCGTGCAGATCAGCCGCTTCTGCGCCTCCGGCCTCGACGCGGTGAACTTCGCCGCGGCCCAGATCATGAGCGGCCAGCATGAGCTCGTGATCGGCGGCGGCGCGGAATCGATGAGCCGCGTCGGCATCGGCGCCTCCGGCGGCGCCTGGCCGATGGATCCCTCGATGGCGGTGCCGGCCTATTTCATGCCGCAGGGCATCTCGGCCGACCTGATCGCGACCAAATATGGTTTTTCGCGCGATGATGTCGACGCCTATGCGGTGCAGAGCCAGCAGCGCGCGGCGAAGTCCTGGGATGAAGGCCGCTTCAACAAATCGGTGGTGCCGGTCAAGGACGTCAACGGCCTGACCATCCTCGCCAAGGACGAGCACATGCGCCCGACCACGACGATGCAGTCGCTGGCGCAGCTGCAGCCGTCCTTCGCGGCGATGGCGGCGATGGCCGGCTTCGACGCGGTGGCGATCCAGTCGCATCCCGAGGTCGAGAAGGTCAATTACGTGCACCACGCCGGCAACTCCTCCGGCATCGTCGATGGCGCCGGCGCGGTGTTGCTCGGCAGCAGGGAGGCGGGCGCCAAGCACGGCCTGAAGCCGCGGGCGAAGATCCGCGCCTTCGCCAATATCGGCTCGGAGCCGGCGATGATGCTGACCGGCCCGGTCGACGTCACCGAGAAGCTGTTCGCGCGCTCCGGCATGAAGAAGTCGGACATCGACCTGTTCGAGCTCAACGAAGCCTTCGCCTCGGTGGTGCTGCGCTACATCCAGGCGTTCGACATCGACAATGCCAAGATCAACGTCAATGGCGGCGCGATCGCGCTCGGTCATCCGCTCGGGGCGACCGGCGCGATGATCCTCGGCACCGTGCTCGACGAGCTCGAGCGCACCAACAAGGAAACCGCGCTGGTGACGCTGTGCATCGGCGGTGGCATGGGCACCGCCACCATCATCGAGCGCGTCTGAGGCGAGGGGAGCGAGCAACATGGCTTACAAGAATTTCAAGTTCGACGTCGATGCCGACGGCATTGCGCTGGTCACCTGGGATATCCCCGGGCGTTCGATGAACGTGTTCGACGAGGTCTCCACGCAGGAGATCGGCGAGATCATCAAGCGGACGACCAGCGATTCCGCGATCAAGGGCGTCGTCATCACCTCGGCCAAGGAGGCGTTCTGCGCCGGTGCCGACCTCTCGATGCTCGAGGGCATGAACCGCGCCTACGCGCAGCTCTTCAAGGAGAAGGGCGAGGAAGCCGCGAACCAGATGCTGTTCGAGCAGAGCCGCCAGATGTCGCTGTCGTTCCGCGCGATCGAGACCTCGGGCAAGCCTTGGGTCGCCGCGATCAACGGGCTTGCGCTCGGCGGCGGCTTCGAGATCACCCTGGCCTGTCACTACCGCGTCGCAGCCGAGAACCCGAAGACCCGGCTCGGCCTGCCCGAGATCAAGGTCGGCCTGTTCCCCGGCGCCGGCGGCACCCAGCGCGTGCCGCGTCTCGTGCAGCCGGCGGATGCGATGCAGTTGCTGCTCAAGGGCGAGGCCGTCGATCTGGCGCGTGCCAAGGCGCTCAATCTGATCCACGCCGTGGTGCCCGCGGCCGATCTGATCAAGGCCGCCAAGGACTGGATCAAGGGCGGCGGCAAGGCGGTCGCGCCGTGGGACGAGAAGGGCTTCAAGCTGCCCGGCGGCCTGGTGTTCTCGAAGGCCGGCATGCAGATGTTCCCGGCTGGCAACGCGATCTATCGCCGCGAGACCTACGACAATTATCCGGCCGCGCGCGCCATCATGAGCTGCGTCTATGAAGGCCTGCAGTTGCCGATCGACGCCGCGCTGCGGGTCGAGTCGCGCTACTTCACCAAGGTGCTGCGATCGAAGGAAGCGGCGGCGATGATCCGCTCGCTGTTCCTGTCGATGCAGGAGCTGAACAAGGGCGCGCGCCGTCCGGCCAATGTGCCACCGACCAAGGTGAAGAAGCTCGCCGTGATCGGCGCCGGCTTCATGGGCGCCAGCGTCGGCTATGTCTCGGCGCAGGCCGGCATCGACGTCGTGCTGGTCGACCGCGACCAGGAAAGCGCCGAAAAGGGCAAGGGCCACGCCAAGACCGTGGTCGACGGCCTGATCGCCAAGGGCCGCATGAAGCAGGAGGCCGCCGACGCCATCCTGGCGCGGATCTCTGCGACAGCAGACTATAACGTGATCTCGGACTGCGACCTCGTTATCGAGGCGGTGTTCGAGGATCGCAAGGTCAAGGCCGACACCTATGCCAAGGCGCAGCCGCTGCTGAAGCCGGACGCGATCTTCGCCTCCAACACCTCGACCCTCCCGATCAATTCGCTGGCCGAGGAGTTCAAGGACCAGGGCAAGTTCATCGGCATCCACTTCTTCTCGCCGGTCGAGAAGATGATGCTGGTCGAGATCATCCTGGGCAAGAACACCGGCGACGTCGCGCTGGCGACCGCGCTCGACTATGTCCGCGCGATCGGCAAGACGCCGATCGTGGTGAACGATAGCCGCGGCTTCTTCGCCAACCGCTGCGTGATGCGCTACATCTCCGAGGGCAATGAGATGCTGCTCGAAGGCGTGCCGCCGGCGATGATCGAGAACACCGCCAAGATGGCCGGCATGCCGGTCGGGCCGCTGTCGCTGCAGGACGAGGTCGCGCTCGATCTCGGGCTGAAGATCACCAAGGCGACCGAGGCCGATCTCGGCCCCAACGCGATCGACCAGGCGCAGAAGAAGCTGATGGTCGAGATGGTCGAGAAGCAGGGCCGCTTCGGCCGCAAGAACGGCAAGGGCTTCTACGACTATCCCGAGAAGGGCAAGGGTCAGAAGAGCCTGTGGCCGGGGCTGGCCAATCTGCAGCCCAGGCAGCTCGATCCCGACACGCTCAGCGTCGAGGAGTTGAAGCAGCGATTCCTGGTGGTGCAGGCGGTGGAAGCCGCGCGCACCGTCGAGGATCACGTCATCACCGACGTGCGCGAGGCGGATGTCGGCTCGATCCTCGGCTTCGGCTTTGCGCCGTTCACCGGCGGAGCGCTGTCCTATATCGACTTCATGGGCACCAAGAACTTCGTCGCGCTGTGCCACGCCTTCGAGAAGAAGTACGGTTCGCGCTTCACGCCGCCGAAGCTGCTCGAGGAGATGGCGGCCAAGGGCGAGACCTTCTACGGCCGCTTCCCGCCGAAGAAGCAGGCGGCGTAAGCGCCTCTTCACTCCCTCTCCCCGTTCTCACGTCGTTCTCACGGGGAGAGGGTTGAGGTGACGGGCCGTCTCCGCATATCGGGTCAGAGCTGCGTTCGCCGAGGCTCCCCCTCACCCGGAACGCATCTGACGATGCGTTCCAACCTCTCCCCGCACGCGGGGCGAGGTGATGCCGCGTTCCGCTGCTCGACCTAAAGCAAAGTCATCGAACTCCAGCGTGCGACACGATCAAGCCGGTCATCGATCCGACTTGATCCTGTTGCGCGACGGTCACGGCGGTCAAAGTCCCGCCACGCTTGCTCCCCACTGGCACCACGCTGCTGGCATCACTCTTGCTGGTCGATCGAAGACGATCAGCAAGACGACGATCGGGCTGGGGTGTCCTGCAATGCGTTCCGTGCTCAAGGACAGTGCCGCTGAGGCCGCGGGCAAGCGTTTCTTCTCGCTCTCGCCGCCGTCACGGCTTGTTCCGCTGCGGTTGCGGCGCAAGGGCCCGTCATGGATCGGCCTGATCCTATTCGTTCTGGCCGTGGACCTTGTGCTTGCCGCGGCGGCCTGGAATGCCGTCGACTTCTTGCACAATTGAGCCGTCATTCTCGGGCGACAGCAAAGCGCCGGCGAGATAGGCGATCTGGTTGAAGGCGAGGCAGGCGACGACGATCGGGCCTCCGGTGGCAAAGGCGTAGCCGTCGGATTGGAGCACGATGGCCGCGAGCACCGCGATCAGCGGCGATACCAGCATCAATGTCCAAACCCGAAAGTAAAAACTGGTGGCCAACCCAACGAGCGTGCTGGCCGATAAAAGCATCAAGGCGATCGTCACAGTTTCAGACCAGTTGGAGCGGAGGGCGCGCCGCAGGTCATAGTCGGTCGGTTGGATCGCACGAACAAGGACAGCTACGCCCTCAGCCGGAAGTGCACCGACTTAGTCTTAACCGGTAGAATGCGGACTAAATTCGATTTGTTCCAGCGCGTGCTGAAATGTTTGCACTGCTCATTTCTCCCTGAAGGCGCGGTGCACCTGGTCCGCCAGCGGCTTCATCAGATAGGACAGCACCGTCCGCTCGGTGGTCGGGATGAACACCTCGATCGGCATGCCCGGCAGCAAATGCGTGGTCGCGAGCTTGTTCAGCCCGGGTCGCGGAATCGCAATGCGCACAAGGAAGTAGGTCGGAGCCGTCTTGTCGTCTCGCGAGACGTCGGCGCCGATCCGGCTGACCTCGCCCTCGATCTCCGGCGTGGTGCGCTGATTGAAATTGGTGAACCGCAGCACGGTCGGTGCGCCCAGCTTGACCTGATCGATATCCTGCGGCGCAACATGAGTTTCCACGATCAGATTGTCCTGGTCGGGCACGATGGTCATGATGGTCTCACCCGCGGCAATGACGCCGCCCTGGGTGTGGATGGTCAGGTCGTGCACCACGCCGGCCTGCGGCGCGCGGATCTCGAGCTTTTCGGTCTGGTCTTTCGCCGTGACCTGCTTTTCGATCATGTCGGCATATTTGGCGCGGATATCGGCGAGCTCCTTGGCGACGCCAGAGCGGAAGTCCTGATCGACCTGCAGGATCTTCAACTCGGTTTCCGAGATCTTGCCCTTGGCCTGCGCGATCGATGCGGTGAGCTGACCGCGTTCGCCGAGCAGCCGCGCCGAGTCGCGTTGAAGCGCAGAAAGGCGGGACAGCGAGACCAGGCGCTGCTCCCAGAGCTGCTGCACGCCGGTCAATTCGTTGGCGATCAGGTCGGCTTCCTGCTTCTTGGCGATCAGTTGATCCTGCATGCCGCTGATCTGCTCCCTGAGCTGCGCGATCTGCTCCTGCAATTGCCGCTTCTGTCCGTCATTGGCGTCCCGGCGCAGCTGGAAGAAGCGGCGCTCGCCCGAGATGACCGATTGTGCGGCCGGATCGCGGCTCGACGCCACGCTGTCAGGGAAGGCGATCTCGGCATCGCCGTCGCGCTCGGCCTGTAGCCGGGCCCGCCGGGCCTCGAGCTCCCACAGGCTCTTGGTGACCGCGGTCAGATTGGCCTGCGCGACGGTTTCGTCCATCAAGATCAAGAGATCGTCCCGCGCGACATGGGCGCCGTCTTCGACCAGGAGCTTCTTGGCGACGCCCCCGGAGGGATGCTGCACCTTCTTGACACTGGATTCGACGACAAGCGATCCCTGCGCGATGATCGCGCCCGACATCTTGGTGGCGGCGCCCATGATGCCGATGCTGGCAACGAGGAAGATCGCGGCAATCGCAACCGCCAGAATATGGTGATGAACCGATTGCCGGGCGCTAGGCATCTTGCCGGGGCTCCACCTGCTTCTTGCGCCGGCGGCGCACCGGCGTTGCAGCCGGGGCAGAAGGCGGTGACGGCTGTTGCGCCTTCGCCGTCAGCAGCGGCAGCACCGCTGCCGTGGTGCCGAACGCGTGCATGCGCCCTTCGTTCAGCACCAGCATGTGGTCGACCGCTTGCAGCACCGCCGGCCGATGCGCGATCACGACCACGATCCCGCCGCGGGCGCGGACCCGGGCGATGGCGCGGATCAGCGCGCGCTCGCCCTCGGTGTCGAGGTTCGAGTTCGGTTCGTCGAGCACGATCAGGAACGGATCGCCGTACAGCGCCCGCGCCAGTGCGATGCGCTGCCGCTGGCCGCCCGACAGCATCAGGCCGCCATCGCCTACTTCGGTCTCGTAGCCGTCAGGCAGCCGAAGGATCAGCTCATGCACATCGGCCTCGCGTGCGGCGGCGATCAACCGGCCCGAGTCGGGCACCGCCGCGAAGCGCGAAATGTTCTGCGCCACCGTGCCGCGAAGCAGTGCGACGTCTTGCGGCAGATAGCCGATCGATGGGCCCAGCGCGAGCGCGTCCCATTGCGCGAGCGTGGCGCCGTCGATCCGGATCACGCCGCGCGCCGGAGCGCTGACGCCGACCAGGGCGCGCGCCAGGGTGGATTTGCCGGAGCCGCTCGGTCCGACCACCGCGACCGCACTGCCGGCGCGCAACCCGAAGCTCACCTCGTGCAGCACCACCGTGCTGGTTCCCGGCGCCGTCAGGCTGAGCGAGGTGACGCGGATGTCATGCTTCGGCGCAGGCAATGGGGTCGGCGGCAGTGGTGCGGGCACCGCGGCCAGGGCGTCGGCAAGCCGGGCAAGGCTGGCGCGCACCGAAATGAAGCTGCGCCAATTGGCGATCGCGAGCTCGATCGGCGCCAGCGCACGGATCGACAGGATCGTGGCGGCCAGCATGACGCCGGCGGTCGCCTGCTGGTTGATCACGAGCCAGGCGCCGAGTGCCAGCACGCCGGATTGCAGGATCGTGCGCAGCAAGCGCGAGGTGCTGCCGAACGTGCCGGTCAGGTCGGAGGTTACGCGCTGCGCGTCGAGATAGGCCTTGGTGCGGTCCGACCACAATTCGGCCATCCGCCGCCGCATGCCGAGCGCATGCACGACCGCAGCATGGTGGTATGCGGTCTCGGCCATTTGCCACCGCGAAGATGCGAGCGCGACCAGCGACCGCGCCGGCGTGCGCGTGAACAGCTCGGCGCCGACCGTGATCAGCGCCAGTGCAATGGCGCCGCCGGCCACCGCCAGTCCCATCAGCGGATGAAACAGCGTGCAGACGATGATGTAGAGCGGAGCCCATGGCAGGTCGCAGATCGCGATCAGTCCGCTGCCGGCGATGAAACCCCTGATCGTGTCGAGATCGCGCATGGTTTGCAGGCCGTCGCTGTTTGGACGGCTGAGGGCGGTGTACTGGACGCTGTCGAAGACGGCGGCGCGCATGCTCTCATCGAAGATCTCGGCAATGCGCGCCAGCAGCCTGCTGCGGAGCATGTCGACGCCGGCCTGGACCAGCAGCAGGGTCAGCGCGATCAGCAGCAGCCCAACCAGGGTTGCGATGCTGCGGCTCGGCAGCACGCGGTCGTAGGTCTGCAGCATGAAGATCGGCCCGACCAGCATCAGGAGATTGACCAGCCCGCTCGCCATCGCGGTCGCAATCAGCGCGCCGCGCAGCGCCAGCACGGCATTGCGGATCTCCGCCGGCAGCGATGAAAACCTTTTGCCCTGACCGATCATCTCGCCCTCGCGGATGTTCGAGCCGTGATGCCCAAATCGATTGGTGAGGAAGCTTGCGGAAGCGCGGCGGGATCCGCGCTTCCGCGAGGCCTTGCGGCGTCAGAGTATATGCGTGCCGTGGCTATTGAGGATGCCGTGATCGCCGGCCAGCGGCGCCGGGATCAGGTCATGCACGTCCGAATCGATGTCGACCGGAATGGACACCGGCGCGTTTGCGGTGTTCCCGGATGCGATATTGCCGCCGAGCAGATGGCCGAGATTCAGGCCGCCAAGCACATTGCCGGTCAGTCCATCGGCACCGGTGCCGCCCAGGCTCGGGACGTTGATACCGCTCGCGCCGGTCAACGCGCCGAGGTCGAGCAGCTGCGGACCGTGCTGGCCCACGTCGACGGCGTTGACCTCGATCGTGTGATGGTCGCCCGATGTCGGCGCGGCCAGGACGTTGATCGCGTTTCCGTTCGTCTGCTCCGGGCCCACGTCGACCTCGGCGAGGTGACCGGTGCTGGAGCCGGAAAGGTTGCCGAGCAATCCGCCCAGCAGCCCGCCATCACTAGCGTTGTTGCCGCCATTGATACTGAGCAGCGGCAGCGTCTCCACGTCGTGCAGCACATGGCCGAGCAGGCCCGTCACCGGACTTAGCGGGCCAGTGCCGCCGAGCACAGAGCCGACGCCGTTGTCGCCGAGCACTGACCCGACTATGCCGGTGCCGCCGAGCAGCGATCCTGCGCCTGCATCTCCGAGCACAGAGCCGACGATGCCATCCACTGCATGGATGGCTTCTGTCACCGGCGCGAGTACGCCAGTGGTGCCGCCGAGCACGGATCCGACACCCGTCTCGCCAAGCAAGGAGCCGATCACGCCGTCCACCGTCTGAACGACGCCCGTCACCGGGGTGGTCGCGTCGGTGCCGCCGAGCAGCGACCCGAGGCCGGTTTCGCCGAGCAGGGAGCCGACAAGCCCGGTATTTCCGAGCAGCGAGCCGACGAGGCCATTGTCTTCGGTCAGCGATCCGACGACACCGTCGACCGAGTGGACGATGTCATTGAGATCGCTGCCGACCTCGGTCAGCACGGTGCCGAGCCCGCCGCCATCAAGCAGCGTTCCAGGCGCGTTGAGGAGATCGGTCAATAGGTTGGTATGGCCGTCGGCTGCGGGCGTGGGAATGCCGATCTCGCCCAGGCCGATCGTTGCGGCGAGGGCCGGTCACGTCGTGCACGAGATCGCCCACTCCGGTCGCCTGGCCGACTGGATCGAGGACACCAGTGTTGGTGTCGTTGACCGCGCCGTTCACAGCCGTGAGCACCGGCTGCAGGATGCCGCCATTGCCGGCAAGGTTGAGGCTGCCGTCACCGCCGACTATGCCGCCCGATCCCGGTAGTCCGGGGTTTCCGGTTTGGCCAGGCGGCGTCGTGGTGCCGCCACCGCCAGTATCCGAACTGCCCCCACCACTCCCGGTATCCGAGCCGCCGTCGCCGCCGGAAGCCTGCGATCCCGTCGAGGGTGTACCGGTGCCCGAGCCACCTTGTTGAGGCGGTGTCGTGTCGCCTTGCGACGAAGTGGTGTCCGATCCCGTGGGCTGACCCGTTGCACCGGAGTCGGACGTTGTGGCGGCGCTGTCGCCGACCATGCCGCCCATGGCGATGTATTGGTCACGATAGGCGTCGCGATCAGAGGTAGTCATACGCTTCTCCACGCCAGGTTGATCGAGTGGCACTCAACTGGCTGATCGCGCTTAGGGTTTCGTGGCCTGCGCGGTCGTGGAGAACATCGCGTAACGTGGAACGCGGAAATCTGTCGAAAATTGTCGGGAAATAAGCGCCGGCCTCGCGATTATGCAAGGCCGGACGTCGGTCCGTTGCAAGCTTACGCTGCCTTCAGCAGGCCTTCCTTCTTCAGCGCTTCCTGCACCTTCGGGCGCGCCGCGATGCGAGCCTTGTAGGCCGTCACATTCGGCAGGCCGGAGAAGTCGAAGCCGAGCCGGTCCTGCGCCCACATGATCATGGTGAAGAGGTAGCCGTCGGCGACCGTGAACTGGTTGCCCATCAAATATTCGCGTCCGGCGAGCTGGCTCTCGACATATTTGAACTTGCCCATGGCGCGATCCTTGAAGAACGCCTTGGCGTCGTCTGACAGCACGGGCGAGAACATCGGGCCGAGGTTCTTGTGCAGCTCGGTCGTGATGTAGTTCAGCCATTCGAGCAGCTTGTAGCGCTCGTTGGAATCCCGCGCCGGTGCCAGCTTCCGGTCGGCGACCCGGTCGGCGATCATCTGGATGATGATCGGTCCTTCGGTGACCATCTCGCCGGTATCCAGCGCCAGCGCCGGCACCTGGCCCTTGGGGTTCACTTGCAGGAAATCGTCGCCGTTTTCGAGCTTCTTGGCGCGCAGATCGACCTTGACCAGGTCGTAGGGCAGGCCGGCCTCGAGCAGGGCGATGTGGGGGGAGAGGGAGCATGCGCCGGGGGAGTAATAAAGCTTCATGGGGGTATTCCTTCCCTTGTTCTTGGCGTCCGGAGAGGGATTGCCTACATGCACCTGCATGAAATAGTCAAGATTGATGCAGATGCATTCAGTGCGGTACAGTCGGTGCCGGGACCTTATGGGCTAGACGATGAAACGCAAGCTATCGAGCGAGGCGACGGCCGCCTGGATCCGGCTGATGCGGGTGCCGAGCCGGGTGCTCGACTGCGTCGAGCAGGATCTGAAGAAGGCCGGCTTTCCGCCGCTCGCCTGGTATGACGCCCTGCTCGAGCTGTCGCGCGCGCCGTCCGGCGAGCTGCGCCCGGTCGAGCTCGAGCGGCAGATGCTGATCCCGCAATATTCGACCTCGCGGCTGATCGACAAGCTGGTCGACGAGGGGCTTGCCGCCCGGCGCGAATGCAAGATCGACAAGCGCGGTCAGTTCGTCGAGATCACCGAGGCCGGCCGCGAGCTGCAGAAGAAGATGTGGAACGCCTATTCCGCCGCGATCGACAAGCATGTCGGCTCGAAACTGTCCGATGCCGATGCGGCGCGGCTGTGTGGTCTGCTCGACCGTCTCGGCTGCTCCTGCGGCGACGGCAAAGACGACGTCAAGAACGATACCAAGGCAGCGTCCGCACGAGACGGCGTGCCCGCCCGATGATAGTCCTGATCCCATCATCCGCGGCCGTTGTGGCCCGTGGATGTCCCTGCCACCACGCGTCTTCGATCGAAGCGCCCTTGAGTTGGATTTTCTATGGCGCGTGACCAGATCGACATGACGCCGCTGCAGTCGCGCGACGAACTCGTGGCGTGGATTGAAGCCGGCGTGAAGCCGGAGTCCGAATTCCGGATCGGCACCGAGCACGAGAAGACCCCGTTCACCCTCGAGGGCCACCAGCCCGTGCCCTATGAAGGCGCCAAGGGCATCGGCGCGTTGCTCGAGGGCATGAAGCTGCTGCTCGGTTGGGAGCCGATCATGGAGCGCGGCAACATCATCGGGCTCTATGATGTCACCGGCGGCGGGGCGATTTCGCTCGAGCCGGGCGGGCAGTTCGAATTGTCGGGCGCGCCAGTCGAGAGCGTGCATCAGACCCAGTCGGAATTAATGGCGCATCTGGCGCAGGTGCGCGAGATCGCAACCCCACTCGGGATTGGCTTCCTCGGTCTCGGCATGACGCCGTCCTGGTCGCGGGCGCAGATCCCCGTGATGCCGAAGGGGCGCTACAAGATCATGCGAAACTACATGCCGAAGGTCGGCAAATACGGCCTCGACATGATGTTCCGGACCTGCACGGTGCAGACCAACCTCGACTTCTCGTCCGAAGCCGACATGGTGAAGAAGCTGCGGGTGTCGCTGGCATTGCAGCCGATCGCGACCGCGTTGTTCGCCAACTCGCCGTTCACCGAAGGCAAGCCGAACGGCTTCCTGTCGTTCCGCTCCGAGATCTGGCGCGACACCGACAATGCGCGCTCGGGCATGATCCCGTTCGCCTTCGAGGACGGCATGGGCTACGAGCGCTATGTCGACTATGCGCTCGACGTGCCGATGTATTTCGTCAAGCGTGGCGACGAATATATCGACGTCGCGGGCTCCTCGTTCCGCGATTTCTTCGCCGGCAAGAATGCCGCTTTCCCCGGCGAGCGGCCGACTTTGTCGGACTGGGCCAATCATCTCTCGACGATCTTCCCCGAGGTGCGGCTGAAACGTTACCTCGAGATGCGTGGTGCCGACGGCGTGCCGTGGGGCCGGTTGCCGGCGCTGCCGGCGTTCTGGGTCGGGCTGCTCTACGACAATGACAGCCTCGATGCCGCCTGGGACATCGTCCGGCACTGGACCGCGCCCGAGCGGCAGGCGCTGCGCGACGACGTGCCGCGTTTCGGTTTCAAGGCGCGGATCAAGGACCGCTATCTGTTCGAGATCGCCAAGGAGTGCCTGATCCTGTCGCATGCCGGATTGCGGCGGCGCGGCCGGATCGACCATCTCGGACGCGACGAGAGCCGCTTCCTCGAACCGCTCGAGCGCATTATCGAGAGCGGCCGTTCGCCGGCCGAGGAGATGCTGGAGAAGTTCAACGGCGCCTGGAAAGGCTCGGTGGAACCGGCCTATCAGGAGTACGCCTTCTAATCCCCACCTGGGCTGGATCGAGGCCTGACATGCGGGCCGACGGCTTGGGTGTCGCACCCGCCGTTCATCAGCCGTACAGGTTCATGGCGTTCAAATGACGCCCCGCGGATGCGCGGGGCTGCACGAATTTGAAAGCAATCTCATGGGGATAGGCCGCCTCTTTAGGGCGTGTGTGGTGTTGTTCGCGGTTTTCGTGGCCGCAGTCGTCGCGTGCCCGGCATCGGCGCAGACCAATTTCGACCGTCCCGGCGGCGACTATCTGAACGCGCCGGTCTCGACCGGCGATCCGGCCGATTGCGCGCTGACCTGCGAGCGCGACCGCCGCTGCCGGGCCTGGAGTTTCAACTATCCGACCGACACCAACAATGGCGCGGTGTGCTGGCTGAAGAACACCGTGCCGCCGCGGGTGCAGGACGTCTGCTGCGTCTCCGGGGTGCGCGGCGCGGGCGTGGTCGAACCGCGCAACGGCGCCATCGAGACCTCGATCGACCGCCTCGGCGGCGACTACAAGAATTTCGAGTTGAAGAGCAGCGACGGCGACGAGGCCTGCCAGGCCGCCTGCACCGCCGACAACAAGTGCCGTGCATGGACCTACGCCCGGCCCGGCTATGCCGGCCGCGACGCGCATTGCTTCCTGAAGAAAGAGATCAAGCCGCCGCGGCGGAAGGCCGGGTTCACGTCGGGCGTGGTGCGGTGACGCGCAAAGATTCCGTAGCCCGGATGGAGCGAAGCGCATCCGGGATTGCTCTCGCCGCGGATGGACCTGCCCCGGATTTCGCTTCGCTCCATCCGGGCTACGGCAAGTTCACTCCGCCTCGAGCACCGTGACCTCCGGCCACAGCGCCTTCCACCGCGCGGCCTTCGCCGCGTAGTTCGCCGGCGAAAAATTCGCGGTGCGGTTCGGTCGTACGATCAGGCCGGCGATATCGCTAAAGCCTTTCGGCGCATAGACCTCGTAGCCGTCCGCGCTGCGGCGGATGCCGACCTGTACGTTCGCGCTGAGGAAGCGATCGATGCCGTCGGTCGAACGCGACAGCGCGGGGTAGGGCACGCCGTGCTTGCCGGGATACCAGAGATGGACACGGGCCTGGTTGCGGAGCTCGATCGCGGCGCCGAGGTGGCCGAGCCGCGCCGTGAGGTCGCGGATGATAGCGTCCTCGGCCTCCCACGACGTATCCGGGTCGAAATAGAACACGTCGTAGTCGTTGATGCCGTGACCGAGCGGCCGCTTCGTCAGCACATTCCACACGCTCTGCACCAGGCAGCCGGCGACCAGCCAGGCATCGGGCAAGGCGAGACGATGCAGCTCGTCGATGATCGCTGGATTGACGGGGTTGCGCAGCGCAGCAGCGAGGAATTGGTCTGAGGTCATCGAGATGCCGCAGGGTGGGTTAGCGTACCCCACCATCTCTTGCGCCGCGAACGCGGCGGGTTACGCCTACGGCTAACTCGCCTTACGATGCTAGCCATTTGCGTCGAAATCCCTGACCGCCTTCTTCGATGCCAGCGTGCGCCAGTGCCGGCGCAGCAGCGGCTCGATGGTGGCGCGCTTGGCCTTCGACAGGCGGATCAGCACGATCGGATAATCGCGGTAGTGATCGGTGAAATAGAAGATCTTGGGCTGGCTCTCGACCAGCATGTCGCGCTCGTCGGGCGGCACGCCGGGGATCACCAGGCTGTCGCCGTCCTCCTTGAGCCGCACCAGCATCTTCTTGCGCACCTTCAGTGCCGGCGTGCCGTAGGACGAGCCGTCCTCGACCTCCGGCCACGCCAGTGCGATGTGCCTGATGTCCTCGAAGGTCACGGCCGGTGCCCGTGAAGCACGTAGCCCGGATGGAGCGCAGCGCAATCCGGGGTTTCTCGCAGGATGAGGGACTTGCCCCGGATTGCGCTTCGCTCCATCCGGGCTACGGGTCCGTCTACCGCACCGAGGTGAAGAAGCGGGCGAGGCGGAAGCCGGACAGCCAGGTCCAGACCGGCTGGCTGCGGATGCCCATGTCCCAGGAGCCGACCACTGCATCGGCGCGGCCGATCAGATTGTCGATCGGCAACAGGCCGACGCCGCCGTCGCGCACCGGCACGCGACTGTCAGCGGAATTATCCCGGTTGTCGCCGAGCACGAACAGCTTGCCTTCCGGCACCGTCACCTCGGCGGTGTTGTCGAGCCGGCCGTTGTCGCGGATCTTGAAGATCGCGTGGCTGACGCCGTTCGGCAGCGTCTCGATGTAACGGTAGGCGTCCTCGCCGCCGCCGCGATCATCTTCGGCAAAGCCGGTGCCATCGGGCTTCAGCGCGGCCGGATGATCGTTGATGAAGAGCTGGCCCTGCCGCATCTGGATGCGATCGCCGGGCAGTCCGACCACGCGCTTGACCCAGGCCTGCGAGCGGTCGCCCGGCCAGCGGAACACGACGACGTCGCCGCGCTTCGGCGTCTCGCCGAACACCCGGCCGGTTTCCGGCAGCGTGATCTGGATCGGTAGCGACGCCGCGCCGTAGCCATAGGGGAATTTCGAGGCGACCAGCGCGTCGCCGATCAACAGCGTCGGCTCCATCGAGCCCGACGGCACGTAGAACGGCTCGGCGATCGCGCCCTTGGCGAGGAATACGACGGCCACGATCGCAGCCAGTTGCACGGCCTGCCCGCGCCAGCTGGTTTGCTTGGCTGCCACGACTTCGTTTCCGCTGCTCACTAGCCCGTTCCTCCGACCGTAATCCGTTCCATCCTGAGCGTCGGCTGGCCGACGCCGACCGGCACACCCTGGCCGTTCTTGCCGCAAGTGCCGATTCCCGTATCCAGCGCAAGATCGTTGCCGATCATGGTGATCCTGTGGAGATCGGTCGGTCCATTGCCGATCAGCATGGCGCCCTTCAGCGGCGCGCCGAGCTTGCCGTTCTCGATCTTGTAGGCCTCGGTGCACTGGAACACGTATTTGCCCGAGGTGATGTCGACCTGGCCGCCACCGAAATTGGCGGCATACATGCCGTTCTTCACCGAGGCGATGATCTCGGCCGGGTCGCGGTCGCCCGACAGCATGTAGGTGTTGGTCATGCGCGGCATCGGCACATGGGCATAGCTTTGTCGCCTGCCGTTGCCGGTCGGTTTCATGCCCATCAGCCGGGCGTTCTGGCGATCCTGCATGTAGCCGACCAGGATGCCGTCCTCGATCAGCACGGTGCGGTTGGTCGGCGTGCCCTCGTCGTCGATCGACAGCGAGCCGCGGCGCGAGGCCATGGTGCCGTCGTCGACCACGGTGACGCCCTTGGCCGCGACCTGCTGGCCCATCAGGCCGGCGAAGGCTGACGTCTGCTTGCGGTTGAAATCGCCCTCGAGCCCGTGGCCGACCGCTTCATGCAGCATCACACCGGGCCATCCGGCCCCTAACACCACGTCCATCTCGCCGGCGGGCGCCGGCACCGATTCGAGATTGACCAGCGCCTCGCGCAACGCGCCGTCGGCGGCGTCGCGCCAGGCCTTGGTCTCGATGAAGCGGGCATAGCCCTCACGGCCGCCATAACCCTTGCTGCCGCTCTCCTGGCGGTCACCCTGGCCGGCGACCACGGAGATGTTGACGCGCACCAGCGGGCGGATGTCGCGATAGCTCTCGCCGTCGGGCCGCAGGATCTCCACCACCTGCCAGGTCGCGGTGAGGCTGGCCGAGACCTGCCGCACCCGCGGGTCCTTGTCCCGGACATAGGCATCGATCTCGCCGAGCAGCTTGACCTTTGCCTCGAACGCCGGGCCGTCCAGCGGGTTCTCGTCGCCGTAGAGCTTGATGTTGGTGTGGGCCGGCGCCGCGGCGAACGTGCCGGCATAACCGCCGCGCACGGCGGCGACAGCGTCGGCCGCGCGGATCAGCGCCGGAATCGAGACGTCGGAGGAATGCGCGTAGCCGACAGCGTCGTCCTTGACGGCGCGCAGGCCAAAGCCCTGCGAGGTGTCGTAGGTCGCCTGCTTCAGCCTTCCATTGTCGAACACCAGCGCCTCGGTCTGCCCGAACTCCAGGAACAGTTCGCCGTCGTCGGCGCCTTCAAGGCCGCGCGACACCTCGCGGCGGACGGCATCGCGGTCCAGATTGGCGCGGTCGAGCAGGGAGGGGAGGTCGTGGCGGGATTGGTCATGGTCACTCCGACGCAGTGCGATTCCGTGGGCGTTCCGTGTCATCCTTGCCTGAAGCGCAACTGATTGCCAGTGGGGAACCCGGACACAGGGATTTCGGGCCGATTGAAGCAGAGACGAGCGCAAAACTCATCTTACAACCCGGAAACCTGCGCCGGCCCCGGTTCAGGCCCGGACGGCGACTGCTCAAGATAGTGTTTTGGGTGGCAAACCGGGAGGGCCTGCGATCGTGACGGCGATCACGGCAGCCCCACGCCATCCTCACCTTGTCGTCATCGCCGTGAGCGCCGCCCCGCCTTCTGCGGCGGGTCCTCTGGCTCGCCTTGATCGTTCGATGCCGCCGGCTGCGCCGTGCTGCCCGTCGAGGTCGGGAAGCCATGCTCTTGCGCCCACCGGTAGAGCTCGTCGAACACCGGCCTCAGCGCCTTGGCCGACGGCGTCATCTCATATTCCACCCGCGGCGGCACCTCGGGATAGACGGTGCGCTTGACCAGGCCATTGGCTTCGAGATCGCGGAGCTGGGTGGTCAGCATGTGCTGGGTCACGCCCGGGATCGACTGACGCAGCTCGCCAAACCGGCGCTTGCGGTCGACCAATTGCCAGAGGATGTCGCCCTTCCATTTCCCGGCCAGCACCGACAGTGCGCGATGAAATTGCGCCGACAGGTCGCCGTTGCAGGGCTCGGACGCCGCCGGAGGCTCGGCTGGCCCATTAGTCAGTTTTTTCATACTACCCCACAAAAAGCATCCTACTTGTTCTTTTCATCTTACTCCCGAATTTAGTGCACCGGAAGCCGCGGGCCAGCCGCCGAAGGGGCGGATCGCCGCAGCGATTCGAACGATTGGGAGTTATTAATGTCAGTTGCTGTTGCCGCGGCGCCGTCGCGCTGGAAATCCGTCAGCCTCTGGGTCGTCAGGGGATTGGTCGCTCTGGCCTTTGCCGCCGCGGGCGCCGCCAAGTTCTATGGCGTGCCGATGCTGGTCGAGGAATTCGAGCATATCGGACTCGGCCAGTGGTTCCGCTATTTCACCGGATCGCTGGAGATCATCGGCGCCATCCTGATCCTGCTGCCTCCGGTCGCAGCCTTCGGCGGCGTGCTGCTGAGCTGCATCATGGTCGGCGCCACCATCAGCCATCTGTTCGTGATCGGCGGCTCGCCGGTGCCGGCGCTGGTGCTGCTGACCTTGAGCGCGATCGTCGCCTACGCCAAGCGCAGCCAGTTCGCTCTGCTCGCGAGCGCGCCGTGAGGTGGCCGCGATGCGCCGCATCCTGACGCTGACCGCGGGGCTGGTGCTGGCCTTCGCGGGCCCGTTCGCGGTGACCTTGCTGCTCACCGGCTCGGTCGCTGCAGTCTCCAAGCCTGAGCCAAAGAAGCCCGAGCCGCGGGTGCATCACGTGGTACTGCCGATCAACTCGGACGATCCGACCGTGATGCGGGCGCTGATCTCGACCGCGCTCAACCTCCCGAAATATTATCGGGAGCGCAACGAGCCGTTCGAGATCGAGGTCGTCGCCTACAATGCCGGCGTCCACATGCTGCGCGTCGATACCTCGCCGGTGAAGGACATGTTGCGGGTGGTGCGCGGGCTGACGCCCGACATCCGCTTCGTGGTCTGCGAGGCCACCAAGCTCGGCATGGAGCGCGCCGAGGGGCATCCGCTGGTGCTGCTCGACAATGTCGATCTGGTGCCGAACGGGCCCGGTCACATCATCGAGTTGCAGGAAGCCGGCTGGTCCTACATCCGCTCGTGAGCGATGCGGATAGCGCAAGGGGAGAACCCGTCATGACTTCTGTTCGCATGCCCACGCGCCGCGCCGTCGTCGCCGGTCTGATCGGCGGCGCCTCGCTCGCGATGCCGGCGCGTGCAACGTCGGGACCGCCGCAATTCGGCACCGTCCGGCATCAGTTCACGCTCGTGCAAGGCGCCCGCCCGGTGCCGCCGGCTGCCATCCCCTTGCTCGCCGGCGGCGCGCTCGATCTCACCGCGTTCAAGGGAAAGCTCGTGCTGGTGAACTTCTGGGCCACCTGGTGCGCGGCGTGCCGCACCGAACTGCCGATGCTGGACCGGCTCGCCGCCAGCGGCCGCAGCGATCTCGCCGTCGTCTCGATCAGCACCGATCGCAACCGCGCGCTGGTGCCGCCCTACGTCAAGCAGCTCAAGCTCCGCCGCCTTGCGATCGGCTACGATCCCGGCGGTCTCGTCTCGCGCGTCGATGCCGCCGAGGTCGACACACCATTCGCGCTCTACGGCATGCCGATCTCATTCCTGATTGGCATCACCGGACAGGTCGAGGGCTACATGACGGGCGAAGCGGACTGGCTGTCCGCGGAGGCTGGCGGGCTGTTCGATTATTATGCAGGTGTCCGCTGAGATTGGCGTAGCCCGGATGCCCGGACGAAGCGCAGCGCAATCCGGGACTGGTTGATCCGCGATCAGAGCCGGCCCCGGATTGCGCTGCCTCCATCCGGGCTACGAGCTTGTGCGTCTTGAGACGCAGCAAAGTGAGTTGCCTAGGGCAACTTGTCATAGCCCTCCGCCAGCCCGTTCAGGCTGAGCGGAAAGCCGATACCTTCTTCCGGGGTCTCAAAGATAATGAACGTCGCCGTCTTGGCGTTCTTCAGCTGCCCGAGCAGCTTGTCGTCCATCACGACCTCGGCGACGCAGCCATTGGGCAGGCATCTGACAAAACCGGCGCGGCCGACGTCCTGATTGTCGAGCTTGAGGCCGAGACCGGAGGGCAGGAGCACGCCGAGCGGGGCGACGACGCGCATCAGGCGGCTCTTCTGGTCGGCGGTCTTCAGCACGATCACGGTCAGGCCGGCATTGGAGCGGTCTTCGGCGACCACGCTCTGGATCAGCGCGCATTGCTCGGATTGGGCGCCCGGCGGGGTGTCGCAGCGGATCTGCCAGTCGCCATGGACGGAACGCACCGCGCCCTGCGCGTTCGCGTGCTGGGGCAGCCCAAGGGAAATCCCGAGACAGAAGGCTGCAATCACGAGGCGACCGAGCCAGCCGCTCATCGCCAAACCTTTTGCCTGAATGTTCGAAGCGCCCATCCGGGTCGATCCTTTGATGTTCGATCGGTCCGGCCGTCCGTTCGGCCGCCGGTCACACGCGCGACCATGATGCGCCCTCAAAAATCGCATCGTGATCTCATCTCTTTGTTTGAGCATGATCTTTTCGCAAAACCGGCTGTCCCAGTTCCGGATCGTGCTCGTGAGCCGACTGATACCGCAATGACGGCGCCTTGAAGGCGATCTTGAAGCCATTCCCGCGCCGGATTGCGGCAACCCGCAGCGAATCAGGTTCCTGTGGAGCACCCGCCTGTGGGTACATCCGGCAATCTCCCTGTCAAGCAGGGTGGACAATTGGTCCAAGGGCTTTCGCTTGATTTTGCGGGAAAAATCGCAACCGGCAGGTTCATCGCAGGCGCATGGCTTTCGGTCCCACTACTGCATTGCGAGCGCCTGAGAATTATGGTTTGAGAGGCTGGATTTCGACGCGTTCTAGCGATCTGGCTCCCGTACCCACCTTGACTCAGAGACGGGTATGTCCGGAAGGCCGTTTGTCAGGGCGGATCGTGCTGCATTGCCGGCCACATGCCGGAGGTGCTTTGGGGAATAATGCAAGGGAGCGCGAGCGGCATGAAGATGTCGATTGGCCGGTTGGGCAGGCAATTGCTGGGGTTGGCGGTAGCGGGTGTGGCGTCGGTCGCCGCGGGATCGGCCTTCGCCGAGATGGGGCAGCCGGCCCCCTGGGAGCACACGCTGCAGGAAGGCGCGACCCCGGTGATGGAAAACATCATCTGGTTTCACAATTTCCTACTGGTGCTGATCACCCTGATCACCCTGTTCGTGCTGGCGCTGCTCATCATCGTGGTGGTGAAGTTCAACGCTCGGGCCAACCCGGTCCCCTCCAAGACCACCCACAACACCCTGATCGAGGTGGCCTGGACGCTGATCCCGGTCCTGATCCTGGTCGGCATCGCGGTGCCGTCGTTCCGCCTGCTGTTCCTGGAGCTCGACGTGCCGAAGCCGGACCTCACCGTGAAGGTCACCGGCAAGCAGTGGTATTGGTCCTATGCCTACCCTGATAACGGCAAGTTCGAGTTCGATTCGCTGCTCGACAAGGACAAGCAGCCGCGGCTGCTCGGCGTCGACAACGAGATGGTGGTCCCGGTCAACAAGGTGGTCCGGATCCAGACCACCGGCGCCGACGTGATCCACTCGTTCGCGGTGCCGGCGTTCGGCGTCAAGATCGACTCGATCCCGGGCCGCCTCAACGAGAGCTGGTTCAAGGCCACCAAGACCGGCGTGTTCTACGGCCAGTGCTCGGAACTGTGCGGCAAGGACCACGCCTTCATGCCGATCGCGGTCCGGGTCGTCAGCGACCAGGAATTCGCGACCTGGGTTGAAGGGGCGAAGAAGAAGTTTGCGACCAACCCGGCGAATTCCTACGCCTCGGCTGGTCAGGCGGCGCAGTAAGCCGGGCTTTAGGCCTGGGTTTACGGCGCGGATGGAATAAGGGCGACGGGACCGCAAGGTCCGAGAGGGACTGCAAGGCAGGATTTTGAACATGGCGACAGGCGCAGCGACACACGACGATCACGCCCAAAATCACGGACATGACGATCACGCCCACCATCCGACCGGATGGCGGCGTTATCTCTACTCCACGAACCACAAGGACATCGGTACGATGTACCTGGTCTTTGCGGTGATCGCGGGCATCATCGGCGCGGCGATGTCGATCGCGATCCGTGCCGAGTTGATGTATCCGGGCGTCCAGATATTCCACGAGACGCACACCTATAACGTGTTCGTGACCTCGCACGGTCTGATCATGATCTTCTTCATGGTCATGCCGGCGATGATCGGCGGCTTCGGCAACTGGATGGTGCCGCTGATGATCGGCGCGCCCGACATGGCGTTCCCGCGCATGAACAATATCTCGTTCTGGCTGCTGCCGGCCTCGTTCGCGCTGCTCCTGATGTCGACCTTCGTCGAGGGTGAGCCGGGTGCCAACGGCGTCGGCGCCGGCTGGACCATGTACGCACCGCTGTCGACTTCGGGCCATCCTGGCCCGGCGGTCGACTTCGCGATCCTGTCGCTGCATCTCGCCGGTGCGTCGTCGATCCTCGGCGCCATCAACTTTATCACCACGATCTTCAACATGCGCGCGCCGGGCATGACCCTGCACAAGATGCCGCTGTTCGTGTGGTCGATCCTGGTCACCGTGTTCCTGCTGCTGTTGTCGCTGCCGGTGCTCGCCGGTGCGATCACCATGCTGCTGACCGACCGCAATTTCGGCACCACTTTCTTTGCGGCTGACGGCGGCGGCGACCCGGTGCTGTTCCAGCATCTGTTCTGGTTCTTCGGTCACCCCGAAGTGTACATCCTGATCCTGCCCGCCTTCGGCATGATCAGCCAGATCGTCTCCACCTTCTCGCGCAAGCCGGTGTTCGGCTATCTCGGCATGGCCTACGCCATGGTCGCGATCGGCGGCATCGGCTTCGTGGTGTGGGCGCACCACATGTACACCGTCGGCATGTCGTCGGCGACACAGGCCTATTTCGTCGCCGCCACGATGGTGATCGCGGTGCCGACCGGCGTGAAGATCTTCTCGTGGATCGCCACGATGTGGGGCGGCTCGATCGAGTTCAAGGCGCCGATGATCTGGGCGATCGGCTTCATCTTCCTGTTCACCGTCGGCGGCGTCACCGGCGTCGTGCTGGCCAATGCCGGCGTCGACCGCGTGCTGCAGGACACCTATTACGTGGTGGCGCACTTCCACTATGTGCTGTCGCTCGGCGCCGTGTTCGGCATCTTCGCCGGCTGGTACTACTGGTTCCCGAAGATGTTCGGCTACATGTACTCGGAGAAGATCGCCAAGGCGCACTTCTGGTTCACCTTCATCGGCGTCAACCTGGTGTTCTTCCCGCAGCACTTCCTCGGCCTGTCGGGCATGCCGCGTCGCTATGTCGACTATCCGGACGCATTCGCCGGCTGGAACCTGATCTCCTCCTGGGGCTCCTACATCTCCGGCGTCGGCGTCCTGATCTTCATCTACGGCGTGATCGATGCCTTCGTCCGCAAGGAGCAGGCCGCGAACAATCCGTGGGGCGCGGGTGCGACCACCCTGGAGTGGACGCTGACCTCGCCGCCGCCGTTCCACCAGTTCGAAGTGCTGCCCCGCGTGCAGTAAGTCCAAGACAACGCGGCGCACCTTTAAGGGTGCGCCGCGCCTTTTGAGAGAAGTGAGACCTGATCTTGTCGGTTGTCGATCACAACGCCATCGAGCTGCCCCGGATCTCCGAGGCCGAAGTGGGCGACTACATCGCACTGCTGAAGCCGCGCGTGATGTCGCTGGTGATCTTCACCGCATTGGTCGGCCTGATGATCGCCCCGGTGCATGTGCATCCGGTGCTGGCGTTCACCTCGATCCTGTGCATCGCGGTCGGCGCCGGCGCCTCCGGCGCGCTCAACATGGCCTATGAGGGCGACGTCGACGCGCTGATGTCGCGCACCGCCAACCGGCCGATCCCGCGCGGCCGGATCACCCAGGCAGAGGCGGCCGCCTTCGGCCTGACGCTCGCCTTCTTCTCGGTGATGACGCTCGGCATCCTGGTCAACTGGGTGGCCGGCGCGCTGCTCGCATTCACCATCTTCTTCTACGCCGTGATCTACACGATGCTGCTGAAGCGCTGGACCGCGCAGAACATCGTGATTGGCGGCGCCGCCGGCGCGCTGCCGCCGGTGGTGGCGTGGGCCGCCGCGACCGGCTCGCTCTCGGTCGAACCGATCCTGCTGTTCCTGATCATCTTCTTCTGGACCCCGCCGCATTTCTGGGCGCTGGCGCTGTTCCGCAGCGACGATTATGCGCGCGCCGGCATTCCGATGCTGCCGGTGGTCGCCGGTCCCGACGCGACCCGGCTGCAGATCCTGCTCTACACCATCGTGCTGGTCGCGATCGCGCTGGCGCCGTGGCCGCTGGGGTATTTCGACGCGATCTACGGCGTCACCTCGCTGGTGCTCGGCGCCGGCATGCTGTGGCTCGCCATCGAGGTCTATCGCCGCCGTGAAGGCGTTGCGGCCAACCGCGCCACGCGCCGGCTGTTTGCCTTCTCGATCCTTTATCTGTTCGCGCTGTTCGCCGTCCTCCTCGTCGAGGTCGTGGTCCGCGCGATCCTGCCCGTGATCATCGGGTAGGGACGCCGGGGGGCGAGATGGGGGCGCACGGGATAGCAATGGACGACAAGAACGAACCAGAAGGCATCGTCCTCACAGAGGCGCAGCTCAAGAGCCGCCGCCAGCGTTCGATCGCCATTGCGCTCGCGCTCGGCGTCATGGTCGTGCTGTTCTTTGCCGTCACCCTCGTCAAGGGGCCAGCCGTGCTGGTGCGGCCGCTGTGAGCGAGATGGCGAACCAGGGACCGCAGCAAAGCGAGGGCGCCCAGGTCACGCGCCGCATGCTGACGCGCGATGCGCTGGTCGCCTCGATCTGCGGCTTCGTCGTGGTGCTGATGGTCGGCGCGTCCTATGCCGCCGTGCCGTTCTACAACTGGTTCTGCCGCACCACCGGCTTCAACGGCACCACCCAGGTGGCGACCTCGCTGCCTTCGGATGCGCCGCTCGAGCGCACCATCGCGGTCAGCTTCGATTCCAACGTCGCGCCGGGCCTGCCCTGGAAGTTCGAGGCCGAGCAGACCACGATCGACGTCAAGATCGGCCAGGTGGTCACGGTCTATTACACGGTGACCAACCAGTCGGCACGCACCACCACCGGCCAGGCCGCCTACAACGTCGCGCCGCTGACGGTCGGCGCCTATTTCCAGAAGATCAACTGCTTCTGCTTCACTGAACAGACCATGGCCCCGGGCGAGAAGCGCGAGATGGCCGTGGTGTTCTATGTCGATCCGGCGCTGGCCAAGGACAGCGAGAACGACACGCTGAAGACGATCACTTTGTCCTACACCTTCTTCCCCGTGCGCGACGCCACGCCGAAGCCCGTGGCAGCCGGCGAGGCGGAGCAGCGCAAGGGCGGCTAGAGCATGATCCGGAAAAGTGGGGACCGGTTTTCCGAAAAGATCGTGCTGATGAGATTGGAATTTTAAGATTAAGACGTGCCTAGCGGCACGCGAATGGAGAGACGGCAATGGCTGAGGCGCAAGTCAAGCATCACGACTATCATCTCGTCGACCCGAGCCCGTGGCCCGTGGTCGGCTCGATCTCGGCCTTCATCATGGCGTTCGGCGCGATCGGCTGGATGCATCACATGTACTCCGCCGCGCCGATCGTGTTCGGCATCGGCACCATCGGCGTGCTCTACACCATGGCGAGCTGGTGGAGCGACGTGATCAAGGAAGCCCAGTACAAGGGCGACCATACCCGCGTGGTGCAAATCAGCCACCGCTACGGCATGATCCTGTTCATTGCCTCCGAAGTGATGTTCTTCGTCGCCTGGTTCTGGGCCTTCTTCAACTCGGCGCTGTTCCCGGCCGACGCGGTGCACGCCACGCGCGACGCGGTGTTCGGCTGCGGCCCCGGCACGGCGATGGGTGCATGCTCGGTGCCCGGCACCTGGCCGCCGAAGGGCATCGAGACCTTCGATCCCTGGCATTTGCCGCTACTCAACACGCTGCTGCTCCTGACCTCGGGCACCACGGTCACTTGGGCGCACCATGCGCTGCTCGAGAACGATCGCCAGGGCCTCAAGCAGGGCTTGATCCTGACCGTGATTCTCGGCGCCTGCTTCACCTGCGTGCAGGCCTATGAGTACGCCCATGCGACCTTCTCGTTCGGCGGCAACGTCTATGGCGCGACCTTCTTCATGGCGACCGGGTTCCACGGCTTCCACGTGCTGGTCGGCACCATCTTCCTGCTGGTCTGCCTGATCCGCGCCTATGCCGGCCATTTCACGCCGAAGCAGCACCTCGGTTTCGAGTTCGCCGCCTGGTACTGGCACTTCGTCGACGTGGTCTGGCTGTTCCTGTTCATCTGCATCTACGTCTGGGGCCACGGCGCCGAGACGATGGCACACGGCGCTCACTAATCTCTCTGACGTGCTAAGAGGGGGCGGCCGATGGGCCGCCCCCTCTGCTTTTGAAGAGAGCCGATGACCGACACCCCACCCACTGTGACCGAGAGCGCGATACGCGGCATTGCCTGCCGCTGCCCGCGCTGCGGCAAGGGCAAGCTCTATTCCGGCTTCCTGACGCTGGCGCCGCGCTGCCAGGCCTGCGGCCTCGACTTCGCCTTCATCGATGCCGGTGACGGACCGGCGGTCTTCATCATCATGCTGGCGGGCGCCATCGTGGTCGCGGCGGCGCTGATCGTCGAGGTGAAGTACCAGCCGCCGTTCTGGGTGCATGCGGCGCTGTGGCTGCCGTTGATCGTGATGACCACGATCCTGCCGCTGCGCTCGATGAAGGCGCTGCTGATCGCGCTGCAATTCCACCACAAGGCCGCGGAGGGCCAGTTGATCGAGCGCGACCCGAAATGAACGAGACCACGAACAAGGCGTTTCCCGGCGAAGCAGGCACCGGTTCGCGCCAGGACAACGCGTCAAAAGGTTCACCTCGGCCGAGCGCGGCAGGCTTCGGCATTTTCACGCTGATCCTGATCGCAGTATTTATTGCCCTCGGCGTTTGGCAATTGCAGCGCCGGGTCGAGAAGCATGCGCTGATCGCCGCACTCGATGCACGGCTGGCCGCGCCGACCGACGCGTTGCCACCGCCCTCGGCATGGCCCACGCTGACCTCGGCAAGGGACGAATTCCGCCGCGTCACCCTGACCGCGACCTATGCGAAGCTGCCCGACGCGATGGTGTTCAGCTCCGGCTCCGCAGTGCGCGACGATGTCAGTGGCCCCGGCACCTGGGCATTCCTGCCGGCCAAGCTCGCCAGCGGCGAGACCGTCGTGGTCAACGCCGGCTTCGTCCAGAACACGATGCAGGACCGCGCCTTCGAGGATCGCGTCACCGGGCGCCTCGTCACGGGCATGCCTGTCGAGCTCACCGGCGACATCCGCTTTCCCGAGCCGCCGGGCCGGCTGACGCCGAAGGAAGATCCGGCGAAGCGGCTGTGGTTCGTGCGCGATCATCGCGCGATGGCGCAAGCGCTCGGTTGGGGGGAGGTTGCGCCGTTCTATATCGACCTCGAGGCGCCGGTGCCGGACAGCGGCACGCCGAAGCCCGGGCCGCTCAAGGTGCGGCTCAAGGACGACCATATGCAATACGCCATCACATGGTTCTCGCTGGCCGCGGCGGTCACGGTCGCCTTCGGCCTGTGGTGGCGCGGCCAGCGGCGCAGGGCCGCTTAGAACGGGCTCGATCGCCTTCTCGCAGAAATTTCGTAATTGCTGTATTTTACAGCAATTACGGAGCCTAGCCCTGACAGAGTATTCAACCAGCGATCTCTCGCGGAAATCAGGGGACATTATCGCTGAAGCTCTGCGGCGGCCGGCGACCATTACTCAACGGAACAAGCCGCGCCTGGTCCTGCTCAGCCTTGAGGACTACCGCCGCCTCCTTACCCGCGCCGACACGCGGCAAGCCGGTCGGCTCGAGACCATGCCGGATGACGTGTTTGACGGCCTCAAGGAAGCGGTCCGTGCCTATGAGCAAGACGGCGACGAGACGTGAGTGTCGACGATCTTCGCACCGGCAGCATGATTCGATTTCCCTATTTGTGGGTCCGCGAGGCTGAACGTGGCGAGACCGAGGGCCGCAAATCTCGCCCAACGGCAGTCGGCGCGAGGATCGCCCGCGCAAAGGGCGGCGACGTGCTGGTGCTGTTTCCAATCACCAGTCAGATCGCTTCGCGGTGGAGATACCCGAGATCGAGAAGCGTCGTGCAGGGCTCGACGCGACGCTGCGTCTCTGGATTATCCTTGATGAGTACAATCAGGATATTGTCGATTAATCGTTCTATCTCGAACGAGCGCCGCCGTTGGGTCGATTCAGCAAGGCGTTCTTTCTGCCGTTGATGAAGCAGTTCATTGCACGTCGCGTCGGCATCCGGGGCGTCAATCGCCAGCTCTGAAGCGCGCGCCTTGCAACGCGCGCTGATCACGGGCGCGGCTCAGTGGCCGGTGTGGACCGGGCCGCCAAGCTTGACCTTGCGCAGGGTCAGCGCCAGCGGGATCGCCGACAGCGCGATCAGCATCAGCACCCAGAACGCGTCCATGTAGGACAGGAACGAGGCTTGGGTCTGCACCTGTTGGCCGATCCACTGGATCGCCTGTTGATGTGCCTGCGCCAGCGCATTGCCCTGGGCGACGAAGTAGTCGGTGACCTGCTGCAGCGTGTCCTGGTATTGCGGGCTCGACGGCATCACCTGCTCGACCAGCCGGCTCTGGTGGAATTGCTCGCGGTGCGTCAGCACGTTGGAGACGAGCGAGACGCCGATCGAACCGCCGGTGTTGCGCGCCGCGTTGATCAGGGCGGAGGCCTGGTCGGTCTTTCCGGCGGGAATGCCGTCATAGGACGCCGTCATGATCGGAATGAAGATCAGCGGCAGGCCGACGCCGATCAGCATGCGCGAGCGCGCCATGAACCAGAATCCGAGATCGCCGTACACATTGGTCATGCTGTACATCGAGGCCGCGATCACCAGCGCGCCGGCGATGATCAGATATTTCGGCTGCACCCTGGAGGCGAGCCGGCCGACCGCGAACATCATCAGCATGGTGACCACGCCGCCGGGCGAGAGCACGAGGCCGGCCCAGGTCGCGGTATAGCCGAAATCCTGCTGCACCAGCTGCGGCAGGAACTGGGTGGTCGCGAGCAGGATGGCGCCGGTCGCCAGCATCACCAGGAAGCAGGCACCGAACTGCCGGCTGGCGACCATCCGCAAATCGATCATCGGATTGCGGCGGGTCATCTCCCACGGGATCATCAGCACGAAAGCGGTGGCGCAGATCGCCGCCGACGTGATGATGAAGGACGATCCGAACCAGTCGTCCTCCAGGCCGCGGTCAAGCGTCACCTCGAGTGCGCCGAGGAAGGTCGCCACCAGCGCGAAGCCGATGACGTCGAAGCCGTTGTCCCGCTGCGGCTCGCTGTCGGCCTTCGCAGTGTTGGCTTTCGCGGTCGCCGGCTCCTGCAGCACCATGGCGATCGCGACAGTCGCGAATAGGCCGACCGGTGCGTTGATCAGAAAGCACCAGTGCCAGGACAGATTGTCGGAGAGCCAGCCGCCGAGCGTCGGGCCGACCACCGGCGCCACCACCACGGCGATGCCAAACACCGCAAACGCCTGTCCGCGCTTGGCCGGCGGGAACGCGTCCGCCAGGATCGACTGCGCCACCGGCACCATGCCGCCGCCGCCGAGACCTTGCAGGATCCGGAACAGCAGCAGCGCGTTCAGATTGGGCGCGAAGCCGCACAGGATCGAACTGACCGTGAAGATGCCGAGGCAGATCAGGAAGAACGTCTTCCGCCCCAGCATCTTGGCGAGAAAGCTGGAGGCGGTCAGGATGATGGCATTGGACACCAGATAGGAGGTGACCACCCAGGAGGCTTCGTCCTCGCTGACGCCCATGCCGCCGGCGATATAGGGCAGCGCGACGTTGGCGATGGTGGTGTCGAGCACCTCCATGAAGCTCGCGAGCGCGACCACGATGGCGATCAGCCAGGGATTGACCGTGACGTTCGGAACAGGGAGGCTTTTGGCATCGATTGCTGCTGCACTCATGACAGCCTCCTGGAATCAGAGCTTGCCAAGCCGCTCGAGCAGCGACGGCGATGAATTGATCCGCACGGTCGGCACCACGGACATGCCGGGGCCAAGCGCGACATCGGTCGGCGGGTTGTCCATCACGATCTTGACCGGCACGCGCTGCACGATCTTGACGTAATTGCCGGTGGCGTTCTGCGCCGGCAGCAGCGAGAACGCGGTACCGGAGCCCGGCTGCACGCTCTCGACATGGCCCTGGATGGTGCGGCCGGGATAGGCGTCGATCTTCAGCGTCACGTTCTCGCCCGGGCGCATCTTGTCGAGCTGGATCTCCTTGAAGTTCGCGGTGACCCAGGTCCGGTCGGGCACGAACATCGTCAGGTTTGTGCCGGCCTGCGCGAACTGGCCAACGGCCGCCGATAAATTGACGACGCGGCCCGGCTGCGCCGCGGTCACCGTGGTGTAGGACAGATTGAGCTTGGCCTGGTCGCGCTGCGCCTCGGCCTGGGTGAGGTTGGCGACCGCGCTCTTGCGCTGCGCCTTCAGCGATTCCACCTGGCGCTGCGCGAGGTTGAGTGTCGCCTGCGCGCTCAAGAGGGACGCCTGCTGCTGATGCAGTTGCGAGGTGTACTGCTCGGAATTCTGCACCGTGCCGTAGCCGGTCTGCTCCAGATGCTGATAGCGCGTCGCCTGCTGCTGCGCGAAGGTCAGCGCCGCCTGCGCCTGATCCACCTGGGCCTGGTTGGCCGCGATCTGCGCCTGCTGCACGTCGAGCTGCGCATCGACATTCTCGATGCTGGCCTGCGCGGCGGCGACCTGCGCCTCGGCCTGCGCCAGCGCCACGCGATAGTCACGGTCGTCGAGCCGGGCGATCACGTCGCTGGCCGCGACGTGCTGGTTGTCGGTGACTGGAACCGCGGTGATGTAGCCGGAGATCTTCGGCGCCAGCGCGGACTGCCGCGCCGCGATGAAAGCATCATCGGTGGATTCGAAATGCTCGGTGTAGTCCATGTAGAGATAGCCGCCGCCGAACGTGGCGGCGAGCAGCACGGCGCCGATTGCGGAGACGACCGGACGGCGGCGCAGCAAGCCGCGCTTCTTCGGCGCGGCCTCCGGCGGGATCGTTGCCGGCGGGGCGGGCTCCTTCGCCACCGGCCGCTCCTGCGCGGGAGCCCGCGCGGTCAACTCTGAACTGTCGGGATCGCGGGAGGGTGCGCCCTCGATACCTTGGTGCCCCTGTTGGTCGCGCTCCAACACAGTGTCTTCGAACATGATGGCTGCTCCTGCAGTTGAGCGAGGTCTGCACGGCCTTCGCAAAAGGGAACGATACCGTTCCGTTCTGTGCGGCATTTAGTCCCGCTGCAGTGCAACGTCAATGGAAACGGAACTGTGCCGTTCTATTTACAACTAGATGTGATGGGCCTATATTGCCTGATGTTGCCGGCCGAACCGGCTCATGGAACCCGGGTCAAGGCGATGACCACCAGCACACTGAAGATGCCGCGGGCGCCCAACACGAAAGTGGCGGCGAGGAAGGCGAGGCCGGTCGAGGTCCGTGCTGGCCGGCCGCCGAAGGAGCTCGCCGGCGAGGTCGATGCGCGTATCCTCGATGCGGCGCGCAGGGTCTTCCTGCAGCGTGGCTTCGAAGGCGCCAGCATCGATGAGATCGCGGACGTCGCGCGCTCCGGCAAGCGCACGATCTATGCGCGCTTCCAGGACAAGCGGGCGCTGTTCACCGAGGTGGTGACGCGGGACATCCTGTCACGTATCGCGGAGTTCAAGGCGGACGCGCCGCTTGGCGTGACGGTGGAGGAGCGCCTCACCAGCGTCGCCTCGACCCTGCTGCATTGGGGGCTCGACGCCGACCGGATCGGCCTGATGCGGCTTGCTATCGCCGAGGCGCATCGCTTCCCGGATCTCGCCGCCACCGTCAATCGCAGGGCGCGCGCGCTCGCCACCGAGCTCGGAATTCACCTGCTGCGCGACCTGACGCAATCCGACGAGCTCGGCAAGTTGCCGGCCTTCGCGCCGGAGCAGCTGCCGACCACGGCGCGCCTGTTCCTCGACATCATCGCGGTGCCGATGCTGATGCGGGCTCTGTACGAAGTCGACCTGAAAGCACTCGACCCCGAAATCGACGAGCATGTCGCGCGCGGCGTCGCGTTCTTCGTTGCCGGATGCAGAAGCGGATACCGGTTCGGGACCGATTGATCCAATTGCTTTAGGCAAGTTTGCGCATTGGGTTGCGCGCAAGGGTTGTTGCAACCTGGCCACAGAGCCCAGAAAAGAACCTAATTCGAATGAGACATGCTGTCGCACGCCTCAGGTCCGTGCCACAACCTTAAGTTAGGCGAGTTCGCCTGGTGCAAGGAAATGGGAATGGGAATGCGTGGTTTTGCAATTGTCGGGGCTGGCCTGATTTCATTTGTGGGGTTTGCAAGTGCGGCATCCGCCGCTGACCTGTCGGAGCGCGGCTGGACTAAGGCACCGCCTTTGGTGGCTCCCGCGTTCAACTGGTCCGGCCTCTACGCCGGCGTCAACGCCGGCGGCGCCTGGTACAACGACGGGAATATCACGACGAGCAGCAATGTCGCGTCGATCATCCCACCGGCGAACATCGTCCGTATTCCTGTTACGAACGGCAACCAGGCGGGCGTGACCGCTGGTGGACTGGTTGGATACAATTATCAGATCGACAGGGTCGTCCTCGGCGTCGAAGCCGATTTCAACTATGTCGACCTGAAGTCTTCCCGGAATGGCAGCACCACCGCCACTTTCGCTAACGGCGTGACGGGAAGCTTCAATTTTCAAAACACCAGCAAGGTCGACTGGTTCGGCACCGTGCGGGGCCGCATCGGTTTTGTGCCGACCGAGCGCCTGTTGATCTACGCGACGGGCGGTCTTGCCTTCGGTGAGGTGAAGACCAACATCGCTAATTCGGAGGCATTTTCCAACGGCCTCTCGCGGCTTTGGCTCGGTGACAATTCCGACGTTCGCGTTGGCTGGACCGCCGGCGGCGGCGCCGAATATGCCTTCACCAACAACTGGACGCTGCGCGGCGAATATCTATACGTCGATCTCGGCACAAGCGGTACCACGGCGACGTTCCAGGGCACCGATCCGGTGCAGAGCCAGATCCGCTACAACGCCAGCCGCGAGAACAAGTTCAGCGTCGCCCGCGCGGCGTTGAGCTACAAGTTCTGACACCGACTTAAGTGAAGCGCCGTCCCGTCATGCCCGGCATCAAGCCGCGCATGACAGACCTGGTTGGTCGCGCGCTTCACATCGCTCTCCGAGCAGCGTTCAGCCCGGCGCGCGCTCCACGGCGTGACGCAGCCAGACCATGCCGCCTTCCAGCGTCTCGCAATGCGTCAGCCGCAGTGACTGCCCGGCGCCCGGCCGGTCGCCGTCTGGGCCGTGATAGTCGACGATGCATTGCGATCCGGCGACGCCGTCGACCGCCGGATGAATCAGCGTGCTGAATTCGTCGATCAGCCCGTGCTTCAGGAAGGCGCCATTGATGCCGCCGCCGCCTTCGAGCAGCAGCGTCTTGGCGCCGAACAGCGCGGCACATTGCGCCATCGCGCCCGGCAGGTCGTCGCCCCTCGGGCCGGCAAAGATGTAGGACGCGCCGTCCTCGCGCAGCTCGGCCAGATGCGCGTCGGAAACCTGCTCGCCGAGCACCGCGACCGCATGGTCGCCGCCGACATTGTCCTTGCCGAAATGCACCCGGCCCGACGGATCGATGCCGATGGCAAGCTTGCGGCCGGCGCGGTTGGCAAGATGTGGCCCGCGCGGCAGCTTCGGCGGGTTGGCGATGTGCCGCTCCGATCCCTTGGCCATCTCGTTCATGGTGACGCGGCCGATGATCCAGCCGTCGGCATTGAAGCCGTCATGGACCCGCTCGTAGTGCGAGCGCAGCACGTCGGCCGGGACGCCGGCGGCGGCCTTGGTGAAGCGGCTGGGATGAAGCCGCCCGTCGATCGACGTGCCCATGTGGCAGATGATGTGGGGTCGCATAGGCAGAACTCTTCGTTGGGGATGACAGCGCCGCGGGCGCGGGCAGAGGACGTCCTGATCTAGAGCGCCGCAGGCGCCTTCTCAACGCCGATAGTGCAGCGGTGTTTCAACTTCGCTTGTCCACTAGTCGAACCAGCCGCGCCGCTTGAACCAGAGCACCGGCAGGATGCCGCTGGCGATGATCGCGGCGCAGGCCAGCGGATAACCGAAGGTCCAGCCGAGCTCCGGCATCACCTTGAAATTCATGCCCCAGACCCCGACCAGGATGGTCGGGGGAACGCCGACCACGGAGACGATGGTCAGGATCTTGAACAGGTCGTTCTGCTGGATGTTGATGAAGCCGAGCACAGCGTCCAGCAACAGCTGGATCTTGTCCGACAGCCTGGTCTCGTAGTCACCCAGCGACGCCACATCCTTGGAGACCGCCTCGAGCCGCCGCTTCGATGCCGCGGTGATCCATTCGTTGCCGACATCGTCGGCGAAACTCGCGATCCGGCCGACCCCGAGCAGCACGTCGCGCGCCTTGGCCAGGCGATCGGCCAGCGCGCCGATATTTTCCAATGCCTCGCGCAGCCGGTGGCTGGAGCGCACCGGCCGCTTGCTCCGCACCAGTCCGCCCTTGAACACGGCGCGCGACAGTCGGTCGGTCTTCGCGCCAAGCTGCTCCAGCACGTCGGCGCCGCGATCGATCATGGCCTCGAGCAGCGCGGTGAACACGCACATGCCGTTCTGCAGGCTTTTGTCGGTGTCGATCCGCTTTATCACCTCGTCGAAGGTGGCGAGCGGCGCAAAGCGAACCGTGACCAGCACCTTGGGGCCGATCACGAAGCCGATATTGGTGATCTCGGCCTCGTTGTTCTGGTCGAGCCGCACCGCCGGCGAGCTCAGATAGAGCCGGTCATGATCGGTCACAAGACGGCTGGACGCCTCGATCTGGCCCAATGATTCCTCGGTGGGGACGCGAATGTCGAGCATGCGCTCGACGAACTGCTTTTCATCCGCGGTGGGATCGAGCAGATCGATCCAGATGATGTCGGGCGGCAATTCGGCGCCGATGCCCTGCCAATCAGAGCTCACCGACCTGTACAGTTTCAGCACTTACCGGCTCCATGCATGGGGACTTGCGGCCACGACAATAACGAGGGTCGCAAGCCGGTTCCATGCATGAGCCGGGACCTGCCTGCCTTCAGCTCCTGGTGCTTGCCGTCTTGTCGAGCGCGGCGCGCAGGCCCTTGGCAAGCTTGATGGCGTCGTCATTGGCCCAGAAATGCATAAAGAACAGGCGCGGCTGTTCATCCAGCATGTGGCTGTGCAGTGCGGTGACCTCGATGCCGTGGGTTCGCAGCGCTGTGATCACCGGGTTCACCTCGTCGTTGGTCAGCACGAAATCGCCGGTGATCGCCGCCTTGCTGCCGCCGGTCGGCTGGAAGTTGATGGCGATCGCAACGCCCATCGGGCCGACCGGCGCCAACGGCATGCCTCCTTCGGTGACCGGATCGCGCCGGGCCACGTTGAACTGATAGACGCCGCCATTGGCCTGGCCCTTGGCGCCGATGATCTGGTCGAGCTGCGCGGTATCGAGATCGATGGCCGGTGGCGGTGTTGCCGGCGCCGCGGCCGTGAGCGGCGTCTTGCTTTCGGCGAGCGCATCCCGGATCGCGCCGGCGATTTTCACCGGATCGCCGTGGCCGGCGACATGCATGTAGAAGGTGGCGGGGCTCGCGCCGAGCAGATGATTGTGCACGGCCGTGATCTGCAGGCCGTTGCCGATCATCTTCAGCATCACTGGATTGATCTCGGATTCGAGCAGCACCAAATCACCCATCGCCATGACGCCGTCATGCATGGGCTTGAACGCGACCCATCCGCCGAGCGCCAGAGCCGGCTTGATGGTGACACCGTTGAGCGTCACCGTGAGGTCGGTTCGCGGAAAACCGTAGCGATGAACGTCGCCCGAGACGGCCGGCTTCCTGCCCAGGGTGTCATCGACCTTCTGCCAGTCGATGCTTTGGGCATGCGCCGAGGAGACGAACGGCTCGGTGAATATCTGCCAGTCAATCTTTTGCGCGCTTCCGCTGGAGGCAAAGACGCAGGCGCTGACGCCGAGCAGCGCCGAGATTGTGCTTCGCATTGGATTACTCCCTTGAATTTGCATTTGATGCTTCAGGCTGCGGCTCTATTCTTTCGAGAGCCCGACGATGGTTCGGAATCCCGCGATGGTCTGCACCGAGATCTCGACGGGATCGCCGAAGCGGACGGCATTGAAGATCAGGCCGTCCTGAACCTTGAACGTTTCGGTCTTGTCCGTAGACACGCGAATCAGCAGCGTGTCGTTGCGTTCGTCGACGCTGTCGACGATGCCTCGCAGCGTCTCGGTTGCCGACGGAAGCATCATCGCCGACTGCAATGCGACGGCCGCTTGCTGTTGCTCACTGTCGTCGGCTGGTGCCGCAAGCGCTGCACCTGTCCAGAGGACGGCGAGGCACAGGACCGCAGTTGTTGTCCTCATGATTTCACTCCATTGCTTGGGTCTTGATGTGTGCCGCGCGGAGGTGGGGTCTAGTTCTGCTCTTTGACCTGGCCGCTGCTGTCGATCACCAGCCGCACGGGCTTGCCGTTCTTCATCGCTTTCGCCGTCATGCCTTCGGCCGTCGACCTGACGTCGCTGACATTGGCGTAGCCGGCGGCCTGGAGTTTCGCGACCAGCTCGTCCTGGGTCAGGGCGTGTGCGGGCATGACGGTGCCCGCGATCGCGAGCGCAAGGATCAGGTGAGAGAGCTTCTGCTTCTGCATGTCTGGTCTCCTGGTTGTGTTGTACTCCCCAGGTGCTTGTGACGCGCGCTGCCCGGCTCAGATGATGTCTGCCAGCCGCAGCAGCACGCCCGTGACGCAGGACGCGGCAAGGACGCTGAGCATCCCCACATTGAAGCGGAAGATCGCGATCGCCGCCGCCGCCGCCAGCGCAAGCGCCGGCCAGTCGATGCTCGCCGGCACCGGCGCGTCGAACGATAGGCCGAATTCGTGCACCGGGACGGTTTGCCGAAACAGCGTATGCAGCGCGAACCAGATCGACAGATTGAGGATCACGCCGACCACGGCGGCGGTGATCGCCGACAACGCGCCCGCGAGCGCCTTGTTGCCGCGCAGCGCCTCGATGTAGGGCGCGCCGACGAATATCCACAGGAAGCACGGCGTGAACGTCACCCACGTCGCGAGCAGTCCGCCAAGCGTGGCAGCCAGCATCGGCGACAGCCCGCTTGCCTCGCGGAACGCGGCCATGAAGCCCACGAACTGGACCACCATGATCAGCGGGCCGGGCGTGGTCTCGGCCATGCCGAGGCCATCAAGCATCTCGCGCGGGCTGACCCAGTGATAGTATTCCGCGGCCTGTTGCGCGACATAGGCGAGCACGGCATAGGCGCCGCCGAACGTCACCATCGCCATCTTGCTGAAGAAGATCGCGATCTGCGTGAACACGTCGCCCGGTCCCAGGACGATCAGCAGGGCGAACACCGGAACCAGCCAGAGCGCGAGCCAGACGGCGCCGACCCGCAGCGTGCGCGATGCGTTGGGTCGGACATGATCCGGCACCGCCTCGCCGAGCATGCTGTCGATGGCAGCCGAGCTCTTGCCGCCATGTTCGATGGCCGCAAATTCCGGCCGGCCCAGCCGTGCGCCGATTAGCCCGGTGAGGGCCGCGGTGCCGATGATCAGCGGAAACGGCACGGCGAAGAAAAAGATCGCGACAAAGGCGATCGCCGCGAGCGCGATCATCACCCGGTTGCGCAGCGCGCGTTTGCCGACCCGCACCACCGCCTGGATGACGATGGCAAGCACGGCGGCCTTCAGGCCGAAGAACAGCGCCTCGACAAACCCGACATTGCCATAGGCCGCATAGATATAGCTGAGGCCCATGATGGCGAAGATGCCGGGCAGGATGAACAGCCCGCCGGAAACGATGCCGCCGAGCGTCCGATGCAGCAGCCAGCCGATATAGGTCGCCAGCTGCTGCGCCTCCGGCCCCGGCAGCAGCATGCAGTAGTTGAGGGCGTGCAGGAAACGCCCCTCCGATATCCAGTTCTTCTCCTCGACCAAGATGCGATGCATCACCGCGATCTGGCCTGCCGGTCCGCCAAAGCTCAGGATAGCGACCCGCATCCAGACCAGCAGCGCGTCGTTGAACGAGATGCCGTGCGCGTGCTCTTGTCCGTGCGCCTTCGGTGTCGTTGCGACGTCCGTCATGGCTTCACCTTGCTGGTCGGCCAATTGTGCGTCTCCCTGGTCGCGTCGCGGCACCAGCGATAGAACGCGTCGTAGAGCAGCATGCCGGCGCTCAACTGTTCGAGGTCGTCGTCGAACATGCGCGACAAGCCGAGCGAGGCCGCGAGCAGGCCGGGCGCCTCCGGCGAGAGATCAAGCCGCGCAGTGTCGGCGGCCCGCACCATTGTCGCGAGCCGCTCCAGCGCCGGCGTCGACAGGCCGAACTCCTCGACCATCACGTCGAAGGTGCAACGCTCGCCGCGATGGCTCCAGAACACGTTCTCGATGTCGAACGGCGTGGCCTCGAATCGTTCGGCGACGGCCTCGACTTCCGCTGATGTGACGAACAGGAACACGGCCGCCGGATCGACAAAGCGGCGGATCAGCCATGGACAGGCGATGCGATCGATCTTCGGCCGCGACCGCGTCACCCAGACGGTACGGCCGCGCCCGTCGCGTTTCGGAATCCTGTTGGCGGGAACGGTTGGGAGTTCCGCCTGTCGCCAGCCGAGATGGCCGCCCTCGAGAATCTCGGCAGCAATGTTGCCGCAGCGGAGCCAGGCAGCGGTGCCTTCGGCAAGCTTCTGCCCCTTCTGGCAGACGACGACAACGGATTGGCCACTGAGGCCGGACGCCCAATCCTGGACGTCGAGATGGGAGCGCCGAATGGCGCCCGGGATCAGGCGCGGGTCGGCGGCGAAATCCTCATCGAGGCGAACGTCGACGAGCACCGGTGCCCTGGTGGTGCCGATGAGACGAGACAATTTTTCGGATGAGATTGATGTGTAAGATGACATGCTGCGCCCTTGGTGAACAGGACGCGATTCTTGGGCATGTCGCCTCGCGGGGAGATCGCACATCCCCGTGCCATCAATAGAAGACCAATGCCGGTTGCTGTCAACCAGCTCTGCTGGATCAACGCATCACCAAGATTTCACCGTTTGCGACAGGAACATGTCGGCGCTCAAATATCTGCTGCTGCGTCACGCATGCCGCCGCGTCGGTCGACAACAATGTTGACTAATATAGGGTACCCCCCTATATTATTTTGATGTCGCACACGATCAAGCACAAGTCCAAGCTCGTCGGCCGGGTTCGCCGCATCAAGGGGCAGCTCGAGGCCATCGAGCGGGCGCTGGAGTCCGAGATCGGCTGTGCCGACGTATTGATGCTGGTGGCCTCGGTACGCGGCGCCATCAACGGGCTCACCGCGGAATTGCTCGAAGATCACATCCGCCATCACGTGGTGGACCCTGCCCTGGAAAAGGATCCCGAGAAGGCGCAGGGCGCTGCCGACCTGATCGACGTGGTTCGTACCTATCTGAAGTGACGCCCAGCCTGAAGTGAAGCAAATGGCCGATCTGTCCCAGCTGCTGCAGCAAAGCAGCGCGCATGCATGGCTGTTCATCCCCAGCGCGATCCTGCTCGGCGCGCTGCACGGGCTTGAGCCCGGCCACTCCAAGACGATGATGGCGGCCTTCATCATCGCGATCCGCGGCACGGTGGTGCAGGCGGTGCTGCTCGGCCTGGCGGCGACGATCTCGCATACGGCGATCGTCTGGATCGTCGCGCTCGCCGGGTTGCATTTCGGCCAGCAATGGTCCGGCGAGCGCAGCGAAGCCTGGCTGCAACTGGTGTCGGCTGCGATCATCATCGCGATCGCCGCCTGGATGGCCTGGCGCACCTGGCGCGAGCAGACTGCCGAACACGATCATGACCATGAACACGATCATCACCACCATCACGACGAAACCCGTCAATTGACCCTGGCCGGACAGTCGCTGTCGCTCGAGGTCTTCGAGGACGGCGTGCCGCCGCGCTGGCGGCTGCGCAGCAAGGCCGGCACGCTGCCGGCGGCCGGCGAGGTCAGTGTCATGACGATCCGCCCCGACGGCGGCGAGCAGCATTTTCGCTTCGCCGCGCGCGACGGCTATCTGGAAAGCGTCGATGACATTCCGGAGCCGCATGCTTTCAAGGCGCGCGTCTCGGTGCGGGCGGAGACGGCGGAAGTCCTGTTCGAGGAGCACGACCATGCGCATATCGACCTCGGCGACGACGAAGATGATGCGCATGCGCGTGCCCACGCGGCCGACATTCGCAAGCGCTTTGCCGGGCGCACTGTCACGACCTGGCAGATCATCCTGTTCGGCCTGACCGGTGGGCTCATTCCCTGTCCGGCGGCGATCACCGTGTTGCTGCTCTGCCTTCAGCTCAAGCAGTTCAGTCTCGGTTTCGTGCTGGTGTTCTGCTTCGGTATCGGGCTTGCGCTGACCATGGTCTCCGTCGGGGTCGGGGCGGCGCTCAGTCTCCGTCACGTCGAGCGTCACTGGGGCGGCTTCAGCCGCTTCGCTCGGCGCGCTCCCTACGTGTCGGCCGCGCTGATCGTGCTGGTCGGCCTCTACACGGGATGGCTGGGGGTGCACGGGGTCATGGCGTGATCTCACGTCGATCTTGAAACCGGCGCGAAGTGGTCTAGAGTCGCCCTTGAGGGGACCAGGCAGACTCCCCGTGAGACTTCGGTCCAAGCTCTGCGCGACTTCAACCGTCGTGGAGCTTCCATATGGACACCGAACAGCACACACCTCCTCGTTCCAGAATCGCGATCCTGTGGCGTGGCGATGCCGTGACGCGCCGCGAGGCGACGCCGCAGAACAGCCGCTTCGTCCGTGTCTTCGAGGCGCTTGCCGCCTCCGGCATCCAGGCCATTCCCGTCGTCTATGACGAGACCTTCGCCGATCTCGTCCGCGACCAATTGCTGACCATTGACGGCGTCCTCGTCTGGGTCGATCCGATCCATCAGGGCAAGACGCGCGCGGCCCTCGATCCGCTGCTGCGCGAGGTCGCGGCCAAACGCCCATGGGTCAGCGCACATCCCGATGTCATCCTGAAGATGGGCGTCAAGGACGTGCTTTATCGCACGCGTCATCTGGGCTGGGGCGCCGACACGCATCGATACGCCAGCGCGGACGTCTTCCGTGCCGAATTCACGTCGCGGCTTCGCACGTCCGGGCCGCGTGTGCTCAAGCAGAACCGTGGCAATGGCGGGCAGGGCGTCTGGAAAGTGGAGACCTCGCCGGATGCGGATGCGACCGTTCGCGTGCTGCATGCGCTGCGCGGCAGCCAGCCTGAGCAGCTGCCGCTGGAGGCGTTCATGGCGCGCTGCGATCAGTATTTCGGCTGGGGCGGCTGCATCATCGACCAGCCGTTCCAGCCGCGCCTGCCTGAAGGCATGATCCGCTGCTATGTCAGCGGATCGAAGGTCGCGGGCTTCGGGCATCAATTGATCAAGGCGTTGATCCCGCCGCCTCCGGAAGGCGCTGATTCACCGCAAGCCCAGCCCGGGCCGCGCATCATGCACGGTCCTGATGCCGCGCACTTCCAGGCATTGCGGCGCTTGATGGAGGACGAATGGATCCCGCAAATGATGGCGACGCTAACGATCGATGAAGCATCGCTGCCGGTGATCTGGGATGCGGATTTCCTCTACGGCCCGCGCGATGCTGATGGTGCCGACACTTACGTGCTCTGCGAAATCAACGCCAGCTCGTGCTTCGCGATTCCCGACGAGGCGCCGGCCGCGATTGCACGGACAGTGCGGGAGCGGATTCGCAGGACGATGGAGAGCGAAGCCGGGCGATAGCAGCACGCTGCGAAGCGATGTCTTTAATCCTCAACTGTCATCGCCCGGCTCGACCGGGCGATCCAGTACGCCGCGGCGTCTCGGTTCAAGTACTGCTGTCTCTGGAATACTGGATCATCCGCTTTCGCGGGTGATGACACCGCGTGTTTGACATCTCGAATCGAGATCGATCCTCATCGTCGTCCTGGCGAAAGCCAGGAGGTGGATTCACACTCGAAATGCAACACTTGAGCAGCAAAGGTCTCCGCTGGGGTCCTGAAGTCAAGGCATTTGCGCGGGGTGTTGTTGTATGCGGCGATGAACTTGCTGAGGCGTCGGGTTGGGAGCTTGTCGAGATCGGTTTTGCGCGGGATGAAGCGTCGCATGCGACCGATGGCGTTCTCGATGCCACCTTTCTGCCAGGGGGAGTGCGGATCGCAGAAGAAGGTCTTCATCAAGAGGCTTTGCAAGGAAAGGTGAGATGCGAACTCGGTACCGTTGTCGAAGGTGACGGTCTGGCGCATCTGCTCTGGCAGCGCCTTGAACAGACGCACGAGATAGCTTGCGACACCGGAAGCGAGCTTGCTTGGGAGGCGGACGCCGAGCAGCAGGCGGGAGGTGCGCTCATGCACGGCCAGGATCTGCTGACGGTATTTGGAGAACATCATCAGATCGGCCTCCCAATGGCCGGGAGTGTTGCGATCGGCGACCTCGACGGGCCGTTTATCCAAGGAAACACGGCCTTCGATGAAGCTTGCGGGACTGCCGCCCCGCTTGCCACGGCGGCCGCGCTTGCTCTTGGCGCGTGGCAGATAGTGCCGCCAGCTGCCGTCCGTGGTGCGTCTGATCTGGGCATAGATGAAGCGGTAGATGCTCTCGTAGGAGATCACCTTGCGTCCATGCTCGATGGCCAGCCGGCCGGCGACCTGTTCGGGCGACCAGCCACGGCGAAGGCCATCCAACACCGCGCGGCGCAGGACGGGCTCCCGTTCGAGGCGTCCGCCCGTCCAGCGCCGCGCTCGCATCCGTTGCTGGGCATAGTCGGCCTTGTAGCCGGCCCGAACGCCATGATTACGGTTCATCTCCCGAGAGATCGTTGATGGCGGGCGATCCAAAGCTGCAGCGATTTGCCGGATCGAGGCCCCATTGGCCGAATGTCTGGCAATCTCGCATCGCTCGTCCAGTGACAGCTGCTTGTAAGTCCGGCCCATCGCAACACCTCCAGTCGGAAGTGTTGCACTTCGTTTGTGAACTCAGGGGACCCATTACCCAAATCTCAATTGTGACCCGACGCTGGGGCCACTATCCCGTTCATCACCGAACGGGGCTTTTATGGCTTTCGCCAGGACGACGATGGGGAGATTCCTTACGTCGCCTTCACCCGCATCGCCTCAGGCGTATCGGGTTGCGCTGACGGATGTGCCGTGGCGAACGCCGGCAGCGCCATCGCGGTGTCGTGGATGCGTTTTACGGTCGGCCAGGGCGACAGGCTGATCTGCTGGTTGATCGCCGCGGTGACATGGCCGACCAGGCAGATATCGGCGACGGTCGGCGTGTCGCCGTGGCAGAACCGGCCGGTCGCCTTGTGGCCGGCGAGGTGGCCTTCGAGCGCCGCCAGCGTCTCGACCGTCCAGTGCCGCCGCCAGGCAGATTGCTGGCTATCGCGCAGGTCGAGCTCGCGGTCGAGGTAGCGGCGCACCCGCGGGGTCAGCAGCGGATGGCCTTCGCAGGCGACGATCAGCGCAAGTCCGCGCACCCGGGCGCGGCCGCGCGGATCGGACGGCAGCAGCGGCGGGGTCGGAAAAGTCTCGTCGAGATAGTCGATGATCGCGAGCGACTGGAACAGCACGGCGCCGTCGTCGGTCACCAGCGCCGGCAGCGCCATCTGCGGATTGATCTTGCGATAGGCGTCGGCGCGGTGCGCGTCGGCATCGATGTCGACGAACACGATGTCGGCCGGCACGCCCTTGAGGTTGAGCGCAATCCGCACCCGAAAGCTCGCCAGCGATCGCCAGAAGGAGAAGAACTGCATCGGGAATTTCTCTCTGCCCTCAACGAGGCGGCTCGTAGCCCGGATGAAGCGCAAGCGAAAACCCGGAACCGGATCGTCGTTCCGTCGCAGTCTATCCCGGATTGCGCTTCGCTGCATCCGGGCTACGCCATCGTCGATGCCTAGCCCGCGCCGACCTTCTTCTTGCGCCAGGCCAGATGCACGGCACAGGTGCAGCCCTGCGGATGCGAGGCCAGCTCGGCGTCGTTGGCTGGCGTTGCGGCGGGTGCGATCGGCTGGCCCTTGGCGCCGTCCTGCGAGGGGATGTAGTTCAAGACCGGCGCCAGCCAGCGCTCGACCTCGGCGACCGTCATGGCCTTGCGCGCGGCATAGTCCTCGACCTGGTCGCGCTCGATCTTGCCGACGCCGAAATAGAAGCTCTCGGGATGCGAGAAATACAGGCCCGAGACCGACGAGCCCGGCCACATCGCAAAGCTCTCGGTCAGCTTCACTCCGGCGGTATTCTCCGCGTCGAGCAGCGCGAACAGCGTCCGCTTCTCGGTGTGGTCGGGTTGCGCCGGATAGCCGGGCGCCGGGCGGATGCCGTCATACTTCTCGAGGATCAGTTCGTCCGCCGAGAACGTCTCGTCCGGCGCATAGCCCCAGAACTCCTTGCGCACACGCTGGTGCATGCGCTCGGCAAAGGCCTCGGCGAGGCGATCGGCCAGCGCCTTGCACAGGATCGAGGAATAGTCGTCATTGGCGTTCTTGAAACGGTCGGCGACCGCATCCTCGCCGATCCCCGCGGTGACGACGAAGCCGCCGATATAGTCGGGCACGCGGGTGTCCCTTGGCGCGACGAAGTCGGACAGCGCGGCGTTGAAGCGGCCCTCGCGCTTCTCGAGCTGTTGGCGCAGCGTGTGGAAGGTCGCGATCTTTTGCTTCCGCGTCTCGTCGGCATAGACCTCGACATCGTCGCCGACCGCATTCGCCGGCCAGAAGCCGATGGTGGCGCGCGCGGTGAACCACTTCTCCGCGATGATCTTGTCGAGCATCTTGCGCGCGTCGGCATAGAGCGAGCGCGCGACCTCGCCGACCTTGGGATCGTCGAGGATCGCCGGGAAGCGGCCGGTCAGCTCCCAGGTCTGGAAGAACGGCGTCCAGTCAATGTAGGAGGCCAACTCGGCGAGATCGTAGGCGTCAAAACTCTTCAGGCCGAAGAAGGCCGGTTTCTTCGGCGGTGCGGCGACGAAGTCGATCGCAACCTTGTTGGCGCGCGCTTCAGCAAGCTTCAGCCGCTTCTTGTCGGCCTGGGAGCGGAAATGCGCCGACGAGATCTTCGCGTATTCCGCGCGCACCTCGGCGGCGTAGGCCTGCTTCTTCTCGGCCGACAGCAGCGAGGAGGCGACGCCGACCGCGCGGCTGGCATCATTGACATGCACGACCGGGCCACCCGGATAGTTCGGGTCGATCTTGACAGCGGTGTGTACGCGGCTCGTCGTCGCGCCGCCGATCAAGAGCGGCACGTTCATACCCTGCCGTTCCAGTTCGCCGGCGAGGAAGCTCATCTCGTCGAGCGAGGGCGTGATCAGGCCGGACAGGCCGATGATGTCGGCACCTTCGGCCTTGGCGGTCTCGATGATCTTGTTGGCGGGCACCATGACACCGAGGTCGATGACCTCGAAATTGTTGCACTGGAGCACGATGCCGACGATGTTCTTGCCGATGTCGTGGACGTCGCCCTTGACCGTCGCCAGCACGATCTTGCCCGCGGCGTTGCGGCCGCCGGTGATGCCATTGGCGAGGTTGCGCGCCTTCTCCTCCTCCATGAACGGCATCAGATAGGCGACCGCCTGCTTCATCACCCGCGCCGACTTCACGACCTGCGGCAGGAACATCTTGCCGTCGCCGAAGAGGTCGCCGACCACGTTCATGCCGGCCATCAGCGGCCCCTCGATGACGTCGAGCGGACGGGAGGCGTTCTGGCGGGCCGCTTCGGTGTCCTGCTCGATGAATTCGGTGATGCCGTGCACCAGGGCGTGGGACAGCCGCTTCTCGACCGGCCATTCGCGCCAGGCGAGGTCGGCTTCCTTGGCCTGCTTCTCCTTGCCGCGGAATTTTTCCGCGAGCGCCAGCAGTCGCTCGGACGCCCCGGGATCGCGGTTGAGGATGACGTCCTCGCAGGTCTGGCGCAGCTCGGGATCGATGTCGTCGTAGACGATCATCTGCCCCGCGTTGACGATGCCCATATCCATGCCGGCGTGGATCGCGTGATACAGGAACACCGAGTGCATCGCCTCGCGCACCGGCTCGTTGCCGCGGAACGAGAACGACAGATTGGAGACGCCGCCGGAGACGTGGGCGCCGGGCAGGTTCTGCCGGATCCAGCGCGTCGCCTCGATGAAGTCGACGCCGTAATTGTTGTGCTCCTCAAGGCCGGTCGCGATCGCGAAGATGTTCGGATCGAAGATGATGTCCTCGGGCGGGAAGTCGAGCCGGCCGACCAGAATGTCGTAGGCGCGCTTGCTGATCTCGGTCTTGCGCTTGAACGTGTCGGCCTGGCCGGTCTCGTCGAACGCCATCACCACCACGGCCGCACCGTGGCGCTTGGCTACCGTCGCCTCGTGGATGAACTTCTCCTCGCCTTCCTTCAGCGAGATCGAGTTCACGATCGGCTTGCCCTGGATGCATTTCAGGCCGGCCTCGATGACGTGGAATTTCGAGGAATCGACCATCACGGGCACGCGCGCGATGTCGGGCTCGGCGGCGACGAGGTTGAGGAACGTCACCATCGCGTTCTCGGAGTCCAGGAGGCCCTCGTCCATGTTGACGTCGATCACCTGGGCGCCGTTCTCGACTTGGTCGCGCGCGACCTGAAGCGCCGCGGTATAATCGCCCGCGGTGATCAGCTTGCGGAAGCGGGCCGAGCCGGTGACGTTGGTGCGCTCGCCGACATTCACGAACGGGATCGCATCGGTCAGGGTGAACGGCTCGAGGCCGGACAGCTTGAGCCGCCGCTCGATCTCGGGCACCACGCGCGGTTTGTGCGGGGCGACCGCCCTGGCGATCGCCGCGATATGGTCGGGCGTGGTGCCGCAGCAGCCGCCGACAATGTTGACGAGGCCGGCGGCGGCGAACTCGCCGATCAACCGCGCCATGTAGTCCGGCGTCTCGTCATACTGGCCGAATTCGTTGGGCAGGCCGGCGTTCGGATAGGCGCACACCAGCGTGTCGGCGACGCGGCCGATATCGGCGATATGCGCGCGCAAATCTTCTGCGCCGAGCGCGCAGTTGAAGCCGATCGTGATCGGCCTGGCGTGCCGAACCGAATGCCAGAACGCTTCCGGCAGTTGGCCGGAGAGCAGGCGGCCGGACTTGTCGGTGATGGTGCCGGAAACCATCACCGGCACGTCGATGCCGCGCTCCTCGATGATCTCGGCGATCGCATACAGCGCAGCCTTGGCGTTCAGCGTGTCGAAGATGGTCTCGACCAGCAGCAGGTCGGCGCCGCCATCGAGCAGGCCCTTGGCCTGTTCGCCATAGGCCTTGCGCAGATCGTCGAAGGTCACCGCGCGATAGCCGGGATTGGAGACGTCGGGCGAGATCGAGGCGGTGCGGTTGGTCGGGCCGAGCGCGCCGGCGACGAAGCGCGGCTTGCCGTCCTCGGCGCTGACCCGCTCCGCTGCGATGCGCGCGAGGCGAGCGCCTTGCAGGTTCATCTCATAGGCGAGGTCCGACATGTCGTAGTCGGCCTGCGCGATCGAGGTCGAGGAGAAGGTGTTGGTCGCAACGATGTCGGCGCCGGCGCGCAGATAAGCGGCGTGGATGTCGGTGATCGCCTCGGGCTGGGTCAGGATCAGGAGATCGTTGTTGCCCTTGATGTCGCGGTGGAAGTCCGCAAAGCGCGCGCCGCGGAAGGCGGCTTCGTCGAACTGCAGGCCCTGGATCATCGTGCCCATGGCGCCGTCGAGCACCAGGATGCGCTCACGGGCAGCCGCGAGCAAGGCGGTACGCTTCGCAGAAACAGGAATGGTCATGGATCAGGCAGCTTTCTGGGCACCGTTCGGCCGGATGCCGAGCAGGTGGCTGATCGCGAACACGAGGTCCGCGCGGTTCATGGTGTAGAAGTGGAAGGTGTCGACGCCGTGCTTGAACAGCTTCTGCACCTGGCCGGCGGCAACGGTGGCCGCGACCAGCTTGCGGGTCTCGGCGTCGTTGTCGAGGCCTTCGAACTTCTCGGCGAGCCAGTCCGGCACGCTGGTGCCGGCGCGGGTGACGAAATTGCGGGCCTGCTTGAAATTGTGCATCGGCATGATGCCCGGCACGATCGGAATCTCGATGCCGCGCGCCCGGACTCTGTCGACGTAGCGATGGTAGAGATCGTTGTCGAAGAACACCTGGGTGATCGCGCGCGTCGCACCGGCGTCGACCTTGGCCCTCAGCGTGTCGATGTCGGCGTCGAAATCGGCGGCTTCCGGATGCTTCTCCGGATAGGCGGACACCGAGATCTCGATGTCGGCGTGGCGGCGCTTGATCCCGGCGACGAGTTCGGCCGAGCTCTGGTAGCCGTCGGGATGGGTGAAGTAGGGCGTGCCGATGCCGCCGGGCGGATCGCCGCGCAGCGCCACGATGTGGCGGACGCCGACCTCATGGTAGCGGTCGACGATCTCGTCGATCTCGCTGCGCGAGGCGCTGACGCAGGTCAGATGCGCGGCCGGCAGCAGATCGGTCTCGCGCAGGATGCGGCTGATGGTCGAATGGGTGCGCTCGCGGGTCGAGCCGCCGGCGCCGTAGGTGACCGAGACGAAGTTCGGCGTTAGCGGCGCAAGGCGATTGATGGTCTCCCACAGATTGCGCTCCATCTCCTCGGTCTTCGGCGGGAAGAACTCGAAGGAGATTTTCGGCGCCCTCGGGGCGCGCTGGCCGTTCGGCACGGAGGAAATGGTCTCGGTCATGATACGCAAGGGCTCCGCAACTGGAGGGCAGACATCCGGCCTGGATATGGAGCCCCCAAGATAAGCGAAACCGGTGGGCTGAAACAGCCCATTCGATATGGGAAATTGCCCATTGTTGGCAAGGAAACGAGAAAAAATGGCTGAAGGGCACGTGTGGTGGGCGACGAGTTGTCCGCCAAATCGGATAGATAACATATTGATCTATATGGATTAAGCCCTGTGTAGGCGATGTGTGCGCTGCTAGATTGGAATGTGGGCAACGGAGTATTTCAATGAATCGTCTTATCTTGTCCCAATGCACTGCTGCAGCCTCTTCCGGCCCTCGGGTGCGGGACTGCTCTGCGCGGCCGGGGACTTTGTCGCCTCCTGACCTCACACTAGGTTGTCGGCCATGATCCCGCTGTCCGTCCTCGACCTCTCCGTCGTTACCACCGGCACCAAGCCCGCCGCGGCGCTCCGCAACAGCATCGATCTGGCGCGCCATGTCGATGCTCTCGGCTTTGTCCGCTATTGGCTCGCCGAGCACCACAACCTCGCCTCGGTCGCGAGCCCGGCGCCCGATGTGATGATCGGGCAGATCGCGGCGGTGACGCAGCATATTCGCGTCGGCTCCGGCGGCGTGATGCTGCCCAACCATGCGCCGCTTGTCGTCGCCGAGCGCTTCAAGATGCTGGAGGCGCTGTTTCCCGGCCGCATCGACCTCGGCCTCGGCCGCGCGCCCGGCACCGATGGTGCCACCGCCTATGCGCTGCGCAGCCGGCTCGATCGCCGCGAGGGCGACGATTTCCTCGAACGATTGCACGAATTGACCTTGTGGGAGACGCGCGATTTTCCGGCCGGCCATCCCTACACCAATGTGGTGGCGATGCCGGATGATTCGCCGCTGCCGCCGATCTGGCTGCTCGGCTCGAGCGACTATTCCGCCGAGCTCGCCGCCCAGGTCGGGATGGGGTTCGCGTTCGCGCATCATTTCGCCACGCACGATGCGATCGCGGCGATGACCAATTATCGCGCGCATTTCAAGCCGTCCGGCTGGCGCGCGACGCCGCAATCGATCCTCGCGGTCGCCGTGGTGACGGCGGAGACCGATGCGGACGCCGAGCGGCTGGCGCTATCGATGGATCTCAACCGGCTGCGCCGCGACCGCGGCCAATATCTGCCGCTGCCGAGCATCGATGAAGCCGAGGCCTATCCCTACACCGACGCCGAGCGCGCCTCGATCGCACGCAATCGCGCCCGGCTGTTCGTCGGCAGCCCGGCAACCGTGATGACGAAGCTGGAGCCGCTGATCGCGGCGACCCAGGCGGACGAGCTGATGGTGATCACCGCGGTGTACGACCACGCGGCGAGGAAGAGGTCCTACAGCCTGCTTGCGGAGGCATTCGGGCTTGTGAAGAGGGGCGCCGCATGAGGCCGTCATTCCGGGATGGTCCGCAGGACCAGACCCGGAATCTCGAGATTCCGGGTTCGATGCTAGGCATCGCCCCGGAATGACGGCGTCAGTCCTGCGTTTCGCTGAAGGTCGCGCGGAACGGGTTGCCGGGATAGACGCCGAGGATGCGGAATTCGCGCGAGAAGAATTTCAGTTCCTCCAGTGCGAAGGCGAGCCCGCGATCATCCGGATGACCGTCGACATCGGCATAGAATTGCGTGGCGAAGAAATTGCCGTCGACCATGTAGCTTTCGAGCTTGGTCATGTTGACGCTGTTGGTGGCAAAGCCGCCCAGCGCCTTGTAGAGCGCGGCGGGCAGATTGCGCACCCGGAACACAAAGCTGGTGACCAGCGGCCCCGACCCCTGCGCGGCCCATTTCGCCTCACGCGCCAGCACCACGAAGCGGGTGGTGTTGTGGGCCTCGTCCTCGATATCTTCGGCGAGAATCTCGAGGCCATAGATATTAGCGGCAAGGCGCGAGGCGATCGCCGCCACGGTGCGGTCGCCGCGTTCGGAGACATCGCGGGCGCTGCCGGCGGTGTCGCCGGCGACGATCGGCTTGATGCCGAGCTTGCGGATGGTGCGCCGGCACTGGCCGAGCGCCTGGACATGGCTTTCCACGCTCTTGATGTCGGCGAGCTTGACGCCCTTGAGCGCCATCAGCTGGTGGCGGATCGGCAAGAACCATTCACCGACGATGAACAGGCCCGACGCCGGCAGCAGATGATGGATGTCGGCGACGCGGCCGGCGACCGAATTCTCGATCGGGATCATGCCGAGATCGGCCTCGCCCGACGAGATCGCGGCCAGCGCGTCCTCGAAGGTCGGGCACGGCATGGGCTCGGCGTCGGGATAGGCCTCGACGATCGCGATATGGGAATTGGCGCCAGGCTCGCCCTGGAACGCGATTTTCAGCTTCTTGGTCATCGGTTCTTTCCTGCGGGGCCTTTTAGCACCCGCTCAGGCCTTGGAAAGTATTCTGCGGGCGGTTTCGAGGTCGGCCGCGGTGTCGACGCCGCGTGGGACGCTGTCGACGATGGTGACGTCGATCCGCATCCCGGCCTCCAGCGCGCGCAGCTGCTCGAGTTTCTCCTGCAGCTCCAGCGGCGAGGGCGGCAGCCTGACGAACCGCTCCAGCGCGGCGCGGCGATAGGCATAGAGGCCGATATGGTGGTAGCGCGGCCCGTCGCCGTGGGGCGCGGTGGCGCGGGTGAAATACAGCGCGCGCAACCGGTTGGCGCCGATCGGGGACCCGACCGCTTTGACCACGCTGGACGCCCGGTCCTCCTCCTCGCTGTGAATCCGCGAGGCCAGGGTCGAGATATCCACGGCGGCGTCGTCGAGCGCCGGCATCACGCTGCGGATGGTCTCCGGCGTGATGGTCGGGAAATCGCCCTGCAGATTGACCACGATCTCGGCGCGGCCGCCGGGGTCGAGGGTCATCATCGCTTCGTAGATCCGGTCCGAGCCGGAGGGGTGGTCGGCGCGGGTCATCACCACCTCGCCGCCCGCCGCGCGCACTGCGGTTGCGATCTCCGCCGTGTCGGTGGCGACCGCGACCCGGCCGATCCCGGCCGCCTCGGCCCGCCGCAGCACATGGACGATCATCGGCTGGCCTGCGATCTCGAGCAGCGGTTTTCCGGGCAGTCGGGTGGCGGCCATGCGGGCCGGAATCAGCACCAAGGTACGGGGATCGGTCATTCGGTTCGGGGCCCGTCCGGCTTGCGGAAATTGCCGGGGAGGAGGTTGAATTCGGCGCGTTTATACGGGTTGCCAGAGCGCGGGCAAACCGATATCTCAACCCTGCCTGGGGGAGGCACGAAAGGTCGATTCCCGGGTCTTTCCCCGCGGCCGTATTCCCGGCCTGAAGTCGACATTCAAGGCCCGGAGCCTGACCGAAATGGACTCCTTCGAACTCAACAAAATCCTCGGTGCGGTTCTCGGCACCTGCATCGTCGTCCTGGTGATGAGCTTTACCGCCGGATCGGTGTTTTCGGCCAAGATGCCGGAGAAGCCGGGTTTTGAGATCGCGGTGAAGGAAGAGACCCATGGCGGTGGCGGCGAGGCCGCAGCCGCGCAGTCCGAGCCGATCGAGAAGCTGCTGCAGACCGCCTCCGCCGAGAAGGGCGCCGCGGCCGCCAAGAAGTGCCAGGCCTGCCACACCTTCGAGAAGGGCGGCCCCAACCGCGTCGGTCCGAACCTCTACGGTATCGTTGGCGAGCCCCGCGGCGAAGGCCGCGGCTTCAACTTCTCGGCCGCGATGAAGAGCAAGGGCGGCACCTGGACCTTCGACGACCTCAACAAGTTCCTGGCCAATCCCAAGGGCTTCATCCCGGGCACCGCGATGGGCTTCGCCGGCGTTCCGAAGGACAGCGAGCGCGCCGACATCATCGCCTATCTGAATTCGAACTCGGAGCACCCGGCTCCGCTCCCGACCGCTTCGAAGTAACGATTTGTCCTGCGATCATATGCAGATTGACGGCCAGGCAATGCCTGGCCGTTTTCGTATGTGGGAAACCGTTTGGCGGTCGCGGGCTTGTTATCGTGGCGTTTGGCCGCAGCGGAATTGTTCCCCAACGGCTATCATGAGGAAAAAGCAACGTAATTTGTCGAACCGTTGCCTTATATTGAGTCCCATCTAGCGAGGCGTGCACAGCAACAGGAATTCTGCATTGGCGATCACCCGACGACATCTTCTCCAAGGTAGCGCCTACGCCGCGATGGCTCCGGCGCTTGGTCTTGCCCCCGCCGCATCGGTCATATCAGGGGCCCACGCGGAGGACGCCCCCGGCGGGCTGAAATGGCGTCACGCGCTCTCGACGTTCGGCGATGTCAAATATCCCGCCGACTTCAAGCGTTACGACTACGTCAATCCGGAGGCGCCGAAAGCCGGCGTGATTCGGCTGTTCGAGCTCGGCACGTTCGACAATTTCAATCTCGTCATCCAGGGCGTGAAGGGCTCGCTTGCCGGCGCTGCGACGCAGATCATCGAAACCCTGACCACACGATCGCTGGACGAGCCTTCGACCGCCTATGGGTTGCTGGCGGAGACGGCCGCCTATCCCGATGATTTTTCCTACGTGATCTATCGGCTGCGCGCGGCGGCACGCTGGCACGACGGCAAGCCGGTGACGCCCGAGGACGTGATCTTCTCGTTCGATGCCTTCAAGACCAACAGCCCGATGTACAACGCGTATTATCGGCATATCGTCAAATGCGAAAAGACCGGCGAACGCGATGTCAAATTCACGTTCGACGCGCCCGGAAATCGCGAGCTTCCAAGCATCGCGGGCGAAGTGCCGGTGCTGCCCAGGCATTGGTGGGAAGCAAACGATGCGCAGGGCAACAAGCGCGACATCACTGCGACGACGCTGGAGATTCCGCTGGGGTCCGGGCCCTATCGAATCAAGGAATTCATTGCCAGTCGTTCGGTCACGCTGGAGCGCGTCGCCGACTATTGGGGCAAGGACCTCCCGGTCAATGTCGGGCAGAACAATTTCGAGCAGATGCGGTTCGAATTCTTCCGCGACGATACGGTCGGGCGCGAAGCCTTCAAGGCGGACCAGCTCGACTGGTTCGCCGAACGCAGCGGCAAGCAATGGTCGACCGCCTATGATTTCCCGGCGGTGGCCGACAAGCGCGTGCTGAAGGAGAAGTTCACCAATTCGAGCTCGGGACGGATGCAGGGCTACGCGTTCAATCTGCGCCGTCCGCTGTTCACCGACATCAGGGTCCGCCGCGCCTTCAACCTCGCCTATGACTGGGAGACCTCGGACCGGCTGCTCTCGAACGGCGACTACCATCGCGACAACAGCTATTTCGACGGGATTCCCGAGTTCATGGCGACCGGCATCCCGGAAGGTGCCGAGCTGCAGATCCTCGAACCGCTGCGCGACAAGGTGCCTGCCGAGCTGTTCACGACGCCATACAAGAATCCGGTTGGCGGCACCGAGGAGGCGGCGCGCGCCAATCTGCGTGAAGCCGCGCGCCTGCTCAAGGAAGCGGGCTTCGAGAATCGCGATCGCAAGCTGATCGATCCCTCGGGCAAGCCGGTCAGCGTCGAATTCCTGTGCGGCGACCCGGGCGACGAGCGTGGCGTGCTGTTCTACAAGCCCTATCTCGAGCGGCTCGGCATCACGGTGTCGATCCGCACGGTCGACAGCGTGCAGTACCAGAACCGCATCCGCAGTTTCGACTTCGATATCACGACCGCGGTATGGGGACAGTCGCTGTCGCCGGGCAACGAGCAGCGCGACTTCTTCGGATCGGACTCGGCCGACCGGCCGGGCTCGCGCAATCGCCCCGGGATCAAGAATCCGGCGGTCGATGCCCTGATCGAGCGCATCATCTTCGCCAAGGACCGCGCCGACCTGGTCGCGAGCTGCAAGGCGCTGGACCGGGTCCTGCTTTGGAATTGCTATCTGGTCCCGCAATTCGCCGCCGGCTTCGAACGCGCCGCCCGCTGGGACCGTTTCAGTCGCCCCGATCCGCTGCCGAAATACGGCGTGACGGGCTTTCCGAGCCTGTGGTGGTACGACGCCGACAAGGCCGCCAAGATCAAGCGCTCTTAGAAGGAAACGCGCATGGCGCTATTGACCCGCCGGCATGCACTTGGTCTCGGCATCGGTGCGGTGAGCGCAGCGGCATGGCGTGCCGTACCTGCTGCAGCCGAAGACGGCGCCGAGATGCACGGCATGTCGGTGTTCGGCGACCTGAAATACCCGGCGGATTTCCAGCAGTTCGACTTCGTCAATGCGAAGGCGCCGAAAGGCGGGTTGTTCTCGATGGTGCCGACCGTGCGCACCAACAACCAGTCGTATTTCACCTTCAGCTCGCTCAACGCCTTCATCCTGAAGGGCGAGGGCGCGCAGGGCGCGGACCTGACCTTTGCCACGCTGATGGCGCGCGCGGCCGACGAGCCGGATGCCGTCTACGGCCTGGTGGCGAAGTCGGTGCGGATTTCGCCGGATAAACGCGAATATCGCTTCACGTTGCGGCCTGAGGCGCGCTTCCACGACGGCTCCAAGCTGACCGCGCAGGACGTCGCCTTTTCGCTGAACATCCTCAAGGACAAGGGGCACCCGCTGGTGGTGGTGCAGCTCCGCGACATGGTGAAGGCGGACGCGCTCGATGATGCGACGGTGCTGGTCACCTTCACGGAGAAGCGCGCGCGCGACGTGCCGCTGTTCGTCGCGAGCCTGCCGATCTTCTCGAAGGCCTATTATGCGACGCGGGCGTTCGAGGAGTCGACCCTCGATACGCCGCTTGGCTCGGGGCCGTACAAGGTCGGCAAATTCGAGGTCAACCGTTACATCGAATATGATCGGGTCAAGGATTGGTGGGGCGCCGATCTGCCCGTGAGCCGCGGCCTGTATAATTATGACACCGTGCGCTACGAATATTATCGCGACCGCGATGTCGCCTTTGAGGGCTTTACCGCGAAGAACTATCTGTTCCGCGAGGAGCTCACCGCGCGCGTCTGGGCGACGCGCTACGATTTCCCCGCGCTCAAGGAAGGCCGCGTCAAGCAGGAGCTGATCCCGGACGACACGCCGTCCGGCGCGCAGGGCTGGTTCATCAACATGCGCCGCGACAAGTTCAAGGACCCGCGCGTGCGCGAGGCGCTGATCTACGCCTTCGACTTCGAGTGGACCAACAAGACCATCATGTACGGCGCCTATGCGCGCACCGTCTCGCCGTTCCAGAATTCGGACCTGATGGCAAACGGATCGCCCTCTCCGGAGGAGCTCGCGCTGCTCGAGCCGTTCCGCGGCCAGGTGCCCGACGAGGTGTTCGGCGCGCCCTTCGTGCCGCCGGCGTCCGACGGCTCGGGGCAGGATCGCGCGCTGTTGCGCAAGGCCGGCCAGCTCCTCACCGAGGCCGGCTATGTGGTCAAGGACGGCAAGCGCGTGCGGCCCAACGGCGAGCCCTTCACCATCGAATTCCTCAACGACGAGTCCTCTCTGCAGCCGCATCACGGGCCCTACATCAAGAATCTCGCCACGCTCGGCATCGACGCGACGTTCCGCCTCGTCGACCCCGTGCAGTATCGGGCCCGGGTCGAAGACTTCGACTTCGACATGACGATGGAGCGCTTCAGCACGTCGGCGACGCCCGGCGACAGCATGCGGCCGTTCTTCACGTCGCAGGCGGCCAAGACCAAGGGCTCCTACAATCTTGCCGGGATCGAGAGCCCGGTGATCGATGCGCTGGTCGAGAAGATCATCGCCGCGGACAGCCGCGCCGAACTGACGACCGCCTGCCGCGCGTTCGATCGCGTGTTCCGCGCCGGCCGCTACTGGGTGCCGCAATGGTATTCCAACAAGCATCGGGTCGCCTATTGGGATGTCTTCGATCATCCCAAGACCCTGCCGCGCTATCAGATCGACAACTACTCATCGAGCATGGGGGAGCGTATCCTGTGGTGGTATGACGCGGCCAAGGCCGCGAAGCTCGAGCAGGCGAAGTAGCCGATGAGCGCCTATATCGCCCGACGTATCCTCCTGATGCTGCCGACGCTGCTCGGCATCCTGTTCGTCTCCTTCGTGGTGGTGCAGTTCGCGCCCGGCGGCCCGATCGAGCGTGTCATCGCGCAGCTTAACGGTGCCGACACCGGCGGCACCTCGCGGGTCTCCGGCGGTGGCGGCGATTTCGCTGCGCAGCGCGGCCAGGGCGGCGGAGCGGGCGGTGCGATCAATTCGAAATATCGCGGCGCGCAGGGGCTCGACCCTGACTTCATCAAGAAGCTCGAGGTGCAATTCGGCTTCGACAAGCCGGCGCCGGAGCGGTTCGCGCTGATGGTGTGGAATTTCGCGCGCTTCGACTTCGGCGAAAGCTATTTCCGCAGCGTCAGCGTGTTGCAGCTGATCAAGGAGAAGCTGCCGGTCTCGATGTCGCTCGGCATCTGGATGACGCTGCTGACCTACCTGATCTCGATCCCGCTCGGTATCCGCAAGGCGGTGAAAGACGGGTCGCGGTTCGACACCTGGACCTCAGCCGTGATCATCGTGGGCTTTGCGATCCCCGGCTTCCTGTTCGCGATCCTGCTGATCATCCTGTTCGCCGGCGGCTCGTTCCTCAACATCTTCCCGCTGCGCGGTCTGACCTCGGACGGCTGGTCGCAGTTCCCCTGGTACTGGAAGATCATTGACTATTTCTGGCATTTGACGCTGCCGCTGATATCGATGGCGCTCGGCGCCTTCGCCACCATGACGCTGCTGACCAAGAACTCATTCCTTGACGAGATACGCAAGCAATATGTGATGACGGCGCGGGCCAAGGGTTGCAGCGAGCGCCAGGTGCTGTACGGCCACGTCTTCCGCAACGCGATGCTGATCGTGATCGCGGGTTTCCCCAGCGCGTTCATCCACGCCTTCTTCTCCGGCTCACTCTTGATCGAAACCATCTTCTCGCTCGACGGGCTCGGGCTGCTCGGCTTCGAGAGCGTCCTGAACCGCGACTATCCGGTGGTGTTCGGGACGCTGTTCATCTTTTCGCTGGTCGGACTGGTGGTCAATCTGATCTCCGATCTGGCCTATATGTGGATCGATCCCCGGATCGACTTCGAGGCGCGGGAGGTGTGATGTCGATGCTCGCGCCCCGGCCGGTCGAGACCACGACGCAATCGCCGATGGGCGAGGCGGTGCCCGCCACCCGCCACGCCTTCACGCCGTCACCGCTGAACCAGCGGCGCTGGCAGAACTTCAAGGCGAACCGGCGCGGCTACTGGTCGTTCTGGATCTTTCTGGTGCTGTTCGTGCTGTCGCTGTTTGCCAATTTCATTGCCAACGACAAGCCGCTGCTCGTGAAGTATGACGGCCATTACTATTGGCCTGTCGTGACGAGCTATGCCGAGACCACCTTCGGCGGCGATTTCGAGACCGCTGCCGACTATCGCGATCCCTATCTGCAGAAGCAGATCGCCGCCAAGGGCGGCAGCATGATCTGGCCGCCGATCCGCTACTCCTACGACACCCACAATCTGGATCTGCCGACTCCAGCGCCGTCGAAGCCGACCTGGCTGTTGACCGAGGACCAATGCAAGGAGGTGGTGCAGAAGAAGGGCCTCACCGGCTGCCGCGACCTCGAATACAACTGGCTCGGCACCGACGATCAGGGCCGCGACGTGGTCGCGCGGCTGATCTACGGCTTCCGCATCTCGGTGCTGTTCGGCCTGATCCTGACTATCCTGTCCTCGATCATCGGCATCGCCGCCGGCGGCGTGCAGGGCTATTTCGGCGGCTGGACCGATCTGATCTTCCAGCGCCTGATCGAGATCTGGACCGCGATCCCCTCGCTCTATCTGCTCCTGATCATCTCGGCGGTGCTGCCGCCCGGCTTCTTCATCCTGCTCGGCATCCTCCTGCTGTTCTCCTGGGTCTCGCTGGTCGGCCTGGTGCGCGCCGAATTCCTGCGCGGTCGCAACTTCGAATACATCCAGGCGGCACGCGCGCTCGGCGTCTCCAACGGCGTCATCATGTTCCGCCATCTCTTGCCCAACGCGATGGTCGCGACCATGACGTTCCTGCCCTTCATCGTCTCGTCCTCGGTGATGACGCTGACGGCGCTGGACTTCCTCGGCTTCGGCCTACCGCCCGGCTCGCCCTCGCTCGGTGAATTGCTGTCGCAGGGCAAGGCCAACGTGCAGGCGCCGTGGCTCGGTCTCACCGGCTTCTTCTCGGTCGCGATCATGCTGTCGCTCCTGATTTTCATCGGCGAAGCCGCGCGCGACGCCTTCGATCCGCGCAAGACGTTCTCGAAGGGCTGACGCATGGACGCGGTCAACCAGCCTCTGCTCGATGTCCGCGACCTCTCGGTGGCCTTCGGCCGCTCGCTTGCGGTCGACGGCATCTCGTTCTCGATCAAGCGCGGCGAGTGCGTCGCGCTGGTCGGCGAATCCGGTTCGGGAAAATCCGTCAGCGCGCTGTCGGTGCTGAAGCTGTTGCCGTATCCGACGGCTTCGCATCCGACCGGCGCGATCCGCTTCCGCGGCCGTGATCTCCTGACCGCGTCCGACCAGGAGATGCGCGAGGTTCGCGGCAACGACATCTCGATCATCTTCCAGGAGCCGATGACCTCGCTCAATCCGCTCCAGACCATCGAGACCCAGATCGGCGAGATCCTGTCGCTGCACCGAGGCATCGGCGGCGCGGCGGCGCGGGCGCGGACGCTGGAATTGCTCGGCCAGGTCGGCATCCCCGAGCCGGAGACCCGGCTGAAGAGCTATCCGCACCAATTGTCCGGCGGCCAGCGCCAGCGCGTGATGATCGCCATGGCGCTCGCCAACGAGCCTGATCTCTTGATCGCGGACGAGCCGACCACTGCGCTCGACGTCACCGTGCAGGCCCAGATCCTGGCGCTGCTGGCCGAGATCCGCGCGCGGCTCGGCATGAGCCTGCTGTTCATCACCCACGATCTCGGCATCGTCCGCCGCATCGCCGACACGGTCTGCGTGATGAACAACGGCAAGATCGTCGAGCAGGGGCCGGTCGAGCAGGTCTTCACCGCCCCGCAGCACGCCTATACCAAGGCGCTGCTCGCGGCCGAGCCGAAGCCCGATCCGGCGCCGCCGCAGCCGGGCGCGCCGGTCGTGATGTCGGCGGACAATCTCAAGGTCTGGTTTCCGATCAAGCGCGGGCTGTTGCGCTCGACCGTCGGCCACATCAAGGCGGTCGATGGCGTCAGCCTCGCGGTGCGCAAGGGCGAGACGCTCGGCGTGGTTGGCGAATCCGGCTCCGGCAAGACCACGCTTGGGCTCGCGCTGCTCCGGCTGATCTCCTCCGATGGCCCGATCGTGTTCCTCGGCAACGACATCCAGGGCTTGCGCTTCAAGCAGATGCGGCCGTTCCGTCGGGACATGCAGATCGTGTTCCAGGATCCCTTCGGTTCGCTCAGCCCGCGCATGTCGGTCGCCGACATCATCGCCGAGGGGCTCGAAGTGCACCAGAAGCAGCTGTCGCGCGAGGAGCGCGAGGCGCGGGTGATCAAGGCCATGAAGGATGTCGGCCTCGATCCGGACTGGCGCTTCCGCTACCCGCACGAATTCTCCGGCGGCCAGCGCCAGCGCATCTCGATCGCGCGCGCGGTGGTGCTGGAGCCGAACTTCGTCGTGCTGGACGAGCCGACCTCGGCGCTCGACATGCTGCTGCAGGCTCAGATGGTCGATCTGCTGCGCGACCTGCAGCGCAAGCGCGACCTCACCTACATGTTCATCTCGCACGATCTGCGCGTGGTCGCCTCGCTCGCGAGCCACCTGATCGTGATGAAATCCGGCAAGATCGAGGAGGAGGGGCCGGCCTCCGAGCTGTTCAAGAACCCGAAGAGCGACTACACCCGCGCGCTGTTCGCGGCCGCGTTCCGCATCGAAGCGGCCGGCGACGGGTCGGTGGCGACGTAACCCATACTCGTCATTCCGGGGCTCGCGAAGCGAGAGCCCGGCCCGCATGTTCGGTGGATGGATGGATTCCGGGCTCGGCGCTCCGCGCCGCCCCGGAATGACAGGTTCAGAGCCGCTTGATCGCGGTGACCTCGCTACCGGCAGCCTTGATCCTTGCGATCGCGGCTTGTGTGTTCTCGACCACCGTCGCCATGCGATGCGCGTTGGCGTGCACGATCGTGGTCGCATCGCACGCGATGGCGACATGGCCCTTCCAGAAGATCAGGTCGCCGCGCTGCAGGTGCTTCGCTTCCGCTGCCGTCAATTCGCGGCCGAGCCCGTCCTGCTGCATGTCGCTGTCGCGCGGGCAGCCGGTGCCGGCGGCGGTCAGCGCGACCTGCACCAGGCCCGAGCAGTCGATGCCGAGGCTCGACTTGCCGCCCCAGAGATAGGGCGTGCCGACGAATTGCTCGGCGACCGCGACGAAATCCTGCGCCATCGCGTCGAGTGGCGCGAGATGCTGGCGCGGCAGATGCCAGCCCTCGCCGGTCACCACGAAAACGCCGTCCTCGCGGACGATCGCGAGCTTGCTCCCCATCACCAGCGCCTCGACCGGCGGCAGCTTGATCGACGGTCCCGGAAACGCCAGCGTGCGCAGTGCCGTCACCTTGTGCGTCGGGGTCGCACCGGGCGTCGTCAGCGCGGCCTCGGGTAACCAGCCGACATAGCCGTCATCGGCCAATTGGCCCCAGGCCCAGCCTTCGCCGTTGCGATCGTAGACCGTGACGCGCTCGCCGCGCAGCGTCTGCGTCATCTGCTCGGCATCGCTTACCGGTGCCCGGCGCAGCGGCGCGATCGCCTCGCTAACCTCGAACAGCGTGCCGTCGACGAAGCGCGCCGCCTGGACCTTGCCCTCGAGATATTTCGCGGCGAGGTCGGCACGGGCCGGCGTCAGTCTGGCATCATGCATAGCGCCGGCTCAACAGTTTGTAGATCGCGCGCGCCGCCTGGCATTCGCCGCCTTCGGGGCGGCCCGGCTTTGCCGACGGCGTCCAGCCATAGATGTCGACATGCAGCCAGCTCCGTGCGTGCTCGACGAAGCGCTGCAGGAACAGCGCGCAGGTGATCGAGCCCGCGAAACCGCCCGACGGCGCGTTGTTGATATCGGCAGTCTTGGAATCGAGCCAGGCATCGTAAGCCGGCCACAGCGGCATCCGCCACAACGGATCGTTCTCGCTTGTCGCATGAACTGCGACGTCGGCGGCGAGTGCCTCGTCATTGGTGTAGAACGGCGGCAGATCCGGGCCCAGCGCCACCCGCGCCGCGCCGGTCAGCGTGCCCAAATCGACCAGCAGATCCGGCGTCTCCTCGTCGGCCAGCGCCAGCGCGTCGGCGAGCACCAGCCGTCCCTCGGCGTCGGTGTTGCCGATCTCCACCGTGATGCCCTTGCGCGACCTGAAGATGTCGAGCGGACGGAACGCATTGCCGGCGACCGCATTCTCGACCGCCGGGATCAGCACGCGCAGCCGCAGCTTCAACCTGGCGTCCATCACCATCTGCGCGAGAGCCAGCACATTGGCGGCGCCGCCCATGTCCTTCTTCATCAGCAGCATGCCGCTCGACGGCTTGAGGTCGAGCCCGCCGGTGTCGAAGCAGACGCCCTTGCCGACCAGCGTCACCTTCGGATGAGCAGGATCGCCCCAGCAGAGCTCGATCAGCCGGGGGGCGCGCGTCGAGGCCATGCCGACGGCTTGGATCAGCGGAAAATTCTGCGCCAGCTCGTCGCCCTCGATGCAATTGAAGGCGGCGCCGAACCGGCTGGCGAGATCGCGCGCCACCTCGGCGAGCTCGGCCGGGCCCATGTCGTTGGACGGCGTGTTGATGAGGTCCCGCGCCAGCGCCGAGGCGTCCGCCATCCGCGCGATCTCGGCGGCATCGATGCCGTCGGGCGGCACCAGGCGGACCTCGGGAGCCTTGTTCTTGCGATAGCGGCCGAAGCGGTAACAGCCGAGCGCGAAGGCGAGCGCGGCGAGCCGCGTGTCATGCGGTGCGTTGGCGAAGCGGTAGATGCCGGGCGGCAGCAGACCGGGCAGGGCGCCGGGCCGGAACGGATCGCGCGCCTTGTGGTCCGTGTCCTCGAGGCCGAACAGCACCTGCGCAATGCCGCCATCGGCCGCCGGCAGAACGAGGAGTTTGCCCGGCTTGGCCTCGAAGCGGTTGGCCTCGGCGAACTGGCGCGCCGGCGCCGACAGCTCGTCGCGGACCGCATCCCAGGTCGCCTTGGTGACGAAGGTGATCGGCGTGGCGGCGGTCGTGGGGGCGGTCTCGAACACGGATGGCATGCGGCTCTCGGCTGTTCTGGCGTCGTGGCTGGTGACTACACGCCTTTCACGGCGGATGGTAGCGCGGCCGCGGTCACAAGGCCTTGCAGAATCGGAACCGGCGCGCCGGTCCCTCGTGCCGCCAGTTAACCAGACGTTAGGGTTAACAGTCTATTGCTGGCACGCTCGGTTGGAGCCATTCGCCCGATTTCGTGAGTCACAGTGCCATGCGTCGACAGTCCCATTTGACCCGGCATCTCGCTTCCGCAGCCTTCGTGGCGGTCCTCGCCGCAGGGCTTGGCGGCTGTCAGACCATGTCCGACGTGACGGGATCGATTGCGTCCCGCTCGGACCCCACCCCCGCCACGCCCGATGATCCGCGCCGCGCCGCCGAGGTCTATGGCGAGCGCTATCGCAAGAATCCCAAGGATGCCGAGGCCGCTATCGCTTATGGCCAGGCGCTGCGCATGACCGGACAGCGCTCGCAGGCTTGCGCTGTGCTGGAGCAGGCGACCATCGCCAGCCCCGGCAACAAGGCGCTGCTCGCGGCCTATGGCCGGGCGCTCGCCGACAACGGCAATTCGCAGGCCGCATTCGACGTCCTGAGCCGCGCGCACAGCCCGGACAATCCGGATTGGCGGATCCTCTCGGTGCAGGGAACCACGCTCGACAAGTTGAACCGGCACGAGGAGGCGCGGCGCTATTACGCCAGCGCGCTGCGGCTGGCTCCGGACGAGCCCTCGGTGCTGTCCAATCTCGGCCTGTCCTACATGCTGACCAAGGAATTGCCGAAGGCGGAAGAGACGCTGCGCCAGGCCTATGCCAGCGCCCGCGCCGACACCAGGATCCGGCAGAACCTCGCGCTCGTCGTCGGCCTGCAGGGCCGCTTCGCCGAGGCCGAGACGATCGTCAAGGCGGACCTGCCGGCAGACGAGGCGGCGGCCAATGTCGCCTATCTCCGCGACATGCTGAACCGCAAGGACGGGCCGAAGACCGCGTCGCGCGCCGCACCCGTCGTCGCCAAGGACGACTAACGTCACCTCTTGCAGCTTCGCGATACCCGTGCCCCATACGCACAAAGAGAAACGCCCGGCAATGCCGGGCGTTCTCGTATGCGTCGTCGCGCAAATTCAATGCATCGTGGCGATCTTGATGTAGGACGGCCCGAGGATCACGATGAACAGGCAGGGCAGGAAGAACAGGATCATCGGCACGGTCAGCTTGGGCGGCAATGCCGCCGCCTTCTTCTCGGCCTCGTTCATGCGCATGTCGCGGTTTTCCTGCGCCATCACGCGCAGGCTCTGGCCGAGCGGCGTGCCGTAGCGTTCCGACTGCTGCAAGGCCATGCACACCGACTTGACGCCCTCGAGCCCGGTGCGGCGCGCCAGGTTCTCGTAGGCGGACTTGCGGTCCTGTAGATAGGACAGTTCCGCGGTGGTCAGCGCGAACTCCTCCGACAGCGCGATCGACTGTCCGGCGATCTCGTTGGCCACCTTGCGGAACGCGACCTCGACCGACATGCCCGATTCGATGCAGATCAGCAGCAGATCCAGCGAATCAGGGAAGGCACGCTTGATCTGGAGCTGACGCTTGGAGATCGCGTTCTTCAGGAACAGCATCGGCGCCTGCAGGCCGGCATAGGCCGCGGCGACGCAAATGCCGATCTTGATCGTGAGCGACCAGCCGGCGCCGGCGATGAAGAACGTATAGATGATGGCGCCGAGCAGCAGCACGATCGGCGTCACCGCGCGGGCGAACAGGAAGGTGACGTAGGGCGCGTGGCCGCGATAGCCCGCCATCACGAGCTTCTCGAGCGCTGCTTCCTGGGCCAGCCATTTGGTGAGGTTGAGGTCGTCCACCACCCTGGAGACGACCTGCTTCGGCGTTTGCCGCAGTGCCACCTTCTCCGTCTTGGAGAGCCGTTCGCGTTCGCGCTGCCGGAGCCGTTCGCGCTCGCTGGCCACCGCCTTCATGCGCTTGTTGAGATCGCCGCCGGCGAGCAGCGGCATCACCAGCGTATAGACCGTCGCGCTTGCCGCGAAGAAGGCAAGCAGCATGGTCATGAACCTGACGTCGTGGAGCTTGGCAACCAGAATATCAATCATGCTGCACCGTCAGAAATCGAAGTTGATCATCTTCTTCATCACCAGGACGCCGCATGTCATCCAAAGCGCGCAGGCGACCAGCATCAGCTGTCCCATCGAGTTGGTCCAGAGCAGGGCGATGTAGTCGGGCGTCGTCAGGAACACGAGGATCATCACGATCGGCGGCAGCGAGCCGATGATGCCGGCGGAGGCCTTCGCTTCCATCGACATCGCCTGGATCTTCTCGGCCATCTTCTTGCGGTCGCGCAGCACCCGCGACAGATTGCCGAGCGCTTCCGACAGATTGCCGCCGGACTTCTGCTGGATCGCGATCACGATGCCGAAGAAGTTGGCCTCCGGCAGCGGCATGCGTTCGTAGAGCCGGGCGCAGGCCTCGCCGAGCGGCATGCCGATCGCCTGGGTCTCGATGATCGCGAGAAACTCGCTGCGCAGCGGCTCCGGCGCGTCGTTGACCACAGCCTTGAGCGATTCGAACAGCGGCAGGCCGGCCTTGATGCCGCGCACGATGACGTCGACGGCATCGGGCAGCGCTTTCAGGAAGGCCTTCTCCCGCCGCTTCTTCAGGAAGCCGAGCAGCCAGCGCGGCAGGCCGAGACCCATCGCAAAGCCGATGCCCGCCGCGCCGAGCAGGCCGCCGCCGACCAAGAATGCCACGCCGAACCCGAACAGGCCGAGGGCGCCGGAGATCATCCAGAATTTCTGCTCGGACCATTCCAGCCCGGCCTGCGAGATGCGCATGCCGAGCGGGACCTTCTTGTCCTTTTGCCGGCGGGCCTCGAGTTCCTTCAACGATCCTTCGACCTGCTCGCGGCGCGAACGCTGCGTGCGGTCGGCGGTCCGGGTCGTCGAGGGTTCGCTGCGCGCAACTGATGCGCGGCGCGACTCGGCCTTCTTCTCTCCGGAGAGGTAGGGATACAGGAACACCCAGGCGAGGCCGCCCACGGTGGTGGCGGCGAGAAAGGCGAGGGCAAGCATCTGCATCTGCATCCGGCGTCTCCCTAGACCGGCGCGGGTGCGTCGGAGGCGTCGAGCGCCGCCGCCAGCCGCTTCTCTTCATTGTAGTAGCGGGCACGCTCCCAGAAACGCGGCCGGCCGATGCCGGTCGAGCGATGCTTGCCGATGATCTTGCCGTTGGCGTCTTCCCCGACCACGTCGTAGAGGAAGATGTCCTGGGTGATGATGGTGTCGCCTTCCATGCCCATCACCTCGGTGATGTGGGTGATGCGGCGCGAACCGTCGCGCAGGCGCGCGGCCTGCACGATGATGTCGACCGAGGCGCAGATCATCTCGCGAATGGTCCGCGACGGCAGCGAGAATCCGCCCATAGTGATCATGGATTCGCAGCGCGACAGCGCTTCGCGCGGATTATTGGCGTGCAGCGTGCCCATCGAGCCGTCATGGCCGGTGTTCATCGCTTGCAACAGGTCGAACGCCTCGGGTCCGCGGACTTCGCCGACGATGATCCGCTCGGGGCGCATACGCAGGCAGTTGCGCACCAGCTCGCGCATCGTCACCTGACCTTCGCCTTCGATGTTCGGCGGCCGGGTTTCCAGCCGCACCACATGCGGCTGCTGCAGCTGAAGTTCGGCAGCGTCTTCGCAGGTGATGATGCGTTCGTCGTGCTCGATATAGTTGGTCAGGCAGTTCAGCAGCGTGGTCTTGCCCGAGCCGGTGCCGCCGGAGATGATCACGTTGCAGCGGACCCGGCCGATGATCTGCAGGATGGTCGCCCCTTCCGGCGTGATGGCGCCGAACTTGACGAGCTGCTCCAGCGTCAGCTTGTCCTTCTTGAATTTTCGGATGGTGAGCGCGGGCCCGTCGATCGCCAGCGGCGGCACGATGGCGTTGACGCGCGAGCCGTCGGCGAGGCGGGCGTCGCAGATCGGCGAGGATTCGTCGACGCGCCGGCCGACCTGGCTGACGATGCGCTGGCAGATGTTGAGCAGCTGCTGGTTGTCGCGAAAGCGGATTCCGGTGCGCTGGATCTTGCCGGCGACTTCGATGAACACCGTGCCCGCGCCGTTGACCATGATGTCGGCGATGTCGTCGCGCGACAGCAGCGGCTCGAGCGGGCCGTAGCCGAGCACGTCGTTGCAGATGTCGTCGAGCAGCTCTTCCTGCTCGGCGATCGACATCACGATGTTCTTGATCGCGATGATCTCGTTGACGATGTCGCGGATTTCCTCGCGCGCCGATTCGCTGTCCAGCTTGGCAAGCTGGGCCAGGTCGATCGCCTCGATCAGGGCGCCGAAGATCGTCGCCTTGACCTGGTAGTAGTTGTCCGAGCGGCGGGCCTCGACGGCGGGAGCGGGCGGCGGCTTGCTAGGTGCCAGCGGTGGCGACGAGATCGTCGGTGCCGCGGACTCGCGCGGCATGGTCGACGGGCCGGCAGGCTCCGGCGTCTGAAAAGCGGGCTTGGGTGCCCGCACGTCCCCATCGTTTCCGCTACGCTTACCAAACACGACGTCTTGACTCCACGCGGACCACTATTTGGACCGCAGCTTTTCGAGCAGGGGCGACAGGAAGGACCCCCTCGGCTTCTTGGTCTCGCCGCGGCCTGTCAGCCGCTGCGCCATCTGCAGGAACAGCTCCACCGCGCGGTGATTGGCGGAAATCTCCGCGATCATCTGGCCGTTATTGGCGGCCGAACCGAAGATCTGCGGATCGAACGGGATGGCCGCGATCGGCTGGCTTTCGATCGCCTTGGCGAACTCGCCGGCTGCGATCTCCGGACGCTTCGGCACGCCGACCTGGTTCAGGCAGTACAGCGGTGCGCGGTCGTTCGGCCGCGACGCCTTCAACAAGTCGAACATGTTCTTGGCGTTGCGCAGATTGGCGAGGTCGGGCGCCGCCACGATCAGGATGTCGTCGGCCGCGATCAGCGCGCGCTTGGTCCAGCCGGACCATTGATGCGGCACGTCGAGCACGATGCAGGGCATCGTGGTGCGCAGCGTATCAAAGATCGCATCGAACGCCTCGGCGCCGAAATCGTAGACCTTGTCGAGCGTCGCCGGCGCCGCCAGCAGGCTCAGATGGTCGGTGCATTTCGACAGCAGGCGGTCGACGAAGGCGGTATCGACGCGATCCGGCGAGAACACGGCATCCGCGATGCCCTGCGCCGGGTCCTGGTTGTAGTTGAGTCCGGCAGTGCCGAACGCGAGGTCGAGGTCGGCGACCACGGAATCCAGCGCCAGATCGCGGGCGATCGCCCAGGCGACATTATGCGCGATCGTCGAGGCGCCGACGCCGCCCTTCGCGCCGACCACGGCGACGATGCGGCCGACCGCCTTGGCTTCCGGCGCCGAGAACAGGTTGCAGACCGCGCGCACCACGTCGATCGCATGCGCCGGCGCGATCACGTAGTCGCTGACGCCGCGGCGCACCAGCTCGCGATACAGCGTGACGTCGTTGACCCGGCCGATCACCACCACGCGGGTGCCGGCGTCGCACACCGTGGCAAGCTGATCGAGGCCGGCCAGCACGTCGCTGCGGCCCTCGGTCTCGAGGATGATGACGTTGGGCGTCGGCGCGGAGCGATAGGCCTCGATGGCGGCCGCCATGCCGCCCATCTGGATCTTGAGGTGGGCCTTGGCCAGCCGGCGATCCTCGCCCGCCGACTGGACCGCGGCGGCGGTCTCGACGGTTTCGCAGAACGCCTGGACGGAAACCCGCGGCGCCGGAGCAATATGGTCGTCCACGGCCTGCGGCGGGGCGTCCGTCTGCTCTTCGGAGTTTTGCTGCGCGTAGGTTATCATTTTCCTGTGTCGCTTAGCTTGGCCCTGTCGGACTCGGGATAATTCGTGGCGGTGGCGGTGCCCTTGCGATATTTGTCGAAGGCGATACTGCGACGCGCCGTGTAGGCAGGGGTCTCCGCGCGCGGCTGCACGAGGTCAGTCGGGTCCTCGACCATGGCTGCGAGGTTGCGCTGATTGGCGCAACCGAAATTGTAGTACTGCTTGTTCTCGTTGTAGGACCCGTTGTGGATCGACGGACCGAGATCTTCCGGCCACAGGCCGCACGGTCCGGCGACCGCCTTCATCTTCGGATAGTTGACGCGGATCGCGGGCATCTGGCGTGGATCGTCGGGACGATATTTGCGAACCACGATCCCGCGCGGCGGCACGCCGGCGGCGGTGAAGGTCGCCTGGATTTCGCGCAGGGATTCCTGGGCGGAGCGCGCGTTCGGCGTATCGGCGGGCACGTCGATGGTGACGGCGCCGGTGCCTTCGCGCATCCAGTCCTGCGCCATCCCCATCACCTCGGCGCGCTGCTCCGCGGTCAGGCCGCCGCGGCTGCGCCCGACAAAGACCACGATCGAGCGATTGGCTTCGGTGACCGCGATCGGATGACGCTCGCGATAGTCGGCCGGCGAGTTCACCATCGCAAAGCTGTTGTCGGCGGCGTGCTGGCAGGCGCCGAGCGTCATGGCAAGGCCGACCAGCGCGCCGGCCAGGCCGATGCTGCGCTTGTGTTCGGCGGGTGTCCTGGATGTGGTCTGTGTCATCGTCCGCCTCAGTCGGTAATGAAGCCGTAGGTGCCGCGGTAATTCCGCGCCGGCTCGGTGGTGCGGCCGGGCGCTCCATAGATGCGATTGAGGCTGCCCAGCAGGTCGGCCTGCGGATCGGAGGCGTTGGCGAAGCCGTCATCCGGACGCGACAGGTCCTTCTGCGCCACCGCGCGGACGATATAGGGCGTCACCAGCACCATCAGTTCGGTCTGGTTGTTGACGAAGTCGCGGCTGCGGAACAGCGTGCCGAGCACCGGCAGCGACGCCAGCCCGGGCAGGCCGTTGATCGCCTGCTTGGTCTGGTCCTGGATCAGGCCGGCCATCGCCATCGAGCCGCCCGAGGGAATTTCCAGCGTGGTTTCGGCGCGGCGGGTCTTGATCGAGGGGATCGTCGTTCCATTGGCGCCGCCGGTCAGCGAGTTCTCGGTCGAGACTTCCGACACCTCGGTCATCACGCGCAGGCTGATCCGTCCCTCGGTCAGCACCACCGGCGTGAAGTTGAGCGAGATGCCGAATTTCTTGAAGCTGACGGTCTGAACGCACTGTCCGATCGCGCCTGACGTCGTGGTCTGACAGGTCACGCCGGTCGGAATCGGGAATTCGCCGCCCGAGATGAAGGTCGCCGATTCGCCCGAGATCGCGGTCAGGTTCGGTTCGGCGAGCGTCCGCACGACACCGGCGCTCTCCATGGCACGGATCGTTGCCGACACCGACGATCCGAACGACGTGGTGATCGCGTTGTTGGGTACCAGCGGAGCATTGTTCGCCGTGAACGGGTTGGCGTTGGCGAACTTTACCACCGCCGTGCCGTAATTGAGGTTTGCCGTGAGGTCGATGCCGAGCTGCTTGATCAGGCTGCGCGAGACTTCGGCAACCGTGACTTTCAGCATCACCTGGTCGCGGCCGCGAACCGCTATGGAGTTCACGACCTTGTCGGCGCTGCCGACCAGGCGCGTGGCGATGTCGGCGGCCTGCTGCGCCTCGATCGGGCTCGCCGCGCTTCCGGTCAGCATGACGCCCTCGCCGACGCCCTCGATCTGGATATCGGCATTCGGCAGCGCCGCTCGCAGTGCAGCGCGCACGCCGTTGAGGTCGCGCTTGACCGCGATGTCATAGGCCGCGATCTGCTGTCCGGCTGCGTCGAAGAACACGATGTTGGTCTGGCCGACCGCCGCGCCGATGATGTAGGCGCGTTGCGCCGAGCGGACCACGGCGTTGGCGATCTTGGGATCGGCGACCAGCACGTCCTTGATGTCCCTCGGCAGATCGATCACGATCGATTTGCCGACGCCGAGTGCGAGGAAACGGGCATTCATCTGGCCGCCATCGGCCGACGCGGCAGGGGCGGGCGCGGCGCGGTAGTCGCTTGCGATCACCGGCGTCAGCGCCGGGTTGAGCGTAAACGCCGTGACGGCCGAGAACGACAAAGCGCGGACCATGAAGGTCCGCATTGTCCGTTGAGTTGCCCCGCCCATCATCACGTGTATCCTCATGGTCACTTCTGCATCGTTGCCTGGTTGGCAACGCCAAAGCGGATGACGTTGATCGTCTCACCGCGCTTACGGATGTCGTCGGTCTTGGTCTCGGGCGCGTTGTTGTCGGCGATGCTGCGCAGCGCCAGCGACAGGACGCCGCTCTGGCGCGCGCGCGCCAGCGTCTCGGTCTGTTCGGGCTTCAGCTCCAGCGTCACCGTCTTGCCGATCAGTGCGTTGGTGCCGTCCTTCTCCTTCGGCGCCTGGTCGATCGCGAGCACGCGAACGTTGGTCAGGATGACCTCGGAGTTGACGATGTCGGCGCCGTTGCGGTCCGGATTCTTGTCCCGCTTCGAGAGCAGGACGTCGACCCGGTCGTTCGGCAGGATGAAGCCGCCGGCGCCGGTCTCGGGCGAGATTTCGGTCGATACCGCCCGCATGCCGCTGGGCAGGATCGCGGCCATGAAGCCGCTGCCGTCGGCCTTGACCAGCTTCTGTTCGCGAATCGGTTCACCCTGGATGAACGGGGCGCGTGCGATCGAGCCGGTGACGTCCTTGATGGCGTCGGCGTTGCTGTCCTTGCGCATGAAGCTGGCGCTGGCGGTCGCGGCCGGCCAGGTCTGCCACTGCACATCCTCGGGCTTCACCGCCTGGCCGAGACCGATGTCGGTGCGCGCGACCAGGATGTCGACGGTAGGCAATTGCGCGACGGGCGGAGGAGGCGCCGGCTTGTCCTCGCCTCCGCTTGCCAAATAGAGCGCCGCAATGCCGGCGCAGCCTGCAATTGCCAAGACCAGAATGCGGGCCCTATCCATTACGCTTCACTTTCCACATGACGCCGCGACGCTGCCGCCGCCGTGATGGGAGTTGACCAGCTATTCGTCAAAGCATGGTTAATGAGGCGTATCTAAATCGCCTTAACGGGCGGTTACCGCCCGCCTTTTCAGCGCATGGCGAAGTGCGCGAGATCGATCGTCTTGATCCAGTCCGTCTCGGGATAGATCAGCAGGGCGCCGAGGGCGAGCGCAATGCCGTAGGGGATTCCGGTCTGCTTGTCGTGCAGACGGCTCAGCCAGGCCTGGGACGCAAGCGGGTAGGGCAGCGGCCATTGTCGCAGTTGCAGCAGCAGCACGGTCAGCGCCCCGCCGAACAGCGACGCGAACACCAGATAGGGGAGCAGATGCTCGAACCCGAACCAAAGGCCGGCCGCGGCCGCCACCTTGGCGTCGCCGCCTCCGACCCAGCCCATCGCAAACATGCCAAACGCCACCACCAGCACCAGCGCACCGGCGCCTGCGTGGGTGAGGATCTCGTGGACGCCCATCCCGGTCAGCGGCGCCAGCACGAAGAAGCCGGCCACCAGCGCCAGCGAGATCCGGTTCGGGATCGTCATGGTCAACAGATCGCTCGCCGCCGCGAAGGCCATCAGGGCCGGAAACAGCATCAAGCGGGCGATGTCGAGGATCATGGATTCATGCCGTCAAGCTGGAGCTGCGGTCGAGACCCGACGCTAGCGGCCAATGGTGAATAATCGGGAAAGGATCGCCGGCGCCTTTAAAACGAGCCCCGATCGGTCCCCGACAAATAGCAAAGGTCCCGGGGCTGCCGGGACCTTTGATGCGAATTCGCAGGATCCGGCTTACTTCAGCGAACCCGAGATCGAGTTGAAGGTACCCGAGAGCTTCGAGCCGACGCCGTTGACCGCAGCGATGATCGCGATGGCGATGCCGGTGGCAATCAGGCCGTACTCGATGGCGGTCGCGCCGGACTCGTCCTTCACGAAGCGCGAAACGAGGTTCTTCATAAAATCACTCCTGTGTACACGTGGCTGGTCGAACTAGATTTGGTCTCGCCGGCGTTCTCAGCACCGTGACCATTGCGGCACCCTACGGTTGGACGATTTCGGTGCAGTTAATTTGATTGCATAAACTTCGGGGGAACCCGCTGTTGTTGCGCACAGTAAATTTGGGATTAAACGGCCTGCTAAAATTGCGGATTGTTTCCGGAGCGGCCGCTGCCGGCATCCATTCACGGCTCCTTAAGCGCACAGCTATACTCATGGGGCTTCCGTGAAATGAGGCTGCCAATGTCCACCCTTCCGATCGAAGTCATCGAGATGCTCGGCCAGACGATGATGCGGGTGGTGCCGATCACGATCGCGCTGGCACTGTTCTTCACGGTGCTCACTCATTACTGGGCCTGCAATCCCGGCAAGCCGTGGTGGCAGAAGCGCGAGCTGGTCACCGACATCTGTTACTGGTTCTTCGTGCCGGTGTTCGCCCGCGTGCTGCGCATCGGACTGCTGGTGGTCGGCGCGGCCGCGGTCTTCAACGTGCACGGCGCCGACGAGCTGATTGCATTCTATGAGAACGGGCATGGCCCGCTGGCGCAGCTGCCGCTCTGGATGCAGTCGATCATCTTCCTGGTCGCGTCCGACTTCATGCTGTACTGGCTGCACCGGATGTTTCACGGCGGCGCCTTCTGGAAGTACCACGCCATTCATCACTCCTCCGAGGATCTGGAATGGATCTCGGCGGCGCGCTTCCATCCCGTCAATCTCCTGATCGGCACGATCACGGTCGACGTCATCCTGCTGATGGCCGGCATCTCGCCGAACATCATGCTGTGGGTCGGCCCGTTCACCACATTCCACTCGGCATTCGTGCACGCCAATCTGAACTGGACGCTCGGCCCGTTCAGATATGTGATCGCCACGCCGGTGTTTCACCGCTGGCATCACACCGCGCTGGAAGAAGGCGGCGACACCAATTTCGCCGGCACGTTTCCGCTCTGGGACATTCTGTTCGGAACGTTCCGGATGCCCGAAGGTAAGCTGCCGGACGATTACGGCGTCGACGCCGAGCAAGGCGTGCCGGCGGAAATCGGCGGGCAGCTGGCCTATCCGTTCCGGCATTGACGTCATCAACCGGTCTGTGTCCGCATGAGTGCTGAGACCGCAGCCGTCCCGCAGGCCAGGACCGCCGTACTCGCCGAGGTCCCGGCCTGGTTCTGGATGGCGTGCGGCGTCTACGCGCTGCTGCTGATCGTCGGCGACCGGCTGCTCGCCGACTCCGATACCTACTGGCAGATTGCCGTCGGCCGCTGGATTCTCGACCACCGCGCACTGCCGTCGGTCGACATCTATTCCTTCACCAAGGCGGGCGAGCCATGGGTGTCGTCGTCCTGGCTGGCGCAGGTGCTGTTCGCGAAGGCCTATGACCTTGCCGGCTGGACCGGACCGGCGGCGCTGGCCGCCGCCTGCGGCGCCGCCACCTTTGCGCTGCTCACCGCGATCCTCGGCCGCGCCGTGCCGACGATCCATGCGAGCCTGATCGCGCTCGCGGCGCTGGTGCTGACATGCGGGCATCTGCTCGCCCGTCCGCATGTGCTGGTGCTGCCGATCATGCTGGTGTGGGCCAACGGCCTGATGGCTGCCAGCGAGCGCCGCGCGGCGCCCTCGGTCTGGCTGCTGCCGCTGATCGCACTCTGGGCCAATCTGCATGGCGGCTTTCTGTTCGGGCTGGTGCTGGTCGGCGCTTTCGCGCTCGACGCGCTGTGGAATGCCCAGCCGGTGCAACGGGTGCAGCTGGCGCTGCGCTGGGCGGCATTCGGCATCGGTGCGCTGGCCGCATGCTGCGTCACGCCCTATGGCTGGGGTTCGATCCTGGCCTCGCTGAAGATCCTGAACCTCGGCGAACTGCTGCATCTCATTGCGGAATGGATGCCGGCGAACTTCAGCCAGGTCGATGCGTTCGAGCTGTCGATTCTCGGCCTGATCGGCGCAGCGCTCTATTGCGGGGTGAAGCTGCCGCTGCCGCGGATCGCCCTGGTGCTGGGCTTGCTGCACATGGCGCTGTCCCATGTCCGCAATCTCGAGCTGTTCGCCCTGCTGCTGCCGCTGGCTACGCTCACCCCGGTGGCAACCCAGTTCGGCCTGCGTGCCGTGAGAGCCGTCCGGCTGACGGCCGCGCCGGCGGCCATGCTGATCGCCGCGCTGTGCGTCTCGACGGCGATCGTTGCGGCGCGCCAGACCATATCGCCGCCGCCGATCCACTCGCCGGCTGCTGCGGTCGACGCGCTGAAGGCGTACAGGGCGCGGCGCGTGCTCCACGATCTGCAGTTCGGCGGCTACCTGATCTGGCGTCAGGTGCCGGTGTTCGTCGACGGCCGTGCCGAGCTCTACGGCGAAAAGTTCGAGATGGATTATTACCGTGCGCTCCAGCTCAAGGATGTCGGCGGCTTCCTCGATCTGCTCAAGGCCTACGACATCGACGCGGTGATGCTCGACCCGGCGACGCCGGCCTCCAAATTGCTCGATCACATCGACGGCTGGCGGCGCCTCTACGCCGACGACCGCGTCGTGATCCATGTGCGTGCGACCGGCTAGGTTGCGGCTGTCCCGGCGGGATCGGTATTTTCCCGGGGGTTACGAGGCCGCCGACTGATCCGCTCCGGAAGTCGCGACATCCGCGCAATTCGGCGGTCGATTTTTGCTCTTCTTAAATGAATTGCCGTCAGATTTGGCAGCGTCGGGCGCCGGTCCGCTGCGTATCGCTTTTGCCGGCTCGTACACGTCCCGGGGTAGAGTATGTCGTTTCAGTCCCAACGTATTCGCGCCGTCGCGCGCATTGGATTCATCTCGCTGGCCGCAGCCGTGCTGCTGTGGCCCGCATTCGCAACCGCGGCGCCCGATCCGGACCGCATTGCGGTCAATGTCGACCAGGCCAAGCTCGTCAAGCTGCCCGGCGGCATCGCCACCATCGTGGTCGGCAACCCCCTGATTGCCGACGTCACCTTGCAGAATGGCGGCGTCGTCGTGGTGACCGGCAAGGGCTACGGTGCGACCAACTTCATCGCGCTCGACCGCACCGGCCAGGTGCTGGTGGATCGCCAGATCCAGGTCGAAGGTCCGACCGACCAGCTTGTGACCGTCTATCGCGGGGTCGATCGGGAGACCTACAGCTGCATGCCGGTCTGTCAGCGCCGCATCACCCTTGGCGACGGCGAGACCTACTTCAAGTCGACCATGGACCAGGCCGGTTCACTCAGCAGCCAGGCATCTGGGTCCGGCGCGGGTGGCAAGCCGCAGAACTGACGCGTGCCGGCGCTTCCACAAGCCGGGCCCTCGATCGCAGTTGTCCCCGTCATGGTTAAGAAAAGCCTAACGGATCGGGTCGCTCTGTCTCGATCCGGCGAAATACTTCGACAATGAGTCTTGGGTAGTGACTCTTGGGTAGTGAGTCTTGGCTAGTGAGTCTTGGGTCGTTGTCTTGGATTGTTGCTGCCGCCATGTTGATCCGGGGTCGTTGATGCCGCCGCCCGCTCATTCATTCATGAGCCTCCTCCGTCGCTTCCGCCGCAATCGCCGTGGTGCGACGGCGGTCGAATTCGCGCTGGTCGCGCCGCCGTTCTTCGCGCTGCTGTTTGCGATCATCGAAGTGGCGATGATCTTCTTCGCCAGCCAGGTGCTCGAGACGGCGACGCAGGATTCGTCCCGCTTCGTCATGACCGGCCAAGCCCAGGGCGCAAACTATAGCCAGGACGATTTCAAGAAATTCGTCTGCGGCGAGGTCAGCAGCGCGTTGTTCGATTGCACGAACGGCATCTACGTTGACGTGCGCAGCTATCCTGCGACGAGTTTTTCGACCGTCAACCTCACGCCGATCACCGATCCCAGTCAGGTGAAATGGTGTCCAGGCAAGGACGGCGACGTCGTGGTGGTCCGACTGTTCTACCAGTGGCCGATATTTGTCACCAAGCTGTTCAGCTCCGCCTACCTCACCAACGGCAAGCGGCTCCTGATCGCGACCGCGACATTCAAGAACGAGCCCTCCGGAACAGCCGGCACGACATGCTCATGAGCAAGGTCATGAAAACGCTGCCTGCAGCCTTGCTGCGCTTTGTCGTTGCTTTCCGCTATGACCGCCGGGGCCTCGCCGCCGTCGAATTCGCCTTCATCCTGCCGCTGATGCTGGTGATGTTCTTCGGTACCGTCGAGTTTTCGTCCGGTGTCGCGGTCGACCGCAAGGTCACGCTGATGGCGCGTGCCGCGTCAGATCTGACCTCGCAGTCGACGCAGGTGGTGGACTCCGATCTGCAGAATTTCTTCAGCGCCAGCGTCGGCATCATGACGCCCTACGATGCGTCGCCGACCAAAGTCACGTTGTCGGAAATCTACGTCGACAATTCCAAGATCGCGCATATCCAGTGGAGCAAGGCCGGCACGATCGCCTCCGGTGCCACGCAGGCCACGCTGTCGGCCTCGACCCGCAGCCAGGGTGACATTGTGACGAGCCTCGTGCCGTCGGCGCTGCTGGTCGCGGGCACCTATCTGATCTTCAGCGAAGTCAGCTACAAATACGTCCCAACCATCGGCTACGTGATGGCCAAGAGCGGCATCAATCTCACCGACGTTGCCTTTACACGGCCGCGGCAGTCTGTCTGCGTGTTCTATGCCCCGACCGCCGCCACGATGCCGACGACCTGCTCGACTTACTAGAGCGCTCTCAAGCGAAGTGGTTACCGCTTCGGGTGAAGAAGCGCTTCAAAACAAGAATCGAGAGCCCGTTCCGATTCTATCGGAACGAAAAGGCTTCCAGGCTGCGGCGGCAGCGCGGCGATTCAAACGACCTCGATATCCAAACAAAAAGGGCCGCCCCCGAAGGTGCGGCCCTTGATGCTTTAACGACAATTTCCCGGAGCTTGGCGCTCCCGGAAAATCGGCTTATCCGGCGGCGCGCAGATTGTCGGCCGAGGATTTGCCGGAACGGCGGTCAGCAACGATCTCGTAGGAGATCTTCTGGCCTTCACGCAGAGTGCCAAGGCCGGCGCGCTCGACTGCACTGATGTGCACGAACACGTCGTTCCCGCCTTCATCCGGCTGGATGAAGCCGTAGCCCTTGGTCGCGTTAAACCACTTCACGGTTCCCATGCTCACGTGGGTAGTCCCTTCTCAGATATACAAGTTCAAGACCCGCTGATCGGCGGGGTGGTGAGATCGAATTTTTGGAAGGGTCGTCAGCGTCTGAACCGGCTGTACCGGTATTGGCTAATGTCGTCCGGCCGAAAATCGATGGGTAGGATATTATTCGATAGAAGGGCTCAAAACAATCCTGACGTGCGCGATTTTTTGGCCGGCGCGGTCGCCGGCCAATTGCTGCGCAGGACATCGGCACGTCATGCCCGCAGCGGTTGCAAAGTCCGCTACCGGCGGCGGAACTGGCCGCCGCGCTGGGCTCCGCCCCGCGGCGGGCCGCCGGGCGCGCCGCTCGGACGTTCGTCCTTGTGACGGAAGATCAGGCGGCCCTTTTCGAGATCGTAGGGCGACATTTCGATCGTCACGCGGTCGCCGGCCAGCGTCTTGATGCGGTTTTTCTTCATCTTGCCGGCGGTGTAGGCGACGATCTCGTGTCCGGCGTCGAGTTGCACCCGGTAACGGGCGTCGGGGAGGATTTCGGTCACCAGTCCTTCGAACTGGATCAGCTCTTCCTTAGCCATATGGTTCTCCAGATCGAGCGACGGCTAGTGCTTCGGTCGGTTGTTGCGGTTGGGTTGCGGACTAGGCCGGCTCTCGCGATGCAAGAAGGCGACGCCCTGGATGCCTTCGCTGTTGCCGGCCTGCGACGGACGCGGCGACTCGCCCCGGTTCGTCTGCGGCGCGCCATTATTACCACCCCGACGGCGGCGGCGGCGAGGGCCTTTTGTGCCCGGAGCAGCCTCATTCCCACGAACATTATGGGCGCGCGGCGCGGAACGGCCGCCGCGGTGCGGATGGGTGGCCTGGGCGGGCGCGGCGGCCTCGCGGCCCCCGGAGGAGCCGCCTTGGGTGCGGCGGTCTTCCCGCGGCACCGTAATCCGGATCAGCCGCTCGATATCGCGCAAATAGCCCATCTCCTCGGCGCCGGCGATCAGCGAGATCGCGACCCCGTCGGCGCCGGCACGCGCGGTACGGCCGATGCGGTGGACATAGGTCTCGGGGATGTTGGGCAGGTCGAAGTTCACGACGTGGCTGACGCCGTCGACGTCGATGCCGCGGGCGGCGATATCGGTCGCCACCAGGGTTCGGATCTCGCCGGAGCGGAACGCCGCCAGCGTACGCTCGCGGTGATTCTGCGACTTGTTGCCGTGGATTGCATTGGCCTCGATGCCGGCCTTGGCAAGGCTTTTCACCACCTTGTCGGCGCCGTGCTTCGTGCGGGTGAACACCAGGGCGCGGTTGACCGGTTCCTGCTTCAGGAGCTGGGCCAAAACCGCCGGTTTGGCGGCGAAATCGACCTGGATCGCGCGCTGGGCGATGCGATCCACGGTCGAGGCGACCGGCGTCACGGCCACCCGGGCGGGGTCGCGCAGCATCGCTTCGGCGAGTTCGGCGATGTCCTTCGGCATGGTGGCCGAGAAGAACAGCGTCTGGCGCCGGACGGGCAGCTTGGCGACGATTTTCCGGATGTCGTTGATGAAGCCCATGTCGAGCATGCGGTCGGCTTCATCGAGCACCAGGAACTCGACCTGGTTGAGCTTCAGCCCGTTGCTCTGCACGAGGTCGAGCAGGCGGCCGGGGGTAGCGACCAGCACTTCGACGCCCTGCATCAGGGAGCGGACCTGGCGGCCCATCGGCACGCCGCCGATGGCGAGCGTCGAGGACAGCCGGATGTGGCGGCCATAGGTGTTGAAGCTGTCGAGGATCTGCCCGGACAGTTCGCGGGTCGGCGAGAGCACCAGCACGCGGCAGCTCTTGGGCTGCGGGCGGACGCGGTTCTCCAGCAGCCGGTGCAGGATCGGCAGCGCGAAGGACGCGGTCTTGCCGGTTCCGGTCTGGGCGATGCCGACGACGTCGCGGCCGGCAAGTGCGAGCGGGATGGTCTGGGCCTGGATGGGAGTCGGCGTGAGATAGTTTTCTTCTCGAAGCGCGCGGGCGATGGGATCGGCGAGGCCGAAATCCTGAAAGGAGGTCAAAAGGTGGTTCTTTCCATAAAAGCCGTCATCGTCCCAGCCAAGACCGGCCGGAATCGTATGAAGGCATTCGGGGACACCCGCGTGTCTGGGGCGTCAAGCTGGGTTAGCTGAAAGGCGAGCCAGAAGCCGCTTGGGGCAGCTTGAACACGCAGCTCGCGAAGGCACCGCGATGTCGCGGGCATGGCGAGGATATGGACCAGGAACTGGGCGGTTTCAAGGTGATATCGCCAGTTTGGATGATATCGCCCCGATTGGCGCCCGGAGTGCGTCGAGCCGGCGCGCAAACTGTCACAAATCTGTGCCGGAAATTTAGCCAAAACGACCATTTTGCTCATAAAATAACCTGACTGCTCTTTCAGCAGTCAATTTGGCGGCCCAATGTTTATGCAATCGATTTCCGTATTTGCCCGGAACTCGTGAAATTATCCAGCTGGTTCATCAGCTTACGGTGCCTCCGCACCGTGGCACAGTTCTTGCGATTCCCTTAACCGCAGGCGGCCATGCGGCCGTTTCGCAAGCGTTCACGCCTGCGTCAGGGAGACGACATTTCATGCTTACTCAGCTTACTCACGGAATAGCGACGATGACCCGCCGCCGCGCGCTCGCGGCGACGGCCGGCCTGGTTTTGGGCCTGGCTGCGTCCTCGCCCTTCGCGCCCGCGCAAGCGGCCGACGACACCATCAAGGTCGGTATCCTTCACTCGCTGTCGGGCACCATGGCCATCAGCGAAACCACGCTGAAGGACACGATCCTTTTCCTGATCGACGAGCAGAACAAGAAGGGCGGCGTGCTTGGCAAGAAGCTCGAGCCCGTCGTGGTCGATCCCGCCTCGAACTGGCCGCTGTTCGCCGAAAAAGCCCGCGAGCTGATCACCAAGGACAAGGTCGCGGTGGTGTTCGGCTGCTGGACCTCGGTGTCGCGCAAGTCCGTGCTGCCGGTGTTCAAGGAGCTGAACAACATCCTGTTCTATCCGGTGCAGTATGAGGGCGAGGAGTCCGAGCGCAACGTGTTCTACACCGGCGCGGCGCCGAACCAGCAGGCGATCCCCGCCGTCGACTATCTGATGAAGGAAGAGAAGGTGAAGCGCTGGGTGCTGGCCGGCACCGACTACGTCTATCCGCGCACCACCAACAAGATCCTGGAAGCCTATCTGAAGTCGAAGGGCGTCGCCCAGGACGACATCATGATCAACTACACGCCGTTCGGTCACTCCGACTGGCAGACCATCGTCGCTGACATCAAGAAGTTCGGCTCGGCCGGCAAGAAGACCGCCGTGGTCTCCACCATCAACGGCGACGCCAACGTTCCGTTCTACAAGGAGCTCGGCAACCAGGGCATCAAGGCGACCGACATTCCGGTGGTCGCGTTCTCGGTCGGCGAAGAAGAACTCGCCGGCATCGACACCAAGCCGCTGCTCGGCCATCTCGCCGCCTGGAACTACTTCGAGTCGATCAAGACCCCGGCGAACGAGAAGTTCATCAAGGAGTGGCAGGCCTACACCAAGAATCCGAAGCGCGTGACCAACGATCCGATGGAAGCGCACTACATCGGCTTCAACATGTGGGTGAAGGCGGTCGAGAAGGTGAAGTCGACCGATCCGGACAAGGTGATCGACGCGCTCCCGGGCATCGAGGCACCGAACCTGACCGGCGGCACCTCGAAGATGCTGCCCAACCACCACATCACCAAGCCGGTGTTCATCGGCGAGATCAAGGGCAACGGCCAGTTCGACGTGGTCTGGAAGACCCCGGGCCTGGTGGCCGGCGACGCCTGGTCGAAGGAGCTTGAAGGCTCCAAGGACCTGATCGGCGATTGGGTCGGCAAGAAGTGCGGCAACTACAACACCAAGACCAACAAGTGCGGCGGCCAGGGCTCTTGAGCTGAAAGGCTCTTAAGCTCCTGACCTGATCAACGACACAACACAACCATCCAAGAACCTGGAGAAGGCGGCATGCTCGCCGCCTTCTCCTCACACTCCGGCCGGGGTCCTGACGTGTTTGCCAATTGTATTGATCGTTTTCGTACGCTGTTGCTCTCGATCCTGCTGTTGAGCTGTCTTGCCGCGCCGGCGCTGGCCGGGCCGTTCGAGGATTCGGTCGCCAAATTCGCCAATGACGAGTTCTCCGACACGGAGGCAGCGGTCGGCGAGATCGCCGCATCGGGCAATGCGCTGGCCTCGCCCATCATCAGCGCGCTGCAGGACGGCCGGCTGTCGGCCGATCCCGACAGCAAGAAGGTCTTCATCACCCAGACCGACGGCAAGATCGTCGACGCCACCACCGGTGCCGCCGTCGACAAGCTGCCCGACAACGCCGCCGCCGTCCGGCTCAACAACCGCCTGCGCCGCACCGTGGAAGCCGCGCTTGGCGGCCTGACGCTGCTGTCGCCGGATCCGGCCAAGCGGCTCGCCGCGGCGCAATCGGTGTTCAAGAGCCACGAAGAGAATTTGCTGCCGACGGTGGAGACCGCGTTCGCCAAGGAGAGCGTCAAGCCGATCAAGCAGGCCTTCGCCGAGGCCCGCGCCGCCATCATCCTGTTCAAGTCGGATGCGACAGACAGCGACAAGCTCGACGCCGTCGCCGTGGTCAAGGCGCGCGGCGACCAGGAGGCGCTGGCGCTGCTCACCGGGCTCGGCGATCAGCCGCCGCTGGTCGCCAAGGCCGCCGCCAGCGCGGTGTCCTCGATCCAGAGCAATCTGGCGATGTGGTCGATGGTGCAGAACGCCTGGTACGGCCTGTCGCTCGGCTCGGTGCTGCTGCTCGCCGCGATCGGCCTGGCCATCACCTTCGGCGTGATGGGCGTCATCAACATGGCGCATGGCGAGATGGTGATGCTCGGGGCCTACACCACCTTCGTGGTGCAGGAGGTGATCCGCACCCGTTATCCGGTGCTGTTCGACTATTCGCTGCTGATTGCGGTGCCGCTCGCGTTCCTGGTCGCCGGCTTCATCGGCGTTCTGATCGAGCGCACCATCATCCGCTTCCTCTACGGCCGCCCGCTGGAGACATTGCTTGCGACCTGGGGGCTGTCGCTGGTGCTGCAGCAGGCGGTGCGCACCGCGTTCGGCCCGACCAACCGCGAGGTCGGCAATCCCTCGTGGATGAGCGGCGCCTTCGAGCTCGGCCAGATCACCATCACCTATAACCGGCTCTGGATCCTCTGCTTCACGCTCGCGGTGTTCGCGATCCTGCTCGCGATGCTGCGCTACACCGCGCTCGGGCTTGAGATGCGTGCGGTGACGCAGAACCGCCGCATGGCGGCCTCGATGGGGATCGCGACCTCGCGCGTCGACGCGCTGACCTTCGGGCTCGGCTCGGGCATCGCCGGCATCGCCGGCGTGGCGCTGTCGCAGATCGACAATGTCAGCCCGAATCTCGGCCAGAGCTACATCATCGACTCATTCATGGTCGTGGTGTTCGGCGGCGTCGGCAATCTCTGGGGCACGCTGGTCGGCGCCTTCACGCTCGGTATCGCCAACAAGTTCCTGGAGCCGGTGGCCGGCGCGGTGCTCGGCAAGATCGCGATCCTGGTCTTGATCATCCTGTTCATCCAGAAGCGGCCGCGCGGCCTGTTCGCGCTCAAGGGCCGGGCGGTGGAAGCATGACACCGCACATCCTGACCCGCTCGCTCGACCGCGCAGCGACCGCGTTCGTCCTGCTCGTCGCCGCGGTCGGCGTGCTGATCCCGCTGTCGAACCTGCTGCTGCCGCAGGGCTCGATGTTCCAGGTGCCGACCTATCTGGTGGCGCTGTGGGGCAAGTATGTCTGCTACGCCATCCTTGCGCTCTCGATCGATCTGATCTGGGGCTATTGCGGGATTCTTTCGCTTGGTCATGGAGCATTCTTCGCGCTCGGCGGCTACGCGATGGGCATGTACCTGATGCGCCAGATCGGCAGCCGCGGCGTCTACGGCAACCCGATCCTGCCCGACTTCATGGTGTTCCTGAACTGGGACAAGCTGCCCTGGTACTGGTACGGCTTCGACAAGTTCGCCTTTGCGGCGCTGATGGTGCTCTTGGTGCCGGGCCTGCTCGCCTTCTGCTTCGGCTGGCTCGCCTTCCGCTCGCGCGTCACCGGCGTCTATCTGTCGATCATCACGCAGGCGATGACCTATGCGCTGCTGCTGGCGTTCTTCCGCAACGATTTCGGCTTCGGCGGCAACAACGGCCTGACCGATTTCAAGGACATCCTCGGCTTCAACGTGCAGGCCGAAGGCACTCGCGCCGCGCTGTTCCTGCTGAGCTGCCTGGCCCTGATCATCGCGTTCCTGATCTGCCGCGCGATCGTGACCTCGAAGCTCGGCAAGGTGCTGATCGCGGTGCGCGATGCCGAAAGCCGCACCCGTTTCCTCGGCTACCGCGTCGAATCCTACAAGCTGTTCGTGTTCACGCTGTCGGCCTGCATGGCCGGCGTCGCCGGCGCGCTCTATGTGCCGCAGGTCGGCATCATCAATCCGAGCGAGTTCGCGCCGGCCAACTCGATCGAGGCGGTGATCTGGGTCGCGGTCGGCGGACGCGGCACGCTGATCGGGGCGGCGCTCGGCGCCGTCGTCGTCAACTACGCCAAGACGTTCTTCACCTCGGGGCCGCTGGCGCCGTACTGGCTATTCATGCTGGGCGCGCTGTTCATCCTGGTCACACTGCTCTTGCCGAAGGGCATCGTCGGCACCTTCAACAGCTGGCGCGAGACGCGGCGCGGCGCGGGGATGGCAGCCGACGAGGCGAGTGCCGCGCGCGAAGACGGCGTCGGCGCACCGAACCCGGCGGAGTAGACCGATGAACGTCATGGATACCCGCGCCACCTCCGCCATGCTGTATCTCGACGGCGTGCACGTCTCGTTCGACGGCTTCCACGCCATCAACAATCTGTCGCTGACGCTCGCGCCCGGCGAGATGCGCGCCATCATCGGCCCGAACGGCGCCGGCAAGACCACGATGATGGACATCATCACCGGCAAGACCAAGCCGGACGAGGGCACCGTGCTGTTCGACGGCACCGTCGACCTGACGAGGCTCGATGAAACCCGCATCGCCGAGCTCGGCATCGGCCGCAAATTCCAGAAGCCGACGGTGTTCGAGAGCCAGACCGTGCAGGACAATCTGCTGCTCGCGCTCAATGTCGATCATTCCGTGCGCGGCACGCTGTTCTGGCGCGGCAGCAAGGCCGAGTCCGAGCGGATTGACAAGGTGCTCGAGACCATCCGCCTGACCGAGGCGCGCAACCGCCTCGCCGGCAGTCTGTCGCACGGCCAGAAGCAGTGGCTCGAGATCGGCATGCTGCTGGCGCAGGACCCCAAGGTGCTGCTGGTCGACGAGCCGGTCGCCGGGATGACCGACGTCGAGACCCATCTGACCGCGGAGCTGCTGAAAGAGATCAACAAGAACCACACCATCATGGTGGTCGAGCACGACATGACCTTCGTGCGCGAGCTCGGCGTCAAGGTGACCTGCCTGCACGAAGGCTCGGTGCTCGCCGAAGGTTCGATCGACCAGGTGTCGTCGAACGAGCGGGTGGTCGAAGTGTATCTGGGGCGCTAGCGATGCTGAAGGTCGACAACATCAATCTCTATTACGGCGCGGCGCAGGCGCTGCGCGGCGTGTCGCTGACCGCCGAGCCCGGCAAAGTCACCTGCGTGCTCGGCCGCAACGGCGTCGGCAAGACCTCGCTGCTGCGCGCCATGGTCGGCCAGTATCCGATCGCCTCCGGCGCGATCAATTTCGACGGCAAGGACATCACCGCGCTGAAGCCCTATGAGCGGGCGCGGCGCGGCATCGGCTTCGTGCCGCAGGGTCGCGAGATCTTCCCGCTGCTGACGGTGGAAGAGAATCTGAAGACCGGCTTCGGCCCGCTGAAGCGAGAGGATCGCAACATCCCCGACGACGTGTTCTCGCTGTTTCCGGTGCTCGAGACCATGCTGGGCCGCCGCGGCGGCGATCTCTCCGGCGGCCAGCAGCAGCAGCTTGCGATCGGCCGCGCGCTGGTGATGCGGCCAAAACTGCTGCTGCTCGACGAACCGACCGAGGGCATCCAGCCCTCGATCATCAAGGATATCGGCCGCGCCATCTCCTATCTGCGCAACCTCGGCAACATCGCCATCGTGCTGGTCGAACAATATCTCGACTTTGCCTGCGAACTCGGCGACAGTTTTGCCGTGATGGACCGGGGTGCGGTGAAATATGCCTGCGACCGCGCAAGCCTCGATCCCGCCGAGATCAGCCGCCAGATGGCGCTGTGAACAGGATGTGACGCCGCCCTCCGTGGCGTGCGAAGGGAGCGTCGGGGAATGCGGAGCGGGATCGCAGGCGCGGCAGCGGCGACGTTTGCGGCAAACCGCGCCCAGGGCGCAGTGCGGTTCGCGGTGCATCGCAAGGACGGCGCGACCCGCCGCGGCGACCTGCACGAGTCAGGCTCGCTGCGCGTCCGCTTTCCGTCACCGGAAGATGACGGCCTCTCCGCCATGTTCGTCAACACCGCCGGCGGCATTGCTGGCGGGGACCGCTTCGACATCGGCATCTCCGCCGGCGAGGGCGCCCGCCTGACGCTGACCACGGCAGCCGCTGAGAAGGTCTATCGCGCGCCCGGCGCCGCGGCGCGGCTTGATATCTCGCTCAGCGTTGCGGACGGTGCGCATCTCTCCTGGCTGCCGCAGGAGACCATTTTGTTCGACCGCGCGCGCATCCACCGCAGCTTCGACATCGATTTTGCCGAGCACGCCTCGCTTTTGCTCTGCGAGATCGTGGTGTTCGGCCGCGCCGCGATGGGCGAGACCATGCGCCATGGCGAATTCGTCGACCGCTGGCGGGTGCGGCGCGGCGGCCGGCTGGTGTTTGCCGAGACCATCAGGCTCGACGGCGAGATCGGCGCGAAGCTGGCACGGCCCGCGATTGCCAATGGGGGATGCGCGATCGGCACCGCGCTGATCGTGCCCGGCGACGAGGCGCTGGTCGCGCGCATCCGCGAGGTCTCGGAAAGCTTTGGCGGCGAGGTCGGCATCTCCGCCTGGAATGGCTTTGCAATGGCGCGCTTCTGTGCCCAAGATGCGGCCCGGCTGCGCGCCGACATGATGGCGGTGCTGGGCCGCGCCTCCATCGTCCCGCTGCCAAGACTCTGGCTTAACTAAAGGCCTGTGGCTCAACTAATCCTTTCAGAACGATCAGAGTGCTCGCATGAATTTGTCTCCCCGCGAAAAGGACAAGCTCCTGGTTTCGATGGCCGCCATGGTGGCGCGCCGCCGGCTCGAGCGTGGCGTCAAGCTGAACCATCCCGAGGCCATTGCGCTGATCACCGATTTCATCGTCGAGGGCGCGCGTGATGGGCGCACGGTCGCCGATCTGATGCAGGCCGGCGCCAAGGTCCTGACCCGCGCGCAGGTGATGGACGGCATCCCTGAGATGATCCACGACATCCAGGTCGAGGCGACATTCCCCGACGGCACCAAGCTCGTCACCGTGCACGAGCCGATCCGCTAGCCACGAACCGCCATTCCGGGGCGGCCGAAGGCCGAACCCGGAATCCAGAGATTGTTGATCGAGATTCTCAGATGTGCAGAGCACATCATAGTGCACGCTTCGCGTACCTTGGAATGACAGGAGAGAGAAATGATCCCCGGTGAACTCTTCATCAAGGACGGCGAGATCGAGCTCAATGCCGGCCGCAAGACCGTGACACTGTCGGTCGCCAACACCGGCGACCGCCCGATCCAGGTCGGCTCGCACTACCATTTCTTCGAAACCAACCCGGCGCTGAAGTTCGACCGCAGACGCGCCCGCGGCATGCGCCTCGACATCGCCGCCGGCACCGCCGTCCGCTTCGAGCCCGGCCAGACCCGCGACGTCCAGCTCGTCGCCCTCGCCGGCAAGCGCGTGATCCACGGCTTCCGCGCCGAGGTGAAGGGGAAGCTGTGATTCGGATTCAATGCGCCGTGAGCCATGGAGATGCGTGAGGTGAGCACTCTGGTCAGGCTCCCTCCCCCCTTGCGGGGGAGGGTTGGGGAGAGGGGTAAGCCCCGGGCGCTGACAAGCGCCGTTTCGCGATCTCCCGCCAATAGCAACTGCGACCAAGCGGGAGTCGTATAATCGATGCTTCCTGCAATTCGCATGGTCTCCGAAGCTGCCGAACTTGCCGCCCGCCGTCACAACGGCACGGCCCGCAAGGGGCGGGGAAATGAGCCCTATATCAATCATCTCGCCGAGGTCGCAAATCTGCTCGCGCACGTAACCGATGGCGCTGATGCCGAGCTGGTGGCGGCAGGGTGGCTGCACGACACCATCGAGGACACCGAGACCACCCGCGAGGAGCTCGCGCAAAAGTTCAGCGAGCGCGTTGCCAATCTCGTGGTCGAGTGCACCGACGACATGAGCCTGCCGAAGGCCGAGCGGCGGGAAAAGCAGATCGATGACGCTCCGCACAAATCGTCCGACGCAAAGCTGATCAAGACCGCCGACAAGGTCAGCAATATCGGCGCCCGGATCGTGCCGCATCCGAGCAAGGATGAGCGCGCCGATCTCGCCGACTATGCGGCCTGGGCCGACAAGGTCGTTGCCGGCTGCCGGGGGATCAATCCGCGGCTCGATCGCATTTTCGATGACACCATGGCGCGCGCCAGGGCCGCGCTGGCTGAAACTGGGGGCTGATATGTCCGTGAAGATCAAGCGTTCCGTCTATGCCGACATGTTCGGCCCGACCACCGGCGACAAGGTGCGGCTGGCCGACACCGATCTGATCATCGAGGTCGAGAAGGATCTCACCACCTATGGCGAGGAGGTGAAGTTCGGCGGCGGCAAGGTGATCCGCGACGGCATGGGGCAATCGCAGGTGACCAACGCGCAGGGCGCGGCCGACACCGTTATAACCAATGCGCTGATCGTCGATCACTGGGGCATCGTCAAGGCCGACGTCGCGATCAAGGAGGGCATGATCGCCGCGATCGGCAAGGCCGGCAATCCCGACATCCAGCCCAACGTCACCATCATCGTCGGTCCCGGCACCGACGTGATCGCGGGCGAGGGCAAGATCCTCACCGCGGGCGGATTCGACTGCCACATCCATTTCATCTGCCCGCAGCAGATCGAGCACGCGCTGATGGCGGGCGTCACCTCGCTACTCGGCGGCGGCACCGGCCCGTCGCACGGCACCTTCGCGACCACCTGCACGCCCGGCCCGTGGCACATGGGGCGGATGATCCAGTCGTTCGACGCCTTCCCGGTCAATCTTGGCATCTCCGGCAAGGGCAACGCGTCGCGACCGGCGGCGCTGGTCGAGATGGTCAAGGCCGGCGCCTGCGCGCTGAAGCTGCATGAGGACTGGGGCACCACGCCATCAGCGATCGACACCTGCCTCTCGGTTGCGGACGATTACGACGTCCAGGTGATGCTGCATTCGGACACGCTGAACGAATCCGGTTTCGTCGAGGATACGATCGAGGCGTTCAAGGGCCGCACCATCCATGCCTTCCACACCGAGGGCGCCGGCGGCGGACATGCGCCCGATATCATCAAGGTTGCCGGCCTGAAGAACGTGCTGCCGTCCTCGACCAACCCGACCCGGCCGTTCACCCGCAACACCATCGACGAGCATCTGGACATGCTGATGGTGTGCCATCACCTCGATCCATCGATCGCGGAAGACCTGGCCTTTGCCGAAAGCCGGATCCGCAAGGAGACCATCGCCGCCGAGGACATCCTGCACGATCTCGGCGCGCTCTCGATGATCTCGTCGGATTCCCAGGCGATGGGCCGGCTCGGCGAAGTGATCATCCGCACCTGGCAGACCGCGGACAAGATGAAGAAACAGCGCGGTGCGCTGCCGCAGGACAAGGGCAACGACAACGACAATTTCCGCGTCAAGCGCTACATCGCCAAATACACCATCAACCCCGCGATCGCGCATGGCGTGTCGAAGCTGATCGGCTCGGTCGAGAAGGGCAAGATGGCCGACCTCGTGCTGTGGTCGCCGGCGTTCTTCGGCGTCAAGCCGGACTGCATCATCAAGGGCGGCTCGATCGTGGCAGCGCCGATGGGCGATCCGAACGCCTCGATCCCGACGCCGCAGCCGGTGCATTACCAGCCGATGTTCGGCGCCTTCGGCAAGTCGCTGACCGCGTCCTCGGTGGTGTTCACCTCGAAGGCTGCGGTCACCGGCGGCCTCGCCCGCAAGCTCGGCATCAGCAAGAAGCTCTACGCGGTGCAGAATACCCGCGGAAAGATCTCCAAGAAGAGCATGATCCACAACGACGCGACGCCCAAGATCGAAGTCGATCCGGAGACCTATGAGGTACGCGCAGACGGCGAACTCCTGACCTGCGCGCCGGCCGAGGTGCTACCCATGGCACAGCGCTATTTTATGTTCTAAAACCCACCCCGGTATCTCACCTAGAAAAGAAAACCGGGAGGAATTTCCGTGATTTACGTCGTTGCCACGCTGACCATCAAGCCCGAAACCCGCGCCGAATTCATCGCCGCGGCGACGGCCTGCATCAAGGAAACCCGCAAGGAGCCCGGCAACATCGCCTACGATCTGCATGAGAGCGTCACCGACCACAGCAAGATGGTGTTCGTCGAGCAGTGGGAAAACGCCGAGGCGCTGGTGCCGCATCGTGCCGCCGAGCACATGAAGACCTTCGGCCGGGTCGCCGTGAAGTGCATGTCCGCGCCGCCGAAGATCGAGGTGATCACGCCCGAGAAGGTCGACGTCCGCTAAGCAAGAACAACAACGGGAGCAATTCTATGATCTATGTGATCGCCACCACGCCGATGAAGCCGGAGAACAGGGACGACTTCATCAAGGGGCACAAGGCCTGCATCGTCGAGACCCACAAGGAGAAGGGCTGCCTCTCCTATGAGGGCCATGTCAGCGTCAACGATCCCAATCTGTATGTTGTGGTCGAGCGCTGGGAAACCCGCGACGACCTGACCGCGCACAGCAAGGCGCCGCACATGAAGGTGTGGCGCGAATATTCCGCGGACATGAAGACCGGGCCGACGGTGATCGAGATCATCAGCGACGGCAAGGTCCAGAAGCTCTGAGGCATCGATGATCCGCGCAACCAAGGTTCTGGGACAGCATCGCTTCAAGGAAGCCGCCGCCGACACCGTCGTGCTCGATTTCGACGACCGGCACCGGCGGCGCATGGCTATGACCGGGACGCGCGGGCTCGAATTCCTGCTCGACCTCGAGAACGCGGTCGCGCTGCGCGGCGGCGATGCGCTGGTACTCGAGGACGGGCGCCTCGTCGAGGTGGTCGCAGCCCCCGAGCCGCTCGTGGAAATCCGCGGCAGCGATCCGCATCATCTGATCCGGGTCGCCTGGCATCTCGGCAACCGCCATCTGCCGACGCAGATCATGCCGAAGGGCCTGCGCATCCGCAGGGATCACGTGATCGAGGCAATGGTGAAGGGGTTGGGGGCCCGAATCATCGAGATCGAAGCGCCGTTCGATCCCGAGGGCGGCGCCTATGCCGAGCATGCGCAGGCCGAGGCGCACGCGCATGTTCATGCCGGCCACGATCATGCTCATAGTCAGGCGCACGATCATGGTCACCACAACGATCATGCACATCACCACGGTGATGGATATCACCATGATCACGGGCATGATCACGACCACCACCATCACCATCACCATCACCATGATGAGCATTGCGGGCATGCCCATCATCACCACGACCACTCCCATGCTCATGACCACAAATGAGCCTGATCCCGCCGCGATGCGCGGCGGGATGGCGGACGATGAGGCGGCCGCGCTGTACCGGCTGATGACGTGGCTGTCGCCGTCTTTTCCGGTCGGTGCGTTCGCCTATTCCAGCGGCCTCGAATGGGCGGTCGAGGCCGGCAATATCACCGATGCCGCTTCGCTGCGCGGCTGGCTCTCCGCAATGCTGAGCGACGGCAGCGGCTTTTGCGACGCCGTGTTCCTCGCGCAGAGTTTTCGCGCGGCGTCTGGCCCTGATCCTGCCGCCCTGAAGGCGATCGCCGAGCTTGCCGCTGCCTTCGTGCCGTCGCGCGAGCGCCAGCTCGAAACCACGACGCAGGGACGCGCCTTCATCGAGATCGCCCGCGCCGCCTGGAATTCACCCGGTCTCGACACCATGATCGCGGCCTGCGACGGCGTGATCGTCTATCCGGTCGCGGTCGGTATCGTCAGCGCCGCGCACGGCATCCGCCTGGCGCCGTCGCTGCATGCCTTCCTGCACGCCGTGGTCTCGAACTGGATTTCCGCAGGCAGCCGACTGATCCCGCTCGGGCAGACCGACAGCCAGCGCGTGCTGGCCGATCTCGAGCCGGTCGTTGCCGCGACCGCAGCACGGGCCGACATGGCGACGCTCGACGATCTCGGCAGCGCGACCTTCCGCGCCGACCTCGCCAGTCTGCGTCACGAGACGCAATATACGCGGCTGTTCCGGTCATGAGGCGCGACACTTTCCACCCGTCGTCCCTGCGAAAGCAGGGACCCATAACCACCGGCTTGTGTGGTTATGCGAGGCTGTGGCTCCGGCGCGTCGCAACATCGATTTTCGGTGGTAATGGGTCCCGGCCTTTGCCGGGACGACAATAAGAGAGAGCTGTTCACATGCCCACTTCTCACGGCCCGCTGCGGGTCGGCGTCGGCGGTCCGGTCGGCTCCGGCAAGACCGCGCTGATGGATTTGCTCTGCAAGTCGATGCGCGAGCGCTACGACATCGCGGCGATCACCAATGACATCTACACCAAATGGGATGCCGAGTTCCTGGTGCGCTCCGGCTCGCTGACGCCGGACCGCATCGCCGGCGTCGAGACCGGCGGCTGCCCGCACACCGCGATCCGCGAGGACGCCTCGATGAACCTCGCCGCGGTCGCCGACATGCGGGCGAAATTCCCCGATCTCGACCTCGTCCTGATCGAATCCGGCGGCGACAATCTGGCGGCGACCTTCTCGCCGGAATTGGCGGATCTCACGATCTACGTCATCGACGTCGCCGCCGGCGACAAGATCCCGTCCAAGGGCGGCCCCGGCATCACGCGCTCCGACCTGCTGGTGATCAACAAGATCGACCTCGCGCCCCATGTCGGTGCGTCGCTTGAGAAGATGGATACCGACGCCAGGCGGATGCGCGGCGAGCGGCCCTTCGTGATGACCAATCTGAAGACAAGCAACGGCCTCGACCGCATCATCAGTTTCATCGAGACGAAGGGCGGCCTTCGGTCACAGGCGGCGGGCAAGGCGGCCGGCCGTTAATCATTGTGGCGGGTGATCGGTTTGTTCTTTCAACGAGCAAGCGGTACCCCTCTCCCCACCCTCCCCCGCAAGGGGGGAGGGAGCCCTTCCGCCTGTGCTTCCCTTACACGCGTTGTCCTCGAATCGCTCGGTCGCGCGTGAAGCACTCGCATGCTTCGGCGTGAGGTGAGCACGATGGTCAGGCTCCCTCCCCCCTTCCGGGTTGGGGAGAGGGGTACCGCTTGCTCCGCTCCCTAACACTTCGCCGCAAAAAAGCTGCGCTATCGCCGGAACAAATTCCAACTTTGACGATTAGCAACCTTTGGCGCCGCCAAAGACCGCCGGGTGGCGTCGTCGTTAATGTTGCCGACCGGCTCCTGTTGCGTACCGATGATCGCTATTCCATATTCCTTTGCGGCTGGCGTTCTTCGCATCCTGACTAGTCGCCGCTCCCGCAGAAGCCAGATGCCTTCAGTCCCCTTTCGCCACCCCCTGATTGCCGAGTAAGCGTGTGGTTCGACTGGGCTTCATCGTTGCCTTGATTGCGCTGATCGGAGTCCTGCTCTCCGGTCTCGCGGCCTATCGGGTACATGACCAGGAGCTCGCGATCGACGGCATCGCGCTGGCGCGGGCGATCGACGTCCATGCCAGCCTGGTGCAGGACCGCCTGACCGAGCGCGAGCTGCTGGCGCGGGTCGCTTCGGGCCTGTTCCGGACGCCGTCGATGGTCAAGGCCAACATGCTGCAGCCGTTGCGCTCGGCGATCTACGCCTTCAAGACCGACTTCGTCGTCGCCGCCTGGATCGCGCGGCTCAAGCCGAACGAGCTGACCGCGGCGGAAGCGGAGCTGAAGGCCGCCGGCTTCACCAACCCCTCGATCCGCGATTTCGACGATCAGGCGCTCGACATCAAGGCGCTCGACAAGCCGATCAACGTGCTGATGGACGTCGAGCCGCGCAACCCGGAGACCCTGAGCATCCCGGGCCGCGCCTTCGACCGTCACTCGGTGGTCGGCCCGATGCTGGCGAAAGCGATGGCCAACGCCAAGCCGGTGGCCTCGGACCCGGTGCCGCTGCTGCGGCAGAACGGTCCGGTCGGGGTCGTGCTCGCCGCGCCGGTGTTCCAGGAAGGCGCCTCCGAGCCGGCCGGCTTCATCACGTTTTCTTACGAGCTGTCGTCGCTGATGCTGACCAACGACGATTCCTCGCTGTTCGCGGTGGCGCTGAAGGATCCGCGCGATTCCAACGACGAGTTCACCGCCAATGAGCAGGGCATCGTCACCTCGCGCGCGGTGCGCCAGGACGGGCCGACGCCATCGATGGTCCGCACGGTCACCTTCGGCGGCCGCGACTGGTCGCTCGACTACTACGCCAAGAGCAACGCGACGGTGCGCGCGCAGCAGACCGCGACCATCGTCGCGGCGATCGGCCTCGCGCTGACCGGCATCGTCTGCGGTCTGTTCGGCTATGTCGCCTACAACAATCTGCGCCTCAGTCGCGAGATCGAGGTCCGGATCGGCTTCGAGCGCCGGCTGACCGCCGTGATCGACGAGCTCAATCACCGGGTCAAGAACATCCTCGCCGTGATCCAGTCGATCGTGACCCGCACGCTGCGGCACGGCGCCGACATCGACGTCGCGCGCGAGCTCCTGATCGGGCGCATCCACGCGATGTCGAATGTCGTCACGCTGCTTAGCGAGAGCCAGTGGCAGGGCGTCAAGCTGAAGGGCCTGTTCGAAGCGCGCGCGATTCCGCATGCCGAGCGGATCGCGGTGAACGGTCCCGACATCACGGTCAGCGCCCGCGCCGCGCAATCGCTGTCGCTGTTGTTCTTCGAGCTCGCCTCGCATTCCGACGAGGGCCTGTCGCTGGTCGGCAAGCATCCGCATATCGTCGCCAATTGGGAGGTGGTCGGCGAGGATGCGGAGGCGATCTTCCATTTCCGCTGGGAAGAGTTCAACACCAGCCAGGCGACGCGGCGGGCGGACAGCGACTTCGGCCTGATCCTGCTCGACCGCGTTGCGCCGGAAGCGCTCGGCGGCACCGCGAAGCGCTACTTCACCGACGTTTCCTACGTCTACGAGTTGACCGCGCCGATGGACACCGTCGTCGACATGACCGAGCGCGATCGCACCGAGCAGTTCTCCGCGCCGCTGCGTCCGGTGAAGAAATAGCCGAACGCAGCCGCTACAGGTTGTGCAGCTCTATCGTTGCGCGGATTGATCGTAATCACGTTGATGGGAATATGCGGGCGATGGTCCAGGACCATCGCCCGGCATCCGTAGTTGCCCGCAACCGAGCGTTAAAACTTCGTTGAACATGCTTCGGCATATACCGAGCAGGATACCGTCTGAGGACCCCGATGAGGCTTTGGGTCAGCCTGACCTTGCTCGCAGCAGTCTTGCCGGTCGGGCTGTCGCTTGCCCTGACCCCGGCGACGGAGCCGCGCGACCCTGCGGCCATTCGTGCAAGCTATCGCCGGCCGGACGTCGTGCCCTTCCCGAGCAGCAATCCCTATTCGGAGGCGAAATCCGCGCTTGGGCAGATGTTGTTCTTCGATCCGCTGCTGTCGCGGTCGAAGACGCATGCCTGCGCGAGCTGCCACAAGCCGAGCCTGTCCTGGGCCGACGGCCTTCCACGCGCCATCGGCGAGGATCCGAAGGGGCTGCCGATCCGTTCGCCGACGCTGATCGACGTGGCCTTCTTCGAGCCGCTGGGGTGGGACGGCAAGTTCAGGGATCTCGAATCCGTCGCGTTCGGGCCGATCCTGAGCCCCGCGAACCTGAACATGACCGAGCCGGAATTGATCGCGCGTCTGTCGGCGATATCAGGCTATGTCGATGCGTTTGCCCGCGCGTTCGGCGACGGCGCAATCACGCGGCCGAGGATCGAACAGTCGCTTGCGACCTTCGAGCGCTCCATCGTTGCGGGCGAGGCGCCGTTCGACCGCTGGATCAAGGGTGATGAGAGCGCGATCAGCGCATCAGCCAAGCAGGGATTCGATCTGTTCAACGGCAAGGGACGTTGTTCGTCCTGCCACAGCGGCCCGTCCTTCTCCGACGGGTCCTTCCAGGATATCGGCACCGCCAAGGGCCACGACATCGGCCGCGGCCGCTACTTTCCGACCTCGGCGAAGCTGAAATATGCGTTCAAGACCCCGACCTTGCGCGACGTCGCGCGCCGGGCGCCCTACATGCACGACGGATCAGTCGCGACGCTGGAAGATGTCATCGAGCTCTACAACAGAGGCGGGATCGAACGGCCGAGCCGATCGCCCGACATCAAGCCGCTGTCGCTGACCGCGGACGAGAAGAAGGATTTGATCGCCTTCCTGCAAACCCTGACCGCCACCGACCCGCCGGTGGCCGGGATTCCCAAACTGCCGCGCTGAGCGCGAGCCCAAAAGGTAAGCGGCTCGAGGGTCACAAGGCCGGCGAACGAGACTCGTCAGGCGAGGTGCGGCAGCGCGGCGCCCAGGAGGCCAAGCCCGACGATCAGGCAGGCGCCCGCGCAGGTCTCGAGGGTTTCCGTCCGCGACAGGGACGATTTCGTCACATAGGCGAGGGCGGACCCCACCCCGATACTGACGGCACTCAGCACTCCGAACATCTAACCGGCCTCCCGATCCGATTTGTCCGGATTTCACTACGACAGTTGAATTGAGCGCCCGTGCCGGAATTGCCTAAAATTCGATGGAACCGGCCGGAAAAGCGGCACTCGAGGACAGGCTGGGGCGCGCGCGCCACGATTAACCACAATGCAACCGAGAGCTGTTGCAGACGGGCGTAACCGTAAAATTTGATATAAGTTGAACAAGTCCTTAAAGTGTGTGCGGGCGGTTGGTTCAATGTTTAGTGGGCGGGAGCGCGATGCCGGCTCGGCTGTACGCTCATTTTTCGCCACGTGCCTTGCAGCGGTTTTGTTTTGCGTCGTAGCCGCGCGCAGTGCCGAGGCACATGTCAAATGGTTCTGCGCTTACGATGTCGCCGGCCAGCCCCGCGGACTCGAGAACGTCCTTTGCCTCGATTTTGAACTGCTGCTCGGCGTCGCCGTGTTCTGGCTGTTCGCAGGCTGCCTGATCGAGCCGACGTCGCTGGGTGATGCGACGATCCGGGTGCTCGACCGCATCACCGAGCCGCTGCGGCTGCGCACCGAGCTGATGATGCGCGCGGTGGCCGCGTTCTTCTTCATCTCGATCTGGGCTGTGGGCGGGATCCTGCTGACGCCCGAGTTGAAGACGACGTCGCCGTATGTGGGCGCATTGCAACTTGCGATCGCCGCCGGGATGCTGTCGCGGCGCACGCTGCCGCTGTCGGCCGTCGGCATGGTGATCCTGTTCGGGATCGGCGTCCGCGGCTACGGCATTTTTCATCTCGCCGACTACCCGATTTTTCTCGGCGTTGCCGCCTATTTTGCGCTGATCGGACTGAACAAGGATCTGTTCGGGATCCGGCCGATCGACGTGATGCGGTACGCCGCGGCGGTGACCTTGATGTGGGCCTCGATCGAGAAATGGGCTTATCCGGAATGGAGCTTCCCGCTCCTGATCGAGCACGCCTCGATGACGTTGGGCTTCGACAATGAGTTCTATATGCGCGCCGCGGGCATGGTGGAGTTCACGCTCGCCTTTGCCCTGATCTGGACGCCGTTGATCCGCCGCTGCGCTGCCGCCGTGCTGACGGGAATGTTCATCAGCGCGTGCTTCGAGTTCGGCAAGATCGACACGATCGGACACTCGGCGATCATCGCCGTGCTGATTGCGATTGCCGCCGACAACAAGGTGTTGCCGCGCGATCGCCGCGCGCCGTGGCTTGCCCCGGTCGCGCTCTGTGCCGCGCTGTCGCTGACATTATTCGTCTACTATTTCGGCCACGCCGCGCTGTTCAAGACGTCGGTCTTGTAGACCACAGCTATTTGGCGACGTGGACGGCGAGCTTCATCTTCGGATGGATGCCGCACAGCACGGTGTAGTCGCCGGGCACCGTGAAGGCGACGTCGAACTTGCTGCCGGGCTGCTGGTCGCCGGAGTCGAAACTGAAGGCATCGGTGCTCAAATAAGCGTGATGGAGCAGCTCGCCGTCATCGTTAATGAACCGTAAAGCCTCGCCGCGCTTGATCGAGATCTCCGCGGGCTTGAATTCACGATCCTTCTGCGAAATGACCTGGGGAGCCGCCCCCAAAGCGGCTCCGGCAAGCGCCCCCGTGACGATCGCGATCACCATCGGCACGCCGCCGATCTGGCCGAGGCGCAGGGCGCGCGACAAGCCTGACTGCATGAGACCCCCGTTTGGAACTCCAATACCGGCTACTCTAGGCTGCAATTGGTGCGTCCCGGATTACCTGTAAGGCCGATTATCGCCAGCCGATCTTAACGATTTCAGCATGAGTTGCAGTCACTACTAAAGCAATTTTGAGCAGACAGTCATTTTTCCGCAGCGCTGCGCGTTTCTGCGTAGCTTGAGTATCGAGCACACGGCGAAACGCGGGCATGGATAGCCTATTGGGCAATCTCAAAGTGAAGAGCGCTGCGGCCTTCCGGTTCGCAACCGGGCGGCTCTCGCGTCTTGCCCTGACCAAGGGTTCGATCCGGACCCAGATCCTGATTTTTTGCCTTGCGATGAGTGCGGTTGCGGTCGCGCTCGGCGGATACTCCATCCTTGGCATCCGTCACGCCGGCGATCTGGTGGCGAAGACGTTCGACGAATCCCTGATGTCGATCAATTACGCCCGCGCCGCCGGTGCAGACTTCGCCTCGATGCGGGTCGCCTCGTCGCAGCGCCTGCTGACCACGGATCCGGAGGTCCGCGCCAGCCTGGACGGCCAGATTGAAACGCTCGCCAAGACCCTCTCGGAGGATTTGACGATCGCAGCCGACCGCTCGCAGTCCGCGCGGGCCGCGCAAGCCGCCGCCAAGGTCCAGGAGGCTGCCGACGCCTGGATGGCGCTGCATCGCCGGGCAGTCGGGTCGTCGGTCGACGGACAGCCGGCGGCCGATCCGCATGGACCGGGTACCACGGTCGACGACCTCGATCGCTACTCCAAGATCGTCAGCCAGCAGGTCGAGCTCTTGGTCAATTATACCGCCGGCGACGGCTTTCTCTTCCGGCAAAAGGCGCTCTCGACGATCAAGCGCGACCTGCAGCTCAATGTCGCCGGGCTGACCGTCGCGCTGTTCCTGTCGGCGCTGTTCTCATGGCTGCTGGCGCGCCGGATCATCGGCCCCGTCGCCATCGCCTCCAGGGCCGCGCGCAGCATCGCCGCCGGCGACCTCGATGCGACCGTCCCCAAGGGCGGCACCGACGAATTGGGCACGCTGCTGACCGCCATGGAAACCATGCGCGACAACATCCGCCGGATGGTCGATCAGGAAGTCTCGCAACGCCGCTCGGCGCAGGCGCGGTTGTCGGATGCGCTCGAGACGTCGCGCGAAGGCGTCGTGCTGCTCGATGCCGACGGCCAGATCGCGCTGGCCAATTCGCGCGCCAGCGAGTTCATCCGCCTCTCGCCGCAGCTCTTGCAGTCGGTCGAAGCGCCACGGCTGGCGCCGGCCGATGGCGAGGTCGACGGCTTTGCCAGCGAAGCCCGGCTGTCGGACGGACGCTGGCTGCGCGTCAGCCGCAGCGAGACCCAGGAGGGCGGTGTCGTCCTGGTCTACAGCGACATCTCCGCGCTGAAGCAGCAGAAGGCGGAGCTGCATGAGACCAATCTGCGGCTCGATGCGGCGCTCACCCACATGTCGCAGGGCCTGTGCCTCTACAACAGCGAGGCGCGGCTGCAGGTCGCCAACCGCCGGTTCTGCGAAATCTTCGATATTTCGCCGGAGCTCGTCGTTCCCGGAATGACCATGGATGACGTGCTCGAGCTGAGCATCGCCGCCGGCAACCATGGCGACCGGACCGTCGCCGACCTGCTCGCCGAGCGCGAGTGGTCGATGGCCCAGCACGACGGCAACTATCTGCAGCATCTCAGCGACGGGCGGATCATTGCCATCGCGCAACGGCCGACAACCGATGGCGGCTGGCTCGTCACCTGCGAGGACGTCACCGAGCAGCAGCGCGCCGAGTCGCAGATCGCGTTCATGGCCCGGCACGATGCCTTGACCAAGCTGCCGAACCGGACCCTGCTGGCCGAACGGATCGAGCTCGCGGTCGCCCAAGTCGGCCGCGGACTTGGCTTTGCGGTGTTCTGCCTCGACCTCGACAATTTCAAGCAGGTCAACGATACGCTCGGGCATCCGGTCGGCGACGAATTGCTGTGCGCGGTCGCGGATCGGCTCAACGCCTGCGTCCGTGAGGTCGACACCGTCGCACGTCTGGGCGGCGACGAGTTCGCGGTGATCCAGTGCGGCGTCCAGAGCGGAGACGAGGCCGAACGCCTCGCCCGCCGCGTCGTGGAATGCGTCGGCGCGCCGTACGAGCTGAACGGGCATCGCGTCGTGGTCGGATGCAGCGTCGGCATCTCGATGTCGCCGGGCGACGGCGCCACCGGCGAGAAGCTGTTGAAGAACGCCGACGTCGCTCTGTACCGCGCCAAGATGGAAGGGCGGGGCACCTGGCGTTTCTTCGAGCCTGCGATGGACGCCAGCCTGCAACGGCGCCGGGCGATCGAGCTCGACCTTCGCGAGGCGATGTCCAAGGACGAGTTCTCGTTGTTCTACCAGCCGCTGTACGATCTCCATCTCGACCGCATCTGCGGCTTCGAGGCGCTGCTGCGCTGGCATCATCCCAAGCGCGGGCTGGTGCCGCCGGACCAGTTCATCCCGATTGCGGAAGAGATCGGCCTGATCGGCCCGCTGGGCGAATGGGTGCTCAACCGGGCCTGCGAGCAGGCCGTCACCTGGCCCGGCGAGATGAAGCTCGCGGTCAACGTCTCCGCGGTCCAGTTCCGCGATCCCGACTTCATCGACGTCGTCGTCAACGCGCTCGCGGCGTCGAAACTGTCGGCGCGCCGGCTGGAGCTCGAAATCACCGAATCCGTCTTCCTCGCGAACAGCAACGAGACGCTGGCGACGCTCCACAAGCTGAAGGCGCAGGGGCTGCGCATCGCGCTCGACGACTTCGGTACCGGCTATTCCTCGCTGAGCTATCTGCGAAGTTTCCCGTTCGACAAGCTCAAGATCGACAAGTCGTTCGTGCGCGACGCGACCGCGACGCATGGATCGAAATCGATCGTCCGCGCCGTCATCAGCCTCGGCAGAAGCCTTGGCATGACCACGATCGCCGAGGGCATCGAGACCGTCGAGCAGCTCGATCACATGCGGGCCGAGGGCTGCAACGAGGCGCAGGGCTTCCTGTTCAGTCATCCGGTCCCGGTGACCGAAATCGCGGCCAAGATCCTCGAATTGAGAAACGGCTTCAAGCCGGCTGCGGTCGAGAAGGCGATGGCGAGCTGAAGCGCGACGAGATTGGGTTGACCCGGCTTTGCGCGCTGTCGGTTCACCTCTCCCGAGGGGAGGTGAAGTTTCGACGCCGCTGCAGATCAATCTCTCGTCATGCTCTAATCTGACTGCGTCACGGTTCTCCCCGTCGTCATTGCGAGGGACGATAGCGACCAAGAAATCCATCCAACCGCATTTGCGGGTAGATGGATTGCTTCGCTTCGCTCGCAATGACGGCTGTAGTCGTCACAGATCCGCGGAAAAAGCGTCTGTGACGCACAGACTAACTGCGCGAAGACGGCGCGCCCGGCGATCGCGTCGACGTGATCTGCTCTCAATCAAAAAGGCGGCCCGATCGGCCGCCTTTTCGTTGACTGATCGCGCGTCTCGCTTAGCCGCCATTGCCGCCGATCACGGCGCGCACGGTGTTGTCGGGGCCGAAATCCTCGGCACTGTCGACATAGAGCAGCGCGGAGAGCTTCGATCGCGCACGGTTGACGCGGCTCTTGATGGTGCCGACCGCGCAACCGCAGATCGCCGCGGCATCCTCGTAAGAGAAGCCGGAAGCGCCGACCAGGATCAACGCTTCGCGCTGGTCCTGCGGCAGCTTTTCGAGCGCCGCCCGGAATTCCTCGAACTCCAGATGCGCGGCCTGCGACGGCTGGCTCTTCAGCGTCTTGGCATAGTTACCCTCGGCGTCCTCCACCTCGCGCCGCCGCTTCCGGTAGTCGGAGCGAAACAGGTTGCGCAGGATAGTGAACAGCCACGCGGGCAGGTTCGAGCCAGGCTGGAACGAGTCGATATTGGCGATCGCACGCAGCAGGGTCTCCTGTACGAGATCGTCGGCGCGGTCGCCATTGCCGGACAGCGAGATCGCGAAGGCGCGCAAGCTCGGCACCGACGCTAAGATGTCGTCGCGGAGTTCATTTGTGAGAGGCATTAGTCCCCTCCATTGTTCTTGTCGGTATCGCCCCCGGCCACGGCCGCCGCGGCGGCCTCGGGTCCGTCGAGTTTGCGGATCAGCTCCGCAAAGCGGTCGGGCACCCCTTGCCGCACCACGTCGTCGTACATGGCGCGAAGCTGGTGGCCGATTCTCGATTGAATCTCGGCGTTGAGACCGCCCTGCTTCTTTACTTCCTTCATGATCTGATCCACGCTTCCCCGGGAGTTAAGTCTCTGATTTTCAAGTCGTTTCCTCGAAAAGAGAGGCTGGCCGCGTTACCTCGTCGGTCAGGAGCTAATGCGAAGTTGCGCATAAAGTTCCGGAAGGCTGGAACTATTTCGTGGAACTTTTCCGGCTTTCGCGCGTAATCGGCCAAGCAGGGGAGACGGGGTCCCCCGGAGCTGGATTCTGTAAACTGGATACTGTCGTCCCCAGACAACGGGTTTCAGGCCGGTAGGCCTCACGAACAAGGATGGAGTGGGAATGTCCCGATCGCAGATCGTTGCCGAGCACCTTCCGTTGTTGCGCCGTTACGCTCGCGCGCTGACCGGAAACCAGGCGTCGGGGGACGCCTATGTCGGGGCCATGCTCGAGGCCTTGTTGCAGGATGGCTCATTGCTGGACCAGACGCATGGCCCCCGCGCCGGCCTGTTTCGGCTGTTCACCCAGATCTGGAATTCGGTGTCGGTGAACAACAACGACAACGAAGACGTGGCGACGCTGTCGCTGCCACCCGAGCGCCGGCTCTCCAACATCACGCCGCTGCCGCGGCAGGCCTTCCTGCTGCTGTCGCTGGAAGGCTTTTCGGAGGAGGAGGTCGGCTACATCCTCGGCACCGATATCGCCGAGACGCGCAAGCTGACCGATGCCGCCGGCCGTGAGATGGCCGCCGAGATCGCCACCGACGTCCTGATCATCGAGGACGAGACCTTCATCGCCATGGACCTCGAGAGCCTGGTGAAGAATCTCGGCCACAACGTGATCGGCGTCGCGCGCACGCATTCCGATGCGGTGGCGCTCGCCAAGAACAAGAAGCCCGGCCTGATCCTCGCCGACATCCAGCTCGCCGACGGCTCGTCGGGCCTCGATGCCGTGAACGAGCTGCTGCGGACCTTCGAGGTGCCGGTGGTGTTCATCACCGCCTATCCGGAGCGCTTCCTGACCGGCGAGCGGCCGGAGCCGGCGTTCCTGATCTCGAAGCCGTTCCAGCCGGCGATGGTGTCGGCGGTGGCGAGCCAGGCGCTGTTCTTCCAGCGCAACTCGCGCAACCGCACGCCGCGCGCCGCGTCGGCATGAGCTGAGTTTACGCAAGAGGGCAAATGCGACCGGCGTACCGAAAGGTACGCCGGTTTTTTGTTTGGGTCGTTCAACCCGACGGGTGCGTCTACCTATTGCGGAACAGAGATCATCGACACGAGTTTGCTCCTTATTGTTTGGGCCTGGCGGGCTGATTGTGTCGATATTGCAAACCCCGATAGCTGCTGGTGATGAACTCACCGAGCGTCTCTTCATCGGCCGCAGCGAGCTTGCGGCACTCATCAAGAATTTGGATTGGGCGAGTACTTCGTTAGGTCCGCCCGAGAGCTGGCCGGAGAGCCTGAAGACTGCCGTGCGCATCATGCTCACCTCGCAGCAGCCGATCTGGATTGGGTGGGGTGACGATCTGACGTTCCTCTACAACGATCCCTACAAGTCGATCATCGGCGGTAAGCATCCCTGGGCACTGGGACAGCCGACGCGCGTGGTCTGGCGCGAGATCTGGGATGACATTGCTCCGCTTCTAAACAAGCCCATGGGAGGGAGTGAAGGCACTTATGTCGAGGCCCAGCTGCTGATCATGGAGCGCAATGGGTTTCCGGAAGAGACCTACTACACGTTCTCCTACAGCCCGATTCCCGATGCCGACGGCGTGCCAGCCGGAATCTTCTGCGCCAATACCGACGATACGCAGCGCGTCATCAGCGAGCGCCAGCTCTCGCTCCTGCGCGAGCTTGCCAGCCGCGCGGCCGAGGCGCGGAGCGTCGAGGAGACCTGCGAACGCAGCGCCGCCGCGCTTGCGACCGATCCCCGGGATCTGCCCTTTGCGATGATCTATTTGATCGACCCGCAGGAGCAGGTGGCGCGCCTGGCGGCGACTAGCGGCATCGATCGGCATCATAGCGGGGTGAAGCCGCAGCTCTCGCTTGACGGCAGCGAGCCGTGGCCGGTCGCCGAGGCGCAGACCGGCCGTGACGGCGTGCTGGTGCGGAACCTGAAAGATCTGTTCGGTCTCGATTTTCCATCCGGCGGCTGGCGGCAGGCGCCGGAGCAGGCTGTCGTCCTGCCGGTGCTTGCCGCCGGTGACGCGGTCGCCGGCCTCCTGATTGCCGGCCTCAATCCATTCCGCCTCTATGACGAACGCTACACGAGCTTCCTCGGGCTGGTATCGGCGCAGATCGCCGCCGCAATCAACAATGCCCAGGCCTACGAGGAGGAACGCCGCCGCGCCGAGGCACTGGCCGAGATCGATCGCGCCAAGACGACCTTCTTCTCCAATGTCAGCCACGAATTCCGCACGCCGCTGACCTTGATGCTGAGTCCGCTCGAAGAACTGATGAGCAAGGCGGATAAGCATCTACCGCAAGAGCAGCGTTCGCTGCTTGACATCGCACACCGCAACGGTCAGCGCCTGCTGAAGCTGGTCAACACGCTGCTGGATTTCGCGCGTATCGAGGCGGGCCGGATTACCGCCACATACGAGCCGGTCGACCTTGTTGCGCTGACGTCCGACCTTGCCTCGAGTTTTCGTTCGACTGTCGAGAAGGCCGGTTTGGGTCTCGTGATCGAGACCGAGCCGCTGCCGGAGCCCGTCTATGTCGACCGCGACATGTGGGAAAAGATCGTCCTCAACCTGCTCTCGAACGCATTCAAGTTCACATTCGATGGAGAGATCGCGGTCTCCATCAAGGCCTCGCCCGACGGTACTGCGGCCGAGATCGTCGTGGGTGACACGGGGACCGGCATTCCTGCGTCGGCGGTGCCGCACATATTCGATCGGTTTCAGCGCGTCGAGGGGGCGCGCGGCCGCTCCTTCGAAGGAAGCGGTATCGGCCTTGCGCTGGTACGCGAACTGGTGAAGCAGCATGGTGGGCAGATCCGCGTCGACAGCGAGATCGATCGCGGGACCACCTTCACCATCGCGCTTCCGTTCGGAAGCGGACATCTTCCGGCCGAGCAGATCAGTGCGGGCAACGCGGTCGCTTCGAGCAGTGTTCGTGCACAGGCCTATCTCGATGAGGCAATGGGATGGCTGGACGGCGGTGATCCCGACGATCGACCCGATCCCTCGTCATCGGAGGATCTCGGTCTTGCAGCGTCAGCGATTGCCGGACGGCGGCAACGCATCCTGCTCGCTGACGACAATTCGGACATGCGCGAATACGTGCGCCGCCTGCTCGCTCCGCTCTACGACGTCGAGGCGGTCGAAGATGGGCAGGCTGCGCTGGAGGCGGCTTGGCGGCAGCGGCCCGATCTCGTCCTGAGCGACATTATGATGCCGCGCCTGGATGGCATCAGCCTCCTTAACGCGTTGCGCTCCGATCGGGACCTGAAAGGCCTGCCGGTCATCTTCCTTTCGGCACGCGCCGGTGAGGAGGCGAAGGTCGAGGGCCTGCAGATCGGCGCCGACGATTATCTCGTCAAGCCGTTCAGCGCGAGGGAGCTGCTTGCGCGCGTCGCCGCGAATCTCGAACTGTCTGCCTCGCGGTCGGAGCGCGCGACGCGGCTTGAAGAGGAGGCGCATGTCCTCGAGCTCTTGAACAAGGTCGGCAGTGCGGTTGCAGGCGAACTCAATCTCGATCGTGCTGTCCAGATCGTCACCGATGCGGCGACCGAGTTGACCGGCGCATCCTTCGGGTCGTTCTTCTACAACGTTATCAACGACAAGGGCGAGAGCTACATGCTCTACACCCTATCGGGCGCGCCGCGCGAGGCGTTCTCGCGATTCCCGATGCCGCGCAACACCGCGGTGTTCGCACCGACCTTCAATGGCGATGCGATCGTGCGGTCTGACGACATCCTGAAAGATCCCCGCTACGGCAAGAACGATCCGCACTACGGGATGCCGAAAGGGCATCTGCCGGTGCGCAGCTATCTGGCGGCACCGGTTGTGTCGCGCTCCGGCCAGGTGCTGGGTGGCCTGTTCTTCGGCCACCCCGAGCCGGGCGTCTTCGGCGAGCGAGCAGAGCGACTGATCGCCGGTATCGCCGCGCAGGCCGCGACCGCGATCGACACCGCGCGGCTGTTTCAAGCCGCCGAGCGTGAAGTCGCCGAGCGGCGCCGCGCCGAGGCCGCGTTGCAGGCCCTCAACACGACTCTGGAGCAAAGGGTTGTGGAGGAAGTCCAGGAACGGACCAAGGCCGAGGAGCAGCTGCGACAGATCCAGAAGATGGAGGCCGTCGGCCAGTTGACGGGCGGCATCGCTCACGACTTCAATAACATGCTGGCGGTGATCATCGCCGGCCTCAATCTGATCCAGCGCAAGCTTGCGAAGGGCGAAAACGACGTCGAGCGTTTCGTCGCGGCCGCCGTTGATGGCGCACAGCGCGCCGCGGGCCTCACCCAACGCCTGCTTGCCTTCTCGCGTCAGCAACCGCTTGCGCCGGTTACGCTTGACGTCAACAAGATGATATCGGGCATGGCCGAGTTGCTGGCGCGGACGCTTGGCGAGACCATCGGGCTTGAAACCGTGCTGGCCGCGGGCCTGTGGCGCGTGCGCGCCGATTCCGGCCAGCTCGAAAACGCCGTCCTCAACCTATGCGTCAACGCCCGCGATGCTATGCCGGGTGGCGGCAAGCTCACGCTCGAAACCGCCAACTGCTATGTCGACGAGGTCGCGGCGAGGGCATATTCGATTCCATCCGGTCAATACGTCATGATCGCTGTGGCGGACAACGGCAGCGGCATGGCCGAAGGGGTCATTGCCAAGGCGTTCGATCCCTTCTTCACCACCAAAGGGGTCGGCAAAGGTACTGGCCTCGGCCTCAGCCAGGTCTATGGCTTCGTGCGCCAGTCCGGCGGCCATGTGAAGATCTATTCGGAGATTGGGGTCGGTACGACCGTCAAGATCTATCTGCCGCGGTACCGTGGCGAAGCAGATCCGGACCCTATCAGGCGTGCGGCGATCGCCTCATACCGCGGGCAGACGAGCGAGGTCATCCTGGTGGTCGAGGATGAGGATCGCGTGCGTGGCGTTTCGGTCGAGGCGCTCCGGGAGCTCGGCTACACCGTGGTCAGTGCTGCCAATCCCCAGGACGCCCTGCAACTGCTCGATGGCGGCCTATCGGTGGCGTTGCTGTTCACGGATGTGGTCATGCCCAGCATGTCGGGCCACGATCTTGCCGTACGAGCGCGCGAGCGCATTCCGGGCCTCAGGGTACTCTACACCACCGGCTACACCCGCAACGCCATCGTTCACAATGGCATCCTCGATCCCGGCACCAATCTGCTGCCGAAGCCGTTTTCGATCGACGAATTGGCGACCAAGGTCCGCGAGGTCTTGGACGGATTCTAGCGGGTGATCCGGTGCTCGCTCGAATCTACGTCCTTGTCGCGCGGACCGGCATCGCGCTCGGCCTCGAGCTTTCGCGGCCGTGCAGCCTGCAATCTCGATTTGCTTCACCCGGCGGGTGCCGCCGACAAGCTCTGAGATCGGCGCGATGGCGCTGAAGCTCGGCGGCATGGCCCTGGCGGTGCGGCGCCTGTGCGATGGCCGCAGGAACGGAGGTTCGCGAGACGCGTTCTCCCGAAAAGGGAGCTTGGCCATGCGCAAAGCGATCGCGCGGCTCGATGCGGAGCAGAAGGCGCAGCTGCTTTATCTTGCGGATCTTGGCACAGCGATGTTCACGTCGGCGCTCGTGGTCTGTCTCCTGAAGGCCGTCGTGGACCTCTTTGTCTCCGGCTGAATAGGCTTGCCAGGTCAATGCGCCATCACTCCTCTTGCGGCGCAGCGTCTTGTTGCGGCGTCGTGCCTTGCGCGTCGACTGGGGTGTGCCCGTCGGGCCCCCGATCGAACACCCCGTATTCGCTGGATTTTACTCCAGCGGCCCCATCGGTCCCGCCGCCAGCCATGCCGAGCTTCAGCAGCTCGCGAACCGCCGCGGCCCGCGTCGGCATGCGGTGCTTGAATCGGAAATCGTCGAGGGCAGCCAGTTCCTCTGGCGATAGCATGACTTGCAATCGCTCGGCCCGCAGTTCGTTCATCGTTAATTACCCAGACTTAGCGAGTTGAGTAACTCGCTAAACCAGCAAACTCTCCGCGAGTTCCAATACTTGAGACAAAAACGCCGAATGAGTAAAATAATCAAGCAAAATCAATGCGTTATAAAAAAATAAAGGAACGTCAGGCCACCTCTTTCGTTACATCGCGGGAGAGATGCCATGACTAACCACGTCAAGCTGCCCCGCAAGCTATCCGAGGAGCCGAGCGCTCCGGAACCGCGGCGCCCGAGCCACGCGCGCGTCATCGATGAACTGGACCGCTGGGCCAATAGTCCCGGTCTGCAACCACCTGAGGTGGACGATGGAGAGAACGATTCGAAGGCGGAAACGGTCTGAGCCCCACACCTTCGAGCAGCGGCTTGAGGAGCATCGGGTGCGGCTTGAGACCCAACTCGCGCAGCTGCCGCGTGGCGTCGAGCGCGAGCAGATCATGGCACGCATCGAACAGCTGAAGACAGCGGTCGAGCTCAACGCGATGCTGTCGACGACCGCATGAGCCAACACCGGAGCGGTGGCGCGCCACCTTGCTCCCGCCGCTCCGCCCACCTTCTGTCGCCCTGACGCGCCTTCTCCACCTTCTCCCCCGAATGCGGTCGTGCTGATGCAGCGGGGTGAGTTATGGCCGGCCGGCGCCTACATCGCGCCTTCGATCCTCGCACGGTTCGGCGGCCTACGGCTGTTCACGACCTAATGGTCAACCGTCATCCTGAGAGCTTGTGACGGATTCGGCTCCTGCGGAGTTTTTGGCGGCTGTTCGTCGCAGCAATTGGCAGGTTTGAGTTCGAGTTCGGCGATGACCCGTTGTTTAGGCTCTGGAGAGGCGGTTGCCTTGCAGGATGTTGTTGACGAGGGCGTACCAGAGCACGACGGCACGGACCTTTTCGATGCCGCGCACGGTCAATTGCCGCAGGTCCCAATTGCGCCAGCGGGCATGGATGCACTCGCAGATCGACCGGGACCTGTATCGGGCCTTGCCCTCTTCGCTCGCCATTCGCGCACGCCAGGCCAACACCCCCGGACCGTCGCCGCGCCGCGGTAGATAGGGATCGGTACCGTGCTTGGATTGAGTGGGCGGACAAAAGATATCGATGCCCTCGGCATAGGCCCATTCGATGTCCTCGGCACTGCCAAAGCCGCCATCGACGAGATGGTCCTTGGGCAACCCTCCGGGCCGCGCACGCTGCCGCTCCAGCATGGGGCGCATCAGGCCGCGATCGGATCCGATGTTGCAAATTCTGGTGTCGACGACGATCTGCTCCCCGGCCACGCTCGTCACCTGCACGTTGTAGGCGGGGCGGAAGCCGCCGTTCGCCATCTTCATGACCCGTGCATAGGCGTCCGTCGTGGAGGCCCGCGGCTCCTTCGGCGTCTTGCCGTTGCCGCGACTTTCTTCGCGCTCCTTGCGCTGCTGCTTGATCTCGGCGAGCGCCGTCTGCGCCGCCTTCACCCGCGCGCTGCGTTCCCGCGCGGCCCGCTCCTTGGCTGCCCGGGCACGCTTATTGCTGGCGTCCGAGCGTGTGTCGACCTCGCGCTTGAGGTCTTCCACCACGGCCTCAGCCTGCGCCAAATGCTTATCCAACGTCGCCTCGCGCCGGAACGAGGCGGCCCCGGCGCTGGCCCGGACCCGCATGCCATCCTGCGCCAAGGTCTCCAGATCGACGAGACCGGCCTTTGCCAACGCTGCCAGATGCTCACTGAGCAGTCGGTCAAGCAGATCGGCGTTGCCGACCCGGAAGTCTGCCAGCAGGTGATAGTTCACCGACACCCCGCCGCACAGCCAGCGATAGGCATCGTGGCTCTCGCACAGCCGCTCCAACGCCCGCGCGCTGCCAACGCCTTCGCTGGCGGCATAGAGCCACAGCGCCAGCAAAAGCCGGGGCGAGGTCGCGGGGTGACCGGGACGATCGCCGCGAGCCTTGATCCGGTCCTCCAACTCACTCAGATCAAGCTCTTCGACATAAGACCAAATCAGCCGCACCGGATGGTCTTCCCCGATCAGGCTCTCAATATCAACCGCTCGCAGCGCAATCTGGTCGCGCTGGGGCTCACGCAGCCGCGGAGCGCCGGGCAAGCCCGCTTCGGCTGGTGGCTTCGCCTGCTCCGGCAGGTCCCCAAACAACTCATCGGCAGCCAACATCACCTCCCGCGAATCCATCATCGCCAGAGAATCACACCGCGCCGGCTTTCGGCTATAATGCTCGCTGAAACCCCAAAAAAATCACACCCTCTGAGGAGCGGCCTTTTGGCCCGTCTCGAAGGACGCGGCCCGGCTGCTGGCCGTCGACCCTTGCCGCCGCCGGCTCCTTTGCATGGGGTTGTTTTCCGGTATTTTGGATTCGGCCCCTGCGACGCTCCGGCTGGAGCGTTTTCGAGCGAAGCGGATACCGGTTCGCGTGAAGCAAACGGGTCACGGAGCCCGCTCCGATGATTCCATCGGAGCGGGAAGGCTCTAATCGGTGGGACGGCGGCCGGTGCGCGGGTTGAGCGGTGCGGTCGGCGGCCGCCGCAGCGCTTCGGGAAGGAATGCTTCCTCGCTCCGGGGCGAGGCGTCGGCACGCACATCGGCGGCCCATTGCGCGCGTTCGTGCGGCGTCTGGTTGTCATCGAATGTCCGCTTCACGTCGACCCCGCCGACCGGGTCGTTGACGCCGTTCCGGCTGGCGGGATGGTCTACGCCGCTGTGGATGTCACTGGAGTTCCCCATCGTAGTCTCCGCATCTGGTTGCTGCGGATCAACGTGGGCTGCGCGAGCGTCGTTCCAAAAAGTGAAGGGCCACAGGTATCGTTTGCCGCCGGAATCCTTGGCGCGCGCGGGGCCAGTCGGTAGGATGGAACCCGGATGGTGGCCAGGGAAAGATCGGGGAATGAAGCATGTCGACGTCGCGGTGATTGCTGCCACGCTGTGGCTGCTGGCGTCGATGGTGCTGGACATCCTGACGCCGAAGTCGATCACGGCGCTGATGATCGCTGCCGCGCTTGCCCCGCCGTTCCTGATCGGGATCGGCATCCATTTCGCACGCGAATATTTCAAGGCGAAGCGGCGCAGCTACCGGCCGCCGCAGTTGGACGAACGCTTCAAGAACTAGACGCGCTTTCACGCGAAGTGGCACCGGTTCGCGTCAAGAAAACGCGTAAACCTCAAGCCGGCGGGGCAGGGCTGCGACAAGGGTTGTACGAGCTGCATTGATCTGGTCCCGTTGCTTGCTAAGCTTGCGGCATGACCGAGCATCTCCCTGACACGATCAGCCGCCTCTACACCGACCCCGGCGAGTATATCGACAGCGACCATCCCGCCGTCGAGGCGTTCGCCCGCGCCGCCGTTCCACCCGGCGCCAGCGCGCGCGAGATTGCGAGCCGGCTCTACACCGCGGTCCGCGACGGCATCCGCTATAACCCCTATGTCAGCATGCGCTCGCCGGAGAGTTATCGCGCCTCCAGCGTGCTCGCCGCCGGCAACGGCTATTGCGTCGGCAAGGCGGCGCTCTATGCGGCGGCCTGCCGCGTGCACGGCATCCCGGCCCGGGTCGGCTTCGCCGACGTCCGCAATCACCTCACCACCGAGAAGCTGCGCCAGAGCATGGGCTCGGACCTGTTCACCTGGCACGGCTTCACCGAAGTGTTCGTCGACGGCGCCTGGCGCAAGGCGACCCCGACCTTCAACGACACGCTGTGTGCCAAGCTCGGTGTTGCGCCGCTCGATTTCGACGGCCATGCGGATGCGCTGCTGCATCCCTTCGACGGCGAAGGCCGCGCCTACATGCAGTATGTCAACGACCACGGCACCTATCACGACGTCCCCGCCAAATTCCTGATGCGCGAGATGGCGCGCGAATATGCCAACATGCAGGGCGAGGACATGGCCGGCCGCGACATGGAGCGGGAAGCGGCGGAGCAGTAGCGCACGCCGCGGCGCACCGGCTTGAGGGGGCGGTGTCATGGATGCGGAGCGGCCGAAGGCGCAGGTCAGCCGCCCGGCGACGGGCTGGGAGGACACGGTCGCGCTGACCGGCTTCATCCTGGTCGCCGTCGGCCAGGCGTCGAACCAGGTGCTGGCGCGCGGCCTTGCCGGCTCGGTGCCGCCGTTCTCGCTGGCCTTCTTCCGCTGGAGCATCATCGCCATCGGCCTGGCGCCGTTTGCGATCGCGGCGATCCGCGACGGCAAGATCCCGCTGGCGCCGAATTTCTGGCCGATCCTCGCCGCCGGCTTCCTCGGCATGTTCCTGTGCGGCGGCCCGGTCTACATCGCCGGCATCACGACGACTGCGATCCACATCGCGCTGATCTTCGCGCTGTCGCCGATCATGGTGCTGCTGATCTCGGCGGCGCTCGGCATCGAGCATATCGGTCCGCTGCAATGGCTCGGCACGGCGCTGGCGCTCGCCGGCGCGCTGCTGATCGTCTCCGGCGGCCATCTGGAAACGCTGACGCAGTCGAGCGCGGCCTGGGGCGATCTCCTGGTGGTGGGCGCGATGCTCGGCTGGTCCGGCTACACGCTGGTGCAATCGCGCGTCGCGCCGCGCGCCTCGCTGCTGGCGCGGGTCAGCCTGTTCTCGGCGGCCGGCGCGCTGTGCTCGCTGCCGCCGGCGCTGCAGGAGATGTGGGCGACACCGGCGGCGGTGTTCAACGCCCGGGCATTCGAGGCCTATGTCTTCGCCGGCCTGGTGCCGGGTCTCGCCGCCTATGCCGGCTTCGCCTGGCTCGGGGCACGGTTCGGTTCGGTGCGGACGTCGCTGGTGCTCTATGTCGCGCCGATCGCGAGCGCCTTGCTGTCCTGGCTGATCCTCGGCGAGCCGCCGAAGCTGATCCATCTGATCGGCGGTCTTTTGATCCTCGGCGGCGTCTGGGCCAGCCTGCGCAAATAGGCCGGGCAAGCTTGCCCGCTGCCGGAAGCCTCGCTCCCGATGCAACCTCTTGTCAGCTCGTGCGTTGAATTCATCGGCGATTCAATACTTTATCGGAGTGTCGTATGAATTTGACTCCCCAGCAGCGCAAGGACCGTGATGCGCAGCGTCAGCAAGACGCGTCGCAGGCGATGAAGGAGCATCGCGCCAACGAGAAGGCGTTCTACGACAATTTCCAACGCCTCAAGGCCGAGCGGCAGGCGCGCGAAGCAGCCGAGTCCCGCAAGCCCGCCGCGAAATAAGCGCCGGGAGCCATGGCCATCGTCCGGATTGCCTGGACCTGACAAACCGAGAAGGAGCGGATGCGAGCGGGCGAGCACGGCGGGCAGGCTCACCCCGATGACGAGATGAGATCTCCAGGCTTATGGAGGACGTCTGATGTATTTTGCCGATAAGAAAACCGTCACTTGCAAATGCGGCGAGCCCTTGAGCGAACTGATGCTCGTTGACGACCAGACGACCGGAATCAAGTTTCACGTCGGTCGCTGCCCGTCATGTCGCGAGGTGACGGTTGTGCGATCCCAGGACGCCCCGACAAGCGACGATGCCTGACGCAGGCGCTCCTCTCGAGCGGGCTGCTGCTTCGCGTGATTTCCCGTGCGCCAGCTACGCGACAGCCCGGCTGACGCATCGCCCGCGGCAGCCCGCGCAAAGCACTGCTGAAAAAGAGCAGGGCGCGACCGGCATCACCACGGCCGCGCCCTACGTCGCCGGTCAATGGGGCAGGGGGAATAACCGGCTGTTGCAATGACTCGCAGGCCCCCGGACTCGTTCCGTGCCGGTAAAAATATTTCGTACACGGTTAAGTGATGGCCGCACGCGAGAACCCCACAGGTTTCGTTCGCGTTGTGTCCAGGATCGCCAACGGGAATTTCCATGGGGCGAGGGACACCACCATGTCAAAGAAGCAAAAGGGAATTTTCGCTGCGTTGGCGGTTGGCTTGACGCTTGGCGCGGTCCAGCTGGCATCCGGCCACGATCTCATTGGCGGCCAGCAGGTTACGACCGCATTGGCGCCCGAGCTTGCCGTCAACCGTGCCGCCAAGGCCGATCGTGCCGCGGTTCCGGCGGCCGCCCTGCCGAGCCGGACCGTCGCTCTGAAGCTCGATCGGCTGCCCGACACGTCGGTCCTGGTCCGCGTCCCCGTGGCGCGGGAAGAGGCCCGCAATCATCCCGCAGCGCCCGCCCGGGCTCGACCCGGCGATACCCGCAAGGTGGCCTGTGAGCCCGTGGTGAGCGTCCTGACCGAAGTGGCCAAGCTGCTGCAGCCCGGCCGCTGCGTGACCTGAGCAGGGCATCCTCCTGACGTCATTCCGGGGCGCGCCACTTGGCGCGAGCCCGTGATCCATTTCACCATGAGACGTGTGGCCTAGTGGGTTCCGGGGCTCGTTCGCGAGCCCCGGAATGACGGTGGAGGGCTTTACTCCTCCTCCGGCTCGCTGCTGCTGGCAGCGCCGCGGCTGGCCATCAGGCCGAGCGCGAGGCCGGCGACCGCGAGGATCGGAACCAGCCGCTTCACGCCGACGGCGCGTGCGATCTGCAAGCCGGTGGCGATCAAGGCCGGATCGGCGAACATGGTCGCCGCGGCCGATTTCGTCGCCTTGGCGGCTTTCTCCGCGCGGCGCTGCATCTCGCGCTTGCGCGACATGTACACGGCGACGGCGATCAAGGTGACGACCAGGAATAGCGCTGCGCCAGACAGGCACGCTTCCATCGGTCCGTAGTGCTGCAACACGTAGACGAAGCCGGCCGCGCACAGGAAGGCGAGCGTGATGAACAGCGCGATCGCAGCCGCCGCGGCAAGCGACATCAGCCGCAGCGCGCTGCCGGTGGACTCCTTGACGTCATCGATCAGCCGCTGAAGCATCGACCAGCCTCGCCTTCAACCTTGCGCTCTAGCTAAATCATGATCCGTTTCCACGGAATCGCATCATGATCTCATCGCTTTGTTTTGAGCATCTCCGCGCAAACGCCTTTGGCGTCTGTCGCGAGGGAAAACCGGTTTCCACTTTTCCGGATCATGCTCTAGCGCCGCCAGGTGAGGCCGATCAGGAAGCCGAGGCCGACCGCGAGGCCGACGGTCGCCAGCGGCCGCTGCGTGATCACATCTTCCAGCGTCTCCTCGATCGAGGACGCCGCGTCCTGCGCCGCGCCCATCATCGCGCTGCCGCGCTCCGACACGTCGTCGAGCGCATCCTCCGCATTGGCGCGCGCTTCCTTGTAGCGGCGGCGGGCCTGCTTGCCGGCGTTGTTGGCAAATGAGTTGAGCGCGTCGGTGATCTGCTCGGTCAGGGCTGCTATGTCGTTCTTCACGGCGGTGACATCCTTTTCCAGGCGTTCATAGGTCGCTTTGTCGGTCATGTTCTTGATCCCAAATACGCTGTCCGTGCTCGACATCAGAGCTCCCGCATCATTCGCGTGTTGCGGGAAAAACGCCCCGCATCTCACAAAGTTCCAGGCGCGAAACCGTGGTTACCCTTCAGGCAGCTGCGGCGAATTGACCGGCATCAAATGCTCTTTGACGATCAACGCGACGATCAAGAGCGGCGACGACAGGAAGGCGCCCATCGGCCCCCACAGCCAGGTCCAGAATGCAAGCGCGAGGAAGACCGCGAGCGCGTTCAGCGACAGCCTGCGACCGACGATCGTCGGCGTCACGAAATGTCCTTCCATGAAGGTCACGACGGTAAAACAGGCTGGTGCGATCAGTCCCGCGCCGATCGTCGGCGAGGAGATGATGCCGACCACCACCAGCACGAGGAACATCGCGACCGGGCCGATGATCGGAATGAAGTTCAGCGTCGCCGCGAGTGCGCCGAGCCCCGCCGGATTGGGCATGCCGGTCACCGCGCAGATCGCGCCGGTGACGATGCCGACGCCGATATTGATCATGGTCACCGTCAGCAGGTAATTTCCGAGATGGACCTCGACCTCGTTGAGGATCCGCAGCGCGCGCAGCCGTGCCTCGCGTTCGCTGAAAGTCATCACCAGTGCGCGGCGCAGATCCTTCCAGCCCGCGATGAACAGGATCAGGGTGGCGATGAACAGCAGGAATTCGGCGAACGTCGGCGACAGGAATTCCAGCGTCGGTTGCACCCATTCGAATTTCGGCAACTGGAAGCTGGCGAGCGTATCGGAGCCGCCGACCATGCTCTGCAATTCCTGCCACAGCGCAAGCGGCCGGTCGAACACGTGCAGCTTCTGCCTCAGGATTGCGCCGAGCTCGGGCAGCCGCGAACTCCATTCCATCACGGGAGAGGCGATCAGTCCGACCATGAAGGCGACCGCGGTGCCGACCGCGATCACAAGCAGCACCGCACCGAGCGCGCGCGGAATCCGGTAACGCTCGAGCAGGCTCGCCGCCGGCGACAGCATGGTGCCGACGATGAAAGCCATGGTGATCGGGAGGAAGAAGGCGCGCGCCAGATAGAGCACGCCGACGATGACAATGACCAGCAATGCGACCAGCGCAAAGGCGACGACCTCGGCGCGGCTGACGACCGGTGGCAACTCGGCTTTGCTGTCGGGGAGGGGCGTGCCTTCGGGCGCATGGCCAAGCAGACTTTCACCCGGAAAGGCGCGCACCCGATTCCCTCCCGCACGAGGACGAATGAATTTCCTATCAAATTGCGCGTGACAACGACGTTGTCCCGGCGAAGGTTCCATCGCGGGTTCGTGAGACGTGGTGGGTTGACAATCGCGACTTCGCGACGATTCGCGGCGGAACTCTCTGGCGGCCATGCGCGTTGGCCTGGCATCGCATCACCACGATGCGGATCCCGTCCAGGGGCAGCACATGACACATCCGTCTCTCTCCAGCCGCCGGCTTGCGTCGCGCGTTCCGCGCACCCATGCTCGCACTCTTGCTTTCGCCGGCGCACTGTTCGTGACGCCGTTCGTTGTCACCACCACGGCGAATGCCCAAGTCAGCTCGTCTGCGCTCGGCTATGCCTCGACGCAGCCGGGCGCTTTCCCGTCCGACGAGGCGATGACCAATCCCTCGACTGAAGCCCCCGAGGACGGCGCACTGCCGGAGCGGCTGCGCCGCACCATCGTGGCGCTCAACACGTCGGAGGCGCCCGGCACCGTCATCATCGATACCGGCAACACCGCGCTCTATTACGTGCTCGGCGGCGGCCGGGCGATCCGCTACGGCGTCGGCGTCGGCCGCGAGGGCTTCACCTGGGCCGGCACCCAGACGATCAGCCGCAAGGCCGAGTGGCCGGACTGGCATCCGCCGGCCGAGATGATCAAGCGCCAGCCCTATCTGCCGCGCTTCATGGCCGGCGGCCCGGGCAACCCGCTCGGCGCGCGCGCGATGTATCTCGGTTCGAGCGAGTACCGCATCCACGGCACCAACGATCCCACGACGATCGGCAAGTTCGTCTCGTCGGGCTGTATCCGCCTGACCAATGAGGACGTTTCCGACCTGTTCAGCCGGGTCGATGTCGGCACCAAGGTCGTGGTGCTGCCGAAGAACGCGCCGCACCTCGCCGCGCGCGAGCTCGGCCCGGCCACGACGCAGATCTCGGTCCGCGCGGCGCCGGGGCAGCCGCGGCCCGCTGTCATGACGCTGCCGTCCGGCCGTCAGGCGATGAACATCCCGGCGACTTCCTCGTTGTATTGACGATCGGCGTCGTACAGAGGGTCGGTGATGGCAAAGCGAGATGCGAGGCGGTGGGCGTTTGGGACGGCGGCATTGCTCGGCCTGTCCCTTGCGCCCGCGGCGCAGGCCCAGGATTTCTTCTCGCACCTGTTCGGCGGCCTGATGCAAGGCCGCCCGCCGATGATCCGCATGCCGTTCGACGACGGCCCCGCACCGATGGTGCCGCGGACGGAGCGTCGCGCGCGCTATGATGGCGGCCAGGCCTATTGCGTGCGGACCTGCGACGGCCGTTATTTCCCGCTGGCCACGACCGGCAGCCAGAGCAAAGCGGAAAGCTGCAACAGCTTCTGCCCGGCCAGCGCCACCGAAGTGGTTTACGGCGGCAATATCGACAATGCCACGACCGAAGACGGCAAGCCGTATTCCGAGCTGCCGAACGCATACCGCTATCGCGACGCGATCGTCGCGGGCTGCACCTGCAACGGCAAGGATCCGGTCGGACTCGCCGCCGTGAAGATCGAGGACGACCCAACCTTGCGCAAGGGCGATATCGTCGCCGGCAAGGATGGCTTGATGTCGGTCAACCGTCCGGACCGGCGTGGCGCCTCTCTCAACTTCACGCCGGCGCCGGAGCGTATCCGCGCCAAATATGGCCAGCCAGCAGTGGTGGCGCGCGAGTAGCGCCGCTTGCACGAAGCGGGGTCACTTTCGGTTCCTGGCGCGGAACCGACCTTCCTCCTGAACGTTAGCAACACGCGAACAGCACATTCACCGATGCCATCAGGGGGCCCCGCATGCTCGTCGGCGTACTCGTCACTTTCCTTGTTATTATTCTCGTTCTTTATCTCATCAACATGCTGCCGCTCGACGGTCGCGCCAAGCAGATCGCGCGCGTCGTCGTCATCATCATCGGCATCGTCTCGCTGTTGAAATACCTCGCGGTGTTCTAGCTTCGTCATCGCGAGGAGCGAAGCGACGAAGCGATCCATCTATCCGTTATGCTGAAGCATGGATTGCTTCGCTTCGCTCGCAATGACGTGGAGATGGCGGTGCATCGCCAACAAAAAAAGCCCCGGCTCGTCGCCGGGGCTTTTGCTTGTCGTCGCGATCAACCCGCGGCCTTGGCCTCGCGGCGGCGCGCGGTGAGGATGTATTCGGTGTAGCCGTTCGGCTGGGTGCGGCCTTCGAAGATCAGGTCGCAGGCCGCCTTGAAGGCGACGCCATCGAATGACGGCGCCATCGGCTTGTAGAGGGCATCGCCGGCGTTCTGCTTGTCGACCACGACGGCCATGCGCTTCAGCGATTCCATCACCTGATCTTTGGTGATGACGCCCTGATGCAGCCAGTTGGCCAGATGCTGGCTCGAGATGCGAAGCGTGGCGCGGTCTTCCATCAGGCCGACATCGTGGATGTCCGGCACCTTGGAGCAGCCGACGCCCTGGTCGATCCAGCGCACGACATAGCCGAGGATGCCCTGGCAATTGTTGTCGATCTCCTGCTTGACGTCGTCGGGCGCCCAGTTCGACTGCGACACCGGAATGGTGAGGATGTCGGAGAGCTTGGCGCGCGGCCCGCCCTTGGCGAGCTCCTGCTGCCGCGCGATCACGTTGACCTGGTGATAGTGCAGCGCGTGCAGCGTGGCTGCGGTCGGCGACGGCACCCAGGCGGTGGTGGCGCCGGCCTGCGGATGGCCGATCTTCTGGGCCAGCATGTCGGCCATCTTGTCGGGCGCAGCCCACATGCCCTTGCCGATCTGGGCGTGGCCGGGCAGGCCATCGATCAGGCCGTTGTCGACGTTCCAGTCCTCATACGCCTTGATCCACGGCTGCGCCTTCATGTCGTTCTTGCGGATCATCGGACCCGCTTCCATCGAGGTGTGGATCTCGTCGCCGGTGCGGTCGAGGAAGCCGGTGTTGATGAACATGATGCGCTTGGAAGCGCGCTGGATGCAGGCCTTGAGGTTGACCGTGGTGCGGCGCTCCTCGTCCATGATGCCGACCTTCAGCGTGTTTTCCGGCAGAGAGAGCATCTTCTCGACCTCTGCGAACAGGTCGCAGGTCAGCGTCACCTCGTCGGGGCCGTGCATCTTCGGCTTGACGATATAGGCCGAGCCGGTGCGGCTGTTCTTGACCTTGGAATTGCCCTTGAGGTCGTGGATCGCGAGCAGGCCGGCCACGGCGGCGTCCAGGATGCCTTCCGGAATCTCCTCGCCCTTGGCGTCGAGCACGGCGTCGGTGAACATGTGGTGGCCGACATTGCGCATCAACAGCAGGCTGCGGCCGTGCAGCTTCAGCTCGCTGCCGTCGGGCTTCTTGTAAACGCGGTCGGCATTGAGCGAACGCGTCAGCGTCTTGCCGCCCTTGTCGAAATCGGCCGACAGCGTGCCGTTCATCAGGCCGAGCGTGTTGCGATAGACCAGCACCTTGTCTTCGGCGTCGACCGCGGCGACCGAGTCTTCCATGTCGAGAATGGTGGAGACCGCCGATTCCAGGATCATGTCGGCAACGCCGGCCGGGTCGTCCTTGCCGATGACGTTGTTGCGGTCGATCTTGACCTCGACATGCATGCCGTTGTTGACGAGCAGGATCGCGGTGGGCTGGGCGGCATCGCCCAGATAGCCGGCGAACTGGGCGCCGTCCTTCAGCGCGGTCGAGTTGCCGCTCTTCAGCTTGACCGAGAGCTGGCCTGCGATCACGGCGTAGGAGGTCACGTCGGTGTGGCTTCCGGTCGCAAGCGGCACGGCCGCATCGAGGAACGCCTTGGCCTTCGCGATCACCTTGTCGCCGCGCGCCTTGTTGTAACCCTTGCCGCTGTCGCTCGGATCATGCGGGATCGCGTCGGTGCCGTAGAAGGCGTCGTACAGCGAACCCCAGCGCGCGTTGGCGGCGTTCAGCGCGTAACGGGCGTTGGTCAGCGGCACCACCAGCTGCGGACCGCAGATCTTGCCGATTTCCTCGTCGACATTGGCGGTCTCGACCTTGTGCGTCGCGGGCTCCGGCAGCAGATAGCCGATCTCCTTGAGGAACGCGGTGTAGGCGTTGATGTCGAACGCCTTGCCCTTGTTGGCGCGATGCCACTCGTCGATCTTGGCCTGCAGCGTGTCGCGGACCGCGAGCAGCTCGCGGTTCTTCGGGCCGAGCTTCTGGAGGATGGCGGCCAGTCCTGCCCAGAACGCGTCGGGCGCGATCCCGGTTTTCGGCGTCGCCTCCTTGGCGATGAAATCGAACAGGACAGGGGCGATCTTCAATCCATGGGCATCGACACGAGTCATGATGGGCTTTCTCAAAGAAATGGGGCGTTTAGGCGCTGTTTTCGAAAGAAATCAGCAAAAAACGCGCCAAAGGGCCGCGTTCACGGCCCTTTTAGCCTTAAAGCCACGGCTCTGAGAAGGCCCCTGCCAGTACCTTCAGGCGCGGAGGTCAGGGCAGCCTGGTCCGCACCCTGGCGGCGATCAGCAACACGGCGAGCAACAGGGGAATTGCGCCCGCCATGAACACCGCCGGCGCGCCCATCAGGTCAAGGACCAGCCCGCCGCCCGCCGCACCGGTGGTGATGCCGAGGAAGATCGAGGCCACGGTCATTCCGGTCCCGCTTTCGGTCTCGTCGGGCACCATCCGGGTGATCCAGGTCGTCGTCGCGACCGGCACGCCGCTGAAGGCGAGGCCCCAGAGCGCGACCAGCACCAGAGCCGGCACCACGTCCTTGCCGTAGGCTGCGAGCAACAGACCGACCAGGCTGATGGCGAGCGGCATCGCGATCAGCGTGAGCTTGAGTTTGCGCTCAGCCAGCAGGCCGCTCACGAAGGAGCCGAGGTAGTTGGCGACGCCGAAGGCGAGCAACGTCGCGGCGACGCCGGCGGCGCTGAGCCCGGTCACGTTTTCGAGGAAGGGACGGATGTAGCCGAAATAAGCGAAATGTCCGGTGAAGACCAAGGTGGCCGCCAGGATGCCGGCGCCGATCCCCGGCCGCGACAGAATCTCGATCAAGGTGCCGAGCCCGGCTTCTCCCCTTGGCGCCAGACGCGGCAGGACCACTGCCTGCACGACGAACACCAGTCCGGCAAATGCCGTCGCCAGCAGGAACACGGCACGCCAGCTCATCACCTCGCCGAGATAGCTGCCAAGCGGCACGGCGATGATCATCGCGGCGGGAACGCCGCTCATCACGATCGACAGGGCGCGTGGCACCAGCGGGGTTGGCACCAGTCGGATCGTCGTCGCGGCCGCCATCGCCCAAAAGCCGCCGAGGGCAAGACCGAGCACGATCCGCGCCGTGAGCAGGAAGGTGATGTTCGGCGCCAGTGCCACCAGCAAATTGGAGACGGCCAGAAGAACAGCGAAACTGAGCAGCACCGGCTTTCGATTGAAGTTGCGTGTCAGTGTCGGCGTGAACAACGCGCCGACCAGGCCGGCGAGCGAGGTCGTCGTCACCGCCTGACCGGCCAGCCCTGGGCTCACGCCGAGATCCCTGGCCATCGGCGTCAGCAATCCGGACGGCAGGAACTCCGCCGTCAGAAGCGCGGTGACGCCCAGCATCATGGCGGCGACCGCGCCCCAGGCGGGCGCTTCCGAGGGGAGCGTCTCAAGCGCGACGTCGCGCGGCACTGGCGCAACCACATCGGTGTGCGCCAGAGCCGGGTCCAGTTCTTGATCCATCGACCAAAACTTCCATTTTATGCTGCGTTGCCGCAGACATAGTCTGGAGGTTTTGGACAATCTATGCCATAAACGCTCCAATGTTTGATCGATCGTCCAAATCACGTGTCGCCGATACGACTAGCGCCGCCATCGATCTGGTCAGCGAATTGCTGCTCGGCATGCGGCTTGAGGGCGTTTACTACCGCCGGATCCAGACGAGGGCGCCTTTCGGTCTGCGCTTTGAAACGCCATACGGACGCGCACAATTCCATTTCGTCGCGCATGGCACGGCGCTGCTGCGCTACGCCGATGCGACGCTGCTGCCGCTTGGATGCGGTGACGCGATTTTCCTGCCGCGCGGCGGCGCGCATGATCTCGTCTCGGCAGCGGACGAGCCGAGTTGCGACGTCGAGCGTTTCAAGACCGAGACGCTGTGCGGCAACGTCGATGTGACGTCGGCCTGTCCCGAAGGATGTTCTCAAGACGAATCGGTCCTGATCTTCAGCGCCTGCATGAATTTCGACCTTGGCGGCATGCGCCCGCTCATCGCGCTGATGCCGGAGGTGATGCGGGCCGACACGTTGCTTGTGCGCCAGCCGGAGATCGAACCGATGCTGAAGGCGATGGAGCGGGAGACCTGCACGCCGCGCGCCGGCTCCGTCGGTGTCACCGCGCGGCTGGCCGATGTGCTCGCCGCGTCGATCGTGCGAGGCTGGGTCGAATGCGGCGGCGACAACGCCGTCGGCTGGTTCGAGGCATTGCGTGATCCGCGTCTCGGCCGCGCCCTCGGCGCGCTGCACCGGGCGCCCGGCCGCAACTGGACGGTGGCCGAACTGGCGGCGGAGGCAGGCTGCTCACGCTCGCTGTTCGCCGAGCGCTTCCAATCGATGACCGGGCAATCGCCGCTGCGCTACCTTGCCGAACTGCGCATGCGCCTTGCGACGCAGTGGATCGAGCATGAGCGGCAGCCGATCGATCTGATCGCACAACGGCTCGGCTATGCGTCGCAGGCAGCCTTCAGCCGCGCGTTCAAGCGTGTCACCGGGCGATCGCCGGGGATGCTGCGGCACGCGGTTGGAAGCCAACGCGCGGCGGAATAGGCATCAACCGGATCGGTTTTTTGACACCGCCGTCATGCCCCGCTTCAAGCGGGGCATCCAGTACGCCGCGGCTCATCGGCTCAGGAATTGCCGTCGCTGCAACAGCGAGTCAGATATTCGCCGCCAGGTCGGTCAGCTCATCGAACAGGATGCCGGTGGTGGCCAGCATCCGCTCGATCTCGTCGGTGGCGTCACTGACCGAGCGGTTCGAGGTGTCGATCGTCAGTTCGTTGCCGGTCGGAGGCTGATAGTCATTGGTGATGCCGGTAAAGGACGGCAATCCGCCGGAGCGGGCCTTGGCATAATGGCCCTTGGGATCGCGGGTCTCGCAGACCTCGGCAGGTGTCGCGACATAGACTTCGCGGAACGCGCTGTCGGCGATGCGGCGCGCAACCGCGCGGTCGGCAGCCGACGGCGACACCGCGGCGACGATCGCGATATGGCCGTTGCGTGCCAGATGGGTCGCGACCTCGGCGAGGCGGCGGATATTTTCGGCGCGATCCTGCGGCGAGAAGCCGAGATCGCTGTTCAGCCCGGCGCGGACGGTGTCGCCATCGAGCAGGATCGGCGAGCCGCCATTGCCGAACAGGCGGCGTTCGAGCGCGCGCGCCAGGGTCGACTTGCCCGAGCCGGGCAGGCCGGTCAGCCAGACCACCGCGCCGTTGTGGTGGTAGCGCGCCGAGCGCTCGTCCGGCCGCAGCGCAGATTCCACCGGCACGATATCGACCGGCACCGCGGGCCGGCCGGCGTCGACCGACAGCACCAGGCCGCCACCGGCGATCCGGCCATTGACCTCGATCACCAGGCGGCCGGTGCGGGGATTGTCGGTGTAGGGATCGGTCGCGACCGGCTGTGCCAGTGAGATGTCGATCTCGCCGACATGGTTGCGCGCGATCGCGGTGTTCTCTTCGTTGGACAGCGCGCCGGGGTCGACCGCCTTCTCGATCGCGACCACGGTGGCGCGGCTTTCCTTGGTGCCGAGCCGGATCAGGATCTGCTCGCCCTTGGTCAGCGGCTTGTCGTGCAGCCAGAAGATCCGGGCGCGGATGCGGCGGGTGTCGCGCGGGCTCTGCCCGGCATGTCCGATGATGTCGCCGCGTTCGAGGAACAATTCGCGGTCGAGCGTGATGCCGACCGAGCGCCCGGCGCCGTGCGGGCCGTGCAGCGGCGTCACCGGCCAGCTCTCGACCGTCTTGATGCTGGCGATCTTGCCCGCAGGCATGATGACGATCTCGTCGCCAGCCTTCAGGCTGCCGGACTCGATGCGGCCGGCCACGATGCGGCGGTCATCGAACTTGTAGATCGCCTGCACCGGCAGCCGCAGCGGCAACTCCACCAGCGGGCGCGCCGGCTCCAGCGCGTCGAGCGCCTCGACCACCGTCGCGCCCTTGTACCAGTCGATCCGCGCCGTGCGCTCGGCGACGCCATCGCCGTCGCGCGCCGAGATCGGGATCACCGCGGTCGGCGTCACGCCGAGGCCGATCAGATGCGCCGAAATCTCGTCGCTGATCTCCTTGAAGCGGTCGGCAGAGAAATCGACGCGGTCCATCTTGTTGACGACGATCGCGACCTGCTTCACGCCGAGCAGATGCAAGAGATAGCCGTGGCGGCGGGTCTGGTCGCGCACGCCTTCCAGCGCGTCGATAATCAGCACCGCGCCGTCGGCCTGCGAGGCGCCGGTGATCATGTTGCGCAGGAACTCGGCGTGGCCGGGTGCGTCGATCAGCACGACGTCGCGCGAGCGGGTGCGGAAGCGGATCTGGGTGGTGTCGATGGTGATGCCCTGGTCGCGCTCGGTCTGCAACGCGTCGAGCAGGAACGACCATTCGAACGGCATGCCGCGCCGCGCGCTGACCGCCTTCAGCATTTCCAGCTTGCCGTCCGGCAGGCTGCCGGTCTCATGCAGCAGGCGCCCGACCAGCGTCGACTTGCCGTGATCGACATGGCCGACGATGACGATGCGCACTTGCGGCCGCGTCGTGCCGTTGGGCGTTGCCGAGATCGAGGCGGTAGGAAGGATCATGTTCATCGGAACGCTCGCACGAAGTGGGAAGCCAACAGTTGCGGTGAGTGTTGATCAGAGATAGCCGGCGACACGCAGCCGCTCGAACGCATCCTCGGTCTCGTGGTCGAGCGCACGGCCGGCGCGCTCCGGGATCCTGGTGGCGTCGAGTTCGGCGAGGATCTCGTCGATGTTGGAGGCGGTGGAGGCGACCGGGTTGGTGATGTCCTGATCCCCCAGCGAGCGGTAACGCTTGCCGTCCTTGGCGAGATAGAGCGGGATGATCGGAATGCCTTCGCGCTTGGTGTAGGCCCAGATGTCGGCCTCGGTCCAATGCAGGATCGGATGGATACGTAGGTGCGCGCCCTGCGGCGGCGAGGCGTTGAACTGGTCCCAGAATTCCGGCGGCTGGTCGCGGACGTCCCATCCGCCTTCGGTGCCGCGCGGCGAGAACACGCGCTCCTTGGCGCGCGTTGCCTCTTCGTCGCGGCGGATGCCGGCGATCAGTCCGTCGAAGCCGTACTTATTGAGTGCGAGCTTCAGGCCCTCGGTCTTGCGTGCGGCGGAACGCGCGGCCGGCGGCAGGGTCGGGTCGACACTGTCGATCGGCGGGCAGGGCTCGACGCGCAAATCGAGGTCCCATTCCTTTCCGAAGCGGTCGCGGAACGCATACATCTCCGGAAACTTCTTGCCGGTATCAACATGCAGCGCGGGGAACGGGACGCGGCCGAAGAACGCCTTGCGCGCCAGCCAGATCATCACGTTGGAATCCTTGCCGAGCGACCACAGCAGCGCGAGCTTTTTCAGCCGGGCGAACGCCTCGCGCAGGATGTAGATGCTCTGGGCCTCGAGCTCATCGAGATGATCCATTGTCGGGGGCGCCGGATCGGCCGAAATTCCCGGCACGGAAGATGCTTGACCAAGAGCTGCGGAACGCGTTCCGGCAGCGGCGGATTCGTTGTCGAGAAGATGCATCTCTTGGCCTTGGCCTGTGGAGTTGAAAATTCTAAAGTTGCGCTGCAATAGAGAAGAAATAATTTTCTCTTTGCTGGGCTTGATCGAGAGATAAATAGAAAATAATTTCAGTCAACCCCCAAATTGGGGAAGCGAGTGTCTGATGCGATATCTGCCGGTGTTTCTGGATCTGCAAAGCGGCAAGGTGCTGCTCGTTGGAGCGGGCGAGCTGGTGCGCGCCAAGTTGCGGCTGCTCGCGGCTGCCGGCGCCGCCATGCGTTGGTACGCGACCGACGGCGATCACGAGCTTGCCGGCATCTCGGCCGAGGACGCCGCGCGCATCGAGTGCGCCGAGGGCGATCCGCTCGCAGCCGATCTGTCCGATATCATCGCCGTGCTCTGCGCCGGCGCCGGTGACATCGGTATTGCGATGTCGGTGCGCGCCAAGGCGATTGGCCTGCCGGTCAATGTGATGGACGACCTCGTGCATTCCACCTTCATCATGCCGGCGATCGTCGATCGCGGCGATGTCGTGGTCGCGGTCGGCACCGGCGGCACGTCGCCGGTGGTGGCGCGCCGCATCCGCGAGAAGATCGAGGCGGTGCTGCCGGCGCGGATCGGCGATCTCGCCGGCTTCATCGGCCGCTTCCGTAAGGCGATGCACGCGCGCATCGAGGAGTTTCCGCTGCGTCGCCGTTTCTGGGAGCGCATTATCGACGGCCCGATCGGCGCGCTGGTGCTGGCCGGCCGCAACGACGAGGCCGAGCAGGCGCTGAACGCCATCACCGATCCCGCCGCGTTCGCCGGCGCCGATACACAAGGCAAAGCCGTCGGTCATGTGACGCTGGTTGGTGCCGGCCCCGGCGATCCGGACCTGCTCACGGTGAAGGCGTTGCGCGCGCTGCAGGACGCCGACGTGGTGTTCTATGACGAACTGGTGTCGCCTGAAATTCTCGACCGCATCCGCCGCGATGCAGCGCGGGTCCCGGTCGGCCGCCGCGTCGGCAAGCCCGGCATCGGCCAGGATGCCATCAACCGCCTGATGATCGAGGCCGCGCAGTCCGGCCAGCGCGCGGTGCGGCTGAAGGGCGGCGATCCCTTTATCTTCGGCCGCGGCGGCGAGGAGATCGAGTCGCTGCGTGAGGCCGGCGTCGCTTACGCCATTATTCCCGGTGTCTCCGCCGGTCTCGGCGCGGCCGCGCAGTTCGAGGTGCCGCTGACCTTCCGGCACGAGGCGCTGCGCATCACCTTCCTGACCGCGCACAAGGCGCGCGATGCCGAAGTCGTCGACTGGTCGGTGCTGACCGACAAGAAGATGACTGTCGTCGTTTACATGGGCATGACCGCGGCGCCCGCGATCCGCGAAGGCATGCTGGCCGCGGGCCGCTCGCCGGAGACGCCGGTCGGCGTGTTCGCGCGCGTGACCCGGGCGGACGCCAAGGCCGCGGTCGGCACGCTGGCGCGATTGCCCGAGCTCGTCAAACAGGTTGATGGCGGTCCCGCCGTGCTCATCATCGGCGACGTGGTCGCGCACTCCGCGCCGTGGAGCCGATCCAACGTCACCCAACTGTTCTCCAACCAGATGTTCTCCGAACTGTTGAAAGCTGCCGAATGACCTCTCCGCTCGAACAGAAGAAAATCAGGATCACGGGCCCCTCGGTGGTGACCGCCAACCGCACCTGGGATGGCGCCGTCGTGTACCGAACCGCCAAGCAAGGCTGGTCCACCGAACTCTCGGACTCCGCGATCGTCAGCACCTCCGACGATGCCCGCGCGCTGCTCGCCGAGGCCACCGCCGACGACGTCGGCGCGGTCGGCCCCTATATCGCGCCGGTCGAGCTCAAGGACGGCGGCAAGGTCAGGCCCGGCAACCTCCGCGAACAGATCCGCGCCAAGGGCGTCACCATCGATCTCCAGGTCCCCGCGTAAGACGCGCCCGCGTAAGGCTCATCGAACATGTATGCTTATGACGAACTCGACCGCACGCTGATCAACGAGCGTGTTTCGGAATTCCGCGACCAGGTGAAGCGCCGCCTCTCCGGCGAGCTCACCGAGGACGAATTCAAGATCCTGCGCTTGCAGAACGGCGTGTATTTGCAGCTGCACGCCTACATGTTCCGCGTCGCGATCCCCTACGGCACGCTGTCGTCGAAGCAGCTGCGCCGCTTCGCCCATGTCGCGCGCCGCTACGACCGCGGCTATGGCCATTTCACCACCCGGCAGAACATCCAGTTCAACTGGATCAAGCTCGCCGAGCTGCCGGACGCGCTGGCCGACCTCGCCGAAGTCGGCATCCACGCGATGCAGACCTCCGGCAACAACATGCGCAACGTCACCTCGGACCAGTGGGCCGGCGTCGCGCCGGGCGAGATCGAAGACCCGCGGATCTGGTCGGAATTGATCCGCCAGCACACCACGCTGCATCCGGAATTCTCGTTCCTGCCGCGCAAGTTCAAGATCGCGATCACGGCGTCCGAACATGACCGCGCCGCGATCAAGATCCACGACATTGGGCTTAGGCTGCACAAGAACGCCGACGGCGAGACCGGCTTCGAGGTGCTGGTCGGCGGCGGCCTCGGCCGCACCCCGTTCATCGCCAAGACCATCAAGCCGTTCGTTCCCGGCCGCGACATCCTGAGCTACATCGAGGCGATCCTGCGGGTCTACAACCAGTACGGCCGCCGCGACAACATCTACAAGGCGCGCATCAAGATCCTGGTGCACGAGCTCGGCATCGAGAAGTTCGCCAAGGAGGTCGACGAGGAGTGGAAGGCGATGGGCGATGTCGGGCTGACGCTCGATCATGCCGCCATCGAGGAGGTCCGCTCGCGCTTCTCCTACCCTCCTTACGAAAAGTTGCCGCACATGCCGGATGAGCTGAAGCAGGCCGCGCATGATCCGCTGTTCGAGCGCTGGCGCAAGAACTCGGTCGCTGCGCACAAGGTGCAGGGCTATTCGATCGTGACGCTGTCGCTGAAGCCGGTCGGCGGCCCGCCCGGCGATGCCACCGCCGAGCAGATGGATGCGGTCGCCGACCTCGCCGACAAATATTCGTTCGGCGAGATCCGTGTCGGCCACGAGCAGAACCTGGCTCTGCCGCATGTCGCCAAGCGCGACCTGCCGGCCCTGTTCAAGGCGCTCGACCGGCTCGGGCTTGCGACGCCGAATGTCAATCTGGTCACCGACATCATCGCCTGCCCGGGGCTGGACTACTGCTCGCTGGCCAATGCGCGCTCGATCCCGATCGCGCAGGAGCTGACGCGCCGGTTTGCCAACCACGACACCGCCGACCTGATCGGTCGGCTGCACATCAACATTTCCGGCTGCATCAACGCCTGCGGCCATCACCATGTCGGCCACATCGGCATTCTCGGCGTCGAGAAGAACGGCGAGGAATTCTACCAGATTACGATCGGCGGCCGCGCCGACGAGAACGCGCAATTGGGCACCTTGATCGGCCCGGCCGTTCCCTATGCGGAAGTCGCCGACGTGATCGAAGACATTGTCGAAGCCTATCTCGCGCTGCGCGACCGTCCCGAGGAATTGTTCGTCGATACGGTGAAGCGTCTGGGCGTCGAGCCTATCAGGGAGCGGGTCTATGCCACTCGTTAAGCAGGGAAGAATTATCACCGACCTGTTCGTCCACGTCGCCGACGGCGCCGAGCTGCCGGGCGACGGCGCGGTGCTGGTCACGGCGGAGCGCTTCCTCGCCGATCCGGAGGCGCTGCTGCGCCGCGCCGGCAAGGTCGGCGTGATCTGGCCGAACAACCGCAACCTCGACGATCTCGTGCCGCATCTCGATCGCCTCGCCTCGGTCGCGCTGGTGTTTCCGACCTTCCGCGACGGCCGCGCCTACAGCCAGGCCCGGCTGCTGCGCGAGCGCTATGGCTATGACGGCGAGCTGCGCGCGACGGGGCAGATCCTGCGCGACCAGTTCGTATTCATGACGCGCGCCGGCTTCGACGCCTTCGAGGTGAAGAAGGATGCCGACGCGGACGCGTTCGCCGCGACCATGAAGCGCTATTCGGTGTTCTATCAGCCGACCGGCGACGGCCGCGTCACCGCGCTCAACCGCCGCATGCAGCTGCGTCACTCGGAGAGCGCCGGCCAGTGAGCACGCTTGCACCAGAGCTCGCCGCGACATCGGCCCTGCCGGCGGCCGATGGGCTCGATCGCGCGTTGCGCACCGCATCGCCTGCCGAGGTGATCGCGGCCGCGCTCAAGACGGTCGGCCGCGACCGGCTGGCGCTGGTGTCGTCATTCGGCACTGAATCCGCCGCGCTGCTCAAGGTGATGGCGGATGTCGATCCGGCGATCCCGGTGGTCTTCCTCGACACCGGCTGGCTGTTCGAGGAGACGCTGGCCTACCGCGACACGCTGGTCAAGACGCTCGGCCTCACCGATGTGCGCTCGATCAAGCCCGACGAGCAGGCGCTGGTGCGCCAGGATCCGGACCGCGAGCTGTGGTTCAGCGATCCCGACGCCTGCTGCCGCATCCGCAAGGTCGAGCCGCTGGCGCGCGCGCTGAAGCCGTTCGCGGGCTGGATCAACGGCCGCAAGCGCTTCCAGGGCGGTGCCCGCGCCGACATTCCCGTGGTCGAGGACGACGGCGTCAGGCTGAAATTCAATCCGTTCGCCAACGTCTCGCGCGAGGAGATCGAGGCGATCTACACGCTCGGCAAGTTGCCGCCGCATCCTCTTGTCGCATCGGGATATCAATCGGTCGGGTGTATGCCTTGCTCGAGCCGGGCTGCCGCCGGCGAGGACGCCCGCGACGGCCGCTGGCGTGGCCGGGCGAAGACCGAGTGCGGCATCCACACGACGAAGATGTCGTAGAGCATGATCCGGCCAAGGCGCGATGACTCTCATCGCGATTTGGCGACGCGACAAAGCCTTCGCGGTGCGGCGTCTTCGTAGCACAAGCGCGCTGCGCCGCCGAAAACAAAGAAAACCGGTTTCGTTGACTTAAAGCCACTTCACCGTGAGTTATGTCTGACGTGTTCCCTGACATTCTCAGGTTGAATGGAGACCGAAATGATCCGTCGTATGCTGCCGCTGGTTGCGGGATTGTTGTGGGCGAGCTCGGCCTTTGCGGCCGACTATTCGCTGCTCAACGTGTCCTACGATCCGACGCGCGAGCTCTATGTCGATTTCAACAAGGCGTTCGCCGCGGCCTATCAGAAGGACACCGGCAAGAGCGTCGAGATCAAGCAGTCGCATGGCGGCTCGGGCTCGCAGGCACGCTCGGTGATCGACGGATTGCAGGCCGATGTCGTGACGCTGGCGCTGGCCTATGACATCGACGCGATCGCGGGCAAGGGGCTGCTTCTGGCCGACTGGCAGAAGCGGCTGCCGCTCAACGCCTCGCCTTACACCTCGACCATCGTGTTCCTGGTGCGCAAGGGCAATCCGAAGGGCATCAAGGATTGGGACGATCTGATCAAGCCCGGCGTCGCCGTGATCACGCCGAACCCGAAGACCTCGGGCGGCGCCCGCTGGAACTATCTCGCCGCCTGGGGCTATGCGCAGAAGAAGTTCGGCTCGGCCGACAAGGCGAAGAAATTCGTCGCCGATCTCTACCAGAACGTCCCGGTGCTCGACACCGGCGCGCGCGGCTCGACCGTGACCTTTGTCGAGCGCGGCGTCGGCGACGTGCTGCTGGCATGGGAGAACGAGGCCTTCCTGGCGCTGCGCGAATTCGGCGCGGACAAGTTCGAGATCGTGGCGCCGCCGCAGTCGATCCTCGCCGAGCCGCCGGTTGCGGTGGTCGACAGCGTTGCCGACAAGAAGGGCACCCGCGCGGTTGCCGAAGCCTATCTGAAGTACTGGTACACCAAGGAAGGCCAGGAGATCGCCGCGCGCAACTCCTACCGGCCGCGCGATCCCGAGATCGCCAAGGAGTACGAAAAATCCTTCGCCAAGGTTGAACTTTTCACCATCGACGACGTTTTCGGTGGTTGGACCAAGGCGCAGAAGGAGCACTTCGCCGAGGGCGGCATCTTCGATCAGATCTACAAGAACTGATCGAGCCATTGCCCGGTTCAACAGGGGGACAAGTGAGCACAGCGGTTGCACGGCGCAGTACCCTGCCGGGGTTCGGTCTCACCATGGGACTGACCCTGACCTGGCTCTCCGTCATCATCCTGATTCCGCTGGGCGCGCTGTTCCTCAAGACGTTCGAGCTCAGCCTCGATCAGTTCTGGGCCATCATCACCAGCCGCCGCACCCTGAACGCCCTGAAGATTTCGTTCGGGCTGTCGTTTGCCGCCGCCTGCGTCAATCTGGTGATGGGCACCATCATCGTCTGGGCGCTGGTGCGCTACCGCTTTCCCGGCCGGCGGCTGTTCGATGCCATCGTCGATATTCCCTTTGCGTTGCCGACGGCGGTCGCCGGCGTCGCGCTGACGCAGCTGTTTGCGCAAAAGGGCTGGCTCGGCGCGCCGCTCGCCGAGCTCGGCATCAAGGTCGCGTTCACGCCGATCGGCATCTTCATCGCCATGATCTTCATCGGCATTCCCTTCGTGGTACGCACGGTGCAGCCGGTGCTGATCGACCTCGATCCCGAGATCGAGGAGGCGGCGGCGAGTCTCGGCGCCAGCCGCTGGCACACAGTGTTTCGCGTCATCCTGCCGAGCCTGATCCCGGCGCTGCTTACCGGATTCGCGCTGGCCTTTGCCCGCGCCATCGGTGAATACGGCTCGGTGATCTTCATCGCCGGCAATCTCCCGAACGTCTCCGAGATCGCGCCGCTGTTGATCGTGATCCGGTTGTCCGAATTCCGCTACGCCGATGCCACCGCGATTGCGGTCGTGATGCTGGTGGCCTCGTTCCTGATCATCTTCCTGATCAACCGGCTGCAGCGCTGGGCGCAGGCCCGCATCCCCGTGCATTGAGGTCTTGAGCGATGTCGATGCAGACGGGATTGGTGACCTCGACGCCGCAACTGCGGACCTACGCCCCCGCGACCGACGTCAGCGTCGCAGCGCCGGCGCCGCGGCTCGAGATCACGCGCGCGACCCCAGTCACGGCCCACCGCAATCCGCGCACCGAGCCGGGCCCGATCCGCTTGATCATCATCGCGCTCGCGATCACCTTCCTCAGCATCTTCGTCGTGCTGCCGCTGGTCGTGGTGTTCGCCTCGGCCTTCTCGAAAGGCGTCGTCGCCTATGTCGCGGCGCTGGCGGAGCCTGAGGCGCTTGCCGCGATCAAGCTGACGCTCCTGATCGCCGCGATCTCGGTCACGCTCAATCTCGTGTTCGGCGTGGTCGCGGCCTGGGCGATCTCGAAATTCGAATTCACCGGCAAGACCTTCCTGATCACGCTGATCGACCTGCCGTTCTCGGTCTCGCCTGTCATCTCGGGCCTGGTCTATGTGTTGCTGTTCGGCGCGCAGGGCTATTTCGGACCGTGGCTGCAGGCCCACAACGTCCACATCCTGTTCGCGGTGCCCGGCATCGCCCTGGCGACGATCTTCGTCACCTTCCCGTTCGTGGCGCGGGCGCTGATTCCGCTGATGCAGGAGCAGGGCACCCAGGAGGAGGAAGCCGCGATCTCGCTCGGCGCGTCCGGCCTGCAGACCTTCTTCCGCGTCACGCTGCCCAACATCAAATGGGGCCTGCTCTACGGCGTCCTGCTCTGCAACGCGCGCGCGATGGGCGAGTTCGGTGCGGTGTCGGTGGTGTCGGGCCATATCCGCGGCGAGACCAACACGATGCCGCTCTTGGTCGAGATTCTCTACAACGAATATCAGTTCGTCGCGTCGTTCGCGATCGCATCGCTGCTCGCGATGCTGGCGCTGATCACGCTGGTGGCGAAAACCATTCTCGAGCGGCGACTCGACGAGGCAGAGGTGCCCGATGGCGATTGAAGTCAAGAATATCGTAAAGCGGTTCGGCAGCTTTGCCGCGCTCGACAATGTCGATCTCAAGGTCGCTGACGGCGAGCTGCTGGCGCTGCTCGGTCCGTCCGGTTCCGGCAAGACCACGTTGCTGCGGATCATCGCAGGGCTCGACTGGCCCGACTCCGGCGAGGTCGCGATCGACGGCGAGAACGCGCTGTCGCGCGGCGCCAGCGAGCGCCAGGTCGGCTTCGTGTTCCAGCACTACGCGCTGTTCCGCCACATGACGGTGTTCGAGAACGTCGCGTTCGGTCTGCGCGTGCAGCCGCGCGCGATCCGCAAGGACGAGGCGACGATCCGCGCCCGCGTCAAGAATTTGCTCGACCTGGTGCAGCTCGACTGGCTCGCCAACCGTTATCCCAGCCAATTGTCCGGCGGCCAGCGTCAGCGCATTGCGCTGGCGCGCGCGCTTGCCATCGAACCACGCATCCTGCTGCTCGACGAGCCGTTCGGCGCGCTCGATGCCAAGGTGCGCAAGGAGCTGCGGCAATGGCTGCGCTCGCTGCACAACGAGATCCACGTCACCTCGATCTTCGTCACGCACGACCAGGAGGAGGCACTCGAAGTCGCCAACCGCGTCGTGGTCATGGACAAGGGCAAGATCGAGCAGATCGGCTCGCCCGGCGACGTCTACGACAATCCGGCGACCGCCTTCGTGCACGGCTTCATCGGCGAATCCATCGTGCTGCCGGTCGATGTGGCCGGTGATGCGGTGCGGCTCGACGGCCGTCCGCTGAATATTCCGGCGCTGGGCGCCGCGTCCGGCGCGGCCAAGTTGTTCGTCCGCCGCCACGACATGGCGGTCGGCCCGGCCGGAACCGGCGTGCTGGAAGGCGCCATCCGGCATGTCCGTTCGTTCGGCCCGATCCAGCGCGCCGAGGTGGCGCTCTCGGGCAGCGACGGCAAGACCGTGATCGAGATCGACGCTCCCCGTGACCGCGAGCTCCAGGCCGGCGAAATCGTCTCGCTGCAACCCCGCCGCTACCGGATCTTTGCCGCGCAGTAGTCGGGTTACGGTTTCAACCCCTGTCATTCCGGGATCGTGCGCCAGCACGAGACCCGGAATCTCGAGATTCCGGGTTCGCTTCGCGCCCCGGAATGACGGCATTTCGCAGCCAAAAGTTAGCCCCTGTTCACCATTCAGCCACGGTTGGTATGCAACAACGGCGGGCCAACTTTGGGGGTCTTCAAGAGTGAAACGAACGACGGTCGCCCTGTTCGGGCTTCTGGTGCTTGCCGGCTGCGGCACGGACACCAAAATCCCGGAAGAACCGGCCATGTATCTCAACATGGCGCAGCCCGGCGCCGTGCTGGACAGCCAGGCGGCCGCGATCATGTTTTCGCAATACCGCCAGAACAACGGCCTTGGCACCGTCGTGGTGGATCCGGAGCTGACCAGGCTCGCCGAGCAGCAGTCCCAGGCGATGGCGGCCCGCAACAAGATGGACCATGACGTCAAGGCCCCGCTCGGCAAGCGGCTGGAGGCCGGCGGCTATCCCGCAACCGTCGCGGTCGAGAACATCTCGGCCGGCTATCACACGCTGGCGGAAGCGTTTTCGGGCTGGCGCGATTCACCGCCGCACAAGGCCAATATGCTCAAGAGCGGTGTCACAAAAATGGGCATCGCTGCCGTCTATGCTCCCAACACCAAATACAAGGTGTTCTGGACGCTCATTTTGGCGGCAACCTGATTTCGATAAATTCCGCGTGATCTAACCTCTGATTGACGCGGCTGCGAACAGCCGCCACGGTGCGGCTCACGTCATTTTTGACCGAACGGTTACGAATGGATACTTCGGATACCGCGCCGGCCTCGACGCCCGCGCAAGCGCAGCGTGTGCTGGTTCTTCAGGGCGGCGGCGCGCTCGGCTCCTACCAGGCCGGCGCCTTTCAGGCGCTCTGCCATGCGGGCTTCGAGCCGGAATGGATCGCCGGCATCTCGATCGGCGCCATCAATGCCGCGATCATCGCCGGCAACGAGCCGGACAAGCGCGTGCCGAAGCTCAAGGAATTCTGGGAGATGGTGTCGGCGCCGGTGCCGTGGAATCCGGTCTCGAACCATGAGCGCGCCCGATCGCTGTTCAACGAGACCAGTGCCGCCATCATCGCGACCTTCGGCGTGCCCGGGTTCTTCACGCCGCGGTTTCCGCCGGCGCCGCTGTGGCCGCCCGGCAGCTCGCAATCGCTGAGCTATTACGACACCGCGCCCTTGAAGAAGACACTGGAGCGGCTCGTCGACTTCGATCGCATCAACGATCTGAAGACGCGGCTGTCGGTCGGCGCGGTCGGCGTCACCTCGGGCAATTTCCGCTATTTCGATAATTACGAGTTCAAGAAGCTCGGCAAGACCATCGGCCCCGAGCACATCATGGCCTCGGGTGCGCTGCCGCCGGGCTTTCCCGCCGTCGTGATCGAGGGCGAGCATTACTGGGACGGCGGCATCGCCTCCAACACGCCGCTCGACTTCGTGCTCGACGAGGAGACCAGCCGCGATCTGCTGATCTTCCAGGTCGACCTGTTCAGCGCCCGCGGCCCGCTGCCGGAGACGCTGCTGGAGGCCGCCGAGCGCGAAAAGGACATCCGCTATTCCAGCCGGACGCGGATGAACACCGACAAGAACCGGCAGATCCACAACGCCCGCATGGCGGTGCGCGACTTGATCGGCAAGCTGCCCGATTACCTGAAGAACGATCCGTCGGTCGAGCTGCTGCGCAAGGCCTCCAAGGAGAACACCGTCACGGTGGTTCACCTGATCTACAAGAGCAAGAACTACGAGTCTTCGTCGAAGGACTACGACTTCTCCCATGTTGCGATGGTCGAGCACTGGGGCGCGGGCGTCCGCGACGTGCATTTGTCGATGCGTCACAAAGAATGGCTAGAACGGCCACAGTCCGGGGAAACCATGGTGACTTACGACCTCACGGGGGACGAACCCACTCCCCCGCAAGCAAATAGGAGCGACCGATAATGGGTACGTTGACAGGCAAGACCGCCGTTGTGACCGGCTCGACCAGCGGCATCGGATTGGCTTACGCGCGCGCCTTCGCCGGCGCCGGCGCCAACATCGTTCTCAACGGCATGGGCGTTCCGGCCGACATCGAGAAGGAACGCTCCGGCATCGAGACCGACTTCAAGGTCAAGGCGGCCTATTCGCCGGCCGACATGACCAAGCCGGCCGAGATCGCCGACATGATCGCGCTAGGCGAGAAGACCTTCGGCTCGGTCGACATCCTGGTCAACAATGCCGGCATCCAGTTCGTGTCGCCGATCGAGGAATTCCCGCCGGAGAAGTGGGAAGCGATCATCGCGATCAATCTGTCGTCGGCGTTCTACGGCATCCGCGCCGCGGTGCCCGGCATGAAGAAGCGCGGCTGGGGCCGCATCATCAACACGGCTTCGGCACACTCGCTGGTCGCCTCGCCGTTCAAGTCAGCCTATGTCTCGGCCAAGCACGGCATCGCCGGCCTCACCAAGACCGCGGCCCTCGAGCTCGCGCAGTTCAAGATCACCTGCAACTGTATCTCGCCGGGCTATGTCTGGACGCCGCTGGTCGAGCACCAGATCCCGGAGACCATGAAGGCGCGCAACATGACCAAGGAGCAGGTCATCAAGGACGTGCTGCTTGCCGCCCAGCCGACCAAGGAGTTCGTGACCTCGGAGCAGGTCGCAGCGCTCGCGCTGTTCCTGTGCGGCGACGATGCCGCGCAGATCACCGGCGCCAATCTCTCGATCGACGGCGGCTGGACCGCGGAGTAGTTTTCCGGCGGGATTTATCGCTCGACTGTCAGAGACAAAGAGCTGGCCCCGATTGGATCGGGGCCAGCTTTTTTGAGGCGAAGCCGGCCGGACTAGCTTGGATCCAAATCGGACGGGGAGGGCGGCACCCGGGACGCATGTCTGATGTGCAGGATGTCGATCGTATCGCTGCGGACGCGATAGAAGATGCGGAACGGATAGCGCCAGACGGTAATCGCACGGACCGCGGATCGCTGTGAGACGCGCGGCGCTGATCCGGGCGCGCGGCGGACGCGGTCAATAACATCGCGGAAGCGGCGCTCGACAGCGGCAGCGATTGCCGGGCTGGCGTGGGTCGAATAGTAAGTTGCGATTTCGTCCAGATCAGTCATCGCTTGCCGCGAGAAGACGACCTTCATTTGCGCCGAAATTTGGCAAACGCGGCTTCGATCTCTTCGTCGGTTGCGCACTCGCCGGCGTCGATGGACGCCATTGCGGCGTCGATGACTCGTAATTCGTCCCGCGTCGCGACGTAGTCTCGGGCCTGCAGTTCGCTTTCGATCTGGTTTGCGATCGATACGAGCTCGTCCTGTGCCGACTCGGGCCAGGATTGAACGCGATCAAGCAGGTTTTTCAGTTCGGCAGCGGTCATGTGACCCAATATAGGCTGTAGCCGGTAGAAATGCTATGGCGCCGAACGGGCCTTGCCGAACGCCAGCACATGGAGCCCGAGGCGCGAGCGCACCACGTAGAACAGCAGGATGGTCTCGAAGGTCAGCGACAGCGAGGTCGAGGCCGCCGCGCCCATACCGCCATAGCGCGGCACCAGCGCGATGCAGAGCCCGACATTCATGACGAACGAGACGGCGTAGGCGGTGGCGCAGATGCTCTGATGGCCGAGCATGTTCAACAGCCGCTCCACCGGGCCGATCGCCGAGCGCACCACGAGACCGATCGCGGCCACGAACATGATGCTGTAGCCGTCGACGAATTTCGGGCCGAACAGCCACAGCAGCGGCTTGCCGAATACGAGCAGCGCGACGGTGGCGAGCAGCGACGGCCAGAACGTCCAGCTGATCGCGTGCGCGACATAGGCCGACAGCCGGTCCTTGTCGCCGAGCGCGTTGTACTCGGCGAAGCGGTGTGCCGTCGTCGCCGACATCGCGTAGTGCACGAACGATACCAGCGCCAGCGTCTTCACCACGGCGAAATAGATGCCGACTTCCTCTGACGAGCGGAACTGCTGCAGCATCAGCACGTCGGTGTAGCCGAGCAGCAGATAGAAGCTCTCGACCAGCATGATCGGCAGCGAGATCGCAAACCAGCCCCTGACGTCGTAGGTCTTCTCGCCCACCCCGTGGTGGGCGGCGAGGCGGCGGTTCAGCACGATCATCTGGCCGATCGCCGCGATGTACACCGCCGCGGCGCTCGCGAGCATCGCCACCGTCGCGCCGAGATTGAGGCCGAGCGCCAGCGCGCCGGCGGTCAGCGCGATGATCAGTCCCTGCCGCACGATGAACTGCGGCATCAGGCCGAGTTGCATCCAGTCATGCGCGCGCGAGATGCCGTCCTGGGTGTTGGCGACCACGAAGGGCGGCAAGGTCAGGCAGCCGATATAGAGCGGCACCACCGCGTTGGGATCGATCCAGGGCGAGGCGAGGTGGATCACGCCCGCGAGCAGCAGCGCCACCGTGCTGGAGGCGGCAAGCACCACCCAGCGGCCGCCGGAAAGGAAGCCGCGCAATGCGGCGAAGTCGCCGCGCGCGCGATATTCCGGGATGATCTTCTGCGAGGACGGCGCGATGCCGAAATCCATCGTGCTGCCGAGCAGCAGCACCCAGGTCCAGACATAGACATAGATGCCGTAATCTGAGCCGCTCATCCAGCGCGCCAGCAGGATCTGCGCCAGATAGGCGATGGCGGCGCTCACGACGCGGATGACGAAGATCATGCCGGCCAGGCGCTTGGTGACCGACGCCTCCTTGGTGCCGCCAAGCAGGAGCGCAACGAGTCCGCGCAGGCGTGCGGCCGGGCCCGATGGCGCAGAGCTTGCTGCAGAGGATTCGGATTGTGTCTCCATCACAGCCAAGGCGGAAAATTCCCAAAGCGCCGCAAGGCGGCAATGGGCTCCGATCTATCAACGAAACGTTAAGATTGGGTTGGGTGAAGGGATGCCTCACCTGCGTCATCCCGGCGAAGGCCGGGATCAATAACCATAGGGAACAGTTCGCGCGCGCAGCTCGATCCCCCGCGGGCCTCAAACTGCGGCCGCGGAGCATGGATCCCCGGCTTTCGCCGGGACGACGCCGAGATAGGCCGTGTGGCTAGTTCAAATTGATATTGAATTCGTAGCTTTTGTCGCCGCCGACCAGCGTCAGCTTCAGCGCGGCGCCATTTGCCGTGGCGCCAGGCGGCAGACCGTCGAGCTCGAAGGAGAAGCGCTTCACGCCCGGGGGCGCGTGTTCGACGAGCTTGGGCACCGGCAGTGCCCAGTCGGGCGTCGGGCCCTCGACGAACAGGCTCAGGTCCTTTGGGTCCTTTGTTTCGGGCGCGGTGACATCGACCAGCACGTTGTTGCCGTCGCGCTTGACGTCGCGGATCGTGAACGGGACGGGGTCGCCGATATTGGCGGGCTTCGGCACCGCGTTGAGCGCTTCCGACAGCGCGGCGTCCTCGGTCGATGCGACGCTTGCGAAGGCGAGCTCGGCCTTCGCTTCCACCGGCACGCACAGCTTCTCGCACACCGCGTAGCTGATGTCGGCGCGCAGCACCAGCGGCTTGTCGGGATTCTTCGCGACGATGCGCAGCGGCAGCACCACCTGATGCTTGTAGCCGAGCGAGGTGCCGCCGGCGCCGTCGTCGAACTGGCGCGGCGCCGGCCACATCACCGTCACCGCATCGACATTATCGGACTTGGAGAAATCGAACCGCGGCGGCACGCCGGAATCGCCTGGGGTCCGCCAATAGGTTTTCCAGCCGTCCTGCAGCTGGAAGGCAATGCCGCCCAGCAGCACCGCGCCGCTGCGCGATCCCGCGAGCAATCGCACCGCGGAATGGGTGTCCTGCTGCCACGGCGAGGCGTCGTCGGCGCGAACCTCCGGCGCGACCAAGGCGACGGAGAACAAGGCGGCAACGCCAAATGCGGCCCGCAAGGGAACTGTGACGATCATGAGACGTCTTTACCTGCAACTTTCGGTGCAAACCATTGAATTGCTTGTGATGCATCGCCGCACTGCGGTCGATGGTTGATTGACAGAACCGCCACCCAATATCAGGATGCCAAATCAGCAGGAAAGGCCTTTGCGGATGCGCCCTGAAGGCAAAACAGGCAAGACAACAGGCAGGCCTCGCAAGACCGCCTCCGGCCGAAACCCGGCCGTCGGTCCCGATGCCGGCGACGATGGCTATCTCGATGGCCAGATGCTGATCGCGATGCCTGTGATGAACGACCCGCGGTTCGAGCGCTCGGTGATCTACATGTGCGCCCATTCATCCGAGGGCGCGATGGGCATCATCGTCAACCGTCCGGCCGGCAGCATCGATTTCCCGGGCCTCCTGGTGCAGCTCGACATCATCCAGAAGTCGGACCAGATCGCGCTGCCCGAGAATGCCGAGATGATGAAGGTAATGAAGGGCGGCCCGGTCGACACCGGCCGCGGCTTTGTGCTGCACTCCAGCGACTTCTACATCCAGGATGCGACGCTCAACATCGACGACGGCATTTCGCTCACCGCGACCGTCGATATCCTGAAGGCGATCGCCAAGGGCGCCGGCCCCAAGCACGCCATCCTCGCGCTCGGCTATGCCGGCTGGGCGCCGGGCCAGCTCGAGAACGAGATCCAGCACAATGGCTGGCTGCATTGCGACGCCGATCCCGAGCTGATCTTCGGCACCGATGTCGACGAGAAATATGCCCGCGCCTTGCGCAAGATCGGCATCGAGGCCGGCATGCTGTCCAACGACGCCGGCCACGCGTAGGTAGCGGCGCCCCTTCCACATTCACGGTGTCGTCCCTGCGAAAGCAGGGAGGTGGATTCACACTCGAAGTGCAACACTTGAGAGAAGGCCTCGAGAGGGGTTTGGAAGTCAAGGCATTTGCGCGGGGTGTTGTTGTAGGCGTTGATCGACTGGCGGAGGCGGCGCGTCGGGAAGGTCGCGAGATCGGTTTTGCGTGGAATGAAGCGGCGCATCCGACCGATCGCATTCTCGATGCCGCCCTTCTGCCAGGGCGCGTGCGGATCGCAGAAGAAGGTCTCGATCGCGAGGCGGTGCAGCTCCAGGTGACAGGCGAACTCGGTCCCATTGTCGAAGGTAACGGTCTGGCACAGGCCTTCCGGCAAGGCAGCAAACAAGCGGACGAGATGACGGGCGATACCGCGCGCGAGCTTGCTGGCGATGCGGATGCCGAGCAGCAGGCGCGAGGTGCGCTCGTGCACGGTCAGGATCGCCTGACCGTATTTGGAGAACATCATCAGGTCGGCTTCCCAATGACCGGGGGCATTGCGATCGGCGGCCTCGATAGGCCGTTTGTCCAAGGAAACACGGCCTTCTATGAAGCTTGCGGGACTGCCGCCCTTCTTGCCGCGGTAGCCGCGTTTGCTCTTGCCGCGTGGCAGATAACGCCGCCAGCTGAAGTCCGAGGTGCGCCGGATCTGGGCGTATATGAAGCGGTAGATGGTCTCGTGGGAGATCACCTTGCGGCCGTGTTCGCGGGCCAGCCGGCCCGCGACCTGCTCGGGCGACCAGCCCCGACCAAGGCGCTCCAAGACCGCGCGGCGCAGGCCGGGCTCCCGTTCGAGGCGTACGCCCGTCCAGCGCCGCGCTCGCATCTGTTGCTGGGCATAGCTGGGTTTGTAGCCGACCTGGGCGCCAGAATTGCGGTTCAGCTCCCGAGAGATCGTTGATGGCGAGCGATCCAGAGCTGCCGCGATTTGCCGCACCGAGCTGCCATTGGCTGAAAGCCGGGCAATCTCGCATCGCTCGTCCAGGGATAGCTGCTCGTAACTCCGCCCCATCGCAACACCTCCTCAAGGAAGTGTTGCACTTCGTTTGTGAACTCAGGGGACCCATAACCACCGCATTCAGTTGTAACGCGGCGCTGGGCCACAGCGTCACGCAACAACGGCGCCCTGTGGTTATGGGTCGCGCTTCGCTTCCGCGGGACGACAGCTGTCGTCGCGTCCCGCTACTCTGCCGCTTCCTGCGCCACCGTCGGCTGGGTACCGGCCACCGTGGCGCGGCGCATGTCGCGGGGTTGCGACTGGTCGTAGCGGCGGACGCGGTGCACGGTCTGGCGGTTGTCCCACATCACGAGGTCATGCACCGTCCATTTGTGGACGTAGACGAACTCCGGCTGGGTGGCGTGCTCGGTGAGATCGCGCAGCAACAGCCGCGCCTCCGGCATGCTCATGCCCCGGATGGCGCCGGCATGCGACGACAGGTACAGCGACTTGCGGCCATGCACCGGATGGGTACGCACCAGCCGTTGCAGCACCGGCTTGAACATCTCTTTCTCTTCGTCGGTGTAGTCGAGGAAGCCGAGCGAGCCGCGCGAATACATCAGCGAGTGTTCGCAGATCATGTCCTCGATCTCGGCCTTGGTCTCGTCGTCGAGCGCATCATAGGCCGCGCGCATGTCGGCGAACTCGGTGTCGCCGCCCTTCGGGTTCACGACGCGCGCCGACAGCAGCGAGAATTTCGCCGGGATCGGCCGGAACGAGCTGTCGGAATGCCACAGGCAGTTGCCGAGATTGAACAGATGGGTGCGGTGATCCTTCGGCAGCGGCTTGCCGTCCTTGCCGAGATTTCCGACATCATTGAGCCCGGAGGAGAGGCGGTAGTCCTCCTTCTTCGTCACGGTGCCGCCGCGCGAGGTTTCGCGCTCGCCGAAATTCAGCGCGAACGCCATCTGCTGCTCGTCCGTGATGGCCTGGCCGTGGAAGACGAGCACGGCGTATTTGTCCATGCCGGCCTCGATGTCGCTGGCTTCCTGCTTCGTCAGCGGCTTGCGCAGGTCGACGCCGGAGACCTCGCCGACGAAATGCTTGTGAAGCTGCCGGATCAGGACCGTCATGGCGGATATCTCCCCGTGCTGTTGCGGGCGGTTGTCCCGCTTCGTTTGCCGAGAAGGCTACTCCCGAGCCGCGCGCTGTCAACGCTTCGGGGAAAGACGCGGGTCAGGCATTCCGCGCCATCAACCCGCCGTCGACCGGAATCACCGCGCCGGTCAGGAACGATGCGGCGGGCAGGCACAGGCTCAGCGTCATATGCGCGACCTCTTCCGGATCGCCGTAGCGCGCCAGCGCAGTGCGGCGCTTGGCGTAGATCGTCTTGTGCTCCTCGGAGATGCGATCGGTGATGGCGGTGCGGATCGGGCCCGGACAGATGCAGTTCACCGTGATGCCTTCGCGTCCAAGTTCCACCGCGAGCGAGCGGGTCAGGCTGGTGACCCCGCCCTTGGCCGCGGAGTAGGGGCTGTGCAGACCCGTCGCACCGAGAGCCTCGGTCGAGGCGATGTTGACAATGCGCGGCGAGCGCGATTTGCGCAGGTAGGGCAGTGCGGCGCGGATGATGCGCGGATGCGCCGTCAGCATGACCGCGATGCCCTTGGCCCAGGCGTCCTCGTAACCGGGATCGTCGATCGGCACCCGCACCGAGATGCCGGCATTGTTGACGATGATGTCGAGCCCGCCGAAATGCGCGGCGACATCGTTGACGACCTTTGTGATCGCGTCGCGATCGCCGACGTCGAGCGTCCAGGCTTTGGCCGAGCCGCCGCTTGACGAAATCTCCTTCGCCACCGTCTGCGTGCCTTCCTCGGAGAGGTCGGTGACTGCGACATTGGCGCCTTCATCGGCGAACACCCGCGCGGTGGCGCGGCCCATGCCGCTGGCCGCGCCGGTGACGAGAACGGTGAGGCCCTTCACCGAACGGCTGAGCTGCTTGTATTCGGACATGACGGACCTCCCGTTGATTTTCTTGTCGTGTGACACGGCAACGCTCGCACCTCTCGGCAGAGACGTCAAACCGGCGATCTCTTATCGCCATGCGTGCAGCGCGTTAACGCAAGTTCTGCGTTGGCTTTTCGCAAAGGATCATGATCAATCAAGACAACAACAGAGAGGAACGCGCAATGAACGAGCTCGATTTCAGCGGCAAGCAGATACTGGTGGTCGGCGGCTCCAGCGGCATCGGCAACGGCATCGCGCAGGCTTTCCGCGCCAAGGGCGCGCGCGTTGCCGTGTACGGCACCCGCGCCAAGGCGAGCGATTATTCCGCGGAGGAAGGCTCGCATCTCGATGGCCTCGCCTATGCGCAGCTCGACGTCTCCGATCCGCAGGCGATCGCAAGCCTCACGCCGTCGTTCGATCGGCTCGATGTGCTGGTGCTGGCGCAGGGCGCGGTGATTTACCGCCGCGGGGAATTCGAGATGGAGGGTTTTCGCAAGGTGCTCGAGGTCAATCTGATGAGCCTGATGGCCTGTGCCACGAAATTCCACGCGATGCTCACCGCGAGCAAAGGCTCGCTGATCATCGTGAGCTCGACCGCGGCCTATCATTCCACCATGGGCAATCCGGCCTACAACGCGTCGAAAACCGGCGCGGTCGGGCTGACGCGCACGCTCGGCGAGGCCTGGGCCGAGGACGGCATCCGCGTCAACGGCATCGCGCCGGGCCTTGTCGACACCAAGATGACCAAGGCGACGACGGCGAATCCGAGGCGCCTCGAAGGCGCGCTCGAGCGCATTCCGCTGAAGCGGCTCGGCACGCCCGCCGACATGGCCGGCGCCGCCTTGTTCCTGGCCTCGCCGCTCGCCTCCTACGTCGTCGGCCAGACCATCGTCGTCGACGGCGGGCTGATCCTGTAGTTCCAGGAACTTGCGCGCGCTTGCCCGGTTAGCTCCCTGACAATTCAGGGAGCGTCACGATGGACAAGGATCGGATTTTCGGAACGGCAAAGGAGTTCGCGGGCAAGGCCGAAGGCGCAGTCGGCGAGGCCACCGGCGATGCGCAGACCCAGGCCTCGGGCGGCGCGCGCCAAGCCGCCGGCACCGTGCAGGATCTCTACGGCCAGGCCAAGGACGCCGCGCGCGACGCCGCTGACACGGCCGTCAACTACGCCAAGGACGCGTACGAACATCGCGGCGAAACCGTTCGCAGCGGACAGAAGGCGATGGCGCATGCGGTGCAGGACAATCCGCTGGGATCGCTCTTGATCGCCGGCGGTATCGGCTTTGCGCTCGCGCTGTTGATGACGCGCCAGCCGCGCCGCCCGCCGCCGTCACGCTGGCGCTATTACGGCTGAGACCGCAGGGCGGGTGAGCGATAGCGTAACCCGCCATCTCTCCGCGCAAGCAATATCGGCGGGTTACGGCTCGCCTAACCCGCCGACCATTCTTTCACGATCTGAAGGCGCGTCACGCGCCGTCTACTGCCAGGGATTCCCCGGCGCTGCGGCGCGCTGTCCGACGCCGCGCGGTGGCCGCGGTGGCGGGGCGACCAGCGGGCGCTGCTGCGGCGCGCCGAATCCGAACAGGTCGCGCAGCCAGGGCTGGGTCTGTGGCTGCTGCTGTTGCTGCGGTTGGGCCTGGGTTGGACGGAACGCGCGGCGTTGTGGCTTCGGTGCGGTGATGATCGAGCCGTCGGGCGCGATCGCCGTGGTGGAGGGCGGCGGATTTGCCGGCCCACCCGCGGGCGCGGCTGGCGTCACCGCGGCAACCGGCACGTCGCCCTTGGCTTGCTCGCGGCCGATCTCGCGGCGCGGCCAGGCGAAATCGTCGGCGCGGCCGGCCGGCGGGGCCAGGGCCTCGCCCTTCACCAGCGTGCGGGCGGCGAGCGCATCGACCGCGGCGGGCCGCGAGCCCGGGCCGCCGAGCAACTGATCGGTGCCGACCGTCGAGGCGACCAGCGGCAGCACCGGGCCTGCCAGCGGCCGCGGCGCCGGCTTGCCGGGCTCGGCGCTGGCATCGGGCGTTGCCGGCTCGCTCGGCAGCGCGATCGGGCCGGAGCGCACCGCAAGCAGGCGGGTTACCTCGCGCTCGACATAATGCGCGAGCTTGCGCGCACCGGCCTTGGTGAAGAACACGCCGTCATCGGTGCGCAGCTTGCGCGGCTGGCCTTCGAAGTCAGGGCCCTTCGGCATGAAGCGGCCGGCCTCGTCGACAAAGCCGTCCCAGACGTCGACATAGGTGATGCCGGCCTTGCCGGCGCCGTCGCGATACAGCGCGTCGAGGAACAGCATGTCCGACGTGCCCTTCTGGCCGCGGATCGCAGGCAGGCCGACCCACAGCACCGGCACGCCCTTGCTCTTCAGCACATTGATCAGCTCCTCGATCTTCTTGCCGTAGAGCTCGACCCAGCGGTCCTCGCGGAAATCATAGACGCCATTGGGCGAGCGCGCGGTCTTTTCCGGCGCGGCCTGCGCATCATTATCGGCGTCGTCGGGCGACAGCTCGGGATCGACCGGTTTGGTATCGGTCTTGGCATCGCTCTTGGCATCATTCTTGGCGGCGGCATCGGGCTTGTCGCCCGGCTTTGCGTCCGGCTTGCCGCGTGCGTCCTTCTTCTCGTCTTTCTTGTCGGCCTTTTTCTCCACCACCGGTTCGCGGAGCGATGTACGATCGTTGAGGCCGAGCATCACGACGATGGCGTCCGGGTTCTCGGTGGCGAGAATGGCCTTGGCGGCGGCCGCCCAATCCGCCGGGTCGCCCTTGGGCTGATAGCGGATCAGGCCGGACACCGTCTTTGCCTTGCGGATCACGCCCATGTCGGGTTGGTCGGAATACGCATCCTCGAGGCCATAGGCGAGCCAGTCGGCCATTGCATCGCCGATCACGAGCACGTTGCGCTCGGCGGCGGCTTCGCGCTTGGCCGGCGCCGGTGCGCGTGAGAAATCCTCGCGCGGCCGCTGCTGCTGGGGCTGCGACTGCGGGTGCTGCTGCTGGAATGGCGCGAAGAAATCGCCGCCGAACCAGCCGCCGCCACCACCGCCGCTGCGTGGCGGCGGCGCCCGGCGTGGAGCATCGCCGAAGCCGGGGAAACCGAAGAACTGCGCCGAGGCGGGCTCGGCAATGCCGATCAACAGCGCAAGCGCCACCGCCAGCGCCACCAGCGGGCCGGCTTCGGTGAATAGGCGCAGGAAGGACTTCGGCTCTCGCATCGGGGCGTCGCAATGATCTGGAAGTACGTCAGCATATTAGCGGAATCGGGCCGCAAGCGGGCAGCTTTTCCACCATAAATCGGGTGCCCCCAGCCGCCGTCAAGGCGGGCGGCAAATATCGGATTTCACGGTTACTTTTGCGGGGAGGAGGGGGCCTGACGTCACCGCCGGCGGAACTCGGCTCGCATGGCGTGAAGAGCCGTAGCCCGGATGAGCGAAGCGCAATCCGGGTCCGAACCAACCGCGTTGCGAGGACCCTGGATTGCGCTGCGCTTCATCCGGGCGGTAGGGCCGCCGGCGCGGCCCTACCGCTCCCGCAGCCGTTCCAGCACCTCAGACGTGGCAAAACCGTCGGCCGGCGCGCCGATCGAAACCTGGAAGCCGCGCAGCGCCTCGCGGGTCTGGCCGCCGAACTGGCCGTCGGGCGTGCCCTTGTAGAAGCCGCGCTGAGCCAGCAGTTGCTGCAACTCCAGCCGCTCGGCGCGCGACAGCACCCGTTCCTGGCGCGGCCAAGGCTGCACGAAGGGTTGGCCGCCGCGCAGCCGATCGGCGAAATGGCCGATCGCGAGCGCGTAGGCCTCGGCCGGGTTGTACTTCATGATCACGCGGAAGTTCTGCAGCATCAGGAAGCCCGGACCTTCGGCGCCAGCCGGCGCCAGCAGATAGGCCTTGTCGGATGGCCGCGGGAACGGCTGGTTGTTTGGCCGCTTGACGCCGAGCTGCTCCCATTGCGACAGCGGCATCACCTTTGCGCGGTCGGCCAGCATGTAGTTGAGGCCTTGCGGCAGCACCACCTCGTAGCCCCAGCTCGCGCCGGTCTGCCAGCCGTCCTTCTTCAGATTGTTGGCGGTGGACGCGATCAGGTCGCTCGGATTGTCGACGACGTCCCGGCGGCCGTCGCCGTCGCCGTCGACCGCGTAGCGCTTGAACGCGGTCGGCATGAACTGGGTCGGGCCGAACGCGCCGGCCCAGGAGCCGCGCAGCTGTTCGGGCCTGAGATCGCCGCGGTTGAGGATTTCCAGCGCCGACAGGAACTCGTCCTTGAAATAGGCCTGGCGGCGGCCGATGCAGGCGAGCGTCGCGGTCGACTGCACCACGCTGCGGTCGCCCATCTGGGTCGAGTAGTTCGATTCGATGCCCCAGATCGCCGCGATGATGTAGCGATCGACACCATAGGCCTTCTCGGTTGCGTCGAACTGCGGCTTGTACTTCGCGAGGATCTCGCGGCCTTTCGCCAGCCGCGCGTCGCTGACCAGGATATCGAGATAGTCCCAGATCGCCTTGGTGAATTCCGGCTGCGAGTCGAGCAGATCCATGATGCGCAGGTCGGGTTGCAGGCCCGCGGTGAAGCGCTCGAAATTCTGCTGGGTGATGTTGCGCCGCGCGGCATCTGGCCACATCCCGGCGACGCAGTTCGGGAAGTCGGATGCGGCCTGGCGGATCGCGGCCGCGGTCATCAGCGGATGGCCGGAGGCGCCGTCTTCGCCGCTCCAGGGCGGTGCTGCGCCATCCTGTCCGGTCGCAGCCTGCGGCGGGGTCGCGTTCGGCCCGGAAAAGATGCTGTCGATCAGGTTGGTCAGGCCGTTGCCCGCCGATTGCGCCTTGGCCCCGCCGGCCAGCAGCAGGGCCAGCGCGACCAGGCTCGCGCTGCAAAGTCTGGTCCTTGATGTTCCGATCGAGCGCATGTGTCGTATGCCTGTCAAAAACGTGCTGTTCCAGAAGGACCCGGGACGGTTTCCAATAACTTAACAGAGGCGAGGTTTTGTTGCCGCACGCATGGCTGACGGGAACGGCGGAATTAAGCCGCACCACACATCCGCCTTTGTTGGCGGCTGCAAAACGGTTACCAAGGGCATGATTGATTTCGTGCCGCCGTCCCACCCCGTTTCAAGGCTTCCGATAATCCCATGAAGATCCGCAAAGCCGTATTTCCCGTCGCCGGCCTCGGTACCCGCGTGCTGCCCGCCACCAAGGCGATGCCGAAGGAAATGTTGACGATCGTCGACAAGCCCCTGATCCAGTACGTGGTCGACGAGGCGCGGGAAGCCGGCATCGAGCACTTCGTGTTCGTCACCGGCCGCAACAAGGGCGTCATCGAGGATCATTTCGACCGCATGTTCGAGCTCGACACCACGCTGGCGCAGCGCGGCAAGAAGACCGAGCAGGAAATTCTGGCGCAGAATCAGCCCGAAGCCGGCGCGATGAGCTTCACCCGGCAGCAATCGCCGCTCGGGCTCGGCCATGCGGTGTGGTGCGCGCGCGACATTGTCGGCAACGAGCCGTTCGCGGTGGTGCTGCCCGACGAGCTGGTGCTGAACACGCCGGGGTGCCTGAAGCAGATGATCGACGCGGCCAACAAGCTCGGCGACAAGTCGAACGTGATCGCGGTCGAGGCCGTCCCCGACGAGCTCACCCATCAATACGGCATCTGCAGCGTGGGGAAGCGCACCGGCAACATCTTCGAGGTCGACCGCATGGTCGAGAAGCCGCCGCAGGGCACCGCGCCGTCGAATCTGTCGATCACCGGCCGCTACATCCTGCAGCCGGAGATCTTCGACATCCTCGCCACCCAGCAGCGCGGCGCCGGCGGCGAGATCCAGCTCACCGACGCGATGATCGGGCTCGCCAAGACGCAGAAATTCTACGGCGTCGAGTTCGAGGGCGAGCGCCACGATTGCGGCTCCAAGCCCGGCTTCCTCCGCGCCAACATCGCGTTCGGCCTCAAGCGCCCCGAACTGCGCGACGGCCTGATCGCCGAGATGAAGAAGTATCTGGAGAAGTAGGGCCACTGCCGCGGCGAAACCGAGAGCAAAGCTCAGGCGATCCTGTCGCGAGAATGCGGCTGTATGACTCTCCGCCCGTGCAACAAATTTAGCGTCCCTGCGAAAGCAGGGACCCATAACCACCGATGTTCGTCGTTGCACAATGCTGGAACGACGAGTCGAGGTCACACAACTCGGGCCGCGGCGTATGGGTCCCTGCTTTCGGAGGGACGACGGTGGTGAATGTGGCGCGAGGCCCGCGTCAAACTCAGAACGCTGCCTCTACGCGCCACTGCACCAATCACGCGACCTTCCGTCGCCCCGCGCGCTTCGCGTCCTTGCCGCCATCCGCCTTCGGCGCGCGCAGTTCGCGGGCGGCGAGGCTCACCACTTCGGCGATCTGCTGGAGCTGCGCGGCGAGCGGGGAGGTCTTGCGCCAGACCATGCCGATGGTGCGCGAGGGCTGCGGGTGCTTGAAGCGCGAGACCGTGACCGGCGCCGAGCGCGTCTCCACCGTCACCGCCATCTCCGGGATCAGGGTGACGCCGATGCCGGCGCCGACCATCTGCACCAGCGTCGACAGTGAGCTCGCATCCAGCACCTCGCGCGGCGGCGAGGATTGCATATTGCAGAACGACAGCGCCTGGTCGCGGAAGCAGTGGCCCTCCTCGAGCAGCAACAGCCGCATCTCGCGCAGCATCTCGGCGCTCGGCACGGGGGTCTTGGCGTCCTCGCCCGGCCGCACCAGCAGGAAATTCTCCGAGAACAGCGCGACCTCGGTCAGCGACGGTTCCGACACCGGCAGCGCCACGATCGCGGTGTCGAGCCGGCCCTCGGCGACTTCTTTGATCAGCTTCGGCGTCAGCGTCTCGCGGACGTGGATGTCGAGCTCGGGATGCAGCCGCGCCAGGGTCTCGATCACCTTCGGCAGCAGATATGGCGCGATCGTCGGGATCATGCCGACACGCAGGCGGCCTGCGAGCTTGTCGCGCGAGGCGCGCGCGAAGTCGCCGAGCTCGTCGACCGAGCGCAGGATGTCGCGGACGCGGCGCAGCAGCTCCTCGCCGAACGCCGTCAACGTCACCTGCCGCGCGCTGCGCTCGATCAGCACGCCGCCGACCGCCTGTTCCATCTCGCGGATCTGCATCGACAGCGCCGGCTGCGACACCGCGCAGGCGTCCGCGGCGCGTCCGAAATGCCCGTGGCGGGCCAGCGCATCGAAATACCTCAATTGCCGGAGTGTGACATTTATCATCAGATAATCTTATCGGCGTGATCACTAAAGTCAATTTCACCTGATAGATTGGGGCGCGTAGAATCTTTCTTGGAAGAGCTCCAGCACATTCCAGAATCCATCACCTCGGAGAAGAAACATGGACGCAAAAACCGACGAAGGCGCGGGCAAATGCCCATTCGGCGCAAGCCCCCGCGCACGCACGAATCGTGACTGGTGGCCGCAAGGACTCGACATTCAGGTGCTGCATCGGAATTCGGATCTGTCCGATCCGATGGGAAAGACCTTCGACTACGCCAAGGAATTCAAGACCCTCGATCTCAACGCGGTCATCAAGGACCTGACGGCCTTGATGACCGAGTCGCAGGAATGGTGGCCGGCCGACTACGGTCACTACGGCGGTCTGATGATCCGCATGGCCTGGCACTCGGCGGGCACCTACCGCATCACCGACGGCCGCGGCGGCGCCGGCGCCGGTCAGCAGCGTTTTGCTCCGCTCAACAGCTGGCCCGACAATGCCAGCCTCGACAAGGCGCGCCGGCTGCTTTGGCCGATCAAGCAGAAGTACGGCAAGAAGATCTCCTGGGCCGACCTGATGATCCTTGCCGGCAATGTCGCGCTGGAATCGATGGGCTTCAAGACGTTCGGCTTTGCGGGCGGCCGCGCCGACGTGTGGGAACCGGAAGAGCTGTACTGGGGCCCGGAGGGCACCTGGCTCGGCGACGAGCGTTACAGCGGCGAGCGTCAGCTCTCCGAGCCGCTCGGCGCCGTGCAGATGGGCCTGATCTACGTCAATCCGGAAGGTCCGAACGGCAAGCCGGATCCGGTCGCTGCCGCGAAGGACATCCGCGAGACGTTCTTCCGCATGGCGATGAACGATGAGGAGACCGTCGCGCTGATCGCCGGCGGTCACACCTTCGGCAAGACCCATGGCGCGGGCGATCCGTCGCTGGTCGGTCCGGAGCCGGAAGCTGGCGCGCTCGAGGACCAGGGTCTCGGCTGGAAGAGCAGCCATGCCAGCGGCGTGGGCACTGATGCGATCACCTCCGGCCTCGAGGTGGTCTGGACCCAGACGCCGACCAAGTGGAGCAACTACTTCTTCGAGAACCTGTTCAAGTATGAATGGGAGCTGACGAAGAGCCCCGGCGGCGCCCAGCAGTGGGAAGCCAAGGGAGCCGACGCGATCATCCCGGATCCGTTCGATCCGTCGAAGAAGCGCAAGCCGACGATGCTGACCACGGACCTCTCGCTGCGCTTCGATCCCGCCTATGAGAAGATCTCGCGCCGCTTTCTGGAGCATCCCGATCAGTTCGCGGACGCGTTCGCCCGCGCCTGGTTCAAGCTCACCCACCGCGACATGGGTCCGATCGTGCGCTACCTCGGCCCGCTGGTGCCGAAGGAGACGCTGATCTGGCAGGACCCGATCCCGGCGCTCGATCATGAAGTGATCGGCGACAAGGATATCGAGGCGCTCAAGGCGAAGATCCTTGCCTCGGGTCTGTCGGTGTCCGAGCTGGTGTCGACCGCCTGGGCTTCGGCCTCGACCTTCCGCGGCTCCGACAAACGCGGCGGCGCCAACGGTGCGCGCATCCGTCTTGCTCCGCAGAAGGACTGGGAGGTCAACGAGCCGGCGCAGCTCAAGACGGTGCTCTCCAAGCTCGAGGCCATCCAGAAGGAGTTCAGCACCGGCGGCAAGAAGGTCTCACTGGCCGACCTGATCGTGCTCGGCGGTGCGGCCGCGATCGAGAAGGCGGCCAAGGACGGCGGCATCAGCGTGAAGGTTCCGTTCACGCCCGGCCGCATGGACGCGTCGCAGGATCAGACCGACGTCCAATCCTTCGCTCCGCTGGAGCCGCGGGCTGACGGTTTCCGCAATTACGTCAGCGGCAAGCATCAGTTCATGATGCCGGAAGAAGCGTTGGTGGATCGTGCGCAGCTGCTGAAGCTGACGGGGCCGGAAATGACCGTCCTCGTCGGCGGACTGCGCGTTCTCGGCGCCAATGCCGGGAAGTCCAAGCACGGCGTCTTCACCGGCAAGCCCGGGACGCTGACCAACGACTTCTTCCTCAACCTGCTCGATATGTCCACCGAGTGGAGCCATGTCGGCCACGGCGTCTATGAAGGCCGCGACCGTAAGACCAAGGCGGTGAAGTGGACCGGCACCCGCGTCGACCTGATCTTCGGTTCGCACTCGCAGCTGCGGGCATTCGCCGAGGTCTACGGCCAGTCCGACTCGAAGGAACAGTTCGTGAAGGACTTCGTCGCGGCCTGGGCCAAGGTGATGAACGCCGATCGCTTCGACCTCGTGAAGTAAGCGGCCGGCAATGGCCATCAGGGCAGGGCGGCGCTTCGGCGCCGCCCTGTTTCATTTCAGGGACGTCGTTCGGGACGAAAGGCTTTCCGCAGCGTTGCTCAGTCGTGCAGCTTCATGTCCCGGATCATCTCCTCGAACTCCGCCTGCGATGGCGGCGCCAGCGAAGCTTGCGGCGCGCTGCCGGTCGCGGCAGGCACGTCACATCGCATGGCGTCGCGCCGCGGCTCGAAGATTGCGGTCAGGCTCGCCCAGCACACGAGGAGCGCCACGATGCAGTCGAGTACATTGGATGCCGTCATGGCAGCACCAGCATCAGCATTGTCATGCCCTGATGCTGCAGCCGACCCGGGCTTCGCGCAATTCGGAAGCTGCGAAACGTAACTTCGGCGCAGCCGAGTGGACACCGTCATTGCGAGCCACCCGGTTCGGCGCGAAGCGCCGCCGGATGACAGGCTCCGCGAAGCAATCCATCGTGCCGCATGGAGAGATGGATTGCTTCGTCGCTCCCGCTCAATGAGGGCGGATGGAATCGAATGTCCAACCCTGATTCGTGCGTCGCCGTTACAGCGGCTATCCGCTCCGCGCCCGGCGCCCTTCGATCGGATAGGCGGGATCGTTGAAGCCCGGCGTCGAGGGATGGCCTGTCACGACGAGGCGGTCGATCAGGGCTTCGTCCTCGGCGGTGAAGCGGTAGTCGAGCGCGCGGATGTAGTCGTCCCATTGCGCTTCGGTGCGCGGGCCTGCGATCACCGCGCTGACGAACGACGAGTTCAGCACCCACGACACCGCGAACTGCCCGGCGGTGATGCCGCGGCTCTCGGCATGGCGCTTGATCTCCTGGGCGAGCTCGAGCGATTCCGGCCGCCACTCGGTCTGCATCATGCGCTTGTCGTTGCGCCCCGCGCGGCTGTCCGCCGGCGGCGCCGCGTCGGGGGCGTATTTGCCGGTCAGGACGCCGCGCGCCAGCGGGCTATAGGGCACGATGCCGAGGCCGTAATAGGCGCAGGCCGGAAAATGCTCGACCTCGGGCATCCGGTTCATCGCATTGTAATAGGGCTGGCTCGCGACCGGGCGGTCGATGCCGAGCCGATCGCAGATGTTGCAGATCTCGGCGACGCGCCAGGCGCGGTAGTTGGAGACGCCGAAATAGCGCACCTTGCCGGCGCGGATCAGGTCGCCGATCGCGCGCACGGTCTCGTCGAGCGGCGTCGCGTGGTCTTCCTTGTGCAGATAGTAGACGTCGATGTAGTCGGTGCCGAGCCGCTTCAGGCTCTCGTCGGCGGCCTGCAGTACCCAGCGCCGCGACAGCCCGCCATGATTGGGATCATCGCCGATCGGATTGGCGAGCTTGGTCGCGAGCACCCAGTTGGAGCGGCTGTTGGCGATCGCGCGGCCGACGACCTCCTCGGACTTGCCGCCATTATAGGCGTCGGCGCTGTCGATGAAGTTGATGCCGGCCTCGCGCGCCTTGGCCACGATCCGCGACGAGGTCGCCTCATCGGTCGGCCCGCCGAACATCATCGTGCCGAGACAGATCGGCGATACCTTCAGGCCGCTGCGGCCGAGTTGGCGATATTGCATCGATCGTTCCTCCGGATGTCATTCCGGGATGGTCCGAAGGTCCGACCCGGAATCTCGAGATTCCGGGTTCGATGCTGGCGCATCGCCCCGGAACGACGATGATCAACTCTCGTTCTTCAGGATCTTGAACACGCCGTTGGCCATCGCGATGCAGCGCTTCTCGACGGTCACCTCGGCGCTGATGAAGATCAGGCTGCGGGTCGAGCGCACCACGCGGGGCCGCGTCGTCAGGATCTCGCCGATCTTGCCGGCCTCGACGAAATGGGTGTCGAGCTGCACCGTCGCAAGCGTCGGCTTGCCCGAGACGAAGCGCGCGGCCATGCCGCAGGCGCGGTCGGCAAAGGTCATGATCACGCCGCCCTGCACCAGCCCGCGACGATTATGGTGCTTATCCTCGGTGATCAGCGCGAGCTCGAGCGCGCCGTCCTTCAATCGTTCCCACAACGGGCCGATCAGGGTCAGGAAGCCCGTGGTTTCGGCGATCTTCCAGCCGTCGGATTTGAGGTGGTCCGCGGCCTTGGCCGTCATGAGGAGGAATCCCTTGCTTGCAGATGATTGATCGCAGGAGGCATGTCGTTCGACTCATTTCATCAAACGCTGATGTGTTGTAGTCAAGCTCAATGGCCCGCACATTTGACGATGCCACCCGGCGGAATATCGCAGAGCTCTGTGCCGCATTCGCGCGTCAGGCCGCGGCCGACGCGGCGCCGGCGCTGAAACGCGCGGCGGTCGCGATCGCGCTGACCGAAGGCGATGATGGCCATGGTACGGCGTTCCTGCTGACCCGCCGCAGCGCGCGCCTGCGGGCGCACAGCGCGCAATGGGCGCTGCCGGGCGGACGCTGCGATGCCGGTGAGACCCAGGCTGAAGCCGCGCTGCGCGAATTGCACGAAGAGCTCGGCCTCAAGCTGTCCGAACGCGATGTGCTCGGCCTGCTCGACGACTATCCGACCCGCTCCGGCTATCTGATCACGCCGGTCGTGGTGTGGGCCGGTGCGCATGCCGCGATCACGCCGAATCCGGACGAGGTCGCCTCCGTGCACCGCATCGGCCTCGATGCGATCGAACTCCAGGACGCGTTCAGCTTCGTCACGATTCCCGAGAGCACCCGGCGCGTGATCCGCTTCCGCCTCGGCGGCCAGCAGATCCATGCGCCGACCGCCGCGTTGATCTATCAGTTCCGCGAGGTGCTGGCCGGGCGCAGCACCCGTGTCGCCGATCTCGAGCAACCGGTGTTCGCATGGAAGTGACCGCCATCACCCCGTCGTCGGCACGGCGTTGCGCGGGGAATACCGCATTGTGGCGAAAATTCTGGAGCCGATCGCGGCATCCGGCCGCTTCGATCCGGACAATTCCGGGCTGACTTCGCGGCCGCGCTTGCTACAACGAGGCCATGCGCCCGCAATTGATTCGCCCCTGCCTTGGACTCGTCGCGCTCGCGCTCACTGTCGGCGCGCCGTCTGTCTTGGCTGGTGTCTTGGCCGGCGAGGCCGATGCGTTGCCGCCGTCGGTCGCCAATGCGATGGCGCAGGCATCGCCGCAGGCGATCATGGACTATCGCCGCAAGCTGCAGGAGTACGAGGAGGCGCGCGCTGCCTTCGAGCAGGACGCCGGCGCCTATTGGAACGCGATCGCCGACAAGCGGCGCACTCGCAATGCCAAACGCCGCGACCGCGTGCAGATTGGGCTCGACGATTACGTGCTGCAGCAGCCGCCGGTCTATGAGGGCCCGAAGCGGCCGGTCAATCCGGCACCGGAAGAAGAGGGCGGCAAGCCGCCGCGGCCGCCGAAAACGATTCCGGTGGTCTCCGATCTGGTCAGGGCGGCCGCCGAACAATTCCAGTTCACGCCGCAGCGGCCGACCAGCGAGGTCGAGTTCAAGCGCGCCTATGCCCGCTATGCCCGCGCGGCCGGGCTGACGCCGGAGCAGGCGGTGCGGGTCTATTCGTTCGAGACCGGCGGCACCGGCAATTACGACGTGCAGGCGGGCATCGAGCACGGCGGCAAGCGCGCGATCTCCACGGCGATGGGCTACAACCAGCTGCTCACCACCAACACCGTCGAGCTATTGGCCGAGCAGGGCCATGAATTCGTGCGGGACCTGACCGAGCGGGTGGCGCGGACGCAGGGGCCGGCGCGCAAGGCGATGGAGCACAAGCTCGCGGTGCTGAAGAAGATGGTGGCGTTCACGCGCACCGTGCCCGACGACTGGTCGGCGCATCAACGCCTTGCCGACACGCCGCAGGGCTGGGCCTGTCACGCCATGGTGCTCGACATCGATGTCGGCCCGATGCTGCAGACCCACAAGCTGCTCACCTCGGTGATCTTCGCGCGCAACAAGGGCTACGGTCGGCCGCTGACCGCGGCCGAGCTCGAGATGATGAACCTGACCGGCGACGGCACCGGGCTCGACATGGTGACCATGCCGCAGGCGATGCGCGAACAGGTGCCGACCGCGAACTTCTTCCAGCGCTCGGGCTATGAGCGCAACCCGGTCGCGATCCGTCACAACACCGTGGCCAGGCTGCTTGCCGTCACCAACGAGCGCATGGACTTCAACAGCGGCAAGCCCGGCGCCAAGGAATTGGCCGCTGCGTTCTGAGGTCTGCTGGAAGCCTCAGTTCGAGCCGAACATGAACTTGCCGTCTCCCTCGAGATAAGGCCCGGAGCGCATGTAGAGCTGGCCGTTGTGGCCGATGAAGAACAGCGTCCCCTTCGGCACCTTCTTGGCGCCCTTCAGCAAGGTGCCGGCATTGTTGGTCCCCATCTTGTAGGCCCAGGTCTTGCCGTCCTTGTCATAGGCATAACCCATGTCGGTCTTCAGCTCCCAGGGCGCGGCCTCCTGCGCCAATGCGCATGTCGTCATCGCAGCAAGGGTCGCTGTCGCAAAAAAGGTCTTGGTCAAAAAATGCGTCATGATCCACCTCCGGCCGAAAAACGGCGTCGTCCCCACGCCTTTGAACAAATCACGAACGCCATTCGCGCGTCAATACGACAATCGGCGTGGCTGCTTACGCAGATCATCGAGTTTGTGATTTCCCGTATCAAGCTTGGCGACTATTTTCGCGTTACCGTTTACAAACGCTTCGATTGCCAGAAACGTTACTGGGGGATAATCAGGATGAGCCACGTCATGAAAATCGGTATCGGTGTCGCTCTGTCGTTCATGACGCTGGCGTCAGTCGTGCAGGCGGACGAGTTCAAGCTCTCCAACAACCAGCGAATCTCCTGCAGCCGCGGCCTCTCCGCGGGCAAGCTCAACACCTCGACCTGCAAGTCCTACGCCTATCTGTTCAACGCCAAGACCTCCGAATACTTCCGTTGCCAGGTCTCGCTGGCGCTGACGCGGGACAACAAGGAGGTCATCAACGTCCAGGCCGACGGCGGCTGCACCAAGAAGCCGCGCATCTTCGACACCGACGGCAATTACACGTTCGACGCCACCGAGACCGAGCCGCCGAACACCAACTCGTTCTTCGGTCCCGGCGGCTATGCGATCTGGGCGAGCGACGCCAACACCCAGAAGATTCGCGGCTGCATCACGATCTCGTCCGGCCTCGGCTCCGATATCTCGAAATGCCTCGACATGACGTTTCAGTAACGGCGGCGCGGCCCGCGTGAATGCGGGCGCTTCCGGCGTGGTGGTGCCGTCGAACCGCCATGGGTCAGGAGGCCGGCTCTTTCTCCGAGAAGTGCATGCGTGAGCGGGCGAACTTCTTGACGCCCATCGGCTTGCCGAACAGGTAGCCCTGGACCTGATCGAAATCCATCTCATGCGCGGCGAGGAAGTCCGCGCGGGTCTCGACCCCCTGGGCGACGACCTGCGCGCCGCTGTCGTGGGCGAGCTCGACGACACGCCGGCACACCGTCTGCTTCAGGCGCTGATCGGCGCAGCCGGTGACGTATTGATGATCGACCTTGAGCTGAACGAACGGAAAATTCGGCAGTCCCAGCAAGGACGGCCAGTTGGCGCCGACATTGTCGATCGAGATGCCGATATTGTGCAGCCGCACGCGCCGCGCGACGTCGATCGCGAGATCCAGATTGTCGATGACCTCGGTGCTGTCGATCTCGATCAAGAGGCCGGCGAAGGCCGCATGGTCCGGAATCCGGTAGCAGAGCTCGCGTACCGCATCGTCATCGGCGAGAAACGAGATCGGCAGGTTGATCGAGAGATTGACCGGCCCGATCTGCTCGAGCAGATAACGCCAGTCCTCGATCGCGCGCGCGATCACGAATTCGGACAGCGCATGAAAATGCGGATCGCTTTCATCCGGAATGAAGTAGGCCGGCGGCACCACGCCCCATGCCGGATGGCGCATCCGGATCAGCGCCTCGGCACCGCTCGGGACCAGTGTCCGGAGATGGATTTTCTGCTGATACCACAGCTCGAGCCAGCCGGCCTTGAGCGCTTCGGGGACGTCGACGGCCGGGCTCGGCGCGGGCTCGAGCGGCAGCAGCGACGCAAGACTGTCACGCAGGGTTCCGGCGCTGAACGGGGTGGACAGTGCCGGCAGCATGGCGATGCCGTACTCATCGCCGATCTGCCGGACCGCCTTGACGATGATGGAGTCCGGTTGGCCGATCACGAGGACCTTGCCGCCGTAGTCCTTTCTCACCAAAGTCTCGAGAATTTTACTGACTTCGATGCCGTCCACGGACACCCCGAGCACCAGAAGATCGGGCCGTTCCGCGTCCAGCACGGTGTCAAGTTCCAGTGCCTGGCTGCATTCACTGGTGATGAAGCCGAGGTCGTCCAGCGCCTCCGCGAGGAAGGTCCGGAGGTGTTTTTTGCTGTCTGCAATGCATGCGCGAGGGGTCAGCTTGCGATGTCCGAACCAGCCGGCTCGTGCGTGTCCGATGTGACTGATGTGATTCATGCCCGCCTTGTCCGTAATTACCCCGGATTGACTCGTACATCCTGGAGCGGCGGCAATCATGGAAATTTCTGGTTCATACATTGATTGCCTCGCTAACCTTAAAGGATTCAATTCGAGTCAAATCACGTTGGAATCGCTGCATCTTGCCGCTGTCATGCGTGCAATAAATGCGTCATCTGACGTTCATCAGCGTGATCGTGGCCGAACTTGGGGCGACAACAGAAGCGTCGTGCGCGTGTTCCAATGGGAGACGCCGTTAATCACTGTGTTGCCGCTTCGAGATGAGCGCGAAGCTGCACCATTGTTGGACATCAGATTGCTTCGCGCGGCGCGATGTGAGTCCCTGCCGAGCAACGACGGCGAATCACAGATCTTGCGATGCGCATGCAGGTGAGCATGACGTCGCCGTTGGCGTTCGCAACGTCTCCGGCATCAACGCGCAGGAGCCGATCGGCAAACTGAAAGATCACGGTCGTGACCGCGAAGATCAGCAGCGGCTTGCACGTCAGCAGCGCGCAAAGGCCGGATGGCCGGTGATGCCGCGTGCCCTGCGCCTCCGCGACATCGTCCAGCCCGCGCGCGACCTGGTGATTGATGACAGCGTCGTGGCGATGCTGGCAAGCGCCATCGCCGCGAGCAGCCAGAACTCCATGACGGGACCAAACCAGAAGGCAGTGCCGCCGGCGATCGCGGCCACCGCATTGCCGGACGGCTGCAAGTGATACCTCGCGGGCGGGATCGCGCATCTCAAGCCGCTCGCCGGGCGCGAGTGCCCGCGCAGGTAAGGTGATGCTGCCGTCAGGGTTTTCCGCCGCGCATGCGTCATTTGGATGGGTTGACCCGGCGGGGGCGGGCGGCCAATTTCCGGCCCGGCTTAGGGGAGAATAATGCTCATGAATTCAAGGTTGATGGCTGCCGCGGTCGTGGCAGCCAGTGTTTTGTCCGCGCCCGTCGCACAGGCCGAGCAGTTCATTAACGTGCTCACAGGCGGCACCTCGGGCGTCTACTATCCGCTCGGCGTCGCGATCGGAAAGATCTACGGCGACAAGATCGCCGGCGCCAAGACCCAGGTGCAGGCGACCAAGGCCTCGGTCGAGAATCTGGTGCTGCTGCAGCAGGGTCGCGGCGAGATCGCCTTCACGCTCGGCGATTCGCTGAAAGCGGCCTGGGAAGGCGACGCTGAAGCCGGTTTCAAGACCAAGCTCGACAAGCTGCGCACCATCGGCGCGATCTATCCGAACTACATCCAGATCGTCGCAACCGCCGAAAGCGGCATCAAGACGCTGGCTGACCTGAAGGGCAAGAGCCTGTCGGTCGGCGCGCCGAAATCCGGCACCGAGCTCAACTCGCGCGCGATCCTCGCGGCCGCCGGCATGAGCTACAAGGATCTCGGCAAGGTCGAGTATCTGCCGTTCGCCGAATCGGTCGACCTGATGAAGAACCGCCAGCTCAGCGCCACGCTACAATCCGCCGGCCTCGGCGTTGCCTCGCTGAAGGATCTCTCGACCTCGAGCGAGATCACGGTCGTCGCCGTGCCGAAGGAGACCGTCGACAAGATCGGTCCTCCCTTCGTCTCGGTGATCATCCCGGCCAACACCTATACCGGTCAGGACAAGGATGTGCCGACGGCTGCGGTCGTGAACTACCTCGTCACCTCGAGCGCGGTGTCGGACGATCTCGCCTATCAGATGACCAAGCTGGTCTATGAATCGCTGCCGGAACTCGCCAACGCCCACGCCGCGGGCAAGGAGATCAAGCTCGAGGCCGCCGCGACCGGCAGCCCGGTGCCGCTGCATCCCGGCGCGATCCGCTTCTACAAGGAAAAGGGATTGATCAAGTAAGGCCGGACAAGCCGACCTCCACCGTCATTGCGAGGAGCCAACGGGTCGCGCGAATGCGCGCCCGATGACAGGCTCCGCGACGAAGCAATCCATTCGTTCCGCATGTGCCGAACGATGATTGCTTCGCGGAGCCTGTCATCCGGCGGTGCTTCGCGCCGGTGGTCGAGTTTTTTTCGGTTTCGGGACAACGGCCAGGTAGCTATAAGCGCCGTGGGCACGGCGGGGGATTTCATTCAATGCAGCAGCAGATTGCGGGCGAGCAGCCCATCAAGGTTGAATTCGACAATTTCGAGCACGGCTTTCCGGAAGGTTTCGGCCCGGGCGGCTGGGGGCGTTTGGCCTATGCCATCGGGCTCGCCTTTGCGGTGTTCCAGCTCTACGTCGCGGCCTTCAACTACCTGCCGAGCCAGGTGGTGCGCGGCGTCCATGTCGGCTTCCTGATCCTCCTGACCTTCGGCCTGATCGGCAATTTCACCGCCAAGACCGATTTCGGCCGGGCGGTGAGCTGGATCGTCGGCGCGGCGGGCTTCCTCTGCGGGCTCTACCAGTGGATCTTCTATGCCGATTTGATCGCGCGCGACGGCGATCCGACCCAGATGGACCTCGCGGTCGGCACGCTGCTCGCGATCCTGATCTTCGAGGGCACGCGGCGGCTGATGGGCGCGGCGCTGCCGCTGATGTGCGGCGCCTGTCTGCTCTACTGGTTCTTCGGGCAGTACCTGCCGTCGCCGTTCAACCATCGCGGCTATGACTTCGACCAGATCGTCACGCATCTGTCGTTCGGCACCGAGGGCTTCTACGGCGTGCCGATCTACGTCTCGGCGACCTACATCTTCCTGTTCATCCTGTTCGGTTCGTTCCTCGAGCGGGCCGGCATGATCCAGCTGTTCACCGACGTCTCGCTCGGCCTGTTCGGCCGCACCCGCGGCGGCCCGGCCAAGGTCGCGGTGTTCGCCTCGGGCATGATGGGCACGATCTCGGGCTCCGGCGTCGCCAACGTCGTCACCGTCGGCCAGTTCACGATTCCCCTGATGGTCAAGTTCGGCTACCGCCGTGCGTTCGCCGCCGGCGTCGAGGCCACCGCCTCGATGGGCGGCCAGATCATGCCGCCGGTGATGGGCGCGGTCGCCTTCATCATGGCGGAGACGCTCGGCGTGCCCTATTCCGAGATCGTCAAGGCGGCGGTGATTCCGGCGATCCTGTATTTCGCCTCGGCATTCTGGATGGTGCATCTGGAAGCCGGCAAGCACGGCCTCGTCGGCATGAAGCGTTCGGAGATCCCGAGTGCCTGGAAGGCGCTGGTGGCGCGCTGGTACCTGGTGTTGCCGCTCGCAGCTTTGGTCTACATGCTGTTCGAAGGCTTCACGCCGCTCTATGCCGGCAGTATGGGGCTTGCGCTGACGGTCGCGCTGATCCTCGGCGCCAGCATCACGCTCGGCTTCTCCAACACCGTCGTGCGCTATATCTTCTGGATCGGCCTCGCGCTGGTGGTGGCCGCGGTGTCGCGCCACGGGCTCGAGATCGTGCCGGTCATGAGCGTCGTCGCCGGCCTGATCGCGATCGCGGCGATCACGCGCGGCGGCCGGGCCACGCTCCGGGCCTGCCGTGACTCGCTTGCCGACAGCGCCAAGTCGGCGCTGACCGTCGGCATGGCCTGCGCCATCGTCGGCACCATCATCGGCATGATGACGCAGACCGGCGTCGGCACCATCTTCGGCAGCTGGATCATCGGGCTCGGCGCCAAGAGCCTGTTCCTGGCGCTGATCATGACCATGCTGCTGTCGATCCTGCTCGGCACCGGCATCCCGACGATCCCGACCTACATCATCACCGCGGCGCTGGCCGCGCCTGCGCTCGCCAAGCTCGGCGTCCCCTTGATCGCAAGCCACATGTTTGCGTTCTACTACGGCATCATGGCCGACCTCTCGCCGCCGGTGGCCCTCGCAGCCCTCGCGGCTGCGCCGATCGCCAGGGAGAATCCGGACAAGATCGGCTGGGAGGCGATGCGGATCGCGCTGGCCGGCTACGTCATTCCCTTCATCTTCGTCTATTCGCCGGCGCTGATGTTGCAGGCCAATGATCCGATGGCCGCCCAGCTCGGCTTCTACGGCGCGGTGGCGCTGGCGACCTTCAAGGCGCTGGTGGCGATCGGATTGTTCGGCATCGTCGCGATCGGCTTCCTGTTCACGCGACTGAGCTTGATCGAGATCGTGGCTGCATTCGGCGCCGCGCTCTGCCTGCTCGGCGATTTCCGCTTCTCGGACACCGCGGGCTTCACGCTCGCGGCGGCGGTCGTGCTGTGGCAATGGCGGCAGCGTCCGCGCGATGCAGTGGCGGCGGCTTGAGCCTCTGCCTGGCGTCCGCCGGTGTCGTGAAGACGCTGTCGATTGCGGCCTTCACGCTGGCCTGGACGCATTCGATCGAGAAGACCGCCTGGCAGGAAGACTGGCACGTCACGCGGGCCGGGCTCGTGCTGCAGCAGGCACGCATCAAAGGCACCGGCGCCGGCATGGAGCCGCCGCCGGAGGCGCGCCTCGTCGACGGCTGGTTTCAATGGTCGCCGCGGCCGGTGCCGAGGCCGGCGGTCGTGCTCGGCAATTCCGGCGCCGCCGGCGAATGGCACTTATGCCATGCGGGACGCTGCCAGACGCTATCGGAGATTTTCGGACATCCGATCGGTGCTAATGTCACCACGATGAGTGTGTGTCGCGATCCGTAGCCCGGATGGAGCCAACGGGTCGCGCGAATGAGCGCCCGATGACAAGTCCGCGTAAGCCGGGGACGCTGTTCCCGGATTGCGCTTCGCTCCATCCGGGCTACAAGAACAACAACAAACGGGAGAAAGATCGATGGATCGGCTCAAGGGCAAGGTTGCGATGGTGGTCGGCGCGGGCTCGATCGGGCCCGGCTGGGGCAATGGCAAGGCGACCGCCGTCACCTTCGCGCGCGACGGCGCCGACGTGTTCTGCGTCGATCGCAATGGAGCGGCGGCCGAGGAGACGGTCAAGATCATCACCGAAGAGGGCGGCAAGGCGACGGCCTTCACTGCCGACGTCTCGCGCGCCAGCGAGGTCGAGGCGATGGTCGCGGCCTGTCTGAAGACCTATGGCCGCATCGACGTGCTCGACAACAATGTCGGCATCGCCGAGGTCGGCAGCGTGGTCGAGGTGGCAGAAGCCGAGTGGGATCGCGTGTTCGCGGTCAATCTCAAGAGCGCCTATCTGTCGATGAAGCACGTCATTCCGGTCATGATCAAGCAGGGAGGCGGCTCGATCATCAACATCTCCTCGATCGCCTCGATCCGCCATGTCGGCATTTCCTATGTCAGCTACAATGCCAGCAAGGCGGCGATGAACCAGATGACGCGCTCGACCGCGGTCGAGTTCGCCGCCAGGCATGTCCGCGTCAACGCGATCCTGCCCGGGCTGATGAAGACGCCGATGGTCGCGCATTCGGCGGGGCTGGCGCAGAGCTACGCCAAGGGCGATGTCGAGGCGATGTGGCGCGCCCGCGACGCGCAGGTGCCGATGGGGCACATGGGCGACGCCTGGGATGTCGCCAATGCCGCGCTGTTCCTCGCCTCGGACGAATCGAAATACGTGACCGGCATCGAGCTTGTGGTCGACGGCGGCATCACCTGCAAGTCGGGTGCCTGAGCAGCGAACCTTGCTTCACCTCGCCCCGCGTGCGGGGAGAGGTCGGAATGCATCGCTAGATGCATTCCGGGTGAGGGGGAGTCTCCGCAAATGCAACTATCGCCGGTTGCGCGGAGACAGCCCCTTACCCCAACCCTCTCCCCGTAAAGAACGGGGAGAGGGAGCGCAGTGCTGTCGCGGCGGCAGTTCCTAACCTCATCGCGCTTTACGCCTCGACGCTGAGTTCGGCGCGGTCGAGCTCTTCCTCGACCAGATGGAACGCGTCGTCGCCGATGGTCTCGGTGCCGCGCAGCTTGAGCAGCGCCTGGCGCGCGGCCGCGATGGCGCGGCGGCGCAGCGGATCGGCCGGCAACTCGCGCGAGAATAGGCCGCCGTCAGGATCGCTCTCGGCGCGCATCAGCACGGCGCGGTATTCGAGTCGCAGGATCTCGGCCTCTTCCGACGGATCCCCGTCGATCTCCTCGAGCGCGGCGCGAAACACCACGCCGCGGGCAAGGGCCGCCTCGCGTCCGACCGGATCGTCATCCTCGAAATTTAACGCCAGGATCAGCGGTCGCAGGGTCAGGCCTTGGATCACCAGCGTGCCGAGCACCACGGCAAATGCCGTGAGCAGGATCAGGTCGCGATACGGAAACCATTCGGGCAGCGCAAACGCCGCTGCCAGCGTGACGATGCCGCGCATGCCGCACCACGATACGATGAAGCCGCGCTTCGGGGTCGGCACCGCGTCCACCACATGCGCCGGCAGCCAGTCGCGTGCCTTCAGCGCGCGCAGAAGCGCGCCATAGGGCATCACCCAGACGATGCGGGCGAGGATCACGACGGCGAGGATCGCGGCGGCAAAGCTGCAATATTTCCACCGCACCTCGGCGTCGAGATCGGACCAGATCGGGCGCAGTTGCAGGCCGATCAGCATAAAGGCCAGCACGTTGAGCACGAACACCACGGTTTCCCACACCGCATAGGAGGACACGCGCAGCCGCGCCGAGGTGCGGGCCGGCGCGGTGCGGGCGATGGTGATCGCATAGGCGATGATGGTGAGAATGCCGGACAGCCCGAGATGCTCGGCTGTGATCCACACCATGAAGGTGCCGCCGAACTGCGTGATGATCGCGCTCGGCGCCTCGGTGATGCGGCGGGTGATCATCATCCAGACCCGCGCGAACAAATAGCCGGCGGCGAGGCTGCCGACCAGTGCGACCGCGATCGACGGCACGAACTCGCGGATCTTCATGTGCTCGGCGGCGACCAGGCCGACCGCAACCCGATAGATCAACAGCGAGGTGGCATCGTTGAGCAGGCTCTCGCCCTCGAGGATCTTCTGGATCCGGTACGGCAGGGTGACCTGGCGCAGGATCGCTGTGGCCGCGGCCGCGTCCGGCGGCGCCACGATGGCGCCGAGCGCGATTGCGACCGGCCAGGGCATATCCGGGCGCAGCCAATGCGCGGCCACGGCGACCGCCGCCGTCGTGACGCCGACCGCGACCACCACCAGCGTCGAGACCGGCAGCCAGTTGTTGCGGAGATCGCGCAGCGAGGTGTCGAACGCGGCATCGAGCAGCACGGGCGCCACGAACAGCGCCAGCGCCAATTCCGGTTCCAGCGCCCAGGTCGGCGCCCATGGCAGCAATGTCAACAGCACGCCGCCGATCGCCAGGAAGGTCGGGTAGGGCACCTTGATCCGCCGCGCCAGCGCCGACAGCGCCACCGCTGCGAGCAACAGGCCGATGATCCATTCGAACGTGAGCAAGACGAACCCCCAAAGTGCGGCGCGCGACCTGCAGCCGATCATCGCAATTGACGTATAATCCAGCGTGTGGTTTGGCGGCAATTGCTGCCGGACATCGGAGGCTGGCGGTTCAGGCGCGGGATGTCTTGTCGGTGATGGGAATGCGACGCAACTCTCCAAATCTGGCTATCGCGCTGATCTGCGCATGCCTGTCGGTCGCATCAGGCGTTGCGCACGCGACCGGCAGCGAGCCCGGCAAGGATGTGCAGGTCGATCCTGGCCCGTGCAATGCGGCTGCCGCGACCGATGACGACAAGATCATCGAGGCCTGCGGCGCGCTGATCGACAATGAGAAGGCGACGAAGCCGGATCGCATCAAGGCGCTTGTGGCGCGCGCGGGCGCCTATGACCGCAAGCAGATGATCGATCGCGCCATCGCCGATTACGACACTGTGCTCAAGTTGGATCCGTCGCTTGCCGATGCCCACAATGCGCGCGGCGAGCTGTGGCGTCGCAAGGGCGACCGGCCGAAGGCGATCATGGATTTCGGCGCCGCCGTCAAGCTCAACCCCGATCATGCTGCCGCCAAGGCCAACTACAAATCGCTGTCGCTGGAGCTGGAGCGGATCGGCGCCATGATGGCGGTCGCCGGCAAGCCGAGCTTCGATTGCCGCAAGGCGCGTCGGCCGGTGGAGAAGGCGATTTGTGCCGATCCCGCGCTTGCCGATCTCGATCGCGAGATCGGCGCGTCGACCTTCCGCGCGGTGCGCGAGGCAAAGGACCCGCGCCAGGCGCGCGAGCTGCAGCGCGATCAGGATCAGTTCGTCGCCCGCCGCAATGCCGAATTCGGCAAGCCGGGCTACGACCTGGGGAAGGCGATGCGCGAGCGGCTGCAACGGATCAATGGGGTTGACGGATACTAGATTCTTGCTTTGACGCGTTTTCTTCGCGCGAACTGGTAACCCATTTCGCTCGAAAACTACGGGTCGACCCGGCCGAAGGTCGCGGTCATTTCGGCTTGAATCGGCGCCACTTCCCGTGACAATGGTCGGCAAACGACGCGCGACCGCGCGAGGGAGAAACGCGATGAACGTCCAGCAGAGCCGGTATCATGAGGTGTATGCCCGCTCGCTTCGGGACCCCGACGATTTTTGGGCCGAGGCAGCGCGCGAGATCGACTGGATCGAGCCGGCCAAGAAGATATTCGATCCCTCCATAGGCGCCTATGGACGCTGGTTCACCGGCGCCGTGGTCAACACCTGCTACAACGCGCTGGATCGCCATGTTGCGGGCGGCCGCGCCGACCAGGTTGCGCTGATCCACGATTCCCCGCTCACCAATTCGATCACCAAATTCACCTATTCCGAGCTCTTGAAGGAGGTGCAGACGCTCGCCGCTGTGATGCAGGATTTCGGCGTCACCAGGGGCGATCGCGTCATCCTCTATATGCCGATGGTGCCGGAGGCCGTGGTCGCGATGCTCGCCTGCGCGCGGATCGGTGCTGTGCACAGCGTGGTGTTCGGCGGCTTCGCGGCGAAGGAGCTCGCCACCCGGATCGACGACGCCAGGCCGAAGCTAATCTTCTCGGCGAGCTGCGGCATCGAGCCCGGCCGCATCGTGCAGTACAAGCCGCTGCTCGACGAGGCGATCCGGCTTGCCGGCGCCAAGCCCGAGACCTGCATCATCCTGCAGCGGCCGCAGCAGGCGTGCGAACTCACCGCGTGCCGCGATCATGATTGGGCGAGCTTGCGCCGCGTCGCGCTCGACGCCGGCAAGGCCGCGCCCTGCGTGCCGGTCGCCGCCACCGATCCGCTCTACATCCTCTACACCTCGGGCACGACAGGCATCCCGAAGGGCGTGGTGCGCGACAATGGCGGCCATCTCGTCGCGCTGAAATGGTCGATGGAAAATCTCTACGGCGTCAAGCCCGGCGAGATCTGGTGGTGCGGCTCCGACATCGGCTGGGTGGTCGGCCACTCCTACATCGTCTATGGCCCGCTGATCCATGGCGCCACCACCATCATGTATGAGGGCAAGCCGGTCGGCACGCCGGATGCCAGCGCGTTCTGGCGCGTGATCTCGGAGCACAAGGCGGTCGCGTTCTTCACTGCGCCGACCGCGTTCCGCGCGATCAAGAAGGAAGACCCGGAAGGCAAGCTGCTGAAGAGTTACGACCTCTCGCGCTTCCGCACCCTGTTCCTCGCCGGCGAGCGCGCCGATCCGCCGACGGTGGAATGGGCCGAGCAGCAGCTCAAGGTGCCTGTGATCGATCACTGGTGGCAGACCGAGACCGGCTGGTGCATCGCCGGCAATCCGGTGGGCTTGGGCATGCTGCCGGTCAGGCACGGCTCGCCGACGGTGCCGATGCCGGGCTATCAGGTCGACATCGTCGACGAGGCGGCAAAGCCGGTGCCTGCCGGCACCATGGGCTCGATCGTGATCAAGCTGCCGATGCCGCCGGCCTGCCTGCCGACGCTGTGGCAGCAGGACGATCGCTTCCGCGACGCCTATCTCTCGGAATTCCCCGGCTACTACAAGACCTCGGACGCCGGCTACAAGGATGCGGACGGCTATGTCTGGGTGATGGGCCGCACCGACGACATCATCAACGTCGCCGGTCACCGGCTCTCCACCGGCGGCATGGAGGAGATCCTCGCCTCGCATCCCGATGTCGCCGAATGCGCCGTGCTCGGCGTCAAGGATGCGATCAAGGGCGAGGTGCCCTGCGGCTTCCTGGTGCTGAAGGCCGGCGTGACCAAGGCGCCGGACCAGGTCGAGAAGGAGGTCGTGGCGCTGGTGCGCGAGAAGCTCGGCCCGGTCGCCGCCTTCAAGCTCGCGATCACTGTGGCGCGGCTGCCGAAGACCCGCTCCGGCAAGATCCTGCGCGGCACCATCAAGAAGATCGCCGACGGAGAGCCCTGGACCATGCCGGCGACGATCGAGGACCCGAAGGTGCTCGACGAGATCGGCGAGGCGCTGAAGGAGAAGACGTAATGCGCGTTGGTGGTGTGCTTTGCCGGCTTCCGGATAGACCACCCGTGTGAACCCCTTTCCCTGGCCCTCCCCGCATCCGCCTTCGTCAAGCGGCTTCGGCGGACAAGAGGGGGAGGGTGGGGAGAGGGGTGGCCCCGGGCGAGATGATCGATCAGGGCGCGAACCGCCAATCAGCCGGCGCCCCTCCGAAACGCATTTCGAAGCAAAACGGCCTTGATTTTGATGGATTGCCGGGTCATCCCGGCCGTCGACACCTCATTTGCCACGAGATACGGACCCACGGATGCGATCCATTTCCGCACGCGCGCCCCTTGCATTGCTGCTCGCCTTGCCGCTGCTGGCCGGCTGCCTCGAGCGCGGCCGATCGCCGATCGCGGAGAGCATGGGCGACGACGACCAATACTGCCAGGCCGGCGGCAAGGTCGCGGTCGGCTCGGCCGAATATGTCGCCTGCCGCAGGGATCGCGACGTCCAGCGCCAGAACGCTGAAGTCCGCTCCGACCGAAGGCAGCGCGATCTCGGCGAATATATGATGAACCATCCCGACGTGCATTAGGCGCCGGGCCGAATTCGCTTAAGCTATCGGTGCGCCGCCGTGCGATCATGCGCGGCGCTTTTGGATGAGATCAGGTCCTGTGCTTGTGGACGGCGAGCTCGCGTTGCAACGTGACAGGATCGGGGAGCTCGACGGGCTGCGCGCGATCGCGCTGCTGATCGTCGTCATCTGGCATTATTTCGGCACCCCGGACGGGCCGCAAGGCTGGCCGTGGAGACTGCTTCATGTCGGCCGCTTCGGCGTCGACCTGTTCTTCATCCTGTCCGGCTATCTCATCACGGACATCCTGCTGCGGCACCGCACGGCCGAGCGATACTATTCGGCGTTCTACGGCAGGCGGGCGTTCCGCATCTGGCCGCTCTATTATCTGATGTGCGCCGGCGCGCTGATCGGCTGGTCTTTGTCGTTCAGCCCTGACCTGTTCGACACCAGGGGGGTGCCCGGCTGGCTCTATCTGTTCGGCTTGCAGAATTTCGGTATGGCCAGGGCCCAGACTGACGGCGCCTACTTCCTGGCCGTGACCTGGTCGCTTGCGATCGAGGAGCAGTTCTATCTGCTGTTTCCGCTGCTGATCCGCAACATCCCGCCCGAGCGGCTGTTCGCGATCCTGCTGGTGCCGATCCTGATCTGCCCGATCGGGCGGCTGATCGATAGCGCAATGCCAGACGCCTATGGCTGGTACGTGCTGCCGCAGTTCAGGATCGATTCGCTGGCGATCGGCGCCCTGATCGCCTGGTGGCGCCTCTACCGCAAGCCGGACGCCGAAATCTCCGGCCTTGTTGTCCGCATCCTCAAATGGTCGAGCATGGCGCTGCCGCTGCTGTGGCTGTTCGGATGGAAGCGCTGGTCGGTGGCGTTCTCGCACACCCAGGTCGAGATCTTCTTCGGGGCTCTGCTGTTCGTCGTGCTGGAGCATCGCGGCTCGCCGCAACTCGCGATCCTGCGCAGCTCGGTCGCGAACTTCTTCGCCAGAACGTCCTATGCCGCGTACCTCATCCATCCCGTCGTCGTGTACCTGCTGTTCGCCGTGCTGCATCGGCCGCGAACGATCGAAAGCGTCGCCGGCATCTCGCTGACCTTCGCCGCGCTTGTCCTGACGTTTGGGCTGTGTGCGCTGAGCTACCGCTATTTCGAGCGGCCGCTGCTCGACTTCGCGCACCGGCGCTTCTCGTTCAACTAGCGAAAACAAAACGCGGCGGGTTCGCCCCGCCGCGTTTCGTAGTCCGCTCTTCGAACAGCGCAGTCCGCGCTTATTCTTCGTCGTCGTCGGGCTTCTTGCCGCCGATCGTCTTCAGCTTGGCGAACACGGCGTCGACGTTGAGATCGTCGTGCCGCTCGATTGGCTGATCGTCCAGCTCGTCCTTGCGCGTGGTCTCGGAGGCCGGCAGCAGCGTGGCGCCGCCGTAGACGGTCGTGGTCGGCTTCTCCTTGGCAGCGCGCTGCACCTCGAAATCGAGCTCGATCTGCGAGCACAGGCCGAGCGTCACCGGATCCATCGGGGTCAGCGTCGAGGCGTTCCAGTGGGTGCGGTCGCGCACGCTTGCGATCGTGGTCTTGGTGGTGCCGACCAGCCGCATGATCTGGGCGTCCTTCAACTCGGGGTGGTTGCGCACCAGCCAGAGGATCGCGCTCGGCCGCTCATGGCGGCGCGACACCGGGGTGTAGCGCGGGCCCTTCTTCTTGGCGGCGGTGGGCAGCACTACCTTGCTCTCCTGGAGCTTGAGCCGGTAGTTCTGGTCGCGTTCGCCGCGCTCGATCTCCTCGCGGGTCAGCTGGCCGTTGGAAATCGGGTCCATGCCCTTGATGCCCTGGGCGGCGTCGCCGTCGGCAATGGCGCGGACCTCAAGGGGGTGCATTTTGGTAAAATCGGCCACCTGATCGAAGGTCAGGGCGGTATTGTCGACCAACCACACGGCAGTCGCCTTCGGCATCAGCGGTGCGTTGCTCATGGCAAATCTCCTTTGTGCTTCGCCCACCTCTGTCGAGGCGAAGCTGGTAGTCATCGGCGATGACGGGAATTATAGGGCCTATATAAGCCCTCAGGGGGGAATGGCGCAATGGGCCAGCAAAATCGCCTTGACAGCGCCCGAAAGCAGTCCCAAGTCCTTACTCTAACTGGCCGTTCCCCGTCCGCCCGACGAGGGGTGATTCGGTCCCGAAATTGCCCCCAAAAGACAGCCCCGAGACCAGCTCGATGTCAGCGAAAAAACCCGATCTTAAAATCGTGCTTTGTTCCCCCCGCGGCTTTTGCGCCGGGGTGGTCCGCGCCATCGACACCGTCGAACGGGCGCTCACCATTTATGGCGCCCCGGTCTATGTCCGGCACGAGATCGTCCATAACAAGTATGTGGTGGACAGTCTAAAGACCAAAGGCGCCATTTTCGTCGAGGAACTGTCCGAAATCCCCGACGAAACCAACGCCCCGGTGGTGTTTTCGGCCCATGGCGTTCCGAAATCGGTTCCGGCCGAGGCCAAATCCCGCAATTTCTTCTCGCTGGATGCGACCTGCCCGCTGGTGACCAAGGTCCACCGCGAGGCGGCGATCCATTTCAAGCGCGGCCGCGAGATCCTCTTGATCGGGCATTCCCATCACCCCGAAGTGGTCGGTACGCTGGGCCAGCTGCCCGAAGGCGCCGTGACCCTGATCGAGACCGCCGAGGATGCCAAGACCTTCGTGCCGAAGGACCCCGACAACCTCGCCTTCGTGACCCAGACCACGCTGTCGATCGACGACACCGCGGAGATCGTGGCGCTGCTCAAGGAGCGCTTCCCGAACGTCAACGGCCCGCACAAGGAAGACATCTGCTACGCCACCACCAACCGCCAGCTTGCGGTGAAGAAGGTGGCGCCGGTGGTCGATGCCCTGATCGTGGTCGGCGCGCCGAACTCGTCGAATTCGCAGCGCCTGCGCGAGGTCGCCGAGCGCGAGGGCTGCCCGATTGCGATTCTTGCCCAACGCGCCAGCGACATCGACTGGGATCGCTTCGAAGGCATCACGAGCCTCGGCATCACCGCGGGCGCTTCTGCCCCGGAGGTGATCGTCGAGGAGATCATGGGCGCCTTCGCCGAGCGTTATGAACTGCACGTGGAGACGGTCTCGGCCGCGGAAGAGAACGAGTTCTTCCCGCTGCCGCGTTCGCTGCGGCCCGACGCTGCCGCGGCGGAATAGACCATATGGCGGTCTACACCGACGTTGCCGCCGAAGACCTCGCGGAATTCCTCAAGAGCTACGACATCGGCGAACTGCTCTCCTACAAGGGCATCGCCGAGGGCGTCGAGAATTCGAACTTCCTGCTGCACACCAGCCAGGGCGCCTATATCCTCACGCTCTATGAGAAGCGCGTGGCGGAGGACGACCTGCCGTATTTCCTGTCGCTGATGGCGCATCTCGCCGCGCGCGGCGTGTCGTGCCCGCAGCCGGCGCGCAACCGCAAGGGCGAGGTGACGAGCCGGCTCGCCGGCCGGCCGGCGGCGATCATCAACTTCCTCGAGGGCGTGTGGCCGCGCAAGCCGAACGTGGTGCATTGCTCCGGCGTCGGCGAGGCGCTGGCGAAGATGCATCTCGCCGGTGCCGACTTTCCGCTGGTGCGCACCAACCCGCTGTCGGTGTCCGGCTGGCGGCCGCTGTTCGCGCTCTCAGCTGCGCGGGCCGACGGCGTGCAGGCCGGGCTGCACGACTTCATCGCGCGCGAGCTCGATCATCTCGAGGCTTCGTGGCCGGCGGATCTGCCGGTCGGCGTGATCCATGCCGATCTGTTTCCGGACAACGTGTTCTTCCTCGGCGACAGGCTGTCGGGCCTGATCGACTTCCCGTTCGCCTGCAACGACATCCTGGCCTACGACGTCGCGATCTGCCTCAACGCCTGGTGCTTCGAGCCGGATCATTCCTTCAACGTCACCAAGGCGCGTACGCTGCTCAAGGCCTATGGCCGCGAGCGGCCGTTGTCGGCGGCGGAAGAGGCCGCGCTGCCGCTGCTCGCGCGCGGCGCTGCGATGCGCTTCCTGCTGACCCGGCTGGTCGACTTCCTCAACGTGCCCGAAGGCGCGCTGGTGCAGCCGAAGGATCCGCTGGAATACGTCCGCAAGCTGCGCTTCCAGCAGAATGTCGCGAGCCTGAACGATTACGGCATCACGCCCGCGGGATGCGCGGCGTGAGCGACAAGCCGCATGTGACTGTCTTCACCGATGGTGCCTGCTCCGGAAATCCCGGCCCGGGTGGCTGGGGCGCGATCCTCCGGTTCGGCGATGTCGAGAAGGAGTTGAAGGGCGGCGAGCCGCACACCACCAACAACCGCATGGAGCTGATGGCGGCGATCTCGGCGCTGGAAGCCCTGAAGAAGCCCTGCGTGGTCGACCTCACCACCGACAGCCAGTATGTCCGTCAGGGCATCACCGGCTGGATCCACGGCTGGAAGCGCAACGGCTGGCGCACCGCCGACAAGAAGCCGGTCAAGAATGTCGAGCTGTGGCAGCGCCTCGATGCCGCGCTGAAGCCGCATGAGGTGCGCTGGCACTGGATCAAGGGCCATGCCGGCCACACGGAGAACGAACGCGCCGACGAGCTGGCGCGGGAAGGCGTGGCGATGGCGAGGTTGAAGACGTAAGGCGCAGGACCTCTGCGCAGTCATTCCGGGATGGCGCGCTAGCGCCAGGCCCGGAATCTCGAGATTCCGGGTTCGGTGCTGTCGCACCGCCCCGGAATGACGATGAAAACTACAGCTGGCCGAGCAGCGTGTCGCCGCCGGAGACTTCGACCTTGCCCGGAGCCGGCTCCTTGTTGAGCTTCTTCACCACGCCGTCCTCGACCAGCATCGAGTAGCGGTGGGAACGGATGCCGAGGCCGTTGCCGGAGGCGTCGAGCTCCATGCCGATCGCCTTGGTGAAGTCGGCATTGCCGTCGGCCAGGAAAACCGCCTCGTCGCGCTGGTCGGTGTCGCGCTTCCAGGCGTTCATCACGAAGGCGTCGTTGACCGAGACGATCGCGATGGTGTCGACGCCCTTGTTCTTGATGGCATAGGCGTTGAGGAAGATGCTCGGCAGGTGCATCTTGTGGCAGGTGCCGGTGTAGGCGCCGGGCACCGCGAACAGGGCGACCTTCTTGCCCTTGAAAATGTCGTCGGTGGTTTTGACCTGCGGACCCTCGGCGGTCATCACGCGAAACTTGGTTTCCGGCAGCTTGTCGCCAACATTGATCGTCATCGTCATTCTCCCTCGGTGAAGCGGAACTGTCTTAGACCCGGCGCTCGGACGGCACAATACGAGCTGCTGCGGGAACGGCAATGCCGAACCGCGGTCACCGTTCCGTCATCAGCGCATGATCCGGAAAAGTGCGAAGCGGTTTTCCGAAAAGATCATGCCCAAACAAGAATCTAAAGCGCGATGACGTTCCAGCCCGATCTCATCGCGCTTTAGCCGGAAAACCCGCCGGCATCGAGGAAAGCCCGCTCCTCGGCGGTCGTTTCCCGGCCCAGGACGGCATTCCGGTGCGGGAAGCGTCCGAACCGGCGGATGATGTCGGCGTGGTCCTCGGCGTATTTCAGATTATCGGGATGGCAGTCGTATTGCCGGAACAGCGCCACGCAGCGCTCCTGGTCAGCGAGCTCCTCCGAATGCTCGAACGGCAGATAGAGGAATTCCCGCAGCACCGGGTCGGTCCGCGCATCGACGCCGCGGTCGATGGCGCGGCTTGCCACCTCGCGCGCCAGAGCATCGCTTGAGAAGGTCCTGGCGTCGCCGCGAAACAGGTTGCGCGGAAACTGGTCGAGCACGATGGTCAACGCGAGCGTGCCCTGGTCGCTCGTCTCCCATGACGACAATCCGCCGCCAGCCGCCTTCTGCCAGGTGGCGAGAAAGCGGCTGCGGATGTCGGCGTCGAAGGCGTCGTCGCGGGTGTACCAGCGGTCGCGGCCGGCGTCTCGCCAGAACGCGATGATTTCGGCAGGCGTCGCGATGCCGGCGTCAGTCATGTCCGTCCAACGCTCGCCATACCTGACTCTTGTTTGAGCATGATCCTATCCGGAAAACCGCTTCGCACTCTTCCGGATCATGCTCTAGGCCGCAGCCTTCTTCTCGTCGCGCAATTCGCGGCGCAGGATCTTGCCGACATTGGTCTTCGGCAAATCGGTCCTGAACTCGATCTGCTTCGGCACCTTGTAGGCGGTGAGCTGGGTGGCGCTGAACTTGATGATGTCCTCCGCCGTGACGTTCGGATCCTTCTTGACCACGAACGCCTTCACCGCCTCGCCGGACTTGGCATCGGGCACGCCGATCACGGCGCATTCCAGCACGCCCGGATGGCTCGCGATCACTTCCTCGATCTCGTTCGGATAGACGTTGAAGCCGGAGACCAGGATCATGTCCTTCTTGCGGTCGACGATCTTGGTATAGCCCTTCTCGTCCATCACGCCGATGTCGCCGGTGCGGAAATAGCCGTCCGCGGTCATCACGCGCGCGGTCTCGTCCGGCCTGTTCCAGTAGCCTGACATCACCTGCGGGCCCTTGGCGCAGATCTCGCCGGCCTCGCCGATCGGCAGCTCGTTGCCGTCGTCGTCGCGGATCGAGAGCCAGGTCGACGGGACCGGAAGGCCGATCGTTCCGGAGAATTCCTCGATCGTGGCGGGATTGCACGTCAGGGTCGGCGACGTCTCCGACAGGCCATAGCCTTCCGACAACGCGATGCCCGTGACCTTCAGCCATTTCTCGGCGACCGGCCTCTGCGTCGCCATGCCGCCGCCATTGGCGATCTTCAGCTTGGAGAAGTCGAGCTTGTCGAATCCGGGCGTGTTCAACAGGCCATTGTAGAGGGTGTTGACCGCCGGGAAGAAGCTGACCTGGTACTTCGACAGTTCTTTGACGAAGCCCGCCATGTCGCGCGGATTCGGAATCAGCAGATTGGTGCCGCCGGCCCGCATGCCGAGCAGATAGCAGGCGGTGAGCGCGAAGACGTGATAGAGCGGCAGCGCGCAGACGATGACCATCTGCTCGACGATCGGCGGCTTCGCCAGCGCCGGTTGCAGCCAGGCGTCGTTCTGCAGCACGTTGGCCAGGATGTTGCGGTGGAGCAGGGTCGCGCCCTTGGAAACGCCGGTGGTGCCGCCGGTATATTGCAGGAAGGCGACATCATCGAGCGTCAGCACAGGCTTGTTGAGCCTGGCCGCGCGGCCGGCCGATAGCGCCTCGTTGAAGCCGACGACGCCTGGTATCGACCAGGCCGGCACCATCTTCTTCACCCGGCGCACCACCAGGTTGACGATCACGCCCTTGAAGCCGAGCAGGTCGCCCATGCTGCCGACGATGACGAGCTTGACCGAGGTGTTGGGAAGCACCTTCTGCACCGTGGTGGCGAAGTTCTCCAGCACGATGATCGCCTCGGCGCCGGAATCCTTCAGCTGGTGCTCGAGCTCGCGCGGCGTGTAGAGCGGATTGACGTTGACCACGGCATAGCCGGCGCGCAGCACGGCAGCGGTCGCGACCGGATATTGCAGCACGTTCGGCATCATCAGCGCGACCCGCGCGCCCTTTTGCAGGCCCTTGCTTTGCAGATAGGCGCCGAGCGCCGTCGACATCTCGTCGAGCTCGCGATAGGTGATCGCCTTGTCCATGCAGATGAACGCCTTGCGATCGGCGAACTTCTTGAAGCTCTCTTCCAGCAATTCGACCAGCGACGAATATTGCGTGACGTCGATATCGGCAGGCACGCCGGCCGGATAATGCTTGAGCCAGATGCGCTCCATGTTGGTCTATCCCCTCTCTCAAATTGGCTGATGTCCCGGATTGTTTCCGGGTTTCTCGACCCTCGGCCGTATTATTCTTGGTCGCGGTATTTCAGGCAGTATTGAGCGATGCCGCGGCCGATGGCAAGCCGCTGCGCGCTATCGACGCATTGGGAGATCGGAGGGGGCGACGCCCTGCTAACCCGCCGGCTTGGCGTCGGCTTTCGGCTTGTCGGCAGCTTTCGGCTTCGCAGCAGGCTTTGCCGCCGCCGGCTTGCCGGCAGGCTTTGCGGCGGCAGGCTTGTCCACGGCCGGCTTCGCAGCTGCGGCATCGGGCTTGGTATCGGACTTGGCGTTGGCGTGGCGCACGGGCTTGGCCGCCGGCTTGCTGTCCGATTTGGCCGCGCTCTTGGCGTCGCCCTTCGCGTCATCGGCCGCATCGGGCTTCTTGCCCGCGACGCGACTGTGCTTGCCCTTGCCGCGCTTGACCGCCGGCTGCAGCTTCTCGGTGTCGGCCTCGACCGCGGCGATCAGCGCAGCGCCGGTCTTGGTCGGCCCGGTATAGACCACGACCGGCTCGGAGGCCGCCGCCGGCTGTGCCAGCAGGTCGGCCGGTTTGGTCGGCATCGCGGCTTGCAGGCCCGACGCGAAGAAGCTCACGCCGCCGTCGCCATTGGTGCTCGCGCCTCCGGCGCTGGCGATGGTGTCTTCGCCGTCCTCGTCGCTGGCTGGCCGCTTGTGTTTGGGGCCGCACATCTCCTCGCGCAGGTTCGGCGGCGTGGAATCGATCGGCACCAGATTGTCGACGGTGCCGAGCGAGGGCCGCAGCCACGCCAGCCCGTTATTGGCAAAGCCGCGATCCAAAAGCTGCGCGGCGCGGATCGCGCGCATGCGGCCGGAGGAGGCGCCGAGCACCACGGCGATCAGCCGCTTGCCGTCGCGCGTCGCCGAGGCCACCAGATTGTAGCCGGAGGCGCAGATGAAGCCGGTCTTGAAGCCGTCGGCGCCGGGATAGCGGCCGATCAGCTTGTTGAAGTTCTGGGTGATGCGGCGGCCGAACCGGATCGAGGGGATGTGGACGAAATACTCGTATTCCGGCAGGTCGCGGATGATGGCGCGGGCGAGGATCGCCATGTCGCGCGCCGAGGTGATCTGGCCGTCGGCCGGCAGGCCGTTCGGGTTGACGTAGCTGGTCTGCGTCATGCCGAGCTTGTGCGCGGCATCGTTCATCATCCCGGCAAAGCCGTCGATCGAACCGCCGATGCCTTCGGCCAGCACCACGGCCATGTCGTTCGCCGACTTCACCAGCATCATCTTCAGCGCGTTGTCGACGGTGACCTGGGTTCCGGGCCGCAGGCCCATCTTCGAGGGCGACTGCGAGGCGGCGTTCGGCGACACCGTGAGCAGCGTGTCGAGCGAGACGCGGCCGTCCTTGACCGCCTTCAGCGTCACATAGGCGGTCATCAACTTGCTGAGCGAAGCCGGATACCACGGCATCGTCGCGTTGTCGGCCTGCAGCACCTTTCCAGTATCGGCCTCGACGACCAGCAGCGCTTCGGCTTGTGCGATCTGCGGCGTTGCGATGGCGAACATCGCGACGGCCAGAATCCATTTCAACGATGGGCGCAGCGGGCGAGGAAAATGCACGAATCCGGTTCCGGTCCTTTGAGACCCGCCTTCAAAAAAGGAGGTCTTGCGATTGCGACGTACGGGTTTCAAGCGTGTCCGGCGCCGCGTTGCGGCGACGCAAACCCTATACCGGCTTGCCAGCAGAGAACAGAGGCCGGCGAATTATATCGTGGACGAAATCGGCTGAATTTCGGCAGCCGCCTCAATTGGAAAGGTGAGAATTATGGTGCCTCGATGCCGGCGCGCGCCTGCTCCTGGATCATGAACTGGGCCCGCGCGAGATCGGCAAAACGGCCGCCTTTTGCCACCAGTTCATCGAAAGTTCCGCTTTCGATCACCCGTCCCTGCTCGAACAGCAGGATGCGGGTGGCGTGGCGGATGGTCGAGAGGCGGTGCGCGATCACGAAAGTGGTGCGCCCCTTCATCACTTCGTCGAGAGCGGCGTTCACCTTGGCCTCGGTGACGGCGTCGAGCGCGCTGGTCGCCTCGTCGAGGATCAGGATCGGCGGGTCCTTCAAGAGCGCACGCGCGATCGACAGCCGCTGACGTTCGCCGCCCGAGAGCATGCGGCCGCGCTCGCCGGCATGGGTCTCGAACTTCTTGTCGCTGCGCTCGATGAAGTCCAGCGCCTGCGCGCGCGCCGCGGCGGTACGCAGCTCCTCATCGGTTGCATCGGGCTTGCCGACGCGCAGGTTCTCGGCGAGCGACCGGTTGAACAGCAGCGCCTCCTGGAATACCACGCCGATGTTCCGCCGCAGCGCCATCAGCTTCATCGCGCGGATGTCCATCCCATCGATCTTGATGAGGCCGGATTGCGGATCGAACGCGCGATGCAGCAGTGCGATCGCGGTGGACTTGCCGGCGCCGGTCGAGCCGACCAGCGCGATGGTCTGGCCCGGCAATGCGGTGAAGGAGAGGTCCTCGATCGCCGGCCGCTTGCCGTCATAAGAGAACGAGACGTCGTTGAATTCGACGAGGCCCGACAGCCGTCCGGGATCGATCGCGCCGGGCCGGTCGCGCACCGCCGGCACCGCGTCGAGCACGTCGAAGAACTCCTGCAGGCGCGGCGCCTCCATGAAGACGTTGTTGATGAAGCTCACCACCTGTTCGAGCTTCTGGATCAGCATGGTGGCGAACGAGACGAACATCACGATCTCGCCGACCGTGGTGAGGCCTTCATTATGGAGCGCGATGCCGACCGTGAAGATCGCCAGCACCGTGATGGTGGTCGAGGCGCGCGTGATCACGGTGACCAGCGCCCACCAGGACAGCACCGGCATCTGCACCGCGAGCAGCTTGTCGGCGACGAAGCGCAGGCCCTGTACCTCGGAATCGATCCGCACGAAGCTCTGCACCAGCGCGACATTGCCGAGCGCGTCGGAGGCGCGCGCCGACAGGTCGCTGTAATACGCCTCGACCTCGCTCTGCATGCCGTAGGTCTTGCGCACCACCAGCGTGGTCAGCACGGTGAACACGACGCACAGCACGAACAGCAGGATCGCCAGCCGCCAGTTGATGTAGAGCGCGAGCGGCAGCAGCACGATCAGCGACATGATCGCGGCGAAATGCTCGCGGAAGAAGGCGAGCCAGAGCCGCCACAGTGCATCGGTGCCGTTCAGCATCACCTTCATCAGCCGTCCGGAATGGGTGCCGGAGTGGAAGGTCAGCGGCAGCTGCAGGATGTGCTCGAAATAATCCGTCAGCACCGCCTGGCGCTGGCGGTGCGCCAGCCGGTCGGCCTGGAGCGCCACGATCGCGCTGCAGCCGATCGTGAACAGGCCGAACGCCGCCCAGGCCACCAGCAGCGGCCAGGCCGAGGAGGTCGCGAACAGCCCGGTGACCGGCCGGCCCGACAGCACGTCGACGATCTTGCCGAACAGCACCGGCTCGGCGAATTGCGCGGCGGCGAGCAGCATGTTGGCGGCGGCGAGGATCCAGCCGAGCCGTGCCTCCTTGCCGAGCAGTTCGAGGACGCGGGTATAGAGGCGGAGCATGGACATGCCGGCGGGACTCGTAAGCGGTGGACGCCCGATCAGGCGGGATGCAATCTAATCAGGGTTCGCGATGCAGGGCCAGCGGGTGATGGCCCCCCTGCTGCGTTATCCAATTCCGTCGCCCGTCGTTGCGAGGAGCGACAGCGACGAAGCAATCCATGCTTCCACGCGCCCGGCGACAATGGATTGCTTCGCTTCGCTCGCAATGACGTGGATAGGATGAGGGCTCAATTCACCAGCCGGCTGTCGATCGGCGGCAGGAATTGGTCGTCGAAGATGTCGGCGGCGTGCGGCCGCTGCTGGAATTTGAAGTCCTCCGCGAGCTGGTCGACCAAGCGCTCGAAGCGCTCCGGCTCGATGCCGCCGAGGCCGTTGCGCTTGACTTCAGTGGTCAGGATGTTGTCGCGGAGGATGGCGCCGAGCCGCTCGAGCTCGAGATCGCGCGAGCCGCCGTCCATCCGGCTCACCACCTCGCCCGCGGCACGGGCAGGGTCCTTGACGGTGAGGTTGGTACCGCCGATCACCGCGCGCACGAACCCTTTCACCACGTCCGGTTTCGCCGCTGCTAGCCGCGGGCTGACGATCACGGCGAAGCCATAGGCCACGCAGCCATAGTCGGCGAAGCGCAGCACCGCGAGATCGTCGGCCGGCACGCCGCGATCCCGCAGATTGATCGCGGAGAGATAGGAGAAGCCGGTCACGGCATCGACCTGGCCGGCCGACAGCATCGGCTCGCGCACCGCGGCGCTGATCGTGTTCTGCTTGACGCTCGCAAGCTTGATGCCGTTCTGCTTGGCGACCGCGGGCCACAGCCGGATCGAGAGGTCGCCCTCGGCGACGCCGAGGTTCTTGCCCTCCATGTCGGTCAGCGTGTTGATGCCGCGGCTCTTGCGGGCAATGATCGCGTAGGGCGCCTGGTTGAACAGCACGAACACCGCCTTGACGGGCGCGGCACCCGGCTTGTCGCGAAAGCGGATCAGCGCGTTGAGGTCGACGAGGGCGAAATCGCTCGCACCGTCGGCGACGCGCGCGATGGCATCCGCCGAGCTGGTCGCGACATTGGTGCCGACGTTGAGGCCCTCGGCGCCGAACAAGCCGCCGGTCGACGCCATCACGAAAGGTGCGGCGACAGCATCGAGCGGACGGTCGAGCGTGAACTGGATCGAGAGCGGCTGCGGCGGATCGCCGGCGTACAGCGTCGTCAAGGCCGGCCACACGCCGCCCGAAAGGCCGATCATGCCGGCCAGCATCCAGCGGAGAACGGTGGTCCGACTTACCTGCATCATGCCATCCGGGAGGCGAGACAAAGTGCCGCGCCGGCTGCGCGCCTGTTTCACGACATCGAATGCGCCAACGAAAGCTGCAGTTCAAGCGTCAATTTCAGGCGTTATTTGCAGCCATTTTGCCCTGGGCAAAGTGAACGGCCGATGACTGGCAGGATCTAAGCTGTTTTCACGTTAGGGTTGTTGAGCTTGCATTCGGTTTGGGGAACCTAATCTAGAGGTGGTGGTTAGCTAACCAAGGCCCGTCGGGCCGGCTTCCATTAAGGATGACTGCAATGTTTGCGCGAAAGGGTGTTTTTTCGTCCATTGGCCGCGCAGCCACGTTGGCAACGGTTGCCGCGGTGGCGTTGACGGCCGTTGAGCCGACGATGGCGTTCGCAGGCTCAACTCCGGCGGGCAAGGCGGCCACAGTGACAACGTCACAAGGCACGAGCGGTGCGACCGACATCAGTGCGCGCCGTCGTTACTATCGCGGTGGCGGTGGTGGCGCGGCTGCTGCGGCCATGTTCGCCGGCATCGTCGGCACGGGTCTGGCGATCGCCGCAGCCCAGAGCCGCCGCGACTATTACGACTCCTACGGCTACTACGGTGGCCCCGGTTACTACGGTGGTGGTCCTGCCTATTATGGCGGCCCGGCCTATTACGGCGGCGGACCGTATTATGGTTATCGCCCCTATTACGGGCGCCGCTCCACGCTGCCCTATACGCCCTACTGACACGGGCGGTTCTCGAAACTGTCACAATCGATCCAATCCACCGGCTGCGAGGCCGGTGGATTTTTTGTCGTCCATTGCGCCGTTAACACGCCGGCGACGCGTTTCGATTAGGCTCGAACGATGGGTGATTCGATCGAGCGGCTTTACCAGGCGGTGATCGCGGCCAAGGATCTTGATCCGGCCACGTCGCGCACGGCACGGCTGTTCCAGCGCGGGCCGGCCAAGATGGCCAAGAAGCTTGCCGAGGAAGCGGTCGAGGTCGTGATCGACGCCATCAGCGGCAAGCCGGACGCCGTGGTTCGCGAGAGCGCGGACCTGCTCTACAATCTCACGGTGCTCTGGGCGTCCGCCGGCGTGAGGCCCGAGGATGTCTGGCGCGAGATGGAGCGACGCGAACGGCTGCTCGGGCTCGCCGAGAAGCTGCCGAAGTCACCGGTCAAGGTCTCCAAGAGCCTGTCCAAGACCGCGCCGGTCCCGGTGGTCCGGCGTCGAATTGTCGCGCTGGAGAACCGGCTGCGCAAACGGTAGCCGTAAACCCAACCGGAAAGGCTGGAACACCCCATGCCCCGTCATCCTGAGAGCTTGTGACGGATTCGGCTCCTGCGGAGTTTTTGGCGGCTGTTCGTCGCAGCAATTGGCAGGTTTGAGTTCGAGTTCGGCGATGACCCGTTGTTTAGGCTCTGGAGAGGCGGTTGCCTTGCAGGATGTTGTTGACGAGGGCGTACCAGAGCACGACGGCACGGACCTTTTCGATGCCGCGCACGGTCAATTGCCGCAGGTCCCAATTGCGCCAGCGGGCATGGATGCACTCGCAGATCGACCGGGACCTGTATCGGGCCTTGCCCTCTTCGCTCGCCATTCGCGCACGCCAGGCCAACACCCCCGGACCGTCGCCGCGCCGCGGTAGATAGGGATCGGTACCGTGCTTGGATTGAGTGGGCGGACAAAAGATATCGATGCCCTCGGCATAGGCCCATTCGATGTCCTCGGCACTGCCAAAGCCGCCATCGACGAGATGGTCCTTGGGCAACCCTCCGGGCCGCGCACGCTGCCGCTCCAGCATGGGGCGCATCAGGCCGCGATCGGATCCGACGTTGCAAATTCTGGTGTCGACGACGATCTGCTCGCCGGCCACGCTCGTCACCTGCACGTTGTAGGCGGGGCGGAAGCCGCCGTTCGCCATCTTCATGACCCGTGCATAGGCGTCCGTCGTGGAGGCCCGCGGCTCCTTCGGCGTCTTGCCGTTGCCGCGATTTTCTTCGCGCTCCTTGCGCTGCTGCTTGATCTCGGCGAGCGCCGTCTGCGCCGCCTTCACCCGCGCGCTGCGTTCCCGCGCGGCCCGCTCCTTGGCTGCCCGGGCACGCTTATTGCTGGCGTCCGAGCGTGTGTCGACCTCGCGCTTGAGGTCTTCCACCACGGCCTCAGCCTGCGCCAAATGCTTATCCAACGTCGCCTCGCGCCGGAACGAGGCGGCCCCGGCGCTGGCCCGGACCCGCATGCCATCCTGCGCCAAGGTCTCCAGATCGACGAGACCGGCCTTTGCCAACGCTGCCAGATGCTCACTGAGCAGTCGGTCAAGCAGATCGGCGTTGCCGACCCGGAAGTCCGCCAGCAGGTGATAGTTCACCGACACCCCGCCGCACAGCCAGCGATAGGCATCGTGGCTCTCGCACAGCCGCTCCAACGCCCGCGCGCTGCCAACGCCTTCGCTGGCGGCATAGAGCCACAGCGCCAGCAAAAGCCGGGGCGAGGTCGCGGGGTGACCGGGACGATCGCCGCGAGCCTTGATCCGGTCCTCCAACTCACTCAGATCAAGCTCTTCGACATAAGACCAGATCAGCCGCACCGGATGGTCTTCCCCGATCAGGCTCTCAATATCAACCGCTCGCAGCGCAATCTGGTCGCGCTGGGGCTCACGCAGCCGCGGAGCGCCGGGCAAGCCCGCTTCGGCTGGTGGCTTCGCCTGCTCCGGCAGGTCCCCAAACAACTCATCGGCAGCCAACATCACCTCCCGCGAATCCGTCATCGCCAGAGAATCACACCGCGCCGGCTTTCGGCTATAATGCTCGCTGAAACCCCAAAAAAATCACACCCTCTGAGGAGCGCGCTCTTGCGCGCGTCTCGAAGGATGCACGGCCCGGCTGGTGACCGATTGAAATCGACCCTATTCGGCCCAATCCCGGCATGGACAAATCGGCTCCATGATGGTTCATCGCGCCTATGTTGAAACGGATTTACGACTGGTGCGTCGACGCGGCCGACAAGCCCTACGCACTCTGGATTCTCGCGGCGGTCGCGTTCGCCGAGAGCTCCTTCTTCCCGATTCCTCCCGACATCATGCTGCTGCCGATGTCGCTGGCGCGGCCGAAGCGGGCCTGGTGGTTCGCGGCGGTCTGCACCGTGGCGTCGGTTGCCGGCGGCGTGCTCGGCTACGCGATCGGCGCGCTGCTCTACGACTCGCTCGGGCAGTGGCTGATCCATCTCTACGGCCTCTCCGACAAGGTCGACGGGTTCCGTGCCTCCTATGCCGAGTGGGGCGCCGTGATCATCCTGGTGAAGGGGCTGACGCCGATCCCCTACAAGCTCGTCACCATCACCTCAGGCTTTGCCGGCTACAACATCTGGCTGTTCATCCTGTGCTCGATCGTCGCACGCGGCGGCCGCTTCTTCTTCGTCGCGGTGCTGCTCAACCGCTATGGCGATGTCATCCGCGCCGAGCTCGAGAAGCGGCTCGGCCTGTGGGTTGCGATCGGCGCCATCGTGCTGGTGCTGGGCTTCGTTGTCGCATTCAAGCTGATCTGACCAAAGTTCTAGTCGTCAGCGTCTTTGCCCACGGACGGCTTCGGACTACGCTCGCTGCGATGGCCGATGGAATCGACGACCGGTGAATCCCGCAAGACTCAATCCCGCCAAGACACGCGCTGCGATGGCGGGCCTTGCGCTGTCGATGGCGCTGCCAGCGATCGATAGGGGATGGGCGCAGAGTGCGTCACCCGCGCCTGGTGTCCAGTCGCCGGCGCAGCAGTCTGTCGAGCCTCAGCAGCCGCAACAGATCGAGCTGCCGGCCGCGCCGGTCGAGCGCGAGAACCCCGGGCTGATCAACGAAATTGGCAAGCTGTTCGAGAAGTCGAAATCGGCGCTGCCGCCGCTCAAGAGCCCCGGCGAGACCCTCAACGACCTCACGAACATCGCGCGGCCCTCGACGGTGGTGACCGGCCGCGCGGCCTGCGTGGTTGCCTCGAACGGCGCGCCGGATTGCAAGATCGGCGCCGACCGGCTGTGCCAAAGTAAAGGCTTCAAGGAAGGCAAGGGCATCGACACCGACGCGTCAGAGAAATGCTCGCCGCTGGTCTATCTGCCGGGCCACAAACGCGGCCCGAACGACTGCAAGGCGGAAAATTTCGTGACACGGGCAGTCTGCCAATGAGGCAGACAAAACCACGTCTGGGATGCCAGACGCCTGCGAAAAATGCCGCGCCTGGATGAAGTTTTGTCATCCATTTCGCAGCGCCATAACGCAATACTTGACACTGGAAAGATTCTTGTTGGTATGACGGTCAGCATTCGGGACCAACGACCAACCCTTAGGATCCGCCGCCAATGTCCATGCCTGCTCTGTTCAAGGGCCGCCTGTCTCTTCCCGTGATCGGGGCACCGCTGTTCATCATCTCGGTGCCCGACCTCGTCATCGCCCAGTGCAAGGCCGGCGTGGTCGGCTCGTTCCCTGCGCTGAATGCGCGGCCGCCGGAACTGCTCGACGAATGGCTGTACCGGATCAAGGAAGAGCTCGCCGCCCATGACAAGGCGCATCCGGAGCGGCCGTCGGCGCCGTTCGCGGTCAACCAGATCGTGCACAAGTCGAACAACCGGCTCGATCACGACATGGCGCTGTGCGAGAAGCACAAGGTGCCGATGATCATCTCCTCGCTCGGCGCGCGCGAGGAGCTCAATCAGGCCGTCCACGGCTGGGGCGGCATCGTGTTCCACGACGTGATCAACCAGAAGTTCGCCCACAAGGCGATCGAGAAGGGCGCCGACGGCCTGATCCTGGTCGCGGCCGGCGCTGGCGGTCATGCCGGCACGCTGTCGCCGTTCCCGTTCGTGTCGGAGACGCGGCAGTGGTTCGACGGGCCGATTGCGCTGTCGGGCACCATCGCCAACGGCCGCGCCATCCGCGCCGCGCGCATCATCGGCGCCGACTTCGCCTATATCGGCTCCGCCTTCATCGCGACCAAGGAAGCGAACGCGGTCGAGGGCTACAAGAGCATGATCACCAATTCGTCCGCCGAGGACATCGTCTACTCCAATTTGTTCACCGGCGTGCACGGCAATTACTTGAAGCCGTCGATCGTCGCAGCCGGAATGGATCCGGAAAACCTGCCGACGTCCGATCCCTCGAAGATGAGCTTCGGCACCGATGCCTCGGGCGAGCGCGCCAAGCCGAAGGCCTGGAAGGAGATCTGGGGCTCCGGCCAGGGCGTCGGCAGCATCTCCAAGGTGGTGCCCGCGGCCGAGCTGATCGGCCGCTTCAAGAAGGAATACGACGAAGCGGTCGATCCGGCGCTTGCTTGATGGAGCCGATCTTTCGCGTTGACGGCGACCGCGTCGTCACCAGCCCCGACGCCGCGGGTCCGTGGGACCCGCGGATGCAGCACGGCTCCGCGCCGGCGGCGCTGGTGGTGTGGGCCGCCGAAGCGATCGCGACGCCGGTGCCGATGCGGATCGCGCGCGTCACCATCGACCTGATGCGTCCGGTGCCGGTGGCGCCGCTGACGGTCGCGAGCGAGATCCTGCGCGACGGCCGCAAGATCCAGCTCTGCGGCGTCAGGCTGTTCGCCGATGGCGTCCTCGTGGTCTCGGCCACGGTGCTCAAGATCAAGCATCAGGCGGCCGGGTTGCCGCCTGACATCGCAGCCCTTCCGGTCGATCTGCCGGGGCCGGACCAAAGCATGGTCGAGCCGGGCAATCTCGCGAACAGTCCGTTCGTGAAGTGCATTTCGATGCGGGCCGCGCGCGGCCGCTTCGGCGTGATGGGTCCGGGCGCGATCTGGTTCCGCGTCAATCAGCCGCTGATCGCGGGCGCCGCCGTGTCGCAGGCGATGCGGGCGGTGGTCGCCTCGGATTTTTCCAACGGCACCTCGCCGGCGCTCGATTTCAACCAATGGACCTTCATCAACGCCGATCTCACCGTGAGCCTGGCGCGCGAGCCGGTCGGCGACTGGATCCTGCTCGACGGCGAATCCTGGATCGGGCCTGACGGTGCCGGGCTTGCGATGTCGCGGCTCGCCGATGTCAGGGGTTATTTCGGCCGGGCGGTCCAGAGCCTGGTGATCGAGCGCCGCTGACCTGCGCTTCTCCAACCTCCCCTTGAAAAGGGGAGGTCGCTTTGCCCGCCAGAGCAAAGCGGGTGGGGATCTGCTGTCTCCACGCGCTGCCGAGCCTGCGGCTGACCCTCATCCCGACCTTTCCTCCCTTTCAGGGGGAAGGCGAAGACTGGCCACGCCTCCTGTGCATGGGGTTGTTTCACCGATTCGCGTTCACGCTGCGGGGGCCGCGCCAAGCGACTGGCCCTGCGACAAAAATAACCTCCCTTCATGGGAACGGTTGGCCGCACCAGCGAGTTTCGCTCCCGTTAGGGGGGCCCCATGACGCGTATCGATCCCGCCGCCGGCATCGTCGCATTGGCCGCCTGGCGGCATCGTGCTGGGCCGGCCGGTCGCTGCGCCTGGGTGCCGCAGGGACGAACGCGATGAAGCCTGGCCCGTCCTCGGAACGCGCGGTCATCCTCGCCGCAAGCGAGCGGGACGCCGTCAAGACCGCCCATCTGATCAAGGAAGCCGGTTACTACGCCAATATCTGCGGCGACCTCGCCGAGCTCGAGCGCCAGGTCGCAAGCGGCGCGGGCCTTGCCATCATTGCCGATGAGGCGATCCGGACCGCCGACCTCGCCGGCTTGACGCGTTGGCTCAACGCGCAGCCGTCATGGTCGGATTTCCCCATCGTGCTGATGAGCGAGGCCGGGCCTCCCGAGCGGAATCCGGAAGCGGCGCGGCTCGGCCGCGCGCTCGGCAACGTCACCTTCATCGAGCGGCCGTTTCACCCGACCACGCTGGTGAGCCTGGTCGCATCCGCAGTGCGCGGCCGTCGCCGCCAGTACCAGACCCGCCAGATCCTCGAGGACCTGACCGAGAGCGAAGATCTGTTGCAGACCGCGCTCAACGCCGGCCATCTCGGCGCGCTCGAGGTCCATCTCCCTGATTTCGAGCTCGAGGCGTCGCCGACCTGCAAGGCCTTCTTCGGGCGCCGGCCCGGCGATCCCTTCACCTATCAGGATCTGCTGGGTTCGGTGCATCCCGACGACCGCGTCCGCCGCGCCGAAACCGTCGAGCAGACGCTGCGCACCGGCGCGGACTACCGGATCGAATATCGCAACATCTGGCCTGACGGCACCCAGCACTGGGTCGATGTCCGCGCCCGTGCGGTGCGCCGCCCCGACGGCAGCATCCGCTCGCTGGTCGGCGTCTGCTCCGACATCACGGCGCGCAAGACCGCGGAGATCGAGCGCGAGGCGCTGCTGGCGCAGCTCGCCGCCGAGCGCACCGCGCTGGCCGAACTCACCGCGACGCTGGAGCAGCGGGTCGAGCAGCGCACCGCCGACCTGATGAAGGAGGTCGCCGCGCGCGAGCGGGCGCAGGAGCAGCTCCGCCATGCCCAGAAGATGGAGGCGATCGGCCAGCTCACGGGCGGCGTCGCGCACGATTTCAACAATCTCCTGATGGCGGTGATGGGCAATCTCGACCTGCTGCGCAAGCGGATGCCGGAGGACCCGCGGCTGCGCCGGCTGGTCGATGGCGCGTTGCAGGGCGCCGAGCGCGGCGCTTCGCTGACGCAGCGATTGCTGGCGTTCGCGCGGCAGCAGGATCTGCGCGCGGTGCCGGTCGACCTCGGCACGCTGGTGCGCGACATGAGCAACCTCTTGGAGCGTTCGCTCGGACCGCGCATCGTGCTGCGGCTCGACATTCCCGAGGGGCTGCCGCCGGCCTGCGTCGATACCAACCAGCTCGAGCTTGCGGTCCTCAACCTGGCGATCAATGCGCGCGACGCGATGCCGGATGGCGGTGTGATCGAGATCCGTCTCGCGGCCTCGCAGGCCAAGAACGATCCGGTGCTGCAGCCGGGCAAGTACCTGAAATTGTCGGTCGTCGACAGCGGCACCGGCATGTCGCCGGAGGTGTTGAAGCGGGCGATCGAGCCGTTCTTCTCGTCGAAGCCGGTGGGCAAGGGCACCGGGCTCGGCCTCTCGATGGTGCATGGGCTCGCGGTGCAGCTCGGCGGCGCGCTGCAGCTGTCGAGCGCGGTCGGCAAGGGCACCACAGCCGCGCTGGTGCTGCCGGTCGCGACAACGGCGCCGGCGGTCGAGAGCGCGGCGCCCGCGCCGCAGACGGTCAAGCGCTCGGCGGTGATCCTGCTGGTCGACGACGATGCGCTGATCGCGATGTCGACCATGGAGATGCTGGAGGACCTCGGTCATCGCGTGATCGGCGCCCATTCCGGAGCGCAGGCGCTCGACATCCTCAGGACCGATCAGGAGATCGACCTGATGATGACCGATCACGTGATGCCCGGCATGACCGGCGTCGAGCTCGCCGCGGCCGCGCGCAAGCTGCGGCCGCACCTCCTCGTGCTGCTCGCCACCGGCTATGCCGAATTGCCCGACGGCATCCAGCTCGACCTGCCGCGGCTGGCCAAACCCTATCATCAGGATCAGCTGCGCGAGCGGCTCGATCAGCTGTTGCGGCAGGACGCGAGGCAGCACACCGCCGCGGCGGATGCCAGCGCGGATACTCTCGCCGCGCCGTCCACTCTCTCACCATTGCCCTAGGTGCGGCGCGCTTTGCTTCGCCGTCATTGCGAGGAGCATTAGCGACGAAGCGATCCATCTCTCCGTTTGCGGGACGATGGATTGCTTCGCTTCGCTCGCAATGACGGAACGAGCATCTCACCCCACCATGCGGTCGCGGCCGGACCAGAAGCGGGCCTTCAGCACCTTCTTGTCGACCTTGCCGACGCCGGTCATCGGCAGCTCGTTGACGAACTGGATCTGTTTCGGCGCGTGCGCCGATCCCTTCTTTGCCTTGACGAGGGCGATCAGCTCGTCGGCGTTGGGCACCGCGCCCTCGCGCGTCACCACGACGGCGGTGACGGCCTCGCCCCATTTGTCGTCGGGCACGCCGACCACGGCAACCATCGCCACATCGGCGTGCTGCGACAGCACATCCTCGACCTCGCGCGGGAAGATGTTGAAGCCGCCGGAGACGATCATGTCCTTCTTGCGGTCGAGGATGAACATGTAGCCGCGTTCGTCCTTGCGCGCGATGTCGCCGGTGTGCAGCCAGCCGCTCTTCAGCGTCTCCGCCGTGATGTCGGGCCGCTTCCAGTATTCGGCCATCACGTGGGTGGCGCGGACGCAGATCTCGCCGGCGTCGCCTGTTGCAACCTCCTGGTCGTCCTGGTCGAGGATCTTGACCTGGCAGGCGGCGATCGGGAAGCCGCAGGACAGGAACAGGTCCGGCGTCTTCGGATCATGGTCGGCCTTGCGCAGCACCGAGACTGGATAGCATTCGGTCTGGCCGTAGAGCTGCGAGAACACCGGGCCGATCCGCTCGATACCCTCGACCAGCCGGCTCGGCGACATCGCGGACGCGCCGTAGAGCAGGAGCTCGAGCGAGGAGAGGTCGGTTTTCGGCAGCGCGGGATGATCCAGCATCACATAGATCATGGTCGGCACGAACAGCGTGAAGTTGATCTTCTCGCGTTCGATGGTCGCAAACACCGCGTCCGGATCGAACCCCTTCAGCATGTGCACGGTGCCGCCGCGCATCAGCGTCGGCAGCACTTTTGTCCCCGCGACATGGCTGATTGGGGCCACCGTGAGGTAGCGCGGCGTCTCGGGGATCTCGAAGTCGGCGAGGATGGCTGCGGCGAAGCCGCCATATTCGCGGTGAGTGCGCAGCGCACCCTTGGATTTGCCGGTCGTGCCGCCGGTGTAGTTCAAGGTCGAGATGTCGTCGTCGCGGGCGAAGTTCTTCGCAGTCGCGCTGCCGGCATCCTCGACCACGCGCAACAGGTCGGCCCCGTAATCCGCCGGGCCGAGCGTGAACACCGTCTTCAGGCCCTGCGCTTTCGCCGCGAGCTCGCCGCCGCGGTCGCGAAACGTGATGCCGTCGATGATCAGCATCTCGGCTTCGGAATCCTCGATCTGGAACAACTGGTCGTCGAGCGAGCCGAGCGGATGCAGCCAGGTGATCGCGAGCCGCGACAATTGCGCAGCGACGCCGGCGCACCAGCTGTCGGCACGGTTGGCGGTGAGCATCGCGACGCGGGTGCCCGGCGCAAAGCCGAGCCGCATGAACACGCTTTGCATCCGTCCGATCAGGTCGGTCGCGCCTTGATAGCTGAGCGAGCCGCCCGGCCATGCGAAGGCGGTGCGTGACGGATAGCGCGCCAGTGCCCGCAAGGTTTGTTCGCATACCGCCGGAAATGCATAGAGCGGATTGCTCATGTCGTGGCCTCCTCCCGCTTTGTCTTTGGCCTCTTGCGTGCCAATGTTGGCGACAAGCTAACACAATGATGATGGGAAGAAGCAATTGTCCGCTGATCCTCTCGCGCGTTTTCGCGATCGCCTTCGGTTGCCGCTGATTGCGGCGCCGATGTTTCTGGTCTCCGGTGTCGAACTGGTGGTAGCCGCCTGCCGCAACGGCGTGATCGGTTCGTTTCCGACCGTGAATTGCCGTGAGACGGAACAGCTCGATGCGTGGCTCGGTGACATCGAGGGGCGCTTGCGGTCGCATGAAGATGCGAGCGGCCAAGCGGCGGCGCCGATCTGCCCGAACCTGATCGTGCATCGTTCCAACGCGCGGCTGCAGCAGGATCTCGCCGTGCTGCTGCGGCACAAGCCGGAGCTCGTGATCACCTCGGTCGGCTCGCCGGCGCCGGTGCTTGGCCCCCTGCACGATGCCGGCGCGCTGGTGTTCGCCGACGTTGCCTCGATCCGCCATGCCGAACGCGCGGCAGCAGTCGGTGCCGACGGGCTGGTGCTGCTCACCGCGGGTGCCGGCGGGCAGACCGGCTGGCTCAATCCGTTCGTGTTCGTCCGCGCGGTGCGCGGCTTCTTCGACGGCCCGATCGTGCTCGCCGGCGGCATCAGCGACGGCCACGCGCTGCGCGCCGCGGAGGCGCTCGGCTGCGAGCTGGCCTATATGGGCACCAAGTTCATCGCGACGCACGAGAGCATGGCGGATGCGAGATACAAGCAGATGCTGGTCGCGGCGACCGCCGACGACATCCTGCTGACGACGGCGTTCACGGGTCTGCAGACCAATATGCTGCGGCCCTCGATCGAGGCCGCCGGTCTCGATCCCGACGACCTGCCGGCGCGCGGCGCGATCGACATCGGCAAGGACATCGACATCGGCGCCCGTGAAAGCCGGCCGAAACGCTGGCGCGACATCTGGAGCGGTGGCCACTCCACTTCGGGGGTGACCGGGGTGCTCGGCGTCGACGAACTCGTGGCGCGGACGGTCGCGGAATACGAGGCGGCGAGCGCGCGGGTGCGGCTCGCCTGATCATTCAAGTGCCGCCTGTCCGCTTAACGCGGCATTAACCATGCCAGTCCCAACTATGCGTCACGGGATGGTCCGCCGCCACGGCCGGCCGCCCGGCAGTTGTGGGAATGCGACATGGCTCTTCAGGCGCTCTCCAAGACCCCGGCCTCGCTCGACGAACTCCGGACCCGGGTGTTCTACGCCCTGCAGCGGCATCCGCTGTGCCGTCAGGTTGAATTCGACATCGTCAGCACGCCGCGGACCCGCCGCACCAACTGGACCGTCAGCATGCATTCGGTCCAGCCCGGCGCGCTCTGGACGGCGCACGAGATCGTCGCCGACATCCAGGAAGCCTATGAGCTTGATGCGGCAGCCTGATTTTTCGGGCCGTTTCGGGACGATTTCACCTATTTGGCGCCGTCGCGGCACGCTAACGCCGCATTTCGCGCGCAGTTTGCGGTGACACCGGCCGGCAATGGAGTAATTTTTGACCAGAGCCATCACCATCGTCGCCCTGACCTGCTTCCTGCTCGCCGGCGCCGCGATCACAGCCATTTTGGGCCGTGACAGCCTTCCGGCGGCGCAGGCCGACGTCGGTCCGGTCGCCAACCGTGCCAGCAAGCAGGACAAGCTCGCGGTCACGACGCTTGCCGCGGCCTCCTTTGACGTGCCCACCAAACCGGCCGATCCTCCCGCCGGCCCGTCGCCGCTATTGCTGCGCGCGCAAGCCGCGATACCGGGTGCAGCCGATACGGTGCGCCAGGCTTACGCGTCGGCCGAGCCCGCCGATATAGGCCTGCCGAAGCTCAACGATCCCGTCGATGCCGCGCAGCCGAAGGTCGCCGAGCCCGCGCCGGTCGCGCCCGCAGCGCCGCCGAAGGCCAAGGCGGCCGCCAAGCCGGCGCCGCAGAAAAACTATGCGCTGCTCAGTGATGCCCAGATCGCCGGCATCAAGGACCGGCTCAAGCTCTCGTCGTCGCAGGAATATTACTGGCCGGCGGTCGAGACCGCGCTGCGCGCCGTCGCCCGCAAGATCCACGCCAAGCGCCAGGGCGATCCCGCTTCGGGCACCATGCCGATCGATCCGGACTCCGAGGAGGTCCAGCAGCTGAAATCGGCGGCGATGCCGCTATTGTTCCAGCTGCGCGAGGACCAGAAGAACGAGGTCCGCTCGCTGGCGCGCCTGATCGGCCTCGAGCGCGTCGCCTCGATGATCTGAGCGCAGGGTTCGGATCGAACCGAACCTGCGTTCCTCTATCCCGCGCGCGCCTCCAGCGGCCGCAGCTTCTCGACCTTGCTCTGGGTTTCGACCAGCAGCTGCTTCATGAAATCCTTGTTGCGCTTCAGCCAGGGCTCCAGCGTCTGCCTGACATCGCCGGGCGACCTCTTCTCGATGGCCTGCGCCAGCCGGGTCTGAAACGTCCCCCAATCCTTGAACATCTCCTTCAAGAGAGCATCGTCGGAGATGTTGATCGCCGATTTGATGTCGCCGACGGTTTCCAGTTCGCGCATGTTGCCCTGCCGCAGGATCGAATCCAGGTTCTCCAGGCATTCGTGGTAGCGCGCGAGCAGGTCGTCCCATCGCTTGGCGGTGACGTCCTCGTCGAGGTCCTCGACGGCGTTGTACAGCGGCTCGAGGAACGACCATCGGAAGCGCCGCGCCAGCCGCAGCAGGATCGAGAGGAAGACGATGTCCTTCGGCATGTTCTGCGCAACCATCAGCCTCGGATCCTCGCTGAATGGCGGCATCGGCACGAAGATGATGACGACCGAGAACGGCGTGCTGTCGAGATATTCGAGCCGCGCGATCACCGGTTGATACAGCTTCAGATCGCGGAAGATCGGGCTCAGGACCTGCTCGCGGCCTCGCCGGCTGGCAATATCCACGTCGGCGAACGAGTTCGCGACATAGCTCGTCAGCTCGTCGAGCCAGGCGCCGCTGTCGTAGCGGTTTTGCGCGCTGAGCAGATCCTCCCAGTCGAGATCGGCCGTATCGGGACCGGACAGCAGCGTGGTGGTGGCAGCGTCGGCCTCGAGTTTCGCATCCTTCAGGAAGCCGCGCGCGCGGTCCGCCGGCGGCAATGTCCTCAGCGTCTCGGCCTTCTGCCGGAACGACAGCTCGTCGCTGAACACGATGCGCAGCCGCAGGCGGAACAGCTCTTCGGGCCGGGTGATCTGCATGAACTGCGCGTGCAGATCCTTCGCCGCCTCGTTGAAGTCGCGGGCGTGGTTGGCATTCAGCCGCGGCCTGAGCGGGGCGACGCCGAAGGTCGGCTTCACGAACAAATCTTCGAGAAACCGCCGAACGTCTTCCTCGCCGATGCCGTAGAACTCGTTTTCCGCCAGCATCGGGAACGACGGCGATGCGTCGACCGAGAACCACAGCACCTTCGAGGTGAGCTTCAGCGCGCGCTTGTAGCCGTCGAACTGCGAAATCTCGGACGCACACCAGGTCCAATTGTGCTCGGCGTTGGTGTGGATGAAGATCAGGCAATCGGCCTTCGCCGTGTTGTCGATCATCCATTGCCGCCATTCCGAGCCGCCCGGGATTTCCTCGCAGACGAAGCATTCCATCGGACGCTGGCCGTCCAGGCTGCTGAGATATTCGAGCCGCGCCTTCAACAGACGGGCGAGGAATCTGTCTTCGGCGCGATGGCTGATGAACACCGAGAAATCGTTTGGCATGGCAAAATCCGATCTGCATCAAATTGCTGCGACGGCCGGGCCGGGTCTCGTTGCGCGTCTCGCTACGGATCGAATGATAGCCCGCTGCTGGAATTTGCGGCCGCTGGCTGAGAAAAAGAAATGCCCCCTGCCAGTGAACTAGCTCACTATACCTTAGCGTGTATGGGGTGCATGATGTTTGTCGCGGGGAGCCGCGCGCGGGAAAATCGCCGTGCTCCGGCGTCGAATGGATAAAATCGTCAACAAGTCGGTGTATCGATCTGGTGCATCGCTCATGTCATGACCTGGTGCCGTTTGCGCTCGGAAGCGCATCCAATTGGGCCTTCGGCCGCGACCGGTCGGTCGTTTCGAAATCAGCAAATCTCATTGTTCTGCGGGGGCAACCATGCCGAAGACCAAGCAGCAGCATCTCGATCGCGATGCCGGACCGAAGCGAATCCTGGCGCTCGACGGCGGCGGCATTCGCGGCATTCTGACGCTCGAATATCTGGCCGCGATGGAGGCACTGTTGCGCAAGCGGCACAACAACAACGACCTGTTGCTGTGCGACTATTTCGATCTGATCGGCGGCACCTCGACGGGATCGATTATCGCGGCCGGACTTGCCTGCGGCATGACCGTGGACGCCTTGAAGACGCTCTATCGCGGGATCGGCACCGACATCTTCCAGGAATCATTCTGGCGGCGGGGGTTGCTGGCGCCGAAATTCGACTCCGACGCGTTGCAGCGCGCGCTCGATACGCAGCTCGGCGCCGATACCGTGCTCGGCGGCGATCGGGTCCGCACCGGCCTGATGATCATGACCAAGCGGCTCGACACCGGCAGTCCCTGGCCGCTGCATAACAATCCGGACGCGGCTTTTGCGAAGCAGGACGGCGCATTGCGGCTGACGCAAGTCGTTCGTGCCTCGACCGCGGCGCCGACCTATTTCAAACCCGAGGAGATTACGATCTCGGCGCGCGACGGTCACACGGTCAATGGCGCCTTCGTCGACGGCGGCGTCAGCCCGTTCAACGATCCGGCACTGCAACTTCTGATGCTCGCGGCGCTCCATGGCCACGGCTTTCGCTGGCATACCGGCAAGGACAGGCTGCTGTTGATCTCGGCCGGTACGGGCCAATTCCGCTCCACCTATTCGACCGAGCAGATCGTCCGCATGCCGGCGGCAGAGCAGGGCGTGCGCTCGCTGCAGTCGTTGATGGACGATTGCAGCCGGCACAATCACGGCATGCTGCAATGGCTGACCGATTGCCGTACGCCGTGGTCGATCGATCGCGCGGTGACCGACATGATTGCGGACAGCCAGAGCGGGCCGCAGCTCGCGACCTATGCGCGCTACAACGTGCTGCTGGAGACTGCCTCGCTGAAGCAGACGCTTGGCATCGAGCGGACGCCGGACGCGCTGGCGAAGATCGCGGCGATGGACGATCCGAAGAACATGGACGAACTCGCCGGGATCGGCGCGAAGGCCGCGGAGAAGCAGGTCAGCGCGGACCATTTCCCGCCGGCCTTCGACCTCGCGTGATGCCGCGCGGCGCGGCGGACACGCCGATCCCGGCTTCGACAAGGATTTCGCCTTCAGTTAAGTTCGGCACCTGGACGCAATGATCCGGTCATGAGTCGAGGTGTCGCGATGGCTACCGAGCAAGACGCCAAGTCACCGAACACGGTGGTTCTCTTCAGCGGTCACATGATCGATGCGCCGGATCGAAAAACGCCACGCTTTCCACCCGACGAGGCGCCCAAGGCCGCCGCTGCGATTGCCGCCGCGCTGGAGCGGATCGGGGTCCGCGAAGGCGATCTTGCAATCTGCGGCGGCGCTTGCGGCGGCGACCTGTTGTTTGCGGAAGCCGCGCTCGCGCAGCGCATGCGGCTTGAAATCTACATTCCGTTTGACGAGCCGACCTTCCTCGCCGGCTCGGTGGATTTCGCCGGAGGCGATTGGCGCGCGCGGTATTTCGCCGCCAAATCGCAGGCGACGCTCCACGTCATGCCCGACGAACTCGGGCCGTTGCCGGCCGGCGAGAACGCCTACGAGCGCGACAATCAATGGATGCTGCAGCGCGCCGCGCGCTTTGGCGGCGAGAAAATGGCCTTCATCTGCCTGTGGAACGGCGAGGGCGGCGATGGTCCGGGCGGCGCGAAGCACCTGATGGAAGAGGCCGGCCGCAAGACGACGTGGATCTACTGGCTCGACACGAGAAAATTATGGGACTAGGAGATTTCAGAAATGCCGTCATGCTTCATGATCATGCCTTACGGCCGAAGGGCGACGCAAAATGAAACGGGGCGCGGGCCCGCCGAGATCGATTTCAATGCACTTTGGGACCACGGCTATGTTCCCGTCATCAAGGACTTGGGCTATGAGCCGGTACGGGCCGACCAGGACACCAGCGGACTGATCATCAGCGAAATGTTGGAACGGCTCTATTTCGCCGATCTTGTGCTGGCCGACATGACCATTCCAAATGGGAATGTCTATTACGAAGTCGGTATTCGTCACGCATCGCAGAAGACGGGGTGCGTCCTGCTTGCGGCGGACTGGTCCAAGCAATTGTTCGATGTCGTGCAGATGCGGACCGTCCGCTATCCGCTGCCCGAAGGAGAGATCACCGAGGCCACCGCTGCCGCGATGCAGGCCGCAATCAAGGCGCCCATCAGGGCGCTTGCGACCGGGATTTCACCGATGCATCAGTCGATCCCGGGCTATCCAGACAAGGTCGATCCGCGCAAGGCGACGGTGATGCGGGGCCAGCTCGCCGAGCAAGCCGCGTTCCAGACCAAGATACGAGCGGTGCGCGCGTCGCTAGCGCCCGAGCGCATGAAGCGGGCCCAGGCCTTGATTGCCGCCGAGGGCAATCCACCCGCGACCTATGCGAAGGCGCTCGCCCTGCTGCTGCTGCTGCGCGACTGCGTCGACACCACCGCGGACTGGAACGTCGTGCTGCAGTACATCGAGAATCTTCCTGATCGTTTTGCGGACGAACCCGAAGTGAAGGAAAATCGGGCATTTGCGGCGGCCCAGGTTGGCGACGCAATCCAGGCCATTGCCGAGATCGAAACGCTGATCGACATGGCACGGCCGACGCCGGAACGCCTTGGCCTGATGGGTGGTCGCTACAAGCGGCTTGCCAAGGCGGCAACGGCCAGCGCCGCCGAGAGGCGGCAGGCACTCGCAAAGGCAATCGAATGCTACGAGCAGGGAATGGAGCTCGATCTCAACGCCTATTATTGCTCCAGCAATCTGCCGCGTCTCTATCGCACGCGGGGAGGTGCAGGAGACGAGGAGCGTGCGCAGACGGCTCTCCGGTTGACGATCGCCGCTTGCGAACGTGCCAAGCGGCTGCAAGTGGCCGACGAATGGCTGCGTCCGACGCTGCTTACCGCGGCCTTCGACCTCGGTGAGCCTGATAAAGCCGGGCAACTGGCCGATGAAGTGCTGAACGAAGGTACGGTAGCATGGAAGATCGACACCATTCTGTCTGACCTTGAAACCAGTCTTGCGCAGCTAAGCGACGTGGACGCGCGCGCGCGGCTCGCCGCGGTGATCGATAAAATAAAGTCGGCGCGATGACACGACGCTGGATACGAACGAGATCTGAAAGTTACTTTCAATTGCTTCTGAAGAAATGTTCGCCCCGATTGCTATTCGGGAATCTCAACATGGCCGTCGCCGCAATCCAGGGTGAAATGATCCCAACAGGGAGCATGCCTTAGCATGAATGAAGATATCAACGCTTGCTTTATCAGCTACCGCCATACGCATGACCCCGACGCTCATGTCTTTGTGAAGGCTTTTGTTCGCCAACTAAGAAAGCAATTGATGTGGTTTCTGCCCAATGTTCCGATCTTTTTTGATGAAGAGGGGCTCAAGGTCGGCGACCACTTAAATGCTGAGCTGGCGTACCAACTCTGCAGAAGCGCGTGTATGGTGATGTTCTTGTCGCCCCTCCACTTTGATGTGCGATCTCCCTACTGTGCGCTCGAGTACAAAGCTATGCTTAGCTTGGAGGAGCAACGTCGTCGCTCAACAGTAGTGAATCTCGGTAACAAGGGACTGATCTTCCCTGTCGTTTTTCGGGGAGAAGTTGATTGGCTCCCCCATGAGATCGTTCACACTCGCCAGTATGAAGACTTCGATGTTTTGTGCGAATCCGACTTCAAGAAGCGCGTCTGTCAGGCGCAGTTCAAGAAGTTGGCAAAGGAGATCTATTTGCGTTACGTCGCTCTGCACAATGCAGGCGTCTTTAGTAACGCGAATTGCCGTCAGTTCAAGTTCCCGGAAACGGGAGACATCTTAAGCTGGCTGACGCAGGTCTCGCAACTTCGCCAATTGAATTTACCCCTTCACCATGGACCGAGGGAATGAAATGACCGAGCGCCAGGCCGGCCAGATAATTACATTCTACTCCTACAAGGGTGGCACGGGACGAACCATGGCGTTAGCTAACCTCGCCTGCTTGCTTGCGGGGGAGGACGTCCAGGTTGCGGCGCCGCGTGTGCTGGCTATTGATTGGGACTTCGAAGCGCCGGGGCTGCATCGGTACTTTCATCGATATCTCGAGCCAGACTCAGCAAAGCGATTTGATACAGCTCAGGGCTGCCTGGAGCTCTTTGAATTGTTCGATCGCGAGCAGGCCAACTATGATCCGGAGGACTTCGTCGCAAATCGACAGCGTGCAAAGACCTGGTTCGGTCACCAGGACTTTACTGAGTTTTTGCTCGATACAACTTTTCCCGGCCTGCACTTAATGAAGGCTGGTCTGTTCGACATCACTTATCCGCGTCGGGTTTCCGAGTTCCGTTGGGATGACTTGTTTCATGCGACTATGGGGATGTTCTCAGGCTTCGTAGATTTCCTGCGCTCACGTTTTGATTATGTTCTGATCGATTCCCGAACCGGAATTACTGATACCAGCGGAATTTGTACAACACTGCTTCCTGACAAGCTGGTGGTGGTGTTCACGCCCAACCAGCAGAGCTTGACGGGCATTGAGAATCTCGTAGCTGAGGCTGTTACCTATCGCAACCGTTCACCGGACGGAAGGCCTCTCAAGATATTTCCCCTTCCCTCCCGAATCGAGCTGGCGCAGGAACAGCTTTTCAAGGCTTGGCGCAGGGGGATTAATAATGCTGATCCTTCAATAGCCATGCTGCTTCCACCCGATTTGCGGGGCTATCAAATAGTATTTGAGCAGCTATTCGAGGGCTTGTACCCAAATACGAAAGTTGATCTCGAAAGCTATTTCACTGAAGTTCTTCTTCAGCACATTCCTGACTATGCGTATGGAGAGCCTATCGCGGTCGCGTTAGCAATCAATGATACGCGCATTTCATTGGCGCGGAGCTATTTGGCATTTCGAGATCGGCTAATCGAATTGGACTTTCCGTGGCACTCGCTTGGCGCGGTCCGAAAGGAGCGAGAGATCGTTCGACTATGTGACTCGGTCACACGTGAGCTGATGGAAAGATCCGTCGACGAGGCAATTAGGCTCAGCCGTTCTTTGATTGAGCGGAAGCCGTCCGAGGAGCTATTCGATGGGTGGACCAAGGCGATTCTTGATGCGGCGGGAGCCGCAAGACAGAAGAATCGCGACGCGGCGCTTGACTTGATTCGCGGGTGGTCGCAATCGGCAATATTCTCTGACAGCGATATTGATCCATCGATGTTAGGCGAGGCGCTGCTGGACGCCGGCAAGTTGTGCCAAGAACTCGGTGAGCTTGCAATGTCAAAGTCGCTCTTGACCGCCAGCATTGCCCGCTTGTCAGACGGTTATGGGGAGGATCATCCAGCAACGCTGGCGGCGCTCGATCAATTGGCATCAGTCGCATTTGCAGGTGCAGACTTCGCCGAGGCTAAGCTTCTGTACGAGAGCGTACTGCACGTAAGGCGCACGAAGTTTGGCGACGATAATCCAGCGACGCTCGAAACATTGAATAACTTGGCCATCGTTCTATTCGAGCGAGGCGACATTGCTACGTCCAAAGATCTCCTGCAGCAAGCGCTCGCAAGGTATCACCAGATGCCTGGCGTTAGATGGAGGGCGATACGAGAACTGACTAGCGACACCCTTGCCTATATTGAAACGCGCGAACTTGGAGAAGCGCGCGCCCGCTTGGGGCAACTACAGGCCGAATTTCGCCGAAAAGATCAACAAGGCAGTGCGGTCGAAAGCGCAACTCGCCCAATGGGTATTGAAGGTAGCAAGGAAGCGGATCGGCGAAAGCTTTCGACGGAGCCGATCGCGACCGTTGATATTGTCAGGCCCGCTGATCTCATCGAATCGGTTGATCAAGGCTCCCTTTATCTTGCCCCAGGTTATGGGAGCGTCGACAAAATGGCGGCGCAACCGATCGCCGTTGGCGACAAACGAATTGACTTTGTAGCAATACAAGCGTGCTCGTTAGATGGTGTTACACTGATTTGGCAAAGCAGCCAAGGGAGCGGCATCGTCTGGGCGAGCTTTGCCGGCGATGCCGTGGAAATCTCGCGTGGGGAAACTCTGCGTCTCTATCTCAATTGGGTGGGATGGTGACGTCGAAATTCGATCCGAGATCAAGGCGGCCTGATCGCGCGCCCTGCCCGCATCCATCTCAGCGCAGCCGCATCGACAGCTCGACGTCCTCGGCGAACGGCACCGAGATGTAGCCGCTTGCCGGCGCGCGCACCCGCGCCAGATAGTCGGGACTGTCGTCGGCATTGTCGGCGACCACGAAGGCGCCGGGCTTGAGCCGCCCCTGCACCAGATCGAGGATATCGGGATAGAGCCCCTTGGCGCCGTCGAGCAGCACGAGGTCGATCGTATCGGGCAGATCGCTGCGCAGCGTCGTGAGCGCGTCGCCCTCGCGGATCTCGACCAGATCGTCGAGCCCGCCCGCGATGAGGTTGTCGCGGGCGCGCTTGACCTTGGCCGGTTCGAACTCGCTGGTGATCAGGCGGCCGCCGCCATTGTCGCGCAGCGCAGCGGCGAGGTGCAGTGTCGAGATGCCGAACGAGGTGCCGAACTCGACGATGTTGCGCGCCCGCGCGCCACGCGCCAGCATGTAGAGCAGCGCACCGGTCTCGCGCGAGACCGCGAGCGGCACATTGTTGAGGCGGCCGTAGAGCGCGCGGTAGTCGGTCTTGCTGCGCATCAGGCGCGCCTGGTCCGCGTCGGAAAGGTCGGCCACCGCGCGCCGGGTTTCTTCCACCGCTGCGGAGGCTTGCGCGAACAGGCGGTCGAGCAGGCCTGCGAACTGGGGTGAGGTGAGGGTCGTCATGTGGGTCTCCGGTGCAAAAGCGGCGCGTTCTTGCGCCTCGCCTGAAATACGAATAATTATTCGCATTCGCTAATCGCATTCCCCGAATTGCCCATAAGACGTCCATGACCGAACGGCGAAGCTCTTCAGTTTCCTCGCGAAAACAGCCGCAACAGGCGCGCTCGACCGAACTCGTCGCGGCGATTCTCGAGGCGGCTGTTCAGGTTTTGACGAAGGAGGGCGCGCAGCGTTTCACCACGGCGCGGGTGGCCGAGAAGGCCGGCGTCAGCGTCGGCTCGCTGTACCAGTATTTTCCGAACAAGGCGTCGATCCTGTTCCGATTGCAGAGCGACGAGTGGCGGCAGACCACCGGCCTGCTGCGGGAGATTCTCGAAGATGGCGGGCGGCCGCCCTTGCAGCGGCTGCGCGCGCTGGTGCACGCGTTCATCCATTCCGAATGCGAGGAGGCCGCAGTGCGCGGCGCGCTGAGCGACGCCGCGCCGCTCTATCGCGACGCGCCGGAGGCCCGCGAGGTGCGGGCATCGGGCGCGCGCACCGTCGAGGTCTTCATGCGCGAGGCCTTGCCGAAGGCATCCGACGCAGCCCGCGCAATGGCGGGCGAGCTGATCACGACGACGCTGAGCACGGTCGGCAAGGATTTTTCGGAGAGCCCGCGAAGCCGGGCCGAGATCGAGAGCTATGCCGATGCCATGGCCGACATGTTCTGCGCCTATCTGAAGAGCATCGGAAAGCGCTGACGCTCACAGATAGAGCTTGGCCACCAGAAGAAATCCGAGAACGCCGCTGGTCACTGCGAACACGGTCATGCCGTTGCAGAAACTGACATAGGCGGCCGACCAATAGGCACTCTTGTGAGGCGCAGTCTCGTAAGGAGCTTTCCTGGAAGCAGCCGCGACTTTCTTCGGTTTCTGGGGCAAGCGGATGCATTCCTTTGAAAAAGCGCCGCCACCTGGTCAACACAGGTGACGGCGCCCGTCTGAGGGCTTCAGGGCGAAACCCCGCCGCAGCGTAGGCGGCGATGATGAACGGTTCGTATACCGCTCGGCATCGCACGCTCGAATGTCAGCACAGAAGCAAAGTTCCGCCAGAGCGCGATGAGGTCGTCATCGCGCTTCGGGGTGTTACTTGAGCATGATCTTTTCGAAAACCGCTTCGCACTTTTCCGGATCATGCCCTAGAACGAAGCGTAGGCGTTGCGGAACGCGATGGCGCCGGCGAGCGAGCGCGGCCGCGTGCGCACGGCGTGTCCGTCGTTGCCGCTGGTGACGATCCACTGGCCGTTCTCATGACCCACGATCTTGCCGACGTGGTGACGCCAGACGACGATCGCGCCGACCGAGGGGCCGCCGGCATTGGTGCCGTAGCGCGCCCAGGAACGCGCCAGATTGTATTGCGGACCCGGATCGCTGCCGACCTGCGTGCGCATGAACCAGCCGCACCAGGCCGCCGGGCGACCCGCGTGTGCGTGCGCATAATGACGATGATGGTGACGACCGCGAGCTTCGGCAGCAGATGAAGCAAAGGCCAGGAGCACGGCGACAGCCGCAAGAGTTTTACGCATTACAAAGTCCTCTTGTTGTTGGCAGACCATCCTGACAGTGGGAGGAGGAGCGCAGCGATGACCTGCGATTGGGTTGCGAAGCGACCGCACCGGGTCGAGCGACGCAAAACAGAGGCGGGAACGTGGCCCGCCCAGGCCTTTAAGAAACCGCCTATGGCCAAAATATGACGGTCATACTTGTCTGGCGGCCGAGATATTGCCGAAAACGTCAGGCGCGGCCTGCGATGGGCCGCAGCCCTGTTGCGGCCGAGCGAAACCGACGCCAAAAGCCTTGATCACGCGACGCCGAACCGACCAAAAGAGATTCGCGAGGACCCAGCGTCCAAATCGGAGCTGGATCGTTCGAGCTTCCCGTGGGTTGGAGTCTATGGACAAAAAGGCCGACAGCGCTCCCCGGACGGCTGCCCGCTCTGGATTCGAATTTGTGAGGGTCCGCGGCGCCCGCGAACATAATCTGAAGAATGTCGACGTCGACATTCCAAGAGATTCCCTGGTCGTGTTTACCGGGGTCTCCGGCTCCGGAAAGTCGTCGCTTGCCTTTGGGACGCTGTACGCCGAGGCGCAGCGCCGGTATCTGGAGTCGGTCTCGCCTTACGCAAGGCGGCTGTTTCACCAAATGGCCGTGCCGGAGGTCGATGAGGTCGAAGGCCTTCCACCGGCTGTCGCGCTGCAACAGCAGCGGGGATCGCCGACGACGCGGTCCTCGGTGGGGAGTGTCACGACACTCTCGAGCCTGCTGCGGATGCTTTATTCCCGAGCGGGTGACTATCCGCGCGGGCAGCCGTTGCTATACGCCGAGTCGTTTTCGCCGAACACGCCGGAAGGTGCTTGCCCTCGCTGTCATGGCATCGGGCGCATCCATGATGTCAGCGAGCGGTCCATGGTGCCCGACGATAAGCTGACCATCCGCGAGCGCGCGATCGCCGCCTGGCCGACAGCCTGGCAAGGGCAGAACCTCAGGGACATCCTGGTGACCCTTGGCTACGACGTCGACAAGCCGTGGCGCGAACTGCCGAAGAAGGATCGCGACTGGATCCTTTTTACCGATGAGCAGCCGACGGTGCCGGTCTATGCAGGATATACTCCAGCGGAAACGCGGCGGGCGCTCAAGCGCAAGGAAGAGCCCAGCTACCAGGGGACCTTCACGGGCGCTCGCAAGTATGTGCTGCAGACCTATGCGACGACCCAGAGCGCAATGATGAAGCGCCGGGTGGCGCAATTCCTGTCGGGTTCGGACTGTCCGGTCTGCAAAGGCAAGCGGCTCAAGCCGGAAGCTTTATCGGTCAAGTTCGCCGGCTTGGACATCTCCACATTGTCGCGGCTGCCCTTGAAACGCCTGGACGAGCTGTTGAAAGAGTCGCCGGCAAAAGCGAAGCACGATGCCGGGGATCATCCGGAAAAGGCGCTGGTCTTGAAACGCATCGCCGACGACCTGCGCGGCCGTTTGGAAGTTCTGCTCGACCTTGGTCTCGGTTACCTGACGCTCGAGCGGAGCACGCCGACCTTGTCGCCGGGCGAGTTGCAGCGACTTCGCCTTGCGACGCAGGTCCGATCCAACCTGTTCGGAGTGGTCTATGTGTTGGATGAGCCGTCCGCAGGGCTGCATCCAGCGGACACGGAGGCGCTTCTACGCGCGTTGGCGCGCCTGAAGTCTGCGGGCAACTCGCTGTTCGTCGTCGAGCACGAATTCGATGTGGTGCGTCAGGCAGACTGGATCGTCGATGTAGGGCCCGCGGCGGGAGAGAATGGCGGCAGGATTCTTTACAGTGGGCCGCTGCCGGGATTGGTTGATGTCCGGGAATCCCAGACACGACGCTATCTGTTCGGTGAGGGAGCGGAAGCTTCCCGGAGCAGCCGTGCGGCGCAAGGATGGCTGAGGCTGCGCGGTGTGACCCGCAACAATCTGCACCGACTGGACGTCGATTTACCATTGGGCGTTTTTACCTGTGTCACGGGGATCTCGGGTTCGGGCAAGTCGAGTCTGGTCAGCCAGTTCCTGGTCGAAGCCGTTGGCGACGAGTTGGGACACCGCCGGGAGCCTGATGCGGACGATGACGTTCTGGAGGCCGCGATCGAAACGCTCGGTGGCAAGATCACCGAGGGACTGGACCAGGTGAAGCGACTGGTAGTGGTCGATCAGAAACCGATCGGGCGAACTCCACGGTCGAACCTCGCGACGTACACCGGCCTGCTCGATCATGTGCGGCGATTGTTTGCGGCGACCAAGCAGGCGCGAGCCCGGAAATACGACGCCGGTCGATTTTCGTTCAATGTCGCGAAGGGCCGGTGCGAGACCTGCCAGGGCGAAGGCTATGTCTGCGTCGAGCTCCTGTTTCTGCCGAGCGTCTATGCGCCGTGTCCAACATGCAAGGGTGCTCGCTATAATGCCAAGACGCTCGAGATCAAGATCCGGGACAATTCAATCGCCGACGTGCTTGCCATGAACGTCGACGCAGCGTTCGAGTTCTTTGCAGATGATGAGTCCCTGCGCCGATCGCTCGGCGTACTGCGCGAGGTCGGTCTCGGTTATATCCGGCTCGGACAGCCCGCCACGGAGTTGTCGGGCGGCGAAGCGCAACGCGTCAAGCTCGCCACGGAACTGCAGCGCGCGCAGCGAGGCGGGACACTCTATGTGCTCGATGAGCCGACGACCGGTCTTCATCCGGCCGACGTGGCAAAGCTGCTGAAGCAGCTCGACGGATTGGTCGAGGCCGGAAATACCGTGATTGTCATTGAGCATGACATGTCGGTCGCAGCAAGCAGCGACTTCATCGTCGACGTCGGACCGGGAGCGGGCGAGGAGGGGGGCCGCATCGTTGCGTCGGGTACGCCGGGACAGGTTGCGCGCGCGATCGGCAGCCGAACCGCCGGATATCTTCTAAAAGCTATGAATTGAGCAGGCCAGGACCGGATTTGACACGCCGCACTTCCGGCCCGGCGCGTTCAGCACCGGGCTCTCGTAAGCGCAGTGGTCTCGGCTCACCAGTAGGGCGAGGCTCGATAGTAGTCGTAGACGCGCCGGTCGTTGTCGCGAGTCCAGCTCCAGTCATTGTCGTTGGTGTAACGCGGTGCTTTGTCCAACTGGTCCTTGGTGATGTTGGTCCGGTATCCGCCGAGATTGGTGTCATAGGTCAGGCTTGACCACGGCGTCGGATAGTGATCATCGCCGATGCCGAGGAAGCCGCCATAGCTCAGAACCGCATAGGCGACCTTGCCCGACACCTTGTCGATCATGACGCGCTCGACGCTGCCGATCTTCTGCTGGTCGGCTCCATAGACGGCGGTGCCTTCGACCTTGTCGCTGGCGATCAGATTCCCTGTCTCTCGTTCTGCCATAGCTCTCTCCTGGGGTGCATGGTCAGAACGTCAAACGCGGGCCCGATAAGCCCGTTCCTAATATTGAAAGCGCTGCGGCAGATTATGGCCGCCACGCATCCAGCACCTCGCCGGCTTCCGCCAGCTCGATCTGGACATCGAAGCGCTGGGCGTAGAGGTGAAGAGAGGCCTCATGCGCCGCATCGGACGAGGAGCACAGGCCGTCTTTCACCACGATGACGCGGTAGCCGACGTCGACGGCATCGAGCACCGATGCGAGCACGCAGACGTCCGTCTCGGAGCCGGTCACGAGCAGCGTATCGACGTGCTTCTCCTGCAAGTAGGTCTGCAGCGCCCCGGTTGCGAACGCCGAATAGACCGGCTTGTCGATGCAATGTGCGGGCGGCGCGAAGCCCTCAAGCTCGGGCACCAGGCGCAACAGATTGAGATCCATTGTGCTGCGCGTCACCTTCGGCCATTTCTCATAATAGGCGCGCCACATGCCGGCTGCATCCCTGGGCTCAATCGGCGGAATAAAGCGCGTGAAGATGGTGCGTTCGGGTGCGCGGGCCACGAGCTCCCGGATGACCGGTACAACGCGCGGCATCCATGGCGTGGGCCATGGGCCGTCCGCGGCAAACAGACGCTGCATGTCGATGCAGAGATGCACGGCGCGATCGCCGGGTGGGGCTTTAAGCCGCCCCATGACCGGCTCCCCGATGCCAGAGCGGAAAACCGTACCATGCCGTCAGGAGGGCAACGAACGCGGACGTGCCGATCGCGATGGCACGACCTGCGTTCTCGCTGACGATGTAAAGCACGACCGTGATGTCGGCGGCGATCCCGAGCGCAAGGGGAAGCACGGCCGCAATCACGAGCGCGGAGCCGATCCGGAAGAATTGCGGATCATCCTCGCCATGATAGGCGAGGCGATGCAGCGATGCAGGGGTCATCAGGAGAAGAACCGAAAACGCCACGGCCAGAAGCCCCGCCGCATGGACGGTTTGCATCCAGCCGGGCAAGGCCTGAAAGGACCTTGTCAGCGCCGCCACGAACTGAAAGCCCAGCAGCGCCTGTCCGCCTGGAATGATGACGCGGGCTTCGGTCAGGAGCTGTTCGATCTTGGTTTTGAGCGGCGTGCCGCTCTCCGGGGGCAGCGGCTTGGCCTTGTGCCGCAAAACCATCCCGAGGCCAAAGAGCAAGCCGAGCCCGATTACGGCCAGCCCCGCTCCCATGGCTGCGCCAAGTCCCGGCCCCACGAGAAAATCGAAAACAACGAAGACGGATGCGCCAAGGCCAAGCGTCAGTGGCAGGAGGCTCCAGCCGGTAAGGTTTGTCGTGACGTGCAATGCTCGGTGCCGGCTTTGGCCACTACAGGCAATGCGGTGATACATGGAGGGCGCAATCAGGAGACAAATGCTGCCGCACAGCAGCACCAGCGCCGCGCATTGAAGCGTATGCCCGGCTGGCGACGCGTCCTGGAAAAGCTCCTGAAATGCACCTTGAAAGGCGAAGCCGAACAGAACCTGTGCGCCAAGGATAAGGAGGCGGGACTCGTCGAGGGCAGTCTTGAGCTTGGCGTCGAGTTCTTTCGTCATCGCAACGCGATGAACCTTTTTCGGCCCCTGCCGGTTCCAATATCAATTTGGGTGCTGTCCTGGACGCGCGCAAAGGGCAATCGGGGCGGTCTTTAGGTGGGTAATTCGGTCCCCGGACTTGTGACCAGTTTCTCGATCGCGATAGCGCTCTCCGCTTCGCGCGCCTTCCGCAGCATGCGCTCGCGCTCCGCCCCCGGCGGTAAGATCGAGGCTCGAGCTCGCGCCGCTTCTGCCAGCTGACCTAGCCTGAACGTGAGCGAGGTCGTTTGCTTAACCCGGTTGCGCTTCTTTCCCACGGCCTTCCTCGTTCCACTGCGGTGAGGAACAGACCAATGATCTTGCTGTTTTTCAGCAACATAGGATAATTTCTGACGAGTAAAAAATTTTCGCAGGCCTGGAACTAAAATGGACGAAGCGTCCATGAAAGCTGGGCACCGGGAAGAATCGGCAATTTATTTGGATGAGATTCACACGTGTTATTTCTCGAACCGCGTATTCCGCGAATCATCCGGGCACTGGGCAGGGCTATTTCATCAAGATCAAATTTACGGCCCAGAAGGGCCGCCTATTATCGGAACCGGCGGTTCGGCGTGAGCATTGGAATAAGAACGGCCCCAGCGATTGCTCGTTGCTGGGGCCGTTTCTTTTGGATGACCAACGGACTGCTCCACGTCCGATGTGTGCGATTTGCTATACAGCTCGGACGACCTACTTTGAAACGCGCTTGATCGCCTTGGCCGCATGGCTTGGCCCACGCCAGCCCAAAAAAGTCAGATCCTTGCTCTCGAGAGCGTTGGTGGCGCGGAAGAACGCTTCGAGCTCCTCGCAGGCGCGCGAGGGAAGATGGCGGATATCCCTTAGATCTGTTTCGAGTGGGGAGCGGTCCGGCACGGCGAAGACGCGATCGTTACGCTCTTTTTTACCCTTGCTCTTCTGCTCGATCTCCAGCACCCCGACCGGCCTGCATTTGAGAACAACGCCTGGATATGTCTTGGCGTCGTGAATGACCAGCACGTCGAGAGGGTCGCCATCCTCCGCCTTGGTGGACGGGATGAAGCCCCAGTCGTACGGATAGCTGAGTCCTGTCATCAGGGGCTTTGCCAAAGTGAAGGTCCCCAGCTTGGGGTCGAACTCGAGCTTGCATGTGCTCCCGCGGGGAGTCTCGATGACGGCGAAGACGTGCTTATCGTCCGCCCAGGTCGGGAGCTTGGCGAGATTCGTCATAATTGGTCGCCTACGAGCATATGCGCCTGCGGGCCGCCCGCGGGCGCCTCTTTCTCCATAGCCGCTTGATCGTCCTGCTGCGGTTGGTCAAACCAAACGGCGGGGCCAATCTATCGTTCCTGCATGCGATTTCGCCGCCGTCACCAACCTTGCAACGAGGACGATGGCGGCAAGGAGGGCTTCCTTGGAAGTGGCGAACATAACTTTGACGCCGGCGCGATCCCGCTGCCTGTGGCGTCCCTCATCGCCGTCCTGCGCGAGGCGCCGCACGCCATACCGTCGTTCTCCGCCGACGTGCTGTTGAACAGGGGCATCGCCGACATCCACGCCTATCTCAGCTCGCTGCCGGGGCGGCGCGACGCAAAAGACATTCCGCCGATCCTGAACCAGTGAGGGGTGGTTAGGAGCGCCAGCCCGTCTTCGCTCTCGCTTCGCCGGACACGCTTCGCCCTTGCGGTCTGGGCATGGCTGCGCCACGCGAAGCCCGCAAGGGTGAAGCGTGGTGCCCCTGGCCGGAATCGAACCAGCACTCCTTGCGGAACTCGATTTTGAGTCGAGCGCGTCTACCAGTTCCGCCACAGGGGCATTCGCGATGGTCCAGACCGGGAACGGCCGGGGTCGCGAAGCGCGGCGGACTATAGCGGGCGGCCCGTCACGGTCAACCCGCGCGGATGTGAATGTCCGGCGCCTCGACAGCGGTAATTTCGCGCGATACGACCGCAATCGAGCATGGAGCAGGGCCATGACCCTCCCGAATGACGCTCCCAGGAGGACCGACGTGACGATTGCCACCGCCCATCCGTCGCATGCTTCGGCGAGCGGCAATCCCGCGCTGACCTCGGCCCTGGCGATTGCCGTGATCGCGGCGGCGACCTTGGTCGGCGCCTGGTTCTTCCAGCTCGTGCTGGAGATCATGCCCTGTCCGCTCTGCCTCGAGCAGCGCTACGCCTATTACCTCGCGGTCCCGCTCGGCGCCGTGGTGGCGCTCGCCGCCGCCCGCGGCGCGCCGCGTCCGGTGCTGCTGGCGGGCCTTGCGATCCTCGGTCTTGCCGCGCTCGCCAATGCCGGGCTCGGCAGCTATCACGCCGGCGTCGAATGGGGATTCTGGCCGGGACCGACCGATTGCACCGGCCCGATGGTGGATTTCGGCAAGGCCGGCTCGCTGCTGGACCAGCTCGACAAGGTCAAGGTGGTCCGCTGCGATGAGGTGCAGTTTCGCTTCCTCGGCATCTCGCTCGCCGGCTACAACGTGCTGATCTCGCTGTTGATGGCCGCGATCGCGGGCTGGGGCGTGATGCGGGCCGCGAAGGCCTGAGGTCGCGGCCGCTTCCCGTGATCCGTCATGCTGAGGAGCGCGTAGCGCGCCTCGAAGCATGCACGGCCACCGGCCGGGCCGTTCATCCTTCGAGGCTCGCTCCGCTCGCACCTCAGGATGACGGGACCGAGAGCTTCTAATCGTCGACGTCGTCCTGCGGTCGGCCGAACAGATGGATGATGCCCGGCGTCGAGATGGTGACGAACAGGAAGCGCGACAGATGATGCGCGCCGACGAAAATCGGGTCGATATGCAGCGTCAGCGCCAGCGCCAGCATGGCGTCCATCGCGCCGGGCGCGAAGGCGACCACGACGTCGGCGAGCCGCACATGGGTGGTGAAGCCGATCACCGCGACGAACACGGCTGAGATCAGGATCGCGATCGCGAACGAACCGAGCCCGGCATTGACGTGGCTCAGCAGGGTCGAGGTCTTCATCCGCGCGAAGCGGGTGCCGATAATGGCGCTGATGCCGACCAGCGCGATGTTGCGGAGCCAGGGCGGCAGGCCGCCATCGATCAGGCCCGAGCCGTGCAGCAGGCTGGAGGCGAGCATCGCGCCGAACATCCAGCTGGCGGGGAATTTGATCCAGCGCAGCAGCAGCGATACGCCGATCGACAAGGCGACCAGGGCTGTGAGGCCGAATGGCGAGGCGACCGTGGTCGGCAGGGGCGGCGGCGCGGCATGCGTCACCCCGGTCAGTGCCAGCACCAGCGGCAGCGCCGCGGTCAGGATGATGACGCGCATGGTCTGCACCACGGCGATCGCCGCGACGTCGGCGCCCTTTTCCGCGGCCAGGATCGTGATCTGCGACAGCGCGCCGGGACTGCCGGCGAGGAAGGCCGAGGTCTGGTCCCAGCCATGGACGCGTTGCAGATAGAGGCTCGATCCGAAGGTCGAGCAGAACGTCGCCAGCGCCAACAGGCCGATGGTCAGCGGATAGGAGCTCATGTGCTGCAGCAATTGCTGTGACATCAGCGAGCCCAGCGAGATGCCGAGCAGCAGCAGCACCGATTGCGTCAGCACCGGCGGCACCGCGAGCGGCCGGCCGGCCAATGCGGCGAGCGCGACCGCCACCATCGCGCCCGAGATCAGGCCGCCCGGCAATTCCGCCCATAAAAACAGCAAGCCGCCGCCGGCGCCGATGACGAGGGTCTCGAGCCCGTTCAGAACTTTGCTGCGGTCGGGAATGGCTGACGCCATCGAAGCGCGGATCAGGGTCACGCCGCCTTATGGCAAATCCGCAACCGCGGGACAAATGCATCTCGCGATTGCAGCATTGCGCCGGAAAACGCGAGCGACTCGCGCGGCGCACAGATTTTCACCCTCCCCGGTTGGGGAGGGTGAGGGACACGTCGAGGTCTATCCGCGCGTTACTTCGTCGCCGCGGGCGCGGCGGCACCGCCGCCCGCCGCGTTCTTCTTGCACTCGGAACGGAATTTCTTGCGCTCCTTGCCGTGCAGGCCCTTGGCGTCGGCTTCCTTCGAGCATTCCAGCGACTCGGCGGTGCGCGGCTTGGCTTCCTTGGGCGCCTTGGCCGCAGTGGCCGCCGGAGCGGCGTCCTTGGCGGCGGGCGCGGCAGTCTGCGCGAAAGCCCCGCCCATCAGCAGCAGGGAGGCAACGGCAGTCGCGGTCGCGAACGTGGTAATCGTCTTCATGGGGCACCTCGTGAGGAAAGGAGCCGAAACGTTGCGCGGCGATGCTGAACCGTGGATGAACATGCCGACGTCCTGCCGCCACAATATTTTAGCGCCCAGGCGCGCCCGCACGTTGTCGCAAGTCGGGGTTGCGCTAGGATAATGGTCTTACGCCAATGCCCCCCAAGGCAAGCCCCAAAGGGAAACCAACGGGAAACCAGGGATGACGGGAGACTAGGGATGACCATTCAGACCAGATTGTTGTGCGTGATTGCGGTGTCGGGCTTTGCAGCCTTTGCGGCGAGCGCGCCGGCACAGGCCCTGACCGCGCAGGAATGCAGCGCCAAGTACCAAGCGGCCAAGTCGGCCGGCACCCTCAACGGCCAGAAGTGGAATGATTTCCGCAAGGCCCAGTGCAGCGCCGATGCGACCCCGGCTGCGGCGCCCGCCGCTCCGCCGCCCACTGCTGCCGCACCTGCTCCGGCTGCACCGAAGGAAGCCAAGCGGGAAGCCGCTCCCGCCGCGGCACCGGCCGCCCCGTCAGGACCCGCCGTGTTTCCGAACGCGGTCGATCCCAAATACGCCAAGGAGACCGAAGGCAAGCAGCGCATGCACAGCTGCCTCGACCAGTACAACGCCAACAAGACCACGGGCGGCAATGGCGGCATGAAGTGGATCCAGAAGGGCGGCGGCTATTACAGCGAATGCAACAAGAAGCTCAAGGGCGCCTGAGCCCGGCCGGAGCTGACGTTTGACGAGCGGCCGGCGCAAGCCGGCCGCTTTTCTTTGACGCCATTGCTACTGGCCTTCCGCCAGCAGCTTGTCCGCCGATTGCGCCAGCAGTTGCGCGCGCTTGCGCGCGCCGTGCTCGAGAAACAAGAGGCTCTGGCCGAAGATGAAGCAGTAGAACAGGAAGGCCTGCGCATCGGCCTCTTCAGACGACATCCCGGTGGCGCGGTAGAGCTGGCCGACCTGCTTCAGCCGCGCGGCATCGACGCTCGCGGCGGCCGTGGCGGCGGCCTCGTCGGTGCGTGCCCATTGCCGGATCGCGAGTTCGACCGCCATCGCCTCGGCGTTCATGCGCTCCGAATAGAGCGTGATGATCGCCTTCAGCCGCTCCCGCGCGCTGGCGCCGTCGAGCGCGGTCTGCTTCTCGATCGCGGCGATGCGGCCGTCGCGCCAGCGCACCAGCATGGCCTCGAGCAGCGCGGCGCGATCCCTGAAGCGGCGGTAGAAGCCGCCCTTGGTGACACCGAGATTCTTCGCCAGCACCTCGACCCGGACGCCGTCGATGCCGCTATGCGCAAGTTCGGCAAAGCCGGCCGCGACCCAGGCGTCGCCCTTGCTTTCAGTCATGTGATCTCCGCGGAGCGGGTCTGATACGGTACCGTATTGCTAGCCTGCCTGGTCCTTGATACGCTACCGTATCAAAAATCGAGGGAGGGGTACCATGGAGGGCGAGGCGACCTATCGCGGCACGGTCTATCCCTGGCACTGCGATCACATCGGCCACATGAACGTCATGTGGTACGTCGGCAAGTTCGACGAGGCGAGCTGGAACATGTTCGCGCGGCTCGGCCTGACGCCGAGCTATCTGCGCGAGTCCGGCCGCGGCATGGCCGCCGTGCAGCAGACTATCTCCTACAAGCGCGAACTGCTCGCCGGCGATCTCGTCGAGATCAAGAGCCGGCTGGTCGAGTTCCGCGACAAGTCGATCCGCATCCTGCACGAGATGCGCAACGCCGAAGCCGGCGAGGTCGCCGCGACCTGCGAGATCACGGCCGTGCATATCGACCGCGCCGCGCGCAAGGCGGCACCGTTCGCGCCGGCGATCCGCTACGCCGCGATGCCGCATCTCGTGCCGTCAGAACCGGTGAGCGCGTGACCGCGATGCCCCGCTTCGAGCCGAAGAATCCCGATTTTCGCGCGGTCGCGGCCGATACGTTCGCACGCCAGCGCGCGATGCAGACGCTCGGGATCTCGATCGCGCGGATGGAGCCGGGGGAAGTCGATCTCGCGATGCCCTATGCGCCGGAGTTTTGCCAGCAGAACGGCTTCGTGCATGCCGGCATCATCACCGCGGGTCTCGACAATGCCTGCGGGATCGCGGCCTTCACGCTGATGCCCGAAGGCTCCGACATCCTCACCGTGGAGTTCAAGACCAACCTGCTGGCGCCGGCCCGCGGCGAGCGGTTCGTGTTCCGCGGCACTGTGATCAAGCCCGGCCGGACGCTGACCGTCTGCGACGGCCGCGCCTACGCCGTGCAGGACGGCCTCGAGACGCTGGTCGCGACCATGAGCGGGACGCTGATGGCGTTGCAAAGACGGGAGCAATAGAGGCGCGTGCAATAAAAGCGTACGCAGCCTCTGTTCCGTCATCCTGAGGAGCGCGCCTTGCGCGCGTCTCGAAGGATGTACGGCCCGGCTGGTGGCCGTCGATCCTTCGAGACGCGCGTTCCGCGCTCCTCAGGATGACGGGTTTGAGAAAGGCGCAACGGATCAGCGACCAGAGTGCCTAGCATCTGCGCACGCGTTCAAGTCCCGCGCATTGACAAGCCATCGCCACACCGACCTGATACGAGGATACTTCGCGCGAGCGCCCTGCCATGATCGCCAGCCTCAGTCTGATCCTGCTCTGCCAACTCGTCGGCGAGGTTGCGGTGCGTGCGCTCGCCGTGCCGGTGCCGGGTCCGGTGGTCGGGCTGGTGCTGCTGCTGTTGCTGCTGTTGGCGCGCGACCGGTATGCGGCGCTGGCGCGCGGGCCGCTCGGCAATGACGGCGTCGAGAGCGCCAGCCGCGGCATGCTCGCCAATCTGTCGCTACTGTTCATCCCGGCCGGCGTCGGCGTGGTGCAGAAGCTCGATCTGCTCGCCGAACACGGCACGGCGATCCTGGTGATCCTCGCGGTATCGGTGATCGTCACGCTGCTGGCGACGGTTGCGACCTTCGTCGCGGCGAGCAGCCTGTTCTCGCGCGACGAGGAGGCGCCGTGAGCGACAACCCGTTCTCGCTCTGGGTCTACCTCTCGCAGTCGCCGTTGCTCTGGCTGACGGTGACGCTGTTGACCTATGCCGCGACCGATGCGGTGTCGCTGAAGACGCGGCGGCATCCGCTCGCCAATCCCGTGCTGCACTCGCTGTGGATCATCGGCGCCTTCCTGCTGCTGACCAAAACCTCCTACACCACCTATTTCGCCGGCGCGCAGTTCGTGCACTTCCTGCTCGGGCCGGCGACGGTGGCGCTGGCGGTGCCGCTCTACGAGAACCGCAAGCGGGTGGCGGCCGCGGTGCTGCCGATGCTGGTCGCGCTCGCGGTCGGCTCGCTGACGGCGATCGTCTCGGTGGTGCTGCTGGCGCGGGCGTTCGGCCTGCCGCGCGACATCATCCTGTCGCTGGCGCCGAAATCGGTGACGGCCGGCGTCGCGATGGGCATCAGCGAATCCCTGCATGCCGATCCGTCGCTGACCGCGGTGTCGGTGATCCTCACCGGGATCATGGGGGCGATCATCGTCACGCCGTTGATGAACTTCACAGGGATTACCGACTTCCGCGGCCGCGGCTTTGCCGCCGGGATCGCGGCGCACGGCATCGGCACCGCCCGCGCCTTCCAGGTCGACGAGGTCGCCGGCGTCTTTGCCGGCATCGCGATGAGCCTGAACGCGCTGGTCACCTCGCTGCTGGTACCGCTGGCCGTGACATATTTGCTGCGCTGATGCCGGCTGCATGGCGGTTTTGTGCTATCGGTATGGCATCAGCTAGCAAATCCTTCTAGGGTGCCGCCGCAAACGCGAGTCTGTCTCCCTTGGTCTTCTCTGCAACTCAAAGCCTGCTTGGGCTGGCATCGGGCATGCTGGTCGGCTTTTCGCTGGGCCTGGTCGGCGGTGGCGGGTCGATCCTGGCCGTGCCGCTGATGGTCTATGTGGTCGGCGTGCCCGAGCCGCATGTCGCGATCGGTACATCGGCGATCGCGGTCGCCGCCAACGCCGCGATCAATCTCTCCAACCACGCCCGCGGCGGCACCGTGATCTGGTCCTGCGCGCTGGTGTTCGCGCTGTCAGGCATGCTCGGGGCGTTCGGCGGCTCGATCCTCGGCAAGATGCTGGAGGGCCAGAAGCTGCTCGCGTTGTTCTCGATCGTGATGCTGGTGATCGCGGGCCTGATGCTGAAGACCCGCGCACGGGTCGGGTTGACCGACGTCAAGATCTCGATGTCCAACATGCCGGCGATCATCGGCCTTGGCCTTGCGACCGGAACCATGTCGGGCTTCTTCGGCATCGGCGGCGGCTTCTTGATCGTGCCGGCGCTCATGCTGGCGACCGGGATGCCGATCATGAACGCGGTCAGCTCCTCGCTGGTGGCCGTCACCGCCTTCGGCATGACCACGGCCCTGAGCTATGCGTGGTCCGGGCTGGTGTCGTGGGGCCTGGCGGGGCTATTCGTCGCCGGTGGCATCGCGGGCGGCCTGTTGGGCACCCGCAGTGCCCGGCACCTGTCGGAACGCCGCGGCGCCCTGAATATTGTCTTTGCGACTGTGATTATCGTGGTGGCGATCTATATGCTGCTGCGTAACATCAACGTGTCCTGAACGTAGAAGGGCGAAGGGCCCTTCCGGAAGCCAGCCATGAACCATCTGACGACATCACCCCTGATCGACGCCGCTGCCACCCGGCGCGGTGCGCTCGGCTTGATCGGTGCCGGCATCGCGCTCTTGGCCGCGGGCGGCGCGCGCGCCGAGGACGACAAGGTCCTGACCGAGGAGCAGGTGCTGCGCGATCCGGATATTCCTGTGATCGGCAATGCCAAGGGCGACATCACCATTGTCGAGTGGTTCGATTACAACTGCCCGTATTGCCGCAAGCTCGCGCCGGAGCTGCGTCAGGTGGTGCAGGACGACGGCAAGGTTCGTCTGGTGCTGAAGGACTGGCCGATCCTCGGGCCGGTCTCCAAGGTGGCGGCGCGGATGGCGCTGGCGGCGAAGTACCAGGACAAGTTCGAGGCCGCGCATGAGGCGATGATCTCGGTCAATTCGCGCATCACCGAGCCGCGCATCGCCGAGCTGCTCTCGGGCGCCGGGCTCGACATGGACCGGCTGAAGAAGGATCTCGACACCAACGCCAAGGCGATCGACGCGATCCTGTCGCGCAACAACGAGCAGGCGATGGCGTTCGGCTTCAACGGCACGCCGTCATTCATCGTCGGCAAGTATCGGGTGCCCGGTGTGCTCAGCATGGATCAGTTCGAGCAGGTGATCGCCGACGCGCGCAAGGCCAATATGGGCCGCAAGACCGAGCAGAACTAAGTCCCTTGGCATTCAATCACGTGGAGCCCTTGCGCTTGGCATAGGCGCGCCGCGCACGCTCGCGATTGCCGCACACCTCGCTCGAGCACCATCTGCGGGTTCGGTTCGGGCTCTCGTCGACAAAGAACCAGCCGCAGCCATCGGCCTCGCAGCATCCGATGCGGCTGGCGTCGTCGGACGCCAGCAGGGCCGTCAGCGACCACAGCACCGGCCATAACGGCTCCGTCAAATCGGTCCCTGCCAGCGCATGGCGATAGCCACGGTCCTGCCGCACGAGGTCGGGCTGCCGGGGCGCCGCTGCGAGCAATCGATTGACGAGACCAAGATTCACGGCGCGGCCGCCGCGCAGCGCGTCCGAGATGCGCCAGATGTCGCGGCGCAGCTCATACGCCGTCTGCATCGCGCGAGCGGCCTCGCTGCTTGCCGCACGCGCTTTCAGCTTTGTGGCCGCAGCAAGCGGCAAGGTCCCGCGGCGTTCGCTCCAGGCCAACAGCGCCGCATAATCCGGGATCAGCTCCTGCGGATCGTTGGAGGTGCGCCAGTCCAGCGTGTTGGCGAAGTCAAGGCAGACCCGTCCGCCGAAGAACTGCGTCGCTGCCCGCGCGGGGTCTCTTGACATCACGGCCTCTCACCAAGTCTAATCTAATGGTCATGACCATTACAAGTGCCCGACAGTTTCAACGCGTCCCCACGATGACGACAGCCGGATTCAGGCGGGGCCTGGTCGCGGCGCTGCCTTTCCTGCTCAGCAACGGTGCCGCCGGCCTCGTGATGGGGCTGACCTACAAGGGGCTTGGGCTGGGGGCGGCGCATGCAATCCTGTTCAGCCTGCTGGTCTACTCCGCCACGGCGCAGGCGATCACGCTGAGCATGTGGGCCAGTCCGCTGCCGGTCGTTGCCATGGTGGTTGCCTGCATCGCCACGAATTCACGATACTTACTGATGGGCGCCCATCTGCGCCAGCTGTTTGGCGGATTGGCGCCCCGGAAGATGCTGCCCAGCCTGTTTCTGCTCGCGGATGCGTCGTGGCTGATGACGAGCGCGGACGCCGACCGCAACGGACCTGATGCAGGCTATCTGCTGGGATCAAGCATCCCGATGGCGGTCGGCTGGGTCGGCGGCACCGCGCTCGCCTATGCCGCCCCGCTCGCGGCAAACGGACCGCTCAGGCTTGCCGCCGCGTTGCTGCCGACGATGTTCATCGCGACTCTTATTCCGAGCCAATGGAAGAACGCGCGATCGCCCTGGCCGTGGCTGACCTCGGCCGTTGCCGCGTTGCTCGTCGCCCGCTTTGTCGATCCCAGCTGGTCGATGCTGATCGGAGGCGGCTGCGGCACGCTCGTGAGCATGATGGAGCCGAGCGATGCATGACTTGCAGGTCCTCGGCGTCATCTGCATCCTCGGCATCACCTGCTATGCCATGCGCGCCGGCGGATACGTTCTCGCCGCATCGATGCGCGAGGACGGCATCGCCGCGCGGTTTCTCCGGCTCGCGCCCGGCAATCTGTTCATTGCATTCATTGTCGGCGGCTGCCTGTCGGGCGGGCCGGCAGGCCTGATCGGGACCGTGGTCGCGCTGGTGACGATGGCGATCACGGCGCGGGAATGGGCCGCGCTGGGAGCCGGGTTCGGCGCTGCGCTGGCGGCGTCCACGATCGGATGGTGACGGCAGCGATTACTTCGACGCGATCTTGTCCCACTGCTCGCGGGTACGCGCCTTCAGCAGATTCCAGTCATGGGCCGCGACGTCCCAATTGACGATGGTGCGGGTGTCTTGCGCGACCTCGCCATTGGCCACGCTCGATGTCCGCATCGAATCGGCCACATAGACGCCGCAAACCAGCAGGAGCGCGCCCAAGATCATGCCGAAAAACGTCCGCATCGCTTAATCCCTCCGCTGTCGGCAGGATAACGTTGGAGGGTTCGCTGTGGTTCCAGCGCTCGGTGCGCCGCATCGTCAACCGTCTTCCCGGTTGCGGCCTTGCAAGCCGCAGGCGCATGAGTTGTGTTGTTCTATTCACGGCCAATCCATGACCGTCATCCTGAGAGAGTGTGAATGTGTTCAGTGTCGTCCTGGCTTTCGCCAGGACGACGGCGTGGCGAGGCTGCTCGCTACAATTTCTCACACGTCATCCTGAGGTGCGAGCGCTTGCGAGCCTCGAAGGATGCACGGCCTCGACGCAACCGGAGCCAGCCGCAGCCGGGCCGTCGACCCTTCGAGACGCGCTTTGTGCTCCTCAGGGTGACGGGGAGAGGTGAGTTCAAGTGCCGTCGGCTCACCCACCATTCAGCCACTGCATGATCTCTGCATTGATCTCGCGCGGATAGGTGTGGCTGAGGTCGTCGATCTCGCGATAGGTCACCTTGGCGCCGGCGGCCGACAGCAAGCCTTGCGTCTGCCGCGCGGTCTGCACCGGGAACATCCAGTCGAGCTTGCCGTGGGTGATGAAGATCGGCAGGCCGCGCAGCCTGTCCGCATCGGCCATCTCGGCCATCAGCGGATGGAAGGTCGCCGCGACCGGCGCCAGATGCGTGAAGCGCGAGGCGCCATCGAGGCCGCTCACATAGCTGAACGTGCCGCCGTCGCTCATCCCGGTCAGCAGCATGCGCGTCTCGTCGATCTTCCAGCGTTCGCGCACCTGGTCGAGGATGCGGTTGAGGTTCGGCGTGTCGCTGTCGTCGCCCATCAGCGCCCAGGTCTGGCCGGTCGCGGTCGGCGCCACCAGGATGGCGCCGCGGCTGCGCGCGTCGCGCAGCCAGCTCCACAGGAAGCCGCGGCCGTTGCCGCTGCCGCCGTGCAGCGCCATCACCAGCGGCCAGCCGCGGTCGGGCGTGTAATATTCCGGCACATACATCGAGAAGCCGCCGCGGCTGCCCGGTTCGTTGCGCTCGTGGAAGATGCCGGTGTCGGCGTTGGGCTTGGCCGCGAGCTTCGCCTGCAGCCCGGCATCCTCGCGCAAATCCGGCGCCATGAAGAAGCCGCTGACCGGCGGCAATTCGGTCAGCGGATAGAGCGCCTCCTGCGCGCGCGGCAGATGGCGCAGCGCGCGGAACACGCTGACGAGGTCGCCTTGGCCGTTCTGCACCGCGCGCAGCCCCGCATAGCCGGCCAGCGCCGGTTCGATCGCAGCCTCCAGCGCGACCTTGATGTGCGCGAATTTTTCCGGCCAATCGGCGAGCCGCGGCTGCACCGCCTGCAAGGCTTGCTCCGGCTCGCCCGCGATCTGCATCACGCGATCGAAGTCCGGCGGGTTGAGGTTGCGCGCGACGAAGGCCAGCGATTCCAGCGTTTGCAACAGCGGCGGCAGCACGGCCACGATGTCGTCGACCACGGCCTCGCTCATCGCCACTGCCTCTTCTTTCTTGCCTAGTGCAGCCGCGGCGCCTTCAACAGCTTCATGCGGTCGATCGAGGTCAGCGTGACGTCGAAGGTGACGCCCTCATGGTAGACGGTCAGCGGCACGTCGACGCCGGCCGAACCGAGCGACCAGAGCTTGCGATAGAAGCCGGTCTGGCCGGTCACCTTGTCGCCGTCGACGGCGAGGATCACGTCGCCGGTCTTCAACTCGGCGCGCGCCGCCGGTCCCTTGCTGGCGACGCCGACCACCACCAGGCGGTTGTCGATCTCGGTCGTGTACATGCCGAGCCACGGCCCCGCGCCGGCCGGTCGACGCGGCCGAACTTGCGCAAATCGCCGAGCACCGGGCGCAGCAGATCGATCGGCACGATCATGTTGACATGTTCGGAACGGCTGGAGCGCTCGCGTTCGAGCTGCAGCGAGCCGATGCCGATCAGCTCGCCGTCCTTGTTGATCAGTCCGGTGCCGCCCCAGTTCGGATGCGCCGGATAGGTGAAGATCGCCTCGTCGAGCAGGTATTCCCAATAGCCGGCGAATTCCTGCTTGGCCGCGATCTGGCTTGCGACCGAGCGGGTGCGGCCGCCGGCGCCGCCGAGCACGACATTGTCGCCGACCTGGGTTGCCGCCGACGAGCCGATCGGCAGCGGATCGATGTCGAGTTGTCCCAGCGCCTGCACCAGGCCGAAGCCGGATTCGAAATCGAAGCCGAGCGCATGGCCCTCGACCGCGCGGCCGTCGCCGAGATGCAACCACACGGTGGCGGCTTCGGTGATCAGATAGCCGATCGTCAGCACCAGCCCGCGGTCGATCACCACGCCGTTGCCGGTGCGCTCGGTGCCGAGCGTCTCGGCACTGAACGCGTCAGGCGGAATGATCGAATGCAGCCCGACCACGCTCATCAGTGCACGATCGAGGTCATAGCGATAATCCTCGGGGCGGGGCTGAAAGGCCGCTGGCACTTTCCATTCGGTGGTGGAGGGCATTAGGGATCTCCTGGCGCGCAGCGTGCTGGAACCTCATAGTAGTGCGAGGTTCTGCCGGCAGGGAAGATGGAATGATATACCCTGCGCGGCGGCCTGCACAGCTCATCTGGCGTGCAGACCTGCCCCTCGCAAGATCAAACGAATCTATTCGGTTTTTGTTGCCGCACGTGCCGGCATGATGCGGAAGGCGCGGTTGTCCTTGATCCAGGCGGCGCGCTCGTCGCGCAGCATGGTGCGGCGGACCTTTCCGGAATCATCGCGCAGCGCGGTGCCGACGCGCTCGAAGCTTTCCGGATGCTTGTAGCGGCTGAGCCGGTCTTTCAGGAAATCGCCCATGCCGTCGGCGATCGCTTGCGCATCGGCAGTCTCGGCGAGTTCGAGGATCGCATGCACACGCTGGCCGAATTCCGGATCGGGCAATCCGACCACGACGCAGGAACGCACCTCGGGATGCTCGCTGACCGCGGCCTCGACCTCGGCCGGATAGATGTTGGCGCCGCCGCGCAGCACCATGTCGGCGAGCCGGTCGCCGAGATAGAGATAGCCCTCTTCGTCAAGCCGGCCGATATCGCCGAGCGATTCCCAGCCGTCCGGCCGCCGCTTCGGCGATGCGCCGAGATAGTGATAGGTCGAGCCGGCGCCGTCATTGGGCAGGAAATAGATCTCGCCGGTCTCGCCGGGCTTAACGTCGTTGCCGTCCTCGCCGATGATGCGCAGCTTCGCGGTCTCGCCGATCTTGCCGACCGAGCCCTTGTGCGCCATCCATTCGACGCCCGAGATCACGCAGGCGCCCTGCCGCTCGGTGCCGCCATAGAGCTCCCACACCCGCTCCGGGCCGAGCCACTCGATCCACTTCTCCTTCAGCCAGGGCGGCATCGGAGCCGCCATGTGAAACACGATCTGCAGGCTGGAGACGTCGTAGCGCTTGCGCACCTCGTCGGGCAGCGCCCAGATCCGGTGCATCATGGTCGGCACGAAATTGACCCATTGCACGCGCTCGCGTTCGATCAGCCGCAGCGTTTCCTCGGCGTCGAACTTCACCATGCCGGTCAGCTTGCCGCCGCCGAACAGCGCGGAGTGCGCCAGGATGAACGGCGCGTTGTGATAGAGGGGCCCCGGGTTGAGCAGCGAGGCCTGATGCGGAATCCCGAGCATCAGCGGCGTCGTGGTCTCGATCACCGCGGGGTTGTGATCGAGGATCACCTTCGGCCGCCCGGTCGAGCCGCCGCTGGTCATCGCCTTCCAGTAGCGCGCGACCGGCGCATCGAGCGGCTCTTCGGAAAATCCTTCCGGCACAAAATTCACCGGCAGCGAGTTCGGCGCATTCCAGTCGGCCTCGCCGCCGACCACCAACGACGGCTTGAGAATCTCGAGCACGGCGGCTGCCTCGCCGCGCGGCAGCCGCCACGACAGCGAGGTCGGCGTCGCGCCGCATTTCCACACCGCGAAACTGGTCTCGAAGAATGCGTTACTGTTGGGCAGCCCGATCGCGACGAAGTCGCCGGGCTTGACGCCTTTCGCGGCGAAGGCGCGCGCCCGCGCATTGGCGCGGCGCTCGAGCTGATGCCATGTCAGCGTCTCCGCGCCATGACTGATCGCGATCGCATCAGCGGGCTTGCGTTCGGCATACCAGCGCGGCACGTCGGCGAGGGGGAGAAGCATGGGTCGTTTCCGTCGGAAAGGCGGCTTGAAGCGCTCTTGTTGCAGGGATGTGGCGAGGGCCACGGCCGCCACTTCACCAATTATGTGGTCTCGATGTCAAGCCGACGGCTGCTCGCGCAGCCGATATCCTGCTGATGATATTGTGGAATCCCGGTTCGCTAAAAGCCCCGTCAAGATTCCGGTAAAGTTCAAGCGATCACGCTAAGCCGGACTTTACGGGGGGACGGCATTGTGACCGGTGCGGTTCTGTGCCGGCACGCCGATCGGCGTGCGCGGATTCCAGTTTTCAATGACCAATGTCTTCAATGACCAATGTCTTCAAGGACCAATGTCTTCAAGGACCAATGTCTTCAAGGACGACGACGATGGCGAGCAATGGAGCACGGATCAAGGTCAGTCGCGAGCCGCGGCGCCAGCTCAACAACCGTGCGGCGTGGATCACGGTCGATGATGGCGCCACCGAGAACGAATGCGCGGTGGTCGATATTTCGCCCGGCGGCGCCAAGATCACCACCGAGGTCGCGTTCGAGGTCAAGGACCGCCTTGCGCTGACGCTGCTCGCCGATCATGCCAAGCGCTATCCCTGCGAGGTGGTCTGGCGTCGCGGCAACACCTACGGGCTCAAATTCGTGATGGCAGAAGCCGAGCCGGATGAGCCGGCCGCGGAGCCTGCCGGCGCCGTATAGCCGAAAGGTTCTGCCGCCGTCTGGCTGCCGGTTCGATGCGGCGCGAGCCCGTCCGGCCGTTCCACCCGATAGAGCTTTGCGAATTCGCCGTCATGGAGCGGCGTGAGCTTCTCGATCGGCTGAAATCCAGGCTTTGGATCGATCAGCAGCACATAGTCGAAGTTCGAACGCCAGTCGACCAGGTAGCGCGCCCATCGCAGGGTTTTCGCCGAGAACGGTTCGTTGGCCAGCACCTTCCAGTCGATCGGCTCCGTCAGCGGGTGAGACATTCGATCGAACGGCGGCAGAATGGTCACCGGCTGCTGCGCCGGGTCGGCAAACAACAATGGCCAGAACGCTCTGCGCTCGATGAGGAGCAACGCCGGGAGGTGGTAGGTCAGCCGGTAGATCCAGGGCAGCGTGCGTCGCGCCGGAGGCGCCATCGTCCGTTCTTCCGTCGATCCCGTCGCGGCCAGCACGCGCGCACCGGGCTCGACGCCGGCGATCGCCGCGCGCAGATCGGCAAGGTCGTCCCGGCTGTCCATCCACGTCGCAGCGACATAGGCCGAGCGGACGAGAATCAAGGCTGCAAAGACGACGCCGAACATCATTGCCTCGCGCCGCGCGATCCGCGGCTGCACGCCCGCGAACAGCAGCAATCCGATTATCACCGCAGCCCGCAGATCGATGTGGGAGCCTCCCTTCATCCGCAGCGGCGCGGCGATGTAGACGATTGCCAGCACGGCAATCGCAAGCCGCATTCCCGGAGCGAATGCGAGATGACGACGCATGGCGAACAGCGCGACGACGAAGGCGACGGCAGTCACGATCGTCACGTTAAAGCCCGGTATCGTGAACGCGCTGAACAGCCTCATCAATTTGACGATCGCATGCCACGCGCCGAGCGACGTGGCGGCGTCGCCGAACGGACTGAGTCGATACAACACGGCCGCCGGAGCGAGCGCGACCAGGATCGGGATCGCGGCCTGCATGACATCGTGTACGGTGACCGTGCCCGATGACCAGCGTTTCCGGACCTCCGCTGCCTCTTCCGCACCGATCAGGAGGAATAGAAAGGCCAGCCCGAAGATGTGGGTGAAGAAGGTCGCGACCGCGGCGGTCGCGCCGGCCAGCGTTTTCCATCCGGAACGATTCCGCCGGCGCAGCGCAACCCAGGCGGCCGCACCGACCAGCGCAAGGCCCAGCGAGAGCAGGAAATTCATGAAGCCCATGAAGAAGGCTGCGTTGTAGGCGACCAGGCCCGACGCCAGCGGCCAGTAGGAACGGCAGCCGAAAGCGACCCGGTGGTACACGACCGCGCCGCCGACCGGGCCGAGCAGGCACAGCGCCAGCAATATTCGGCCACCCGTGTGGGGATCGGTTATGCGCAGCAGCCCTGCCCCGATAACGTCCATGCCGAGATTGGGCAGGATCGTCCAGTGTGGCGCATACATCTTCGAGAGGACCGGGTCGTCCGGATGGGCCAGGATGAAGAACCGCGCGAGGTGATTTGGATAGTCCGTGAGCGGCGGCACGTCGATGACGAGAAGCGGAGCCAGCAACACGATCGCAAGCGCCACCGCCGTCGCCAGCCACCGCCAAGCCGCCTCACGCATCGATTGAACGTGGGTGGCAGCCGTCTTGACCAGGGGCGCGTGCATCGGCGGCTAGTCCTGTCCGTCCGCTCGCGCGCAGTGCATTTGGAATGCGTGCCCGATGCTCCAGCTGGACCAGATCGGAAGCCAGGCTGCGGCATTCAGGAACACCCGGATGAAGCGGATGCGGAACCCGCTCGCGACGAGGTTGACCGCGGGAAACTTCGCGGACATCGCGCCGAGACTTCGGCTGCGGTTGTGGTGTTCCGCTAATTTACCTGTGGTTGTCACACGGCCATGTCGCGTGGGGGCCGTTAACATTCAGTTACGGTTGGATCGATTAGGTAACATACAACCTGTGGATTTGGAAAAATGCACCCTCAAATTATGCGGGTGCCGCGATCTGTGCGCTAGCTCGCGACTAAAGTCGAGTTCGACGTGAAGTCGCCGGACGCATCAGTGCGCCTTCAACGGCGCACGCGAGCAGGCGGCTGCACGGCGTCCCCCGCGTTGTTGGTGTTGCCGGCATTGCCGGTTGTCGAGCCCGGAAGCGCCGGCGCTGCACTGAAATTGCCGCCGGATGACGGTGCATAGCGCTGGCCACTCTGGGTCGGAAGCGCGCTACCCGACGGCGCGGCGCGGTCGCCGGGACGCGGCGGCAGCGGGGAGCCGCCCGCGCCTTGGGCGAGAAGCTGGGCCGGCGCGAGGGTGAGGCCGGCGGCGACGATGATGGCGAATGTGGTCTTGCGCATGATCCGGTCCGGGATGGCGCGACAGCCGCGGCGGAAGATGTGACGTCCGTCAAGCCCGCGCGATGATATCACCGATAACGTCGGACGTGTTGCTCCGGTTGCAAGGGCCATCGCTCAACCGTGATGCACATCTGCGTGTGTCGGGCCTCGGCGACTATCAGCCGCGATAGCGCAGCGCATCGACCAGCAGGGCGAAGGCCGGCGCGGATTGCCGGCGGCTTGGATAATACAGGTGATAGCCGGGAAACGGCGCGCACCAGTCGTCGAGCACCTGGATCAATTGGCCCTTGGCGAGCTGCGTGCGCACCTGATCCTCGGCGATATAGGCCAGTCCCAGCCCGGCCAGCGCCGCCTTGATCCGCAAGGTCGTGCTGTTGAACACCAATTGTCCGTCGACGCGGACCTTGAGCGGGCGGCCGCGCCGCTCGAATTCCCAGGCATAGATGCCGCCATGGGTCGGCAGGCGGATGTTGATGCAGGCATGCTGGGTCAGGTCCTGCGGCCGCTTCGGGCGCTCGCGCCGCTTGAAATAGGAGGGAGCACCGACCACGACCATGCGGAAATCCGGCCCGATCCGCACCGCGATCATGTCCTTGGCGAGCTGTTCGCCGAGCCGGACGCCGGCGTCGAAGCGTTCCGCCACGATATCAGCGAGACCGTTGTCGACGGTCAGGTCCACCTTGATGTCGGGATAGCGCGGCAGGAACGTTTCCAGCGCCGGCCACAGGATCGTCTCGGCCGCGTGCTCGCCGGCATTGATGCGGATGGTGCCGGCGGGTTTGTCGCGCATGGCGCTGAGCGCTGATAGTTCGGCGTCGATCTCCTCGAAACGGGGGCCGATGCCTTGCAGCAATCGTTCGCCGGCCGCGGTCGGCGCGACGCTGCGCGTGGTGCGGGTCAGAAGCCGCACGCCCAGCCGTTCCTCCAGCGCGCGCAGGGTATGGCTCAGCGCCGACTGCGACACGCCGAGCCTCGCTGCGGCGCGGGTGAAGCTGCGCTCGCGCGCCACCGCAAGAAAGGCGATCAGGTCGTTGACGTCGTGCCGCGGCATTCATGAGCCCTGCTCATAAGTCCATCCTGATTTTTACGTCTAATGCTCCGCCGATGCACGCCCTAAATCCCGCGACGACGAATTCCGGTCATCGACGTGGAGAGACATCATGCAGAAACGTAAACTCGGCAGCAGCAACCTCGAGGTCTCGGCAATCGGCCTCGGCTGCATGGGCCTCAGCTTCGCCTACGGCCCGGCGCTCGAGAAGGCACAGGGTATCGCGGTGCTCCGCGGCGCGGTCGAGCGCGGCATCACCTTCTTCGATACCGCGGAGGTCTATGGCCCCTACGTCAACGAGGAACTGGTCGGCGAGGCGCTGGCGCCGGTCCGTGACCAGGTCGTGATCGCGACCAAGTTCGGCTTCGATCTCGGCTCGATGGCCGAGCGGCACCGGTCGCTGAACAGCCGGCCCGAGCACATCAGGGCGGTCGCGGATGCCTCGCTGAAGCGGCTGAAGATCGACATCATCGATCTGTTCTATCAGCATCGGGTCGATCCCGCGGTGCCGATCGAGGACGTCGCCGGCACCGTCAAGGACCTGATTGCCGCCGGCAAGGTGCGCCATTTCGGCCTGTCGGAGGCCGGCGCGCAAACCATTCGCCGCGCGCATGCGGTGCAGAAGGTGACGGCCTTGCAGAGCGAGTATTCGCTGTGGGAGCGCGGGGTGGAAGCGGAAATCCTGCCGGTGCTGCAAGAGCTCGGCATCGGCTTCGTGCCGTACAGCCCGCTGGGCCGTGGTTTTCTCACCGGCGCGATCAGCGCGTCCACGACGTTTGCCGGCGACGATTTCCGCAACCTGGTGCCGCGCTTCACGCCGGAGGCTCGCCGCGCCAATCAGGCGCTGGTCGATCAGCTCGGCCGGATCGCAGCCGGCAAGGGCGCGACCACGGCACAGATCGCGCTGGCCTGGCTGCTGGCGCAGAAGCCGTGGATCGTGCCGATCCCGGGCACCACGAAGCTCAATCGGCTCGAGGAAAACATCGGCGCAGCGAACATCGAGCTGACCGCCGCCGACCTCGCCGACATCGGCAGCGCCGTCACCGCAGTCGAAGTCCAGGGCGCGCGCTATCCGGAGCAACTGCTCGGGTTGGTCGGGCGTTAAGCGCTTTCCGTCGTCGCGGGACGCGCGCCTGCGTCCCCAGCTACACCTGTCATCGCCCGGCTCGAGCCGGGCGAGGAAGTACGCCGCGGCCTCTCTGCTCCAGCACTGACGCCTCTGGAATACTGGATCACCCGCTTTCGCGGGTGATGACACCGCGTTGTTTGACATCTTGAGCCGGGAACCATCCACCGCCATCGCAATGCTCGTTGTCGCAAGAGGCCGGGGCCACCCCCGCCTCGCGGCCTCACCGTTCCGTCAGCTTCAGCTCGATGCGGCGGTTGCGCTTGTAGGCGTCTTCGGTCTGCGCGGTGTCGAGCGGCTGGAATTCGGCGAAACCGGCGGCGACCAGGCGCTGCGCCGGCACGCCGCGCGAGATCAGATATTGCACCACCGAGATCGCGCGCGCCGAGGACAATTCCCAGTTCGATTTGAACAGCGGGCTGTTGGTGATCGGCCGCACGTCGGTGTGGCCGTCGACGCGCAGCACCCAGGCGATCTCGGCTGGGATCTGCTTGTCGAGATCGATCAGCGCGTTTGCGACCGTATCGAGCTCGGTCTTGCCCTCCGGCAGCAAGGTCGCCTGGCCGGTGTCGAAGAACACTTCCGACTGGAACACGAAGCGATCGCCGACGATGCGGATATCGGGGCGGTTGCCGAGGATCGCGCGCAACCGGCCGAAGAATTCCGAACGGTATTTCGACAGTTCCTGCACCCGCTGCGCCAGCGCGACGTTGAGGCGCTGTCCGAGATCGGCGATCCGGTTCTGCGATTCCTTGTCGCGCTTCTCGGAGGCGTCGAGCGCCTCCTCGAGCGCGGCGAGCTGGCGGCGGAGCGCGCTGATCTGCTGGTTCAGCACCTCGATCTGCGCCAGCGCGCGCGACGACACGCTCTTCTCGGACTCCAGCGCCTTGTTGAGCTCGGTGGCGCGGCCCTGTGCGTCGTTGCCGGAATTGGCGAGCCCCTCATACAGCCCCTTCATGCGGTCGCGCTCGCTCTCGGCGGAGGCAAGGCCGGCGCGCAGCTGCGACACCTGGTCGTCGAGCGTCAGCTTGCTGAGCTTCTCCAGCGACAGCAGCTCGTTGAGCTGGGCGATCTTGGCGGTGAGCTGCTCCAGCGCCTTGTCCTTGCCCGTGACCTCCTGCGACAGGAAGAACTGCACGACCAGGAACACCGAGAGCAGGAACACGATCGACAGCACCAGCGTCGACAGCGCGTCGACAAAGCCGGGCCAGTAGTTGAAGCCGGATTCGCTGCGGCGCGAGCGGGCGAGGGCCATCTGGTTTCCCTTTAGTTCCTGTCAGTGCGGCGCGTGGCAGACGGCTTCGATGTTGTGGCCGTCGGGGTCGAACACGAAAGCACCGTAGTAGTTTGCATGATAGTGCGGCCGAATTCCGGGCCGCCCATTGTCCCTGCCGCCGGCCTTGATCGCGTCCTCGTAGAACCGATCGACGGTGGCGCGATCATTTGCCGTGAAGGCGATGTGGGCGCCGCTCTGCGGCGTGCCGCGCCGGCCGATCCAGAAGAAGGCCTTCGGATGCACGCCATAGCCGGCGAACCCGGCACCCTCCGCATACAGGCGGCTGATGCCGAGGGAACGCAAAGCCGCATCATAGAAGGCCTTGGACCGCTCGATATCGCTGCTGCCGATGGTCACGTGGTCCAGCACATCGGCCTCCGTGGCTCAGCTCTTCTCGGGCTGGCGGGCGAGGCGCTCGAGCAGCCGCTTGATCTCGCGGTTCTGCTCGCCCTGGCCGTCGGCCCATTCGCGGATCATCTGCTGCTCGGTGCGCATATGCGCGACCAGTCCCTGGATCGCCTCGGCAAGGTTGGCCATCGCCGCCGTGGTGTTGCGGCCGCCCGCGCCGCCGCCGCCTTCCTCGAGCGTGGCACGCAGCCGGTCAATCGCGCCCTGCATCTCGGCGCCGCCAGCGCCGGCCTCGTCGCCGGAAATGCCGCGCACAGTGGTGGCGAGCCAGTCCTCGAGGTCGGTGTAGAAGCGGTTCTGGGCCTGGCTCGATTGCAGATCGAGGAAGCCGAGGATCAGGGAACCGGCGAGGCCGAACAGCGAGGACGAGAACGAGATGCCCATGCCGCCGAGCGGGGCGGCGAGGCCCTCCTTCAGCGTGTCGAACAGCGCACCGGCGTCGCCGCCGACCTTGAGCCCGTCGATCACCTTGCCGACCGAGCCCACCGTCTCGATCAGGCCCCAGAAGGTGCCGAGCAGGCCGAGGAACACCAGAAGTCCGGTCATGTAACGCGAGATGTCGCGGGCTTCATCGAGCCGGGTTGCGATCGAATCCAAGAGATGCCGCATGGTCTGCTGCGTGATCGACATCCGCCCGCTGCGCTCGCCGCCGAGAATGGCCACCATCGGGGCCAGCAGCGTCGGGCGGCGGTCGATCGCAAGGCCGGGGTCGGCGATGCGGAAATTATTGACCCAGGCGACCTCGGGATAGAGCCGGATCACCTGGCGGAACGCCAGGATGACGCCGATCAGGAGCACCGCGCCGATCAGGGCGTTCAGCCCGGGATTGGCGAAGAAGGCGGTGACGATCTGCTTGTACAACACCACCCCGACCAGGCCGCACAGCACCAGGAACACCAGCATCCGCACCAGGAAGATCCTGGGCGAGGACAGCTTGCTCAGTTCGATCTCCATGTCGGAGCGGGAAGGGGGCATTGCCGGGTCATCCGTTCGCGAAGGCCGCATCTGCCAGCAATATGGCACAGCGGCGCAGTGAGGAAAGCCGAATCCAAAGGCTGCCGGCAGAACCTGGGGTTGATCCGGAGCGAAGTGTTGCCGCATTGCGCGGCTTTCCGGGGCGCCGGCGCACCGGCGTGTGCAGAAGGTGCCAATCCCCGCAGATCGCGAGACGGACTCAAGGGGGGCGGGGCGATCCGCGATGCCTGCGCCGCGGATTTGCGCGTTCGCAATCTGCGACATTCCTGCGCAGGCAAAGGCCGCGTTCCCGCTCCCGCAGTCCTTAACGCATGCCCACAGCCTGCGATGGAACCCGCTCACAATCCGGTGAGTCGACAAAACATGCCGCGAAATCAGAACGATAGGTTTGTGTGACATTGAGCCGCCCGACAAACGCATTGCGTCGCAGCAAGCAGGATTTATTTTTGGCGGCAGGAGCGGTGCCGGTGTGGCGCCGCCGTTTGTTTATTCCCAACCAACCACAGGGGCGACCATCTCAATGTCTGGACTTCGCGCGCAATCGGCATGCATTGCTCTGATGCTGGCCGTGACGGCGCCACTGCTTGCTAGCTGCGACGAGCCGACCACCGCAACCGCCGCCGTACAAGCGCCCGAGCCGGACGTCAGTGTCGTCACCGTGAAGCCGCAGGCCCGCGCGATGGTGCGCGAGCTGCCGGGCCGCATCGCGCCGACCCGCGTCTCCGAGGTGCGCCCGCGCGTCTCCGGCATCGTGGTCAACCGCATGTTCCATCAGGGCAGCGAGGTGAAGGTCGGCGATCCCCTGTACCAGATCGATCCGCGGCCGTTCGAGGTCGAATTGCAGTCGACCGAGGCGGCGCTGGCGCGTGCCAAGGCGGTGCTCGAGCAGACCGCGCTGCAGGCCCGCCGCATCGCGACCCTCACCAATCAGCGCGCGACCTCGGAGGCCGAGAACGAGAAGGCGATCGCCAATCTGAAGCAGGCCGAAGCCGACGTGCAGGGCCGCGAGGCCGACGTCGCGCGCGCCAAGCTCAATCTGGATTACGCCACCATCCGTGCGCCGATCGACGGCACCATCGGCGCTGCGGTGATCAGCGAGGGCGCGCTCGTCGTGCAGAACGACCCCACCAGCCTTGCCACCATCCAGCAGCTCGATCCGATCTATGCCGACTTCCAGCAGTCGGTGACCGAAATGAACCAGCTCCGCCGCGCCTTCGAGAGCGGCGATCTCGACCGCATCGCGCCCGACGCGATGAAGGTTCGCCTCGTGCTCGACGACGGCTCGATCTATCCGCTGCCGGGCAAGCTATTGTTCTCCGACGCCAAGGTCGACGCCTATACCGGGCAGGTGACCCTGCGCGGCGAGTTCCCGAACCCGCATCGCATCCTGCTGCCGGGCATGTATGTCCGCGTGCAGATCGAGCAGGGCATCGACTCGGACGCGATCGCGGTGCCGCAGCAGGCGATCCAGCGCAATGGCGGCGGCGGCAGCGAGGTGTTCGTCGTCAAGGACGACAATCTCGTCGCGGTGCAGCCGGTGCGCACCGGCTCGCTGCAGGGCGGCACCTGGTTCGTGACCGAGGGCCTGAAGGCCGGCGACAAGGTCGTGGTCGAGGGCTTCCAGAAATTCGCCGCCGGCGACAAGGTCCGGCCGCTGGCCTGGCGCGAGGTCGATGCTGCTGCAACACAGTCGGATTCGCAGCAGACCGCCCACGCGAAGCCGTGACCCGCCATGCCTAGCTTCTTCATCGACAGGCCGATCTTCGCCTGGGTCGTCGCGCTGTTCATCTGTTTGGTCGGCGCGATCTCGATTCCGCTGCTTGCGGTGGCGCAGTACCCGATCATCGCGCCGCCCTCGATCTCGATCTCGACGAGCTATCCCGGCGCGTCGCCGGAGAACCTCTACAACAGCGTGACGCGGCTGATCGAGGAGGAGCTCAACGGCGCCGCCAACATCCTGAACTTCGAATCGACCTCCGACTCGCTCGGACAGGTCGAGATCATCGCCAATTTCAAGCCGGGCACCGACACCAGCCAGGCTTCGGTCGAGGTGCAGAACCGCCTCAAGCGCGTCGAGGCGCGGTTGCCGCGCGCCGTGATCCAGCAGGGCATCCTGGTCGAGGAGGCCTCGTCCGCCGTGCTGCAGATCATCACGCTGAACTCCACCGACGGCTCGCTCGATGAAGTGGGCCTCGGCGACTTCATGATCCGCAACGTGCTGGGCGAGGTGCGCCGCATCCCCGGCGTCGGCCGCGCCACGCTGTATTCGACCGAGCGCAGCTTGCGCATCTGGATCGATCCGGCCAAGCTGGTCGGCTACGGCCTGTCGGCCGACGACGTCAACAAGGCGATCACGGCGCAGAACGCCCAGGTCGCCTCCGGCAGCATCGGCGCCGAGCCGAGCACCGACACGCAGAAGATTTCCGCGCAGGTGCTGGTCAAGGGCCAGCTCTCCTCGCCGGACGAGTTCGGCGCCATCATCCTGCGCGCCAATCCCGACGGCTCGACGGTCCGGTTGCGCGACGTCGCGCGGATCGAGGTCGGCGGCCTCAGTTATCAGTTCAACACCCGCGTCAACGGCAAGCCGACGGCGGGCCTCTCGGTGCTGCTGTCGCCGAAGGGCAACGCGCTGGCGACCGCGAGCGCGGTCGAAGCCAAGATGCAGGAGCTGTCGCGCTTCTTCCCGGCCAACATCTCCTACGAGATCCCCTACAACATCACGCCCGTGGTGAAGGCCTCGATCGAGAAGGTCTTGATGACGCTGGTCGAGGCGGTGGTGCTGGTGTTCGTCGTGATGTTCCTGTTTTTGCAGAACATCCGCTACACCATCATTCCGACCATCGTGGTTCCGGTGGCGCTGCTCGGCACCTGCGCCACGCTGATGGCGGTGGGCTATTCGATCAACATGCTGACCATGTTCGGCATGGTGCTGGCGGTCGGCATCCTGGTCGACGACGCCATCGTCGTGGTCGAGAACGTCGAGCGCATCATGGCCGACGAAGGCCTACCGCCGAAGGAAGCCACCCGCAAGGCGATGTCGCAAATCACCGGCGCCATCGTCGGCATCACGCTGGTGCTGATGGCGGTGTTCGTGCCGATGGCGTTCTTCCCCGGCTCGGTCGGCATCATCTATCGGCAGTTCTCGGTCACCATGGTGGCGGCGATCGCGTTCTCGGCGCTGCTCGCGCTGTCGCTGACGCCGGCGCTGTGCGCAACCTTGCTCAAGCCGGTCGAGCAGGGCCACGGCCATGCCCGCAAGGGCGTGTTCGGCTGGTTCAACCGCGTGCTCGATACCAGCCGTTCCGGCTATACGCGCACGGTGCAGGGCTCGCTGAAGCGCACCGGCCGGCTGATGCTGATCTATCTGGTGCTGTTCGCAGGCGTCGCCTACGGCTTCGTGCGGCTGCCCGGCGGCTTCCTGCCGGTCGACGACCAGGGCTTCATCACCACCGACGTGCAGACGCCGTCGGAATCGTCCTATGCGCGCACCGAGGCCGCGGTCGAACAGGTCGAGAAATACCTGAAGGACCGCGCCGGAATCGAGAACGTCACGTTCCTAACCGGCTTCAGCTTCCTCGGCCAGGGCATGAACACCGCGCAGGCCTTCATCACGCTGAAGGACTGGTCGGAGCGCGGCACGAAGGAGTCCGCCGCCGCCATCGTCGCCGACATCAACCGCGATCTGTCGTCGATCCGCGACGCCAGGATCTCGGCGCTGCAGCCGCCGCCGATCGACAATCTCGGCAACTCGTCGGGCTTCTCGTTCCGCCTGCAGGACCGCGGCCAGAAGGGCTATGCGGCGCTGATCGCAGCAAGCGACCGCCTGATCGCGGAGGCCAATGCCAGCCCGATCCTGCAGAAGGTCTATGTCGAGGGCCTGCCGCCGGCGCCGCAGGTCAATCTGATGATCGACCGCGAGAAGGCCGGTGCGTTCGGCCTCACCTTCGAGGACATCAACAACACGATCTCGACCAATCTCGGCTCGAACTACATCAACGACTTCCCGAACCGCGGGCGCATGCAGCGCGTCATCGTGCAGGCCGACAAGGGAAGCCGCATGAACGCGGACGACATCCTCAATTACAACGTCAAGAACAGCCGCGGCCAGCTGGTGCCGTTCTCGGCCTTCGCCACCATCGAATGGACCAAGGGGCCGACGCAGATCGCGGGCTTCAACTACTATCCGGCCGTGCGCATCTCCGGCGAGGCGAAGCCGGGCTTCACCTCGGGCGATGCGATATCAGAGATGGAGCGGCTCGCCGACAAGCTGCCGCGCGGCTTCGGCTATGAATGGACCGGCCAGTCGTTGCAGGAGAAGATGTCGGGCTCGCAGGCGCCGTTCCTGCTCGCCCTGTCGGTGTTGGTGGTGTTCCTGCTGCTTGCCGCGCTCTACGAGAGCTGGACCATTCCGCTCGCCGTGCTGCTCACCGTGCCGCTCGGCATTCTCGGCGCCGTGGTGGCGGCGACGCTGCGCGGCCTGCCGAACGACGTCTATTTCACCGTCGGCCTGATCACCATCATCGGCCTTGCGGCGAAGGACGCGATCCTGATCATCGAGTTCGCCAAGGATCTGCGGGCGCAGGGCAAGCCGCTGGTCGAGGCGACCATCGAGGCGTGCAGTCTCCGATTCCGCCCGATCCTGATGACCGGTCTCGCCTTCGTCTGCGGCGTGCTGCCGATGGCGATCGCGACCGGCGCCGGCGGTGCCAGCCAGCAGGCGCTCGGCACCTCGGTCATGGGCGGCATGATCGCGGTGGTGATCCTCGCGCTGCTCCTGGTGCCGGTGTTCTTCGTCAGCGTGCAACGCGTGCTGGCGGGGGATCGCGAGAAGACCGCGGAGAGCGCCGAAGTCTACGGTCCGCCTGCGCCGGCGAGGGGAGGCCACTGAGGTCCCGTCGGCGACGCCTCCGGCTTGCTTTCGCAAGCCAGTCAATCCAGATTACAGCTCTGGATTGAACGGGTGGCGAGCAGGCAACCCGAGGACTGAGAGCATGTGATGCGGCCGAGCGATATTGCGATCTCGAACTATCGCTCGATCCGGCGGCTCTCGATGCCCATTCAACCGCTCTCCGTCTTCATCGGCGAGAACGGCGTCGGCAAATCCAATCTCTACAAGTCGCTGTCGCTGCTGCGCGACGCGGCCACGGGCCGGATCACTCGCACGATCGCCGACGAGGGCGGATTGAACTCGGTCTGCTGGTCCGGCATCCGCCGGCGGGGCGAGGATGCGCGGCTGCGACTGGCGGTCAGGTTCGAGCACGTCAATTACGCGATCGAACTCGGACATCCCGGCCCGGTGGAGGCGGCGTTTCCCGGCGAGCCGATGATCAAGTCCGAACGCATCGAGGCGATCCACGGCAAGCGCAAGGTCCTGATGATGGAGCGGACCAATTCGCACGTCAGCGTCCGCGGCGAGAGCGGCGCCTGGAGCGAGTACAAGAATGCGGTGCTGCCGTCGGAAACCGCGCTCGCCGATTTCGTCGACGGCCAGAGCTGTCCCGAAGTCGGCCTGATCAGGAACGCGTTGCAGAGCTGGCGCTTCTATCACGACTTCCGCACCGATCCGGCATCGCCGATCCGCAAGCCGTGTCTGGCGATCACCACGCCGTCGCTGAGCGCCGATGGCAGCGATCTGGCCGCCGCCTTGGCAACGCTCAGCGCGATCCGGCAGGATGCCGTCGACCTGCAGGATGCGATCGAGGATGCATTCCCGGGCGCCGAGCTCCGTGCATGGGAAGACAACGGGCGGTGCGAATTCGAGCTGCGGCAGGCGGACATGCCGCGTGCGTTCAAGGCGCACGAACTCTCCGACGGCACGCTGAAATATATCTGCCTGCTCGCGGTGTTCATGGGCTACCGGCTGCCGCCGTTCATCGCGCTGAACGAGCCCGAGACCAGCCTGCATCCGTCGCTGCTGGCGCCGCTGGCGAGGCTGATCGCCAAGGCGTCGCGCCGCGCCGACATCTGGATCGTCACCCATTCGGAACAGCTGATGGAGGCGCTGCGCAGCGAGAGCTCGGTGCCGCTGCGCCGGGTGATCAAGGCAAAGGGCGCCACCGCCATCGAGGGCCTGACCCTCAGCGGCGAGTTTCGTGACGGGCAAGACGACGAAGACGAGGATGACGACGATGACGACGATTAGAACGTCGTCGTCGCGTCATTGCCCGAGCGGCTTCAGGACCTTGATCAGCTCGCCGTGCACGAACTCGTTGCCGCAGACCACATGGCCGGTCTGCAGCGGGTCGTCATTGCCCTGAATGCCGGAGATCGTGCCGCCGGCTTCGCGGACCATCAACAGGCCGGCCGCGATGTCCCAGGGCTGCAGATTGCGCTCCCAATAGCCGTCGAAGCGGCCGGCGGCGACGAAGGCGAGATCGAGCGAGGCGGCGCCGAAGCGGCGGAAGCCCGCGACCTTGGTCTGCAGCGCGGCCATCTCCTGCTGCGCCAGCTGGTGGTTGCCGCGGCCGATATGCGGCAGGCCGCAGGCCACCACGCATTCGTTGAGCTGGCGGCGGCCGGCGACGCGCAGGCGCTGGTCGTTGAGGAACGCGCCCTTGCCGCGCTCGGCGATATAGAGCTCGTCATTGGCGGGATTGTAGATCACGCCGGCGATCACGGTATCCTCGCGCAGCAGCCCGATCGAGATCGCGAATTGCGGGATGCCGTGCAGGAAGTTGGTGGTGCCGTCGAGCGGATCGACGATCCAGGTGTGGGTCTTGTCCGAACCTTCGCGCTTGCCGCCTTCCTCGCCGAGGAAGCCGTAGCCGGGCCGGGCCTTTTCGAGGTCGGTGTAGAGCATCTCCTCGGCGCGCTTGTCGGCCAGCGAGACGAAATTCGCCGGCCCCTTCAGCGACACCTGGAGATGTTCGATCTCGCCGAGGTCGCGCTTGAGGCTGCGTCCGGCGCGTCGCGCGGCCTTGACCATGACATTGATGAGGGCGGAGTAGAGCATGAGGATGATTTCTTATGCGATTAGGCTGGCTGCGGGTTCAAATCCAATCCCGTCATCCTGAGGTGCGAGCGCAGCGAGCCTCGAAGGGTGCACGGCCCCGGACCGGGCCGTTCATCCTTCGAGACGCGCTACGCGCTCCTCAGGATGACGGGTCAAGAGTGGACGGCATGGCCGCACCGGATTTCCGGACTGGGTGCCCTCTGGAAGTGGCGCCGTCAAGGCGTCATTTGACGTTGTTTCCGATCCATTTTCGCGCGGCTGCCTCGCCCTTGGCGCGGTCTTCCGGGGTCATATCGGCGAGGATGTCGTCGAGATCGGGATCGCCCTTGCCGGCGGTCTTGGCGACGGTGTGCCATTTCAGGGCCTCGACCTTGTCGACCGGGGCGCCGGCGCCGGTCGCCAGCACATGGGCGAGGCGGTTCTGCGCGATCGGGCTGTTCTGCCGGGCAGCCTTGCGCAGCAGCGCGATCGCCGCCGGCACGTTCCGCGGCGTGCCGGAGCCGTTGTAGAGCGCGATGGCGTATTCGACCTCGGCATCGACATTGTCGGCCAGCGAGGCGGCCTGCAGCAGCCGCGCCGCCTTTTCGAGGTCCTTCGGCACGCCGGTGCCTTCCTTGTAGAAGGTCGCCAGCGCGTATTGCGCCTCGGGGCTGCCGGCGTCGGCGGCCATCCGCAGCAGCTCGGCGGAGCGCTTGAGGTCCTGCGGCAGGGTCTGGCCGTCGAGATAGAGCAGCGCGAGGTTATAGGCCGCCTTCGGCTCGCCGAGCTTGGCCGCCGATGCCAGGAGCTTGACCGCACCATCCTTGTCCACGGTGCCGCCGCGGCCGGCGATCTTCATCATGGCGAGCGCGAACATCGCCTCGCGGTCGCCGGCGTCGGAGGCGCGCTTGTACCAGTCGTCGGCCTTGGCGTAGTCGCGCTTGACCCCGAGCCCGTTGGCATAGAGCTCGCCCAGCATCGTCATGGCCTTGGGGTCGTTGTTGTTCTGCGCGCGGATGGTGGCGAGCTCAAACGCGCTCTTGTACATGCCGCGCTGATAGGCGCCGTAGACGATGTCGACATTGGGATCGTCCGGCATCGGGGTTGCCGACGGCGTCGGGGTCGGCGTCGCGGATGCGCCAGGCTTTGGCGTCGCGGACGCGGCAGGCTTCGGCGTCGGCTTCTTTGCGACCGGCGAATGCACCTTCGGCTTCTCTTTCGGCGCCTCCTTCTTGGCAGGCGGCGGCGTCTGGGCCGGCGGCGTGATCGAGAGCTGCGCCATCGCGCCGCTCGCCAGCATCGTGCAGCCGAGCGCAACAGCTATCGGACGCAGGCATTTCATTCCGCCGTCATCCCTCGGTCTTTCCCTCGACCTTGGCCTTGCCGAATGCGCCGGCATGGGCCTGCGCAATCGCGGTGCCGATCTCGACCAGCGCCGCCTTGGCGCCGCGCGGATCGGCCCAGATGACATCTGCGACCAGCACGAAATCCGCGCCGGCCGCCGCAAACGCCTCGGCCTCCTCGCGCGAGGCCGCAAAGCCGATGCAGGGCGGCTCGAACAATTCGTCCCACCATTCCAGCCGCTCGGCGATCGCCTCAAGCGAGGGCCGCTGTCCCCTGGCGTCGGGTTCGCCGAACAGCACATAGTCGGCGCCGGCCTCGCCCGCGGCCATGGAATCGTGGCGCGTCACGAGCCCGCCGACGCCTGTGATGCGGTCGGGCTTCAGCGCGGGCGCGGCCTCTTCCATCGCCACGAGGCCGGTCAGATGCGCGCCGTCGGCACCGGCCCGGGCCACGATGTCGGCATGGCCGTCGATCAACAGCGCCGCACCGGCGTTCTGGATCGCGGGCGCCAGGGCTTTCACGTAGGAGATCATGCTGCGCGGATCGGTCTCGCGCAGCCGCACCAGCACGGCGGCGATATCGGCCGCAGCCAGCAGCTCGGTGAGCTCGGCCGCGAGCCGTGACGGCTCGTCGACCGGCGGGGTTGCCAGATAGAGGCGCGGCGCCGGCCGCGGCGGAACGGGCTTGCTGGCCAATTATGCCGCCTGTTTTTCGAGACCGGCTTCCCAATTGCCGGTGCTCGCGAGCCCGTTCATCCGGGCGCGATGCGAGAAGGCGCGCTGGCCGGCGGGGACGTTGTCGGGCTTGCCGGACCACGCCTTCTGCGGCGCGGCCTGCAAGGCCCGGCCATAGGAGAAGGTCAGCCGCCAGGGCAGATGGCCGATCTTGTTCATGGCGTCGAGATGCGCGGTCGCTTCCTCGTCGCTCTGGCCGCCGGAGAGGAAGGCGATGCCGGGCACCGCGGCCGGCACGCAGCTCTTGAGCAGGCGGATGGTCTTCTCGGCGACTTCCTGCACCGAGGCCTGCTTCGGGCACTTCTTGCCCGAGATCGCCATGTTCGGCTTCAGGATCATGCCTTCGAGCGCAACGCGCTGCACCCGCAATTCCTGGAAGGTGCGGTTCAGCACGCGCTGCGTCACCTCATAGCAGCGGTCGATGTCGTGATCGCCGTCCATCAGCACCTCGGGCTCGACGATCGGCACGATCTGCGCGGCCTGGCACAGCGCGGCGTAGCGCGCCAGCGCATGGGCGTTGACGCGGACCGCGGTCTGGGTCGGGATTCGCGGCCCGATATCGATCACCGCGCGCCACTTCGCAAAGCGCGCACCGCGCTCGTAATATTTCTTCAGCCGCTCGGCGAGCTTGTCGAGGCCGACGGTGACGAGTTCGCCGGGGCAATTCGGCAGCGGCTGGGTGCCTTCGTCGACCTTGATGCCGGGGATCGCGCCCGCCTGCTCGATTAGCTTGACCAGCGGCGTGCCGTCCTTGGCGTTCTGCCAGATCGTCTCGTCGTAGAGGATGACGCCGGAGATGTACTTGCTCATCGCTTCCTGCGAGCGGAACAGCATCTCGCGATAGTCGCGGCGGTTGTCTTCGGTCGAATCGACCTTGATGGCGTCGAACCGCTTCTTGATGGTGCCGGAGGATTCGTCGGCCGCGAGCAGGCCCTTGCCCGGGGTGACCATGGCAAGCGCAATTTTGTTGAGGTCAGCGAGGTTCATCGGAAGCGTCCTCCAGAGCCATTGCCTTTGCAAACCAAAATAGGCGGTTCTCGGGCAAATGCCTAGAAAACGTTCGTCGCGGCCAGCGTTTGCCGCGGCCGGCGATCAAGCCTCCGGGACACCGTTTCCGACTGCGTCAGAGCCGGTGTCCCGCCTTAATGATTCAGGCGATAAGTTGTCAGGCAACCTTGTTACGCAACCTTGGGATCGAGCTGCCCCGCGGCGTAGCGCTTGGCCATCTCGGCCGTGGTCAGCACCTTCTTGATCTTGCTGGCCTGGCCCGCAGTGTTGAATTCCTGCAGGCGCTGCTTGCACAATCTGGTCATCGCATCCATCGCGGGCTTCAGGTATTTGCGCGGATCGAACTCTTCCGGATTGTCCTTCAGCACCTTCCGGATCTGGCCGGTCATCGCCATCCGGTTGTCGGTGTCGATGTTGATCTTGCGCACGCCGTTCTTGATGCCGCGCTGGATCTCGGCGACCGGCACGCCCCAGGTCGGCTTCATCTTGCCGCCATTGGCGTTGATGATCTCCTGCAATTCCTGTGGCACCGACGAGGAGCCGTGCATGACGAGATGCGTGTTCGGCAGCTTGCGATGGATCTCCTCGATCACGTTCATGGCGAGGATGTCGCCGTCCGGCTTGCGGGTGAACTTGTAGGCGCCGTGCGAGGTGCCCATCGCGATCGCCAGCGCGTCGACCTTGGTCTCCTTGACGAACTTCACGGCTTCGTCCGGATTGGTCAGCAGCTGGTCATGCGACAGCTTGCCCTCGGCGCCGTGGCCGTCTTCCTTGTCGCCCATGCCGGTCTCGAGCGAGCCGAGCACGCCGAGCTCGCCTTCCACCGAGATGCCGCCGAGATGGGCCATGCCGGTCACCGTCTTGGTGACGCCGACATTGTAGTCCCAGTCGCCGGGCGTCTTGCCGTCGGCCTTCAGCGAACCGTCCATCATGACCGAGGTGAAGCCGGCCTGGATCGCGGTCATGCAGGTGGCGGGCTCGTTGCCGTGGTCGAGATGTACGCAGACCGGGATCTGCGGGTAGATCTCGGTGACGGCGTCCATCATGTGCTTGAGCATGACGTCGTTGGCGTAGGACCGCGCACCGCGCGAGGCCTGGATGATGACCGGCGCGTCGACCTCGGAGGCCGCCGCCATGATCGACAGCGCCTGCTCCATGTTGTTGATATTGAAGGCAGGTACGCCGTAGTCGTGCTCGGCCGCGTGATCGAGCAGTTGCCGCAACGTGATGCGAGCCATTCCATTTCTCCCTCTAAAGCGCGTTCGGATTTGAACTCATTCAACCGTGTTTCAAAACTTCGACGCCCGGCAGCGGCTTGCCTTCCATCCATTCAAGAAACGCGCCGCCCGCGGTCGAGACGTAGGAAAAATCGCCGGCCACGCCCGCCTGGTTCAGCGCCGCGACGGTGTCGCCGCCGCCGGCGACCGAGATCAGCTTCTTGGCCTTGGTGCGCTCGGCGGCATGCCTGGCCGATACCACAGTACCGCGGTCGAACGGCGTCAGCTCGAAGGCGCCGAGCGGTCCGTTCCAGACCAGCGTCGCCGCATCGTCGATCGCGGCATGGATGCGCGCGATCGATTGCGGGCCGACGTCGAGGATCATGCCGTCGGCCGGGATCGCGTCGAGGCCATAGGCATGCGACGGCGCGTTGGCGGCAAACTGGCTGGCGACGACGGCATCGACGGGGAGAATGATCGCGCAATTGGCGGCGTTGGCCTTTTCCATGATCCGCAGCGCCGTCGCCGCGAGGTCCTTCTCGGCCAGCGACTTGCCGACCGCGACGCCCTGCGCGTGCAGGAAGGTGTTGGCCATGCCGCCGCCGATCACCAGCGCGTCGACCTTGCTGACGAGGTTTTCCAGCAGGTCGATCTTGGTCGAGACCTTGGCGCCGCCGATGATCGCGATGACAGGCTTGGTCGGGGCTTCCAGCGCCTTGCCCAGCGCGTCGAGCTCGGCCTGCATGGTGCGGCCGGCATAGGCCGGCAGCTTGTGGCCGAGGCCTTCGGTCGAGGCATGGGCGCGGTGCGCGGCGGAGAAGGCGTCGTTGACCCAGATGTCGCCGAGCTTGGCGAGCTCCGCGACGAAGCCGGCGTCGTTCTTCTCCTCTTCCTTGTGGAAGCGGGTGTTCTCGAGACACAGGATGTCGCCGTCCTTGAGGGCCGCAACCGCATTGGCCGCGGCCTCGCCGATGCAGTCCTCGGCGAAGCCGACCGGGCGCTTGATCACCTTCGACAGCGCCTCAGCGACCGGCTTCAGCGACTCCTTGGGATCGCGGCCCTTGGGGCGGCCGAAATGGGCGAGCAGGATCACCTTGCCGCCCTTGTCGGAAATCTCGGTGATGGTGGGGGCAACGCGCTCGAGCCGGGTGGCGTCGGTGACGCGGCCGCCTTCCATGGGGACGTTGAGGTCGACGCGCAGCAGCACGCGCTTGCCCTTCACGTTGACGTCGTCGAGGGTACGGAACGATTTTGTCATGAGCGTTTCCTGTGCGGCCGGACGCTGCCGTCCGGCGGACGGCGCAGCTTTCGCTTGCCGATGTCGCGGCCGTCGGGGCCACGGATGCGGAGGGCAAAGACGCAGATGCCCGGCTTTGGGCCGGGCATCGCGAACAGTCGAACTCAGATCAGCTTGCCGATCGCGACGGCGGTGTCCGCCATGCGGTTCGAGAAGCCCCACTCATTGTCGTACCAGGCCATCACGCGCACCAGCGTGCCGTTCTGCACCTTGGTCTGGTCCATGTGGAAGGTGGCCGAGTGCGGATCGTGGTTGAAGTCGATCGAGACGTTCGGCGCGTTGGTGTAGCCGAGGATGCCCTTGAGCTGCTGCTCGGCGGCGCACTTCATCGCCTCGTTGATCTCCTTGGCGTCGGTGGCGCGCTTGGCGACGATCTTGAGGTCGATCACGGAGACGTTCGGGGTCGGCACGCGGACCGAGACGCCGTCGAGCTTGCCCTTCAGTTCCGGCAGCACCAGGCCGATCGCCTTGGCGGCGCCGGTCGAGGTCGGGATCATCGACATCGCCGCCGCGCGGCCGCGATAGAGGTCCTTGTGCAGGGTGTCGAGCGTCGGCTGGTCGCCGGTATAGGCGTGGATCGTGGTCATGAAGCCGGTCTCGATGCCGACGGTGTCGTTCAGCACCTTGGCGACCGGCGCGAGGCAGTTGGTGGTGCAGGAGCCGTTGGAGACGACCAGCTGATCCTTGTTCAGCGTGTCGTGGTTGACGCCGTAGACGATGGTGGCGTCAGCGCCGTCGGCGGGCGCCGAGACCAGCACGCGCTTGGCACCGGCGGCGAGATGCGCCGAGGCCTTGTCCTTGGCGGTGAAGATGCCGGTGCATTCCAGCGCGACATCGACGCCCAGCGCCTTCCACGGCAGCTTGGAGGGATCGCGCTCGGCCGAAACCTTGATCTTGTTGTCGCCGAGGCTGATCGCATCGCCGTCGACGGTCACGGTGCCCGGGAAGCGGCCGTGCACGGAATCGAAGCGCAGCAGATGTGCGTTGGTCTCGACCGGGCCGAGGTCGTTGATGCCGACCACCTCGATGTCCTTGCGGCCGGACTCGGCGATGGCGCGCAACACATTGCGGCCGATACGCCCAAACCCGTTGATCGCGACGCGGATTGCCATGCTCGTCTCCTCTAAAGCTGTTGTCAGCCCCGCGGGAGGGCTCCCACGAGGTTCTTACGGCGGAACGCCCGGTTCAGCCGGGCGCGTACGGAAAAGATGGAGCTTTGGTAATCCTTTTTTACGACAAGCTCAACCGCGGCCTGCTGGTGTCAGGCCAGCGTCAGACGCGCTTGGTGGCAGCGTTAACGACGGCTTCAGTGGTAATGCCGAAATGCGGGAAAAGGTCCTTCGCCGGCGCGCTGGCGCCGAATCCGTGCATACCGATGAATTCGCCATCATGGCCGATCACGGCATCCCAGCCCCAGCGCACCGCGGCCTCGATCGCGATCTTGACCGGGGCCTTGCCGATAATGGCATTTTGCCGCTCGGCGGGCTGCGCCAGCAGCAATTCCAGCGACGGCACCGAGACCACCCGCGTCGCGATGCCGCGCCCGGCGAGCTGCTTCTGCGCCTCGACCGCGATCTGGACCTCGGAACCGGAGGCGAACAATGACACTTTTGCGTCACCCTGGGCCGCGACCAGCTCATAGGCGCCGTGGCTGCACGGGTTGTCGTTCGGTGCTGACGTGCGGAGTTGCGGCAGGTTCTGGCGGGTCAGCGCCAGCACCGTCGGTCCGTCGATGCGGTTGAGCGCCAGTTCCCAGCACTCGGCGGTCTCGACCGCGTCGCAGGGCCGGAACACGCGCATGTTGGGCATCGCGCGCAGCGCGGAGAGGTGCTCGACCGGCTGGTGGGTCGGGCCGTCCTCGCCGAGGCCGATCGAGTCGTGGGTCATGACATAGACGACGCCGGCGCCCATCAGCGCCGACAGCCGCATCGCGCCGCGCGCATAGTCGGTGAACACCAGGAAGGTGGCGCCGTTCGGCGCGAAGCCGCCATGGAGGAAGATGCCGTTGAGGCACGCCGCCATGCCGTGCTCGCGGATGCCGTAATGGATGAAGCGGCCCTTCGGCGTCTTGGCGCCGAACGCGGTCGCAGACTTCGCCTTGTTGTTGTTGGAGCCGGTGAGGTCGGCGGAGCCGGCCACGAATTCCATCGGCATCGCGGCAGCGATCACCTCGATCGCGGCTTCGGAGGATTTGCGGGTGGCGACGTTGAGCGGATTTTCCAGCAGGCCCTTCTTGAAGGCGCGCAGCCCCTTGGCGAGCGATTGCGGCCGCTCGTGACGGATGCGGCGCTCGAACTCGGCGCGCTTGCGGTTGCCGAGCTGCGCGAACTGCTCGTCCCACGCCTTGTGCGCGGCGGCGCCGCGGGCACCCGCCTCACGCCAGGCCTTCAGCACGTCGTCGGGCACCGAGAACGGCTCGAGCGAGATGCCGAGTTTTTCCTTGGCGGCCTTGAGCTCGTCGGCGCCGAGCGCCTCGCCATGGGCTTTCGCCGTGCCGGCCTTGTGCGGCGCGCCGTATCCGATCGTGGTCTTGCAGGCGATCATCGACGGCTTGTTGGACTTCTGCGCGCGGGTGATCGCAGCGGCGATCGCCTGCGGATCATGGCCGTCGATCAGCTCGGCAGCCCAGCCGGCGGACTTGAAGCGCTTCACCTGGTCGACCGAGTCGGAGATCGAGGTCGGGCCGTCGATCGAGATGCCGTTGTCGTCGTACAGCACGATCATCTTGTTGAGGCGCCAGACACCGGCGAGCGCGATCGCTTCCTGCGAGATGCCTTCCATCAGGTCGCCGTCGGAGGCCAGCACATAGGTGTGGTGGTTGACGATCTTCTTGCCGAACTCGGCGGCCAGCATCTTCTCGGCGAGCGCCATGCCGACTGCGGTCGCGATGCCCTGGCCGAGCGGACCGGTGGTGGTCTCGATGCCCTTGGTGTGGAAATTCTCGGGATGTCCCGGCGTCAGCGATCCCAGCTGGCGGAAATGCTTGATCTGGTCGAGCGTCATGTCCTTGTTGCCGGTGAGGTACAGCAACGCATAGAGCAGCATCGAGCCGTGGCCGGCCGACAGCACGAAGCGGTCGCGGTCGGGCCACGCCGTGTCGGCGGCATCGAATTTCAGGAATTTCGTGAACAGCACGGTCGCGATGTCGGCGGCGCCCATCGGCAGGCCGGGATGGCCGGAATTCGCCTTCTCGACGGCGTCCATGGCAAGGCCACGGATCGCATTGGCCATACGGGTGTGATCGACCTGCGTCATGATGAAAAGTCCGCCTGGAATGAGGAGCTGAGTGCTGAACGCATCGGGGCGGGCAGCCGCGATGCGTGCGTGGATGGCCTTACGGGTTGGAGGGTGGATTAGCACCTCAATTCCGCAAGTCCAAGGCGATGAAACGCCCCAAAACGGGGAAAAGTTGCTCGAAATGGCCCTATTTCATTGAACGGTGCATAGTTTCGCGCCGCCGTTGCGCTTGGCTCGCTCGCCACGTAAATTTCGTCCCGTAAACGCTTGCCGAACCGCCAGTTTTGCCGTGCGGCAGCCATCTCCAGCAGGCCTGATCGAGGGGTCCACGCCGCACGTCATGAGTGATCGTCTCGCCAACGGGTCTGGCAATACCGAGGCACCGCTTGCCGATATCGATGCTGCGACAAAGCGGCTGATGGCAGCACTTGATGCGCTGGAAAGCTCGGTGGAGCGGCGCCGCGAGGCCGACCGCGACGAGAACGAATTGGCGAGTCGGATCCAGGCGCTCGGCGCCGATCGATCTCGCCTGGCCGACGAACTCGACGGATCGCTGGTGAAGACGCGCAAGCTCGAGCGCGTCAATCGCGACATCGCGGAAAGGCTCGACGCGGCGATCGGCAGCATTCGCGCCGTGCTCGAGGGCGGAGAAGGTCGATGAGCCACATCAACGTCACCATCAATGGCCGGCAATACCGGATGGCCTGCGAGGAGGGCCAGGAGGTGCGGCTGTTGAAGCTCGCGGAAAACCTCCAGCAGCGCGTCGAATCGCTGCGCGGCAAGTTCGGCGAGATCGGCGATGCCAGGCTCACGGTGATGGCGGCGCTCACCGCCTGCGACGAACTGGTCGATGCCAGCGCGCGCATCCGCAGCCTCGAGGAAGAGGTCGAGCAGCTGCGCAATGCCCGCACCGCCGCAGCCGACCGCGCCCGCGCGACCCAGACCGCGGTCTCCAACGCGCTCAACGCCGCCGCCGAGCGGATCGAGCGCACCACGCAGGTGCTCAACCGCACCATCGGCGGCGGCATCGCGATCGGGTGATGCGCATATGGCTACGGCCGCATCGCAATCCTGCCGGGTGCGGTGAGCCAACCGATTTCTGAATTATAGAATACTGCGGCTGATCTGCCCGACATGTCAAGTTGCCATGTCGGGTGCCGGCACGCTGCCGGCTCCTTTGCATGGGGTTGTTTTCGCTGTTTTGGCAGTGCGCCGCTGCGGGGCAGGGGGGAGCAAGATCATACGAGCGTGGACTGCGTCTTCCTTACCGCTGGCGGATTGCGGCAACGATGGCTAGATTAGCCCCGCGAAGCTGCGTCGTGCGTCAGGAGCCATATATCCCCGGGGCCTTATCGATCCTTTAGGGAACTGTCCCTGGCCGGGTCCGTGGACCCGGACATATGGTGCCCACCTACTTTCGTAGGGAACTCCGGGATCGAGCGCTCCAACGGCCTCTGCGGCTTCGCACTATTTTTGCTGTTGCCTGGTCGTCGCGCGGCGGCGGTTCGATTGTGGTGCAGCGCTGTCCCCTGCGAAGCAGGGCGTCCAGTGCGCCGCGGCCTGGCCCTTGAATGCTTGCGTCTCTGAATGCTTGCGTCTCTGAATGCTTGCGTCTCTGAATGATGGATCGTCCGTTGTCGCGGACGACGACAGCGGAAGATGGATCATGCACGCATCTCCATCGAAGGCCGAGCTTCGGGCGCTTGCCCTCGCCAAGCGCGATGCGCTGAGCGACGAGCAGCGCGCGACCGCGGCCGAGGCGCTCGCCAAGCGCGGCGCGCCGTTCGAGATCGCACAGGGCATGATGGTCTCCGGCTATGCGCCGATCCGCAGCGAGCTCGATCCGGTGCCGCTGATGAAGAAGCTGGCCGAGAAGGGCGCGCGGCTCGCGCTGCCCTGCATCAATGCGCGCGGCCAGTCGCTGACCTTCCGCAGCTGGTCGCCGCACGATCGCCTGATGCTCGGGCCGCTCGGCATTCCCGAGCCGTCGCCGGCCGCGGCCGAGGTGCAACCCGACGTGATGCTGGTGCCGCTTGCGGCATTCGACAAGCTCGGCCACCGCATCGGCTATGGCGCCGGCTATTACGACTATACCTTCGCGCATCTGCGCAAGACCAAGCATGTGATCGGGGTCGGGATTGCCTTTGCTGCACAGGAAACCAAGGCCATTCCGGCGCTGTCGCACGACGTCCCGCTCGATTATGTGCTAACGGAGCGCAAGACGTTCGATTTCCGGAGTAGCTAGCCTTGCGTATCCTTTTCGTTGGTGACGTCGTCGGCCGGACCGGCCGCACCGCCATCTCGGACCACCTTCCCGGCATGATCAGGGACTGGTCGCTCGATCTCGTCGTCGTCAATGGCGAGAATTCCGCCGGCGGCTTCGGCATCACCGAGGCGATCTATCAGGAGCTGCTCGATGCCGGTGCCGACGCGATCACGCTCGGCAACCACGCCTGGAATCAGAAGGAGGCGCTGGTCTTCATCGAGCGCGCGCCGCGCCTGATCCGCCCGTTGAATTTCCCGCGCCATTCGCCCGGCCGCGGCGCCACGCTGGTCGACACCAAGAACGGCAAGCGCGCGCTGGTCCTCAACGCGATCGGCCGCGTCTTCATGGAGCCGTCCTCGAACGATCCGTTCAGCGCGATCGATCGCGAGCTCGAGGCCTGCCCGTTGCGCGAGGGCTGTGACGCCATCGTGCTCGATTTCCACGCCGAGGCGACCAGCGAGAAGCAGGGGGTCGGCTTCTTCTGCGACGGCCGCGTCAGCCTCGTGGTCGGCACGCATACCCATGTGCCGACATCGGATCATCAGGTGCTGCCGGGCGGCACTGCCTATATGAGCGACGCCGGCATGACCGGCGACTACGATTCGGTGATCGGCATGCAGAAGGAGGAGCCGCTGCAGCGCTTCCTCACCGGCATTCCCTCCGGCCGTTTCGAGCCGGCAGGCGGCGTCGCGACGCTGAGCGGCATCGCGGTCGAGACCGACGATGGGACCGGGCTTGCCGTCAAGGTCGCGCCGGTCCGCGCCGGCGGGCGGCTCGAGCCCGCGGCGCCGGGGTTCTGGATTTGATGTTGTAGCCCGGATGCAGCCAATGGGTCGCGCGAACGCGCGCCCATGACAGGCTCCGCGAAATCCGGGGCCATTCTTTCGACTTGCGACATCCCCGGATTGCCCTGCGCTCCATCCGGGCTACCGGTCACGATTGCCTAAACCCCATCCGGAACGCGCCCCAGTGGCGGCCGTTGACGACGATCGGCGATGACACATCCTTCATCAGCACGAAATTGCCGCCGCCCATGTCGCGGCGATAGGTCTGCAGCAGGAACGGCTTGGTGTTGGCCGCGACCTTGCTCACCGCGCGGTCGTTGAACAGCCGGCGGTTGCGGCAATTGGCGTTATTCCAGACCGGGTCCGGCCCCTGCGGCAGCCGGTAGTTCGGATTGTGGGTCGGCAGGTAGCCGCTACGCGCCCAGGCGACGCAGAACACGATGCGCGGATCGGTCTTCTGGATCGGATCCTGGATCGCGGGCAGCACCCGATCGGTGAAGCTGACATAGTCGGTCAGATACTGCTTCGGATTGGTACCCGCGATCTCACGGTAGTTCTCGTCCATCAATTGCGCGAGCGTGATCTCGCCGCGCGCGATCGCAGTCTCGAACAGCTCGGAGATCTGCTTCGCGGTGTCGATCACGACGCGGATCAGCGGCGTATCTGACGTCTCGACGCCGCTGTCGGCGATCGTGACGATCAGGCTCTCGGAGAGCTCGAGCAGCTTCGCGACGCGGCTGTCGGCGTGCTTGAGGTCGCGCGAGGAGAGGTCGACGCCCTTGGCGAGCTCGTTGAGCTCGCTGATCACGCTGTCGCAATGGCCGAGATTGGAGGTCGCGGCGCGCGCCACATTGCCGATCTCGGCGCCGACCGACGAGAAGCCGTCCTGCACGCGGCTGATGATGCCGGAAATCTGCTGGGCGCCTTCGCCGGCGCTCTTGGCGCGCAGCGAGGCATCGCTGCTTTCGCCGATCAGGCTGCCGATCTGGCCGTCGAGATCGCGCACGGTGTCGGAGATCTGATGCGTCGCCTGGCGGGTCGCCTCCGCGAGGTTCTTCACCTCGCTCGCGACCACCGCAAAGCCGCGGCCGGCATTGCCGGCGCGCGCCGCCTCGATGGTGGCGTTGAGCGCCAGGAGATTGGTCTGCTTGGCGATCGCCTCGATCGAGCCGGAGACCTTGGCGACCTGGCTCAGCGCGGAGCCGACCGCGGCAAGCCGTGCCTCGATGCGCCCGACCGCGGCGACGAGCTCGGCGATGTGGCTCACCGCGGTCTCGACCACGTCGCGCGACTCGGCGATCTGGCCGACCGCGGCGGAGGCGGTCGTCTGCACCGCCTGCGAGGCGTTGGCGATGTCGTGATTGGCCGAGACCATGATCTCGGCGGTCTTCTGCAAATGGTGGAATCGCTCCGACTGGTTGCTGACCCGGTTCGCGACCTCCTGGACGTTGCCGGCAATGTCGGCAAGCTCGACCCCGAGGCCGCCGATGCGGTCGGCGAGCTGGTCGACCAGCCGTTCGGCCAGCGTCCGGTTCGATGATGTATCCAGCACTGCAAGCTGCGCAGCCGACATGTCAGCACGTCCTCCCGTCACAGCGGCCCGTCAAGCCGCCGCAGCATTCCCCATCCGATCCAGAGCGTGATTCGCGAAGGCAGTCTTGCCTGAGCGTGCACTCACAGCCTGTAGGCGGTACGGAACCCGCCCCAGTGCCGGCCGCGGACCCGGATCGGCACGTCGATCTCCCGCATCATCACGGTGGTGCCGTTGCCCATGTCGCGCGCGTAGCTCTGCACCAGATAGGCGCGCTGATTGCGCGCGGCGGCGAGGCCGGCCGGATCGTTGAAGATGCGGCGATTGCGGCAATTGGCGGTGTTGTAGGCGACGTCGCCCGGTCGCTGCGGATGCGAATAGATCTTGTTGTGGACCGGCAGATAGCCGTTGCGGTCGACGGTTGCGCAGAATGCCAGCCGCTTGTCCTTGGCCAGGAACGCCTCGAGCAGCGCGGGCAGCGCGCGATCCGCCCAGTCCAGCATTTTGGTGCGGTACTGCACCGGGTTGGTGCCGGCGATCTCGACATAGTCGGTGTCGAACATATCGTCGAGCGTGATCGCGCCGCTGGCAAGCCCGCTCTCGAAGATCTTGCTCAGCGCGTGGCCGGCTTCCATCGCCCGGGTGACCAGTTCGGCGTTCTCCTCGTGGATCGCCCACATCCGGTCTTCGATCTTCTCGCGCAGCGCTGATGTCGCGGCCTCGAAGCGCGCCTGGACGCCTGCCTTGGCGCGGTCGGCGATCCTGATCCGGCACGCGCCGATGTCCTGCAAGGTCGCGCTCAGGGTCTCCTGCACCGGCAGCTTCTCGACGTCGGGCCCGCCGATCAAGATGCCGTCCATCGCGAGCTCGTAGACCGGCGCGGTGACGGTGCCGCGCGCGGTGGTGATCTCGATGGTGAGGCTGCAAGGCAGCCGCTCGTCCTTGCGCGGATCGCCGCGCTCGTCCTGGCGCAGCAGCACCGCGCAGCGCGCCTTGAGCTTTTGCGCGAACGCGGTCACCGCCTTGCCGGCCTTGGCGACATCGTCGCCATGCGCGGCGGCTTCGCGGGTTGCGCTGTCGATCTCGCCGGCGCTGGTGCCGACCGAGACGATGAAGGTCGAGGCCGAGGCCGCGTTCTGGCCCATCTCGCCGGTGATCTGGTTCTGCTCGGCGACCGCGCTGTTGACGTTGTCGAACACCGGACGGATCTTGTCGATCGCCTCCGAGATGCGATGCACGGCATCGGCCGATCCGGTGGCGTCCTTCTGCAACGCCTCGATCTTCTTGGTGATCTCCTCGGTCGCGCTCTGGGTCTGGACCGCGAGGGCCTTGACTTCGGTGGCGACCACCGCAAAGCCCTTGCCGGCGGCGCCGGCGCGCGCCGCTTCGATGGTCGAGTTCAGCGCCAGCAGCGTGGTCTGCCGCGCGATCTGGGCGATCAGGTTGACGACGTTGCCGATCGCGGCCGAGGATTCGCGCAAGCGGTCGACATTGGCGGTGGCCTCGCGCGCCGCGGCCGCGGCGTCGTCGGCGAGCTGGCTCGCGCTGCGGACCTGTTGGCCGATACCCTCGGCGGAATGGGTGAAACGGTCGGCGGCCTCGGAGAAGGTCGTCGCGGTGCTCTGTGCGTCGCTGCTGTGGCCGGTCAGCGCATCGGTGCGGGCGCGGATGGCGGCAAGCTTGGCTGCCGTCGCCTCGGCGCCGTCGGCCACCGAGCCTGCGGCGCGCTCGAGCTGGCGGATCATCGCGCCGAGCTCGAGTTCCAGCAGTTCCAGGATCTCCTTCGAGGAGTCTCCGGACGAATCTTTGGACGAATCCTGGGCCGAATCAGTCGCGGTCGCGGCTTCAGCCGGAACCTGCGGCGCGACGGCCGGCGCGGCCGGCTCCGGCACTTGCTTGCGAAACAAACCGAACGCCATGGGAGCTCTTTTGCGGGCTATTGGAAAGTTGCGGCGGGGACGGGCGCGATCCTCGCATCCGGGCATGAAGTCATGGTTAACAAGTGCCTCATATTCCGGCATGCGGTAGTATTCCTCCGCCGGATGGCCTCGCCGATCCTTTGATTTTGACCGTGAGGGGCCTATAAGGCCGCGTTTTCCATCCCCGTTCAGACCCTAAGCTCCGAAGAGACGTCGCATGGCCGGCCATTCCCAATTCAAGAACATCATGCACCGCAAGGGCCGGCAGGATGCCCAGAAGTCGAAGCTTTTCGGCAAGCTGGCCCGCGAAATCACCGTGGCGGCCAAGCTCGGCACCCCGGACCCGGCGATGAACCCGCGGCTGCGCGCCGCCGTGGTCGCGGCCCGCGCCGAGAACATGCCCAAGGACAATATCGACCGCGCCATCAAGAAGGCAGCGGGCAATGAGGGCGAGAATTATGACGAGATCCGCTACGAGGGCTATGGCCCCGGCGGTGTCGCCGTGATCGTCGAGGCGCTGACCGACAACCGCAACCGCGCCGCCTCCGACATCCGCTCGTTCTTCACCAAATCGGGCGGCAATCTCGGCGAAACCGGCTCGGTCGCCTTCATGTTCGACCGCACCGGCATCATCGAGTACGACGCCAAGGTCGCCTCCGACGACGCCATGCTGGATGCCGCGATCGAGGCCGGCGCCGACGACGTGGTCTCCAGCGAGGCCGGCCACGAGGTCTACGCCTCGCAGGACTCTTTCCGCGACGTGGCAAAAGCGCTGGAAGCCAAGTTCGGCGAGCCGCGCAAGGCGGCGCTGACGTGGAAGCCGCAGAACACCGTCGCGGTCGACGACGAGACCGGCGAGAAGCTGCTGAAGCTGATGGACCTGCTCAACGAGCACGACGACGTCCAGAACGTGTACGCCAATTTCGAGGTGTCCGACGCGCTGCTCGCGAAGATGGGCGGCTGAGGCCGCTTTCTCCGCTGTCATCGCCCGGCCTCGACCGGGCGATCCAGTATTCCAGAGGCCGTAGTACTTGAGCCGATAAGCCGCGGCGTACTGGATCCCCCGCTTTCGCGGGGGATGACGAGCAGAGGCGGAATGATCAGCGGGCCGGCCGCGACAGAGCCGGGGATGGACTGCCGTTTGTGTTTCGTTCTCGCAGGCCAGGCGGTATCACTACCGCATGACATCGCAGCCGATTCGCTCTCCTGTCCGCATCATCGGTATCGATCCCGGCCTCCGCCGCACCGGCTGGGGCGTGATCGAGACCGAAGGCAACCGTCTGGTCTATGTCGGCTGCGGCTCGGTCGAGCCGCCGGACGATCTGCCGCTGGCGAGCCGTCTGCTGGCGATCCATGAGGGGCTCGCCGCCGTGCTCGGCGACTTCAGGCCGGCGGAGGCCGCGGTCGAGCAGACCTTCGTCAACAAGGACGGCGTCGCCACGCTGAAGCTCGGCCAGGCGCGCGGCGTCGCCATGCTGGCGCCCGCAATGTTCGGTATCTCGGTCGCCGAATACGCGCCGAACCAGGTCAAGAAGACCGTGGTCGGCGCCGGCCACGCCGAGAAGAACCAGATCCAGGTGATGCTGAAGATCCTGCTGCCGAAGGCCGAGCCGCGATCCGCCGATGCCGCCGACGCGCTCGCGATCGCGATCACCCACGCCCATCACCGCCAGAGCACCGCGCTGCGGCTCAGGGTGGCGAACCTATGATCCTGCAATGTGAGGAGGGCACGCTGTTCAGGCTCCCTCCCCCCTTGCGGGGGAAGGTTGGGGAGAGGGGTAAGCCCCGCGCTCCGACCAGTGATGTGCGACGACGATGTATCAATGAAGTTCGCGAGCCAATTGAGCGCGGTGCAAACGTTGTTCGCGCGAAGCGTCGGACAACGGAGCCAGCGGCACCCCTCTCCCTAACCCTCCCCCGCAAGGGGGGAGGGAACCCGTCCGCCGGTGCGTCCCTTACCGACGGATGCGAAAGCGGGGGCGTGCGATGATCGGCAAGCTGAAGGGGCTGATCGATTCCTACGGCGAGGACTACGTGATCCTCGACGTCGGCGGCGTCGGCTATCAGGTGCATTGCGCGAGCCGCACGCTGCAGGCATTGCCGTCGCCGGGTGGCGCGGCGGTGCTGTCGATCGAGACCTATGTCCGCGAGGACGCGATCAAGCTGTTCGGCTTTCGGTCAGATCACGAGCGCGAATGGTTTCGCCTGCTGCAGACCGTGCAGGGCGTCGGCGCCAAGGTCGCGCTTGCGGTGCTCGGCACGCTGCCGCCGACCGACCTCGCCAACGCCATCGCGCTGCGCGACAGGGCGGCGGTGGCGCGCACCCCGGGGGTCGGGCCGAAGGTCGCCGAGCGCATCGTCAGCGAATTGAAGGACAAGGCGCCGGGCTTTGCCGATGTCGATCCCGCGGTGGTGCAGCTGTCAGGCGCGATCGACAACAACCGCGCGCCGCGCCCGGTGACGGATGCGATCTCCGCGCTGGTCAATCTCGGATACGGCCAGCCGCAGGCCGCCGCCGCCATCGCCGCCGCCTCGCGCAGCGCCGGCGAGAAAGCCGAGACCGCGCAGCTGATCCGGCTGGGCTTGAAGGAATTGTCGAAGTGAACCCGCCCTCGCGCATGGTCTCGCCTGAACGCCGCTCCGACGATGTCGGCGACACCGCGCTGCGTCCGCAGTCGCTGACCGAGTTCGTCGGGCAGGCGCAGGCGCGCAAGAATCTCTCGATCTTCATCGAGGCCGCCAAGAAGCGCGGCGAGGCGCTCGATCACGTGCTGTTCGTCGGTCCCCCCGGCCTCGGCAAGACCACGCTGGCGCAGATCGTGGCGCGCGAGCTCGGTGTCGGCTTCCGCGCCACCTCGGGCCCGGTGATCGCGAAAGCCGGCGATCTCGCGGCGCTGCTCACCAATCTCGAAGAGCGCGACGTGCTGTTCATCGACGAGATCCATCGTCTCAGCCCGGCGGTCGAGGAAGTGCTCTATCCGGCTATGGAGGATTTTCAGCTCGACCTGATCATCGGCGAAGGCCCCGCGGCGCGCTCGGTCAAGATCGAGCTGTCGAAATTCACCCTGGTCGGCGCGACGACCCGCGCCGGCCTGCTCACCAATCCCTTGCGCGACCGCTTCGGCATTCCGATCCGGCTCAATTTCTACACCGTTGAGGAGCTGGAGAAGATCGTCACCCGCGGCGCCCGCGTGCTCAACATCGGCATGAGCCCCGATGGCGCCAACGAGATCGCGCGCCGCGCCCGCGGCACGCCGCGCATCGCCGGCCGCCTGCTGCGCCGGGTGCGCGATTTCGCCTCCGCTGCCGACGCCGATTCCGTCGATCGCGGCATCGCCGATCGCGCGCTGAGCGCGCTCGAGGTCGACAGCGCCGGGCTCGATGCGATGGACCGGCGCTATCTCACCACCATCGCGCTGAACTATGGCGGCGGGCCGGTGGGCGTCGAGACCATGGCGGCGGCACTGTCGGAGCCGCGCGATGCGATCGAGGACATCATCGAGCCTTATCTGATCCAGTGCGGTTATCTGCAGCGCACTCCGCGCGGCAGGCTGCTGACCTCGCACGCCTTCCGCCATCTCGGCCTCGCCGAGCCGAACCGCGACCCTTCGCAGTTCGGCCTGTTCGGCGGCAATGGCGACGAGGACTAAGGCTAAGCTCTCGAAGACGTGAACAGGCGTGTTGGTGCAGCGCATTGCGCTGCCGGTAACCTTGCGCGCTAACCATCGCTGCAGCTCTGCAGGCCGTCTGCACAAACGGGGCCAAATTTCGCTCCAATCAAGGGCCTATCCTGGCTCAGGCATCACCGATCACACGTCCATGATTTCCCGTCGAAACTTTCTGCGCACCGCCGGCGGATTGACCGCCGCCTCCGCTTCGACCGCGGCCTATGGCCTGAGCGAGCCGGTCGTCCGCCTCACGCTGACGCGCTACGATCTGTCGCCGCGGCAATGGCCGGCGGACTTTCCGCTCAGGATTGTCGCGCTCGCCGACATTCATGCTTGCGATCCCTGGATGTCGCTCGATCGCATCGCCGAGATCGTCGAGCGCGCCAATGCGCTCAACCCCGACATCATCGTGCTGCTCGGCGATTATGTCGCGGGACTGCGTCACGTCACGCGCTTCATTCCGGCGTCCGAATGGGCCGCGGTGCTCAAGGGCCTGAAGGCGCCGCTCGGCGTGCATGCGGTGCTCGGCAATCACGACTATTGGGACGACAAGACGGTGCAGCGGCAAGGGCAGGGCGTGCCGGTCGCACGCCGCGCGCTGGAGCGCGCGGGCATCCCGGTCTACGAGAACGACGCGGTGCGGCTCGTCAAAGATAGTCGCCCGTTCTGGCTCGCCGGTCTCGGCGACCAGCTCGCCTTCATGGCGGCGCGGCGCTACCGCGAGATCAGGCGGATCGGCGTCGACGATCTCAACGGGACGCTCGCAAAGGTCACCGACGACGCGCCGGTGATCCTGCTCGCGCACGAGCCCGACGTTGCGCTCCGCGTGCCCTCGCGTGTCGCGCTGCAACTCTCCGGCCACACCCATGGCGGCCAGGTCCGGTTGCTCGGCTGGTCGCCGGCGGTGCCGGTCAAGCACGGCATGCGGCTCGCCTACGGCCACATCAAGCTGAAATGCGACGTGGTCGTCTCCGGCGGCCTCGGCTGCAGCATCATGCCGTTCCGCCTCGGCGTGCCGCCCGAGATCGTGCAGGTCACGCTCGGCGGAAAAGGGCCGGTGGTGTCCTGACCGCGCTTGCGTGATCGCGCAATTTGCGCAACACGATTGTTGTTCCAAAGCATGATCCGGAAGAGTGCGCAGCGGTTTTCCGAAGAGATCATGCTCAAACGACCTCAATCGAGGGGCCGCAATTGACCTTCCCCCATATCGACGGCGCGATCCGCGACGGCCGCCACCATATGCAGGTCCGCGTCTATTACGAGGACACCGACTTTTCCGGCATCGTCTACCACGCCAACTACCTGCGCTTCATGGAGCGCGGGCGCACCAATCATCTCCGCCTGATGGGCGCCGAGCAGAACGCGCTGTTCGAGGAGGCCGAGGCCGAGACCGGCGGCTTCGCCTTTGTGGTGCGCTCGATGACGCTCGACTTCCTCAAGCCCGCGCGGATGGACGACATGCTCGACGTCGTGACCTGGCCGGTCGCGGTGAAGGGCGCCTCCATCATGCTGGCGCAGGAGGTCAGGCGCGGCGATGACGTGCTTGTGAAGGCGCAGGTGCGCGTCGCCTTCGTCAGCGGCGGCCGCGCGCAGCCGATCCCGAAATCCATCCGCATGCTGATGAAGGCCGATCTGGCATAATTATCGGGCAATAGGAAACGCCCCATCGACTCTCGATCCCGCGGCGATAGATTTGCGTGACCAACAACCGCGAGGGATCGCCGATGTCACGTCCGCCGCTGCCGCCCTTCACCCGCGAGACCGCCGCGCAGAAGGCGCGCATGGCCGAAGATGCCTGGAATTCGCGCGACCCCGTTCGGGTCGCCGGCGCCTATACCGAGGACAGCCGCTGGCGCAATCGTTCCGAGGTATTTCAGGGCCGCGAGGCGATTGTCGCCTTCCTCACCCGCAAATGGGAGAAGGAGCAGGACTACCGCCTGATCAAGGATCTCTGGGCGTTCGACGGCAACCGCATCGCGGTGCGCTTCCAGTACGAATGGCATGATGCCAGTGGCAACTGGTTTCGCTCCTACGGCAACGAGCAGTGGGAGTTCGACGAGCACGGCCTGATGCGCCGCCGGGAGGCCTCGATCAACGATATCGCGATTGCAGAAAAGGACCGCCGCTTCCACTGGCCTGCGCCGGGCCCGCGTCCGGCCGATGTGCCGGGGTTGGGGCAGGAGCCGTTCTGACGGCGAGAGGTGGGCCGTCGTGCTTCGAGACGCGCGTTCCGCGCTCCTCAGCATGACGGGTGATTGATATTCGCAAGGTGCTAGATTTGCTGCGAGCAGTTTCGTCATCCTGAGGTGCGAGCGGAGCGAGCCTCGAAGGATGGACGGCCCCGCTCGGAGGCCGTCACGTTCGAAACGAGAATGTGCCTTACGCCGCCGCCTTGTGCCGCGCGATCTCGGCCTTGTAGAGCTCGAACTCTTCCGCGACCGCCTTTGCGATCGAAGGCCGGGTGCGCAGGCACTCGTAATAGGCCTTCAGCGCCGGCCATCTTGCGAGTTCGATCGGCGGCGTCGCCATGGTCCAGTTGATGACCGTGACGAGATAGGCGTCGGCGACGCTGAAATGGTCGAGCAGATACTCGCGGCCTTTCAGATGATCCTCGACATAGTCGAGCCGCGAAACGTATTTCTCGAGCGCATAGGTCTTGGCTTCGGGTGGTGCCTTCCTGTCGAGCAGCGGCAGGAACAGGCCCTTGTGCAATTCGGTGCCGATGAAGCACAGCCATTGATGCAGCTTCGAACGCTCGGCGTTCGATGCGGTGCCGAGGCCGGCGCGCGGGAACTGGTCGGCGACATATTGCAGGATCGCCGCATTCTCGGTCAGCACGACGCCATCGTCGGTGCGCAGCGTCGGCACCAGGCCGAGCGGGTTGACCGTGTTGAAGTCGGAGCCGTCGTTGCGCACCTGCTTGGTCTTCGGATCGACCTCGAGATAATTGGCCGGCTGGCCGGCCTCATAGAGCGCGACGCGGGTCGCCATCGAGCAGGCGAGCGGCGAGAAATAAAGGTCCATTGGTGCCTCCTTGGCGGTGTTGGCGCGGGTGCCCGGCCGTTGTTGATTTTTGTACTGTCCTGGATAATATTTGTCCGGTCAAGGAATTTAGTGCGAAATGGTACAAAAAATTAAGAAGCCGCCATCTGCTGCCAAAATCGAGGCGCCGGTCGCGCCGAAGCGCCGCGGGAGGCCGCGCGCCTATGAGCCCGATGTCGCGCTCGGCAAGGCGCTCGATCTGTTCCGGCGCGACGGCTTTGCCGCGACCTCGCTCGATGATCTCAGTGCCGCGACCGGCATGAACCGGCCGAGCCTCTATGGCGCGTTCGGCGACAAGCGCGAGCTCTACATCAAGAGCTACCAGCGTTATCGCGACGAGGCGCGCGCCGCGATGGCTGACATCTTCCGCGCCGATGCGCCGCTGCGCGAGCGGCTCGAGCGCATCTATCGCATCGCGCTCGACATCTATCTCTCCGGCGAATCCGGCCCGCGCGGCTGCTTCACGGTGATGACAGCGGCGTCCGAGGCGGTGTCGGATCCGGACATCCGCGCCATGGTGCTGGAGGGCCTGACCGAGCTCGACAAGGCGTTCGGCATCTGCTTCCGCCATGCCAGGGAGCGCGGCGAGCTGCCTGACGGCGCCGATCCGGCGGCGCTGGCGCATCTTGCCTCCGCCACCATCCACACCATCGCGATCCGCGCCCGTGCCCGCGTGCCGCGCAAGGAGCTCGAGGCGATCGTGCAGGGCGCCATCGACGTGATGTGCGGGGCCAAATAGCGGCGGCAAATTTCTTGCTGACCAAATGTCGGGTGCTGGTTTTCCCGCCCGTCTTCCGTAAGTTGTCTCAATCACGGAAGTGGAAGCTCATGGGAAAAGTCAGGACTTCAGCTTTTACGGTCTCGATCGACGGATTTGGCGCGGCGCCGCGTCAGAGCCTCGAACATCCATTCGGCGAGGGCGGCCTGGCGCTGCCGGCCTCCTGGTTCTTCGAGACGCGGGCATTTCGCGCGATGGTCGGCAAGGAGGGCGGCAGCACCGGGCTCGATGACGAGATCGCGCGCAAGTCGATGGAAAATATCGGCGCCTGGATCCTCGGGCGGAACATGTTCGGCCCGATCCGCGGGCCGTGGCCGGATGATGCCTGGAAAGGCTGGTGGGGCCCCAATCCGCCGTATCACACGCCGGTGTTCGTGCTGACGCATCACGCGCGGCCCGACATCGAGATGCAAGGCGGCACCACGTTTCATTTCGTGACCGACGGCATCCACGCCGCGCTGGCGCGGGCGCGCGCGGTGGCGGGCGACAAGGACATCCGGGTCGGCGGCGGCGTGTCGCTGGTACGGCAATTCCTTGAGGCGCGGCTGCTCGACGAGGTGCAACTGGCGCTGGCGCCGGTGCTGCTCGGCGGCGGCGAGAACCTGTTTGCCGGGCTCGATTTGCCCGCGCTCGGCTATGGCGTCGCTTCGCACGTCGCGAGCCCGAACGCCACGCACGTCACCTTCGCGCGCAAATCGTAGATCGTTCACGCCTGCGTCAGCGGCCGAAATCGGCCGTTGACGCCAACGCCGTTCCGGCGTACTTAACCCAAAGGTTATTTAACCTATGAGCTAAGTAGATGCCGCCCGATCCCCTCAGTTCGACCTTCGCGGCGCTGGCCGATCCGACCCGGCGCGCGATCCTGGCGCGGCTCGCGCTTGGCGAGACCTCGGTGATGGAGCTGGCGAAGCCGTTCGACATGAGCCTGCCGGCGATCTCGAAACACCTGAAGGTGCTGGAACATGCCGGGCTGATCTCGCGCGGGCGCGAGGCGCAGTGGCGGCCGTGCCGCATCGCGCCGGCCTCGTTCAAACAGGTCGACGGCTGGCTCGGCAATTTCCGCCGCTTCTGGGACGAGAGCTTCAACCGCCTCGACGGCCTGCTCGAGGAGATGAAGGCGGAGGAGGCCGCGAAGGCCCCGCCGCGCAGCAACCGCAAAGTCACCAACCGTAAAGTCAGAGTAACCGAGGAGAAGCAACGTGGACGCACGCGTGGATAAGACGCTGAGGATCACGACCCCGTCGGATTTCGAATTCGCCATGACGCGCCAGTTCGATGCGCCGCGGCGCTTTGTGTTCGACGCGATGACCAAGCCGGAATTTCTGGTGCGCTGGCTCGGCTGCGAGACGCTGGCCATGCCGGTGTGCGAAGTCGACCTGCGCGTCGGTGGCGCCTATCGGTTCGTGTTCCGCTCGTCCGAGGGCATCGAGCACGAACTCACCGGCACCTATCGCGAGGTGGTGCGTCCGGAGCGGCTGGCGTTCGGCGAAACCTTCTCGATGCCGGGCTTCACCAGCGACGAGTATCTGGTGATCTCGACCTTCGTCGAGGAAGCCGGCACCACCACCTTGACCACCACGATCCGCCATCCGACCAAGGAAGCGCGCGACGGCCATCTCAATTCCGGCATCGAGAAGGGCGTCGAGCCGGCTTACGACCGGCTCGCCGAGATCGTTGCCGGGATGGGGTGACGTTGTACGTCGTCATTGCGAGGAGCAACGCGACGAAGCAATCCATCGTACCGCACATGCGGAGGTATGGATTGCTTCGCTTCGCTCGCAATGACGGGAGGCGAGCGCTGGCTTCGTAGCCCGAATGGAGCCAACGAGTCGCGCGAATGCGCGCCCGATGACAAACTCCGCGCAATCCGGGAGTGGTCTGCCCGTAGCAAGGACCCCGGATTTCGCTTCGCTGCATCCGGGCTACGCGCCGGGCCTCAATAGCCCCGCTTGCGATCGACCACGTTGTCCAGCTCCCCGCCTTGCTCGAAGCGCGCGATCTGCTGCGCGACGTATTTCGAGATCTCGTCGGCGTCGGTGTCGGCGGCGTTGTGCGGGGTCAGCACCACCTTCGGGTGGCTCCAGAACGGGCTCGCTTCGGGCAGCGGCTCGGTCTCGAACACGTCGAGCGAGGCGGCGCCCAGCGTGCCGTCGTCGAGCGCGCGCAGGATATCCGCCTCGTTCTGCAAGCCGCCGCGGCCGGCATTGATGATGACGGGCGCGCCGAGCGGGCTCTCGCGGTTCAGCTTGGCGAACGCATCGCGGTTCAGCACATGCCTTGTATCCGGCGTCAGCGGCAGCAGGCAGACCAGGATGTTGGTCGCGCGCAGGAACGCGTCGAGCCCGTCGCTGCCGTGATGGCAGGTGATGCCGTCGATCCGCTTCTCGCTGCGGCTCCAGCCGACGACGCGGAAGCCGAGCGCGCGCAGCGCCTGCGCCGCGGCCGCGCCCAGCGTGCCGAGCCCCATCACGCCGACGGTGATCGCGTTCGCCGCCCATTGATAGTTCGGCGCCCAGTACTTCTTGCGCTGCGACTCGCGCAGGTAAAGCTCCTGGCGGTGATGCATCAGCACGTGCAGCACGACATATTCGGTCATGCGGTCGGTGAGATCGGAGACCGAGACCCGCACCAGCGGTACGTCGGGCAGCGAGCGGTCGGCCATCAGCGCGTCGGCCCCGGCGCCGAGATTGAAGATCACGCGCAGGTTCTTGAACGCCGCGAGTTCGCCCGGCTTCGGCTTCCACACCGCGGCGTAATGCACCTCCGCCGGATCGAGCGCGCCGTCCGGCAGCAGCACCACCGCCCGGTCGGCGCAGACGGTGTCGAACCGCGCCTTCCAGCGCGCCGGCGACCAGTTTTCCGAGCCGCCATTGATCAGCAGCGCGAGCGCGCCTTTACCCATTCAGATACCTCCAAAGCCAATGTGACTTATGTCACAGAGCGGGCGTAACCCGCGTCCTAGTCTCCTGCCATCAACGGGGGAGAACTTCCATGCGCAAACTGATCCTGAGCTCGGCTTTCATCCTCGCAGCCATCGCCACCGCGCACGCCGGCCAGAGCCGCGGCCTGGTGCTCGCAAATGCCGATACGCCCGCCCAGGCGCAACCGGCCGTTGCTCCGGCCCAGGCCGAGGCCCAGCCGGCGCCGTCGCAGGCGCAGCCGGCGGAGGCTCCGCGGCAGCAGGCGTCCCAGCCGTTGCAGAAGAGCCACGTCCATCACCGGGAGAGCGATGAAGCCAAGGCGCGCCGGATCGCCGCGCGTTACGGCGTCTACTGGTGACGGCACCATGATCGTCGCGGTGATGGCGTGACGCGTCATCGCCGCGTCCGACGTCCCGGCATGTGATCGACATCGAGCGCCGCATCAGGAACCCAAATTTCTTTCGCGCCGCCTGTCGGCAGCGGGCATAATCGTTCGTTCTTGCAATGAACGGAGATGCCTTTTCGATGCTGTACGCCATCCTCTGCTATCATGACGAAGACATGGTCGGTTCCTGGAGCAAGGAACACGACGCCTCGGTCATGCAGAAATTGTCCGTCGTGCAAGACAAGCTCGCCAGGCAGGGCAAGCTCGGCCCGGTGGCGCGGCTGCTGCCGACCACCGCGGCGACCACGCTGCGCAAGGAAAACCCGCCGGTGGTGCTGGACGGCCCGTTCGCCGAAACCAAGGAGCAGCTGCTCGGCTTCTATCTGGTCGAGGGCAAGAACCTCGACGAGGTGCTCGACATCGCGCGCGACCTCGGCGAGGCCAATCCCGGCGGCACCTATGAGATCCGCCCGGTCGGCTACTTCAATCAGGGGGGTACCAAAGCGTGAGCGTGACCGACACCGCCTGGATCGATGCCGCGCTGACGTCGGCGCGTCCCCAGGCGGTTGGCGCACTGCTGCGCTACTTCCGCAATCTCGATACCGCCGAGGAGGCGTTCCAGAACGCCTGCCTGCGGGCGCTGAAGAGCTGGCCGCAGAACGGCCCGCCGCGCGATCCCGCCTCGTGGCTGATCATGGTCGGCCGCAACGTCGCGATCGACGACATCAGGCGCAGCAAGAAGCAGGAAGCGCTGCCCGATGACGACCAGGCGATCTCCGATCTCGACGATGCCGAGGACGAGATCGCCGAGCGGCTCGACGGCTCACATTATCGCGACGACATCCTGCGGCTGCTGTTCATCTGCTGTCACAAGGACCTGCCGGCGACCCAGCAGATCGCGCTGGCGCTGCGCATCGTCTCGGGCCTCTCGGTGAAGCAGATCGCGCGCGCCTTCCTGGTCTCGGAAGCCGCGATGGAGCAGCGCATCACCCGCGCCAAGGCTCGCGTCGCCGATGCCAACGTGCCGTTCGAGACGCCGGGCGCGGTCGAGCGCAGCGAGCGGCTCGCCTCGGTCGCGGCGATGATCTATCTGATCTTCAACGAGGGCTATTCGGCGAGCGGCGACACCGCCGAAATCCGCGCGCCGCTGTGCGAGGAGGCGATCCGGCTCGCGCGGCTGCTGCTGCGGCTGTTCCAGAGCGAGCCGGAGATCATGGGGCTGACGGCGCTCTTGCTGTTGCAGCACGCCCGCGCCGAGGCGCGCTTCGACGCCGACGGCCAGGTCATCCTGCTCGACGACCAGGACCGCACGCTCTGGAATCAGAAGCTGATCGCCGAGGGCCTCGCGCTGATCGACAAGGCGATGCGCCATCGCCGCAGCGGACCCTATCAGGTGCAGGCCGCGATCGCCGCCCTGCACGCCCGCGCGGAAAAGCCCGAGGACACCGACTGGACCCAGATCGACCTGCTCTACGGCGCGCTCGAAATCATGCAGCCGTCGCCGGTGATCACACTCAACCGCGCGGTTGCGGTCTCCAAGGTGAAGGGACCAGACGCCGCGCTCGAGATGATCGAGCCGCTGGCGCCGCGGCTTGCGAATTATTTCCATTACTTCGGCGTGCGCGGCGCCTTCCTGATGCAGCTCGGCCGCAACGAGGAAGCCCGCGTCGCCTTCGACCGCGCCATCGCCCTCGCCAACACCACGGCCGAAGCGGCCCACATCCGCATGCATATCGACCGCCTGATGCGCGACAGCCAGCCGCGCAATGCGAAGGCGAAGTAGTCGGCTCGCCTGGCCCCGGGCGAGCTGATCGATGGGAGCGTCGCTCGTGCAACCGCGGTTGTGCTTCCGAAAAATTCTTCACCCATCTTGTCGGCCCCGCATTCCCCCGTTCGTCATGAAGGCAGAGAGCATCACCAAGCGTCACGGAGCCTGTCATGCCGACGATCGTCGACACCGAAATCTCGAAGCCCGCCCGCATCACCGGCCGTGTCATGAGCGGCGTGGTCATCCTGTTCCTGCTGTTCGACGGCGCGATCAAGCTGCTGCCGTTGCCGGTCGTCACCGAGACCATGGACAAGATGGGCTGGGGCGCGAGCGATACGCTGGCGCGCAGCCTCGGCATCATCACCATCGTCTGCACGCTGTTGTACTCGGTGCCGCCGACCTCGATCCTCGGCGCCATCCTGCTCACAGGCTATCTCGGCGGCGCGATCGCTTCCCATGTGCGGATCGGCAGCCCGCTGTTCACCCACACGCTGTTCGGGCTTTATCTCGGCCTGATGCTGTGGGGCGGGCTCTATCTGCGCGACGGCGATCTGCGCGCGCTGCTGCCGTTCCGCCGCTGAGTGATCGTTCATCCACAATGCTGCCGCAGGGACATGCGACCAGCGTCACATGAACAGTGTATCGTCCGAGCCGATTGAAAAATAACTAACCAAGGGAGCATGCAATGCAGGTCAACCCGTATCTGTCCTACGACGGCAATTGCGGCGCCGCGCTGAAATTCTACGAGAAGGTGCTTGGCGCGCGGATCGAGGAATCCTTCCCCTATGGCGAGGGCAACGCGGAAATGCAGACGCCGCCCGGCTGGCAGGACAAGATCATGCACGCCCGCCTCACGATCGACGGCGAGATCATCATGGCCTCCGACGCGCCGCCCGGCCATTTCCAGAAGCCGCAGGGCTTTCACGTCGCGTTGCAGGTCGAGGATCCCACGGAGGCCGAACGCCGCTTCAAGGCGCTGTCGGAAGGCGGCACCGTCACCATGCCGTTCGGCAAGACCTTCTTCTCCAACGGCTTCGGCATGTGCGTCGACCAGTTCGGCATCCCCTGGATGGTGAACTGCCCGGCACAGATGTAGGTCGAGGTTACTTCTGCCTAGCACCGCGATTCTCGTTCTATCGCCGTCATCCTGAGGTGGCCGCTTCTTCAGCGGCCCTCGAAGGATCGACGGCCCGGCTGTTCCAACGTGCGCGCGCTGAGCCATCCGGGCCGTGCATCCTTCGAGACGCGCGGAGCCTGTCATCGGGCCGCGCTTCGCGCGGACCCGTTGGCGCTCCTCAGAATGACGGGATTGGCAGCATCGCTTGCTCAGTTCAGATCGGACTCGATCGCCGCTACCTGCACCGTGGATAGATCGCCGCGAGGTCGCGGCCGCGCAGCAGCAGCAGGCGGGAGGTCAGGCCGCCGCGGCGCACGATCCAGCCGCGCACCGGCGGAGGGTAAGCGGCCAGCACCGCCTCGGACGCTTCCGGCTCGGCATAGGTCCGGCCGCGCTGGTCGATCGAGCGCGCGGCGTGGAAGCCGAGCACGGCGCGCCGCGTCACGCAGATGCGGTCGCTTGGCACCATCGAAAGCACCAGCGTGCAGGCCGACAGGCATGGCCCGTCGATCACCACGCGCTCGCCGGACTCGCGCACCTTGTCGAACAGGTCGATGAACGGGCCGACCTGCCCGCCGGGGCTGGCGAGGATACGAACTTCGGCATCTGCGCCGGAGATGTCGGCGAAGAGCGCCGCCAAGCCCAAGATCGTCGAGATCGTCCAGATCGCCCCGATGCGCATGCGGCCGTTCCTTCCGTTGCCGGCTCCAGTTAGGCTAGCGCTTGCGGCGAGAGTTTGTCAGCCTTTGCCGGAGACGCCGGCTTCGGCAAAGGTCGCCATGCCGCCGTGACAGGCGAGCGCGGCGCGCAGCAGCAGGATCGCGATTCCGGCGCCGGAGGCTTCGCCGAGCCGCATCTCGAGATCGAGCAGGGGCGCGAGTCCAAGCTCCCGCAGCAATTCGCGGTGGCCGAGTTCGGCCGACACATGCCCGGCGCGGCAATGCGCGAGACCGCCGGGCGCAAGCCGCGCCAGCGGCAGCACCGCCGCTGTCGCCACGAAGCCGTCGAGCAGCACCGGGATGGACCTTGCACGCGCCGCCAGCACGGCCCCGGCGATCGCCGCGAGCTCGCGCCCGCCGAGCGCGACCGCGACTGCGAGCGGATCGTCGAGCAGGCTGCGATGCATCTTGAGCGCGGCATCGATCGTGGTGCGCTTGCGCAGCAGGCCGGCATCGTCGACGCCGGTGCCGCGGCCGGCCCAGCGCGCGCCGCGCCCGCCCATCAACGCCGCGCACAGTGTTGCTGCGACCGTGGTGTTGGCGATCCCCATCTCGCCGACCACCAGCAGGTCGCATTGCTCCGGCACGGTGCGCCAGCCGGTATCGAACGCGACGAGGAAATCGGCGCCGTCCATCGCCGGCGCCATCGTGAAATCGCGGGTCGGGCGCGCCAGCTCGAGCGGCTCGACGCGCAGCTCGGCGCCGGCAAGCTTGGCGATCTGGTTGATTGCAGCACCTCCCGCGGCGAAGTTCGCCACCATCTGCGCGGTGACTTCGGACGGATAGGCGGAAACGCCACGTTCGGCGATGCCGTGATTGCCGGCGAACACCGCGATCGTGATCTCATCGAGCCGGGGGATCTCGCGCTGCTGCCAGCGCGCCAGCCAGATCGCCACCTCTTCAAGCCGCCCGAGGCTGCCCGGCGGCTTGGTCAGGTTCTGCTGGCGAACCGTAGCGGCCGCGGCACTGGCCTCGTCGCCCTGGGGCAGGTCGCGACAAAAGCTGCGGATGTCGTCTAGAGTACTGAACTGCATGCGATTCCCTCGTCGAGCGGGCCGCAAGCTAAAGCACCATCCGGAAACCTGTGAAGCGGTTTTCCGAACGGATCGTGCTCAAACAAGAAGCTCAAGCGCGGTGAGATTCAGCCCGATCTCAGCGCGCTTTAGCTCAATTCCAGGGCCGCGACCATGCGTGAATTGCTCGACGATCTCAGGACCGCCACCGCCTTTCTGACCCGGCTGCCGATGCCGCATCCGGACGGCGCGCGGCCGGAGAGCTTTGCGCGGGCGCAGCGGCTGTTCCCGCTGGTCGGGGCCGGCATTGGCGCTGCGATCGGCCTGTTCTGCCTGCTGCTGCGGTCGATCGGCGTGCCGGACCTTGCCGCGGCGGCGCTCGCGCTCGGCGGCGGCGCGCTGCTGACCGGGGCACTGCATGAGGATGGGCTCGCCGATGTCGCCGACGGGTTCGGCGGCGGCCGCGATGTCGCGGCCAAGCTTGAAATCATGCGCGACAGCCGGCTCGGTACCTATGGCGCGCTGGCGCTGGTGGTGAGCTTTGCCAGCAAGCTCGCGGCGCTTGCGGCCATTCCGGATGGCGTCGTGGTGCAGAGCCTGATTGCGGCGCATGCGCTCGGCCGCGGCGCGTTGCCGTGGATCGCGATCAGCCTGCCTTATGCGCGCGCGGATGGGCTCGCGGCCAATGCCGGCCGGCCTGACGGCATGATTGCCGCGGTCGCAGCAGGTCTCGCGCTGGTGATCGCAATCCTCGCGCTGCCGTTCAGCAGCGCGCTGTTGGCGGCGATCGCGGCCGGTGCGAGCGCGCTGATCATGGCGCTGCTGGCGAAGCGGCAGATCGGCGGCCAGACCGGCGATGTGCTCGGCGGCGCCGAGCAGGTCGCGGAGACCGCGATGCTGGTGCTGCTCGCGGCGCGGTTGGGTTAGAGCGTTTTCGAGCGAAGTGGATCCCGGTTCGCGTGAAGAAAACGCGTCAATGAAAGGCCAAGTGGTGATGGATCGTGAAACCCGCTTCTGGCTGATCCGTCACGCGCCGGTCGATGGTCCACGCGGCGTGATCCATGCGCCGGATGCGCCGGCGGACCTCAGCGATGCCGCGGCCTTGGCTGCGTTGCAGGCGAGGCTTCCGGCGGATGCGATCGCGGTTTGCAGTCCGGCGCGGCGCACACGCGAGACCGCAGCGCGGCTCGGCCTCACCGCAACGGAAGACGACGCCTTTCGCGAGCAGGATTTCGGCGACTGGACCGGCCGCCGCCACAGTGAGATCGAAGCCGAGCTCGGCGCCGTGGCCTACCGCGCCTTCTGGCAATCGCCGGGCATCAACCGCCCGCCGGGTGGTGAAAGCTTTGCGGATCAGATCGGTCGCGCGCAGGCCGGGCTGGCACGCCTGCCGGCCGGCGACGTCGTGCTGGTCGTGCATTCCGGCACCATCCGCGCGGTGCTCGCCATCGCGCTCGAACTCGCGCCGGAGCTCGCACTGCGCTTCGTCATCGACCCGCTGTCGCTGACCCGGATCGATCGGTTGGGTGATACGTGGCGTGTGGTCGTGGTGAATGGGCGGTAGGCCAATGCGGCAATGTCAATTCCGTCATCCTGAGGAGCGGCCTCTTGGCCGCGTCTCGAAGGATGCACGGCCCCCGATCGCTCGGCGTACGTTGATCGTCTACCGGTGATAGCGGGACCGTCGATCCTTCGAGACGGCCGCTTTGCGGCCTCCTCAGGATGACGGTGAGAACGCGGGACGGCTACCCATTCCGCCGCTGGCCGCGCAGGGTCGGCAGGCCGATGCCGGCGGCGTCGAAGCCGCCGTCGACGGCAAGAATCTGCCCGGTGATGTAGCTCGCGCGATCCGAGCACAGGAAGAAGATCGCTTCCGCCAGCTCTTCCTCCAGCCCGTAGCGATTCAGCGGGATCGCGTCGTGATAGTCGGCGCGGATCTCCGGCGTGTGGACAGCCTTGGCCATCGCGGTCTCGACCGGGCCCGGCGCGACGCCGTTGACGCGGATGCCGAGCGAGGCGAGCTCGACCGCGAGCTGCTTGGTGAGATGCGCGAGCCCCGCCTTGCTGGTGCCGTAGGCCGAGCGCAGCGTCGAGGCGCGCACCGCCGAGATCGAGGTGATGTTGACGATCGCGCCGCCATGCTCGCGCATCAGGGGCGCAGCCGCCTTGGTGCAGAGGAACGGGCCGGTGAGGTTGACCGCCATGATCCGGCTCCAGTCGGCGTCCGAGGTTTCCAGCACCGGCGCGAACACCGCGGTGCCGGCGTTGTTGACCAGCGCGTCGAGCCGGCCGAAGCCGTTTGCGATCGCAGCGATCGCGGCTGCCACGCCAGCGGCATCCGATACGTCGCAGGTCAGCGCGACTGTGTCGTCGGGCTGCTTCAAGGCCGCGACCGCGCTCTCCAACAGCGCGCCCTCGATGTCGAGCAGCGCGACGCGCCAGCCGTCGGCGAGGAAGCGTTTCGCCGCGGCAAGCCCGATGCCGCGCGCGGCGCCGGTCACGAGGGCGACTTTTTGTTCGGAGGGAGTCATCGGGCGGTCCATCGGTTCGGGCAGGAAAGTCCCGACCGTCTGCGACCTTTATGTGGAGCTGTCAACAACCAGTGACGTGCCGTTCCTCCGTCATCCTGAGGAGCGCGTAGCGCGTCTCGAAGGATGCACGGCCCCCAGCCCGGGCCGCGCACCCTTCGAGGATCGCACCGCGTCCTACGCCGCAAGCTCGGCGGAAGCGCGCTGCATGTTGGTCGACATGTCCTGCGTCACGATGCTCTGCTCCTCGACCGCCGCGGCGGTGGAGGTGATGTACTCGTTGACGCCGGCGATCGCCGCCTTGATCTCCGACAGCGAGGTGACCACCGCGGCGGCGATCGAGTTCAGCGCATCGATCTCCGAGGAAATCGTGTCGGTCGCCTGCTTGGCCTGGTTGGCGAGGCTCTTCACCTCGGAGGCCACCACCGCGAAGCCGCGGCCGGCCTCGCCGGCGCGGGCCGATTCGATCGTGGCGTTGAGGGCGAGCAGGTTGATTTGCCCGGTGATGCTCGAGATCATCTCGACGATGCCGCTCATCGCCTGCGCCGCGGCGTTGAGCTTCTGCGCCTGGCCGTCGGCAGCCTCGACGCGGCCGGTGGCGACCGCGGCGTTCTGCTTCGACTTGGTCATGGTTTCCGAGATCTCGCGGATCGAGGCGCTCATCTCCTCGCTGCCGGCGGCGACCGCCTCGATCAGGCCGCGCGCGCTGTCGGCTTTCTTGCGGCCGATCGCCTGCGCGGTGATGTCGGTGGCGTACTTCACCACCTTGTAGGGCTTGCCGTTGAGGTCGAGGATCGGGTTGTAGGAGGCCTGGATCCAGATCTCGCGGCCGCCCTTGGCGATGCGCTTGTACTCGGCGGCCTGGAACTCGCCCCGGTTCAGTGCGCCCCAGAACTCGCGATAGCCGTTCGCGCTCGCTTCGGCGGGCTCGACGAACATGCTGTGATGCTTGCCCTGGATCTCGGCGAGCGAATAGCCCATCGCGGCGAGGAAGTTCGGGTTCGCGGTGCGGATCGAGCCGTCCATGTTGAATTCGATCACCGCCTGCGACTTGCCGATCGCGTCGATCTGGCCATCATTGTCGGCGGCCTTCAGCTTCTGCTGGGTGACGTCGGTCGCGAACTTGACGACCTTGAACGGCTTGCCGCGATCGTCGAGGATCGGGTTGTAGCTGGCGAGGATCCAGATTTCCCTGCCGCCCTTGGCGATCCGCTTGAACTCGCCGGTCTCGAACTCGCCGCGGTTCAGCCGCGCCCAGAAATCGCGATAGGCCGGACTATCGCGGTCGGCCGGCGATATGAAGATGCTGTGATGCTTGCCCTGGATTTCGGCCAGCGAATAGCCCATCGCGCCGAGGAAGTTCTCGTTGGCGTTGACGATGGTGCCGTCCATATTGAACTCAATCACCGCCTGGGCACGTCCGATCGCGGCGATCTTGCCGGCATCTTCCATGCTGTGGATCTTCTGTGCGGTGATGTCGGTGGCGAGTTTGACGACACCGACCGGCTTGCCGTTCTTGTCCAGGATCGGGTTGTAGGAGGCCTGGATCCAGATCTCGCGACCGCCCTTGGCGACGCGCTTGTACTGCGAGGTCTGGTACTCACCACGGTTCAGGTTCGCCCAGAATTGGCGATAGTCGTGGCTGTCGCGCGTGGCGGCATCGACGAACATGCTGTGGTGCTTGCCCCTGATCTCGTCGAGCGTGTAGCCCATCGCGTTCAGGAAGTTCTCGTTGGCGTCGACGACGGTGCCGTCGAGCTTGAACTCGATCACCGCCTGCGATTTTCCGATCGCTGCGGCCTGCGCCAGCGCGTTGTCGATCTTTGCCTTGTTGCTGAAACTGAACATCAGGGCTCCGTGAAGGTTCAAACAATGAAAGGGGATGAGAAAAACGGATCGTTGCAACTCACGGAAAGGTTGCAGCGAGCCGTTTAGCATCGGTAAAGCCTGCGGCTCGCACGCGCGTGGCACGAACTGCATAGAGCGATCACGCACGCGCGCATCTATTTCAACTTGCGAGGTATTTTTTCGATATGCACGTTATCATCCAGAGTCGGCATGCGATGTTCACCGTAATCTTACGGACGAAAATCGATGACAACTTTGGTCTGATGCAGACGATCGGAACGCGTGCACTTCAGCGTCGCTGATAGGTCTATTACGATCGCTGATATTGCTGATCGCTTCACCGATCGATTTCGCGTCGCGATTCGCGGCCGCGACCAATCCGCATCGTGCTCGATGCGTGAGTCTGCGCGCGCCCGCCGAGCACGAAAAGTATCGCCGTACCAAAAATTTATCGCGCGCGCGATGTCGGAAGAACGGTCCCTGCTTCGTCCTCCGGGCTCTGGTTCTATGATGGAGTTCTGATGTCGCTTACCCTGCATTACCACCCGCTGTCGTCGTTCTGCTGGAAGGCGTTGGTGGCGCTTTACGAGAATGGCGCGCCGTTCACGCCTCACTTGGTCAATCTCGGCGATCCCGCCGAGCGCGCGGCGCTGCTCGCGCTGTCGCCGATCGGTCGCTTTCCCGTGCTCCGCGACGAGGCGCGCGGCGAGACGGTGCCGGAATCGAGCATTGTCATCGAATATCTCGACCGGCACTACCCTGGTGCCGTCAGGCTGATCCCGGAGGACCCGGAGCTCGCGCTGCAAACCCGGCTGCGCGATCGCTTCCTCGATCTCTACGTCCATCTGCCGATGCAGAAAATCGTCGGCGACCGGCTGCGGCCCGCAGACAGCAAGGATCCCCATGGCGTCGCCGAGGCGCGGGCGCAGCTCCGCACCTCCTATGCGATCCTCGACCCGCAACTCGCGCATGGCGGCTGGATGATGGGTGAGCGGTTCTCGCTGGCCGATTGCGCCGCGGCGCCGACGCTGTTCTATGGCAACAAGGTCGAGCCGTTTGCGGAGGAACACCGGCATCTGGCAGCCTATCTCGAGCGGCTCAAGGCGCGGCCGTCCTTCGCCCGTGTGCTCCGCGAGGCCGAGCCCTATTTCGGCATGTTTCCCAAGGAAACCTGAGAATGGAGCCAGCGAAGGGGCGGCCCGGTTCCCAAAATAAATAGCGGCCCGATGTCGCGTTCGGGCCGCTCCATTCGTCTTCCACCTGAGGTCCGGGTTCTGGAGCGCTGACCGCTCCGGAGGCCCGGGCGAATGATGTGGAGACGACATGGCTGCAGCTGGCAACAGGGCGGAGATCATCCGCTCCCTCTTCGCCGCCTATCTCGCCAATGACCGCGCGAGCGTCGAGGCGGCGTTTGCGGAGAACTTCCGCTTCTCGACGCCCTATGGCGAGAACATCGACAAGCCGCGCTATTTCGCCGAGTGCTGGCGCGACTCCGGCTGGATCGGCCGTCACGAGATCGAGCGCATCATGGTCGAGGGCAGCAATGCCTTTGTCACCTATCGCTGCATCGCGCGCGACGGCAAGAGCTTCCGCAACACCGAGTTCGTCGTGTTCGACGGCGACAAGGTGTCGCGCATCGACGTCTATTTCGGTCCCGCGCATCAGGACGGCGAACTCGTCAGGCAGGAGCGCTGAAGGCCGTGGCGCGCGATGCAATGACCTCCGGAATAATTTCGCGTGCCCTGTCGGCGTGGCACGACCGGCGTCGTCCTTGAGACGAGCACCGGCGGTGCCGGAAACACAACAAGGCGACGGAGCAGGATGATGAAGTTCATGGTGATCGTGAAGGCGAACAAGGATACCGAGGCCGGCGTGATGCCGAGCACCGAGCTGCTCGCCGCGATGGGCAAGTTCAACGAGGAGATGGTCAAGGCCGGCGTGATGCAGGCCGGCGAGGGCCTGCATCCGACCAGCAAGGGCGCGCGGGTCAAATATGCCGGCGGGCAGGGCACGGTGAGCCGCGGGCCGTTCAGCGTGACCAGTGATCTCGTCGCGGGCTTCTGGCTGATCGAGACCAAATCGCTCGATGAGGCGATCGACTGGATGAAGCGCGCGCCGTTCGATGGCGGCGCCGAGATCGAGATCCGCCAGGTCTTCACGCCGGACGATTTCGGCGCGGCGCTGACGCCCGAGCTGCGCGAGCAGGGAGAGCGCCTGCGCAAGCAGGTGAGCAAGACATGACACCCGACGTCATTCTGCGATATCGCCGACGCGGTGATAACCATCGACGCAAGTCATGGATTCCGGGCCTGACGGGTCGCGGGATGACGAAGACGAGAATTGCGAGTGCGTCAACAGATGAGGAAATCCGACCCATGCGTTTCATGATGCTGATGATCCCGCTCGGCTACGAGTCCGCGCCGGCCAAGCTCGAGCTCGATCCCGAACGGGTCGCCGCGATGATGCGATACAATCAGGCGCTGAAGGACGCCGGGGTGCTGATCACGCTGGAGGGCCTGCATCCGCCGGCTGCCGGCGCTCGCGTCAAGTTCGACACCGGCGTGCCGGTCGTGATCGACGGCCCGTTCACCGAGGCCAAGGAGGTGATCGGCGGCTTCTGGATGATCGAGGTCGCCTCGCGTGCGGACGCGATCGCATGGGCCAAGCAGTGCCCGGCCTCGGCCAACGAGATCATCGAGATCCGCCAGGTCCAGGAGATCGGCGACTTCTCGGAGGAAGTGCGAGAGGCCGCTGCCATCTTCGAGCATCCGCAGGGCGGCTGGGGCAAGGCGCTGCGCTAAATCTTGCAACAAGCGCTGCCGCCGCACGGCGTCAGCGCACCAACCATCGATCGTCAAACCACCTACGCGCACAACGGAGATGAAATATGAGCACCAACACCTTCCTCGCCGTCTATCTCGGCAGCAAGGACGGCTCGCGCATGGCAGCCTGGAACGCGATGCCCGAGGCCGAGCGGCGCGCCAAGGAGCAGCAGGGCATGGCGGCCTGGGGCGCCTGGGTCGAGAAGCACCACGACGTGATCGTCGAGATCGGCGGCCCGCTCGGCAAGACCAAGCAGGTCGGTGCCGGCGGCACCGCCGACATCGCCAACCAGCTCACCGGCTTTACGGTGGTGCGCGCGCCCTCGCATGAGGCGGCCGCCAAGCTGTTCGAGAACCACCCGCATTTCTCGATCTTCCCCGGCGAAGCCGTCGAGATCATGCCGGTGCTGCCGATCCCGGGCCGATAGGGCTGCGGGCCGTCAGGCCCGCATCCAGCGGGAGCGGTCCGTTAATCTTGATGAACGCATCGCCGCCCCGCTAGTGACCTTTACTGCCGGCTCATGTAAAAGCCGTTCACATGAGCTGGCGCAAGGACCAAGGCCGCGCCGAGCGCGGCTATCATCACGGCAATCTCAAAGAGGCGTTGCTGCAGGCCGCCCTCGATTTGATCTCGAAGAAGGGGCCGGCCGGCTTCACCTTCGCCGATGCCGCGCGGATGGCCGGCGTCAGCCCCGCCGCGCCGTACCGGCATTTCCGCGATCGTGACGAGTTGATCGCCAGCATCGCGCAGCGCGGCTTCGAGCAGTTCGAGTCGCTGCTGACCCAGGCCTGGGACGACGGCCGCCCCGACACCGTCACGGCGTTCGAGCGGGTCGGCAAGGCCTATCTCGCCTTCGCCCGCGAGGAGCCCGCATTCTATTCCGCGATGTTCGAATCCGGCCTGCCGCCCGATGCCAATCCGACGCTGATGGCCGCCAGCGAGCGCGCGTTCGCGATCATCCGCGCCGCCGCCGAGCGGCTCGCCGCGCTGGCACCGCCGGGCATGCCGCGTCCCCCGGCGATGATGATGGCGCTGCACATCTGGTCGATGTCGCACGGCGTCGCCTCGCTGTTCGGCCGCGGCGATGCGGCGCGGCGCAAGCTGCCGATGTCGGCGGAGGATCTGCTCGAGGCCGAGGTGCTGATCTATCTGCGCGGCCTCGGCTTCCCGACTGATCGCAGGCCTGGAACCAGCTCGGCCGACGAAAAGCCGGCGGGTGAAAGGTCCGGTCCGTGGGGCAAGGCGAAATAAGGTTCAAAGGCTGAGCCAAAAATAATCGGCCGGGTGCGTCATCCGCGCTGCTTGACTTTCCCGGGGGATGGGCTACCTATGTAAATGTTATTTACATTCACAACGGCGTGATGCCGTGATGGAGAAGGAAATGGCCTACACCGCTGATGTCAATCGCTGGCGCGGCCCCGTCGAAGAGCCCTACCGTCCGCACTTCTACGCGACGCCGTGGCACCCCCTGAAGATCGCCGGGATCATCCTCGGCTTCATGATCTGGTGGCCGATCGGCCTCGCCCTTCTCTTTTTCACACTCGGGAGCAGAAAAATGGCCTGTTGGAGTCACAACGACATGGATCGCTGGCAGAACAAGATGGAGCGCATGCAGGACAAGATGGAGCGGATGAGGAGCCGCATGGAGCGCCGCGGCTTCCCGTTCGGCGGCTTCGGCCCGCCCTCCAGCGGCAACCGCGCCTTCGACGAGTACCGCCAGGACACGCTGCGCCGGCTCGAGGAAGAGCAGGTCGAGTTCAAGAACTTCCTCGATCGCCTGCGCCACGCCAAGGACAAGGAAGAGTTCGACGCCTTCATGGCGCAGCACAAGACCCGTCCGACCCCGCCGAACGACCAGCCGCCGCAGAGCTGATCTGAATAGGCTGATCGCGCGAGGCACGAGCTAGCCTTCAGGCGATGTGCCCCCATAGAACCTGATGGCCCTGAGCCGCCCGTTTGCGATGAGCAAGCGGGCGGTTTGCATTTTGGCCCGGTGATGCCCACTATCGTTTGACTGCGCGCGACGAGGCGAAGCTGCGATGGCGAGTTCTGACGATCTCTGGTCCGCGATCCGGCGCGAAGCGCAGGCGGCTGTCGTCGCCGATCGCTTTCTTGAGGCCTCGGCCGCCTTCATCCTCGATCAGGGCGAGTTCAGCGGCGCGCTGGCTTTCCTGATCGGCCGGCGCATCGGCCGCGAAGATGGCGACCGCGCCCAATTCGTGCGGACGGCGCGCGAGGCGTTTGCCGCCGAGCCAGCGCTGGTCGATGCCGCAGCCGTCGATCTCACCGCGATCGTGCGCCGTGACCCGGCGATCACGGGCTTGCTATTGCCGTTCCTCAACTTCAAGGGCTACGCCGCGCTGCAAGCCTGGCGGGTGTCGAACTGGCTGTGGCGCCAGGACCGCCCGGATCTCGCGCTGCTGATGCACAGCGCGACGGCGGATCAGTTGCAGATCAGCATTCACCCGTCGGCTCAAATCGGAACCGCTGTTTTCCTCGATCACGGCACCGGCATCATCATCGGCGCGCTGGCTACCGTCGGCGACGAGGTCACGATTTTGCAGAACGTCACCATCGCGCGGCATCAGGATGACCCGCGCCACGCACCGAAGATCGGCCATGGCGTGCTGCTCGCCGCCGGCGCCACCGTGATCGGACATCTCTCGATCGGCGACTTCGCCAGGATCGGCGCCGGCGCGCTGGTCACGTCGGACGTGCCCGCCGGCTGCACCGCCGTCGGCGTGCCGGCGCGGCTGACCAATTGCGCCGAGGCGGGGGTGTCATCGTGAGGTGAGTATCCCGACGGTTGTGAGGTGAGCACTCTCTCAGGCTCCCTCTCCCCTTGCGGAAGAGGGTGGGGAGACTAGCGTGCTCTCCTTACTGCACAGGGCAACGCGAACGTGTCTCACACATTCGACCCATGGATCGCGTCGATCACCGCATCGGTGACTTCCTTGGTCGTCGCCTTGCCGCCGACGTCGGGCGTCAGCACGCCGGCCGCGCACACCTTCTCGACGGCCGCCATCAGCCGCGCGGCGGCGTCCTTTTCGCCGAGATGCTCCAGCATCTGCGCAGCCGTCCAGAAGGTCGCGACCGGGTTGGCGATGCCCTTGCCGGTGATGTCGAAGGCCGAGCCGTGGATCGGTTCGAACATCGAGGGGAAGCGGCGCTGCGGGTCGATGTTGCCGGTCGGCGCCACGCCGAGGCTGCCGGCGAGCGCGCCTGCGAGATCCGACAGGATGTCGGCGTGCAGGTTGGTCGCCACGATGGTGTCGAGGCTCTTCGGATGGAGCGTCATCCGCACCGTCATGGCGTCGACCAGCATCTTGTCCCAGCTGACGTCGGGGAAGTCCTTCGCCACTTCGGCGGCGATCTCGTCCCACATCACCATGCCGTGGCGCTGCGCGTTCGACTTGGTCACCACGGTGAGCAGTTTGCGCGGCCGCGACTGTGCCAGCTGGAACGCGTAGCGCATGATCCGCGTCACGCCGACCCGGGTGAACACGGCGACTTCCGTGCCGACCTCTTCCGGCAGGCCCTTGTGCGCGCGGCCGCCCATCCCGGCATATTCGCCCTCGGAATTCTCGCGCACGATCACCCAGTCGAGATCGCCGACGCCGACATTGCGCAGCGGCGAGGCGACGCCGGGCAGGATCTTGGTCGGCCGCACATTGGCGTATTGGTCAAAACCCTGACAGATCGGCAGCCGCAGGCCCCACAGCGTGATGTGGTCGGGCACGTCGGGCGCGCCGACCGCGCCGAAATAGATCGCGTCGAACCTCTTCAGTTCGGCAAGGCCGTCGGCCGGCATCATCACGCCGTGCTTCTTGTAATAGTCCGAGCCCCAGTCGAAGGTCTTGACGTTGAAGCTGATGTCGCCCGAGCGCTTGGCCAGCGCCTGCAGCACGCGGACACCGGCGGAGATCACTTCGGGGCCGATGCCGTCGGCGGGAATGGCGGCGATGGAATGGGTACGCATGGGTTTCTCCGGATCAGTCAGTGGGTTCGTACGGGATTGGGTTCGGGAGTGGCCGCCGGTGCGCTTTGCGTACGCGACAGCAGCAGCGTGAGCACGGCCGACAGCACCAGGAGGCCGGCGACGAAATACAGACCGCCGTCGAAGCTGCCGGTGCGGTCCTTGATCCAGCCGATCATCGCAGGCCCGACGAAGCCGCCGAGATTGCCGATCGAGTTGATGGTGGCGATCCCGGCCGCGGCGGCCGAGCCCGACAGGAACATGGTCGGCATGCTCCACAGCGGCGGCTTCGATGAGGAGATGCCGATATTGACCAGCGTCAGCGCCGCGATCACCGCGGCAAGCCCGGTCCATAGTCCTGCAAGCGCGAGCCCCGCCGCTGCCGTCAGGCAGGCCAGCACCACGTGCCAGGTGCGCTCGCCGCTGCGGTCGGAATGCCGCGCCCACAGCACCATTGCGATCACGGCGACCGTCGCCGGCACCGCGTTGAGGAATCCGACCTGGAGCGACGACAGGCCGAACGCCTTGATGATCTGCGGCGCCCACACGCCGAGTGTGTAGAGCCCGGCCGAGGTGCCGAAATAGACCAGCGCCAGCGCCAGCACGCGCGGGTCGGCGAGGCCGCGCCAGATGCTGTGGATCGCGGTCGTGGCCTTGCCGTCAGTCTCCGCCTTCATGGTCCTGACCAGCCAGGCGCGCTCGTCATCGGCGAGCCATCTGGCCTGCTCCGGCCGGTCGGTGAGGAAGCCGAGCACGACCAGGCCGAGCAGCACGGCGGGCACTGCCTCCAGCACGAACAGCCATTGCCAGCCCTTGGAGCCGAGCAGTCCGTCCATCTCCAACAGCGCGCCCGACAGCGGCGAGCCGAGCACGGTCGAGAGCGGTGCCGCAGCCATGAACAACGCGGTGACGGCGGCGCGCTGCCGCGCCGGGAACCAATAGGACAGATAGAGGATGATGCCGGGGAAGAAGCCGGCTTCCGCGGCGCCGAGCAGGAAGCGCAGCACGTAGAAGCTGGTCGCGCCCTGCACCAGCGCCATCGCCGCCGAGACCAGGCCCCAGGTGATCATCACCCGCGCGATCCAGATCCGCGCGCCGATCTTGTGCAGGATGATGTTGGAAGGCACCTCGAACAGGAAGTAGCCCCAGAAGAAGATACCGGCGCCGAAGCCATAGACCGTCGGCGACAGGCCGATGTCCTTGTTCATGGTCAGCGCGGCGAAGCCGATATTGACGCGGTCGATGAAGGCCACGAAGTACAGCAGCATGATGAACGGCACGATGCGCAGGGTGACCTTGCGCAACACGCGCGTGCCAAGCTCGCTTTCCATGGGCTTCCTCGGGGGTTCGTGTTGTTTGTTGGGACGGCGCATTCCGCCGCGCCACCGGGAAGCCTAGAGGGGCGGGCCCTTCCGGTTCAATCCGCGCCGGTTTATACAAAAAAATGATATAATCGCCGCGGCCGTCAAACGGCGGATCGGAATGCACAGGAACACGTCTTGGAACTGCACCAGCTTCGCTGCTTCGTGGCGGCTGCCGAGGAACTGCATTTCGGCCGCGCGGCGCAGCGGCTGCAGATGATGCCGTCGGCGCTCGGCCGCCACATCAAGCTGCTGGAAGAGGATCTCGGGGTGCGGCTGTTCGCGCGCACCACGCGCGCGGTGTCGTTGACCGAGGACGGCGCCACTTTGCTGCGCGAAGGACGCGCGCTGCTCGGCCGGGCTGAGGCGATCGAGGACGGCTTTCGCCGCCGGCTGCGCAAGCCGCAGGCGCGGCGCTTCCGGATCGGCGCGATCGACAGCGCCGCGGCCGGCCTGCTGCCGCCACTGCTGCGCGACCTCCGCGCTGCCCATCCAGACGTTGCCGTACAGTTGCTCGAGGAGAAGACCATCCGGCTGCTGCCGAAGCTGTTGTCGGGCGCGCTCGACCTCGCCTTCGTGCGTCCGCCGGAGCGGCCCGACCGCCGTATCGAGTTCGTCCCGCTGCTGCAGGAGACCGCGGTGGTGGCGTTGTCGCACAAGCATCCTCTGGCGCGTCGCAAGCAGATCGTGCTGCCCGATATCGCCGATCAGCCCCTGATCGTGCCGGAGCGCCGCTCGCGGCCGCACAGCCACGATCTCACGACAAAACTGTTCGACGAGGCGGGGCTGACGCCGCGCATCCAGGAGATCGCCGACGAGAAGCAGACCATCGTCAACATGGTCGCCGCACGGCTCGGCGTCGCCATCGTGCCGCGCTGGACCGCGCGGATGGCGATTCCGGGCGTGCGTTTCGTTCCCCTCAGGCTCAGGCGCGGCAGCCCCGCCGGCCGCCTGCCGCTCGCCGCCGCCTGGCTGAAAGGCTCCCGCGACCCGGTTCGCGACCAGGTGCTCGCGGTGCTGCAGGCGAAGTTGAAGGGTTACGCACGCGAGGCGTGAGCACGTCTCTCCCCGTCGTCATTCCGGGGCGTGCGCAGCACGAGCCCGGAATCCATCGGGCCGCATGCTCCGTTGATGAGTGGATTCCGGGCTCTCGCTTCGCGAGCCCTCAGGTGCGCAATTGCGCACCGGGGAATGACGAGGGGATAACGTCGAGCCCTAACGCTGTTCCGCCCGGCTTTCCCATGCCCCGCTCTCTGTAGCCGGAAACAGGGCGCTGATCGGACGGCGTCCTACGGCATTCCGGCTGACAGCATGGCCCGCCAAGGACGTCAGGATCGCGGGCGGCCGATCAATGCGCTCCAGAATCCGCGCCGGGGCGGTGCTGCGCGGGGGCGAGCCATCTCCTGTAGATGGCGTTTGGTTTCAAAGAAGCAGGTCGTCGGGTTGGCGTCCGCCAGGGCAGCGAGCTCTGCATATCGTTCGCTTGCGCGCGAGGCCGGCGTATCGCGGAAATCCAGCGCTTCGGACGAATAGCGATGGTCCGCCTGATTCTTGCCGATATCGATGATCTGGCTGATATCGGCCACCTGCGAGCCGCGCAGATCGAGCGATCGACATTCATGGGCGCGTCGTATCGGCGTCAGGTCGGATACATCAGTTTCAGCGATGTTCAACGTCTGCAGTGATGACGCAGGCGCGAGCGCCTGCAAGCTCCTGATCCGGGTTTTCGATGCGTTGATGGATTGCAGCTGGGAGAGCGAGCCGGGGTGTCCGAGGTCGGTTACGGCGCTCCCCGCGACGTTCAGATTCCACAACGTCCTGCAATCGTGCAGTGGATCGATCGACGAAACCGCCGTCTCGCCGAGATCGAGGTATCTGATGCCGTCGAGATGCGCGATCGCGGAAATGTCGCTGACCTTGCTGTTCGATATGTTAAGCCGCTCCAGGCCCTTGAACACCCAGAACGAATTCTCCGCACGCTTCATTTGATCGAATTCGCGCTGACATTCGGCCAACGGCCGCAGCGGCGACAGATCGGAAACCTGGGTCTTCGAGACGTCGAGGCTGTTCAGCGAGGGCAGACCGGCCAGTGCCGACAGATCGCTAACCTGGGTGCCGCGAAGGTTCAGTTCTTCGAGCGTTGTCAGGCCGGCGAGCGGCGACAGGTCGGTGACCGACGACTCGGTGGCACTCAGGCTGTTCAACCGATGCAGATTTTCAAAGCCTGCCAGCGTGGACAGCCCAGTTCCAAACAGCAGAACGACCTTCAATTCGCGCCATCGCCCGATCACGTCAAAGCGCGCCGACTGCACGCCATTGAGTGATAGAAATTCGAGTCCCTGCAGGGTCGCGAGCGCATCGAGATTGAGCAGGTCGATCCGACCCTGGGTGCACCAGACATGCAAGCGCTTCAGCGGCGCGCAATCGGCCGCGGGCTTCAGATCGATCGCCGACGGTGTAAGGATTTCGAGCACTTGCAGGCCGGTCCAGCCCGACATGAAGTCGAGGCCCGGAAACGGGCATTTCATCGATCCGATCTGCAAGGATTCCAGGTTCGACAGCGGTGCGAGCGGCGAGAAATCAGTGACCCTGCCGCCGTAGATCTCCAGATTGCGCAGCCATGTCAGTGCCGAAATACCGTCGGGAAGCCGTTGGAGGTCAAGGCCGCCGAGCGTCAGACCCTCATCATGTCGTTCGGTGCAGACCGCGACGCGCCGCTCCGCTTCCGACAGCGCAGCTTCAGGGTCGGCTTGCCACAATGCGTAAGTTGTCCATTGGTCCGACATGCCTCGCCCCATCAAATGGCAAGGCGGAAATCATGCCGGGCAGGCGTTAACAAAATAGTGCTTCGATCCGCACGCGCTTTCCTTCCGATTTGCAGAATTTAACTTGACATCGGACCCAACTCAGGTGTTGAATGGGTCCGTCTCACCCGATCGAGGGGCGCTGCGCATCGTCAGGAGTGTTGCGGTGAGATGCGGTGGCCGCTGCTTGCGCACTGACGACGTGCACAATGCGGCGGACGGCGAAGTCGTGCAGACCTGACGCCCTAGCGGCAGGTGTCTCCCGCGAGACGCGAAAGCGTTTCGCGGTGACGGTGACAAACAAGCCCAGTCTCGCCGGGGCGAGCACGTATAAGCCGTAAAACCATCGCGCAGGGAAAGCCGGGATGTTTCCGGTTACACCTGTGGTCCGACCTCCGGTGCTTTTTTATTGCACCGGACCCATGGGTGCGATCGGCACCCGGCTTTCCCTGCGCCCTCTGCTTTCAGGGCGGCGAAAACGACATGCAAAAGCTCGGACGATTCATGTCGCGAGAACGCGAAGCTGCGTCCCACCCACACCTGTCATCGCCCGGCTCGACCGGGCGATCCAGTACGCCGCGGCCCATCGGCTCAACAACAACTGCCTCTGGAATACTGGATCACCCGCTTTCGCGGGTGATGACACCGCGTTGTGAGGCATCTTGAATCCAGAACTGTCCCCATCGTCGTCCTGGCGAAAGCCAGGACCCATTACCCCAATTCTCGATAGTTGCCCTATGCTGGGGCCGCGATCCCTCTCACCATCAAATTCGGTGGTCATGGGTCCCGGTCTGCGCCCGGTCTGCGCCGGGACGACTTGGGGAGGGACCGCCATTCAGGCTTTATGGGGCAAATCTCCCCCGGTTCTGCGGATCGGCCATGAGTTCCTCGTCGGTGGACTTGCGTTATGTTATAATATAACAGTCTCCCCATGGCGCAGACGCACACCCACGACCACCACCATCACGGCCACGCACATCCCCACGGGCATGGCCATGGCCCCCACGCGCACCCGGCCCAGACCGCGCACTGGTCGATCCTGCGCATGCCGGTGCCGGCCAGGTTCTCCGCCGCGCTCGCGGTCTCGGCCTGCCTGTGGGCCGTCGTCTGGCTGGCGATGAGGTAAGCCGATGAGCCCGCTTGTCACCTTCCGCGACGTTACCCTCGGCTATGACCGCCACCCGGCGGTGCATCATCTCAATGGTGCGGTCGAGGCCGGTGCGCTGCTTGCCGTGATCGGTCCGAACGGCGCCGGCAAGTCGACGCTGTTGCGCGGCATTGCCGGCGTGCTGAAGCCGCTGTCCGGCGTGATCGATCTCGACGGGCTCGAGCACCGCGACATCGCCTACCTGCCGCAATCCGCCGACATCGACCGAACGTTCCCGATCTCGGTGTTCGATTTCGTCGGCACCGGGCTGTGGCGTTCGACCGGCTTCTTCGGCGGCATCGGCAGGGCCGCGCGCGACAAGATTTTGGCGGCGCTCGCCGCGGTCGGCCTCAACGGGTTCGAGAACCGCCCGATCGGCACGCTGTCGGGCGGCCAGACCCAGCGCATGCTGTTCGCGCGCGTGTTGCTGCAGGATGCCCGCCTGATCGTGCTCGACGAGCCGTTCAACGCCATCGACGCCAAGACCACCGCCGACCTCCTGGCGCTGGTGAAGCGCTGGAACGGCGAGGGCCGTACCGTGCTGGCGGCGCTGCACGACCTCGACATGGTGCGCAACAATTTCCCGGAGACGCTGCTCCTGGCACGCGGCCCGGTGGAATGGGGGCCGACCGCCGAGGCGCTGACCCCTGAGAATCTGACAGTCGCGATGCGGATGTGCGAGGCGTTCGACGACCAGGCCGGCGCCTGCGCCGCCGATCCACGTTCGCGAGCCGCCTGATGCCGATGCTGACCGACGCGCTGATCACGCCCTTCACCGAATTCGAGTTCATGCGCCGCGCGCTCGCGGCCGTGATCGCGCTGTCGCTCGGCGGTGCGCCGATCGGCGTGTTCCTGATGCTGCGGCGGATGAGCCTGGTCGGCGACGCCATGGCGCATGCGATCCTGCCGGGGGCCGCGATCGGCTTCCTGATCTCTGGACTCAATCTGTTCGCGATGACCACCGGTGGCCTGATCGCAGGCTTTGCCGTCGCGCTGCTCGCCGGCCTCGTCGCCCGCACCACGGAGCTCAAGGAGGACGCTTCGCTCGCGACCTTCTACTTGGTCTCGCTTGCGCTCGGCGTCACCATCGTGTCGATCAAGGGCACCAATATCGACCTGCTGCACGTGCTGTTCGGAAATATCCTCGCGATGGACGACCAGACATTGCTGGTGATCGCGTTCAATGCCACCATCACGCTGCTGGTGCTCGCGGTGATCTATCGGCCGCTGGTGATCGAATGCGTCGATCCGGTGTTCCTGCGCACCGTGAGTCGGGCCGGCGCGCCGGCACATCTCGCCTTCCTGGCGCTGGTGGTGGTCAACCTCGTCAACGGCTTCCACGCGCTCGGCACGCTGCTCGGCGTCGGGTTGATGATCCTGCCCGCCGGCATCGCGCGTTTCTGGTCGCGCGATATCACCACCATGATCTGCATCGCGGTGGCGAGCGCGATGCTGTCCGGCTATGCCGGGCTGGTGCTGTCGTACCAGACCCGGATTCCCTCCGGCCCCGCGATCATCCTGGTCGCGGCCGGGCTCTATGTTGTGTCGCTGCTGTTCGGCAATGTCAGCGGCCTGGTGCGGCAGCTGTTCCCCGGCCGCCATCTCGAGGCATGACGACAATGCGGCGGTTGTTTGGATTGATCGGTCTGGCGCTGGTGCTGGCGGGCGGACCGGCGCGCGCCGCCGATCGCATCAATGTGGTGGCGAGCTTCTCGATCCTCGCCGACATGGTGCGCAATGTCGGCGGCAACAGCGTCGACGTGACGGCACTGGTCGGGCCCGATGGCGACGCGCATGTTTACGCGCCGACGCCGGCCGACGCCAAGAAGGTCGCCGATGCCAGGCTGCTGGTCATCAACGGCCTCGGCTTCGAGGGCTGGATGCCGCGGCTGTTGCAGGCCTCCGGCAGCAAGGCGCCGGTCGCGGTCGCGACCAAGAGCATCATGCCCCGGAAGATGGGCGGCCATGACGATCCGCATGCCTGGCAATCGGTGGCCAATGCCAAGATCTATGTCGTCAATATTCGCGACGGCCTGATCGCCGTGGCGCCCGACCAGGCGGCCGCCTTCAAGGCCAATGCCGATGCCTATCTGGCCAAGCTCGAGGCGCTCGACCGCGAGGTGCGTGAGGCGGTGGCCAAAGTGCCGGAGCCGCGGCGCAAGGTGATCTCGACCCACGGCGCATTCGGCTATTTCGCCGACGCCTATGGGATCACGTTCTTCTCGCCGCTCTCGGTCTCCACCGATTCCGAGCCCAGCGCACGCGATATCGCCGCCATCATCGCCCAGATCAAGGTCGCGAAAATTCCGGCAGTTTTTCTCGAAAATATCAGCGATCCCCGCCTGATCGAGCGGATCGCGGCCGAGACCGGCGCCCGGGTCGGCGGGACGCTGTATTCGGACAGTCTGACGGGCGAAAAGGGCGATGCCCCCACTTACATTGATATGGTCAGGCACAATATAAAGGCCCTGACCAGCGCGCTCGCGAACTAGGGCAGGGGCCTCCTTGCCGAGTCGAGCGCCGCCTCGCATGATCCGGAAAAGTGGGGTCCGGTTTTCCGATAAGATCATGCTCAAACAAAGAGTTCCTTCGGAGTTGTTATGGCTGAAGCTTCGCAAAAAATTCCAGTGACCGTGCTGACGGGCTATCTCGGCGCCGGCAAGACCACGCTGTTGAACCGCATCCTGTCGGAAAACCACGGCAAGAAATACGCCGTCATCGTCAACGAATTCGGCGAGATCGGCATCGACAACGACCTCATCATCGGCGCCGATGAGGAAGTGTTCGAAATGAACAATGGCTGCGTCTGCTGCACGGTGCGCGGCGACCTCGTCCGCATCATGGACGGGTTGATGAAGCGCAAGGGCAAGTTCGACGCCATCATCGTCGAGACCACCGGCCTTGCCGATCCGGCGCCGGTCGCGCAGACCTTCTTCGTCGACGAGGACGTGCAGAAGAACGCCCGGCTCGACGCCGTGGTGACGGTGGCCGACGCCAAGTGGCTGAGCGACCGCCTCAAGGACGCGCCGGAAGCCAAGAACCAGATCGCGTTCGCCGACGTCATCGTGCTGAACAAGACCGACCTGGTTTCCAAGCCCGAGCTCGCCGAGGTCGAGGCCCGCATCCGCGGCATCAATCCGTACGCCAAGCTGCACCGCACCGAGCGTTGCCAGGTCGGGATCACGGACGTGCTGGAGCGCGGTGCGTTCGACCTCGACCGCATCCTGGAGATCGAGCCCGATTTCCTCGAAGCCGGCGACGATCACGACCATGACCACGATCATCATCATGACCATGATCACCACCACCACCATGATCACGACCATGGCCATGGCGGGCTGAAGCACTATCACGACGAGGACATGCAATCGCTGTCGCTGCGCTCGGAGAAGCCGCTCGATCCGAACAAGTTCATGCCATGGCTGCAGAACCTCGTCGCCACCGAGGGCCAGAAGATCCTGCGCTCGAAGGGCATCCTCGCCTTCACCGGCGATGACGATCGCTACGTGTTCCAGGGCGTCCACATGATGCTGGAGGGCGACCACCAGCGGAAATGGAAGGACGGCGAGAAGCGCGAAAGCCGCGTCGTGTTCATCGGTCGTGAATTGCCGGAGCAGGCGATCCGCGACGGCTTCGAGCAGTGCATCACCACGTGATGAAAGAGTTCGATCCGGGCGAGGCCGCTTCCTCCATTGTTTCGATCACCGATCGCGTCAAGCCGCTTCCGCTTGGCGCGGCGGTCGGCTCGGTGCATTTCCTCGGCGACCGCGCGTTCTTCGTCGGCGCCGAGGAGCGTGTCGCGATCGCGACCGCCGCCGGCGAGATCACGCGCACCGAGACGCATTTCGGCGCCATCCTGTGCGCAGCCTCCGACGGCAAGCGGCTCGTCACCGGCGGCGATGACGGCAAGCTGATCGCAATCGACGCCAAGGGCGAGACCGCAACGATTGCGACCGACGCCAAGCGGCGCTGGATCGACAATGTCGCGCTGCACAGCGACGGCACGGTGGCGTGGTCGGCGGGCAAGACCGCGTTCGTGCGCAATCCCAAGGGCGAGGAGAAAACCTTCGAGGTGCCGTCGACCGTCGGCGGGCTGGCGTTTGCGCCGAAGGGCCTGCGGCTTGCGATCGCGCATTACAACGGCGTGACCTTGTGGTTTCCCAACATGGCGGCCAATCCGGAATTCCTGGAATGGGCCGGCTCGCATCTCGCGGTCACCTTCAGCCCCGACAACAAGTTCTTGGTCACGGCGATGCACGAGGCTGCGATGCACGGCTGGCGGCTCGCGGACAACCGGCACATGCGGATGAGCGGCTATCCCGGCCGGGTCCGCTCGATGTCGTGGAGCGTCGGCGGCAAGGGGCTCGCGACCTCGGGCGCCGATACCGTGATCGTCTGGCCGTTCACCAGCAAGGACGGCCCGATGGGCAAGGAGCCGGCGATGCTGGCGCCGATGCCGGCGCGGGTCGCGGTGGTCGCCTGCCATCCGAAGAACGACATCATGGCGGTCGGCTATGCCGACGGCACCGTGCTGATGGTCCGCCTCGAGGACGGCGCCGAGATCCTGGTGCGCCGGAATACCGGCGCGGCGGTGTCGGCGCTCGGATGGAATGCCAAGGGCACGCTGCTCGCCTTCGGCACGGAAGATGGTGACGCGGGCATCCTGGAAATGTAAGAGATCGCTGCATCCGAAGCTCGCGCCGGGGCAGCGCCATGCGATTCCTGACGACATTCCAGCTCGCAGACTTCCTCGACACGCTGGTCAGCCTGACCTCAGCCTTCGTGCTCGGCACGCTGATCGGCGCCGAGCGGCAGTACCGGCAGCGTACCGCGGGGCTGCGCACCAATGTGCTGGTCGCGGTCGGGGCGGCCGCCTTCGTCGATCTCGCGATGCATCTCGCCGGTGCCGACGGCGCGGTGCGGGTGATCGCCTATGTGGTGTCGGGGATCGGCTTCCTCGGCGCCGGCGTCATCATGAAGCAGGGCATGGACGTGCGCGGTCTCAACACCGCGGCGACGCTGTGGGCCTCGGCCGCGGTCGGCTCCTGTGCCGGCGCCGATCTGGTGGCGCAGGCGGCGGCGCTGACCGTGTTCGTGATCGCCGGCAACACGCTGCTGCGTCCGCTGGTCAACGCCATCAATCGAATCCCGCTGAACGAGAAGGCGCTGGAGGCGACCTACTACTTCAAGCTCGCGGTCACCCCCGACGCGCTGCCCGACATGCGCGATCGCCTGGTCGAGAAGCTCGAGGCCGCGAATTATCCGGTCGCCGATGTCAACGTGGTCGAGGCCGGCGACGACTTTCTCGAGATCGTGGCGGAGCTGGTCTCCACCGCGGTCGAACCCAACGAGCTCAATGCCGTGGTGGTCGACCTGCAGCATCTGCCCGGCGTGCGCCACGCGACCTGGGAGATCAGCACCACGGATTGAGTTCCCAGCGGCGGCGCGCAGGAACCATGCGTCGGCCGGATCGTTGACCCCGCTGACATGATGCGGGTGAACGGGATGGCTGCTGATCGGCGCAAACTGCGGAAAGACGTGCTGATCGCCTCGACATTGGTCGCGGCGGGCGTCGGGATTGCGGCGCTGTCGCTGCACGCGATCAACGCCGCTCCGCGGCAGGAGATGGCGCAAGCGACCCAGCCGCTGCAGACGACGCCGACGCCAGAGCCGCAGAAGACGACCGCTCCGGCCGAGTCGAAGCCCGGTGGCGAGCGGCCGACCACCCCGGCGCCGCAGCCGGCCCGCCCCGACGACGAGGCGCAGAAGGCCGGCGCCAAGCCGGTGCTGCCGCCGGCGCCCGCCGAGAAGACCGCGCCGCCGATCGAGAAGAAATAGCCGCGCCGCTGCCTCTAGCGTGTGACGCGCATTTGACTGATGCTGCCGATTATACGGTCTCGCCTCCGTCATCCCTGCCCGCCATAATCCGTCGTCTTGCCAACGACAGATGGGGCCTTCCATGAAAATCGAAGACGTCCGGCGCACCGCCTATTCGATGCCGCTCACCAACCCGTCATTTCCGCCGGGGCCGTACCGGTTCTTCGACCGCGAATATTTCATCATCACCTACAAGACCGACCCGGAGGCGCTGGCGGCCGTGGTGCCGGAGCCGCTCGAGGTTGCCGAGGCCGTCGTGAAGTACGAGTTCATCCGCATGCCGGACTCGACCGGCTTCGGCGACTATACCGAGACCGGGCAGGTGATCCCGGTGCGCTTCAAGGGCGAGCTCGGCGCCTATACCCATGCGATGTATCTCGACGACGAGGCCCCGATCGCCGGCGGCCGCGAGCTGTGGGGATTTCCGAAGAAGCTGGCGCGGCCCAAGATCGCGGTCGAGAGCGACGTCCTGGTCGGCTCGCTGCATTACGGCTCGGTGCTCTGCGCTTCCGCCACCATGGGCTACAAGTACCGCAAGGTCGATCACGACACGGTGCTGAATGCGATGAAGGCGCCGAACTTCATTTTGAAGATCATCCCGCATGTCGACGGCAGCCCGCGGATCTGCGAGCTGGTGCGCTTTCAGCTCGGCGACATCGTGCTGAAGGAGGCCTGGACCGGTCCCGCCGCGCTCGGCCTGTTTCCGCACGCGCTGTGCGACGTCGCCCGCCTGCCGGTGCGCGAGGTGGTGTCGGCGCTGCACTACAAGGCGGACCTGACGCTCGGCCTCGGCTCGGTGGCGTTCGACTACATGGCGAGGTGAGCGGCGCCAGATGGCAAAATGCCCGGCGCGAGGCCGGGCATTTCCGTCTCCAGCTGTGGCGCGCTTATTAGCGCACCAGGATATTCTTGAACTGCCAGGGATCGCTGGTGTCGATATCTTCCGGAAACAGTCCCGGACGATCCGTCAGCGGGGTCCAGTCGGTGTAGAAACCCTTCACCGGGCCCAGATACGGCAGCTGGATCTCCAGCAGGCGATCGAAATCCATTTCGTCGGCCTCGACGATGCCCTCGTTCGGATTCTCCAGCGCCCACACCATGCCGGCGAGCACGGCGGAGGTCACCTGCAGGCCGGTGGCGTTCTGGTAGGGCGCGAGGGCGCGGGTCTCTTCGATCGAGAGCTGCGAGCCGTACCAGTAGGCATTGTTGTCGTGGCCGAACAGCAGCACGCCGAGTTCGTCGATGCCGTCGACGATCTCGTTCTCGTCGAGGATGTGGTGCTTCTCCTGCATCTTCGCGGCGCGGCCGAACATTTCGTGCAGCGACAGCACGGCGTCGTCGGCCGGATGATAGGCGTAATGGCAGGTCGGCCGGTAGATCGCCTTGCCTGATGCGTCACGCACCGTGAAGTAGTCCGAGATCGAGATCGACTCGTTGTGGGTGACGAGGAAGCCGTACTGCGCGCCGCGGGTCGGGCACCAGGTGCGCACGCGCGTGTTGGCGCCGGGTTGCATCAGATAGATCGCCGCGCCGCAGCCGGCCTCGTGGGTCCGCGCATTCTCGGGCATCCATTTCTCATGGGTACCCCAGCCGAGTTCGGACGGCTGCACGCCTTCCGACAGGAAGCCTTCCACCGACCAGGTGTTGACGAAGACATCCGGCTCCTTCGGCGTCTTGGAGCGCTGGGTGTCGCGCTCGGCGATGTGAATGCCCTTGATGCCGGCCTGCCGCATCAGGTCGGCCCATTCGGCCTTGGTCTTCGGCCGGGGAGCATTGAGCTTCAGATCGGCGGCGACATTGAGCAGCGCCTGCTTGACGAAGAACGACACCATGCCGGGATTGGCGCCGCAGCAGGACACCGCCGTGGTCGAACCCGCCGGGCGCGCCTTCTTGGCGGCCAGCGTCACTTCGCGCAGCGCGTAGTTGGAGCGCGCTTCCGGGCCCTTTGAGGAATCAAAGTAGAAGCCGAGCCAGGGCTCGTTGACGGTGTCGATATAGAGCGCGCCGAGCTCGTTGCAGAGCTCCATGATGTCGGTCGAGCCGGTGTCGACCGAGAGATTGACGCAAAAACCCTGGCCGCCGCCTTCGGTGAGCAGCGGCGTCAGCAACTCGCGATAATTGTCCTTGGTCACGGCCTTCTGGATGAACTTGACGTTCTGCTTCTCGCAATGCGCCTTGCGGCCCTCGTCCTTGGGGTCGATCACGGTGACCCGCGACTTGTCGTAATCGAGATGCCGCTCGATCATCGGCAGCGTGCCTTTGCCGATCGAGCCGAAGCCGATCATGACAATGGGGCCGGTGATTTTCGCGTAGATCTGCGAGGAGGGGCTCATCATTTTCTCCAGGAGCGCCGAGCGGCGGGTAGAGTGGATCAGGGGTTGCGTCGCTTTGCGGTGACTTCGATCTCGACCTTCATCTCGGGCTTCAAGAGTCCCGCGACGATCAGCATCGTTGCGGCCGGGCGGATGTCGCCGAGGACTTCGCCGCAGACCGCGAAATGAGCGTCCGCATCGTTGACGTCGGTGAGGTAGTAGGTCGCACGCACGATGTCGGCCATCGCGAAGCCGCCCTCCTTGAGGGCGGCTTCGATGGTCTTGAAGCAGTTCCGTGACTGGCTCGTGACATCTGCCGGCATGGTCATCGTGGTGTAGTCGTAGCCGGTGGTTCCGGCGACGAAGGCGAAGTCGCCGTCGATCACGGCGCGGCTGTAGCCGGCGGTCTTTTCGAACGGCGAGCCGGTGGAAATCAGGCGGCGGGGCATGCTGGACCTCGACGGAAAAATGGCTTTGCGCGGGGTTTACGGGCATTCTTGCCGCCCGCGCAACCCCTTGGATTCGGCGCTTGGATTTCCGCCCTGCGGCCGATGGTTAGTGCGACTGCTGCGTGGCGTCCGGCGGCGACGGTGGCGAGCCGGTCCAGCGCCTGATCAGGATGTCCCTGACGATCATGACCGAGATCAGGATCAGCATGACGGTGGTGACGAGGCCGCGCCACCGCGGGCGCGCGCCGTCGATTGCGGGAAGGTTCTCTGTCATGGCGCCCGCCTTACGCCGCGTGCGGCACGGCGAGCGGTGCCTTGCGGGTCCGAGATGCCTTCTTGGGCAGCGGCGCACCGGTCGGCGTGATCATGCCCCAGACGCCGTCCAGCGCCCCCTCGACCAGTTCGAGGCCGAGCAGCCGCTCGCGCTCGAACGCGCCGGGCAGCGACAATTCGCCGGTCCTGGCGGCGGTGAAGCCGTAACGGGCGTAGTAGGGTGCATCGCCAAGCAGGATCACGGCGCCATGGCCGCGGGCCTTCGCCACGGCCAGCGCGCGCTGCATCAGCGCGGCGCCGACGCCGAGGCCGCGGCAGTCGTCATCGACGGCCAGCGGCCCCAGCATCAGCGCGCTGCGGCCCCCCGCGCTGACGTGCCACAGCCGCACGGTTCCAACCAGCCGGCCGTCCTGGCGCACGGCCGCAAGGCTCAGGCCTTGGGCGGGCGCGCGTCCGTCGCGCAGGCGCTGGCAGGTGCGCGCATGGCGTTTGTCGCCAAAGCAGGCATCCAGCAGCGCTTCGCGCGCGACGACGTCCGAAGCCCGCTCCGCACGGATCGCGAACGGAGCGGCATTTCGGATGAGGGCAACGGGGGTGTTCCGTTTAGCAGTCATGGCACGTCAGTCCTCGCTCGCAACGGCCGGTCGTACGCCGCGGCAAGCGTCGTTCGAAAATTCAAAAATGGTTCGGCGAGGAGCCGGCGGAGCCGGCTCCCGGTTCAGGCCTCGAATAAGAGGCGGGTCAGATGTGGTAGGTTCGGAGCGGCGGAATGCCGTTGAAGGCCACCGACGAGTAGGTCGACGTATAGGCGCCGGTGCCTTCGATCAGCAGCTTGTCGCCGATCTCGAGCGTCACCGGGAGCGGATACGGCAGCTTCTCGTACAGCACGTCGGCAGAGTCGCAGGTCGGGCCCGCGAGCACGCACGGCGTCATGTCGGCCCCGTCATGCGGGGTGCGGATGGCGTAGCGGATCGACTCGTCCATCGTCTCGGCGAGCCCGCCGAACTTGCCGATATCGAGATAGACCCAGCGCACCTCGTCCTCGTCGCTCTTCTTCGAGATCAGAACGACTTCGGTCTCGATGATCCCGGCATTGCCGACCATGCCGCGGCCCGGCTCGATGATCGTTTCCGGGATCTGGTTGCCGAAATGCTTGCGCAGCGCGCGGAAGATCGACCGGCCATACTGCACGACCGGCGGAACGTCCTTGAGATACTTGGTCGGGAAGCCACCGCCCATGTTGACCATGGTGAGGTTGATGCCGCGCTCGGCGCAGTCGCGGAACACGGTCGACGCCATCGCGAGCGCGCGGTCCCACGCCTTCACCTTGCGCTGCTGCGAGCCGACATGGAACGAGATGCCGCACGGCTCCAACCCGAGGCGCTTGGCGAGGTCGAGCACCTCGACCGCCATCTCCGGGTCGCAGCCGAACTTGCGCGACAGCGGCCACTCGGCGCCGGCGCAATCATAGAGGATGCGGCAGAACACCTTGGCGCCGGGAGCGGCGCGGGCGACCTTCTCGACCTCGGCGGCGCAATCGACCGCGAACAGGCGAATGCCGAGCGCGAAGGCACGCGCGATGTCGCGCTCCTTCTTGATCGTGTTGCCATAGGAGATGCGGTCCGGCGTCGCACCGGCGGCCAGCGCCATTTCGATCTCCGCAACGGTCGCGGTGTCGAAGCAGGAGCCGAGCGAGGCGAGCAGGGAGAGCACTTCGGGCGCCGGGTTGGCCTTGACCGCGTAGAACACGCGGCTGTCCGGCAGCGCCTTGGCGAAGGTCTGGTAGTTGTCGCGCACGACCTCGAGGTCGACGACGAGGCACGGCTCGGTGTCGAGACCTTCGCTGCGGCGGTTGCGCAGGAATTCCTGGATACGTTCAGTCATGGCACTCTCCAACGGCCCCAGCGACGGGATCCGTATCAACGTGACGTCGGATAAGAGCGCTCCGGCCACATCGCGCGATGGAGGCGCAACGAAGCCGAAAAACTCAAACCAGACTGTGCTGCCGTGGATTGGTTGGGAGAGTTTCCCGCCCGCACACCTGGCAATGAAGGACAAGCCTTTTCAGTAGCCCGCGCCGGCGTTGGAATGCCGGTAGAGACCAAAAAAGCCCGATCCGTCGTTGCTTTAAGTCGCGTCCCCCGTTGAGAGCGGGGTGCGCCGGTTCGCCTCCGGCTGCCAGTCACGGTTGCAAAGAGTGGCGAGACCTTCAACGCGGCATCCCTGGAGAGAGATGCTGGCCGCCTCGTGTCCTCTCGGACGTAAGCGACCCTCGGTTCTTCCACCCCTTGGCGGCTGTCCGGCCTCTTGTCCGGATACCTACCGACTGACACACGACCACAGGCACGTGCGAAATTGGGCAAGGCAGGAAATAAGTCTTTTGACTTCGCGGCGCAAGAATTTTTTTGCGATAGCGGCAAATTTCCCTAACGCGTGCTTGCGATCTCGCGCGCAGCCCGTGTTGAAGATGAACGGCTGTTAAGAATGACTAACGAAGCGTGTGCGTTTTAGCCCTGTGCCGCAGCACTTTCTCGAATCGCACGAGGCTCACGCGCGACGCGTGAACGGCTCGACGCGTTGAGCTGCGCGGATGAAGGCGATCATGATCAGGACGCCGATGCCGAACAGCACGGCCTGCAGGATGTGCGCGGCGACATCGTCGAGCCCGAACAGGATCGCGAGCGCCCAGCCGCCGGCGAACGCCGCGCCGAACACTTCCGCGCCGATCAGGATCGCGGCCGAGATCACGGTGATGACGCTCGGCCAGGCGATGGTGCGATTGCCAGAGGCGGTGGGCTGCATGGTCATGAAATAGGTCCTGTTCAGGGGGCGCAATCTCTCCGAAAAGGGCCCATCTATCAAGCGCAAAAGGCCCAAAAATGCCGTATCGCGTGATATAGAGTGGGCCGCATTTTCAGGGCGAAAAACGGGATTTTCGATGTCAGAAACCAGCGCAGAAGCCAACGATCAGGTTCTTGCCAACCCCCTCCTGAAGGCGTGGCAGACGCCGCTCGAGACGCCGCCCTTCGCCGAGATCAAGCCGGAGCATTTCCTGCCCGCCTTCGAGCAGGCCTTCGCCGACCATTCGGCCGAAGTGGCTGCGATCACCCACGATCCGGCGCTGCCCGACTTCGACAACACCATCACGGCGCTGGAGCGCTCCGGCAAGCTGCTGTCGAAGGTCTCGGCGGTGTTCTACGACCTGGTTTCGGCCCATTCCAACCCGGCGATCCTGGAGATCGACAAGGAGGTCTCGCCCCGGATGGCGCGGCACTGGAATCCGATCATGATGAACGCTGTGCTGTTTGGCCGCATCGCCATGCTGCACGAGAAGCGCGCTTCGCTCGGCCTGACCGGCGAGCAGATGCGGCTCCTGGAGCGCACCTACACCCGCTTCCGCCGCTCCGGCGCCGGGCTCGACGAGGCCGCAAAGGCGCGGATGGCGGAGATCAACGAGCGGCTCGCCCATCTCGGCACCACGTTCAGCCACCACCTGCTCGGCGACGAGCAGGAGTGGTTCATGGAGCTCGGCGAGGGCGACCGCGCCGGCCTCTCCGACACGTTTGTGGCGGCCGCCAAGGCTGCGGCGGAAGAGCGCGGCATGCCGGGCAAGGCGATCGTGACGTTGTCGCGCTCCTCGGTCGAGCCGTTCCTGCAGAGCTCGCAGAGGCGCGACCTGCGCGAGAAGGTCTACAAGGCCTTCATTGCCCGCGGCGACAATGGCAACGCCAACGACAACAACGCGACCATCGTCGAGATCCTCAGGCTGCGCGAGGAGACCGCCAAGATCCTGGGCTTCCCGACCTATGCCGCCTACCGCCTGGAGGATTCCATGGCCAAGACGCCGGAGGCCGTGCGCGGCCTGCTGGAGCGGGTCTGGAAGCCGGCGCGGGTCCGGGCGCTCGCCGATCGCGACGCGCTGCAGGCGCTGATCGCGGAAGAGGGCGGCAATTTCGCCCTGGCCGCTTGGGATTGGCGCTACTACGCCGAAAAGCTGCGCCAGCGCCGCGCCAATTTCGACGATTCCGCGATCAAGCCCTATCTGGTGCTCGACCACATGATCGAGGCCGCCTTCGACTGCGCCACCCGCCTGTTCGGCGTCACCTTCGCGGAGCGCAAGGACGTCCCGGTCTGGCACCCGGATGTCCGGGTCTGGGAGGTCAAGGGCCGCGACGGCAAACACAAGGCGCTGTTCTACGGCGACTACTTCGCGCGGCCCTCGAAGCGCTCCGGCGCCTGGATGACCTCGCTGCGCGACCAGCAGAAGCTCGACGGCGGCGTCGCGCCGCTGGTCATCAATGTCTGCAACTTCGCCAAGGGCGCCGACGGCGCGCCGGCGCTGCTGTCGCCGGACGAAGCGCGGACCCTGTTCCACGAGTTCGGCCACGGCCTGCACGGCATGCTCTCTGACGTGACCTATCCGTCACTGTCTGGAACATCTGTCTTCACTGACTTCGTCGAGCTGCCGTCGCAGCTCTACGAGCACTGGCAGGAGCGGCCCGAGGTGCTGCAGCGCTTCGCCCGGCACTACCAGACCGGGGAGGCACTGCCGGACGATTTGCTCAAGCGCTTCCTCGCCGCGCGCAAGTTCAACCAGGGCTTTGCCACCGTGGAGTTCGTCTCCTCGGCGCTGGTCGATCTCGAGTTCCATACCCAGCCGGCGGCGGCGAGCTGGGACGTCCGCGCCTTCGAACAGAAGGAGCTGGAGAAGATCGGGATGCCAGCCGAAATCTCGCTACGGCACCGGCCGACCCAGTTCGGCCACATCTTCTCCGGCGACCACTACGCCTCCGGCTATTACAGCTACATGTGGTCGGAGGTGATGGACGCCGACGCGTTCGGCGCGTTCGAGGAGGTCGGCGACATCTTCGATCAGGCGACCGCCAAGCGGCTGCATGACGACATCTATTCGTCGGGCGGCTCGCGCGATCCGGTGGAGGCCTATATCGCGTTCCGCGGCCGCGAGCCCGAGCCGGACGCGCTGTTGCGCCGGCGCGGGCTACTCGAGACGCCTGAGGCGGCCTGACGGTGCGGCCGTCCCTGAACCGAATGATCGCCGGGTTCGCGTTGGCGGTGTCCGTCGTGCTCGGCACGGCGGCCGCCTGGGCGCATCCGCATGTCTGGATCACAGCCAAAAGCGAGCTGATCTACGCGCCCGACGGCACCATCACCGCGGTCCGGCATGCCTGGACCTTCGACGACATGTTCTCGACCTACGCGCTGCAGGGCATCGAGACCAAGGTGAAGGGCGCCTTCAGCCGCGAGGAGCTGGCGCCGCTGGCCCAGACCAACGTCGAGTCGCTGAAGGAATACGCCTACTTCACCTTCGCCAAGGGCGACGGCAAGAAGCAGAAGTTCACCGAGCCGGTCGACTACTTCCTCGAATACAAGGATTCGGCGTTGACGCTGCACTTCACTTTGCCGGTGAAGACGCCGTTCAAGGCCAAACAGCTCTCGCTCGAAGTGTTCGACCCGACCTATTTCATCGACTTCCAGTTCGCCGAGAAGGAGCCGGTCAAGCTGGTCGGCGCCGCGGCCGACTGCAAGATGCAGTTCGAGCGGCCGAACAGCGACGGTACCGCCGCCGCGCAGAAGCTCGGCGAGCAGAACTTCCTCGACGGCAGTGCCGGCAATTTTGCGATGATGTTCGCCAACAAGATCACGGTGGATTGCCCATGACGCCGATCGCCTCCCGCGTGATGCGCGGCCTCGCCGTCTCTGCTGCCGTGCTCGCGGCGCTCGCGCTGCTCGACGGTACGGTGCATGCGCTGCTGGCGCAAAATCCGTTCGGCGCGCCGCGCGCGGCCGAGCCGCAGGGCGGGCTGGTCGGCTGGCTGTTGGCCAAACAGTCGGAGTTCTATCGCGAGATGTCGCAGACCATCCGCGCCGCGAAATCTGATGGCTCCGCGGTCTGGACGCTGCTAGCGATCTCCTTCGCCTACGGGATTTTCCATGCCGCCGGGCCCGGTCACGGCAAGGCGGTGATCTCGTCCTACATGGTCGCCAACCGCGAGACCGCGCGGCGCGGCATCGTGCTGTCGTTCGCCTCGGCGCTGATGCAGTCGCTGGTCGCCGTCCTGATCGTGGGCGTCTGCGCCTGGCTGCTCAACGCGACAGCCAAGACGATGTGCGGAGCGGAGAAGGCGATCGAGATCGCAAGCTACGCGCTGATCGCGGCGTTCGGCGCCCGGCTGGTCTGGGTCAAGGGCGGCGGCTTTGTCCGCGCGCTGCAGGTGCCGCGCCCGGCGCTGGCGCTGGCCGGCGCGCAGCAGCACGATCATGACCACCATCACCACGGCCATGATCACCATCATCATCACGCGCATGATGATCACGACCATCACCACGGCCACGATCATGGGCATGACGCGAGCCACGTCCATGACGAGCATTGCGGCCATTCGCACGGGCCGACGCCGGCCGAGCTTGAAGGACCCGGCGGCTGGCGGCGCGGCATCAGCGCGATCCTCACGGTCGGGATCCGGCCCTGCTCGGGCGCGATCCTGGTCCTGGTGTTCGCGCTGGCGCAGGGCCTGTTCTGGGCCGGCATCGCCGCGACCTTCGTGATGGGGCTCGGCACCGCCATCACGGTGGCGGCGATCGCACTCATCGCGGTGTCGGCGCGCGGCGTCGCGGAGCGGCTGAGTGCGGCGCGCGATGGCGGCGGCATGCTGATCATGCGCGGCCTGGAGTTCGCCGCCGCGGGTCTCGTGCTGCTGTTCGGGCTCGGGCTGCTGTTCGGCTATGTCGCGGCCGAACGGGCGACGTGCCTTTGAGGTCCTAACTTCAAGTTATCCGTCATCCTGAGGAGGCCCGTCAGCGCCGTCTCGAAGGATGGACGGCCCGGCCGGTGGCCGATTCATCCTTCGAGACGCCGCTTCGCGGCTCCTCAGGATGACGGGAAGAGAGTTGGGCTCACCGCGCCAGATATCCCCGGATCGCCGGCAGGAAGAAGATCGCGATGTTGATCGCGAAGCCGATGCTCCAGAGGATCGAGCGCAGGGTCGGGCGATTGCCGATATAGGTGAAGACGTAGGCGATCCGCACGATCAGGAACAGCACGGCGAGCTCGTCGATCAGCCGCAGCGGGCCGACGCGGAATTCGGCGAGCAGCACGGCGAAGGCGAAGAACGGCAACGCTTCGAGGCCGTTCTGATGGGCGCCGAGCGCGCGCGAGCGGATCGGGTCGTCGTAGAAGTCGGGATCGCGCGGTCTTGAATTGTCGAACCCGCGGAAGCCGATCCATTTCACCGATACGACCGTCAGCAGCGAGAGCATCAGCGTCCCGAAGACGCACCATTCGGCGATCGTCATGGTTCCCCCTCATTCACGGAGCGGAACGTAGCCAACCCGCACTCGGCTTGACAAGGTTGGAGCAACGCGCGAAGCCCAAAGCCCCCAGGGCGAAGGACTTTAGCTGCAAGGCCATCATGAGCACGGTAATTCCGTTCGAGAGCCCGAAGTCCGCTGCGGCGCCGAAGCCGGAACGCGTCGGCGTGCTGCTGGTCAATCTCGGCACGCCGGATACGGCGGACGCCGCGGGCGTGCGGGTCTATCTCAGGGAATTCCTGTCCGATCCGCGGGTGATCGAGGATCAGGGCCTCCTCTGGAAGCTGATCCTCAACGGCATCATCCTGCGCGTCCGCCCGGCCCGCAAGGCGCGCGACTATCTGAAGATCTGGAACACCGAGAGGAACGAGTCGCCGCTGAAGACCATCACGCGGTCGCAGGCCGACAAGCTGGCGGAGGCGATCGCCGATCACGATCACGTCGTGGTCGACTGGGCGATGCGCTACGGCAATCCCTCCATCAAGGAGCGGATCGAGGGGCTGGCGGCGCAGGGCTGCGGCCGGCTCCTGGTGGTGCCGCTCTATCCGCAATATTCTGCGGCGACGTCGGCGACGGTCTGCGACGAGGCGTTTCGCGTGCTGGCCGCCATGCGCGCGCAGCCGATCCTGCGGGTGACGCCGCCTTATTATGACGATCCCGATTACATCGAGGCGCTTGCGGTTTCGATCAATGCGCATCTCGCGACACTGCCGTTCCAGCCCGAGATCATCGTCGCCTCGTTCCACGGCATGCCGAAGGAGTATGTCGACAAGGGCGATCCCTATCAGGCGCAATGCATCGCCACCACAAACGCGCTGCGCAAGCGGCTCGGGCTCGATGCCGTCAGGCTGATCCTCACCTTCCAGTCGCGCTTCGGCAATGCCGAGTGGCTGCAGCCCTATACCGACAAGACAATCGAGAAGCTGGCCAAGGACGGCGTGCGGCGAGTGGCCGTGGTCACGCCGGGCTTCTCCGCCGATTGCCTGGAGACGCTGGAGGAGATCGCGCAGGAGAACGCTGAGATCTTCCGGCACAATGGCGGCGAGCAGTTCGCCGCGGTCCCCTGTCTCAACGACAGCGACGCCGGCATGGCCGTGATCCGCCAGCTCGTGCTGCGTGAGCTCCAAGGCTGGATTTAACAAGGCTGGATCTAGCAACGCCCGGATCGGATTGTTAACGATCGGTGACAGCAGGACCGGCTATTCGGTTGCATCTGGTAGTCCGACAGCAGCTTCCAATGTGCTAGGTAGAACGACAGCCGGCCTGAACCGGCGCCGCGGTCGTGTCGACCAATGCACGAGCGCGCCTGGCGACGGTCTCGCCGGCTCTGGAGGACTTCATGACTGGCTTCGACATTTTCGCGATTGCGTTCGTTCTTCTCGTCATCGTCACGCTGTTCGCCGGGATCAAGACCGTCCCGCAGGGCTTTGACTGGACCATCGAGCGGTTCGGCAAATACACCCGCACGCTGTCGCCCGGCCTCAATCTGATCGTGCCGTATTTCGATCGCATCGGCCGCAAGATCAACATGATGGAGCAGGTGATCGACATCCCCGAGCAGGAGGTGATCACCAAGGACAACGCCACCGTGACGGTGGACGGCGTCGCGTTCTACCAGGTGTTCGATGCGGCGAAGGCGAGCTACGAGGTCGCCAATCTCAACCAGGCGATCACGGTGCTGACCATGACCAACATCCGTTCGGTGATGGGCTCGATGGACCTCGACCAGGTGCTGTCGCATCGCGACGAGATCAACGAGCGGCTGCTGCGGGTGGTCGACGCCGCGGTGTCGCCGTGGGGCGTCAAGGTCAACCGCATCGAGATCAAGGACATCGTGCCGCCGGCCGATCTCGTCGAGGCGATGGGCCGGCAGATGAAGGCCGAGCGCGTCAAGCGCGCCGATATCCTGCAGGCGGAAGGCCAGCGGCAGTCGGAGATCCTGCGCGCCGAGGGCGCCAAGCAGGGCCAGATCTTGCAGGCCGAGGGGCGCCGCGAGGCCGCCTTCCGCGACGCCGAGGCGCGCGAGCGTCTCGCCGAGGCCGAGGCCAAGGCGACCCAGATGGTGTCGGAATCGATCGCGAAGGGCGACGTCGCCGCGCTCAACTACTTCATCGCCGACAAATACATCAAGGCGTTCGGCCAGCTCGCGGAATCGCCGAACCAGAAGGTCCTGATGCTGCCGATCGAAACCTCGAGCGTGCTGGGCTCGCTCGCCGGCATCGGCGAGATCGCCCGCGCCACCTTCGGCGAGAGCGCGGCATCCGCCAGCGCCGCAGCGCGGCGCGGCGGCTCGGTGCCGCCGGCCGGTCCACAGGCACCACCGCCGGTGCCGCCGCAGCGGTGAGGACGTGACGACGTCACGCCTGCAATGGTAGAGGTCGTATCATGGCCGAGATGTTTTCGACATTGGGTACCTGGAACTGGCTGATCTTCGGCTTCATCCTGATGGCGCTGGAGCTTGCGGCGCCCGGGGTGTTCCTGTTCTGGCTCGGGCTTTCGGCGCTCTTGGTCGGCCTGCTGTCCTTCGTGTTCACGCCGTCCTGGCAGGTACAGCTGTTGATGTTCGCGGTGTTCGCCGCGCTGGCGGTGCCGGCCTGGCGGCATTTTGCCAGGGGCGCGACCGCGGCGAGCAAGACCAATCCGTTCCTCAACCGCCGCAACGAAGCGCTGGTCGGCCGCGAATTCACGCTGGAGAAGCCGATTATCGACGGCGCAGGCACGGTGCGGATCGACGACACGGTGTGGCGCGTCGCCGGCCCCGATGCGCCGGCCGGCAGCCGGGTCAAGGTGGTCCGCGCCGACGGCGCCAGCCTGACGGTGGCCGCGGTCTAGCTGCCAGCGCGCTTGCTCCAGCGCTCGGCGAAGCGGTTCAGCGGCGTGAACGTCGCAAACAGCTCTCTTCCGAGCACGGTGAGGCCGTAACCATCATCGGTCAGCTCGACGAGGCCCGCCTCGCGCAGCTCGGTTAGTCGCGTCTGCAAGATCGTCGGCGAGGCTTCGTCACAGGCGCTGCGCAGCGCGCGCGAGGTCAGCGCGCCCTCGCGCAATTCCCAGAAGATGCGCAAGGTCCAGCGCCGCCCCAACAGATCGAGCAGCGCCATGATCGGGCGGCCGGACCGCGAGCCGCGGACGCCGGGTTTTGCTGTCGGAACTTGCTTCGCCATGTCGCCAATCCCTCTCGAATCCCGCTTGCGTCGATCGCTACAGATATTGTAGCGTATCGCTACAATAAATGTAGCAATGAGACCGAGCCATGTCACGCATCGCGCCGCTCGATCCGCCCTATGCGGCGGACGTTCAACAGCATTTCGACCGCATCATGCGCGGCAAGCCGCCGCTCGTGCTGTTCCGCATGATGGCGGCCCATCCGCGCGCCTGGGAGAAATTCCGCGGCGCCAGCCTGCTGGATCGCGGGCCGCTGCCGCTGCGCGAGCGGGAGATCGTGATCGACCGCACCTGCGCGCTGAACAGATGCGAATACGAATGGGGCGTGCATGTCACGGCGTTCGGCGCCGCCGCCAAGCTGTCCGCGCAGCAGATCCACGCCACCATGCACGGTGCGGCCGATGCCGATTGCTGGTCAACGTCGGAACAGGCGCTGATCGCGACGGTCGACGCGCTGCATGAGCGTGCGACGCTGGATGACGCGGAATTCGCTGCGCTGTCGGCGCATTACGATGAGGATCAGATCCTGGAGATCATCCTGCTGTGCGGCTTCTACCGCACGGTCTCATATCTCGCCAACGCGCTGGCCTTGCCGCTGGAGGCGACGGCGGCGCGGTTTCCGAAGTAATCACCGTCATTCCGGGGCGACGCGAAGCGGCGAGCCCGGAATCCATAACCACCATCGTGAGTATGGATTCCGGGCTCGCGCATCCAAGTCGGCTGTTGCCGACTTGGACCAATCTAGAATTCCGAACTCGGGTAAACCCGAGTTCGGTGGCGCGCCCCGGAATGACAAAAAGGGCCTACGCCACGCCCGCGCGCAGCAGGTCGTGCAGATGGATGATGCCGACCGGCTTCTTCGCGTCGGTCACGATCAGCGTGGTGATCTTCGAGGCGTTGAGCAGCTCGAGCGCTTCGCCGGCCAGCGTGTCGCGGCCGATCGTCTTCGGCGTGGTGGTCATCACCTCGTCGACCGACAGCGTCAACAGTTCGGGCCGCATCTGCCGGCGCAGATCGCCGTCGGTGACGATGCCGACGAGATGGCCGTGGCGGTCGACGATGCCGACGCAGCCGAAACCCTTCGACGTCATCTCGACCAGCGCATCCGACATCTTGGTGCCGAGCGGCTTGAGCGGCAGCGCGTCGCCGCTATGCATCAGGTCGCGGGCATATTTCAGCAGCGCGCCGAGCTTGCCGCCCGGATGCAGCACGCTGAAATCGGTCGAGGTGAAGCCGCGGCCCTCGAGCAGCGCGATCGCCAGCGCATCGCCAAGCGCCAGCATCATCAGCGAGGAGGTCGTCGGCGCCAGATTGTGTGGGCAGGCCTCGCGGGCCTTCGGCAGCGTCAGCTGCACGTCGGCGGCCTTGCTCAGCGTCGATTCCTTGTCGGCAGTCATCGCGATCAGCGGAATGCCGAAACGCGCGGCATAGGCGATCAGGTTGCGCATCTCGGCCTGTTCGCCGGACCAGGACAGCGCCAGCATCACGTCATCGGCGGTGATCATGCCGAGATCGCCGTGGCTCGCTTCCGCCGAGTGCACGAAGAACGCCGGCGTGCCAGTCGAGGCGAAAGTCGCGGCGATCTTGCGGCCGATATGACCTGATTTGCCGAGTCCGGTCACGATCAGCCGCCCCTTGGCCTTGCGGATCAGCTCGGCCGCCGCCGTGAACGCCGCGCCGAGATCGGACGTGAGGGCCGCGGACAGCGCAGCGACACCGCTGGCTTCGGCATCGAGGGTGCGGAGCGCCGACTGAACGGCGCCGTCATCGGGGCCGGATGATTTGGTCATCAGCGGTTTCGGTTTGGCCATTTCGGATTCCAGGGGAGGGGTTTTGCACCCGGGCGTCTCCCTTAGCACGTTCGATTCCGCGATGCGACGCGCGGCCGCCGTTCCTCAACGGCTCATTAACCATAATTGTTTTAACTCCATTAACGACGTTTTCCGCCACCCGGTGGAATGCGTGCGTCAAGTGCATGAATTCGTTGGGGTATTTCCATCGTGGTGCGGCGGCCAGCAAGCGGCCCAAATCGGCGCGGACGCCTCGTTCGCGTGGCTTTGCCGTGCCTTTTGCTAACGGCTCTTTTGCTGACTGCGACCGGCGGCCTCGCCACCGCCCAGACCGTGACGCCGGATTTGTTCAGCCCGAACCGGCAAAGCCAGGTGATCACCCAGGATTCGCCGCTGCGCCGGACCCAGCTCGACGCCATGGATCCGCTCAACGGCCTGAAGCTGCCGGATGCCGATCCCACCCGGCGTTCCTCGTCATCGACGTCGACCACAGAGCGCCTCGGGCAAATCCCGACCTATGGGCTCCCCGCCGCGAACGGCGCCGCGACGTCCGGCTATGACTCGCTCAACCGCAAACGTCTCAAGCCGAAATATTATCCGGGCCAGGCCAAGCCGAAGCCGCCGCCGGGGCCGGGCTCGCCGGTGCCGCCGCCACCGCCGCTGAATGCGGCCGGGCAGCTGCGGCTGTCGATCCCACCGTCGGAGGCTGCCGCCAAGGCGCCGCTGCCGCCGGCGATGGCCGGTACCATCGTCGGCCAGCCGCCGCGCAGGCGGCTCAAGCTCGACGACGATCCGTTCGGCGCGGTCGGCGATTACGCCGGCTCGTTCATGGTCAAGACCGCGGTCGAGGTGATGGCCGGCTACGACACCAATCCGGGCCGCCTGTTTCAGCCGCAGGGCAAGGCGTTCTACATGGTGTCGCCGGAATTCGTCGCGATGTCGGACTGGGAGCGCCACGCCGTCGTCGCCGATCTGCGCGGCTCGTTCACCGGCTACGGCTCGCAGCTGACGCCGAACGCCGACGGCACGCCGCTGTCGGCGCCGCTCGATGTCGACCGTCCGAACTTCACCGGCCATATCGACGGCCGTCTCGATGTCTCAAAGGACACGCATCTGACGGCGCAGGCCCGCCTGCTGGTGTCGACCGACAATCCCGGCAGCCCGAACGTGCAGGCGGGTCTTGCCAAATATCCGATCTACAGCACGGTCGGCGGCACCTTCGGCATCGACCAGCATTTCAACCGCATGCAGGTCTCGCTCGGCGCCACCGTCGACCGCACCGATTACCAATGGTCGAAGCTCACCGACGGCACCTCGTCGTCGAACGACGACCGCAACTTCAGCCAATATGGCGGCATCGGCCGCGTCAGTTATGAGCTCAATCCGGCGGTGAAGCCGTTCGTCGAGGTGCAGGGCGACAGTCGCGTCCACGATCTTTATCTCGACCGCGCCGGCTACGCGCGCGATTCGTCGGGCGGCTACGTCAAGGCCGGCACCTCGTTCGAGTTCACGCGGATGCTGTTCGGCGAGATTTCGATCGGCTATGCGATGCGCGACTATGCCGACACGCGGCTCAACCGGCTCGAGGGCCTGCTCACCACGGCCTCGCTGACCTGGACCGCGACGCCGCTGACGACGGCCAAGTTCTATTCCGACACCCAGATCGGCGAGACCACGCTGCCCGGCACCTCGGGCGTGCTGTCGCGCAGCTACACCATCGAGGTCGATCACGACTTCCGCCGCTGGCTCACCGCAATCGGCAAGTTCACCTACGGCACCCTCGAGTACCAGGGCGACAACCGCAACGACACCGTCTACTCGGTGTCGACCGACATCATCTACAAGATGACCCGCAGCCTCTGGATCAAGGGCACCATCCGCCGCGACTGGCTGGATTCGAACCAGCCGCTGCAGAGCTCGGCGTCGACGGTGGTGATGCTCGGCGTGCGGGTGCAGAACTAGCGATTCCGCATAAGCAGGTCGCACTGCACATGAGGTGTCATGCCCCACGAAAGCGGGGCATCCAGTACGCCGCGGCTTTTCGATTCCAGCGCTGACGCCTCTGGAATACTGGATCGCCCGCTTTCGCGGGCGATGACAGCGAGTGTGTGAGGCTGCAGTTTGCCGCAACAGCCGGGCGCTTACCCCGGCAAATCCGTCTTCCCCATCAGGAACGCGTCGATCGCGCGCGCGCATTGGCGGCCTTCGCGGATTGCCCAGACCACGAGCGACTGGCCGCGGCGCATGTCGCCGGCGGAGAAGATCTTTGCGCGCGAGGTCTGGTAGTCGTGCAGCGAGGCGCGGACATTGCCGCGCTGGTCGAGGTCGACGCCCAAGGTCTTGAGCAGGCCCTCGTGCACCGGATGGACGAAGCCCATCGCCAGCAGCACCAGCTCGGCGTCGAGCGTGAACTCGGTGCCGGGCAGCGGCTTGAACTTGTCGTCGACCTTGACGCAATGCAGCTTGCTGACCTTGCCGTCCTTGCCTTCGAACCTTGTCGTCAGCACGGCGAATTCGCGCACCGCGCCTTCGGCCTGGCTCGACGAGGTCCGCATCTTCAGCGGCCAGTTCGGCCAGGTCACGCCCTTGTTCTCGTGCTCGGGCGGCGCCGGCATGATCTCGAGCTGGGTCACCGAGAGCGCGCCTTGCCGGAACGAGGTGCCGATGCAGTCCGATCCGGTGTCGCCGCCGCCGATCACGACGACATGCTTGCCGCCGGCGAGGATGTCGACGGCGCCGTTCAGCGATTCGCCGGAGACGCGGCGGTTCTGCTGCGGCAGGAAGTCCATCGCGAAGTGGATGCCGGCAAGATCGCGGCCCGGGATCGGCAGGTCGCGCGGGGCTTCCGCGCCGCCGGTCAGCGCCACCGCGTCAACCTGCTTGGCGAGCTCCTGCGGGTCGATCGCGCCGGGGGTCGAGCCGCCGACGGCCTTGCCGTAGTGGAAGGTGACGCCCTCGGCTTCCATCTGTGCGACGCGGCGGTCGATGACGCCCTTCTCCATCTTGAAGTCGGGAATGCCATAGCGCAGCAGGCCGCCGGCCTTGGCGAACTTCTCGTAGACATGCACCTCGTGGCCGGCGCGCGCGAGCTGCTGGGCCGCGGCCATGCCGGCGGGACCGGAGCCGATCACGGCGACCTTCTTGCCGGTCTTCTGCGCGGCGATCTCCGGCTTGACCCAGCCATTGTCCCAGGCGCGGTCGACGATCGCGCATTCGATCGTCTTGATGGTGACCGGGTTGTCGTCGATGTTCAGCGTGCAGGACGCCTCGCACGGCGCCGGGCAGATCCGGCCGGTGAATTCGGGGAAGTTGTTGGTCGAGTGCAGGTTGCGCGAGGCTTCTTGCCAGTTGCCCTGATAGACGAGGTCGTTGAAATCGGGGATCTGGTTGTTGACCGGGCAGCCCGGCGTGCCCGGCACGGTCGAGCCGGTGCCGTGGCAATAGGGGATGCCGCAATTCATGCAGCGCGCCGCCTGGTCGCGGGTGTCCTTCTCGCTCAGCGGAACGACGAATTCCTTGAAGTTCTTGAGCCGATCGGCGACCGGCTCGTACTTGCGGTCATGCCGCTCGATCTCGAGGAAACCTGTGATCTTGCCCATTTAAACCCGATGCCCCTGCATCATGTGTTCGTCTGTTCTGTTTCGTTATCTTCCGTCATTGCGAGGAGCGTAGCGACGAAGCAATCCATCGTTCGGCTTGTGGCGCTATGGATTGCTTCGCTGCGCTCGCAATGACGAGCTCGTGTCGTTACGCGCCGATCGCGATTTTCGGCTCGGCGTCGGCGTTGGCCTTCATTTCCTTCAACGCGCGGCGGTACTCCACCGGCATCACCTTGCGGAATTTGGGCAGCCAGGTCTTCCAGTTGGCGAGGATCTCCGCCGCCTTCTTCGAGCCGGTCAGCTTGGCGTGACGCGTGATCAGCACATGCAGCCGCTCCACGTCGGAGTCGAGCAGGTTCTGGAACACGTCGACCCGGCCATGCGCCTCGAGATCGCCGGAGTGATGGTAGGTGTCGGCGTTGATCATCTCTTCCGACAGCACCGGCTCCAGCTCGACCATCGACAGGTTGCAGAGCTTGTTGAAGTCGCCGGCCTCGTCCAGCACATAGGCGATGCCGCCGGACATGCCGGCCGCGAAGTTGCGCCCGGTCTTGCCGAGTACCACCACGATGCCGCCGGTCATGTATTCGCAGCAATGATCGCCGGCGCCTTCGACGACCGCGACCGCGCCGGAGTTGCGCACCGCGAAGCGCTCGCCGGCGATGCCGCGGAAGTAGCATTCGCCCGCGATCGCGCCGTACATCACGGTGTTGCCGACGATGATCGACTCCTCGGGCACGATGCCGGAGATCTTCGGCGGCTTGACGATGATGCAGCCGCCCGAGAGGCCCTTGCCGACATAGTCGTTGCCTTCACCCTCGAGCTCGAAGGTGACGCCCTTGGCGAGCCAGGCGCCGAACGCCTGTCCGGCGGTGCCCTTCAGGCCGACATGGATGGTGTCGAGCGGCAGGCCGGCATGGCCGTAGATCTTGGCCACCGCGCCCGACAGCATCGCGCCGGCGGAACGGTCGGTGTTGTTGATCTCTTCCTCGATCCTGACCGGCGCGCCGCGATCGAGCGCAGCCTGCGCCTTCTCGATCAGCCGGCGGTCGAGCACGGCTTCCAGATGGTGGTTCTGGCGTTCCGAGTGATAGATCGTCTGGCCCTTCTCCTCCTTCTGCCGCACGAACAGCTTGGAGAAATCGAGGCCCTTGGCCTTCCAGTGCGAGACCAGTGCGGTCTGGTCCAGCATCTGGACCTGGCCGACCATGTCGTCGAACTTCTTGTAGCCGAGCTGCGCCATGATCTCGCGGACTTCCTCGGCGACGAAGAAGAAGTAGTTGATGACGTGCTCGGGCTGGCCGGTGAAGCGCTTGCGCAGCACCGGATCCTGGGTCGCGACCCCGACCGGGCAGGTGTTGAGGTGGCACTTGCGCATCATGATACAGCCCGCCGCGATCAAGGGCGCAGTGGCGAAGCCGAACTCGTCGGCGCCGAGCAGCGCGCCGATCACGACGTCGCGGCCGGTGCGGAAACCGCCGTCGACCTGCACCGCGATGCGGCTGCGCAGCCGCTGGCGCACCAGCGTCTGATGGGTTTCGGCAAGGCCGATCTCCCACGGCGAGCCGGCATGCTTGATCGAGGTCAGTGGCGAGGCACCGGTGCCGCCCTCGAAGCCGGCGATGGTCACATGGTCGGCGCGCGCCTTGGCGACGCCGGCGGCAACCGTGCCGACGCCGACTTCGGACACCAGCTTGACCGAGACCTGGCCGTCGGGATTGACGTTCTTGAGGTCGTAGATCAGCTGGGCGAGGTCTTCGATCGAGTAGATGTCGTGATGCGGCGGCGGCGAGATCAGGCCGACGCCCGGCGTCGAATGCCGGACGCGCGCGATCGTCGCGTCGACCTTGTGGCCGGGCAGCTGGCCGCCTTCGCCGGGCTTGGCACCCTGCGCCATCTTGATCTGCATCATGTCGGAGTTGACGAGATATTCCGTCGTCACGCCGAACCGGCCCGAGGCGACCTGCTTGATCGCCGAGCGCATGCTGTCGCCGTTGGGCAGCGGCTTGAAGCGGTCGGATTCCTCGCCGCCTTCGCCGGTGTTCGACTTGCCGCCGATCCGGTTCATCGCGATCGCGAGCGTGGTGTGCGCCTCGCGCGAGATCGAGCCGAACGACATCGCGCCGGTGGAGAAGCGCTTGACGATCTCCTTGGCCGGCTCGACCTCCTCGAGCTTGACCGGCTTGCGCTTGTCGTCCTCGGCGCTCTTGATCCGGAACAGGCCGCGCAGCGTCAAAAGACGCTCGGACTGCTCGTTGAGGATCTTGGCGAACGCTCGGTAGCGCTCCTGCGAGTTGCCGCGCACGGCATGTTGCAACGTCGAGACCGATTCCGCGGTCCAGGCATGGTCCTCGCCGCGGGTGCGGTAGGCATATTCGCCGCCGACATCGAGCGCGCTCTTGTAGATCTGGCCGTCACCGAACGCGTCGGTGTGGCGCCGCACGGTCTCCTCGGCGATCTCGCCGAGGCCGACGCCCTCGATGCGGGTGTGGGTGCCGGCGAAATACTTGGCGACGAAGTCCGCCTTGAGGCCGACCGCGTCGAAGATCTGCGCGCCGCAATAGGACTGGTAGGTCGAGATGCCCATCTTGGACATCACCTTGAGCAGGCCCTTGCCGATCGACTTGATGTAGCGCTTGACGATCTCGTAGTCGTCGAGCGCGCCGGGCAGCCGGTCCTTCATCGCGAGGATGGTCTCGAACGCGAGATAGGGGTTGATCGCTTCGGCACCGTAGCCGGCGAGGCAGGCGAAGTGATGCACTTCGCGCGGCTCGCCGGATTCGACCACCAGGCCGACCGAGGTGCGCAGGCCGGTGCGGATCAGATGATGATGCACGGCGGCGCAGGCCAAGAGCGACGGGATCGGGATCCGGTCGGTGCCGGTCATGCGGTCCGACAGGATGATGATGTTGATGCCCTCGCGCACCGCGCCCTCGGCGCGCGCGCAGAGCTCGTCGAGCACCTGCTCCATGCCCGCCGCGCCGAATCCGGCGTGGAAGGTGGTGTCGAGCGTGCGCGACTTGAAATGGGTCTCGGCGACGTCGGAGATCGAGCGGATCTTCTCCAGATCCGCGTCGGTCAGGATCGGCTGCCGCACCTCGAGCCGCTTGGTCGAGGCGACGCCTTGCAGGTCGAACAGGTTCGGCCGCGGCCCGATGATCGAGACCAGGCTCATCACGATCTCTTCGCGGATCGGATCGATCGGCGGGTTCGTCACCTGGGCGAAGTTCTGCTTGAAATAGGTGAACAGCTGCTTCGGCTTGTCCGACAGCGCCGAGATCGGCGTATCGTTGCCCATCGAGCCGGCGGCTTCCTCGCCGGTGGACGCCATCGGCGTCATCAGGATGTTGATGTCTTCCTGGCTGTAGCCGAACGCCTGCTGGCGGTCCAGGAGCGGCAGGTTGGAGCGCACGCCCTTGGCCGGCGCATCCGGCAGCTCCTCGAGCTGGATTTGGGTGCGATGCAGCCAGTCGCTGTAGGGATGGCTCTTGGCGAGGTCGGCCTTGATCTCGTCGTCGGGAATCAGGCGGCCCTGCTCGAGGTCGACGAGCAGCATCTTGCCGGGTTGCAGCCGCCACTTGGTGACGATCTGGTCCTCCGGAATCTTCAAGACGCCCATTTCGGACGCCATCACGATGCGGTCGTCCTTGGTGACGAGATAGCGCGCCGGACGCAGGCCGTTGCGGTCGAGCGTCGCGCCGATCTTGCGGCCGTCGGTGAAGGCGATCGCGGCCGGGCCGTCCCACGGCTCCATCAGCGCGGCATGGTATTCGTAGAAGGCGCGGCGCTGCTCATCCATCAAGGGATTGCCGGCCCACGCTTCCGGAATCATCATCATCACGGCGTGCGGCAGCGAGTAACCGCCCTGCACCAGGAATTCGAGCGCGTTGTCGAAGCAGGCGGTGTCGCTCTGGCCTTCATAGGAGATCGGCCACAGCCGGCTGATGTCCTTGCCGTAAGCTTCCGAATGCACCGAGGCCTGCCGCGCCGCCATCCAGTTGACGTTGCCGCGCAGCGTGTTGATTTCGCCGTTATGGGCGATCATCCGGTAGGGATGCGCCAGCGACCAGGTCGGGAAGGTGTTGGTCGAGAAGCGTTGATGCACCAGCGCCAGAGCGCTGTCGAAGTCCGCTTCATGCAGGTCGGGATAGTACTTGCCGAGCTGGTCGGCGAGGAACATGCCCTTGTAGATCACGGTGCGGCACGACAGCGAGCACGGATAATAGCCCGCCATGCCGCGGTCGCGGCGCTGATAGATCGCCTGCGAGATCGACTTGCGCAGGATGTAGAGCCGGCGCTCGAAATCGTCCTCGGTCTTGGCGGCGCCGTTGCGGCCGATGAAGACCTGCATGTGGTAGGGCTCGGTCGGCTTCACGGTGACGCCGAGCGAGGAATTGTCACTGGGCACGTCGCGCCAGCCGAGCAGCTTGAAGCCCTCGTTCTTGATCTCGTCGGCGATGATGCTCTTGATCACGTTCCGCCACGCCGCATCGCGCGGCATGAACAGCGCGCCGATGGCGTATTCGCCGGGCTGCGGCAGCTTGAAGCCGAGCTCCGCGGTCTTGCGCGCGAAGAAGGTGTGCGGGATCTGCACCAGGATGCCGGCGCCGTCGCCGGCGCGCGGGTCGGCGCCGACGGCGCCGCGATGCTCGAGGTTGCACAGGATGTTCAGCGCGTCGGAGACGATCTGATGCGACTTCTGGCCCTTGATGTTGGCGATGAAGCCGACGCCGCAGGAGTCCTTTTCCAGGCTCGGATCGAACAGGCCTTCGGCTTCAGGACGCCAGGTATGAAGTTCAGGCGTATGAAGCTCGCGCGCGGGTTCGGCGGCTTTCGAGTCCGCGGTCGCCGACAGCGTACCTGCCACGATGATTTCGCGCTCGAATTCCGACCCGCTCATGTGTCCTCTCCCTTGCGTAAGGGGTCTCACCCTGTTTGGCGCACCTTGGACGTTGCGGCACCCACCGGGCCACCGCTCGTCCGCCGCGAGCCGCATTTTCCTAAATTCAGACGACGGGCGTTTCAACGTCCCCTGGGGGACGACCCTGCCTGCAGCATTCTCGGAGCCCGGGGCGCCGAGGTCCTCCTTACGAAGGTCCTCGTTGCAATCCCCATGCCGGGATGGCCTCGAAATTGAGACAGCCTTGCTGTCATAACCTCGACCTTGCCAAATTTTTGTCTATCACACAAGCGCGAGGAAGTCCCCGCTTGCATGTTTGGATCGGGCGGCTCGGCAGCCAGCTGGCGCCCCCGATTCGAAGCAAACACGCCGTGATCTGGCCCACGCAGCGACCAAGGACCGCCGAATTTCAAACCGAATTTTTGTCCCCGGGCAAGCCGGCAAGAGAGCGAAAACGCTCCCGGGCGGGGCAGACAGGAGTTACGGCGATGAAGTTGTTCACAGGTTCGGTTGCAGCCGCCGCCTTCGCGCTCAGCGCGGGCTCGGCCCAGGCCCAGCTGGCGACGTCCGCCCGGATCGGCAGCCCGCTTTTGGTCAGGGTGTCCGACATCGGCGAGCCCTACGTCGCCATGCCCGAGGTTCCACCGCCGCCGCGCTATGGCCGGGTCCCGAGCCTGCTGCCGCCGGTCGAGGTCTACACCGTGCTACGCGAGAACGGCTATCTGCCGCTCGGCGCCCCGCAGCAGCGCGGCTTCGTCTACACCATCTCGGTGATCGACCAGGGCGGCGATGACGGCCGGCTGGTGATCGATGCCCGCGACGGGCACATCATCCGCTTCACCCCCGCCTATCGGCTCGGCGACAATTACGAGGAGGAGATGAGCGCGACCTATGGTCCGGTCGGCCCGATGCCGCGGCCGATCCAGGCGAGGGTGCCGCGGCCACCGCTCCCGATCCCCCATGTCGCGAGCCGCGTGCCGGTGCCGAAGCGAAGCCCGCTCTCAGCCAAATCTGCACAAGGTCTGGCCGAGGCCCCTGCGACCGTCCAGCCGCCCGTGCCGGCGGCCCAGGCTGCCGTCCCGCAGACCGCCGCGCCGCAGCCGGCTCCCGCCGAGGCAGCCGCACCGGCGCCGGCCGAGCAGGCGGCGGCACCATCGAAGCCGGCCGAGACCCAGACGGCGGCGCAGCAGACCGCTCCGCGGGCCGAGGTCCCGACCGTCGGTCAGGCCGCTCCACCGCCAGCGGCGCCCCCGCCGGCGATCCTGCCCACCCAGGAAATGCCGAAGGTGCAGGGGTTGGAGTGAGCAAGGTCGCTGCGTAGCCCGGATGGAGCGGAGCGACGTCCGGGATTCTTTCCCGCGGCGGGACTTGCCTCGGATTGCGCGGAGCCTGTCATCGGGCGCGCGTACGCGCGACCCGTTGGCTCCATCCGGGCTACGGACTGCGGCGCCACGACAAAAAACGCCCCGGTTTCCCGGGGCGTTTTCGCGTGCAGCCAATATCCGCTGACGCGGGAGGTGTTGCTTAGGCCGCGACCTTGGCCGAGCCGTCGACGACCTGCGGGGCCGTCTCGCCGCCGCCGATCGGAATGCTGCGCGGCTTCTTGGCCTCGGGAATCTCGCGGACGAGATCGACGTGGAGCAGGCCGTTCTCGAGCGAGGCGTTCTTGACCTGCACGAAATCGGCAAGCTGGAAGACGCGCTCGAAGGCGCGGGAGGCGATGCCGCGATAGAGCACTTCGGAGCCGTTGCCCGAGTTCTCGTTGGCGGTTTTCTCGCCCTTGATCGTCAGCGTATTCTCCTTCGCGACGATCGAAAGCTCGGCCTGCGAGAAGCCGGAGACCGCAACGCTGATCCGGTAAGCATTCTCGCCGGTGCGCTCGATGTTGTAGGGGGGATAGCCGGGGCTGCCGTCCGAGGTCACCTGATCGAGCAGGTTGAAGAGGCGGTCGAAGCCGACGGTGGAACGATAGAACGGAGTGAGGTCGTAGCTACGCATAGGATGAGTCCTCCAGTGAGCGACTGTTTCAGTTACCCGCCCGCCATCGGGCCGGGCTTAGATGTGTGCAGCCTGATGTTCCGGGTCCGAAACACTGGTAGCGGCCTGCACTCCGGTGATATGGGAGGGGTCACGTCGCGTTCAAGGGGCGGAAACCGCGTCGCTTTTTTTGCGCCGGCGTCCTTGATCTCCACCCTGTCTCACCGGTCCGGTCTCCTGCATGACGCTCGTCTCGATCCCCGCCAACCCGGTTCCGGACGACGTTGTCAGTGGTACCATCAAGACCCCCGATGGAGCCGAGCTGCGCTTCGCGCGCTGGGCGCCGCCGCCCGGCCGCAAGGGCACGGTCTGCGTGTTTGCCGGGCGCGGCGAGATGATCGAGAAGTATTTCGAGACGGTGCGTGACCTGCGCGACCGCGGCTTTGCTGTAGCGATGATCGACTGGCGCGGGCAGGGCCACTCGTCGCGGCGGCTGCGCGATCCGCGCAAGGGCTACGTGCGCGACTTCGCCGACTACGAGGTCGACGTCGAGACCTTCGTGCAGCAGGTGGTGCTGCCGGATTGCCCGCCGCCCTATTTCGCGCTGGCGCATTCGATGGGCGGCGCGGTGATGCTGCGCCTCGCACATGCCGGCAAGCGCTGGTTCGACCGCATGGTGCTGTCGGCGCCGATGATCGACCTGCCGCGCGGCCGCGTGTCGCTGTTGCCGAGCGCGCTGCTCAGGATCATGCGACTGGCCGGGCAGGGCGGCCGCTACGTGCCGGGCGGCACCGACGAACTGGTCGGCCTTGCGCCCTTCATCGGCAATCCCGTGACCAGCGATCCGGTGCGCCACGCCCGCAACGCGGCGATCCTGGAAGAGGATCCGACGCTCGGCATCGCGGCGCCGACGATCGCCTGGGCCGACACCGCATTCACCGCGATGCGCACCTTCCGCGGCATGTCGTATCCGTCCGAGATCCGCCAGCCGATCCTGATGCTGGCGGCGAGCAATGACGAGGTGGTGTCGACCGCGGCGATCGAGGAGTTCGCCTATCATCTGCGCGCCGGCTCGCATCTGGTGATCGCCGGCGCCAAGCACGAGATCCTGCAAGAGCAGGACCGCTATCGGGCGCAATTCTGGGCGGCGTTCGACGCCTTCGTGCCGGGCACGCCGCTGTTCAAGTGAGCAATTTGCTGGCGCGGCGTCTGCGGCTCAGCCGTTGAGCAGCGCGACGATCCGGTCGGGAAAGCGCTTCTCGACGAACAGGGTCCTGACCTCGGCGACGCTGAGATAGCGGTCCCTGCCTTCGCCCTTGCCCATGATGTCGAGCAGCACCGGCCACTCGCCGAGCATCAAGAGCGGATAGTAGCAGTGCAGCATGCCGTAGGACGGCGGATGCTCGTCCTTGGCACGCTGGAAGTTCGCCGCCATGAAGGTCTTGATCTCGGAGGCCGACAATCCGCGCTCGACGCTGCCGTCGGGCGACTTGCGGTCACTGCCGAAGGTGGCGAGCCGCGCGATCTCGTCCTCATGCACCACGGCATGCTGGTCGAGGATGCGCGAGCCGGCGCCGTGCTTGTCGAGCGGGCCGTTGCGCAATTCGTCGAGGATGGCGCCTTGCAACAGGCTTCGCATCTGGCTGAACGGGCCGATGCCGTTGGCCATCTGCGCGACCATGAAGATCTTCGCGCCGGCGCTGAGCGCCGGAAGCCCGGTCTTGCCGGTGGCGCGGTCGATGGTTGCGGTCAGCTCCGGCAGCGGCACGAGATGGCCGCCGACATAGTTGCCGGCGACCAGCGCGCGCAGGAACGGGCAGGGATTGTCAGGGGAAACCTGCGGGGCGGGTGCCGCGCTTGCAGCCGGATCGGACATCAAACCACATCCTGAAAAGCTTCAGCTTAAAAAGCATCCATTACCGGTGAATGAACTCGCTCAGGAGTCGGCGGCGAGTTTCGATCCGGATGCAACCAGAACGAGTTTGCCGAAGGGGACGCCGGCTTTCAAGAGGCCGTCGCGATAAAGCGCGATATCGTCCGGGTTCTTCCAGTGGAAATTGCGCAGATGGCGTTTGACGGTCAGGTCGGGATAGTTGCCAAGCAGCGCCTCCGCAGCCTGGGCCGCCTCGTCCTTGCGTCCGAGCTGGGCGAGCGCTGCGGCGCGCACCGCAAGGCACTGCAGATGGTTCGGGTTGAGATAGAGCCCCTCCCGCGACCACGACAGCGATGCGTCATATTGCCCGAGCAGATAATGACTGAACGCGTTCAGCGCCGCCCACTGGTAGCGCGGGTCGCTGTTGCCGCGCTGGACCGCCGTCGAGAACAGATCGACCGCCTTGCGGTGGTCGCCGATCACCATGTGGCAAATTCCGAGCACGCCGCGCGCACCCATATCGTAGGGGTTGAGCTCGATCGCCCGCTTGATGGCGTCCATCGCCGCTTCGTAGTGGCCCTGCATCGCGTGCAGGTAGGCCAGCAGCGAAAACGCGAACGAGGAGCGCGGGTCGAGCCGCACGCTGCTCTCGGCCAGGCTGACCGACGAGGCCCACAATTCGCGCGTGCTCGGAATCCAGCCGAACTGGATGCTCTGGATCTGGATCAGCGCCAGATAGGCGCGCGCGATCGACAGTGCGGGATCGAGCTGGATCGCTTCCTTGAACAGCGCGATCGCGGTTTCGCAATCGTCCTTGGTCTGGTGATAGTAGTGTGACAGACCCTTCAGGAAGCGATCCCAAGCCGTGATTTCGGCATTCGGCGAGCGCGCCGGTGCCGAGGCCTCGGCGCGGTAGATTTCCTGGGCAACAGCGGCAGAGAGATTGGCGGTGATCTCGTCCTGCATCGCGAACAGGTCGCCCATGTCGCGGTCGTAGCGGCCGGTCCACAACTGCTCGCCCTTCTCGGGCGCGATCAGTTCGGCGGAGACGCGGATCTTGTTGCCGGCGCGGCGCACCGAGCCCTGGATCAGATAGGTGGCGTCGATCTCGCGTGCGATCAGGCGGGTCGAGACGTTCTTGCCCTTGTAGGCGAAGGTCGAATTGCGGCTCAGCACGCGGTAGAAGGATTGCAGCGACAGCGCGTGGATCAGATCCTCGGTCAGACCGTCCGAGAAATATTCGTCGGCACCGCCGCTGAGATTGTCGAACGGCAGCACGCCGACGATCGCGGTCCGGTATTGCCCCGGCAGATGCGGGCCGTCGTCCGGGGTCTTTTCCTGATGATCGGATCCGGCTGGCGCCCAGGTCCAGACATGGATCGGTTCGGCGATGTTCTTGAAGCGGTGCGGGCCGGCGTCCACCAGGGTGACGGCCAGCCGTCGCCCCGATTCGGTGCGGGCCTTGTCCGACACCGCGATCCCGCCGGGCTTTGCCACCGTCTCGAGACGGACGGCGATATTGACGTCGTCGCCGAACACCTCGTCCTCGTCGGCCATCACGTCGCCCATGTGGACGCCCATCCGGAAGTGCATGGCGCGGTCGGCCGGCAGGTGCTCGTTGCGCTCGGCCATCAGCGTCTGCATCGCGACGGCAGCCTCGATCGCGCCGATGATGCTCGGAAATTCCAGCAGGAAGCCGTCGCCGGTGTTTTTGACGATCCGGCCGCCATGGTTGAGGATGATCGGGTAGATCGCACTGCGATGCGCCTTGAACGAGGCATGCGTCCCCGCCTCGTCGGCACCCATCATGCGGGAATAGCCGGCGATGTCGGCGCAAAGAATGGCAGCGAGCCGTCTTTCCATGTCTCCTGTGCCCTGGAATGGCCACTTAGCCGAGGTGACCGAATCCGATACTTACAAGACAGGCCGGGTCCGGCGGAAGCTCGGTTTACGGGCAGCTATAATGCATAGTAGCAGGAATTGGCATGCGACCAACGGATCGTACCACCGTTTCTCTACGGAATTCGTGTGTCGCCGCGATGGCGCAAGCCGGCCGATCGCCCTTTCCGGACCGCTACTTAGATAGGTTAACGCAGGCATGCTGGGAATTCACGAGCTCTGGCTGTTCGTCCTGTCCGGGCTGCTGCTCAACGTCACGCCGGGTCCGGATACCGCCTATATCATCGGGCGCACGATCCAGCTCGGATGGCGGGGCGGCGCGGCTGCCGCGATCGGCATCAGTTGCGGCTGCCTGGTCCACGTGTTCGGCGCGGCGATCGGGCTCTCCGCGCTGCTGATGGCGTCGTCGACCGCGTTCCTGGCGGTCAAGCTGATCGGGGCGGCCTATCTGGTGCTGACCGGCTTGCAGATGCTGCTGTCGCGCGCCAAGCCGATCGCTGAGATCACGAGGCAGGGCGGCGAGACCTCGATCTCGCGCGTGTTCTGGCAGGGGGCGCTGACCAACATCCTCAACCCCAAGGTTGCGCTGTTCTTCCTGGCGTTCCTGCCGCAATTCGTGGCGGCGGACTCCGCCCACAAGGCGCTCGCCTTCCTGGTGCTCGGGCTGATCTTCATCACCGGCGGCACGCTGTGGTGCCTTGGTCTCGCGGCCTTTGCGGCGAGGGCTGCCGGCCGCATCCGGCAATCGAGCGGCGTGATCGCCTGGATCAACCGCTCGCTCGGCGCGCTCTTCATCTATCTCGGCGTCCGCGTCGCCATGCTGGAGGCGCGCTAGCTATCACTTGTGCATGGTCTGTTCGGAAAACGGCTTCAGACGTTTCCGGATCACGCTTATCCGTGGATCTTGAGCAGCGCGCTGCCGGCGAGATAGAGGCCGAGCAGGATCATCGAAATCAGGAACCAGCGGCGGAACACGTCAGGCTGCATCCGCGTGCGGACCGCCTGGCCGATGAACATGCCGATGAACGATGCCGCCATCGCGACTGCCCCCGGCAGCGCGGTGGCCGCCGTCAAGAGGCCCGAGGCCGTCAGGTTGAAGGCGAGTGCGAGCGTTGCGGTGGTGAAGAAGACGCCGAGCGCCTGCACCAACTCGTCACGCTCCATGCCGATCGCCTGCATGAACGGCATCGAAGGGATGACCTGCACGCCGGTCGCGGCCGAGATCAGTCCGGTGACGACGCCGACGATGCCGCCGATCCACTTCTCGTCGCGCCGCCTGACCTTGAAGTTGAACCTGCTCAAGCCAACGATCGCGTAGATCACCAGCAGCACGCCGAGCACCACGGTGCCGTAGGCCGCGTATGGCCCGGTCAACAGCCCGGCATTGATCCAGATTCCGACGACGGTGCCGAGCATCAGCGGCCACAGCCGCCTGAGGATGTCGCGCAAATAGGGGCCGACGAAGGTCTGCCAGATATTGGTGACGATCGCCGGCACGATCACGATCGCAATCGCCTGGCCCGGCGCCATGGTGGTTGCGAGCAGCCCCATCGCGACCGTCGGCAGGCCGAGGCCGAGCGTGCCCTTGACGAAGCCGGCCAGCAGGAAGGCGAAGGCAATGAAGATCAGGAGATGGCCGACCATGACGGCACATTGACCGATCGACGCGATCGGCACAATCTGGAGGTTACGGAGTTAGCCTTCGGGCGGTCCGAAGGCGCGGGGCGGAAGAAGAAATGGGGCGGAACATGTCATGCGGTTCGACCTGATCGATTTGCAATTGTTCATCGCGGTGTCCGATGCGCACAGCATCACCCAGGGCGCGGTGCGTGCCAACATGGCGCTGGCCTCGGCCAGCGAGCGGATCAAGGGCCTCGAGGAGGCGCTCGGCGTCGCACTGCTCAAGCGCGGCCGCCGCGGCGTCGAATTGACGGCGGCGGGCGAGAGCCTGCTCGGCCACGCCCGCATCGTGATCCACAATGTCGAGGCGTTGCAGAGCGACCTCGCCGCCTATGCCAGCGGCGTCCGCGCCAACGTGCTGCTGCTCGCCAACACCTCGGGTCTGTCGGAACATCTGCCGCGGGCGCTCGCGGCCTTCCTGCACGAGCATCCCGATATCAGTGTCGATGTCGAGGAGCGCGAGAGCACCGATATCGCGACCGCGATCGCGAGCGGCGCCGCCGATCTCGGCTTCGCCGCCGAACACGCGCTGCCCGACAGCGTCGAGCGCTTCCTGTTCAGCGAGGACCGCCTGATGCTGGTGGCGTCGCGGCGCAGCGATCTCGGCAGCCGTCGCCAGATCGACTTCCAGGAAGTGGTCGGCCGCGATTTCGTCGGCCTGACGGCAACGTCCGCGCTGCAGGTGCATATTTCCCGGCATGCGGCCAAGCTCGGCGCGCGGCTGCGTTTCCGCGCCCGCCTGCGCGGCTTCGACGCCATCTGCCAGATGGTCGCCGCCGATGTCGGCATCGCGGTGATCCCGGAAACCGCCGCGCGGCGCTGTGCGGCTGCGATGCCGATCACGACGATCAGGATCCGCGACGGCTGGGCCAACCGCCGGCTGACGATCTGCGCCCGCAGCTTCAAGGCGCTGCCGCGCGCCGCCAAGCAGCTCGTGGACTATCTGCGGGCCGAAGCGCAACGCTGAGAATCTTACGAGGCTTCCTGCGCGATGCGGCGCTCGTCGCGGTTTTGCCGCACCGTGTTGGCCTTCAGGAGCAGACTGGCCGGATGCGGATCGCCGTAATGGAGCAGCATCGTCGCGCGAACCGCGTCGCTGGCGACCGGGAAATTGGCATGATAGGTCCGGTAGCCCCAGAACAGATAGAGGTTGCCGGGCTTCAGATATTTGATGTTCGGCAGGTCGCCCTCCGCCAGGGCGCGCGTGACGCGGTTGCGGTACCAGTTGCTCTGTGTGATCGCCTTTTCGACGATGTTGAGGAAGGTGAACCGGCGATAGCCACGCCGGTTCGGAAACATGATCAGCTCGCCGGCGCGCCGCTTCGGCCCGTCCGGGATCAGGATTGGTGCCAGCGCCGTGATGACATGCTTGTCGTAGTGGTAGAGCAACGATCGCTCGTCGCCGGTGCGACCGGCGACGACGCGCAGGCCGGTATAGATTTCCTCGTCCAGCTTCGCCCTCGGGCAGCCGATTTGCGCGAGCCTCGTGAGGAGCCGGCGCATCTGTGGATCGCCGGTCAATTCCTGTGGCGGCGTGCCTTCGTTGCGCGACAGCCAGTTCAGCGCGAAATAGCGCTTGCCCTTTTGCTCGACCAGGCCGTGGACGTAGCCCTGCGCGCGTTCGATCCAGGCCGGATCGATCGCATTCTCGATGCAGACGAAGCCCTTCTGGTCAAGCTCCGCGGCGAGCGCCGCGGGATCCAGCCGATCGGTCAGCAGCGGCATCATGAACTCCAAACGGACGTGCTACGGCCACCTCCCGGCCGCGAGAGCGAAGCTAGGCTGCATTCCTGACACATCGGTTAAATCGACATGCACGATTCGCGGGAAAGTTGTGTGTGGTTGTCCAAAACCGCTGCGGGCGAGATCATGCCGCACCAGTTCTCGATGACGAGGTCGGGCATGCCAATAGCTCGGCAACTCGAGAATCAGGCGTTCAGCAGCTTCATCGCGGCTTCGTGCACGCGGGGGTCGCCGGCGGCGATGATGCGGCCGCCGCCTTGCGCCGGCTTGCCGTCCCAGGTGGTGACGATGCCGCCGGCACCGGTGACGATCGGGATCAGTCCGGCGATGTCGTACGGCTTCAGCTCGGTCTCGACCACGAGGTCGAGATGGCCGGCTGCGAGCATGCAATAGGAGTAGCAGTCGCCGCCGTAGCGCGACAGGCGGACCGCATTCTCGATCCGGCCGAAGCGGGTGCGGTCCTCCGGATTCATCAGAAGGGGACTCGTGGTGAAGGCGGTCGCCTCCTTCAGCGAGGCGCAGCGCCGCACCGCAAGTCGTCGTTCGCCCGACGGCCCGGAGTAATTCGCCGAGCCGTTGTCGCCCGAGAAGCGCTCGCCGATATAGGGCTGATGCATCATGCCGAATACCGGCGTACCTTTGTGCAGCAGCGCGATCAGCGTGCCCCAGATCGGAAAGCCGGCGATGAAGGATTTGGTGCCGTCGATCGGATCGAGCACCCAGACATAGTCGGCATCCTCTCGCTCATTGCCGAATTCCTCGCCGACGATGCCGTGCTGGGGGAAGTTCGCCTTGATCAGCCGCCGCATCACCGCTTCCGCGGCGCGATCGGCCTCGGTGACCGGATCGAAATCGTTCGAGCTCTTGTTGTCGACCGAGAGCGAGGTGCGGAAGAACGGCAGGATGGTTTCGCCCGATGCCGTCGCGAGGCGGCCGATGAAGGCGGTAAAGTCGATGACCGTCACGGCATGTCCCTGAAATGCGCAAACGAGGCGATAGAAGTTCGAATCCTGCTCTTGCCTAGAGCCTTTTCCGTTCCGATGGAATCGGAACGGGGCTCTGGATTCTTGTTTTGACGCGTTTTCTTTACGCGAACCGGTAGCCACTTCGCTCGAAAACGCTCTAGCTCAATCCAATGCGGCGCGCACGATTAACGGAGTGTTATCCCAGCCTGATGACCTGGTTTCTGACTTGGTTCTGGCTTGGCTTCGCGCTTTCGATTTGGCTTCGGATTCGAAAGTCTGGCCGGCCTCAGGACGGATCACGAAGTTGCGAGTTCTGGTATACAAGCTATGCGCCGAACGCTGGCCGCCCGGGCCTTCCCCTGTAAGATATTGATCCTACATGCGGAAAGCCGCTCCTGCTGACCTGTTGCAGATCTGCCAGAGCTTCCAACATTTCCCAGGAAATGTTTCGAAAGTTCTTGCGTTTTGTGCAGCGCGGTCGCATATTGTTGCGGTGCGGTAGCGCCTCGCGCTATCGCTGCCCTCCTTGGGCGTTTCCTCCCTAGACTTGGGCCGCTTGTTCATTCAAGCGGCCCTTTTTTCTTCGGCCACCTTTTCGCAAGTGAATTGGGAATCCAATTCGGCGCTTATCGCGTCGCCATTCTGAATTCGCAGTTCATGACTTCATCGGCACAGCGGCTCGACGAACGATCCTTCACTCCGCCGCCGCCTGGAACGGCCCGAGATCTCCGAACGGGATTTTCGCGAGCGCGTCCGCCAGCGTTGCAAAATCGTCCGCCACCTGGGCGAAGCGCGGTCCGCGTTCGCGGCGGCGCTCATCCATATAGACCGCGCGGTTGAGCTCGATCTGCACGGTGTGCAGGCCGCTCGCCGGGTTGCCGTAATGCTCGGTGATGAAGCCGCCGGCATAGGGCTTGTTGCGGCCGATCGAATGGCCGAGCGAACCCATGACCTCCTCGACCAGATCGGGCAGCAGCGGCGCACAGCTCGTGCCGTAGCGGTCGCCGATCACGACGTCGGGCCGGCGCGGCTCGTCGCGCGAGACGCCGACCGACGGCATCGAGTGGCAGTCGACCAGGATCACGGCGCCGAACGCCTGGTGCGCCTTGTTGATCAGCCGGCGCAATGCGCGGTGATAGGGCTTGTAGAGCAGCTCGATCCGCCGCAGCGCCTCGTCGACCTCGAGCCGCTCGCGATAGATCTCCTGGCCGTCGCCGACCACCCGTGGGATGGTGCCCAGCCCGCCGGCCACCCGCATCGAGCGCGTGTTGGCAAAGCTCGGAAGCCGCCCGGTGAACATCCGCGGGTCGAGCTCGTAGGGCTCGCGGTTCACGTCGACATAGGAGCGCGGGAAGTTGACCCGGACGATCGGAAAGCCGCGATCGCTCAAGCCCGCGATCAGCTCGTCCATGAAACTGTCTTCGGAGCGGCGCAGCGACGTCACGTCGATTCGCGACGCCTCCAGGAACTCGGCCGGATAGACCGAGCCTGAATGCGGAGAATTGAAGATGATCGGCGCGCGCCAGGCCTGCGGCTCAACGATCTCGAACGGGGGCGACAACTCGCCAGCAAATTCGCTCATTCCCTTGGCGCCGTCCCTTGCGTCCGCCTCGCCCCGCAAGAATTGATTCTGCCGGAAAAGCGGAGATTTATGGGCGGGCATTGTCGGTAATCGCGATCATTCTGCCAAGTGAAAAGAGTGCGGTATCCGCTGGAACGCGTCTGAAAGGCAGCAAATGCCGCAGCCGGTTGATTCCATGGGTGGTTCGGTCCACAAATAGTCGTTGGCCCGACGCTTCAGGCTTGACGCAAATTTCACCCGAAATTTACCGTCTGTCGGGCTTACTGTTCGGACTGATCCTCCAGCCGGATTCGACGATTCCTGCCATGCCGAAAATTCTCCTCGCCGAAGACGATACCGATATGCGCCGCTTCCTGGTCAAGGCGCTTGAAAATGCGGGTTTCAAGGTCTCGCCGCACGACAACGGCATGTCGGCCTACCAGCGGCTGCGCGAGGAGCCGTTTGAAATGCTGCTCACCGACATCGTGATGCCAGAGATGGACGGCATCGAGCTTGCCCGCCGTGCTTCGGAACTCGATCCCGACATCAAGATCATGTTCATCACCGGCTTCGCCGCCGTGGCCCTCAATTCCGATTCGGAGGCGCCGAAAAACGCCAAGGTGCTGGCCAAGCCCGTGCACCTCAGGGAATTGGTTAGCGAAGTGAATAAGTTGCTGGCGGCCTGATTCGCCAAAAAACCTTCACTTTGCGTCCTTGCCTGCCCCGCCGCCGTCCGTTATAGGGACCCGATCCAAACATGGCTTTGGGTGCGTAGCTCAGCGGGAGAGCACTACCTTGACATGGTAGGGGTCACAGGTTCGATCCCTGTCGCACCCACCATCCTTCGCTCGCGCAGCGAGAGAAGGATGCCACGCCGAAGCCCGACGGGCGAAGGCGGGCCTTTTGGCCGCAAGCTTCGGCTCGGCAAGCCACGCTTCATATCATCTATGGACGGGCTTCGCGTGGCGCAGCCACGCCGGAGACCTTCTGTGCGAAGCGTGTCCGGCGTAGCTTGAACGCAGTGAAGGCGAAGACGGACTGTCGCGCCGAAGCCACCGGGCGAAGGCGGGCCCTGGCTGCGAGCATCGGCTCGGCACGCCATACTTCGGAATGAAGCGGCAGGGCTCGGCTTCCGATCATCACACGACCGCGCGCTCGGCCTGACCGATCTCACCAATGATGCCAGCGATGATGCCAACGCGGGTAGCCGCCGCGATAGTAGGCGTACGAGGCGTATGCCGGCCGCACCACGTGACGATAGCGGTAGCCGTAATAGGCCGGCCTGTAGCCGCTATAATATGTCGTGGTGTATCCGCCGCCCCAACGATACGGCGCGTAGCCGTAGTCGTCGTAATCATAGGCGTATGCGTCGTAACCGGGCGCATAGTAGGCCGGTGCGTAGCCATAACCGTAGCCATAGCCCGGGTAGCCGTAGCCATAGGCGGATGAGGCGAGGCCGCCGACCACGGCGCCGGCGATCAATCCGCCTGCGAGCGCCGGACCGAACCCGCCGCGCGCTTCGGCGGGTGCGGGCGCTGCAATCGCGCTCACTCCGAGTGCACCGGCTGTCGCAAGAACAAGGGCTGTCTTCCTCATCAGATCCTCCTCGATAGTGATTGCCCAGCCGGTCAACGGAGTGGAGCGGCGTTGGTTGCTGCCGGAAGCGCGCCTGCAGAAAGGTTCCTCAAGCGGAATCGGACACCGGCCAGCCGGCTCAGAAGGGATCCTGTCGCAGTTCCCCCGGCGCGAAATGTCGCGCAGCGGATGGTCGAGGAACGGCGAGGGCGGCGACGTTGTTTTCCTGCAAGGCAGTTCACCGATGAATCGCGCGCGCGGTGCCGCAGATTTCGTCGGCTTCGCGGGGCAGCGGCCGTGGCGGAGTGAGCGCCAGACATTGGCAGCAGCTTTCGCGAACTGAACAGACGCCAAATCTCAGGAGGAATCAGGAGGAATCGGCAATGCACAGCAAGATCATCAAGAGCAAGTTTCTGCTGACGACAGCCGTGCTGTTGGCTGGCGTCGGTCTCGCATCGGCGCAGGGCCTGCGCGAGGGCGGCGGTGGCGGAGGCAACATCGGTGGCGGCGGCAGCGTCGGCGCCGGCGGTAGCGAGCGCGCACCGTCTGCAGGTCCGTCGGGCGGGCGTTCCGGCGGTGCAATGCATGAAGGTCCCGGGGCGTCGCGAAGCGAGGGCATGACCGTCGGCCGAGGGCAGGGCGCGAGCCCAAAGGAGCCAGGGGAAAGCGGCCGTGCTGAAAGTCGGATGGACCGCGGCGCAGCCGAGCGCGGTGAGAACATGCGCGGCGAGACCACCGGGCAGGCCCGCGACAGCGGCCGCGCCGAGCAGCGAGGCGATCGGCAGAGCCAGCGCAATCAGGGCCGCCAGGAGCAGACCATCGGGCAAAGCCGAAGCCAGCGCGAGCAGGTCGGCCGATCGGAATCCCGTGAAAGCGGCAGCGCCACCACGCGGCAAAGCCAGCAGCAGCAGGACCGGGCCAACGCCGCCAATCGCAATCAGGGCACCACGACCGGTCAGCGCAGAGGTGCGAGCACGACAACCGGCCAGAGCACGACCACGAGCCCGAACACGCGAGCCGGCCAGACGACCGGTGCGGCCACCCAGCAACCGGGCACGACGCAGGGCCAGGTTAACTCCGGCGCCAAATCCGGACAGATCAATTCCGGACAGACCACTGGGCAGGCCAACACAACGGCCCAGACCCAGTCGAACGCCGCGGTCCAGACGGAGGCCGGGCGCACCGTGACCGCCGAGCAGCAGAGCACGATCCAGCGCTCGGTGCTCTCAGCGCGCAATGCGCCGCGCGTCAATGTCAACGCGATCAATTTCGCGGTCAATCCGGGCGTGGCGGTGCCGCGGAGGTTCAACGCAATTTCGGTCGCCGCCTTCCCGGCGCTGATCGATGCATTCCCGTACTATCGCGACGACAGCTTCTTCATCGTCGAGGACGAGGTCGTATTTCTCGATCGCGATCGCCGGGTCGTCGACGTGGTCCCGGTCGGACCGCGGACGCGCTTCAGCCATCGCGGCCGCAGTGGCGGCAGCGTTGCGATGATGGACCTCGGCCCGCAACAGATCCGCGAGGTGCAGCAAGTGCTGATCGACCGCGGCCTGTTGGTTGGTGAGGCCGACGGCGTGCTCGGCTCGCGGACCCGCGAGGCGCTGATCACGTTCCAGCGCCGAGAAGGCCTAACGACGAGCGGCAGCGTCGACACCCGCACGGTGGCCGCACTGGGCCTGTCCGACAGGATCGGCGAGGCCGCGGGGCGGGGATCGTCAACAGTCGGTCAGAGCCGCACCCAGCAAAACACGACGGGACAGACGACCGGCCAGACCAACGACGTGCCGCAAAACCAGTCGACCGACCAGACCGGCACGCAGCAGCCTGCCCAGCAAAACACGACAGGGCAGACCACGGGTCAGGCGAACGCGCCACAGAACCAGTCGACGTCTGGCCAGGCCGGAAACCAGCCGTCGGCTCAGCAGCAGGCCCCGCAGCAGAATACGACGGGACAGTCCGCGCCGCAGAACCAGTCCACTGTCGGGCAGGGCAGCGGCGGCAACCAGCCGAGCACCGGCCAGACCTCGTCGCCCAGTCAGCCGAACCAAAACAACGCTCCGCCGTCGTCAGGCTCAAGCACGAGCCCGCAGACGCCGGCGCAGGGTTCCGATCGGAAGTAGGCTCTATCCATCCGATCGGCAGCGCTTCGAAAACCTCCCACTTCTCCTTCCCCCGCAAGGGGGAAGGTCGGGATGGGTGGCCGCGGACTGCACAGTCAGCGGAGAGAGCAGGTCCCCGCCTGCTCGCTCTGACGAGTGAGGCGGCCTCCCCTTTAAGGCAGGGCTATGGCATCTGGCCTGCCTCGGCAGGGGCGCATCAAAACCTGCAAAACAACCCCATGCAAAGGAGCCGTCGGCGTGCCGGCATTCGATATGTCGACTTGACACGTCGGGCAAATCAGCGGCATTATTCTATTATCCAGAAAACGTGCAGTGCGCCTAACTCCGTCCGATGGGACGGAGCCGTAGACATGTGCGATCGCCCCGCGTTGCGGAGAGGGCGGGGCGAGGGGGGCGCCTCGGGCGAGATGATCGAGACGAGCATCACTTTCTCGACGCTGATCGTGTGCTGCGCGAAGTATTGAGAGAGTTCGCCGTGTGGCACCCTCTCCCCAACCCTCCCCCGCATCCGCCGGTGGCTTCCTCACGCTGCTCGTGTCAATGATCGCGAGGGGCCGGCACAGCCGCGCGATGGGACAGTGCCATCTGGCGCGCAACACTCCCGGCAAAAATTCAGTGAACCAAAAAATTCGATGAGCCGTTGTGACTTTCGCCACCTCGACACTCATATGTAAATGCCGCAAGCAGCGACAGTGTGTACGGCCGCATGCCACAGGGTTTGCAGTCACGCCGCATGCGGTGGATTGGCGCAGGAATAGGCAGACGTCCCCATGCCTGGTCGCAGCGATCGTCGCAGAGGTCCCGATATGTCATCTACCGTGCTTACCTCTGCTTCCTGCCGTTATATCCGCTGTCCCACAGCGCCGAGATCGCTAACATTTTCTGAAGTCTCCTGGACGATGCGTTGCGCGATCGCATCGCGTGAAGGCAATCTTGCAATTCTTCGCGGCGCGCGTTGCCGCTCCTCTGGCTATCGCGCAAAGTGTTCTCTAGATCAGTCGGGTCGGATACGGCCATGACGCCACGATGATGAAAAAAGCATGTGTGAGCACGACTGCCTCAGCAACCTGCATCAGCCCTATCGGGAGCGGCCGGCGTAAGCAGGCTGATCTTCGCTTTCCCGGATGCCGCTTCTTTATCTCCCGAATTCGCCGGCCTTTCGGTGCAGGCGACGCAACCTTTGGAATGCCCCTCCGTTGAGCCGATGTCTGTCGTCTGCGAAAACGGGGAACGGAAGTACATGCGACAAGACGACGACACGCCGGCACGCGCATCGCAGCTCCTCGAACATGTTCCAATGCCGCGCGAGCCGCGGAACATCAGGGACATAGCTCCCGCACCGCCTCGGCTGTTCTCGACGCGTCCGTATCCGCTATCGGAGCAGTTCGAGGTCTGGAAGACGCGGATGGCCTCGCTGGTCGAGGTCGCGCCGCCGGAAGGCTGTAGCGCCGCACAAGGGTTCCTGGTGGAGTACCTGACCTGCAACATGGCCGAAATCGTCTTCACGTCGGGACGATTCGCCGCGCAATCGTTCGCGCGTGTCATCAAGCCGTCGCAGGGGGCGCCCGTCGATATCTGGTGGCTGTACCGGGTGCGCTCCGGCGAAGCCCGCTTCGAGAGCGCCGGGCGACGAATTCACGCCGGGCCGGGCGCCATGTTCCTGATCTCGCTCGATGATGATTTCAGCGGCAGCATCACGGACTATGAGGGCCTGGTGCTGGGTTTGCCGCGCAGGTCGTTCGCCGACGTGGCCGATCAGCTCGACGAGCTCTGCAATGTTCTTCTCGAAGGCAACCTGATCGCGCTGCTTGCCGACTATCTCGACAGGCTCGAGACGCGCATCATGCTGATGTCTCCGGACGAGTTGCGGCAAGCGGGGCGGGCGACCGCACAGATGATCGCCGCCTGCGTCCAGCTGTCCTCGGATCGGCTCGAGTCTTCGCACGGCGCGATCGAGTCGGTGCTGTTCGAGCGTGCGCGACTCTATATAGAGACGCATCTCGGCGAGTTTGACCTCACGCCGGATCGCATCGCGCAGCAATTGCGCATTTCGCGCTCCGCCCTCTACCGTGCATTCGAGAGCGTCGGCGGCGTCGCCGGCTACATCCTGCGCAAGCGGCTGCGCGCCGCTCATGCCGAACTCGTCGCGTTCAACGACAGGCAGGTGCAGGAGATCGCCTATCGCAACGGCTTCAAGCTGGCGTCGGATTTCACGCGCGCGTTTCGCCGCGAGTTCGGCGTCAGCCCGCGCGAAATGCGCGAACGCACGCGCCGTCGATCAACTGCCGGTTGAAGGCGCGATAAAATACCTCACGGTGCATCGGCCAATCATTCAACTTGTGAGACGATCTGCGCGTTATTTGGACGGCCTGCTGAGTGACGTTGCCAAATATGTGTCTATCATTTTCGGTTATGACGACTCGGGGCACATTGATGGGGCAGTCGAGCGAGCGCGGGGTGGCAAGATGCGCTCGTTGAGTTCGACACATCGTTGGCCAGGACTGGAAGCCGAGCGCGTGTCGCGCGATCGTCTTCATCTCTCCGCGTGCGCGGCCATGGGGCCCGCGCGTCGGCACGGTCCATGGCGCGTCGCCTCCGGCGTCTGGACCAGATGTCGCGAAAGGGGCGCACCATGGCTGTCGCACGCAACTCAACCACATCTCTGAAGACGCAGCGCCGCAGCGGCTTCGTCCATTGCTGGATCGCGTCGGGCGATGCGGACAGCCGTTCGCTGCGGCGCCGGTTGCTGGCGGTGTTGCGGCAGGCACACCGAATCCTTGGCGTGAAGCGCGCTCGGCTGGGACTTGGCCCGCTCGGAGCCGGTGGGGCGGTCGGCGCGATGTTTGTTGTCGTGGGGCTCATGAGCCCGCAGGCGGCGTTCGCGCAGGTCGCCATCGGCAACGGGGTCTTGAGCAATCCCGCGAACTGCACCAACCCCACTGCTGCAACCGCGGGCAGCACTGCGCTGGGTTGCGGCGCCCACGCCGCCGGATCCAGTTCAACCGCCATCGGCACCAGCACCACCGCGAATGGCCAGAACTCCCTGGCGATCGGCGATGCCAACACCGCAACCGGCGATGGCTCGATCATCGTGGGCTATGCCAACTCGGTGAACGGCCTCAATGCGATCGGCATGGGTGTGTTTGCCAACGCGACCGGCACCAATGCCCTTGCCGTAGGCGGAAACGCGCACGCCACCGGCGACGGATCGAGCGCCTTCGGCGTCAACACCACTGCAAACGGGGCGAGTGCCGTCGCCATCGGCTCATCGGCCAACGCGTCGGGCGGTGCCTCGATCGCCATTGGATTGTCTTCTGCCGCCTCGTCTCCAAATGGTTCGGGCACGGCCATCGGGGTCGGCTCCAAGGCCAACGCCGGAACCGGCGGCGGGTCGCCGATCGCGATCGGCGTGAATGCCAATGCCAGCGGGACCGCACCGAGCGGCTTCACGTTTGAGGCCGTCGCGCTCGGTACCGGCTCCACCGCGACGGGGGCATGGTCGACCGGCGTCGGTTCGAGCGCTTCTGCGACCGGCACCGGCGCCAGCGCCCTCGGCACCTCCGCCACGGCAGCGGGTAATCAGGCCACTGCGCTCGGAAACGGCGCGGCGGCCTCCGGCCAAGGCGCGAACGCGTTGGGCTACACCGCGAATGCATCGGGCGCAAACGCGATTGCCATCGGCTCTTCCGCCGCGGGATCGGGAACGAGCGCATTTGCCGGAGGCAATCTCGCCACCGCATCCGGGAATTTCGCCGTTGCTTTGGGTAACCAGGCGCAGGCGCTGGCCGCGGGGGGCGCGGTTTCGATCGGATCGGGTGCAATCGTCGGCGGCACGGCGACGGGCGGCATCGCGGTCGGCAATAATGCGAGCTCCACCGGTGTGTCTGCTGCCGCTGTCGGCGTTGGGGCGTCCGCATCAGGCGGAAATGCCTCCGCCCTCGGCACCCAGGCCCAAGCGACGGGCACTTATGCAACTGCAATTGGCTCCGGCGGGACCACGGTGGCGACGCGGGTGATCGCCTCAGGCGTCGGATCGATCGCGCTCGGCGGCAATTCGACCGCCGGCGCCAATGCTTCCGGGAATAACGCCATCGCCATCGGCGGGCAGGCAGCTGCCAGCGCCGTCAGCGCGATTGCGCTCGGCACCAATGCCGCGGCCAGTTCCGCCAATGCTGTCGCCGTGGGCACCAATGCGGCGGCCGCCGGCGGTCAGGCCGTCTCGATCGGTGCGAACAACACTGCCTTTGGCAACGGTGCCGTGGCGATCGGCGATCCCAGCTATGCCAGCGGCACCGGCGCCTTCACCGGCGGCGCCAACAACATCGCCAACAGCGACGGCACGGCCACCGCCACCGCCGCCAACCAGGCCAACGGCGCGGTTGCGATCGGCAACAACAACAAGGCGATCGGGCAGGGCTCGGTCGCGCTTGGCAATGGCTCGACCGCAGGCGCCGCCGGCTTAGTGGGCAACGTCGCACTGGGCAACGGCGCCACGGCGGCGGCAAGCTCCGGCGATGTCGCGCTCGGCTCCGGCAGCGTCACCGCGACCGCTGTCAACACGCCGAGCACGGTGATCAACGGCACCACCTACAGCTTCGCGGGAACGACAGCGGTCTCGACCGTCAGCGTTGGCGCTGTTGGTGCCGAGCGCACCATCACCAATGTCGCGGCGGGGCGGCTCAGCAACTCCTCGACCGACGCGATCAACGGCTCGCAGCTGTTCGCCACCAACCAGGCGGTCGACAGCCTCGCCACCACGGTCAACAACATCAGCACCAGCGGAATCAAGTATTTCCACGCCAATTCGACGCTGGCCGATTCCTCCGCGGTCGGAACGGACTCGGTTGCGGTCGGTCCGCTGGCGAGCGCGACCGGCACGAATGCGATCGCCGTCGGCAACTCCTCGTCCACCGGGGCCGACAATGCCGTCGCCGTCGGCTTCGCCTCGAGTGCGTCGGCGCTCGACTCCGTGGCTTTGGGCTACATCGCCAAGGCGACGGGGCAATACAGCACCGCGGTCGGACCCAATGCGCAGGCCTCGGCCACATCAAGCACCGCGATCGGCCAGAATGCGGCGGCATCCGACGTTCAGGCGACCTCTCTCGGTGTCAATTCGAGTGCCGGTGCCGCCAATGCACTCGCGCTCGGCGCCAATGCCAGCGCGACGAACGCAAACGCGGTCGCGCTCGGCTCCGGCAGCCAGACCAGCGCGGCGGTTCAAACCGCCAGCATCGTCATCGGCGGCAACACCTACGGCTTCGCCGGCACCACCCCGACCTCGACGGTCAGCGTCGGCTCGGTCGGCAACGAGCGTACCATCACCAATGTCGCGGCGGGACGGATCAGCAACGGCTCGACCGACGCGATCAACGGCTCGCAGCTGTTTGCCGCCACCTCGGCGATCGACAGCCTCTCGACCATCGTCAATAATGGCCTGACGCATTACTATAGCTACAACGACGGCGGTACCCAGCAGGCCAACTACAACAACAACGGCGCGACCGGCGCGAACTCGATGGCGGCCGGCGTTGCCGCGTCGGCAACCGCGGCGAATTCCACCGCGCTGGGCTTCAACACCCAGGCGACGGTCGCCGACGGCGTCGCGCTCGGCTCGGGCTCGATCTCCAACCGCGCGCTGGCGCCGGCATCGGGCACCATCGGCGGCACCATCATCCCCTACAACACCACCGATCTCACGCTGCTCGGCGCGGTGTCGGTCGGCAATGCGACGAGCTACCGGCAGATCACCAATGTCGCCGACGGCACCGAATCGAGCGACGCCGTCACCGTGCGGCAGCTGACCGGCGCGCTGCAATCGTTTGCGACCACGACGACGAAATACTTCCACGCCAACTCGACGCTCGCGGATTCGCTTGCGGTCGGCAACAACTCGGTCGCGGTTGGACCACAGACCGTGGTCAACGGCGACAACGGCATCGGCATGGGCAATGGCGCGACCGTGGCGCAGACCGCGCCCGGCGGCATCGCGATCGGCCAGAATTCGGTCTCCAACTTTGCCGATTCGATCGCGTTCGGCACCAGCGCGGCGGCCAACGGCATCCAGTCGGTGTCGATCGGCGCGGGATCCCAGACCACCAACCCGACCAGCGTCGCGCTCGGCCCGAACGCCAAGGCGACCGCGCAAGCCGGCGACGTCGCGCTCGGTGCCAATTCGACCACCTCGACGGTGGTCGCGACCAAGAGCACCACGATTGCCGGGACCACCTACGACTTCGCCGGTACCGCGCCGACCTCGACCGTCAGCGTCGGCAGCGCCGGTGCCGAGCGTACCATCACCAACGTGGCCGCGGGCCAGATCAGCTCGACCTCGACGGATGCGATCAACGGCTCGCAGCTCTGGGCCACCAACACCTCGCTCGCCGCTCTCTACACCACGGTCAACAACATCTCGACCGGCGGTGGCGGCGTGAAATACTTCCACGCCAATTCGACCGCGGCGGATTCGATCGCGACCGGATCGGAGAGCGTCGCGATCGGACCGCAATCGGTCGCAAGCGGCGCCAATGCGATCTCGATGGGCAACGGCTCGGCCGCGTCGGCCGACAATTCGGTGGCGATCGGCGCCGGCGCCAAGGCGACGGCCGCCAACTCGCTGGCGCTCGGCGCCAATTCCACCACCACGGCCAATCTGAGCGATGCGGCCTATACGCCCGTGGTCGGCAAGAGCGTGGCGGGGGTCGCGACCGGCGAAGTGTCGGTCGGCTCGTCCGGGGCCGAGCGCCGCGTCACCAATGTTGCCGCCGGCTCGGCCGCGACCGACGCGGTCAACGTCAGCCAGCTGCAGGCGGTTGCGTCGAGCTCGATCCGCTACGACACCGACGCCTCCGGCAACACCACCAACAAGGTGACGTTGAACAGCGGCAATGGCGGGCCGGTGACCATCAGCAACGTCGCGGCCGGTGTGGCCGGCACCGATGCGGTCAACGTCAACCAGCTCAACAGCGCGTTCCAGCAGCTCAACGGCCAGATCGGCGAGGTGCGGCAGGACGCCTGGCGTGCGGCCGCGATCGGCATGGCCGCAGCATCGCTGCGCTATGACGACCGGCCGGGCAAGATCAGCGCATCGGCCGGCGGCGGCGTCTGGCGCAGCCAGGGTGCGCTCGCCTTCGGCATCGGCTACACCAGCGAGAACAGCCGGCTGCGCAGCAACCTGGCGGCGACCACCGCCGGCAGCGACTGGGGCGTCAGCGCCGGCGTGAGCCTGACGCTCAATTGACGCTGACGGCGACGAGGCGGCCGGCGTGTCTGGCCTGGTTGGTCTGGCTCGCGGCGGCGACGAGCGCGGGTGCGCAGCCCGCGCCGCCGCCTGCCTATTCCGTGAAACCGTCTGATGTCGTGGTGCCGGAAGGCGAGACGCTCGGCGAGTTCAGGCGGATGATCCAGCCGTTCAAGAACTGGACCCTGATCTGCGACGAGAGCCTCAGATCGAAGCGTCGGGTCTGCAACGTCACGCAGTCGATCGTCAATGCGCAGGGCGCGCTCGCCTTCAACTGGTCGCTGGTCGCGACCGCCGACGGCAAGCCGCTGATGGCGATGCGGATTCCCGCGGCCGCCGGCGTCGGCGCGCAGATCGAGCTCGCGATGGGCGACAGTCCGGATCGCATCGTTGCGCAGACCGATCGCTGCGACACCAATTTCTGCTTCGCCACGATCGCGATCGGCAACGTGCTGCGGCGGCATATCCGCGCGGCGACGCCGTGCCTGGTGTCCTATCAGCTCCCGCAGACCGGGCCGGTCATGCTGGAGGCGCCGCTCGACGGACTGTCCGGCGTGCTGGCGAAATTGAAGTGAAGCGAGGTCGGAGATGCGGATGCGGAATTCCGGGATCCGGCTCGAGACTGACACGCTAAATGAAAAGGACGGATGGTCGATGCGGCGCACCCTTGGCTTGATCTTTGTTGCGGTCGTGGTGGCTGCGCTCGGTGCCGCCGGCGTCGTGGTCTATGCGCAGCAGACCCCAATCCCATTGCAGCCGGCCGCGCCGGCGCCGGCCAAGAAGCCCGCCGTCGCCGCGAAGCCGCAGCCGCACAAGCGTCCGCAGGAGGCGCAGACGCCGGCGGCCGCGGCCGTTCCGCCGCAGCAGGCTGGGCAGCAACCGACCGTGTTCGACGATCAGGCGCGGCAGGCCAACATCGTGACCTGCGCCAACCTGTTCGGGACGCTCGGCCGCGGACTTGCGATGAACTCCAACTACACCGCGCAGTCGCAGTGGGACGCCAAGGCCGGCAATTCGCATTCGGTGCAGTCGCTGGTCGCGCTCGCACCGAACCAAGCCCCGCAGGGAAACCAGGCCTCGCAGGGAAATCAGGCCCCGCAGGGGACCGCCGTTCAGCAGGCCGCCGGCATCGTGTTTGCCGCTCCGGTCGGATCGTCCTGCGAAGGCAATCTGGTGCGGGTCACGCCGCGGGCGGAAAGCTGCCCGACGGTTGCCGCCGAGCTCGCCAAGCTCAACGGCCAGACCGGCGCGCTCGGCGAACTCGCGACGATCGCGCTGCCGAACGGCGCGCAGGTCGTGCTGCTTCCGTTCGGCAATGCCTGCGTCGCGGTGACCGCGCTGCGCCTCGCGGGATAATCCTCACGCCCGGCTCAACCAAGCTCCGCGAGGCGCCGCGTTTGACGCGCGATCAAGCGCTCGACATCGGCAATGTCGGCAGGTGCGAGCGCGGCGCCGGGCTTGCGCAAGGTGGCTGAAGCGATCACGCCGCGCCTGGCCAGCACATATTTGCGGATCGCAAGGCCCGGGCCGGGCTGCTGCTCGTAACGCGCCAGCGGCAGATAGGCGTCGAACAGATCGTGGGCGCGCTCGATGTTGCCGGCGGCATGGGCGCGCCAGACATCGACCATCATCTCCGGATAGGCGAAGCCGGTCATCGCGCCGTCGGCGCCGCGGCTGAGCTCCTCGGGCAGGAACACGCCGCCATTGCCGACCAGGATCGAGATCCGCCGGGCGCGGCCGGCGTCGCTCGCCGCACGCAGCGCCGACAGCTTGGCAAGGCCCGGCCAATCCTCGTGCTTGAGCATCACCATGTTGGACAGTCGCCCGGCGATCGCCAGAATCACCTTCGGCGTGAACTGGACCTGCGTCGACAGCGGGAAATCCTGCAACACCAGCGGCGCGCCGGCGATAGCTTCCGCGACCATGTCGTAATAGCCGACGATCTGGTCGTCGGTGCGCAGCGACGATGGCGGGGCGACCATGACGCCGGCGGCGCCGTCGTCCGTCACCGCGCGGCTGAGCTCGGTCATCGCGGCGAAGCCCGGCGCGGAAACGCCGACCACGACCGGGACGCGTCCGGCCGCGCGCGCCAGCACGCGACGCACCAGCGTGCGGGATTCCGCCGCGGTGAGTTTTGGCGCCTCGCCCATCATGCCGAGCAGTGTGAGGCCGGTCGCGCCCTTCTCGAGATAGAAATCGACCATGCGATCGGCGCTGTCGAGATCAAGCGCGCCGGTGTCGGTGAACGGCGTCACCGCGATCACATAGACACCGTTCGCGGTTTCGTTGAGCAAGGTCATGACTGGTCTTCCTGTGGTGGTTGGTGTGGTCGGTGTCAGTCGAGCGCGGAGATCATGCCGCTGATCAGGTTGCCGGCCAGCAGCTGCTCGGAGGTCGGCACGAGGTTGCGATGGATCTCGATCAGCGCATCGGCGATGCGATCGAGCCGCCGCCGCAATTCGCGCGCGAGCGCGATTGCCGCGTCTTCCTCGATCGCCTGGAAGCGAATGCGTTGGCCGGGGCGCAGCTGGGCCAGCCGCGGAAAGTCCGCCGAGATGACGGTTGCGATCTTCGGATAGCCGCCGGTGGTCTGGCGGTCGGCGAGCAGGATGATCGGCTGGCCGTTGCCCGGAACCTGGATGCTGCCGAACACGATGCCGTCGGACACGATGCCGACCGCGCCGGCATGGGCCACGGGCGGCCCGTCGAGCCGGTAGCCCATGCGATCGGACAGCGCGGTCACCTCATAGTCCGACGTCAGGAACGTCGTGATGCCCTCGGCGCTGAACGCATCGTCCTGCGGACCGAGCAGCACGCGGATCGGGCCGTCATGCCGGATCCGATGCGCGGGAGACAGCATCAGATGCGGTCGGTCCGGCAGACCCGGCGTTGCCAGCGGCAGCAGATCGCCGTCGCGCAGCGGCCCGCCGTTGAGTCCGCCGAGCTGGCTGCGCGCATGCGTCGCGACGCTGCCGAGCATCGGCTTGATCGCGAAGCCACCGCTGACTGCGAGGACGGCGCGCGCGCCGTCGCGCGACGAGCCGATCGACAGGCGTTGGCCTGCTTTCAAGTCGTGGGTCTCGTGCGCGGCGACCTCTCGGCCGTCGATCGTCATGGCGAAATCGGCACCGGCCAGCGCGAAGCGGATGTCGCCGCCGGTGCAGGCCAGCACCGGCCCGGTCAGCGTGATCTCGAGCGCCGCGGTATTCGCGGGATTGCCGACCAGCGCGTTGGCGGTCGCCAGCGCGACCGTATCCATCGCGCCCGACGCGGAGATGCCGAACCGCTGCCAGCCGTGACGGCCGAGGTCCTGGATGGTGGTGGCGAGACCGGGCGCGATGACTTCAAGATGCGCCGACATCGTGCCGCTCACGTCCGCAGCTCCTCTTTGTCGGCGGCGATCTCTCCGGCGTCCGCGGCGCGCTCGAGCGCGGCGAATTCGGCGGCCGCGATCGGCCGGAAGCGGATCAGGTCGCCGGCACTGAACAGGAACGGCGCCCGCTCGCGGTGGGGATCGTAGGAGCGCACCGGCGTGCGCCCCAGCATGTGCCAGCCGCTTGGTGCTGCGATCGGCGGTGAGATCGCGGCCTGCTGGCCTCCGACCGAGACGCTGCCGGGCGGTGTCGTCAGCCGGGGCGAGGGACGCCGATCGATGTGGAGCACGGGATCGAGCCCGCCGAGATAGGTCAGTCCGGGCATGAAGCCGATCATGTAGACGCGGTATTCCGCCGCGCCGTGCCGCGCGACGATCTCGTCCGTCGTGGTGTCGAGACGTTGTGCGAGCCAGTCGAGATCCATTCCGTGTTCGCCGCCATAGATGACGGGAACGGTCCAGCGATGGCGCAGCCGGCCGGTCGGCGCCGGCGGCCACAGCGCCATCACTTCGGCTTCGATCTCGCGCCGCGTCACCACGGTCGGATCGAAGCAGACCAGCACGGTGCGGTAGGTCGGCACGATCTCCACCACACCGGGCAGCGCGCGTGCGGTCAGCGCCTGGTCGAGATCGACGACCCGGGCGTTCACCGTTGCATCGATGCCGTCGCCGAGCTCGATGGTCAGCGCGGCATCGCCAGACCTGCGAAAGCGCGGCTGCGCGTAGAGTGCTTCATTCATCCGGTGCGCTCATCTTCTGTTGCGATCGTCCGGCAATACGCGGACGTGATCGCGCGAGAGCCTCTCCCGCGAGACACCCTTTGCAATCCCTGCGCCAAAATTCCTCGTGGCATGCCGTGGGCGCGATGTGTATATCGGACCTGTACTATCAAGAGAGGGAAGACGATGGCGCTGATCGACATGAACTGCGACATGGGCGAGGGCTTCGGTGTCTACACGCTCGGCGACGATGCCGAGATGCTGCGCACCGTGACGTCGGCCAACATCGCCTGCGGCTTTCACGCCGGCGATCCCCTCGTGATGCATCGCACGCTGACGGAGGCGAAGGCCAACGGCGTTCAGGCCGGCGCGCATCCCGGCTTTCTCGATCTCTGGGGGTTCGGCCGCCGCCCGATCCAGGGTGAACGCCCGGCCGATATCGAGAAGATCTTGCTTTACCAGATCGGCGCGATGATGGCGCTGGCCGCCGACGCCGGTCACCCGATCCGTCACGTCAAGACGCATGGCGCGCTCGGCAATATCGCCGCCGAGGACCGCGACCTTGCGGAGGCGGTGGCGCGGGCGATCCACACCGTCGATCGCAATCTGATCTTCGTCGTGATGCCGGGCCAGGAGACCGAGCGGGCAGGGGAGAAGTTCGGGCTGCCGCTGGTGCGCGAGATCTATGCCGATCGCGCCTATGCCGACAACGGCAATCTGGTATCGCGCCGCCTCGCGGGCGCGGTGATCCATGATGCCGAGGTCGCGGCGGAACGGGTCATCCGCATGATCGAGGACCGTGCCATCACCTGTCTGTCCAGCACGCGCCTGCCAACCCGGATCGACAGCGTCTGCGTCCATGGCGACACGCCGGGTGCGGTGGCGATGGCGCAGCGGCTGCGCGAGCGCCTTGCCGCATCGGGCGTCAAGCTGGCGCCGATGGCCGAAGTGATCGGCGCGTGAGGATTGGCCGCGGCTCACCGCTTCCTCACTCCAGCACGAGGTGGGCGAGCAGCGTTGCGGCGGCCTGGAAGTCCTCGATCCGCATCGCCTCGTGCGGATTGTGGCTGCCGTTCTGATTGCGCACGAACAGCATGACGCTGGGAATGCCCGCATTGGCAAACACCGCGGCGTCATGCCCCGCGCCGCTCGGCATCGTCAGATGGCCGATCTCGAGACGATCGGCGAGGCGGCCGAGCTGTCGCAGCAGGTGCGCGCTCATCACCGCCGGCTGGCTCCCGGTGCGCTCGCCGAGCTCGAAACGGACGCCGCGCCTGGTCTCGATCTCGGCGACGAAAGCGATCGTTCGGTCGTGGATGTGCTCCACCAGCTGGCGGTCGACGCTGCGCACGTCGAGGCAGAAATTCAGTTCGCCCGGCACCTTGCTGAAGCCGTGCTGGGAGGCATCGGTGAAGACCTCGCCGAACGTGATGGTGGCAGGGCGGCCCGCGGCATCGAGATCGTCCCAGAGCCGATCGAGCGACTGGATGAGATCCGAGACCGCAAACACGGCGTCGTGCCGATGCTGGCGCGGCACCGCACCTGAATGGCCGTAGCTGCCGAGGCAGCGCGCCTTGCGGTAGCGGAAGCTGCCGGTGATGCCGGTGACGAGGCCGAGCGGCAGCTTCGCGGCCTCGAGCGTCGGGCCCTGCTCGATATGCGTCTCGACGAAGCCGTGGATCTGCGCCGGCTTGAGCAGATGCTCGCCCCTCGCGACCCGTTCCGGCGCGAAGCCGAGATCGCGCATGTGGTCGCGCAGCGCCCGCCCGGTGTCGGAGCGCGGCAGATCGAGCACATCGGCAGGCAGCAGGCCGAGCAGCGAGCGGCCGCCGATATAGGAAGCGGGAAACCAGTTGCTCTCCTCGGCGCGCGTCGCGACGACGATGACGCTGCGTCGCGGCCGCAGTCCGCTCCGTCTAAGTCCTGCGATCGCGGCAAGGCCGGCGATGACGCCGGCGGCACCGTCGAAATTGCCGCCGTGCGGCACCGAGTCGAGATGAGAGCCGACCACCCAGGCCGGCAGGTCCGGATCGGTGCCCTCGAGCGTGAGCAGCAGATTGCCAGCGGCATCGACGGCACGGGACAGCCCGAGCTCGGCCGCTTCCTGGCCAATAAGGTCGTGCGCGCGCTGTTCACCGGTGCCATAGGCGTCGCGGGTGACGCCGGGTTCGTCGCGGCTTTGCTCCGCCAACCGATCGAACAGGCGAATTGCGAGCTCGCGATCGGCGTGCAGCATGCGCTGAGCGGTCATGGGCGCGCTCCGCGACGCTGCGGCCAGACCAGCGGATTAACGAGGAAGCGCGGCCGCTCGTCCGCCAGCACCGCAAGAACGCCGCGCGCGACATCCTCGGCGGTCCGCGCCAGGCTTGCCTCCGTCGAGCCCGCGATATGCGGGGTCAGGATGACGCGATCGTGCCGCAGCAGCGGATGATCCTTCGGCATCTCCTCGCGCGCAAAGACATTGAGCCCGGCGCCGCCGAACCTGTTGGCATCGAGTGCGTCGAGCAGTGCGGCTTCATCGATCACTCCGCCGCGGCCGGTATTGACGAGGAGGGCGCCCGGCCGCATCGCCGCCAACTCGGCCGCGCCGATCAACCCGCGGGTGGACGGCGTCAGCGGCAGATGCAGCGAGACGATGTCGGATTGCGCCAGCAGGTCGCGCAGCGCGGCGACGGGCTCGACGGCGGCAGCCGCATAGATCTCCGGCGCGGTTTCCAGCGAATGCGCGATCACCCGCAGTCCCAGCGCTTTGGCAAGCGAAGCGGTCTGGCGGCCGATATTGCCGAAGCCGACAATGCCGAGCGTCAGTCCGTCCAGCTCGGTCAGCCGCGCGCGATATTTGAAGCCATGGTCGTGTTCACGCACGGCGCGGTCAGCGCTGACGATCGACTTGGCGAGCGCGAAGATCAGCGCAATGGCGTGTTCGGCCACCGAGCGCACATTGCTGTTCGGGGCGTTGACGACGACGATGCCGCGCGCGGTCGCACGCGCGACGTCGATCGCGTCGACGCCGACGCCATGCGAGCCGATCACGCGCAGCGCCGGCGCGGCCTCGATCGCGGCGGCCGGAAAGCCTGCGCTTCGGGTCACGACGGCGACGCAATCCGCTGCCGCGCGGATCAGCGATTGCGGGTCGGATCGCGCAAGCTGATGCAGCACGAGGCCGCCCTGTGTCAGGACGTCCAGCCCGGCCTGATGAATCGGCTGGACGATCAGGCAGGTCTTCGAGGTCTCGGCCATGCTTAATTCCTGTGCACAGGCAGCCTAAAAAATGCCATTGGAACTCCAATGGTATACCATTAGCTTAAATGCGCCGGCCGTTTCAATAGCTGAAAAGTCCGGATCCAACGCCGGCGGCAAAGTCGGTGCGTCGAGACGATCATGTCGTTCGTCGGGAGGATTAATGTGACCGCGATGCCGGCCGCTGCGCCGATCCTGAAGCTGAAGGACATCCGCAAGCGCTTCGATGCGAACGAGGTGCTGAAAGGCGTGTCGCTGGACGTCAGGGCCGGGGAGGTGATCTCGATCATCGGTGCCAGCGGCTCCGGCAAGAGCACGTTCCTGCGCTGCGTCAACCTGATGGAGCTTCCGGACGAAGGCTTCATGGACTTCGGCAGTTTCGCCTTCGATTACGCCGAGGGTGCACGACGCCAACCGACGCCGCAGCAGCTGCGCGAATTGCGTGCCCAGATCGGCATGGTGTTTCAGAGCTACAATCTGTGGCCGCACATGACGGTGCTGGAAAACGTCGTCGAGGCCCCGGTCCGGGTCAAGAAGGTGCCGCGCAAGGAGGCGACCGAGCACGCCGAGGCGTTGCTGCGCCGGATCGGGCTCTATGAGAAGCGCAACGCCTATCCGTCGAAACTGTCCGGCGGCCAGCAGCAGCGCGTTGCGATCGTGCGGGCACTGGCGATGAAGCCGGCGGTCATGCTGTTCGACGAGGTGACTTCCGCGCTCGATCCCGAGCTCGTCGGCGAGGTGCTGGAGCTGATGGGATCGCTCGCGGCCGAGGGCATGACGATGCTGCTCGTGACCCATGAGATCGCGTTCGCGCGCGATGTGTCGTCACGGGTGGTGTTCTTCGATCAGGGAGTGATCGCCGAAGAGGGCGCGCCGCGCGACGTCCTCGCTAATCCCAGCAGCGACCGCCTGCGCCAGTTCCTCAAGCGCGTGCTGCACCAGGACTTCGCCGCATGACCGCTATCGCATCGCTTGATTGGATACGCCGATGTTCCTGACCAGGATCCACGACTGGGCCGTCGATTTCGCGATCTATCTTCCCGGCTTCGGCAAGGCCGCAGGGATCGTGCTGGCGCTGACCGTGCTGATCATCCTGGTCAGCTGGATCTGTGGCCTGATCGCCGCGCTCGGCAAGCAGTCGCGCTTGAAGGTCGTGCGCGGGGCGGCGGATTTCTACGTCTGGTTCATCCGCGGCACGCCCACCCTGGTGCAGGTCTTCATCGTCTATTTCGGCTTCCCTCAGCTCGGCCTGAAACTGTCGCCCTTCGTCGCCGGCACGCTCGCGCTCGGCGTTTCCAGCGGCGCCTATGTCGCCGAGACCATCCGCTCCGGCCTCACCGCGATCCCCAAGGGACAGATGGAATCGGCACTCGCGCTCGGCATGAGCCGCGCCGGAGCCATGCACCGGATCATCCTGCCGCAGGTGTTCCGCATCATCCTGCCGTCCCTCACCAATGAGGCGATCTCGGCGCTGAAGAACACCTCGCTGCTGTCCACCATCACGGTGGTCGAGCTGACGCTCTACTCGCAATTGCTGATCGCCAGCACGTTCCGTCCGTTCGACTTCTACATCGCCAGCGCCTTCATCTACCTGGTCATGACGACGTTGCTGTCGAGACTCGCACAATGGCTCGAGCGCAGCTACGCGCTGCGCTATTGATCGGAACGTCCCATGACGAATGTGAACGCCTCCATCCATGAAAGGACACGACTGATGATCTCGCGACGGCAGTTTGCCTATCTAGCGCTCGGTGCCGGGTTGACGTTCTCCGTTCCCGCCGTTGCGTCCGACCTCGAGCTGCTGCAGCCGGGCAAGCTGCAGGTCGCGACCCAGGGCACGTTTGCCCCATTTTCGATGCGCAGGCCGGACGGCGAGCTCGATGGATTGGAAATCCGGATCGGCAAGGAGATCGCGCGCCGCCTTGGCCTCGAATACACGCCCGTCATCACGCAGTTCGACGCCGCGCTGGTCGGTCTTCTCGCCGGTCAGTTCGACATGACCAGCGTGTCGATGGACATCACTCCGGCCCGCCAGAAGCAGGTGACCTTTGCCGACGGCTGGCTTGCTTCAGGCGCCACGATCCTCACTCGCAAGGACACCGGGATCCGGACCGGTGCCGATTTGAAGGGCAAGAATGTTGGCGCCGTCGCGGCCTCGACCTTCGGCAAGATCGCCGAGCAGAACGGTGCGTCACTGAAGAGCTACAAAGCGGAGGTCGATGCGGTGCAGGATCTCGTCAATGACAACCTCGATGCCGTGATCACCGATGCCGTCGCCGCCAACTATGCGATCAAGGCCAAGAAGCTGCCGCTGGTGACCGGCGAAGGCACGCTGAGCCAGATCCAGAAAGGGCTGGCGATTCAGAAGGGCAAGCCCAACCTGACCAGGGCTGTGAACAAGGCCTTGGCAGACATGATCGCCGACGGTACCTATGCCAAGCTCACGACCGAATTGATCGGATTTGATCCGCACCCCGCGGAGCCGATTCGCAGCGAGCTCAATTGATCGATCGTCGTCCGCATTGAGGCGGCATTCCGGCCAACCGGAATGTCGCCGCAGAAGTCATCCGAGGGAAGATCAGGACATGCCGCGCAGGCCGAATGCAGCGGGCAAGGCGACCAACCGGTCGCAAGCCGCACCCGATGTCTCCCTTCTGCTCGCCCCGACCGAAAAGAGCCTGAGCCAGCTGGCGTATGAGCGCATCCTCGATCTCTTGGTGAAGCGCGAGCTGCCGGCCGGGACGGTGATGCAGGAGCGCCGGCTCGCCGAGTTCCTCGACATCTCGCGCACGCCGATCCGCGAGGCGCTCTATCGGCTCGAGACCGAAGGGCTGGTCACGCGTGCGCCCGGCAACAGCCTGGTGGTCAAGGAATTCTCGTTGCGCGAGTTCATCGAGATCCTGCAGGTGCGGCGGGTGCTCGAGGCCGAGGCGGCGGTGCAGTCGATCGAACGCATACCGCCGGCCGAGCTCGATGAGCTACAGGCCAGGATCGTGCAGCTGCGCGAGCGCAATGATCCGCAGTCGCCGGAGAACCGCGAGCTCGACGGCCGCTTCCACGAGTTGGTCGCCGACAACAGCGGAAATGCGGTGCTGGCGGCCTTGATCCGCGATCTCAGGCTGAAGACCCAGATGTTCAACCTCAGCCGACTGCCGGAGCGCTTCGCCCCGGTTCACAACGAGCATCTGGCGATCATCGCCGCGCTGCGCGCCAGGGATGCCGCCGCGGTTCGCGCTGCCGTCGAGGCGCATATCGAGAACATCAAGCTCAGCATCATGCGCAAGCTCGGGACCGTCGGCTGATTGCTAACGCGGAGCCGGAGCGGCGCCTCAGGTTAGGCGCTCGGGCCTCGCGCATCGCGGTGCGGCACCAGGCCGAACCGGCCGTGCAGTCCGCGCCAGAAGCTCGCGAACAAAACGCTCAGAAGCTTGCCCATCGAACATCCCCCTCGGCGTCAGCCATGACGCGATCCTGTTGGTGTCGACGACGAAATGACAGAGCCAATTCTGAGCAGACTTGCGCAGTTTTTAAGCAGAACGGCCGCGCGGCTGGACCGCGCGCGCCGAAAAATCTCATGAGATTCAAACACCGCCACCGTGGCACGGCTCATGCATCAAGGGCGTTGAGTTGGCCGCTAGGGTTCCGATCTTGCCAGGCAAGATGCTGGTCCGAGAGCAGCCGCTTGCGGGGGAGACATCCCCGCAGGTGCACGGCGGGATAAAAGCCCGGGAGACCTCGTTAGCCAAGGGATTGGCGGAGCGATGGTCTTTTCGCCAGTCCCTTTTTGTGAAGTTTCGCAAGAGGGATCGGCAATGAACAAGTTCTCTTTCTTCCTTCGCTCTGTTGTCATCGGCTGCGCGATCGTGCTCGCGGCGGCGCCTGCGGCCGACGCCGCGCCGAAGAAAAGCTTCAAGGTCGCCTGGTCGATCTATGTCGGGTGGATGCCGTGGGGTTATGCGGCCGACACCGGCATCGTCAAGAAATGGGCCGACAAATACGGCATCACGATCGAAGTCAAGCAGTTCAACGACTACGTCGAATCGATCAACCAGTACACCGCCGGCGGCTATGACGCCGTCACCATCACCAACATGGATGCGCTCTCGATTCCCGCAGCCGGCGGTGTCGACACCACCGCGGTCGTGATGGGCGACTTCTCCAACGGCAATGATGCCGTGATCCTGAAGAACAAATCCGACCTCGCCGCGATCAAGGGCCAGACCGTCAATCTGGTCGAGTTCTCGGTGTCGCATTATCTGCTGGCGCGGGCGCTGGAGACCAGCAAGCTGAGCGAGAAGGACGTCAAGGTCGTCAACACCTCGGATGCCGATATCGCGGCGGCCTACAAGACGCCTGACGTCAATGCGGTCGTGACCTGGAATCCGATCGTGACCGAAATCCTCGGCTCGCCGGATGCCAAGAAGGTGTTCGATTCCTCGCAGATCCCCGGCGAGATCATGGACCTGATGGTGGTGAACACCGCGGTCGCCAAGGACAATCCGGATTTCGCCAAGGCGCTGGTCGGCATCTGGTACGAGACGCTGTCCAAGATGACCGCGAACGATTCCGCCGCCAAGACCGCCAAGGAAGCGATGGCCAAGGCCTCCGGCACCGATCTCGCCGGCTTCGACAGCCAGCTCTCGACCACCAAGCTGTTCGACAAGGCCACCGACGCCGAAGCCTTCACGCGCAGCAACACCGTCGGCACGACCATGGATCGGGTGCGCAAGTTCCTGTTCGAGAAGGATCTGCTCGGCAAGGGCGCGAAGTCGGCCGACGCGGTCGGGATCGAACTCGCCGACAAGTCGGTGCTGGGCGACAAGTCGAACATCAAGCTGCGCTTCGACCCGACCTACATGGACGAAGCCGCCAAGGGAAAGCTCTAGGGCAAGCTCTGACACGCACAACGCCGACCTCACGCAGGAGCCGACGATGCGACTTGTGAACATACGGCCGGGACGGCAGACGCGCTTCTATCTGCTCGCGCTGCCGTTCCTCCTGGTCGCAATCGCCTACTTCGCCGGTTCCAGCGCGCGGCTCGCGCAAAACCCGAACGACAAGCTGCTGCCGGCGCTGCCGAGCATGGTGCAGGCGGTCAAGCAGATGGCGTTCGAGGTCGATCCCCGCACCGGCGGCTATCTGATGGCCTCCGACACCGTCGCGAGCCTCGGGCGGCTGGGGTCGGCGTTGGCGATCTCGACGGTGGCGGCACTGGTGCTCGGCATCGTGATCGGGCTGTTGCCGGGCGCCAATGCCCTGCTCGGGCCGTTCGTGTCGGTCACCTCGATGGTGCCGCCGCTGGCGCTGTTGCCGATCCTGTTCATCGTGATGGGGTTGGGTGAGAACTCCAAGATCGCGCTGATCGTGATCGGGACGCTGCCCTGCATGATTCGCGACCTCGCCATGAAGGTGCAGGAGCTGCCGCGCGAGCAGATCGTCAAGGCGCAGACGCTCGGCGCCTCGACCTGGCAGATCGCGCTGCGGGTCGCGATGCCGCAAACCTTGCCCCGGCTGATCGACGTGCTGCGCCTGCAACTCGGCCCGGCGTGGCTGTTCCTGATCGCCGCCGAGGCGATCGCCTCCGATTCCGGGCTCGGCTACCGGATATTCCTGGTGCGCCGCTATCTCGCGATGGACGTGATCATTCCCTACGTCGCCTGGATCACGCTGCTGGCGTTCCTGATCGATGTCGGCCTGCGCGTCCTGCAACGCAAGGCGTTTCCCTGGTTTGCCTCGGTGAGGGCGGAATGAGCGCGATCCGGTTCGACGACGTCTGGAAGGAATATGGCGATCACATCGTGCTCGAGCGCATCACGATGGAGGTCGAGCCGCGCGCATTCATCGCGCTGGTCGGCCCGTCCGGTTGCGGCAAGACCACGCTGCTCCGCATGCTGCTCGGTGAGGAGCAGCCGAGCCGGGGGCAGATTTTGGTCGACGGCAAGCCGTTGCCCGCCGAGCCCGACGCCGACCGCGGCGGTGGTGTTCCAGCGCTACTCGGTGTTTCCGCACCTGACCGTGCTGCAGAACGTGATGCTCGGCCGCGAGCTGCGCGATGCCAAGTTCACGGCGCGATTGTTCGGCGCCGCACGGCGCGCCGCCATGGATGAATCGATGAAGCTTTTGGCCGAAGTCGGGCTCGCCGGTCAGGAAAACAAATATCCGTCTTCACTGTCCGGCGGCATGCAGCAGCGCCTCGCGCTGGCGCAGGCGATCATGCGCGAGCCGAAGATCCTGCTGCTCGACGAGCCATTCGGCGCGCTCGACCCGGGCATCCGCGCCGACATCCACCTGTTGATGAAGCGGCTGTGGAACGAGACCCATCTGACCGTCATGATGGTCACGCATGATCTCAGCGAAGCATTCGGGCTCGCGACGCGGGTGATCGCGCTGGAGCGGTCGCGCAACCGGCCCGAGGAGCGCGATCGCTACGGCGCCACCGTGTCGCGCGACCTCGAGATCTTCCCGCGCCGCAGCGCCGAGCTGCGGTCCTCGGTTCAACCAGCTCCGGCCGGGACGACCCGGTCAGACAAGGAGCACCAGCCGGGACGGCCCGGCGCTCTCGTCTTGAAGGAGCAACCATGATCCTCACAGCGGAACAGAAGGCTGAGGTCGCGGCGCATACGCGACGCTACAACGAGCTGAAATCGGCCGGGCAGGAGCACGCGCCGCGGGCGCTCCCGGCGCCGACCGCGCGCGATGCCGCACCGATCGCCACAGATGCGATCATCCACCGCGAGGTGATTCCGGCGGGCTGGTACTGGACCACGCGGCTGAACCGCGGCGATACGCTGCGCATCGTCAACACGCAGGGGACATCCACCGTCAGCCTGCTCGCCTGGAACAGCGCTGATACTACCGAGCGGCTCAACCACGCCGACACCATCAAAGTGCAATGGGCGGCGCGGCTGCAGAAAGGGCGCGTGCTGCTGTCGGACATGGGGCGGGCATTGCTCGCCATCACCGAAGATACCAGTGCCGCGCATGATGCCGTGGTCGGCGGTTCGACCGCGGCGGCCAACCAGGCGAAGTACGGCGACGGCAATTTCCGCAACACGCGTGACAATTTCATCCTCGCCGCGATGAAACTCGGGCTCGACCGCCGCGACGTGCATCCCTGCGTCAGCTTCTTCGCCCCGGTCGCGATCGATGCGGACGGAAAATTCGTCTGGTCCGAGGGGCGGCGCGAGAAGGGCGACTTCGTCGATCTGCGTGCGGAAATGAATCTGCTGATCGCGTTGTCGAACTGCCCGCATCCGCTTGATCCGGCTGCGGCCTATCCGCAAGCGAGTGTGGAGATCGTGCGCTGCCGCGCGGGTGCGCCGGCTGCCGACGATCTGTGCCGGACCGCGACGGCCGAGGCGATCCGCGCCTACGAGAACAACGCGCTGTATTTCGGCGAGACCAGCGAAGGAGCCGTGCGATGACCACGCAATCCGTTCCGACCGGCCGCATCGTGCTCGATGTCGAAATTCCCGCGCGCCAGCCATGGTCGGCGATCATCCGCAAGGGCCAGACGCTGCGCATCACCGATACCCACGGCCAGCAGGCGGTGGATACGCTGTTCTATCGCGCCGATGATTTCGGTGAGCGCTACAGCGGCCAGGATACGCTGCGCGCGCAAGGCTCGGCCTATGTCGGGCTCGGCACCAAAATCATGTCGAATGAAGGCCGCGTGATGCTGCGCGTGACGGCAGACAGCTGCGGCCTGCACGACACCTCGGCGGGCGCCTGCTCCTGCGAGAGCAACACCGTGCGGTTCGGGCACCAGACCCGCTACCAGCACGCCTGTCGCGAGAATTTCGTGATCGAAGCCGCGAAATACGGCCTATCGAAGCGCGACATCGTGCCGAACCTGAACTTCTTCATGAACGTGCCGATCGATCCCGCCGGCAATTTCACCGTGGTCGACGGCGTCTCCAAGCCGGGCGACGCGATCGAGCTGGTCGCCGAGATGGACGTGCTGTGCCTGATCTCGAACTGCCCGCAGATCAACAATCCCTGCAACGGCTTCTTCCCGACGCCGGTGCAGGTCACGATCTTCGATGCCACGATCTTCGAGCCGGAGGCGTGAGGCATGTTCAGCAAGGTCCTGATTGCCAACCGCGGCGAGATCGCCGGGCGGATCGGCAGAACATTGCGTCATATGGGCATCGGCTCGGTCGCGGTCTATTCCGACGCCGACCGCTTCACCCGGCCGGTGCTCGATGCCGACGAGGCGGTGCGGATCGGCCCGGCGCCGGCGGCCGAGAGCTATCTCAACGTCGATGCCATCATGGCGGCGTGCCTTGCCACCGGCGCGCAGGCGGTTCACCCCGGCTATGGCTTCCTATCGGAGAACCGCCGCTTTGCCGAGCGGCTGGCCGAGCACGGCATCACCTTCATCGGGCCGCGGCCCGAACATCTTGACGCCTTCGGCCTCAAGCACAAGGCGCGCGAGATCGCCGAAACCAGCGGCGTGCCGCTGCTGCCGGGCTCCGGCCTGCTGGAGACTATCGACGAGGCGGTGCGCGAGGCTGAGCGGATCGGCTTTCCGGTGATGCTGAAGAGCACGGCGGGTGGCGGCGGCATCGGCATGCAGCTCTGCCACGACATGGCGACGCTGCGCGAGCGCTTCGAATCCGTGCAGCGCACGGCGCGGGCGAGTTTTGGCGACGCGCGGGTCTATCTCGAGCGCTTCGTGGCCCGGGCGCGCCACATCGAGGTGCAGATCTTCGGCAACGGCAAGGGCGATGTGGTCGCGCTCGGCGAGCGTGATTGTTCCCTGCAGCGGCGCAACCAGAAGGTCTTTGAGGAAACCCCCGCGCCGGGCCTCTCCGCCGAGATCAGGCGGCGGCTGCACGCCGCGGCCGTGTCGCTCGGCAAGGCGGTCAATTACGAATCCGCCGGTACGGTCGAGTTCATCTACGACGTCGAGCGCGAGGACTTTTACTTTCTCGAGGTCAACACCCGGCTTCAGGTCGAGCATCCCGTCACCGAGCAGGTCACCGGCGTCGACCTGGTCGAATGGATGATCCGCCAGGCCGCCGGCGAGGACGTGCTGGCTCAGGCCGGCGCGCTCACGCCAAAGGGCGCGGCGATCGAGGTGCGGCTCTACGCCGAGAATCCGGGCGCCGCCTTTCGCCCGAGCGCGGGCCGCTTGACGAAGGTCGCTTTCTCTGGCGACGCGCGGATCGACGGCTGGATCGAGACCGGCACCGAGGTGACGCCATTCTATGATCCGATGCTGGCCAAGATCATCGTGTCGGCGGAGACCCGCGATGCCGCGATTGCAAAGCTGACGCATGCGCTGAATGACACGGTCGTCGCCGGCATCGAGACAAACCTCGATTATCTGCGCGCGATCGCTGCGTCCGACGTGTTCCGCAGCGGCCAGGTCGCGACCAGTGTGCTCGGCGCCTTCGCCTATCGTCCGCACACCATCGATGTCGTTGCACCCGGTGCCCAGAGCGGAGTGCAGGAACTGCCCGGCCGGCTGCATCTCTGGCACGTCGGCGTGCCGCCGAGCGGCCCGATGGACGAACGCTCGTTCCGCCTCGCCAATCGCGTGGTCGGCAATCCGGAAACGACGACTGCGCTGGAGCTGACGGTCAACGGTCCGACCCTGCGCTTCAACACCGATGCGATCGTCGCGCTGTCGGGCGCGCGGATGAAGGCGTCGCTGGACGGCGCCGATGTGGCCTATCACGAACCGGTTGCGGTCCGCGCGGGGCAGACGCTTGCGATCGGCAGCATCAAGGGCCCGGGCCAGCGTAGCTATCTCGCCGTTCGTGGCGGCATCGACGTCCCGGAGATCCTCGGATCACGCGCGGTGTTTGCGCTCGGCGCCTTCGGCGGCCATGCGACGGGCGCGCTGAAGGCCGGTGATGTCTTGCATGTCGGTGCGGGGAGGCCTGACCTTGCGGCGCCGCGGCCGGCTACGGCGGACGAGCGGCCAGAGTTGACGTCGGCCTGGCAGATCGGCGTCATCTATGGCCCGCATGGCGCGCCGGACTTCTTCCTCGACGACGACATCGAGACGCTGTTCGCGTCTGATTACGCGGTGCATTTCAACAGCGCCCGCACCGGCGTCCGGCTGATCGGGCCGAAGCCGCGCTGGGCGCGGGCCGACGGCGGCGAGGCCGGGCTGCATCCGTCGAACATCCATGACAACGCCTATGCGGTCGGCTCGATCGACTTCACCGGCGACATGCCGATCATCCTCGGGCCGGACGGACCGAGCCTCGGCGGCTTCGTCTGTCCGGCAGTCGTCGCGCGCGACGAGCTCTGGAAGGTCGGCCAGCTCCGGCCAGGCGACACTGTTCGCTTCGTACCGGTCAGGCGCGACGATCCGGTAGCAGGACCGACGGTTCTGAAGGCGCCCGAGTTGGGATCGGCGATCATCGGCCGCAACGATGACGGCCCGATCCCGGTGGTGTATCGCCGCGCCGGCGACGACAATCTGCTGGTCGAATACGGACCGATGGAGCTCGACGTCGCGCTGCGGCTGCGCGTGCATGTGCTGGCGCAGGCACTGGAGGAGGCCAGGCTCGGCGGCCTGATCGATCTGACGCCCGGCATCCGCTCGTTGCAGATCCATTATGACGGCAGCGCGCTGTCGCGTGGCAAGCTACTCGACCTGTTGCGCAAGATCGAGCGCGAACTGCCGCCAGTCGATGCGATGCGGGTGCCGAGCCGAACCGTGCATCTGCCGTTGTCCTGGCGCGATCCACAAGCCGAGCTCGCGATGCGCAAGTATCAGGAGCTGGTGCGCGCGGATGCGCCATGGTGCCCTTCGAATGTCGAGTTCATCCGGCGTATCAACGGGCTCGGCAGCGAGGATGACGTCCGCCACATCGTGTTCGATGCCGACTATTTCGTGCTCGGTCTCGGCGACGTCTATCTCGGCGCGCCGGTGGCAACCCCGCTCGATCCGCGGCATCGCCTCGTGACCACGAAATACAATCCGGCACGGACCTGGACCCCGGAGAACGCGGTCGGAATCGGCGGCGCCTATATGTGCATCTACGGCATGGAAGGGCCGGGCGGCTATCAACTGTTCGGCCGCACCATCCAGGTCTGGAACACCTGGCGCACCACTCCCGTGTTCGAACCCGGCCACCCCTGGCTGCTGCGGTTCTTCGACAAGATCCGCTTCTTCCCGGTCGATGCCGATGAATTGCTGGACGCCCGCGCCGCATTCCCGCACGGGCAATACGACATCAGGATCGAGCAGGGCGAATTCTCCTACGCCGACTACGCGAAGCAGTTGGTTGCGACGCAGCCATCGATCGCCGGGTTCAAGGCGACCCAGCAGGCCGCATTCGACGCCGAGCGCCAGCGCTGGCGCGAGATGAAGCTCGACGAAGCGCCGGCGGAACAGGTCGATGCCGGTGCCGTCACGACCGGCATTCCCGACGGCCAGATCGGCGCGTTCTCCGAAGTACCGGGCAATATCTGGAAGATCCTGGTCGAGGAGGGCGCCGCGGTCGCGGCCGGCGACGTGCTCGCCATCATCGAGTCCATGAAAATGGAAATCTCGGTGCTCTCGCCCGCCGCGGGCCGCATCGCGTCGGTGCCGGTGAAACCGGGGCAGACATTGCGCGCGGGGGATGTCGTGGCGCTGATCCGGCCGGGGTAAATCATGCCGACCCGTGTGAGCTGCGATACCTCCCCGTCATTGCGAGCGAAGCAATCCATCGCTCCGTCCGTGCCGAAGCATGGATTGCTTCGTCGCTACGCTCCTCGCAATGACGAGGCCGCTCCCGCTTCACACTTCCAGCCATTCCTCACGGATGGCGGCGTTGTTCTTCAGCTGCTCCGGCGTGCCTTCGAACACGACGCGGCCGTGGCCCATGATGTAGACGCGGTTGGAGATCTTCATCGCGATCGAGAGCTTCTGCTCGACCAGCAGGATGGCGACGCCGGCCTTGGCGATCCGTGCGATCAGCTCGCCGACCTGCTGCACGATCAAGGGCGCCAGCCCTTCGGTCGGCTCGTCGATCATCATCAGTTCGGGATCGCCGAGCAGGGTGCGGCAAGTGGTCAGCATCTGCTTCTCGCCGCCCGACAGCACGCCGGCCGGCGTGTCGGCGCGCGCGGCCAGATTGGGGAACATGTCGAGCATCTCCTGCAGCCGCCACTTGCCCGGGCGGCGCGGGTCCTTGATGCCGAGGATCAGGTTCTGGCGCACCGTCAGCCCCGGGAAGATGTCGCGGTGCTCGGGCACATAGCCGAGCCCGAGGCGGGCGATCTTGTGGCTCGGCAGGCCGACGATGTCCTGGCCCTTGAAGCGGATGGTGCCCTGCGGCGGCACCTCGCCCATGATCGCCTTGACGGTGGTGGAGCGGCCGACGCCGTTGCGCCCGAGCAGGCTCACCACCTCGCCGGCGGCGATGTCGAGATCGACGCCTTGCAGGATGTGGCTCTTGCCGTAATAGGCGTGAAGATTCCTGACCTCGAGCATCAGTCGACCTCCTCGCCGAGATAGGCTTCCTTGACCTTCGGATTGCCGCGGATCTCCTCAGGGGTGCCGGAGGCGATGATGTGGCCGTAGACCAAGACCGAGATGCGGTCGGCGAGGCCGAACACCACGCTCATGTCATGCTCGACGATGACGAGCGTGCGTCCCTCGGTGAGGCGGCGGATCAGCGCGACGGCGCGCTCGGTCTCGGCGTGGCTCATGCCCGCGGTCGGCTCGTCCAGCATGATGACGCTGGCGCCGCCGGCGATGGTGATGCCGATCTCGAGCTCGCGCTGCTCGGCATAAGTCAAAAGGCCCGCCGGCACGTCGCGGCGATGGCTGAGATGGATGTCGTCGAGAATCTGCGCGGTGCGCTGCTTCACCTCGGGCAGATCGTCGACGTTCTTCCAGAACGCGTAGCGGTGCCCGGTCGCCCACAGCACGGCGCAACGGACGTTCTCCCACACCGTCATACGGGCGAACACGTTGGTGACCTGGAACGAGCGCGACAGCCCGCGCCGGTTGATCTCGAATGGCCGCAAGCCCGAGGTCACTTCGCCGTTCAGGCGGATCTCGCCCGAGGTCGGCTTGATGTGGCCGGAGATCAAGTTGAACGTCGTCGACTTGCCGGCGCCGTTCGGGCCGATGATGGCGTGACGCTCGCCCTTGGCGACGCTCAGGTTGAGGTCGCGGATGATGCGGACATTGCCGAAACTCTTCTCGACGGCGTTGACGTGAATGGCAGCGGTCATGCGAGATACCCCCGATCACGGGCCACCGTCGCGGCGCGATCCCAGGCCTCCGCAACGCGCCGCCAGGTGAGGCGTGCGGCCAGGAAGCCGCCGACCAAGAGAACCGCCGCGGCCGCCCAGGTCGTCGGCGCGGTGGCGACGAAGGGAATGCCGAGCAGGTTGATCGGGTCGCCGCCCGAGAAGCGTGCCACGGTTTCGATGGTCAGGATGATGCCGAGCGCAAACGCGAGCGTCGGGATCGCCGCGACCAGATAGGACGGGATCACGGTGCCGAGCGTGCCCGCGCGGATCAGCGGACGGTGTTTCATCAGGATGCCGGCGATGCCGCCCGGCGCGAACATCACGATGCCGATGAAGATGATGCCGAAATAGAGCTGCCAGACCGAGGTGACGCTGGTCAGCCCGAGTTGCAGATAGGTCACCAGGATGGCACCCAGGATCGGGCCGAAGAAGTAGGCGGTGCCGCCGATGAAGGCGGAAAACAGCACCAGGCCCGACTGCGTCGCGCCGAGATAGGCCGAGTTGGCGATCTCGAAATTGATCGCGGTCAGCCCGCCGGCGATGCCGGCGAAGAAGCCGGCGAACATGTAGGCGAGATAGCGCACCACATGCGGATCGTAGCCGATGAACTCGACGCGCTCCGGATTGTCGCGCACCGCGTTGCAGATGCGGCCGAGCGGCGTGCGGGTCAGCGCGTACATCGCGATCGCCGACACCATCACCCAGAACGCGATCAGGTAGTAGACCTGGATCTGCGGCCCGAAGGTCCAGCCGAACAGCGGCATCAGGCCCGTGCGGTCGGTGGTGATGCCGGACTCGCCGCCGAACACGCTGCGCAGGATCAGCGACGACGAGGCGACCAGCTCGCCGATGCCGAGCGAGATCATCGCAAACACGGTGCCGGCGCGCTTGGTCATGACCCAGCCGACCAGCAACGCGAACGCCATGCCGCCGATGCCGCCGACCAGCGGGATCACCGGCAGCGGGATCGGCCAGTTGTGGCTGGCGGCCGCGTTCATGACGTGCACGGCAAGGAAACCGCCGAGGCCGTATTGCACGGCGTGGCCGAACGACAACAGGCCGGTCTGGCCGAGCAGGATGTTGTAGGACAGCGCGAAGATGATCGCGATGCCGATCAGGCTGAACGAGGTCAGCGAGCCGCCGGAGGAGAACACCAGCGGCAGCACGATGAGCGCGATGGCCGCGAGCAGCCAGACGCCATAGAAGCCGAGGGCGCCGCCGGATTCCTGTTTGGTCACGGCGGAGACGGGCGTGGCAGCGTTCGTCATGACTCACGCGTCCCCAACAGGCCCATCGGGCGGAAGATCAGCACCAGCACCAGCAGCAGATAGGGCAGGATCGGCGCGATCTGCGCGATCGTCACGTTCCAGATGTCGGTGAGCGGCGTGGAGCCGAGGCTCGGATCGAGCGGGCCGAACACGCTGGCGAGCGAACCGTTCAGCGCGACCGCAAAGGTCTGGATCAGCCCGATCAGCAGCGACGCGATGAAGGCGCCGGGCAGCGAGCCGAGGCCGCCGAACACGATGACGACGAACAGGATCGGGCCGAGCAGCGCGGCCATATCGGACTGCGTCACCAGCGACGGACCGGCGATCACGCCGGCAAGGCCGGCAAGCGCGCTGCCGACGCCGAACACCAGCATGAAGACGCGGCCGACATTGTGGCCGAGATGACCGACCATGCTCGGATGAGTCAATGCGGCCTGCACGATGAGGCCGACCCGGGTCCGCTTCAGCGTCACCAGCAGCGCGATGAAGATCACGACCGAGACCACCAGCATGAAGATCTTGTAGGCGGGATAATTGGTCGAGAACACCGTGAAGGCCGGAAAATCGAGCACCGCCGGAACGCGATAATCGACCGGGCTTTTGCCCCAGATCATCGAGACGATCTCTTCGATCGCGAACGCCAAACCGAAGGTCAGCAGCAGCTCGGCGACATGGCCGTGCTTGTGGGTGTTGCGCAGGCCGTAGCGCTCGACCGCCATGCCGACCGCGCCGACCAGGAGCGGCGCGATCACCAGCGCCGGCCAGAATCCGATCCAGCGGGTGAGCTGATAACCGAAGAACGCGCCGAGCATATAGAAGCTGGCATGCGCGAAGTTGAGCACACCCATCATGCTGAAGATGACGGTGAGCCCGCTGGACAGCAGGAACAGCAGCATGCCGAACAAGACGCCGTTGAGCGTCGAGATGACGATCAATTCAGCCACGGGGCACCCGTTTGAGACTGGGAACGGTTCACGTGATCAAAGACCTGTCGAGGAAAGGGAGTTCACCAGTCATTCCGGGGCGATGCGAAAGCATCGAACCCGGAATCTCGAGATTCCCCGATGCGCAATTGCGCATCTGTGGTTCGATGCTTCGCATCGCCCCGGAATGAAGAGAGAGGCGGCCGATCAGGGCCGCTTCATATTGCAGGTGGTCGGGAGCATCGTCTGCTCGGTGTCGATCTTGGAGACGATGTGCCAGCCCCAGCCGGTGTTCTCCTCGTCGAACGGCTCCTTGGCCTTGTCGGTGAGCCCGCCGAACGAGGAGATGTAGATCGGCTGGAAGAACTGATGGTCGTCCTTGCGCATGAAACCCTCGCCGCCGTCGAACACCTCGAACTTCAGGCCTTCGAGCGCCGCCGCGACCTTCACCGGATCGATCGAGTTGGCCTTCTCGGCGGCCGCCTTAAACATCCGCATCTCGTTGACGGCGCGCGGATACCACACGGAAATGCCGGTCTTGGCGCGGAAGTCCTTCTCGAATTCCATCGCCGCCTTGTTGCCGGAGTTCGGCACGCCTTCGCTGATCTGGAACACCTGGTTCTCGAGGCCGGTCTGCTTGATCGCGGTCGGTCCGCCGGCGCCGCCGGCATAATAGGTGTACCAGTTGACCTTCAGGCCGGCATCAGCCGCGGCCTTCAACAGCAGCGCGAAGTCCTGGCCCCAATTGCCGGTCACGACGGTGTCGGCGCCCGACGCCTTGATCTTGGCGATGTAGGGCGAGAAGTCGGTGACCTTGAGCATCGGGTGCAACTCGTCGCCGACGATCTGGATATCGGGCCGCTTTTCGCCCAGCATCTTGCGCGCCGTTGATCGCACCGACTGGCCGAACGAATAGTCCATGTTGATCAGGTAGACCTTCTTGATGGACGTCTGGCCCTTCATGTAGTTGGTCAGCGCTTCCATCTTGATGTCCGAGTTCGCATCCCAGCGGAAATGCCAGTAGCTGCACTTCTCGTTGGTCATGCTCGGATCGACCGCGGCGTAGTTGAAGTAGAGCACTTCCTTGCCGGGGTTGCGCGAATTGTTCTTGGTGACGAAGTCTTCCAGCGCGGCACCGACCGATGAGCCGTTGCCCTGGGTGATGTAGCGGACGCCGGCGTCGACCGCCTTCTGCGCCTGCACCAGGCTTTCCTGCGGATTGGTCTTGTTGTCGAGCGGCACGATCTCGACCTTGTGGCCGAGGATGCCGCCCTTGGCGTTCAATTCTTCGGCAAGATACTGGAACGTCTTCAGGCCGCCTTCGCCAACGCTGGCGCCGCCGCCGGAGAGCGGATCGATATAGCCGATCTTGAGGTTTTCCTGCGCGGACGCCGCGCCTCCCAACACCGTCAGCGCTGCCGCGGCGGCAACGATCAGCCTATGCATCCTGCGTTCTCCCTTGCTTGTGTTTCTTGATCTTGAGCGATCGAGGCCGTCTCATAACCCCAATTGCCGAGCCTTCGCAACTTTCGCTTTGAATACTGCGTCAAGTTTTAGCGGGCGGTACCATGATGTTATAGGCTATACGAAGCCGGAATCGGCTGGGAATTGGTCGCTGTTTTGAATTGCAGGTAAACTTTTGGATGAGAGGGCGGCGTTCGTATTGCTTCGCTGTTTGGAACTGACGCCGGCGCTGTCTCGCTCTAAACCGGCTCTCTCAACATACAGCATCGCCCGGGGCTGACCCATCCCGACCTTCCCCCCTTTCAGAGGGAAGGGGGAAGCGGTTCAGGCCGGATATCGGCGCGGCTTGAGGCCTGCCAGAAACAGCCGCGCGAAATGATCGGCGATCTGCATCGGAGTCCAGTCGCGCCTGGTCCTGAACCAGATCGGATACCAATGGCCCATTCCGGTCAAAATCCGTTCTGCGAAATACGTATCGATGCGGCGGAAGCGGCCCTCGTCGATCCAGCGCTGATAGCTGTTCTGGTCCTGCCGGATCGTTGCCAGCACGTCGCCGACATAGGCTTTGCGGTCGACGTCGTTGAGATAGTTGATGTTGTGGTAGGTCGCCTTTGGACCGCAGGGCGTGTCGTGCAGCATCAGCAGCAGGCGGATTCGTTGCACGATGTGATCGAATGGGCCAAGGCTGTGCGCTTGCAGATGCTCGCGGATGCTGACCTCGCCGGCGAGCCCGCGTCGCAGGCACGCCAGCAGCAGGCTCTCCTTTTCGCTGAAATGATAGTAGATGCCGGCGCGGGTCATGCCGGCATCGACCGCGATGCTCTCGAGCGACGTGCCCGACGCACCCCGCCGGTTGAAGCTGTCGGAGGCGATCGACAGCATCCTGTCGAACTTCGCGGCCCGCTTGTTCAACGCGGCGCGGGACTCCAGGAACGGTGCAAGGCTGAGCGGTTCGGGCATTGCGGGCATGGCGATCTCGCGCCGGTACACGCCGTGGGTGATGATGTCGTCGATCGCATCGATCGCCTGTTGCCGCGTGTAATAATCGCGTTCCGACAGCCAGAACGGAACCCAGTCCAGGATCGAGATCAGCGCCACCGCCGCGAGCAGCGGTTCGTCGCAGGCGATCGAGCCGTCGGCGACGCCGCGCTTGAGAATGTCCGCGAGCAGTGCAGCGTTCTGCCAGCGCCTGGCATGAACTTCGCTGCTGTAGGGCGCAGCCAGCGCATCGATATCGCTGAACAGGATCATGCGCTGGCCTTCCGGCCTGAGCCGGCCGCGCACGAAGCGTCTGACGATCTCGAGCCCGTCGATCCCGGGCTCGGCGGCCGCCTCGATCTCGTGCCGGTAGATTGCGAGGCCCCGTAGATAGCAGTGGAAGATCAGATCTTCCTTGTCGCGGAAATAGTGGTACAGCGCGCCCGGCACCGCCCGGACCGACGCCGCAACCTGCTCCATCGTCACATTGGCATAGGAGTGGCGGGCAAACAGCCGGGACGCTGAGACGAGGATTTCTTCAGCCCGGTCCGTTGGATCGGCGGCGACTTGCAAGCTCGAATGCCCTTCCTGGTCGCGGAACGAAAGTCCGCAGGCGAGATAATCCCCGAGATAATCCCCTTGGCAGCCGCCTGTCGATCTGCGATAGACGGTGGCATACCATACACCAGCCGGACCGTGTTGTCCGAGGGGTGATGTGGCGGACGCCGGACCGGGGACACGCTGGACGGCCAAGATCGACCGGGCAGCAGCCGGCATCACCCTCAGGGCAGAATTTTGGAGAGAAGGGCTTAACAGAGCATGGCGCGCAACATTCTGATCCTTGGAGCTTCCTACGGCTCCCTGCTGGGGACCAAGCTTTTGATGGCCGGGCACAACGTGTCCCTGGTGTGCCGCAAGAACACCGCCGACCTGATCAATCGCGAAGGCACGGAGGTCCGCATCAAGCTGCGCGACGAGAAGGAGCACCGCTCGATCTTCTCGCGCGACCTGCCCGGCAAGCTCGACGCCGTGACGCCCGCCGATGTCGACGTGTCGCGCTACGACATGGTTGGACTTGCGATGCAGGAGCCGCAATACACCAACCACACGGTTCGCGTGCTGATGATCAAGATCGCAGCAGCCAAGCTGCCGTGCCTGTCGATCATGAACATGCCGCCGCTGCCGTATCTGAAGCGGATTCCCACGCTGGCCGGCATGGACCTCGAGGAGGCCTACACCAACGCCCAGGTGTGGGAGCGCTTCGATCCGGGCCTGGTCACGCTGTGCTCGCCGGATCCGCAGGCCTTCCGGCCGCCGGAGGAGAAGGCCAATGTGCTGCATGTCGGCCTGCCGACCAACTTCAAGGCTTCCGCCTTCGCCGACGACAAGCACAACAAGGTGCTGCGCGAGCTCGAAGCCGACATCGACGCGGTGACGCTCGACGGCCAGGACGTGCCGGTGAAGCTGAAGGTCTTCTCGTCGCTGTTCGTGCCGCTGGCGAAATGGTCGATGCTGCTGACCGGCAATTATCGCTGCATCACGCCGACAGAGCTGCAATCGATCCGCGACGCCGTGCACAGCGATCTCAACCGCTCGCAGGCGATCTACGACCATGTCGACGGCATCGCGCGCAAGCTCGGCGCCGATCCTGCGGACCAGGTGCCGTTCGCAAAATATGCCAAGGCGGCGGAAAGCCTGCTCAAGCCGTCCTCGGCGGCCCGCGCGGTCGCCGCCGGCGCGCCGTTCATCGAGCGCGTCGACCTGCTGGTGAAGCTGATCTCGCATCAGCTCGGCACGCCCAGCGCGGAGATCGACCGCACGGTCGAGACCGTCGATCAGAAGCTGAACGAGAAGATCGTGCAGGGCGGCTCGGGCGCGGAGTAGCGCAACGTGTGATGGCGGGGGCTTTGTGCCCTCGCCATGCATCGGCGCTCGGCAAAGCGCGCGATCGCGGTTCTCGAACGCATGGCTCGGCTCGTGCAGCTGCGGCTCGGAGCCACGGACATGTCGATCAAATCGCTTCCTCTGTTAGCAATCTATGGCGACCTCGATCGCGCACGCGACATCCTTGCTTCAAGCAGGCTCGGCTATCGTGCTCCGTTCTCGTGAAGCGAGCACGCCGGTGAGGCTCCCTCCTCCCTTGCGGGGGAGGGTGGGAAGGTCCGCTGGTGCGTCTCTCACGCTGAAGCGAGGAAGCTGTTGACCGCTCGCGTGTCGCCGAGGGTCACGCCCTTGCGGCGGCGTGGGCGAAGGTCACCTCGATCAAGGTGCCGGTGCGGCCGCCGGTTCGGATCTGGAATTTGGCGCGATTGGCTTCGACCAGCGCCTTGGTCAGCGACAGGCTGACGCCGCCGGAGCCGGCCTGATCGGATGGCGTTGGCGCGCGGAACGGCTCGAGCGCGGCGGCGACCTCGTTGTCGTTGAGGCTCTGGCCGGTGTCGCGCACCCGCAGCATCACTTCGCCGAAATCCGACAGCGCGGTCGAGACGATCACCTGGCCGCCGGCATTGGCGAGATGGATCGAGTTGCCGATCAGGTTCAGCGTGATCTGGCGCAGCGCCCGGGCATCGGCGACGACCGGCGGCAGCGTATGCGCGAGCGAGGTGCGGATGATGATGCGCTCGCGATTGGCCTGCGGCTGCATCACCGCGACGCAGCTCTCCACCATCTCGTTGAGATTCTGGCTGGTGAAGGCGAGGTCGAGCTTGCCGGTCTCGATCCGCGACAGGTCGAGCAAATCGTTGACGATCGCGATCACGCGCTCGCCGGAGGCGCGGATGTCCTTCATGTATTCGACATAGCGTTCGTTGCCGAGCGCGCCGAAGCGCTCGCCGATCATCACCTCGGCAAAGCCGATGATGGCGTTGAGCGGTGTGCGCAGCTCGTGGCTGATCCGCGCCAGCATGTCGGTCTTGGCGTTCGCCGCGCGCTCGGCGAGCCGTCGCGCCTCGCGCACCTCGCTTTCGCTCTTCTTGGTTTGCGAGAGGTCGCGGAACACGGCGAAGAAATTCGGTCCGTCGGCACGGGTGCGGCCCATCGTCACCGACAGCGGGATGATGCCGCCCTGGCGGACGCGGCCGAGCGTCTCACGCCCGTGATCGAGCAGGCTGGCGACGCCGGATGATTTCACGCTCGCCAGATAGTCGAAGATGCCGTGCTGGCTCTCCGGCGCGAACAAATCGGCGAGGTTATGCGTGACGAACTCACTGCCGTCATAGCCGAACAGCGCTTCTGCACTGCGGTTGCAGGAATGGATGTTGCCTTCGGCATCGAACATGATGATGCCTTCGGCCGCGGTGTCGAGGATGGCGCCGAGCTCCTCGGCGTCGGCGTGGCCGGCCTGCGGCGGCGGTGGCGCAAGCAGCGGCTCTGCTGCAGCCTCCGGTTCGGGATCGGAGAGCGCGGCGGCGACCGCGGTGTCCTCGTCGAGCGTGCGCGAGAAGATCAGTGCAAGCGCGGCGTCATCGTCCCAGCTGATGGTGTGCAGCCGCGCTTCCGCGGACACTTGCTCGGCCTGGGCGTTCTGGTTGGCGGAGATCGTGACCGGCGTGCCGGTGCCGGAGGTGCTGCTCGCCTGCGAGACGCCGGGCTCGACATAGAGCGCGTCGAGCCCGCCGGCGGCTTCCAGCGCGTGCAGGCTGTCATAGCCCATGCGGGCGAGGAAAGCGTGGTTGGCATAGAGCAGGCGGTCGAGCCGATAGACCAGGATGCCGACCGGCAACAGATCGAGCAGCGTGCGGTCGCGTCGGGAGTCGGCGCGCGGCGCGGGCTCGGCGGCGGCGAGCCAGCCGGGCTTTGGCGACTCTGCCGGCGTCTCGCGTTGCGCGGCGGTTTCTTGCTGTGCAGCCTTTTCGTGCTGGAGCACGGTTTCCGGCTCCTGCTGCGACTCGTTCGCGTGCGGCTCGTCGGCAACCGGTTCCGCGGTGGCGGCGGCCTCGTTGGTCGCAGCAGTGAGGCCGGCCTCGCTTTCGAGCCGGGCCGACAATTGGCGCGCGAGCTCGTTGAACGCGTTGTTCTCGACCGGCGTCAGCGACGGCGGCCGCGCGTCGCCGGCGGGGCGGAACGGCACCACATTCGGTGGCGGGTCGTGACGCACTTCGTGCGTGTCCTCGTGCGTGTCCACGGCGTGATCCGGATCGGCTTGGTGTGAAGTCTCTGCTGCAGGCTCGGTCAATTCCTCGGGTGGTGCTGTTGCGGTCGTATCGGGCGGCGGCTCCGCATGCGGCGGAGGATCGTCATGCGGCGCGGCGGGCCCGGGCGGCGCAGCGGTGCGCGGCGCCGGCGCGACATCGGCCGACAGCGATTGCGGCGCGACCGCGCCGCTGAAGAACTCATAGCGTCGCAACGCGGCGAGTCGCGCAAGCCCGTCGAGATCGCGACACACACCAAAGCCGCGATAGCCGGCGAAATTCCGGTTGCGGTCGAATACCGGCAGGCCGGACAGTTCCACCGGCAGCCGGCCGCCGCCGTCGACCGGCCAGTGCAGCGTGATGCCGCTCCAGGTGTCGTGGCTGGCGAACGCCTGCATGACGCGGCCCTCGGGATCGAGCCCGAAGCTGTCGGCGATGTCGCTCCACAGCCGGCCGAAGCCGGCCGCGGTGTGCAGCCCGATCAGGCGGGTGAATTCGTCGGAGCCGAGCGAGAAGCGCGCCTCATGGTCCATCTGCCACATGAAGCGCAGCGGATGCCGTCGCACCGGCAACGGCTCGTCGAGCCAGGAGGGCGGCTTTGCCGGTGCTGACGTCGCGGGCTCCGGCTCGGCGGCCGGCGGCGCGGGCAGATCCGCGATCGCATAGGGCGAGGGGGCGGGATCGGCCGGCGGTGCCGGTGTTTCCGCGGCCGGCGCAAGCGCGATCTCTTCGAGAACAGGTGTAGGCTCCGCTGCAGGCTCTGCGATCTGCGCTTCAGCGGGCGCCTCGATCAGCGCTTCCGACAGCGGCTCCTCGACGGTGGGGCTTTCGTCAGGCGTGGTGTCGAGAGTCGCGGCTTCGACCTGCGCTTCGGCAGGGGCTTCGATCAGCGCCTCCGACAACGGCTCCTCGACCGCCGGAGTGTCGTCGGGTGTCGTGTCGAGAGGTGCGGCCGCGATGGGAGCTTCTTCTGCCTGCGTCACTTCTGACGCGAGCGATGGAGCAACGTCTGCGTGTTCGGATTCAGGCACGCTGATGATCGGCTCGGCGGTTTCTTCCGGCGTCGGGTTGAGTGCGTCGAACAGCGTGAAGGTGGCCGACGCGTCGCTGGCCTGCACGGGGGCTTCGTGATGCGCCGCTTGCCGTTCGACGGCGAGCGGCGCTGGCGGCGGCTCGGTCGCCGCGGTCTCCGGCGGCGTCACCGCTGATAATACCGGCGCTTCAGGTGCGGTCGGCGCAGCCGTCTCGGGCTCAATTGGTTGAGGCACGATCGGTCCCGAAGGTCTTGCAGCGACATGCGGCGCCGGCTTGATCAGCGCGATCAGCGCGCGATCGGCGCCGCGGCCGATCCGTTGCAGCACGACGCGGCCGATCGCAACGCTCGCCGCAGCGCGGCCCTGCGCCAGCGCCTCGTCGCGCGCCGCATCGAGACCGGCTTCGCCGAGATCGTGCAGGCCGGGCAGCGCACGTGCCGCTTCGTTGGTTGCGATCAACAGTCCGTCGCTGGTGAAGGCGGCAGCGGGACGCGGCAATCCCTGCACCAGGCGCAGCAAGCGCTCGGCAAGCGGCATGCTGCGGCCGGTCGCATCGAGCGCCGAGATCAGGATGCCCTGGCTGCCGACGGGCAGCTCGATGCGGATGCAGCCGCAGGTCGCGAGCATGCCGGGCGCCGCGCCGAAGCCGCGCAGCCGTTCCAGCCGCACCGCGCCGTTGCTGCCGAGGCTCGGGCCGAGCCGTGCGAGCTGGCGGCGATGCGGATCGGCCGGACCGAAGACGCGCTTCGCCAGCTCGGTGCCGTTAGCGGCACCGAATACCTGCGCACCGGCCGGATTGGCCCACAGAATCCGTGCGCCGTCGGCCGACCACAGCCATGCCGGCAGGGAGCTCGTCGCATGGTCCGCCAGCCTGACATCGCCGAGCGCCTGGATCTGGAATTCCGCGTCACTCATCACGCACGATTTGACCGCATAGGTTTGGCTTTCTTCCTAGCTTTGCCGAAGGCCCGGCAGCCGCAGGACGACAGCCTTAACAGAAGGTTAGTATCGCAAGCGGGGGGCGGCAGGTCCATGTCCGCGGCCAAACTGCCCCCGCCAAAGCCGGGATAACGTTAACTTGGCTGAACGATCCACAGCGGTTTAGCGTTGTCGGGGCAGAGGCAGTGGCTGCGACAGCGTGTTGCGGCGCCTGGTGGCACCGCGTCACACTTGCGGTTGCAGTGCCGCGATATTCCTGCCGCGCGCCCGCAAGGCCAAGCGGCGGGCAGATCACCAAGCGAGGGAGAACGACCATGAGTGACAACGGGCGTGACCATTTCGAGATCCCCAAGTTCGAGATCCCCAAGGATATGCGGTCGATGGCGGAAGCAAGCTTCGATCAGGCACGCAAGGCTTTCGAGCAATTCGTGACCAACGCCAGGGACACCGCCGGCAAGATCGAGGAGCGCAACGCCACGATGCGCGCCGGCGCCAAGGACCTGTCGGCCAAGGCGTTGTCCTATGCGGAAAAGAACGTGCAGTCGTCGCTCGACTACGCCCAGTCGCTGCTCAAGGCGAAGGACCTCACCGAGGTGATGCGGCTGCACAGCGAATATGTGCAGGGCCAGATGCGCTCGCTCGCCGAGCAGGCCAGCGAAATGGGCCAGGCGGTCAGCCGCGCGGCGATGGATGCGGTCAAACCCAAGAGCTGAGGCACGAACTGGGAAGGACTGGCCCGGGGGCCAAACTCAGGCTGATTTTGGCCCCCAATCCTGGTTGGGTGCGGTAACCCCATATTCCGTCACGTAAAAAATGTGGCGTCGCACGCGATCTCACGTTGCGTTGCACAATATTGACATGATATGGGTGTTTATTAGGCGCGCCCGACGAAGGGCAATCCCGTGAATCAAGGCAGCGTGATCCATTTCAACGTTCCCGGCCTGCTGGCTCCGGGACGTTCGCAATGGTCACATCTACTCACCCGTTGCGAAGGATTACACGTATGACCAACCCGTCCGATCCGTTCTCCGCCTCCATTATCCCGTTCGAGGTTCCCGAGCAGATGCGCGCGTTCGCCGAAAAGGGCGTGCTGCAGGCTCGCGACAGTTACGCCAAGTTCAAGGACGCTGCCGAGACCCACAACTCGACGGTCGAAGCCGTGTTCACCTCGGTGAGCAAGGGCGCCAGCGCCTACTCGGCCAAGCTGATCGAGTTCTTCAAGGCCAACACCACCTCGTCGCTCGACTTCGCCCAGGAACTGTTCAGCGTGAAGTCGCCGACCGAAGCGGTCGAGCTGTGGACCTCGCACGCCCGCAAGCAGTTCGAGACCTACACTGCGCAGGCCAAGGAACTGGCCGAGCTCGGCCAGAAGGTCGCCAGCGAGACCGCCGAGCCGATCAAGGCCAGCGCCTCGAAGTTCTACAAGCCCGCCGCCTGATCGCGGTCTGCAGGATCTCAGCGAAAGGCCCGGCCCTTGACGGTCCGGGCCTTTTTGCTGGACGGGGACCGTTAAGCGGCCCGAGATAAGAGCGGAAATCGGCGTGTTAAGCGCTTGCCAAAGGCGGGCGTTGCACCTAGTTTCCGCCCGAAATCGCCGCCCCGCTTGAGCGGGCCGCGCGTCAGGATGCAGTTGTAGCTCAGTTGGTTAGAGCGCCTGTCTGTGGAACAGGAGGTCGGTGGTTCGAGCCCACCCAACTGTACCAGCTAAGCAACTGAAAAGGCGTTACTTCTCTTGAGCGGGCAGATGCCTTCTCGAGAAGGTCGGTATCCGCGGAACCACCGAGGAACCACGGGGCTGCATTTCGCTTTGGCCCGCTAGCGCAGGGCTCGTATCAGCTTGCAAGGATCGAAGCCGATCGCTGCCGCGACGTCGATCAGCTCTAGGACGTCAAGCCGGCGATCCCCACCCTCGTATTTTGCGACATACGACGGCGGCTTGCCAAGCCGCTCCGCAACGATCGTTTGCGTCAACCCAGCTGCCTTGCGCTGCTGCTTCAGCAGCTCGCACAGCTTCATGTGACGCGCGGTGTAAATCGATTTTGGCAACTCGGAAGCCCCAGGAGCCCGGGCTTCCGATGAACATCAGGCTGGCGGATTCTCCCAAAACAGGAGAAAATCGGCTCCGTTGTGTCCTTCTGATTGTGCCTTTCCCCGGTGAATTGCACCGCATATTTCGCAGGCAATCATGTTTTTCATTGTGTTCGTTTGGTCCATTCTGGCCCTGGTCATCGCGAGTGCAGCTAGCCAACCGGCGCGCAGCAGAATCGGCTGCCTCACCCTGGTTTTAGTGACGGCGGTCGTTGGGGTCCGCACCGGGGCAACGCAGGAGCGGGGACAGTTGCCGCGCGGGACCGACCAGCCGAGTTTCGATTGCGCAACAGCGAGGACGGCGGCTGCCCGGCTCATTTGCGCAGATGTTGAATTGACCCGCCTCGACGGCGCGCTTGGTGCTGCGTTTCAGAGGCAGAAGGCACAGCTTCCGGAACCCGATCAGTCGCAGTTAGTTGCCGATCAACTTTCTTGGATCAGGGACAGAAACGCGCGTTGCGGCCTCGATGGCAAAGAAACCTTGGCAACAGATGTTCTGGTGACGGCCAGAACTTGCATGGCCGATGCAATTCGTAGTCGCATTGCCCATCTCGCTTTGGCTCCAACGGGCAAGCCAGCGCAGGAGCCGAATATCGGAGCTGGACAGATGGCGGGCTCCCGCGCGCCGGCACCGTCGCAGCAAGATGAGAAAGCCCACCCACTGCTTAATGTGCGGATTAATGTCTCTTTGACCGATGAGCCCCGACCTTGGGTCCGCGGGACCACAAACCTCCCCGACGGCACAAACTTGCATGTTTGGGTTCGAAAGGCATGGCGTCCTGATGCATCGCGACGACTTGCTGCCGGACTTGCAGCCTGCGGAGACGACTGCTGGCCGCTAATGTCACCAGCGGATTCAGCAGAGACAGTGGCAAGCGTGAACGCCACCGTGGTCAACGGGAATTTCGCGGCAGGACCATTCGTCGAAGACCTGTCCAAAAATAGTCCCCCGCCTGCTGGTAGGTACATTCTTGAAGTTTCGGGGTGGTCTGCAAGGCAGCCGGCTAACGTGCTCGAAATCATCGGACAGAGGGGAGAGAACTTAGCCGGCCCATTAATTGAGGGGTGCTGTGTGGGGCCCCCTCAAAGTATCCTCGTGGGCGCGAGGGAGCTTCGGCGACGATTGCTCTCGATCGATGACGGAGTGCTGATCTATTACGGGAGATACGTCGAAATCGGAGGTCGTGATCGCCGAGATGAATCGCCTCGTCAAGGCGACGGCCAGTCAGGCTCAGGTCTTATCCCTCCGTGGCGGCCGGGCATCGAATCGTCTTGCTGTACTGATGAAGATCGACGAGGTGCAATGGCGGCGGCGCGAGCGCAGTCCAACGCTTCCCAGGCCCTCCTCGACTATGAAGCAACCATGCGACCGCTCATTAGGGCGACTGAACTCGCGAACAAGGCCGCGATTTGTGGTTTGCGAAGTGATCGTTACCAGGGAACGTTTAGGACCGCGCAGCTCCTGACAATGTCCAAGTTGACGGTTCATCTCACCCAAGACGAGTTGCTCGCAGCGGACGTAGATATGCAAAAGGCGGTCGCGGGAGCTCGCTCCGAAATCGGATTGCCTGACCTAGACATAGCCTGCCGAACCCTGCTCAGCGATTCGTACCTGCAACAGCTCGATGAAATGGAGCGCGAGCTGACCGCAAATTATCACTAGAGAGGTGGCGCTCTTGGGCCGCGTGGCGACCATCTAATCGTCTAGAAGCGACTTAAACTTCTCCGCGATCTTCTCATCCAGGCGTTTTCGCTCCGCGAGTTGTTCGGGCGTTGGCTCGGGATCCATCGCTGCCGGTCGCAGTTCCTTCACCGCGGCACGCTGGGCTTCGACCAACGAGACGAGTTGAAGGCCCTCTTCTGGGGAAATATCTCCCTCTGCGACAGCTCTGAAGATCTCGCGATAGGCGCACAGCACAGTCTCGCTTCCGTACCATTGTCCGATTGCGGGGAGTTTAATCGGAACTGCCCTGCTCTTGGGTGGAGGAAGCAATCTATCAAAGATCAACTTGGCGGCCGCGAGATCTCCAGCCTTTGCCTTGTCGATGATCTTCGCCTGGATCGCTTCCAAATCGGCATCGGTGACAGCTTCCAACAGCACTGTCGCCCTATTGCGCGTGCCTTTGGGTCGGCCAGCCGCATTGCCCGAGCGACCAGGCTCGAATGGCCGACCTCGCGCGCAAGGACGTTGCTGTTTTGGGGCTGTTTTAACAGCGGCAATCATGGTGAGTTCTTTCCAAGCAGTGCTTCACGGAGACGGTTTGTTGCAAACTCCGAAAGCGGATCATGGCCGCGCAAAAAGTTCGCCACATGAGGTTGGCCCCTTCCGATTTTTAGTCCGAGTTCTCTCTGCGTCCAACCACGCCGTCGATCCGAGCCGCGCAACTCGCCTTCGGGTCCGAGACCCGCAACAATCACCGCCGCCGGCAGCGGCATCAGCTTGACGGGATCGCGGGTGAGATTGAGGAAGATCTGAGATGTCCCGGGACTCGTGGCATAGAGACCGCGTTGCAACGACGCGCTCATCGCGCCGCTGAGGACACGGTCGATCGCCGCTTCCGCGCCGGTGAGGCTCGATGACCGGTAGTGGCCGATCAGCAATGGTTCGGCGATAAAGGTGAGATCGCCGTTGACGACGTCGATGCGCAGGGATGCCGAAGGCGGCGCGGTTTGCGGTTCGCGCGCAACGGCCGAGGACAGCACGTCGAGCTCGCTCTGAGGCGGCGATTGCCGCACCCGCTGTCGGGCGGGACGGCTTCGCGCGACCGGCCCGGCGGCTTCAGCGGCCTTTTGCCGGGCGGCGCCGGCCGCGGAGACCCGGGCGAGCCGCTCCGTGCTGCCGGTGTTCAGAAGCTCGCGGTAGGCCTCGAATGCGGCCTTGTACCGCGGCAACGAGCCGTGATCGGCATCCGCAAGCCAGGTCGCCACTCCCGGAAGCTCGGCGCTCTCCCGCGTGACCCGGCCATCGCCGTCGTCGACTTCGAGATAGGCCAGCGCTCGCTCGCCATTGCTCGCGCTTTCGTAGCCGGCGGGTGTGGTTGCGGCCTTGCCGACGACCAGCAGAAGCCTGTCGGCCCAGGAGACCAGGTCATGGTCGCGTTGCTTGTCGAGCTTGCGACGCAGCGCCACGGCGTCATCGAGCACCGCTTGCGGCGGAATACCCCATTGGAATTGAGCCAGCTGAAGTCCCAGATTGTGCCACGTGCTGCGCGCGCTGATCGCGTCGAGATCGGACTTTGCGAGATCTCTCCAGGCTTTCTCGGTACCGAGCCGATCCAGCAAGCCCGCCTGGAGCTGAACGAATCCGGGAAAGCCGGCGATCAACTGGCGCGTCTCGTTGCTGGCGAACGGCGCGCCCACATTGACGAGGAGGTTGCCGAAGCTGTCGTCACCGGACAGCACCTGCATCGGAGTCCAGGATCCGTCGTTCGGCGTCCCCAGCATCAGAAGCCGCGCGCCGTCGGATGCCATCATCCGGTTCCAGGTCGCGGGGTCGACGATCTGCATGGCGCGTGCAACCAGCCCGCCCATCGAATGGGCGATGATCCGCACCGGCTGCCCTGACGCCTTGCGCGCGTCGAGCGCCGTTGCGATCGCCGCGGCGAGCCGTTGTGCCTCGGCCAGGATCGGGCGCCGCCAGTCGAATGCGAACGGCTGGACGTCATGATCGTTGAACAGCGCGGTCGCGAGGTCGTCGTAGTAGATGCCGATCGGCCCGTCGGGCGCGACCTTGTCCTTGCCCGGAAGGTAGGCGAGCCGCTTGAGGCCGTTGACGACGCGCCATCCCAGCCAGATCCGCTCGTCGTCGATCTTGAGATTGCTGCCGAGAATTCCGGGCAGCACGAACAGCGCCGGCAATTCGGCCGCCTTGCTGGCGGGACGTGTGGGCAGTGCCGCGCGCGCCCCGCTCGATGATTGTCCGGCCCAGGAGAGCGGGCCGATCACGCTGAACCCGTCGGGGGAGCTACCGCCCGTCCTGGTGAGGGCGTCGACCACCGCCGCTGCGGTCTGCGCGTTGCTGAAATAGTTGAAGTGCGAGACCTTGCCGCCCTGGTCGAGGACGAATGTCGAGTCCTTCTCCCGCGGCGAGCCGCCATACATCGATCGCGTCTGCACGACGAGATCATTGTCGGTCCAGAAAAACGCGTCGGACAGCAAGGCCTTGACCCAGGACACCACCGAATCGCCCTGCAGATCGCCGGCGATGACGCGCAGATCGCCGGCGATCGGGTTCGTTGCCGAGTGCAGCCAGCGGATCAGCGGAGAGTCCGGAATCTGCGCCGCGAGACCGGGCACCTTGTCGGGATCGGCGCGTCTGCGGGCGACCTCGCCGAGAAAGTCGACGAGCTGCGGCGCGACCGGAATCTGGGCGAGCTCGAGCGCCCATTTCAGCACCGACACATAGGCGTCAAGCCGCTTGGAGGCGAGCAGCGTGCCGCGCGCCGGGCAGGCGACGCGGACAACCCGCTCGATCGAAATCCGCTTGTCCGAGACGATCTCGGCGAGCCTTTTCAGCTCGGCCGCGCTCGAACCGTCGTCCTTGAACAGGTCGAGATCGGACAGGCGCGGATTGGCGCACACCCGTGCCAGCACTTCCGCAACCAGTCCGCCCCGCGAATGCGTCAGCAGGTGAAGTCGCGCGCCCTTGGGCGCGGCTTCGGCGAGCGTGATGGCGTTGGCGATCGGACTCGCGCCGAGCGTCGGATGGTCGAGGGCGTAGACCCTGTTGCCATAGGACTTGAACAGCGAAGCCACCCGCTGCGGGTGCTCGGTCCAGAGCTTGCCGAACGTGCCGGACGTTTGGCTGAAGGTGCCGTGGATCAGGACCAGCGACGCCCCGTCCTCCGCGGCGATGGCGGACGTGGCGTGCCCCTTGAGCGACTCGAGCTTGTCGGGTTGCAGCCGATAGACACCCGGATCGACCTGTGAATCAAACGACTTGACGACCTTCGAGGCAACGAAGTCGGCCGCCTTGTCCTCGACCAGCCCGGTGACGATGTGGAGGGCCCCCACCTGTACGTCGCCGAACATGCTGCGCGTGCCGCGCGACACCGGAGCGGTGTCCTCGAGGCGCCACTGCAGCCGGCCGGGCACACGCACCTCTCCCGAGCCGAACGCGGGTCCGCCGCGTGCGAGCGGATCCTGCTGCGCTTGCAGAAGGTCTCGCGCGGATTCGGGATGAAGCCACAGCGAAGGCCCGCCTGCGATATCAATGACGACGATGTCCTCGCCGGGAACGGCAGCCGCGGTCTTGATGACCGCGTCGCCGGCGCCGCGTTGCGCCGTCACAATCACGGAGTCCTTCAGATGTCCCATTGTGGACGGCGCCGGACCGCGCGCGCCGCGGGTCGTTCCTCCCGGACGAACGCCGGTCATCACGAATGCGATTGGTTCGGACAATGTGACGCTCCCGCAATGGCCGGGCCACAACACAAGACACCGGGCGCGAGCGGAGCAAGCCTACTCGGCCGGGCAGGTGGCCACTGAAATAAGGTATCGACGAGCAATGACGCCACGATACTCGCTCTAATAGAATTGGCAAGCGTTGCGGCTCGGGGCGACAGATCCTCCGTCCTCGGCGTGTCATCACGCCCGCTTGCACTTCTGCGTTGCTTCACCCACACTCCCCGAAACGACACCTTAACGACGCCTGGTGACACCTTGGGGGGACGCATGGGGACCGCCGGTTCAAGGAGTTTTTCGTTTGCGTTGATATCAGGGCTCGCCGTTGCGCTGCTGCTGCCGGGCCGAGGCGAGGCCTACACGCCAGACCAGCAGCAGGCCTGTACGCCGGATGCATTCCGGCTCTGTGGCTCGGATATCCCCGACGTCGATCGCATCACCGCCTGCATGATCAGGAACAAGGCGCAGCTGTCGCCGGCCTGCCGCGTGTTCTTCCGCGGAGGTCCTGAGCCGCGTGAGGCGAGCGAGCGCGAGGAGCGGCGTCCGGTCGCAGCCAAGCGGAAGGTCCACAAATCGCACAAGGCGAAGAAGTCCACGCACTGACCTTATTTCCCATCGCGCACGGGTCGCCCGGCTGCGATTTCAAGGGTGCGATACGCGACAGACTGACGCCTTGTGACGCTGTCACGCAGCATCATCTCTGGGGCTTGTATTGTCAGCCAGATCCGTTCCCGCCACTGGAACGGATGGAGTGGGACGCGTGAGCCAAGACTGCAAGCCAGAAGACTACAAGCAAGAGATCGACCGGCACTTCGCCTGGTTCGAGGCCAAGCTTCCGGAACGGCCGGCGCGCTTCGTCGCGTGGCTGCGCCGGCCGTCGTCGCGCTATGTGCGGATTCCGCTGGCGATCCTCTTGATCGTCGGCGGCATCTTCAGCTTCCTGCCGGTGCTCGGACTCTGGATGCTGCCGCTCGGACTCCTTTTGTTCGCGCAGGATGTTCCGATGTTGCAGAAACCCACCGCGCAATTGCTCGGCTGGATCGAGCGCAAGTGGATCGCGCGTGAGCGCGCCAAAGCTGCCGAAAAGCGCTAGGCCGAGTCAAATCAAGCGCTTAGCGCTTCCATTTTCGGTTGTGTCATAAGTTGAGTGTGACTCAAAAAGCAAAATGCACCGGTAATCTTGGCCACTTTGCGGATTGCAAGAAATTTTTTCTTTCGCGAATCAGCGCTCTGATTCATTTTCGCCTCCTGGGGTCAATCTGGAGGCCAACGTATGAACGTGATTGTTTTCGCTTCGCGTAAGGGGGGCTCGGGAAAAAGTACCCTGGCTGCTCACCTCGCCGCGCAAGTGCACAAGGCGACGAAACCATGTCTGCTGATCGACGCCGATCCGCAGGGCTCGCTGACGCTCTGGCACAAGCTGCGCGGCACCAACGAGCCGGCGATCAAGACGGCGGTGAACTCGGTCAGCGGGATCATTGCCCAAGCCAAGCGTGACGGCATCGAGTGGGTGTTCATCGACACGCCGCCGAACCTGTCGGCTGTGGTCGACGACTCGATCAAGAACGCCACGATGGTGATCATTCCGGCGCGGCCCGGCGTGTTCGACGTCAACGCGGTGCAGGAAACCATTCAGACCTGCCGCTCGATGCGCAAGCCCTATGCCGTCGTGATCAACGGCGCGCCCGCGCAGCGTGACGGCGCCGAAAGCCGCATTGTCGCGATCGCACGCGAGGCGCTGGCGAAATTCCGCGCCCCGGTGTGGAGCGGCCAGATCACCAACCGCGCCGATCTGCTGATGGCGCTCGGCCAGGGCGAAGGTGCCCGCGAATATTACGCGGAAGGCCGCGCCGCCGCCGAGATCAACCGGCTGTGGGCTGCGATCGAACGCTCGATCAAGGCGATCCGCGGCACGGCGTCGGCCTCCGGCGCGATGCACAAGCAGGCGGCGTAACAACGCCGCTTCTCGTTCGAACTGGAAGAACGCGCGGCACTCGCGCGTTTTTTGTCGACTGGCCTCACGCCACCATCAGCAGATAGAACACGATCACCGGCGCCAGGGTCAGAATCACCGACCAGATGCCGACAGCCCACAGAATATCCTCGGTCGTAAAGCCCGGCTCAGCACCGGACCTCACGGCAAAACCATTCCTCGAATTCACGACGGCCCCGCGTTGGTCTCATGCAATGCGCAAGGTTGATACGCGAGCGGTTTTAAGATCCCGGTTGGAATTTCGTGGGCATTTGCGCGCGGGCGCTACTTCGGATTAACCACGGCCGGCGCGGCCGGCCGCATCCGGCAGGCCCTCCGATAGCCTCAGTGCATGCCCCCGTCGCGATCGCGGATCGCGCCGAGATGCTCGTTGATCCGGAACACGATCAGGATGAACTCGGCGGCGATGCGCGAGAATACGATGCCGACGAAGATGCTGGCGATCGATGCAAGCAGCTGGATGAAGCCGACGAACGGGCTGATCGCCATCGCCGTGAGGCTCCACAGGATGCCGGAGATCCCGAACAGCACGATGACGGCAATCACCAGCCAGTAGAACGTCTTGATGATCGTGGGCGTGATGAAGCGGTCCCACTGAAACAGATCCTGGAAATCGAACATCGTGGTTCTCCCGGCAGGCCGAAATATGATTCGCGTCTCGTTCATCCTACTGCGTCACCCCCGGCGTTGCGCCGGGCCAATGGTGCGCCACGGCGCCGAAGCGCCGCTGCACCACCGGAATCGATACTGCAGGAGCCCCATGTCCCGCCGGTGGCGAGCCCGGACCGGGCGCCGGCAGTCCAGGCGCGAGCTATGCGAGCAGGCCGGTTGTGATTGCCGCAAATAACGGCCACAATCGGGCTTCCCTCCGGCATATCCTCATCCAATGACCACGCTGACCCTCGAAGACTTCAAGCCCGGCCGTTTCGGCACGTTCGGCCCGCGCCACGTTTCGCGCGAAGAGATACTCGCCTTCGCCGCCGAATTCGACCCGCAGCCGATGCATCTCGACGAGGAGGCGGCGAAGAAATCCATGCTCCGCGGCCTGTCGGGCTCGGGCTGGCATCTTGGTTCGCTGATGATGCGGATGCTGTTCGACGGCTTCATCGGCCGCACCGCCTCGCTCGGCTCGCCCGGGGTCAACGAGATGCGCTGGGTGGCGCCGCTGCGTCCGGGCGACGATTTGACGCTGGAAGTCGATGTGGTCGAGGCGCGGGTTTCGAAGAGCCGGCCCGAGACCGGCATCGTCACCTTCAAGGGCACGATCCGCAACGCGCGCGGCGAGATGTTGTGCGAGATGGAATCGCCGATCATCATCAGCCGCCGCGCCGGCGCGAGCGCATAGGGGGCATCATGCGCTTCTTCGAAGACATGGAGATCGGCGCCCAGCGCGCGTTCGGCTCCTTCACCTTCACGGTCGAGGACATCAAGCGCTTTGCCGTGCAGTTCGATCCGCAGCCGTTCCATCTCGACGAGGCGGCGGGGCGCAACTCGCTGTTCGGCGGGCTTGCGGCGTCGGGCTGGCACGTCGCCAGCGTCTGCATGAAGCTGCTCGTCGCCGACGGCAAAAAGCTCGCCGCGGAAGCCGCCGCGCGCGGCGAGACGGTCGCGGTCTGGGGCCCGTCGCCGGGCTTCCGCGAGTTGCGCTGGATCCGCCCGGTGCTGGCGGGCGATACGATCAGCTTCACCAACCAGGTCGAGACCAAGCGCACGTCCGAGAAGCGGCCCGAATGGGGCATCCTTCAGGCCCGCAATACCGGCGTCAATCAGCGCAATGAGGTGGTGTTCTCGTTCCTGGCGACCGCCTTCGTGCCGCGCCGGAAGCCCGGTTCCTGATGTTGCCCGCGTACCTCTGATGTTGCCCGGGCGCCATGGTGGCGGACTAAGTCTGCTGCCGACGTAGTTGTGCGTTGCGCGGAATCCATATTTTGCTAACGCATTTTGAACCTTTGTCCCTGCCTATGGTTTGTGGACTCGGACATCTGGGCAAGCACTACTGGGGATACCATGGCAGATCGCAGCGCGTTGAAACTCGTCGGCATTATCTTCGCGACGGTGACGCTGGTGGTGATGCTGGCGACCGGACTTGTCGTGAAGGGCTTTGCCGACGGCAATTATTCCTTCGAGACCACCGCGAGCATCGATCGCTGATCGACCGTCTGTTACCCTCGGCGCTCGCGGGAGCGCCAAGCGGCGCCTGTTTGCGCTCTTCAGTGTGACCCGTCGGCGAGCTGCGTCACACTTCGTCCCTGCGGATTAACGATTCCAGATCAGCACCATCACGACGGTCGCGGCGGCCAGGATGCCGACGAACCGGATCATGATCGTGCCGATGCCCTGCTGCGGCTGGCGCAGCGGTATCGGATCGGCGTTGTCCGGCCGGACGCTCTGCATGAATGCTCTCCAAATCGATGCCCCGCTCAGGCGCGGTCCGGTCGGTCAATCCCGCATTGGACGCGGGCCCGGCATCTCCAGTTCAAATCGGCTTCGGCAAGAATGACGCCGCGGAGTGTACACCGTGCTGCATAACGAATCGTTCTGCGCGGGAGCCGGGCACGCAAACGAAACCGCCGCCTCGCAGGGAGGCGGCGGGTTGTCGATTTTCAAGACCTGAGCGGGTTCAGCTGTTGCGCAGGCCGTCGGCGGCGCGCTTCCACTGCGAGACGTTGTCGGCGATCATGCGGGTCGACTTCATCGCGGCCTGGCTGAGCTGGGCATAGCCGGAGATCTCGCGCTGGACGCGCTGGCCCTCGGCATGCAGCAGGTCGCGCAGGCTCTCCAGCTCGCCGATCAGCTTCTCGATCTCGGCCAGCGAGGTGCCGGCGACGCGCTGGATCAGCGAGTTGACGTTGCTGACGGTGGCATCGGTGTTGGTGTCGGCCGGCGCGGTCTCCGGGCTCGCCACCGGCCGGCGCAGATAGGCGATATCGTTGCGCACGAAGTCGCGGATGCCGGCTTCGACTTCCGAAACCGCGGCGAGGTTGGTGTCGACCTCGGACGTCGTTTCGACTTCGGCTTCCTCGGTACGGTTGGTGGCGTTCATCGGCTTTCCCCTGGATCGCAATAGCGAAGCGCGGCTTGTCCCCCGCACGACGAATTGATGAAGTTACGGACCTATCAGTGCCGCCGAATTTGACCGCATCTGGGCCAAGTTGGGGCAATGCCTGATCATTAGCGCGACAGGGCTAACAGATCGTTCACCATGAGTGCTTGTAGCCGGCGCCGATGCTCTTGCTGATCGTGCCCTGGGGGGTCTCGCCGACCGAGCCGGAGACGGTGACGCCGTCGAACAGCTTCTGCTCGGCGCCGACCCGGCGCAGCCATTTGTCGTCGGTGGTCGACAGCGTCTGGCCCGCGGTGATGCTGGTGCCGGTGTCGTTGACCGACAGGCTGGCCGATTGATCGGTGTTGTAGCTGCTCGATGGACGGCCGACGATGCCGGGCACCGGGACCACGCCCTGCTGGATCACATTGTAGCCGTTCTGCAGCGTCAGCGAATACTGCTCCGACAGCGGCACCGACTTGCTCAGCGAGGTGCCGACCTTGCTCTGGTCGGCGCCGGGGTCGACCCGTGCCTCGACCGAGGTCTTGTCCCAGATCGACGCCACGCCGCCCGTCGAGATCGATGCCCAGGCCGAGCCGCCGGACTGCGGCAGGCTGCCGCCATTGGCGAGCCGCTCCGACAATTGCTCCGACGTGGTCATCGTGCCCTGCCTGGCGACAGTCATGTCGGCGCCGATGCGGGTGTCGAGGAAGGGCGAGACCGACTGCTTGACCGACACCGCCGACGAGCCGTTGGCGTTGCTGTTGGTGGTCCAGGACGGATCGTTGCCGGCGACGCTGGCGCGCTTGGCCGCGTTCTTCGGTGCCAGCGTGGGCAGGCTGGTGGAATCGGTGTCGAGCTGGCTCCAGTCGAGCTTGCTCTCGTCGATGTCCTTCAGGAGGTCGGCATCATTGGCATCGGCCGCCGGCGGCGTCGCGTCGGGCGTGGCCTCGGCACTATCGGCAGGAGCGTCCTGCGCCGGGGGCGTGATCCGCAAGGGCGCGGGCTGCACCGGCGGAGACTGCGCCGCGGCCGAAAGCGCCAGCGCCATGCAAAAGCCGGCCGCCAGCACCGGCAGCCTGGCCCAGCCAAATCGCAATGTGGAAGTCATTCCCAGCCCGCAAATTCCAAAGCGGCAGCATGCATTTGCCGTGGCGCAAAATTGCGGCAACGGGCCTGCAAAGGCAAGTGAGCAACGCGTGATCGCGATGACCGGGACCGCGCGAGGGGCCCCGGACATGACGAAGGCGTGACGCCGTCAGACCGCGATGCGCGGCAGATGGATCGGGTAGCCGACAGTCTGCTCGACCAGGTCGAAACTGTCGATCAGCGCGCGGAAGCTCATGAGCTTGCCGGCCTTGAACTGCGCGAAATGCGCGATCCGGACCGAGATCGGCTTGTTGGAGTCCAGCGCGGTCAGCGAATAGCGCAGCATCGACGCCGCGGAATCCGCACCCAGCATGATCTGCTCCCGGTCGAAGCGGTGAACCCTGAGGTTCTCGCCGATCTGCTTGATCACCTCGAGCACGGCGGCCTTGCCGCGGCGCGCGCCGAAGAAGGAAAACAGATCGATCGGTCCATAGATGGCCCATTCGACCTCGTCGTCGAGCATGAGCTCGATATCTGCAAGCTGGCGTTCGTTGATCGCGCGATGCAATGCGCGCGAAAAACGCCAGAGGCTATGCTCTGTCATTTTGGTCTCGTCCTGAAACTGGATTTTCAACGCAAACGAATGGCAGGGGTCAGCGCCGACGCCCTGCCAGGTTGCTGCACATCGCTATTGCCGGCTGAAATAGGGCCGGGCGGCGAAAACGCAAATGACATTTTTGCAATGCACAATTGCGGAGGTCTTTGCCGGAATGTGGCCGCCGCCAGATTGTGACCGCAATTCAGCGGTCGCGCTGCCGGACCGGCTGCCGTTCGATCACGATCTCGGCGTCGCGGATCGCGACGACAGCGAACAGCAGCGCACCGCCGATGCCGCCGATCGCGGCGCCGAGCGGCATGAAAGTGAAGAACACCAGCGTTCCGCTGTCGATCCCCGAGGTTTTGGCCATCCCGATCCAGGTCAGCCCGGCTCCGATGCCGAGCGCGGCGCCGCCGAGGGCACCCAGTGCCAGGCCAAGCACAGCGAGCAATGCGACTTTCATGATGATTTCAGCCCCGACCGCAACAAGCCCAGTGATAGGTCCGCGCCGGGCCGGCGAGGTTCAACGCTGGGCTGTGCAAATTTGCCGGCGAGATGCCGGGGTGTGTCGTCCGGCTTCGAGCAGCTATTCCGCGGTCTGGCCGAGCAGCGCCGCGGCGACGTCGCGCTCCAGCACCTGCTGGACCAGGTCGAACGTGTCGATGATCTCGCGGATCTCGGTGATCTTGCCGTCGCGCAGCGTGTAGAAAACCGCAACGTCGAACTGCACCACGCGGCGGTTGTTGCGCTTGCGGAAGAACACGCGCAGCTGGGCTGCGACCATGTCGCCCTCGGCCACCACGGTTGGCGCTTCGTAGCGCATGTCGGAATAGCGCTCATGGATCGTGGTCCACATCTGACGCAGCGCGGCCTTGCCGCGGTGCTGGCCCATATGCGGAAGAATGTCGATCGGGGCATTGGCGAGAAACGCGATGTCGTCGCTGCAGCGATCGAGCGCGCCCTCGATGCCGCCGGCATAATAGACGTCGAGGAAGTTCAGGACGCGCTGCCGGTTCAAATCCTCGCCCATGATCGACCCCGCCGGTTCCGTCCGATCGCCTCTGGCTTGCCCTGGCTCACATTGTGACCCGAAGTGTCACACAATCAAACACATGTTTGACGCGCGGAACCGGATTAGGTTCGGCAACCAACACGTGCATTGTGGCACAATTTGCACACGGCGGGCCGGTCCGCAGACGTGAAGCGCGCGGGGCAGGTTGCCGCGAATTAATGAAACCTCGCCGCGCGCGCCCGGTTGGACCGGCATGGGCGACGGGTCCGCGATCAGGAGTTCCTCATGAGCAATACCATGTCGCGTGCGGTCGCCGCTGTTCTTGCCTCCAGATAGCCCATCCGAGCGCGCGCCGCGCGACGGTGAGCCGGCGCCGACGCCGGTCGAGGCCTTGAGCTCCTCCGGGGGCCGACCCGAGCGATCACGCCGGTTCGCTGTCGCGGTGCGCTAATCCTGCAGCGAGCTAGTCAATCCGCCGGTGCGGCCTTGCCGGTCACGAGATCGATGATGAAGCGCTTCTTCTTCTCGTTGCCCTCCGGCACGAAAGCCTCGCCGGGCAAGACGTCGTGAAACAGTTCCTTCGGCTTCGCAAAGCCTGCGCCGCAGGCGGTGCGGACGGTCTCGTCGTCGGCGTGGTCGACGTCGACCGCCACCGTGTTGCGGCGCGGACCGACGGCGAGGTTTGAGAGACCGAAATATTTCGGACCCTCGTTGCACATCACGACATTGGAGCCATAGGCGCTGACCGCATCCTCGGCGCGGAGCAGGAAGTCCGGTGTGATCTCGATCCGCCTGCCGGACTTCTTGGCGAACTCCATCCGGGCCACCGCGCTTTCGACGATGCCCTGGCCCATGTGACCGACGGTGCAGACCAGCGCGTCCTGCTGGTCGTCCTTGGGCTGGTCCTTGGGCAGCACGATGCAATCGTGACCCTGCGCGCCGGGCAGGAAGCGGATGAAGCGGGCCGTCTTGCCGGCTTGCTCGAACAGCGCGACGCCGCCGAAATCGGTCGCGTGCGGCTCGCATTCGCTTTCATAATTGACGGCGAGCAGCGCAGGGCCGGCGGCGAGGAAGCGTCCGGCGTAGCGCTCCTGGGTCAGCTTGACGTCGCAGGCGCGGCCCCCGCCATTCGGATAGAATTTTGCCCGCGTGCAGCTCGATCCCTTGATATTGCCGGCGGCGCAGAAGGTCGCAAGCAGCGCGCGGTCGCTGTCTTCGGCGCGGGCCGGGCTTGCGATGAGGCACGCGGCGAAAAGCACCGCCGCGCAAAGTGCCGGGGCGAAGCAGGCCAAAGCAGTATGTGGTGTCCGCATGATCTTCAAAACGCTGTCCGCAATGCGGCGGCATTTAGAGCACGATGGCGAGCTCCGCGCAGCGAATTTCTGCGGCGAGGCCGACGGGAACCGGAGCGGCGGCTCGATCGTTGATGCCGCATCATTCGATTGGAGCCGCATCATGAAATCAATTCTTCTCGCATCCGCCATTGCCGTCACCGCGCTTGCCGCAGCGTCCCCGGCCGACGCCAAGGGCTGCATCAAGGGCGCCGTTGTCGGCGGCGTCGCCGGCCATTATGCCGGCCATCACGGCGTGCTCGGCGCCGCGGCCGGCTGCCTCTACGGCCGCCATCACGCCAGGGAGCAGGAACGCCAGCGCGAGCAGCAACAGGCGCAGCCGTCGCAGCAGGAAAAGCTGTAAGGCAAGATCACTTGTGAAGTCGTCGTGGAACGTGAAGGCACGTTCCGGGAACGCCGCCCGCTCGGGCGGCGTTGTCTCGTTGCGTAACGGAGACGATGATGACGAAACCAAAGACAAAGACCATCCAGCCCGTTCCCGACGACAACAAGAGCCACAAGGGCCCCGGCAGCGCCCCCGGCGTTCCCCTCGACACCACCAAGGGCCATCGCGACGACGAGAAGCATAACATCCGCGAGCAGGCCGCGCACGGCAATCTGACCCAGAACACCAGCAACAAGCGATCGGGGTAGGGCACGAGGCGGCGCCATATCCCCGAGTCGTCCTGGCGAAAGCCAGGACTCATAACCACCGCATTCGATTGTGAACGGGATCGTAGCCACAACGTCGCGCGTTTGGGGCAATGGGCCCCGTGCGCAATGGCCACCAGGCCGGGACGCTGGGGATCTGATTCACCTGTCAAACAGCCTGTTCGGTGTCATCACCCGCGCATGCGGGTGATCCAGTATTCCAGAGACAGCAGTGCTTGAATCGAGAAGCCGCGGCGTGCTGGATCGCCCGCTTTCGCGGGCGATGACAGTTGAGGATGAGGACACAGCTCCGCATTCTCGCGACATGATTTGCCCGAGCTTTGCATTTCGTTTGCCCTTCGTCTGAACGGAGGACGCAGGGAAGACCGGGTGCCGATCGCACCCATGGGCCCCGTGCAATAGGTAGAAAGCACGGGGGTAGGACCACAGGTGTAACCGGAAACAACCCGGCCTTCCCTGCGCGATGGTTGTGCGGCTTATACGTGCTCTCCCCGGCGAGACTTGGCTTTGTTGTCACCGTCTTCGCGACGCGCATTTGCGCAATCGGAAGAGACACCTACCGCTAGGGCGTCAGGCCTGCACGATTTCGCCGTCCGCCTTGCGTGCTCTCGTCAGGCCACGCGCAGCGTCCACCGCATCTCGACCCGCGTTCGTGACGACCGCGAAGCGCCCCTCGTGTCGGGTGAGACGGGCGGAATTGAACATCTGATTTGCCCGACGACGGAAGCGCTATTTTGCCCGTCGGGGTGATTTGTCGCACCCGGCGATCTCGTGCCGGCGCGTGACGCGCATCACGTCGCGGGTGGCCGGGCGCGGCTAGATTGGCGCCGTCGGATCACTGCCAAGGAAACGCCGCCATGAACGCCATCACTGCACCGAAATCGCCCGCGCAGAACCGGCTCGAAGGCTTCGCGCTCGCCGCCATCCTGCAGGGCCTGCCGACCTTCGCCGCCGCCGTGCTCGTGCTGAAGATATCAGGCGCGCGCGAGATCGTCGGCGAACGCTACGGCGCCGCGATCTTCGTCGTGCTCGCCTCGCTGGTCTACGCCGCGATCATGCCGCAGCTTGCTGCCAAATTCCCAAGGCGGTTCGGCAACGCCTACGCGCCGATGTTCTTCGACGCGGGCCTGTCGTTCTCCGAAAAGATCGTGCAATGGCGGGCCCAGCCCAGCGTCTCGCTGCAACTCGTGACCACGATGGTCATGCTGTCGCTGCTGGCGGTGGCGGTGGTCAGTGTAAGATGAATTTGCGTTTCTCTTAGCTACCGCTTCTTCCACCCACCGCGCTTCCCCGGCGCTCCCCCGCTCGACCGCGGCGACGGCCCGAACTCCGGCCCCGACTGCCGTGAGTCCGTCGGCTGGATGATCCGGCTCGTGGTCCCGAACGGCTTGGCCGGCAGCGCGCCGCTCGGGCGGAAGGGGAGCGATTCCGGGCCGTGCATTTCGTCGAGGTCTGGCTTGTGCACGCGGGAGCCGGACTTGCCGCCGCGGCTGGCCTTGAGCGAGGTCTGTGCCGACTTGTTCTTCAGCGCTGAGACCGGCAGGTTGGCGGCATCGCCGTACTTCCTGGTGCCGGCATAGGCGCCGGCCTGCTTCTGCACGTTGCGCTGCTTGGCGGTGGGGTCGTCGACCACGGCCATCTCGGTGGCGCGCAGGCGCTTGACCTCGTCGCGCAGGCGAGCGGCTTCCTCGAAGTTCAGATCGGCCGCGGCCTCGCGCATCCTGGTTTCGAGGTCGCTCAGCACGGCCTCGAAATTGTGCCCGATGCTGATGACGTCGTCAGCCATGCCGCCGTCGCCGATCTCGACCAGCACATGGTCGCGCTCGTAGACCGAGTTGAGGATGTCGCCGATCGACTTCTTGACGCTCTCCGGCGTAATGCCGTTGGCCTCGTTGTACTCGACCTGTTTCTCGCGGCGGCGATTGGTCTCGGCGATGGCGCGCTCCATCGAGCCGGTCATCCCGTCGGCATAGAGGATCACCTTACCGTCGACATTGCGCGCGGCGCGGCCGATGGTCTGGATCAGCGAGGTCTCACTGCGCAGGAAACCTTCCTTGTCGGCGTCCAAAATCGCGACCAGCGCGCATTCGGGAATGTCGAGACCTTCACGCAACAGGTTGATGCCGACCAGCGCGTCGAACGCGCCGAGGCGCAGGTCGCGGATGATCTCGATGCGCTCGATGGTGTCGATATCGCTGTGCATGTAGCGGACGCGGATGCCCTGCTCATGCAGATATTCGGTGAGGTCCTCGGCCATGCGCTTGGTCAGCACGGTGATCAGCGAGCGATAGCCGGCGGCCCGCCGTCGCGCGCACCTCGCCGACGAGGTCGTCGACCTGGGTGCGGGCCGGGCGGATATCCACCGGCGGATCGATCAGCCCGGTCGGGCGGATCACCTGCTCGACGAACACGCCGCCGCTTTCGTTCAGCTCCCAGCCGCTCGGCGTCGCCGACACCGCGATCGTCTGCGGCCGCATCATGTCCCATTCCTCGAAGCGGAGCGGGCGGTTGTCCATGCAGGAGGGCAGGCGGAAGCCGTATTCGGCCAAGGTCGCCTTGCGGCGGAAGTCGCCGCGGAACATGCCGCCGATCTGCGGCACGGTGACGTGGCTCTCGTCGGCGAAGATCAGCGCGTTGTCCGGCACATATTCGAACAGCGTCGGCGGCGGCTCGCCGGGGCGGCGGCCGGTGAGGTAGCGCGAATAGTTCTCGATGCCGGCGCAGCTCCCGGTCGCTTCCATCATCTCGAGATCGAAGGTGGTGCGCTGCTCCAGCCGCTGCGCTTCCAGCAGGCGGCCCTGGTCGTTGAGCTGGTCGAGCCGCTGCTTCAATTCCGATTTGATCGACTTGATCGCCTGCACCAAGGTCGGGCGCGGCGTCACATAGTGCGAATTGGCGTACATCTTGATGAATTCGAGCTCGTCCTGCTTGTGGCCGGTGAGCGGGTCGAATTCCTCGATGGTCTCGATGGTGTCGCCGAACAGGTTCACGCGCCAGGCGCGGTCTTCATAGTGCGCCGGGAAGATGTCGATGACGTCGCCGCGGACCCGGAAGGTGCCGCGGGTGAACTCGGCCTGGGTCCGCTTGTACTGCAGCGCGACGAGGTCGGCGATCAATTGCCGCTGGTCGATGCGCTCGCCCTTCTTCAGCGCGAAGGTCATCGCGGTATAGGTCTCGACCGAGCCGATACCGTAGATGCAGGACACCGAGGCGACGATGATGACGTCGTCGCGCTCCAGCAGCGCGCGCGTCGCCGAGTGGCGCATGCGGTCGATCTGCTCGTTGATCGAGGAATCCTTCTCGATATAGGTGTCGGTGCGCGGGACGTAGGCCTCGGGCTGGTAGTAGTCGTAATAGCTGACGAAATATTCGACGGCGTTGTCGGGGAAGAAGCTCTTGAACTCGCCATAGAGCTGCGCGGCCAGGGTCTTGTTCGGCGCCAGGATCAGCGCCGGGCGCTGCGTCGCCTCGATCACCTTGGCCATGGTGTAGGTCTTGCCCGAGCCGGTGACGCCGAGCAGCACTTGCGTGCGGTCATTGCGCTGGATGCCCTCGACCAGTTCCGCGATCGCGGTCGGCTGGTCGCCCTTCGGCTCGTAGGGCGACTTGATCTCGAAGCGCACGCCGCCTTCGGATTTCTCCGGGCGCGGCGGCCGGTGCGGGGTCCACACCCGCATCGAGCCGTCGTCCTTGCGGAACTCGGGGCGGCCGTCGCGGATCAGATTCTCCAGCGCGTCGGCGGTGGCCTTGACGCCGAGCGCCTCCATCTTGCTGCGCGGCGGACGGGCCAGCGCCTCGTCATCGTCCTCGGCGGTCGGCAGCCCAAGCTGCCGCGCCAGTTCCGGATCCAGCGTCGGGATCGTGGCCGAGGTGCCGTAATTGGCCTGCGGGGCCTCCTCGAGCCCGGAGGCATCGCGCTTGGCGACGCCTTCGCTGGTCTCGCGCGTCGACGCCCGCGCGCGATGCGCGGCAGCCTCGCCGCCGGCGCGGCGGTCCCAGGAATTGTCCGGCGGCGGCTGCAGGCCGGTGCCCGAACCCATGCCGGCATCGCCGCGGTTGATCGCGGGATTGAGCAGCTCGGCCAGCGCCGGTCCGATCGGGAGCACGTCTGGTCGATGAGCTTTGGATTTGGGGGATTTGCCGGGCTTTTTCGGGGTGTTCGGTGTCTTCGCCATGCCGGGAATATGGGACGAGTCCGGCAGCGAGAAAAGGGCAAACGACGGCTGGATTAGCGCGCAGCCGAGGCTGCTGACAGCAGGGTGGCAGCAGGGCAAAGGCCGGTGCAGCGCGTCAGGATGACCGGATCGGTTTACGCAGCTTGCTCAGTGTCATCACCCGCGCATTTGCGGGTGATGCAGTATTCCAGAGACGGTCGTGGCTTGAGCCGATAAGCCGCGGCGTACTGGGTCGCCCGGCCAAGCCGGGCGACGGCAACAGTGGATGAGGACAAAGCTTCACACCCTCTCAGGCGCGCGGCTTGTCCACGATGTCGAGATGGATGCCGCCGCAGCCGTCGCAGCGCATGGTCCAGTATTCGGCGGCGCGGCCCGGGATGACGCGCAGCAGCGAGAGCTGGGCGGCGCATTCCGGGCAATTGGTGCGGACCTGAGCCGGCCAGACCGGATCCGGCTCGCATTGCGGAACGGCGGCAATCATGACGTTGCCGGTCACGCCGACACTTTGGCCACCGGCAGCATCATGCCAGACCGTTGTGGGAAGCGGTCGATAGCTCTCTTCGCGTCGTCGATCGCCGCATCCGGATCGGACCACGCAAAGCCGATGTCGAGCGTCGGAAACGGCATGCCATCGATGACGACCGGCCTTTGATCGACCCGTTGAATCCTGGCGTGCCATTGCCCCTTCCCCACTTCGAACGACGTGATCTCAAAACCGCTGTAAATCATGGCGACCTCGGGATGCCCTTCTCATAGGAAGCACGGGCGCACGGTGCCCTATGTGAACCAGATCACAAATCGCGCGGTTTATTTCCGCAGAGTGGCGGAACTTGGCGCTGTGCTCCCTCTCCCCGTTCTTACGTTCTTTCGGGGAGAGGGTTGGGGTGAGGGGCCGTCTCCGCGCTACGGTCAGAGCTGTGTTTGCGGAGACTCCCCCTCACCCGGAACGCATCTGACGATGCGTCATAGCCGAAGCTCTGCTTCGGCGTTCTCGAGAACGGCCGCCGAAGGCGGCTTATGCCTCTCCCCGCACGCGGGGCGAGGTGAAGCAAAGGCTGCCGTTTGATTCGAGGTAAGTATGCTCGTCCCTATCGGCGGGCCGCGATGTGGTCGGCGAGATCGGCGGCGTCGTCGCCGACGCCCGACAGGAACGAGGATTTCATCTTCGACAGCCATTGCAGGCCGAGGAAATAAAGGCCCGGCACGTCGGAGACGCCGCGGCGGTGTCGTGGTGCTCCATCGGCATCTAGCACCGGTATGTCGATCCAGCCGAGGTCGAGGCCATAGCCGGTGGCCCAGATCACCGAGGTGATCCGCTCGGCGCTGAGGTCGATCGCCTCAAGCGGTGCGGTCAGGCAGGGCGGATCGCCGAGGCGGACGCGCGCCAGGGGATCGCCGGGATGATCGAGGCCGCGGGCCGCGACGAAGTCGTCGACGATGCCGAGGAACGTCGCGTAGTAGGCGTCGCCATTGGCGATGTTGACGGCGAGATCGGGCGCGATCTCGAGCACGCCGTCGCGTGCCGCAATGATGCGGCCGAGCAGCGTCACGCCGTCGGCGGCGAAGCGGCGGAAATCGATGGTGTGGCCGCCATGCGCGCCCGAGATCACCGGCAGCAGGCGGGACGGGCCGCGCTGCTCGACCGGCGTCTGGTCGATGCCCATCTCGGCCAGCCACCAGAACAGGTCACGCCCGCGATAGCGGCGCGGCAGCCGGTTGTGACGGCCGACCGAGAGGAAGACCCGGCGGCCGGCGCGCATCAGCTCGTCGGTGATCTGCGCGCCCGAGGCGCCGGCGCCGACCACCAGCACCGCGCCATCGGGCAATTGCGCGGGATTTTTGTACGCGCTGGCATGGACCTGAAACAGGCCGAGCTGATCGCGCAGCAGCGCCGGCCGCAGCGGCCGCTGATAGGGGCCGGTGGCGACCACGACGTTGCGGGCATGGATGCTGCCGCCGGCGATCTCGGCAACGAAGCCGGTGACGTCGCGGCGCAGCCTCGACACCTCGGCACCGCAGCGGAGCGGCGGCGCGACGAAGGCGGCATAGGCCTCGATGAAGGCGATGATCGCCGCGGTGTCCGAGAAGCCGTCGGGATCGCCGTGCGGAAACGCAAACTCCGGCAGCCGCACCGACCAGTTCGGAAACTGGAACATCAATCCGTCCCAGCGCTCGCTGCGCCAGCGCTCGGCGATGCGCCGCCGCTCCAGCACCAGATGGTCGATGCTGCGCTGCTTCAGCCGATGGCTCATGGTGAGCCCGGCCTGGCCGCCGCCGATCACCAGCGTGTCGATGGTCTCCTCAGGCACTGCGCGCTCCCTTGCGGCGGGCGGCGGGTTCGGCGGCGGCGCGGATGATCCAGCGCCGGAACGCGGCGAAGTCGCGCTGCTCGGCATGGAAGCCGCGATAGACCAGATACCAGCGCATGCCCTTCGGCACGCTGAGCGCAAACGGCGCCACCAGCCGGCCGGCGGCGAGATCGTCATCGATATAGGGCCGGATGCCCATCGCGATCCCGAGCCCGTCGCTGGCTGCCTGCAGCGCCTGGCCGTAGAACTGGAATTCCGGCCCGCGCGCGGTCAGGCGCGGCACGCCGGCGGCCTTCAGCCAGGATGGCCAGTCGTCGGGCGAATGCGCGACGCGGATCAGGCTCGGCCCCTTGAGATCGGCGGGGCGCTTCAAGGTGCCGGCGAGCCGCGCGGTGCAGACCGGCATCAGGTCGGCGGCGAACAGCGGCTCGGCGACCAGGCCCGGCCACTGGCCGTCGCCGAGCTGGATGCCGCAGCTCCAGTCGTCGGCGAACGGCGCCGCCATGCCGCCGGTCGTGATCCGCACCTCGATGTCGGGCTCGGCTTTGCGGAACTCGGCGAGGTGCGGGATCATCCACTTCATCGCGAATGTCGGCCCGACGCCGACGGTCAGCACCCGCGCGCTCGCCGACGCCGTGACCTGCGCGGTGAGGCTCGCCAGCGCATCGAAGATCGGCGTCAGCCCGCTCTGATAGGCGCGGCCGGCCTGTGTGGTGACGAGGCGGTTGGCCTTGCGCTCGAACAGCGCGACGCCGAGCCGCTCTTCCAAGAGATGCACCATCCGGCTGATCGCGGCGGCCGAGACGTTGAGCTCGCTGCCTGCGGCCGCGAAGCTGCCGGTCCGCGCCGCGGCCTCGAATGCCTTGATGCCGTTGAGAAAGAGCAGCCGCCGCATGAACCCTCAGGAAAACTGATGCAAGGGCAAGATAACTCGGTTTGCGGGCAGAGGCCAAGCGGCGCAGTAATATGCAGCGATCGTTTGTGGCGCCTCGCCCGCTTGCGGGGAGAGGCCGGATCGCATCGCAGATGCGATCCGGGTGAGGGGGAGCCTCCGCGAGTCCCACTGCAACCTCCCTTGCGGAGAACTCCCCCTCATCCCGACCTTCTCCCCGCAAGCGGGGAGAAGGGGAAGTCGCGATCGCGCTCGGGTCGTTGAAGGAGACATGCGATGACCGAAACCACGGACGCCCTGGTGCTCGATCTCGTGGAATGGGTCGCGCGCGAGCCGCGGCGCTATGCCGAGGTGCTCGAGGTCTGGCGCACCTCGTGCCCGCGGCTGACGATCTGGGAAGACGCCGTCGACCGCGGCTACGTCGCGCGCCGTCCCTCGGTCGAGGGCATGCGGGTGATGGTGACCGAAAGCGGCGAGACGTTCTTGCGCGCGCACGGGCGGATGCATTGACGCAGCGGGAAGTCAGCGTCCCGGCTCGGCGAGCCTGGGCCGGATGATCTCGACCATGCGGTCGGCCGAGGTGCCCGGCGGGAAGAAGCCGAGATAATGGCCGTCGCGGTCCATCAGGTAGATGTAGGCGGTGTGATCGACGGTGTAGTCGCCGGCACCCTCGAGCGGCACTCGGGCGTAATAGACCTTGTAGGAATCGGCGAGTTCGCGGATCGCATCGGCGCTGCCGGTCAGTCCGATCAATCGCGGATGAAACATCGGCACGTAGTCGGCGAGATGCGCAGGGGTGTCGCGCTCGGGATCGACGGTGATGAAGATCGGCTGCACCTGATCGCCGTCGGAGCCAAGCTTATCGAGCGCGAGCCCGATCGCCTGCAGATCGGTCGGGCAGACGTCGGGGCAGTAAGTGAAGCCGAAATAGATCAGCATGAGCTTGCCGCGGAAATCGCGGTCGGTACGTTCATGGCCGGCCTGATCGGTCAGCGCGAACGGTCCGCCGACCGGCTCCCTGTTCCACATCAGGATGTCCATGATCTCGGCGGCCGATCGCGCCGATCGTTGCTGTTGTGGCGGATCGCCGGCCAGCGCCGCCGCCAGCGTCAGCCACAGGCCGGCGCCGGCGCATGCGATAGCGCGCAGCATCGGCGCGATCATATGCCGAACGAGAGGCGGCTGCCGGTGGTGGTGACCAGCACCTTGTCGCCCATCTGCGCGGTCGCCTCCTGCACGAAGTTGAGCCCGGAGCAATGCATCGGGATCAGCACGTCGGGATCGAGCTTCTTGATCTCGGCCACCACCTCGGCGAGGTAGTCCTTCGGCGCCGGGCCGAGATGGAAGCCGCCGACGATCGCGTGCACCTTCTGGATGCCCGAGACCTCCTGCGCCTGCTTCACCGAATTGACGATGCCGACATGGCCGCAGGACGAGATCACGACCAGGCCGAAATCCTTCAGGTTGAAGCAGGTCGCATGCTCGTGGATGTGCTCGTCGGGCACGATCTTGCCGTCCATCTCGGCCGGCAAATAGTGGCTGGCGTTGCAGCCGAGCCCGTCCTTGATGCCGAACTCGACCCAGGTCTGCGGCAGCACGCGCTCGATGCTGCGGCGGGTGATCTTGCCGGTGGTGAAGGCGTGGCCGGCGATCACGGTCGGCGTCTCGCACAGCACGGTGGTGACGCGCTGCGCGGCGAGCTGGCGGCGGTCCAGCGTGCCGAAGTCGGTGAACTGGCCCTTGGTCGCCGTCGCGTTGACGCGGTGGCAGAAATTGTCCTCGCCGCCGGCATAGAGCTTGACGTCGGCCGGCAGTTTGTCGCGGAATCTGTCGAGGAAGCCGTTCAGGCCGCCGAAATGATCGTAGTGTCCGTGGCTGACGATCAGCGCGTCGAGCTTCGCCGGATCGACGCCGACCAGCTCCATGTTGTTGAGCAGCACTTCGGGCGTATAGCCATAGTCCAGCATCAGGCTGCGCTGGCTGCCCGCGGCTTCGGATTCCAGCCACAGCGACAGGCCCCATTCATTGTGCAGCGATTTGCGGAAGTCGGCGCCGCGCGCCGCCGGCGCGATCGAGACGCCGTGCGCCTGCTTTGGCCGCAGGAACAGGTCGAAGCTGGAATCGACCAGCACGCGGATCGAGAGCTTGTCGACGCTCGGCACCTGGATCGGTGCCGCGCTCGCGATCTCGACGCAGGAGAATGCGCCCACCGCCGCAGCGCCGGCGATCGCCGCCGAGCCCTTCAGGAATTCACGTCGTGCCAAATCCCGTGTCATCGCAATCCCCCATGTTCTGAAAATTCTTGAATACGAAGCATGCGGAGCCTAGGTGCAATCGGGGCGCGGCTCAATCGGGCGCTTGCGTTGTTTGCAGATCACATTCGCGCGCGGTGCAATGCGGGCGCCATTGACTTGGGTGCCGTTATGCGCCCAAGTCAATGCAATCGCATCTTTCTCGCGCATCGTTCTCGCCGATGCGCCGGCAATCCCTTGACATGCAGGATCACGCCCATGATTGATCTCCATTACTGGTCCACGCCGAACGGTCACAAGATCACGATCTTCCTCGAGGAGACCGGCCTCGCCTACAAGATCTTCCCGGTGAACATCGGCAAGGGCGATCAGTTCAAGCCGGACTTTTTGCAGGTCGCGCCGAACAACCGCATTCCGGCGATCGTCGATCACGCGCCGAAGGGCGGCGGCAAGCCGATCTCGCTGTTCGAGTCCGGCGCGATCCTGCTCTATCTCGCCGAGAAGACCGGACAATTTCTGCCCCAGGATCTTTACGGCCGCTACGACGCGATCCAGTGGACGTTCTGGCAGATGGGCGGGCTCGGGCCGATGGCCGGGCAGAACCATCACTTCCGCAATTACGCGGTCGAGAAGCTGCCTTACGCGATCGATCGCTATGTCAACGAGACCAACCGGCTCTACGGCGTGCTCAACAAGCGGCTGGCCGACCGCGAATTCATCGCCGGCGATTATTCGATCGCCGACATGGCGAGCTATCCCTGGGTCGTGCCCTACAAGAACCAGGGCCAGGAGATCGACGACTTCCCGCATCTGAAGCGCTGGCTGGAGACGATCGGCAAGCGTCCCGCGACCGAGCGTGCCTATGCGAAGGCCAAGGAGGTCAACCCGAATTTCGGCCAGCCCGCGATCCGCACCGAGGAAGAGCGCAAGCTGCTGTTCGGGCAGACCGCGGCCGTGGTGCGGTAGGGCTCGTCGCCGTCATTGCGAGCGAAGCGAAGCAATCCATCTGTCCGCGCGTGCTGAGCAATGGATTGCTTCGTCGCTTCGCTCCTCGCAATGACGTGGTAGCGTTGGTGCTCTATGCCTCGGCATACTTCGCCGGGCGCCGCTCCTTCCACGCCGTGAGCCCTTCGGCGAGATCGCGGCTCGGCACCAGTGCGGCGAACTGTTCGCTTTCGACCAGCAGGCCTTCGGCGATCGGCATGTTGAGCCCGCGCGTCACCGCGGTGATGGTGCCGGCGACCGAGCCGGGCGAATGCCTGGTGATGCGGCCGGCGAGCTCGCGCGCGGCGGTCAGCAATTGATCGTGCGGCACGATCCGGTTGACCAGCCCGATCTCGCGCGCGTGCTCGGGCGGGAACGGATCGCCCGCCAGCAGCAACTCAAGGGCTCGCTTGCGTCCGGCCAGCCGCGGCAGCCGCTGCGTGCCGCCGAAGGTCGGCGGCATGCCGAGCTTGATCTCGGGCTTTGCAAACAGCGCGCGGTCGCTGGCGACGGCGAGATGCACGGCTTCGGTGATCTCGCAACCGCCGCCGAAGGCGATCCCGTTGACCGCGGCGATCACGGGCTTCTTGAACGCCTCGAGCCGCGCGGTCATGGCTTGTCCGCGGCGAACGAAGTCGCGCACCGCGACGGCGGCGCCCTGCTTGACGCTGTCCGAGAATTCCTTGATGTCGGCGCCCGCCGAGAAGGCGCGCTCGCCGGCGCCGGTCAGAATCACGGCGCGCACGCTCGCATCGCCCTCGATGCGGCCGAGCGCCGCCATCAGCTGGTCGATCAGCGCGTAGTTCAGCGCGTTGAGCTGTTCGGGACGATTCAACGTGATCAGGCGATCCCGTCGGTGATCTCGAGCAGGATGGGTTCGGACATGGTGCAGTCTCCGGCATGGGCGTTTCGCGCAGCCGAACCTAGAGGCTTCCGCAATTTGAGTATATTCACTGGTTAGTATACATACGACTGCATGCTCAGAGCCTCCGAACCGACCCGCGAGCGCATTGTCCAGGCGGCGAATTCGCTGTTCTACAGCGAAGGCATCCGCCGCGTCAGCGTCGACGAGGTCGCCGCCAAGGCCGGCCTCACCAAGCGCACGCTGTATTATCACTTCAAGAGCAAGGACGATCTGGTCGCCGCCTATCTCGCCGCGCGCGATCAGCCCAATCTTGCGCTGTTCCGGAAATGGTTCGCGGAGGCCGGGGGCGGCCTGCCTGCGAAAGTCGAGGTCATCTTCAAGAACCTCGCGCGCTCGGCGCGGCATCCGAAATGGAAGGGCTGCGGCTTCCTGCGCACCTCGGCCGAGCTCGCCAACATGCCCGGCCATCCCGCGATCAAAATCGGCGCCGCGCACAAGAAGAAGTTCGAGGACTGGCTGCGTGCGACCTTCGCCGACGAAGGGATCGCCGATCCGCTTAAGCTGGCGCGGCAGATCCTGCTGCTGCTGGACGGATCATTCGCCGTGGTGCTGCTGCATCGCGACGCCAGCTACATGGAGACCGCGGGCGAAGCCGCGCGGACGCTGATCGAGCTAGCGCTCAAGAAGAAGGGACAAAAACGGGGCTAGGGCGCGAGTTGCATTCGGGCAACATCGTTCGGAAAGATGGGTCGTTAACCTTCTTTCGCCATTGCGCGACCACTCCCGTAGCCGATGATCGCATCGTCACATGCTTGCAATCTGGCTCCCGAGGAGCCGTGGAGGCTGGGATGATGAACTCGCGGCGGGTGCGGGCGGCGACATTGGGCGGCACGGTCGTTCTGTCGGGCTGCATTGTCTCGTGGTTTGCGGCGTTCGGTTCGGCTGGTATCGAGAAAATCGGTGCATCGGTCGCCGATGCGCCAGTCGCCGATGCGTCAGTTGCCGGTGCATCGATTGATGGGTCCCGCGCACCCACTGTTATCGCCGATGCCGTATCGGCGACATCGCCGGCGACTGCCACGTCGAACGCAGCTGTCGACGGCCCTCGTGCACCGACCATGAATGAACAGGAAGCGGTGGCGACTGCCCATGCCGCGCCGACCGCGCGCGAGACGGAGCCTGTCGTCGAGGGCCGCATTGACCGATCCGGCGCTGCCGCCGGACATTCAACCGCTGCAAGCGCCGGCAGCGAACGCGCCGGATCCGAAGCCGCGCGTGGTCAAGCCCGCGGTGGACTCCGTCGAAATCCTCGACGAGTGCTGGGACGTCAATGCCTGCGTCGATCGCTATCTGTGGGCGCTCTATCAAAGGACGCCCAAGGAAGACACCATCAAGGTGCCTGAGCAGAGGCAGGTGACGGTCAAGAGAAAGAAGAAAATGGTGACGGTCACCAGGACCTTCACCAAGCTCGTCGATGAGGATTTCGCCTGGAAGGACGCCAAGGCGGCCGAAAGAGCCGGCATGCCGATGATGGACTACGTCATGGGAGGCGTCGATCGCAGCTTCAAGCTGAAGCTCTTTCGTGCGCTGCTGGCGGCGGAACAGGCCGGACTGTCGCCCGGCATCACCAGCGCCTTCCGCGACGACTACCGCCAGTCGATTGCGAGCGGGCTGAAGGCGGCCAGCACCAAGTCGTATCACGGCGGCAGCTTCCGTGGCGGCTACGGCCATGGGCTCGCGGCCGACATCGTCAGCATCGACGGCGCGACTCGCGACGACCGCTGGAAATCGTCGGAAAGGCTTTGGAAATGGGTTGACGCGCACGGCAAGGAGTTTGGCGTCGCACGGCCCTATCTCGATTTCGACCCGCCTCATCTGGCGCCGATCGACGGCAAGGAATATGCCGCTCACCGCGGTGGCGACAAAACGCGGCAGGCGGCGCGGGACGCGAAGCCGCGCAGCCGCCACGCAGCGCACGACAATCGCGCCGCGATCAAACGCGCAAAGACCGCGAAGTCATCGAAGGTGCGGACGACCTGAGCGGGTTCGCGATGCTTCGTATGCTGGGTTAGCCCACCGATCTGCGCAAAAGCGCGATCCGATTCGGCACGCTGCGCACCTCCGCCGAACTCGCCAACATGCCCGACCATCCCGCGATCTAAATCGGCGCGCCGCGCACAAGAAGAAGTCCGAGGACTGGCCGCGCGCGACCTTCGCCGAGCAGGGGGATCGCCCATCCGCTGAAGCTGGCTCGGCAGATCCTGTTGCTGGACGGATCATTCGCCGCGGTGCTGCTGCATCGCGACGCCAGCTACATGGAGACCGCTGGCGGAGCCGCGCGCACGCTGATCGAGATGGCGCTGTCCGGCCGTGGTAGCAAGCGGCGCGGTTGACAGCGTCGCCTCGTCGCGGCATCCTCGCGCTGCTGCATGTAGGGCGCATCGGCGTTCGGCCGAAGGGGCAATGCCCACCTACGCGACGTAAACCGTAGCTGCGCCCATGCCCGATCTCGAAAACCTCCGCAAACAGGCCAAGTCGATCCTGCGTCGACACCGCGACCGCTATTATCCGGTCGCGGCCCAGATCAGGTCCGGCTTGCCCCGTTTCAGCCAGATGACCGACTCCGACATTCTCGCGTACAGCTTCAAGCTGGGCGATGCGCAGGAATTGGTCGCACGGCATCATGGGTTCGAGAGTTGGCAGGCGCTCAAAACAGGACTCTCGACTATGCCTGAACATGCAAAGCAAGCCACGACCAAGCCCATCATCACCGCCGCCGAACCGCAGCTGTTCGTCACCGACATCAAGGCCGCTTGCGACTTCTTCACCAGCAAACTCGGTTTTGGTGTCGTTTTTACCTATGGCGAGCCGCCGTTCTACGCACAGGTCACGCGCGATGCGGCAAGGCTCAATTTGCGCTGTGTTGCGACGCCGTTGATCGATGGAGCGTTGCGCGACCGCGAACAGCTTCTGACGGCATCTCTGACGGTCGCAAGCGCGGAAGCGATCAAGGCACTGTTCCTGGAGTATCAGGCGGCTGGCGTGAGCTTCTTTCAGACCTTACGGCGCGAGCCCTGGGGGGCGAGGGGCTTCATCGTCAAGGATCCGGACGGCAATCTGCTGCTATTTGCAGGACCCGCCGACCACGCTCGCAATGACGGCTAAAGCGCGCCACGCTCCTGTAGCAGCGCCAGCACCGCATTCAGGTCCGGCAGCACAGCCGCGCATTTGGCGCGGGTCTCTTCCGTCGGCGGCGCCATGTCAGGCACCATCAGTGTGATCGCGCCGGCGGCGTGCGCGGCGGCGACGCCGTGATTGGAATCCTCCACCGCAATGCAGGCCATGGGCGTGACGCCGAGCCGCGCGGCAGCCTTCAGATAGAGCTCGGGATCCGGCTTGCCGCGGGTCACGTCGTCGAGCGTCAGCAGCGTGTCGAAGCGGTCGCGGATTCCGGCGAGCGTGAGATGGCGTTCGGCCGTGCGGCGGGATGACGAGGTTACGATTGCGGTCTGGCGGTCGGCGAGGCCGTCGAGCAGCTCGATCGTTCCGGGCTTGAGCGGCAGGCCGGCATCGAACATGCGATCGCGGGTGACAACAAAGGTGCGGTTGACCTCGGCGAGCGGAAACGCCGCGCCATAGCGGTCAAGCAGCATCGCCTCGCAGACGGGGCCGGGAAGGCCGACCATCGAATGGCACAGCGCGACGACATCATCGGTGTAGCCGCACGCGTTCAGCGCCGCGACCAGGCTGTCGAAGTAAACCTTCTCGGTGTCGAGCAGCGTGCCGTCCATGTCGAGCAGGATGGCGTCGACGGTCCAGGGTGCGTTCACGTGCCGCTCACCGCAGCTTGTTGGTCCGCGAGCTTGCGCAGGCATGACGGGCACAGGCAGTCGCTGCCGTCGGTCGGCATCGGCAGCCGGAAGCTCTCGTCGGAACACCAGCACGGTCCTGTCGGCGAGCAGGAAAATTCGCTGCCGCACGCCGTGCAGGCCAGCCGGCGCGGTGATGCTCGTTCGGAACGATCACGTGAAGAGAGGTCCATTCTAACCGCGATTTAATGCGCGAATTAATCTCGGGTTCATCCTGATCCGCGCTATCATGCTCTGCAACAGGTATAGCCGGAATAGGCCGCCAAAGGAAATCTGATGGCCCGTGATTCGCAAGCCGCGCTGACTGCGCTCAATCGGTTTGGATTTGGTGCCCGCGGCGGGGCGGCCGGCGACTTCATCAACGCAGCCTCCGATCCGCGCGGTTTCGTGCTGGCGGAACTGGCGCGCCCGAATGGCGCGCTGCTCGAAGTGCCGGGCCTGCTCTCGACGCCAGAGCTCGGCCGGCAGGTGTTCGACTATCAGTTCGAGATCCAGCAGGCGCGCAACGCCGCGAAGGTCGCGCAGCAGGGCGCGAGCGAGACACCGCCGCAAGGGTCCGATGCCACGCCGCCGCAGCGGCGCAATCTGTCGCTCTCGACGGCGGCCAAGGAGATCGCCGGCAAGGATCCGCAGGCGGTCGACAATGCCAATGCGGCGATGATGCCGTCCGCCGCGATGCAGCCTTCGACGATGCAGACGGTGGCCAATCCGCCCAAGCCGCCGGCGGAGCCGCCCAACATCATCCAGAAGACGTTCCGCGCCGAGGCGCTGGCGCGGCTGCAGCGCGGCGTGGTCGCCGACTGCGGCTTCGTCGAGCGGCTCGTGGTGTTCTGGTCCAACCATTTCTGCATCTCCGCCAACAAGGGCGCGCTGGCGCGGATGTGGGCCGGCTCGTTCGAGCGCGAGGCGATCCGCCCTCATGTGCTCGGTCGTTTCGCGGACATGCTGAAGAGCGTCGAGCAGCATCCGGCGATGCTGTTCTTCCTCGACAACCAGCAATCGCTCGGGCCGGAGTCGCGCGCCGGCATCAACCGCCACCGCGGCCTGAACGAGAACCTCGCGCGCGAGATCATGGAGCTGCATACGCTCGGCGTCGGCGGCGGCTACAGCCAGGACGACGTGACGGCGCTGGCGCGCGTCATCACCGGCTGGACCTTTGCCGGCCGCCAGGGCCAGCTCGGCACGCCCGGCAGTTTCGTGTTCAACGCCAATGCGCACCAGCCCGGTCCGCAGCAGGTGCTGGGCAAGACCTACGCGCAGGTCGGTGTGGCGCAGGGCGAGGCGGTGCTGTCCGACATCGCGCGGCATCCCTCCACCGCGAAATTCATCGCGACCAAATTCGCCCGTCATTTCGTCGCCGACGATCCGCCGCCGGCGCTGGTGGCGAAGCTGCAGGACAGCTTCACCAAAACCGACGGCGATCTCAGGGCGCTGGCCACGACGCTGGTCCAGTCCAACGGGGCCTGGCAGGCGCCGCCGACCAAGATGCGCTCGCCTTACGAATTTCTGGTTGCCTCCGGCCGCCTGCTGGCGCGCAATCCGGAGGATCCGGGGCGCTACCTCAATGGCCTCAACGTGCTCGGCCAGCCGCTGTGGTCGCCGGCCGGACCGAACGGCTTTCCGGATACCAGCGCGGCCTGGGCGGCGCCTGAAGGCCTCAAGCTCAGGCTCGACATCTCGGCGCAAATGGCGTCCCAGCTCGCCGACAAGTTCGATCCGCGCGACCTGCTTGAACTCGTGGCTGCCGACGCCGCGTCGGCGGAGACGCGACGCACCATCGAGCGCGCGGAATCGCGGCAACAGGCGCTGGCGCTGCTGCTGATGTCGCCGGAATTCCAGAGGAGATGACGATGGATTGCTCCGAGAGCCTGATGATGCAGGCGACGTCGCGTCGCGCGCTGCTGCTCGGCGGCGCCTCGTTTGCCGCCTGGGCCTATTTGCCGAAATTCGCCCGCGCCGCCGATGGCCGTGATCCGCGTTTCGTCACCATCATCCTGCGCGGCGCACTCGATGGCCTTGCCACCGTGGCGCCGGTCGGCGATCCCGATTATGCCGGCCTGCATGGCGCGATCGCGCTGCGGTCCGATGGGGCGAATGCGGCGGTGATGCTCGATCCGTTCTTCGGCCTGCATCCGGCGATGCCGGAGTTTGCAAAGATGTATCGCGCCAAGCAGGCCGCGGTGGTGCATGCGGTGGCGACCTCGTATCGCGATCGCTCGCATTTCGACGGCCAGGATGTGCTGGAGAGCGGCTTCCCCGGTCCCGGTCGGGTGCAGTCCGGCTGGCTCAACCGCGCGCTGGAGGCGCTTCCGAAGGGCGAGCGGGTGACCAGCGCACTCGCGGTCGGCCCGACCACGCCTTTGGTGCTACGCGGCGCGGCGCCGACCGTCGGCTGGGCGCCGACCGCGCTGCCGCAGGCCGCCGACGACACCGCGATGCGGCTGCTCGATCTCTATCAGCACCGCGATCCGATGCTGGCGAGTGCTTTGACGCAGGGCTTGCAGCTCGAGAAACAGGCGCAGGGCGACGAGATGAAGCCGAAGCCCGGTGGCGGCGGTGCAGCGGCGATGCGGCTGGTGGCGCGCGGCGCCGCGAAATTGATGGCAGCCGATGACGGCCCGCGGATCGGCGCGCTCGCCTTCGACGGCTGGGATACCCATGCCAATGAGGGCGGGCCGGTCGGCCGGCTCGCGCAATTGCTCGGCGGCCTCGACGGTGCGCTGGCGGAATTCCAGAGCGGCCTCGGCGCGCGCTGGCGCGACACCGTGATCGTGGTCGCCACCGAGTTCGGCCGCACCGCGCGCATCAACGGCACCGAGGGTACCGACCACGGCACCGGCACAATCGCGCTGCTCGCCGGCGGCGCGGTGAACGGCGGCCGCATGATCACCGACTGGCCCGGGCTGAAGCCCGCCAATCTCTACCAGGCCCGCGACCTCGCCCCGACCACCGACCTCCGCGCCGTGATCAAGGGCCTGCTGCACGATCAGTTCGGCCTCGGCGAGCGCGTGCTGGCCGATGCGGTGTTTCCGGACAGCGCCCCGGTGAAGCCGATGAAGGGGCTGGTGGTTTAGATCTCGCTCTACCGTCATTCCGGGGCGCGACGAAGTCGCGAGCCCGGAATCCATCGGGCCGCAGCGCAGGCGGTGAAATGGATTCCGGGCCTGCGCCTTCGGCGCATCCCGGAATGACGAAGGTATGTGGGGCAGGCAAGGATGCTGCGCACTATCATAAGAACAAGCGCCAGCAAGGTGCCGTCCTGCCGCGCAGGCAGTGTCACAAACGGAATGTCGCGAAAGCAGTGCGGTAAAAAAAGCGGTCCCGGTCAGACGCGGCGACTGACGGGGACCGCTCGGGGCGAAGATCTGAGACGGGGGGCCTGATCTTACGCAGGGCGAAGCCTAGCCGGGCTTTGTAACGTGCCGGTGACATCTTTATTCGATCCACAGGCCGCGCATGCGCGCTCAGAGAATCTTGCGATAGATCACGAAGCCGGGTCTGTCCGCGACCTTGTCATAAAGCTGCATTGCGGTGCGGTTGGTCTCGTGCGTCTGCCAGTAGACGCGCGGTGATCCCGCGAGCTTGGCCTGCGCGTAGACGCCGTTGATCAAGGCGCGGCCGACGCCCCTGCCGCGCGCGGCCTCGCTGGTGAAGAGATCCTGCAGATAGCAGATCGGCGCGATCGCCGTGGTCGAGCGATGAAACAGATAGTGCGTCAAGCCGAGCAGCGTGCCGCCGGCGTCGGCGACCAGCGCATGCACCGGCTCGTAGGCATCGAAGAAGCGCTGCCACGTCATCGCGGTGATCTCGGGCGCGAGCGCGGTCGGTCCGGACCGTTCGTAGAAGGCGTTGTAGCCGTCCCACAAAGGAAGCCACTGGGCGTAATCGTCTGATGTGACGAAGCGGATGGTGACGTCGTCGGACATGGGTTGGATGATCCCGCATTGCACGATGCGTGTGCATCGCTCGCAAGCTTCTAGCGTCGCTATCCCGCGGGATCAATTGTGGAGGTCGCGCCTCACTTCGCGGCGCGCAGCAATCGCGCCGGATGCCGCTCGGGCCCGGCGCGCTGCGCCCGATATTCATCGACCCTTGCCGGATCGTCGGTGTGCCGCACCAGGTCGGTCACCGGGGTATAGCTCAGCATGCGGCCGCCGTCGGGCAGCGCGGTGCAGCTGAAGCGCAGCACCCGGCCGTCGGCGAGATTGAGGTTGATCGGCGTGGAATCGCCTGAACGCATCATCGCGATGCGCTCGGTGATGAACGCGCTGAGCTCGTCTTCGGGCAGTTCATAGGCGCCGGTGTCGCGGCCATGATACATCAGCGCGACGAAGGGCGGCTTGCTCTCGGCCTGCGCATCCGATAGCGCGAAGTAATCGCGGAAGGCGCGGTTGATGAATTCGGCGCGGGTGTCGGCGTCGAGCAGCACGATGCCGATGTCGACCTGGTCGAGCGCGGCGGCGAGCCGCTCTGACGTGGCGTGATGCTGCCGGTCGGCGGCGAAGGCGTGGATCCATTTCTGCCGCAGCATGCCGGTGATCACGGCGGTGCCAGCCGCGGTCGCCGCCAGCAGCAGCATTCGCGCGACGTCGGCGGTGTCGTAGCCGGGCAGCGCGCGATGATCGAGGAAGAACAGTGCCGAGCCGGCCACCGCGATCGCAGCGGAAATCAGCCCGGACGTGATGCCGCTGATCGAGCTCGCCAGCGCCACGATGCAGACGAACAGCGGCGCCGGATTGGGGACGGTGACGATCAGGCGATCGATCAGGAAGGCGGCAAGCGCCGCGATCGCCGTCAGGGCCGGACCTGAAATGGCACGCCAGTCGAACCGCATGCGCGTTCTCGCTATCTGTCGAACAAACGATAAAGCGTCAGTTTGACGACAGCGCCGCAACGGCGCCGGCATTTCGGTCTCGACCGTTAAGCGCATCTTGCGCGGGCTGAACCAGCTTTCGCTGCTTTCAAATCAAATGCTATGCAGATCGCCATGGAACCCGGTTCCGGGCCTGCGGGTTGGCGCCTGCTTTGCTTTCAAGAGGACATCGATGCCCGCCATTTCGCCGTCGCTGCTGCCGATCCTGATGTTGTTCGCCTCGAACGTCTTCATGACCTTCGCCTGGTACGGCCATCTCAAGTTCAAGGATCATTCGCTTCCCCTGGTCATCCTGGTGAGCTGGGGCATCGCCTTCTTCGAATACTGGCTTGCGGTGCCGGCCAATCGCTGGGGCAGCGCGGTCTACTCGGCGGCGCAGCTCAAGACGATGCAGGAGGTGATCACGCTGGTCGTGTTCGCCGCCTTCTCGGTGCTATACCTGAAGGAGCCGCTGGGCTGGAATCACGCGCTCGGATTTGCCTTCATCGCCGCCGGCGCGTTCTTCATCTTCCACAAATGGAGCTAGTGCCGCTGCGCTAGCGATGCGGAGCCGGCTTGGCGGCGGGGGCCGTCACCGGCGCGGGGTGGGCGCGGTCTTCGCCCTGGGTGCCGGTCACGATCAGGAGCGACGCGGCCAGCAGGATCGCCGCCGACAGCGTCACGGTCACAAGTCCGACTGGGGTCTTCATCATGGTCGCGCCGCTGTCCGTCCCGCGCCTTGCCGCGGATTAAGGTGCCAACTGGAATTGTCTGATTACGCCGGGATCGCTATTGCCATGCTCAGGTTGCTCGACAGCACCGTCACCGCGACGACCAGGCACAGCGTCAGCGCGCCAAGCGCGAGCGACGCGGCGATCGCGTTCGTCAGCCGGGACGATGCCACCGGGGCAGGGCGGCCGTGGAAGCCTGCCGTGCCGGACCACCGTGTCATGGTCTAAATCCCTCTGGCCGCGAGCGAATCACTCGCGACATCCGAGCGAATCTGCCGACGGTCACCGGCAACATTGCGGCGGCGGAGCCGCCCGAAAATGGCCAAAATACGGCAAAAGGGATGGTTTTGCCCGCTGTTCAGGCAGTTTCCCCGTTCTTCCCGCTCTCCAACCCCCGTTGTTCAGAGGCCTGCCACAAGACGAGCCTGCGGTTCGGCGGCGTCGGGCTGCCAATCCATCGAGACGAAGCCGGGGGTCTGCTCGACCCGTTTCAGCCAGGCGCGGATCGAGGGGAAAGTCGTCAGGTCGAAGTCGCAGCGGTCGGCGACATGGGTGTAGCCGTAGAGGGCGATGTCGGCGACGGTGAACTGCTCGGCGGCGAAGTAGGTGTGCCCCTTGAGGTGGTTCTCCATCACCTGGAGCGCCGCATAGCCGCGCTCCATCCAGTCCTCCAGCGAATGGGTTTGCAGGTCGCGGCCGCCCTTGACCAGCGAGAGCCAGAAATAGGCGGCGCCGATATTCGGCTCCAGCGCATGCTGCTCGAAGAACATCCATTGCAGCGCCTCGGCGCGCTCGATCCGCGACTCCGGCGCCAGCGGCGTGCCGATCGCAACGTACCAGAGGATGGCGTTGGACTCGGCGAGATAGCGGCCGTCGGCGACCTCCAGCAGCGGCACCTGGCCGCTCGGATTCTTGGCCAGGAAGTCCGGGGTGCGGCTCTCGCCGCGCAGGATGTCGATCTCGACTGCCTGGTACGGCGTGTTCAGCACGGCAAGCGCCAGCCGGACCTTGTAGCTGTTGCCGGAGCGCTGCATCGAATAGAGCTTGTACATTGCGTTGGTGTTCACTCGGATCAGGGAGACGGTACGCTCGAGATTGCGCGGCCTGTCACACCGCAACGCCGCTAAACAATGATGCCGACAGGGGGGCGTCGCAAGCCCTGGAGAGTGGAAAAAGTCGAAACCTCTACCGCACTGCACGCGTGCAGAACGATTCCATCAACACGGCCGAACACCGGAGATCACGGTTGCGCGACGTGTGCACGGTGCCGGTCGATGCCGTGATCGATTGCCATGATCGACGCTATGGTCCGGCACGCTGCAAATTCACCAACGTTAACGCGCCATTCCGATCGCGAGACGGCCCGGCCGCTGCGCCTGATGGCCTGCCGGTCGCCGCCGTCGGGCAAGCGCCGCGCGGCACATTGTCCTCGGAGCAATCCGCACCGGTGCACGCCGCCGGAGGCCTTGCCGACAGGGGCTAGCGGCCACCGCCGCGCTTGCCGGATATGAGTCATTCGGCTCCGGAACTTGCGCAATATTGCGCGTGTCGCGAGCCGTGCGTGAAAGTTTTCGTGCTTTACCGCGAAGCTTCTTGCGGTGCAGCGGCGACCGGCCTAGGGTGCCGCGATCCCATTCAAATCAAGTCGTGGCCCAACCGCTCACGACGTTTGCCAGGAGATGATAATGGCCTTCCTGTCCGCTGCGCTCGACCGTGTGAAGCCGTCCGCGACGATCGCGGTCACGGACAAGGCACGCGCGCTGAAAGCCGCGGGCCGCAACGTCATCGGCCTCGGCGCCGGCGAGCCGGACTTCGACACGCCCGCCAACATCAAGCTGGCTGCGATCCACGCGATCGAGGCCGGCAAGACCAAGTACACCGATGTCGGCGGCATTCCGGAGCTCAAGGAAGCCATCATCAACAAGTTCTCGCGCGAGAACGGCCTGAGCTACAAGCCGAACCAGATCATCGTCGGCACCGGCGGCAAGCAGGTGCTGTACAACGCGCTGATGGCGACCATCAATCCGGGCGACGAGGTGATCATCCCGGCGCCGTACTGGGTCAGCTATCCCGAGATGGTCGCGCTCGCCGGCGGCGAGCCGGTCGCGGTGGTGTGCCCGGCCTCGACCGGCTTCAAGCTGCGTCCGGAAGATCTCGACAAGGCGATCACGCCGAAGACCAAGTGGGTGATCCTGTGCTCGCCGTCGAACCCGACCGGCTCGGCCTACACCAGGAGCGAGCTCAAGGCGCTGACCGACGTGCTGGTCAGGCATCCGCATGTCTGGGTGATGACCGACGACATGTACGAGCACCTCGTCTATGACGACTTCGTCTTCACCACCGCGGCGCAGGTCGAGCCGAGCCTGTACGACCGCACGCTGACCGTGAACGGCGTGTCGAAGGCCTACTGCATGACCGGCTGGCGCATCGGCTATGCCGGCGGCCCGGCGCAGCTGATCAAGGCGATGGCGACGATCCAGTCGCAGTCGACCTCGAACCCGTCGTCGATCGCGCAATGGGCATCGGTCGAGGCGCTGAACGGTCCGCAGGACTTCATCGCCGCGAACAACAAGGTGTTCAAGGAGCGCCGCGACCTCGTGGTGTCGATGCTCAACCAGGCGAGCGGCATCGAGTGCCCGCGGCCGGAAGGCGCGTTCTACGTCTATCCGTCCTGCGCCGGCACGATCGGCAAGACCGCGCCGACCGGCAAGGTGATCGACAATGACGAGGCGTTCGTCACCGAGCTGCTCGAGAGCGAAGGCGTCGCCGTGGTGCAGGGATCGGCGTTCGGTCTCGGACCGGCGTTCCGTATCTCCTACGCCACCAAGACCTCGGATCTCGAGGATGCCTGCAAGCGCATCCAGCGCTTCTGCGGCAATCTGCGTTAATTGTTTCTGAGTTAATAGAAGAAACGCTCCCGCACCGAATGCGGGAGCGTTTTTGTTTGTGGCGTTCAATCGCCTGCCGGTAAAATCGCAGAGTCAAATCACAAGCTGCTCACTTCACGCGCGTGTGTGCGAACATCGATGCCACACGCGGGAAGTTTTTACGGCCGCTTTGCGAACTGCCTTGTTTTGGACACGAGCCTTGCATTGTGTCCGCCGCACAAATTCCAGTTCAGTTCACCTTGCGGAGACAGATAATGCGACTTTCGACTCTCACCCTTGCAGCGCTTGCGTTGCTGGCGCAGTTCGCCACCGCCAACGCGGCACCTCAGCAGGTTCAGGCCGGGGTTCTGCAATGCCAGGGCGGCGAGAACGTCGGCTTCGTCGTCGGCTCTGTTGCCCGCCTCGAGTGCGTGTTCCAGAGCGGCGGCCGCCGCCCCGAGCCCTATGTTGCGACCGTGAAGCGCATCGGCGTCGACCTCGGCGTCACCGCGACCACCCAGCTCGCCTGGGCCGTCAGCGCCCCGACCACGCAGCTTCCGCGCGGTGCGCTCGCCGGCAGCTACGGCGGCGTCGGCGTCAACGCCTCGGTCGGCCTCGGCGCCGGCGGTAACTTCCTGTTCGGCGGCCCGAACAACGCCTACGCGCTGCAGCCGATCAGCGTGCAGGGCCAGACCGGCCTCAACGTTGCGGCGGGCATCGCCGGGATCGATCTCGAGCCGGTTGCCTACGGTCCGCGCCGTCATCATCGCCATCACCGTCACCATCACCACCGCTAAGTCGGCCGGTGTTCGATCAGGGAGGCCCGCCAAAGCGGGCCTCTTTTTTGTTGTCGGTGGTTTGCTGTCCGTTGCCCGGCCAGAGCGGCAGGCCCGGTGGAACATAGCAGCACCGCAACATCCCCCAACAATCGGTGGCCGGGCACCGCAAATTCTGGCTGACCATTCGATGTTATGGCATAGGATGCGAACGGCGCCGCAGACACGGCGCCGTTCTGTTCTCTGCTCGCGTCATGCCTCTCAGCCGGAGACCCCGCAACATGCGTCGCTTCACTCTCCTCGCCGGTGCCGCCATCGCCACGCTTACCGCAATCGTTGGCGTCAACGCCCAACAGCCGAGCCAGCGCGTGCAGGTCGGTGTCCTGGAATGCCGCGGTGGCGCGAGCATCGGCTTCATCGTCGGTTCCGTGACCAACCTCGGCTGCGTGCTGCGCGCCAACGGCATGCCTGAGGATCGCTACATCGCGACCATCCACAAGGTCGGCATCGATCTCGGCATCACGCAGGAGTCGGCATTGGCCTGGGGCGTCTACGCACCGGTGGAACGGCTCGGACCGGGTGCGCTCTCGGGCAATTACGCCGGCGCACAGGGCAGCGCGACGCTCGGTGTCGGCGTCGGCGGCAACGTGCTGGTCGGCGGCTCCGACAACACCATCGCCCTGCAGCCGCTCAGCGTGCAGGGTCAGGTCGGCGTCAACGTCGCCGCGGGCCTCGAAAGCCTGGAGCTGCGTCCGGGCCGCTAAAGCCGTCCAAGCATGATCTCCGCACAGACGCGTTCCGCGTTTGTCGCGGGAAAACCGCTTGGCGCTTTTCCGGATCACGCTCTGATCCCGCACACCGTTCTGCAATCCGCCGAAGAAGCCTCGGACTTCTTCGGCAACGATCCCGGGCGCTTCGTCGCTTCGCTCCGCCATCGCAAACCTGCGCGACGCCGCACCGCAGCGACGTTTTCCCGCTTGCCAAAAGTCAAACGCAGGCAGAGCATGAACGGTCGCCGACCCAATCATGGGCCGAGCTCCAAAACGAGGAGGCGGCAATGGGACAAGACGTCAGAAGTCCCCGAGGTCCACGGTGCATCGCGCTGGTGGGCCCTTTCCAAAGCGGTAAAACCACACTTCTGGAAGCTATCCTGGCGCGCACCGGCGCCATCAAGTCATGCGGCAGCGTCGATGCCGGAACCTCCGTCGGCGATGCCAGCCCCGAGGCGCGCCAACACAAGATGGGCGTAGGCCTGACCGCCGCCACCACCAGCTTCATGGGGGACACTTACACCTTTATCGATTGCCCCGGCTCGATCGAATTCGCGCACGACATGCGTGCCGCGTTGCCGGCCGTCGATGCCGCAGTCGTGGTCTGCGAGGCTGACGAGAAGAAGCTGCCGCAGCTGCAGATCATACTGCGCGAGCTCGAGGAGCTCGCAATTCCCCGTTTCCTGTTCCTGAACAAGATCGATCGCGCCAACAAGCGCGTCCGCGAGACGCTTGCGACGCTGCAGCCGGCGTCGCGCGTGCCGCTGGTGCTGCGCCAGATTCCGATCTGGAACGGCGATCTGATCGAGGGCTTTGTCGATCTCGCGCTGGAGCGCGCCTTCGTCTATCGCGAGCACAAGCCGTCGGAGGTGATGGCGCTCGAGGGCGGCAATCTCGACCGCGAGAAGGAAGCCCGCTTCTCGATGCTGGAGAAGCTCGCCGATCACGACGACGCGCTGATGGAGCAGCTGCTGGAGGATATCCAGCCGCCGCGCGATGCCGTGTTCGACGATCTCGCCCGCGAACTGCGCGAAGGGCTGATCTGTCCGGTGCTGCTGGGTGCCGCGAGCCGCGAGAACGGCGTGCTTCGCTTGATGAAGGCGCTGCGTCACGAAGCGCCCGGCGTCGCCGAGACCGCCAGCCGGCTCGGCGTCAAGGATCAGAAGGACGCGCTGGCCTATGTGTTCAAGACCGTGCATTTGCAGCACGGCGGCAAGCTGTCGCTGGCGCGCGTGCTGGCGGGCCGGCTCGACGACGGTGCGACGTTGCAATCCTCATCCGGCGAGAGCGGGCGGGTCTCCGGCATCCTCGCGGTCTCCGGCGCGCATGACAGCAAGCGGCCGCAGGCCGAGACCGGCGACACGGTAGCGCTCGGCAAGCTCGATGCGATCAAGACCGGCGATACGGTCTCGAGCGGCAAGACGGCGCCGGCGTCGCTGGTCAAGGTCGAGCCGGCGGCGGCGGTGCTGTCGATCTCGATCGCCGCGATCGACCGCAAGGACGACGTCAAGCTCGGTCAGGCGCTGCTGCGGCTGAATGAGGAGGATCCCTCGCTGACCATGATCCAGAACCCGCGCACCCACGACACCGTGCTGTGGGGACAGGGCGAGATGCATCTGCGCGTCGCGCAGGAGCGGCTGAAGGACCGCTACGGCGTCAACGTCAAATCGCATCCGCCGGCGATCGGCTATCAGGAGACCATCCGCAAAGCCATCACCCAGCGCGGCCGGCATAAGAAGCAGTCCGGCGGCCACGGCCAGTTCGGCGACGTCGTGCTCGACATCAAGCCGAAGCCGCGCGGAAGCGGTTTCGAATTCCACGAGAAGGTGGTCGGCGGCGCGGTGCCGCGCAATTATATCGGTGCGGTGGAGGAGGGCGTCGTTGACGCGCTGGCGCGGGGACCGCTCGGCTTCCCGGTGATCGACGTCGACGTCACGCTGACCGACGGCTCCTATCACAGCGTCGACTCCTCCGATCTCGCGTTCCGCACCGCGGCGCGGATCGGGGTCAGCGAAGGGCTGCCGCAGTGCCAGCCGGTGCTGCTGGAGCCGATCCACATGGTCGAGATCGTCTGTCCGACCGATGCGACCGCCAAGATCAACGCGATCCTGTCGGCGCGCCGCGGCCAGATCCTCGGCTTCGATACCCGCGAGGGCTGGAGCGGCTGGGACTGCGTTCGCGCCACGATGCCGGAATCCGAGATCGGCGATCTCATCGTCGAGCTGCGCTCGGCGACCGCAGGCGCCGGCACCTTCACCCGTCAGTTCGACCGCATGGCCGAGGTGACGGGCCGCGCCGCCGACCAGATCATCGCCGCGCATCGCGACGCGGCGTGATGTTACCGTCATTCCGGAGCGCTCGCGTCAGCGAGCGAATCCGGAATCTCGAGATTCCCCGATGCGCAATTGCGCATCTGAGGTTCGATGCTGTCGCATCGCCCCGGAATGACGGGGAGGGGGGCTTCTCTTCCTTCTCTTCCCAAGCCGATCGGTTTCATGAACATTGTCGCTCTGAACAAAGGCAGCGATTTCCGCCCCCATGCTTGAATCCCGCCGCAACCTGGCGCTGGCCTGTGCGCTCAGCGCGCTGGCCGGCTATGTCGACGGCATCGGCTATCTGCATCTCGGCGGGCTGTTCGTCTCCTTCATGAGCGGCAACTCGACGCGGCTCGGCGTGACCTTGGCCGAGGGGCATTGGCAGCACGCGATGGAGGCGCTGGCGCTGATCGTGCTGTTCGTCGCGGGGGCTGCGGCCGGCAGCCTCGTCGTGCTCAGCCGCATCGCGCATCGGCAGCCGGTGATCCTGTTCGGCGAGGGGCTGCTGCTGACGGCAGCGGCCTTGGCCTATGCCTACGGCCTGCCGAATGCTGCGGTCGCGGCCATCGTGCTGGCGATGGGGCTTGAGAACGCGGTGTTCCAGCTCGAAGGCGGGGCCGGGCTCGGCCTGACCTATGTCACCGGAGCGTTGATCAAGGCCGGTCAGCTCATCGCAGCCGCATTGACCGGCGGCGCGCCCTTGGCCTGGTTGCCGAACGTCCTGCTGTGGGCGGCGCTGGTCGCGGGCGCGCTCACCGGCGCATTGGCCTACCACTGGATCAATCTCGGTGCGATCTGGTTTGCCGCGGGCACTGCATTCGCCCTCAGCGCGCTGGTTGCCGCAACCGCGAAGCGGACGGATTGACAGCGCGCCCGCCTTGGCCGATGTCACGGTCATGACCTCCGCAACCAAGACCCGCGCCGCATGCCTGATCGGCTGGCCGGCGGCGCATTCCCGCTCGCCGCTGATCCATCATTACTGGCTGCGCACGCTCGGCCTCGAGGGCGGCTACGTGATCGAGGCGGTGCCGCCGGAGGATTTCAAGGATTTCCTGTTCCGCCTGTCGTTGCGCGGCTTCGTCGGTGCCAACGTCACCATTCCGCATAAGGAACACGCGCTGGCACTGTCGGCGCCGGACGAGCGCGCCCGCGCGGTCGGTGCCGCCAACACGCTTTGGTTTGCCGACGGCGAGTTGCGCTCGACCAACACCGATGTCGAAGGCTTCATCAACAATCTCGACGCCTGTGCGCCCGGCTGGGACCAGACCGAGGACGCGCTGGTGTTAGGGGCCGGCGGTGCGTCGCGCGCGGTGGTGTTCGGCCTGATCGAGCGCGGCATCGCGCGCGTCCATCTGGTCAACCGCAGCATCGATCGCGCCCGCGCGATGGCAGAACTATATGGCGCGCGTGTTCATCCCGCGACCTGGGACAAGGTCGGCGGACTGCTGCCGCGCTCAGGCCTGCTCGTCAACACGACGTCGCTCGGCATGCACGGCCAGCCCGCGCTCGAGATCGATGTCGGGCCGTTGCCCCAGGGCGCGGTTGTTTCTGATATTGTCTATGTGCCGCTGGTGACGCCGCTGCTGGCCGCGGCGCAGGCACGCGGCCTCAAGACCGCCGACGGGCTCGGCATGCTGCTGCACCAGGCGGTGCGCGGTTTCGAATTGTGGTTCGGGCAGCGCCCGCAGGTCACGCCGGAATTGCGTGCGATCGTCGAAGCCGATCTCACAAAGACTTGAGGCCTGGAATAGCGTCTCCGGCGCGGGGTCTCGTGTTAGTCCCGCCCGCGTTCCCTCCCGGAGATCAAGCATGACTGCCCGCCGTTTCCATCTCGTTCGTCCGTTCATTGCGCTTGCGATGGTGACGGCATCCACGCTCTACGCGCTCGCGCAGCAGCCGCCGACGCCGACCCGGGTGCGCGGAACCGTCGAAAGCGTCGACGGCGATACGCTGGCGGTGAAGTCGCGCAGCGGCGAAGAGGTCAAGCTGCATATGACGGGCAATATGGTGGTGCTCGGTCTCAGCAAGATCGCGTTGTCCGACATCAAGGTCGGTTCCTTCATCGGCACCACCACCGTGCCCGGCCCCGACGGCACGCCGAAGGCGGTCGAGGTGCATGTCTTCCCGGAGAACATGCGCGGCACCGGCGAAGGCTCGCGCCCCTACGATCTGAAGCCGAACAGCAGCATGACCAATGCGACCGTCGCGCAATCCGTGGTCAGCAATGACGGTCATACATTGCAGGTCAAGTACAAGGACGGCGAGAAGACGGTCCAGGTCCCACCCGATACGCCGGTCGTGACCTACGTTCCCGGCGACAAGGCCGACCTGAAGGCCGGCGCCAAGATCGTCGCCTTCATGAAGAAATTGCCCGATGGTTCGCTGGAGACCGATCGCGTCAGCGTCGGCCGCGACGGCCTCACGCCGCCGATGTGACGGGCTGCGACGGCTGCGCAGCATCACCTGTCCGTTACCGCAGTAACGGGCCGCCGGTCCCATGCGTAGTTGTCCTGCGAGCCGCCGCTCCCGCACGGAGTTGTGGCTTGTACGGAATACCACCAACTCCCCGGTGTTCCCTGATTCGCCAGCCAACCCATGAGGGACACCATGTCGAAATCGCCGCTCTTCGCCGCAATGCTTGTCGTTGCCTTTGCTTCCGTCGCCTCCGCACAGCAGCCGCCGACGGTGCGCATTCGCGGCACCATCGAGGCCGTCGACGGCGCCATGCTGTCGATCAAGTCGCGCGACGGTGCCGACATGAAGGTGCGGACGACGGACAATGTCGCGGTGTTCGGCGTTGCCAAGACCGATCTGTCGGAGATCAAGCCCGGTTCCTATATCGGCGTCACCGCGATGCCCGAGCCCGACGGAACGCAGAAGGCGATCGCGGTTCACATCTTCCCGGAGAACCAGCGCGGCGCCGCCGAGGGCTTCCGCCCGTGGGATCTGCGCGCCAACTCGACCATGACCAACGCCACCGTCGCCGAGACCGTGAAGGGCACCGACGGTCAGAACATCACGGTGAAATACAAGGACGGTGAGAAGAAGGTCGTGGTGCCGCCGGGTACCCCGGTCGTCACCTTCGTCTCCGGCGACAAGTCGGAGCTGAAGCCGGGCGCCAACATCATCATCTTCGGCGCGGTGAAGAAGGACGACGGCACGCTGGAAGCCAACCGCGTCAATGTCGGCCGCGATGGAATCGCGCCGCCGATGTGAGGCGCGGCAGGGCTCCGCATCAAGGTCAAGATCCCGGAGTCTCGCACCTCAGGATGACGGGGCAACATAGGCGTATTCAGTCACGCCAACCCGATCAAACCGCCAGCACCTTGTCGTCGATCTCGGCGATGGTGTTGACGCCGCACAGGCCCATCGTGGTGGTGAGCTCCTTGCCGAGGATGTCGAGCGCCTTGGCGACGCCGGCCTGGCCGCCGGCGCCGAGGCCGTAGGCATAGGCGCGGCCGATCATGCAGGATTTGGCGCCGAGCGCGAGCGCGCGCATGACGTCCATGCCGGTGCGGATGCCGCCGTCGAACATGATCTCGAGCTTGGAGCCGACCTCGTCGACGATCTCCGGCAGCACCTCGATCGAGGACGGCGCGCCGTCGAGCTGACGGCCGCCATGGTTGGAGACCACGATCGCCTGCGCGCCGCTCTTGGCGGCGAGTTCGGCGTCCTCGACGTCGAGAATCCCCTTAAGGATCAGCTTGCCCGGCCAGATGCTGCGGATCCAGTCGATGTCCTTCCAGTTCAGCGTGGTGTCGAATTGCGACGCGGTCCATTCCGACAGCTTGACGATGTCGTCCATGCCTTTGACGTGACCGGCGATGTTGCCGAAGGTGCGGCGCTTGCCTTGCAATACGCCGGACACCCAGGCCGGCTTGGTCGCGAAGTCGAGCAGCTTCGACAGCGACCATTCCGGCGGCACCGTCATGCCGTTCTTGATGTCCTGGTGGCGCTGGCCGATCACCTGGAGGTCGACCGTCAGCACCAGCGCCGAGCACTTGGCTGCGATCGCCCGCTCGATCAGCGACTTGATGAAGCCGCGGTCCTTCATGACGTAGAGCTGGAACCAGAACGGCTTGTCGACGGCGGCTGCGATGTCCTCGATCGAGCAGATCGACATCGTGCTCTGGGTGAAGGGAATGCCGGCCGCCTGCGCGGCGCGGCAGGCGTAAATCTCGCCGTCGCCATGCTGCATGCCGAGCAGGCCGACCGGCGCCAGGATCAGCGGCATCGCCGAGGGCTCGCCGAGGATGGTGGTCGCGAGGCTGCGCCTGGAGACGTCGACCAGGATGCGCTGGCGGAACTTGATCTGCTGCAGGTCCTCGGAATTGGCGCGCAGCGTATCCTCGGTGTAGGAGCCGCGATCCGCATAGTCGAAAAACGCCTTCGGCACCCGGCGCTTGTGCAGCTGGCGCAGGTCTTCGATGCAGGTAATGTGCTTCATGGACGTTCCCGGCCCTTCTTCTATGTCGCAAGTTCTATGTAACGAGTCCCGGTAATCAGCCTTGCAGCTGTTCGGTCTTGCCGTCATCTAACATGGTTGGGTGGCCTGCCAAATCGGAGACGGATGGGAGAGTGCGATGACGCAATCAGGCTCCAAGCCGAAGGCAGACGACAGCGCCGAAAAGCGCCGGCTCGACGAGGCGCTGGAAGAGGGGCTTGAGGAGACGTTTCCCGGTTCCGACCCCGTCAATGTCACCCAGCCGGCCCCCACCAAGGGCGACCGGCACGTCAAGCGTGACGGCAAAGGGTAGGGGCCAGTGCGCCTTCCCGGGGATTGCCGGAAGAGGAATAATGTTATATTTTCAGTGCCTTAAGGTCGAAAGAGGCGGTTCGGCCGCGGTAATGATTCATCATATTTTTTGAAGTCATTTTAGCGCCTGGCAGTCTATAAGGCCGATGCACGCTACACTGGTAGGCGTTCGGGACTCTCTCGCCGGGTGGTTCGAGAGGTCCACCTTGGGGGTATCATGAGCCGCAAATATTTCGGGACCGATGGAATTCGGGGCCGCGCCAATGGGCTGATCACGCCGGAGCTCGCGCTCAAGGTGGGGCAGGCCGCAGGGTTGGTGTTTCAGCGTGGCGACCATCGCCATCGCGTCGTGATCGGCAAGGACACGCGGCTGTCCGGCTACATGATCGAATACGCCATGGTCGCGGGCTTCACCTCGGTCGGCATGGACGTGCTGCTGGTCGGCCCGATGCCGACGCCGGCGATCGCGATGCTGACCAAGTCGATGCGCGCCGATCTCGGCGTCATGATCTCGGCGTCGCATAATCTGTTCGAGGACAACGGCATCAAGCTGTTCGGCCCGCAGGGCTTCAAGCTCTCCGACGATGTCGAGAAGCAGATCGAGCAGCTGCTCGACGAATCGCTCGATCGCCGCCTGGCGCAGAGCGCGAGCCTCGGCCGCGCCCGCCGCATCGACGGCGTCCATGACCGCTACATCGAATTCGCCAAGCGCACGCTGCCGCGCGATCTTTCGCTCGACGGCCTGCGCGTCGTGGTCGATTGCGCCAATGGCGCGGCCTACAAGGTGGTGCCGGAGGCGCTGTGGGAGCTGGGCGCCGACGTGGTGCCGATCGGGGTCGAGCCCGACGGCTTCAACATCAACAAGGAATGCGGCTCCACCTCGCCGGAAGCGCTGTCGCGCAAGGTGCGCGAGATGCGCGCCGATATCGGCATCGCGCTCGACGGCGACGCCGATCGCGTCATCCTGGTCGACGAGCGCGGCCACATCGTCGACGGCGACCAGCTGCTCGCGGTGATCGCGCAGAGCTGGAAGGAAGAGGGGCGTCTCGCCAAGCCCGGCATCGTCACGACCGTGATGTCCAATCTCGGGCTGGAGCGCTTCCTGCAAAGCATCGGGCTTTCGATGGTCCGCACGCCGGTCGGCGACCGCTATGTGCTCGAGCAGATGCTGAGCGGCGGCTACAATCTCGGCGGCGAGCCGTCGGGCCACATCATCATGTCGGACTATTCGACCACCGGCGACGGCTTCGTCGCGGCGCTGCAGGTGCTGGCCGTGGTGCAGAAGCTGCGCCGCCCGGTGTCGGAGATCTGCCGGCGTTTCGAACCATTGCCGCAGATCCTGAAGAACGTGCGCTATCGCAGCGGCAAGCCGCTCGACGACGCTGAGGTCAAGTCCGCGATCACCGACGGCGAGAAGCGCCTCAACGGCCATGGCCGCCTGTTGATCCGTCCCTCCGGCACCGAGCCCGTCATCCGGGTGATGGGCGAGGGCGACGACCGCATCCTGGTGGAAGAGGTGGTCGACAACATCGTCAGCGCCCTCGGCCACGCCGCGGCGGCGTAAGGGCTGTCCGGCCGCATCAGCTCGTGATCCGTCATCCTGAGGAGCGCGCCCTTGCGCGCGTCTCGAAGGATGCACGGCTCGGCTGTTGGCCGATTCATCCTTCGAGACGCCTGCTGCGCAGGCTCCTCAGGATGACGGGGAGAGTTCGATCGCTGGGGCAGCAACCACACAGCGCATCGCTGCCATCGGCTAACGCAACTGGTCCGGCTCACCTCCGCGTCGTACGACGCGGAGGTATTTTTGCGAAACTATCCGGGATGCTGCAGTGAACAAACCCGTCGTGAGCGAACAGGCACTGGGGGAACCGGTGCAGGTCGCCGAGCTGACCTCTGCGCAGGCCGCGAAAGTGGCCGCCGCCGGGCCGGCCTATGTCGTGCTTGCCGGCATCAGCTTCTCGCACTTCCTCAACGACACGATGCAGTCCCTGATCGCCTCGGTCTACCCGATCCTGAAGGACAATTACGCGCTCGACTTCGCGCAGATCGGCATGATCACGCTGGCGTTTCAATTTACGGCGTCGCTGCTGCAGCCGCTGGTCGGGCACTTCACTGACAAGAAGGCGCAGCCGTTCTCGCTGTCGATCGGCATGGGCTTCACCTTCTTCGGGCTGCTGCTGCTCAGCGTCGCCCATGGTTACGGGATCATCCTGATCGCGGCGTCGCTGGTCGGTCTCGGCTCAGCGGTGTTCCACCCGGAATCCTCGCGCATCGCGCGGCTGGCGTCCGGCGGACGTTACGGCTTCGCGCAATCAGTGTTCCAGCTCGGCGGCAGCTTCGGCACCTCGATGGGGCCTGTGCTCGCCGCGTTGATCGTGGTGCCGTTCGGCCAGCCCTCGATCGCCTGGTTCTCCTCGATCGCGTTCCTCGCCATCGTGATCCTGTGGCGCATCGGCGTCTGGTACAAGCCGCAGATCGCAGGTAAGAAGGCTACGACCATCGCGCGGCATCCGGACCATCCGGATCAGCGGCGCGTGATGATCGCGCTCATCGTGCTGGTCGCGCTGCTGTTCTCCAAGCAGCTCTACGTCTCGAGCCTGTCGAGCTACTACATCTTCTATCTGATCGACAGGTTCGGCGTCTCGACCCAGGCCGCGCAGCTTTATCTCTTCATCTTCCTTGCCGCCAACGCCGCGGGCGCGTTCATCGGCGGGCCGCTCGGCGACCGCTTCGGCCGCAAATACGTGATCTGGTTCTCGATCCTCGGCGCACTGCCGTTCACGCTGGCGCTGCCCTACGCCGGACTGTTCGCCAGCGCCGTGCTCACGGTGGTGATTGGCGTGATCATCTCGTCGGCGACATCGGCGATCATCGTGTTTGCGCAGGAACTGATGCCGCATCGCTTCGGCATGATCTCCGGCGTGTTCTTCGGCGTTGCGTTCGGGATCGGTGGTCTCGGCGCTGCCGTGCTCGGCAAGCTCGCCGACCACACCTCGATCGCCTTCGTCTATCAGCTGTGCGCCTTCCTGCCGGCGATCGGCCTGCTCGCGGTGTTCCTGCCGAAGATGCCGAAGGCGGTTCGCTGAGCCTCCCGGCGGCGGGGGCGTACGCTTCGCCCCGATTAAGCATTCGCTAACGAACCCGGCTTGCGTGCGCGGCAAGCGGCGCGCCTTGCGTCAACGCTTCATTAGCACTTGTGGCGAGGTCGCCATTTTTCACGGCACGCGCGCGCATTTATGGACCCATAAGCAACAGCCAGGGAAATAGGTGAGAGAAAATCAACCTTAAAAATTAGGGTTAAGTGCCGCTTAAACATTTGCTGCCATCGTCCGCCCGTGAGTTTCAGACGTGGGGCTTTCGTGTCGCCTCACTTGGCCCAAAAGGACGAAGCCAATGCGTAGCGTAAAGACCCTGATTGCCGCAGGAGCGGCATCTCTGTTGTCCTCGGCGGCGTTCGCCGCCGACATGCCCATCATGCCGCCGCCCCCGATGGCGTATGCTCCCCCGCCGGTCCAGGATTTCGGCGGCTGGTATCTGCGCGGCGATATCGGCATGACCAACACCCAGGCCAAGCTGCACGTCAACGCCTACGACACGCTGCCGGCCGGCACCGCGTTCAACCAGTACGGCCACGGTTTCGACAGCGGCATGCTGTTCGGCCTCGGCGTCGGCTATCAGTTCAACAGCTGGTTCCGCGCCGACATCACCGGTGAGTATCGCTCGAAGGTGAGCTTCAACGGCACCGACTTCTTCACGTTCCCCGGGCCGAGCTCGCTGGCCGACACCTATCATGGCGGCGTCCAGAGCTGGGTCGGCCTCGTCAACGTCTACGCCGATCTCGGCACCTGGGGGTGCTTGACCCCGTTCATCGGTGCCGGTGTCGGTGCCGCCGTGCTCAAGACTTCGGCCTTCTCCGACAATGCGACGTTCCCGAGCGGGTCCGGCCTGACCAGCTCCTACATCGCCGACGGTGCGACCAAGACCAACTTCGCCTGGGCGCTGCATGCCGGTGTCGCCTACAAGGTCACCAACAACTTCACGGTTGAACTGGCCTATCGCTACCTCGACATGGGCACCGTCGGGCAGGGCCAGGGTCACTTCTTCGACAACACGCCGACCGGGCCTTCGAGCTTCCAGTACCGCGACATGACCTCGCAGGACGTCAAGCTCGGCGTGCGCTTCAACCTGCCGTGCTGCGACGTGCCGCCGCCGCCGCCGCCGCCCCCGCTGATCCGCAAGGGCTGATAAGGGTTAATTTCGGCCCTTCACGGTTAACGATTGCAACGGCGCGGGATCATCCCGCGCCGTTTTTGCTTTGCGTCTCGTCCTCGCGAAGTTCTGCAACTTGCGTGCTCGAAATCCGTCGGCGACAACGATTGGTTAAGGTTAACAGGCGATGATCAGCGCGCATTCGGTGAGTGGATTGGAGCGTTGCGATGCGTAGGTTCTTGCTGGCGGCGATGATGTTCGGGGCAGTGACCGGCGCGCATGCGGCCGACATGCCCGATTTCCTGCGCGGCAGTATTCCGGCCGAACCGGCGCCCACGAGGAACTGGGAGGGCTGGTACGCCGGCGGCCAGGTCGGCTACTCGGCCGCGGACATGAACTTCGACAACAGCATCGTGTCGCTGACCAACTTCATCTTCCGCAACAGCGTGCTTGCGCAGCCGACATCGGCATGGACGCTGTTGAACAAGAACACCGCGCAGGGCACCAATTTCGGCGCCTTCGTTGGCCGCAACTGGCAGTGGGAAGATGTCGTGTTCGGCGTCGAGGCCAACTACAATTACATGAACAGGATCTCGAGCTCGTCGAAAGGGTCGATGGCGCTCGCGATCGTGAGCCCGCCGGGCTCGGCCGCGCCGCCCAATCACACCTACACCTACAACACGTCGCTGGATGGCGCTGCCGCCGCGACGATCAAGGACGTGATCACGTTCCGCGGCCGCGCGGGCTGGGCGTTCGACGGTTTCCTGCCTTACATGTTCGGCGGCCTTGCGGTGGGGCGCATGGACGTGTCGCGTTCGGTGTCCACCAATGTGGTGCTGCGTGACGACGTGACCGCGACGACCACCGATGCGTTCGGAAACCAAACGACATCGATCGTGTCGACGTCGTTCACCCAGATCCCATCGCTGTCGCAGACCGCCAGCGAGCAGAAGACCAACGCCTTCGTGGCAGGCTGGACCGCCGGCCTTGGTTTCGAATACTGCCTGTGGGGCGGCCTGTTCATGCGCGGCGAATGGGAATACGTGAAGTTCTCGCCGATCAAGGACACCAGCATCTCGCTCAACAGCGTGCGCGCTGGTCTTGGCTACAAGTTCTGAGGCAAAGCCGCGCAGCTTGACAGCGTATGGCGCGGCTGGTCCGATATCGCTCCGCAAGCGGAGCGACCTCGCATGAAAATCTACGGCGACGCCAATTCAGGCAATTGCCTGAAGGTGAAATGGGTGTGCGACAGGCTGGCGCTGCCGTACACATGGGTCGAGATCGACACCATGAAGGGCGGCAGCCGCACCGCGGAATTCCTCAAGCTGAACGGCTGGGGCCAGGTGCCGACGGTGGAGCTGGACGACGGACGCACGCTGGCGCAGTCCAACGCCATCATCCGCTATCTCGCGCGCGGCAGCGATCTGATTCCCGGCGATCCCTATGGCGCGGCGCAGATGGATGGCTGGATGTTCTGGGAGCAGAACAGCCACGAGCCCTACGTCGCGGTTTGCCGTTTTCAGGCCGTCTATCTCGGCAAGCCTGTCTCCGAGATCGATCCGAACCTAATCAAGCGCGGCTATGGGGCGCTCGATCATCTGGAGCGGCATCTTGCTGGTGCGCAATTCCTGGTCGGAGATCAATTCTCGCTCGCCGACGTGTCGCTGCTTGCCTATACGCGGATGGCGGAGGACGGCGGCCTCGCGCTCGAGGGCTACCCCACGATCCGCCGCTGGATCGCGGATGCCGAGCATGTGCTCGCGCTGCCGCCGGTCCGCTGACCGCAGGTGAATGCCGCCATGACCGAACCCTCGTCGATCACGATCCGCCGCGCGCGCCGCGCGGACGTCGCCGCCATCGTCGGCATGCTGGCGGACGATCCGCTCGGCAGTGCGCGCGAGCGGATCGAGGATCCGCTGCCGCAAGGCTATTACGACGCCTTCGCGCGGGTCGAGCGCGATGCCAATTTGCAGCTCGTCGTCGCCGTCGACGGGGAGGGTGCCGTCGTCGGCTGCCTGCAACTCGCGGTGCTGCCGGGCATCAGCTCGCAGGGCTCTTCGCGCGGTCTGCTCGAGGATGTCCGTGTCGCAAAGCATTGCCGCAGCCGCGGCATCGGCGAGAAACTTGTGCAGTGGGCGGTCGCGGAGGCGCGGGCGCAAGGCTGCATGCTCGTCGAACTGTTGACGCATCACACCCGCGTCGATGCGCAGCGTTTCTATGAGCGGCTTGGGTTTGCGCGCAGTCATGTCGGCATGACGCTTCGCTTTTGATATCCGCGCGCGAAGTTGTGCTGCACACAAGGCAACGCCTGCGGTAGCCGCCGCTCGGCGATCCGGTTAACAGCCGGTAAACTAAGCCGGCCTCCGTGATTTTACGGGGCGGAACGAGTCCGGTATGTCGGACGTCTCCCACGGGGCGCGGGCAACTGGGGATTGGAATGTCGGAATATTCGATCGTGCGGGTCGGCAACGAGTACATCGTGCAGGCCGGCGATAAGCGCATTTTGAGAATATCGAGCCGGCGCAGGGCGGTTAAGATCATGACTCTGGCGGCGGATTTGCTCGACCAGGAGACGGTGCAGCAGGTCGGGGACGCCCCATCAATCAGCCGTGATCGCGCGATTGTTCCGGACAAGTCCGAACTTCCTTGACGTTTTGGCACCTTTCCAATATCCCCGGCGGCGGGAAACCTCTCCCCACCGAGAGGCAGCTATCTGGAAGGGTAGATTATGACTGCAGCGAAGCCCGCTTCGCGGCCCAACGTGCCGCATTTTTCCTCCGGCCCCTGCGCCAAGCGCCCCGGCTGGAACCCCAACAATCTCAAGGACGCCGCCCTCGGCCGCTCGCATCGTGCGAAGGTTGGCAAGGCCAAGCTCAAGCTCGCGATCGAACTGACGCGCGAGGTGCTTGAGGTGCCTGCCGACTACAAGATCGGCATCGTGCCGGCGTCGGACACCGGCGCGGTCGAGATGGCGCTGTGGTCGCTGCTCGGTGCGCGGCCGGTCACCACGCTCGCCTGGGAATCCTTTGGCGAAGGCTGGGTCAGCGACATCGTCAAGGAATTGAAGCTGAAGGATGTCACCAAGCTGAACGCGGCTTACGGTGAAATCCCCGATCTTTCCAAGGTCGATCCCAAGTCGGACGTCGTCTTCACCTGGAACGGCACCACCTCGGGCGTGCGCGTGCCGAACGCCGACTGGATCAGCGCGGACCGTGAAGGCCTGACGATCTGCGACGCAACCTCGGCCGCCTTCGCGCAGCCGCTCGATTTCGCCAAGCTCGACGTCGTCACCTTCTCCTGGCAGAAGGCACTCGGCGGCGAAGCCGCGCACGGCATGCTGATCCTGTCGCCGCGCGCGGTGGAACGGCTCGAGACGTACAAGCCGGCCTGGCCGCTGCCGAAGATCTTCCGTCTCACCAAGGGCGGCAAGCTCAACCAGGGCATCTTCGAAGGCGAGACCATCAACACGCCGTCGATGCTGTGCGTCGAGGACTATCTCGATGCGCTGAACTGGGCAAAGTCGATCGGCGGCCTGAAGGCCCTGATCGCGCGCGCCGACGCCAACACCAAGGCGATTGCCGACTGGAAGGCGAAGACACCCTGGATCGACTTCCTGGCCAAGGATGCCGCGATCCGCTCCAACACCTCGGTGTGCCTGAAGTTCACCGATCCCGCGATCACCTCGCTTCCATCAGACGTGCAGGCCGACTTCTGCAAGAAGCTGGTCGCGCTGGTCGAGAAGGAGAATGCCGGCTTCGACTTCGCGTACTACCGCGATGCGCCGGCCGGCCTGCGCATCTGGTGCGGCGCCACCGTCGAGGCCAAGGACGTCGAGCTGCTGACGCAGTGGATCGACTGGGCCTTTGCCGAGACCAAGGCCGCATTGCCGAAGGCGGCGTAAGCTAACTTTATCTCATCTCGTCATGGCCGGGCTTGACCCGGCCATCCATCAAAAAAGGATGGACCCGCGGGTCGAGCCCGCGGGTGACGGCCGCAGATCAATCGTCATTGACGGATCATACTCATGACAAAGCCCAAAGTTCTGATTTCCGACGCGCTGTCGCCCGCCGCCGTGCAGATCTTCAAGGATCGCGGCGTCGAGGTCGACTTCCAGCCCAACCTTGGCAAGGACAAGGACAAGCTCGCCGAGATCATCGGCAATTATGATGGCCTCGCGATCCGCTCGGCCACCAAGGCGACCGCCAAGATCATCGAGAAGGCGACTAGGCTCAAGGTGATCGGCCGCGCCGGCATCGGCGTCGACAATGTCGAGATTCCGGCCGCGACCGCCAAGGGCATCATCGTGATGAACACGCCGTTCGGCAATTCGATCACGACCGCCGAGCACGCCATCACCCTGATGCTGGCGCTGGCGCGCGAGATCCCGCAGGCCGACGCCTCGACCCAGGCCGGCAAGTGGGAGAAGAACCGCTTCATGGGCGTCGAGATTACGGCGAAGACGCTGGGGGTGATCGGCTGCGGCAATATCGGCTCGATCGTCGCCGACCGCGCGCTCGGCCTGCGCATGAAGGTGATCGCGTTCGACCCGTTCCTGTCGCCGGAGCGCGCCAAGGACATCGGTGTCGAGAAGGTCGAGCTCGACGACCTCTTGAAGCGCGCCGATTTCATCACGCTGCATACGCCGCTGACCGACAAGACCCGCAACGTCATCGATGCCGCGGCGATCGCCAAGATGAAGAAGGGCGTGCGCATCATCAACTGTGCCCGCGGCGGCCTGGTCGACGAGCAGGCGCTGGTCGATGCGCTCAATTCCAAGCATGTCGCGGGCGCCGCCTTCGACGTGTTCGTCGAGGAACCGGCGACGACCAACGTGCTGTTCGGCCATCCCAACGTGATCTGCACCCCGCATCTCGGCGCCTCTACCACGGAAGCGCAGGAGAACGTCGCGCTGCAGGTCGCCGAGCAGATGTCGGACTATCTGTTGTCGGGCGCGATCTCGAACGCGGTCAACTTCCCGTCGATCACGGCGGAAGAGGCGCCGAAGCTGAAGCCGTTCATCGAGCTCGCCGAGAAGCTCGGCTCGTTCGCAGGCCAGCTCACCGAGAGCGGCATCCTCAAGACCCAGATCACCTATGAGGGTCACGTCGCCGAGATGAAGATCAAGGCGATCACCTCGGCGGTGCTGTCCGGCCTGCTGCGGCCGATGCTGGGCGAGGTCAACGTGGTCTCGGCGCCGGTCGTCGCCAAGGAGCGCGGCATGGTGGTGGACGAGGTCGTCCGCGCCGCGCAGAGCGACTATGAAAGCCTGATCACGGTTACCGTCACCACCGAGCGCCAGGAGCGTTCGGTGTCCGGCACCGTGTATGCCGACGGCAAGCCGCGCCTCGTCGACATCAAGGGCATCCGGGTCGACGCCGAGTTCGGCAAGTCGATGATCTACGTCACCAACGAGGACAAGCCGGGCTTCATCGGTGCCTTCGCGAGCCTGTTGGGTGACGCGAAGATCAATATCGCGACCTTCCATCTCGGCCGCGTCAAACAGGGCGGCGATGCCATTGCGCTGGTCGAGGTCGACGGTGCGGTGCCGGCGGAGCTGCTCAATAAGGTGCAGGCGCTGCCGCAGGTGAAGCAGGCCAAGGCGCTGACGTTCTGAGGCACTGACGTTCTGAAGGCGCTGACGTTTTAAACACTGTTCGAACAGTCTTGTCATCGCCCGGAGGCGTCCGGGCGTGACGAATGAAGATACCGCTCAGGACGTCCAAATTCCGATCTGCGGAACATGACGCCGTCTCCGGCCCCGGAGGCGGCGTTTGTCGTTCCGGAGCCTCCGGTATTGCTGTTGCGCCCGTCGAAAAATGTGTACGAACGGGCCACGACACGCCACAATGACCGTCATCTCAGAGGGAGAAAACAATGCGTGAAGCTGTCATCGTTTCCTACGCGCGCACCGGCCTGGCGAAGTCCGGCCGCGGCGGATTCAACATCACCCCGCCGATGTCGCTCGCCGCGCACGCCATCAAGCACGCGGTCGACCGCGCCGGCGTCGACAAGGAGTATGTCGAGGACTGCTATCTCGGCAATTGCGCGCATGGCGCCCCGAACATCGGCCGCCAGGCGGCGCTGCTCGCCGGCCTGCCGAAGTCGACCGCCGGTGTCTCGGTGAACCGCTTCTGCTCGTCGGGCCTGCAGACCATCGCGATGGCCGCCAACTCGATTCGTTCGGACGGCTCCGATTGCATCGTCGCCGGCGGCGTCGAGAGCATCTCGATTCCCGGCGGCGGCTCGCCGAAGGAATCGATCGACCCGGATCTGCTCAAGACGGCACCCGACATCTTCATGGCGATGATCGACACCGCCGACATCGTCGCCGAGCGCTACAAGCTCAGCCGCGAATACCAGGACGAGTATTCGCTGGAGTCGCAGCGCCGCATGGCGGCCGCGCAGCAGGCCAACAAGTTCAAGGACGAAATCGTCCCGATGAAGACCAAGATGAAGGTGGTCGACAAGGCGACCAAGGCCGAGTCGATCGTCGACTACGTGGTCGATCGCGACGAGTGCAATCGCCCCGAGACCACGCTGGAGGGCCTCGCCAAGCTCGAGCCGGTCAAGGGCCCGGGCAAGTTCGTCACCGCCGGCAATGCCAGCCAGCTCTCCGACGGCGCCGCCGCAGTGGTGCTGATGGAAGCCAAGGACGCCGAGAAGCGCGGCCTCAACCCGCTCGGCCGTTTCGTCGCCTGGGCCTCGGCCGGCTGCGAGCCCGACGAGATGGGCATCGGTCCGGTGTTCGCCGTGCCGAAGCTCCTGAAGCGCCATGGCCTGAAGGTCGATGACATCGACCTCTGGGAGCTCAACGAGGCCTTCGCCAGCCAGTGCCTCTATTCGCGCGACCAGCTCGGCATCGATCCCGAGAAGTACAACGTCAATGGCGGCTCGATCGCGATCGGCCATCCCTTCGGCATGACCGGCGCCCGGCTCACCGGCCACCTGCTGCAGGAAGGCCGTCGCCGCAAGGCCAAGTGGGGCGTCGTGACCATGTGCATCGGTGGCGGCCAGGGCGGCGCCGGCCTGTTCGAGATCTACAGCTAAGCGCGCTTCGACACGATCGCGTGCGAACGAGCGGCCCGGCGGTATCGCCGGGCCGCTTTCATTTGAGGCCCGTCATGATGCCGGCACATCCGCGGCGGGTTCGCCGAATTCGAGCGCGGCGACCAGTTCGAGCGTCTGCCTGAGATCGGCGGCCTGCCTGGCGCCGAACGCCGTCTCGAAGCGGTCCTGCGCCTCAAGCCAGGCGGCCTGCGACTCCGCAAGTCTGGCTTCGCCGCGTTTGGTCAGCCGCACCAGCCGGTTGCGGCGGTCATTCTTGTCAACAGTGATGGTCAACAGGCCGTCGCGCTCCAGCGGCTTGAGGTTGTGATTGAGCGCCGTGCGGTCGAGCACCAAAGCTGCGGCGAGCTCCCCCATCGTCGGGGCGCCCGTTCGTCTGACATGGACCAGGATGGCGCGCTGCGTGCCGCGCAGCCCCGACGTCGCGAGGACCTGGTCATAGAGCTGCGACACCCGCCGTGTCGCCTTGCGCAGCGCCGTGAGATTGCACCTTGTGGCTTCCGTCTTCGCCATTGGCTGCCTCCAAACTGGACTTGACAGATACATGCATATGCACCTAATGGCAATAGATGCATATGCACGTACCTGGAGATGTGTGATGTCGGAGGTCGAGGCGGAAACCATCGGGCTGGCGGCCGGACCCGAAGCACGGCCGCGGTCCCACGCCGCGACTGCAACTCCGCGGCAGGTTTTGGCAATCGTCTCGGTCGGGATCTGCCTGGCAAATCTCGACCTGTTCATCGTCAATGTCGGGCTGCCGAACATCGCGCAGGAATTCCGCGGCGCCTCGCTGGAGGATTTGTCCTGGATCCTGAATGCCTATGCGATCGTCTATGCGGCGCTGCTGGTGTTTTTCGGCCGCCTGGCGGAGCGCCACAGCCGCAACCTAAGCTTCCTGCTCGGTGTTGCGCTGTTCACGGCCGCCTCGGCGGCGTGTGCGCTGGCACCCAGCGTCGAGCTCCTGGTCCTGTTCCGCGTGGCGCAGGCCGCCGGCGCCGCATTGATGACACCGACCTCGATCGGCCTGCTGCTGGCCTCGTTTCCGCCCGAGCAGCGCGCCGGCGCGGTGCGCACCTGGACCGCGATCGGCGGCCTTGCCGCAGCATTGGGGCCGCTGGCCGGCGGCGTGCTGGTCACTTTCGACTGGCGCTGGATCTTCATCGTCAATGTCCCCATCGGCGTGGTGGCGCTGATCGTCGGCTGGCTCAAACTGCCCGAGGTGCCTGGCCACGACGTGCCGCGGCCGAGCTGGTGGGCGGCGCTGCTGGTGACCTCCGGCATCGGCGCGCTGACATTCGCCATCGTGAAGGCGAATGACTGGGGCTGGGGCTCGCGCGGCGTCGTGCTCGGCTTTGCCGTCGCAGGCCTCTCGCTCGCCGCCTTCGCATGGCACTGCCTCCGATCGCAGAACCCCTTCGTCAACCCGGCGCTGTTCGCAGTCAGGCCGTTTACCGGGGCGACGTTGGTCATGGCGCCTTACTCGGCGGCTTTCGGCGCGATGCTGCTGTCGGTGGCGCTGTGGGAGCAAACCGTGTGGGGGTGGTCGGCCCTGAAGACCGGCCTTGCGATCGCGCCGGGTCCGTTGCTCGTCCCGTTCACCTCGCTGTTGTTTGCCGGTCGCCTGATCGCGCGATTTGGCGCGGCGGCCGTCGTGTCCGCCGGCATCATGTCGTTCGCGGGCGGTCTTATGATCTGGGCAACGCTGCTCGGTGCACAGCCCAACATGCCTGCCTTCGTGGTCGGTATGATGTTCACCGGTGTCGGCGTCGGGCTGACGTTTCCGACCCTGATGGGCGTCGGCGCCGGTTCGCTGCCGCCGTCGTCGTTCGCCACCGGCTCCGGCGTGATCAACATGATCCGGCAGGCGGCGCTGGCGATCGGCGTAGCGATCTTTGTCGCGATCCTGGCTAGCCCCGCAACGATGACCGAGCGGATCGCGGCGTTTCATCGCGGCTGGTGGATCATGATCGCGATCACGCTTGCCGGTTTCGTGCCGAATGTTCTGTTCATCCGGCGCCGGACAGGTCGCTAACACCCGAAAGACATCGCCGCGCCATTCTGCAGCCGCGGCGGCGCCATCGTCGCGCCGCAGCGAAACCTCAATCGAACCAGTCCCTTCCTCGCTGCGTCTCACCACGAGAAACGGCGCGCCAATGAGTTCGGCGGCCGTTCATCGCGCGCGATGTGCGTTTTTCCGGAGGGATGTCATGTCAAGGATTGCGAATTATCTCGTCACCACCAGCCTGGTGCTGGCGGGAGCGCTGGTTGCCGGGCCGCTGCATGCGGCCAATCTCGACGCGGCTTCGCAGGTCGATGCCGTCACCGTCTATCCCGACGGCGCGAGCGTCACCCGCGTCATCACGATGGATCTGCCCGCCGGCGACAACACGCTGGTCGCGAAGGATTTCCCGCTCGGGCTCGATCCGTCCTCGCTGCGGGTCGAGGGCGAGGGTGGAACGAAGCTCACGATCGGGGCGATCGACGCGCGGCCACCACGCCCGGCGGAGCCGGCGAACCTGCCCGAGATCGACAAGCGGATCGAGGCGCTGCGCGACCAGCGCGAGGATTTGCAGGGGATGATCACGTCGGCCGAGGCGCGGCGCAAATTCGCCGAGCATTTCGCCGAGGCCGCGCCGGTCGGCATCGGCGAGAAGGGCGAGGCGCGCCCGGTGAGCGAATGGCGTGCTGCGTTCTCTGCGGTCGGGGACGAGGTCGCAACCGCCGACAACGCGATCCGCGACGCCACGCGCAAGCAGCGCGACATCGATCGCGAGATCGCGCGCCTGGAGGCCGATCGCGCCGCCAAGCCGCCGAGCAAGCTCGAGGTGCGGATCGAGCTGGCATCAGCGGCGGCGACCAAGGCCACGCTGCGGGTCACCTATGCGGTTCCCAACGCGCGCTGGACGCCGATCTATGACGCCCGGCTCGACACCGGCGCCAAGGACCGCAAGCCCGCAATCGAACTGGTGCGCCGCGCCGAGATCACCCAGTCGACCGGCGAGGACTGGTCGAATGTCGCGCTCGACGTCTCCACCGTACGCGTCGCCCGCGGCGGCAATGCGCCCGACCTCCGCTCGCTGATCGTGCAGTATCCGCAGCCGCCGCGACCGCTGGCGGCTGGCCGAGCGTTTGACAGCGTGCAACAGCCCTCGGCACTGATGCCCGCACCGGCTGCGCCTTCGATGGAGCAGCATCTGTTCAAGAAGGCCGAGGAGCAGGAAGCGGCTGCCCAAGCCAGCGCCTTCCAGGCCAGCTTCAGGATTCCCGGCCGCGTCAGCGTTGCCGCCAATGAGGGAGCAAAGAGCCTGCGCATCTCGACCGCGACCATCACCCCCGATCTCGCGGTGCGTGCGGTGCCTGTGCTGGATCCGACCGCGTTCCTGGAGGCGAGCTTCGTGCAGACCGACGACGCGCCGCTGCTGCCGGGCCAGGTCGCGATCTATCGCGACGGCATCTTTGTCGGCCGCAGCCGGATGGCGAGCGCCGCCAAGGACGAGACCGTGCGGCTCGGCTTCGGCGCCGATGACAAGGTCAAGATCGAGCGCACGGTGGTGAAACGCAACGAGGGCTCGGCCGGCCTGATCGTCACCACATCGAAGACCGACGAGCGCGCGTTCAAGACCACGGTTCGCAACGGCCACGACTTCCCGATCAAGGTCGCGATCCAGGATCAGCTCCCGGTCAGCGAGAACGACGATATCGTGGTCGAGCTGCTGCCGTCGTCGACGGCTGCGACGACCACCAATCTGCGCGACAAGCGCGGCGTGCTGGAATGGGCGTTCGAGGCCAAGGCCGGTGAGGTCCGTGATATCAACTTCGCCTGGCGGATGCGCTGGCCCAAGGACAAGGGCGTCGTGATGGTGCCGGCGGGCTGAGGCCGCGCTGGCAGCCGATGACATCACTCCCGATCTCAGGCATCACTTTGCCAAAAGCAAAAGCCTGAGATCGGACTATCGGGCGGAATGACGCGGCCGACGCCGGCTAGAAGCCGGCGTTCTCCTCCAGGCATTGCTGGTTGTCCCAATGCGCGCGGCGGCCGAGGACATAGTCGCGGGCATCGTCCATGAAGCGCACCTTGCTGGCGAGCGCTCCCAGGAACGCGGCGATCGCCGCAATCCAGGGCCATAGATGCATCAGCAGCGTACCGGGAATCTGGTTGGCGAATCCCGCCTGCAGCGCGGCGGTTGCGCAATAGGCCAGTACGGCCCAAGCAAGAGCCAGGATGGTTGCCACGACCTGATAGGTGCTCTGATGAAGCCGCACCAGCCAGCGCATCAGGCACAGATAGGCAAAGTAGACGATCACGGCGAGCATCAAGGCGATGCACGGCGGCGGCAGACCCCAGCTCTGGTCCCAGGCCACGCACGCAATGAAGCCCGCGGCGATCAGCGCCTCAATATAGGTTAAAGCGGATTTCTCATTCATGATTTGCCCCGAAGCGATTCAAGTATCGGTCGAGGCTATCATCATCTAGCGTTTTGATAGAAGCGCAATTGTAGGACAACCGTTGGGAATGGGCGAGGCCAGAAGCCATGCGTTAGCCAATGCAAGCTGGATCGGACCCGGCTTCCACAAATTCGCTGTCATGCCCCGCCTTGAGCGGGGCATCCAGTACGCCGCGGCTTATCTGTTGAACTCGAACGCCTCTGGAATACCGGGTCGCCCGGTTGAACCGGGCGACGACACTATTATTTGTGGCGAGAAGTGCATTACTTCGCCTTCAGGAAGTCGCCGACCTCCAGCAGCACGAACTCGTCGTCATCGGCCTTGTTCGGATCGCGGCTCGAGGAGAACGGCAGGTTGTTGTCGTTGCCGACGATGATGTGGGTGTCGTCGACGCGGTCGACGTTCTCGATGGTGAAGAACGGGAAGGTGTAGACGCCGTCATTCAACGGCTTGCGCGCCTTCCTGTTCGGATCGCGGATCTTCAAGAGGTCGACATAGGCGATCTTGCGCACCGGCTTGCCGACATTGGCGTCGGACAGCTCGATCTTGTAGACGCGCTTGAACTTGGCGAGGTCGGGGAAGCAGGTCTCGCCGCGCTGGCCTTGCGGGCAGGCCTTGTCGGCGGTGCCTTCGCCATTGTCGCGCTCGATCACCAGGCCCTGCGTCGGGTCGATCATGTTGAAGTCGCCGATCGCGTTGCCGTTCTGCTCGAACACATACTGCCAATAGCGGCCGGTGAACTTCTCCGCCGCGACGTCGAATTCGAGGATGCGCGAGGCTTCCTTGCCATCGACCTTCTCCCAGTCCTTCTTGTCGGCGTCCCACAGCGGTCCCTCAAGCAGCCCATAGAGGAACTTGCCGTCCTTGGAGGACGCGAAGCCTTCATAGCCCTTGGAGCGGCGCAGATTGACGTTGCTGTAGGTGGCGCCGGGCGCGCCGGGCGACTGCACCGCCCAGTGATCCGGCGAGCGCACCGGCTTGCCGTCGGCGACCGTTTCGAACACCGCGAGGATCCTGCCGGTCTTGTCGGCCTTCAGGATATAGGGCCCGAACTCGTCGCCGATCCAGAACGTGTCGTTGATGATCTGGAAACCCTCGGTGTCGAAGTCAGCGCCGGTCAGATAACGCTTGGCGGTGTCCTCATGCACGATGCGGAACGGCACCTTCTTGTCGGGATCGTGCAGGAATACGGTCTCCTGGCGCTCGATCTTGCCGCCGGCCCAATCCATCTTGTAGCGGTTCAGATACAGCATCGAGTCCGCCGAGTTGTAGCGCGAGCCCATGCCGTTGTCGGTGATCACCCAGAACGAGCCGTCGGGCATCGCCTTGATGCCGGAGTGGCCCTGCAGCGGCTGGCCCTTGAACGGCAGCGACACGCCGGTCGGCCGCTCGTAGGACTTGCCCATCACGGTGCCGATGTCGTCGACGCGCTTGCCGGTGGTGTACTTGCCCGAGGTCTTCAAATCGTTCGGGGCGTCGGCCGGCGCGTCGATGAAGCTCTCCGCCGGCATCACCACATGTCCCGCCAGCGTTGCCGGGAATTCACCCTCGCTCTGCGCCAACGCCGAGGTGGCGAGCAGGAGCGAGGCGACGGAGCAGAGCAGGGACAAGCGCATGGTTGATCTCCCAAAGGATAAACGATGCGGTGTTCTCCGAGCCGCCTGTTACAACCGGCTGACAGTTTTGTGAATGACGCGTGTTGCGGCGGGATGAGGCTTGCGGCGTTACGTCGCCTTCCTCCGTCATGCCCGACCTTGTGCCGGTCTCCGTGAGGCTGGTTTCCCAGCGCGGCCTTGAGCCATCCATGATATCAACGGGATCAACCGGCGGATCACTCGTGGATGTCCGCCGCTTAACAGGAGAACCCATTCATGTTCATCGCAATGAACCGGTTTCAAGTGATCAGGGGCAGGGAGGAGGCGTTCGAGACGGTCTGGAGCACGCGGGATTCCTATCTTGGCGATGTTCCGGGCTTCATCGAATTTCACTTGGTCAAGGGGCCGGCGGCTGAGGACCACACGCTGTATGCCACTCACACCGTGTGGTCCAGCAGGACGACGTTCGAGGACTGGACCAAATCGGAAGCGTTCCGCCGTGCCCATTCCCGCGCCGGCAACGAGACCGGCGGCAGCCTCTATCTCGGCCATCCCAGGTTCGAAGGCTTCGAGGTGCTGATGACCGAGCGCTCCAAGGGCGTCACGGCGTGACCCAATTGCTCAAATTCCCTGCTACTCCTTCACCGCCCCCGTCAGCGACGACACGTAGTAGTCGACGAACAGCGAGTAGAACAGCGCGACCGGCAGCGAGCCGAGCAGGGAGCCGGCCATCAGCGCGCCCCATTGGTAGACGTCGCCGGTGACGAGCTCGGTCAGGATCGCGACCGGCACGGTCTTGTTGGCGCCGCTCTGGATGAAGGCGAGCGCGTAGATGAACTCGTTCCAGGACAGCGTGAAGGAGAAGATGCCGGCCGAGATCAGGCCGGGCACCGCGAGCGGCAGCGTGATCCGCCACAGGATCTGCAGCCGTGTCGCGCCGTCGACCAGCGCGCATTCCTCGAGTTCGTAGGGGATCGACTTGAAATAGCCGATCAGGAGCCAGGTACAGAACGGCACCAGGAAGGTCGGGTAGACCAGGATCAGCGCGAGCGGCGAATCGAACAGGCCGGAACTGCACGATCACGGTGGCGAGCGGAATGAACAGGATCGACGGCGGCACCAGATAGGCAAGGTAGATGCCGAGCCCGACATAGGGGCTGCCGCGGAAGCGCAGCCGCTCGATCGCGTAGGCGGCGAGCGTGGAAGCGAACAGCGACAGGAAGGTCGAGCCGATCGCGACCAGCATGGTGGTCTTCAGCCAGCGCGGATACGAGGTGTCGAATAACAGATGCTTGACATGCGCGAGCGTCGGCGAGGTGATCCAGAACGGGTTGTGCTCCTTGTAGTTCAGGAGCTCGGCGTTCGGTTTGAACGAGGTGATCGCCATCCAGTAGAACGGGAACAGCAGGATCAGGATGAAGCAGGCGAGCGGCAGATAGATCATCACCACGCGCCGGGCGCGGGAGTCCCACGCCATCGTGTCCGGCGTGGCGCTGGCGACGTTGGAGGATTGGGCTGCAATGTCAGTCATTGGCTTCTCCCTGCTGCCATTTGCGGCGGGCGAGGCCGAAGTAGCTGAACAATGTCGCGAACACCAGGAACGGGATCATCGAGACCGCGATCGCAGCGCCCTCGCCGAGCTCGCCGCCGGCGATGCCGCGCTGGAACGCCAAGGTCGCGAGCAGATGGGTCGAGTTGACCGGGCCGCCGCGGGTGATGGCATAGACCAGCTGGAAGTCGGTGAAGGTGAAGATGATCGAGAACGTCATCACGATCGCGAGGATCGGCATCATCATCGGGAAGGTGATGTAGCGGAAGCGCTGCCATGAGGTGGCGCCGTCGAGCATCGCCGCCTCGTAGAGCGAGGGCGAAATGGTTTGCAGACCGGCCAGCAGCGAGATCGCGACGAACGGGATGCCGCGCCAGATGTTGGCCGCGATCAGCGAGAACCGCGCCGGCCAGGGCGAGCCGAGGAAGTCGACATTGCTGTCGCGCCAATGCAGCACGTCGACCAAGAGATAGGAGATGATCGAGAACTGCGGATCGTAGATCCACCAGAACGCCAGCGCCGACAGCACCGTCGGCACGATCCACGGCAGCAGCACGATCGCCCGGATCAGGCTCTTGAACGGGAAATGGTTGTTGAGCAGCAGCGCCAGCCAGAAGCCGAGCGCGAACTTCCCGAAGGTCGCGACCGCGGTATAGAAGATCGAGTAGAACACCGCGTTCCACCACAGGGGATCCTTGAGCAGGTACTGGAAGTTCTCCAGCCCGATATAGATGCCGCGCTGGCCGATCGTGGTGTCGGTGAAAGCGAGCCAGATGCCGAGGCCGAGCGGATAGGTGAGGAACACCAAGAGCAGGCCGACCGCGGGCGCCAGGCACATCACGATCAGGAACGGCTTGTAGTCGAACAGGCGCGCGAGCCAGCCCGGCTGGTGCAGGGCCGCGCCGCGCGAGGGGAAGGTGGTTACGGACATTGAATGCTCGTCTTGTCGTCATTGCGAGGAGCGAAGCGACGAAGCAATCCATTTCTCCTGGTGGCGTTATGGATTGCTTCGCTTCGCTCGCAATGACGGTGGATTAAGTTTCGCAGTTCAACGCCCGCCGTTACCGGCCCTGCCGCCGGAAGTACCGCTTGGCGCGCTGCTCGGCTTCCGCTGCGGCGGCCTCCGGCGTTGCCGCATCGGTCGCGACCGAGGCGCACATCTGCACCAGCACGTAGTCGGCGTTGACGGCGCCGGTCGCGGTCGAGATCGGCCCCTTGTAGCCGTTGTAGTAGGGGCTCTTCATGGTGTCCTTGAAGATCGCGACCTTGGGATCGCCCGACCACACTGCGGCATCGGCATAGGCCGCGAGCGGCTGCGACCAGTAGCCGGAGTTGGCGTTGAGCCACGGCTCGTACTGCTCGTGCTCCAGCATGAACTGCAGGAACGCCTTCGCCGCATTGGGATACGGGCTGTGCTTGAACGCCATCGCATTCAGCGTCAGGCCGGACATCGGCGAGACCGGCGCCAGCCCCTTGATCAGGAACTGATGCTCGGTGTCGTCGGCGATCGCCTTGGTGGCGGGATCGTTCTTCAGCGAGAAGTACAGCGAGACGCCGTTGGCGGTCAGGCCGATTTCCTGCGACGAGTAGGCGCGGTTGTTGGAGACGTCGTTCCAGGACGGCGTGCCGGCGATGAAGGTCGGATACAGCTCCTTCAGGTATTTCAGCGCGGCGATCGTCTCCTTGCTGTTGATGATGATGTTGCCTTCCTCATCGAGCAGCGCGGCGTTGTGCGACCACAACAGCCAGTTGGCGAAGCCGTTGCCGTCGCCGACGGCGTTGCCGAGCGCGAATCCCGCCGGCTTGCCGGCCGCCTTCAGCTTCTTGCAGAGCTCGAGGAAGCCGGCGTGGTCCTCCGGCACCTTGTCGAAGCCGGCCGCGTTGACCAGCGACTTGCGGTAGACCAGCGGGCCGCCGGAGGCGCCGAACGGCAGGCCGACCCAGCTCTTCGACTTCGAGCGCATGCCGTAGCGTTTTGCCAGCGTGAGCCAGCCGCCGTAGCGCTTGTCGAGATAATCGGCGACGTCCGTCAGCTCGATCAGCTTGTCGATATAGATGTGCGGCGCGTCGCCGAAGCCGATGATGATGTCGGGGCCGGCGCCGGAGTTCGAGGTCACTGCGGTCTGCTGATTGATGTCCTCCCAGCCGACGAAGTCGACCTTGACCTCGACGCCGGTCTTGTCGGTGAAGCGCTTGGCATTGGCGCGGAACACGTCTTCGTCGGCCTGGACGAAGCGCACCGGCCGCAGCATGCGCAGGGTCGCGCCCTTTTCAATCGGCAGCGACGGCGCCGCCACGTCGGCAGCCTTGACCTTCGACGCCTCCTGCGCCGCGGCGCCGGTGACGGCCAGTGCCGCCGCGGATGCCCCCAGCGCCAGCGCGTCGCGACGCGTGATCTCGTACTTCATGTCGTTCGCACTCCCTTTTTTCTTGTTCCTTCCCGGCGTTTGGCCGCCGGTGAAGGGTCTTGTGGTCTCGGTGCGCCCGCCGCGCGAAGGGCCCGCATCAGACGGGCCCTCGCGCGAAGAGCGGCGTTCCGCCTAGCTGTTCGGACCGCGATCCATGCTGACCGGTTGCCAGCGGCGCAGCGCGGTGTCTTGCAGCACCGACGGGTTCACGCAGCTTACCGGCCACATGCCTTGCAGCACTAGTGACAATTCGTAGCCCACCCGGCGCTTGCGTGCCTCGTCAAAACGTGCCGAGGCCGAGGCAACATGGGCGGTCAAGGTAACATTATCCATCCCGAGCATCGGATTGTTGTGCGACGGCGGCTCCTTTTCCAGCACGTCGAGCGCGGCATGGGCGATCCAGCCTTCCTGGAGCGCCTTGATCAGCGATTCCTCATCGACGGTGGCGCCGCGCCCGGTGTTGATGAAGACAGCCGACTTTTTCATCTGGCGAAAATGCTTCTCGGTCAGCATGTGATGCACTTCGGGCCGCGCCGGGGCGTGCATCGAGACGAAATCCGACTGCGACAGCACCTCCGACAAGGTCGAGGGGATCACGCCGTGGTCGTACATCAGCGTTTCCTGGATGAAGGGGTCGTAGGCCATCATCCGGAGCCCGAACGGCGCGGCGCGCTTCGCGACCGCGCGGGCGACCCGGCCGAACGAGATGAAGCCGAGCGTCTGGCCCATCAGCCGCGGAATCTTCAACAGCGCCGAGCGGCCCTCGGACCAGCGGCCGCTGCGCACCATCTTGTCCTGCTCGATCAGGCGGCGGAAGGCTGACAGCAGCAGCATCATGGCGTGGTCGGCCACTTCCTCGATGAAGGTGTCTGGGATGTTGGTGACGGGGATGCCGCGGGCGGTCGCGGCCTTGACGTCGACCGAGTCGACGCCGACGCTGCCGAGCGTGATCACCTTGCAGTTCTCCAGCGCGTCGATCACAGCCTTGGTGATCGGCATGCCCTTGGCGTAGATCGCGTCCGCGGTGCGGGCGGCGGCGATGAATTCGGCCTCGTTGGCCGGCGCCTCGATGATCTCGGCGCCGATCGGATCGAGCGCCTCGCGCTCGTAATCATAGCCGCCGCCGGCGACCGTGAAGCTCGCGCCCTTCGGCGTCACCACCCTGAATTTCGACATTGTCTGCTCCCGATGTGAGGTCTTCTGTTCTTGCTTCTTGCTGGTTTGTTTCTTGGTCTTGGTGCTTGGTCTTCTTGATTCTTGTCTTCTAGATTCTTGGAGCGCGGCTTGTCGCGCCGCCTTGCCATACTTCTACGCGAGCTCTGCTGTTCTCTCCACAATTGCCGGTTGGTCCGCGGGCGGATTCTCCGGGCTTCTACGGGGAACCTGCGTAACCATCGGGTAAAGGGTCTCACATTACGGTGAATGGAATCAATCCACCAATCGCGTCGCGTTCCCCGCCTCTTCTGGAGATCCCCGTGAAGCTGTCAAATCTGAAGATCACCCCCAAGCTCGGCATTCTGGTGGGGGTGGCGCTCCTTGGCCTCTGCACGGCCGGCATCCTGGCAATCAATCTGATGCAGCGTGAGATGACGAATGCGCGCATCGACCAGGCCAAGGCCATGGTCGAGATGGCCAAGAACATGGCGGCGAGCCTCAAGAAGGATGTCGACGCCGGAAAGATGACCAAGGAGGCGGCACTCGCCGAGTTGAGCAAGCGCGGCAACGCGATGACCTACGACAATGGCTCGGGCTATCTGTTCGGCACCGACTACAACGGCATCACGGTGCTGGCGCCCGATCCGAAACAGGTCGGAACCAACCGCATGGACGTCGTGACCAACGGCCGCAAGCTGTCGCAGGAGCTGATGGACGGCGTGAAGGCCAAGGGCGACATCCTCTTGTTCTATGAATATGTGAAGCCCGGCCAGGAGACGCCGATCCGCAAGCTCGGCTACGCCGTCGCGGTCCCCGGCTTCGACATGTATCTCGGCACCGGCGCCTATCTCGACGATATCGACGCCAAGATGCGCCCCATTGCCTGGCTGCTCGGCCTTGCGATCATCGGCATCGGCGTCATCTCGAGTTCGGTGGCCTGGCTGATCGGGCGCAGCATTTCCCGGCCGCTGAACCTGCTCGGTGCCCGCATGCGCGACATCGCGGACGGCAAGCTTGATGGCGACATTCCCGGCGTCGGCCGTGGCGACGAGGTCGGCGGGATGGCGGCAACCGTCCAGGTCTTCAAGGACAATGCGATCCGTATCCGCGGGCTCGAGCAGGCCGAGGCCGAGACCCAGGCGCGCGCCGCATCCGAGCGCCGCAACGCGATGCAGAACCTTGCGAGCGATTTCGAGCGCAGCGTGAACGGCATCGTCCGCACGGTGGCCTCCGCCGCCGCCGGCATGCAGACCACGGCACAGTCGATGACCGCGACCGCCAGCGACGCCAGCGCGCGGGCCGCGACGGTGGGCGCCGCCTCCGACTCGGCCTCCAACAATGTCGGCACCGTTGCCGCCGCGGCCGAGGAACTCTCCAGCTCGGTTGCGGAGATCTCCCGCCAGGTGGCGCGCTCCAGCGAGGTCGCGAGCCGGGCGGTGGCCGACGCCGAGCGCACCAACGCGACGGTGCAGGCGCTCTCCACCGGCGCCGAGAAGATCGGCGAAGTGGTCAAGCTGATCCACTCGATCGCGGCGCAGACCAATTTGCTCGCGCTCAACGCCACCATCGAGGCGGCGCGCGCCGGCGAATCCGGCCGCGGTTTCGCCGTGGTGGCTTCCGAGGTGAAGGCCCTGGCCAACCAGACCGCCAAGGCGACCGAGGAGATCTCGGCGCAGGTCGCGGCGATGCAGGCCTCCACCGGCGAGGCGGTGACCTCGATCGGCGGCATCACCGCGACCATCGCGCAGATGAGCGAGATCACGGCCTCGATCTCGACCGCGATCGACCAGCAGGGCGATGCGACGCGCGAGATCGCACGCAACATCCAGCAGGTCGCGGCCGGCTCCAGCGAGATTTCCGCCCATATCGGCGGCGTCACGTCAGCGGCCGCCGCCACCGGCACCGCGGCCGGCGACGTGCTGTCGAACGCGCGCGAGCTCGACACCCAGTCCGGCATGCTGCGCAACGCGGTCGACGAGTTCCTGGAGAAGGTGCGCGCGGCGTAACGGATTGCGCAGGGTGAGTTAGCCAAAGGCGTAACCCACCCTGCGCTTCTCGCATCCGTCATCCTGAGTGCGAGCGGAGCGAGCCTCGAAGGATGTACGGCCCGGCCGGTGGCCGTCGATCCTTCGAGACGCGCGCAACGGCGCGCTCCTCAGGATGACGGAGTTGGGAGATTTGTCGTTTCGCTACTCGCAGAAGGGCGGCGCTTACTGCCACTCCCGCGCCGTCGCAGGGGCGCGCTGCCAAATATCGAAAAACAACCCCATGCAAAGGAACCGGAGCCGGCCGGCCTGCGACTGGCCGGCTCACCACCGGCCGACTTGACACGTCGGCAAATCAGTGTCGTATTTCTAATATTCCGAAAAATGTCGGGCGTTACGATCCCTCCGGAAACACCTGCGCGACGTGAAACGCCTTGGTGGTGATGAGCCACCGGCCATCGATCCGGTGAAACACCAGATGGTCGATCAAGCCGGTCTGGCCGGCCCTGACGCGCACCTTGGCGATGGCCAGATCGGGCGCGGTCTGGTCGACGCTGATGATCGCCTCCTCGCGCGGCGATTTCATCGACGCCGGCGAGGGACGGCTCTGGATGAAGTCGCGGAATTCCGCGGCCGAGCGCACGGTGTGCTTGCCGTCCCGGATGCCGTGCACGATGGCGGCATCGGCGAACACATCGCGGAACCGGCTGTCGTCGACTTCATACATCAGGTCGAAATATCCATCGATCGCGGCTGCGATGGCCTGGATGTCGCTCATTGCAAAATCTCCTCAGGCGATGATGTGGCGGGGGCCTCATCTGCGCCGACAGTGGCCGATCTGGTGGCGGAGTGCTACGACTGGGCGGTCATCTCTTGGATGACCGAGAGACATCGGCATGGACGAAGTTGACGGTCGGCTGGTCGGCGGCCTGGTGGTGCTTGCGGCGCTGGCGGATGCGCGCAGTTTCGGCCGCGCCGCCGAACGGCTCGGCATGACGCAATCCGGGGTCAGCAAGGCGATCGCCAAGCTCGAGGCGCGCCTCGATGCCAGGCTGGTTCACCGCACCAGCCGCGCCGTCGAGCTCACCGAGGACGGACGCGCGCTGGTCGAGCGGGTCGCCGCGCATCTCGCCGGGATCGGCGAGGCGGCGGCGGAGACCTCGAAATCGCGCGATGCGGTACGCGGCAGGCTGCGGGTCAATGTCGACCCGCTGTTCTCCCGCATGGTGCTGTCGCCGAAGCTGAGCGAATTCCTGCTGCACAATCCCGGCATGGAGCTGCGGATCGAGACCCGCGACCGGATCGCGGACCTGGTCAGCGACGGGTTCGATCTGGCGGTGCGTTTCGGCGAGCCGGCGCCGTCCGCGCTGATTGCGCGCCGCGTGCTCGATGCGCGCGTGCTCACCGTGGCCTCGCCAGTCTATCTCGAGCGACACGGCCGGCCGCGCGATCCGCGGGAGCTGGCGAGCCGCGACCATCAGTGCATCCTGGCCATCGATGCGGCGACCGGTCGCCCGTTCGATTGGGAGTTCCGGCGCGGCGGCGAGGTGGTGCCGGTCGCGGTCAACGGCCGGCTCACCGTGACCGATTCAGGCACCAAGCTCGGCGCTTGCCTCGCCGGCTTCGGCATCGCGCAGGTGATCGATATCGGGCTCGACGATCATCTGAAGAGCGGCGCGCTGATCGATCTGTTTCCGGACTGGCCCGACGAGCGCTTTCCGCTCTACGTCTATTACGCCTCGCGCAGCCACGTGCCGGCCAAGGTGCGGCGGTTTATCGACTTCATCACGGAAACGCTGGCGGCAAGGCCGCAATCGCCACGCAAATCCGCCGGCCTGCGCAAGGTCGGCTAGCCCTTTGCCGATCCTTGCCGCGAAGCGATGATGACGCCGGCGAGCACCAGCGCGTAGCCGATCAGGTGGAACGGCGCCAGCGTCTCGCCGAGCAGCAGGATCGCCATCGCCGAGCCGAACACCGGCACCAGATGGAAGAACGGCGCGGCGCGGTTCGGCCCGATCAGCGCGACGCCGCGGTTGAAGAACAGATAGGCCAGCGTCGACGGGAAGATCAGCACGTAGCCCAGCGTCGCAAAGGTCAGGATGTCGAGCTTCAGCGTCACGCCGTTCAGGAATTCCCAGATTGCCACCGGCAGCAGCATCAGCGCGCCGCAGCAGGTGGTGAACGAGATCAGCGAGAGCTGATGGATCTTCGGGCGGCGCGGGATCAGCGCCGAATAGAGCCCGAACGACACCAGCGAGGCGCCGAACATGATGTCGCCGCGGTTGAAAGAGATGCTGGCGAGCGCCGAGAAGTCGCCGCGCAGGATGATGGTCAGCACGCCGGCCAGCGAGATCGCGATGCCGGCCAGCTGCGCCGGCGTCAGCCGCACGCCGAACAGGATCAGCGACCAGAGCGCCACGAACAGCGGGCCCGCCGACTGGATCAACAGCGCGTTCAGCGCCTCGGTGTACTGCATCGCCCAGTAGGAGATCGCGTTGTTGAACGCGAACCCGACCGCCGACAACAGCAGCATCAGCGGCAGCGCCCCGCGCAGCTTCGGCCAGTCCGCTTTCAAATGCGGCCAGGCGAACGGCAACAGGATCAGGAACACGCCGAACCAGCGGATCGTGGTCAGCGTGACCGGCGGCACATGGCTGCCGACATGCCGCGCCAGCACGATGTTGGCGGCCCAGAACAGCGACGTCAGGCTGAGCAGCAGATAGGGCTGGTTGTTGAGCCAGTGCAGCGGGGAGCGGCGCGGGGTGGTGGAAGGTGCGGGCAAGGCGGTCATTGTTCGGCGGATGTTGTGCCCGAATCCGCTGCTGCGACAAGATGAGAGTGCGGATTGGAGCCATGCGTGGCCGAACTCGACAGCACTCGCGGCAGCACGAGAACTGGATTCCGTCATCCTGAGGAGCGCGTAGCGCGTCTCGAAGGATGCACGGCCCGGCCGGTGGCCATCGACCCTTCGAGACGGCCGCGGTGCGGCCTCCTCAGGGTGACGGGACTAGCTCGTGCACGTGTCTCGAAAACCCCGCCTATTTCTGCGGTCCCGACAGCGAGATGTCGCGCTCGGCGCGAAACACGTTGCTGTAGAGATTGGCGATCCATTGCCGGCCGCTGGAGGTGATGTTGAGGTGGCGGATCGCCTTTTGCACATGCGGCGCGACGCTGTCCCAGTAGAAGCGCGGATAGAGATCGACGAGATCGGCCGGCGAATCGTAGCCGAGCTGGCGGTTCAGTCCGGCCTCCTCGAATTCGAGGTACAGCGCGTTGGCCTTGCGGATGTAATGGGGATCGCCGAGCTGGCCGATCAGATCGGCAGCCCGCAGCAGCGTCGCCTCTTCGCCGAAATCCTCATCGTCATCGGGAGCGGTGAGCGGAAAACGGGTGCCCTCGATGGCGCGCGCGATGCGCTCCTTGTCGAGCTGGGGGACGCCCTTGAGCCGCTCCATTACGAAGATCTTGGAGCGGTTGACGTGACAGGACATCAGCGCCGCATCCGACGAGCCGCGCGGCAGGATCACCTTGCGGCCGTCGGCATCGACCAGATAGCCGGTCTGGTCGTCGGCGTCGAACAGTCCGCGCACATAGCCGATGTCATGGGTGAGGCAGGCGATGATGACATGCGCGTAATCCTCGGCGCTCATGTGCGAATGCAGCGCGCGGCCGCGCAGGATGTCGTGGCCGGCCAGCGTCACCAGCATGGTATGCTCGACATTGTGATAGAGCGCATCGCTGTTGCCGATGCATTCGAGCGCGATCCGCGCGATCGAGGGCACCATCTCGACCAGCTCGGTTTGCGACGAGCCGAACCGGCGCTGCATGTATTCGCCGAGGAATTTGCCGAGCGCGTCGGCCGCAAGTTCGGGAAGGGTCATCACGGCATTGACCTCCGAGATCGGGGGGTGAGCTTACGGCCTGCCGGCATTTCAGGGTAGTCCCGCGATGTGACATAATCGTTGCGGCCGGGCCGTTCCGGCCCGGGAGCAGGTGATGGGCGTCGATCTCTTGAACGTCAAAGGCCTGAGCGAACTGGATCGCCAGGCGCCGGTCGTGATGGTCAACCTGATGCGATTTCGTGCGCGGTCGCTCGACGGCGACGGTTCGGGCTGGGACGCCTATCTGCGCTACAGCGCGCTCACCGTGCCCATGATCAAGGCGCGCGGCGGCACGTTGCTCTGGACCGGCAATGCCGAGACGGTCGCGCTCGGCGAGCCGACCGGCCAGCGCTGGGACTATCTCGCGCTGGTCTACTACCCGAGCGTCGCCGCCTTCATCGACATGATGACCTCGGCCGACTACGAGACGCTGTGCGACCCGCATCGCCGCAATGGCTGCGAGGAGCACGTCATCATCGCGACCCGCGAGGCCTACAGCAAGTTCAAGGTGGGCGCGTAGAGACGCGCCTCCTCTTGACTGCCCCCGCGTCTGCAAACCCATCTCCGTCATCCTGAGGAGGCCGCAACGCGGCCGTCTCGAAGGGTCGACGGCCCCACTGTGGCCGATTCATCCTTCGAGACGCCGCTTCGCGGCTCCTCAGGATGACGGGTCTATCTTCGTCACTGCGAGCCACCCGGTCGGCGCGAAGCGCCGCCGGATGACAGGCTCCGCGAAGCAACCTATCGCACGGCACACGCGGAAGCATGGATTGCCTCGTCGCTACCGCTCCTCGCAATGACGGCGGCGAAAGCTTCACATCCTCTCAGGATGACGGGTTTGAGAGCCTGAGCTGCGCCAGCGCCGCGCGGCAGGCCGATTGCACCACCCGGCAGACTTCATCCTTCGACCGCCCGGCGCTGAGCGAGGCGAAGGTCGGGTAGCTCGTCAGCGCGAAGATCAGGTCGACGGCGTCCCGGCGGGCCTGCGGTGAGGCGCTTTTGTCGGCGATGCGCTCGATCAGCGCGCTGACGCCGCGGCGGCGGCGCTCGTTGCGCTCGCGGATCGCCTCGGCGAATTCGGGATCGGTCGCCATCGCGTCGTGCAGGCGTCCGACCGCGGAATCCCGGCTCCAGAAGCCGCAGAAGATTTCGACCATGCGGTCGAGCGCGGCGCGCGGATCGGCCATCGCCATGGCGTCGGCCAATTGATGCAGCCCGCCATGACGCGCGATCTCGTCGAACACCGCTTCCAGCAGCCCGCGCCGCGAGCCGAACTGGTTGTAGACGGTCAGCCGGGTCACGCCGGCGGCCTTCGCCACCGTATCCAGCGAGAAGCGAGCGATGCTCTCGCCTTCGCGCAGCGTGCGCGAGGCGGCCTCGATCACGCGCTCGCGCGTCTCGGCCGCGGCGGCGCTGCGCGCCGGGCTCACATAGCTGCGCGGCGGCATCGGCAGGCCTTGCTTTCGTCATATTGACTATACATTATGTATATCTAATTCCAATGCCGTTTGGAGCGAGATCATGCAGACCGTCCTCATCATAGCGCTGTCCCTTCACGTCCTGTCATCGGTGTTTTGGGCCGGCTCCAGCTTCACGTTGGCGCGCACCGGCGGCCTCGGCGGCGAAAAGCTGCTGATTCCGCAGATCGGTGCCGCGACCGTTGCGATCGTGACCGGCGCCACGCTGTGGCACCTGGTTCATGAAGGTACGTTCGCGTTGTCGGAGCAGATTTTGGCCGGCGGCGCGACCGCAGCTCTGGCTGCGATTGCCGTGCAGATCATCGTCGGTGGTGGCGCAATCAGGCAGTTGCGCAGCGAAGCGGGTGATGTTTCAGCCGCCCGTTCGCGGCTCGCTGTCGCGCAGCGCATCGCAGCCGGCCTGCTCGCTATCACCGCGCTCTGCATGGGCGCGGCGCGCTATGCCTAGAACTTCCGCACCAGGTCCGGGGTGATCTCTTTCAGGCTGCGGATCCCGAGCAGCGCCAGATCGCGGTCGATCTCGGCATGCAAGAGCGAGATCGCGCGCGCCACGCCGGCCTCGCCGGCGACCACGGCGGCATAGAGGAACGGACGGCCGACCCAGACGAAATCCGCACCGAGCGCCAGCGCCTTGATCACGTCGGTGCCGCGGCGGATGCCGCCGTCGACCATCACGGTCATGTCGCCCTTCTGCGCCGCGATCTCCGGCAGCGTGCGCAGCGCGGAGACGGTGTAGTCGAGCTGGCGGCCGCCATGGTTGGAGACCATCACGCCGTCGCAGCCATGCTCGCGCGCCAGCCGCGCGTCTTCCGGCGAGATCAGTCCCTTGACCACGAGCTTGCCGGGCCAGCGCTTGCGGATCAGCTCGACATGCTTCCAGGCGAGCTGGTCGCGGCTGCCGATGTTGCGCATCAGGTTCTTCGACAGCACCGGCGGGCCCTGCTTGGCGTCCATGTTCTCGAAATGCGGCATGCCGTGGTTGAACACGGTGCGGGCCCAGGTGTTGAGCAGCCAGTCCGGATGGGTGATGGTGTCCCAGAACACTCGCGGGGTGATCTCGAGCGGCACCTGGAAGCCGTTGCGGATGTTGTTCTCGCGGTTGGGCGGCACCGGCACGTCGGCGGTGACGACGAAGGTGTCGTAGCCGGCCGCCGCGACCCGATCGACCAGCGGCTCGATCCGCTCGGGGAGGCCGGCGAGATAGGCCTGGTACCAGGCCTGCTGATTGGCGGCGCGGACGTCCTCAAGCCGGATCAGCGAGGAGGCCGAGAGGATCATCGGGACATTGGCGGCTGCCGCGGCGCGCGCCAGCACGATGTCGCCGCGATAGGCGCACAGCGCTGAGGAGCCCATCGGCGGAATCCCGAACGGCGAGGCGTAGCTCCTGCCGAACAGCGTCGTGGTCTGGTCGCGGCCGGAGACGTCGTTCAAGACCCGCGGCACGAAGCCGTATTCGTCGAACGCCCTGCGATTGTCTGACCGCGCGGTGTCGGTCTCGGCGCCGCCGCAGATGTAGCCGTAGAGGAATTTCGGCAGCAGCCGCCGCGCCTGCGGCTCGAAATCGTCGAGCGTGAGATAGCGCCGCAGATGCCGGGGCACGGCGGGCGCTGCGCGGTTGACGGTGGCGGGAGGCGGGGAAAGGGCTGCGGTCCGGTCGTGCACGTCTGATGTTTCCGTTGTTCTTGGTTCTTGACACGGCAGTCTAGAGCACGAACCGGACAAGTGCGAAGCGGTTTTGCTTCGCGGCAAACGCGGAACGCGTTGCGCGGAGATCATGGTTCAACACAGGGCTGAAGCGCGCTGACGTGCCTTAGCGCCTGGCGGCGGGCCCGGCAATTTTCGCGTTGAACGCGTTGACGGACTGGCTGACGTCGCTGAGCGTCTTGCGCGTCTCGGCGATCATGGCGCCGGATTTCTTGTCGAAACTCTGGATCAGCTCGCGCAGCGAAATCACGGTCGGCAGCAGCTCGCCGCCATATTTGTCGCTGCCGAAGCTCTTCAGGAATTTGTCGGCCGAGGTCATCTTGGCGTCGACTGCGCTGATGCCGTCGTCGGCGGCGTCGATGAAGCCGGCGATCAGTTCGCCATTGCCTGACAGCGAGTTGGTGAAGTTCTCGAGTCCGAGCAGCGAGTCCTTGATGTCGGCCTCGTTCTCGGTGATGACGCGGTCGACATTGCGCAGCGCGACCCGCAGCTTCTCCTGGATCCCCATGGTGCCTTCGGCGTCGGCGGTCAGCTCCGGAATGCCGTCGGCGCCGACGGCCGGCGGCGGCGCCTCGTCGGTGCCGCCGGTGAAGGAGATCGAGGCGATCCCGGTGAGGCCCTGGAATTCGAGGCCGGCCTGGGTGTCCTTCTTGATCGGGGCGTTGCCCTCGATCCGCGTCATCGCCACCACGCGGTGACGGTCGAGCCGGATCGAGACCACCTCGCCGATCCGCACGCCGGCGAAGTTGACGCTGGCGCCGCGGCGCAGGCCCGACGCCGAGCCCTCGAACACGACGCGGAACGGCACCATCCGCTTGATGCCGGCATAGCGCTGATAGCCCAGCCAGCCGCCGAGCGAGCCGGCGACGAGGGCCAGCGTCAGGGTGCCGATCATGAGATTGCTGGCGCGCGCCATGCGTGAAACCTGTCCGCGAAGCAGAAGGCCTCAAGACATAGCGGATTTGCCGCCGATAGTCATCGCGCCCGTGCTTGCCTCTCCCCGCGTGCGGGGAGAGGCCGGAACGCATGCAGCGCAGCGGAATGCGTTCCGGGTGAGGGGGAGTCTCCGCGCATTCATCTCTTGCCGACTCTGCGGAGCGAGCCCCTCACCCTGACCCTCCCCCGTAAGAACGGGCGAGGGAAAAGATGCACCCGAAGGATCAGGCCGACTGCTGCCGCGATGCCGCGAACACGCCGGCCAGCACCAGCGCGAAGCCGATGAAATGAAAGGCCTGCGGATGCTCGCCGATGAACACGATCGACATGATGGTGCCGAACACCGGAACCATGTGGAAGAACGGCGCGGCGCGATTGGCGCCGATCAGCTGCACCCCGCGGTTGAAGCACAGATAGGCCAGGGTCGAGGGGAACACCGCGACATAGAACAGCGACAGCAGGTTGTTGGTCGTGAGCTGCATCACCGGCCGCGCGCCGAGTTCCCAGACGAAGAACGGGATCAGGACCAGCGCGCCGCAGCCGAAGGTGAAGGCGGCGACCGACAGGCCGTGGATCTTGGGCCGCTTCAAGGTCAGCACCGAATACAGCGCGAAGATCACCAGCGCGACGGTGAAGATCAGATCGCCCTTGTTGAAGTCGATCTTCGACAGCGTGGTGAGATCGCCGTGCAGCAGGATGACGAGCACGCCGCACAGGGACAGCAACACGCCGCAGAGCTGCGCCAGCGTCAGCCGGCTGCCGAGCAGGATCAGCGACCATACGGCCACCACCAGCGGCGCCGCCGATTGCAGGAGCAGCGTGTTCAGCGCCTGGGTGTGCTCGAGCGCCCAGTATTGCAGCGTGTTGAAGGCGCTGATGCCGGTGATCGACAGCAGCATCATGATGCCGAGATTGCTGCGGATCGCGGGCCAGTCGCGGACCAGGTGCTTCCAGGCAAACGGCAGGATGATCAGGAACGCCGCCGACCAGCGCAGGAACGACAGCGTCACCGGCGGGATATGGCCGGCGGCGAGCCGCCCGACGATCGCATTGCCGGCCCAGCACAGCGCGGTGATGCTGAGCAGCAGATACGGCTGGTTGGCGATCCAGGAGCCGGAGGCAGGCGTTGCGGTGGAATCGGAGGCAGACATTCGATGAGGCCCGGGTTCACGACGCCGCGGCCCGCCCGGCTGATGGCGCCGGGCCGGTATCGATTTCCCCGGCTCCTGTCACAGACACGGATTCCGCCATTCCATCAATGGGGATGGACGCATCGCGACCATGCGCGAAGGCCCCTTACGCGGAGCCCGGCGGCGTTTTGCCCGCCCCTACCGCGGCGCGGTCTGGCGCTTGACGATCTGCTCGGCGAGCTCGATCAGGATCCGCTTGGTGTCGGGGTCCTGCACCTCGCGGAACACCCGCAGCATGCGCAGTTCGAGCAGGGATTGCAGCGATTCCGCGGCCTGGCCGCCGTGGGTCTGCGCTGTCGCGGCGGGCCGGCGATTGAGCATGTCGGCGGCGATCCCGAGCATCTCGGCTACGGTCGCCAGGCGGCCGGTATCGACTTTCACCGTGCCGTCCACGCCGTTCTTTTGCAGCGAGGCGCCCGCGCACAGGATCGCGGCGAGATCTGCCTGCGACAGCCCGATCGCGCGCCAACGCGCCTGCACCAGTTGATCGATCTGGTCGTCCTGCGATGTGCTCATGGTGCGCTCAGGCGATCTCCAGCTACGTCCGTGGGCAGCAATTCCCCGAGATGGATTGGTAGCAAATGGAACTGCGGTTCGTCGTGACGGGACTTCTACGGATCATCGGGATCGACGACTGGTCGTGCCGCAACCGGCGGCGTACAGGTCGATCCGCGCCTCCACGACGGCCGGGCCGTCGTGGAGGGCGGGCGGTATTGTCCGCGCCCATGGTCTGAGATGCGCGCTTTCGCGTCATCCGGCTTTCGCCTTATCGGCCTGACCTTATTACCAAGAGCGCGCCCGAATGCAACCTTGGAGGGATGGTTGAAAAGAGCCCAATCCTGATGTGTGACCTCATCATATGTCGCGGCGTCGCTCACAGGTCGATGATCCCGAGCGCGATGCTCTTGGCCACCCCGTGCGTCTTGTTGGAGGCCTCGAGCTTGCGCAGCGCCTGCTTGATGAAGCCTTCCACCGTCTCCGGCGAGATGCCGAGGATCTGCGCGGTGTCGGCCACGGTCTTGCCGCGCGCGGCCCAGGCGATCACTTCCTTTTCGCGGCCCGTGAGCTTGATGGTCTCGGCGGCGTCGGCAGGTTTCAGGATGGTCGGTGCGTTGCGCTGGTCGCGGTTGACGATGTCCATCGCCCGCTGCACCCAGTAGATCATCAACAGATGCAGTTCGTGACGATGGCAGATGAACAGCTTGTCGAACTCGCGCTGCTCGTCTTCCCAGAAGAACACCGTCGAGCTCGAATGCACGGCGCCGAGCCGGTCGCGATAGTGGAACGGCACCACGAAACCGTCCCTGAATCCGAATTCGCGGGCGGCATCCATCGTCTTGGCCTCCGGCGCGCGCTTGTGCCCGCTTCGCTCCGGCAGCTTCAGGCTGCTCCAGCTGAACGGCGTGTTGGTGCGTCGCGACCGCGCCAGCGCCGGATCGGCGTGGACGAACTCGTTTTGCACATACGCCCGCTTCCAGGCGTCGGGAAATGTGCCGACGTGGTAGGGCAGATCGAGATCGGGCCGGCCGGCATCGACAAAGGCGAAGCCGGAGAAGCCGTAGTCCTGGACAATACGGTGCAGGGACGAGCTCAGCTCGTCGATGGTATCTGACGCCTCGATGGTCGAAATCGCGTCTACCAGGCCCATTGCCTAAAACCCCCGGTTTCCGGGGGTATCACAGTTGACCCCTTTTGTCCCAGATGTTCCCGCATTTGGAGGAAGGGACAAATGCTTTATTCATTGAACGGCTTTCACGCGCTCATTACCAGGGAAGAACTTGATCCGGCCCATGTCGAGGCGATGATGCGGCTGCGCAAGCGGCTGTTCGTCGACCATTGCGGCTGGCTTCTGACCACGACCGGGGATGTCGAACGCGATCAGTTCGACTGCTGGTATACCGAGCACTGCCTGTTGTTCTCCGGGGTCGAGCTCGTCGGCGGCTTCCGGGCGATCCGCACCGATCATCCCTATCTCACCAAGTCGGTGTTCCCGCAGCTTGCGGTGCTGCGCTTTCCGAGCAGCCGCGAGGTGTGGGAGATCAGCCGTTTCGGCGTGCTGTCGAACGTCGCGCGGCCGCAGGCGGCACGCGTCAACTATGCGCTGATGTTCCGCTTCGCCGAGCTGCGCGGCGCGAAGGCGCTGGTGGCGCTGGCCGACCTTTCCTATGAGCGCTTTCTCACCCGCATGGACATCCGCACCCGCCGCTACGGCCCGCCGCAGGTGATCGGCAACGATCGCACGGGCCGCCCGCTGACGGCGCTCGCCGGAGAAATCCCGCTCGGTCTCGCCGACAATCCCGGCCTGACCAAATTCCTCGACCTTGGACGGCAATTGGAGATCCACGATGCCACACATGTTCTCGGACGTTCGAGCATTCCAGCGTGATCCGCTGCGCCTGTTGCTGACGCGCGGCAACGAGGCCGAGCTCGGGCTCGTGCCGTTGCGGCTCGGTCCGGCACCGGTGTTGCTGGTGAACGATCCCGGCCTGCTGCGCCCGATCCTCAAGGCGCCGGAGACCGATATCGGCAAGGGCAAGCTGATCAAGAAGCTGACCCCGGTGCTCGGCCGCAGCTCGCTGATGCTGAGCGGCGAGGAGCACAAGCGGCGGCGGGCCGTGCTGCAGAAGCACATGGCCAAGGGCAGCGTCGAGAAATTCCTGCCGCATATGTGCGCCGAGATCCGCGCGGTCGGCGCCAGCCTGGCGCGGCTCGGCTCGTTCGATCCGCACCACGTCACCGCGATGCTGGCGCTGCGCACGATCTGCGTCGCGATCTTCGGCTCCCAGGTGATGTCGTCGGGCGACGAGGAAGCCCTGGTCCAGGCGGTCGGCACCATCGAGGACGATCTGGCCGAGGAGATGTTCCGCGCCCTGCCGTTCGGTCCGCTGGCCTGGTACCGGCGTCGCCAGAACCGGGTCTGCGCCAAGCTCGCGATGTCGGCCGTAGTGCAGCGCCTGCGCCGCAAGGCGGGCTCGAGCAGCGCGCTGCGCGATCTCGAGGCGCTCGGCCTGACCGATCGCGATCTCGAGGACGAGATCCTGACCCTGCTGCTGGCCGGCCATCACACCACGGGCTCGACGGCGGCGTGGATGTTCTACCAGATGGCCGCCAACCCGGCCCTGATGGACGAGATCGCCGACGAGGCGGCGGAGTGCCTTGGCGATGACGGCGAGCTGCGGCTCGACGCGGTGAAACACGCCAATCTGAGCGCCACGCTGGTCAAGGAGGTCTGCCGGCTCTATCCCAGCGCCTGGTGGTTCTCGCGTGAGGTGATGCAGCCGGTGACGATCGGCGGACGCGACCTCAAGGTCGGCACCTCGCTGTTGATCTGCCCCTGGCAATTGCAGCGCGACGGCAGGCATTTCGAGGAGCCGGACCGCTTCCTGATGACGCGGCGCTACAACACCGACGCCTTCATCCCGTTCGGCGCCGGCCCGCGCGCCTGTGCCGGCATGGGAGTTGCGATGCTCGAGCTGCAATTGCTCGCGCTCGAGATCGCCGCCGCCTATCGCTTCACCGCCGTCACGCCGAATCCGGCGCCGTGGCCGAAAGCCTCGGTGACGCTGATTCCGCCGCCGATGAAGATCGACATCGAAGTTCGCGAGGTGCCGTCGCGCGTCCCGCATCTCGGCGAGGAAGCGGAGCATCTGCCTTACATTCCACCGGTCGCCGCGGCGTCCATCAGCACACTACAATCGGTATCCCCATGACAACTCAGATAACAACGGCCAGCATCGGGCAAAGGGCCATGGATCAAGTGCAAGTGCGCAGTCTGCGAGACGTCATCGCTGTCTTGATCGAGCAACGCAGCATCGTGACGGCGGCCGGCGCAGGCTTTGCCGCACATCTGCTCGACCTCGCGATCATGCAGCTCAGGCTCAACGTCAACGATATTTCGGCAGAGGAACTGACCGGCCTGTCCGACTTCGTCGGCGCGGAGTTTTCCCGCGACAAATCCTCGCATTGATCGCGATCATCGGACTTCGGGTCAGTCCTGCATCGCCACCAGCGCCTTCATGGAGGCGCCGGCGGCAAGCGCGGCGTCGTTCGGATCGATCTCGATCTGCAGGCCGCGCTGGCCGCCATTGACGAACACGGTGACGTGGGTGAGCGCGGTCTCGTCGATCGCGGTCGGCACCTTCCTCTTCTGGCCGAACGGGCTGATGCCGCCGACATGGTAGCCGGTCAGCCGCTCGGCATCGGCCGGGCGCATCATCCTGGCCGACTTGCCGCCGAGGGCCGCGGCAAGCTTCTTCATGCTGACCTCGCGGTCGGACGGCACCACGGCGCAGACCGGCTTGCCGTCGACTTCCGCCATCAGCGTCTTGAGCATGCGGCTCGGTTCGACGCCGAGCGCCTCGGCCGCCTGCAGGCCGATGCTCTCGGCGCTGGAATCGTAGACATAGGTGTGGAGCTTGAAGGCAATGCCGAGCTTGCGCAGTGCCATCGTCGCTGGTGTCGAATTGGGCATGGATCCTGCCGGTTGATCGGGCTGAATGATCGCCGCAACGGGCCCGGCGATCAATCGGCCGTACGACCAGCTTCGGGCCGCGCCAACATTAAATTGTCGCCAGCCCGGTTCCGTCAGGGGCCGCATGGAATTTTCAGGGGATATCAAAGGGTTGTAGCTCGTCTAAAAGGCGTAAACGACCCCCTTCTTGCTTGCGCAGCCGAGCCGCTTCCGTTATCCGGTAGGCGCCTTGCGTGCGCGCGGTCCGGCGCCGCGATTGGGGCTGGACATACCAATGCATGATCGCTGTGGGCGGACGCGTTTTCGCCGCGATCATGGTCTCTGAAACACCTGAAGGGAACATCTTCGCAATGGCCAATGTTGTCGTCGTCGGCGCCCAATGGGGTGACGAAGGGAAGGGCAAGATCGTCGACTGGCTGTCGGAACAGGCCGACATCGTCGTGCGCTTCCAGGGCGGCCACAATGCCGGCCATACGCTGGTGATCAATGGCGAGACCTACAAGCTGGCGCTGCTGCCCTCCGGCGTGCTGCGCCCGAACAAGCTCGCGGTGATCGGCAATGGCGTGGTGTTCGATCCGCAGGCGTTCCTCGACGAGGTCGCCAAGCTCAAGGGGCAGGGGGTTGCGGTCGGACCGGACAATCTGCGCATCGCCGAGAACGTCACGCTGATCCTGCCGCTGCATCGCGAGCTGGATTCGCTGCGCGAATCCTCCAACGCCATCACGTCGATCGGCACCACCCGCCGCGGCATCGGCCCGGCCTATGAGGACAAGGTCGGCCGCCGCGCCATCCGCCTGATGGACCTCGCCGACCTCGACACCCTGCCGCACAAGATCGAACGCCTGCTGGCGCACCACAACGCGCTGCGCCGCGGCCTCAATCTGGAGGAGATCGACGGCAAGGGCATTCTCACCGAGCTGACGGCGATGGCGCCGAAGCTGCTGCCCTATGCCGAGACGGTATGGAGGCTGCTCGACCTCGAGCGCCGCGCAGGCAAGCGCATCCTGTTCGAGGGCGCGCAGGGCGCGCTGCTCGACGTCGACCACGGCACCTATCCCTATGTGACGTCGTCCAACACCGTGGCGGGGCAGGCCGCGACCGGCACCGGCCTCGGCCCGGGTGCGGTCGGCTATGTGCTGGGCATCTGCAAGGCCTACACCACCCGCGTCGGCCAGGGTCCGTTCCCGACCGAGCTGCATGACGAGATCGGCGAGGAAATCGGCCGCCGCGGCAAGGAATTCGGCGTCAACACCGGGCGCAAGCGCCGGGTCGGCTGGTTCGACGCCATGCTGGTGCGGCAGACCGTCCGCACCTGCGGAATTGCCGGGCTGGCGCTGACCAAGCTCGACATTCTCGACGGCTTCGACAGCATCAAGGTCTGCATCGGCTACAAGCTCGACGGCAAGGAAATCGACCATCTGCCGGCGGGCGAGGGCGCGCAGGCCCGGGTCGAGCCGGTCTATGAGATCATCGAGGGCTGGAAGCAGCCGACCGCCAATGCGCGGTCCTGGGCGGACCTGCCGGCCCAGGCCATCAAATATGTCCGCCGGGTCGAGGAGCTGGTGGGGTGCCCGATCGCCCTGCTGTCCACCAGCCCGGAACGTGAAGATACTATTCTGGTACAGAATCCGTTCGAGGCTTAACGGGATATTACCTATATCCCTCCAATTGTGTGGAAATGGCTGACTACTACCCGCTGATCGCCCGCGCCATCGCCGGATTGGACCCCAACGCCCCCGGCGAAGCCCGCCGCGCGCTGTATGCGCGGGCGCGAACGGCGTTGATCCAGCAGCTCCGCGGCGTGCAGCCGCCGCTCTCCGAATCCGAGATCACCCGGGAACGGCTGTCGCTGGAGGAGGCGGTTCGCAAGGTCGAGTCCGAGGCCGCGCAGCGCGCCCGCGACGCCTCGCGCCCGGGCGGCGGCGGTGCTGCCCGTAGCAGCCGCGCCAACGCCAGGCCGCCGGAGCCAGGTGCACGGCCCGAGGCCGGTTCCGCCGACCCTGCCGCGCGTGCGCGGCCACCGGCCGAGCCTCGTCCGCCGCGCAATCTGCGCCCCGATGCAGCGCCGCCGGCCCCGCCGCGGCCGCAAAACCCGCCCGCTCCCGAGACCCAGGCGCCGCAGGCCCGGCCGCCGGGTCCGCCGCGCCGCGGTCCGGAAGGCGCGCCGCCGCCGGCCGCACCGGGCGTTCGCGGCTTCCGCGACATCACCGCCGATGCCGACGATCTCGGCCGTGCTGCGGCGCAAGCCAGCCGCAACGCGCGCAAGACCTACGCCAACGTGCCATCGCCCTCGCCGGAATTCGACCGGCTCGAGCCGAGCCTGGAAAACCGCGGCGGCGATCCCGAGGCGCCATATTCCTACGACGAGTCGATCGAAGAGGCCGAGCGCTACACGCCGCAGCCGCCGGGGGCGCCGCCGCAGCGCTCGCGCGTCAGCAATGCCGAGCGCGAGCCGAAGAAGCCGCGCGTCGGCTCGATGTTCCCGTTCAAGACCGCGATCGTGATCGGCATCCTGCTGATCCTGGTCGGTACCGGCATCCTGATGCGGCAGCAGCTCACCACTCTGGCCAGCAGCCTGTTCACGTCCTCTTCTCCGGTCGAGGCGCCGAAGGATGCTTCGACGGCGCCCGCGAGCAAGAAGATCACCGACCGCGTCGGCCAGCCGTCGTCGTCGGGCGAGCCGGTCGCGCCAGTGGCGCAGCGCGTCGTGCTCTATGACGAGGACCCGTCGGATCCGAAGGGCAAGCAATATGTCGGCTCGGTGGTCTGGCGCACCGAGCAGGTCAAGGGCTCGGGCAACCAGAAGCCCGACATCGCCGTGCGCGCCGACATCGACATCCCCGATCGCAAGTTCAAGATGACGATGTCGTTCCGCCGCAACACCGATTCATCGCTGCCGGCGAGCCATACCGCGGAACTGACCTTCATCCTGCCGCAGGACTTCGCCAATGGCGGCGTCGGCAACGTGCCGGGCATCCTGATGAAGTCCAACGAGCAGGCGCGCGGCACGCCGCTGGCCGGCCTCGCGGTCAAGGTCACCGACGGCTTCTTCCTGGTCGGCCTCTCCAACGTCGACGCCGACCGCTCGCGCAATCTGCAGCTCCTGAAGGAGCGCTCCTGGTTCGACGTGCCGCTGGTCTACACCAACCAGCGCCGCGCCATCATCGCCATCGAAAAGGGCGCCCCCGGCGAGCGGGCGTTCAACGACGCGTTCGCGGCGTGGGGTGAGTAAAGCCCCTCGCCCTCACCTCGCTGCACGACGTCATCGCCCGGCTTCGTCCGGGCGCTTCCGTATCGCAGCGACATAGGCGGCGGATTGTTGCAGCGCATCGACGCGCCGACTCGCCAACATTTGCCGGGCGCATTCTATTTTCCCTAGAACCATCGCGTGGCTGCGTTACACTTGGCCGACGTCGGGCAAGGGCACGCCATGAAACGCTATCTGATCTTCGCAGCCATCGGGCCGTTCATCGGCGGCTTCCTGCTGCTGCTGATGACCACCTATCAGTCCGGCTACTGGACCGAGACCAATGGCGGCGAGGTGACGAAGCTGCTCGTCGTGTTCGTGAAGTCGCTGCAATACAACTATCTGTTCGGCATCGTGCCGTCGCTGATGTTTGGCGCGATCGACGACATCCTGATGCATGTGCGGCGGATCGCGCCGACGGTGCGGATGCTGCTGGTCGGCGCGGTGGCGTTCGTCGGCGCGGCGCTGACCTACGCCTCGCACGGCTCCGAGAGCGGCGCGGTGCAGTTCATCCTGTACGGGATGGTCGGCTTCATCCCGGGCGTGATCACGTCCTGGCTGGCGCACAAATATGCCGAAGAGCTGCATGCGCCGGCTGAGCCGGCATCGCAGCATTAGCGCCAGTTACAGCAATCCTATCAACGCATTAGGTGCTGGCCGCGCGCGGCTGTGCTATCCTTCACGTAACTGTCACATGGGCGTCATGTAAACGTAGTCCCAATGTCACATGGCCGCTTTTGTCCTCCCGCGGCTATGAGGGCATTTACATGAGCGATTTGGCGTTACCTGGTTCGATCGAGCCTGCGCGGCGTGGCGGGCCTGATCTCGAGAAGGGCTTTCATCCGCTTACCGGCATCATCTATCTGGGCGTTATCGGCGCCGCGCTGCTGTTCGTGGCCTACAGCATCTACGCCGATGTCGGGTCGACCGGCGCGGGCAAGACCTCCTATGCGGCGTTTCTGCTGCTGTTCGTTGCGCTGTTGATCTCGCTCGGCTTCGAATTCGTCAACGGCTTCCACGACACCGCCAACGCTGTCGCGACCGTGATCTACACGCGCTCGATGCCGGCTCACATCGCCGTGGTCTGGTCGGGCTTGTTCAATCTGATCGGCGTCCTGCTTTCCAGCGGCGCCGTCGCGTTCGGCATCGTCTCCCTGCTGCCGGTCGAATTGATCCTCCAGGTCGGCAGCAGCGCCGGCTTCGCCATGGTGTTCGCGCTGCTGATCGCCGCGATCATCTGGAACGTCGGCACCTGGTATTTCGGACTGCCCGCCTCGAGCTCGCACACCCTGATCGGATCGATCATGGGCGTGGGCATCGCGAACGCCCTGATGCACGGCAGGGAAGGGACGTCAGGCGTGGATTGGTCGCAGGCGGTCAATACCGGCAAGGCACTGCTGCTGTCGCCGCTGTTCGGATTCATGCTGGCCGCGATCCTGCTCTTTGGCCTTAAGAGCGTGCTGCTGCGCGCGACGCCAAAGCTGTTCGGCGAGCCGAAGGGCGATCAGCCGCCACCGTGGTGGATCCGCGGCATCCTGATCCTGACCTGCACTTTGGTCAGTTTCTTTCACGGATCGAACGACGGCCAAAAGGGCATGGGCCTCATCATGCTGATCCTGATCGGCGTGGTGCCGACGGCCTATGCGCTCAACCGCGCGATGCCTGCCAGCCAGATCGAGGCGTTCACCGCGAACTCGGCGGCGGCGAGCAAGGTGATCGAGGACAGAGGCGCCGATCGAAAGATCGCGGGCAATCCGCGTCCGGCGGTGACGAACTACATCACGCTCCGGCAGCTCACCGACGAGACCTATCCCTCCCTCGCCGTTCTGGTCAGCGAGATCCGCGACCAGGTCGTGCAGTACGGGTCGCTGGCGAAATTCCCGGCCGAGACCGTCGGCAACACGCGCAACGACATGTATCTGGTGTCGGAGGCGTTGCGCCTCCTGATGAAGAGCAGCGACCACGGGCTGAGCGATGCCGATGTCGCGACGCTCAATCGCTACAAGGGCTCGCTGGATTCCGCCACTAAATTCATTCCGTCCTGGGTGAAGATCGCGGTCGCCATCGCGCTCGGCCTCGGCACCATGGTCGGCTGGAAACGCATCGTCGTGACAGTCGGCGAGAAGATCGGCAAGACCCATCTGACCTACGCGCAGGGCGCCTGCGCCGAGATCACCGCGGCTGCGACCATCGCCGCGGCGGACGGCTACGGCCTGCCGGTGTCGACGACGCATGTGCTGTCGTCGGGCATCGCAGGCACCATGACCGCGAACGGCTCCGGCCTGCAATGGTCGACCATCCGCAACATCGCGATGGCCTGGGTGCTGACCTTGCCGGTCGCGATGCTGATCTCGGGCACGCTCTACTTCGTGTTCGCGCATTTATTCTAGCCGGAGCCGCAGACAACAGGGACGTCTGCGTCCCGGTTCGGAGAAAGGGAATTTAAAGTGGCAGACGCAAGCTTCAGCCTTCTGACAGGCAACGATATCGAAACGCGGCTGGTGCGCGCCGGCGGCGTGATTTTTCGCGAAGGTGAGCAGGCCAACGAGCTGTTTGTGATCAAGAGCGGCTATGTGCGCATCCAGGTCGGCAACAAGACCATGGCGGACCTCGCGCCCGACACGATCTTCGGCGAAATGGCGTTGATCGACAACGAGCCGAGGAGCGCGACCGCGACAGCGCTCACCGATGTCGAACTGGTCCCGGTCTCGGAAAAGCAGTTTCTCTTCCTCGTCGGCCAGACGCCGCATTTTGCCTTGAAGGTGATGAGGACGCTTGCGCAGCGGCTGAGGACCATGAACAAGGGCGTGTATTAGGTAACCGGCCTGCAACGTGACTGAGTGGTAACGTGACTCAGTGGTAATGTGACGCAACTTGAACCGCTTGCCTGCGTTACCATGTGATGGCCATGCCCGAGGACGACATCTTCACGCCCCACGCCACCCGATCGCGGCCGCCCTTCGGCGGGGCGCAGGCGCGCGGCAAGGTGATCGATCAGGACGGGCGCGAGCTCGGCGATGGCCCGCTGCATCCGCAGTTCCGAGGTTCGCAGTTTCAAGGCTTTCAGGACGGCTTCCGCTTCGACTTCCGCAATTCCAGCGCCAATCCGTTCGGCAATCTGACCCGCGAGGAGCGGCTCAAGCGGCTTGAGATGATCGCAAGGCTGCTCGACGTCGCCTTCGTGGTGCCGGGCACCAATGTCCGCTACGGCATCGACGGGCTGATCGGCCTGATCCCGGTGGTCGGCGATATCATCACGACCGCGATCTCGCTGTGGCTGGTGCGCGAGGCGCGGCTGCTCGGTGCGCCCTGGCACATCACCGCGCGGATGCTCGCCAATGTCGCGGTTGACGGCGTGATCGGCATGGTGCCGGTGGCCGGCGACGCCTTCGACGTCATGTTCCGCGCCAATATCCGCAATGTGCGGATGCTGCGGCGCTGGCTGGACAAGCAGCCGCGACTTTAAAGCGCGATGACGCGGTATTACGGCGCGAGCTTGAACAGGTGGTGTTGGAGGAGATTTAAGGCTTCGGAACCTCTGTCAGCTCTTTGTCTGAATAAAAATATCCCGTCGGGATTCCCGGACACGGCTCGAAAGTATCCATAGGCTTCGTGATAACCGCACAAATCTTCGTGGCCCAAAGCTTCTGAGCAGGAGTATTTCCCCCAACATATATCGCCAAGGCCAACAGGTATCCTCGCTTAGTGCCATTGGATATCGCGGCGACATCCTCCTTGGATATCCGCAAATTTGATAAAGTAATGCCCATTCCTCTGGAAACAGGCGTTGCTCCTTTATGGAGAGTTGAGTTTTTTATGGCGTCGGACCGCTCAGCTGTTAGGGCTGTCTGGATGTCCAAAAGATCATTTTCTGTGACTACGATCCCCCCCGAAATAAAAACAGAGACGGCGTCAATATCTCTGGTATTGGAAAATTGTATCGATGCAATCTCCGACTTTTCGTCATACTTTATGCCAGCGAATTCAAGTCTGGGGCCGCTTTCTAACTCTAGATGCCCTGCGATCTTGTCGAGAGTTGCGTCGGTGCCTCTCAATTCCCAGAAGAGAGCTGCAGCGGTGCTGAATCCGATAATTAGAAAAGCGGCTACCCAAATCCATTGAGCGCGAGTGCCGGAAGCTGGCGGTCTAATTGACACCCAAACCCCCATAATCGTGAGAGCCACAGGGCCAGCCGTCGCGGATGCTTGAATTAGAATACTTAGCATGCCTTACGGCATATCGGAGTCGCGCAATTATTCCGAGTCCCTTCAGGAAGTGAGACATCGGAAGTTGCCGCAAGCGCCTCTTGTGGCTTTGCGCCACAATACCGCGATGCTTTAGATCGCTCGTTCTCTGAGCATGATCTTTTCGGAAAACCGCTTCACACTTTTCCGGATCAGGCTCTAATCCCAAAAACAAAAGCCCCCGGATCGGTCCGAGGGCTTTTCGTTAAGCGAGGAGCAGAAATCTTATGCGGCGTCGGCGTCGGTCTGGCTGGCAGCCGGGCGCGGACGGCGCGGCAGCGGGAAGGCTTCGCTTTCATAGAGCGAGCGGATGCCATTCTGGTCGAAACGGGCTTCCTCGACCTGCAGATAGGCGCCGTTCAGCGAATCCGCCGGCAGCTGCTCCATCGCGAACTGCACGGCCTCGGCAGCAGTGCCGAAACGGCGGTAGGCGAAGCCCGCCCGCTTCTTCTTGCGGATCGCGGCAGGGAACAGTTCGGCGGACGTGTTGTAGTTGAACGGACGCAGGGGACGCATGGTCGACGACCTCTTGTGTTCTTGTCAGTTGGCGTGGCGTAAGGGATTTGGGGGACGGCGGCCTAACCTTGGCGACGCGCCGTACATGTCATTTCGATCCCTAATATAGGCCTCTTTGACAAAAATGCGACCCCAGAAGCGCCCTCGACAGGGCACATGCTGAATCCGCGCATAGCACGGGGTCCGATCGAATAAGCCCTTCTATTTCAATGTGTTACGGCTCTCAGATCTTGTCGAGCCAGGCCAGGATCGCGACCACGATCAAAATCACCCCGAAAAGCCCCATTCCGGAGTGGCCGAGGCCATAGCCATAGCCGCGGATCCGGCCGCTATAGCCGCCCAGCAGGATAATCAGCAGCAGGATGATGAGGATCAGTCCAAGCGACATGGCGCCCTCCTCAGAACAGGCGGCAGCCGCACGGCGAGACGCCTACGGCCCCGCGATTCCGGATCAAAGCACATTCCGGCCCGCGAGTCGTTAAGGCCTCCGGCCGATCCTCAAAGATGTAGTTGCGCCGCCCGCCGAAACAAAGCCCCGCGGGACCGGATCTGGTCGCGCGGGGCGTTGATCGCTGCGGTTACTTCGCTTCGTTGAGCTTCAGCGCCGCCGAATTGATGCAGTAGCGCAGGCCGGTCGGGCCGGGACCGTCGTTGAAGACGTGGCCGAGATGGCCGTCGCATTTCGAGCACAGCACCTCGGTGCGGATCATGCCGTGGCTCATGTCGCGCTCCTCGTCGACATGGCTCTCGACCGCGGGCTTGGAGAAGCTCGGCCAGCCGCATCCGGAATCGAACTTCTGGTCGGACTCGAACAGCGTCTGTCCGCAGCCGACGCAGACATAGGTGCCCTTGCGCGGATCATGCTCATATTCGCCGGTGAAGGGCCGCTCGGTCGCCTTCTCGCGCAGCACGGCATACTGCATCGGCGTCAATTCCTTGCGCCACTCGGCCTCGCTCTTGCGGACCTTGCCGTCGGTTTTGGTATCGGACATGGAAACTCCCTGTTTGTCGTCATTGCGAGCGAAGCGAAGCAATCCAGTGTGGGGGACGCACGATGGATTGCTTCGTTCGCGGAGTTTATCATCGGGCCGGCCAAGGCCGGACCCGTTGGCTCCTCGCAATGACGATGACTATCGCCTCAGTTGGTGACCTTGCTGCTGCCCACCAGCGTCGGCTTCTCGATGTAGTTCTCCGCGAAGATCTTCTTCAGGTTCTCGACCTTCGGGATGTCGTTATACGCAATATAGGGCTGGCTCGGGTGCAGCGTCAGGTAGTCCTGATGGTAGCCCTCCGCCGGATAGAACGCCTCCAGCGCGCCGACCTTGGTGACGATCGGCCTCTTGTAGACCTTGGCGGCGTTGAGCTGGGCGATATAGGCGTCCGCCACCTTCTTCTGCTCGTCGCTGGTGGTGAAGATCGCCGAGCGATACTGCGTGCCGGAATCCGGGCCCTGGCGGTTCAACTGGGTCGGGTCGTGCACCACCGAGAAGAAGATCTGCAGGATCTTGCCGTAGGAGATCTTCTGCGGGTCGTACTTGATCTCGACGGATTCGGCGTGGCCGGTGGTGCCGGTCGAGACCTTCTCATAATCGGCATTCGCCTTGCTGCCGCCGGAGTAGCCCGACACCGCGCTGACGACACCGGCGGTGTGCTGGAACACGCCCTGCACACCCCAGAAGCAGCCGCCGGCGAGCACCGCGGTCTTGATGCCGGTTTCCGGCGCGCTCGCGACCGGCGGCGGGATGATCACGGCGTCCTCGGCAGCAAGCGAGGGCGCGACGGCAAAAGCTGTGACGGCCAGCGCGCCGATCGCGGCGGCGCAAAGCGAAAGGCGGCTGAGGGAGCTCTTGGACATGGGTTCCTCGTGGGATCGCAATTGGGGCCAGTCTAGAGCGGGAGCCGGCATTGGCAAATCAGGCCGGGCTGCTCCGACGTCTCAAAATACGGGCAAGGGGGCGATTTGTTACGGGACCGGCCACACGGTTTCGTGAGGGAAATGGTGGTGGTTCAAGGGGTAGATGGCGTGCGTCCCGTCATCCTGAGGTGCGAGCCTTGCGGCGCAATTGCGCCGCTGGGCGAGCCTCGAAGGATGAACGGCCAGTAGCCGGGCCGTGCATCCTTCGAGACGCCGCTTCGCGGCTCCTCAGGATGACGGGTAAAGTGCGTGGCACGTTATACCACGACGCTGAGCCGCTTCGCCGCCCGCGTGATCCCCGTGTACAGCCACCTTGCGCGCGAATCCTGGAACGCAAAGCTCTCGTCGAACAGCACGACGTCGTCCCATTGCGAGCCTTGCGACTTGTGCACGGTCAGCACATAGCCGTAGTCGAACTCGTCGTACGGCTTGCGCTGCTCCCACGGCACGCCCTCGACGCCGCCGTCGAAGCATTCGCCGCGCACCGAGACCTTGGTGACCTTGTGGCCGAAATCCTCGTCCGGCATCACGCGCATGGTGATGATCCTGGATTTCGACTGCGCGCGCGCCTTGACCCGCCACAGCCCGCCGTTGAATAGGCCCTTCTTGCGGTTGTTGCGCAAGCAGACCAGCTTGTCGCCGGCGACCGGCAGCGGATCTTCGAGGTTCAGCCGCTGCCGCACCCGCATGTTGTAGGCGCGGCGGGTGTTGTTGCGGCCGACCAACACCTGGTCGGCGCTCATCACGCGATCCGGATCGAGCTCCTTGCGCGACACCACTTCGCTCTCGCCATGGCGGCCGATCTCGAGCTCGCGGCCCTCGCGGATATCCATCGACATCCGCACGATCGGATCGTCCTGCGCCTGGCGATGCACCTCGGTCAGCATCGCGTCCGGCTCGGCGTCGGTGAAGAAGCCGCCGCCCTGGATCGGCGGCAGCTGTGCGGGATCGCCGAGCACCAGCAGCGGGCAGTCGAACGACATCAGGTCGCGGCCGAGTTCGGCGTCGACCATCGAGCATTCGTCGATCACGATCAGCTTGGCCTTCGACGCCGGCGCATCGTCCCAGAGCTCGAAGCTCGGCTGCTCGACGCCGGACTCGCGGGCGCGGTAGATCAGCGAGTGGATCGTCGAGGCGCCGTCGCAGCCCTTGTTGCGCATGACAAGCGCCGCCTTGCCGGTGAAGGCCGCGAACTTCACCTCGCCGTCGACGCCTTCGGCGATGTGCTGGGCAAGGGTGGTCTTGCCGGTTCCGGCATAGCCGAACAGGCGAAACACCGGCGGCGTGCCGTTCTTGCCCGGCTTGGCTTTCAGCCAATCGGCGACCGCTTTCAGCGCGGAATCCTGGTGCGGCGTAAAGGTGGTCATGAGCTTTCGGAGGGATGAGCGCGCAATCAATAACGCCGCGACTCAGGCCAGCACAAGCTAACCATTCGCGCGTTCCAATCAAGCGTGCTTCCGCTGCGCGGAATTGGGGTTTCGTCCCCGAGGCTAGACTTGGGTCGCCGCGACACTAGACTGCCGAAAACAACAAACGGTCGGGGACGGACCTTGGGAGTGACGCCATGAAATTCGGCATCTTCTACGAGCTGCAACTGCCGCGTCCCTGGAACGATGGCGACGAGCTCAGGCTCTACCAGAACGCGCTGACCCAATTGGAGACCGCCGACCGGCTGGCTTACGACTACGCCTGGGTCGTGGAGCATCATTTCCTCGAGGAATATTCGCACTCGCCGGCGCCGGAATCCTTCCTCGCCGCTGCCAGCCAGCGCACCAAGAACATCCGGCTCGGCCACGGCATCTTCCAGCTCACGACAAATCATCCCGCGCGCGTCGCCGAGCGGGTCGCGGTGCTCGACCTGCTCAGCAACGGCCGCTGCGAGTTCGGCATGGGCGAGAGCGCCTCGATCACCGAGCTGACGCCGTTCGGCCGCGACATGGAGACCAAGCGCGAGGTGTTCGAGGAGGCTGTCGCAGCGATCTTCCCGATGTTCACCAAGGTCGGCACCGAGCATCACGGCAAGTATTTCGACATCCCCTTGCGCAATGTGGTGCCGAAGCCGGTGCAGAAGCCGCATCCGCCGCTCTGGATGGCCTGCTCGCAATTGACGACCATCGAACGCGCCGGGCAGAACGGATTCGGCGCGCTCGGCTTCCAGTTCGTCAGCGCCGAGGCGGCGCATGCCTGGGTGCACGCCTATTACAACGCGATCACCAAGCGGCTGAAGAAGCTCGCCGACTACGAGATCAATCCGAACATGGCGCTGGTCTCATTCTTCATGTGCGCGAAGACCGACGAGGAAGCACGCAAGCGTGCCGACGGCGCGACCTTCTTCCAGTTCGCGCTGCGCTATTACGGTCAGGCCCAGAACCGGCAGCGGCCGGCGCCCGGCACCGTCAACATGTGGGACGAGTACAACAAGTGGAAGCGCGACAATCCGGAGGCGCAGGAGGCCGCGCTGCGCGGCGGGCTGATCGGCTCGCCGGAAACCTTGCGCAAGAAATTGCGCCGCTTCCGCGCCTCGCATATCGACCAGGTGATCCTGCTCAACCAGGCCGGCAAGAACACGCATGAGCACATCTGCGAGTCGCTCGAGCTGTTCGGCAAGGAAGTGATGCCGGAGTTCCAGCACGATCCCGAGCACGATGCCTGGAAGAAGGGCGTGCTCGACGGCTCGATCCAGCTCGAGGAGATCGACACCCAGGCGTTCACCGACCGCTACGGTAAACTCGCCGTCAATGTCGGTCCAAAAGCCGCCGCTGCCGGCTGATCAATTGATGTGCAGCGACCTCGCGTTTCCGTGAGGAAAATAATTCGCTACACGCGCTCTGCGCCTTAAAAGAAACGACACGCGCGATGCCTGCATCGAAGTGCAGGCATCGCTATTTTTGTGCGGTGCTCGACAGCTTCATTCGCGCCCCCCATCATCCTGACTTCGCATGATCGTGCAGCGCGAATGCGCGCTTGATCGTCAGGAGAGTCTTGGAATGAAGCGTCGTGAGTTCCTTCAACTGTCGCTGGTCACAGCCGCCGCCGCTGCGCTGTCACGAGGCGCGCAGGCACAGGCCGACGCGAAGGAAATTCGTATCGGCTACCAGAAGAACGGCGTGCTGGTCATCACGCGCCAGCGCGAAGCCTTGGAAAAACATTTCAAGCCGCAGGGCGTCAGCGTGAAATGGGTCGAGTTCTCCTCGGGCCCGCCGATGATGGAAGCGATGAATGTCGGCAGCGTCGATTACGGCGCGGTCGGCGATTCCCCGCCGATCTTCGCGCAGGCCGCCGGTGCGGCCATCGTCTATGCCGCCGCGCAGCCGATCATCAACGGCTCGGGCATCCTGGTGCCGCAAAATTCGGCAATTAAGGATATCGCCGGTCTCAAGGGCAAGCGTGTCGGCTTCACCAAGGGATCCAGCGCCCATAACGTCGTGATCCAGACCTTGGAGAAGGCGGGGCTCACTTACGATGACATCACCCCGGTCTATCTGACGCCGCCGGATGCGGGGCCGGCCTTTGCCAATGGCGGCATCGATGCCTGGGCGATCTGGGATCCGTATTTCGCGATCGCGGAGACCAAGCAGAACGGCCGCATTCTGGTGAAGACCCGCGACATCACCAAGACCAACTCGTTCTACATCGCCAACCGCGACTTCGCGAACAAGCACGGCGCGCTGTTGCAGCAGATCGTCGACGTCACGACGTCGACGGCGGCATGGGCCGAGGCGCATCCCGACGAGGTCGCGCAATCGCTCGCCGCCGTCACCGGCGTGCCGCTCGATATCCAGACCATCGCGGCGCGGCGGGCGGGCTTCTCGGTCGGGCCCATCACCGACGATATCGTCGCGACCCAACAGGGCGTCGCCGACCGCTTCTTCAAGCTGGGCCTGATTCCGAAGCAGATCGCGATCCGCGACATCGTCTGGCGCAACACCCAGACCTGATCGCGCGCCTTGCTCAATTCCTTGCTCAGTTCCTTGGTCCATTCAATGCAGAGGATATTCCCATGACGCGTTTGTTTCGACGCTGGGTCGCCCGCGCGGTGCTGTCGGTCAGCATCGTCGCTGCGAGCGTCGGCGCCACCTATGGCCAGGACAAGGTGGTCCGCATCGGTTTCCAGAAATATGGCAAGCTGGTGCTGCTCAAGAGCAAGGGCTCGCTCGAGCAGAAGCTGAAATCGGTCGGTTACTCCGTGGTCTGGACCGAGTTTCCGTCCGGGCCGCCGCTGCTTGAAGCGCTCAATGTCGGCGCGATCGATTTCGGCAACACCGGCGAAGCGCCGCCGATCTTCGCGCAGGCTGCCGGCGCGCCGCTGCAATATGTCGCCTATGAGCCGCCGGCGCCGAAAGGCGAGGCGATCCTGGTGCCGAAGGACAGCCCGATCAAGTCGGTCACCGACCTCAGGGGCAAGAAGATCGCGCTGAACAAGGGCTCCAACGTCCACTATCTGCTGGTGAAGGCGCTGGAGAAGGCCGGCGTCAAATATTCCGAGATCGAGCCGGTGTTCCTGGCGCCCGCCGACGCACGCGCGGCGTTCGAGCGCGGCGCGGTCGATGCCTGGGTGATCTGGGATCCGTTCCAGGCCGCGGCCGAGGCTGCGACCGGCGCGCGCACCGTCGCCGACGGCACCGGTGTCGTCGCCAACTATCAGTTCTATTTCGCCTCGAAGAAGTTCCTGCAGGCCGATCCGAAGATCGTCGAGCTGGTGCTGGCGCAACTCAGCGAGGTCGACGACTGGGCCAAGGGCGACATCCACGCCGTCGCCGAGCAGCTCGCGCCCAGCATCGGCCTGTCGGTGCCGGTGGTCGAGGTCGCGCTGAAGCGGCAGGCTTACGGCATCAAGCCGCTCACCGATAACGTGATCGCCGATCAGCAGCAGGTCGCCGACACGTTCTTCGCGCTCGGCCTGATCCCGAAACAAATCAAGATTTCCGACGTCGCATGGAGGCCGGGCACGTGAGCACCGCAACCAACGCCAACATCCTCTGGTTCCTGCCGACCCACGGCGACAGCCGCTATCTCGGCACGTCGATCGGCGGCCGCGAGGTGAGCTTCAACTATCTGCGTCAGATCGCGCAGGCCGCCGACCAGCTCGGCTATTACGGCGTGCTGCTGCCGACCGGCCGCAGCTGCGAGGACTCCTGGGTAGTGGCCTCGGCCGTCGCGCCCTGGACCGAGCGCCTGCGCTATCTCGTGGCGGTGCGGCCCGGCCTGCAATCGCCGAGCGTTGCCGCGCGCATGACCGCGACGCTCGACCGGCTGTCGAACGGCCGCCTGTTGATCAACGTCGTTACCGGCGGCGATCCGGTCGAGAACAAGGGCGACGGGATCTTCCTCGACCACGACGAGCGCTACGCGGTGACCCGCGAGTTCCTCAATGTCTACAGCGATCTGCTCGCCGGCAAGACGGTCAATGTCGAGGGCAAGCACATCAGGATCGAGGACGGCCGCCTACTGTTCAACCCGGTGCAATCGCCCCGGCCGCCGCTGTATTTCGGCGGCTCGTCGGATGCCGGCATCGACGTCGCAGTCGACACCGTCGACAAATACCTGACATGGGGCGAGCCGCCGGCGCAGGTCGCCGAGAAGATCGCCAAGGTGAAAGCCGTGGCCGCGCAGCGCGGCCGCAAGCTGTCGTTCGGCATCCGTCTGCATGTGATCGTGCGCGAGACCAATGCCGAGGCCTGGAAAGCGGCCGACGAGCTGATCCAGTACGTCACCGACGACACCGTCGCCGCCGCGCAGAAGATCTTTTCGCGGATGGACTCGGTCGGCCAGCAGCGCATGGCGCAGCTGCATGGCGGCCGGCGCGACCAGCTCGAGATCAGCCCGAACCTGTGGGCCGGCGTCGGTCTGGTGCGCGGCGGCGCCGGCACCGCGCTGGTCGGCGATCCCGAGACCGTCGCGGCACGGATCAAGGAGTATCAGGACATCGGCGTCGATACTTTCATCATGTCGGGCTACCCGCATCTCGAGGAAGCCTATCGCTTCGCCGAATTGGTGTTCCCGCTGCTGTCGCTCGGGCACGGCAACAATGTGACGCCGATCCGGGTCAACACCGGGCCGTTCGGCGAGACCATCGGCAATGAATATCGGCCGCAGAAACAGGCATCGCAATCATGAGCTTGATCGACAGTTTACCGCGCGTCGGCGCACCCAAATTGCCCAAGGTCGACGGCCTGATCCCCTGGATCGTGCCGCTGGCGATCGTCCTGATCTGGCAGCTTGCCTGCGTCACCGGCTACGTGCCGTCGCGGGTGCTGCCGGCGCCGACCGACGTCGCACTCGCCGGCTGGAAGCTGTTGCTGTCGGGTGAACTGATCCGCAACATCTGGGTCAGCTTCTGGCGCGCCTCGATCGGCTTTGTGATCGGCGGCGGCATCGGCTTCGTGTTCGGCCTGGCCAACGGCCTGTCGCAGCTGTCGGCCAAGCTCACCGACACCACGCTGCAGATGGTGCGCAACATTCCGCATCTGGCGCTGATTCCGCTCGTCATCCTGTGGTTCGGCATCGACGAAACGGCAAAGCTCTTTCTGGTGGCGCTCGGCGTGTTCTTCCCGATCTATCTCAACACGCTGCATGGCATCCGCACGGTCGATCCGCAGCTGATCGAGATGGGCCGCATCTACGGCATGACCGACGGCGAGCTGTTCCGCCGGGTGATCTTCCCGGGCGCGCTGCCCTCGATCTTCGTCGGCCTGCGCTTTGCGCTCGGCATCATGTGGCTGACCTTGATCGTCGCCGAGACCATCGCGGCCTCGTCGGGCCTCGGCTACATGGCGATGCAGGCGCGCGAGTTCATGCTGATCGACGTGGTCGTGCTCTCGATCCTGATCTATGCCTTGCTCGGCAAGCTCGCCGACAGCGCCTCGCGGGCGCTGGAGCGGCTGACCCTGTCGTGGCACCCAGCTTTCCAGAAGAAGTGAGAATGAGCATGCAAGAAGCGCTTCGTTTCCAGTCCGCCGGTGCCGAACCGGTCGAGCGTGCCGACATCGTCGTGCAGGCGCGGCAGTTGCGGCGAGGATCGGACAGCGCGGCCCGCGGCCTGTCGCTGACCATTCGCGGCTTGCGCAAATCGTTCGGCGACAATGAGGTGCTGCGCGGCATCGACCTGCATATCCCTTCCGGCCAGTTCGTCGCGATCGTCGGCCGCAGCGGCTGCGGCAAGAGCACGCTGCTGCGCCTGGTCGCCGGGCTCGACGCGCCGACGGCGGGGAGCATTGCGTTCGGCGAGGAGCCGCGGGCGCAGGATGTCCGCGTCATGTTCCAGGAGCCGCGCCTGCTGCCCTGGGCGCGGGTGCTGTCCAATGTCGAGGTGGGTCTGGGGCGCGAGCGCTCCTCAACCGATGCGCAGGCGCGCGCCGAGCGTGCGCTGGTCGAGGTCGGCCTTGGCGACAAGCGCACCCAGTGGCCGTCGGTGCTGTCGGGCGGCCAGAAGCAGCGCGTGGCGCTGGCGCGGGCGCTGGTCAGCCAGCCGCGCGTGCTGGCGTTCGACGAGCCGCTCGGCGCACTTGATGCTTTGACGCGGATCTCGATGCAGCAATTGCTGGAGCGGGTGTGGCGCGACCAGGGCTTCACCGCGATCCTGGTGACCCATGACGTCGCCGAGGCGGTTGCGCTCGCCGATCGCGTGCTGGTGATCGAGGATGGCCGCATCGCGCAGGACGTCACGATCGACCTGCCGCGACCGCGCCGGCGCGGCTCGGCCGAGCTCGCCGCGCTGGAAGGCGAGATTTTGAAGCATCTGCTCGAAGGCAGCGAAGATACTCTGTGAGGTCGCGATGAATTCCCTCGTCCGCAATGCTTCGATCGTATCGGCGGTGGCGGCCGCCGACTTCCGCGGCGCGATGCGCCACCTCACCGGCGGCGTCAGCGTCATCACGGCCGGGCGGGGCAAGGAGATTTCGGGAATGACGGTGACCTCGGTGTCGTCGCTGTCGGTCGAGCCGCCGTCGCTGATCGTCAGCATCAACCGCGCCGCCTCGTCATGGCCCCTGATCGCGCGCCATGGCGCGTTCGGCGTCAACATCCTGACCGCGGACCAGCTCGAGATCGCCGAGCGCTTCACCGGCAAGGGCGGCCTGAAGGGCGCGGAGCGGTTCACCGGCGCCGAATGGACGACGCGCGCATCGGGCGTGCCGCTGCTGGTCGGGGCGCTGGCCGCGATCGACTGCGACGTCGAGGAGATCGTCGAGCGGCATTCGCACGCGATCGTCATCGGCCGCGTGCTCGACGTGATCGCGTCAGAGCGCACCGCCGCATTGGCCTACTGGCACGGCGAATACGTCGCGATCGACCATGACGAAGACGCAGCCAGGCTGGCCGAGGTCAGCCTGCCGTCGCGTCACGTTCATGCCCGGGACGTCTAGCCCGCGTTGCGTGCCCGGATCGGCCTTTAGAAGACCGCGCTCAGTGACGCCGGGCTGTCGATGATCACAGTGCTGCCGCGAACGCCACCCCATACGGCCTGGATGGTCTGAGCCGTATTGCCCAGCGCAATGCCGACCACGAGCGTGGTCGGGATGCGGCCAAAGCTCGACGGGGTTTCGTTATAGGTGAAGCTCGCGACGACAGGCGAGACCTTGCCATTGACGGTGACGCCGAACATGCCGCCCGGGATATCGGTGCCGGTGGCGTAGGGATTCGGAACGTTGAGCGTAACGATCGCGGTGGTGCCGACGCCCTCCGGGATCGTCAGGCTGAGGCCTTGTATCGGCGTGAAAGTGCCGGAGTTGGTGGACAGGGTGCCGCTGGTCTGCGCGTAAAGGGCCATATCACTCTCCAGTTGTCAAAATATAAAAGCGCAATAGGAGATTGAATACGGCAACTGTTCCCAAGATTCAAGGGAGGAACGGCCAAAGCGCTTGGCGCGGCATGTTGGCCGGGGCGCTTCCTTGATCAGCAGATCGGATCATGATGCGTTTCCACGGAATCGCATCATGATTCTCATCTCATTGTTTGAGCACGATCTTTTCGGAAAACCGGTTTCCACTTTTCCGGATCATGCTCTAAAAGCGCGCGAGATTTCGGAGGCATGACGGTTCGATGAAGCGCGTGGGAACCTGGCTGTTCTATCTCGTCGGTGCGATCGCCGTCGCCTATCTCGCGCTGTATGCCTATGTGACGTTCACCGGCCGCGACATCGCGCCGGGCGATCCGATCCGGATCTTTCGCAAGCCCGACGCGCCGAACTATTCGTGACGTGGGGCAGGCGGCGGGATCGCTCCGCCGCCTTCCGTTGCTCAGCCGGCGTTGGCCATGCGCTGATAGTCGGGCGCGCCGTTGCCCGCCGGGGTGATCGGGATGCCGCCGTCGGCATACTCGTTCAGCTTGTTGCGCAGCGTGCGGATCGAGATGCCGAGGATGTTGGCGGCATGGGTGCGGTTGCCGAGGCAGTGCTTCAGCGTTTCCAGGATCAGGTCGCGCTCGACATCGGCGACGGTGCGGCCGACCAGCGCGCGGGTGACCTGCTCGGCGGCCAGCGTCGCATGCGCCACCGCGGGCGCGGTCTTGGCAAGGTCGAGGCGGTCGCCGTCGGGGGTGAGGATCGCGTCGGGGCCGATCTCGTCGCCCTGCGCCATCAGGACCGAGCGATGGATGGTGTTCTCGAGCTCGCGGACGTTGCCCTGCCAGCGGTTCGCGGTCAGGACGCGGCGGGCCTCGGTCGAGATCGGACGGACCGGCAGGCCGTTGGCCTCGGCATATTTCTTGGCGAAGTGCTGCGCCAGTTCGAGGATGTCGGCCGGACGGTCGCGCAGCGGCGGAATCTTCAGATTGACGACGTTGAGGCGGAACAGCAGGTCCTCGCGGAAGGTGCCCTCGCGCACCGCCTCCGACAGATTTCGGTTCGAGGTCGCGATGATGCGGATGTCGACCGGGACCGGCCTAGTGCCGCCGACGCGGTCGATCACCCGCTCCTGGATCGCGCGCAGCAGCTTGGATTGGAGCCGCACGTCCATCTCGGAGATTTCGTCGAGCAGCAGCGTGCCGCCGGTGGCTTCCTCGAACTTGCCGATGCGGCGCGCCACCGCGCCGGTGAAGGCGCCCTTCTCATGGCCGAACAGTTCGGATTCCAGGAGGTGCTCCGGGATCGCCGCGCAGTTGATCGAGATGAACGGCCGCTTGGCGCGGGCCGAGCGGGAATGGACATAGCGCGCCAGCACTTCCTTGCCGGTGCCGGACTCGCCGGTGATCATCACCGAGGCGTCGGAGCCAGCGATCTGCTGCGCCAGCTTGATCACCCGGCCCATCGCCTCGTCGCGCCAGATCAGGTCGCGGGCGTCGTTGGCGACCGCGGCGAGCACCGCTGCGATCAACTCGGGGTCGGGCGGCAGCGGGATGTATTCCTTGGCGCCGGCATGGATCGCGGCGACCGCGGCGCGGGCGTCGTTGGAGATGCCGCAGGCGACGATCGGAACGTGGATGTGCTCGGCCTCGAGCCGCATCACCAGGTCGCGGATGTCGAGGCCGACATCGACCAGCAGCAGGTCGGCGCCCTTGCCGCCGCGCAGGACGTTCATCGCCTGTTCGGCGGCCTCGGCGTGGGTCACCGAGGCGCCGTTGTCCATCGCGATCTTGGTCGCGGTCGTGAGCTGGCCCTTCAGGGTGCCAACGATGAGAAGCCGCATGATGATCTCCTGTTGGTCTGGTCGCGCAGGTTCCGCGCGCTCCCGTTGCATTCGTTTAAGAGCGTTCTGCCTTGATGATTTCGGTCATGGTCACGCCGAGCTTGTCTTCCACCAGCACCACTTCGCCACGCGCCACCAGGCGGTTGTTGACGTAGATGTCGATCGCCTCGCCGACCCGGCGGTCGAGTTCGAGCACGGTGCCCGGCCCGAGCTTCAGCAGGTCGCCGACGTCCATCTTGGAGCGGCCGAGCACCGCCGAGACCTGCACCGGGACGTCGAACACGGCCTCGAGGTCGGCGGCGATGCGCGCGGCATTTTCGTCCTCGTTGTAGCCGATGTCGTCGATCCCGGGCGCGTCGGCGGCGTTGAGATCGGGAAGCGGGACTTGGGTGTCGGTGTCGCTCATGGTTCAGCCCTCAATGCCCTTCAGCCGGTCTGGCCGCGGGACGCCAGATAGCGCCCGACGAGTTCGTTGATCTTGCCTTCGATCGCAGCGCGCTCCAGCACCACGCCGCCGTCGGCCCATTCGATCCGGCAGTCGCCGGTCGCGATCGTCGGCTCGGCCAGGATCACCAGCCGGCCCTGGAAACCGGAATGCGCCGCCATCTGCTCGATGTTGTGATGCGCCGCCTCGTAGAGCGCGTCGTTGATGCGGACCACGAGATGCGGGGTTGCGACCAGATGCGAGAAGCAGTCGGAGACCAGCGCGGTGATCTCGCCGAGCGGCTCGCGCGCCACCAGTTCATTGCAGAGCTTGCGGGCGACCGCGACCGCGACGTCGACGGCCTCGGTCTCCATCCGGGTCTCGATGCCGGCAAAGCGCGCGGCGATGCCCTTGATCGCGGCGCCGATCTCCTCCAGCGCCTGCGCCATGCGGCGGTCGCTCTCGACCTTGGCCTCGCGCAGCGCCGCCTCGTAGCCGGCGCGGTAGGCCCGCGCCTCGGCGTCGGCGACCTTCTGGGCCACCTCGGCCGGGGTCGGCGCGCGCTCGCGGGCGCGGTCGGGGGCCGAGAAGTCGGTGTCGAACAGGAATTTCGCAGGTGCGGCCATCAGTACACCAGCTCGTCGTCGGCGCGGTTCTTGGTCAGCGTGATCTCGCCGCGGGCGGCGAGGTCCTTGGCGAGGTTGACGAGCAGCGCCTGCGCCTCGTCGACGTCGCGCAGCCTGACCGGGCCCATCGCGGCCATGTCGTCCATCAGCATCTTGCCGGCGCGCGAGGACATGTTGCCGAGGAAGAAGCTGCGCACCTCCTCATTGGCGCTCTTCAGCGCGACGCCGAGCTTGTCCTTGTCGATGTTGCGCATCAGCGTCTGGGCCGAGGCGGAATCGAGCTTGATCAGGTCGTCGAAGGTGAACATCAGCGCCTTGATGCGCTCGGCGGATTCGCGGTTCTCTTCCTCCAGCGAGGTGATGAAGCGGGTCTCGGTCTGACGGTCGAAATTGTTGAAGATCTCGGCCATCACCTCATGGGCGTCGCGGCGCCGGGTCTGCGACAGGTTCGACATGAACTCGGTGCGCAGCGTCTGCTCGACGCGCTCGATGACTTCCTTCTGCACCGCCTCCATCCGCAGCATGCGGCCGACCACGTCGAGCGCGATGTCCTCGGGCAGGATCGCGAGCACGCGGGCGGCGTGCTCCGGCTTGAGCTTCGACAGCACTACGGCGATGGTCTGCGGGTACTCGTTCTTGAGATAGTTGGCGAGCACCTCTTCCTGCACGTTGGAGAGCTTCTCCCACATGTTGCGGCCGGCGGGGCCGCGGATCTCGTCCATGATGCCGGAGACGCGCTCGGCCGGCAGGTATTGCTGCAGCAGCCGCTCGGTGGCGTCGAAATTGCCCATCAGCGCGCCCGATGCCGACATCCGCGAGACGAATTCCAGCATCAAATCCTCGACCACGTCGGCCTCGACGGTGCCGAGCGTCGACATGTGGACCGACAGCTCGCGGACCTCCTCGTCGTCGAGCATCGACCAGATCTTGCCGCCATACTGCTCGCCGAGCGCGAGCATCAGGATCGCGGCGCGCTTCGGGCCGGGCAGCGGCTTGCCCTTGGGCCGCGCGCTCTGCCGGTTCGCCAGCGTCGAGAGGACGGTGGCGATATCGTTGGCGTTGGTGGTCTGGGGTACGGCGGCCATGTCAGTTCTCTACCGGCTCGCTCAGCCATTGACGGACGATGGAGACGGTTTCGTTCGGATTGCGCTCGGCGAGCTCGCCGACCCGGTGCACGGCCTGGGCGTGGACCTGGCCCTGGATCTGGGCGACGTCGATCAATTGCGCCGCGCCGCTGCCGCTCGGGATCAGCGCCTGGCCTGTCGCGCCGGCGCTCTCGGCATGGGCTTCGGCGAGTGCCGGCAGGCCGCTGCCTGCCAGCGACGGAATGGCGTCGGCCGCCACGATGCGCTTGACCAGCGGGCGGACCACCATGAACAGCACGACCAGGCCCAGCATCATCATGACGCCGAGCTCGATGACGTACATCACGTCATCCTTGGTGAATTGCAGCATGCCGAGCAGGCCGGTGGGTTCGGCGATCGGCTGGGCGGCCGGCGGCTCGGCGAAGCGCAGGTTGACGACCTCGACCTGGTCGCCACGCTTCTGGTCGAAGCCGATCGCGGAGCGGACCAAAGCGGCGATGCGGTCGAGCTGCTCCTTGCTGCGGTCCTGGTAGACCATCTCGCCTTTTTCGTTCTTGGAATAGGCGCCGTCGACCAGGACCGCGACCGAGATGCGGTTGACGCGACCGGCCTCGGTCACCTCGGTCTTGGTGGTGCGGGAAATCTCGTAATTGTTGGTTTCCTCGCTCTTCTTGCTCTGGTCGCGGGCGCGGGCGGCGTTGTCCTGGTTCTGGTTGCCCGGCAGCTCGTTGGCGACGGTGACCTGGCCGGAATTGTCGGCGGTGAGGCTCGATTCCTCGCGGGTCTGGGTCGAGCGCAGCACCCGGCCCTCGGGATCGAACTTGTCCGACGTCTGGGTGATCTTGTTGTAGTCGAAGTCGGCGGAGAGCTGGACGCGGGCGCGCCCGGCGCCGACCACCGAGGAGACAATGTCCTCGACCTGCTTGCGCATCCGCTTCTCGAACGCGGCGCGGCGCTCGTCGCCGACCGCGGCGTCGGCGTCGGACTGGGCGCCGTCGGCCAAGAGCTGGCCGGCTTCGTCGACGATCGAGACCCGCTGCGGCTTCAGCCCGTTGACCGCGGAGGCGACGACGTGGCGGATGGCGCGGATCTGCTGCGGCTCCAGCGCGCCGCGCACCCTGAGCACGATCGAGGCAGACGGCTCCGGCGTCTCGCGCGAGAACAGCGGCTTTTCCGGCAGCACCAGGTGGACGCGCGCGGCCTGCACGCGGTCGATGGCACGGATGGTGCGGGCGAGCTCGCCTTCCAATGCGCGCAGATGATTGATGTTCTGGACGAAGCTCGTGGTGCCCAAGGCGTCCGATTTGTCGAAGATCTCGTAGCCGACACCGCCGCCCTTCGGCATGCCGCCCTCGGCGAGCTTCATCCGAAGCCGCGTCACCTTGTCCTTCGGCACCATGATCGCGGCGCCGTCATTGCGCAGCTCGAACGGGATCGCCTGGCGCTCCAGCTCCTTGATAATGGCGGAGGAATCTTCGGTCGACAGGTCGGTGAAGAGGGTGGTCATCTGCGGCGTGGTGACGCGCATGATGACGAACGCGAAGAAACCGATCAGGGCCGCGGTGACCGCAACCATGGCCGCGAGGCGGGCCGCACCAAGACCTCTCAGGAAAGCAACCAGACTTTGCACCAACGGCCCCCAGGGATTCGGCCCACGCGGGTCCGACTGGGCAAATATTGCCTAGGGTATGGTTTCCATATGGTTAACGAAGGTTAAGAACCGCGGCAAAAACGCGGACATGAAAAAAACCGGCTTCGCAAAGCGAGGCCGGTTTTCGTCAAATGCCACAGGATCGGCGGGGACTTACTGCCGATATTGCTGAATGCGGGTGGTGCGCAGCCCGGCCAAACCATGCTGGTCGATCGAGAACTGCCAGGAAAGAAATTCATCGACGGTCAATGTGTAGCGGCTGCAGGCCTCCTCAAGGGAGAGCAGGCCGCCGCGGACCGCAGCGACGACTTCGGCCTTGCGGCGGATGACCCACCGTTTGGTACCGGGGGCCGGCAAATCCGCAATCGTTAACGGGCTGCCGTCAGGCCCGATGACGTATTTCACCCTCGGGCGATGGGGTTCTGTCATGGCGTACTCACAAACTCTCAACCACTGAACTCGCAAGTGGTAACCTACGCCCACCGGTTTAAAATTTGCCTAAGCCCAAGCGTTCAATACGAATCTCGTTGGAATGGCCGGGAACAGGGGGGCGGATCGGGCAGCCACATCCTGGCTGTGCTCCTTACGTCGGGCTCCTGAGCAAGCGGTACCCCTCTCCCTAACCCTCCCCCGCAAGGCGGGAGGGAACCCATCCGCCAGCGCGTCCCTCACATTTCTCGCGCTTGCGGGGAAGGGCTGGGGAGAGGGGTAAGCCCCGGGCGCGATGATCGATTTGAGACTTGCTCTCGCAATCTCTGCGCCACGCCACGCTGCCTGTCGAAAAGTCGCGTCCGCATCCCGTTCACCGATCCTTGATCGTCACATCGGCGCCGCGCGTAACCACGTGCCCTGGCGTGCGTAGGAGAACTTGTCCGCTCACCGCAGGTGGGCGCATTCCAACCATCCGTCCACCCGAGCCCTTGTCATGATCATGAACAGACGCACTTTCTCGGCTGCCTTGCTTGCTGGCGCGGCAGCCTCATTGGTGTCCTCGCGCGCCATGGCCGCAACCACGCCGCCGGTGAAGGCGCGCAACGTCGTTTTGGTGCATGGCCTGTTTGCCGACGGCTCGTGCTGGTCCGAAGTCATTCCGCGCCTGCAGGTGGCCGGGCTCAATGTGACGTCGGTGCAGAATCCGCTGACCACGCTGCCGGAGGCGGTCGCATCGGCGCAGCGCGTGCTCGATCGCCAGGACGGTCCGACCGTGCTGGTCGGCCATTCCTTCTCCGGCATGATCGTCACCGAGGCCGGCATGCATCCGAATGTATCGGCGCTGGTCTATGTCGCGGCGCGCGCGCCCGATGCGGATGAGGATTACACTGCGCTTGCAAAAACCTATCCGACGCCGCCGGCGAGCGCCGGCATCGTGTTCGACGGCGACGAGGGACGGTTGAGCGAAGCCGCTTTCCTGCGCGATTTCGCCGGCGACCTGCCGGAAGCAAAAGCAAAGGTGCTCTATGCCGTGCAGCAGCCGTTCCACAAGCAGCTGCTCACCGGCAGGACCAGCCACGCGGCCTGGCGCAGCAAGCCGAGCTACTACGCCGTCTCGGCCGAAGACCGTACCATCAATCCGGATCTCGAACGCTTCATGGCGAAGCGGATGGGTGCCACCACGATCGAGGTGAAGGCGAGCCACCTCGCGCTGATCTCGCAGCCCGAGCCGATCGCGCGGCTGATCCTCGCTGCCGCGGGACAGGCGGAGTGAGTGGCGCCGGCCAGCGTACTTTGGCCCACGGCCGCCGCTCGAAATGACGCAACAGCCGGGTAGCGGCGATACTCCGCGGAGGCCGCCTTTCAATCCCAGTTCAACTTTGGCGTTGTCGGCGTCTGCCCGGATTTCGTTTCAAGAAGCCATTGGCGCCAATCGGGCGTATCGAAAGGTTTGACCTTTTCATCGATGCATTTCTGCAGCTGCTCACTCGAGATACGTGTAACGGGAGAGCGTTCCATGCCTCGTAGCACGGCTGCAAAGAGAGCATCAATTTCAGTCACCCTCGCTACAGCGCCATAGCATATCGCCTCTTTGGCATAAGCGGACTCTTCAGCCATTGCATAGACGACTAGCGGGGTGCTCAGTCCCCGCTGGCTGACCTCGGCCAGAAGTTGATAGGCGAATCGATCCTTGGGATTCCCGTAGTCTGCAATAATCGCATCGTAACGATCGATTAGGCTCTTCTTTGCAAGTTCAATGTCGTCCATTTCCCGGATTGTGATGCCAACCCCCTGCATCCTCCGACGAAACTCATCTTTCGCAGCCCGACTCAGCTGCGGCTTATCATCAAACCAAAGAATTCTCCTTCGGCTCCATGGAGTCGAAGCGATCTGCCGCGCCGCGTCCAAGGTCTCTCGTGCGAGTTCACGTGGAGAGCCCCAACCCGGTTTGCGAGCAGCAACGTCTGCGGTTGCATCGGGAATCTCGAATGACTGGAATGTACTGGCTAGCTCGAAAAAATCGACGAAGCGACGACGTTGTAGTTCCGACCAGAAGCCAAGTGAAGTCACCACGCCAAGGACTACCGCCGAGGCGATGGCAACGTACTTGCGCCTGCGGCGCCTGGCGCGCTCTGCACGGCGGAAGACGACGTCGGTGTCGAGCCCCGTCAGGCCTGCGATCACCTTGGCCAACCCGAGTTCGCGCCCGTCGCCGGTCTCACGCAGATCTGGCCCAAGGATGGTGATGGGGCGCTCAGTGACACTGCCGTCGTCTCCAAGCTCGAACCTCAACGCAGGCGGAAAATTGTCCGGAAAGGTCCCGTCGACGATCACGGGGATCAAAGGCCGTTTCGGATGACGCGATCGAAACAGCCGCACCTCCTCATTGACCGCGGGGCGGCCCGCCGCGACAGCTGAGCACACCACAATCATTGCCGCCGCTTGGTCGACGGCAGCGATCGTGGCCTCCGTCAGCCCGCGTCCCGCGGCAAAATCCTCGCGGTCGCGGAAGATGGGTCGCAACGTTTGCGGATCCCGACCAATGTCTGTCTCTCCGTCAACGAGATTCGGGTCGATCCGGTATCCTTCCAACCGCCGATGCAACCACGTCGCCCAGCTGGTGTCCGCGCGTGCGTAGGACAGAAAAGCTCGGTACTTGAGTGTGACAGGCGGCCGCATCGGCAGTCTCCCAGCTGCTGACAAATCTCGTGGTCTCCGATTACAACCCACCCGGCATACCTTGCCAACTGCGGTGAGTGCCGGACCCTTTGGTTGAGGGTGCCGGCTTGCCGTGGAGTAGCCGTCGCGCCGTTCGCGAGGGGAGTGTTGGAGATTGGAAAGGAGCTGACGATCAGTTGTGCGCCAAAAGCCATTCGAGCAATTGGCGCCGCTTCAACCAATGCCTCATTGCGGGCTCGGCGTCGGCCGCCAGGACAGGCCATCGGACCAAAGGCAGATTGCGATTGCAGCCAGGCACAATGCCCCCGCCGATCCAGAAGATCGGAGCGCGTCGCGGTCGCGCGAGGGCTGTCGGCGACTACTCTTCGGCCGCCGTCAGTCGCTCGCGGAGCGCCGCAATCTCCAGCATGACGGTGATGGCGATGGTCTTGAGCCGCGCGTTCTCGGCCATCGTCTCGGCGAGTTGGGGAGGAAGGGCGATTGCCTGCCGGGCCGCGTTCTCGGCGCTGTCGGGCGATGGAGGGCGTATCGGATTCACGAGCTAACTCTTTCCCGGGTGGTCGAAGGCGGGCGGTTCGGGTCGTTGCGCAGGTTTACGGGCCGGTCAGGCGCACGAAATCACGATAGCGTCGGCTAGCTTACAGACAGCTGACGTTCCGCATTTACTTCTGATCGTGTCTGCCGTGGGTGGGACGTTGCACCGGCGCGGGAGACCGCTGCCGTCGCAAAACTGCGGAATATAATCCTGAGTTGCCCGACGGCGCAAGCTCTCGGAAGTGAAATATTTCGGTTTATCGTAACGGCAACTCAGTGTATGGTTCGCCGGTCTCACCCGATCGAGGGGCGCTGCGCATCGTCAGGAGTGTTGCGGTGGGATGCGGTGGACGCTGCTTGCGCACTGACGACGTGCACAATGTAGCGGACGGCGAAGTCGTGCAGACCTGACGCCCTAGCGGCAGGTGTCCTCTCGCACAACGCGCAAGCGTTGTTGCGGAAGCGGTGACAAAAAAGCCCAGTCTCACCGGGGCGAGCACGTATAAGCCGTAAAACCATCGCGCAGGGAAAGCCGGGATGTTCCCGGTTACACCTGTGGTCCTACCTCCCGCGTTTTTATTACGCGGGACCCATGGGTGCGATCGGCACCCGGCTTTCCCTGCGCCCTCTGCCTCCAGAGCGGCGAAACGAAATGCAAAACTTCGGACAGATGATGTCGCGAGAGTGCGGATGTGTGCGCAAACCTATCCCCGTCATCCCCGCGCAAAGGCGAAGCCTTTGAGCGGCGATGACGGGTTGAGCTCTACCGCGCGAGAACCATCAGCATCGTCGTCCCGGCGAACACAGGGAATCATAACCACAAATGCAGATTGTTGTGCGGTGCTGGAACGACGAGTCTCGTTCACGACACAAGCCCCGGCGCATGGGTCCCTGCCTGCCGCGGGGACGACAGACGTGTGCGACGCGCACCGGCGACCCTCAAAGGGCCTCTGCATCTTCTGCGAAGTTCAGAGCCGTGTCGGCAGAATCCAGCCAAGTCTCGAACTAGCTGCTGCCACCAGTCGCACCGCGCACCACGCGCTTGATCTTGTCGGTGGTGTAGGTCTGGCCGCCGATCGAGAGCAGCGGTGGGGAGGCAGTGAGGTCGACGGAGTCGACCATGCCCTGGATCTCGGTCGAGATCGCTAGGTCGTTGCCCTTGGAATCCTTGCCGGTGGCGGTCAGCGTGTAGGTGCCGGCCGGCCATTGCGTGCCGTCATTGCCCTTGCCGTCCCAGACGAAGCTGGCGTTGCCCTGCTTCAGGTTGAAATTGCCGGAGTAGGCGGTCTGGCCGGTCGAGCTCGTGATCGTGATGGTGGCGCTGGTGGCCTGCGGGGACACCAGATTCCAGGTCGCGGATTTGTCGAACTGCGTCTTGCTGCCGTCGACCGCGACCGTGTTGCCGACATAGACCAGTGCCTGGGTCGACTGCGCGCTCTTCTCGATCGCGATCAACTGCTTCAGCTGGTCGTTGGATTTCAGCTGCTGCTCGACGCCGGCGAACTGCACGAGCTGCTGGGTGAACTGGTTGGTGTCGAGCGGGTCGAGCGGGTTCTGGTTCTGCAACTGCGTGGTCAACAGCGTCAGGAAGGTCTGGAAATTGTCGGCGATGCCCTGCGACGACGTGGTCAGGCCGCTGCTGCTGCTGCTGCTTCCGGAGCTCGTTCCATTGTTGGTGGCGGGTGCCGAGACGACCGGCGTCGGCATGGTTGCATCGACTGCCATGGTGAACTCCTTACACTCTGATATCGACGCCGCCGAGGGCGCCGGTTGCGCGGCCGTAGGAGCGGCCAGCCGCCGCGGCAGGAACGCTGTCCTCCTCGGCGACGATCAAATGGTGGGCGTTCGGATTCGACTGGCTATTGTTGTTCTGGCCCGACTGCGACTGATCGCGCAGGCTGAACTGCAATCCGCCGTTGCCGGTCGACAGGCCGGCGTTGTCGAGCGCGCGCTGCAGCTGGTTGGCGTCCTGGCGCAGCATCGACAGCGTCTCCGGGCGTTCGACGGTGAGATGCGAGGTCACCTGGCCGTTGCGGTCGACATCGATGCGGACATCGATGCGGCCGAGCTCGGCAGGGTCGAGCCGGATCTCGAAGCGGCTCTTGCCGCTCTTGGCGGAGGCCGCGATCTGCATCGCAAGGCCGCTGAGCGGCACGGCGGCGTTCTGCGCGGCGTTGGTCACGGTCAATTGCGCGGTCGCAGACGGTGTCGTCTGGCTGCTCGCCAGTTGCGCCTGGAATGTATTCGCGGCCTGCGCGCTCGGATCTGGTGTCGTGACCTGGGCCTGCGCCGCTGCGTGGCCGCCGACCGCCGGCGTCGGCGTGGCACCGTCGCCGCTGCTCGCATCGGCCTTGATGGCATCGGCGGCACCGTCCGCGGCGGCCTTGGCCTTGCCGGAGACCGCAGCCGCCTGCGCGACCGCGGGAACGACCGTCGTCGGATTGGCCGGCGCGGTGGTGCTGCTGCTCGGGGCCGCGCCATCGGGGTCGGCGGGCGCTGCGGCGGTTGCGTCTTTCGCGGCGACCTGTGCCTTGGTTTGCGTCGGTGCTTTCGCGGCCGGCGTTCCGGCGGCAACGGTGGCGGCGAGAGTCGCATCGCCGGTCGCAGTTGCTGCGCCGGAAACCGTGGCCGCATCGGGGGTGACGATCTGAGCCTCGGTCTTGACGCCGGCCGCCTTGGCGACCTTGTCGGCATTCGCGGTGCCGGTTGCCGCTATGGCGGGGTCCGCGGCGGCCGGCACGCCGGTGCCGGTCGCGGCACCGGTGCCGGCGATCGCGGAGCTTGCCGCGATGGCCGCGGCTGCAATCGCAAGCGGTGCGGTGGGCTGGTCCGATGGCGTGGTGGCCGTTGTCGCAGGGGCAGTCGCCGCCGCGGCGACCGGAGCAATCAACGCGCTGGCCGTTGCCGCACCGGCCGGATCCTGCGCCGGGGTCGCTTGGGTCGTGGTGGACTTGTCACCAGTGGATGGCGCATCGGCACTCGAATTCGAGCCGTCCGATTTCGATTTCGACTTGGTCTTGCGCGGCGTGCCGGTGTCGCTGTCATCGTCGACGGTCTTGTCATCGCGCGATGTCCGGTCGGGGGCCGTGCTGGCGTCGCGGGAGCGGGTGTCGGTCGTCGAAGGCGAATCGTCGGACCGGCGCGCGGGCGCCGGCTCGGAGTCATACCGGCTGCTGTCGCTCGCGGACGCAGTGCTGCTGTCGACCAGCGCGGCAAAGCCGTCGTTCCCCGCCTGCGGGGCGGGATCGGGCCGCGCCGACCGCGTGGCCTGAAAAGACCGGCTTGTCAATGCTTCCGACGTCACGCTGACCACTGCCAACCCTCGCAAATGAGACTTCCGGCGTTATGTCAGCAAGGAGCGGGCCAACCCGCGGGTGCAATAAATGGTGAGTTATTTCAGCTGGTTATGAGTAGCCGCGGAGCCCTGAAGCGGGTTCCCGGCGGGTCTCCTTTTTGCCCGGCGGCAAGATTTGCCGTCCGCGCGCGGCAAGGCACGGTGTCGGCCGGATTGCCTCGTCGGAATACGGCCTATATTAAGAGTGGCCGCCGACGCGTCCCGAACCGACCGACCCGGTCTTGGACACGTTCTAAGGCTCTCTGGACAAAGGCTTTTTCCAATTCCGTCGCGGAGCGCATAACGTCGCCGCGACAGTGACCAATGACCGCTTAGAGATGCTCAACAGTCTGGATCTTGAAGGCCGCCCTGAAGACACACGGATCGTCGTCGCGATGTCCGGCGGCGTCGACTCGTCGGTGACGGCTGCGCTGTTGAAGTCGCAGGGCTATGACGTGGTCGGGATCACGCTGCAACTCTACGACCACGGCGCTGCGACCCATCGCAAGGGCGCGTGCTGCGCCGGCCGCGACATCCACGATGCCCGCAATGTCGCCGAGCGGATCGGCATTCCGCATTACGTGCTCGACTATGAAAGCCGCTTCAAGCAGTCGGTGATCGACAATTTCGCCGACAGCTACGCGCTCGGCGAGACGCCGGTGCCGTGCATCGAGTGCAACCGTTCGGTCAAGTTCCGCGATCTGCTGGCGACCGCGCGCGAGCTCGGCGCGCAGGCGCTCGCCACCGGCCACTATGTCGCCTCGCGCCGGCTGGCCGACGGATCGCGCTCACTGGTCTGCGCGGCGGATGCCGATCGCGACCAGAGCTATTTCCTGTTCGCCACCACGCGCGAGCAACTCGACTTCCTGCGCTTCCCGCTCGGCGACATGACCAAGCCGCAGACCCGCGAGCTGGCGCGGCGCTTCGAGCTCGAGGTTGCCGACAAGCAGGACAGCCAGGACATCTGCTTCGTGCCGACCGGCCGCTACACCGACATCATCGGACGGCTGAAGCCGAATGCGATCGCGCCGGGCGATATCGTCGATCTCGCCGGCAATGTCGTCGGCCAGCACCAGGGCATCGTTCATTTCACCGTCGGCCAGCGCAAGGGCCTCGGCATCGCATCCGGCCACCCGCTCTATGTGGTCAAGCTCGATGCGGCGACGCGCCAGGTCGTGGTCGGACCGCGCGAGGCGCTGCGGATGGATCGCATCGCGCTGCGCGACGTCAACTGGATCGGCGACGGCGCGCTGGATCGCGTGATCGGCGAGGGCATCGAGATCTATGTCCGCGTGCGCTCGACGCGTGCGCCGCAGCCGGCATGGCTGCGCGCCGCCAATGGCGGTTATGAGGTCGAGCTCGTCGCCGGCGAGGAGGGCGTGTCGCCCGGCCAGGCCTGCGTGTTTTACGACGCGCCGTCGGGGCAGGCGCGCGTGCTCGGCGGCGGCTTCATCAGGAGTGCGAGTGCGAGCCGCGTCGCGCGCGCTGCAGCGCAGGATGCGATGGCGCCGCTCGCGGAAGCGGTTCGCGGATAGCGCATGATCCGGAAAAGTGGGAACCGGTTTTCCGAAGCGGTCATGCGCAAACAAAGCTGAATTCGGGGCAGGGGAATGGCTGGGGACATCGACCGCGACGGGGTCGAAAAGGCGTATGGCCGCTGGGCACCGATCTACGATCTCGTGTTCGGCAAGGTGTTCGATCAGGGCCGTCAGTCGACGATCGCGGAAGCCGATCGGATCGGCGGACGCGTGCTCGACGTCGGCGTCGGCACCGGTCTGTCGCTGTCGGACTACTCGCGCAGCACGAAACTCTACGGCGTCGATATTTCCGAGCCGATGTTGCGGCGGGCGCTCAAGCGCGTGCGCGCGCTGGGCCTCGGCAATGTCGAGACGCTGGCGGTGATGGACGCCAAGAACCTCGCATTCCCGGATTCGTTCTTCGACGCGGTGGTCGCGCAATATGTCATCACCGCGGTGCCCGATCCCGAAGCGACGCTCGACGATTTCATTCGCGTGCTGAAGCCGGGCGGCGAGTTGATCCTGGTCAATCACATCGGCGCCGAAAGCGGCCCGCGCCGCATTTTCGAGCTCGCCTTCGCGCCGCTGGCGCGGCGGCTCGGCTGGCGTCCGGAATTTCCGTGGGAGCGGCTGACCAATTGGGCCGCGAAGCATGGCGGCGTCAGCCTCGCGGAACGCAGGCCGATGCCGCCGATGGGGCACTTCTCGCTGATCCGCTTCCGCAAATCGTGAGGCTGCGGCGATTTTCACAGGGAACATCGGCGCCTCGTCCCGGTTTTCTCGTCATGAGATTCAACCGAACACTCGCATTGTCCTGTGTGCTGATGCTGGCGCCGGTTGTTGCCGCGGCGCAGGCGCCGCCGACACCCGCAACGCCGCCGGCGCAGACCGCGCCGCCGGCACCGCAGCGCGCCGCCCAGAATCAGAATTGCGCGCCACAGCAGCCGTCGCGTCCGGGGGCTGCGGCTCCCGAGGGAACCACCACCGGGCAGGCCAGCCAGCCGCTGGGTGATAAGCTCGCCAAATCGGACGGGGTGTTATGCCCGCCGGCCGGCGTCGATCCCGAAATGCGTGCGCCGACCCCAGAGGGCGGCAACACGCCGGTGATTCCACCGCCCGGCAGCCCCGGCGGCGACCCGACGGTCCGGCCGAAATAGCCCCTGTCTGCAATAAGTTGCAGTCACGCTTGGGTTTGCTTGACAGGCGCGCATGCCGCTCTTTATATGCCGCGCGTTCGCAAGGTGCGGCTTGACGCCGCCGATCGCGAGCCCGTGGCGGGGTAGCTCAGCTGGTTAGAGCACGGGAATCATAATCCTGGGGTCGGGGGTTCAAGTCCCTCTCCCGCTACCATCTTTCCCCACACCCCTTTGACGTGGTTTGGATAGGCTTTTTCCCCGAGCAGGGCATTTAGCCGGCCAGCTATCTCCACGGCTACACCACCTGGGCGCCCCGGATCGCGGAACACAGTGACCGTCTCGACCAGGTCTCTGATGGCTTCTGCGGCCTCTCCGTCGCCCGCACTGACACCTTTGCCCAGTGCTTCCTCAAGCCGACCGAGTTGCTCCTCATATCGTTTAAGGATGGCCGGATGCAGCGCGACTTCCTTCAGGGCGGGTGGCTGGCTCTGCAACTCCTCAGATATCCGCTGTCGTTCGGCATCTAAGGCAGTCGATCGCGGTCCGAGAACGGATGGATCGCCATGTCCTTTCGCGATCGCATCAACCAGCCGTTCGATTTCCCGGTTTAATTGCCCAAGCTGCTGCTCGAGGCGCTGCCGTTTTGCACTTGATGTAGCTGCGAGGCGCTTCCGCTCCTCTAGATAAATGCGTACGTACTCCGAAATAACCTTGGGCGCGCGCAATTCGGCTTTTAGGCCGCTAAGGACTGCGCTCTCGACGGTGTCTAAATAAAAAGTCTTGGCGTCAGGACACGTGCCGCTCTCCGTCGCCGCCGAGCAGCGAATGCGAACGCGCCCCGATTTGTCCCGTCCATTGGTTGCCATGCCTGCGCCGCATGAGCCGCAACGGAGTAAGCCAGATAGCATCCGACGGGGCCGACGTTGATGGCTGGGGTGGCCGTGGCTGCGCTCCCCTTTGCGTTGCTGAGCAGCTGTGAATAACTCTGGACTGACAATTGCAAGATGCGGCACTTCAGCAACCTGCCAGTCACTCCTCGGATTCGGTCGTGACAGGCGGTTTCCCGAGTCGGGATCTTTCACCATCCTGACTTTGTTCCAGACGAGGCGCCCCACATAAAGCTCGTTCTGCAGGATTCCGGCGCCACGCTGAAAGTTGCCATTAATAGTTGAAGCATTCCATGCGCGCCCTCGCGGGGGTGATATCCTTTCTTTGTTGAGATCGTGCGCGATCTCGCGAGGCGTTCGACCGTCCGCATATTCCTGAAAGATACGCCGGATCACTTGTGCCTCGGACTCAACGACGACCCGTTCGCCGCTTTTTCCGGCGATCGCGGCATATCCGTATGTCAGGCCACCTCCAGCCAAACCTTGCTTGACCCGCCCTGCTTGGCCACGGCGCACCTTGTGAGCGTTGTCTTCACGATAGAGTTGTCCGACCAAGCCGCGAAGGCCGACCAGTACGGTATTGACGACACCTTCGTGAACCGCCCGGATCTCGATTCCGAGAAAAGACAGCCGCTTATGGATGCCTGCGAGATCTTCCATGTCGCGGGAAAGACGATCGAGCGCTTCGACGATTACTACGTCAAAGGATCTCTCCCGCGCTTGGTCCAACATCCGCAGAAGGCCTTCGCGTCCCATGACGGAGCCACCCGAACGGGCCCGATCCTCATAGGTGCTAATAACGGTTAAGCCTTCCCGCTCGGCATAGCTTTGACAAAGCGAAAGCTGGTCTTCAATCGAACGCTCATTCTGAAGATCGGTTGAGAATCGAGCATAGATCGTCGCTCTCTTCCTTGTCGTCTCTTCGATTGGCGAGCTCTCTTTCATGATCTTCCCTCGCGGCCAGACGAGCAAGTACGCGCGCAAGCCGTAAGATCGCCTTGTCTGGAGTCGTCTGCAAGGACAATTTGCGAGGCGCTTCACGCACGATCGAACCTCTAGGTGATCGAGCAATTAATCGAGGTGCACGCACCTGCGCTGGCGCCACTCCACAAAATGTCGGCGTCGGTGATCATCCAGAGCATCATGCTTGGGCGGTGCCTAAGCGGAATGGCCGCTATGAGCTCGTCGTGTAATTGGATGCCGCAGCGAAGAAAAAGATAGCGTTCAGAAGGCCTTTCAGACAATCGTGCCGGCCTCACGTCTGACCAGGCTGCCGAGCGACTTGAACGAGGTCCAAGACAGGTTGCCGGGCAGCGCCGCGCCGGCACGCGGCACCAGCAAAACCCGGTAGTAGCCGAAGGCTAGCAGCTCGTTGGCGAGCGTCACACCGCACAATCGAGACCCCTGATCGCGTAGTAGATGAATAGGCTTGTTATCCTGGGCGAAAATTCAATAGACCCATAAGGATCGCGGTCCGCGTGCTTGAAGAAATTAGCCGCTTCTTTGAGTTGCCGGTTGAATTCAGCGCGGGTGCCCGACTTGATGTATCCGGAATCGAGTAGCAGGCCATGCCGTTTCGGGCTTTTGCCTTGCTGACTACATGGACGCTCTCGTAAGCGGCATAGGCAAGGGTATGAGCTGAAACCCAATCTTCGTCGTAGAACCACATCCTGATTGCGATCCTCAATTGGGTGTGAGCCGCGTCTAGCTTGCCGACTTGCAACAATATTCCGGTGTCTTGCATGATGAAGAAGACTCAAATCGATAAGTTCGCGAAGCCGGGACGGACGAATTTGGGAGCCCATTCAACGCGGCGCTGGAGAACTTGGCTAAATCGCCACGTAAAGAAATGCCGCCATCGGCGGACGCTACGGAAGCCGGTGCTTCCTCGCGTCAGAGTCGAGATCGTCCGGCAAGCCATGGGTTTGAAATCCACAAACTCAATCGCCGCGATAGAACATAAAGGGAACAATTTGGTCTGAGCTGGGAGTCGAAGGGCGTACGGATCCCTATTCAAGCAGGCCGAGACCGCGCATTATTATGGTTTAATGCAGAAACCCTAATTATAAATAGGGTCGCCGACCTCTAGTTTTGGTTTTTCATGAAGCGCAGCGATCTCAGCCACACAATCAGGGAGACCCTCAAACGGTTGCCGCCGCCGTACGATTCCCACTACGGGATCGTCCCGCCGGCCCCCTCCCGAAGACGGAGTTTCGGTCGCAGGGGCGACGAAGGCCCTCGATGCTGCTCAATTCGCCTTCGGGCGGGTCGACGCCATCGGCGCTCAGTTGAAGGACCCCTACATCGTCAGCCGGATCCTGACCAGACGCGAAGCCGTCAGTTCCTCATCGATCGAAGGCACCCAAAGCACGCTCGATGAACTGCTTTCCGTGGAGGAAGCGGGGGGCGACGACGCCAGGGACGAAGCGCGCCAGGTGCGCAACTATGCCGTCGCGCTTGACGGATTCATTCCGCTTGCGGCCAAAGACGGATACCGCGTCTTCACGATGGATTTGATTAGAGATCTCCATCGTGCGGTGATGAAGGATGATCCGGATTACCAGGATGCTCCCGGCGAGCTCCGCAACCGCGTCGTGTGGATCGGCGGAAAAGGCGACATCGCGTATTCCAGTCTGAACCCTCCGCCTCCTGCCGACGTTCCGGACTGTCTCGCCCAGACCGTCGATTATCTCCGCAATGAGGGGATGCAGCAGATGACACAAGGCTTCGTCACTAGGATGGCGATTGCGCACGCTCACTTCGAGGCGGTCCATCCCTTCCGCGATGGCAACGGGCGTGTCGGCCGTCTCCTTCTTCCTCTTATGATGGCTGCCGAGAAGCACGTCCCTCTGTACCTTTCGCCCTACATCGAGAGCAAAAAAGAGACGTACTACGCCTCCCTCAAGGACGCCCAGCAGCGACTCGACTGGCAGCCGATCATTGCCTTCATGGCCGACGCCGTCACCGGCACCGTCGATGAACTCATCCGAACCCGCAACGCGCTGTCGGACTTGTCCGAACTCTGGCGGCGGCGCCGGAAATTCCGCAAGGGTTCTGCGGCGGTCCGCGCGCTTGACGAACTTCACAATTATCCGGTTGTGACTGCCAAGCGGCTAAGCGATCTTCTTGAGATCAGCCCTCCACAGGTGCATCAGGCTATCGCCCAATTGGAAGAGGCAGGCATCTTGCAAGAGCGGACCGGCTACGCGCGCAACCGCGTGTATGCCGCCTACGAAGCGCTCAGTATCATCAACCGTCCCTTCGGCGAGGAGCCCTTGCTTCCCGAGCAAGCCGATCTAGGCGAGATATCGGCGGCTCTCAGGGAACCGTGACCGGTGCTATGTCGTGGACCCGGTGAGCGCTTCCGGCGAACGCGAACAGCCGCAATGAGCAAGCGACATCCAGCTTGATCTATCGTACGGGCATGACCTGCAGCCGGATTGGCGGCCTCATCGCAGAGCGGCCACAAGATGCGCCCCTCGCAATCGGGGCCGGTGAAGATCTCCTGCCTCGCTACAGTCGGCCTTTCCGTAAGCGTCCAGCAGGAAATCCCTGCGCATCGAAACCGACAAGGGCGGCTATGGGGCGATCGGCACTCGCCGTCGTGATCGACGCCCGCTGTCGGGACAGGTCTCCCGCTTCTCTCTTCCAGCATCGCGGACTGATTTTTCGCTTTGGTTGGCCCGGGGACTATGCAAGCGCGTCTTCCAAATGAGCCAGAATATCCGTCTATCCATAGGCGTCCGCGGAGTTGCTCACAATGGGGCAGCGAACTACTCCCCACCTTCGTCCGTTCAGTACTATTTGTGTCCCGGGAAGTGCAGTGCGTCACGGAAGTCTCCGAGCAATGAATAGAGTGCATTGTCGCCGGGATGCCAATGACGCGCGTCGGTACTTGCGGAAGATGATTTTCCGCGGTGATTGGCTGCGGAAGCATCGAGCCAGCGGGCGATCTTTTTTATTGTAGTCAGAATAGTGCGGGTCCGAATCCGAGCGCTATCCGATGTGTTGTGCCGCTTATCGGCGAACTTCGCGTCACGCGCGCATCTTTTCTGTAAAGGTCGCCGATGATCGGCCTATCGTGGGCATGATGTTGCCGTCGCCGGAGGGGCCTCGTAGTTCGCGTCGATCAGAACGCACAGTGCGAGTTCAGATTTTCGAAATCAATCTGACCTATTGAGCCGGTCATCATCGACCGAACGAACCAGGTCAACAACTCCCGTCTAGCCAATACTGACCAGCGCCTGTCGGCGCCGTTGTTCAACAACACGGCCACTGGGGCAAGAACTCATTCGAGGGGTAACATGAGCGAAGTTGTGACGAGGAACGGCAGGCCATCGAGGCGTTTCCGCATGGGGTTGCGCAGCCAAATGGCACTACTCGGGATTTCCGGGGTCCTTGTCACCGGCGTGATCTGCGCCGGCGCTCTGAACTACGCGCGCCTCGTCCAGAGCGAATCAAACGACAGCAACAAATTCAAGGATCATGTCGCATCGCTGTCACAGAGTTTCCTGGAGTCGCGACAAATCGCAAACGACTTCCTCCGCAAACCAAGTGATGTCTTGATCAAGAACCATGCGGAGAATTATGAGCGGCAGCTCGCGGACCTCGGTTACGTTGAAACATTTGTGACGATGTTGCCCGCTGACGACCCGCTCAAGCACGTGACGTCCCTGCGCTCGGTGATCGGTCTCTACGCAACACGCTTTCATAACGTCGTCTCCGCCCAACGCAATCTCGGCTTCAACGAAAATGAAGGGTTTCAAGGCAAGCTGCGCAATGCCGTTCACGACGTCGAGCAGCGCCTGAAAGAGCTGAACCAGCCGCGTCTCACCACCTTGATGTTGATGATGCGCCGGCACGAGAAGGATTTCATCCTGCGTGGCGAGGACAAATATGGCGATCAATTGGTGGATCAGGAAGCGGCGTTTGAAACCGCGCTTGGTCAGGCAAACTTGCCAGAAGAGGCGAAATCCCAGATCCTGGAACTGATCCGCGCATACAAGTCGAGTTTTGTTGCGTTCATGGTGACGCAGCAAGCACTGAACGACCAGGTGGACGATCTTGGACAGATCTACGACCGTGTCCGGCCAGCGCTCGTGAAGATCATGGCCGCCGCCGGGGCGCGTTCGCAGGTTGCTGAAGTTCGGGCGGAAGAAATCCGGGAGACGCTCATCTGGGTGATTGGACTTTCAACGGTACTTGTGGGGCTCACCGCACTGCTGTTCGGCCAGCGCATCGCCAAAACAGTGGCGTCGATGACAACGGCCATGCGCCAGCTCGGCGAGGGGAGGTTCGATGTCGTTTTGCCAGGACTTGGCCGAAAGGACGAACTCGGTGAGATGGCCGAAGCGGTCGAGATGTTCAAACTGGAGGCCCGTCAGAAGGCGCAGGCGGAGCTCGATGCGAGCGCCGAACTGGATCGTGTCGCCGCCGGGCAGCGTAAGGCCGATATCGCCCGACTCGCCGGAGAGTTCGAAAGCGCCGTGGGCGAGATTATCGGCACCGTCTCATCCGCATCCTCAGAGCTCGAAGCCTCCGCGCGCAGTCTCACCGGCACGGCCGATCGCGGCAGGCAACTCTCCGTCGAGGTCGCATCTTCGTCGGAGGAAACCTCCGCCAACGTTCAGCGCCTCGCGGACGCAACCGGTGAAATGGCCGGAACCATCGCCACCATCGGCCGGCAGGTCGACCAGGTGGCCAGTATGTCGCACGAAGCGGTTCGCATGGCGCAACTGAGCGACCAGCGAATATCCGGTTTAGCAGTTGCAGCCGAGCGGATAGGTGGCGTCGTTCAGCTGATTGCCGCGATCGCGCGGCAGACAAATCTGCTCGCGCTCAACGCCACCATCGAGGCTGCACGCGCCGGAGGCTTCGGCAAGGGGTTCGCGGTCGTCGCGCAGGAAGTGAAATCTCTCGCGACGCAGACCGCCCATGCCACCGCTGAGATCAGCGAACACATCGGCGGAATACAGGCTGCGACACGTGATTCGGTCGGGACTATTGCCGAAATTGGCGGCCTCATCGGACGCATCTCGGAGATTGCGGGGAACGTGGTGGAGGCCATCGGAAAGCAGGAGACGACCAGCCAAAGCATCGCACTCAATGTGCAGGAAGCCGCAGCCAGGACGACGCTGGTGGCGACAAGCGCCGGTGAGGTCACTAAGGGCGCAAAGCTGACCGGGGAGGCTTCGGCGGGAGTGCTAAGGTCTGCCGAACTGCTTTCTGAGGAAGGTACTCGGCTGAAGCGCGAGCTGGACGACTTCCTCGCTAGAATCCAGGCGGCGTAGGTTGGGGGAGGGGTAGACCGAAAAGCATCCAGATCAGCATGCGAATTGCAGACAGGCGCTACTTGGTGGTCAACAATGGCCGTTGTGACTGGCGGCTTCTCGCCGACTCAGGCTAAGCAGTTCGTGCGCAAAATCCAATATGAGACGAAACAAGATGGTTGCTGCCGCCCGCAAGATGCCGACTTCAGGCTTCGCGATCGAAGTCGATGGCCTGTTAAAAGCTGAGTTTGCAACGAAAGAGGGCGCCAGGGCCGGCGGAGAAGAACTGAAGAGACGCTTTCCCAAGCTTCGGGTCAGGATCTATGACGCGCAGACGCATGCGCGTGAGGAAATCTAGAGTCTCAGATTCAAGCCCGGGTCACTTCTTCCGCTTGGCGCGTGCGGCCGATGCCGCAACGGGCTCTCCTGAACCGAGCCGCGCAGCGTCTCGGTCATGCGGATTCGATCCCTCGCGCAAGGACTCATGAAGCTCCTCGCCGGGGGCACTCGGGAAAGGGGCCCGCCATCATGGCGTATGCCGGCGTGGCTATTACGGCCCGTTGCCGGGTACCGCTATTGGATCTTCTTAAGTTCGGCTTTGCGCTGAAAGAGCGGGAGTCGGATGTCGCATAGGCTCTTCAGATAGAGCAGATCGAACGCTACGAGGATGATGCTCTTCGATTTGCCCTTGAGCTCGTTCTGCAGGACCGAGAAGTCGGTCGTGCCGTCGGCCGCCGGTAGCTGTTGGCTTTACGCTGAAAAGGCACAGGAAGAACTCAACGTTGCCGCCGATTCAAATTGGCACAGTTCGAATCGTTCCAGAACCTGCGAATCCCTGTCGCGGTGCTTTCAATGTCACAACAGGAGGCACCGATGGCTGCAGCGAAGAAGAGCAACACGGCGCGCGGACGAAGCAGGACCGGCCGCGGGTGGCAGGCGGGCAGGGCTACGAAGTGCAGTACGAGGCGAAGAAGACCGGAAAGTCGGCGCCGGCGGTGAAGAAGGCCGTCAAAAAGGTCGGCGACGCGCGCAAGCGGATGGAGAAACAGTAGGCCGCTGAGTCAGAGACGAATTGGCGTAGATGCTTAGTGCCGGTCATCCTCGTTGGGGGCATTCTGGACAGGTGTCTCCAATCGAGTCCAGAGACGCCTATTGGCGGGTCTCGACGGGCGATATTGAAGGCCCGCTCTCGTGCATGCGGACTGGCGCGGTCCTGCATCCAAGCGTGCTCCTCGCACTCGCGGATGGGCCCGCTTCCCGGAGCACGTGGATCTCCCATCCGCGCAGCGTCCGTATTGTCGGCCTTCGTTCAGTAGTCATCAGCATTGAAGTAGGCTCCGAATACGACGAAACCTGTGGTCCGCCATCTGTTCCGGCTCCTCGCACAAGGCTGGATTCCCAGTAAGCAGAGGACAAGGTTTCCCCGATTCTGAGATCCCTGTGAAAGATGCCGGGCGGTTCTTGTAGGATGGCCTGCATCACGTTCGCTTAGGTCTTTGCGCGTGCAGGCAGAGCCGCACCGCGCTCTCGTGTTGGGGGGCACGGCCCCTGACTTGCAGTCAGGGGCACGGCCCCTGACTTGCAGTCAAAAGTGACCGAGTTCGCGCTTGTCGTGCCAGGGACCAAGCGATCCGCATTCAGCTTCAGAAATCTATCGTGTACCTTGATGCCGAATCCGCCGCGTCCCTTGCGGTCGGGAAAGGTCTCGGCCGCATGCGCCATCCAACTCAGCGAGATGTCGGAGAGGCGGGTTTCATTTTCGGGATAACTACCGTCGACATCGAAGTGGTTTCCTGCGAACCACATTCCACAACCACTCCGGTTGTTTGAAATCCGTGCAAGGCCGCCCCGCACATTCAGCGCGAGAGCGGGCCTTTGTCTGGCACTTGCTGCGCCATTGTCGGCATTGAGACTCAATGCCAGAAACCTGACATACGCGCGCTACGAAGTGCCTGCTGAGCCTGCGAACTCACCTCGGCACGCGATTTGCTCTGTTCACGGCATCATCACCGATCGCGGTGCGATGATCTTCGGGACGGACACGGCGCGCGCCGCCGCTCGCGTTTGGTCCATTCCGACGGTTTGCTGTGGCATGACTTGGCGCTCGGTAGTGGACCGAGAAATGCAGGGAAGGGTTGGATGCGATCTAGAGTTCTTCTTTTGGGAGCCAGCGAAACTGCCACCGGAAAAGTGCGACTGCGCCGCAAGCTATATTGGCGGGCAAGTTGATGGCGGGTACCTCGAGCCTCCTTCACCAATCCTTACGGTCAGTCCATCTTGGCAATGCCGACAGGTTCGATGTCATGCGTCGGGGCAACCCGCACCTGCCGTTCGGCTAGGGCCCCCTTCTGCCTGAGCGTGCGCTGGGACGACTGGAATTGCGATGAGCCTCTTCGCGCCACTCGTGCGGATCGGGGATCTGGTGCGGACCAACGTCGCGGAGGCTGTCGTTTACCTACCGTCTTCGCTGCCCTGCGGCTCCTATCGGTCACCTTCCGCCCCTTCATCGCTTAGAGAGTGATGTGCCACCATGTCCGAACAATCCTTGCCGACGCTGCCGATGTGGCGCGTCGATCACATCGAGCCTTCGCCGGAGATGTTGGCGCTACGCGCCAACGGTCCGATCCACCGCGTGCGCTTCCCGTCCGGACACGAAGGCTGGTGGGTGACAGGCTATGACGAGGCCAAGGCGGTGCTGTCCGACGCGGCGTTCCGGCCCGCGGGAATGCCGCCGGCGGCATTCACCCCGGATTCGGTGATTCTCGGTTCGCCGGGCTGGCTGGTGTCGCACGAGGGGGGCGAGCATGCCCGGTTACGCACGATCGTGGCGCCGGCCTTCAGCAACCGCCGGGTGAACCTGCTCGCGCAGCAGGTCGAAGCGATCGCCGCGCAGTTGTTTGAGAAACTAGCGGCCCAGCCTCAGCCCGCCGACCTGAGGCGCCACCTCTCCTTTCCGCTTCCGGCCATGGTCATCAGCGCGCTGATGGGCGTGCTCTACGAGGATCACGCCTTTTTCGCCCGGCTGTCCGACGAGGTGATGACGCACCAGCATGAAAGCGGCCCGCGCAGTGCGTCGCGCCGGGCCTGGGAAGAACTGCGCGCCTACATGCGCGGCAAGATGCGCGACAAGCGCCAGACTCCGGGCGACAACCTGCTGACGGATCTGCTCGCGGCGGTCGACCAGGGCAAGGCGACCGAGGAAGAGGCGGTCGGCCTTGCGGCGGGCATGCTGGTGGCGGGGCACGAGAGCACCGTCGCGCAGATCGAATTCGGCCTGCTGGCCATGTTCCGCCATCCGCAACAGCGCGAACGCCTGGTCGGCGATCCGTCCCTGGTGGACAAGGCGGTGGAGGAAATCCTGCGCATGTACCCGCCGGGCGCGGGCTGGGACGGCATCATGCGCTATCCGAGGACCGACGTGACCATCGCGGGCGTGGATATTCCCGCGGAGAGCAAAGTGTTGGTCGGCCTGCCGGCGACGTCGTTCGATCCGGGCCATTTCGATGACCCGGAAATCTTCGATATCGAACGCCAGGAAGAGCCGCACCTGGCGTTCTCCTACGGGCCGCACTCTTGCATCGGCGGGGCGCTGGCCAGGCTGGAACTCAAGGCGGTGTTTGGTTCGATCTTCCAGCGCTTTCCCGCGCTGCGTCTGGCCGTGGCGCCTGAAGAACTGAAGTTGCGCAAGGAGATCATTACTGGCGGCTTCGAGGAATTCCCGGTGCTCTGGTGATGCACGGACGCCAACGCTGATCGCGATCCTCTCCGCAATTTGCCGGCGCGCCTGGGGCGCGCCGGTTAGATCAAGCCCCCGACAGGTAATCAGGATGCACGTGCAAGAAACCAGGGCAGCATACCGGGACGCCTTCGCCGAACTGGCGTCTCCGGCATGCATCCACGACCCGTATCCGTTCATGCGGTGGTTGCGCGAGCACGATCCGGTGCATCGCGCGGCGTCGGGCCTCTTTCTGTTGAGCCGCCACTCCGACATTTACTGGGCGCTCAAGGCCACGGGCGATGCGTTTCTGGGACCGGCGCCAGGCGAACTGGCGCGCTATTTCCCGCATGCGGCGACCAGCCTGTCGCTCAATCTGCTGGCGTCCACGCTAGCGATGAAGAACCCACCGGCGCATACGCGTCTGCGCCGGCTGATCTCGCGCGATTTCACCATGCGCCAGATCGACGACCTGCGGCCGAGCATCGCGCGCATCGTCGCCGCGCGCCTGGACGGCATGGCGCCCGCACTGGAGCGCGGGGAGGCCGTGGACCTGCATCGGGAATTCGCGCTGGTCTTGCCCATGCTAATCTTCGCTGAACTGTTTGGAATGCCCCAGGACGACATGTTCGGGCTCGCCGCCGGCATCGGCGCCATTCTGGAAGGCCTCAGCCCGCGCGCCAGGTATCCCCAGCTCGCCGCGGCGGACGCGGCCAGTGCCAGAGTGAAGGCCTATTTCGGGGGCCTCATCCAGCGCAAGCGCACCGATCCCCGCCACGACATCGTGTCGATGCTGGTCGGTGCACACGACGATGATGCCGACACGCTGTCGGATGCGGAGTTGATCAGCATGTTGTGGGGCATGCTGCTCGGCGGCTTCGCCACCACTGCTGCCACCATCGACCATGCGGTCCTGGCGATGTCGGCGTATCCCCAACAGAGGCGCTGGCTGCAGGGAGACGCCGTGGGGGTGAAGGCGTTCGTCGAAGAAGTCCTGCGCTGCGACGCGCCCGCGATGTTCAGCTCCATTCCGCGTATCGCCCAGCGCGACATCGAACTGGGCGGCGTGGTGATCCCGAAGAACGCGGACGTGCGCGTGCTGATCGCGTCCGGTAATCGCGACCCGGACGCCTTCGCCGATCCCGATCGCTTCGATCCGGCGCGGTTCTACGGCACCAGTCCAGGTATCTCGACCGACGGGCAGATCATGCTGAGCTTCGGCCACGGCATTCACTTCTGCCTCGGTGCGCAACTGGCCCGGGTGCAATTGGCCGAGAGCCTGCCGCGGATCCAGGCCCGTTTCCCCACGCTGGCATTGGCCGGGCAGCCGACCCGGGAGCCCTCCGCGTTCCTTCGGACGTTCCGCGCGCTGCCGGTGCGGCTGCATGCGCAGCGGAGCTGAGATGCGCGTCGTGGTCGACCAGGATCTGTGCGGAACCAGCGGGCAGTGCGTGCTGACGCTGCCGGGCACCTTTCGCCAGCGCGAATCGGACGGCGTGGCCGAAGTATGCGTGGCGACGGTCCCGCAGGCGCTGCACGCCGCCGTGAGGCTGGCGGCGAGCCAGTGCCCAGTCGCCGCCATTCGGGTCATCGAAAGCGACGCTGGCGATGACGAGCGCGGCAGCGCCGACCCTGTGCCTTCTACACCGGAGGCCGAGCGGCATGCCGCAAGAGACCAACGCCACCCAGGAGGGCACGATGGGACGATTTGAAGACAAGGTGGCCGTGGTGACCGGTGCCGGCGCCGGCATCGGCAAGGCATGCGCCCTCGCTATCGCGCGCGAGGGAGGCAGGGTGGTGGTCGCCGACATTGATGGCTCGGCGGCCATCGCCTGCACCGCGCAAATTGCATCCGAGGCGGACCGCGCGCTGGCCTCGGCCACAGACATCGCCGATGCGCAGGCGGTGGCTGCGCTGTTCGAAACGGCGGAGCGGCACTTCGGTGGGGTCGACCTGCTGGTGAACAACGCGAGCGCCATGCATCTGACTCCGCGCGACCGCGCGATCCTCGACCTGGACCTGGCGGTCTGGGATCAGACAATGGCGACCAATCTGCGCGGCACGTTGCTCTGCTGCCGGCAGGCCATCCCACGGATGATCGCCCGCGGTGGTGGCGCGATCGTCAACATGTCGTCGTGCCAGGGGCTCAGCGGTGACACCGCGCAGACGTCCTACGCCGCGTCGAAGGCGGCGATGAACATGCTGTCCGCCTCGCTCGCCACCCAGTACGGTCATGCGCAGATCCGCTGCAACGCGGTTGCGCCGGGTCTCATCATGACCGATCGTCTCCTCGCCAAGCTGGACGAGTGCACACAATGGCATCTGCGCCGGCACCAGCTCCTGCCGCGCGTCGGCCGCCCCGAAGACGTGGCCGCGCTGGTGGCGTTCCTGCTCTCCGACGATGCTGCGTTCATTACTGGCCAGGTCTTGTGCATCGACGGCGGCATGCTGGCGCATGTGCCGACGTACGCCGATGGTGGCAACAGCCGCGCCGCGCGGCCTTCCGGCAAGACCGCCGAAGCGGACGCGTCGCGGGGCTGCTGATGGACATGTTGCTCAACCCGCTGAACCGTCGGCATCGGCTGCGGCACGACATCCCGGTCGTGCCGGGCGCTTTCCCCTTGGTCGGACATCTTCCCGCCGTCGTCTGCGACCTGCCGCGCCTGCTGCGGCGCGCGGAACGGACGCTGGGCAGCCACTTCTGGCTGGATTTCGGCCCTGCCGGACATCTGATGACCAGTCTGGATCCGGACGCCCTCGCACTGCTCCGGCACAAGGACGTGTCCTCGGCGCTGATCGAAGACATCGCGCCCGAATTGTTTGGCGGAACGTTGGTTGCCCAGGACGGCATCGCGCACCGGCAGGCGCGCGACGCGATCCAGGTGGCGCTTCTGCCCAAGGGACTGACCCAGGCCGGCATCGGCGAGCTGTTCGCGCCCGTCATCCGGGCGCGCGTGCAGAGGTGGCGCGACCGCGGCGACGTAACCATCCTGCGCGAAACCGGCGATCTGATGCTCAAGCTCATCTTCAGTCTCATGGGAATCGCCGCGCAGGACCTGCCGGGATGGCATCGCAAATACCGGCAACTGCTGCAGCTGATCGTCGCGCCCCCGGTCGACCTGCCCGGACTGCCATTGCGGCGCGGCCGCGCCGCCCGCGACTGGATCGATGCGCGGTTACGCGAGTTCGTCCGCGCCGCGCGTGAACATGCCTCGCGCACCGGGTTGATCAACGACATGGTGAGCGCCTTCGATCGCAGCAACGATGCGCTTTCCGATGACGTCCTGGTCGCCAATATCCGCTTGCTGCTGCTTGGCGGGCACGACACCACCGCCTCGACGATGGCCTGGATGGTGATCGAGCTGGCGCGGCAGCCTGGGCTGTGGGACGCCCTGGTCGAGGAGGCGCAACGCGTGGGTGCGGTGCCGACCCGGCACGCGGACCTGGCGCAGTGTCCGGTTGCCGAGGCGCTGTTCCGCGAGACGCTGCGCGTGCATCCGGCGACGCCGCTCCTGGTGCGTCGCGCAGTGCGGGAATTGCGAGTCGGCGAACGGCGCATTCCCGCGGGCACCGATCTGTGCGTCCCGCTGCTGCATTTCTCGACCTCGGCGCTGCTGCACGAGGCGCCTGATCAGTTTCGGCTGGCGCGGTGGCTGCAACGCACCGAGCCGATCCGTCCGATGGACATGCTGCAGTTCGGTACCGGTCCGCACGTCTGCATGGGCTACCACCTGGCATGGCTGGAACTGGTGCAGTTCTGTATCGCCTTGGCGCTGACCATGCACGAGGCCGGGGTGCGGCCGCGGTTGCTGAGCGACGCCGAAAAAGGCCGGCGCTATTACCCGACCGCACATCCGTCCATGACTATGCGCATCGGATTCTCATGAGCTGGCATCGCAAGCGCATGTGGCGAGGCAGCGGCGCCGGCGCCGTGCGGCAACGCTGCACTCGGCGCGCGCACGGTGCGACGCCGACAACACCTCGGTGGCCCGCTCGTCGGGGACAAGGACATGAACAACATGCAGACCGGTTCCACGGCACAGGACGACAGAACTGGTGATTCCGCGCTCGGCGGATTGGGCGCGCCGGCGCGCGGCGCATCCGGCGGGCTGCTGCCCGAGATCTGGATGCAGGACGGTGCAAAGCGGGTCGAACAGGTGCTGGCGCGCCTTCTCTTTGTCGAGCGTGACGGCGAGACCGAGCTGATGGCCGCGATGCGCTACGCCACCTTGCATGGCGGGAAGCGCACCCGTGCCTTGCTCTGCCTGGCTGCCGGCGCACTGTCCGACACGCCGGCGCACATGCTCGAGGGCGTCGGCGCTGCCATCGAGATGATGCACGCTTGCACCCTGGTGCACGACGATCTGCCGGCGATGGACGACGACGTGCTTCGCCGCGGCCTTCCGACCGTGCACGTCAAGTTCGGTGAAGCTACTGCGATCCTGGTCGGCGATGCGTTGCAGGCGCACGCCTTTCTGACCCTGGCGAGCCTGGATGCGCCGGGCGACCACCGTATCGCGCTCGTGCGCGAACTGGCGCAGGCGGTGTCCGCCGAGGGTGCCGCAGGTGGGCAGGCCATCGATCTGTCGCTGGTTGGAAAGCACGTGGAGCTGGACAGGATCGTGGCGATGTACCGGATGAAGAGCGGAGCGCTAGTGCGCGCGTCCGTTCGCATGGGCGCGCTATGTGCCATCGCGGAGGATGCCGCGCACGCTGCGCTGTACTGTGCGCTCGATCGCTACGGCGCCTGTTTCGGCCTGGCGTTGCAGGTGATCGACGACATTCTCGACGTGACAGCGGATACCGCGACGCTGGGCAAGACCCCCGGCAAGGACGCGGCGGCACAGAAGCCGACCTGCGCGTCGATCATGGGACTGCAGGCAGCGCGCCAGTTCGCGCTGGATCTGTTGCGCGATGCCGGGGAGGCCATCGCGCCGCTGGGGCCGGGTACAGAACGCTTGGCGCAAATCCTGCAGCAGGCCAACGCGTATCTGTTCAAGCACGCGCCATGCGCATGAGCGTGCCCGTCCGCTTGGAGATGCCCGTGTGCCGCTGCGATTGGCTGGCGGCAGCGGTGCAAGCTGCACTATGTGCGAAGTCTCCGGCACCGATCGCAGCGGTTGCCCCGCACGGCCGCGGCGCGCGCGGCGCACTGCGCGCAAGCCTATTCGGCGGGCCGGCGCCAGCATCGGGGCGCCCGCGCCGGAGCAGGGCGGCCGTCCGGCACTGCCTATACGACGGCCCGCGGCGACATGCGCGACGTCTGCCCATCCGTTTGCAGAAGGGGCATCCCGCGTGAACGCGCTGTCCGAACAGATCCTTTCCGAATTGCGTCGTCTGCTAAGCGAGATGAGCGATGGCGGCAGCGTCGGTCCGTCCGTCTACGACACGGCGCGAGCTCTGCGGTTTCACGGCAAAGTCACCGGTCGGCAGGACGCATACGCGTGGGTCATCGCGCAGCAACAGGCCGATGGCGGATGGGGAAGCGCGGACTTCCCGCTGTTCCGCCATGCGCCTACGTGGGCGGCATTACTGGCATTGCAGCGCGCCTGTCCTCTTTCCGGCGCTGCCGACGCAGTCCAGGCTGCAAGCCGGTTCCTCCAGCGCCAGCCCGATCCCTATGCGCATGCAGTCCCGGAAGACGCGCCGATCGGCGCGGAACTCATTCTGCCACAGCTTTGCGGCGAGGCGGTATCCTTGCTGGGCGGCGTGACGTTTCCGCGCCACCCAGCGCTGTTGCCGTTGCGGCAAGCCTGCCTGGTCAAGCTGGCGGCGATGGCGACGTTGCAGAGCGGCCATCCGCTGCTGCACTCCTGGGAAGCCTGGGGGACGTCGCCGACCACTGCACGCCCGGATGAGGACGGCAGCATCGGCATCAGTCCGGCGGCCACCGCCGCGTGGCGCGCGCATGCCGTGACACAGGGAAGCATGCCGCAGGTCGCGCGCGCCGACGCGTATTTGCAGACGGCATCGCGGGCAACGCGCAGCGGCATCGAAGGTGTCGTTCCCAACGTCTGGCCGATCAACGTGTTCGAGCCATGCTGGTCGCTGTACACCCTGCATCTGGCCGGGCTGTTCGCGCATCCCGCGCTCGCCGAGGCGGTGCGCGTGATAGCCGCGCAGCTCGACGCGCGTCTGAGCGGGCGCGGTCTGGGGCCGGCCTTGCACTTCGCGGCCGATGCGGACGACACCGCCGTTGCGTTATGCGTCCTGCACCTTGCTGGCCGTGACCCGGCGGTCGATGCGTTACGCCATTTCGAAATCGGCGATCTGTTCGCCACCTTCCCCGGCGAGCGAAATGCTTCGGTGTCGACCAACATCCATGCCCTGCATGCCTTGCGACTATTGGGAAAGCCCGCCGCCGGCACCAGCGCCTACGTTGAAGCCAATCGCAACCCGCATGGTCTATGGAACAACGAAAAATGGCACGTTTCGTGGCTGTATCCCACCGCGCATGCGATCGCTGCGCTGGCGCAAGGCAAGCCCCAGTGGCGCGACGAGCGCGCGCTGGCGGCGCTGATACAGGCGCAGCGCGACGACGGCGGCTGGGGCGCCGGTCGCGCGTCCACATTCGAGGAAACCGCCTATGCGTTGTTTGCGTTGCGCGTGATGGACGGCAGCGAAGAGCCGACAGGGCGCTGGCGCATCGCGCAGGCGGTCGCGGGTGCGCTGGAGTGGATGCTCGCCCGCCATGCGGCGCATGCACTGCCGCAAACGCCGCTGTGGATCGGCAAGGAACTGTATTGCCCCACCCGGGTCGTGCGCGTGGCCGAACTCGCCGGGTTGTGGCTGTCGCTTCATTGGGGGCGGCGCGTCCAGGCCGAGAAAGCAGGAGCGGCGCCATGATCCAGCCCCAACGCGCGCTGCAGCAGGTGCTGGAGTGGGGGCGTTCCCTGACCGGGTTCGCCGACGAGCATGCCATGGAAGCGGTCAGGGGCGGCCAGTACATCCTGCAGTTCATCCACCCGAGCCTACGCGACACCAGCGCCCGCACCGGCCGCGATCCGCAGGACGAAACGCTGATCGTGGCGTTCTATCGCGAATTGGCGCTGCTGTTCTGGCTCGACGATTGCAACGACCTTGGCCTGATCGCGCCGGAACAACTCGCCGCGGTGGAGAAGGCGCTGGGGCAGGGCGAGCCGTGCGCGCTCCCCGGATTCGAGGGCTGCTCTGTGCTGCGCGCTTCGCTGGCGGCACTTGCCTACGATCGTCGCGACTATGCTCAGCTTCTCGACGATACCCGGCGCTACTGCGCTGCGCTGCGCGCCGGACAGGCGCGGCCGGCAGAGGCAGAACGCTGGTCTTACGCCGAGTACCTGCACAACGGCATCGATTCGATCGCCTATGTGAACGTGTTCTGTTGCTTGTCGCTGCTGTGGGGGCTGGACATGGCGACCTTGCGCGCGCGTCCGGCGTTTCGTCAGGTCCTGCGACTCATCTCCGCGATAGGGCGCCTACAGAACGATCTGCATGGACGGGACAAGGACACGTCGGCCGGCGAGGCCGACAACGCCGCGATCCTGCTGCTGCAGCGCTATCCGGCTATGCCTGTGTTGGAGTTCCTTAACAACGAACTGGCGGGCCATACGCGCATGCTGCACGGGGTGATGGCGGAAGAACGCTTTCCCGCGCCGTGGGGCGCGTTGATCGAGGCCATGGTGGCCATCCGCGCTCAGTACTACCAGACCTCGACCAGCCGCTACCGCAGCGACGCTGTGGGGGGAGGCCATCGTGCGCCGGCATGAACGCGCGGGATGCGAGGGCGTGCGCGCACTGCCGTCGGTCCGATTCGTCGCCCGATGCAACCGATGGAGCGAACATGAGCGACACCGCCCTGAGCTCGGCGCGAGGCCGATTATCCGGACGTCATGCTGGATCAGTAAACGGCCGGCTACGGTCGTAAGAACTGCGAGCGATTGATCTAGCACGATGCGGTGGTCGCGCTGTTCAACAAAGTGGTGGAGATCGCCGATGACCCGGGATGGTTGTCGGGCGAACATTTCAGTGTGGATGGCACGTTGATCTAGGCCTGGGCCGGGCAGAGCAGTTTCAAGGATGACGGCGATGACGAGGGCGGCAGCGACTTCCGCGGACAATCGCGCAGCAGCATGCACGTGCCCACGAGCGATCCGGGCGCGCGGCTGTATCCGCAGAGGCAGCACAGCGCTGCGCTACATCGGACGCGCGCTCCGCTCACTTTTGAGCAATTCGATGGCGGCACAATGGCGCGAGCCGCAAGCGGTCGCCAGAGCCTCGCCGCAGCTCACAACTGGGTTCGTTTCAGATTTTCTTGACAGCACGTGAGTCGCTGGAAGGGGACGGGGCAGGTTGCTATGATGGGTTAGCACATCCGATCAGAATCGATCGTCAGTTCGTCGGTATACACCGTCACCGCACCTCATCGATCTCTCCTCGCCAAGGATACGGCGCAGGTGATCGCCTACTGCGGGAAGGCGACCTTGCGGGCGGATCGTCTGTCCCCACCCAAGATCACCACCCGTTTCCGCTGTATACAATCGCCCGAGGATGTCATGCACTTGGCGGCATTCAGAGAGTTGGTGACGGCAGGAAGGCCTTCCATCTGAGCTGAACGTTGGGCGAGGGTGGTTGTCGCGCCTCGCGTCGAGAAAGATCGTCTAATCGGCCTCGACCATTCCTGCGGCCGCTTTGGCAATCACTCTTTTCTTGCGGGTACGTACGGCAGTGCGCACTTGGTAGGGAGCCTCCTCCCTTGTCCTCCGCAACCGGAACGACTCCGCCGCAGACCCGGCGGAGTCCTCCACTTTCTTCCATCTCCATGAGATCGCGGCGTATCGTTTCGCGCGATACTCCAAAATCTTCCGTCAGCCGATCAACGCTTGGCGTGCCGAACGTTGTCAACATCGATTGAATGTGACGCCGTCGTTCCTCTTGCCACATAGATGCTCCCAGCTTTTAAACTGTTCCATCATCGGCTTCGGGCACGCGATACGACAATAGGCCCGATGCGTCCAACCGACATGATGCTGGCGCCCATCTTTCCACGCAACTGCCCGACTCAGCCGCGCTTCCATCGTTTCTAGAGCAACGGCAGAACTTCGGCGTGGAGTTCTGCCGTGCTTGCAGCGATGACCCGCTTGCCGGAGGTGATCGTGAGCGGCTTGCCCTCCCAGTCGGTGACAATGCCGCCGGCTTCTTCGATCACCGGCACCAGCGCCATGAAATCGTAAGGCTCCATCCGCGTCTCGATGACGAGGTCGATGTGTCCCGATGCAAGCAATCCATAATTGTAGCAGTCGCCGCCGAAGCGACACATCCGGGCAGCTTGGCTGATGCCCAAGATTTGATCGCGTTCTGAGTCTGCAAAATAGAGGGGCGACGTGGTGTAGAAGTTTGCGTCGGCGAGGCGCCGGCAGTCGCGAACTTGGCATTTTGTGCGAATGCCGCTCGAGTTGACAAACCAGCTACCCAGGCCGGTTGCGCCCGTCCAGCGTTCCCGCAATGCGGGCATCTCGACGACGCCAATCTGTGAACGCCCTTGGATAGCGAGCGCGACCAGCGTTCCCCAAAGCGGAGACCCGGAAATGAAGCTGCGCGTGCCATCTATGGGATCAACCACCCACGTAGGCGAATCGAGATCACCCTGGATCCCGTATTCTTCACCGAAAATCGAATGCTCTGGAAATCGAGCGGAAATCGCCTTTCTGATGGCTTCCTCGACACGCCGATCTGCCTCCGTAACGGGGCTCTCGTCATCCTTCGTGTTGATGTCTATCGGCCGCCGAAACCATTCGGTGGCGTGAAAACCTGCGCTTCCAGCGACCTCGAATGCAAAGTCGACCAAATCAGACATCGAGTCTGCACCATCCATGCTGACAACCTCCTGAGCATTAGAGATCCAGCTTAAGGCACAAAAACACATATGGCCATATCGCTTTTGATGCCGTGGCTTCGGTTGTCACGCAGAAACCCAAAAACAAAAAAGGCAATCCCGATTATTGGTCGCATCTCTAACCGGACGGCCACTCCGGCCTACCATCCGGTAATTGATATTGGCTTCGACAGAGAATCCGTTTGGCTGCGTCGGGCAATTATGAGTCGCTGGGACAATTTTCCGACACCTCCGGGGAGGCGCGCAAAACCGTACAATGGTCCGCGATATTGAGCACCTCTTCTCTTCGCGCATGCATGTTCGCCGTCCGAATGGAGCAGCAAGGCTCGGGGCTCGACGCATTACCAGCGCGCTATATGCGTTGCCCGGTGTTTAGCGGCGCGTTCAATCAGAAGAATCGACGGCTACGCGCGCAACCGGGTCTATGCTGCTCCCGAAGCTCTCGCCATCATCAATCGTCCACTCGGCGAAGAACCCATCCTTGCCGAGGTCGATCCAGACGAGCCTGATCCGGATGATTTCTCAGCCGCTCCGAAGCGGCCGCGATCGCGCTACATTCCTGCCCTAGATCTTAATGGTTCGGCCCTGCAAGACGCGGGCGGAGCGAAAAAATCAGCCGAGAGCGTACAGTCGGACGCGGCAGTGGCGACGCCAGAGACGTCGGCGGGTCCGCAGGATATCCGAAATGCGCCTGCTGCGGCGAGACAGGAGATCCGTCTCCAAATCCACCGCGATTGAGACCAATCGGTACGCTCCCCCGACCATCCGCGTGACCTCTTCGTCCCCGATCGGACGATCGTACCGATCGGCGATCCGAGCGTTAGCAATGAACGTGCCGGTCTCGACATCGATACAGGTGACGGTGCCTGGGGCCGCCGGATCTTCCGGTCCTGAGACGATCACGTGGCACTCCCGATAAGGCAGTTTCCGCCTGCAAATGCTTGAATGGGCCGAGGACACGTCGCACTTCCATTTTGGCGCCGGCCAGGCACGTCGCCTGCGGCAAAGTTTCTTCGTGCGCGGGAAAAGCTCTCGCGTGTGCTTCAAAGGTTGGCCGGCGGCGGTGAACGAGTGCCGCGAACGATCGCTACAATTTGAAACGTTCAGGCGAAGGGGGACGCCGGTTCATTTCATCGGAAAGAATCCGTTGCCTGCGAGACCTCGGCTTTGGCTATTTCCCAAGGACTCGTTGAGGAAGACACGAACGAGCATCCCGTCAGGATCGTCGGCGGGCACGGCGTCGATATGAGGACTGGGGATGGACGGCTTATGGCGTTGGTGAGGCAGGGATGCATCCCCGGGGCTGAAGAGTGCGATTGTAGAGGTGGTAGAGAAGCGTTAAGGCCACGGCAGAATTGGACGCGCTTCCGCGGCCAGACGCGCAATCGACGAACGGGCTCGTCAGGTGCGATCTCGGGCTCAGCGAACGAGGATTACAAGTCTGTTGAGCGGAAGTCTGACCTCAGGAAGTACGGCGGGTCGTCCCGTTGTCAGACTGCGAGCGTTCGTTACCGACGCAGTACCGAAGCGCCAAATGGTACGGTGAAGCAGACGTTGCGCTTCTGGTGATCGAAAACGACGCTTTCGATCTCGTTGGACGACGGGATTCGCTCGGACCGGCCTACCAGCCGGATCATGCCGTAGCGCGGCGGAGACCTGACTAAATTGGACGGCGATCGGGATCGAGGCCAAAGTGCCAGATACTCGATGATCAACTGATCGTCGGCATTATGAACATGCTGTTCGACGGCATCATCGCATCATCATCATGTTGGTGATGATCATCGACATACCCGATCATCGGCATCGTCAAGTATCTGCGGTGACCAGCAGCAGGACCAGCAGCAGAGTTGGATCACCCCCCATCGGATACCGGCGCTACTAGCCGCCTGCTGGCCGTGCCAAATTCGGCGCCCATTCTTCGAATTGCACCGTGTCAATCTTGCACTTTGCTGGATTTGGTAGTCGCAGCAGCCGCAAATCAGTTGTTCTTATGGTCCGAAATCGAGTCGCTCTTACCTGTCTCATAGAATGCTTTTTCAAAGCTACGCTTTTCACAGGATCGATGAGCTAATTTCGTGGGGATCGGCGAGAGCAATGGATTTTGTGTAGTCAAGAGGAATGACGCGATGAAAGAAACGGTTGATCATCGCCTATTGGCAGCAATTGATCGGTTAGCAAAATCTTCCAGAGAGGTAGCCAAAGCTTTGTCGACAATGCTGAGCAAGCAGGACATTGCAAATGAACACCTGCGCAAACTTGTAACCGCTGCGGAAATGTACGGGTTACCTAGAACAAATCATAGCTTGTTTCGTACTTTGTCTGTGATTGCGCAGGAACGAACCATTGAGATTATCCGCACAGAAATGGCTGACGCTGTGTTTTTTATCGATCATGATGAGTTCAGGTTTGATGCCTTGTCAAAAGCGGGTGCGGGTGTTGCCCTCGAGTTCGGCGTCTATAGCGGTTACACCATCAGCACCATGGCCGAGCGATTTTTGGAGCGGAAGTTTTATGGCTTCGATAGCTTTAATGGGCTGCCGGAGCGCTGGAATGGGTACCTTCCAGTGGACTTCGATCGTGGAGGCAAGGTGCCTGACGTTCCGAAGAACGTAGAGCTTATTGTTGGTCTGTTTGATGAGACGATACCGGTGTTCGCTCAGCGCAAGCTGCCCATTGCGTTCATCCACGTCGATTGCGACATATATTCAAGCACAAGAAGTATCTTTACGGGACTCAAGTCTCAGATTCGGCCCGGATGCGTTATCGTGTTTGACGAATACTTCAACTACGTAGGGTTCGAGAAGCACGAAAGATTAGCTTTCGACGAATTCATCCGTGAGACCAACTATGGTGTTAATTGGATATCGTATTCGGGGCAACAGGCCGCTTGTGTACTGACGACGGGTGCGTAGTGCCTACAGTCGAGCCGCAGAATGCGTGATCGGTGCGGCAATCGTCACATTAGCCTTCAATCTTGTATGGATTGAATTTGGCAATCAACAATTTCACTCATTGATACTACTTGTCGCCATAAGGCCGGTGCAGGGAGCGGCAGCGGCATGTTTTTACGCTCGTCAATGGCCATTGTGTCGTCTGTGGGAAAGCCCTCAAGTAGAAACGTGTTGGAACGCTCTGCTTACCAGATTACTGGCTATTCCGTGGAGACGTTCATTTTAATCTTGGCGCGAGCGGACATATTGCCGGCGCGATCAATCCTGCATCCAAGAACAGGAGAAGCTATTGGCTGTCGGCCAATCGAAGCGATGAGCCGCAGACCTGGCTCGCCCATGCGGAGGAGAAGCCGGAGAGCTGGTGGAACAACTGGATGGGGTGGCGTAAGTCCTGGACGGAGGAGCGTTGGCTGCACGCTCCCAACTTGGGAGTAACCTCTATCCTCCGGGCGAGCCGGCGCCCGGCAGATACGTGAAGGCCAAAGCCAGCTAATCATATCGATGGTGGCTCAAGAATAATGCGGAACCGGCCGATGGGCCAAGGGGGGAATGATCGCAATCGGCATGATCACGATCGCCCGCGCGGTGGGTAATATGATCGGCGCCGATCATGCCACATGTCGGGATGACATGCCGGTGCCACCGAGCAGCAGCATCTGCATGTCGAGCGGGCTGAGAGGGGACCGCAGCGGACTAGGGAGCCTGATCGACGTGTCGACGAAGCCGCTGTCGTTCGGTGGGCGCCCGCAAGAAGTCCACTGCTTGCCATCAAGTTTGGCGGCTTTAGCCAAAGGCATTCGGCGAGGCGGCGGCGGGCCATTGATCCGGGGCGTTCGCTGGTTTGCAGCAGCACAGACAGGGCCGGTGCGATCATGCGATGAGGGTCCTGTGGCGCGCAGGAGCCACATCGGGATGATGTGTTCGCGCGCACGGGCCGACTTGCCAGCCGCCGTGCCGTAGGAGACGCAGTTCGACCAGCCCGGATCACCGGCTGTTGTGCCACGTCGACCAGCAGGTTTCATAAAGCAGATTTCCTGGAGGCATTACCCTCGGCTGTCTCAAGCTTAAAAATCGGCGAAAAAAGGCGGGAAATTCGGCCGTCGTCTCAGTGACAAGTCCTTCTTAGAACGAAATCGAGCCGCCGCTCCAAAGAGAGCAAATCGAGTCGTTCTAAATGTGTCTCGCATGTTATTATTGTTGTGTTGTTGACGAAATTGGTGGGCCCGGCAGGACTCGAACCTGCAACCAAACCGTTATGAGCGGTTGGCTCTAACCATTGAGCTACAGGCCCCGCTACAAGGGACGGCGGCGCAGCGTGCTGGCATCGTTACAGCTTGTCTGCCGCTCCCGCAAGGTTCGGTCATGCTTTAGCGCCCGCGCGTCGGACTTCTCCGCAGACGTTCCTTTCACGTTCTGTAGCTCGAAGCGTGAATTCGGTCCGAAGGCCTGCTTTGGTGCAGTTATCATGTCCTTATGAAGGCGCGCGACGTGCGTAGAATCAGCAGGCCGCGCCGGCGCGGAGTCAAAAGATAGGGTTTTCCAACCCGGCGAGCTTTTCACTGGTGTTGAGGGGGGCGATGAGGCTTCAGCGTTCCGTTTTGACAAAACCTTGGTATAGGTTTGACAGCCCATCCTATATTACCCACTCACCTTTGTAGAGTTGAGCATCCGTCAGATCGTTTCTACTTTCGACACCGAAGCCGGATCATTCGAACGAGCGATCGAAGCGAAGCCTTGAGCTGGCTTGAATCCTTGCTGGAGGTCGTTGCGTTCCATCAAGGTCTGAGCATGAAACTGCATGGAAACAGGTGAGCCCAATTCCACGTCTTGAGGCGGCCCGCCGGCTGCTTAGGCGCAAAAAAGACATGGATGTTTAACTTGGGAAGTGCTCCCGCAATTCGAGGTCGCGGTCAGTGATGAGAAGGGTAGGTCCGATGTTCATCCCAGCAACCACGATGTAACAAGCGCAGGACTGAGCTCCCTGCTTGGGAGCGTGTGCCTTTGGATCGGGCGTTTCCAGTTCCCAAATTTTACGCGCATTAGCCGCGGGCAGCATGACCTGCTCGCGATTTGCGTTACCTTGAATGCGAGTCGAGATGGCATTTACCGAACTTTTCATCAAACGCCAGGTGTTGTCTGTCGTCCTCAGTCTCCTGATCCTGCTGATCGGACTTCGCGCGGCTACCGTTCTGCCGATCCGGCAGTATCCCAAGCTGTCCAATACGGTCGTCAATATCACGACTTCCTATCCTGGCGCCTCCGCCGACATGATCCAGGGGTTCATAACCGCTCCGCTGGAGCAGGCCGTCGCTTCCGCCGAGGGCGTCGACTACATCACTTCCTCATCGGTACTCGGTACGTCGACGATCGAAGTCTACGTAAAGCTGAATTTCGATCCCAACGAGGCGCTCACCGAGGTGCTTTCTAAGGTCAACTCAATCAAATATTTAATCCCGAAGGAATCAAACGATCCAGTCGTCACCAAGGCAACGGGTCAGGCCACCGCTGTCATGTATATCGCTTTCTCCAGCGAGGAACTGACGGCCAGCGCGATTTCCGACTATCTCTCGCGCGTCGTGCAACCGGTTATGTCAACCGTTGACGGCGTCGCCGCGGCAGACATCCTGGGCGGCCAAAGTTTTGCGATGCGGCTATGGCTCGATACGGCGAAAATGGCAGGGCGCGGCGTCTCGCCGGCTGATGTTTCGGCTGCAATCGCCGCCAATAACTTCCAGGCGGCGGCCGGCCAGACCAAGGGATATTTCACTATCTCCGACGTCACGGCAAATACCGACCTACGGAGTGTGGATGACTTCAAGCGCATGACCGTTAAAGCCAATGATGGTGGCTTTGTGCGCATTGAAGACATCGCGACAGTTGAGCTTGCCGCACAGACGACTGACGTTAGTGCCGTCATGAACGGCGAGCACGCGGTCGTCATCGGCGTGCAGGCGGGTCCACAAGGCAATCCGCTGAACATAGTACGAGGTGTTCGCGCGCTGTTTCCAGAAATGGAGCGCAACCTGCCGCCATCGCTCAAGATGAAAGTGGCCTACGATTCAACGAAATTCATCCAATCGTCGATCGATGAAGTCGAGAAGACCCTCATCGAGGCCATCGCGATCGTGGTGGTGGTGATCTTCCTGTTCCTGGCCTCGCTGCGATCGGTCATCATTCCCGTCGTCACCATTCCGCTGTCGCTCGTTGGCGTCTGCAGCTTGATGCTGGCGCTGGGGTTCTCATTTAACCTCCTGACCCTCCTTGCGATGGTGCTCGCGATAGGTCTTGTGGTCGACGACGCGATCGTCGTGGTGGAGAACGTCCATCGTCATCTAGAGGACGGGGCGCCGCCCCTGCAGGCCGCCGCGAGGGGAGCGCGCGAGATCGTGGTCCCCGTTGTCTCCATGACGATTACGTTGGCGGCCGTATACGCTCCCATCGGCTTTCTCGGTGGCCTCACCGGTGCGCTGTTCCGCGAGTTCGCGTTCACGCTGGCCGGGGCGGTGATCGTGTCTGGCGTGATCGCTTTGACGCTGTCGCCGATGATGTGCTCGGTCTTTCTAAAGAGCGCCGAGGAGGGGCGGTTTGCAAGATTCGCGAAACGCGTGTTCGCTGCTATGACACGCTGGTACGGCCGCAAGCTTGATCGCTCGCTCGACTATCGCCCAATTACCTGGCTGTTTGCGCTGACCATGCTGGGCCTTGCCGGCTTTTTCTATGCGCATACCTCTAAGGAACTTGCACCCGAGGAGGATCAAGGTATCGTATTCGCACTCACGAAGGCGCCGAAATATGCCAATATCGACTATCTCGACTATTACGGTGCCAAGCTCGAAAAGGCATTCCGAAAGTTTTCCGAGACCGATTTGAGCTTCGTGCTCAACGGTAGTGGCGGCTCCCAATCAGGCATGGCCGGAATGTTGCTGAAGCCATGGGACGAGCGCAAGCGATCATCGATCGTGCTTAGGTCCCTTGTTCAAGCCGAGCTGTCGAAAATCGAAGGCATTAACGCATTTGCTTTTAGCTTACCGGCGCTTCCGGGCGGATCGGACGGCCTGCCCGTTCAGATGGTGATCAATTCGACGCTTGGCTTCCAATCCGTCTATGAGCAGATGTCGAAACTGAAGGACGCCGCGCGCAAGAGCGGTCTGTTCATGGTTAGCGACTCTGACCTCGAGTTCAACCAGCCCGTCGTGCGGATCAAGGTCGATCGGTCCAAGGCCAACGATCTTGGCGTCACCATGCAGAATATCGGCGACGCGCTGGCCACCCTACTTGGCGGAAACTACATCAATCGCTTCAATCTGCAGGGCCGCTCCTACCAGGTGATCCCGCAGGTGCCGCGCGAGAAACGCATGGCCCCGGAAGCGATTGGGAACTATTATGTAAAGACTGCGACGGGCTCGATGCTTCCGCTATCTACCGTCGTCTCGGTGGAGACTGCGACTGATCCGAACGCGCTCACCCACTACAACCAGCTCAACTGCGCGACCTTTCAGGCCGTGCCGATGCCTGGGGTCACGATCGGTCAAGCCGTCGACTTCCTGGAAGCAGAGGCAAAGAAGCTGCCGGCGGGTTTCAGCCACGACTTCCTTGCCGATGCGCGGCAATATGTGCACGAGGGCGACCAACTTGCCATCACCTTCGCATTTGCACTGGTCGTCATATTCTTGGTGCTTGCGGCGCAGTTCGAAAGTCTGCGCGATCCCCTCATTATTATGATCAGTGTACCCATGGCAATTGTCGGCGCCTTGATACCACTATTCTTTGGCTGGGCGACGATGAACATCTACACTCAGGTCGGGCTGCTGACGCTGGTCGGTTTAATTTCCAAGCACGGGATCCTGATGGTTGAGTTCGCCAACGAGCTGCAGCTCAAGGAGAGACTAGACCGTCGCTCGGCGATAGAGATGGCGGCTCGCGTCCGACTTCGTCCAATCTTGATGACGACGGCGGCGATGGTCACTGGCGTGGTACCTTTGTTGGCGGCAACAGGAGCTGGCGCCGCGAGCCGCTTCTCAATTGGGCTGGTGCTCGTCGCGGGCATGTCTATCGGCACGCTGTTCACGCTCTTCGTCCTGCCGGCAGTCTATGTCGCGATCGCCTCCGATCACCGTGCCGATGCGAGTGTCGGTCAGGCGAAGAAGGGCCCTAAGTTCGACCTCACCAGCGCTGCCGAGGCCCAGCCGGCCGAGCAATGACGCCAGGATCAGGCCGGATCGACCGATTGGGGCTCTACGATAGGTACGCTTCTTGCACAACGTGGTGATCTGATGCGCCCTGAAACTCGCGACGGGACCGAAGGATGATCGCTCGCGTGGTGCTCTTGTCGACCTATCGTTAACCCGCGGCAAAGGACTACCTCATAGAAGGGAAAGAAGATCATCTCGAGCTATCGGCGTGGTGAACGGGGGAGCCTTAGGAGAGGCGTAACGCTCCGTTTCATCGAGATCTTCGCGCCATTGCTGCCGAGGTTGGTGCGTATCGGGCGCTTGAAGAACACATCAGCAATCCGATGCTGTTTCGCCACGATGAATTGCCGCACATTCACCGCAGCCGAACGCCGGCTCACCGCCAGGCGCGGAGCGAATTAATGTGTTCTCGAGCAAAAGCAGCTTTCGCATCGTCCAAATTGCGATGATAGAAAAATTTACTTGCTCTCATCCGATCGCGTTTGAATTGCTAGCTGAAATAGACAAACTCCAGTCTGATCCGCCTCAAGTGCTGCCGATAAGGGAAATTCTGTGGGGTTGGAGAACTGGTTGTCCGCACTTATACGGATGCCGACGCAGTTGAGGTTTCGATACGAAACCCATTGGTGGAGCAATCAGAGGCCCATGCTGAGTGATGTAGTTAGGTAGCGGGAAGTACCGCGCCACTTTCTGTTGCACAACTGCAGCCCATAACAGGGAGCAGATGTAGAAGCTACGCACTTGACCACGGTCATCGCCATTATCAAGACGGCCGCATTTCGTAAGCGAGTGGTCAGAATCTTTCGCAATCTTGAAGACCAATGTTTACGTCTGATTCCCTGGCGGGATTGGGCGCCCTCCGGCGTGAGAAAGTTAAGGAAATGCCTGGGTTTGATGCTTCTATCTGGTTCCTGGCCGCAACGACGTGTTTTGCGGCTTTCGTAAACGGAGCCATCGGCTACGGTTTTTCGTCGCTCACTGTGCCGCTTGCGCTGGTTTTCTACACCAATCGCATTCTCAATCCTGCCATTGTCATCGTCGAAGTCTTCGTCAACGTTTACGTGCTCGTCATCAATCTGAAGGGCGTACCGGCGGTTTGGAGGCGCGTGTTTCCTATCTTGGTTGGACTGTTGCCGGGCATTGCGCTTGGCGGCTATGCATTGGCTTCACTGCAGCCCGGCTGGATCAAATTAGCCACCTTCACGATCATTCTACCTTTGATCCTGCTGCAAGCGGCCGGTTGGCGCCGCCCTATCGAGGCAAGCTGGCTGATCGGTCTGCCATTCGGATCGATGCTGGGCATCCTCTATTCGGTGACGACTATCTCCGGCCCGCCCTTGGCGATGCTGTTTAATAATCAGGGCCTGATTAAAAACGAATTTCGCGCCGGCCTTGCCCTGGTACGCGTGGCGGAATCGAGCGTGACCGCGTTCGTCTATCACAAGCTCGGTCTGTTCATTTCTCGAAAGCGGCGCTCTTCTCCATGTCTTGGTACCCAGCGTTGTATTCGGCATCCCGCTGGGATCCTACGTCATTCGCCGACTTGATCCGGAGATATTTCGACGCATCTGCATGAGCTTTGATGCTTGGATCGTGGGCTTCGGTTTGTCACGGGCTCTGATCGAGCTCAATCTAATGCAGAGCGCATGGGCGTATAGCGTGATGGCCGCGACGATATTAATCGATCTTTGGTTACTATACTCGTTCCTTACCAGCGCCGTTCGAGCTGGTCAGAGCGGCAACCTCGGCAAGTCGCGGGTATAAGCGCTTGAACAATGCCAGCGGGCGCCTTTATGTCGAAGGCACCTGTCCTGGACCCGGCCAAGCGATCGCAGAGCCAATTGAATTGATGTCGTCGCGGGACCGCGCGGCCCCTTTCGGTGTCGACGAGAACGATATGGACATCCAGCTGATTGCTCCAAAGACAACCCAGCCCACGGGCCAGATATCCAATATCAGAGGAAAAGCCCAGAACGTTTGGAGCTGATGTTCTCGCCGTTCGACCCGAAATGGTGGTGATCTTCGTCAGTGCACACTAAGACCCGATCACCCGAAATACGAAGACATTTGGCACGGCGTAGGGAATCACCAGCCTGAAGTTGGGAATAAATGGGATCTCGCAAGTGTTGGACCGGCATTGACGGCTTGCGCGCGACCGCCGTCCCATCGGTCATCACCTTTCACTACGGCTCAATCGTCCCCCGCCGCTTTATCGGCAGAGATGTCGTTTTCGTCATCAGCGGGACTTAATTGCGTCCCGGCTCGTCCGCGAGATCCCCGCGCGCACGTTCAGCCTGCTCAGCTTCTAGCATCGTCGCATTCGGCGCAATCTGTCCTAGATAACGAGATGGCAGTTCGCTGAGCTCATTGGGCTGACGGAAGCGCTTGCGGAGAAGCCAGACGCAAAGCCCGAGGCCTCGCGCACACCGCACGAATGAAGGGGCCTTGGCCTCCGCGACCGTGCCGAATAAAGCTAGGTGTTGATCTGGAAAGCCCGCGCTAGTGACGCTCGTTGTATTGATCTTGCAACGCAGTGTCGTTGCTTATGATGAGAGCTTCCGGATTGGCTAAAAGTTATGTCATAAAAACTGACGACCGTGTTCGAGGTGAATCAGTGCATGGAAGGGCGCGTTGGGCTTTGTATGTTTTCCGACAGGGATTCCTTGAGCTTTGCGCTCCCGACCGTCGTTGCCAGCAAAGACGATTGTCACTTTAGGGCTTGTCCCAGAAAGATGGCGCGACGCGCCGGACGGTGCTCGACAATCACGCTCCTTAGGCGTTCTCGCGCCAGGACCTGGGCCCCGTTTCACGACGGCATAGCATTTGCAGAGCTGAGGATTGTCAACTTGAGGCCGCCATCATCGAGCTTCACCGGATGAGGGGAGCCGCGCTCGCGAGCCGTCCTCTCAGGAGTGCCTGTGATACCATCTGCCAACTGGTCTGCGGGCCTGCTCGGGACGCGGCTCGCATTTTTTGTGGCCGGCTTCGGCCTCGCGGCCTGGGCGCCCTTGGTGCCGCTCGCGAAGGAGCGGCTCGAGGTGGATAACCGCGTGCTTGGTCTTCTGCTACTCTGTCTCGGAGCGGGGTCCGTCATCGCTATGCTTTTGACCAGTGTGTCGAATGCGCGCTACGGCAGCAAGCCCATCATTATCGCGAGTGGGCTTGGCATCGCGCTCATCCTGCCGTGGCTTGCAGTTGCCGGCACACCTCTCAGCCTCGGTGCCATGCTGTTTGCTTTCGGTGTTTCACTTGGTTCGATCGATGTAGCCATGAATATTCATGCGATCGAATTGGAGCACGCCGCTGGACGTCCATTGATGTCCGGCTTCCACGCCCAGTACAGCATTGGCGAATTCACCGGCTCTGCCGCGGTGACCACGGTTCTTTCGCTGCAGTGTGGCCCGCTTATCTCGACGTTAGTCTGTTCGGCCTTAATGATGATCGCGGTTTTATCAGCTTGGCCGCGGTTGCTCGCCATGGGTTCGAGACGGCAGGAGCCGTTGTTTGTCTTGCCCAATCGCGGTGTTTTGCTAGTAGCCGTACTCGCGGCTATCACCTTTCTCGTCGAAGGTGCAATGCTTGATTGGAGCGCTTTGCTTCTCGTTGGGCAAGGCCTGCTCGCAGAGGCCCAGGGCGGCCTTGGTTGTATGCTCTTCTCAATTGCGATGGCTGCAGGCCGTCTCAGCGGAGATACCATGGTAGCTCGACTCGGCGACCGTACCATGTTGATGCTCGGGACCGTGCCAATCTTGATCGGCTTCTTGGCCGTGGTGGCCGCGCCGATTGCGTTGATTGCCATGGCGGGGTTCGTGCTCATTGGATTGGGTGTTTCAAATGTTGTACCCGTACTGTGTCGACGCGCCGGCAAGCAGAAAGTGATGCCCGTAGGCGTTGCGATTGCGGTCATCACTACAGCAGGGTATGCTGGTCTACTGGTCGGTCCCGCCAGCATCGGGCTCGTCGCACACATGGTCGGCTTGCCGTTGGCGTTCGCGATGTTAGGTGTGCTCATGTGCATCGCGACGCTGTCGGCGCGGATGGTGATGGCAGAGTCTCTCTAAGCGTCGGCCCAGAGGGAATGGCGCCGCGCGTCGAGCTAATGGCCGGTCGCAAGGCGGCGTTCGTGCCGAGCGTCGATAGCTCGCAACTTGATCGGCGTAGAACAGCACGTCGATCATGCCTCCGTCCCTGCAAGTCGGCTGGCTGAGCCGTGGCTTTGGCACAACAGGGGCACTCGGTGCTGGGCGTCCCACCGAGCGTCGTTGTTAACGAACTGGGTTGGCTGTGCGGCGAGTTGATTATCTGCGTGAGCGGCTAGCGCGGCTATGTTGGGACATTTACCGCCGAGTAATTCTTGGATCGGCCCTGCGCCCGCTTGTCGGGACATTCGGTTACTCTAGCCGTCCATCTGCTGTCGGCGAGATACGCCCGATACGCCAACTGAATGCCCTCCTGCAGTGAGGTCTGGGCGCGCCAGCCGAGCCTGCCCAGTCGGCTGACGTCGAGCAACTTGCGCGGCGTGCCGTCGGGGCGCGAGGTGTCGAAGCTGATCTCGCCGCGAAAGCCGATGGCGGCTGCGACCATGAGTGCGAAGTCTGCGATGGTGATGTCCTCGCCGGTGCCGATGTTGACCAGCTCCGGCGAGGAGTAAGTCTTCATCAGATGGATGCAGGCGTCGGCGAGATCGTCGACATAGAGGAATTCGCGGCGCGGCGTGCCGGTGCCCCACACCACGACATTGCCGGCACCTGACACCTTGGCCTCATGGAAGCGGCGGATCAGCGCGGCGACGACGTGGCTGTATTCGGGGTGATAATTGTCGCCGGGACCATAGAGATTGGTCGGCATCACGCTGATGAAGTCCGAACCATACTGGCTGCGATAGGCCTCGGCCATCTTGATGCCCGCGATCTTGGCGATCGCGTAGGGCTCGTTGGTCGGCTCGAGCAGGCCGGTCAGCATCGAATCCTCGCGCAGCGGCTGCGGCGCGAGGCGCGGATAGATGCAGGACGAGCCGAAGAACATCAGCTTCTCGCAGCCATTGGCGTGCGCCGCCTGGATCACATTGGTTGCGATCGCCAGATTGTCGTAGAGGAACTCGGCCCGCAGCGTGTTATTGGCGACGATGCCGCCGACCTTGGCGGCGGCGAGGAACACGGCCTGCGGCCGCTTCGCGGCAAACCAGCCATTGACCGCGGCCTGGTCGCGCAGATCGACCTCGCTGCGCGACACCGTGAAGAGATCGGCCTGTTCGCGCGCCAGCCTGCGCAGCAGCGCCGAGCCGACCATGCCGCGATGGCCGGCGACGAAAACTGTCTTGCCCTTCAGTTCAAACGCCGTGCTTGCCATTGGCTGCATCCTGCCTGGCCTCGACGAGATCGCTTGCGACCATTTCCTTCACCAGTTGCGCGAACGGCGTCTTCGGCGCCCAGCCGAGCTTGGCGCGCGCCTTGCTCGCATCACCGATCAGAAGATCCACCTCGGTCGGCCGGAAATAGGTCAGGTCGATCTGCACCAGGGTGCTACCGGACGCCTTGTCGACACCGACCTCCTCGACGCCCTTGCCGCGCCATTCGATGCTGCGGCCGACCTCCGCAAACGCCAACTCGACGAATTCGCGGACCGAACGCGTCTCGCCGGTCGCGAGCACGAAGTCGCCGGGCTCGTCCGCCTGCAGGATCCTGTACATGCCCTCGACATAGTCGCGAGCGTGGCCCCAGTCGCGCTTGGCATCGAGATTGCCGAGATAGAGCTTGTTCTCCAGGCCGACCTCGATGCGGGCGACCGCGCGCGTGATCTTGCGCGTCACGAACGTCTCGCCGCGGATCGGGCTCTCATGGTTGAACAGGATGCCGTTGCTGGCGAACATGCCATAGGCCTCGCGGTAGTTCACCGTGATCCAGTAGCCGTAGAGCTTGGCGACGCCGTAGGGCGAGCGCGGATAGAACGGCGTGGTCTCCTTCTGCGGGACCTCCTGCACGAGCCCGTAAAGCTCCGAGGTCGAGGCCTGATAGAACCGGGTCTCCTTTTCCATGCCGAGGATGCGGATCGCCTCCAGAAGGCGCAGCACGCCGATGGCATCGGCATTGGCGGTGTATTCCGGGCTCTCGAAACTGACCTGGACGTGGCTCTGGGCGGCCAGATTGTAGATCTCGGTCGGCCGGATCTGCTGCACCAGCCGGATCAGATTGGTCGAATCCGTCATGTCTCCGTAGTGCATCAGGAACGGCACGTTGCCGGCATGCGGGTCCCGGTAGAGATGGTCGACACGCGCGGTGTTGAACGAGGACGAGCGGCGCTTGATCCCGTGCACGGTATAGCCGAGCCCGAGCAGATATTCGGCGAGATACGCGCCGTCCTGCCCGGTCACGCCGGTGATCAGCGCAACGCGCCGCTTTGAGTCCTGAGCCGCCATGGTCTCTCTTAGCTGCGCTGGAAAGAAAGCTTCCCTTCGAATCGTCCTTTGCGAGACGGGCTTCTCGAGAAATCCGCCGGCGCACTTCACTGGCAATCAGAGGAAACCTATCTTTAGATCTAGTCATACACATCGTGCAGGATTGCACACTATATACATTGATTTATATCGTGCTGGAGGGGGAATACCATCGAGCTTCAAAACGAAAGCCAACGTCGGTTATGTGCAAACGTCAATGAGATAGGCCGAAGTCTGTGTCCTCTATCTTTCATTGGGCGCATGCGTGCATTCGCTCGGTGTAACCATGGCGCAAGAGGGTGACTTGCTGAAGCCGCGGTAGTCGATGCATTCGTCTGAACTCTGGCACGTAAGCAAGAGCACGGCGAGCCTGCGCATGAATAACGATTGCCCAACAAAATGCCCCGATCCTTCTTCTGAACGGAACTTGTAGCCTGAGCGGCAGGATCATCGACGACGATCATCGCTTTTCTGCTGGTGGCCCGCTCGCGTCAGCGGCGGATGGTTGACGCAAGCACGAAATGTGAGAACGCAGCAAACGTTGGTATAGTTCTTCGAACAAGTTCGATATCGAAAGCTTACGTCCGTACAATGGAGCTTCGGTACCAATCGTCTAGTCTCATCCCGACCAACATAGCTGGAAACCGTCAGAGGCTGAGAAGCCTATTATACCAGCGCGACAAACCCTAGAACGGTTGCGTGAATGCGAGAGCAGGAAGTTGTAAGGTGACACCACACGACTTGCGCGACGTATCCTTGCAGCGGCCTTATGCGGCAACGACGCCATCGTCGCCATCCAGAGAAAGTCAGTTTTTGTCGAAAGCGAATTTCATGACCAGAGTTCCTGTCGGGGACGTCAGGCTCTTTGAACTTGGGCGGCATTAATCGATATGTGTGGAATTGTCGGCATCTTGGGGCGTGGTCCAGTCGTCGGGCAGTTGGTCGCTTCACTCAAGCGATTGGAATATCGTGGCTACGACTCCGCAGGCCTTGCGACGCTCGAAGGGCTACGTATCGAGCTCCGGCGGGCTGAAGGTAAGCTGAGAAACCTTGAGGAGCGGCTGCGCTATTGTCCGCCCGAGGGTCGCACCGGTATCGGTCATACCCGCTGGGCGACTCATGGAAAACCGACAGAGAGCAACGCTCATCCGCATGCGACGGAAAATGTCGCGGTCGTTCATAACGGAATCATTGAGAACTTCCGCGAGTTGCGAGCCGAGCTGGAGCGGGATGGGGCCAACTTCTACTCAGAGACGGACACCGAGGTGGTGGCGCATCTCGTCGAATCTTATCTCAAGAATGGCTACTCGCCGCAGGATGCAGTACAAGCTTCGCTGCCGCGGCTGCGCGGAGCCTTCGCGCTTGCATTCCTCTTCAAGGCCCACGACGACCTTATGATCGGTGCGCGCAAGGGATCGCCCCTCGCGATTGGACATGGCAACGGCGAAGTATACCTAGGATCAGACGCGATCGCGCTCGCGCCCTTGACCGACACCATTACCTATCTCGAAGACGGCGACTGGGCCGTGCTTACCCGCGCGATCTGCGTGATCTATAGCGCAGACGGCACCGTCGTTCAGCGGGAGACATCAAAGCCCGGCGTATCGTCACTCCTTGTGGATAAAGAGAACTATCGCCATTTCATGGCCAAGGAAATTCACGAGCAGCCGAGAGTAGCCTGCAAAACACTGACGCATTATCTTGATACCGCAGGCGAGCGCGTAGCTCTGCCGCTCACATTGCCGTTCGATTTTAACTCCATTCAGCGTATCTCAATTACTGCGTGCGGAACGGCAAATTATGCCGGTCACATCGCCAAATACTGGTTCGAGCGGTTGGCTCGCTTGCCTGTCGAGATCGACGTAGCATCCGAGTTCCGCTACAGGGAGGCGCCTTTGCGCGAGGGCGATCTCGCGATCGTCATCTCGCAGTCCGGCGAAACCGCTGACACGCTAGCTGCGTTGCGATACGCCAAAAGCCAGGGCCTGCACACGATCTCTGTGGTTAACGTCCCTACGTCGACGATTGCGCGCGAGAGCGAATCCGTGCTGCCGACGCTGGCGGGGCCAGAAATCGGCGTCGCTTCTACGAAGGCATTCATCTGCCAGTTGATGGTATTGGCGGTGCTTGCCGTCGCAGCAGGAAAAGAGCGCGGTAAGCTGTCAGAGATCCATGAATCGAAGTTCGTGCGCGAGCTCATTGAAGTGCCGCGGTTGATTGCTGCGGCGCTGTTGATCGAGCCGCAGATCGAAAAGCTCGCGGGTGATATCGCCAACTCAAGGGACGTGCTCTATCTCGGCCGTGGCACGTCCGCCCCCCTGGCGTTGGAAGGTGCACTCAAGTTGAAGGAAATTTCCTATATCCACTCAGAAGGGTATGCCGCCGGCGAGCTCAAACACGGACCGATCGCCTTGATCGATGAGGCCGTGCCTGTGGTGATGATTGCGCCTTACGACGAGCTCTTCGAGAAGACCGTATCGAATATGCAAGAAGTTGCAGCTCGCGGCGGCAAGATCATCCTGATCACCGATGCGAGGGGCGCTTTGGAAGCAACGCTGGACACACTCATAACCATTGTGCTGCCGGAGATGGTCGCAAACTTTACGCCGATGGTCTATGCCATTCCGCTTCAGCTCTTGGCTTACCACGTCGCCCTGGTAAGAGGCGCGGATGTAGATCAGCCACGTAATCTCGCTAAATCGGTGACTGTCGAATGAAGCCGCAGAGCCTCCCGCCAAGGTATCGGGCTGTTGGATTTGCGTTCCGTTCCGTTGGTTGTGGATGACGGAGCAGGACAAGTCCTTGATCCAGTTGAATCCGAAGTTGCTCGTAGTTTCTGCTGGTTGCTCGCTCAGGCAATGCTGTCGCCGCCGCCCCGGGGCTCCGCCGATCGGCCAGACGGTAAGTCTCGATGGAGAACGATTCCCGGCATCAACGGGTCAATCATAGCCCGATCAGTTGGACGAGCAGATTGATTCTTACTCGGATCGTAACCCTAACTAACGCGATGGGAGCGAGGCCCGCCTGCCCACAGGGCCAAATCAGCCTGAAGCCGATTCAGAACGGATGCTCCGCATCCTCGCAAAGCCAACGAGCAGACCAGCGTAAAGAGCTCCGGGCTGCTTCGTCGCGGCTGGCTCATTGGCAGGGCGTAGGCGCGGCAACTTACTTTTTCCAAATGCCAGCATGCGCGCCATCTCGGCCAACTTATATATACACTTCGACCGGGGGCTAGGATTAACGGCCCAGTTTTCCGCTGAATCCAGCGTGGCAGCGGCCCATTCGATCCGACTTGGGTTTCACACGCCCTGCGCACCCCTCCCACCTGCCACGCGTCATCAAAGGATTGTCCGAAACCTGACATTCCCGCGCAGCATATTGAAGACCTCGAATCAGGTGCGGGCGGCTGGTCGCGACGAAAGGAGCGGTGTTCCGGCTGTATCTGCGGCCGGCGAGTATGTGGGCCATTATCTGCCCTGGGGACAGCCGATCGGTTCGTGTGCCAGGATCGCCCCAGCGCTGCGGCGATGGGGGATTTACCTCGACTGGCTAATCCGGTTGGTGGACCAGCGATCGCGACGGATGCTTATCGCAGAGCCGCGGATCGGATCGACCAGAAGAACACTCCTCATTCTCGGCATGGGAATTGCTGGCCCGCTCCTCGAACGAGCCGCTGCCAGCACATGTTTGGTAGTGCAACGCCGCAGGAGAACCCTCTCCATTTTTATCACTGCAACACTCGCTTCGGGAATAGGACTGTGCAGCTGCAAACCTCAGTGCCGCAACTCCAGCAACGCAATCATGGTGCGTCGGCTTGCCCGGCTAGGCGTCCTTCCGTCCCACCAGGGAGGATTGAAATGAGTGAGCGGGATGTGGCCGAAATCGATCTTCACAACCTACACGTCTTGGATCCACTGATTGGGAAATGTCAGCAGTTGGTAAGGGAAGTGGCAATTCCCTACCAATGGGAGGTGCTGAACGATCGCGATCCAGAGGCGGTCCCGAGCCACGCGGTGGAGAACTTCCGCATCGCCGCCGGAGATGCAAGAGGCGAGTTCCATGGAACGGTTTTTCAGGACAGTGACGTCGCAAAATGGCTGGAGGCGGTTGCTTGGTCGCTATGCCAGGCACCCAATCCAGAGCTGGAGAAGGCCGCCGACGAGCTGATTGAATTGATTGCAACCGCCCAATGTGGCGATGGCTATCTTAACACCTATTTCACATTGAACGCGCCGCGGGAGCGCTGGAGCAACCTAGCAGAGTGCCACGAGCTTTACTGCGCCGGCCATTTGATTGAAGCGGGTGTCGCTTTCTTTCAGGCGACGGGTAAACGGCGATTGCTCGAGGTTGGTTGCAGACTTGCTGACCACGTCGACAGAGTCTTCGGCCCGGAGCGCGATCAGCTACATGGCTACGATGGCCACCCGGAAATTGAACTTGCGTTAGTGCGTCTTTACGAAGTGACGCATGAGCAGCGATATCTCGCGCTAGCCAATTTTTTCGTGGAGCAACGGGGCTCGGAGCCCCATTTTTACGACATTGAGTACGAGAAGCGCCGGCGATCCTGTGCGACCAAATCAGGCGGCCCGCCATGGATGTTGAGAAACAAAGCATATAGCCAAGCGCATTTGCCGCTTTCGCAGCAGCGGACTGCCACCGGCCATGCGGTTCGCTTTGTATACCTCATGACCGGGGTAGCTCATCTTGCCCGGCTGCGTCAGAACGATCAGCAACGTCAGATTTGCGTACGGCTGTGGCAAAACATGGTGCAGCGCCAGATCTATATCACCGGCGCCATCGGCTCGCAGAGCGCGGGCGAAGCGTTTAGCTGCGATTACGATCTGCCGAATGATACGACGTATGCGGAAAGTTGCGCGTCCATTGGCCTAATGATGTTTGCGCGTCGGATGTTGGAGATGGAGCTGGATGGTCACTATGCCGACGTGATGGAGCGCGCGCTCTACAATACCGTTCTCGGCAGTATCGCATTCGACGGTCGTCATTATTTCTATGTTAATCCGCTCGAAATGCATCCCAAAACGCTGAGGTCCAATGGCATTTATAATCATGTCTCGCCGGTGCGAAGGCACTGGTTTGGCTGTGCGTGCTGTCCACCGAACATCGCACGGCTTTTCGCATCGATTGGTCATTATATCTATACACCCCGCGCCGATGCGCTCTATGTAAATCTCTACGTAGGCAATAGGGTGGAAATACCGGTCGGCGGGACTAAGCTGCGACTGCTCATGAGCGGCAACTATCCCTGGAAAGACGAAGTGGAGATCGCCGTCGAATCCGCGCTGCCAATTTCCCACACACTCGCTCTGCGCCTACCACAATGGTGCAGCGCGCCCGAGGCGAGTCTGAATGGAGAGCGTATCAATTGCGAGCCCCGAAGTGGTTATTTGCACATTCACCGGACATGGAGGCAGGGAGATCGCGTCAAACTATTGCTGCCGATGCAAGTACGTCGCGTTTACGGCCATCCGCAAGTTCGTAATTTGGCTGGCAAGGTGGCCATAGAGCGTGGCCCGCTAGTTTATTGCCTTGAGGAAGTCGACAACGGGACCGAGTTACACAACGTTTGGCTTCATGCAGGCAGCCGTTTTTCCCTTGTCGACGGAACTGGTCTCTTCAACGGCAAGATTTTGCTGCAGGCGGACGGAGCGCGACTTCAACACACGCAATCCGAAGAAGCGCCACTTTATCATTACGACAGGGTGCCTGGACAGCTAGAACCGAAGCGGTTGACATTCATCCCCTGGTTCAGCTGGGCGAACCGCGGTGAAGGCGAAATGCGGATTTGGATAAATGAGCGCTGACGCTGACAAGGGGCCTGCTGCCATGAGTCGCAATTAGCTAGGCGATATCGCCGGTCAAAGCCAGGACGTCGCCAATCTATTTAAGTCGGCCCGTCCTCGAGCTCCACTGAACTATCGAAACGAAGAACAGGATATCAGGCGGTGCGACGAGCCGTTGGAACGCGAACGAGCCGCTTGAATCAGCAGGCCAACATCGAACGACCCAGTTGTTGGTGAAGAGGCATTCTCGGACTTGCTCTCGGCCTTATCAAGCCAACTAAATGCCGATGGCTTGAGCGTGTCAGCCGTGAGTGTTTTGAAGCAAGCACGGTGACAAGCCAGAGTGAAGTACGATTAGAGGGATCCACGTCAGGTTTTCGTAAGCCAGGCTGCCTATCAGCTCCACACGGCCTAACAGGCCTTGGCAGGTCGGAGGGACCTGAACAAAATGCGACATCGATAGGAGTCTGGTCGTCATGTACAATGGAATTAGCAACTGGTCGGGTGTTCCATCCGATGATGAGTATCATCACTCAGGCAGTCACGGGAATGCCGACGACTTTTCCGACGCGTTCGCTAGAATGCGATTGCACGATTCCGGTGCCAGCTCATCGTCGCAGCCGAATTATTATCTCAGCTCAAGCCCTCCTGTCATTGAAATCGACCAAGCCAGATTCCGGCGAGAGGTGAGGAACTTTCATGGCGACGAAATCAATCATATCGCCAACAATCCGCAGGAGTACTCGGAATATGTATCCGAAAGAGCCAGGCGCACGGCGGATGTCGCTAGCAATTTTGGGATCCGAAGGGATTCTGACGCCGCCCGATATTACAGCTACCAACTAGGAAACAGGAGCGTCGGTCTTCAAAGAACGGAAGCGGGATTTTCCATGGAGAGTGAGTTCTACAGCCAACAGTGGCGAGAACAGTTCCCCGGACGCACTGACGTCACCTCGATCGTGGATTTTCAGGTTGCTCATCCGCTCGTCGGCAACGCTGGCGATATTCTGCTCGAGCACCAGCTACGGCAAGACGGCGAACGGCCGCTGGTGAACTGGCGTCCTGCTAATGACGAAGCGAGAACTCGTGCAGAACAAATGGGCTTCGTTGAAGTGGATCAAAATGATATGGTGCTCGATCCCAGCCAGTCCAGCCAATGGCGATACAGGGATGGTGGATGGCAGCGTGCAACCAGTTCTTCGAGGTATCTCTCCAAAGTGGAGAGCGATACCGAATCTTCTTCAGAGCCCGACTCGGACGGAGACTTTATGTGACGTGAGATCTGCACCTCCATGAAAGGAGGTGCAGGAGCGCAGATAAACCAACACCTGCGGCTTACGATCGAGCCCAGGACTGAACGAAGCCGAATCCAATTCGGCTCAATGCGTGAGGTGCACCGTAGCTCACCGTACCGCGGCGGTTACGAGAGTTGGTTGGCTATGAATAGCGCAGCAGAAAACCCCGGCTTGCAGCCGGGGTTTTCGACTGCCGCCAGACGGCACGAGCGGATTGCCTATGGCAGGCGCGAGCGTCATCGTGTCCGCTTCCGGCCATTTAACGCGTCGACCGTGAAGAGCGGCTAAGCGACTGAGGTGAGATTGCATTATTCGTTGTGGCCTGTTTTGGGACTGCAGAAGTTTGATGTTTCGGGCATCGGAACCCTGCAAATTCATTTTCAGGAATCGGTCGAATCGCCAGTCATGATTCCGTGCTCGCATCGGAGGTGGCGATGCGACCGAAGAAGCCCAAAGCAACGGGATCGGGCGACCTGTTCCGGGCCAGGGATCATCAACATGAAGCACGAGCTGTTTCAGCTCGCCGGCAGGGTTGATTGGGACTGGATCGACGGCGAGATCGCGCCGCTCTATAGCGAGAACGGTCGACCGGGGACGGCGACCGCTTCATGATCGGGCTGCTGCTGCTCAAGCACATTTACGGCCTGTCCGATGAGGGGGGCGAGCGCTGGGTCCACGACCTATATTTCCAGTACTTCACCGGCGAAGAGTTCTTTCAGCATGCGTTCCCGCACAAGCGCTCGGACCTGAGCCACTGGCGCAAGCGGCTCGGCGACAAGCTGGAGCTGCTGTTGGCCGAGAGCCTGCGGGTGGTGCACGAGGCCGGCGCGTTGCCCAGTCAGGACTTCAAGCGGGTCACGGTCGATACCGCCGTGCAGCCGAAGGCCATCACCTTCCCGACCAATGTCAAGCTGCTGCACGCGGCGATCAAGGGGCTCAACCGCCTGGCGAGGAAGCACGGGGTCAAGCTGCGGCAGTCCTATCTTCGCATTGCCAAGACCGCGGCCATGATGGCGGGACGCTACGCCCACGCCAAGCAATTCAAGCGGCATCAGCGGCAGTTCGCATCCTGCGCAGCCGGTTGGGCCGGATCATCCGCGATATCCGCCGCAAGATCGAAGGCCTGGCCGTACTCGAGAACACCTTCGCCCTCTCGCTCAGCCGGCCTCCCAGATCCGCTCGCAGCAGCAGCGCCAGCGCGGCTGGAAGCTGTATTCTTTCCATGCTCCCGAGGTCGAGTGCAACGGCAAGGGCAAAGCAGCCGCGCCTTACGAGTTCGGTGTCAAAGCCTCCATCGTCACCAACAACCGCCGGGCTCCCGGCGGCCTGTTCGTGCTGCATGCCAGTGCGCTACCCGATAACCCGTACGACGGTCACACCTTGCGGGACGTAATCGACCGCACCGAGACACTCACCGCCTGTGCGATCGAACGGGCCTATGTCAACAAGGGGTACCGCGGCCATGACACATAAAATCCCCGCCGGGTCTTCATCTCCGGCCAGAAGCGCGGCGTCTTCGGGTCATCAAGCGCGAGCTGGCGGCCGCTCCGCCATCGAAGACCGATGGTCACCTCGGCCGCTGCTACCTCAAACGCCGCGCCGGCGATGCCGCCAACGTCATCCTCTCGGCCGTCCGCCACAACTGTAACGAGAGGATCTTACCTAAGATCGTCATCTAGACTAGCTAGCGCCGCTCTTCGCGAAATCTTCAGTAACTAAGCGGCCTATTGCGGCCCGCCGCAGGAAGAGAGCCTGGTGTTTTTGAGCGAGATACCGCTTAGAGTACAGCTGCGTCGCCCGGCTTCGCTCCTACTGAGCAGCCGATTCGGTGCGCAATCCAATAGACGGAGTTGCTCGCATCCGGTGATGGGCTACGTCAGATCAGAACAAGATGCGCCAGGCCGCCGCTGGCGGCCGGGCGTTTCCCTTGAGTATCTGGACGGCTTGGCTGCGGAGGTCTTGTACACCATCTAACATGTGCAGGGGTTGGGGAGCGTCGAGGAGGCCGCTCTAAGGGTGGTCTGAAGAAAGCACGGAGCGATGGCAGGCAGGGAAAAATGCGGCGGCTGGCGCTGTGGCGGAAGCAGCTCGCGCAGAACTTTCGCGCTTGAGCTTTGTCGAACACCCTCTGCGCAATGTTCCCCGAAGTGCCAAAAAGAAGGGGCGAGCGGAGCCTAGAAGTGCCAAGTACTCCGACCCTGGTGGCAACGTCGTTCTGAGCGGCCTGATGCCTGGGCAGCTCAAGGGCCAAGAAGGCAATGCGACATCGACTGGCGCCGGGCCACCTGATTTCGCACAGGCCGCTTCAATAAGATCGTACCGAGCTCGCGACCGGATCTCGACATTCGGGCTGAAATGACTCGCTGCCGGCTGATCGTTTCAAGTGCATCCTCCGTTGCGGTTTTCTTTCAGTGCGGCATCGAGGTGCTCGATCAGTGCATGTCCGGCGAAGGGCTTGGCCAAAAAGCCAACCGCTCCTGCGCTCAGAGCTGAGGCGCGCACGCGGTCGTTCGGGAAGGCAGTAATGAAAATGAATGGCACCCCGTAACCGCGAGTCCGCACTTCCGCCAGCAGGTCCAAGCCGCTCATAACCGGCATCTGCACGTCCGTAATTACGCAGGAGGTCTCCTTCAACCGCGGCGATCTCAAAAAGTCCTCCGCCGATGTAAACGTTTGAACGATGTAGCCGCGCGATTTCAATAGGTTCTCCGTCGCCGCACGGACGGATGCGTCGTCGTCTACGACAGAAATCAAAGGCGTGGACAAGACGATCCCTCCTGGCGCGGGACTAACGGCTGCCGAGGCATTAGCCACCCTGGATGAAAAGTGGGCTCGAGGGACGAAATTGTAAAATCATACTTAGGTTTGTTCAGGACGATTGGCGCCGATCCCCAGAGTCTCAGCCATTCTGATCAGATCGGCCAGCGAGCGGGCACGCATCTTCCTCATTACGTGTCCCCGGTAGATCTTGACCGTAATCTCGGCGAGCCCAAGCTCAGCGGCTACCTGCTTGTTCATCAGGCCGGAAGCGACCAGCTTCATCACCGCCTGTTCGCGCGGGCTTAGGGTTTCAAATAGGGACTGCAGGTTTGCGACGGTTTGCTGGGCCTCCCGTCTTTTGCGGTCGCGCTCGGTCGCGGCGATCACCGCGTCAAGCAATTCCTGATCGCGAAACGGTTTGGTAAGAAAATCGACCGCGCCTCCTTTCATCGCCTTGACGCTCATGGGAATGTCGCCATGGCCGGTAATGAAAATGATCGGAATATGTATGTTCAACTTCGCCAGCTCGGTTTGGAACTCGAGGCCGCTCAAGCCTGGGAGGCGGACATCAAGAACCAGACAGCTAACAACATCCGGAAGTGCGTTCTGCAGCATTTCGCGGGCCGATCCAAATGCGACGACGTCCAATCCTACCGATTGAAAAAGGTTGGTGAGCGACCGACGCATGGAGATGTCATCCTCGACGACGAAGACCATGGCCTTTGTCGAAGCCTCGAGATTGCTTGGCGGGTCAAAGCGTCGCGTCATGAGACGATCTCCTCATGCAACGGCAGGGCAAACTGGAATGTCACGCCCGGCTCCTGCTTGCGCACCACTGACAGCCGTCCTCCGTGAGCCTCAACGATCGACCGGCAGATCGAAAGACCCATTCCAAGGCCGCTGGATTTCGTGGTGAAGAAAGGCTCTAGCACGCGGTCTGCATCATTCTCGGCGATCCCGACGCCCCAGTCTGTCACGGCCACCTGCACATGCCCCATATCGTCCATAGAGGACTGAATAAGCAACTCACGCTTTCGGTCCCTAACTGCGTCCATGGCTTCGATCCCGTTCATCACTAGATTGATGATCACTTGCTGCAGCTGAATCCGGTCACCCAGAATCGTAGGCAGCGTTGCCACCAGGTCGGTTCTCAACGCCACTTGGTGGCTCACCAGCTCTCGGGTCACTAGCGCAATGACGTCTCTAACGACCTCATTGATATCGAGCGGCACCATCTCGATCTCGCCTTTCTTCGCAAGAGCGCGCACGCGACGGATCACTTCGCTTGCCCGTATTGCGTCTTCGATGATCCACTCAACCGAAGAGCGCGCCGCCGATAGATCAGGAGTTTCGCGGCCCATCCAGCCGAGGCACGCGTCGGCGTTGCTGATGATCGCGGCGAGTGGCTGGTTAATTTCATGGGCAATGGAGGTTGTCAGCTCTCCTAACGTTGTTACACGTGTCACATGCGCAAGTTCCGCATGTGCCTTTCGCAACTGTTGTTCGGCTTGATCTGCGCGAATAATGGCGGTGATGTCGGTGCTGACGCCGCGGTAACCAAGGAACTTGTCGTTCGTATCAAAAAAGGGCTTGCCACTCGTCCGAACGTAGATCGGAGATCCGGTCCGGTTGACAGTACGGTAGATGAGATCCCGGAACGGCAGATGCGCCTCCAGTGTGGCCCGGTGCTGCTGCCACTTCTCAGGTTCCTCTTCGACATCGCACGCAATGTCCCAGCGGAGCAGGCCCATCAATCCTGTCGCTAAGATTCCCGCAGCGCTGGTGTGCTCGGACAAGCGCGTAACCTGGTGATCCGGCCCGGTCTCCCAGAGCCAATCGGAAGCCGTCTCGGCGTAATCGCGAAAGCGCTGCTCGCTTTCGCGCAGCGCAGCCAGTGTGTTTTCCAGGCGCTCTCTGGCGGCGTATTGCTCGGTCACATCCATATGCGTTCCGATCAGTTCGCTCACGCAACCATCGTTGCCGAGCACGATGTGCGCAACGGAGTGTATGCGCCTTATCCCGCCGTCTTTTAGAAGGATTCGAAAATCATACTCGAAGCGATCTTCCTTGAGCTCGATAGCCTGGCGCTGCACCTCCTGGAGCCCGGGGAGATCGTCTGGATGGATGCGCGAGCGAATGGTCTCTATTGATACAGTCTCTTGCGGATCAAACTCAAACAGACGATCGACCTCGGCGGAGCGATACACAAAATCGAGCCGATGAACGTCCCAGGACCAACTGCCCGTGTGACTGAGATGCTGGGCTTCGGCGAGATAGGCCTCACTGCGGCGCAGCTTCTGCTCTGCTTGCCGCTCCGCGGTAACATTCGTCGCTGCTCCGACAAACTCAATATCACCGCTGGCGGTTCTCGTGGCTCGTGCCCGCGCATGGATGTGCTTCACGGAGCCGTCCGGCAGCAGCAGCCGGTATTCATGTTCGAAATCCTTCGGATCTCGCATCGCCCGATCGATGACCTCTTGAACCGAAGCCCTATCATCTGGATGGGTGCGCTCGACGACGAGGTGCGGCGACGGAACGGTCTGCGGGTCCAACTCAAATATTCGAAACGTCTCCTTTGACCAGAAGACCTCGCCGGTGACGACGTTCCAGCCGAAGCTGCCCGTATTGCTCAGCTCCTGAGCCTGGGCCAAATGTGCTTCGCTCCGCTGCAGGGCAAACTCGGTCCGCTTCCGTTCCGTGATATCTTCGCAGGATATCAGAACAATGGGCCGATCATCAGCCCACAGCATGGCTTTGGCATTTTCACGTACCCACAGTACCGAGCCGTCGCTCCTGACTTTCCGGGCCTCCCAGGTTCGCGATCGACCGATATCTTCAAGGCAGGCGCGAATGCATTCGCGAGCTAGCTCGCGATCCTCCTCCAGAAAGACCCCCAGGATGGAGTGGCCGATCAGTTCGGGACGCGCATAGCCGAGCTGTGCCGCGCCGAACGTATTGGTATTGAGGACGGTACCGGCTTCGTCGACCATGACATACATGGCGGGATTGTGTTCAAAGATTGCTTGCCAGCGTTTCTCGCGGTCCTCCAGATCGGCCGCGCTGATCCGGAGTTTGGCTGCGGCCTCACGCGCGGCTTGGCTTTCTTGGCGGACTTTTCCGATCAGGTGCGTTCCGATGATCGAGACAATGAAGAACGCAACGACCACCGGAAGATCTTGTGGGTCATCGATCCGCAGACTGAACGCTGGCGGCGCAAAGTAGTAAGCGAGAGCTGCGATGGCCACGACACAAAGCGCGGATGACGCGATGAGGCTGCCCATCAACGAAAACAGCAATACGACTAACAAATAGGCGAACGCCGTCGCAGCGAACGGCGCGTGAAGGTACAGGCAAGCCAGCGTTACTACGGCTAACGTTATGCTGCCGAAGGTAAACTGAGGTGCTGAAACTTTCAAACTGCTGATCTGGCTAGGCATTTTTATATCGTCCGGCCTTTTCTCCGGCGGGAGAGCTATAACATTTTAGGCAAAAATGAGGCAATCCTTTCCGTGCCGATAGACGCTCGTGCGCGGTTTCGAGATTGATTGCCTAGTGTTGAACTCAGCACGCGCCGAAGGAAGACGCATTACAAACGTACGTATAGTTGTCCTAAACCTTTCAATATTGCGCGCTGACCTCTGTACAATCGAGGCTGGGTTGTCGGCTTTCCTCCGCCGGTGACCTCGGGGCAGGCATTCGAGGCTGCGGCCGAGGACCGCCGCCGCGACCCAGTGGCACCCGCGACGAGGACAAGGACTCCAGTTCAGCCAGGACGTCGCGGCCGAAAAAGCAGCCCACTTGTCGAACCCGGAAAGGGCAGGTGCAAGCTGCAGGACCACGCATCTCGCGATCGATCATACGGAAGGGAGCGTAATGTGATGTGCCGAGATAGCAAGGCGAACTTATGCAACGGCTATCTATGCCTCGCGGCCATGTCCGCCCAGGCTCGGTGCCGACGAGCCGTCAGCCGGAATCCAGAGCGGGTATATGAGGGTCGAGCCGACACTTGCTTCTGCGAGCCGCCTCGTCTCAGTCAAGGTGCCAATCTAGTCCACGCTGATCACATCCATCGGATCTGATACGCACCGTAGTACTGAGTTGCACGCGGAAGATGCTACCGCCTCGTCGGCCGGGCGAGGCAAGTGTGTTGACCACGCACATGGGCATTTGTGGGCAGGCCAACACCTTGGTCCGTCACGCTGGATACGTTCCTTCGCAGTCTTCCTGCCTGGCTCGGCAATGTTGCACAGGCGCTCGGCTCGCCAGAAGCCTGACCTCGAAAGATTACGCTTGAAAATGACTTTCTAAAACTGCAGCTCCTTATCGCGTGCGGTCACCCCCCCCGGCGACTGCCGGGGGCGTGACGCGGAGCAAGAGCTGCGTTCTGCGATGTCGTGGGAGAACGCTCCGATTCGCAGATCAGGCACGGTGCCGACTTGAACTACGAAGAATCGTAAATGCGGTTGCGCTTGGATTCGACGCGTCTTGCAATGACGGCGACCAACATCCGGGGTCTACCGCCCTGTGTCGACAGTGGTGGGCCGGTCAAGCCGAGCGTGCAACGTCGCGTGCTCTAGCTCGCCTTCCCACCAGGATACGAACACGGCTGCAATGCCATTGCCAGTGATGTTGGTAAGGGCGCGTACCTCGCTCATGAACTTGTCGATCGAGAACACGATTGCCATACCCGGTACCAGCGCTGGGTTGACGACCGACAATGTTGCGGCGAGCGTGATGAAGCCCGCGCCGGTGACGCCGCTTGCCCCCTTGGAGGTCAGCATTGCCACGAGCAAGATCGTGAGCTGTTGGCCAAAGGTGAGATCGACTCCGAGCGCTTGGGCAATGAACAATGTGGCAAGCGTCATATAAATGTTGGTGCCATCGAGGTTGAAGGAGTACCCAGTTGGGACCACCAGGCCGACCACGGGCTTGGAGCAGCCGAGCCGCTCAAGCTTCTCCATCAATTGCGGCAGCGCGCTTTCCGAGGACGAAGTGCCGAGCACGATCAAAAGCTCGTCCTTGATATAGACAATGAACTTGAAAATCGAAAAGCCGACAATGCGTGCGATAACGCCGAGCACCACCACCACAAAAAGCGCAGCCGTCACGTAAAATAGCGCGATCAGACCGATCAGATTGCCGAGCGCTGCCGGCCCGAACTTGCCAATCGTGAAGGCCATGGCGCCGAAGGCCCCGATCGGGGCCGCTTTCATGATGATGCCGATTACGCCGAACACCGCGTGCGCGACGTCATCAATCATGCCGCGCAGCCGCTCCCCGCGTTCTCCTAGTGCCATCAGAGAAAAACCGAACAGGATCGCGAACAGGAGTACCTGCAAAACATCACCGCGAGCGAACGCGCCGACCACGGTATCGGGAATGATGTTGAGGATGAAATCGACGCTCTTAGACGCTTCCGCTTGCTTGACGTAATTGGCGACCGCTGCCGCGTCCGGCTTGAGTGCAAGGCCACGACCGATTTGGATCAGATTACCCATAATAAGGCCCAATAGCAGCGCAAAGCTGGAGACGATCTCGAAATAGACCAATGCCTTGACGCCCACGCGACCGACTTTCTTTGCATCCTGAATGTGCGCGATGCCGGATGCGACGGTGCAAAAGATGATCGGTGCGATCACCATCTTGATGAGTTTGATGAATCCGTCACCGAGCGCCTTGACCCAATCGTTGGTCGCGACAGATGGCCACAGCCAACCGACCAAGGCACCAACCACGATGGCAATCAACACCTGGACGTAGAGGATCTTATACCAAGTCTGCGACGCGCGCGCGGGTGCCGCGGTTGCCATGGTGGTCATGACGCTTCCTTCCCGAATATACTCGAATGCAAGCCGCCGCGTCGTTGAGAGGCGACAGCATTCATGCGAGGCTCGTTGTTTTAGCCGTGTCGAGTGAAGACGATCCGCGAGACGGCGCGTCATCCCAAAGGCAGGCGTTCAGTTACGTTATCTTTTTTCGCTAAGCAAGATATGCACCAGATGTCCGATCTGCGGCGAATCATGTGTTCGCGGATAAGCCGTCTCTGGCCATTGGCTCGGTCCAGGTGCTCGGACCACGGTTGCAAGCCCGAACATGACGTTGCAGCATAATGCGTATCTTTGGTCGGCTGGGGGTAGCGCGGGCTCGTCTCGACCTAGAAGCTTGGCGTGATCGGTATGCGCCGACTGATGAGATTGATGCAACACTGCGTGAGATTGGTAAAATCGATAGTTTCGATCGTAGGCATTCACACGATGGAAGTCTGGCACATCAGAAGATCTGAAACCCGATTGCCTCCAAATTCTGTGATGGAGTCGCCACATTTTCGCTAGCGGCAGAGCATGTCCGTTCGCGGGGCATTTGTCTCCAGGTGAAGTGACCGCACAGTTCAGCAGAAGGCGGACATCTGGGAGCCCGCAGAGGTCGTCCAAGAAGGAATCTTATGGCCCTTGAAGTCCTGCCGTGTGTTGCCGAGTTCAGCGGCAACGTGGCCCCTCAAGACGGGGCTACCGTCGTCGCTGCTCGACGCGCGGTTGGCCAGAAATGGGAATACCGCACATGCTCTATAGCTCCCGCATGTGGGCGCGCACTACAGCGCCGAATCGTGGTTTGATGAGAATCTCCGAGCACAGCGCATGCGGCGCGGAGCAAGAGGAATGGGCGCGCTGATTCCGTCTTTTTTTTATCGGATTGTCCAAGCATGCACGATGCTTGAGCAACGCGCCTTCACGCTATCCATGCACCCCAGGGGGCTGCCACTATCGCAAATCGCGCAGAGGCGCGCTTCGGCAATTTGGTGCGCCGCGAGTGTGGCGTTTGGACCATCGACATCGTCAAGACCGACGCTGATCTTGACCACCGTGACGTCTTCTTCGGCGAGCCGCAGAAACGCGCGAACGAAAAGATATTCGCGCTCGGGGCACTATCACGGTCGACCTACGGCACCTCCCGGACGCTCTGTAGGTTCGCTGCAAACCGTTCTTGGCGGCAGGTCCCGGTCCCAGCGCAACTAGCTGCATGTCGCAAGGCTGTGCGCCCGCTGATTATGGTGCGCACATGATTGCCGGATGGAGGCATCTCTGCTTGATGGTCGTTTCCAGCACTGTCAAGCAAAGGCATTAATTCCGATATCCTTGCGACCAGCCGCGTCCATTATCGTAAATGGAAATGGGGCGGGTTTGTGCTCGCGCTCAGCCGCGCCCGCGTTCGAGCGAACTTTGAGCGGCCGGGGCAATTTTCGAAACAGAATCCACTTGAGGATCGCGTCGATTGATCAAAAAGCGCCGTAAGATCCAATAGCAACCCTGAGGGCGTCAAACTCTGCAAATCATTGTGCCGTCGCTGTCTGCACGGGAACAAAGATGCCGGAAACCTGACAGAGCGCAGGATCAACTCCACCGCGAACTCGTCGTCCGTGCGTATTTTTCACCTTGAGCCTAGGGTGCACCACATTGCGCAAGCGGCACAGGGATTGCTGGACGATGAGCGAGGAGCTGCCGCCGTCAAGATCGGTCGAAGCGGCCCGTAACAGGAGTTTCCTATGAAGCTTGCGACGCTGCTCTTGGTTGCGAGAACGACGCACGTCAATGTGGTGGCCGCCACGAAGTTCCGCACGACTAAGAGGCGCTGTGGGCCCCATGCCTCGGCGCGCCGGACCTGCAGGCGATCACTGCCCCGAGACGGCGGCCGTCTCTCGTTGGGGAGCTGACGGCGATGGATGCGTTTTCGGCAGAGATTTGGCAATCCGTTGCGCTTACGGTCGAGCTCGCCAGCGTGACGACCATGATCCTCCTGGTGATTGGTGCGCCGCTCGCGTGGTGGCTAGCGCGTTCAAAGACTGCTCTGCGCGAGGCCGTGGCAGCGATCATCACGCTGCTGCTGGTGTTGCCGCCGACGGCACTCGGTTTCTGCGTCCTCGTGCTGCTCGGCCCCAGCGGGCCGGGCGGGCTTCTCGCTTCTTTCTGGGGCGAGCGCTCGCTCGCCTTTACCTTCGCAGGAATCGTAGTCGGATCGGTGCTCTCGGCGTTGCCTTTGGTGGTGCAGCCAATCCGCAACGCCTTTGTTGCGATGGGCGACCCTCCGCTGGAAGCTGCGGCGCGGGTTTCTCCATTGTATGCCTTCATTACAATCGGTTTGCCGCTGGCGCGATTGGAGTTTGTCAAAGCCGCTGTGATTGGTTTCGCTCATACGATCGGCACATTCGGCGTCGTGATGATGATCGGCGGCAATATTCCCGGGCGCACTAAGGTGTTGTCAGCCTACGTCATAGACTACGTCCAAGCATCACGCTGGCGCGAGGCGAGTGTGGTTGCGGGCGGTATGGTGATGTTCGCTTTTGCGGTCATCTTCACTTTAGCTCTCCTCGACAGACGCTGTGCCAGGAGAAGCACATGAGCGCAGACACGCCAAGCCGGATCGAGGGGCTTTCCGCTCGCCAAACCAGACTTGCCAGAGCTGGAGCAGCCCAAGCCAGCTCCGTCTAATGGCGAGGATAGAATGAACAAGCTTGTTATGGCCGCAGCGGTTGCTGGAATCAGTTTTAATTCAGTGCATCCAGCGCCTCTGCCCGAGGTCATGGCCGATGATGTCGGAGTTTCTCAGCAGCGCCTTGCCAAGCTAGACGAGTTCTTCGATCGTGAGATCGAAAACAAACGCGTGCCGGGCGCGGTGGTTGCAATCGCCCGAGACGGCAAGCTGATCCACTACAAGGCGTACGGCCAACTTGATCCTGCAAAAGGATCGTCGATGCAGCTCGATGCGATGTTCGCGCTCGCATCTATGACCAAGCCGATGGTGGCCGTTGCCGGCCTCACCCTCATGGAGCAAGGTCGCCTGCCTCTACGGGGCAGGCTTACGGACTATTACCCGGAATTCGCAAACATGAAGGTGGCGGTGCCACGGCCTGACGGTTCGTTAGAATATCTAGCGCAGAGTTCTCCGATCTACATCCACGATCTCTATCGACACACATCAGGTCTCACCTATGGCGCGCCTCCAGATAGCCCAGACCAAGTGGCGCGCCTCTACCCGGAATTTGCAGCCCCGCCGGTAAAGGGCGACAAGCAGGCTTTCATCCATGCCATTACCAAGTTGCCGCTAGCACGCCAACCGGGGACGGAATTCGAATACGGCTTCTCAACCGACGTGCTCGGAGCTGTCGTGGAACAGGTCAGCGGACAACGATTGGGTGACTATCTTGCCAACAACCTGTGGAAGCCGATCGGCATGCAGGATGCCACCTTCCATTTGTCCAGATCGCAACGCGAGCGCCTCGCGCATCCGTTTCCAGACGACCCGCTGACGGGAAAGCCACAAGAGATCGAGCTCCTCGAGAGTCCGACAAAGTTTGACTGCGGAGGAGCCTGCGCGTTTGCGACAGTCGGTGACTACGTGCGCTTCGGACAAATGTTGCTCAACGGTGGGGAGCTTGATGGGCAGCGCATTCTCGGCCCGAAGACGGTGCGCCACATGATCTCCAACCACCTCGGGCCGGAGATCAGGAATAAGGTCTCCAATGTGGAGGCACATCGTGCCGGCTTCGGCTTTGGACTCGGTGTGGCTGTACGCATAAGAGAGGGTCTCTCGGCGGTTCCGGGCAATCCAGGTGAGTTCACCTGGACCGGCGCTTACGGAACACAGTTCTTCTGCGACCCAAAGGAACGTCTGGTCGTGGTGGTCGGAACGGCCGCGCCCGGAGAAATCCGGAAGTACTATCGCGAACAAGTCCAGTACATCGTCTATGCCGCAATAATTCGATAGTTCGCCCGGCGGTGAAAGAGCCCGACGACAGTTTGGGGTGGTTGGAAACCGGTGAGCTGGACACCGATGACTGAACGTCAGCGCCGGCTCCCGCTATCCTCGGCCGGATTGCGCCGGTGCTAGGACGAACGCGACGCCTCCGCATCGCGAAGCGATTCTCGAGGCGAGTGCGGTGTCGTGATACGCTAAGAGGACCGCGGCTTGCCATCGATTGGCTCGCGCGGTGCGCTCCTAGACTCAAGAACATCCAGCCCTTCGCACCCGATCCCGTGGTGATGCCGTGCGTAGCCACATTGCAAGACAGACAGATCGGATCGATCCGCCTTGCAAATTAACGCATGTGCGCTGCACGGCTCGGTATCGCCTTCTGTTCGGCGCTGGGCTGCCACTTTGGCGTGTTTCCGCAGTCGGACAAGGACGCGATCGACCCCCCAATTGGTCCGCAGCGAGCAAGTCTGATTGAGACGGACGGCTGGCGCGGTGCTCGTCACCTGCTCCACTCCTTTTAATTAGGGCATGCGCGCGCGTGTTCCGACGCAAAAGCGAGTATGACGTGGTCGCCAGGATTGGCAAATCATTGTGCTGCTCTGTTCAAGTTCTCACATCGACGTTCAAAGCCCGACATCACTGGCATGACAGGGCTCGACGGCGCGTGCCTGGGGCTTGCTGGTTCGCCCGCCGATAGGGCAAGAGTCGAAAGGCTGGTTTGGCACCCGGTCAAGCGTTGCGCTCCGATGGCCTGTTTCTTGCTGCTGCGTCAGCAGTTCGTTACTGCCGACGACGACTCACATGGAAGGGTTCATGGGTGGGGCAACGGAAACGTTTTATAGCGTGATCAGAGGTCAGGGCATCACGCGTCGTAGTTTCCACAAATTCTGCAGTTTGACGGCCGCAAGCTTGGGACTTGGTCCGCTTGCCGCAAGCACTATTGCCGCCGCCCTGGAGACCAAACCGCGCGTACCCGTGATCTGGCTGCACGGGCTCGAGTGCACCTGCTGCTCGGAAAGCTTTATCCGCTCGGCCCATCCGCTGATCAAAGACACGCTGCTGTCGATGATTTCGCTCGACTATGACGATACGATCATGGCGGCGGCGGGAGAGCAGGCTGAAGCCATCCTGGAGGAAGCCCGCGCCAAGTATAAAGGCAGGTATTTGCTTGCGGTCGAAGGTAATCCGCCGCTGAAGCAGGAGGGTATGTTCTGCATTGACGGCGGCAAGCCATTCGTTGAAAAGCTCAGGTCGATGGCTGACGAGTCGATGGCGATCATCGCTTGGGGCACGTGTGCGTCCTGGGGATGCGTCCAGGCGGCCAAGCCCAATCCGACTGGCGCTGCGCCGATCGATCAGGTGATCAAGAACAAGCCGATCATCAAGGTGCCCGGGTGTCCGCCGATCGCAGAGGTCATGAGCGGCTTGGTGACTTTCATCACCACGTTCGGAAAGCTTCCGGAGCTCGATCGCCAAGGGCGCCCCAAGATGTTTTATTCCGAGCGCATTCACGACAAATGCTATCGACGTTCCCATTTCGATGCCGGCCAATTCGTCGAAGAGTGGGACGATGAGTGCGCACGCAAGGGCTATTGCCTCTACAAGATGGGCTGCAAGGGACCAACCACCTACAATGCCTGTTCGGCCCTTCGGTGGAACGGCGGTGTTTCATTTCCGATTCAATCCGGCCACGGCTGCCTGAGTTGCTCCGAAGACGGTTTTTGGGACAAGGGTTCATTTTACGACCGACTCACGACCATCAAGCAGTTCGGTATTGAGAAGAATGCCGATCAGATTGGTATGGCTGCTGCCGGGGCGGTTGGGCTGACCGTCGCCGCCCATGCGGCGGTCACCGCCGTGAAGCGGTTGACCAAAAAGCCGGATCGCAGCGCGCCACCCAAGTAAACGGAATTGACAAGAGGATGACGGTGGCCGGACAGATACCAAATGGGTTCAATCTCGATCGCTCCGGCAAGCGAATTGTCATCGATCCGTTGACGCGCATCGAAGGCCACCTGCGTGTCGAAGCCAATGTCGATTCCGACAACGTGATCCGCAATGCGGTTTCGAGCGGGACGATGTGGCGTGGCATCGAAATCATCCTGCGCGGGCGCGATCCACGCGACGCCTGGGCGTTTACTGAGCGGATTTGCGGTGTCTGCACCGGCACCCATGCGCTGACCTCCGTGCGCGCGGTTGAGAATGCGTTAGGGATCACGATTCCGGAGAACGCCAATTCGATCCGAAATATCATGCAGCTGTGCTTGCTCGTGCATGATCATCTCGTGCATTTCTACCATCTTCACGCGCTCGATTGGGTCGACGTGGTATCCGCGCTCAAGGCCGCCCCCAAGTCGACCTCTGCGCTGGCACAGTCCATCTCGTCGTGGCCATTGTCGTCCCCTGGCTATTTCAAGGATTTGCAGATCAGGCTGACTAAATTCTTTGGATCAGGGCAACTAGGTCCCTTCAAGAACGGCTATTGGGGGCATCCGGCCTACAAGCTGCCAGCGGAGGCGAACCTGTTGGCCCTGGCACATTATCTGGAAGCGCTCGACTTCCAGAAGGAGATCGTCAAAATCCAGGCCGTCTATGGCGGCAAAAATCCGCATCCGAATTGGCTGGTCGGCGGCGTGCCCTGCGCGATCAACATCGACGGAACTGGTGCGGTGGGTGCGATCAACATGGAGCGCCTTAATCTCGTGTCCTCGATCATCGACCGTTCGATCGAGTTTGTCGAGCAGGTCTATCTGCCGGACGTCGCAATGATCGGCTCGTTCTATAAGGATTGGCTCCATGGCGGCGGACTTTCAAGCAAAAGCGTAATGTCCTATGGCGACATCCTAGAAAACGCCAACGACTGTTCTGCGAACAATCTCAAGCTGCCGCGCGGCGTGATCCTTGATGGCAACCTCTCGGAGATATTGCCGATCGACCATAGTGATCCCGAGCAGATCCAGGAGTTCGTCACGCATTCGTGGTATAAATACCCGCTCGATTGCTGTGGACTGCATCCATGGGATGGCATCACCGAACCGAGTTTCGAGCTCGGGCCAAAAGTCAAGGGCAGTAAGACTGATATTAAGGAACTCGACGAAGGCGGCAAGTATTCGTGGATCAAAGCGCCGCGCTGGCGCGGCCACGCCGTCGAGGTCGGGCCTTTGGCGCGATACATCATCGGTTATGCGCAGGGCAAAGCCGAGTTCAAGGAGCCGGCCGACAGACTGCTCAAGGGACTGAATCTTCCCCTGACGGCGATGTTCTCGACGCTTGGCCGTACCGCGGCGCGGGTACTCGAATGTCAGTGGGCGGCGCATCAGCTGCGTTATTTCCAGGATAAGTTGGTCGCCCACATTAAGGCAGGCAATACGGCAACTGCCAATGTCACAAGATGGAAGCCGGAAAGCTGGCCCAAGGAGGCCATGGGCTACGGTTTCGCTGAGGCGCCGCGCGGTGCGCTTGGACACTGGATCAAGATCAAGGACACAAAGATCGACAACTATCAATGTGTCGTGCCGACGACATGGAACGGATCTCCTCGCGATCCCAAGGGCAATATTGGCGCCTTTGAAGCCTCGCTGATCGGCACTCCGTTGGCCGATCCGCTGCGACCCCTGGAGATCTTGCGTACGATCCATTCCTTTGATCCGTGCCTGGCGTGCTCGACGCATGTGATGAGTCTTGACGGCCAAGAAATGGTTTCAGTCAGTGTTCGTTAGGCACATGCGAAACGAGGCTCGGCAGCCCCCCGCTGCTGTCGATGCGGCACCGACCGAGCGCGGCATCGGCGATCGCGACGCCCACGTTTATGACGCGCCCGTGCGACTGTGGCACTGGGTCAATGCGGCGGCCATTCTGATGCTGGCCTTAACCGGCTATCTGATCGGAACGGGCACACCGGCGATGTCGGGACAGGCAAGCGGCAATTTCCTGTTCGGCTATATCCGATTTGCTCATTTCTCTGCAGGGTATGTCCTCAGCGTCGGCTTTGTTCTGCGCATTTACTCGGCCCTGATCGGAAATCGATATGCCATGCAGATCTTTTGTGTTCCGCTCTGGCGCGGGTGCTTTTGGCGCGAGGTGCACCACGAGATTCGCTGGTACGCGTTCCTTGCAGTTGAGGCCGATAGACGCGTCGGGCACAACCCCCTGGCTCAGCTCGCAATGTTCCTTATGTTTACGCAAACGATCACGTTCATGATCGTCACAGGTTTTGCACTTTATGGGCAGGACACCGGTAGCGACAGTTGGCAGGACAGGCTGTTCGGTTGGGTGTTTTCAATCTGGCCGAATAGCCAGGACGTCCATACCTGGCATCATCTCGGCCTGTGGGTGATCGTGGTCTTTGTACTGGTTCACATCTACGCGGTGATTCGGGAGGACATCATGTCGCGCCGGAGCATCTCCTCCATGATTTCAGGTGAGCGCGAGTTTCGCGATTGAATGGCAAGCGGTTACTAGTTCCGGAGAACAAGCAACGGATCCTTGTGCTTGGCATCGGCAATATCCTGTGGGCCGATGAGGGGTTCGGCGTGCGGGCGGTAGAGGAATTCCATCGCCGCTATGTAGTCGCTGACAACGTCACCATCCTCGATGGCGGCACGCAGGGGCTCTACCTCGTGAGTTATCTTGAGCAGGCTGATTGCCTGATCGTGTTCGATGCCATCGATTTCGCACTCCAGCCCGGACAGTTGAAGCTCATGCGGGATGCCGAGGTGCCAAAATTTGCTGGCGCCAAGAAGATAAGCTTACATCAGACCGGCTTTCAGGAGGTCTTAAGTGCGGCCGATCTGCTTGGTCGCTGCCCGCGAGACCTCGCTCTCATCGGATGTCAGGCGCGGGACCTGGAGCATTGGGGCGGTCCGCTGACAGCTCCGGTGCGCTTGCAGATTGCGCCGGCGATCGAACTAGCTTGCGAACTCCTGGCGCAGTGGGGCTCGCCGGCCACACTGCGAACGGCGCCGCTGCCTGCATCAGAACGGCTGTTGGCGAACAATATCGACCATGCAAGTTATGAGATGGGAGCGCAGCCGATCTAGCGGCCCGCGATTGAATCATGTGCCTTGGCTTACCAATGACGATTGTTGAGGCGGACGACATCACGGCACTTTGTGAGTATCGCAACGAACAGCGGCGTGTCTCGGTCATGCTGCTCGACTGCGCCCCGGTCGGCGCCAGAGTGCTCGTTCATATCGACACCGCCGTGCGACTCTTGGATGAGGATGAAGCAAGACTGATCTCGGAAGCACTCGATGGGCTTGACGCCAGCCGTAACGGCCAGGACTGCGGCCCCTTCTTTGCGGACCTGGTCGGTCGTGAGCCGCAATTGCCCAAGCACCTACGTTAGTGGTTCTGCTGCGAAGTTGCGGTGACTACGCCCGCCCGCAAATCGATCAATCGCGCGCACCGTCCGCATGGAAAAGTCAAATGCTTCGAACGATGATTCCCGTCTCCTTCACAGCGCGACGATGATTGGCACGTGCCTTGCTACATCTCACCTAGCTCAAACCAAGGACTATCTGAAAGGAGTCTGATGAAGTTCCAGCCAGCGCGGTACAACCTCGGACCCTGTCCGTCTGAGGTAGAGAGCATCAGCGCGCATGCACGCCTGGTCACGCACGCTTCCACGAGCGCGCCCGAAGTGCTGCTGACGGTCGATGCCGTACATTCGCTCCGGGCCGTCCATGTCGCATTATCCCTTCCTGAATTGATCAAGACTTTTCGGCGTTGCGCGCAAGGTGGCAGTGCCTGCGCATGCGTCGGCTGGAAAGCTGGTCGGACGGCTCGGCCCGCGTCGTCGATCGACGCTAATTTGGTGCCATCGGCACGATACGCGTGGCCTGATCGGCAGGCGTCTGGTTCGCTTGGTCGAGATCGACCGCATCGTCGCACCGATCGTTTGGCTGTACGCTGGTAGCATTTGTGCCGGCAATGCCTCCCGATAGATCCAACCGGACATCGCATCATGAAGACAGCGGTCCGCGTCGTATCCGAGGACGCCGAGGGGGTGGTGAACAAGTCTGCCACGGGCACGGAAAGTCTCGATGTATTCCATAGCGGGCCGGCGACTATGGAGGCGGTAGCCAAGCGCGCCCGGCGCGACGGCGACGAGCTTGCAAGGAACTATCCGAATGTCACGGTGCTGTTGTCGAATGTCGCCGCTGCCGCTCGCGGCCATCAGCAGAGCACTCGGACGCAGCTGTACGGACTCGCCAATCTCAGCGAGCTCGAGCGCAAGCTGATTGGCGAAGTGCTCGGCGAGGGCGAGGTCACCGGCGTAGTTGCGCTGCCAGATGGCTCTTTTGCGCAACTCCGGGAGGCGGTCCTTGCGGGAATCTGGCGCGTGCGTATCGGGGCCGAACCGGCGCACGAATATGTTGAGGTTGGGGCAATCCCGCAGATTGTGCAGCGCGCCGCAACTGAGTTGACGTCTGCCGACTTTCTGATCGGCACGGCACCGGACGGTGCCATGAACGTGCGCGCGGTGCTTGCGGAGATACGCGAGCGGGCGCGTGTCTGGCGGTCGGAGATGCGGGCGCATGTTATCAATCTGACGTTGCTGCCGATGAGTGCTGTAGACATGGCATTCCTACAGCAAAGTTTGGGCAATGGTCCGGTCCAGCTCATCTTCCGCGGTTACGGCACATGCCGCGTGCAGGCGACCGGGGTGAGGAACGTCTGGTCGGTGCAGTACTTCAATTCTTTGGACGACGTCATCCTTGATACGGTGGAGGTCGGAGACGTGCCGATCGTTGCCTTGGCTGCTGACGAGGATTTCGAGGACTCTGCCGAGCGCCTGCAGGAAATTATGGAGGCGTACTTCACATGAAGAACTCAAAGAATGCTCGCAATCCGGTGGGACCTCGCAGATTGCGCGCGGACGGCCGCTGCCGACATGTTTTGCGCGAGCTAATGATGCAGCGGTGCATATGAGTTTCGCGGTCCGCAACAAAATCGATGTCTCTGTCTGGCTTGCTGCCGACGTAATTGCCGCGGTCGAGATCATGCCCCGAGTTCGGCCACCGCTGGCGCGGCTGTTCGCCGGCAAACCGGCCTCGTTACTGCTCAGACAGATCCCGCGGCTCTTTGCATTGTGTGCCGTTGCGCAGCAAACCGCGCTTCTGTCTGCGATCGAGACGGCGCGCGACGAAGCGATCAGCCCCACGACAAGGCAGCATCGTGTTGCGCTGGTCGTTGCCGAGCGCATCGCGGAATTACTGCGGGGTCTCTTTGTCGGACATCTTGCCCGGGACACCGCCAGTGCCGCGGCTATTCGTTCCGTGATGCAGGGAATGTCAGCACTCATCGGTAGCGGACAACCGGCCTGCGGGCCTGCTCGACGCGAAGCGACGGCAAGAATTGTGGCTGGGCTGGGCGCGATCGGCATACCGAACGGGGATGGCGCGCCCAGGCCCTGCAGCCCATTGGCAATTCGCATAGCTGCGCTGGACGAGATCGACCTGAAATCGATCCGGATCGCGCACTCGTTCCTGTCCGTTGCCGACGACCGCAACATCATTGAACGGCTGCTCGGCGATGACCCGACATTTTGCCATTGTCCCGATCTTGGGGGGCGTGCGCCCGAGACGGGTCCATGGGCACGCCAGATGACGCGTGATCGGCTCTGGCTGGGCCGGTCGGGTGCGGTCGAGCGGCTGAAGGCCAGAATTGCAGAAATCGTTCGGCTATGCGACTGGCTCAAGGCCGGTGCTCATATCGACTCAGCAGAGCCTGGGATTATCAAAAGCTACAGGTTGGGTCCGGGATGCGCCGCGACCGCGGTCGAATGCGCCAGGGGCAGGCTCTATCATGCGGTTGAGCTTGATCCTCAGGGCCAGATAGACCGCTTCGAATTTCTTGCTCCGACGGAATGGAATTTCCATAGGACCGGACCGCTTGTCCGGAACCTGCATGGCGCGGTTCTGACGGCGAGACGGCATCAGAAAGCGGTTCGTGCGGTGATTGAATCGCTTGATCCCTGTGGCGGATTCACACTCAGGTTTCGCAAAGTTGACGATGCATGAAATGGCGATTTGTCTGGGCATCATCCAAATCGTCGAGGAGGAGATGCGTCAGCGATCGTTGTCGCGGGTGCGGAGCATCTGTCTGGAAATCGGGGCGCTGAGTCATGTCGCGCCTGATGCGATCAGGTTCTCCTTTTCTGTCGTTGCGACGCGAACGATTGCCGAGGGGGTAGCTCTTGAGATCCTCGAACTTCCGGGTATCGCCTGGTGCATGAGCTGTTCTAACAGTGTCGAAATTGCTGGCCGCGGTGATCCCTGTCCTTGCTGCGGCAGCTATCAGTTGCAAGTAACCGGCGGCGAGCAGATGCGAGTGAAAGAACTGGAGATCGATTGATGTGTACCGTTTGCGGTTGCAGCCAAGCGACGTCTTCAATCGAACCTGCCAGAGCGCGTGATCCGGAGACCCGAGGCCGTTGCGATCCTCATGGGCAGGACGATGGTGAACGCCATGACGCACATTTTCACGGCGAAGAGCGAGTGCAGCATTCATCCGATGCCCGCCACAGTCATGATCACGAACATTATCAGAGTGATGGTCGGCAAGCGCTTCTGAGCTCCGGCGCGAGCCCAGCTGGATTGAAGGTCATGGGTATAACCCGCGAACGCATCATTCGGGTCGAGCGTGACATCCTCGGCAAGAATAATGCGATCGCGTCCGACAACCGGACGCTCTTTGCGGCCGATGAGCTACTGGTATTTAATCTTATGTCGAGTCCCGGTGCGGGCAAAACCTCGCTGCTCGTCCGCGCCGTATCCGAGCTCAAGCTCAGCTATCCGACCGGAGTCATCGGGGGCGATCAGCAGACCTCAAACGATGCCGAACGCATTCGAGCGGCCGGCGTGCCAGCTATTCAAGTCAATACGGGTAAGGGGTGCCATCTCGATGCTGCAATGATTGGCGAGGCTTATCGCCGCTTGCCGCGGCTCACGCGCGGCATTCTCTTCATCGAGAACGTCGGTAACCTGGTCTGTCCCGCGGCCTTTGATCTTGGCGAGGCCTGCAAGATCGTTGTGTTGTCGATGACCGAGGGTGAAGACAAGCCACTGAAATATCCCGATATGTTCGCGGCTTCATCACTCATGGTGATCAACAAGATCGATCTAGCTTCACTGCTTGAGTGCGATCTGGACAAGACCATTGTGTATGCAAGACGCGCGAATCCGAAGATCGAAGTAGTTACGGTTTCGGCCCGTACCGGCGAGGGTTTTGGCGCGCTCTACGCTTGGATCGATAGACAGGTGGCCCACCAAAGGCAGGCCGCAAAGGACGCCAGGCGATGAGCGCCGCAACCATTTGCGACCGAACACGACTGCGCGTGCGCGTGAGCGGAGCGGTGCAAGGGGTCGGCTTTCGTCCTTACGTCTATGGCCTCGCTACGCGGTACGGATTGGCGGGATTTGTCGCCAACGGCCCGGAAGGCGTCACAATCGAAGTCGAAGGTGGCCGTGCGTCGGAATTTGTTGCCACATTGCCGCTCGAGGTGCCCCCGTTGGCGCGCATCGACCACATCTGCGTTCAGGAGACAGCGGCGCTCGCGACAGAAAACTTTTCGATCGGCGCGAGCGAAGGCGGAAAAGTGTCAACGCACATCATCGCCGACGCCACGACCTGCGGCCAATGCCTCAGCGAGCTATTCGATCCAGAGAATCGCCATTACCTCTATCCCTTCATTAGTTGCTCCCATTGTGGTCCACGCTACACTATTGCCGGGCGGCTCCCCTACGATCGCCACAACACGGTGATGAAGGCGTTTAGGCTGTGCGCCGCCTGCACCGCCGAATATGCGGATCCGGCGAGCCGCAGGTTTCATGCGGAGGCGATCGCGTGTCCAGAATGCGGCCCTCGGCTTAGCCATGGGTTCAACGCCATTGCCGCTGCAATCGCAGGCGGTCAAGTCGTCGCCATAAAGGGTCTCGGCGGCTACCAGCTCCTCTGCGATGCCCGTAACCAGGACGCTGTGCAGCGCCTGCGCAGCAGAAAGCAGCGCCGTCAGAAGCCGTTTGCAGTTATGCTCGGTTCTATAGAGTGCGTCAACGAGATCGCGGAAGCGGACGCTCTCGAGCTCGCAATGCTCGAATCTGCAGCGCGGCCCATTGTGCTCTTAACTTCGCGCAAATGTCTGGCGCCCGCCATCGCGCCCGGTTTGTCTCGCGTTGGCGTCATGTTGCCTGTAGCCCCGCTGCATCACCTGATCTTTCATGCGCTTGGCTCGACAAGAGCGTGGGTTGCGGAACCAAGCCCGGTCATGGTCGTCACCAGTGCAAATCCTTGCGGCGAGCCGCTCCTGATCGACAACGCGCAGGCGCTGCGCCGGCTCGAGGCGATCGCCGACCTTGTCGTGACCCATGATCGGGATATTTTAACGCGTGCTGATGACTCCGTGGTCGCGGTGGTCGCAGGCCCGCTCCCAATTCATTCGTCGCGCTCGGGGCTATGCTCCCGAACCGATCCAGCTCGCGCATTCTGTGCCGCCTGTGCTCGCCGTCGGCAGCGCGCTGAAATCGACCGTCACCATCACGCGCGACAACCAAGCGTTCGTTTCCCAACATATTGGCGATCTCAATACGCCCGAAGGTATCCGTGTGTTCGAGGGGACGATCCAACACCTCACATCGATCCTTGACATAGAGCCTGTCGTCATCGCTCATGATCTGCATCCCGACATGGCATCCACCCGCTTTGCGCAAGCAAGCGGCCGCGCGCTGATTGCAGTCCAGCACCACCATGCACACGCTGCCGCCGTGATGGCCGAACATGGCCATGCGGGACCGGCGCTAGCTCTTGTGCTCGACGGCCATGGCTTTGGCTCGGATGCTGGTAACTGGGGTGGCGAGCTATTGTTGTGCGAAGGCGCGATGTGCCGACGCATTGGGCATCTCGCGCCGCTGCAAATGCCTGGTGGTGATCGCGCAGCCCGTGAGCCGTGGCGCATGGCGAGCGCGGTACTACATTGGCTCGGGCGGGGTAACGAAATTGCGCCGCGCTTTGCAGCGCAACGGCAAGCTGGGTGTATGTCGGCCTTGCTCGATCAGTCAGGCGGGTCCACCACGACCAGCGCGGGCCGGTTGTTCGACGCGGTGGCGGCGCTGCTGGGGATTGTGAGTTGGCAGAGCTATGAAGGTGAAGCCGCGATCAAGCTCGAGGCGCTCGTGCGGCGGACTGCGATTCTAGAGGCCGGGTGGATGATCGATGGTGGCGTACTGTCGCTTCGTCCGCTGTTTGCGCGGTTGATTGCGGACGACATTGACGCTGCGGGCGGAGCGGGTTTGTTTCATGGCACCTTCGCCGCTGCCTGCGTTGACTGGGTCATGCACTTCGCGCGGACAACCGGCGTCAATACCGTCGTTCTGAGCGGAGGCTGCTTTCAGAACGCGGTACTGATGGATGAAATCTGGCGCGGGTGCTGCGCTGCCGGCCTGACCCCGCTGGTGCCGCAGCGGGTGCCGTCCAACGATGGTGGTTTGAGCCTTGGCCAAGCCTGGATTGCCGCTTTGCAGATTGCTGGACAGTCGTCCGCCAGCGAAGGGAGAGCCTGATATGTGTCTTTCGGTTCCGGCAAAAATCGTAAAACTTCTTCCCGATCACATGGCCGTCGTGTGCATCGATGGTGTTAGCCTGGAGATATCGATTGCTCTTATCGACGAGCTCGACGTCGGCGATCACGTCCTTGTCCATGTTGGGTATGCACTGGCCAAGATCGATCCAATAGAAGCCAAGCGCACGCTGGAGCTACTGCAGGAGCTAGGCAGCGCAGGGCAGGAACTCCGGCCATGAAATATGCCGACGAATTTCGCGACAAGACCCTCGCGCAGGGGCTCGCCGGTGCGATTAGCGCGGAAGCCGATCCGCAAAAAGCCTATCGGTTCATGGAATTTTGCGGTGGACACACGCATGCGATATCACGCTATGGGCTTGAGGATCTGCTGCCCGCAAATGTGCGCATGATCCACGGGCCCGGTTGTCCGGTCTGCGTTCTACCCGCCAGCCGCATCGATATGGCGCTTCGTCTCGTCGAGCGGCCGGAGGTCACCCTTTGCGTCTACGGCGACCTGATGCGGGTGCCTGGCTCGCAAGGACAGTCCCTGTTACGAGCCAAGGCGCTTGGCGCAGACATCCGGATGGTCTACTCGACGCTCGACGTCATCCGGATCTCCGAACAGGCGCCGAGCCGCGAGGTCGTGTTCTTTGCCATCGGATTTGAGACCACGACACCCCCGACGGCCGTGATGATCCGGATAGCCGAAAAGAAGCGGCTGAAGAGCCTTAGCGTGTTCTGCAACCACGTGCTCACACCCTCTGCGATGCAGAGCATTCTCGAGAACCCGAAGATCCGCAATATTGGCGGGGTCGCAATCGACGGTTTCGTCGGGCCTGCACATGTGAGCACGATCATCGGGACGCAGCCTTACGAGCTCCTGGCGGAGCAATTCGGCAAGCCGATCGTGATCGCCGGATTTGAACCGCTCGACGTGATGCAGGCGATCCTGATGCTGGTGCGGCAGGTGAACGAAGACCGCTACGACGTGGAGAACCAATACAGCCGAGCAGTGAGGCGTGAAGGCAATCGGCGCGCCAAAGACGAGATCTCGCAGGTATTCGAAGCGCGTGAGCAGTTCGAATGGCGCGGGCTCGGTTTCGTACGAAATAGTGGACTGAAGCTGAAGCGCGTCTACGCGCGGTTCGACGCGGAGGCGCGTTTTGCGATGCACGAACTGCGTGTCGCCGACAATCCGGCCTGCGAGTGCTGCGCGATCCTGCGCGGCGTCAAGCAGCCAGTCGACTGCAAGCTGTTTGGAACCCTCTGCACGCCGGAAACTCCCATAGGATCCTGCATGGTCTCATCGGAAGGTGCTTGTGCGGCATATTGGACATACGGCCGGGTTCGCGATGATCAGGTGAGGCGAACGTCATGAGCGTACAGGGCTATCAACGCAACCTCGATCTCGAGAACGGACGCGTTGATCTTTCCCATGGGGCCGGGGGACGAGCCATGGCACAGCTGATCTCCAGCCTATTTCACCGAGCCTTCGGCAATGAATGGCTTGCCCGCTGCAATGATCAGTCCGCCTTTGACGTTGAGGCGGGTAAAATGGTGATGACGACCGATGGTTATGTGGTTTCGCCGCTGTTCTTTCCCGGCGGCAATATCGGCTCTCTCGCGGTGCACGGGACGATTAACGACGTCGCGATGTCCGGCGCGCGCCCCCTCTATCTGTCGGCCAGCTTCATCATCGAGGAGGGTTTCCCGCTGTCTGATCTGAAGACGATTGCGGATTCGATGGGCGCGGCAGCGCGCTGCGCGGGCGTTTACATCATTGCGGGGGACACTAAGGTCGTCGAGCGCGGCAAGGCGGATGGTCTGTTTATCTCCACGACCGGGATCGGCACTCTGGCCCATGGGTTCGATCTCTCCGCCGATAAGGCCATGGTCGGGGACCGTGTGCTGGTGTCCGGCAGCCTTGGCGACCATGGCGTGGCAATTATGTCAAAACGCCAGAACGTCGCGTTTCAAACCGAGATCGTGTCGGATTCCGCAGCGCTGCATAACCTCGTCGCGGTCATGATTGCGGCTGGCGGCGCCGGCATCCGGGTGATGCGCGACCCTACGCGGGGCGGTCTTGCGGCAACCCTCAATGAGATTGCGCATCAATCGGGCCTTGGCTTCCGTCTACAGGAAGCAGCCATTCCCGTTAAGCCAGCGGTTGCGGCAACCTGCGAACTCCTCGGGCTCGATCCGATCCACGTCGCTAATGAGGGCAAGCTCGTTGCGATCGTCGCGCCCGATTTGGCCGATGCAGTGCTTGCAGCCATGAAGACGCATCCCCTCGGATGCGATGCTGCTGATATCGGCGAGACGGTAGCTGACGATCACAAGTTTGTGCAGATAGCGACCAGTTTCGGCGGCGGACGGATCGTCGATTGGTTGTCGGGGGAACAGTTGCCTCGGATTTGTTGAACAATCCTCGCCCAACTGCGACGAGCATGAAGGCGTCAAGCGTCGGCACCGCCGTTCTGGGAACCAGATTGATGATCAATAATGGTCATTTGGCCATCAGCGGTGGCAAACAATCCAGTCTCTGGGCAAATCTCGCCTCACTGGCAAACTACAATATTCGTTCTTCAACAAGGTCCGCAAGACTGGAATCCTGGTTAGCTTTTCCACGAGCCGAAAGCCCGATTAACCGAGACATCGCATCGCGGAGTACGAAGGTTAAGTTTAGCGAGCACGGTCACTCAACCCACTCGGCATCGGCTTATTCGAAAACCTGCGCGGCTGGTCAAAGATCGCTGAATTCCTGCGCCATTTGGGCTGCTGCGTCGCGATATCGCTACGCTCTTTCAATTAGAAAGGCGCACTAGGCAGGGAGTTTGCAAATGAAGGTCGGAGTTCCCAAGGAAATCAAGGCACACGAATATCGAGTGGGCCTGACCCCTGGAGCTGTCCGCGAATACGCGGCAGCAGGACACCGCGTAATGATTGAGACCAATGCCGGCGCTGGCATTGGCGCAACCGATGAGGATTATCGCAGCGCCGGCGCAGCGATTCTGGATTCTGCAATTGAGGTATTCGCATCGAGCGAAATGATCGTAAAGGTCAAGGAGCCTCAGCCGTCCGAATGGAGCCAGCTGCGGGAGGGCCAGATCCTGTTCACATATCTGCATCTGGCGCCAGACCCGGAGCAGGCTAAGGGGCTTCTAAAATCGGGTTGCACCGCGATCGCCTATGAGACCGTGACTGATGGGCATGGTGGCCTTCCGCTGCTGGCTCCGATGAGCGAGGTCGCAGGCAGGCTCGCGGTCGAAGCGGCGGGTAGCGCCCTAAAGCGCAGTGCAGGCGGACGAGGGCTGTTGATCGGTGGCGTGCCCGGTGTTCAGCCGGCCCGCATCGTGGTGATCGGTGGTGGCGTCGTTGGTACGCACGCGGCACGGATGGCGGTCGGTCTGGGTGCAGAGGTGAGCATCATCGACCGCTCGATACCTCGGTTGCGCGAGTTGGATGAGCTGTTCGAAGGGCGCGTTCGAACCAGGTTTTCGACCATCGAAGCTGTGGAGGAAGAGGTATTTGCGGCTGATGTTGTGATTGGTGCCGTGCTCGTTCCAGGGGCGAGTGCGCCGAAGCTGATCCGCCGGAGCATGCTGAGCTCGATGCGTAAGAGGGCCGTGCTCGTGGATGTCGCTATCGATCAGGGCGGCTGTTTTGAGACTTCGCACCCAACCACTCACGCCGATCCAACCTATGAAGTGGATGGCATCATTCATTATTGCGTGGCCAATATGCCCGGCGCCGTGCCGCTGACCTCGAGCCAGGCACTAAATAACGCCACGCTGCCATTTGGCTTGGCTCTGGCCACTAAGGGTTTTTCCGCCGTGCTGGAAAATCCGCATTTGCGTGCAGGCCTCAACGTCCATCGAGGCCGGCTGACTTACAAGGCGGTGGCCGACAGTCTCGGGCTCCCGTTCTCACCGATCGAGCAGGCTGCAGCCTGATCCCAGAGGCCCCTACGGGCGTTTCCTCCCTGACTTGGGCCACCCTCCGGGGTGGCTTTTTTTTGCTCTGTCAATCTCCTGGGGTCCGCTGAGATTTATTTGCGACCCCGAGCGCGGCCGTAGTCTGCGAGATTTGAACGTTTGCGTGCGTCGGCTCGGCCAGGGAGCCTCGATCACCGGAGCGGCTTTATCTAACTAGAGCGTTTTTCGAGCGAAGCGGATACCGGTTCGCGTGAAGAAAATCAAAACAAGAAGCTCGAGCTTCGGTTCTGATTCAATCAGAACCGAAAATGCTCTAGCGCCATCGCGACGATTTTTCTGGTTGCGATTTCGAGACGTTGGTTGAGCCGATGACGACCTCGCCCGATTGACATCGTGGTGCTTCGCTGCCGCTGCCCGGGTGAGCAAAGCCATCACCAGAGGGCGATCTGCGATCCCCACCGAGGCGGTGGCAGGGCTGCAATCGATACCACTTCAAAAGCGCTCCGCCGTCAGGTCAGGTCGAGCCGAGCTGCGTCTTATTGGCCAACCCCTTCACATGATCGCTGGCTATCGCGAAATGTCGACAATGCGCAAGCTACGAGATCAAGCAGCTGCGATGCCAATTGTAGGGTTTACGACACCTGGTCGAGCCGGCGGCTTGCGCTATCGGAAGTAGCCGAGACAAATCAAGCACAAGACTCCTTGGCATGAGACTTGAAGGCAAGGCGTAGTCCCGCACCTTTGCTTATGGAATCGGAGTGATGGCCTACAAAATAATCGCGTCACAATGCACGGTCTGCGGTGCGTGTGAGTATGAATGCCCTAATGCCGCGATCAGCCTGAAGAACGACATATATGTGATCAATCCGAGTCAGTGCACTCAATGTGAAGGGCATTTTGATGCGCCGCAATGCGTCGTCGTTTGTCCTGTGCCCGATACCTGTGTGCCGGCATAGATCGAATGGCCGACGGGTGGCCTCCGGCGCAGAACATGATCGAAATCCTATCGAGGGCGGCTACCTTTTGGGGCGGTCTCCTAGTTCTTTCACACCCCGGCTTCGAGTCGGCCGTGACGGGGCGATCTGCTCGGAGGAGAGGTGACGCAATTATCGCCGTGGGGAGGTCGTCCATGCGCGAACGGAGTGGGCAATGGTAGCTGTACAAGAGACGGTCGAGCGCGTCCGGCGCATCGACGTCGACCAGTATCGATATGGGTTTGAGACGCTGATCGAGTCCGACAAGGCCCCGAAGGGGCTGTCGGAAGACACCGTCCGCTTCATCTCCGCAAAGAAGAATGAGCCCGCCTGGATGCTGGAATGGCGCCTGGAGGCATATCGCCGCTGGCTGACCATGACCGAGCCGACCTGGGCGCGCGTCGACTATCCGAAGATCGACTACCAGGACATCTACTACTACGCGGCGCCGAAGCCGAAGAAGACGCTGTCCTCGATCGACGAGATCGATCCGGAAATCCTCAAGACCTACGAGAAGCTCGGCATTCCCCTGCGCGAGGTCGCGATCCTCGAGGGCGTCGAGCCGCCGCCCGGCGGCGAGCAGATGCCGAACCGCAAGATCGCGGTCGACGCCGTATTCGATTCGGTCTCGGTTGCGACCACCTTCCAGAAGGAGCTGAAGGCGGCCGGCGTGATCTTCATGCCGATCTCGGAGGCGATCCGCGAGCATCCCGAGCTGGTGCAGAAATATCTCGGCACCGTGGTGCCGACCTCGGACAACTACTTCGCGACGCTGAACTCGGCTGTGTTCTCCGACGGCTCGTTCGTCTACGTGCCGCCGGGCGTGCGCTGCCCGATGGAGCTGTCGACCTATTTCCGTATCAACGAGCGCAACACCGGCCAGTTCGAGCGCACGCTGATCATCGCCGACAAGGGCTCCTACGTCTCCTATCTCGAGGGCTGCACCGCGCCGCAGCGCGACGAGAACCAGCTGCACGCCGCCGTGGTCGAGCTCGTCACGCTCGATGACGCCGAGATCAAGTATTCGACGGTGCAGAACTGGTACCCCGGCAATTCCGAGGGCAAGGGCGGCATCTACAATTTCGTCACCAAGCGTGGCGACTGCCGCGGCAAGAATTCGAAGATCTCCTGGACCCAGGTCGAGACCGGTTCGGCAATCACCTGGAAATATCCGAGCTGCATCCTGCGCGGCGACAATTCGAGCGGCGAGTTCTACTCGATCGCGATCTCGAACGGCTTCCAGCAGGTCGATAGCGGCACCAAGATGATCCACCTCGGCAAGAACACGTCGAGCCGGATCATCTCCAAGGGCATCGCCGCCGGTAAGTCGCAGAATACCTATCGCGGCCTCGTCAGCGCCCATCGCAAGGCGACGGGTGCGCGCAACTACACCGCCTGCGACTCGCTCCTGATCGGCGACAAATGCGGCGCGCACACCGTGCCCTATGTCGAGGCCAAGAACTCCTCGGCGACGTTCGAGCATGAAGCGACGACGTCGAAGATTTCCGAGGACGTGTTGTTCTACTGCTTGCAAAGAGGCTTGAACGAGCAGCAGGCCATCGGCCTTGTCGTCAACGGTTTCGCGAAAGATGTCCTGCAAAAGCTTCCGATGGAGTTCGCAGTGGAGGCGCAGAAGCTGATCTCGATCTCCCTCGAGGGATCTGTCGGATAACCAAACGTCCCGCGAGCCTTTGAATGCGGCTCGCCGTTCCGGACGACGTATTTTGAGGGATCAGATCAAAAAATGACGCTGCTCGAAATTCAAGATCTGCATGTTGATGTCGACAGTCGCGAAATAATCCGTGGCCTCGATCTCATGGTCAATGCGGGCGAAGTGCACGCGATCATGGGGCCGAACGGCTCCGGCAAGTCGACGCTGTCCCACGTCATTGCCGGCAAGCCGGGCTATGAAGTCACCGGCGGGCAGATCCTGTTCAACGGCGAGGACTTCCTGGAGATGGACCCCAACGAGCGCGCCGCCAAGGGCGTGTTCCTGGCGTTCCAGTATCCGGTCGAGATCCCCGGCGTCACCACCATGAACTTCCTGCGCGCGGCGCTGAACGCCCAGCGCAAGGCGCGCGGCCGAGGGGAATTCTCCACGCCCGAATTTCTGAAAAAGGTCCGTGAGGTGGCCGAGTCACTCAACATTACCCGGGACATGCTCAAGCGCGGCGTCAATGTCGGGTTCTCGGGCGGCGAGAAGAAGCGCAACGAGATCCTGCAGATGGCGTTGTTCGAGCCGAGTCTATGCATCCTGGACGAGATCGATTCCGGGCTGGATATCGACGCCCTGCGTATTGTCGCGAGCGGCATCAACGGCCTGCGTTCGCCGGAAAGGGCGATGATCCTGATCACCCACTATCAGCGGCTCCTTCATTACATCGTGCCCGATTATGTGCACGTGATGTCGAAAGGCCGCGTCGTGAAGAGTGGCGGCAAGGAACTCGCGCTGGAACTCGAGGCCTGTGGCTACGCCCAGTTCGAAACCGCGGCCTGACGGCTCAAGGGATTTCCCCCATGAAGCATGTATTGGCTAAGGCCGATGCCGGGTGCGCAACGAGCAATTTTCTCGCAGCTGCGCTCGGACGGCTGCCTGGCGCGGGCCTCGTTCCCCATATCCGTGCGAGGGCATTCGAAGCCTATGAGCGCGCCGGCCCTGCCGCATCGGCGCATGGAGGCCTGGAGATACACGGATCTGCGCGCCCTGATCGGCGAGGTATCGCCACTCGCTCCGCGACCGGACACGGCGGCGTTGGCGCGCGCAAAGGGGGCGGCCAGACGAGTGGCTGTCGATCAGGCGGTCAAATTGGTCTTGGTGGACGGCATATTCTCGCCCGAGCTATCGGATCTCGGCGAGCTGCAAAATGAGCTTCATGTGCAGTCACTGCGAGAGCTGTTGGAGAATTCGGCCACTGGCGCAATGGCCGGTTTGGTGCTTTCGACGACGGACGATGCGGTGATCTCGCTCAATGCGGCAATGGCCTCAGATGGTCTGGTGATTTCGATTGCCGAAGGCAACACAATTAGACGCCCTATTCAAATCGTTCAGGTCGCGACGGGATCGTCGGTGTCCGCTTTTACCCGCTCATATCTGCAGCTGGATAAAGGGGCGCAGGCGACCGTGGTGCAAAGTTTCATCTCGGTCGAAGGCGCGAGCCGCTATCAGGCCAACGATGTCTTAATCGCCCTGGCTGGGGACGAGGCGAGCCTTTCGCATATCCGCATCGCGGCTGACGCCGCCGATGCGGTGAACATCTCGTCGGCGATCATCGCGGTCGGCACGAAAGCTAAGCTCGATCTCTTCAGCATGACGTGCAGCGGCTCCATCAATCGCTATCAGGGATTCGTGACGCTGGGTGGCGAGGGATCCAAGCTCTCTGCGAATGGGGTTAATCTCATCAAAGATGAACTGCACGCCGACACAACAATCGTGGTCGACCACGCCGTGCCGCATTGCACCAGCCGGCAGAAATTCCGCGCGGTCGTTGATGATCGCGGCCGCTCGGTGTTTCAGGGCAGAATCGTCGTTCGTCCCGTCGCCCAGAAGACCGACGCCAGCCTGTCGACGCGAGCGCTGCTCTTATCCGACCAGGCCGAGGCGGACAATAAGCCGGAACTTGAAATCTCGGCCGACGACGTGACCTGCGGCCACGGAGCGAGCTCAGGAGCGTTGGATGGCAATCTCGTATTCTATCTGCGCGCGCGGGGGCTGTCCGAGAAGGATGCGCAGATGTTGCTCATTAAAGCGTTCATTGGAGAGTCGATTGAGGAGATCTCCGCCGATAACCTGCGCGATTTTGTGACCGCGCAGGCTGAACACTGGCTGCAGGAACGGCAATGAGCGAACATCCCGCGGTCAGCAATGGTCGTTACGAGGTCGACCGTTTGCGTAATGATTTTCCGGCGCTGGCCATGACCGTGTACGGCAAGCCGCTTGTCTACCTCGATAACGCTGCGTCCGCGCAAAAGCCAAATGCGGTGCTTGACCGCATGACGCAGGTGTACTCCAGCGAATATGCCAACGTTCATCGTGGCTTGCACTATCTCGCCAATGCAGCAACCGAGGCGTATGAGGGGGCCCGTACCAAGGTAGCGCGGTTTGTGAACGCGCATTTGAACGAAGAGATCGTCTTTACCCGCAGCGCCACCGAGGCGATCAATCTTGTCGCACAGACTTTCGGTCGAGAGCGCATCAGCCCGGGTGATGAGATCGTCCTGTCAATTTTGGAGCACCACTCCAACATTGTGCCATGGCATTTTCTTAGGGAGCGGCTCGGTGCAGTGATCAAATGGGCACCAGTAGATGATGACGGTAACTTCTTGCTCGATGAATTTGAACGACTGCTGACCTCCCGCACCAAGATGGTTGCAATCACACAGATGTCGAACGTGCTCGGCACGGTTTTGCCGGTAAAAGAGCTGGTCAGAGTCGCACATGCACGTGGTATCCCGGTGTTAGTCGACGGCTCGCAGGGATGCGTCCATCTGAGCGCCGATGTTTGCGACATTGATTGCGATTTCTACGTCATGACCGGCCACAAACTCTATGGTCCGACCGGAATCGGCGTGCTTTACGGAAAATTCGAGCATCTGGCATCGATGACGCCCTTCAATGGTGGCGGCGAGATGATCCGCGAGGTCTCATGTTCCGGCGTCATTTATGGTGATCCGCCGCACCGGTTCGAAGCGGGTACGCCCCCGATCGTCGAGGCGATCGGGTTGGGCGCGGCCGTGGATTACATCAATTCAATAGGCAAGGCGCAGATCCGCAAGCACGAGAGCGCACTGCTCGCTTACACGCGGGAGAAGCTCGGTGACATCAACTGTGTGCGCATGATCGGGGCGCCGGCTGAGAAGGGGCCGATCATCTCGTTCGATGTGAAAGGTGCGCATGCGCACGATATTGCCACCGTCGTCGATCGCGCCGGTGTAGCGGTGCGGGCGGGGGCGCACTGCGCGATGCCGCTGCTCAAGCGCTTCGGCGCACTGGCAACATGCCGTGCGTCCCTTGGACTTTACAACACCCGTGAAGAAATTGATGTGCTCGTGCACGCGCTGATCAAGGCACGCCAGCTATTCGCATGATCGGCGAGCGAGCTGCGTTGAGGTGAGATTGAGCCTGCATTGAGCTGCGAAGTTGAATGACGTCGTGCTCCTGAGCATCATCATCATCATCGCAGGTCTCGGCAAGCAAAGGTCGCATTGGCAATCCTCTTCGGCCAGGGCACCTTGCAGCCGTTTCTTCTTTGCGTCCGCCTTCGTCGAGCGCGGGGTCGTAGTTCTAAAGGCAGGTCGCGTCATGGCACACAGGACCCAAAAGATGCCATTGAGCACGCGACGGTCATTTATGCGCTGAACGTCGCGCGGCTTGTTTGGCAGCATCGGTTTGATGGCGTCCATTCGTAATCGCTGAGTTCGTACCGCATGATTTGAATCTCCGGTTTCGGAGCTTGAATCATGTCTCGGGCCCGCGCCATCAACCGGCAACGCCTCGCGGCCGAGCCGCTAACGCTCTGAGTATACTTCCGCTTTCGACGGCATAGAGGACTTGGGCGGGCATGCTAGTGGCTCGATCCGGTCGTCCATGACCGAAGTGGACATGACGTAAGACCGTCCTTCCAGAGGCTATTCGCGCTGTCGTGAAAATAATCGGAGCTTCGAGCGAAGGGGCGACCCGCATTCACGTCAGGCCTTTTCGAAAACTCGCATGGCGATCTGGTCGATGCGCGATCCATGGTCTTATGGCCCTGAACGCCGTGCGTCGCTCCGCGCCCGGAGGAAGGCGGATCGTTGCCTCCACGAGGGGCAAAGAACTGTGCGAACAACCTGTCTAGCTCGCCAGAAGCTCACCCTTGCGTCCGTCTGACCGCGGTGAAAGGAGAGAGGTGCGGACGATCTCCGCAACTGAGAGTTTCGCAGATTTTAAAGGAAACCTATGGAAATCCGCGGCACAGCAGCCACTATGACCGTGCCGAGGAGCAGGGCCAGCATGTACGCCAGGATCGGACCCATGCCTTCGTCGGGATGAATCCGACTGATGGCGCACGCCGCATAGTAGCCGACGCCGAATGGCGGCGCGAAAAGTCCAATCCCCATCGCCAAAACGACGACCATGGCATAGTGGACCTCATGCACCCCCACCTGGCGGGCAATGGGGAAAAGCAGCGGACCGAAGAGCACGATGGCAGGGATGCCTTCGAGCACGCTTCCCAGGACGACGAACGCAAGGATCGTGACGATCAGAAATATCGGTGCACCACCCGGCAAGGAGGTCATGAAGTTCGCAAGTGATGCCGAGAAGCCCGATTGGGTCAAAGCCCAGGCCATCCCCGTCGCCGCACCGATGATGAAGAGGATCGCGCCGGAAAGAGCCGCGGTCTCAACCAAGATCGGATAGAGGCGACGCCAATCGAACCGGCGATAGATAAAAAGCCCGGCCAATACGGAATAGACGATGCCTATCGTCGAGACCTCGGTGGCTGTTGCGACCCCCTCGACCACTGCAGCGCGGATCACAAATGGAAGGGCAATGGCGGGAATCGCGATCAGAAAGGAACGGCCGATTTCACGCCTGGTCGCCCGCTGAACGTGCGACAAATCCTCTCCACGGTACCGCCACCACACCACCGCGCACAGTCCGACCGCCAGCACGATCGCCGGCACTAACCCGCCCGTGAACAGGGCCGCGATCGACACGCCCGTCACCGATCCGATTGTGATCAACACCAATGATGGGGGGATCGTCTCGGTCTGAGCGCCGGTCGCCGCGAGGAGTGCGACGAGATCACCGCGCTTTGCGCCGCGTCTGGTCATTTCGGGGAAGAGCACAGGCGCTATCGCTGCCATATCGGCCGCCTTGGACCCCGAAATACCCGAGACCAGATACATCGCACCGACCAGCACATATTGGAGGCCGCCCCGAACGTGGCCGAGCAGGCTGGCGAGGAAACCGACCATGGCGCGGGCCATCCCGGTCATTTCAATCAACAAGCCGAGGAACACGAACATCGGTACCGCAAGCAGGATGAGATGGCTCATGCCTTCGTCCATGCGACCGATAACGACCACGTTGGGTGTGCTGGTCGTCAGCGTTATGTAGCCGATGGTCGCTAGGCCGAACGCGAAGGCGATCGGCACCGCTGCGAAAACCATGGCGCCAACGATAAACACGAAGAAGATCAGCAGGTTCAGATTGCCGAGCGGTTTAAGGATCGGTGCGAGCAGCGCGAGAACTCCGATCAGCGTTCCCACCGCAGCGATTGCAGCCGCGAGGTGCTTCACGTTGGCCGTGGCTGCCAGCCTTAGAGTGGCAACGACCAGCATCAAGCCGATGCCGACCGGCAGGGCGGCGGCGCGCCAAGTGTTGACTATGCCCAGAGCCGGAGTTGTGACGAAGACTTCGTCGGCTGCAAACTCGTAGGCGGGGCGAACCACCAGAAGCATGAACGCGAACGAGGCAGCCGTCGCAAAGACGTCAAGGAACAACCTGGCTTCCGGGCGAATCATGCCAACGATAGCCGTCATCCGCATATGCTCGGCCCGCTGGAAGGCGACGACCGATCCCAGCATCGCCAGCCACAGAAACAGGATGCCGGCGAGCTCATCCGACCAGACAATCGGGGTATGGAGCACGTAGCGAGAGACGATGCCGACGAAAAGGACTATCACCTCTGCAATGACCAGCAATGCGGCAGGAATGGCGACGACGGGCTTCAGTGCCTTGTTCAGGTTCACAACAGCCTTGCGCCATCCGGCGGCAGGCTCAGGAAGAGCAAGTGTCGCCCCGTCCATTTGCGCATGTTCCATGGCTCACCCCAACTTGCCCGCGGCTTTCTCAAGTTGAATCCAGGCCTCTGCGCCGAATTTGGATTTCCAGTCGGTATAGAAGCTCGTCTTTGCCAGCGCCTGCCGGAAGGCAGATCGGTCGACGTCGAGGAATTGCATCCCCTTGGCCGTCAAATCGGTGCGGAGGGATGCACTAAGCTTTGCGATGTCGGCTCGTTCATCGTTGGCCGAGCGATCGAGCTCGTGCGTCACGATCTCTTGCACGTCCTGCGGAAGCTTCTGGAACGCGCGCTTGTTGCCGAGGATCCAGTAATTGTCCCAGACGTGCCCCGTCAGGCTGCAGGTCTTCTGCACCTCATATAGGCGCGCCGTTGCTATGATCGGAAGGGGATTTTCCTGACCGTCCACGACCTTGGTCTGGAGCGCGGAATAGACCTCGTTGAAGTTGATCGGAGCTGGTCCTGCCCCGAGCGCAAGAAACAGCGACGTTAGATTGGGTGCGGCAGGTACCCTGAGCTTAAAGCCCTTGAGGTCGTCCGGTGTCTTGATCTCACGGCCCGACGAAGTGATGTGGCGGAAGCCGTTGTCCCAAGGCTTGGACACCGCCATGATGGGCGTCTTGGCGATCTGCGCACGGATGTAAGCGCCCAGTTCGCCGTCCATGGCCTTCCAGACGGCATCGTAGTTGGGGAAGAGGAAGCCGAGATTTACGACGCCGGCGGCGGGTACAAGGGTAGCGAGGATCAGAGAGGAGAGGTTGAAAAACTCGACGCTACCGTTGCGAACCTGCGTCAGCAGATCCGTATCCGAGCCAAGCTGGTTGGCGGGAAAAAGATTGATTTCCAGGCGCCCGCTCGTCGCTTCCTTGATGCGATCGGCGGCCTCCTTGGCCCGAGCATTCACCGGATGCGCGGGGTCCTGCCCGGTCGCGAGCTTGTAAGTGAACTCTGCGGCGGCGGCCGGGCGGCTGAGGACGGTGCACAACGGGACGGCCGTGCCGGCAAGGAGAAAATGGCGGCGGGTGATGGCAGTCGATTTTCGTTGGGGCATTGCTTCCTCCTTTGAGTATCGGTCTGTTGATCGGCCGCAGCACGCTTCTGCAATTCCGGCCGGTTCTCGGGCACCGGCCGTCAGGCAGCGGCCATCGTTCTCCGCGGCGGCGCCGCGTAGGCGATTCTTCTCTTCGAAGTTGACGATCGAGGTTGCGCGTTTAGCGCAGCCACCCCTTGATCTGCCTTGCAACTTCGGCAGTCGAAATGCCGTAGCGATCGTGCAGCGTGGGAAGCGCCCCAGCGGCAAGGAACTCATCGGGCAACGCGATCTGGCGGAAGGCTGGATGGACGCCGGAGCGCATCAACAGCGCTGCAATCGCCTCTCCGAGCCCGCCTATGATGGTATGGTTCTCGGCGACCACGACGAGACGGCCGGGTTTCGCTGCTTCGCGCAGTATCGCTCCGTGGTCGAGCGGCTTGATTGTCGGTACATGCAGCACGGCTACGTCCACGCTATCACCGGCGAGTTCCTTTGCGGCTTCCAGCGCTCGCATGGTCATAATTCCAGAGGAGATGATCAAGACGTCCCGACCGTCCCGAATCAAGGATGCCCTGCCGAGCCTGAATTGATAGTTGTACTCGTCCAGGACGAGGGGCACCTGACCACGCAAGAGCCGCATATATACGGGCCCGTGATGCGCCGCGATGGCCGGAACGATCTGCTCGATCTCATGAGCGTCGCAGGGATCAATCACGGTCATGTTCGGCATTGCGCGGAACAGCGCGAGATCTTCCGCCGCCTGGTGGCTTGGGCCGTAGCCGGAAGTGAGGCCGGGCAAGGCGCAGACGATCTTTACGTTGCGGTCTTCCTCTGCAATCGTCTGGTGGATGAAATCGTAGGCGCGCCGCGAGGCGAACACCGCATACGTCGTAGCAAAGGGCATGAATCCTTCAGCCGCCATGCCCGAAGCCGCGCCGTAGAGGAGCTGCTCTGCCATACCCATTTGATAGTAGCGGTCTGGAAACTGCTTTGCGAAAATGTGCAGGTCCGTGTACTTGCCCAGATCGGCGGTGAGGCCCACCACCTCGGGGCGGCTCCGGGCCAATTCGACAAGTGCGTGACCGAACGGCGCTGGTTTTGTCTTTTGTCCCTCGGCGGCGATCGACGCGATCATCGCGGAGGTGGTGAGCCGAGGTTTTCCGAGCGTACCTGAGGTAACCGACTTCATGACCCGTCTCCCGCATCAAGTTCTGCCAGCGCCAATTTCCATTCGTGCGCTTCGACCCGAATGAAGTGATTCTTTTCTCGCTGTTCGAGGAACGGAACTCCCTTGCCCATGAGAGTGTCGGCGATGATGATCCTCGGTTGCGGCTCGGGATGCGAAATCATTGCGTCGAATGCTGCCACGACGGCGTCCAGGTCATTGCCGTCGACTCGACGTACGAACCAGCCGAAGGCCTCGAGCTTGTCGACCAACGGCTCGAACCCCATCATCTGTCTCGAAGGGCCGTCGGCCTGCTGGTTGTTGACGTCAATTATCGCGATCAAATTGTCGAGCTTGTGGTGTGCAGCCGACATCATTGCTTCCCACTTTGAACCCTCGTCGAGCTCTCCGTCCGAGAACAGCGTGAAGACGCGGCTCTTGGAGCCCTTGCGCTTCAACCCGAGGCCCATGCCGACCGCGATGCTCAGTCCGAGCCCCAGAGACCCGCCGGACATTTCCATACCGGGCGTGTAGGACGCCATGCCTGACATCGGCAGGCGGCTTTCGTCGAAGCCATACGTCTCGAGTTCGACTTCGGGGATAATGCCGGCCTCGATCAGTGCGGCATAAAGGGCGATCGCGTAGTGACCGTTGGAAAGGAGGAAACGATCGCGATCTTCCCAGGTCGGCTCCTCGGGCCGGTAGCGCATCGCGTGAAAATATGCGACCGCCAACACGTCGGAAATATCGAGCGCCTGCGCGATATAGCCTTGGCCTTGAACTTCGCCCATGCGCAGGGCGTTGCGGCGAATGTTGCGCGCACGCTGCGAAAGGCTAGGCGCGTTAACAAGTGCACTCGTTGACATCTCTCTCTCCATCGCTGCTCTTAGTGAATGAGCATCCCGCCGTTGACGTCGATCACGGAGCCGGTGACGTATGCCGAGAGGTCCGATGCAAGAAATGTGTAGATGCCGGCAACGTCCTTGGCCTCCCCGAGCCGTCCGAGCGGAATGCCTTCCAGAATCTTCGCCTTCATCTCGTCGTCGAGCTTGCCGGAGGTAATGTCGGTGCCTATCAATCCTGGCGTGACGCAGTTGACGCGGATACCATCGGCGCCAAATTCCCGAGCCATCGCCTTGGCAAGCCCAAGGACCCCCGCCTTCGCCGCCGAGTAGTGCGGACCACCGAAAATGCCGCCGCCGCGCTGGGCCGATACCGACGACATGCATGCAATCGATCCCGATTTTTGCTTCCGCATATGCGGGATCACTGCCTGGGACAGAAACAGAATGCCCTTCAGGTTGACGTCCTGGATACGGTCCCAGTCGGCCGGCGTGATGTCGAGGAATTTGACCGGCTGTGTGATGCCGGCATTGTTGATCAGGATATCGATTTGGCCGAAAGCGTCAGCGACAGCTTCGACTGCCTTCTGACACGAAGCCTGGTCGGCGACGTCGCAAGCAATACCGATATGAGCGTCGCCGAGGCCTTGCGCGGCGGCTTGCGCAGCGGTCCCGTCGATGTCGAGGATGGCGACCCGCGCGCCCTCTTCGGCAAATCGCCTGGCGGTTGCAAGGCCAATCCCGCGAGGCGAGGCCGCCCCTGTGATGATCGCCGTTTTGCCGCGAAGCAGCATTCGAATCCTCCCTGTCCCTGTCGTTTTGGACGCCGCGGTAGGCAGCCGGTCCTCTTGCCCCATTGCTAGAGCCGAGGGGCCGGCCGGGACAAACGCGCAGTTGTCTTGGATGTGTGAATCTGGTTCACTTATGGGTATGCTGCTGTCGAGCATCCCGATCTCCGCCATCCGGGCCTTCGAAGCGGCTGCGCGCACTGGCTCCTTCAGCGACGCGGCCGACGAGTTGCATTTGACGCCGAGCGCCGTCAGCCACGCGATCCGCAAGCTGGAAAGCACCATGAGCACCGTTCTGTTCGAGCGGAGTGCTCGTTCCGTCCGTCTAACGCCCGCTGGCGAGAACCTGATGCGCCACGCCGGTGCGGCCTTCGACAATTTGCGGCGCGGGATCGAAGAAGTCGCAGGTCGCGGGCCGAAGCTCCTGAGGGTGCATTGTGCCCCAAGTTTCGCAGCGCAATGGCTGGCCCCGCGCCTGACCAAATTTCTCGCGGCCGAACCGAAACTGGAGGTTCGGCTCGCCGCCAATACGGAGTACGCCCGCTTCACGAACGACGATTTCGACCTGGACATCGTCTACGGTTCACCTCGCGGTGAGGGCCTCGAAGTGATCCCGCTTGGTGAGGAAACTGTCACCCCTCTGTGTGCTCCTCAGATCGCGAAGAGAATCCGCCAGCCAAAGGATTTGTTGAGCCAAGTTCTCATTCGCTCCGACGTGAAGCAGGTTCAATGGTATCAATGGTTCGCCGCGAACGGGCTCGAACCTCCAGCAATCCATGGAATGCGATTCGACCGTAGCTTCCTCGCAATAGCCATGGCTTGCGGCGGGGTTGGCGTGACGTTGGAATCAACTCGCTTGGCTGAAAGTGAGATAGCATCGGGGCGCCTGATAGCGCCACTGGCTGGCCGCTCCACCGACATCCGCTACGTTGGTCATCATCTAGTGTTCCCGCGCGCTGGCCGTCAGCGCCGCGCTTTGCAGACCTTCGTGGAATGGATCAGGTCTGAGATTGCGCCAAGTTTATAGTGGAGCGCGAGCTGGAGCTGACGTCCGCTCCTGGCCGTTCGCGTTATTTCGTCGCGCTGCGGAATTTGGTCGCTATCGGGCCATAGCGGATTCTGGCAAGCCCTCCGCTCGGCAGATTTATGGATTCACGTCTAGAACGAAAACACGCGCTGATAGCTGAGCGGGGCCATTTCGCGCATAGCTCGCCCTTGTTCCATTTCGAACAGGTCAAACCAAGAAGTCTGCGAGCAAAGCGCGATGTCGCGTTCGCAACAACGGTGTTGCACCCGCGCGAGACGCGCTAACTGCCGTTAATCGTTATGGGTTTTGTGTTCACGAGGCGCTGGCATGCTGGTTGCAAAAGTCCCGGTCAGAAGCCGCTCTTGCAACAGCTAACCTTGAGGACATCAGATGAGTCTCGCCACGACCCAGAGTATCGCAGATATCAGGGCTCGCAACAAACAGCTGATCGAGGAGGTGCTGAAAGTCTATCCGGAGAAAACCGCGAAAAGGCGTGCCAAACACCTCAACGTTCACCAGGCCGGCAAGTCCGACTGCGGGGTGAAGTCCAACATCAAATCCATACCCGGCGTGATGACGATCCGAGGCTGCGCCTATGCGGGATCCAAGGGCGTGGTTTGGGGGCCGATCAAGGACATGGTCCATATCAGCCACGGTCCTGTTGGCTGTGGTCAGTATTCGTGGGGATCGCGGCGCAACTATTACGTTGGCACGACGGGAATCGATAGCTTCGTGACCCTGCAATTCACCTCCGACTTCCAGGAAAAGGACATCGTATTCGGTGGTGACAAGAAACTGGTCAAAGTTCTTGACGAAGTCCAGGAGCTGTTTCCCCTCAACAACGGCATCACTATCCAATCGGAATGCCCGATCGGGCTGATTGGTGACGATATCGAGGCTGTCTCAAGAGCGAAATCCAAGGAGTATGGAGGTAAGACCATCGTGCCGGTCCGCTGCGAGGGCTTTCGTGGCGTGTCGCAGTCACTAGGTCACCACATTGCCAACGACGCGGTACGTGACTGGATCTTCGACAAGCTCGAGGCCGACGGCGCGCCAAAGTTCGAGCCGACGCCTTACGATGTTGCTATCATCGGCGACTACAATATCGGCGGCGATGCTTGGTCATCGCGAATTCTGCTGGAGGAAATGGGTCTGCGCGTGATTGCGCAGTGGTCCGGGGACGGTTCACTCGCTGAGCTCGAGGCAACTCCGAAAGCCAAGCTTAACCTTCTTCATTGCTACCGTTCCATGAACTACATCTCCCGCCACATGGAAGAGAAATTCGGTATCCCCTGGTGCGAATACAACTTCTTTGGACCTTCAAAGATCGCAGAATCGCTGCGAAAGATTGCCGCTTATTTCGACGACAAGATCAAGGAAGGGGCTGAGCGGGTGATTGAAAAGTACCAGCCGCTGGTGAACGCGGTGGTTGCGAAGTATCGCCCGCGCCTGGAGGGCCGAACGGTCATGCTGTATGTCGGCGGGCTTCGTCCGCGTCATGTGATTGGCGCGTACGAAGACCTCGGGATGGAAGTCGTGGGTACCGGATACGAGTTTGGCCACAACGACGACTATCAGCGCACCGCTCAGAACTACGTAAAGGACAGCACGTTGATCTATGACGACGTCAATGGCTACGAGTTCGAGCGCTTCGTCGAAAAGCTCCAGCCTGACCTCATCGGTTCGGGCATCAAGGAAAAATACGTGTTCCAGAAGATGGGTGTGCCGTTCCGGCAGATGCATTCCTGGGACTATTCGGGTCCATATCACGGCTATGACGGCTTTGCGATCTTCGCGCGCGACATGGACATGGCTGTCAACTCGCCTGTTTGGAAAAAGACGAAGGCGCCCTGGAAGGAAACGCCGAGCGCAAAGCTCCTGGCTGCAGAATAGGGCAATAAGTCACGCTCTCAGCAGAGAGTGGGCGATCAATTTCGATAGTAAAAGGATCTAAATAATGGCGCAAAGTGCCGAGCACGTGCTCGACCATCTCGAACTGTTCCGCGGTCCAGAATACCAGCAGATGCTGGATAAGAAGAAGATGTTCGAGGATCCCCGCGAGCCAGCCGAAGTCGAGCGTATCAAGGAATGGACGAAAACTCCGGAGTACCGCGAGAAGAACTTTTCGCGGGAGGCGCTAACGATAAACCCGGCCAAGGCCTGCCAGCCGCTTGGCGCCGTATTCGCCTCCGTCGGCTTTGAAGGCACGCTGCCCTTCGTCCACGGCTCGCAAGGCTGCGTGGCCTATTATCGCAGCCATCTGTCGCGACACTTCAAGGAGCCGAGCTCCTGCGTCTCTTCGTCCATGACGGAGGACGCTGCTGTATTCGGTGGCCTGAACAACATGATCGACGGTCTCGCCAATAGCTACAACATGTACAAACCTAAGATGATTGCGGTCTCCACGACCTGCATGGCTGAGGTGATCGGCGATGACCTGAACGCCTTCATCAAGACGTCCAAGGAGAAAGGCTCGGTTCCGGCGGAGTTCGACGTGCCATTCGCCCACACGCCCGCCTTCGTCGGCAGCCACGTCACCGGCTACGACAACGCGCTCAAGGGCATCTTGGAGCATTTTTGGGACGGCAAGGCCGGAACAGCGCCGAAGCTGGAGCGCAGGCCGAACCAAGCCATCAACATCATCGGCGGGTTCGATGGCTATACCGTCGGTAACCTTCGCGAGATCAAGCGCATCTTGGAGTTGATGGGAATCCAGCACACCATACTCGCCGACAACTCCGAAGTCTTCGACACCCCGACAGATGGCGAGTTCCGGATGTACGACGGTGGCACCACGCTGGAAGACGCAGCCAACGCCGTTCACGCCAAGGCGACAATCTCCATGCAGGAGTGGTGTACGGAGAAAACGCTGCCATTCGTGGCCGAGCATGGGCAGGATGTCGTATCCTTCAACTACCCGATTGGCATATCCGCAACGGATGACTTGCTGGTGGCGTTATCACGGATCGCAGGCAAAGACATTCCGGAGCAACTCGCACGAGAGCGTGGCCGCTTGGTCGATGCCATCGCTGATTCCAGTGCGCATATCCATGGCAAGAAGTTTGCGATCTATGGCGATCCGGATCTTTGCTATGGGGTGGCTGCCTTTCTGCTCGAACTGGGCGCCGAGCCAACCCATGTGCTTTCCACCAACGGCAACAAGGCATGGCAGACAAAAATGGCAGCGCTGCTTGCAAGCTCGCCGTTTGGGCAGGGCTGCCAAGTCTACCCTGGCCGGGATCTCTGGCACATGCGCTCGCTCCTGTTTACCGAGCCGGTCGATTTTCTAATTGGCAACACGTACGGCAAGTACCTTGAGCGCGATACTGGAACGCCACTGATCCGAATTGGCTTTCCAGTCTTTGATCGGCATCACCATCACCGCTCGCCCGTTTGGGGTTATCAGGGCGGCCTGAATGTGCTGGTCAAGATCCTCGACAAGATATTCGACGAAATCGACAAGAAGACCAACCTTCTTGGCAAAACCGACTACAGCTTCGACATCATTCGTTGATGACGAATAGTACGCACGTGCCATCGCCGAACCCGGCGATGGCACAAACGCATTAAACCTTTCAATTGGCTTCCGCTGAGGGGAAAACGGATGAGTTCGCTGGCGGCTACGGTCCAGAATATTTTCGACGAGCCGGGCTGCGCCAAGAATGGCAGTAAGTCGGAGGCTGAACGCAGGAAGGGCTGCACCAAGCAACTGCAGCCGGGCAGTGCTGCGGGGGGCTGTGCCTTCGACGGTGCCAAGATCGCGCTGCAGCCGTTTACCGATGTCGCTCACCTGGTGCACGGTCCGATTGCGTGCGAAGGCAACTCCTGGGACAATCGCGGCTCCGCGTCTTCTGGCTTGAACCTGTGGCGGACCGCATTCACAACCGATCTGACCGAAACCGATATCGTATTCGGAGGCGAGCAGCGGCTGTGCAAAGCAATCAAAGAAATCATCGATAAGTGGGACCCTCCCGCGATCTTCGTCTATCAGACTTGCATCCCGGCGATGACCGGCGACGATATCGATGCGGTCTGCAAGGCGGCGTCTCAAAGGTTCGGTAAGCCAGTGATCCCGATCAATTCCCCCGGGTTCGTTGGCTCCAAGAACCTGGGTAACAAGCTCGCCGGCGAGGCCCTGCTCGAACATGTCATCGGAACGCAGGAGCCGGACTACACAACGCCGTACGACATCAATCTGATCGGAGAATACAACCTTTCGGGAGAGCTCTGGCAAGTTAAACCGTTGCTGGACGAGCTCGGAATCCGGATTCTCTCCTGCATCTCTGGCGACGGAAAGTATCGCGAGGTCGCTTCTTCTCATCGCGCGCGGGCGGCGATGTTGGTGTGCTCAAAATCTATGATCAACGTCGCGCGCAGGATGAAGGAACGCTACGGGATCCCGTTCTTCGAGGGGGCGTTCTACGGTATTCAGGATTCGAGTGATTCGCTTCGCCAGATTGCCCGCTTGTTGGTCGAGCGCGGAGCTCCCAAAGAGCTACTCGGGCGCACTGATGCGGTGATCGCGCGCGAGGAAGCGCGCGCCTGGGCTGCCATCCAACCGTACAAGCCACGATTCAGAGGCAAAAAGGTCTTGTTGATTACCGGCGGCGTCAAGTCATGGTCGGTCGTCGCGGCACTGCAGGAAGCTGGCCTCGAATTGGTCGGAACCAGTGTAAAGAAATCAACCAAGCAGGACAAGGAACGCATCAAGGAGCTGATGGGGCAGGATGCCCACATGATCGAAGACATGACGCCGCGCGAAATGTACAGAATGTTGAAAGAAGCGGAAGCGGACATCATGCTGTCGGGCGGCAAATCGCAGTTTGTCGCACTAAAGGCGGCGATGCCCTGGATCGATATCAACCAGGAGCGGTGCCATGCCTATCTAGGCTATGTTGGAATGGTCAAACTGGTGGAAGAGATCGATAAGTCGCTCTCTAATCCGATGTGGGAGCAACTGCGTCAACCAGCGCCATGGCAGGTCTTGGCGAAGGCTATGGTGCAGATGCGATCGCCGCTGGCCGAGATCGCTTGCGATCCTGCGCTCGACGAAACGGCGCGCCGCGCCAAGGAGATCTGCTCCTGCAACAAGGTCGATCGCGGAACAATCGAGGATGCAATCACCGCGCATGGCTTGATCAGCGTGGAGGCTGTCAGAAAGCACACCAATGCGGTCGGCGGCTGCTGCAACAGGCGCATCGAGGGAATCTTGGCGGCCTCACCATCTGCCCTGCCACAGGCCGCAGAATAGAGACCTGTTATGGCCCTCGTCAAAGCGTCTACTAAATCTTGTGCGGTCAATCCGCTGAAGATGAGCCAGCCGATCGGTGGAGCCTTCGCCTTTATGGGATTGCGTGGGGCTATGCCGCTTCTGCACGGCTCGCAAGGCTGTACATCCTTCGGGCTCACGCTCTTCGTGCGGCATTTCAAGGAGGCAGTGCCGCTGCAAACCACCGCTATGAGCGAGGTCGCAACCGTGCTCGGTGGCTACGAGAATCTCGAGCAGGCGATACTCAATATCTACGGCCGAGCCAAGCCAAAGATCGTCGGCATCTGCTCGACTGGGGTCACAGAGACCAATGGCGACGATGTCGATGCTTACCTCAAGCTGATCCGCGACAAGCACCCGCAACTTGCGAAGTTGCCGCTGGTCTATGTCTCGACACCCGATTTCAAGGGAGCGTTCCAGGACGGCTGGGAGAAGGCTGTGGTGCGCATTGTGGAGGCGCTGGTCGAGCGGCCGGGCGCGAGTGGACTGCGCGACCCGTCCAAGGTGAATGTTCTTCCAGGATGCCACCTCACCCCCGGTGATCTAGACGAACTCCGGGCCATCCTGGAGGATTTCGGGTTGCGGCCGTCCTTTTTGCCTGATCTGGCAGGCTCGCTTGATGGGCATATCCCCGATGAGTTTATGCCGACAACCACAGGCGGCATCGGCATCGACGAAATTGCGAGCATGGGACGCGCTCAATGGACGATCGCAATTGGCGCACAGATGCGACGCGCGGCGGAGGTCCTGCAGGCCAAGGCCGGCGTGCCATTTCGCCTGTTCGAACGGCTTTGCGGTCTCGACCCCAACGACGAATTTATCACCTTTTTAAGCGAGATCAGCGGCCGGCCAGTACCGGTGAAATATCGGCGGCAGCGTGGCCAACTCACCGATGCAATGCTGGACGCGCACTTCCATATTGGTGGTCGCAGAGTTGCGATTGCCGCCGAGCCAGACCTCCTGTTCGACCTGTCCAGTATGCTGCATGACATGGGTGCGCAGGTGACCGCAGCAGTGACAACCACGCAGTCGGTCGTTATTGAGCGAGTGAAGACCGAGGAAGTCTTCATTGGCGATCTCGAGGATCTCGAAGAGCTTGCCAGAACCAGGCAATGCGACCTGCTGATCACGCATTCGCATGGCAGGCAAGCGGCGGCTCGGCTGAAAATCCCATTCTATCGCGCGGGCTTTCCAATGTTCGATCGGCTTGGTGCAGGACACCAGCTATCCGTCGGCTACCGTGGTACACGGGACATGATCTTCGATATCGCCAATCTCGTGATTGCTGACCGAGAGGAGAACCATCAGCCTACGCCGGATAGCTGGCGGGCTCCGCCCCCACCGCCGCGACGAGCCGGCCACAGCTCGCTTGGCACAGCTGAGAGGTCCATTGCATGAAGGTCGCATTCGCTACGCAAGATCTTAGACGGGTCGATGCACATTTCGGTTGGGCTAAGAATATCGCAATCTATGATGTCGCGCCGGGCGGGCACGTCTTTCTTAAAGCAATTGAGTTTGAGGGCGATCTCAAAGAGGACGGCAATGACGATAAGTTGGCGCCGAAGATCGAGGCAATCAAGGAATGCGCAATTCTGTACGTCGCCGCCATCGGCGGTGCTGGTGCCGCGCGGGTGGTGGCCAACAAGATTCATCCCATCAAGGTGAGCAAGCCGGAAAGCATCCTGGAGCTGCTTGAAAAGCTTCAGGACGTACTGAAGGGAACGCCACCTCCCTGGCTGCGCAAGGCCATGGCCAAGGACCAGCGCCGCGCGTTTGAGTTCGACGAATGAGGTGAGATGACCGAAGAAATAGTGCGAGAGGGTAGCGGCATCGGCACACCGTTCCTCATGGAATTGATCAAGATTTGGCGTGCTCAGGATGCCAACGGCGCCTGGACGAAGAAAAGCGACATCGACCTGCTCGAACCCTATATCTTGGATAAGGAGAAGCGGCGCGCCCTACCTATTGTCGGCGATCCCGATCCCGACACGCTGTGGCGGCTTGAACTATTCTTCGACGCGGTCGCGCTCTCGATCGAGAGGGTCACCGGCGTGATGATCCAGCCCATTATGAAGCTGCATCATGAAGGCTTCGGCCGCGTGGTGTTGATCGCTGGCCGGCTGATCGCCGTGAACAAGCAGCTACGCGATGTGCATCGTTTCGGCTTCGCTAATCTCGTAAAGCTGGCAGAGGAAGGCGACAAATATGTCAACGACGGAATCGAGATGGTTCGCAGATTTCCGGACGTGGCGAACTATTGAGGGCGCTCATGAACGATCGTGACGCATTGAAAGCAGAACTGAAGAAGCTGTCAGGCAAAGCGCTGCAAGCCAAAATGGATTTGCACGACCTGTCGGAAGAATTACCTGTCAACTGGGGCTCGATCATGACGGTGGCGCAGAAGGCGTACGATGCCTATGCCGAACTCGAGCGCAAGAGTCATGATTTGAAGGCGCTGGAAAATAACCAGAGGGGCTGACTTATGTCATTTGCAGCGCGCGATGGCCGCGAGTGGATACCGGAATACTTGATATCGATCGATGACAAGAAGTGCATCGGTTGTGGCCGTTGTTTCAAAGTGTGCGGTCGAGATGTCATGACTTTGAAAGGAATCAGCGAAGAGGGTGACCTTGTCGATCTAGACGATGACGCGGACGATGAGATCGAAAAGAAGATCATGGTTCTGAACGATGAGGGCGCCTGCATCGGCTGCGGCGCCTGCGCCAGGGTGTGCCCGGCCAATTGCCAGATCCACGCCTCAGCCGGAGCTGAAGTCGCCTGAGCGGAGGCCGCTTCGTCCGGCAGCAGAGAGAAGATACATGCACTCAATGCGCCACGTGGGCCAGGGGGAGGTGACGCGCACCTGATCAGGTGAGCACGCATGCCGATCAGGCGGCGTGCTCGAATGTCCGAGACCAAGATCAATTCCAAAATAGTTGACCGGCTATTTTCGTGCTGGTCGAGCGCAGCAATGTCGAGCGCCAAGTCTTGATTGCCCGTCCGCGACAAGGGGCGCGTGGTTCGCCTATTGGGCGGGCCCTACGGTTGCCGAGTCGCTGCCCTTCTTCCGGGAGGCGGCTTGCCGGCCCCGGAGTGGGGCGGTGCTGCGGTCAGGTTGTGGTCAGCTAGATTCGGTATCCTCATCGGCGGAGCTTGCGCGGCACGAGCTCGATTGCGTGCAATTCGCCGATAGGAGAGCGATCTGATGTATGGCAGAACCGTTGGCTCATCCAGCCAGTCCACAAGCGCTTATCAGGCTGATGATTCGAGCGAGGCGGGAGATAGCCCCCGTTTCGCGGAGACAGTTGGCCGCCTGGAACGAGGTGGGTCGTCGTCGGGGGCAGCGGCGCCATACTCTCTGCGTTCCGATCCACCCATTATAGAGATCTTCGATCGAGAAGACTTCATGGAGGGCGTGAGGAAATTCCTGGGTCGTGATATCAGGCACATCGCGAGCAACCCGCAAGAGTACTCTCAGTTCGTTTCGGAGAAAGCCGAGCGCGCCGCAACTGTCGCTGGAGGCTATACCAGCACGTACGATGATCCGGATAAGCCCGCCCGATTTTTCAGCTATCAGCTGGGTGACGAAAGTGTCGGCCTCTTAAGAGCGGGAGGCCCGGTCCGGATCAAGGGGGACCAGTTTCGCCAACAGTTCGGACGAAACGACATTACGTCGGTGGTAGATCTACGCGTCACTCATCCGTTGGTCGAGAACGCGGGAGATATCCTGCTTGAGCATCAACTGCGAATGGACGGTGATCATCCGTTGGTGTTGTCACGTCCTGCCGTTGAGGAGGTGGAACCACGCCTGGCGGAAATGGGTTTTATTAACGTGGGCCGCAATCACTGGGTGCTCGATCCTCACCAGCATCCCGACGTGTGGACAAAGAACGAGAACGACGAGTGGCAGCGAGTAGGCAAGCCTACAAAGTATCTTTCCAAAGTCGAAGATAGCGATAGCAATAGTCAGGAGAGCTTTCAGACGGATTCATCTGACGATGATCCTTCGTATTATTTGGAACGCGCTCTTCGAGGATTGGCGGTTGGGCAAGACGATTCGGAATAGTGGGAGCGCGGCGGAACTGATCGGTTTTTCGCCATTGCTCGCGCCCGAGCGGAAGTCGTAGCCTTGAAGGGAGCGCGCGCCACGTCGCGCTCCCTTATGCTTGCCAAATACCAGTTCGTGAGTTGGTTGGTGGAGCTGGGCCGGTCTTGTGTTTCATGCGTGCCGGAGGGCCTGCGGCGCCGAGCCAGCAGGGCCTTGGTGCCGTTTGGGAGAGGACCTGCTTTAATCCGGCTTTTGAGCGGCAATCTGAGGAAAATGCGAGAACCCATTGCGCTCACGATGTCAGTACTTCCGTTGAATCTGGTATCACTCAACGGGTTGCGTAGTTGGCGGTCGTGAAGAACACGAGGTGTGCCATCGGGTGGGACCAAACGGGCGTTCCAGCGTACGATCGAGCGTCTTTTCAGGCTCTCCAGCGCATAGGCGAAATTATCGGTACAATAGAACATCAGTTTCATAGAGACGCCGGGAGCGCCAATGCGCGTACGCTGGGAGGCGGAATGGACCGCTACACCAGGAGCAACGAGCTACGTACGCGCTTGCGGTTCTGCTAGCCGGACAAGTTGTACGGCACCGCTAAAGCTGCGCGAACGCCGAGCAGCGCTCCGACGGTTCTTGCAGCTCAAGGCACAGCAACAGTGCAGAGCCCTTGCGGTAGACGAGCAGTAAATGCAGCCAGATGCTATTTGCGCGATTTGTGGCTTTAACGACATTCCGAGCCACAAGGCCATGGGATTCCACCTTATGGTCCTCGATCATGACGGCAATCGCCGGCCGTGGTCCATCGCTGTGGTACGCTGGGGCTAGAAGGTGCTTGGCTATATCAATAGATGCCCGCACAATGGCGTTGCTTTAGACTGGGAACGGAACGAGTTCCTCGACCCATACGGCGTTCAGCTGATGTGCGGCAAGCACTGATCCACTTCGAGCTCGCAACCGGGCTGTGCGTCGGTGGGTTCGTGTAAGGACAGAACGCTCACGCCGATCGCCTTGACAGTTCTGTATGGTGTATCTGCGTCATCGGCGTGCGTCTTGTCGAAGACGATGCGTCCCGGAACGAATGACGTCCGCGCTCAGACCGGCCGGTTCTCGTTGCGGTTTCTTACTGGCTCCATCCTTTTTAGCCCGTCTTCGTATGAAATCTCGTCGTAGGACAGATCGAGAGTCTTTGCCGCCTCGAGGAGGTAGTCAAGCTTACCGCCTGCATCAAGCTTCTTGAGGTCGTCCTTGTTGAGCCCGACCAGGTCCATCATTTCCTTCCAAACAGTGGACTCATCGCACGGCAGGACGTGGAAGGTAATGCCACCGAGCTTCGTCTGGTATTTCGCCAGCAAATCTATGTTGTTACAGAACAAGAAATAACTGCCCTGTGGGCTTAAGGCACCATCAAGCACGGCCGCGACGTCAGCAAGATAGGCGAAGGAGTGCAGGTAGCCGGCCAGGACCGGAATAGTGCCTTCTCCGTCCTGCGCGACCGTCAGAACCTGTTCGATCGAATAATCCGGCGGCCGCTTCTCGTCCGCGACTTGAGTCTGAAATTTTAGTGCGATGTCGCCGCGAAAACCAAACCGCCCCGGCTTGGTCGTCCCGCCCTTGAGTACAGCATTGAGCAGGCGGCCCTCCTTTTCAAGTCGACCGAGTGCGGTGTTCTCGATTGCAGTCATTAAATTCGTCCTCGATTTGAGCTTTTCACCGGCGCGCTGGCCGATGCCAGCCGCGATGCAAAATGCTTGCCGCCGCCTCTGTAACGATCCAGCCGTGCCGCGAAATAAAACGCGTATGCGAGAGGCGATCGTCCCAGGCAGCGTTGTCATGAACTCGACACCGGTGCTGAAGCCGACAGATACGATCAAAGAAAGTAAGCGGGATCAAGCTTGTGCACGCTGGCACATGACTTGCCATTGTCAGGCAGACTAAGCTCTTGAGAGGTAAACCATGATCAACCTGACAGATAGCGCGGTGAGTGCAATCAGAGGCGCGATGGCATCATCGATGCACCCGACCGGCGGCCTGCGCATTATGGTCGAAGCAGGCGGCTGCAATGGGTTCAAATACAATATGGGCTTGGCCGAGGTGCCGACGCTCGGTGACACCGTGATCGAATGCGGCGGTCTGAAGGTATTTGTCGACAGCAAGAGCCATGAGCATCTGATCGGCACGACCATTGATTTCGTCTTGGCGTCGGATCGCTCCGGTTTCACCTTTCAAAACCCGAACGCTACCGTGAGCTGCTCCTGCGGAAAATCGTTCAGCTGACGAAGACGAACATCGCTGCATGTTGGCGGAACCGGAACAATTATGGCAATCATCGGTCGCTGCAAGAGAGCGTTGCATTCGCGACGCAATCGGACAGATGCAAGTGGATCTGCATGGCGATCGTAGCAACTGTCGGCTCATCGGGACCAATAGCCACAGCACCATCGGCAGTCTGTATGGCGCATCCGCGTTCCGTAAGCGTCCTAGACTGACGGTGGACCGCATTCAGACGAGGCTGGTCGAAAAAATCGGCGAATGCGTTCGTCTCGTCCCGGTTGCGGCTGTCGGCGAGATAATGGATTGAGCGGAATTCAAGTGCCGATTTACCTCGACAATAATGCAACGACGCGGACCGATCCATCTGTTGTGCAAGCCATGTTGCCGTTCTTTACCGAGCAATTTGGCAACGCCTCATCCACGCATGCCTTTGGCGGCGAGGTTGCAGTCGCCTTGAAGCAGGCTCGGCGTAACTTACGGGGGTTGCTAGGCTGCGCTTACGATCATGAGATCGTGTTCACCTCGGGAGGGACCGAGGCCAACAATACCGCGATTCTCTCCGCACTTGAGACCGAGGAAAGTCGCGACGAAATCGTTACCACCTCGGTCGAGCACTCTGCCGTTCTTGCGCTAACCGAGCAATTGGCGACAAGAGGAGTCAAGACGCACGTCGTACCGGTAGATTCCCGCGGCCGGCTCGATATCGAGGCGTTTCGCAGCGCGCTTGGGCCACGGACAGCGATTGTCTCCGTTATGTGGGCCAACAACGAGACCGGTACGATATTTCCCGTCGAGTTTCTTGCAGGGTTGACCCATGAGGCAGGCGCGTTGTTTCACACCGATGCGGTCCAGGTCGTCGGCAAGACGCGCGTAGACCTCAAGGACAGCGCGATCGACATGCTGTCGCTATCCGCACACAAACTGCATGGGCCCAAAGGCATCGGCGCGCTATATTTGCGCAAGGGGACAAAGTTCCGGCCACTCATCTGGGGCGGATCACAGGAACGGCGGCGCCGCGGCGGGACGGAGAATATTCCCGCAATCGTTGGACTTGGAAAGGCTGCAGAGCTTGCGGCGGAACGGCTCGAACCGGAGCGCGTGCGCATTGCTGCGTTGCGCGACCGTCTGGAGCAGGGAATTCTACACATTGGCGAGTGCATTCCGCTCGGCGATATCAGCAACCGTTTAGCGAACACGACCAATATTGCCTTCGACCATCTCGAAGGCGAAGCAATCGCCCACCATCTCAATCGGACCGGCATTGCCGTGTCGCTCGGATCAGCCTGCAATGCGGGCTCAATGGAGCCATCGCATGTCTTGCAGGCCATGCAGGTGCCGGCGTGGAGCATGCGCGGTGCGGTGCGCTTCTCGCTATCGCGAGAAACCTCATTCGCGGAGGTCGACGAGGTCGTGTACGCCGTGTCTGACATCGTGGCTCGCCTGCGCGCCACTTCGCGGGAGTCGGCCCGCTTGGCCAGCCATAGCACTCAGTCAAGGAGTTGAATGTGAAAATCATGATCCGCCGGTCTCCAGAGGCAGGCCTGTCGATCTACGTACCAAAGAAGGATCTCGAAGAGCCGATCGTTGATTCCGAGTACGAGACGCTCTGGGGGGGATGGATCAAAATAGCCAACGGCTGGGTACTCGATTTGCCCAAAATGGCGAGCGATACAAAGTTGCCAATCACAATCGATGCCAAAAAACGAGGCGCGGACGGAGGGGGCCCGTGAAGGGGCCTCGGCGGATCGACTTTGTCGATGCAGCCGATGCCAAGACCATTCTCGTCGACATCGCTGCCGGGTTAAGGGCTGCGCGCGTGGTGCCCTATCTCGGTCCTGGCCTCACCGGACTGTCCGGATCCGATGTGCCGGCCACGCCCGAGGCGCTGGCCGACTTCTTCGCCAGCAAGATTGCGCTGCCTCGTCGGACCAAAGGCAATGCGTGGGCGTCGGCGCAGCATATCGAGGTCAGCAAACATCGCTCTACGCTGACGACATTGATGGTGCAGGCCTTCGCTCGATCAGCGGAGCCGACGCCGCTACATCATCATTTCGCGTCCCTGTCGCCGCCCGTCATCGTCGATGCATGGTACGATGGGGCGATGCGCGCCGCGCTGGGCAAGCGCGAGGGATGGGGTGAAGTGCAGGGTATTACCCGTGCCGGCATTGGCGAGAATCGTTGGTATCGCTTCTATGATTCCTCTGGCCAAGAGGTCGACAGTGCCGTGGCCGGCAGCTGGGCGACGGTGCTCTATAAGCCGCATGGCAGCGTGCACCCGGCCAACAACTTCCTGATCTCCGATGCTGACTATGTCGAGGCCTTGACCGAGATCGACATTCAGACGCCAATTCCGGACATCATCAAGGAAAGGCGGAGCGGACGGACCTTTCTCTTCATCGGCTGTCGCTTTAACGACCAGCTGTTGCGCAGCTATGCGCGGCAGATTATCAAGCGCTCGGGTGGCGCCCACTATGCGATCGTCGATCCGGATACGCTGTCGCGCAACGAGTTCCGCTTCCTACTCGAACAAGGTCTGGCGCCGCTTGCGATTCGGCTCCCTTGCGCGGTTGAGATACTGCTCACGCGTTAGACGTGTGAAGCTCGATAGCCCAACTGGTATCGCCAGTTGTGAGATGGCGCGATGCACGAAACGCCCGCTCAGATGAAGCCGGGTGTTGCGCGCGCTTTGGCACCATAATTGATGCGCCAGCCCGCAGAGTGAGTGAGGATGAGGACGTATCTGTCGCATTCTTAACAAGCGTATCATTGCCGCTCTTACATGTCTCAACGTCGGTCGGGCCGGCTAACGCTATGACGTGCTGGCCAAATGTCGTCTTCTGCGCCGTGGCATGTGAGTTGCTACGCCTCGTCTTAAGGCTCGCTCACGGATGGTCCTGGGAAGCCAATGTGCCTGCGGGGAAGAAAGAGAATGAATGCGGTCGTGGGGAGCGGCGGATACGCCAAAGCTGCGCCGGATAACGGCACGATGATGCAGTCTGCCGCCGAGCATAAGGGCTGTCGCACCGCAGCCAAGACAGCCCAGGCAGGCTGCGGGTCACAGACAAGCCAAGGCGATCTGCCGAGCGAAATCTGGGAAAAGGTGAAGAACCATCCCTGCTACAGCGAAGAAGCGCATCATCATTACGCCCGCATGCATGTGGCGGTCGCGCCAGCCTGTAACATCCAGTGCAACTACTGCAATCGCAAATATGACTGCGCCAATGAATCTCGCCCGGGCGTGGTGAGCGAAAAGCTTACCCCCGAGCAGGCGGTGAGAAAAGTGCTCGTGGTCGCGACCACCATTCCACAGATGACCGTGCTCGGCATCGCTGGTCCAGGCGATGCTCTCGCCAATCCAGAAAAGACGTTCAAGACATTCGAACTGGTCGCCAAGGCGGCGCCCGACATCAAGCTATGTCTGTCGACCAACGGACTGGCTCTGCCAGACCATGTTGACACGATCGTCAGGTCCAAAATCGACCACGTCACCATCACTATCAACACGATCGATCCCGAAATCGGCGCCAAGATCTATCCTTGGATCTTCTTCAACCATAAACGCTACATCGGCATCGAAGCGGCGAGGATACTCACCGACCGTCAGCTGCAAGGCCTGCAGATGCTTAGCGAACGGGGTATCCTGTGCAAGGTCAACTCGGTGATGATCCCCCACATCAACGATCAGCATCTCGTCGAGGTCAACAAGGCGGTGAAGGCGCGCGGTGCCTTCCTGCACAATATCATGCCGCTGATCTCCGCGCCTGAGCACGGCACAGTGTTTGGCCTAAACGGTCAGCGCGGGCCGACGGCGCAGGAATTGAAGACGCTGCAGGATGCTTGTGAAGGGAAGATGAACATCATGCGGCATTGTCGCCAGTGCCGCGCTGATGCTGTCGGATTGATCGGAGAGGATCGCAGCGCAGAGTTTAGTACCGATCAGATCATGAAAATGGACGTCAAATATGACCTTGCTACGCGGAAGGCTTATCAAGACAGGGTAGAGGACGAGCGGGCCGCCAGCGTCGTGGCCCACCAACAAGAGCTTACACAGTTCGCCGCCGAGACGAGCGCGATCACGGTTCTGGTGGCGGTCGCAACCAAGGGCTCGGGACTCATCAACGAGCACTTTGGGCATGCAAAGGAATTCCAAGTATACGAACTTTCTATATCCGGCGCCAAATTCATCGGTCACCGTCGCGTCGACGTCTACTGCCAGGAGGGTTATGGCGAGGAGGACAGGCTTTCGACCATCATTCGTGGCATCCATGACTGCCATGCGGTGTTCGTGGCCAAGATCGGCGGCTGCCCAAAAGGCAACCTGATCAAGGCCGGGATCGAGCCGGTTGATCAATACGCGCATGAGTTCATCGAGAAGTCGACGATCGCCTGGTTCAGGTCCTATCTCGACAAAGTGAAGAGCGGTGATGTCCAGCATGAGACGCGGGGCGACGCCGCGATCCGCCAGGGAGCTCTGATCTCCGCGGCGTAAGGGGGGTATATGCCATTCAAGATCATCGCCTCTCAATGTACCAGTTGCTCAGCTTGCGAACCCTTGTGCCCGAACGTTGCCATCTCGGAAAAGGGAGGAAGCTTTGTCATCGAAGCGACGAAATGCACCGAATGTGTTGGCCATTTCGACGAGCCGCAATGCGCTGCGGCCTGTCCGGTCGACGATACCTGCGTAATTGACAACTCCTTGCCCCGCTATCAGGCGCCAGCCTAGAACGCGAGCTTCCATGGACGGCATGCCAAGAGCTGGGGCTGAAAGCGTTGCAGACGTCGTGCGGCGCTTTGTCAACACCGCAGGTCTCGACCTTCGCACATTCCTTCGCGAAGGCGACTGCTGCGGATGTCATCGCGATCGTGCTGTTGCTCGCTGGCAGCGGAGCATCGGCAGGCATTTCATCTGGCGCGGCGCGCCAAAAACGCCTCTCAATTCCGAGCGTAGGCTTCTAGGCGGCGCGGCTATCGTTGACGTGACTGACGAGGCCACGCCGATCCGTGCATGCCCGGCGGGATCAGCCTTACCGACGCGCAACATCGCGAAATGGGCCGGGCGAGCGAAGCTGCCGATGACCTTCGAGGCAGCAGCCAAGTCGCTATCTGCCGGTCAGGGAGCGCTGATCGCGCGTACTTTGTTCGGTGAAGCCCCGGGCCAAGACCGGTGGACGGTTAACGCGACTGATGCTGCTCTTGATCACGCCGATATCATCATGCCGCGGTTGCATCCCTCCAGGTTGAAGGACTTCACCGGCCTCCCGATATGGGCCGGCAATCTGGAAGAAGGGACGAGGCCGCCACCAAGCTGTTCGAACTCGAGCCGACTGACACGATCGGTGCCGAATCGTTCGCGGACGTCCTTGAGCGGAGCAGCCAATCCGATGATCGACCACATTGGCAACGCCGTCCCGGAGCATCACTGCAATTACAGTGCCTGCGCTCGTCCGTCGCGCAAGAAGGGCTGCGACTGCCGGCGTCCGGCTATTTGCGCAAATGATCGTGCCGGCAACGTCTCCAGCAGTTCTCCCAGCAGAATCCCGCGCTCAGCAACGGCGGCGTTTGGCGCGCAGACGTCGAGGTCCGAGCGATCGTGTCCACGCAAGCTAATGCCGTTGTCTTATTGTCGATGCTTGACGGCCATAGAAGCCTCGTCGTCCAAGCCGGAAGATCGTTTCATACCGGGAAATGATGCCGATGCGGACCGACAAGGAGCTGGCGACACTCTCGTGCGCCACTTCGCCGCGCAGCTCCACAATCAATCGGTCTGCGCCAAGGACGTCCAGTTCCGCCACATGGTGCCGCGTCGCGCTGCCGTTGCTGGGCTACTTGGCGTAACTACGGGCAGATACGCTAGAGCGCGGCTAGATATCGCAGAACGGCTGTCACGAACGGCCCTACATCGACATCCTGGTCAGCACGTCGACACGAACTGGCGAACCGCATTGCGGTGGACGAATTGGCTGAGTGCGGCGAGGGATGAGCAACAATCGTGAAAGATGTCTCCTGGTCGGGCTGGGCGGCACCCCCGGCTTGTCTGCCAGCGAGCGATGCATGAGGAGCGCTACATGAGCGGTATTGTTCGCGACAGCGACGTCGTCGAGCTCGACGAGCCGCCTGTCTTCAGTTTCAGCCAAAAGGTACGAGCCAATCGTACCATCCGGAATGATGGCACCTTTCGTGGCAAGGAGATTGGCGACATCTTGGTCAAGAAGGGTGAGATCGGTTACGTCATCTCGATCGGCACATTCCTGCAGCAGTTCTACATCTACGGTGTCGAGTTTCTGGAAAGCGGCTACCGCGTTGGCATGAAGCGCAAGGAACTCGAGCCAGTGGATGGCAGCGGGGAGGTCGATGATCTGCCATTGCCGGAAGACGCCGTGTCATGAGTGAACCCGGCTTTCCAAAATATCGGCGAGGCCAGCGGGTTATGACCGCAGTCGATATCATCAACGACGGCTCTTTTCCCAATGCGAAGCCTGACGGCGTCTTGCTCGGTGCCGGAGTGGTTGGAGAGATCATCAGGGTTGCCATCCATACCGAGGCGAACGTGCCGATCTATACTGTCGATTTTGGAGAGCGGCTGCTCATCGGTTGTCTTGAAGAAGAAATCACAGTTCTTTGAAGGGAGGCTTTTACGATGAATGCCGGGCTGATGAGGAAGGTCAAGACCGGGCTGGTGGCGCACCCCAACGAGCTTGATCGCAGGCGGATCGAGCGCAGCTTGAGCTCCCGCACGCGCTATCTCTACGTCTCGCCGAAGGTGACGCCGGTGAAGGGCGGCTACCTCGTCGAGAGCCCCTGTTGCTCGCGCAATATTGACAAGGACGGCGCTCTAATCGACGTCGCGCTGATTCTCTATGATGGCGTGAGCGGAATCTGGAAGGTGTTTTGCAAGAACCACGCCCAAGGAATCTGGGAATTTTACAGCCTATATCACCGCCTGACTTCAGCGATCGAGGAATTGAACGCGGATCCGGAGCATCTGTTCTGGCAATGAGGGGCGGCTTTTGGGGGGGCAGAGGAGCCACGATGACGCTCACTACGCAGGAATTGATTGAAATCGAGCAGCTGCTTGCGGTCGACAGGGGCCGAGGAGGAGCCGTTTGTCGAGCTGCGGCGCCGGTTTCCGCAGCTTGCTTGTGTGCGCTGCGATGCGTCGGATATCACTGATCAGCCATTCCGGCAGTTTGTGTGTTTCGATCTCCATCTGATCGATGGATCGGATCACTGCGTGCAGCTTACGGCCGATCCGTCGCGGGCGACCGGCATCATATTGGCCAAAAGAGACGCTGCGCAGTGAGCGGTACTGAGCTCGCAGGGCATCCGTGCGATGGCGCGCACAATCTGGAGAATAATGTATCCTTCATCCCACTGTCGGACCCGGATATTACCGTCGCTGAGCTCTCTGCAGTGGAAACCCTGCTGTGTTCGTCGCAGATCTCCAGTGGACGGATCACTGAGGCGTTCGAGCAGGGTTTCGCGGCTTATCTGGGCCGCAAACATGCCGTTGCGGTTTCGAGTGGTACTATTGGGCTCCTGCTTGCACTGAAGGCGCTCGGGATCGGAGCAGGGCACGAGGTCATCGCCTCGCCCTACGCCTTTCGCGAAACAGCGCATGCCATCAGTCTTGCAGGCGCACGCGTGGTATTTGCCGACGTCGACTATTGGTCGGGAACATTGGTTCCCGCGAAGGTCGAGGAGAGGATTACGGCCAGCACGCGGGCGATTGTCGCCGCCAATCCGAACGGTCATCCTGCGCCATGGGCAGAACTGCGGACGGTCGCACAGCGCCACCGGCTGTTGCTTTTGGAGGATTCTACCGAGGCGATCGGATCGAGTTACAAGGGGGAGCTCGTCGGCCGATTTGGCGACCTGGCCGTGTTCGACTTTGCCCAGCCGGTAGCCCTAAGCTGCGGTGAAGGCGCAATGGTGGTGACGGATGACATCGATATTGCGGTTCGGTTGCGCCGCCATCGCGCCCATCGCCTGGACGAGCGATTCTCAGTTGTCGTCGCGAGCACAGCACCTTACCAGGCTGGCATGAGCGATCTCACGGCTGCCTTGGGGCTGGCGCAGCTGAAGCGTCTCGATGAAATCTTGGAGCGGCGTCGGCTCATCGAGCAGCTCTATAACGCACATATCCAGTCATTTGAGGGCATCAAGCCGCCTTATGTCGGTCCCGATGTGACGGATGTGAACTGGATGCTTTATCTCGTTCAATTAGGGACACGCTTCACGCGATCCGGTCGGGACGCCATTATCGATGATCTGCGCGCCGCCCAGGTTCAATCCGCTGCCTACAGCCAACCGCTGCATTTGCAACGCCACTATTATGACCTCGGTTATCGCCGTGGCGATTTCCCGGTTACGGAAAAGGTCGCCGATCGCGCTTTAGCGCTGCCGTTTCACACCCATCTCGCGAACAAGCAGATCGCGTTTATCGTGGAGACCATGAAAGATGCCTCGATCAACGTGGGCGCAGGTGCGGCGATCTACTGAGATGATCGTTATGCACCAGATGAAAGGAGGAGGATTGATTGAGTGCAATCGGAGCTTTGGGCGCGCGCGAGATGAGAAATCAACCGAGCGCATGTCATGCGATGCTCCGCGGGCAGATAGCGATCGGCGTAAATGCGGAGTACGCCGCATGCCGCTGCATCCTGTACTGTTCGGAATGCTGTGGGAGAAATGCTCCAGCCTCGCGCTCGCAAAAAACATGCTCGATCGTCGCAAAGTGCCGTGCCCACGCCGTGGCTTGAGGCCTACGCGCCAAGATGCTCGAATCTGAGCACGCCATCTTCGGTTTCGGCTGGGCTGTCTCGAGTTAGTCAAACAGAGATTACTATGAACGTACAAGAAGTCATCATTCACGTCCGCTTCGCTCCGAACGGGAGAGTGGTCCAGATCAGCGAGCGCCCGGCAAAGCTCACGCCGAACCAATGGTTTGAAGTCCTCAATGCCCGCGCTAGCTCGGCATATCGGCCGCTCGCTCGTGGCCGTGGCATTTTCCGACTGAGCCGCACTACGATCGAAGCCTTCAAGCAGGAGACCGCGAGGCCGGGATAACCAAACGATGATCGGGAACGCAACGCGCGATCAGATTGAGGTTTTTGCCGTCTGTCCGGCCGATGCCATCGAGCGGAGTGGCGCCAGGGGCTTTAGCCTGTCGCGTATCGATGACAGCGGCGAGAGCCGGCTGTTTTCCATTATTGTGGTGCGCACCTTCGGCAACGACTATTTTGGCTATGTCAACCGTTGTCCGCATGACGGCGTCTGGCTCAACATCGGCTCCGGCGAGTTTTTCTCGGCAGACCGCTCCTTTCTCCGATGCGGCCGGCACGGTGCAAGGTTCGAGATCGAAACCGGAGTGTGCATCGATGGTCCTTGCAATGGACAAGCGCTTGAGCCGGTTGCGCTCGCCGTGATCGAAGGTGACGTTTGCCTATGCGGCGTCAAGCTGCTGGAGCAGGATCGGGCTTCCGAATGCTTCGAGTACAGCGAAGAAACAATGGATATCACGATCCATCCCGATTAGCGGCGGATCATTTGGCTGTTGTTCAAGTTGTCTGAGGGATTTTATCAGAGGACGAAATCGTCGCTCCTGAGCGCTGGTGCAGATGGACATTACGCTTTCTTAGCTTGTCAGAGCAAACGGCAATCCAGCGCATTGCTGCCAGACGCCCGGCGAGCTCCGCCGCAACAACAAAAGGCTGCTCTTACGTCAACTCGCCAAATGGACCTGGCAGGCGGGACATGGTTTTTGCTGCCGGCCGATAGAATAGTTCAAGAAAATGTCCTCGGCGGCTGGAAGTCCGCCGAGGACACCGTCTGGGCTGCGAGAATGGGGAGACCCAGACTGACAGGATCGTTTGGGAGGAACAATGACGATCCTGTGTCCGAAGCTTTTGGCCGTCCGCCATGGCTGGCTTATTGCCTGGGCTGCAAGTGCGATGCCAAACGCCTTAATGCGACCTCTCAATGTATAGCGCTCGGCTCCTCAGTGGGCGCCGCCGGTTTACGGACGCATGTATGAATCAACACGTGTTCGCTGTTCGACATTAAGGCGGCAAGTGCGCCTTGACGGTATCGTGCACGGCTGTGGGCGCGATCCGGGACCGCTGTGTTGCCGCGGCCGATCAAGTCCATGCAAGCCTAAACAATCACCTTGAACGCAGGTCGGCGATCACTCCTGGCTGGTCTTTCGCGACAGGCGCTATCTTGTTGAGGTAAACAATAGTTCGGCAACGCTGGAGCGCATCATGCAATGTTGGGCGAACGGATACGGTGGCTCGCGCCGATGATGCAGCTAGCCGATCACGCCAAGGCTGAGCAGGGCGTTGGATTTCACGAGCCGATCGCTCACCGCTGGAAAAGCGGCATAGGGCTGTCGAAGCTTGTTACGACGTGATCATGAAACAGCCGAAACAGAGCGATCGCAACTGCCGCATATCTGCGTGCGAACGGCCGAGGAAGAATGGAGAGCGTCAAAACGCGAAGCCAACGATTGTTCTGTCCAAAACAGAAGAAGAAACGACATTGTTGGAACTCCAGCATCAACGATGAGGAGCGCCTTGGTAGAACAAGAGATCGTCGTAAAAACGCGAGGATTGTGCATCTGGTGTAGAACTTGCTTTGGAGCAACCGGACCATTGAGCAATGAAGGAGCGAAGAGATTGCGATGATAGGAGAAGACGTTGAATCGGATCAGGAAGGTTGTGCCGCACGTGAGTCGTCATCCGTCGCTGATCGTCAGCGATTAAAGTTAGTGTCGCGTTAGCTCATTTCGCCTGCGTTCCCAGGGCACGCGTCGAAATCAGTAACATCAATCGATCGATGCGGCGTTCAACAGCAAGAGACACTGTGAGGGCGATGCGAGCCCGGGGCCATGTCTCTTTCGGATCACTTGCACCGATCACAGGATAAGCACATGGATTCAGAAACCGAATTCGAGCTCCCCCAAATTTATAGGCATCACGTCTTTGCCTGCAACACGCAGCGTCCGCCTACCCATCCGCACGGCAGTTGCGGCGCCTCTGGCGCGCAAGCATTGTGGGATCGAATGGGCAAGGCGATCGAAGCGCAAGGCCTTAATGATATCGGTTTCACGATGGCTGGCTGCCTCGGCTATTGTAACTCCGGTCCCTTGATGGTCATATATCCTGGCGGGATCTGGTACCGCGCGACTACGCCGGAGGACGTTGACGAAATCCTGGAGTCCCATCTCAAGCAGGGCAAACGAGTCGACCGCCTCGTAATGGTGCTAAAGCGCAGCTAAACGCCTTGCTTCGCGCCGCTTGGCCGGGCAATCGAGCATGGACAGCTTCTCCGTCGATTAGCTGTCCCTCGGCGCGTCGGTCGGCTCAGGATGACCGGGCGGCGTTCAGGCGTCAGGGCGTGCGAGCAGCACGTCATGGAGCTTATCGTTAAGGCGCTCTTTGAGACGTTCGGTGAGATGGGGCCCAGATTAGAGCGCTGCTCGTACCCGGGGCCTGAACCTTGAGCGTCAACTCCCTTGTCAGACGGTCATTGTCACGGCGCAACGCACCGCCTTGAAAATTTTCGGCCCCGATCGGCAACTGGCGCAGTCGCAACGCCTGACAAAGCAAGAACGTATTTCTTTGATAGCTATCGGATCAATCTGTACGCGACACGGGGTAAGCCAAGGTGCGGATGGCGCTCACTGTCTTCGCGAGACGACGCGTCTTTGACACGCCATCTCGCTCGCGGACGCACTGCGGTGCGGTTGAAGGACGCGCTCGACGGCTCGCCGCGTCCGGATTGATCAACCTGGTCTTCTTCTCTGGATTCTGTCCTGACGTCAGAACTTGTAAGCGATGCCGCCGCTGATGAGCCATGGGTCGATATTGGCACGCCCGTAGACGGGAATCGCATTGTTTACGGTCGCAGAATAGTCCGGTCGCAGCCACAGTTTCTTCACGTCGAAGTTGAGGCCCCAATGACGGTCAAGCATGTAATCGAAGCCGAATTGGACTGCCGCGCCGAACTGGTTGCTGATGCGCAGATCGGTCACGGTAAGGCCGGCGAACGACGTATTGGCCGCCGACTGATTGAAGAATGCGGTGTAGTTGATGCCTGCGCCGATATAAGGCTTAAGTGGGCCGAAATCGGTAAAGTGATATTGCAGGGTCAGCGTCGGCGGCAATAGCCAGGCTTTGCCGATATCGAGTCCAGTAAGCGCGCCAGTGCCGCTGATCTGATGGCGGGTCACACCGAGAATGAGTTCGGCCGCGATGTTCTTTGTGAAGAAATAGGTGATGTCGAGCTCCGGTATGGCTTGATCGCTGATCGACAGCCCAGAGTTGGCAGAAGACAGCGAGGGCACCCCGCCGACGTGGACTGAACTGCCTGAGGTATCCGGCAGAACGCCGAGCACCCGCAGGCGGATCATCCATGGATTGAACGGTTCGATCGGAGGCGCTTTGTAGTAAACCGGCGCCGGACCGAGATCCGCAGCCTGTGCCGAGATGCTGGCCAACGAGATCGCGAGCGAGAGGAGCGACGTCGTCGTCAGGATTGTGTTTTTTCTCATCGAATTCTCCATTCCAATAGTCGCGCGATAAGGCGCGCGAGAACTCTGTCACACGGGACGAGCGGCGGAGGATTTGATGCGGATCAAAAAGGTGCCTGGCTCACCGCAATTATACGGCTGAGTTGCATAAGAGGCACGGCCGTCGAAGCGTCGTTGTCTTTGCTCAGATCGCTTGTTCGATTCATAGCCTGTGCTGAGTTCAGTCTCTTCAGCAAATTGCTTGTTGGCTTGAGTCCCTGGTCCAACCAGTCCCGCTCGGCCATCTACGATCAAGGTGGCGATGCAGCAACCCCTCGCATTGGGGGCGCACACCCAAGGCGCAATATGGAGAGATCCGTGTTACGGAGCAACCATGCCGGCCTTCTCAGCGAAGGCAAAATCGGCGATCGCGAAGCAAGCCGGAAGCAGGAAATCTGGTTCTTCGCATGGTGCGTCACATCAAAGCGTTCTGTCCCAGCCTCACATTTGCGGACAGCGCGTCTCGTTTGCGTCATGCGCACATCCCTCGAGATCAGCTGGGGTCTTGCGGTCAAGCAGCGACAGCACGAGTTCATGATCGAATCCAGCGCATCGTGATCCGTCGACGTCGATCAGAGGCCTGCGTATCAGGAGCCGATCGTCTAACATCAACGCTAGTGCGCTCTGGGCGTCAATCATGGCGGGATTGACTTCGCCTGATTTGATACGGGGGGCCGCTTGGTTGAACCAGGAGGCGACCGGCGTATTGCCGAAGAAGCGGCGCAATTTTTCCGAAGTCCACGGCTCCGTCAAAATATCTTTGGCTATAATGTTGTGACCGGCAGCGTTGAGCGCTTGAAGCTGACGGGCATTGGTCGCGCAGCGGGGCTTTTGATAAAAGATGACTGTCGCCATGTCATACCCATGTCGGAAGGTCGAGCTGAATTGCCATGTGGCTGCTACGTTCTACGCCCATTCGATGGTCTTACCGATCATCTTCAATGTCGGTTGGCTGAGCGCTGCTGGTATCCGCTGTCCGGTTAGTCTGGATCGCAACCGACATTGTCGCACTGCTCAAGTCCCAGAGAGCCGGTTCACGAGAGGAATAGCAAGTTCCATTCCAAGTCCCATTCCATGGCTGAAGAATTGGATAGCCCATGCAAACAAACTTCTCGCGCCAGCAGTTGCCGCTCTTGTTCGTTTTCTGACAGCCGCGCTGACCGATAGGTTCCAAAACAGCTAGGCGCACTCACGGGCACCTCGCTTTTCAAATGTAATCAAAGACTTGGGGAGCGCTTATGAGCGTTGGCATGGCGGTTGCTAATATCGGGCAGCAACACTGAGTGAGGGCTGAGTGCACGCCGACGCGTAAGACGAGCGATGTGCTCCTTCCCTTGAACCCGTGTGCCCCGTTTCTGAGAGAGAAACAAGCTCGCGCATCAGAAGCGCGCAACGTTTGGCAAATCGGTTGATGGAGAGCAACATGTCTTCACTAAGGCAAATCGCGTTCTACGGGAAAGGTGGCATCGGCAAGTCGACGACTTCCCAGAACACGTTGGCGGCGCTGGCCGAGATGGGTCAGAAAATCCTGATTGTCGGGTGCGATCCTAAGGCGGACTCGACTCGCTTGATCCTGCACGCCAAGGCGCAGGACACGATTCTGAGCTTGGCGGCGAGCGCCGGCAGCGTGGAGGATCTTGAACTAGAGGACGTGATGAAGGTCGGCTACAAGGACATCCGCTGCGTGGAGTCCGGTGGTCCTGAGCCGGGCGTCGGCTGCGCCGGTCGTGGCGTCATCACTTCAATCAACTTCCTCGAGGAGAATGGCGCCTACGAGAACATTGACTACGTATCCTATGACGTGCTCGGCGACGTCGTTTGCGGTGGTTTTGCGATGCCAATCCGTGAAAACAAGGCGCAGGAGATCTATATCGTGATGTCCGGTGAAATGATGGCCATGTATGCCGCCAACAACATTTCCAAGGGTATCCTGAAATACGCCAACTCGGGCGGTGTGCGGCTGGGTGGCCTGGTCTGCAATGAACGACAGACGGACAAGGAGCTGGAACTGGCGGAGGCACTGGCCAAGAAGCTAGGCACGCAGCTGATCTACTTCGTGCCGCGCGACAACGTGGTGCAGCATGCCGAACTCCGCCGCATGACAGTGCTTGAGTATGCACCGGACTCGAAACAGGCCGATCACTATCGCAATCTCGCTACCAAGGTTCATAACAATGGCGGGAAGGGCATCATTCCGACTCCGATCTCCATGGACGAGCTCGAGGACATGCTGATGGAGCATGGCATTATGAAGCCGGTCGACGAAACCATCATCGGCAAAACTGCTGCCGAACTTGCGGCCTCGTAAGGGTCGTGAGTCGCGGCCTTGTCAAGGCCCGCGACGGATGCCGGCCTCCCCCAACCCCCATCCGGGGAGGCCGGCATTCTGATCAGCGCCGCCGGCCGGGACCAGGATGCGGCGGGGTAAATCTGGCCGCTATAGAGACCCATAAGATCATGTCCGAAGTGCACTTCCTTCCGTTCATGGTTGCTCGTGAGCCTGATGCGAGCAATGGCAGCGGAATTGTTGTCTACCGCCTCCTCACCGGCGTACCTCCTGCGGATGCCGACGTTGCCAGTGACAGTCATTTTGACCGCCACGCTTTGGCATCTATTCTGGCGGCTGCCACGATGGATGGTGGCGCTCTTCCGGAGAAGGCTGGCCTATCGGGCGATGAACTCGCGGCTTTGCTCGCGCGGTACTTTTCCTCACTTGAGGTCGGACTCCCCGATGAGCTCCTGAGGTACACATGCGACGAGAACGAAGAAATCGCAATGGTGCGCGATCTTCTGCTAAAGCACCGCTCGACGGAAGGAGATCTCGGCCGCTGGCTGGCTGCCATGATCGCACGACGAGCCATCGAACCAGACCATCTATGGGAAGATCTCGGATTGCGCAATCGTGGCGAGCTCTCTCGGTTGCTCAGCCGTCATTACGCGCCGCTCGCCGCGCGCAATGTCAACAATATGCGTTGGAAGCGTTTCTTCTATCGCATGCTTTGCGAGAATGAAGGCCTCGCGATGTGTACAACACCAGTGTGCACGCAATGTAACGACTTCAACCTGTGTTTCGGCGAAGAAAGCGGTGAGAGCCGGATGGCGGAGCGCCGGCGCGACCTTCTGCTGCTGGCGGCCCGCCAGGAGGTCGCAGCTGACTGGCCCATCTGACTTGCTTGTTCTCGTACGTTGCGGCACGAGAGCGCCCCCAGATCTGGCGAACTCCGGCAGGTTGGTTGTGCGGCCAAACGCCGTATCGACGCCAGCAACTGACCATGGATCCAAGGCAGCCGGCTAGAATTGCTCAGTGATCAAGCGCCACATCTCGGCGCGCTGCAATCGCGTTGGCTTTCGAGCGAGACTTGGGACCAGACTTGCGAATAGCAAGGTGTCCATTTCAGGAGCCCGTCGCCTTCGATAATCCGTTGGGGGCGAAGGTTAAGGACGGAGCGTAGATTTTCAATCGGTTGCCGGGGATAGCGCAGTGGCATGCGGGTTGCTGAAGGAGACGTGGTCAAACGATGAGGAGCCAGCCTGCGTGATCGCCTCTATCAACGAACCCTCATGGTCCGATCAAGAACGCGCAAAGCCGACCGTGCTTAACGATACCACGCTAAGGGACGGGGAGCAGGCGCCCGGTGTTGCGTTCACCACAAAGGAAAAGCTGGCGATCGCGCAGGCGCTTGCGCGGGCCGGGGTCACGGAGATCGAGGCGGGAACGCCCGCGATGGGCAGCGAGGAAATCACAGCAATCCGCGCCATTGTCGAAGCAGATCTTCCGCTGACTACGATAGGCTGGTGCCGGATGAGGGAAGCGGACGTCGACGCGGCGATTGAAGCCCAGGTGTCCATGATCAACATGTCGATCCCGACTTCCGATGTGCAGATCGCGGCCAAGCTTGGCGGTCATCGCGGTCTGGCACTGGAACAGGTGAGGCGATTGGTCGGCTATGCTCGTCAGAAGGGGCTTCAGGTCTCTGTTGGCGGCGAGGACGCTTCGCGCGCCAACGTCGAGTTTCTGATCCGGCTGATTGCAGTCGCAAAAGCCGCGGGCGCGCGTCGCTTTCGTATTGCAGATACGCTCAGCGTGCTTGATCCCGACGCAACCTACACGCTCGTCAGGAAACTGCGTGTGACCACCGATTTGGAACTTGAATTTCACGGTCACGACGATCTCGGACTCGCAACCGCCAATACACTCTCCGCCATCAAAGCTGGCGCGAGCCACGCTTCGGTGACCGTCATCGGGCTAGGCGAGCGGGCCGGAAACGCGCCGCTTGAGGAAGTCGCGGTCGCACTCAAGCAGCTCTACGGGCGCGAGACCGGCATCATACTTCCGGAACTCGAGAACGTCGCCGCACTGGTGGCAGCCGCGGCCGCGCGTGCCATTCCTCTGAATAAGGCCATCGTTGGAGAGCACGTATTCACGCACGAATCCGGTATTCATGTCGATGGCCTTTTGAAAGATCAGCGTACCTATCAGTCGCTTGATCCGGCTTTGCTTGGCCGCCGCAACCGCTTTGTGATCGGCAAGCATTCCGGACTTGCGGCGATTACGGCATTGCTCGATGAACTCAAGCTCGCCGCCAGCGCCGATCAAGCAAGACAGATCCTGTCGCAAGTTCGCAAGCATGCGATCGACCACAAGCTGCCGGTCGAGCGCCAAACGGTGGCGGCAATTTGGCGTGACGTGTGCGGATGTCCAGTCACGCGAGGCGGGTGAAGAGCCGTGCTCAGCATCGTTTACGCCGACTATTCGAGAGACCAAGTGTGTCGCGAGGAAGCTATCCGATGCCACTGATTGGCGCGAAAATGCCCCACTTCCGCATGCCAGCGCGCCGGTCGCAAATCTGCGCTCCAGTTGTTGCGGGCTATTTCAGCATTCATGCTGTGATCTGCAATCCAGAAGCGAGCCGTCCGCGGACTGCCAAGCGACGTCTTCTCTTGAGGCTGCCGTCCCGCGCGGCCACCGGTCGGACGAGCGTCAGCACCGATTGCGGTTTGGCCGTTCATGCCCCTTCCTCATCCGGGCTGACGTCGCCGCCCGCCGAACCTGCAGATCTGGATCGCGAATTTGCAGTTCCAGGGCGGGCGTTGGCGATGCGCATCCTGCTGTGCGAGGTAGAACAGCGGCAATATCATCAGGCGCTAAGCGTATTTTGCTTTGCGTCCGAGAGCTGATCCAGAGGAGACTTTTCGATGATCAACTCATTCGCGGCGGCCCCTATCCTGGACCGGTTAAGCAACGCCGCATCGGCAGAGGAGTTCTTTTCGTTGCTTGGCGTCGATTATGATCCCAGGATTGTAAATATCGCGCGCCTTCACATCCTAAAGCGCATGGGACAATATTTCGCCAAAGAGCAATTTTCTGGCGCCACAGAGCCGGAAATCAGAGCTCGCTGCAAAGCGATGCTGGAGCAGGCTTATGCTGATTTCGTGGCATCGCCGCCGATTGATCAGCGCGTCTTCAAGGTCTTGAAGGATGCGGTTGCAGGCTCAGGCAAGCCGACAGGTTTTGTTCCATTGAGCGAGCTGAAGTGACCCCGCGTTCCACCGCAATGAGGTGTTCTCCAACGATTGCCGTGCTGTCTGAAGGCTCCTTCATCCGGATCATCTCTCTGCCAGCATGACCCGAGCGGCGCTGTCGCATTCCCGACCCATGTCCGGACTGTTCTCGTCCAAGGCCCTGAGCAAGCATTTAAGTGTCTGTCAAATCACTGCGTCCGCCTGATTGTTAGTGGTTTTTGCAAGTGGTACGACACTTGCTGTTGTCGTGCCTATCGCGTCATCGATGTTGACAGATGGCGGTCGACTGAAGGGAAGAACTATGACGCTGCTTCTACCGCCTAATGAGCGATGCGGCATGATCTCGCGGCTCACGCTCGCGCCCGGTCCGTTCGATATGGCCTTTGATGCGGACGAAGCCAACACAAACCGTGAGATGGTGGTCAATGGCTAAGTCGTCCGTTGCGAAACAGCTGGAGAGGGTATGTACGTAGTCGTCAGCGTCGAGCAGGTCCGCGGATGCGCGCAAAGGGGCATTCGTCGCAACGCGGATAGCAACATGCGTTCGGCGGGCGCGCCAAGCTCCGCCGATGCAAGGTGCCGGGGCTGGAGGCTGGCCACGCAATGGATGGCAGCTGCGGTCCTCGGATCGGTTTGGTGCTCGCAGCCGGTGCTGAGCGCCGGGCCGAAAGTGAGGCTCCGATATTGCAGAGTAAGCGGACGCAGCAACTCTTCCGGGCGCCGACGCCGCAGGGGCGTCGCCGGCACCATGACGCTTGTCGAGCCGGACGCGCGAGGGACTACCGTTGAGGACATTCCTGGCTCTGGCCCGCCCGGAGCGTCTACGTCGATGACGAGACTTATTGCCTGGTCGCTTTGCACCAAGCGGGCCGGGCAGCCGAGCAGCCGGCTACTTGCTGATCAGAACTGATCCTCAGTAAACCGAATCTAGACACAAACCTGTGGCGCGGGCGCGCGTATTCTTGAGGGGACTTTAAAGCATGAGCAATGTCACCAAAACGGCTATGCCTGCGGCGGCCGGCCGCGCAGCAGCCAAGAAGGAACTGCCGGAGCACTTTAAGGCCTACAAGCATGTCTGGGTTTTCGTCGAACTGGAGCGCGGCCAGGTGCATCCGGTTTCCTGGGAGCTCATGGGAGCGGGGCGCAGGCTTGCCGACAAGCTGAAGGTGAATCTCGCCGCCGTCGTCATCGGCCCGGAGGGGCAGTCCACCCGTAACGCCGCACTTGAATCCTTTTGCTATGGGGCCGATCTGACCTATCTCGTGAGCGACAACGTTTTGACGGATTACCGCAACGAGTCCTATACCAAGGCGCTCACCGAACTCGTCAATACCTACAAGCCCGAGATCCTGCTGTTGGGCGCGACCACGCTGGGGCGCGATCTCGCGGGTTCGGTGGCGACCACTTTGTCGACGGGACTCACTGCCGACTGCACCGCGCTCGATGTCGACGCCGATGGTTCTCTTGCGGCGACCCGTCCGACCTTTGGCGGCTCGCTGCTCTGCACGATCTATACCTTGAATTATCGTCCGCAGATGGCAACCGTGCGCCCGCGGGTTATGCCGATGCCTGAGCGCGTCGCACGTGATGCCGCCCGTATCATCGTCCATCCACTCGGCCTCGTCGAAGACGACATTGTCACGAAAGTTCTGTCGTTCCTCCCAGATCGTGATTCCGAGACATCAAATCTGGCCTATGCCGACGTCGTGGTTGCGGGAGGCTTGGGACTGGGATCGCCTGAGAACTTCCGGCTGGTGCGCGAGCTTGCAACTCTTCTTGGCGCTGAATATGGCTGCTCGCGTCCTCTGGTGCAGAAGGGGTGGGTTACGTCTGACCGGCAGATCGGTCAGACCGGCAAGACGATTCGGCCAAAGCTCTATATTGCGGCCGGGATTTCCGGCGCGATCCAGCACCGGGTAGGTGTCGAGGGGGCGGATCTAATCGTCGCCATCAATACTGACAAACGTGCTCCGATCTTCGACTTCGCCCATGTTGCGATCGTCAGTGATGCCATGCAATTGCTGCCGGCGCTGACGGCGGCATTTCGCGCTCGGCTCTTGCCGAATTCGCGCGCCCGGATCGCGGTTTAGAGGAGATGATGATGATTGAAGAGAGGTTCGATGCCATCGTGGTAGGGGCGGGTATGGCTGGTAACGCAGCGGCGCTGTCCATGGCCAGGCAAGGCATGAAGGTGCTGCAGCTCGAGCGCGGCGAATATCCTGGATCGAAAAATGTGCAGGGCGCAATCCTCTACGCGGACATGATGGAAAAGCTAATCCCCGAGTTTCGCGAAGAGGCGCCGCTCGAACGTCATCTGGTTGAACAACGGTTCTGGATGATGGACGACCGCTCGCATGTCGGGATGCATTACCGCTCGGACGATTTCAACGAGGAACGGCCGAACCGTTACACGATCATACGCGCGCAGTTTGACAAATGGTTTTCGTCAAAGGTGCGCGAAGCCGGCGCGACCGTCCTCTGCGAGACGACCGTGACGGAGCTCGTACGGGACGAGCGGGAAAGGATTGTCGGCGTTCGTACAGACCGCCGCGACGGCGAAATACGTGCCGATGTCGTCGTGCTCGCTGAAGGGGTCAATGGTCTGCTTGGGACGCGCGCGGGCCTGCGCGCGCGGCCAATACCCGATAATGTTGCGCTCGCCGTCAAGGAAATGCACTTCTTGCCCCGCGAGACCATCGAAGCGCGTTTCAATCTAAAGGGCGATGAAGGCGTCGTGATCGAGGCTGCGGGCACCATTTCCCGCGGTATGACCGGAATGGGTTTCATCTATGCCAACAAAGAGTGCATTTCGCTGGGCATCGGTTGTCTCGTCGCCGATTTCCAGCGCACCGGCCAGACGCCCTACGGCTTGCTCGATCAATTCAAAAGGCATCCCTCTGTGTTGCCTCTGCTAGCTGGTTCCGAAGTCAAGGAATATTCGGCGCATCTCATCCCTGAAGGAGGCTACAAATCGATCCCGCAGCTCTACGGGGAAGGTTGGGTGGTCGTTGGCGATGCGGCGCAACTCAACAATGCCGTTCATCGCGAGGGCTCCAATCTCGCGATGACCTCAGGTCGCATAGCGGCCGAAGCGGTCGGCCTGGTGAAATCGCGCGGCGAGCCGATGACAGCGACAAACCTGTCGCTCTACAAGAAGATGTTGGATGAGTCCTTCGTCATCAAGGACCTCAAGAAGTACAAGGATTTGCCGCCGCTGATGCATACTCACTCACAAAACTTCTTTCTCACCTATCCGCAGCTCATCTCTAAGGCAATGCAAAACTTTGTGCGGGTCGATGGTACGCCAAAGGTTGAGAAGGAGAAGGCGACCTTGAGATCGTTTGTCAAGGCGCGCTCATGGATGGGGCTGTTCGGCGATGCATATCGCTTTGCGCGAGCCTGGCGCTAATTATCAAACAGTGTGAGTTCCAAGTATGGAAGGACAAAGCATGGATGCCGAACCCTCGGTGCGCGTGGAAGACAAGCTGTATTACAACCGCTACCTTGTCGACATTGGTCGTCCTCACGTAAAGGTTCGCGCACACACGACCCCATCGCCGCAGCTAATTGCGCTTTTGAAAGCGTGCCCCGCGCGATGCTATGAGCTGAACGATGAGGGGCGGGTCGAGGTGACTGTCGACGGCTGTATCGAATGCGGTACCTGCCGGGTGATCGCCGAGCCCACCGGCGATATTCAGTGGAGTTACCCGCGCGGCGGATATGGGGTGCTGTTCAAGTTTGGCTGAGGGTGAGGTGAGAATGGAACGAAGCCGTGGTACGAACCGCCCCTAAGCGTCGGAATATTAGCTTCTTTCGCACGTTCCGCCTTTGGCACGGTGCGAGCAATTTGAGCTAGACACGTATCAAGGTAACAGGACCGGTGTGGCGATACGGAACGGCGCCACACCCTGTCGATCGGATGGCAGAGGAGGCATCAGCCCGTTGCCTGGGATGGGCTCCGCCGAACGGCTTCGATAGCAATCGCCACTGACTGGACGATAGCAGCAGAACGCACGGCAGTGAGGATCACTTCGGAGCTGACGCCCGCAGCTCGCAGTGTCTTCTCGTGGGCATCGATGCAAGCACCGCATCCGTTTATTGCGGAGACAGCAAGTGACCATAGCTCGAAATCAGACTTATCAACACCCGGACTGCCAATCACGTTCATGCGCAGCCGTGGCGGCATTGTCTTGTATTCCGGGTTAGAGGCGAGGTGAACGAAGCGGTAGTAGACATTGTTCATCGCCATCACTGCGGCCGTAGATTTCGCTGCCGCGATCGCCACAGGCGTCATCTCCGCGACCGCGGCGGATTCCATTGCGGCAATTACGTCTGCATTGCGGGTCGCAATCGCGCTCGCCAGCAACAGCCCGTATTGCCGCTGCGGCGAGAGTGTCTCATCGGCCATCAAGGACGTCAGATTGAGTCTGACGTCCTTGGCGAAATCGGGGATCTTTTCGCTCAACTGTTCAATCGACGACATGCTGCCTCAAGCGACCTTCAGGACTTCGCCGCCGATTTCGCGGTTGCAGGGACAGAGCTCGTCGGTTTGGAGGGCGTCCAGCACGCGCAGTGTGTCCTTGGGGCTGCGCCCAACGTTGAGATTGGTCGCATAGACGTGCTGGATCCTGTTGGCGGGGTCAACAATATAGGTGTAACGATACGCGACCCCTTCAGGGGAACGCACACCAAGGCCATCGACCAGGGTCCCCTTTGTGTCGGCAAACTGCCAGATTGGTAAATTTTGCAAATCGACATGTGAGCGTCGCCACGCAAGCTTGCAGAACTCGTTGTCAGTCGAACCCCCCAGGACTACTGCATCGCGGTCGACGAATTCCTTGGAAAGCCGAGCAAACTCGGCGATTTCGGTCGGGCAGACGAAGGTAAAGTCCTTGGGATAGAAGAAGATGATCTTCCATTTTTCTGGGAAGCTGGCTTCGGTCAACGTCTCGAATGCACTCTGCCCATCTTCTTCCTGCGCTTGAAAGCCAGGCTTCACGCCTGTGACCTCGAACGGCGGCAATTGACTTCCTATTCCAAGCATACGGTCCTCACACGTTTGTTTTCCGGACATGGTGACCACGCTGGTGAAGCAAACGACATGCCATCAGTTCTCAAGAGCCGACTGTCCTGGTTGTGCCGCGCAGCGGCTTGGCTGCAGGGGTCGCCTCGCGCGTTAAGGCCGCTCGAAACGGCAGGTTGATCACCACGCTGCGAGGATTTGCAGCATCTGAAACAGGAATGAAACTCAACCAGGCTCGCTGCGGTCGCAATGAAGGCTTGAAATCTACGTAGCGTCAGGTTGGACGGCAGTCAGACCTCAGTCTCACCAATCTCGTCATTGATCGGCAGGCACTGCAAACCCGGCTGAGGGGCTGATATCGGCCTCGACTGAGTAGCGCCAAGTTGATTGAACTGCGACTTCTCGCCGGTCGAACGTCCACAATCGGAGCCTTGCATCAAAGCAATCATGGTGCCTCGCAACGAGGGGCGGAGCCCGGAGCTAAGGCTGTTTTCAGAGACGGCGAAGGAGCCCGACGAGCGATTTCGGAGCCGACGTATCCGGTGGTCGTACAGTGGTCATCAAGCGCTCCGGTAACACAGTGCCTAAATTGTCGCAGCTGGGAATGAAAGCCCAGCTGCGCGCTAGGCACGTGGAGATATAGCGCCACCATCGCTGAACGATTTGGCGATCGCAAAATAGCAACTTGCCAATATTAGCCGGGAGAGTTCGCCAAGCGGCAAGGCATCTAACTAGAACGGCTGTCAGAAGTGGTACGTCACGGGCGACTGGGTCGACGAATTCGGCGCGGGGGCGGTCGCCAGTTGTTTGCGCCGGCAAAATGCTCTTCTCGATGAGATCAACCAGGTCGCGAAGCGCTCGGAAAGCGATAGCTGCGGTCTTCGCAAGTCCATTTGTGTCGAGCTTATAGACAACGCTGCGCTGCCGACTTGCTCGGAAATCGAGATTTCTTGCCCTGACGTAATGTCCCCTGCGGCCAAGCCGGGTACCGTGTGCGCCCGTCAAGTGTCGTCGGATGACGGCGCCGACGCGTACGGCTTGCCGCGCGAGATCATGGGCTAAATCGCGCCGTAGGACATCTACATCGTCTGACCGGTCGAAGACGGCCGCAATATGCTTCGGATTTATCTCATCAAGATCGTCGATCATCGTCGTACTCCGATTGCTGTTCGTTTCCCGTATCGGCGCTTATCTGTCGAATACCTCGTGCTGGTGTGGAAGGCCCTACGCGCAACCGCTCCGGAACTGCGACCGGCACGGCGCGCGCGACCTCGGCGAATACGTCAATGCCATTGCCGAGCCGTAGCGCATCAAAGGAGCGACGCGGGATGCGGGCCAGAAGCGGTACGCCCGAACGGCCAGTTTCGAGAGCCAGGACCAAGGTGACTTCAGCGTCGTCGAACGGCAGAAAGGCTTTGATGCGTGCCGGAAAGACATTGAGGATGGAGCTGGCGCGCGGCGGCTCGCACGCGATGCTGACATCGCCGGCTGCGACGCGCAGCCGCAGCTGTGCGCCCGGCCTAAGCGGCGCTCCAGGAACCAACAGGCGCGCACCTTTGAGGCGGAGAATGATCAACCCATAGCGCCCGTCATAGCCGCCGACCACGGTATCCAGGCAGACTGCCGCATCGCCGCGCGCGGCAAGAGCCGGGCCGATCTGAACGACATTGAGTGGCCCAGCCGCAGTCACAACGCCATTTTTCATCATGACGAGATGATCGGCAAAGCGCTCTATGTCAGCCATGTCATGACTGACATAGATCATGGGTAATGGGAGCTCTTCCCGCAAGCGCTCGAGAAACGGCAAGATCTCGCATTTAGCGGAGCGGTTGAGCAAAATGAGCGGGTCGTCAAGCAAAAGTAGCCGAGGTTGTGCTAGCAGCGCGCTGCCCAGGGCAAGGCGCTGTCGCTCAGCGTCAGAAAGATGTGATGGCGAACGCTCGAGCAGCGGGGTAAGGGCGAGCAATTCGACCACGCCATCAAAATCGATCAGTGTCGGTTTCGATTTCGACGCGTTGAACAGAAGGGTGCGCTTGACGGACAGATGAGAAAAGAGAATTGGTCGTTGGAATACATAAGCGACGGGACGCAGATGAGGTGGCCGAAACGTCGTCTGATCTTGCCAAATCTCACCATCGATTGCGCAAAATCCACCCGGCAGACGCTGCACGCCGGCGATGCAGCGTGCGAGCGCGGTTTTGCCGCAGCCAGGCGGGCCGAAAATAGCCGTGACGCCTTTCGCGGGTACGCTAAACTGGGCCACTAGGGGAACGTTTGCGAGAGAGCCGTTGAAGGCGAATTCGATATAGCCAGATCTTGCTTCTCTCACGTGCCCGCGCCTGTGATGCATCTTTCTACCAAGATCACGAGCAGAATCGTCGCGATCACCATGCCTCCGAGAATCCAGTCTGTTCCGCTCCAGCCCGGTGTCTCCGCCCCCAAAAGGCCATAACGCATGGCTGCGGCTCTACAGATTGATGGTGTTAGGATAAGCGGCTTGTTGAGCATCTCCGAGCTATCGATGATCGTGGCAATCGGACGCTGCCCTGCGCGCTTGCCGATCACACAGGGAGAGCCCAATTCCAGCATCGTGGAACGCTCAGCCGGCTTGGCCGGACCAAGGGTGTTCATTGCAAGCTGAAATAGCGCCGCTTGTGTCGTTGAGCGGGAAGGCTGTCGGCTCGCGCCGGAGCTCAAGATTGGCTTTGCGGCCGAAATCCGCTCCAATGACGCCACAGTTTTGTTAGCAGACGTGAAGGCTGCGCCGGTGGCCCTAATGGTGGCTTCTGCGTTCCCCGGTGCAAGCAGCATCAAAGTCAGATCGATCAAGATCAATCGGATAAGCCTCATTCTGGACCCCGGGCCCGTTGCGACCGCTTTCTTCGCGGCAGCTCGTTGAACCTTGCCCAGCAATCCGCGTGCCGTTTCAAGGAATATGGCGTGCGGCTCGCGTGACAAAGGGGGTTCGCATCGCTCTCCGCCCCGGCGCCTTAGATGGTCGCGCATGCTTATGGTGGGGTTTTGGACGCTCGCGTCATCAACCGCACACGGAGGGCGATGAGATGACAGCTGCGCGAGATGCTATCGTCGCTGCGCTGGAGATGGTTCGTTGGCGAACATGCGATCGTCAAACTCGTCAACAATGCATAAGACACGATCCAGTTTGTCAGATCTTACCGATATGCCCGAGGAGAGAAGGTTGAGTCATTGGCAACCTGAGGAACGTGACTGGCTATCTAGAAGATTTCGTGATCGCCTAGACGGGCATCTCACGGATACGAGTCATCGCTGGCATGAGCATTCAGATCCAGTCCAATTCGTAGCCTCGCGCGATCGTCCAAATAACCCGATGGCGAGGCGTCACGCGCGAACTCATGATCGATCTCCTGGTCACATCGGAACACAGGTGGATTCGGTCGCGAACGATCAACGATGCCCCTGCGTGGAGCATTCTCTCATCAGGAGCAACACACCACAACACAACACCATCGCTCCATTGCGCATCTCGCATCTGCCCTGCATAAAGATGTCGAGAGCACGACGTTGCGTTCTTGGAGCAGACGGATTCGACTGGCAGGGTCGTCTGCCATGATGCCGACAGAGGTTCGATCTTTGGCAGCCCGTCGATTGCACAGCACGGAAAATCAAAGAGCTGTCGACCAAATGATGTACGTCCAATCAGCGGCACCTAGCGTCCGGTGGCAATTGCTGTCGAGGCCGAGGCGCGCGATCTGCTGACGGAGATGATCGCATATCTGACCGGCCGCAACAATCACGGCAGCTGTGGCGAAGCCAAGATATTACAGGCGGCCGGGGAGATCGGACATTGATCAGGTCGCCGCGGTTGGCGCAAGCCTGTCATTTCGTGGAATGAAATGGCGATCTGGAGCTCTTGTAGTCTTGCGATGCTGGTCGAGCCGGAATCTGCTGCCTCGCACGTCCTGGCCGACGAGATCGCCGGTCCGTCGCTGGTTCAGTCCGATTATGAGCGAGCGCTGACGATCCGCGATCGCTATGGCCAACTCACCGTCAGTGCACCCGAGGTGTCGACGAAAGGGTGGCGGCTTAGACGTTTGGCTGACAGCTCTAGCTCGACCACACACCATTCTGACTTCGTCGCGGCCTGAGTCACCGCGCTGTATTCTCGCTAATCAAAGTGAGTCTCGCGATCGTGACGGCCTATTTGTCTAAAGAGGGCCTTGGGGTGACGTTGGTGCGTGTGGGTAGTATCGGATAATCGATCTTCGGCAATTGCCCGGTAAGCGAATTTAGAAGGGCGACAATTTCGTCCGTTTCCTTGTCACTCAGCTTTATGCCGAGTTGAACCTCACTCATTACGCTAACCGCTTGTTTGAGGCTCCAAACTTGACCGGAATGGAAGTAGGGAGACCGCAATGCGACATTGCGCAACGGCGCGGAGCGGAAAACATACTCATCACTAGGATTCTTAGTGACGGAAAAACGTCCCTTATCGTCTCTCGGAAGCACGTTTGCGTCGGGCCGTTCAATCACGCCGAACGGGAAGTAATCCTGCCCACCGACGTTGATTCCGTTGTGGCAGGAGGAGCAGCCCTTTTCGATGAATAGCTTCAGCCCGACTTTCTGCTTGTCACTGAGAGCATATCCATCGCCCTCAAGGTACTGATCGAAGGGGGCGGTGGGTGTGATCAAGGTCGCCTCGAAAGCCTCGATAGCCTTGGCAGAATTTTCAAAGGTAACGGGCGCCGCATCGTTGGGGAACGCCTTACTGAACATAACGACATATTCCGTCATTGAATTTAACGTGCTGAGCACGCGATCGGGCGTCGCATTCATCTCGACGCCGGCCTGGATAGGGCCCGCGGCCTGCGCCTTGAGGTCTGCCGCGCGCCCGTCCCAGAACTGTGCCACGTTGAAGACCGCGTTGTAGACAGTTGGCGCGCGACGTGAACCCTGCTGCCAGCGATGACCGATCGAAGTCGGACCGGCATCTACCCCGCCCATCCCAACGTTATGACACGTGTTGCAGCTAATGACGCCGCTCGCCGAAAGCCTCGGATCGAAGAACAGGGACTTGCCAAGGGTGACCTTTTCGTGGGTGATCGGGTTGTCCTTCACCGCCGGAACCATTGAAGGGATCGGCTTGAAAAGCCGCCTGGCGGCGCTCATTAGATCATCATTGGCATCCGCCGCTGACGAAACCAGAATGACAATGGCCACGGCAAATAGCTTGCCTACCATATAAAGCTCGCTTGCCGCTGGTTTCCTCATAGTCAGCCTCGTCCGCTGTAGATCATGCAATCGCAAGCATAGGGCGGTGCGGGCGCTTCAGGTCGTCCACAGAAAGATCCGCAGCAATCAACGACGAATGATGTCTTCCGCGTTGCGGCTAGGCTCACCCAAACCCAGCTCACGCGCTGAGTAGCAACTGCCGTGCCAGCGGGACTCAAGGTCGAAGCCGCCGAGCTGGCGTCGAGCAATTGCAAACTAGTAATAGGCAGCAGGCGGCTTAAGCCTACGGAATCCGCCGTCGGTCCGAGCCGCGACCGTCACAATCCAGAGCAAGCTATTCTGACCCACCGGTCCAAAGTCTTGTGCATCTCGGAACACTATCGTGCCAAACTCTTGTCTGTAGGCTCTAAGATCGTTGGCGCGGGCGGCGAACAAGCGAGCGGCATTGGCGACAACTTCTCGCCGATCATCCCAGCGCGCCTTCAACCCGACTAGGCCGAGCGATCATCGACCAACACGGGCGACGTTTCATACGCCGGGGGCAGTCAGAAAACGGCAGCTGGCGCGAGTTCGTCGGCAATGCGGATGTGCCCGTCTCAGAGCGTATCCACACTTGCTGGACTCAAAATGCTTGAATCGATCGTAGCGTCAGGTTGTAGGCATTGCGAAGCAGAACTTTCGCATCAGGGAACGGCACATTGGGAGCTAGCATCGCGAATGTCACAAACGCCGGAACGTGTTGCGCGCGCTGCAAAGCGCAGCCGGCCTCTGCTCGTGTCTCGGTCTTCGCATTGAACGTGTTGCGCGCGGCGAGACGATGATTCCGGAGACCGCGATGATTGCGGCGGCCCCGCGACGGCCGCTGCCGGGCTGTCGCCTAGCTCCCGGTAAACAGATGATGCTCGTTGAGCAAAGAACCATAGTGAACGATACGCGGCTTAAGAGGGGTTTGGTGAATCAAAAACGACGAATTGGGTGGACTTACAATGCGCGCCGCTGGGCAACCGCCCTTGCTGTGATCGCGATCGCGGCCATGTGGTGTACAGGACACGCTCGCGCGCGAGATCATCGGGCCGAGGAGGTCCTCACGTCGTGCAGACCAGACGTAATGCGCTTCTGTGAGCGCTTCACAGGACGTAGGGATGTAGACGCAGCCATGTTTTGTCTTAGGGACAATTTCAAAAGCTTGGGCGTCGAATGTCGCCGCGCGATGCCAACCGCCGCGGATAGAAGCGGCGGACGAAAGCGACGTCTCAATAGGGTTCGATCGTCCTCCATCGAGAGTGATCCGTCCGGGCAGAAGTCACCGAAATTGACGCACAGTGACTGTTCCAGGCTGATTGGCGCTGGACTTGCCCTGTCTGCTGTTTCGAAGTTCGATTGGGCTGGAATCGTCACCCAGTCGAGCCGGACGCATCCACCAGCGGAAAATGAACGTCGCGAACCGATTGACCTCGTTCGGCGATCGACCGGCCCACCGTGCGTGTTACGAGGTCATGGTTCGCCTTGAGGTTCGATGTGCTACTGCGGCGGTTGCGCGCTATCTGCGCTGCAGCCCCTTCGGCGGACAAGGCAACCGTGAAGTTGCCATCGGCTGCCTGTAAATGATCCGACGGACTAATCTGCTTCAACGTCGGAGATCGTTAGGCGGCACATCGTTCGGGAGTCGGTATTGTCCATCAATCTATGGCGTTGTTGTCGGCAGTCTAGCATTTCCCGCAGGTGACTAGATCGACTATGACTGGCAAAAGATCGCGAATGCTCGCGTTGGGGTAGGCATTCGATCGCGGTCTTCCAGATATTCTCCCAATGAGATTGGGTTGGGCTCGAGGGGACGAATCGAGAAGACCGCCGAGGTTAACCCCCAATTGAGTTCGCGAAGGAACTGCTCGATGCCATTGCGGCGTTTTCGATGGACGCTTCAGAGAAGCCGCTTGGCCGGGTCGTAGGTGCTCGTGGTTGAATTCACATTAGGGTTCAAAACCAAAGGAAACGTCGTCGACAAGAGCCGCTCAAAGGCAGACAGCTGTTCAAGCAGGCGCTTCTCAACACCCTCGCGTTCCGCGTCAGATAGATCGGTCTTAAGTAGCCGCCGGCGGCGCCAGATCTCGTTCCGCAGCCACCTGACCTCACTTAATCTATCATCGATCGAAGTCATTGCAGATGTAGTTCACTTTGGCATTCGAGCTTAAGCACGCGAATCTTCATGAGTAGCGGTGGCTCCGCATTCACGCCGAATAATTCCGTCTGAGGACTTGTGACTGTCCACCCATTTCTGCGCAGATGTGGCGAGCGGGTCGATTTGTGCAAGGCCCCTACTAATCGTTATCACCGTGCACCGCGTGTCTGACGAGAAATCGCGGCAGATTCGCGAGTTTTATCCGCGCCTTGATGGCGTATCTCGCATGATTCCTGCGCTCTGCAGTTTCCTGCTCATCAGATACGAAAGATGGAGAGATGTTAAATCACGTCCGGCATTAGGCAGCTTGAGCATGAACTGGCAAACTTGGGCGCATCTCGCCGTGCTCTATGGCACTAAAACTTACAAGCGTCCGGCGGCTTTGTTGATTGCCCAGGCTGGGCGCGGCTAAACTGTAGACCAGTGGCGCGAGACGGAATGAAGCGGCGTCATTCTCTGGCCGTTCGAGCGGTATAAAGAGTGGCGCCTTCATTGCACTGGCCTCCTCTCTAATGGTTGGGCAGTCCGCGTTGCCACCGGGCATTGGCTATCGTCGTTCCCAATGGATATATTTATGAGTAAGGCGCCTCCACCCACAGCATGAGAATTGGTAGGGCGGAAATGTTTTCCTCTATGGGTGGGCCTGACCGCGGTTCCGGCGCTCGCGAATCGATCAAACAAAGCGCATGAGCCAAGGGTGGGATCTCAGCTATCGACGTAAATGTCGGCTGGACGCGGTGTCCCGTTAAATAAGCCCTCCACCGGGAATCATTGCGATCGACATCCGCCGTATACAATCCGCCACCGGTCTAGGAGGCCGATTTATAGCTTGAATCTAACGTTGCGACAGGTTGTAGACTTGCGCCGATGCGTCAAGACAAAGCTCGGGATAGGGCAGGTGTCGACGGCTCATTGCCAAATCTGGATCGAGGGAAGACGGCTTGCTGATTGCCATCTTGTTGCTTGTAGGCGATAGCCAGGAAGGGCAGTTGCACCATCGCCACGGGAACGCTGGGCGGGCGGTCGGCAAGTGCTGGCAAGGGAGTCGGCATATGGCTGGACCGATGGAATCATGCGGGCAGCAAAATGTGGCTTGCCACAACTGCAATCATTTAGTCGCGCAAGCAAGGCGCCCTGAATGAAGAGTCCGGCGCCCACAGGCAGATGCTCGAAGACCGTAGATGATAAATATCTAGCCAGAGGCGATGACGCACATAGCCGAAGGGCGCTGCGATGAAAGCTCGGAAGGTCCTATGTCCGTTCAAACTAATCTCACGACGGCGCTAAACGAAATCGATCGTGCTAGCGGCATTGTTGAATTCTCAACTGCAGTGGTCACGCGCGACAAGCAACTGTGCAAGGCGGACCTGCCGGTGTTTCTGCAACAAGCTGCCGTTGAGTTTCAATCCAGATTTCTGCCGAGTTTCGAGGAAAGCATCCGTGCAGAGAAATCGTGGGGCTATGCCACGACATGCAATGCGGTGAGCCGAAGGGCTGGAGGTCAGGCGGGGCGGGATACTTGCGAGAGAATAGCTTCTCGCGTGTCGCAGCTGGACCATGCTCTGATGAGAAAGATCGGTATCAGAGCGCTTTCCGTATTTGTGGCATCATTCGGCAGGCACGCCAGGAGAGTGGATTGTCGCCATGGGGCGGTCCGAATAGCCAAATTTTGTTGCGAGGAAAGCAGATCGCTTCAAGAATTGAACAATCTCAGCCTGGCAGGGCTGATAAACGGCTTCAGCAAGTGGCCGGAAGGGAGTGACTTTCGACAAGCCGCGGTTGCAATCGCGGGTGAGGTCATCCGCCGAGCAGGGCGCCCCCATCAGCTCTCTGAATTTAGACAGCAAGGGTTAGTGAGCCTGGTAAACGGATTTAGCAAATGGCCAGGAGAGGCGGTCTCGCGCCAAGCCGCGGCCGCGCTTGCACTGGAAATCTTGCGGCGTCCCCGCCGGCTCGCCGATTTCCCTCAGCAGGGGTTGGCCATCCTTGTAAACGGTTTTAGCAAGTGGCCTGAGGAGTTGCCCTGTGGTCAAGTCACCGTCGCGGTTGCAACCGAGGTGCTTGGACGTGCGACGCGGTTCCACGAGTTTAGCGAGCAGGATCTGGCGAATTTGGTGAATGGCTTCAGTAAATGGCCAGAGGAGAATGCATCTCGTCAAGCAACAGTCGCGATCGCAAGTGAGCTCCTGCGCCGTACCGTCCAGCTTCCGCATTATACCCAGCAAGGATTGGCGAACCTGGTGAACGGGTTCTGCAAGTGGCCTGACGATGCGACTTGCCGTAAGGCTGCGGTCGCGATCGCCGGTGAAGTATCTTGCCGTGGTGCCCAGCTCCCCGATCTGACTCAGCAGGGGCTGTCAAACCTCGTGAACGGTTTTAGTAAGTGGCCGGAAGAGGCCGCGTCTCGCCGAGCCGCGGTCGCACTCGCTTGCGAGGTCCTGCGCCGCGCCGCTCTGCTCTGCGAGTTCTCACAGCAGGGACTTGCGAACCTAGTGAGCGGCTTCACTAACTGGCCGGACGAGCTGCCGTGTGGTCAAGTGACCGTCGTGCTCGCAGACGAGGTCCTTCGCCGCGCCGATCGGAAGACGGGGCTCTCGGATTTCACTACCCAGGATCTCAGGGGGCTGCTGATCGGCTTCAACAGATCGCCACCAAAAAGTGCCGTTCGCCAGGCCACGATCACGATCGTCAATGAGGTCCTTGGGCGGGGTATTAGGCTCTTTAATTTTACCAAGCTGGAAGCGGAGAATTTGCTTAGTGGCTTTAGCAAGTGGCCGCAACACGCCGCCGAGCAAGGGAGGGTGACTGAGATCATCAGGGAGCTGCAACTCGCGTCTGAGACCGCGTAGGTCCGTGAGAGGAGAGGCGACGTTAGCAGATAAGGCGTTCGAAGAAAGAAAGCGCCAGCTAGCGGTGTTCAATACGCGTGGGGCGATGTCATGACACGACAACCCGGAACAATGAAAGGTGTCATAGCTCTATCGGCGACGCCATATTGTACCGAATTGAGCGACCAATCAGAAGGACGTAGATTCGTGAATCAGGCTGAAAACGATGTCGTCGAGCATATGCTCTCATCATTGACGATCAGCTTGTTTCAGAATCGTATCGCGCCATCCGACGAACAGGTGTTGCATCATTTCGGGCTGGCCTGCGAAAGAGCGGGGTTGATCGCGACGGAAGAGGTCGCAATTCGGATATTGAAGCGCGTGTCGCGCGAGATCAACCAAGCGCAGTCGGTGCTTGAGTTCGTTGGTCGCGGCGAGGGCTGGCTACACTGAGCGCAACGTAAGGAAATTCGGTCCCGATAATGATGTGCGGTGTCTGTTCGTCTCGGAACGGATCCGCGAGCGGAATTACCGCTTGCCTGCCGCAAGCCGCAAAAGCGCCAGTTGAGCTTGAGGATCATGGCCCGGTCAACCGACCTGCCCGAGCCTCCTCCGGCCGGGCTTGAATGGCTTAGTGCCGCCATAATCGGCTGACCAGTCTGCGCGAGAAGGTTCCGGCCGAGCTGCTATGGCTTGCCGCCAGCAACAACCAGCTAACCAGCGCGCCCTAGACTATGCTGACACAGCTAAGCCGCGACGCCAGTGTTGATCTGGAGAACAACCCTCTGTCCGACGCGGTGCAGGCCGGCCAGGCGACTGCCATGCATGCCGGACACTATGCCGGCCCGCAGGTTTTCTTCTCGAACACCGCAGGCCCGGTGCAAGTTGAGCCGCGGTCGCTGCAGGAGGTTGTCACGCACTGGCTCGAGGGCGGGCCGGCAGCAATAACCGCTTGGCAGGCCTTCGCCGAAGAGCCAGGTGCACTAGATTATGCACGCTTTCTCGACAGGCTCCGCGGCACCGTGAACTATGGTAGCGACGCGTTCCGGCACGCGGTCGCCGAAGATCTGCGGCAGGCAGTCATCAGGCCGAATCTGCGCGGCAGTATTTCGAACTGGCCTCCGGAGCGAGCGCGAGCTGCGAAGATCGCGTCACTTTGACATGGAACGGCATGCAGAGCGCACGCCTGAACGCGGATGTCGAGGACGGCGCCCATGACGGACGCCTTGACGAAATGCTCCAGCACGGCCGCGTTATGTTTCGCTTGGAGGTCCTGGACCGAATCGCGCGCGAGACCGTCAACTCGCGTCGTCGTACTGATCCGGACGCGGACGCGGACGTCGATGAGATCGAGGTCTACCTTGCCTTCCAGACCCAGCTGCGTGATGCGCTGGAGCTGCGGCACATCGCTCCTGACATGCGCTTCATGAGCGTCGCTCACGTTACTGGGGATGATGTCGCCAGGGCCGAGACGGCAGTACGGAACGAGGAAGCGACGGAATTTCCGCAGCTCTTGGCGACCCGATGGCAGCCATGGGAAAGTGTGCTAAGGCGCATCGCGCCCGAAGACTATGCCGAGATGCAGGAACGGCTCGTCGAGGCGATGGGTGAGCCGTTTCAAGCCCGCTTGGATCGGCGGCTGGCGGAGGATGGTCTGACAGGAGGCGCCGATGCCGAGCGGGTGCTCGGCGCCCAGATACGCAACGAGATCGCCCGCGAGATCAAAGGCACGGTCATGGACCGGGTGCTCGGGAAGCTCGGCTTCGAGCTATGAGCTCCTCCGCTGGAAAGACCATCGATGCGTCTCGGCCGTCCGCAAAGCCCAAGAGGGCAGTTGCCGGTCGCGCGATTGGGGGCGGATGAGCTCAAGGAAAAGTACGCTTGATTTGCACCAAATCCAGGCGGGGATTCGCGCAGTGCATTTCATTATGGGCAAAGCCGTTGGCGTCGGTCAAACGACTGCTCATAAGCTGGACAAATAGCCGGCGAGTAGTCTCAGCCTCAAGTTGCCTTTGTGCAACGCAGGCTCTCGATGTTCGTTCCACGCGATCGATAGGAGCTTCGCAGCATCAAACTCGATTCTAGATCGCGGAACATCGTGTAGTTTCGTCGTATCCACTGGTGCAGCTCGGTGGACCAGTCCTTTTCGTCCCGCAGATATCCGGTGAAGGAAAAGCCAAGTCGGTCTATATATCTCTTGAGAAACAGCGGCAGCGCGGAAATCTGGAGCACCCGCTCGCCATCCATGACTTCAGGTAATCCGCCGCGCAGCGCAAATTCATTGTGGATGGTGACCAGCGATGCTGGCGGGATCCGCCGCCGCAGCATGTCATAACCGCGAAAGGAAATGCGGTCAGCGCCTGCGATGAAGAGAATGATAGGAGCAACATAGCGGCGCGCCGTCTCCTTTATGAAGCCGATTTCCTCGCACATCTTGAAGAATTCGTCGAAGGCATGGAAGCCGAGATCGATCACCTTGGGTATCCGATCGTGAACGATGAGCGGGTCCATCAGCTGCATCTTGCCGTAAGTGTCCGTCACATCCGCGGTCTCGGTGATCTTAGGGAGATAATCGAGCAGTGATGGCTCTTTTAGATTGACATCGAACGACAGGGCGGTGCCGTCTTTGAGCAGCAGGAACTCACTCAGGACGCGAGCGACGAGGGTTTTTCCGACCTGCGGGCTAGGAGAGCAGATGATGTAGATAGGGGTCGCTAACATAGCCAGCAGATCAATCTCGTTTCGTATGTGGGCCTGCTCTTGGCCCGCAAGAATATGTGACTACTTCTCGCCACTCCGCGTCGCGGACTTAGCGCCGGCCAATTCCGTCAAGTTGATGCGATCAAATTCGCTCCAGACATTTGCCAGCCAGTGCCGGACATAACCGCGTAGCACGAAGGAGTTGTTCGCGGGCTCATCGTTGCGGCCCTTGTTTGCCACGAAATCTACGAACGGGACGGATGCGACTTCGACCTGCTCATAGGCCATCTCGTTAAGTTTCGGGATGGTCAACTCGGTCGCCTGTTTGATGCGGTGAAAGTAGGAATTGTAGGTCGCCTGGTCCCACTGGAAGAACTGAGTGTCATTGATGAAGTTCTTGACCAGATAGTACTTTGCGCCGCTCATGAAGGTGGCGGTCTCCGCGATCTCGTCGAGTGAAGCGATAGACGATCCTAGGATGTGGAACACGGCAAAGGTAATCTGGCCGGACCGCGCCGAATCCAGAAATCCGATGTCGCGCAAGGAGGCCAGTGCTGAGGACAGCAGTCCGGCGCGAGCGTCGATGACGGTGACGGATAGCCCGGAGTTCAGGGTATCGAAAATCTTCATCTGGTCTGCGGTCGTCGTCATGTCGACGATCTCAGTAATCGCAGGATAAAAGCGCTTCAACGTCCCCCGCGGAGATTCCGTATCGAAGGCGCGTGTTTGCACGTTGTTGACGCTGAAGTAGTCCAGCAGCGTTCGTGATACGGTCGTCTTACCGACTCCTCCCTTGTCTGCGCCCACCACAATCACAACTGGCTTCACCATGAAATTCTCCTGAGACACTCGCTCTTGCCGCGCGCGAAGTGCGCAATCGGCGCGTCTCTGCTTTGGGTGAGAACATGGCAGAAAGAAGGGTAATTGAATTTTCCATGAAGGAGCTCCTCAGGTTGACGACGTTTTCAACATCGAGCGAGTTGCGTCGTGTGATTGAGGCGCCGACGCACGCCGAGAGCAGCAAGTAATCGCTCCTGCTCGTGATCTACGTCAGGTTTGTGAGTAGCCGAAAGGTCGGCGACCAAAGGATCAACCGTGAGCTTGGTGGTCGTGGCGATAACGATAGGTTCTATCTACCGATCGTTGGATTGGCATGAAGGGCGTGAATCTTAGGCTGCGGCAGCTTTCAACCTCGATGTAAACAGGATCGAGGTGGTGCTACATTGGCCTTGAGAAAAGTTGCGGATCTAGCTCGTTCGACATGGGTTGGCCCGATCCAATGTCTCCAGACGCGTGATGACGTTTTCGCTAGAACGCGGCTTGTCAGTTTCAAAAATGGGTGGGTACGAACTCGCTCTCTCCCTGGTAGGATGGCGTCGGGATGTGCGAGCGCTTGAATCCACGACGGCGCAAATCGCAATGCTGCATCTGTTCGCGTCGAAGCAGGATTATCTTGTCGCGGACAAGTTAGGCAGGGAATCCGGGCACCGGTCCGACAACATCGGGCGCAATGCCAACCGCATCTATCTAGCTAAGGCGGACTTGCAAAAGATCGGGCGTCGAATTGCGGCTTCCCGACGCGGTCGTCGAAACCGCTCGAACGCAAATGAAGAGCTGGGCCAGCTGGCACGATGGAAAGTTAGGCGAAGGGCGGCGATGTGGCGCGACTCAAGCTTCGATAGGATACCTGCCAACATTCCATGCTACACCGTGAATGGCCTGCTGATATTTCTCATAGTCACGAGGCGAGAACCGGCGAGCAGCTCTTTAGAGTACACTGCGCCGAAGTAGTCGAGGACGAAGGTTCCGGAATAGCGTAGACTTTCGGTTGCGCGGATTAGGTTATCGAGAATTGAGGCCGCTTGGCCAATGCGGTCGCGGTGGCGCGCACGGATAACGTTCACGGCGTTCATCGAGTGAACCGCCTCGTCGGCAATCACTTCCCTCAGCCAGTGATGAAACGTGGTATTGCCAAGGGCGTCATAGAAGGGCTTCTCTGCCGCATAGGCACGGCAGGTACACATCTCATCAAATGCAATCATAACCATCAGGGAGAATTCGTCCCTCAGGTGTTCACCGATTGGACCAAAATCGTGCGACCGAGCGTCTAATCTCTCCCGAAGATCCTTTTCGGATCCATTAGCGACGAGTTCAATGACGCGGATGAAGCCATCGGTGTGGCGCTCCTCGTCGATCGCCCAGGCGCTGAAGAATGCCGCAGCTTCATCGCTAACGATGAGTTGTCGGTCGGCTAACTCTTGTTTCAAGTGCCGGGCGTCATACTCCGTGTACAGGTCAGGCCACAATTTATCCCAACGCGCACGTATAGCCGACGGCTCAGCGTTGAACATCGCTGGCGTAAGAGAATTGAATAGTTCTTTTGGACTCCAGTTCCGCCGAACCGGCGTGATCATCTGAGTGCCCTAATCGCGGTGCGAGTGCTCCAGCGTGCCATTGTTAACCGAGCGCTTGTAAGGCAGTCTGCTGCAAACAACACGTGCCGTCACCCATCTGTTTTGGCGAGTTGATTCTAGGTCGGAGACGTCAGCCTTGACCGAAGCGTCACCCGAGAGGGGCGGCAACTGCTTGGGGCCAGGGCCGCAAATCGAAAGCCCGGCTCTCGTTCGGAGGCGAAAGATGGTGCACCTGACGCTGAGAGTGCTGCCTCGGCGGGCTGTCATGCTGATGGGCTTAATGTCTCCAGATCCAGCGACGCCGCTGGTTAGGGCTACGGATCGGTCAGTCTGGACCGCGTTGAATTAGACCTGTAGTGTGGCATGGGACCGAGGTTCGGACTGGCACCAAGGGACGTCGATGTACGTCGGCGTCGATTCCAAACCTTGGCCTCGTCGCGGGGGGTGATAACGTTGGCCTCCGCATGCGACGTCAAATTGGAAGCCAACCAGTAACAAAGGTCGCTTGATTGTTGTGCAAGCCGAGACGTGCCCTCGCTCCTGTTCTTCATCTATACTCTTGCCTGGCTGAAGATGTATGCGGAGCAAACGCGGAGCGGCTGCGCCCTTGGCCGGCAATGCCGAAGCGCGTTTGATGGAGGATCATCTCCTGGGAAAGGTTCATCGGCTGTCAGGCCGGCAAGAATCTGCCAACCATTCACGCCTTTCGCCCTTGCCGCTAACGGATCGAAAACTGTTATGCAGCAAGTTCTCGCCTGGGACAGCAGGGGAAATATCCGCACATGACCGGACTTGCCGTTATGGAAAACGTGCGCCGCTATCGCGCGATAGCGTCTCTGTGCCGGCAGGCCGCCGCATTTCGGCCAATACAAGGCGGCTCATTGCTGGCGCAAGCTATAGAGTGGGAGGAGCGCGCGGTTGCGGAGCTCGAGAGATATTTTGATTGTTCGCCTGCATGTCTTCGTTGAAGTGGCCGGACGTTCCAAAGATCCGCTACCCAAGAATAGGTAAACTCAAGATACAGAATGTTGGGCAGGTGACCTGGTTACGAAGTCGTGTGAAAGATCGGCTGCCTACCGGCGTCTAACTGAGGGTAGAGGCCTGCTCCGTCCAAGCGAGCGCGTGTCGGGCTCACGCCATTTAGCCAAGAGACAGCGCTCGGCTCTCCCGATTATACATGATAAAGTTGCGCTCCTCGCGACAACATCGTTCGAAACCAAATGCGCCTTGTAGTCTCTGCACGCGATTATTATCTGGCTGTCTGTCGGCCAGCCGACTGACATGGATAGGCATCCGCGATTTACGGTTGTCGGCTTTGAGATCTCGATCTGGCTAATGCGTACTGGTCACCAGGTTGCAACTCCTGATTGGAGTTTCGGATGCCCGTCTTGCTTTCAAGTGCGGCCGACAACTCGAGATTGCTGCGCAGCATCGTATTTGTGGGCTCGATCGCGAGGCCTCGACGATATAGCACTTGCGCCTCCTCGTGGCGCCCCTGTTGATCGAGTACTACGCCTTTGGCATTCAATGCGCGCGGGTCGCCGGGTGTTGCCAATAGTACCGCATTGAGCACCTGAAGTGCCTCATCTGCGGAGTTGCGCGCCAACAAGGCCCGTGCAAGGGAAATTGCCGCATTGACGTTGTCCGGTTGTTGGTCCAACGTAGCGCGTAGACTCTGCTCATCGGCATCAACGAGAGCGCGCGAGATGCGCTCGCGCATGGCGGGGTCAAACTCTTTGGCGCTTGCTAAGTCTGACGTGGACCGCTGCTGGCGCGAAAGATCGGACGGGCTCGCGCAACCGGTGAGCATCACAATAGTGAGCATCGCAGGCAGAGCCGGCCGTGGGCCTGGACTAACGAAGCACAAGCGTCGCCGACGTTTGGTTCCATTTGAATTCATAGCCTGCTCACGATGATCTGCCGTGCAGTCTCAACTCGCAGCGCTCAGGAGACCGCCTGGGGAAGGGCTCTTGTCCTTGGCGGCTGCCAGCTTCACGGATCCGATCGGTTGGACCGTGAAATCCGCGGCGAGGTCTTGATATGAAAGGACAGGTAGGTCGATTCCGTTACGGGTAAGAAAGCCGCGAACGAAACGCCGGATATCCATCGAACCTAGAATAACTGGCTGGTTCTGGCTGCGCGCGATGCTTGAATGGATCTGGCGAAATTGGGAGAGCAGCATTTCGCTTTGCCGGTCCTCCAAAACGAGGTATGGGCCGACGGCGGTCTCGCGCACGGCACCCCGCACGATGTCCTCAGTCTCACGCTCGACGATAAAGGCAGCCACAACGCGATGTGCGTTGGCATAGCGGTGACAGATCTGCCGCTTCAGAACAGAGCGCACATATTCGGTGAGCAGTACAGCATTTTGCTCCCGTTCGCTCCATTCCGCAAGCGCCTCCAGAACCAAGCGGGTGTTCCGGATCGGGATGCCCTCGTCCAGCAAACGGCGCAGGACATCCGCGATCCGAGGGATCGGTGTCGTGCGCAGCACCTCCTTCACCAGATCGGCATATTCCTGCTCCATCCGGCCAAGCAACTGGCGCGTTTCCTGAATGCCAACCAGGCGCTGTGCATAGCGCGTCAACGTGGACCGGACGCGCAAGGCGATGATTTCGCTCGGTCCGTGATGCCCTATGCCGGCCGCTTCGAGAGCAGCCGCATGGCCCTGTTCGATCCAGATCCGATTCGTGTCTGGATCCTGCCAGAAGGGGATGCCGCTCAATTCGATGTTCGCTACGTCGTCATCAAGCAGGAGCTTTGTCGGGTCAATAGCGCCCTCTTCTACGGGCACGCCCTCGACGGCCACACTGAATTGCGATCGGGCAAGGTGGTTTGCGCTTTGGGCGGGAATGCGTGGAATTGTGATGCCCAGATCAGCTGAGACCAGTGCCGAAACCCGTGCGACGCACCGCTCGAGTTCCCCCACGTCCATTGCCTTCATCAGGTTCGGCGCTAGCAATAGGGTAATCGGAAGTGCTTCGGCTGGCAGGGTTTGCTTCTGAGCCTGCGTGGAAGCGGGAGCCGAACCGGAGGGACTGACGCCGGCCTTGGGAGCGGTCTTGTTCTCTGGCTCGCCAACCTTGACAAAGCTGGCGGCGGAAAAGAGCGCGGCCAGTATGACAAAGGGGGGCAAAGGGAAGCCAGGAACGAGGCCCATCACAAGCAGGACGCAGGCGGCCAGCCGGAGCGCTTGTGTGCTCGCCGTAAGCTGGTTGACGATATCGGCGCCTAGATTAAGTCTGGAAGGACCGTTGACACGAGTGACAATGGTTGCGGCCGTAATTGACAGAAGCAGGGCCGGGATCTGCGAAATGAGCGCATCACCGATCGTCAGGATGGTGTATTGATGCATCGCTTCTTCAAGGGACATGCCCCTGGAAAGCGAGCCGATCGTGATACCACCAAGCATATTGATACAGATGACTATGAGTCCGGCGATGGCGTCGCCCTTCACGAATTTCATGGCGCCGTCCATCGCGCCGTGAAGCTGGCTTTCCCGCTCCAGCACGCCGCGCCGGCTGCGGGCTTCGTGCTGGTCGATGTGGCCGTTGCGCAGCTCTGCGTCGATCGCCATCTGCTTGCCCGGCAGCGCATCAAGCGTGAAGCGCGCCGACACCTCTGCCACTCGTTCGGCGCCCTTGGCCAGAACCATGAATTGCACCATGGTTACGATCAGGAATATGACAATGCCGACAGCGATGTTGCCAGATATGACGAAATCGCCGAACGTATGGATGATGCTGCCGGCGTCGCCCTCGGCCAGGATCAGCCGCGTTGTTGCAACGGTAAGAGCGAGACGAAAAACAGTGGAGATCAGGATCACGCCCGGCAGGGACGAAAAGTCGAGCGGCGTGTTGAGATACAGGGCGACCATCAGCAACAGTATGGCAAAGCCAAGATTGAAGCCGATCAGCATATCGATCACGACGATCGGGATCGGCATGATCATCATTCCGATCGCCAGAAGAAGCATCAGCGCGACCATCAAATCCGGGTGGGCGGGCGCGCGCGTGATGAGATTTCGTAGAACGTTGGCCATGAGAAGCCTTATTGTTGTTTGGCTGGAGCTGTGTTGCCGCGCAATGAAACATAGCGCTTGAAGACGGCCTGCGCTTCGGTCATACGGCCGGCGTGACGCAGGGCGTGGCTGCGCATCAGCATCAAGGGCAGAGACGAAGACGGTTCGCCATCTAGTTTGTCAAGCCGATCCAATACCGACAGTGCTTCGTCACCGCGACGCTCCGAGATGAGAGCATAGGCCAGAATCCGCAGCAGGCCGATGTCTCGAGAGTGTTCGTGAGCAATAAGCCGCAACAGAGCCAGGCTCTTTGCGCTCTGCCCGCACGAAAGATAGATATAAGAAAGCACGCAGAGCAAATCTCGCTCCGGCCCAGAGACCAGTTCGAGAGCATCGGCGTCGGAAACGTTTGGCGGCTGCGTAGATGTGACGTGTTGCAGTTTGTCTGGCTCGGCCATCGCTAGCCTTTGATCAAGCCGTTGTGGCTCTGCCGGAGCAAGATTAACCGCTGCAGCTCCAGCTGCAGAAGGGCGGCTCCTTCGCGTGCCACCAAATCCTCTGGCGCGGCAGATAGCGTATTGGCTAAACGCTCCAAAAGAGGGCCGTGTTGCTCGGGACGCAGAACGTGCGAATGACGTAGCCGCGGCGTCACGAAAGAGAGCAGGCTATGCGCGAGATTAGGCCCCTTAAGCCAAGCGAGTTCCGAGCCTGGCTCGATCTGACCTGGTTGGGCGCGGGCCTCGTCGAGATTGACGCGCGAAATCGCATTAATCGAACCGAGCTCGAGCGCGCTGTCGATCGTGCCCTCAACCAAGCGATCGGGCGCGTCGTTATGCTGGGAAACTGCGCCGTGACTCCTGTCATCATTGCCGCGCGTCCGATCGATCCCGATGGACTTGGCTCGAGAATTGACCGGCGTGATAGCAGATGCATGATGATCAACGTTTGGTCCCTCAAAAGATGGGCCAGGCTCGACAGAATTCGGGGGCAGCCTAGTCATGGCACTTTGCTTCCTTACCTGCAGCCTGAAATACTAATAAGACAGAGCGGAAAGCCGGCCATTCCGGCTCAGCAGAACACGCCCTTCCTCAATTCCGTTGACGGTCCATCCATTGCTCAACAGCGCGCCAACAAAATACTTTTGGCCAGCAACGACGATGTAAGGATCGCTGCCGCGCCACACAGCCTGGATCCCGATCGCGGAAGGTGTCTTCTCATCCTTGATGGCGACTGCATTGACGAGCGTATAAGCACCGTTGCTAGTGCGATCAAACCGTTGTTGGATGTCTTGCCAAGCGGCGAGTGCAGCGGGCGTAACGCTGCCATCGGCCGTGACAACCCCGGCCCCAGAACCGACCTTGATGCCGACAAGGCCCGCTCTGTCAACTTCTTCCTGCAGCAGCCCGGCAGCTGCATCGGTGGTCGGAGCATCAGGAGCGCTGAGCGCCAGCTTGGGTGCAATGTCCGTGGCAGGAGGCGAGGAACTTGGCACCGCAGCGGTGTCGGTCTGGACAAAACTGGTCGTTAATGCGCCAACCGCGGCAAAGCCGATAACAACCAAGGCAAGTCCGATGAGCGACACACGCCGGCGATCGATAGAGCCGGCTTTTTCGAGACCCTCGATAGACCAACGGATCGACATCTGGCCGGCATGCAGGACGACAGGAAGAGGGACAACGACGGGCTCGTTAGGCAAAACAGTGTCGTGCCCGTCGACACGGACGTCGCTCGCCAGGGCCTCAATCTCGATGGAATTGGAATGCGGGGTAACACGAAGATGGTGCGGTTCGAGGCCTTGCTCGACAAAGATTAAATCAGCATCGAGGCTGCTGCCGATCAGACACGATCCGACCCCCAATTCACCTGTTAACCCAGAATAGCACCCCAGCAGCACTTCGAAACGCCAGCGATGTGGCTCATTCACGGTCGCTCTCCTGAACAGCGAACGGAACCGTACGGCAAAACCGTACGGCCCGTTGCGACTTCACGGACTAAGCAGCCCGAGAAAGTGGGCGACGTACGTCGCCCACCTCATCCCTTACTGCACCCGCTCATCGGCTGCTTTCTTGACGGTCGAGAGCTCGGTCGAGACGACGCGGAGTTCCACATCCCTCTCAGCAGCCTTGGTGCTGGTGAGAGTCAGAGCGGCGATTTGCCGTTGGAATGCTGCCTCTCCAGCAACTTCAGCGGCGGTGGAAGCGGTCGCAGCAGCAGCGGTGCCAGCTGCACCAACACCCTTAGTCATACTAGTTCTCCTGTTTGCTTGTATTTCGCCGCAACGTGCGGCTCCCAATTTCCTGCCGTCGCAACATGCGACGTCAGGAATCCTCTTCTGTTTCGGCCATGACGTCGTCAAAATGACCCATTGCACTATTTGCAAGCTGCAGAGCAGCGGCTCCCAGAGCGACGTTGAATGCTTGCTGCATAGCAGCTTCGCGCGAGGTTCCGCCTGGCGTGGACGCGCCGCCGTTTACGGGACTGTTCGCATCTGGCGATCGGCCATGCTCATCGCGCTCGTCAGGTTTGTGAGATCCGTTTTTGCCGCTGCTTTTGCCGCCAGCCGCATGGAGGTCAGCATCAACGTGCCCAGTGGCGCTGGAGCTTGTAACGCGCATCGGGTTCTCCTATGTCAATTCAATCGTGCCAATGGAGGAAGTCTCCGCCCACCAATGTGCAAACGTTAGCTTTCGAGAAGCTGACGAGTTCTACAAAATGCAATGGGCCGATGCTGGATCTGCGAAAGCTGCAGATCAGATGGTATGTACCAGGATAAACGTTCGTTTGTGGAGCTCGATCGGGTCGGATCGCTGCTCATCAAGTCGAAAGCTTCAGCAGGCTGATGTTAACGCGACGATTAATAGATCGCGTTTGAAGTCGACGCGTTGCAATCCCGGGCTGACGTCACTTTCGATGCCCGCGGGTCTTTCGACAATTTTCTTGCGGCCGGGCGCAGCGGGACGGAGCTTGACCTGGTTTGGAGCGGGGCGGAAAGCCAGATTGACGGCGATTCAGCGATCAAGGATGATCCCTCGGTCCTGGAGGGCTCATGAAGGATCCGTCAATCGGGGCCCGCCTTCATGCAGAGCGAACAGCAGCCTGCGGCTCGAGAAGCGGTCCATCGCCCTGGCGCTCTGCGATCAGCATGCTCCTGATCCTTGCGCAAGCCGGCAGGCTCCGCACCTCTGACCGGTTCTGTCGCGCGGCTTTAATGCATCGACCTTCTTGCCGGACTGCGTATGCGGCCGATTAACCTTCGCAGCGGCAGACTGCATTTGAGGTCGGCCTCGCGCGATCGGGCGCGGCCTACACAAATTGTGCGCAGTGAAGAGCGAGCAAGTTCCTCGGATCCGGCGGACGGCATCGAGGATGGTAGAGCTTGCGCGACCGACTGCTCGGCAGGGAGACCCGACCGCGCGTAAGCCGCACAAGCTCGACTGGCGTTTTCAGCCTGATCCTGACAGATAGTGTGATGCGGCTAGGCGTTAGCGCCTGCAGCTTGCATGCGTTCGGACTCGATGCGAGCCTTCAAGTTATTCAGGTAGTCCTCGGCGTAGGATTGGGCTACCGAAACCGGGAGGTTGACCCCCGCCGTGGCTGCTTCTTGAATTGCCTGCTTCACCAAGCCTTCTCGCATTGCCAATTTGACCTCAGGGCCGCCGACGCAACCTACCGCCTGTGCCGCAAGGTTCAGGCCAGCTTCTTCGAGCGCTTGCTTTATATTGCCACCGCTGATCGCCGTGTGAAGAAGATTTGCAGCTTGCGCTTCGGCTTCGAGCACCATTGACGCCAGATCGGCCAATTCGCCCAAGCCTGGAATGAAGCTAAGTACACCGACTGCGGTCGCGGCCCAGTCGAGTACCTTCGAGCCAACCTTGAGCACGTCATTGATTGCGTGCATGAAGGCGCCGCCGTTTTTTTTGGGAGACTTGATGTCGGGCTGGTCTGCCACGCCCATCGTCATGTCCGCGACCGCGTCCTTCTCGGCGGCCGTTCGGGCGGCATGCGTCTTCACATGCTGAACGGTGCGGTTCGCACCGGACATGTTGCTGAAGAACTGGTTGAAGTCGCTCTTGCTGATATTGCCGGAATCGACCGTATGGCCGCCGCCGAAGTCGAAGAACTTGTGGTGGGTTTTGTAGCCCGTAATCGCGTTGTTCATCAACCCGAACAGCACAGGGTCGGACAGCAGCTGGGATGCCGCCTTTCGCACCTCGGGCGCGAGGCTCTTGTCATCGGCCATGCTCGCCAGCTTTTCCCGCGTCAGGTCGCCCTTCCCGAAAAAGGCGCTTTGGTTCTTGCTGATCGTGTCGAGCGTATCGAGCTCGGCTTTCGTGAGATTCACCGATGATGAAGCAACCTGCAGAAAGTCCTCTTTGTGGACCTTGTCTATCGAGCCGCCATACAACTGCTTCCATTCATCCGGATGGTCGAGGAAGTATTGAGCGGCCGCGAGAACCTGCGGCGGGCATTTGCCCGTCTTAGCTTCGCCGTCGACGATCTGCTTGAAATCCGAAAGGCTTAGGTTCTTGGGCAGGTTGTCGGAATAGCGATAGAGCTCGCGCAATGCATCGGTCAGCATCATAACCGATGGCTCGCCATTGCCGCTGCCGTCGGAGGGGATGTAGTTTTGCGTATAGTTCTTTGCCCGCTGCTCCTGGAACTCAGCAACTTGCGGGTGGTGATCGGAGAAGCCGGAGAGATCACCCGCTTTGATTTTACCGCCGCAGCGGCCGTCGCCTTGCGAACCTATCGCGTAGAAGAGCTCGGGGTCTCGCTGCAGTGCCTCGATGGCCGCCTTTAGATCCGGCGGTGTGGAGGGATCGTTAGCCAAATCTCCCAGAGATTTCCAATCCAGCGGGCATTTGTCCTTGTGTCGGATCAGCACCGACACAATCTGCAGCTCGGCCTCAGTCGGGGTGCCGCTGTTCCACGTAATTCTGGAGCTTTGTACGGGGGCTTCTGCAATCTTTGGAGCGTTCGCAGCGGAGGAGGCTTCCTCAGAGGACGGCTCGGGGGTCTCCTGACATGCGTCCAGTGCGGCCTTAATCTCCGGCGGGATGATGTTCCGCACCTCTTGCGTGAGTTCCTCCGTCAGTTGCTTGGCCGAGTCCTCGGTCGCCGGACCTTGCGGTGGGGAATGCTCGTCAGTCGCGTCCTTCAACGACAAACTGACCAGCACCGCCTCGAAGCTTGAAAAGTCACGCGCCGGCGAGGGCCCGGAAGCTAGCCCCGACAAAGCCAAATTCGAGCTGGTGGTTAGCGGCAGATTGTTGACTGACATCATACGTCCTCTGATTTGAGATCGCACCACAAGCTGGCTATGTGGCGCAGCCTGAGATCGCGGCGAACAACGAGCAAGAGATGTCGATAGGCTTCAATGGCTCCTACCGCTTGCTTCCGATTGCACAGCGCTCCCAGCGCTCAGTTTGGCTACAATCTATAGGCATATCGCCGTCTAGATATTCACGCCGTATGGTAGGAGCGATTAGCTTTCGAGAAGCTGACGGCGCTCAAAGGATTTCACAATGAGTTGAGAATGACGTCGCTCAAGGCGGCGACGGGTCCTCAATTCGGCATCGGCTTGCTTCGGTGCTCGGTCGCTCGCCTCTGCGACGGCCTGGCCAACGAGTCTGCCGCTCTTCGCAGGATTCGCGTGCGCTGATTCATGCAACACATCGCGGGTTCCGCAACATCTCTCGGCAACTCACCAGCGCTCAGCCAGCTCGCGCCTGCGTGTCAAACAAGTTATTGGCGTCTGCCCGAACGGGGCGATGCAGCATGATCGGATCAGATTGCTGGGGTGGCCGCGCGAATCAATCCATCGCCCATAAAGTTGAGCGGTGCATGGTACTCTGGACGCCTCGAATCTCAGATGCACTCTGCATCTGTCAATCTTATTGTGCTTGGTCACCTGGCGGGTGTTCGCCCGAACCTGCGGGCCTAAGGGCGGCTTCCAGCGACGGTTCGAGACGAATGAACCCTTCTGCTCGCCATTGCGCCGTGTGAGGCACACCCAGGATGGTGAACGTTGTAGTCCGGACATTTCTGCTCGGCATGACGTCACGGCCTCTCAGCATCTCGATCTGAGCAGGCGAAGCTGTTTGGCCGATAAAGACCCAGTTTTCCCTGGCGAGATATCCGTTCGCCATGACGAAATCGCCAAGTTCCGGCGGCGCGACGCGTGCGGGCAGCGCGGGCCGCCCTTCAGACCGTCCGGCGTGAGGCGACCCCGCGTGCATGAGTCCAGGCTCAAGATCTTGCCAAACCGGGTCGTTGCCGAAATCGGAGGAGCCCGCGCGATCTTGAGCGGCCGCCTGTTGGGAATTGGACTGCTCGCCGCCGGTCAATGATGGCCCGACATGCGGCGGTCGGCCTCCAAGCTCCTGCCAAATCAGGTCCTGACTGTATCCAGGCATTTCATGCAATGCCATCAGTTCACGCTCAAACTCACTTCGATCGGCGGGCGATGAGGGCGAGCGGGGCGGTGGGCTCTTGTCTGCTCCGCCTAGCGCATTGAAGTCCATCCTGTTCCTCCCTTTGTACAACAAAGCGGCTCTCAACCGATGCGGCGAAGTTCATGACGGACTTCGTAGAGCTTTTCAAAAGCTCGCATGAAACGCTAAGGCTGCAAGGCAGGTCACGGATACTGCTTGCCCTTTTCGGCTCGAGCATCCGTGGTGCAGGCCCGGCCCTTTATTGCCTGTCTTGCGGCATCGCCGCTGGACAGCCGCCCTCTCGTCATGACAGCTGCAGCTTTCGAAAAGCTGACAGAGGGCATAGGTAGAAATTACATCTCTTCCCAACCCATCTGTTATTATCCGTTCATTTCTTACCAGTATCGGGTGCGTGATCCACGCCGTCTTGATGTGAAAGCTCGGGTGAAGGAGCGTCGTTGGGGCGTCCTTCGCGAACGACCACGCTGGAAGATCCGCGAAACAGCATCAAGACCGACTCATGCGGTGGCTTTTCGGCTCCGTTCGGGTTTCGTCGCGCCTGTGCCTCCGTCACCAGTCCTTTGAGTGTTTGCTCCACAAGCGCGATAAAGCGAGGTGGACCGGACGCGAAGACGAGGCCATCTCCCGGCACGGCTCTCACGATGTAGCGCTCGTCCGAGATGTTAAGTGCGTCGAGCGCCGCCTTGAACGCGTCAAAGCTGATCGGATTCAGTATCAGAAGGCGACTTTGCGCCTCATGCGCGTCAGATACGTAGAGCACCAGCCCATCGTAGTACCATTGAAGATTGTAGAGACTGATCAGCCGTTCGAGAAACTCCCGCGGTGGGAGATCCGGCATTCGCCCGCGAATTCGTCCCTTCACCCCGGTGCTGATATTGACTCTGATATTGAGGTTGTTACCGAACTCCTGCAGCGCGGTCGCGAGGTCCTGATCCAGCACTGTGTAACTATACGGCGTCGACGGCAGCGCCAGCGGGGCGCCGAGCGCCTTGATGGCGCCCAAGCACATGAAAACAGCAAGACAGAGAACTTTCTTCAAGATATGCAACCTTGTAGACCGGATGAGCATTCCAGCGATTTTCTTCTAATTGAGACCAAGCACCGGAATTCGTCCCAAAATTTGGAGGCCGACGCCTCGCCCGAAATTGGAAGCCAACCGTGATTATTAGATGACAGATGCTCGTCAGCTTTTGGTCAGTTTGGGTCTCTAGGGTGCCAGCCCATTCATGCGAGCGAATGGCTAATCTCACCGCGGGACAGAAATGATTTCTCCCATGTTGCTTGGAATTGCGTCGGTCTCCGCCAACCCCGTCGAGTGTGCCTCCAGCGGCTGTTCCCTGGCGCACGCTCAGTTTCACGAGAGTCTCGCGCAGGCCGCCTTGAAACAGGGGGCCGACTCTTCTGTGACCGGGCGCGCGCCAGTTTCATCAGTGCCGGAACTGCAGCGCGCCGTCACGCCGGCGAGCCCGCTTGGCGATCGCGTCCTTCAGAGCATTTCTGCTATCCACCAGGGCAAACCATTTCCTGGAGATGCAGTTTCGCCGACGCTCGTCGGCGGCCTTGATCCTGCGAAGAGTTTCCAGCTTGGGCCGGCCGCGCAACCGCTCCTGCGGCCGCAGCAAGTCGAGGTGCATCCGGCAGGCAAGCCGGAAGGTGCGGATCATTTCGATTCGGCGCTGACGAATTTGCGCGATGTTTACAACGGCGTCGTCCAGGTTTCGCTCATCTCCAAGGGTACGGGTGCCGTCAGTTCATCTCTGAATAAACTTCTATCAGCAGGCTGAGCGGGCCGTTGGCTGTCTTGACGAAAGGTGAGATCGGTAACGGTCGGCCCGTGAGCAAGCGGCTTCATGCTCTTGTTCTGCTGCTACTTTTACCGACCCTCACCGGTTGCAAAACGGATCTGTATACCAAAGTGCAGGAGCGTGACGCCAACGAGATGCTTGGGCTGCTGCTGAGCAGGGGCGTGGATGCCATCCGGGTCGTCGGTAAGGATGGGACGAGCACCATTCAGGTCGAAGAAAAGCAGCTCGCCTATTCCATCGAGTTGCTAAATGACCAGGGCTTGCCGCGCCAGCCTTTCAAGAGCCTTGGTGAGGTGTTCAAGGGATCGGGGCTCGTTGCCTCTCCGGTCGAGGAGCGGGCCCGCTACGTCTATGCCCTAAGTGAAGAATTGTCGCGTACGATCAACGATATTGATGGGGTTCTCTCCGCCCGTGTTCATGTCGTCCTACCGAAGAATGATCTGCTGCGGCAGGATGCAACCCCGTCCTCGGCGTCGGTTTTCATTCGGCACGCCTCCAGCGCGAAGCTCTCAGCCTTGCTGCCGCAAATCAAGATGCTCGTCGCCAATAGCATCGAAGGTCTATCATACGACAAAGTGGCGGTCGTGTTCGTGCCCGTCGAGCGGACTCAGCATGAGGTCTCGGTTACGCCAGCGGCAGCGTCAAACGAGTCTACCAGGTTCGTCGCGGCTCCCATTGCGATCGGCGCAGGCGGTGCGCTCGCTGTATTGGGCATCGTATCTTGCCTGCTGCTGAGCGCACGCGGGGGGCAACTTCGCCAATCCTGGCGTAAGCTGATAAATCTCGGCCGTGGTGCCAGCAAGCCAGCGGTCCAGTCCGCTGGCAAGAAGCTCTCCTCCGATGCGAAATAGGCCGGCATTCAGGTTCGTATCGATGGTATCCCCCGACCAAAATCATTCACTCAACGCGCATTCCGATCGCCTGCGCGAGCTTGCCGCCTTGATCCATCCCAGCCGTTTGGCCGGCCATCTTGATGGGCTCCTGTCGGAGGCCACGGTGCTGCAGTTGCAGAAGACTCCGAGGTTGCAGCAAAGACTGGCCGAATTGCTGCTAAGTGAGCTGGCCTCGAACGGAACTGACTGGGGCAGGGACGTTCTGCTCGGGCATGATCCGCGTCGGGCGGCCTTGCTCGCTGGCAGTATCTGGCATGCCCGTTCGGTGCTGAAGCTTGTGTCAAAGCATGATGTGGCGATTCTGATCGAAAATATTGGTGCGGAAGCGCACGCTTTCGCAATCCGACACTTATCTGCTGCAGTCGCGACCACATCGATTGTCGATCCGTATAAACTGTCGAGCCAGATTGAACATGACGGATATGCGAGCCTTGGTGCCTGGCTCAAGGACGCATCAGAGCTTGACCGTTTGCGCGTCCTTTTCCGCTTACGTGTTGGGACCGCCGCCGAATCCCCAGCAGCCGAACACCACAGCGCAGCGGGTCGTTTGCTGTCTTTGGTGGTAGCCCACTTGGCCAACGAGGCGCCAGCGGCATGACGGCCAATGAGATGGCCCAGCCAGATAGCCCGCGGATACGGCCGGTTGGTCCACTCATACCAGCCGCGGAACTCGGCATCTGGTACGATGCGGTGCAGACGCGTGCGCTAGCCGACCGATATCTGCAGCAGGTTCGCAGCTGGGCAAGCAAAGCCTATCAGCAAGAGCGGGAGCGCGGCCACAGCGAGGGTCTTAGGTCAGGATCGGACCAAATGGCGCAGCTGATCGCCCGAGCTGCTTCCGATGTGGCCCGGCGAAAAGCCGTTCTGCAGCAGGAGTTGCCACAGCTCGTCCTTGAGATATTGACCGACCTGTTGGGCTCCTTTGATCCCGGCGAGATGCTGGTAAGAACCGTTCGTCACGCCGTCGAGCAAAGATATGGCAGCGCGGAAGTATGCCTTCACGTGTCTCCTGTGAACGCTGATGCACTAAGACATGAATTCGAGGCGTTCGACGGGACGGATGGTCGGCCGAAAGTCAGAATTGATCAGGACCCGGCTATGGGACCTGACCAGTGCGTTCTGTGGAGCGAGTTCGGCAATGTGGATTTAGGACTTGCCGCACAACTCCGCAAATTGCGTCTCAGCCTTGATCCGTCCTCTCAGGATGGCGAATCGTGACGATGCAACGATCAGGCCCTGGTCAAGCGGCCAGAGAAGGAGATTTGCGTGCGGCGCTGGCATCTGTAAGGTCCGCAGCAAAGGATGTCGATACGCGTGCTGTGCGGGGACGGATCACGCGAGCGATCGGCACGTTACTTCATGCCGTATTACCAGGGGCCCGTGTCGGAGAACTTTGCCTGTTGCAGGATCACGCATCCGGATGGGCGCTTGAGGCCGAAGTCATCGGTTTGCTGCCGGATGGGGTTCTGCTGACGCCTATCGGCGACATGGTAGGCCTGTCACACCGCGCGGAAGTGGTCCCGACCGGGCGCATGCAGGAAGTGTCGGTCGGGCCCGGCCTGCTCGGTCGCGTGATCGACAGCTTCGGCCGTCCACTCGACGGCAAGGGGCCCATAAAGACGGTCCACACTTGTCCGCTCCGCGGCAGGGCACCCAACCCGATGAAACGGCGTAGCATCGAGCAGCCATTTCCTCTCGGCGTCCGCGTGTTGGATGGGCTTCTGACGTGTGGCGAAGGTCAGCGGATCGGAATCTATGGAGATGCTGGGTGCGGTAAGTCGACGCTGATGTCGCAAATCGTAAAAGGGGCGGCCGCTGATGTCACCGTAGTTGCACTCATAGGAGAGCGCGGCCGCGAGGTACGTGAATTCATTGAACGTCATATTGGAGATGCCATTGCGCGCACGATCGTTGTCGTTGAGACATCCGATCGATCCGCAATGGAGCGGGCGCAGTGCGCTCATATGGCGACCGCACTCGCGGAGTATTTTCGGGATCAAGGACTGCAGGTCGTGCTAATGATGGATTCGCTGACGCGCTTTAGCCGCGCGATGCGCGAAATCGGCCTCGCCGCGGGAGAACCTCCGACCCGACGCGGCTTTCCTCCTTCCGTTTTTGCGCTGCTGCCTGGTCTGTTGGAACGTGCCGGTATGGGAGAGCGGGGCTCCATCACGGCATTCTATACAGTGCTTGTCGAAGGTGACGGCACGGGCGATCCGATTGCCGAAGAGTCGCGCGGCATTCTTGATGGTCATATCATTCTTTCGCGCGCGCTGGCTTCGCGCGAGCATTTTCCCGCCATTGATGTGCTGTCGAGCCGAAGTCGTGTCATGGATGCGGTCGCCTCCGCGCCACATCGCAAGGCGGCCTCCGTCTTCCGCGATCTGCTCTCGCGCTACAATGAAGCTGAGTTTCTGATCAAGGTCGGTGAATACAAGCCCGGCAGCGACCCACTGACTGATCGGGCAATCGATTCAATCGAGGAACTGCGCGCATTCTTGCGCCAGGGACAGGACGAGCCGTCCAGCTTTGAGGAGACCGTTTCATGGATGTCGCGTCTCACGGCCTGAATCCCGTGCAAGCGTCGAAATTGCGGCTGGTGAAAGACATGAGGGAGCGAAGCGCGCTTCGTGAATTGTCGAACATGGAAGCCAAGCGCCGAATTGCAGCCGACGCGCTGCAGCTGGCGTCTGAGGGGCTTGAAGCCGCGCAGAAGCATCGCGCAAAGGTCGAAGCTGAACTTTATCGGGAACTGGCGGCGCTCGGCATAACGTCCGTGACCGAACTCGATCGACGGTGTCAACTCGTCACTGGGCGACTGGCAGCAGAGATCGAATCGGCGCGTCAGGCGCTTGAGCAGGCACGCATCGCGCATGAGGAGGCACAGCGGGCGGTGAGTGAGGCGCGGGCAGTATGGGCCGGGCGTTCGGCGGCGAGCCAGAAATGGCAAGAGATTGAGGGCAATGTCCAGCGCGCGAGCGCCGTTCGTTCGGAGTCTGCGGCCGAAATCGACGCCGACGATGAGGTTTTGCTCCGATATCGGGGTGGTTCGCGCAGCCAGACGATCGGCGGGGCGTTCTAATGGCTTGTTCTGTTATGACGTCACGAACTGCGCCTGTGCAACCTGTCGGTAAGCGCCGTGGCTGAGCCCGCACTATTTCAGCCAGCGGTGAAGCTGGCGCATGAAGTGGTCTCGTGGGCCAACGAGATTGCCGCACGGCGTACCATCTTCCAGAGCCGCCATGGCGACAAGCCACTATCCATCCGTGTGAGCCGTCTTGTCTGGCAGGCAGAGCCATATGACATGTCGATGCTCGACTGCGTATTTGGCGCCGGCGGCGAGACAGCTGTTTTGTCCTTACCTCGTCTTCTCGTCGAGACACTGATTTCAACGGTCCAGCAGGGCCTTACGTTACCTTCCGACCCAACCCGCTCGCTCGTTCTCGAGCTCGCACTGGAACCCTGGATCGCTGGACTAGAGAACGTGCTCGCATCGAATGTGCAGTTGATCCGCATCGAAGACGCAACGGCCAAAGACCCCTATCTGGAGCTCGATGTTGCCATCGGAGCGCTGGCGGGAAAGGCCCGCCTGTTATTGTTCGCACCGCTTGATGGTCGGATTCCTTCTGCGTTTCGCTTGTTAGGCGAATTGATCGGCCAATTACCGCGAGAGCAAGGCAAGATTTCGTCGGAATTGCCGGTCGTGATTACGACAGAGATCGGCTCGCTGCGGGCGCCTGTCAGGCTACTTCGCCAAGCACAGCCCGGCGACGCACTGCTGCCCGACGTCATTCCCTTTGCCCATAGTCAGCTGATCCTCACGGCGGACAAGTTGTGGGCGCCGGCGCAGGCCGTGGACGACAGACTTGTCCTTCGCGGACCATTCCGCCTGCAGCCCCATCCTCTAAGGTATGTAGATATGACGATACGCCCCCAAACGGAACAAGCAATCCCGCGCTCGGAAGCCGACATCGACAGTGTTGAGATCACGCTTGTGTTCGAATGCGGCCGCTGGCCTATCCCGCTGGGTACGTTGAGAAGCATCAACGAGGGACACGTGTTCGAACTTGGGCGGTCCCTGGACGGTGCGGTCGATATTGTAGCCAACGGTCAATTGATCGGCCGGGGCGATATCGTGCGCATTGGTGAGGCGCTTGGGATCCGGTTGCGTAGCAGGTTGGCAGTCAATGGTTGACATTCAACCGAGCATCCTTGCGCTTCTTGCGGCGACGGTCGGCCTTGGCCTGCTGGCGTTCGCAGTCGTCACAACGACCGCCTTCATAAAGGTTTCTGTCGTTCTGTTCCTGGTTCGCAACGCGCTCGGGACTCAGTCCATACCACCGAATATCGTTCTGTATGGCGCTGCATTGATTCTTACCGTGTTCATAGGCGCTCCAGTGTTCGAGCAGACCTACAACCGCGTGACCGATCCCCAACTTCGCTACCAAACCGCCGACGACTGGTTGACCGCCGCCAAGGAGGGCAGCGAGCCGCTGCGCGCCCACCTCAAAAAGTTCACTACTGAGGAGCAGCGCACGTTCTTCCTGTCATCGACGGAACATATCTGGTCGGACGAGATGCGCAGCAACGCAACAGCCGATGATTTTGCAATTCTCGTGCCGTCCTTTTTGATCTCGGAACTTAAGCGTGCATTTGAGATCGGCTTCCTTCTCTATCTTCCGTTCATCACGATCGACCTGATCGTGACGACAATTCTGATGGCCATGGGCATGTCAATGGTGTCACCAACAATGATATCCGTTCCTTTCAAGCTCTTTCTGTTCGTCACAATCGACGGCTGGTCGCGGCTCATGCACGGACTGGTGTTAAGCTACGCAACCCCCGGAGGTTGAGATGGACGAAGCCAGCATCCTCACCCACCTGAGCCGATCACTTGTCCTGTTCATGATCTGGGTTCTTCCCCCGCTCCTGGCAGCCCTCGTGGCCGGACTGGGTATCGGCATCGTGCAGGCAGCAACCCAGCTCCAGGATCAAACCTTGCCACTGACAGTGAAGCTCCTCGTCGTCGTCGCGGTGCTCGTTCTGTTCGCCCCGGTGCTGAGCGCGCCACTGATCGAGCAAGCACAGCACATCTTCACCGAGTTCCCGGCGCTCACAGCGAGGTATTAGTGCGGGGAACGCAAGGCGGACCAAGCCTGCAGCTATGGCGTCGCGCTTGTCTGTCCTCATTCTGAACCATGGAAAGAGACGAGTTTCGTCAGCTTACCGAAAGCTCGCCTCATTATCATGGGACAGATAGATATCCGAACTGTCCTGTTCAGCTCGATCGGCCTTCGGAGGAGGAATGACCTCATCTGAAATTGTCACCCACTCAATTCGAGTCTGGCTCCACGATGAAATGACCTGCTGTGAGGCCTGGCCCTCGATGCATAACCTGGCGAGTTGTTAACTGGGTGGATAGGCGAACCGATTTGATCTCAAGTGGGCGCAGGGTTTTGACGATCTGATGGATCAAGCCGCGATGAAGTGCCGGCCGAGACCGATCGCCGCGAACTGTTGAATTGATGCAAGCTCCGAAGCTCCAGGTCACCAGAAACCGCCCTGCGGCCGGTGACAGCCAAAGGAGCTTGGCTTGCTGGCCTGGTAGCGGCGCTATTCGGCGGGTCCTATCATTGAGATGGTCATACCTTATTGGTGGACAGCCGTGGCTGCGGAGAGTTGAAGCGCAAGTGACGTGACCCTAGCGCTAGGTATGTCGATCTGCAGCCGCTAGGACACGAGGTAGATGACCAGCAGAGTTGACGACTCGCATAATGGCGAGGCGCCCGGGCGATTAGATTGGCTTGAAGCGAGCGGTGAGCTGAGCTCAAATGGACGCGTTGTCACCCACCGAGACGCAAAGTCTGGTTCAGACTGCCGTCGAATTCGTCGTTGCGGCTGGACTTAGCGCGGCCCGTGCGCTTGGCATTATGCTGGTTCATCCGGTATTCACGCGGCCGCACATTGGCGGGATGATCCGCGCAAGCGCGACGGTTGTAATTGGATTGCCTTGCTTGATGCAAATCAAGAGCGGCTTGCAGGCGCTGGATCCCGGCACCCGTATGATTGCGGTCGCGCTCCTCGGAGTGAAGGAGATATTTATCGGCCTATTGTTCGGCTTTCTGCTCAGCATACCACTTTGGAGCATCCAAGCCGTTGGTGACATCATTGATACCCAGCGCGGCATCTCCAGTCAGGTAGACGATCCGGCGACACGCAGCCAAACCTCCGCAATGGGGCTCTTTCTCGGAACTGCGGCGGTTACGATCTTCGTCGTATCGGGAGGCCTGCAGACAATGGTCAGATGCCTTTACGGGAGTTATCTGATCTGGCCCGTGTATCGGCTGCTACCGCCCCTGACCCAGCAGGGGGCAATGGAATTTATCAAGCTTCTCGACCATATCATGCATGCCACGCTCGTGGTCGCCGGGCCTGTGCTGGCTCTGCTGCTTCTGATTGACGTATCCCTCATGCTGCTTGGGCGCTTTGCGCCGCAAATCAAGCTGAACGATCTCTCTCCGACCATCAAGAATGCGGCCTTTGGCATCATCATGGTGAGCTACACCGTCTTCCTGATCGAATATATGGGAGCCGAGATCGTTCAGTTCGATGGTGTACTGGATTGGCTCGAGAAGTTCTTGAAATGAATGACACGAGTGAGGAGAAAAAGCTTCCACCGAGCCACAAGAAGCTGAGGGACGCGCGTAAGAAAGGGCAGAGCCCGCGCAGCGCCGACTTTGTGACCGCGGCAAGCCTTTGCGCTGGTTTCGGCTGCCTGTGCTTCAGGGCAGGCTCGATCGAAGACGGATGGCGCGAAGCAGTGCGGCTCATCGACAAGCTGCAGGGCCAGCCATTCAACAGTGCGGTCCGGCAGGCATTGGTCGGATTGATGGACCTTGCTATGGCAGCCGTAGCCCCAATCCTGGGTGCGGCGTTGGTTGCGGCCATCTTGGCCGGCGTCTTGGCCAACGGCGGGCTGACGATTTCCGTCGAGCCGCTGAAACCGAGCTTTGAGAAATTGGATCTGGTCAAGGGGCTGAAGCGGATTGTGTCCCAGCGCTCGCTTGTGGAGCTTGGAAAGTCCCTCGTCAAAGTATTGGTTCTTGGTGCCACGTTCGTCTTCACTGTGCTCGCAGGTTGGAGGGCATTGGTCTATTTGCCCGTGTGCGATTTAAGCTGCCTTGGTTTTGTCTTTAACGAGCTGAAAGTGCTGATAGCGATTGCTGCCGTCGCCTTTCTGATTGGTGGGCTCGCCGATCTGCTCATTCAGCGTTGGTTATTCCTGCGCGACATGCGCATGACGCAGAGCGAGGCCAAGCGCGAGTCCAAGGAACAGGATGGTAATCCGCACATCAAGGGTGAACACCGCAGGCTCCGTCGCGAGTCGGCGAACGAGTCTCCGCTCGGCATCCACCAGGCAACATTGATATTGACTGGACCGGCGACGGTGATTGGGCTGCGCTACGTGCGGGGCGAGACAGGCGTCCCGGTCCTGGTGTGCCGCGGTGAAGGCGAGGTGGCGTTACAGTTACTTGCGCAGGCGCGGGCCCAGCGTCTGAGCATTGTCGAGGATCATGTATTGGCGCGTCAGCTGATCAGTAAAGGTGCGATGGGCAAGGCCGTTCCCATGGTTTGTTTTGAGAGGGTCGCAAAGGCGGTGTTTGCCGCCGGCCTTGTGTAGCGTCGACGCGCTCGGACCTTCGGTCAAAACCCCTATTGTCGCAGAACTTGGCAAAAGCTCCGCGAACCAAAAACAACGGCCGAGCACAGACCGGAGTCCACGAGCTCGTCGGCCGATCGCAAAACTGATATGGAAACCAGAGTGCCCAGTGTCATTGGTCCTGGCCGGATATTATTGGGTTTCGGGCGCACCCTTGTTTTGGGCTCCATCCTCCAAATTGCTGCGATTGCCGGTCGCCGCGGGCCCACGCGCTGTGATGGGAAGAACTGCACGATCACCGCTGGTCGGCATGACGGCGCTATTGCCTAGCAGATCGCCGGGATCATTGACCATGACTGCGAGGTTATTGCGGACTGAGCAGCCAAGCGTTGGATCGAAAGAATTGTCGCCTAGAGAAGGGCCGGTGACGGCGAACGGCGGACAGGCGGCAGGATGTGCTTCGTAGGTAATTGCCTCGATCCGGACCCCGAAATGTGCGGGTAGGTCGACGGGAGAGGCGGACAGGCGGATATTGTAGGGGGCAATGCCCATCGCGCGCGCCTCATGGGCAACTTGCGCTACGAGCCGCGGTGAGCCGGCTACGTCGAGTTGGAGTGCATCGCGCCTGCCGCGGCTAGCATTCGCAATGAAATCCCGCAGGCCGTACCTCTCGTTGCGACGAAGATTTTGAAGCAGTAGGACACTGGTCTTCCGCTCCACCCTGACCGTTTGTCCGGCCGGTCCGGAAGAAATCGCAGCACTGTTTGCACATCCGCCAAGGGCAGCCGCAACTGCGATCAAAAGACATAGGTGTCGTCGCAAGGTCATTGGCAGTCCTCATTCAATGATAAAGCCGGCACCGATGGTTGCACCCCTGGCCGTGGCCGGCGCCGCCTCACGGCCCTTCGATGAACCAGCCAGCGTATTCGTCAGGGTGCGCCCTGCGTCCGAAGGTGGCCCGATGCGATCAGTTGGAGCGCTCATCTTGCCCGGGCCAGATCCCGGCCGGACGATGTAGGGAGTGACAATGATGACCAGTTCGGTCTCCTGCTTCTGAAATGAAGAGGAGCGAAACAGCACACCAAGGATCGGAACATCTCCTAACCAAGGAAAAGTGCCGATGTCGGTACTGAAATTGCGCCTGATGAGCCCCCCAATGGCGAAGCTTTGCCCGCTGGCAAGCTCGACGACAGTACTGGCACGACGCGTGGAGAGACCGGGCACCGATATTCCGTTGACGCTGACCTCGCCTTCTTTCGACAGTTCGCTGACTTCAGGCTTCACATGGATATTGATCTGATTATTGCTGAGGACGGTCGGGACGAACTCCAGGCTGATCCCGAATTGTCGGAATTGGACCGAGACTTGCCGGTTGTCCTGCATCACCGGAATTGGAAATTCGCCACCGGCCAGAAAACTTGCGGATTCCCCAGACATGGCGGTCAGGTTCGGTTCAGCCAGGATCGAGGCGAGGTGTTCGCTGGCGAGTGCATCGAGAACAGCGCTCAGGTTGGTATTGCCAGCGCTGTACCCGATGCCGATCGTGCCGCCGCCGCGGGCCGGCGCGGAACCGCCACTTTTTCCGGTGACAAGGAAAGCGCCGTTCGGACCGGAAGCCGTGAAATTGATATTGAGGTCCTTGACGGCGCTGCGGGAGACTTCTGCCACCCGCACACTCAGATTCACCTGCAGCGAACCTGCCACCTGAATCTTGTTGACGACCAGCGCACCCGGACCGAGAAACTGCTCGGTCACCTTCCTGGCCGTCTCGACGATATCGGCGTTGGGAGCCGTACCGCCAAGGATTGCGCCGCGTGGGGTATAGCTGACCTGGATCGGATAATCGCCGATCTCAGCCTTCAGCGTGGCACGCAGGTCCTCGATCGGTTGGGTGACAACGACGCGCAGCTCGGCGAGAGCCTCGCCGTTCTCGTTCAAGGCGAACAGGCTGGTTCGTCCGGATTTTTTGCCGAATACGAATATCGTGCTGCTCGATGGCGCCTGGTAATCAGCGATCGCCGGGTCGGCAACAAAAATGCTTGCTGCCGGCGCGTTCAGATGAACCGTCTTGCCCTGCGAGGAGGTGAGGTTGAGCGTGCCGGTGGTGCTGCCAGGCGCCGCACGTGCAGGCTCTCCTTTGCCGTCCCGTTTTGTCTCGGCTGCGCCAGCAAGTGGAAACAGCAGAGCAAGCCCGCACAGGACGTAGCACAAGCGGGGCAGGGCGGCGGAGCGTTGCGAGATGATGACCATCGGCGGCAGACTGGCGCCGGCAGCATTCTTGACGACCTTCAAGGGATTGTTGCTTTCAAGTTAGATTGCTAGGCAGCCGATGCTGCGCCGACGAGTTCAAGGGTGTAGCCGACGCCGCGCGCAGTCTTGATCCTGAGCGTCGCACCGGCCTGGTTCAAATGCGCGCGTAAGCGATAGATCCCGACTTCCAGCGCATTGGTCGAGACCTCGTCGTCAAACGCATACAAGCTATCTTCCAGCGATGTGCGCGGCACGGTGCGGCCGGCGCGGTTGAGCAGATGTTCGAGAATGCACACTTCGCGCCGCGCAATTCTCAGTATCCGGCCGCCAACCGAGACTTGCCTTGCGATCGGGTCGAAATGCAGGTTGCCGAATGTTACCACCGGCGCCGTCATTTGCGTCGACCGCCGCAGAATAGCTCGCATGCGGGCGATAAGTTCGTCGATAGCCACGGGCTTGGGCAGGAAATCATCTGCACCTGCATTGAAAGTCGCAATTCGGCGGTTGAGATCATTGAGACTACTCATCATCATCGCCGGCATTGATCGTCCCTCGCGCCGCAACTGCTTCAGCCATTCAAGTCCGTCTCCGTCGGGCAAGACAGATTCGAGCAGGACCATGTGGTAGTTCGCGCATTCCAGCGCGGCCGACGCCTCATCCAGTGTACGCGTCACATCAACGGCGAAGCCGCAATCCAAGAGCGCTTCCTTCACGGCGCGACCAAAGTCGGCATGATGATCAACCAGGAGAATTCGCATTCATCGCCTCTCGTCCATCCTCGGCAGGACTTGAGCCTGTCACGGTTGACCATGAGGCTCGGTGGATCCGAGAGGCGGCCGCTTTGTCGTGAATTCGAAAAGTCGGAACTGCCAGGGTTGAGCATAGTGACGGGCGATCAATGTCTGCCGGTCTATCGTCATCGGATAGGCGGCCTGCCGCGCATCGCGTCCGCCAGCGACTGGGTTCAAAAGACCTTGTATGTCGGCAAGAGCTCTGCGATTTCCAACAACGTTGAAAGCCTTGGCAGCGCGCTGATGCATCTGTGGCCCGAGGCCGCCGCCTGCAGGGGCGATTGCGCCAAACCGCACGAGCGAAACGAAATCGCAGGCGAGGGCGGCTGAATTGGCCGAACAGACTAGCGAAGCTGACATTTGGAAACTCCCCCAATTCGTCTTAATCCGCGGTCAGTCCCTGCTAGGCGTTGAGCCCGTGGCGTCGTCAAGCCACGACAATGCAAGGTTTCCCGCGCATTTAAGACGGTTCACGCGCTCTGCATCTGGCCGAGTGCTGGATAAGGCCGAGATGCATGACAAAAGATCAGTACGTCTATCGGCCTGTTAGGCATCCTCTCGCCGGTTGGTGATTGCCACGCGAGGTGCCAAGCGTCCCGAAGTTCGGACGCGCCGAAGTCCTCTCACGCCGCCGCGGAGCGAATGCTGCGAACGAAGAACGAAGCGAATCCAGTGTTGTCATCGCGCATCGACTGAGGTGCTTACGCCGGCACCGTGTCGTCACACGGGATGAACGGCGAATCAATGATTTGATTTCTAACTCGGTGTGTGACCGGCATGAGAAAAATTGCGGCTGCCCCCGTTCTTCTCGCCGGCTGGATCTAGCCCTGATTACACATGGTGCGCTTCGTGCTCCGCTGTGCGCAGAGGCGATGCACGATGTCCGCTCTGAAGAAAAGCTATCGAGGGAACCTAACGAGGCGGAGCCATCGAGCATTGAGTTTTCGAGACGTTCGCATTTCTTGCTACCTGTCGGGAAGAGTTCACGCGAGCGGATTCTGTCGCGAGACTGTCGGAAATCCTACAATCTGACGCTAGGTGAGATTCAAGTGCCTTTGACTGCTTGTGGCGATGCCATCAAACTCGAAAGCCCTGAGAGATAGCGGGTGAAACAGTTTGGACCAGACCATCAATCTTCGAATGGCGGTCTGTCTCGCGCTGTCCGGGTCGTGATCATTTCGCCGTCCGATCAAGCTTAGCGCCAGAGCCATGGATGCGCACGAAGAGCCAGCCGTTCGTGCCAGGCTTTGAGCAAAGCCATGGCGTCACCATCGCACGAGCGACGGACCCGCCTCATGTGTGGCAATATTGCGTAAAGACCGAGGTGGGTACGCGTTCACGTGACGAGCATGAGCTAATAGCCGAGATGCGGACGAGCGATCGCGCGAGCCAAGTTGATCATCAAGGAACTGAGGAGAGAATCGATTACCAGACGTCATTTTGAATGCTGCCTCCATAGATCGCGGTCGATTATGAGGTGCTTAGGTGCCATCGGAAAAATCGATTGTTTTGATGGAACACATCCAGGTGACGGATCGGCCCTGCTGCAACAGCATCGCTTGCCGCAGACGAATGAATAGCTGAAGCGATCGGAGCCAAAGCGTTGATCGCGCGGTCAATGTAAGGTCGAGCTAGCTAAAAGGGGCGATGCTTCGCGTTCAGTAGCTTACTTCATCACGCCTCCGGCCACGTGTGATGGCCACTAACAAATTGAGGCCGTGCGATGTCGGAACGCAGCCAAGAAACGAGGATGTCCCGAACGGCTAGCTCCTCCCGATAGTCGTAGTGCGACTGTCGCTCTCGGAGCCGTCAACCCGCCCTTAGCGCGTTGGTAGGGGCTGACGCCCTATGCTCAAATCGTTGCGCGTGAGGTGTGCCGTGCTCCAAGTCTTCCTTGAGGTGGTTATCTTGGTGTGTGAACCCAAACGAACCTGCTAAATTGCGCAATTGACAGAGTATCTATTCATTACTCCCACGCTTGTAGGGATTTGCTTCGCGGGCGGTTCGGTAGCTCTCCAAATTGCCGCCTAGGAACAGGCGCTCAGTCTCTCGGGTTGGAGTTCTGCCGAGTGAGCACATCAAATCGACGTCCCCGTCGATGTGGTCCGGATCTTCGGCGTTCATTCCAAGCCCGATGCTGCTCAGCACGTCGTCGGGCGTCCAGACCGTGGCCTTAGGTACCGTGTAGGTGTGCAGCGCGTCCGCATAGTTGGCGATCGCTCTCGCCCAAGTATCGCGCGAAACGGCGAGCTTTTCCGGATCCTCGACCAACGATACGAACGCAGATGCGGTTGTCTTGCCGCGCATATGCCAGCCAGCTTGGCGCGCCCGGTCGAGAGGATAGCGCTCTAGCGGGTATCCAACGGAAGAGTGATCCCGAGCCGTGTTACGGACATGCGATATTGCGCTTGTGTGTTCTTCGGCGCGCGGCTTGCAATCGCTGTTCTGATTCTGAAAGCGCCGCAGTGTGACGTATGACGAGCCCGCCACGTCCTCGAACACACGATCCCGATCGACGGGAGGTGCGATCGCCGGTGACCAACGCGCCGATTCCCGCTCGGCAAGGTTGATCTCGTTCCTGAGCGCTTCAAGAGTGGCACCCGTCAGTGTTGTGGCAAGTTGGGCGCGGGCGCTGACAAATGATGTGGCTGGATAGCAACCGGCTTTCGTAGCCTCGCTCGGCGCAGACGAGGACGTGCCGGTTGTGGAGCCTGGTATTGACGAGACTGAATCCTTCCTTCGGAAGACCGAATCCTGGTCATCTAGGTCCAGGTCATCCAGCTGCTGCTTAAAGCTTGCTTGATCCTCGCAACGCCCGTCGCGGCTCGGCTGCTGCAGCACGTCGTGAGCCTCGAATTTAGTGTCTGCGGCAACCCGGGGATCAACGTTCATTTCAGTCTCCATTCGAGCGCCGGCTATTGGAGTAGACTATTGCAGGCGCAGCTTTCGAGAAGCTGACGGACCAGGAAGAAAGCCATTTGCTTTGGGTTTTGAGGGGCCGGATGGATTTGGTCAGTGAGGCGATCGTCAGCCAGAAGGAAGGCGCGCAATACTAGGCATCAGAAGTCGGCGCTGTCTGGTACCCTCTGTCATTTCTGTTGCAAATAAGCCGAGATCGGGCCCCCTTGACTGAGCTTGTTCGGACCGCCGCGCGAGGTTGCTCCACCACCTCATTGCGGCCACGCCCTCTTGGGGCCGCAGTCCCTAGCTATCATATGAACGAGCTGGCGGATGCGACGGACCGACGTGTTCGTTTCAAGTCGTTTGCTTACAAAGATGCAAGAACGGCCCTCTCGGCCGTCGGATCAGCATCAATGGACGAGCGCGACCGGTTGCAGTTTTGTGTTTTTCAAGCGGCCGACGCTCGATCAAATCGTTCTAGTCGATTTCGCACGGGGGCGAGCCGCTTTAGCAAACCTGACCTACGAGGTTGTGACGTCGGAATAGCCGTCACAACCTCTTGCGCCTAGTTGCGCTGGTTGTCTTTGTGGCAGGCGCGCATGATGTCTTGAATCCGCCAATCGGCTTCGGAGCACGACGTCTCGCAATGTGCGATCTGTGATACTTATCGAGGGAGAAGAACGTATGAAGTGCACTGGCAGGGGACTGGCGATCGTGTTGTCCTTGCTTTCGATCGTAGGCGTGAGCACGATGGCGAGAGCCGATGAGGCCTCACCGAAATACACCGAGGTGCTCAACGCCCTGCAGACCGGCAAGAATGTGAAGCTCGTCCTGGACATGAGCCGCTGTACCCCCGCGGAGGGCGGCAAAGCTGCATCGGCAACTCAGGCTGGCCTGGTCATCAATGCCTTCAGGGTGACCCCCCAGAACGGCATTAGCTTCGCCAACGCGCACCAAACGGTGGACAGCTCCGGACATGCCGTGACCGAGTACATCCGCCATAGCCTCAGCCGAGAAGGCAAGCTCACGGTGCGGGCCTCGAAGCTTGTCGTCGGGAGCACCGAACTCGTGAATCAGGGCGAGTTCATCTGCGAACTGCCGGATGGCGCTAAGTTCATCTGGTAAACGAAGAGTACAGCGCAGGGGGGCGCGCTTCGAAACCTTGATCCTTTAACTGTGCAAATACCTTCGCACGTCATGATGGATGGTTTCGATCGTGAGAGACGGCCAGATTGTTTCTGGCCGTCTCTTCCTGAAGCGCATCGAGTGCACGAACTTGCTGTCTAAAGGTATCGTACGACGGCCATCGATCATCATTGAACGGCAGTTATCGGGAGATCGGCGGTTCCGGCTATCCTCATATTGTTCGGAGACAGGCCTGTCATTTGAACATTCCAGACGGGTCGTTCCAAAGTACGTCCGCACGTGATCCGCGATCCTGTGAGGACCCGTTCAAGCTGCCGGCCCGCGCTGATGACGCTTACTCCTCGGCCGCCCGACAATGCGCTTGTATCATGGATCCCACGTCTTTTTGGTCCGTTCATCTGAGAGTATCGTGGTTCCAAATGTGGTCACGGTGATTGAACCATCCCGCCTAAGATCGTGCCGCGACTGCCGCGGTGGTTTGCACGCCGCTTAAGCTGTCGTTTGGACGCAATTCTTGATTTTTCAGTTTTCCTTTTGAGCTAACGATTCAGCGCAGACTTCCACGCTGAATCGTCATGCCCAGCCCACTGAGACCGGGGGGCGCACGCAGGGACGACGCTGCCGAGGGGATGACTCAGCCCGCACAAGCGCAGCGCGAAAGGCCGGAGAGACGGCCGCGGCGAGCGCAACGGCCCTCGTGGGTGCCGGGGGTGGAGCCCCTCGCGAGGGGGCGTAATCGAAGGCCGGGATGGGAGGCTCGGCGCGCGTCGAGCCAAATCGGCGAAGCCGACGCGCCAACTCGATAAATTACTTATTCGACTAAGGCAAACACAACACGGCGCCGATCGACCTCCTCAACAGTTGAGAGCCAGTCATCTCCTTTTTTGGCGATGGAAGAAAGTAAAGAAATGATCGTCCTCGAAAAGGAACGATCTGTTAGAGTCGATCTCCGTACGCGATACGCTCATTAAGTTGCCAAAAAGTCGGCGAATGAAAATTGTCCTATTAGGGTATCAGTGCATCTCTCTCGTATGCACGTGCCGGCGACGTTAAACTGCCGTCGTTGTCGGAAAATTTTTAAAGACGCCTGAGATAGAAAGCACAATCACCAATGGCCAGACTGCTATTGAGACGATTGGAGCGCAGGTTGTGTGTCTAAGAGTGACCGCGACCAGCTTGGAGCGGGAATTTTGTACGAACTGGACTGACTAAACTAACCATGAGGGGACCAAGCGCTGTTGCCGGGGGCCGATTTAAAGCGCCAATAGCGAAACAGAAGCTTTTTGATCCACCAGCGACGTCGCTCGCGTGGTTGCGGAGACGGCAGCATCAAGATGAGCCGCTGCGGACAAGCTCTACTGCTCGGATCGGGACCTTAGTATGTCGGGAAACAGACAAACCCAACACAAACGTCATCCAAACTGTCGACTATTGCTTGGCACGAAGAATGCACACCCCTAGCCATGCTTAGGGGCCCGCCGGGCATGGCTACCATCGCAAGTTGCGGCCGTGGCTGGCCACTGAAGTTAGCGGCGTGACATAAGGCAGACGGCGTGTGCTCGTCCGATACCGGCGGGCGTCTTGTCACGTCGCCGCTAACTTTCAACGGCATGAATAGCGGGTTTGTAGTGCGCTTAGAGCAGAATGAACGGGACGCGCTGGAGAGGGCGCGGAAGACCTCGGAAGATGAACGCAGAAAACAACTTCGCGGCCCGGCTCCTTGACGCCGGACGCCTAGCAGCAATCGCGCGTACACGTGGCCTGAAGGCGGATGTTTCATACTACGTCGACGAGGCGCTCAAGGAGCTTTGGCGGACCAGATCACCGGAAGAGGCAAAAGCGATCGCAGAGCGTTGGGTCTTATGGGACGCAAAGGGCAAGCCTTGGCCGCGCATGCCCCCACTGGAAAACGTCGTCCCGTTCAAACGGACCGGCGCGGCCGAGATGCCGAGGACGCCCTTGCAAGCAATCCGCGAATGGTTCGAAAAACAAGATGAGGACGTGCGATGTGAAATCGCCGGCATGGCGGCGCTTTTGATTTTCGAAGGTGGCAATCTTCTCGATCTCAGTAGCAAGGAATGGTGCGACCATTTGCGCCGATGGCTCAGTGAGACGGGATTACCAAACCATAAGGTCATCGGACGTGCTCTGACGTTTCGCACCTGTTTCGAGTATTTCTCGGAGAGCAGGTTCACCGAAGCGGCGTGGATGCGATCCAAAGAGACCGCCGTGAAAATCCTTGCAGATGCTGGCCTTGACCCAACCTCCGAAGCTGCGAGTCTCGCACCTATTGCCCAAAAAGTGCTGGAGACCTTGCCCGCGCGAAAATGCCGCTGGATCGAAGTAGGCAAGTCCTGGAGCAAACTCGTCGATACCAGACTGGCACCCCGGGCCATCAGGGTTTGGAGCGCCTCGCATATGGAATAAGAAGGCAGCGCCTGAATGTGTGCTCGGCGCGGCGCCCCAATATAGCAAGCTGACGGAGTCGTCATCCGTCTCGAAAAACTGAGCCAACACCTGCGGGACAAACGACAGAATACAAACCAGACCGCCCACAGCGAAGAGAAGAAGCGCTGCGCAGAATGCGACGTTGTAACCAAGTGGCAAGCTGGCCTGGCTCGTTAGCAGGTTCATCGTACCGATGATCCAAGCCGAGGAGAGCGTAAGAAGGGCGGCATTCTTGGTTTCGGCGAACTTGACGAAATCGATGGTTCGGACAAGTCGCATGGAGAGAGTCTTCTCAAAGGCTCTTCTTGATCGTCCTTCATGAGCTTTCGCCTACCGCGTGGACGGTGTCCATCTCTATGCCGACATTCTCAATATGAAGGACGTGTTGGCCGTCACCGACGTTGAAGGCGAAGATGTCCAGCGGCGTCTTTGAAGGTCTTCTCCGCGCTCGCGGATACAGTTTGCCGAGCTCTCTTCTGATGCGCTTGCGGTCTTAAGTTCTCTAAAAGCAAACGCTTCGATGTGATTTCGCGGCCTGAGTAGCCGTACAAGGTGCCAACGAGCACCTCACTCAGTCAAATTGCGGCCGATGAAATAGAAGAATGCGGCCTCCGGGTAAGCTTTCGGCCGTGTAGGGCTGACCGTGGATCAAAAAACAGGTCATGGGGACGCCCTGGCTCGGCAGAAGGCCCAGGTCTTGGAGCATGTCGATCACGAAAGGCGAAGCCTCTCGGGGGCCGTGCCTCCAGTCTGGGCCGAACAACTCTCCGAGTTCAGGCATTTGCGGGGCCGGCTGATGGCTCCATGCCGAAGCCGCAGACGGCAGTGGAAGGTTTGGCTCCAGTGTCGAAGGGGCGTCCTTTCGTAATTCGAGCGTGGCGGGTGGATTAAACCCGGATACAGGGCCGCTATAGATATGCGGGGGAGCCGTCGGCGTCACAAGCGCAGCTTCACCCCGCAAAACGAACCCAGGGTGGTGGATAAGTTGAACGTCGTTGGGCCCTCTCGGTCCCAATACAGCCGTGTAGCGTTCACCGGCAATCTCATAGTTCATCACCGGATTTTCCGCATCAGGCAAGAAGTCCCAATTACCCAACTGAGAAAGCATCATGTCGGGTGCCGGCTGGGTGCAATGGGAAAAGTCCTTCGGCACGGCGAATGAAACATCAAACGTGTCGCCGACGGCGAGAGAGCGCAGATGAATAAGCTGAATATCATTGTGTCCTCCGGGTCCTAACACGGCAGTATAGGGCTCGCCGTGAATGTCGTAGGTCTTCACCGGCTGCGTCGCGTCCGGCAACAGACCCCAATGGCCCAGTTTGGAGCGCATCATATCCGGCGCGGGCTGGTTGCCGTGGGAGAAGTCATCTGGAACGACCAAAGAAGCATCAAAACTTTCGCTGGCTGGGAATGGCGTTGTGGCCGGGGCGGCACCGCCTTGGTCCATCGTCCGTGCGAGGTATTCTTCAGAGGCAAGGTTCCGCAGTCGCGAGTTCGGCTGCGAGGTTGCAGCATCGAGAAACTCTTCTCGGCCGGCACTTTCAATGGGCAGGTTGGCAGTTGACTCCAGTTCCCGCAAAAACTCCGGCACAACAAGATCGTCCGCGACCAGGAAGCCCTCCAGATCCGCGGCTTCGAAAAGCTGTTTCTGGGCTATGCTTTGCACGGGCGAAGGGACGACCAGATTCACCCGCGACGCCGGTTCCGGTGCATCGAAGGCCATCCCCGGCAGCAAATCATCTCGATCGATGCCATGGAAAAGCGCCGCTTGGTCGGCGCTTTGCAGGTTCGAATGGGAGGCTGCGCTCATCGTTCGCCAAAGCGCCGATTGATCGTAGGGTGCGGCTGCCATCAGGCTCTCGCGATCCGTAGCATCGAAAAGCTCTTCCTGAGCAAAACTCTGTACGGACGAGAAAGCGGGGGCGCGCATTCCCTGCCAAAGTAACGGTGCATCGAAGCAGGAGACCGCAAGCTCTCCGCTCCGCGCCGCGTTGTCGAAAAGCAGATCCTGCGCGACACTTTGTGGGGGAGAATGAGCGGCCAAATCCATTTCACGCCAAACCTCCGGAGCATTGAGATTGCCAGCCAGCAATACGCCCTGATCCGCAGCATTCTCCAAAAGCTGGTTCTCGACAGTCAGCATGGACGAACGCGCGGCCGGCTGAGTTGGCGGATGCGAGCCACCTCCTTGTCCTTCTAAATTGTCCTGCCTGACGCCCGCGCGATAGTCGCGGAGTCTGTTCAAAGCGTAGCGGAGTTTCGTGTCTTTCGGGAACAAAGTATCGGCGTGACCGCGCAACTTGTCGGCACTGAGCCTGGCAATGGACAGGGGGCGGAGAGCTGAGGCCAACTTCCGAAGACTGCTTGCGTAATTTCCGGCCGTTTTCGCGTCGATCCCTCGACCGAAGCCTGCCTCGGTGGCCTTCCTAATGAGGCGTTCGTCTTCGTTCGATGGACGGTAATGTGTCGCGGTGATCCGAGCGGCGGCGCCAGGCTTGCGGTAGCGGCTGACCATCGACAATGCTGGGGCGATAACCTTATCGTTTGGCAAGAGCTTCTTGGCGCAATCGAGCAACGTATCATCATCGAGGGCTGCCATGGATTTGCCATCCTCCTTCAGAGCCTCAGCCAACTTGCGAAGGCGGCGATCGTAAATGCTGATGGTTGTCGGCCCGGGCAGTGTTCCTCGCTCGAGGGCCACACCAGACGCTGCCTGGATCAGGCGATCGTCTTCCTCACTAACATCGTAAAGCTGCCTGTGATCATATATAGGCCCCAGCTGTTGCACGTCTGCGAGCTGCTGCTCAAAGTGGACTTGCTGCGGTTGCGGCTGTTCCACGGTTGTCTCAGACGCAGCGGGACGATTACCGGCAGGGTTGATATTGTCAAATTGGTTCATGGTCGCGTCTCCGCTTGCATCGGTCTCGGCGCCTCGGTACTAGCGGTGGCTGTCCAAAACCTGACGTGGCCCCCAAGCACGACAGAGAATGATAGCGAACAAGGGCGGCACCCAAGGCGATGCTGTGTGTTCGCGTCGCGAAAAGGAGAGCGCAGGATGACAAATCCTTCAACTGAGGTTCGAACTGAAATGCGATGCGAGGACCTCGATCCAACGCTCAGCTCGCGATCGCGACGATCCCAGGCCTGTCATCGTGATGATCGGTCTGCCATTGGCCGAGTTCGCGATTGATGAGAGGAGAGCGTATCGCTCCTTCAGCCGGATAATCCCTCCCCCCATGAGAACGGTCGTCGGCCAATACTGTTTGCGCTATGAGCGTCCTATTGAGCGGAAGATCAGCGTACAATGTCGCAGTTGATTCTGCGGCAGCATCTCACGATGCGCAGGTGATGACCTTCCGGGGAACGAGTTGTCGGATGCCCACATCGCACGGTTTGTGGGAGCTGACGGCACCGGCGCCGCCGTGTGCGGGTCTTCTTGGGACGATCCGCAAGTCGATGTCGTTGTGATCGATCGTGGATGGAATATTCTGTAGCTATTCACCTTGCTGAATTGCAAGCGCAACGTTGGTCGGGTCAAGGCGGGCATGTGGGGCAGGCCCGTTACGCTCTCTTGTACTCTCGAAACTTCCATTGGAGAGCGGCTCGTTGAATTACTGAACACGGCAAGGGCTTTTGGATCAATCGAGAGGCACGAGATCAACCGCGAGGCCGAATCGTTCGTCATCCTGCCGGAAAAGCATCTACCACCTCCAGTCGCACCAGTTGAACATAGGCGATCCTCGGGGCTCTCTTACGGGCGGGCCCCGGCTCGTGCATTTCGCCGAAGCGCGCTCTGATCCGCCTTCTGGCACTAGTCCAGCTGGTGCGGCGAGCTTCCATTGGTATGGCCATTCCTCACAGCGCGCGGGCAGGGGCCCTACAGCATTCCGGCTCCGGTTTGGCAAATTCACACGTCCTGCAAAGTAGAAAGCCATCCGTACCGTTCATGCGGTCGGCGATTTCGCTAAAGATCCGGCCTTCGAACAGATCTTCGTACTCGTCGCGCAAAAGATTCCCAATGACATGACGCCGCTCAAAATCCATGCAGCACAAAGTAACATCGCCGTTTGGAAGAAGGACATTCCGATGTTGCTGTTTCCCATTGCATGTCAGAGTGCCGGCGATCGGCTGCCGCGGGGTGATCATTTTCGGATCTATATGTCCTCGCCTGCTACTCAGCGGCCGCAAGCGTTGCAGCTTTTTGGCGGGGATTACATCGGCTAGATCAGGATGGATTTTACCCAGGATCACAAATTGAATCGAGGGAATGTTTGCCTCAATCAGTCGGCGCATGACATTGATGTAGTTTTTTCCGACGAGGCGGCTGTTCATATAAGTGCCATCGTCGGGAACGTGCACGACGAAAGTCTTGAATCGGAGCATTTGCAGGCGTCGAACGTCAGTCCTGTTCATTCCAACAAGGGTCGTGAAGATCCGGACGTCGTGGCCGCGTGCGTAAGCATGCTCAACCATCGTGCTGCAATGCGGATGCAACCAGGGTTCCGAATATCCGGAAAAACTAATGCCAGTAGCTGTCGGTACGCGTGAGAGACATTGCTTGAAATCCTGAACACCCAGATGCTTGGCTTGGGATACGGGCCTTTGGCGATCTGCAAACTTGTCCTGGGAGCAATAAGAACATCTGACGATGCAGCCGGTGGTCGTGGTTATCTCCAATACCCGATGGCCGGGCTCAACCACACGCAACTCTTGTAAGACCCTAGGGTATGCCGTCATGTATCTGGTCCTTTCAGGTGCCGGAGCAGGCAATTGCCGCAGATCGAGCGCAGCTAACGCAGCGTCGCGCCTTGCCTGAAACGATCGCAACCGGAGTTTGGACGTTGGGCCAGATGCCTTGAATGAAGCCCGTGCCTTGCCACGCTGGTTTCGACAACAGGGTACAGGAGGACCCGTCCGGCGCTCCTCTCTCTGGGCGTCGATTGCCGCCTACCACCATGTCTGCGCCTAGCATCCTCCTTTCCTCCAGAAACACGTCAGCTCGACAGCTCTTAATGTTGTCGAGGAGAGCCGCAAATCGGGCTCCGGGAGGTGCTCGATCCTGAGGACCACATCATCTCCGTGTCGCCGGACCGGGCAGTCAATCGCCGACATGGGACCGCCCAGAGGCGACATACGTTGTTCCGATCGGGTCCGAAATGCCAAGCTTGTTTGCCAAACAGTCGTGGCTTGCGCCGAATCCTGCAACATGACGTCGGGTACGATTCAAGCGCGTCGGGCGTGATCCAGCACGGCCCTGGAGGCTTTCGCGTGCTGCGAAGAGTGCTCTGGGTCGCGATGAGAGGCGCGACGATCCGGAAATCCTGATGGACGCGGCCGAGTAGGACCAACCTGACTTCTTTGGGCACCGAACAGTAGGCGAAGCCTTTATCGGCAGATCGCGAGAATGGGCCAGACAATTGGTCCGCTACAAACATGCACCGGGCACGTGCCGAATTGATCAGAAGGGCGGCGACCTAGATGCGCCGCGACCAAATCGATCTGCTATGCGCGCCGAACAGCAGCTATACTGGCTAGAAAGATATTGACCAGGCGATCTCGGTGGGACGGACCTGCTCCTTCATTGTGAGACAAGGCTTGCGCCGACGGTAAATTCACGAAGGGAGCCGGTTTCGTCGCGCTTACAGCGGCTTAGCCGCTGCGAGCTCGATGAGCTTTCGTGTTCTTCAGGGCCCTCAGCCGTTCGAGCAGCGAGATCGCGCGGGGAGCGTCGTGCGTCGAGGAGCTGACTGCGTCGGCTACGTCCATGATAGCTTTCCAGCGCCTTAGACACGATTTCATCTGGATCGTTGACGCTGATAGCTTCGAAGATCTTGAGCTGAAGATCCGCTCATACTCATCGGAACGGAAAAAACGGTCTCAGAGCCTTTGGTAGGGTCTACGTTCCAGATCAGCATAGACTGATGAATGGTCGGCCGGATTTCTGGATTGATTTGCCTGAATAGCGTGTATGGATAGCGGAACATACCGGTGCTCGGCGCCGGCCGCTCCATTCATTGACTTCGCGGTGTCCTCTTCTGAAGCTTCATGTACCCCAAACGAGACTTGACGAATCTCGGCATGTGACGCCTAGATGTAGATCTGTCATGGTTCTTCCATCCTTTATCTTGTAGGACAGGAAGCTAAGAGGGAACCTGGTGCGCCGAACGGCTACTCCGGGGCTGCCCCCGCAACTGTAAGCGGTGAGCGGTTGTCATCATGGGCCACTGGCGCAGAAACGCGCCGGGAAGGTCGACAGCCGCAGCGACCCGCGAGCCAGGAGACCTGCCGCGACAGAACAAACGTCCTCGGGCGGGGTGCCCCGGTGGAGCGCTTGCACTGAGGGACGTTTGTCTCCCTGCAAGTCGTCCGCGGCCCCGGCTCCAAACATCGCGGGGTTGCCGATGTCGCCGTCTTTTGATTTCGATCAGCAGGGTCATCTCGTTACACCATCCAGTGTGCGGGCAGCGCAAGCACAGGCAGAGCTTGCCCCGCTTCAGCGGTCTGTTGCGCAGCCTCCATCGCTGGCCCCGCTGCCGCGTCCCCTCGCGCCAGCTCCAAAGCCGTCTGACCTTGCCCTTGATCGATCGCGCGACAGCCTCCTGACATCGTTCGGCAAGCTGACATTGACCGACCGTTATCTGCTCGCGGGCGAAGGCGTCCAGGACATGTTTGCGCGGGTATCGTGCGCGTTTGCGGACGATGTTGCACATGCTCAGCGTCTATATGATGCAATGTCCCGACTGTGGTTCATGCCGGCGACGCCGGTGCTCTCGAATGGCGGCAGCTTGCGTGGTCTACCCATTTCATGCTTCCTCAATTCGGTCTCGGATTCGCTCGAAGGTATTGTCGGCGTCTGGAACGAGAACGTCTGGCTTGCCTCCAACGGCGGCGGCATCGGTACCTACTGGGGGAATGTTCGCTCGATCGGCGAGAAGGTGAAGGGCGGTGTCACCTCGGGCATCATCCCGTTTATCCACGTCATGGACGGCCTGACGCTGGCGATCAGTCAAGGCTCGTTGCGGCGCGGCTCGGCGGCAGTCTATCTCGATGTCCAACATCCCGAGATAGAGGAGTTCCTTGAGATCCGGAAGGCGTCCGGCGACTTCAATCGTAAGAGCCTCAACCTGCATCACGGCATCAACGTTACTGACGAATTTATGCATGCCGTGCGAGCCGGGACAGCGTTCGCGCTTCGCAGTCCAAAGACCAGCGAAATGGTTCGCGAGATCGACGCTCGCCAGCTGTGGCAACGTATCCTCGAGAACCGCCTGCAGACCGGCGAGCCTTATCTCTTGTTCATCGACACCGTGAACCGCGCCCTTCCCAAGCACCAGCGCGACCTCGGCCTCAAGGTCTCGACCTCCAATTTGTGCAGCGAAATTACCCTGCCGACCGGCATCGATCATCGCGACGAGGAGCGCACCGCGGTGTGCTGTCTCTCATCGCTCAATCTCGAGACATGGGACCGGTGGAGCGAGGAGCCGGGCTTCATCGAAGACATCATGCGTTTCCTTGACAACGTGCTCACCCACTTCATCACGGTGGCGCCGGAGGGCATGAGGCGTGCCCGCTATGCTGCCCTACGCGAGCGCTCCGTCGGCCTAGGCGTCATGGGCTTCCACTCGTTCCTTCAGGCCAAGGGCATTTCCGATGGAGAGCGTCCTGGCCAAGTCGTTCAATCTGAACATGTTCCGGAAAATCCGGCGGGATGCCGACGCGGCGTCGGTAATTCTCGCTCGCGAGCGCGGCCCTTGCCCGGATGCGCTGGAACGCGGCGTGATGGCGCGCTTTAGCCATAAGATCGCAATCGCGCCGACCGCCTCGATCAGCATTATCTGCGGCGGCACGAGCGCTTGTATCGAGCCAGTCCCGGCCAACATTTACACCCATAAGACATTATCTGGCGCCATCTCGGTGCGCAATCCGCATCTCGCCAGGGTGCTCACGGCCAAGCGCGCCAACACCCCGGCGATATGGCAGTCGATCATAGCGCACGAGGGATCGGTCGCTCATCTCGACATCCTCTCGGAGCACGAGAAAGCGATCTTTCGCACCGCTTTCGAGATTGACCAGCGCTGGATCATCGAGCTCGCCGCCGACCGCGCGCCGTTCATCTGCCAGAGCCAATCGATCAACCTCTATCTGGCGGCCGACGTCGATAAGTGGGATCTCCATATGCTGCATTGGACGGCATGGGAGCGCGGATTGAAAAGCCTCTATTACTGCCGTTCGAAGTCGATCTCGCGCGCAGCGTTCGCCGGCAAAATCAGCGGCCGTGACGAGGCGGAGCGACCGCAGCCGCAGCGCACCGACTATGAGGAGTGCCTTGCATGTCAGTGATTGACCTCTCGGCTGTCGATCCGCGCACGTTGATCGGCAAGGGACGGGTCGGCCTCCTGGACTCGACCGGAAGCTATGACGTTGATCGCTATGGCTGGGCTTACGAGTTCTGGAAACGCCAGCAGCAGACTCATTGGATGGGCGAGGAGGTTCCGCTCGGCTCCGACCTCAAGGATTGGGCGTCGGATCGTGTCACTGCCAACGAGCGCGCGCTGCTCACCCAGATATTCCGCTTCTTCACTCAATCGGACATCGAGGTCGGTGACAATTATCTCAAGCGCTACGTTCCGATTTTCCAGCCGCTCACCGTGCAGATGATGATGGCTGCCTTCACCAATATGGAGACCGTCCATATTGACGCCTATGCGCTGTTGCTCAAGACGCTTGGCATGCCCAAGGCCGAGTTCGAGGCATTCCGCGGCTATGCGCAGATGCGCGCCAAGGCTGACTACATGCACGAATTCGGCGTCCATACTGTGGCCGACGTCGCTCGCACCCTGGCCATGTTCGGCGCCTTCACTGAAGGCATGGCTTTGTTCGCGAGCTTTGCCATGCTGCTTAACTTTCCGCGGCACAACAAGATGAACGGCATGGGACAAATCGTAAGCTGGTCGGTGCGCGACGAGAGTCTCCACTGCGAGGGCATCATCAAGCTATTTCACGAATGGCACCGCGAAACTGGCGCGGTGACGCGCTCCGTTCGCGACGACATCATCGACGTCGCCAGGACCATGGTGAAGCTGGAGGAAAACTTCGTTGACCTCGCCTTTGGTCTCGGCGAGATCGACGGCATGCGCCCTGAGCAGATCCATGCCTATGTCCGCTATGTCGCCGATTGGCGGCTGACCCAGCTCGGGATTGCCCCGGTCTTCGATTTTTTTGAGGCTGGTCAGAGCGGGTTTATCCAGCTCAAGCCGCATCCATTGCCCTGGCTGGTCGAGATCCTCAATGGGGTCGAGCACGCCAACTTCTTCGAGCAGCGCGCTACGGAGTACTCCAAGGCAGCCAGCCGCGGCAGCTGGGACGGCGAAGAGGGAGTATGGGCTACTTTCGGCCGTATCTAGCACGAACGCAACAACGCTTTTGCGCTTCGATTCTGGTGCACCTAGGACTTTTCGCGAAAGTCCGCTGGAGACCGCGCAGGAAGGCCACATCGCGTGACATCGATCTGGTCCGCTCGAAATGGTTATCGCAGACCCGTGACAGCAAAGCCGCTGGATCTGGCGCCATTCACCATCAGTCGCTCAGGTCCTTATGCTTGTGGAGGATCGGCCGTCCTGGCGTCGACAGAGCAGGCAGTCGATAGTGAACCTGCGCACTCGGCGGGCGCTCAAACGCGTATGTATTGCGAGTTTGACAAGCTTAGCCTCGCGGCATGCGGGTGGCGGAGCTGCGTTCTGAGCTTGCGCCCCTTTACAGCGCAGCCCTGGCGCCGAACCATGGGATGATGGCTCTCGGCCAGCCACAGCAGATCGATATGGAAAGTCAATGCGGTTGTGACTGCCGGAATTGGTAGGAGAGGCCGCCTCGCGCTTTGAGATACTCTGTTGGAGCGAGGACATGCTCGCAACCAACACACCAGGGCGGTCGGGGATGGCGAATATGCGGACCCGTATGCTCTCGAATGAGCAAATCTGCGGAGCCTATCATGAAAGCGAGATCGGCACGTAGAGCCGATGGGGCGTCGAGTATCCCGCTGAGCAAGCTGGATGTAAGCGAAGCCAAGCGCTTTCAGGATGACAGCATATGGGGGTACTTCGAGCGGCTGCGAAGGGAGGATCCCGTTCACTACTGCCAAGATAGCCGCTATGGCCCCTATTGGTCCGTCACGAAGTACCGCGATATTGTCGCGGTGGATACAAACCATAAGGCATTCTCATCAGAGCAGGGTGTCACGATCGTCGACGTGCCTGATGAGCACTGGACCCCGAGCTTCATCAAGATGGGCCCTCCAAAACACGCCCGGCAGCGCAACACCGTAAGTCCGATAGTTGCACCGGACAACCTGGTGAAGCTTGAAAGTCTGATCCGCTCGAGGGTCAGGGTGATTCTGAACGGCTTGCCGCGCAATGATCCGTTCAATTGGGTGAATATGGTCTCGATCGAGCTGACGACGCAGATGCTCGCCACGCTTTTCGACTTTCCCTTCGAAGACCGTCGGCTCCTGACCTATTGGTCAGATGTAGCTGTCACACCTCCGAGAGCCGGCCAATCCATCGACAGCTGGGAAAAGCGAAGGACAATCCTGTCCGGATGTCTTGAGTATTTCACACGACTTTGGAACGAGCGCATTAATGCCGAGCCGCGCCTGGACCTGATTTCCTTGATGGCACATTCGCCCGACACGCGCCATATGGAGCCGGATGAGTTTCTCGGCAATCTAATCCTGCTGATCGTCGGAGGCAACGACACCACCCGCAACTCGATGACCGGCGGCGTCCTGTTCATGAATCAGTACCCCGGCGAGCTGCGAAAGCTGCGCGACAATCCGCGGCTGGTGTCGGGCGCCGTGTCCGAGATTATTCGATACCAGACACCGATCGCCCATATGCGCCGCACCGCAGCGGCAGATTGCATTCTGGGTGGAAAGCAGATCAGCAAGGGCGACAAGGTCGTTATGTGGTACATCTCTGGCAACCGGGATGAAGAAGTCATCGAGAATGGCGATAGCTTTGTGATCGACCGCAAGAATGTGCGGCAGCATCTGTCGTTCGGATTTGGTATCCATCGGTGCGTTGGTCGGCATCTTGCGCAATTGCAGTTGAATATCCTCTGGGAGGAAATATTGCGTGCAGGGCTGGACGTCAGGGTTGTCGGCGAGCCCGAGCGAATCGCGTCAAACTTCGTTCACGGCTATTCCGCGCTGCCCGTGCAGATTGCAGCCTAGTCCCTGATCGCGTCGGTGGCAGACGGCACGCGGTGCGGTTGGGTTTGTCTTGAGCCGCTTTCGTTGCCGCAGGTAGCGAAGGCGGTTTGATCGGCGCCAAACAATCGCTGCATGTCGGGATCCGGTCGGCAACCGGGCAGGCGTTGTGGAGCTCGTGTAAGGAGCGGCAGGTGTAGCGGGCCGGGGCGGCCTTGCCGGCGAATGACAAGCGAAAAGGGCAACGCCAACGGCGCCTCAAAGCCCCATCTTCGGGCCGCCTTGGATAGCTGCAACCGTAAAGGTCGATGAGCTTGATATTGAAGATTGTAGCGGTGGCAGCGATTTTCCTTGGAGAAGCGATTTCGATCATCGCCGAGTTGATTGCATCAAGGCGGTTTGGAAGGGCCGGCGGGGATGTGACAATGCTCCTGCCGATGTTTCTGCTGATATCTTTCGGTGGCATCCTCCTCGTTTTCGGATACGCGCTGGGCTACATGCATCTGAAGAATATCTGGATCATTGTCGCAATATCAGTGGGAGCTATTCTGGTGGTGGAACCGATACTCACCCTTCTCCTCTTTGGAGACGTTCCGACAACCGGTTCGCTGATCGGGCTAATGCTCGGTGCGCTTGGTACGCTCGCTGCCGTATTTCTATGAGGATGATCTGACTGAGCCTGGATGGTTCCGGCTTCGGCGAGATGTAGTTTGAAAAGGACCTGCGCAACGTCGGGTCTGCTCGCTTCGGACGGGACAAAATCTTGTTGCTGATCGGCTTTCTAAGTTCCATCAGGACATGCTCGAACTTGGTGCGTGGCCGCTGGCTTCGTAAACTCGTCGCTCGAAGTTTCCTTGCCGGATCGTGAGACGCGTGCGGCGGCCGTAGGTCTTGATCGATCTACGCTGGCCAATTTCTGCCCGAGCACAATTCGCTGTTCAGGAGCGAGCGTTGCCTGGTGCTCTCCAGCATTTGGATGGCTTCGTCCAGTTGGTGTGAACACACCACTGGCCTCGAGGCAAGATGACCACGGATCGCCTCGCGGCCGGTATTGCCGCATTCGACAAAGCAGATCACGACCAGGACAGGTCAGTCCGCGGTCATGTGCTTCAGCTGATTATCCCGCAACTCACGCGGTTATCCCCGCAGCAACACAGGAGCTGCGAGGGAAATGGAACCGCAGGCGACATAAGCTTTCTTGGGCATCCCCGGAGAACGCTCTTGGTCAGCTACTCGTCAGCCAAGCGGTCTATCCAGACAGGCTGCACATCGTCGACTTAATCGGAGATAAAGAGATGACGGGCATTGGCCGATCCGGGAATTCGCACGTTGGGGCGGCAGGAGCTGACAGTGCTGAGGAACTCGTTGTCGTCCCTGGGGAACGCAGTCAATCCTTCGACGCCGTCGTGGAGCGGATGCGCTCGGGGCCTCACGAGCGAGCCCTGTCGCTCGCGAGGCAGCCAGCGGATTCAGATGTGGTGGCGCCAACGCGAGACGAGATCAGAGCAGCAAGGCGAAGATTGGAGGGCCTCCTTGAGGAGCTTGAAACTTGTCGTCGAGCGGCCATGCAGACCCGGGACTTGCCCGAGGCGCAAGAGCTGATCGACCAAGTCGTCAGGGCAGGCTCCGCAGCTCTGGACTACTACGCCGATCTGCCCCCAAATTTGGCGCGTCGCATTCTGCCCGACGATCGGGCCCGCCTTCTCCGCGATGACGTGCTTGACGCAGCCACCCAATGTAACACCGTGGCTAGGCAGATTGTTGACCAAGTGGAGAAGAAGAGAAGAGAAGCGCTAAGATGCCTCGAGAGGTTGAAAGGCATCGCTACGCCCCACCAGCTGAGCCGCTCGGTTGCAAGCGTGGCGGAACATTATGCGGCCCACATGGAGTGGTGGGGAAAGAAGACACTGCGCTTGGAGCGGATGCAATCCGTCTGCGCGGCTACTGCGGGCTTGCCAAGCGCTACGCCCGCGATGCGCAAGGCCGAAGAGGCCGCACTAAGGCTGCATACCGGCCATGCGCTCAATACGAAGTGCATGTATCTGCAAACCCGGATAGCTCTCGCGGAGCTCTTGATTGACTCGCAAGCGAGCACGTTGGGACCAGACGCGCACGAAGCCCTCATGGACGAGAACGGGCAGGTGCGTCTGCTCGGGACCTTCATCGAAGATGTTTTTCCAGCATTCGTCTCGACCGGCAATGCCGTTCTGAACAGCAACGGGGCACCGCTCGACGCCGAGCATCGCGCCGTTCTGGAAGGTGTCATGGAGCGGCTTTCGGAATTCGCTTCAGGAGTGAGTTCCATGGTTGCCACGCTGAGGGAAGGCGGATCAGGAGCTGACCTTCCGTTGCAGTTGCTGGACCAGATCGTGGAAGGTGCGTGGCTTACGGCGAACGAAGTCATGCGGTTGCTGGCAGTGCAGCCAAAGTTGGCGGCCACAATTGAACCGCCGGCTCGGCCTGCGCTGCCGGAAAATACCGCCATGGTGGGCGAAAGCAGTGCAGCGCGCAGAAAGGGCAAAGGAAGGCGCGCAGCGGCCGCAGGCGAGGGGAGTTCGACGGCCCGCCCACCCGAGCCGCAACTCGCCAGGCCCGATGCGGCCACGGCCCCGACCGGCAAGGTTATCGTGCTCTCGGACCTCGGTACCAAAAAACTCGTGACCGCGGAGGAGGCACGCGCGAGCGCCTCAACCTCTGCTACCAAGCACCTCCAGATGTGGCAAGATCCGCCCTCCAGGAAAGCGCTGGCGGGATTACTCGAGCGACTGGACGAGCTGGTGCAATTCGATCTGCCGGCTCAACAAAGTGCCGTCTCGCAAGCGCGCCAGATGAAGCCCGAGGACGCCGACCACGTCTTGGATCTCGTCAGTAAGCGCTTGCAGACACAGGATGCCGAGACTGAGGCCTGTATAGCCGCTATAGCCGCGCTGGAGGAGCCTCGCCTGAGCCTGCTCACGCCGGCGCAAGTGCCCGAAGTGCACAAAAAAATATCTCGGCTTAAGGCGATGCAGTCCGAGGTGCAGGGGCAGGCGAAATCATTGAACGTGCGAAGAGCGGCAATCACGAGCGATTGCATGAAGACCTATGCGTTTCCGTCGCAAAGGTACCTTGAACAATTGCGGGCGGCGGGGGAATTGGCGCCAGTCGATCCACCGCGCGCCTTGCAGGGAGAGCCAGGGAAGCTGTTCGAGGTCAAGCTGCAGCCCAAGGCGCTGAGCAGTGGTGCGAGGCCAAGCCCGATGTGGGTGCACATCCATACCGAGCGGCCGGTACATGCCTGGCAATTGCCAATGCTGGGGGACCGTGACTTCGCCGCTTGCCACGTGAAGTCCGATGAACAGCGCGGCTATAATCGGCACTGGCAGAACGCTCGAGCCGCCGAGGGGCACAACAACGTCGTGATCCACCGCGGCAAGATCACACCTGCGTTTTGCAAGTCCTTGTTGAGCACCGTAGCTGGCGGCCAGGCGTTGCACCACCTTCCCGATGCTGGGCACGTGTCAGCGCAGATGGGGCGACTGGGAATCTAGTGAGCTCTTGTCTTGCGGCAGCATGCCGTTCGATGGCTGCTTTCATGCCTCCAGGTCGGCTCGGCGGATTACCTGAGCCGCACCGGGCTCCGCAGGCTCCATCTCCCAAAGGATGGAGCGCGGAGGAAGAGAACACGCACCAAATCCACGAGAGGCTCGTCGGCCGGAGAGCCGGATCATTTTCGATCACGGGCAAGTAAGCTCTCTATGAGGCCATTGGTGACGCCGAAAATCGGCGCGTGGGCACGAAGCCAGCCGCTGAGCGCGGCAGCCGGAGAAACATGTGCGTGATCCCGATGACGATACGGTCGGATGTCGTCGCGCTCGTCGCGAAAGGCCTGCATGTGCGCCGCCAACTGACAAGTAAACCTCACGAGGGATTGCTTCGGATGGTTGGCATGCCAATAGAAAACTATGCGCTCTGGTTTGACGAATCGACTTCGCAATGCACAATGAGTCTGCCTATCCGTTTGCTTCTCTTGGATAAGGCGACGAAAGCCCCAGCATGACGGCCTCCAGGCCCCCCAGAAGGTGCTGGGGCTTTTCGCTCTTCCGAGTGTCCCAGCCGGTGAGGGCGGAGCTGCTTCTCTGCAAACACTGATCCTGTGACGGTCACGACCGCGTCGGCGTGGCGGGAAGCTCGTCGTGCTCTGCTGGCATTGCTGTCAGACTCGAGCGTGGTGCTTTGGCGATTATAATGGAGCATATTGGGCGATCGGCGAGCGAAATGCCTCGCTTCCCTCCGACGACAAGTGAGACGAATTGAAGACGATACAGATCTCGGCGGACTCTTTGATGGTCGACATACGCTACCCGACCAGCTCCCCCGCTGGCCACTCCGATCAGGCATTATAGATTCCGCGAACGCTGCTTCCGATTTTTCCGAGCAGCGCAACAAGAGATGTCGCGCTTTCTCGCACCCTCTAGCCTTAGCCTCTCGTCTCTGACTTTCTGTATGGATTCGATTCGCTAGCGGTCCGATAGTCATCCAGATTCCCGCCCAGAAACAGTACCTCGCGCTCCTCGGTTGGGGTATCGCTCACCCATGCAAGATTGGGTTCATCATTCTCAGTCCCGTCCTCAAGGATACTGACGATCTCTTCGGCCGTCCAGGTGGTGACCCGTGGCACCGTGTAGGTGTGCAACTCGTTCGCTCTTTCCGCAATTGCTTTGGCGCCATACTCGTTGTCATCGTCCGGCGACAGGAGCAGTTGCGAGGCCTCCTCGGACAGCGATACAAAAGGCGAAGAATAGGTGTCCCCTCTCATGTGCGCTGCCGCTGCGCGACCCAGATCAAGTTGTTGGCCACCCCAAATATTCCAGGGGGCGGCGTCGTAACGCAAGGCCGCCATGGAACGCAAATGGTCCATCGCGCTTTGACGGTCCAGTACATGTGGCTTGCAATGGCTGGCGTGATTCTGAAAGCGCTGCAGCTCAGCGTACGACGATGCCACCACCTCGTCGTAAACGCGGCCACTATCGATGCCGCCGGCTGATGGCCCAGTTGCTTTTGACCATCGTGCCGATTTTTGCGCAGCGAGTTCGATTTCTCTTCTGAGTTCCGCAACCGTTGCGCAGGTCAGCGTCGCGGCAAGCTGAGCGCGCGTCCTCATAAAGGATGCAGCTGCGCACCGTTCGTCCCCCTGAATAGCCTGCGCTCTCAAATTGCCTTCCGTGTCAGTCCGGGACGATCTGGCCCCGGGCGCATCTGATGTTTGGAGGCTCGGTTGAGGCTCTCCAAGCCGCTGCTCAAAGTCTGCTTGCCCGGTTTCTTCCTGTTGCTGCTCGACGCAATTCGTAAAAGCCGCAGACGGGCCGATATTGTCAAACGGGTTCATTCCATTTTCCCTTTGGTAGCCTTGTCGCTATCAATCGGACAAGTTGATCCGATTTGAGCGAGCCGCGAGGGTCGGAAACCGAGACATGCACAAACGGCTATAAAATGGAGCGGATCTGGTCCTCGACGGGGCGGTATGTTGAGGGGATCCCGCTCCTTCTTCCGTTCCAGATTTTGAGCCCATCAAGCCCAGCCTTGTCCGGATATAGACGGTCTCATGCTAGAGGGTTTAGCTGTCGATCAGCTGACGAGTTTCATCGCTTGAAGAAAGTGAAGCACTTGCGACTGTGCTGGCCGTCCATTGTTCATCGCGGAGCTGATTTTGGCGACATGGCGCCATCGTCGCTAAATCCGGCAGTGCGAAAGTCTGGCAGACGCAGCCCGGCGGAGGCGCAACGATCCTGAGCTTGAGGTGCGTAAGGAAGGCTGCCGAGCCAGGCTTGCATCGATCGTGAATCGATGCCCGAAAGTGCCACTCGAGACGCTGGCTCTGGTCGGAATAGCCGATCTTGTCACAGCCATCGGGCTCGTGACCGGTTGGCGTTGCGTGGAAGCGACAAGCCCAAGCGCAGATGGCGTCTCGCCTCCGAGCGCGGCTTCATGTCCCTGCTGCTCGACCTCGAGGAGGTGCGCTGGTCCGCGGGCCCGATCACGGCGGTCTGAGCGGACTCCAGATCAAGGACAAGCTGTCCACCACGGCCGAGGTCGCCGCCGCCCTCATCAAGCTCGGGAACCTCAAATCGATCACCGTGATCACCCCGATCAACCGCTGTCCGACCGTGGTCGTGCCTGCCCACGAGGTGGAGCGCTTCGCCCGGGAGTATGTCTCCCTGTTCGCGCTCGCCAAGCAGCGAGGACGGCATTTTTTGGCGGTCAAGAAAGAGCTCCTGCACGCCGGCGTGGAGCCCGTGTTCGATCCGAAGAAGATCGGGGCGACGTTCTACCGCAAGTCAGATTTAGAACGGGCTTGATGTCGAATCTATCAGGGAACGCACTTCGGCTCAGGAATCGCGTCCGCGATTTCTTTGACCCGCTGGAGACATGTCGCTGCAAGCTCGCGCCATTTGTCCTCGATAGCGAGTTCATCGAGCTGCTGTCGCAGGAAGTCTTCCGAGATGGCCGACAGTCTCTCCAAAATTCCATGCTTCAGATGAGAAACGTGGCGGAGGTTTTCGTGTAGTTCTTTCGAAAATAACGAGTCGACCACTGCGATGTCGAAAACATCGCGAATTTTGAGCATTGCCCCGCGATAATACAGCTTCTTGATCGCAATCTCGACTGGGTGCTCGACCTTTACCGTATGCGAAGTACCGGGCCGGATGTCACCCATGTCTATGGTTTTCGCCTCGACCGGGAGGTCTGTAATCGAGCCGGAAACAATGAAGTCGATTTCACCCTCAGGATAGATCAGTTTCAGATAGTGGCTTGTTTCGTCATAGGCATCACACGACCAGATATCCTCACCACCGAGACGCGGCGACAATAACGTGAGGAACTGCGGATCGTCGATGAAAGCATCGACGTCTTTGCTGAGGCGGTGCGCGCTATGAATCATCAGAGCGGTACCGCCTCCAAGCACCCAATCAGGAACAGGCTGTCCGTTGGATCGAAAGCGCTCTAAACCGGTAATTGCTCTATCGAGCAACAGTCGCCAGTGGGACAAGATCGCTCTCCAAATCCAGATTTTGCTCGCCCGTTTTGGTCTTCATGACCACGTACGCTTCGGCAAGCTTGGACTTGGAGATACCGTGACCGGCAGCAAAACTCAAAATCAAGTGCGGCGAAACGTCGGTGAAGAACGTCGCGACGTGGACTGGCCACTCGCCAAGCTCCGCCCGCGCAATGCAGTGCTGGAGCGTTGCCGCGCTGATATCCCGCTTGAACGGTGCGTTGACCGTGGCCAAAACAAGCTTGTCGACGGCCGAGACGCCCCCCGCCGTACCAGTCTTGTGCTCCTCGGTTGCTACGTAAGCCATCGACAAAATATAGACTTTCCTCTCGATTAGTCGACCATTGGAGGCCTAGTAGGTTAAAATTTCGCCGTTTTTGGCCCTTTTGGGCCCCTTACATGGTTGGGCAGGTTCCGCCAACTCGCCGGTGCCGACGCCTTTTTTCACCGGATAGGACTGACCCGCCGGCTGTCCGGTTGGGAGGCTAATTCATTCTCCGCCGTCCGCACTGAAACAACAGCCTCGTTCAGCCGATTTGCTGCGTCGACGTGCTCCGGCTGGGCATCTGAGAAAATTTCGGAGGTTACGGACACCACGATGCCATCCCCCATGGACTCGACATTCATGCCCTCCGGAGGATCGAAATCACGTCAGCCTTTCACGTACGACATCCAGCCGCCGGCGGGCAGGTAAGGTCCCATTTGTTGCTCATCACATCGAGCCAGGATGGCTCCATTTCTGCATTTCTGCAATGATAGCGGAAGCAACACCCTGATGACCTCTGCTGGAATTAGCGAACCTTCGACTGGAGCGTCCGTCAAAACGAGTTCGAAACGATTGGAGGCCGCGAGCTTGCCGTCATACGCACCGATTTTGAGGCTGAAACTCGCTGACGTCTCCACGGACGCCGTTCCAGGCGCTCGCATGGAAACCGCGCTCCGGCCACGGCTCTGGCGGGACTGTGCCCCTGAACTGGGCGCCGTCTTTGAGAATGGCTTCGAGTTCGCTCGCCTCCGGCGGCATGGGGCAAAACGCTACCTGAGACGGCCGGTTTGAGGATTTCTTGAACCAGCGTTTGAGTCCTGGATGAAGGTTGGACAGAGCCAGCAGCAATCTCGCAAGATGAGTTGCAGCCTGCAGCGCGGTTTCCGGCCGCTGACGCCATTGACTTCGAATCTGGAAGGAGTGCCTGTCCATCGTCATCTTCTAAAGGGGTGGATCGTACATTGTCCTCGCATACGGGCTGGCCCGAAACTTCCGGGCATAGTATTCGCTCGCAAGCTTTTCCGCAAAATGCCACTCCAATATGCGGGCCGCGAGGGCGGTTTCGGCCTGCCTCTCCGTCCACTCAAGGATGCTGGTCCCGCCTTGGTACCAGCTTTGAACCGCATCGGCGCTGGCAACGATGAATTGCGCGTAGCCAGGCCCTTTGGCCTCAAGCATGGTACCGTCGCTCTGCCGACATCCGTCGAACTTGTCGTTGTTCAGCACCACGGCCGAACCCAGATCAAGGCCGGTAATCTGCTTCTGGTACGCAGCCGCTCGGGCCGACATCGATTCACTGACGGGCGTTGACGGCGGGCAATTGCTCTCATCTTCCCGTTCGTCGACTTCGGCTGCCACTGCTTCGCCGGCCTTGGTCTGCGCCAGACGCGTCCAACGCGATCAGCGGCAATTCCAACGCCTGCAGCACGGAAAGGGTGGGTACGCAGCGGTGGGCGCGCTTTCACGATGCGCGGCCGTATCAATGGCCGCTCGGGGGGCCGACAATTCTGTGGTGGCTGAGCTTGTCTCGAGGTCCTGAATGATCGACGCGCTTTGGGCCGATCATCCACAACTCCCACCGTATCGCCCTCGAAGGCGACAGCATGCGAAGGAAAAAAGCCGCGCGCGCCTTGACCGACGTCGAAAACAGCGAAACGAATACCAACTGACTTCAACAACCAGGCAACCAAAAGCCAGCCCCGCCACGCTGTCCGCGATTTAGCGAAACTGCTGTCCGTCGGTTAGCGAAACCGCTGTCCCGTTTTTGCGAAATACGCACTCAACACAAAACGATCCATCACACCCAAGACTGCCTCCCAAAAAGACGCCTTGAATCTGATTTGCCCTCAAAAGGGAATCCTTAGAGTCCGCACCACCTAGGCATCTGCTTTGCCCGGATCGGTCGTTCAATCCTCGCGATCGTGAATCTTGGCCTCAACGATTTCATTCGGTCGATGAGGTCGTAGGGACTAACTTGCCCGGTGCTGCACCAGACTTGGCACCACAGCGGCGAAAGCCTTGCGGTGTGGCCTGCAGCGCAGCCATAAGAAAAAGGAACTAGTAGAGCGATCTCCGCAATCGGTCGTATCGGCGGTGAAGAAATCGCGTATCCACTAATCGGAAGGGGATGCAGGGGCCGTCGGGAAACCCAGGCGGTCCCAACCATGGCAACGCACAGTGTGCCATGATCAACAAACGCGCGGTGCTTCGATTGCTTCGACAGATGCATCGATAGCTTCGATGGCTGGGCGCGAGCTCGAGCATAAACAGCCTCGCTGACTCCGATTGGCTTAAGGCGAGGTCTTGCCAAGATATCCGAACGTATCCATTCCGTAGATAGACCCAATCAAGAAAATCAATTTTACCACTTGCGGTGCGGTCATATAGACGTGGTGGACGGCTGGGGCCAACCTAGGGAAGCGACTCTAGAATGAAAAAATTCGTGATTGTGACTGCGAGCGCCCTCGCGCTGGGAATGGCGGCGGTGCCGACCTTTGTTGCTGAGGTTGCCGCCCAACCGGTCGCCACCAAGGTGCAGGTAGCCGATACGTCATATCCTCAATGCGCGGATGACCCGTTGGATGGTATCTGCGACTTATTTTTCTGTTTGACCGATCCGTCGTGCGTGCGGCACTAACGACGGAAGACAAACCAAGCATAGAGCGAGGATAGGGGCGCCGACCGCTCGCTGAACAGCGGCCGCGTCCTTCTCCTCTTGCTACAGCCGACTTACTGTTCTTGCCGGTGAATGATGCTAGGTCTACCTCAATCGCCGTGGCTCCCATTGGTCGTTTCTGCTGGTCGATCGCCGCGTTCGAGGACGGCTGGTTGTCTGTCACTATGACTTAGTTTTAAGATATAATGATAGAGCCGCAGCAATGCTCGCTGAACGAGTTGGGGCCAACCTGCAAGACGGGCCCATAAGCAAGCAGAGGAATGAGTATGACTGCGGCGTCTTCGTGGTTGATGGCACCTGGGCACTGGTCAGTCGATTAGCGGCAGGTCCGCAGCCAGACCTGAACCTTAGGAACCTCGTCGTCAATCGGCAGGCACTCCAAAGCCATCTGAGAGGCTGAACGCGGTCTGGTCGAGGGACGCGCCGGCGACTCGACGCTTCCCATATGAGGCTTCGCCTGGTCGAGCTGGCTGGATCTGCCTTGGTGACGCAGTCAGCCGGTCTGTGACCAGCACTGTCGACAGGAAAAAGAATTGCGTTGGAGCATCCCGACAACTCCGAAATCGGTCCGGCAAAGGCAAGGATGCAGGCGGAAGATGTAGGCGGACGTCGCTACTCGGTGTTCCCGATTGAGCGCTCGTGGTGCCTTACTTTCCAATATAGCCGCGAACTTCAGAACGCCCGAATACATTTATCTCGCTGTAAGCCTCCAAGGCGCGCCTGCCGGTAAAGATCAAAACTGACCGAGCACATGTGTGCGTCCCGATCTGTTCAGAGCCCAAACCAACTGCGATTTGATCAATAGCCGTTGCGTTCCGGTCTCTGAAGCTGTTCAAGCCCGCCACGGGGAGCATTTGGGATCGCGCGGAAGGACAGGGTGCTTAACTACGATCAGGCAACGCCCACTGCTGAACTCCACTTTGTCACCAAGGCCGGGACGAGACTTAACCGCGACCAAAATCGCGGAGTTCAAACCTCCTGCCTGATGTTGCCTCGGCGCGCTTCAAGTTGAGCCCTCATAGCGGTCCGTCGAGTTCACGATCGCCAAACAAAATTCGCAAAATTCGCAGCGGCGTTCGGCCACCCCGCCACAAACCATGATCTCTCATGGGAGAAGGCGGACGACAACCTACCAGCCTTGGTGAGTTAATGACCGTGCTGGATCGATTGATTTGAAGCCAAGCAATGGTAAACGGAAAGTCCGGCGAGCCCTCATCGAGCATCTTCATGTGCGCTCGCACGGAAGCATCGTGCGAACAGGGCTATGTCGGCTCTTTCCCAAAGCAAAGCCCATTCATCTATCCGCTAGATATGTCGAACGGCAGCACGTTATCACCGGTTTCCGAAATTTTGCATGCGTACTGGCGCTCCGATCGGTGGCTGCTTCTCGTCGTTGTCGCAGTGGTGCTGGTCTCAAGCGCGACCAGCGTCGCAGCGCCCTACGTATTTTCCTCTCTCATTGACCGTCTCCCGCGCGAGAAAGACATGTCGGTGCTTGCGTGGGGGGTCGCAGGCTATGCGGTCCTACTCGGGGTCGCCTCCGCATTGCAGCGCATGCTGCAGTATCTGTCCTTCATGACAGCCGAGAACCTGGGCTTCATCGCTGCAACGGGTTTCTTTGATCGCATTCTGAGGAAAACCGCGGCTTTTTTTCCTTGAGCACAATCCCGTAGAGATACAGAGTGCGGCCGCGCGCGGGCGCAGCGCCCTGACGGCTTTGGTCCAACTTGGGATCGTCGTCTTCATCCCTGCTGCAACACAACTTCTACTTACGTTCGTTACTCTCGGCGCGCTCCTCAATATCCAGATCGCTGCAATCGTCGTCGTCTATGGGGCAGTCCTGATTACATTGACGTGGAGTTCCACGCGTCGGGCGTACGTGTTCCTGGAACGGGCCAGAGAAGCCGGACAAGACAATGCGCGCTTCGTTGGCAACGTCATGAGCTCAATGGACACCCTGCGCTATTTCGGCAGTCATTCCTGGATGAGCCAGCGCTTTGCGATGACGGCGCGGGAGGTGCGTGATAACTGGCGCGCCTATGTGTTGCAACGCGTTGCCTACATCGCTGTGCTCGGCCCTGCCGTCGCGCTACAATTTGCGGTCACGTTTCTCCTTCTCATACCTGAATACCAGGTCGGGGCGGTCACCATCGGGAATATGGTGCTATTCAACACGCTTCTACTCCAGCTCAATATGCCATTCGAGATGGTTGCGCGTGCCATCTCTGACGCGGCGCGCTCGCGAGCCGACCTCATCCCCCTGGCTAGACTATGGGCCGCACCCGAAGAGCGGCGACCATCTCACGCTCAAGATTTCACGCCCTCCGCTGGCCAGGTCTCTTTCGAGGGCATTGGTTACGCCTACGACAACGGTCGTGGTGTTACGAACGTCTCGTTTGTGGCTGGGCGGGGTGGGATCACCTTCCTTGTCGGTGAATCGGGATCGGGAAAATCGACAATCTTTAAGCTTGTCTTGAAGTCGATTGAACCGGACCGCGGTCGTATTCTGGTAGATGGAACCGATATAGCGTGCATCGAACGCGCGGATTGGTATACCGCAGTTGCTGTCGTACCGCAGGACGTGATGTTGCTCAATGAGTCGCTAGCCGACAACATCCTGCTAGGGCGGCCCCGCAACGAAGTGCGCCTTCGCGCTGCGTCGGAAAAAGCCGCTATTCTCCCCTTGATCGAGGCCTTGCCTGAAGGATTTGAAACAGCCGTTGGAGAACGTGGTTTGAAGCTTTCCGGCGGGGAGCGCCAGCGTATTGCCATTGCCCGCGCGCTTTATGGCGAGCCGGCGATCCTTCTTCTTGACGAGGCCAGCTCCGCGCTCGACGAAGAAACCGAGCAGGACATTATGAACCATATCCGTACGCTAGCCAAAGACGTGACCGTGCTGGCGATCACTCACCGCAAGGGCGTCGTTTCTACAAGCGACGTCGTGGTCGATCTGACCAACTGCGGCTTGTCAGTGACATAGGCGAGGGGAATGATTGGCCGGCGCGTTGACGCCGCACAGAAGGTGCATCGCCGGACGAGATGCAGTCGCCGTTCAAGGAGCTACCCACGTCATAGAGACGATCCTCGGCATCTATGAAGGAATCGGGGCCCTGTGCTCCGATAGACGTGAAGCATTCTAGGTGCCGATTGGCAATCTGCGACGCCAGGCGGCAGGGCGGGCGTAAGTTGGCGATCGCTTTGCGGTCGGAGCAGGCTCCTTCGTCCTGAATCAGGCTGCACCAGACCGGAATTCTATGTGCCGCGATTGATGAGCTCGTCGACAAGGCAGACGTCGACCCACTAACCAATACTTGCGTCCGGACGCCAACATCGGCCACGATGTCTTCGCGGGCATTGGCGAGGCGGCCATGGTCCTGCGCCGTCACCCGGATCGGAGCTGCCGCCCTTGCACGCATGCGCTTGACCACGAGGGTGGGTATGCAGCTCAGGAAAAGCCGTGGACGCGATGTGTTCCGGAGGGCCGGCGGTGCTTCGGGGCGTGCCGAGCGCGTGCCGACGGCGTTTTTTGTCCCGACAAGCAGCCGCCTTACTCGTGGCGTCCGCTTTGCGGATCGCAGGTGTTGTTCAACCATCGCCGGCCGAGATCCTTGAACTGCGGACGGTGCGATGTCGGCCCCACACCCACACGGATTTTCTAACGAAGCTCTGGCAAAACGGGATCGAGTTCTTCCTGCTCAAGCGTCTTGGCTCCATCTTCTGCCAGGTACGCTGCCAGCCGCGCGATACCGGACTCTGGTGAGCATCTGGCGGGTGCGGATTTTTTGGACGGCACTTGTCCCGAGCGCTCGGCAATTTCGACGCTCATCAGGTGGGGGTGGATCGGTCGGCCGATGGCGCGCTCGATGGTGTGGAATATCCAGGTCCCGTCGGGATCGATATCCGACCAATGAAAGATCGGCGTCTGTTCGGATACCGACCCTGCGATCGTCCGCAGCGCCTGCTGGGTGGCCAGCGAGGGGTAACCGCCGACGTATATCGTCGCTCCCAGTCGACGAGGGTCCGCCTCGGCAATGTGCCGGTTGAAGCTTGCGAAGTTTTCGATCGTCAGAATGTACGCCGGCGGCTCCCGAAAACGGACGCGATCTGCTTCCTTGGGAGTGATTCCAAGATAATGTGGAGAAATCCTGGAGAGGTCTGCTCCCTCGAGGTCGATTTTTCCCGCGACCAGCAGCGGTGGCGCGAAGCGCTCCAGTCCGATTGCCCGCAGTGCCTCGCGGGGCCGCGCGCCGGGCGGAAACTCCAGGATGCCGCTCAGGAGCCGCACGACCGCACCCTCGATGCGTTCGAGCGTCTTGCTGTGACCCACTGTCCGTCGCGAGAAGGTCTTGTAGTCGACGTCGAGATGCTTGTTATCCAGGATGGCCTGGGCGAGAACGAAGGCGTCACGCAGCATCTCGACGTCGGACGAAGCGAATCCGTGCCACGTCTTGCCCCGTCCCCAGACCTCGGCGATTTGGGAAGCGCTGTTCTTCAGAGAGTCGCGCAGCGCTGATCCAGCGGCAAGCCTTGCCGCAGCGTCCTGCGCAATCCGCGACGCGGGGGTGCGGTCGAGATATCGGTATAGGATCTCCGCCGAGGCCAGCCGCACGTGTGCGACCTGATCCCGCTTGGCGCCTCGGCCCCAGCCAACGGACACCGCGGCGGTACCTTCGGCTTCTCTGATCTGCTTGAGGAAGGCGTCCGCCGCGACGACCGAGGCGAAGGCGGCATAATCCGGGTGGGCGATCGGGCTTGCGGCGCCGGCCTCGAAGCGATCGAGCAGGTCGTTCAAGAGGCCGTTCGCGTCCGTGAAACGCCGCGCCATGGCTACTCGGCGGCCAGGCGGCTGGCGAGCTCATCTTCGGACATCAGATCCGGATCGATAGCCATCAGCTCGCGCTTGGCCTTCTCTTTCAGTTGCACCACGGTGGCTCTGGACTGCTCGCCAATGCGGTCCACTTCCACGATCGTATCCATGTGCTCGAGCACGGCGACCCGCTTCTCGAACGGCGCTGCGATCACGAACTGGAGCCCGAGATTCTTATAGAAGCTCATCATCTGCCGCTGGTTCTTGCCATCCATTTTCGAGAAGGCCTCGTCGAACATGGCGAGAGCGAAGCCGGCGGGCTTGCCCGTACGACGCTCGGCGCTGCCGTAAACGGCGGCGAGCGAAGCGCCGATGGCGACGTAGATGGGGACCTGCTGTTCGGCGCCCGATCCGGTGCCGCGCCGCTGCTCCCAGCGGGTCGAGCGGCCGGTAGCGACATCCTCCATGTGGATCTCGAAGGTGTAGAAGTTGCGGTAGTCCTCAAACTGGGTGAAGTCCTTGTCGGGATCCTCGAGCAGCGCCTCGAGTGCAAGGATCGTATCCTTGTGCGGGAAATCATCGGGCACATCGCCCCGGAACAACATGTCGAGCGCCTCCGGAGAGGTCTTGGCGATCTCGATGATCTTCAGGATGGGCTGGAATTCCACCACTTGGGTGCGATGGAACGAATATCTCTCGTTGTGGAAGGGATGTGCGTAGAGGCTACGGTTCAACGACTGCAGTTCCCGCTCCATCTTGCCGATCCGGGCCGTGAGCGCGTTGATGAACTCACCGCGGAGCAGCGTCGAGGCCTTTTCTGCCGCTTCTCGGGCCTGCCGTTCGTACTGGCGCAGCTCATTGGATTCGATATCCGAGATGAGCTGCTCCATCCAGGGCTTCACCTCGCGTAGCGGCTCGCTTTCGGCGCCAACTTGCGAGCTCATCCCGAATTGGTCGAAGTAATCGTAGAGGAACTCGCGAACCCGGCGCTCGATCCGGACGCGCTCGACCTCCGAGGCGTCGGCATCTTTAACCGCCTTGTCTGCGATGGCACGGTGTTTCTCGGCAAAACCGCCTTTTGCTGCGGCATCGAGGCGCTCGCGGTAGACGAGCCTGCCTTTCGCGGCGGAGTAGAGCGGGAAGGTCTTGCGGTAGATCGATCGGGCGACCCGGAGGTTGAGCTCGGAGCCCGGCACGTTCTCCCCATCTTTGAGCCTCCTCTCGGCCGATCTGAGTTCGCCGTCATGCTCGCCAAACGCCTTCTGCTGGGTCTTTCTCTCGTCGAGCCTCTTGTCCTTCAGCTTCTGCTGCGCTCGCTTCTTGTCGCGAAGGCCGCCGTCGCCCGCGCCATCGAGTGCATGGAGCCTGGCATGGGCTTCGCCGATCTCGATCTGCGCGGTCGCGAAGGCCGCAGCGAAAGCCTTCAGGTCGTCACGCCCCTCACAGATGTTCTTCAGAGCGGCAAAGGCCTGCTCCGCGGCTTGGGCCTCCTTGCTCTTGTCGGCCAGGAGCCGATCCAGTTCCTCGGCCTGATCTTGCAGGGAGCGCAGGGCGTTCGCCTGGGCCGCCTTTCCGATCTTGTGCTGCGCGGCTTCGATCCAGCGATGGGTCCTGACGAGTCCATCGTCGTAGAGGCCGTCCTTCATGATGGCCCGGCCGGGCCTATTGAACTGATCGAGCGTGTCGGCGAGACGGACCGTGCCGTAGCGGCGCATGATGAACGCCATCGCGTCCGGATCCTGGCTCCGGAAGATGGAGGGGAAACTGCCGCGCTCCGGCTTGGCCCTGAACTGCTCGAGCTTGTTCAGGCTCACGAGGGATGCGTGGCGAAACTCGCGGCGGCCTTCCTTGAACATCGCCGTGGCGGCGCTGATGTCCGCTCTGTCCACGAACACCGCCTCCCGGTCGCGGCCGAGGAGCGCCTCGGCGGCCCCCACCCATTCGGGTTCGGCGACTTCGATGATGTCACAGAGCACGCGCGGGGCCATTCCCTTCTGCCGGAGCCTTCGGCAGAGGAGTTCAGTGTCGTCGCCAAGATAGGCCCGCGCCCCTCCGGAGGCGTGCTGTCGGACCCGTTCCAGCACCTCGTCGCGCCGGCCTCGCAGCCCGGAAAGCTCCGCGATGATCGCCTGACGCGCTTCGTCGATCTTCGGCAGCCATTTCGCACCGCTGGTCGCGAAGGATTTCTCGGCCGCGGAGAGCTCGTCTGAGACGCCCGCTATGTCGGCCCCGACGGCGGCGGTTAGAAGACGCTCCAGCGCAGGGACGAAGTCTTCGAAAGAGTCCGCGCACATCGCCCGGAGCGGATGCAGGCTGCGGATGTTATCCAGGCGTGCCTTGAAGTCGGCCGAGGCGCGGTGCGCCGCCTGCGCGGCCACATCGGCGCTTTGCTGCAGCGACTTTCTTCCGGTCTTGGCATCGTGCTCGGCGATCGCTGCCGTCAGGCGTTCGATCTCCTGATCGATGGCCTTGACGTCCTCCTCGATGAATTCGAGTTCTTTTGCTGCGGCATCTCGGCGCGCCATTTCGGTACGCCGTTTTGTCTTAAAGTCCAGGTTGATCGCCCGCGCCGCGAGCCAGGCCGCGCGTTTGGCGATCCACTCCTCCCTGAACTTGGTCTCGAGCGCCTCTTCGAGTGCGGCGAGAACCTCCCGAAGTGCCCTCAGGGGGCTTCGAGCCTGAGGCGCATTTTCCGGATCGTTTCGCTGATATTGCGGTAGGTTTGGATCGACTCGCGCAGCTCCTTGATCCCGATCGGACTGTCCTCGAGGATATAGTTCCGCACGAACTGCGTGGCCGTCTGGTTGTGATCGAGCGTCATCGCATTGACGATCGACTTCTGCAGCGCGCTTGCGTTCTGCTCGCCGTAGGGCGAATGCGGCAGGAGATGGCGCATGTACTCGCGGACGTAGTCGCCGGCCCGATCGCGGTGGTTCACGAAGTTGCCTTCGCCAACCACCGCGACGATCCGGGCGCGCACGTCTTCCCACTGCGCCGGGAACTGCAACTTCCCGCGCTGTTCGATGAAGTCCTTGGAGCTTAGAACGGCGCCGACGGTGACGAACAGCGCCAGCACGGTTTCCCTGCTGTCTGACTTCCGCGCCTCGAGCGCCATGCCGATTGTGACCGGCGGCCGCGCGCCTTCCGTGTCTTCAAAACCGAGCGCGATGTAAGTGCGCGCCTCGTCGCGCCGGCGCTGGTCCTCGCCGAGCGTGCCGAGACAGTAGTCGACGACGCTGCGCTTCGAGCCACCACGCGACTTTCCGCTGTCGCCGGCGACTGCGTTCAGGCGCAGGAACCGCCGGCTGCCGCCGGTGAGCACGACTTGGGCCATATCGAGGATCGTCGATTTGCCGGAACGGTTCTCGCCAAGGACGCCGACGTGCCCCATCACGTCGATGTCCGCGACGTCGAACAGGTGCCAGTTCACCATCGTAAGGTGGCGTAGCTCCATCATGCCTCGTCTCCCGCCTGCTGCGGAAAGCGGGCCTCCTCGCTCCGCACGTAGCGCTCGAGCCGTTGCAGGGCGTCGCCGCCGCTGATCAGCTTGATCATCGGGCGGATTCTGACCTCGCAGTCCTGCTGCTTGTCGTCGAAGTCCCCGATCTCGACAAGGCTGCGCTGGGCGGCCTCGCGCAGGATATCGCGGAAGCGGGCGGCCGAGATCGCGCCTCCGCCGCCGTGTTGCGCCATCTCCCGGTAGCGGTCGAACAGGTCATTCAAGGTGGCGACCACGACGGCCCGGTCTTCGACCGCTCCGACGTTCACCTCTTGCTGCCAGTACGCTGCCAGCACCAGAATGACGATGGTTTCGTCGAGCTTCATCCGGGGCAGGGGCACGTCCTCGTCCATGGCGACGATGCCGGCCCACTGCGCCTCCGGATCGCGATGGAGGCGGTATCCGCAACTATCGAAGAAGCCATCGACCACATTGCGGAAGCGGCCGTCCATGATCATGTTGTAGACGGTTCCGGTTCTGGGATCTCCCGCGAACACGAACTGCCGCCGCAGCAGGAAGTGCAGCGCTTTGCGGAGGTCGGCCGCCTTTTCCGCACCGAAGGAGCGCTCGACGTGTTCGAACTCACTGAGCATGGGGCGCCTCCGCTTTCCGGAGCCTACCGGACCGCCTGACCAGGAAGTTCGCGCAACGAAGCCATTCGCTGTCGTGTGGCGGCGTGTCTGGGCGCGGCTCCAGATCGAATCCGGCCGCGACCTGCGGCGGAACCTCGCCCGTCAGCGCATAGCGGCGGGCGCAATCGAAGGCGAGGAAGTCGTCCACGCTGTCGATTTCCATGAAGCGAGCTTCCTTGGTCGCGAATGGCGGCACCTGGCCCTCAAGGAATCGTCTGACATCCTCGGGCCGGGGCGCGATGCGAGCGATGTACTCGAGACGGAGCTTCTTCCTCAGCTCGTACAATGGGTCCGAGGGCGGGCCGGCGAGCTCCCTTGCCTCGACCGGGCGGCGCGGCTGCCTGGCTGGCGCCTGATGGTGCTCCGACCAGGGCGACCGCAGCGGCTCGATGCTCCACTCGACGGTCGACTTGTCGTGCCTGCCGTCTCGCAGCAGAGCGTCCAGCCGCCGCACCAGGTCGCCGGCCCTGCCGACTAGTCCTTGCCCGCCGCGCTCGGCGTACTTGATGGTGTTGCGGACCCGGGCTTCGAGCTGCCTGCGGAAGGCCTCGATCCGTTCGAACATCTCGCCGATCTGTTCGAAGATGTTTTCGATTGCGAGCAGATCGTCCGCCGCCGCCATTCGACCGTCCTCGACGTCGGCGGCCATGCTGGAAGCGGTGTACTCCTCGGCGAGGACTTGCATAGTGTCCGGTGTATAGGAGATCCGCCGTGCGAGATCGACGATGGCATCGCGGAAGCGGTACGGATGGTTGACGGTGAGGATGGACTCGAAATCCTTCAGCAGGAGCTGGTCGACGAACTCCTCGAAGAAGGCTTCCAGCCGGGTAGCCACCGTCTTCGATTCCATGACGGTCCGTCGGATCCGCTTCAGGTCGGCCAGAATGGCGCGCAGGCTCTTGGTAAACTGGTCGGCCTGGTTGCGTGCTTCGCGGACGGCGAGCGCGGCCTCGCGCTGCTTGCGGTCGGTGATCTCGGGCCTCAGCTTTTCGACGGCTTCGAGATTGAGGCGGATCTGCACGATCAAGCCGCCGAACCGCTGCGAGAGATCCTTATTGAGGCTCGCGAGCCGCTGGATCACGAGCAGCGGTCCCATAGCCATGTCGACCGTGACACGGAGCCCGTATTCCTCCTCCTCAAGCCAACCCCAGGCGAGCAGCCGCGCGTAGAGTTGCCGCGCCAGACCGAGCGCCTTGTCGCCCTTCTCGGACGCGAGCGCGACGTCGGCCTTCCGGATACGGCGGCGACCTGCCGAGATCATTTCCGGCAGGGTGCCGAAGTCGTCGCCTTCGCTCCAGAGGGCCGGGTTGGCGCGCATGACGTCATAGATCGCGTGGACGACCTGCTGCGGAGTCGGGAACGACGGCGCGCCTGAAAAGAAGCGTTCAAGGAGGTCGAGCAGACAAGCCGCGTACAGGTGCTTGTGATCGCGCGAGAAGGCCAAAAAAGCCTCGTCATGCAAATGGCGGAACAAGGACAATCGCTATTGCTCCTGCATCGGTGTCATCCAGAAGGGCGGCGATCTGTTGTCCATAACCTTATGATCTACCAAAGAAATAATTCAGTCGAGATGTATCTCAAGGCACTCGCAACTAGAAGGTTTTTGTTCCCTGTATGTTCATGTATAGCTTGTCGAAGGGAAGCTGTCGAGCCTGAGGGTGGGGGCGCTTCGAGGCAGGGTTCAGTCTTCGGAGAAGGGCAGCTCTAAGAGCTTCGGCAAGCTACGTTGTCCAATGAGACAAAAGCCCCGCTGCCCAAGCTCTCCTCATTGAAAAGCTGTTAGATCGGACGTTACTGACGCCGCCGGCCGGCGTAGCACCAAAAAGGCAATCTGCTGGCCGCCGTCGATCATCCGGTCAGGTCAAGTGGCGCGGGCTGTACCCGTGCGGCGATTAACCAGGATCGGGGCTGGCTTCAGGCACCCTGGAGAATCGTGGTGTCTACGATTGCGAGCTACGTCCCCCTGCAGTCTGCGAGGGGCGGGCGGTCTCGGCTCTGAGGTTAGATATTTTGCGCCGCTTAACTTCGTTCTTCATTGGTCGGCCGGGCTCGCGGTCGAGTTGAAACCTCCTGGTTCTCCGGGGACGTTTCTTCCGTAGATGGCGCTTTCTTAGGACGCTTTACGGCGCTTGTTGATCCGGACACATCTGCGTTTTCACGGCTTCCGTCAGAGCGTCGGCGCCGCGCTCTGGTCATGAGGCTGACAAGCACCAGCAGGGTGCCAGCAGCGATCATGAGAAGCGCGACTGCTTTTGCCCAATCGAGGCGCAAGGACTTGACCTCACTAGATTGCGAGCGCGAAAGAACACTCATGCCGCGACCAACGACTATGTTCGGTCGTTGTGCGGAGTATTCGCCAGGGTCTGTTTTATATGTTCCGCCTCTTCCCTCGTCAGTTTCTCGGCTAGGCGGCTATTCTTGGTCAGCGCTGGCCCTTTGCGCTCCCGATCATAAACCATCCATCCAGAGGTCCCCATTCGAACGAGGAATCTGGCCTGCGCAGGCGTTTCAAAATTCACCGGTGCTCTCTACAAGCCGTTGCAATCCACCAATTGGGCCCGCCATCGGCATGCAAGTCAATTGTAATATGTGAATCTGCGCATCGGATTTGGGCGAGCAGTCGTCCCGAGAGATCGATCATTCCTTGAAATTCCAAGCCGTCTTGGAACGCCCTGATCGATCCAATTAACGACAATGGTCGAGGGACTTAGAATATAGGTCGCGTTCGCGGTCGATGCGGCTCAAGTGGCGAGACCACTTATGAGTTCATCAGCCATCAGCGACGAGACCAAGGAAGGGCGAGGGGTATCTAGATGCCCACGGTGTCGTCGCACTTTGGGTCGACCATAGGTTGGCCGCCCGTTTGAAGCGTGGCTAGGTGAACGGTCAATTGCTCTGCGAGCGTCAAGTGTTGTCCCATTGGACTAAATAGTCGGCCGCCTTAGCGGAATGCTCTCGCGCTTCTTGCGTTGGCGCCTGTTGGAATGGCCATCCAAGCAACCCTGAGGTGAGCCGGAACCCAAGCTTTGGCCGGCTGCCGCGGTCACCTGCGGCCTGGAATTTCTGACAAGTGCGATCGTATCAATGGACCAGGCACAGCGCAGGGATCGAGACGCTTAACCGAAGATCCTTGACGAATTCGACCTCACCAGGATCATTTGACCACCTGAGGACCGCTGCTCGGAGCCTGGCTTGGCTTTCGGACAAACAGCCCATCCTCGCTTCGTGGCGGCCAGGTGCTTCGTCGATCGCGTCGTGTGAAGGGCTGCTGGCACCGACAGTCTGATGGGCCTGGTAACCATCGACGAGGTCATGGGTGCTCTTGGATTACTCCGCGCTATCGGCGCTCTCGATGGTCGCGCGATCGACCTGCGTAAAAGGCAGCATTCCGACGTTCTCGTCAGGCGGCATGAGGCGTCGGGCGATCGGCAGAAAGACACTCGTGATCATATTGTCCAGCGTTATGGCGGGCTTTGCTTGTTTACAGCGCTATTATTCTTGAGCGGTGCAGTCTCCGGCATCGTGAGCATGGCACAGAGCGCGGCGGTGCTAGCGATTAGCATGTACCAGGCGGGCGCCAGCGCGCTGCCGGTAAGATAGATCAGCCAGGTGACGACGGGTTGAGCTGTGCCTCCGAAGATCGCTATGGCAAAGGCGTAGATCGTCGCGAAGGCGCCACCACGAATGTTCTTGGGCAAACCTTCGGCCATGCTCACATAGAAGGCGCTATACGGAATCGTTCCGATGAGGGTGAGCGCGCCGAGACCCCCGAGAAGTGCGAGGGCACTGCGGCTCTCTGAGATCCAGAAGAACACCGGATAGGTCATCAACAATGCAGCGATCTGCGGCCATATCATGATGTGCCGGCGGCCCTCGCGGTCTGCGAGCCAGCCGCCCAGCAATGCGGCAGCAATTCCTACCGTATTGCTGACAAGCGTAGTGCCAAAGGCGAGAGGCGCGGAAACGTGCAGGGTGTTCAGTGCATAGGTGGTCATATATCCCGTGACGTAGGTAGTAATCGTGCAGCAGGCCAGGACGACGAATCCCAAGCTCATGATGCGGCGCGCGGCAGGCGATTTCCCTACAGTCTGGACGGCCAGAGCAGGCAGCTCAGGGCGGTGCAACGTTTCGGGCAGGGAGTTCCGCAACCACAGTCCGAAGGGCAGCGTAGCGGCGCCGAGCAGCAGCGCGATCCGCCATCCGTACACGTTGAGTGCTTCGGTTGTCATAGTCAGCGAGAGTATTTCTCCAACAAGCGCTCCGGCCGTCGCAGCGATCTGTTGGCTGGCAGGCTGAAACGAGACAGCAAGACCGCGCCCTTCGGCCGGGGCCGCTTCCATCAAATAGGCGGTCGTCGGACCAACCTCACCGCCCAGCGCGAAGCCCTGCACCAAACGTGCGAAAATGACCAGCATCGGGGCGGCAATTCCTATTGTCTCGTACGAGGGCGTAATACCCAACAATAGGATCGCGGCGCTCATCATGGCAAAGCTGACGGTCATCGCGGGTCGGCGGCCGGCCCGATCCGAGTACGAGCCGAGCACGATGGCCCCGATCGGTCTGGTCACAAAACCCGCGCCGAAGGTTGCAAGTGATAGCATGAGGCTGGCGAACGGGTCGCTTGCCGGAAAAAACGCTTGTCCGATCTGGATCGCGAAAAAGCTATAGGTTCCGAAGTCGTAGAATTCGAGAATATTCCCGATCGTTGCACCTAACACGGCACGGCGGGTCAAGCGTTCGTCTGCGGCATTGAGGACTGGGTCCGCCTTCTCCTGAGTAAATTGCTTGACCATCCTCGATCCGTCTGAGTCGCGATCGCCGTCCTGAGCATTTCGAGCAGCCGGTCGCGCGCATTGAATTCGACCTGCTCTACACGCCGTCTAGCATGAGGCGGCCGGTCGCGCGTCCCGGGTATTTACATATGCCTGACGCATGCCAGGACGAAGCTCACGCTGATGAGTGCAACAAAAATGCCTGCCTCTTGCGCCCCATTCAAACCTTGAATCGAAGACGGTGATCGCCAGCGAAGATGAACAAGGCGCGCTGCAATTGTCGGACGAGGCAGTCGTTTTGCTCCTGCGCATTGGCGAGTTTGCGACAACATTGGAGGGCGACGAATGGGCATCGCCTATTTTCACGCCGAAGGGCCGCCGCGCAGCGTTGCCGCGTTCATCTTGTTGCGCACGGCGAAGGCATCACGATTTGGCCCGGCTTTTGCTCAGCTGCTTGTTAGCTGCGTGCAGCCGCCTGCTTTGTCGGAATTGGCGCTACAGAATGCAGGATCTGTCTGCGATCAAAAGAGGAGCTCGCATTGTTAACGGGGCCCATGAAAACGCTGACATCGGCCACGGCCGCGAAGCATCGGGCGGTCATATTCGCTCAGGCGAGCCGCGGGTCGGCGGATCGCAAATGGCAAGCGTGAAGTGCCAGACTTTGAGCTTGAGGACGTTGAAATCAAAGCCACCAGAAATGAGGGACATACTTGTGAGTTGACTTGACTTCATCAAGGCTGACTTCCCTCCAGAGAACTAGCCTTCCTTTTGAATTGAAGTTCTACCGTCAGACTCGGGCTACGAAGGCACAAGGCCGATGTCCGACCAATGACGGCTGCGCTTCGCTGGCGCATCTGCGTGCACGCGCGTTCGAAGTTGGACGGCGAAGCACGCCGGCAATCAAGACCCCGGACAGAATCTGTAAATGAAGACGAAGACGATAACGACCATCGTGCTTGCGGCTAGTGCCTTGCTGGATACGCCCAGCAGAGCGGTTGAAACTTACGACGTCAGGGATCCGAATGGCATGCCCTTCATGCGGGCGCGGATATTTGGTCCCGGCGATGGCGCTTATTGGGAAGATGACGAGCGTTCAACGCGGAGCTTGCCACAATCAGAAATAGATCAATCACTGGCGGCGATTCGGTATTGGGCGGAAATCATCAAGGTTGTTCCGGGGCAGTTGCCGGCCATTGTCAACATCGGTGGAGATAGCGAGCGCAACGCATTTGCCGATAGTGGTACGTCCCCTGGTGGCCTCACTAAGGTGCAGGCGGCACTCACGGGCCAGGAGCCGGGTGAGCTGCAATACGGCGCACATGGCATGGTTACAATCGGCCAGATGGGGTTTTCGTCCGAAGCATACATTCCTTCGCAATTGCCAAGGACTCCCGAGATTGGTCTTACACCCGTCGTGATCCACGAACTCGGCCACGCGCACGGTATGCTCAGCACTATGAGCTATAAACTACATCCCGACGGGTCGCTATCAGCGTATTTCCCTGAAAAGCTAAATGCCTGGACGGAACATTTGCATGACGACAACGGCAAACAAGCCAAGCCCGGACAGAAGATCTATTGCTCGCTGTGCGTGAACCTGCCGGCTGAGGATGTTTTCGACCTGCGCCGCGATCGGGGCTATTTCGCCGGGAAGCATGTGAGTGAAGTGCTGGCCGGTGCCTTGCCAGGTATTCCCGTTCGAGTGATGACTGAGGACGGCCGGTTGGATGACCCCTTCGCTGGGCATAGCGAGCTTAAGAACGGCACGATGAGCCATCAGGGATACGAGAACTACACCGTCCTGATGGAGGCGGAGATCGCCGCGTTGCAGGATCTGGGCTACAGCATCGACCGGCGCAAACTCTTCGGTTACTCCATCTACGGCAATGGTCAGAATCTGGTCAACGACAATCCGTTCTTCGGTCGCAGTGCTGAGGGTACCGCCTATCTGCCAAATACATACAATACAGCTACGCTCGGACTGGGACTGCACGTCTATGGCAGCGGCAACACTGTGGTCCAGCGCGCCGACCTGCTTTCGAGGGGAGCAGGTGGCGCCGGCATCCGCGTCGACGGCGAAAACAATCAGATCATAATTCCGCCCGGGACCCGCGTGTACGCCGACGGCGCGCATGGGCGCGGGGTTATGTTCGCCTATGGCAAGGATCACACACTGACTCAGCGCGGGGACGTGCAGGCTCTCGGCGAGCGTGGCATCGCAGCAAGTTTCGACTTTGGCAACAATGCGTTGGGCAATGACAGTGAATATCGTGGCTCGTATATTCGCACGATTGGCAACAACCCGGTCCAGATGCTGGACGAAATCGCAGGTCCGCTCGTCAGCAAGTTTGATCTGACCGGTCGCCTGGCTGGCAATCATGCGGCAATGTACATGTCGAACAATGGTTACGTCGGCGAGATCAATGTGATGCGTGGCGCAATGCTGTCAGGGGACATCCTGTCTGACTACAACCAGGTCGACGAGAACGGTTCTCCGCGTCTGACCAAATTAACGTTCGGTTTGACGCCTGACGCGAGCGGTCACTCAACGCAACAGCCGGACGCAAGCTTTGCAGCCCGCTATGACGGCAATATCGTTGGACGCAACAATCTTTCGCTGCAGGTTTCCGGCGGCGTCGTTTCTTTTACCGGCAATCACGAGGTGTACGACGCAACGGTTGCGCAAGGCGCAACCCTGTCCGGTAACGGCAGTTATCTGCTCAATGCGAGTGGTCGCTTCACCAACAGCGGTGCTGTCGCGCCCCTCATCGGCGGCCTTGACAACAGCATCAAGGTGTATGGCGACTATCTGCAAACCTCGACCGGTCGCTTGCAGGTCGCCGTAAACGATGCTGGCGGGTTCAGCCGCCTCATCGTGAACGGAAATGCAACGGTCGACGGTACGCTCACGATCACCCCGCAGCGCGGCTGGTATGGCAGCGGCTTCAACGTCTCCTCAAATCAATGGCTGAACGCAACAAATCTTACAGGCTCGTTCGCGAACGTGACGACAGCCCTGCAATCGCCAACGTTGCTGGCGAGTACAGCGGCTCAGGGCGACAACACCTACGCCTTGACACTCTCCCGCCCATCCGATGCCTATTCGCGTTATGGAGCCGATGCCAACAGCCGACAGGTGGGCACGGCGCTCGATCGAGTAGCTGGCAACGCGGCTGTAGGATTGCACCCGCTTCTCGCGGCGCTCGACTTTTCTGCGCCGGACGGCACGGCGGTGACATCTGGGCTGCGCCAACTTTCTCCGTCCATCTATGCCTCGGAGCAGGGCAGACGTGTCAATGACAGCTATTATGCGCGTTCGGCAGTCTACAACCGTCTGGAACGGGCGTTTGGCGGCGCGCCAACCTCGGCGATGGCGGTGATGGGTTATGGTCCTGATCAGAACAGGTCGCGCGGCAATTCTGCCTCTGCCACCGGCCTGGTCGGCCCGGCTTCTTCTGACCTGCCCTCTTATGACCTGCAAGGTTATGCGGCGTGGGCTTCTGCCTTTGGCGGATGGACGACCCAATCGGGCGATAGCAATGGTGCGAGCACCAGATCCTCCATCAACGGCTTTATGACCGGGATCGACACCTCGGCATTTGACGACTGGCGGGTCGGTGTTCTTGCAGGCTATAGCCGTTCCATTTTCAAAGTCGCTGCTGCTGCCTCGTCAAGCCGCAGCGACAATTACACGTTCGGGACCTATGCCGGCACCGAGTGGGCCGTGCCAGACGGGGCCATCGCCTTCCGTTCAGGCCTTGCCTATACATGGCACGATCTTGAGATGACCCGCAACGTTCGGTTCCCGGGCTTCAACGACAACTTGATCTCGGATTACGATGCAGGCACTTTCCAGATTTTTGGAGAACTGGGTTACAAAGTCCCTCTCGGCAAGTCTTCGGTGATCGAGCCCTATGCCAATCTCGCCCATGTTCGCGCGGCGACGGACAGCTTTGGCGAGAGGGGATTGAACGGAGCAGCGCTTAGTGTTCACCCTGGCACGATGGATACGACGCTCTCCACGCTCGGCGTCTACGCGACCACCCGTTTTCAACTTGGCCAGATAGCCACGACTGCGCGAGCCGATATTGGCTGGCGTCATGCCGTAGGCGACCTCATTCCGCTGTCGACAGCCAGCTTTGCTGCTGGATCCAGCCCTTTTGCAGCTTCAGGCCTATCCATTGGCAAAGACGTGGCACTCGTCGAATCCGGTCTGGATTTCCAGCTTTCGAACAACAGCACCCTTGGCATCGCCTACCAGGGTCAGTTCGGTTCAGGCATCACCCAGAACGGACTGAATGCCACCTTCAACGTGAAGTTCTGATGAATGGGGATGCTGGCTCCGGCGCCGCTGTGCAGTGAACCATGTTGATTCCGTCCACATCTCGTCGGCAAAAAGTTGGCCGGCCATCGAGCTCACCTGAATGCCGCCGCCGGCGCCTCACAGCGGTCTTGCCGTCGCCATCAGCCGAAGACATGCCACGACGTCGCGGCGCCGCCCGAGCAAGAGGACCTTGAGCGCGCTGCGCAGATCGCCATTACACGCGGTGACGACTTCGTCTATGCGCCAGCTCACCGAGCATGCTGTCTCGGCCTCGGGTCACGATTACTCGCGCAAGACATAAGGTTCTCCTCGCTGGGGGCACTCGTTGAAGCGGTCCGGCGGTCAGCCGCCGTCGCTATCGCTGCCGCGTCAGACGGGTGCCGCTCAAAGGCCGGTGCCGCCGGAGCACCACTCTCCCCGAGGCTTTGGAAATACTTCTATTCCCCAGCCCTGCGCGCCTTTAGTTCTATAAAGCATTGTATTGCCGCTGCCGCGGCAGCAGCTTAGGGGCGTCGCCCCTCGGCGCGGCGCAAGGACAGGCCTTCGGTTTTGGCTTCCCCCACGGTCCGCGGTGCCCCAAAAAAGTTGTTCCAACTTCCTTCAGCGCTTGCGCCTTGCACACCTCGCTACGCGCTGCGAGGCAGGGGTTATGGCGGCTTTTTGCCGGGCACAACCTCAGCCTTAAGAGAAAAACAACAGAACCAAGACCTCCGTCGCAGCCCGTCGTGGTGGTGCCGCGCGGCAAACTGAAGAAGTCGCCCAAGAATGCTCGTAAGATGCCAAATTCGAAAGGCTGAAGTCGAAGCTCTCGCCGCCAGTATCGCATCCTCGGCATGCTGCAATTTCCTGTCGTCGAACCCGAACGCGGCGCCAAGGACAAACCGACCGGCCACTTTCTGGTCAATGCGGGTGAGGGACGCTGTCTCGCTCAGTTGCTTCGGGCCAAGCGCAAGGAGATCAAGAAGGACGAGCAAGCCGCATTTTTCGATCCCAACGGCGGATGCGTCTTTGCGACCATCTGGCACGACGGATAAGCACACATCGAGTACGGCAGCATTGATGGCGGCGATCGATGACATTTTGGAATGTTGCCGAACACTGACTTGCCAAGCACCACCCCGCACGGCCCGCAATCGAGAATAGCCGATACGCGATCGCGTATATCTGTCTGGTATACGCATGCGCGTATATTAATAAAATATACGGATTCGCGTATATTGACAATCTATACGGATTTGCGTATATTGAACGCGGAGATTCACATGACGCAGCATATTGCTCGTACGGAAAAGCAACTCGGCGCCATTCTACGGCGGGCCCGCCGACAGGCCGGACTTACCCAGTCAGGCTTAGGAAAGCAGATCCATCTGCGTCAGGGCACCGTATCCCGACTGGAAGCGGGCGAGCCTGCCATTCAGCTCCACACCCTCATGGAGGCGCTGGCCGCGCTCAATCTTGAACTGGTGGTCCGTACCCGCAGCAAGGCCACCTCGACTGACATCGAGGACATTTTCTGATGGGCCGGCCTCCAGCAAACGCGCCCCTGAATGTGTTCGTCAACGCACGCCTGGCAGGCATGCTCCGGCGCGAGTCCAGCGGTGCGATCGACTTTCGTTACACTCCGCAATGGCTCTCCTGGGAATCGACCTTCCCAATCTCGCTATCGCTGCCCTTGCGCGAAGACCGCTATATCGGCGCACCTGTAATCGCCGTGTTTGACAACCTGTTGCCCGATAGCGAACAGATACGCAAACGAGTCGCGGAGCGGGTGGGGGCAAAAGGTACTGACGCCTACAGCATGCTCTCTGCACTCGGGCATGATTGCGTTGGTGCACTCCAGTTTCTTCCACAGCGTGTCGATCCTGGACCTGCCGGTACGATCGAAGGGAAGGCTGTCACCGACCGCGATGTCGCCGCCATCATCAAGAACCTTGCGAGCGCTCCACTTGGGATGGGGGAAGACGACGATTTCCGGATTTCCATCGCTGGTGCCCAGGAGAAGACCGCCCTGCTGCGGCGAGATGGCAAATGGTACAAGCCGACTGGTACCACGGCGACGACGCACATTCTCAAACCGCAAATCGGTCGTTTGCCGAACGGGATCGATCTCTCGAACAGCGTCGAGAACGAATATTTCTGCCTTAAGCTGCTGGCCGCGCTTGGCGTACCAACGGCGAACGTCGAGATCGCCGATTTTGGTGGTCGCCGCACGTTGATTGTCGAGCGCTTCGATAGGCGCTGGACCAATGATAAAAGGTTGCTGCGCCTTCCTCAGGAAGATTGCTGCCAGGCTCTATCCGTACCCACCACCCGGAAATATCAATCGGATGGCGGCCCCGGCATGAAAGACATCCTGCAACTGCTCAAGGGTAGCGATGAACCGACCGAAGACATCGCGACATTTTTGCGGGCCAGCATCGTGTTCTGGCTCATCGGCGCAACCGACGGGCACGCCAAGAATTTTAGCCTATTCCTGAGCCCCGGGGGGCGCTTCCGGCTCACGCCGCTTTATGATGTCTTGAGCGCGCAACCAAGCCTCGACGCCGAACAAATTCAGCGCAAAGCTTTTAAACTTGCAATGTCGGTCGGCAAGAATCGCCACTATGGAATGACTGATATTTTGCCGCGTCATTTCCTACAGACCGCCGAAATCTCCGGCGTTGGGCCGGCCGTAGTCCACGCAATCTTTGAGGATCTCGTCGAAAACTTCGAGGCAGCCTTTGCGAAAGTGATAAAGGACCTCCCCAAAGGCTTTCCCAAAGAATTGGCAGACTCGATAAGAGTCGCCGCTATTCGCCGCATCGGTCTTATAAACGACCGTTGACACTTTCTGCCTAAGGGGCTGCGTGCGAGCGGGCCAGCGCTGGCGGCACCAACACCGGCACCAGCAGGATGAAGATCGTCGGCGTCGGCATCAATGTCGACAGGCGATCATCGCGCCCATGATCGCCGTCGGCGGCGCCGGCGCCAGAATTGCCGGAACGCGATGATCGGCGCGCCGATGATGATCATGGTCACCAGCAACGCCAGCCCCGCGCGCTCCAGGGTGTTGCCGCTATGATGGCCCGATCGCTCCAGAGGAGCTCGATTCGGGCCGCACTTTAGATATTCAACGAACGGGCAGAGTCTCGCTATTACGGGCTCGGTTTCCGAACATCCAGGCCGACTTGCAAGCTGAAATCGGCGACATCTCCGATCACATCGCAGACCAGCTTAAGGCCGCAACCAGCCCGCCACCGTGCTAAGGCGCAAAACTCTAGTTCTGGGTGGTCCAAAGTTCGGTCTCGCTGCAAGCCCACTTGGCGCACCTAACCGCTGCTGGATCAAACTTCAGTGGCACGGTGAAGCAAGCATTTGCTTCTCGCAGAAAGCAAGCATGTCCATTTCCTTCCTTCAGCTTTTGTGAGCTTGTGGGTAAGCCTCGTCTCCTTTGTGGTCGGCGGCTTGTCGGCTCCTGGCTTCGGCCGCGTCAATTTGGCTCAGGTAGCGCGCCGCTCTCCTCCAACAGAGCACGCCGTCGCTCCATCTTCGCGTGCGTGAAGTTCCTGTTCGGGTTGTTCGCGGCCTTAAACTTGCTACCATCGATGGCGACGGCTGGCCGCCGCCAGAAGACCCGTTTTTTGGCAGAGTTCGACGAAGCTCGCAAACGCCTTGCGCAACGCCAGGCCGTCGTCCTTGCGGAAGTCCGCAATCGTCTGTGATCGGTGGCGAGCCGAACCAGCAGCCACATCACGTCGACATTGCGCCCGGCCTCTCGTTCCAGCCGCCGGCCCGACTGCACCCGGTCTAGATAGCCGTAAGGTAAAGCTTGATGAGCACCGGAGGGATGGTACGATGGCCAACCGCCGCCGGCTCCGCAACCTCAAAGCCTATCTCAGCCAAACCGAGCGCATCGACAAATACGTCGATCACGCGAACCGGGCTGCTCTCGTCAATCAAGTCGTCGAGGCACTCGGGACAGCAGCGTCCGGCTCCCACGATCTGCTTCTGCATGAACGCCGCACCAATTCCTTAAAGACTCACGGGGGAATCGTAACAGCAGCCCAGTGTTTTCGCTGCCAGGACGCGTTGCGGACATTAGCGAGTAAAAAAGCGAATCAGTAACGAAGCCTTAAGTTGGTACTACAGATGTAGTGAACTACACGTCGGGGGTTACCAACGTCATCGAAGGCGCTTTCGTGCGCGTCCAAGGACGTCGAACAAGACCGTGCTCACGATGATCTTCAACTCGCGTCGTCTCGAAGGGGACACCGCTGCCGAAACTCTGCCCGGTGTAAATTTGCCGACGGAATCAACGTCGCCAGACCGCAGACTCAATCCAACGCTGCCAGGCGCCTTCCGGCTCCAGGATTCGGCGCCAGCTCTTTAACCCACGATAAGTCGCACCGTGGATCGAAAGACGAGTAATCGCAAGTCAGTTCTTCATCGGGTTGTACGTTACGGGCTGTGAAAATTCGGCAATGATCCCCTTGATATGTGTTTGGCTGACTGCTGTGATTCATGAAACGGGCATTGTCAGCATTGTACTCTACAACACCATCATCAACATCGCGGTCTCTTGGATAGGCATGCTTGTCAAGTAAAGCTTGAAATGTTGGAGGTAAGGCTTCGTACTGTTGAGGCGTCACGGCAATGTCAACGATTGGATTATGAATCCAAACTAATGTGCCTTTAGGTAAAAAATTAGCAGAGAAAAGTCCGATGCCGCCAAAGCGGTCTGGCTTCAAAATGGTTTCAACAATCAACACTGAAATTCTCCAAAGGTGACTAACACCCAGCAAGCTAACTGACCTAAGTCCCGCAAATCTCCTCCAAGAATTGGGAGGGCTGTTTAATCGCGCCTCCGCCACAATTTCGATTTTTCTTCGATCTCTGTATTGTTTTCGGTGCTACTGCTGTCGGATCCCGGCTATTGCTGATCCCGAAGATACGGCACTGATAGACTCGATGCGGATCGACGACGCCGCACACGGCGTTGGCCAGAAGGAGCTACGCAAGGCCACGACCAGGATGCGCATCTGGGGGTGATGGACCACCAGGCCCGCCGTCATCAGTTGTCAACAGTTCAGTCGACCAGGGTTTCAATGGAACGCAGGAAGCAGCCTCTTTACTCCGAGGATGCTTCCTTTATTTCGGGGCTTGAGCAGGGCCTTACAAAGGGCAATGCCGCCAAACGTGCCGTCAAGAACACCGTAGGTATTTTCTTCGCAGCTTTGGCGGCCGGCTCTTCAATAATAAGAGGCGATAGCCGTTCGGCTGAACGAGGAGTCGCTGAGCGATGATGCGCGCAAGTTCATCGGGACGGGTAGCGCTCATCTACATCGCCCACAAAGGTCGCCAAGCTCGTAAGAGTCGCTGGAGCGAGCTATCGTCCATGAACAAGCCCGATACCAGAGCTATCTGGACGGGCTCCTAGCGTCGGGAGTGTCCGTCGGCGTCTCCATTCGTGGGGTGATGGATGAGCCGAACGTCATTGGGCCCTCCCGGGCCCCAAGAGGGCGGTGTAGCGCTCGCCACGAATGTCGTACTGTTTTTCCGGCTGCGCCGCGTCCGGCAAGAGGCCCCAGTGGCCGAGCTTCGAGAGCATCGTGCCCGGGGCGGGTTGGGTGCCGTGGGAAAAGCCCTCGGGAACGGCCCATGATGCAGCATAAATCTCGCGGACCGCGGGGGACGTCGTCTCAGTCCTGGAGGACGCCGGAGCGGCGGTTTCCGTCGACCGTCCAAGCTGCGCTTGCGAGGCCCGATTCGCCGGCTGCGCACTGGGGTGCGGAACGCCTTCCGGTCGAAAGCCGGGACGCATGGCAGCGCCTGGCGGATTGAGTGGGCTGCTTCGCCTCATCGTCGCCGCGGGCACGAACAGCGCGGTGTAGCGGTCAGTGTGAACCACGAAACTGTTGGGTCGGCTGTCCTGGCTCGGCGGGATGCTGCTACCGTCAAGCGCAGCCGACGCGTGCTGGTCGCCCTGCCGGAAGTTCAAGGGACGAACGACCGCTCCTAAATCCAGGGGCTGCTGATGGCGCGCGGTTGACGATGATGGGCCGGCGTCTTCCGCCATCGCCCACAGCTGATCCTGATCGTAACCTTCCTCAGCAAGGACCAATGGCGAACCGACCGCTGGCCCGAAAGGCGACGGTGCGCCGGTGCTTTCCATCAGCACACGAGCCATTGAATTGCCCGGCTCGCTCAGCTGGCGCTCAATAGCATCCAGTTCCGCATGGCTTAGCGTCCTCTGCCTCTTCGCAGGACTCAACTGCCCGCTGAAATCCTCACCCATGAGGGCCGCGTGACTTGAAAGGGAGGCGCTCCGCGTCCGTTCATTCGCAGCCGGCTGGTAACCGTCGCTCCAGTTGAAGTGACGAACGGCTTCTCCGGGATCCGACGCCTGGTGATCGCGCGCGGTTGGGTTGAGAGCCGGTGCTGGGATGGCTTCGCCCATCATCCCTCGCAGCGGATCCTGTTCGTGATGTTCCGCAGTCAGCTCCTTCGGCCAACTTAGAGCTTCTCGCGGCGCGCTGCGCTGCGCGGCGGCACCCCCGAGGCGTCTGGCAACTGCGTCTTCGGGATGAGGACCTTGGGCCCTATGGTGCACAAGTTCCAACGCCTCGGTGACTCTACGGTCTTCGTCGAACAAACGAGGATAGTAGTGATCTGGTGAAACAGGAACCCTTGCGACGGCACGGGTATCAAGCTGCTGCACTTCATCCAAGTACGGCTCAAACTCCGCTTGCTGCTGCTGCGGTTGTGGCTCCGCGGCGTTGTGAGCAGCGCGATCTTGGTTGAATGGGTTGATGCTGTTAAATGGGTCCATGTCACTTCCCGGTTGAGTCGGTCGCAATCCCGAGCAGATAGTGTCACTCTCTGTTCTCGCTCTATTAGGTTCAGCTGTCGACAAGCTGACGCACTTAGAGACTTAAGAGAGAGCCAAATTGGCCAGCCCGCTGCCACACTCACCAGAGGGACGCGCCAAGGATGCCGGATTGCATTTTTCGGGAACACTGGCTCGGCTGAGTAGGAGCCGGCACGAACAGGTTCTATTTTGAGTAGCATCATGGGACCTACAAAATCGTCCAAAATGAAGTGTGTACTGAGTTGGGATGTGCTCTGACGATGCCGACCGGATGGTGCCTAAACTGAGGCGGACCTGTTCGTTGAACGCCTGCTTTGCCGAGAAGGCCTGGACTCTGGCCGCAAAGGATGAATCGGATCCGGCAATCTTGGCACGTGTCGCGGTGCGGACAGTGCAGAAATTTCTGCATGCGACTGATGTGTGGGTGGACGTGATGTGCGACATGTTGCGTGTCGCCAGGAACGGGCTTGAATTATTGCACTCGCAAGGCGTCATCCATCGAACGGGCGAGTACCTGAAAATCGAGCAAAAGCGCTTTCCGGTCTTCAAGGCCCATCAGGGCGGTGCATGAGCGACTAAACCGTGACGAAGATTCGAAATTGATCAAATCGGCGCCTGAGGTTACCTAACAGGGGACAGCCAGATCGGTTCAGGAGCGATGCTGTAACTGCAAGCGGTCTCGCGGACGCTGCTGGGTACCGTTGAGCAGATCTGACCAGCGGCAGCATCTCGGGCGCGCGAGCGCTCGACAGCACCAAGCGAACAGTTTAGTGATGCCGATCACGACTAGGCAGACCGCTGCAATTGGTTGCCCGTCGGCTCGAGGTGGACGGGCTTTGGCTGCGCTGCTTCCGTATCAGCCCATTTCAGTAGCGTCAGTTCGGCTGAGAAGCCTGGCCCGAAGGCGCCTAAGATACCGTATGATCCAGCCGCTTGCTCCTCATGCGCTAGCACGTGTTCCAGCACGAATAGCACAGTTGCGCTCGACATATTTCCATGAAGTCGAAGTGTCTCATAGCTGGAAAAAAAGCTCTCAGAGGACCTGCCAAGGCCCCGCTCACAAACTTCCAACACTTTTCTTCCGCCAGGATGAAAGATAAAGCTCCTTACTTGGCTAGGAAGGACGCCAGCCTCCGCGAGCAACGAGCTCATTGCACGTGGCATCAATTCGCTAATCATCGATGGAATGCGCTCGGAGACCACGACTTCAAATCCCGAGTCGCCAAAATGCCAGCCCATTAGAGAAGTCGAGTCCGGGTGAAGCAAACTCGTACTTCTCACGATATCCAGCTTGCCAGTACCGCATTCAGCTGGCCCGATTAATAACGCGGCAGCGCCATCTCCAAAGAGGCTTGAGGCGACAACGTTCTTTGGCGTGAGATCATTCGGTTGGAATGTAAGGGAGGTCAGCTCCACCGCAACGAGGAGAATACGTTCGTTGGTTGCTCGGCAAAGGGCTCCTGCTAAATTAACTCCCGATGCTCCCCCAGCGCATCCGAGGCCAAAAATCGGTGTCCGTCCCACGTCTGGTCGCAACCCGACTTTGAAAATCAGGTCCACGTCGAGACTAGGAGTCGCTATCCCCGTCGTCGAGACGAACAAGACCCGATCGACTTGCTCGGGCTTAACCCGAGCCCGGTCGAGACAGAGCACGGTCGCTTTGCACGCGAGCTCCTTCGCCCAATCCAAATATACCTGGTTGGTTTCACTTATGCGATGCTCGCGGAGGAGCCATTCGGGCGTAACACAAAAGAACCGCTGATCGACCAGCGCATGATCGAATACGGTGAGATACCTCTTCAGCTTCTCCATTCTGGATACGAAGTGGTGACCCGCTAAAGCCTTGAGGTCGGTCTGAGAGAACCGAAACGGTGGCAAAGCCGTCCCAACAGCCAAAATTCTGGACATCAGTGCCTCTTATCGCTCGACATGGATTCACACCAAACAAGGACCCCCGCGACATCCTGCCGTTAGTGCACGTGGACCAAGCCGACGTTGATGTTCTGCCCAACGCGGGCAGTTCCTACTGAGCCGCTCGTTGGAAAGCCTGCGATTCCGGTTGTGCAAAAGCCGACAATCGGAGGGCCCATGAGCACGCAGTCGTACTCAGCGCTGACGGCCAAGTGGGAAGAAAAGAAGACTTTATGTCCACGCCTGCTGCACCGCCCTGTTGGCCGTCGCTGCCGTTGACGGGCGGCAGCGGAGTCGCAAGGTCGCAGGTCTGATATTTATTGATGACGACCGCAGTGGCGCCTGTTGCGTCCAGGAGGACATCATTCCAGGCGTCACCGAGCGGATCCTTAACGGGGTTGCGGGTAGCAATTTTGCGTTCATCCCGAAGGCCCGGCAGAATGAGTTTAGCGTTTGAGCCCTTGGGACTGGCGCAGTTGCCGTTCATCGCGATTCCAAACACCGAGTTGGCGATCTGCCAGCGGAAGCCGATTTCGCCGCCGAGCGGACTTCCTGTTGCACCAGGACACGTCAGGGCAGGAGGTGGCGCACGGACCACATCTTCGGCGTTGACGAATTCCCAGCATCGACAGCCATCGCCGCGATTGAGACCGACATCAGAACCGCTTCGCTCGCAGAGTCGCGCGGCCAGACCGGCGACAGCTGCGGCCAGCAAGACGATGGCTATCGTGCCCAGGAGCAACCGTTTCATTCTTCTCGACCCAATCCGGGGTCAACGTTCTTGAGAGGTTCACAGACCGGATGCATGCCATGTGGCTGTCTTCTTGATCAATTCATAGGGTTGGTAGGTGACTGGAAATAATGTATCCCCCTCTGCGAATGAATGGCTCGTCTTCTTATGTGCTGACTCATATGGGTTCGTCGCGGCAAGCCGTGTTGCCATCGTCGATAGGCCCGGCAGCCATCGGATACACTGACGGGATTTCGCGGCAGGTTGATATGTCGAACGAAATCGACTCGGTCGTCGACAAGTATTTTGGCGATGCCCACAACGAGCCGTGAGCCTGTCAGGAATCAGTTATCCGCAACGCCGCCGGAGCAGGTCCCTAGTGCAGGCCGCAAGGGCTCACAGTAAAGGCATTCCCATCCGTGTGAGGGCGCACCCAGGGAGGGTGATTGTTGTTCTTATTGGAGCTCAATTGATTGAGTTCGGCTCTTTAAAGGCCGACATTGCGGTTTAGCCGGCTTGACGCGTCATGGGTTGCTAGGTGATCCACTCGTCTAGTCGCGAGCGTCACTGCGAAGCTGCCGATAACCGTCATCTGCTATCCACTTTGCCCGAGCGAGATGGCTGTCAAAAGCGCGACGCGCCCGATCCCAGTCGTGAGCAGGGTCAACGTGAAGAACAACGCGCGCTACCTCGCGCCAATCTGCACCCTCAGCTTCAGCGTCAAGCAGCCGCCAGTATGTGGCCAAGTGCTCCTCGTCATAGACGGTCAGGCTCGCACCCGATGGTGCAATGTCATCGACGGTCAAATCGAGCAGCGGTTCCTGCACTGAAAGGTCTCCCGGGCAGTTTTAGGGGCAACGAAGGGATCGTCGCGAGCTTGGTGCGAAGTCGCAGTATCCTCCGATTGTGGAATAGTTTTGGTGATGCATGAGGCACATCAGGTGATGCGCTTTACGCAACGACATCTGAAACGCTTCACTGTTACGCCCCTATTGTCACTCCACTGAATGGCCGGTTTGGCATGCCATCGATCATGAGCTTGTGGATCATGTGATGATTCTCGAGGCTGGGGAAAACAACGAAAAGCGGAGTGAAACTGGTGGGCTAGGTATGGCGCCGTGTCGGCGCCGACCCGGCAGAAATGATCGTCGCAGCATTGCCGAGAACGACATGCGGTCAATTTTGCTCAAGTTGATGGAAATACTGGTGGGCGATCGCAAAGCGAACGCGATACTTGCGGGCAGTGCCGAGAGGTTCGCGAGCGCGTGAGCTATCAAATTTGCGCCCGGCAGATCGGCGCGATTGTTTTGCCATCATGGCTCTCAATCCTGGTCTGAAATCTGGTGGTGCAAAGGGCCGCCGCGAGTCTGTCGCGGCTGGTGCGCTGCGCGCAGGCTGCTACAGCAATGCGAAGGAGATGCGACCGCTCTGAAGAGCGAACGGATCTCCGTGGTCAGAGCGGCCGCCGTCGCATCGCGACCAGTCAGGGGCTGCATGGTGCTCAGTCGCGTTGATCCGTTCAGGCTCGGCAACTCGCCGTACGGGACAGATCGCTGGATGTGCGATCGTGCATTGGATCGTGATTGCACCAATTCAAGTGAGTTGACGTCTAGCGCAACGTACGAAACACGCGTTAGCCTGCGGGCATGGCGCGTAGAACTGCAACATATTAAGGAATTCACTTGCTGAGCGCATGCGCGTTTGTCCGCTTCGTACGGAGTGACGAGTATATGAAAGCGCTTGGAATTGAAAGCGCCACCATTTAGTCTGGCCCCAACTTCCTTGTAGGCCGCCCGATGCTGATCTGTGATGTTACGTGTCGATGCGGTGCCGCATACGAACGCGCGGAATCGGAGCGGTACAAGTGCCTGTCGCGAGCCGACAACTATCGATGCGACTGCTGCGGGTCGCCGTTGGAAAGGCACGAACCGGAATTTCTTATCGCATATCGGCGTGCCTTTACTCCATCCGCCCATTCCCTCTGCCAGAGCAAAACGAGCTCAACCTAGCCTGCTTTAGAGGACAAGCGCGAAGGCCGAGCTACGCGACCATTCAGAGATGAGAGAAGAGCGCATTAACCCGCTGCGCAATGCCAATTGCCCAATTTCCAATGTGATCGGTGTGACCCGGTGCGGTACTCAACTATATCCTGATGATTGGGACAAGCAGGTGTAACGTCGTTCACAGCGACGAAGAAGCGATCCCTTCCGCCCATACAGCAACGTTGTTAGGCTGACGATTTTCAGACTTGCGATCAGGCCGACTGAATATTTCAGCGCAGTTACGAAATTAGTTGCCAGCCAATTGTAGTAGCTAAAACCATCCCCCGTACCTCAGTCTCATCTCGTCAGCACGACCGGCCGCCGATTGTCCAGTCTTATCGGGCAAGCCGATATCGGTTCGTAGCCATGGCCGTGAGGGATACTGCTCGAACCTGCGCGGCCTGAGGAAGGCGGCGCGGTACAGCCAAGCGACCATCAACGCGGCGACCCGGTTGCCCCGTCTTGTGCGTGCCTTACGCGCGCAACCGCCGTTCCTCGCTCCTGACAAACCATCCTGAGGTACTGTGCCATCTCTGAGGAAAATGCCTTCTCGTTGCCTATAGCTCCGTTCAACCATCATCCAGCCTTGTCCGGTACATCTCGCCACGCGGATCAGCCTGACCGAGAACCGTCAATTTAGCGAATGTTCTGATCCCGATTCGTGCGATGAGCGGCTCGTCGACGGTTAAATCCTGCGTCCAGCTGCTGTTCCTTGAGGGAGCTGGTTAGCTACCCTCGCTGAACGTGAGGACAGAAGGCGATTATCGGTTCGCCCAGAAACTTGGACGCCGTAGTGACGATCGGGGACGAACTGCATTTGTTCGAGTGCGTATCGAGCGGTCGGCCCTTCAATTACGAGATCGCGAAACCGCAACGATTTCAGAGGGGGAATCGTCGAGGTGACAAGAAGTCACTCAAGCACTGCACTTGGCGGAGTTCTTCCGCGCGGTCGGCACTAACTCTGACTTCGGGCATATCCGTCGTTTCGTTGCATTCGTGGTCTCGCCGTTCGAGGAGTGGATCTGGGTTGTCTCCGACCGTATGTGGGAGGAGGAGTTCCATCAACGGCGCATCCTAAGCGCCGGAGAAGCAATCAAAGATGCTCGAGGATCGACGGTTACCGTCACCGACGACTGACGGCGCTCAGGGTTGAGCCGCAGGTTTTCACGCAACCAACCACTGCAGGGGCTTGAATCGTGCGTCGCGTCATATTGTACAGTCTCAACTCGTTGTTTGCGGCCGGGCTCGGAACGGCTCCATGCGACAAGAACGCCGCGCATAAGAGTACGACTTACCATGCATAACCGGACTATCAGCTCGTCGAGTCTCGAATCGCTCTCGTGTGCAACGGAGGCTAATGAAATCGATCAACCTCTAAACAGTACCGCGCAACCTGTTACAGATGCCCCCAGGTTCGTAGACGTGCTTGCAGGCATTCAGTCGACGCCGAATCCGAACGCAGTTCGTCTGCGGCGGCAGCACCGTCGTACTTCCTCGCTCACCGACCTCCTGTCATCGAGATCACACGGTCTCAATTCAAGAAAAAAATGAGGGAGTTTCATGGCGCTGAAATCAAACATATCGCCGCGAATTCACAAGAGTACTCGCCTTTCGTATCCTCAAAAGCTGCGCGCACAGCGAGTCTGGCTGAAGGTTCCGGTACAGCGAGAAGACATACACACGACGCGCGATATTTCAGCTATGAGTTAGGCAACGAAAGCGTTGGGCTTCTAAGAACAGAAGCCGGATTTTGCATGAATGAGGTATTCGAAGGCGAAAAGTGGCGGGACCTGTTTCCCGGGCGAACTGAAATCACATCCACCACAGCTCTTCGGGTTAGTCATCCGCTTGTCGACAACGCGGGGGATATTCTGCTGGAATATCAACTTCGGCTCGATGGCGAGCGACCATTGATCAATTCCACTCCGGTCAGTCTGGAAGCGCAATCCCGCCTCGCGGCGATGGGGTTTGTTGAGGTGGACGAAGCCAATATGGTGCTTGATCCTGCCCAGCGTCCCGATAAGTGGACTAGGAATGCTGACGGTAAATGGCAGCGTGCAAATAAACCCGAACTGTACCTTTCTAAAGCACGGGACACCAGCGATAGCGATGACGAGAGTGTTGCAAGTATCTCGACCGAGTCGTGCGACGATGACGTCGAAGTGGATGAACTCACTCGCGCGCTCGACAGACTCCTTGCCCAACAATAGACAGTTCGCCCGATGTTCCGGCAGCAACCATTCTGCCTTTCCAGGTGGCATGTCATAGACCCTTCGCTGAGGGTCATTGGCTTCTTGCGATCCTTGAGGAAAGAAAGCCCGCCAAGCCTATGGGCGCGGCCGTTAATGTCCTCACGCGCAGGCTCAACTGGCGATCGGACGGTTCCTAGGAACTGCTCAACGGCGCGGTCTAGCGGCACTGGACCTTCCGCAACGATAGTCCGCCCGCAGTCGCCATCGGTACTGCGTGGCATCTTCGCGAGGGACGCGTGTTGATTGGGCAGGCCGCCTCATGTTCTATTCACGCGACGCATCGCGCCAAGCCTTTCGCGCGGAGGTCTCCGATGTTTACGGGATAACAGCCGGTCGGTTTGCTCCCGTCGATCTCCGACCCCACCACAAGGTTCTGCAGCAGGCCGCGGGCGGCGATGCTGGCCGCGAGCGCCTCAATATCGGCCTCGGTGTGCGGCATCTTCCGCGCGTTCTTCGGCGATTTCTTGAGCTTATTGAGCAGGCACCAACAATTCAGCGCCAATCTTCGGCATATCGAAGCGGGAGCGCGATCGACGTTGGTGAGTAGCCGGGGCGGAGCAAAGGCGACTCAATGAAAAGCGAGATTGGCGTTGGAGCTTCTAAGAAGATCAGATCCGCGGCGTTGACCATGTCCCAGCATCGATGCGCTGAACCGCCGCCGGCATTCGATGCCGACGTAGAAGCCGGTCCAATCAAGGAGCGGAACGAAAACCACGCGGATGACGGTAACCGAAGCGCTTTTCATCATGTGAGGGCTGGCGGCGAGGGTTCGCGTCCGCAGTCGATATTTACCTAGACGACAACATCGATATTGACGCGGCTGTGGACAGGCCTGAGTGCAGGGATCGGGACCTGACCATGTCGGAAAATCGCCAAAGCCAACACAAAAGCACAGCGAACCCGCTACTATCGGCTGGCACGAAGAATGCAGGTTCTTGGACGTGCCTGGAGGACCTCCCTCCCTCAGGCATGGCTACCATCGCAAGTTGAGGCCGTGGCTGGCCACTGAGGTTAGCGGCGCGTGACATGAGGAAAGGACGGTGTCTGCTCCGCCGATACCGACGGGCGCGTCGTCACGTCGCCGCTAACTTTCAGTGCTGAGGACAGCGTAGTCGCGGTCCCCTTAGGATTGAGCCCGCCAGAGAGAACAGGTAGATCCGGGCCGACCAGAAGGTGCGAAGCCGAGGGATCCTTTAACTCAAGTAGCCTCAAGCGTTTCATCCTCGCTGTCGGTTTGAAGAATGGTTTGCGATAGGAGCACGGCCGCTCTTTGGAGTGGGGGAATGAACCGGTCAAGCTCTGCGAAGCTGACTCGCGCCGCGGGCACCGAGACGCCAAGACAGGCTATCAGCTCCCGGTCCGGAGAAACGATAGGGACCGCACAGCCGACCACGCCTTTCACGTATTCCTCATTGGTCTTGGCCCATCCATGATGGCGCGTCTCCTCGAGAATTTTCAGAAGCGTCTCGCAATCCACGATGGTGTTATCAGTGTACTGGGTCAGAGCGAGTGAGCGGCATAACTTTTCGCGCGGCCTCTTGGGCAGTCGGCTCATGTAGATCTTTCCCGTCGAGGTGCAGTGAAGTGGAGCCGCCTCGCCGGGATTGAATTGAAGCCCCTGTGGTTGGGACACGCGTACGCTGTCAACGTAAGTGACGAGATTGTCGCGCACGACACCGATCTCGCACTGTTCGCCGATCTCGCCAGCAACCGCGCGCAGCACCGCATGGCGTCGCGCCGTGCGAAAAGCCGCGCCGATGACTCTGGCGGACAGCATCACCAACTGATTGCCTACCACGTAGCGCTTCGATCCAAGCGCTTTCTGAAGAAGGCCGCGTTCTTCCAGGTTTCCGACAAGTCGATGCGCCGTCGGAACGGGTAACGAAAGGGCGCTCGCGATCTCAACGACCGAGACGGCCTTTGTCTGGTGAGCGACATGGCCAACTATCGCGAAAGCTCGGTCGAGGGGCCCAGCAGTCCTTTTTTGGTCGGCCATCCTAATCTCCCTGATCGAAGAAAATTATCATTTTTCGGAACTATTGCTACTGAAATATGAAAAGTCACCTGGATCAGGCTTAGGTTTGCTCATATCGTTGGCGTCGTCGGTCGTTGATCGGTTTTTGTGCAATGCACAGGCTCGGTATGGCGATCAAGCCCAGCAAATTTGGCAATACGGGCGAAGCGTTTTGAAGGGGAGTGGGAATGTCTCGTCATTACGACGTGGAAGCTGTCCGCAAGGAGTTCCCTGCAGCCGAAAGGATGGTCTACCTCGACTCCGGTTTTCAGGCGCCGCTCGCGCGTCCCGTAATGGCCGCCATCGAAACCTTTCTTCGTGAAGGCTTGGAGAGCGCCGGGCCGAAAGGCGTGTGGCTCGACCGGGTTGAGCAAACGCGTGCCAAAGTAGCCCGTTTCCTTGGGGTGTCGGCCGACGAAATTGCCTTTACCAAGAACACATCGGAAAGCATGAACATCGCGGCGAACGCGTTGCCTCTGCGAGCCGGCAATAGCGTTTTGATGATCCATGGCGATCATCCAAACAACACCTATGCTTTCCTCAATTTGAAGAAGAAGGGGGTCCGGATCGACTTCCTTCCCATGACGAATGTCGTAAACGCCGAGGCTTTTCTTCCTTACATCGACGATACGACTCGCGCGATTTCGCTGTCGCACGTGACCTTCCACGCAGGACATCGCTTCGATATCGAGAGTATCGGCACTCTTTGCGCGGATAAGAAGCTCTACTTCGTTGTCGACGTCACGCAGGCAATCGGGGTCGTTCCGATCGATGTGAAGGCCATCCAGGCAACCTTCGTGGGCTGTGGAAGTCACAAGGGATTGCTCGTCCCTCAAGGTCTCGGATTGCTCTATTGGGACCAAACTCTGAAGGAGCTGGAGCCCGCCTATCTTGCCGCTGCCAGTTTGGCGGAAATTCCTGACGACCTTATCGCTCGTCCCGATCGTTTGGCGTCGTCTCCCACCGCGCGACGCTTCGAGTTAGGCAATTTCAACCTTCCTGCAATTCATGCGCTCGGAGCCTCGCTCGACATGATCGAGCAGATCGGGGTGAAGAACATTCAGAACCATTGCTTCGATTTAGGTGATCATCTGCTCGCCCAGCTGGACGAACTCGGCGTCAGTCTCATCGGTCCGCGTCAGCGGCAACATCGGTCGCCTCACATCTACGTCATCGGTCTTCCTGCGACAGAATGGCTCAGCTACTTCGAAGAGAATGGCGTGCGTGTTTCCCCAGAGCGCGACGGCATCCGTATATCGTTCGGCATGTTCAACACGATCGACGATGTGGATCGCTTAGTGCATCTTATCCGCGGACGGCTGTCACAAAAGTCATTCAAGGCTGCGTAGGTTTAGGCATGGGAGCAGCTCGAGAAAAAGCGCTCGAGGCGGACGGCCTGATCGAGCCAAAGCGAAGATCATGGCTTTGCGCTTGCCGATACGCTGAAGGAGAAGATCGTGCATTCAGCTGACGCGGTCGATTAGTACCGGCACAACGTGCACGATGAGCGACCATGCCAAGCGTAGTCGCCGTGCGCACCCGCAATCGTGAGGTTTGCGATGTTCACAGTTCTCCTTGAAAAGACCGTGGATGGCCAGCGTTACATCGACTGGCTTGTTTCGGGTCTCGGTTGGACGTTGGCGCTTGCCTTCTTCGGCTGGTCGATTGCATTCGCAATTGGAGTCGTCGTCGGCATAGGTCGAACTGTGCAGAATCCCTTCTTCCGGGTCCTAGCTCGATTGTACGTTGAGATCTTCCGAAACATCCCCGTTCTCGTGCAGATGTTTCTCTGGTACTTCGTCCTGCCCGAGCTTCTTCCAACGACCATGGGCGACTGGATAAAGCAAATACCTCCGCCTTGGGGAACTTTCCTTCCGGCCCTATGGTGCCTGGGCCTCTACACCGCCGCGCGCATCGCAGAACAGGTTCGCGCAGGCATCGAAGCTTTGCCCAGGGGACAGGACGAAGCCGCTGCCGCACTCGGCCTGAGCGGTTATCTAACGTATCGCCATATTATCTTGCCGCAGGCACTTCGCCTGATCGTGCCAAGCCTGACAAGCGAGGTGATGGGCATCTACAAGAATACATCCGTCGCTCTAACCATCGGTGTGATGGAGCTGACCGCCGAGGCGCGCCAAATCAGCGATGCGACGTTCCAAACCTTCGCGGCATTCGGTGCCGCCACGCTCATCTATCTCGCTTTGGCTTTGATCGCCTACCAGACGATGATGCTTATCGACAAAGCCCTGCGCATACCCGGTACCGCACCCGGTAGGGAGGCCGGCGGGTCAGATTTCGACGCTGTAAAGCTGGAAAGCCCCGTCCCTAACGGTATGGAGGTCGTGAAATGAACAGTCTCGATTTCTCGATTGTCGTACAGGCATGGCCCTATCTGTGGTCAGGATTGCTGTTCTCGCTTTCATTGACGGCAGCCGCCTTCTTGGTTGGAATGTTTCTTGGAACGCTCTTCGCCCTCGTGCAGCACTTTGAGCTCCGCATTCTGAGCCAGCTCGTCCGTAGCTATGTCGCTCTGATGCGATCGATTCCGCTCATTCTGGTCCTGTTTTGGTTCTTCTTCTTGATGCCCATCGTTCTGGGGCACCTGTCAGGCAACGGTCGCCCGGTTCCAGTCGGTGCCACCTACACAGCGTTCATCACCTTCGGCCTGTTTGAAGCCGCCTACTATTCGGAAGTCATCCGTGTCGGATTGCGCGCCGTGAACAAAGGACAATTCGAGGCGTGCCAGGCTCTGGCCCTGTCGACGTTCGATACGTATCGTCATGTCGTCCTTCCGCAGGTGTTTCGGGTCGCAAGCCCCATCATACTGAGCCAGACCATTATCCTGTTTCAGGATACGTCCCTTGTTTACGTTCTATCGCTCACTGATCTCCTTGGTGCGGCTTCCAAGCTTGCACAGCTCAATGGTCGTCTGGTCGAGATGTACCTCGCAGTGACTGTTGTTTATCTCATCATAGGCTGCGCCGCGTCCCAATTCGTCGCCTCGCTCCGCAGGAAGTACGCGATCGCGGGCGCCCGCCGATAATCAGTCATAATCCGATGGCCCGTCATTCCCTGGGGCCACAACCTGGAGATCAGCATGCAGCAACAACGCACCGTTAGCCCAGCTGACCCGTTCCCGATGGTTGTCGTCGAGCACCTCGTCAAGCGGTTCGGCAGCTTCAATGCCCTGAGCGACGTCAACCTCAAAGTCGCAAAAGGAGAAAAGATTGTACTCTGCGGACCATCGGGTTCCGGGAAATCGACTCTCATCCGCTGCATCAATCATATCGAAAAGCACGATTCCGGACGTATAGTCGTCGATGGGATCGAACTGACAGACCGGATTTGCGACATCAACAACGTTCGCTCTGAAGTCGGCATGGTCTTTCAGAGCTTTAACCTGTTTCCGCATCTGTCGGTGCTCGAAAATTGCATGCTGGCTCCGATGAAGGTCAGGGGCCTTGCTGAGTCCGAGGCGCATCAGCGGTCGATGGCGCTGTTGAGGAAAGTCCGGATCCATGACCAGGCCAACAAATATCCCGCTCAATTGTCGGGCGGGCAGCAGCAACGTGTCGCGATAGCCCGTGCACTGTGCATGCAGCCCAAGATCATGCTCTTCGACGAGCCGACCTCTGCCCTCGATCCGGAAATGGTCAAGGAGGTGCTCGAAACCATAGTTGAGCTCGCGCAGGATGGGATGACGATGGTCTGCGTCACGCACGAAATGGGTTTTGCGCGCGAAGTTGCGGATCGAGTGGTCTTCATGGATCGCGGCTCAATCGTGGAAGAGGGCGATCCAAGCACATTCTTTCGCGCGCCGAATACGGAACGCGCGAAGGCGTTCCTCAATCAGATCATTCACTGAGATCGCGGCCCACGCGGGTTTCCCTGAAATGCCATGACAGACATGAGAGTTTGATATGACCAACGCATCGCCAACAGAGCGTATCGAAAGCGACTAGCTTGGCCCGGCGACGATCCCGCTGAAAGCCTACTATGGTCCGCAGACCGCGCGCGGGATCGCAAATTTCTCGATCTGAGGTATTCCGATTAGTCACTTTCCCAACTTCATATAGGCGCTGGCATTCCTAAAGATGGCCGCAGCCAGGGCAAATGCGCGCCTCGGGCGATATTGAGAAGGATAAGGCCGATGTAATCTGCGCGGTTTTGCGGCGAAATTGCGCGAGGAGTGTTGCGGAGAGAATTTCCGCTGGACGTCTTCCAGAGAGGGGCGAGAACGTCGACCAACATGAACATGAACGAGGTGATTGCAAATCGCGCCGACTCGGATCGGTATCCCATTCGGCTCGGCCTCGACCGTCCCTTAGCGTTGGTCGGCGCCGCTTGCTCTAAAAACCACAAGCTTTGTCCTGCGGAAAGACGCTCTGATGCCCGGCGATGGAGCAGATTGCGAACCATGAAAAACTGGGCAACCAAGATATAGAAAATGCGTATGCCCGGATTTCGTGTTTTCCGATTGAGCTTGATTGCCGATGGGCGGGAGCGCCTCACACAAGCGAGGAAGGTGGCTCCCTTCGGGTTCATGGCATTGCCTTTCAACGAATTCTCATATTTCGAAATCTAATTACTCGTAAACTGACATTTTTGTAGTGCCAAATGGCTCGTGAGGCCTATCATTTAGCCATGGCTGAACGCTGCCCGGTTCATGTGCGGTATGAGATGAACGGATCGTACGCTGCCAGCTTCGGGAACTAGGCCTTTTCCGCGCGTTGGAAGCGGTCATGTTAGCGACGCCAGATCGCGCACGGATCGCCTGGGAACGCCCGCGCTGCCCAAGATCAAAAGCGCAAAAAGCGCGCTTCATCTGAATCAGAGGAATTCCTATGGCTAAAATGTTTGCACTGCTTTCAGCGATCGCGATCACCGCAACTGCGATTTCCACGGCGCACGCGGGTCCAACGCTTGACAACATTAGATCGAAAAAGGTGATCACCATTGGTTATCGCGAGGCCTCGATTCCCTTTTCCTATCTCGGCGCTGATCAGAAGCCCGTTGGTTTTTCCCTCGACCTGTGCGCGCACGTCGTCGATCGTCTGAAACTTGATCTCGGCGCGCCGGACATTCAGACAAAGCTTACGCCCGTCAACTCGTCCAACCGGATTCCACTTATCCAGAATGGCACGATCGACATCGAGTGCGGCGGCACTGCCAGCAGTAAGCAGCGTCTAGAGCAGGTCTCATTCAGTGTTGCAACCTTCGCCAGTCAAACGGCTTGGCTCGCAAAGGCGTCGAGCGGGCTCAAGACGCCGAAAGACCTGAAAGGGAAGACTGTTGTCGTAACGCAAGGTTCCGATGCTCTCGGCATTGCCAAGGGCATTTCGCAGCAGGACGATCTCAACCTGACCATCGCGCAAGCCAAAGACCATGCGGAATCATTGCTGCTGCTCACGACGGGTCGTGTGGCGGCGTGGGTAGAAGCTGACATTCTCCTGGCCGGCATGAAGGCGGATTATGCGAAACCGGCCGACCTCATCTTTCTAAATGCTAACTACGGTACCATTTATTATTATGGCCTGATGTTCTCGAAGGATGATCCCGACTTCAAAAAGTTAGTCGACGACGTTCTCTCCAACCTCATGGCTTCCGGCGAGTTCACCAAAATCTACGACAAATGGTTCGTGGCTGCGATTCCGCCGAAAAACATCAACCTGAACTTCCCAATGACCGATGCGCTCAAGGAGCGCGTCGCTCACCCCAGTGATGTGGTCAATTACTGAGCTTGACCGCGGCGAGCCGAAGCCGCCGCGGCGACAGGACATCAACGCCAGACCTGGCAACATGGTCCAATGCTGGCGTGATTGCGAATGCGGGCGCAAGCAACTGTCGTCACCTAAAGGGAGCGCGAAATGACAAGCGGAGCAGTGGACTGGAAGTCGATGACAGACGTGGATCGACAAATCGCGCAATGGGTCGAGCAGACGCCATTTGTGGACACCCATGAACACCTGATCGAGGAAAGCCAGCGCCTTTCCGGAGCAATCCATCCACGGACATTGCCATGCAACGACTGGGCCTATCTATTCAGATCCTATGCTGCCGAGGACCTGGTGGTTGCGGGCCTGCCAGCGACCGACCTACGGGCGTTTCTCGGGCCGGACCTTGCGAGCCAGGACAAATATCGGCTGATCGCGCCTTATTGGGAACGCATCCGCCACACCGGCTACGCCCAGGCGCTGCGCCATACGTTTCGTGGCGTTTACGGGGAAGAGGACCTGACCGCCGAAAGCCTGCCCCGGATCGCCGAGAAATACCATCAGACCGTACAGCCGGGTTTTTACGCACGGATTCTGCAGCTGGCAAACATCAAAGGCTGTCACGTCAATTCGCTTCAGCGCATCTTTATGGAGACCGAGCAGCCAGGGCTGCTCGACCACGACATAAGCATCCTTCAATTGTGCCGGTGTAGTGCTGCTGACTTTGCGTGGGTGGAGGTCGAGACCGGCAAACGCCCAACCACTCTCGATGAATGGCTCGGGGTCATAGACTTTTATTTCGCGACTTACGGAGCCAAGGCCGTGGCTGTAAAATCGCAAATCGCCTATTCTCGCGCTCTCGATTTCGAGCCGGTCACCAAGGCGCATGCCGCAAGACTATTCCCGCACCATGCCGACAGGGTAGGCGCATTGCACGCCCTCGGTCCTGAGGATCTTAAGGCGCTGCAAGACTATCTATTCCGCTATTGCGTCGGCAAGGCCGGCGAGTACGGCTTGCCGGTCAAACTGCACACCGGCGTTTTGGCGGGCCACGGCGTGATGCAACTCGCGCGTACTCGCAGCAATGCAGCAGATGTGTGCCGTCTGCTGCAGGATTTTCCCGAAACCCGATTCGTCCTCATGCATATTGGCTACCCATACGAGCACGAGTTTATTGCGTTGGCCAAACATTATCCTAACGCGGCGATCGACATGTGCTGGGCATGGATCATCAATCCGGTGGCGGGCGTTCGCTTCTTGAAGGAGTTTTTGATGGCGGTTCCGTCCAACAAGATATTCACCTTCGGCGGCGACTATGTCTCTGTCGAGCCAATTTATGGTCATGCGTGCGTAGCGCGCCGTGGAATCGCACAAGCTCTCTCGCAATTGGTGGCCGAAGGCTGGATCGCGCTCGAGGCCACCCGTGACCTGATCGACCGGATCATGCGCGGCAACGCGCTTCAGTTCTTTCAGAAAGCGCATCGGGTGGATACGACGCCAGCGGAGTGTCGAGCAATCCCCCGATGAGTAGTCAGCTTCAAAGCTGACCCCGAAAGTATTCCATTGGTTAATCATGGCCGGAGTTGGCAGCCGATCGCAACGAAACGTTGCGGTGGCACAAATTGCACATGCCATCGAGTTCGATTGGGCGTAAGGTGTGGCACTAACGCCGGAGTTGTGTCATGGGAAGCGAACTCCTTAAAAGTGTCTGTATCGTCCTGTTCGGACTGAGCCCCTTCCTCATCATCGGCATAGCGATGTTCGCGCCGTAAGCGATTCAACAAATAGGCCGTCTCGGTTGGCGGCCCTGTTTGATCCTACTCTCAAGACTAGCAACCAGCCTTGCGACCTCTTCCGCACGCATTCCAGAGCCTCGTGCTCGCTCTGGAATCCGAAGATGCTATCGACCTCGCGCGACGTCACAAGACGCTGACAGAATGCCCTTGCCGATGGCGTAAGCTTCAAGGTCGTTCGGGGCGTTGTCGCTGGTCGTCTTGCCGCCCATCTCAAAACGTTAGCGCCATTCGCCTGCCGACGCTTCATGCTGAATTGTACGCCCCTGTGTTGCATGATTTTCTTTCGACCTCATCACCGGCGTTTGCGTCGATTCAGCACCGCGTCGCCCGAGTGCGGATTGAGGCTGATTCCTGAGGCCGCTGATCAAGCCCGCCAAGGAATGCGGCCTGGGGCACGCGTGACCCCAGTAGCAAGCTGCCAGGGTCGTGTCACAGAGGTATCGATAATTTAGAATATTTAATCGCATTTTTGGATGATTGGCTCGGCGTCACCTCAATTGCCGGCTTTAACTTTGAAGCGCGGCAGAAAGCGGTTGGTCAAAACTGTTGCGCCGAATGTCTCAGTGTCATCGAGCACGATTCGTGTCGTTTAGCTGCGCGCCGGCTTTGCCGCTTGAAGTCATTGTAATCATGCATCGACTTGCTCGGCGAACCTGATCAGAGACCAGTCTGGTTTAGCGGTGAGAAGATAGACATCGAATAGAAGAGGATGCCAACCGAGGATGTTAGATTGAAATACTCAACTATTGCGTTTGGCTGCTCTCGACCTCTACAGATCGTCCGCCTCGAGCTCGCTCGGTCGGTCCAAACGGTACGGTCGCAAATGGGCGCGTCGACAGACGTTCCTGAGAACGAAGCTTCTTGATGAGTAGTGGAGAGCCGATGTGAGTGTACGCGTGTGGAATCAAATCGGGATTGCAAAAAAGCTGCACACGTTTCGGCGTCATTCGGCAACTATCGTCGACGAAGCGCTTCTGCGCGCCGGCTCCGAGAACATCACAGGGCCTGGCCGAGGGCTCTTCGGTGATACGCGCCTGGCATCAATTGGCGGCTTATTGTCAGCGTTCTCAAATAGGTTGCTCGGCCGCATTCAGGGCGGCTCCGCGCGAAAACGCAGCGAGGGCACCGAAATCGCAGGCGAAGATCGGCTTGTCTTCAAGACCAGGCGATCGGCTCAGAGACCGTCGCATTCGGAGGTGTGATGTCTTCGGTGAACTCGATGCTTCATCTGGGCTTGAATCTTCATGGGGCTGGCGGGCACTCTGCCGCGTGGCGCTGGCCGGGCACAAATCCAAACGCCTTTTTCGATATCGAGCACTACGTCCGGGCTGCGAAGCTTGCGGAGCGCGGTCTGCTGGATGCCGTATTCCTCGCCGACACCCCCGCGATAAGTTCCGACATTACGCACCAGCCGCCGCTGAATGGGCTCGAACCTACGCTGGTTCTCTCTGTGATTGCCCGCGAAACGGAGCGGATCGGGCTGATCGCGACCGCGTCGACAACCTACAACGAGCCATACAATCTCGCCCGGCGCTTCCAATCTCTCGATGTCATCAGCGGTGGCCGCGTCGCCTGGAACGCCGTCACGACCTCGAGCCCGGCGACGGTTGCGAACTTTGGCGGTCAAGAGATCGCACGAGCGGATCGCTACAGACGCGCCGAGGACTTCGTTGAAACCGTCCGTGCTCTCTGGTTGAGTTGGGGCGACAAGATGATCATCGCCGATCAGGCTACGGGAGTGTACGCAGATCAGAGGCAATTCCGGCTACTCGACCCAACTACGAACAGCTTCGGTATCCGAGGCCCACTTACGCATCCCGCTTCGTTGCAAGGTCATCCAGTCATCGTTCAGGCAGGCGGTTCGGAGCCCGGATTACGGCTTGGTGCCCGCAGTGCAGATGTCGTGTTTGCGGCAGCCGGGGACTTGGCAACGGCGCTGCATGAGGCCGCGCGCCTGCGCGCGCTCTCTCGGCAATTCGGACGGCCCGCGGCTCCGCTCATCCTGCCAGGGCTGGTCACCTGCATCGGGGGAACCGAGGAAGAGGCGGCTCGTCGCAAAGAGCAACTGGACGAGCTGCTCGATCTAGATCGCGCCATGGCCGCTCTTGCACGAAGCATGGGCGTGGCGGTCGAAAAGCTCAGCCTCGAAAGGACCATCCCGCAGGAAATTTTGCCCGATGCAGATAGGGTTCCGTTTTCTGTCGGCCACCATCGCACGATTGAAGTCCTCGCACGCCAAGGCCGGACGGTTCGCGAGATCATCAGTGGCGTTCAGGCGTTTGGGCATCGCTTGATCGTGGGCGCACCCGAGCAGATCGCGGATTCGATTGAGGCCTGGTTCCGCTCCGGCGCGGTCAATGGTTTCAATATCATTCCGGACGTGCTGACGGATGGCACGCCGGCCTTTGTCGACAATGTGGTTCCCATCCTGCAGAAGCGCGGACTGTTTCGCAAAGAATATCGCGGGCAGACACTGCGGGAGCACTTTGGGATTTCGATTCCTTTCGAGCCGGCAAGAGCCGCAGCTAGCCCACCACTGTGACGTTTCCTCAACATCAAATGCTCCGGAGCCTGGATATGCTTTTACCGACTGCGCGACCTTCGAGGCGATTCACTGGCTCGTCGAACCATCTAGCAAGAAAGATGGCGGCCACCCTTGCCGTGCTCTCAGGCCTGTCTCAATGGGTACCCAGCGTTCAGGCTCAAGAAGGGGGAGCCGAGAAGCGGGGAGGCGTTATCCGTTATGGGCATTTTCAAGAGCCTGCCTGCCTGTTCGGCGGGTGGGTGCAGCAATGGTACCTGCAACGCCAGTACAGCGACAATCTGGTTGCTCGCAGCGACGACGGCAAGATTGCACCATGGTTGGCCGAGTCCTGGACCATCTCCGACGACCAAAAAGGTGTACACATTCGAGATAAAGCCAAATGTGAAGTTCACGGACGGGACTGCTCTCGATGCGCAGGCGATCGCTGACAATATCAACGGGTGGCTCAGCAATAATCCCGATCTTCGCAATCCCACTGCCGCTCCCTATCTTAGCGACAGCTTCGAATCGGCAAATGCAATCGCTCCCCTGACGCTGCAGGTAACCTTGAAGGTGCCGTTCGAGCCCTTGCTCAACGTGTTCGCCCAATCGTCACAAGGCATTCTGTCGCCAACCGCGCTCAAACGTGGGCTTGCGGTGAATTGCGAGAACCCGGTCGGTTCGGGTCCCTTCATCGTCGACAGGTGGCGCCATGGGCGGGAAGTCACCTTCCGCCGTAATCCCGACTACAATTCGGCGCCGGCCACCGCCAAACACCAGGGCCCGGCTTACGTTGACGGAATCAGCTGGAAGTTTCTGCCAGATCAGACTGTCCGATACGGCTCGCTGATCACGGGCGAGACCGATGCCATATATGACATCCCGGCCATTGCATGGAAAGACGCCAATTCCCGCTTTGCAGTATTGCGGCATATTACCGGCGGCACCCCTCTACGCCTTGCGTTGTATGCGGCCAGGCCCCCGTTTGACGACGTGCTCGTCCGCAAGGCTTTTGCTTATTCTACCGATCGAAAGGCCGCGGTTGACACATCCTTCCTTGGCTCTTTGCCATTTGAAGGCAACGGTGCACTAAGTCAAAGCTCGCCGGAATACCTGCACGAACTCGGGCAGGCCTATGCGTACGACATTCGGAAAGCCAATCAGCTGCTTGATCAGGCGGGTTGGACCGGGCCCGACCGTAACGGCGTCCGTGTCAAGAACGGCAATTCACTGACGGTACGCATTTCCTATTCGAGCGCTTTTCTGAAGCCCGATGGCGAGCAAGCCTTGCAAGTAATCCAACAGCAGGCAAGGGCGGCCGGTTTTGACGTACGTCTTCAACCTACTAATCCCGCTGATTTCTTCGCCGGAAGAAACCTTGGCCCCGATGATTATGAAATCGTGCTGCTCTATTGGGTTGCACCCGGCGCCGAGATATTCCGAATTTCATGGAAGCCGGACCAGAATGGTGAACCCAATCGATTCAATCCGTCGCGCTTCCAGGATTCGGCGCTTTGGGAGGTGATCCAAAGGGCGGAGCAAGATTTCAGTAGCGCTGAACGTACCGGTCTTTATCAACAGGCGGAACGGAAGATCGTGGATGAGGCTGCTGTGATCGGCTTCACGGTGCTGGACGTGACGTTGGCCACAAGGCCCAATCTGAAAGACGTGTGGTTGGACCACGGGTCAGTGGGCGAGCCCGTCTTCTATGATGCTCATTTTGATGAACGGAAATGAGGCCGTGCAGCGCGTAGCCGATAGTCCGCTTGTCTGGTTCGCGCGCCGCATCCTCTCCGGCGTGGCTGTCGTCTGGGCTGCGGCAACATTTGCGTTCCTAATTCAGTGTTTGCTGCCCGGCGATCGCGCGCAGATCATCATCAATGTACGGAGTGGTAACGTCGGTCCGGCGGCTCCGGCGGAGCTCGCAGCCATCAATGCGCAATACGGCTTTGATCAACCGCTCGTGGTTCAATACGCCAAGTACATATGGCGAATGCTGCACGGAGATCTTGGTGAATCATACCAGCAGCATCGACCCGTCGCAGGGATCATCGCAGAGCAGATTGGTCCGACTATTGCTCTGGCGATCGCCGCGCTGCTGATGGCCTGGACTATTGCCATCTTGACCACCCTGCTGATCGCCGGCAGAGACAACATATGGTCGAAGCTGCTCAGCGGCGCGCAAATCTTCCTGGCAACCGTGCCGCCTTACTGGTTAGCTACGATTCTGCTTGTCGTCTTTGCGGTGAACTTGCGGATTGTTCCCGTTGTCGGCGAAAGTTCGCCGATGGGACTTGTTCTCCCAACCCTTGCACTGGCGCTCGAATTGTCGGGCTTTTTCGGACAAGTCGTTCTGAACGAGTTCACGCGCGTGCTCGAGCAGCCCTTCGTTACGTCCGCGCGAGCTCGAGGTATGAGTGATGTCGGCGTCAGACTTCACCATGTCCTGCGTCATGCCGCATTGCCCGGCATTACGTTGTCAGGTTGGGCTCTTGGCAAGCTTCTTTCGGGGGCGATCTTGATAGAGGTCGTTTTCGCCCGTCAAGGCCTGGGCGGAGTTCTCGTCGCCGCGACGTCCTCGCGGGACGTTCCGATCGTCTCGGGAGCTGTTTTGATCTCTGCCGGCCTGTTCGTCCTTGTCAGTGTGATTGTCGATCTGGCCTATCGGATGCTTGACCCGAGGATGAAATTGGCATGAGCAGGTCCGCAGAACTCACGGTGTCTCGGCCGCTCGGAGAACTCCTGGAATTCCTGTGCAATATTCCCTTCCGGGTTGCTGCCTCGCTCGCCATCATTGGCTTCTTTGCCCTCGTGGCCATCGCGCCAAAGGCGCTGCAGACGCACGACCCGCTCGCTATCGATTTGAGCTCGTCATTGCAGTCGCCTTCGATCGTCCATTGGTTGGGTACAGATCAATTGGGCCGGGATCTTTACTCCCGTGTGCTGGAGGGGGCTGGACAATCGCTTGCCATCGGACTTGGTGCGACCGCGCTAAGCATGTCAGTTGCACTCATTCTCGGCGTCACCGCCGCACTTTTCGGTGGTGTGATCGACAGCATTCTCACCCGGATTTTCGACGTGCTCTTCGCAATTCCCACGCTCTTGCTCGCCCTGGTGTTCGTGACCGTGTTTGGGCCATCGGTGCTGACTGAGGTCATAGCCGTCGGAATCGGCACGGCGCCCGGTTATGCGCGCATGATCAGGGGCCAGATGCTTTCTATCAAGGGGACCGGCTACGTGGAGGCAGCCAAGGCCCTCGGACATCCGTTTCCACGTATCGTCTGGAGGCATATTCTTCCGAACGCGATGAGCCCGCTGACAGCTATGGTGACGATCGGGGTCGGTCAAGCGATTATCTGGGCGTCCGGCCCTTGCCTTTCTGGGTCTCGGCGTTGCTCCCCCGGCACCTGAATGGGGCGCCCTGCTCAATGCCGGCCGTAACTATGTGATCTATGCGTGGTGGCTGGAGATCATACCCGGACTGGCCGTGACGATTTTTGCCCTCAGCCTCACCATTGTCGGAGGCCACCTGCAGGACCGCCTGGAAGGAAAAAGTTGAATGCTGCAGGTTCATCTCAAGCCTGTCTCGCAGCAGGCAGATCTCCTCACCGTCGATTCTCTGAGTGTTTCCTTCGGGCGCGACATCTCCGCGAAAGCGGTCGTGCGCAATGTCTCCTTCTCCTTACGACCAGGGGGATGCCTTGCGATCGTCGGTGAGTCCGGCTCAGGCAAGAGCGTGACCGCGCGGGCGCTCATAGGCCTCGCCGGTCGCCACGCCAGGGTCCATGCACGCCAACTGAGCTTCGATGGAACGGACCTGATCGGCGTTGACGATCGTGGTTGGCGGCGCATTCGCGGCAGTGGGATTGGCTTCGTACTGCAGGATGCACTCGTCTCATTGGACCCGCTTCGGCGGGTCGGCAAAGAGATTGGTGAGGGATTACGCCTGCATGGTGCCGTGTCATCGCGCCAGGAGCTCACACAGCGCGTGATTGCTCTCCTCAAGCTCGTCGGCATCCCTGAGCCCGAAATCAAGGCCCAGCAACTGCCGCATCAATTGTCTGGTGGTCAACGCCAACGGGCTCTCATCGCTGCAGCACTTGCGCTCGATCCACAACTCCTCATCGCCGACGAGCCGACCACCGCGCTCGACGTGACAGCGCAAGCTCAGGCGTTGGCACTGCTCGAGGAAACCAAAACGCGAGGTAAGGCTCTGATCCTGATCAGTCACGATCTGGCAGTGGTCTCCCGCGTGGCGGATGAGGTCCTTGTCATGCGTCAAGGCGAGGTGGTCGAACGCGGTACCGCCGCTCAGATATTTGGAGATCCGCGACACTCCTATACTCGTCAGCTGCTGGACGCCGTGCCGTCGGGGCGGCCGCGTGGCTCGCGTCTCTCATCATCGACCATTGGCGAGCAAACGGAGCCAGTCGTGCAATCGCCGCAGACATCTCGCCCTATCGTGCTCGAAGCGACAAACCTGGTGAAGCGATTCAAGGGCCCGGATGGTACTGCACGGGCGGCTGTCGACGGCGTCTCCTTTGAATTGCGATCCGGCGAGACTTTGGGCATCGTGGGTGAGTCCGGGTCAGGAAAGTCCACGATGGCGCGCATGGTCCTGGCGCTTGAAGGACCCGACGAGGGAGCCGTTCAGTTTGAGGGCCGGGCTTGGACCATGCTTGCCGAACGCGAACGGCGGGCTCGCCGGCGGTCGATATCGATCATTTACCAGGATCCTCTTAGCTCGTTTGATCCACGCTGGACGGTCGGTCGCATTTTATCCGACAGCCTTTTGAGCAACGTCGAGACGTCGCGCAATCGTCAGGAGCGAGTCATCGAGTTGCTCGAGCTGGTGGGATTATCCAAGACCCTGCTCGACCGGCGACCGATCGAGCTCTCGGGCGGTCAGCGCCAGCGCGTCGCGATCGCCCGCGCGATCGCGCCAAATCCTGCCGTGATCGTCTGCGATGAACCGGTTTCGGCGCTCGACGTCTCGATCCAAGCCCAGGTCCTAGACTTGCTTGGCGATCTGAAGCGCCAGCTCGGCATGAGCTATCTCTTCATATCCCATGATCTCGGTGTTGTTCGTCATATCAGCGATCGCATCATCGTGATGCGCCAAGGGAGAATTGTCGACTGTGGCGCGACTGAAGAGATATTTCTCAATCCACGATCTGAGTATACCAGGAGCCTTATCGCCGCCATGCCCCGTCTTGTGCGCGGTCCCGAGATAAGTCGTTCGTCAACGATTCTCGAAAGAGGCATCGCCTGAATGCTGCCGAACTCGACTTCTGGGTCATAAATAGCTGATCGTCGATCGCGGAGGTATTACCATTTTGCGCGCCGGTTTGGTCACGATTACGCGCTCGTTCATCGCTCCGCCAGCACAGTGTGCGGTTCGCGGTGGGGCGGCCGGCGCGCGGAGCGGGCCAGGCGAGCTCGGTCACTTCCTGTTCGCGAACCCGACGATTGGAACGTGCCGAATTCCTTGACTATGTGCCGACAGGCCTTGTCGGCCATCGCCGTCTCGCGAGCTAACTCGGAACTCGGCTTTTTACGATATCCTTTGGAACCTGGTGCGATCCCCGACAAGAGGCAGCTTTTGTCAGTTTCAAAACAACTGGGGGGCGATCCGGCGATCTCGATTTCATCGCATTTATTCAGCCCTTATTGCAGCTGATCGGTTGGCACGGTCGTTGCTCAGGCAATGCCGAGTACGGCGCTGCATAAGCGATCGCTTTCGGCCGTGGCTTCATTCTGAGAAAGAAGCAAAATTTGGAGCTTCTCGCATTCGGTTGACGGATGAATTCGATTGGGAGAGGCGTATCGAGACGAAGCGCGTGTTTGGGCAGATCAGCAAAGTCAACGAGCTTGCGTTGGTGACCTCGGCTGCCGCGGTGAGTAACAATCGCAACAAGGCGGTGGTGGAGGGCTATGGTACATTCAGTCGACGAGCGCACGGCCGATGGCTGCGAAGGCCCGCCGCGAACATGTGACGTCATCGGCACGTCGAAGCTTTGATTTGGCAGATGGCGGTGGCACAAATCGCATGGCGTAGCGGCGTTTGCCTGTAACAAGTGCTAAAAAGGCCCACTCGTGATCCGGGCAAGACGGAATCGTCGACATGTCGCAAACGATCGGCGCCAACTGCGCGTGCAGCGCGAATCATGACTCAGACCAGAGCGGGACGACAGACAATTTTTCATCGGATGGAGAGTTCGTTCGATACTGGAGTCGAGCTGCTGATCGGCTGCGTGCGGTGGCGGCCGTGGGGAGACGAACTGAGGATGTGATCAGGAGGACCGGGATTGGATTGCAGCTGTCCTCAGAGGACTTCAGCGGTCTCGATCTATCCGATTTTCCGTTGCGGCGCTGTACCCTCAATCGCGCGCAACTCTACGGAGCAAAGCTGGATCGGGCAGACCTTTCTGGAGCGAACCTGATCTGTCCCGGGCTAGAGAGAGCAAGCTTCCGTGGGGCAAAGCTGGACTTTGCGTATATGCACGCGATTGCGGCCCAGGTGTGTAACTTCGATGATGCCAGTCTGCGCAACGTAGTTGATGCGACCGGCGGTCTGTTCCACGGTTGCAGCATGAAAAGAGCGCGTTTTGACAACGCGATGCTCAGTGGACTTCTCGTCTATCAGTGTGACGCGAGTCATGCTGTATTCGATGGGGCGGAATTGCAAGGCTCGACTCTTAACGAGTGCTTCCTTTCCTCCGCTTCTTTTCGCTTTGCCAAATTGAGCCAGGTCACGATCACGAAGGCGTATCTGGCGGCTTGCTCATTCTTGCAGTCAAAGGGTGACTGTCTATCGATCGTGCGTCCCACCTCGGTCGACGGTCTTGTCCTGGAAGGCGCTCATCTTCCGTTTCTGAGACTCTCAAAGGTGAGCGGCCGGATTACGGCAACGGCACTGAGTGCCCCATTCGCTGATCTGCACCTATCAAATCTTTCAAGGGCGCAGCTTGAGCAGGCCGATTTGACCGAGGCGCGGTTCCTGTCCGTAAACTTGTCCGAGGCGAACCTCATCGGCGCCGTATTGAACGGTGCGTCAATTCGTTCTTGTCAGCTCGATGGAGCGGATCTGTCCCGGGCATCAGGCGAAGGCATTTCGATCACAGAAAGCACGATGCGAGCCGCTAAGTTCACGAGCTTTCATGGCCGCTGCGCGTTCATGCGCGACTGCGACCTTGAGAATGCAGACTTCTCGCAGGCGTACCTCTACAGGTCGATGATTACCGGTGATCCTCCGCAATCAATGGCATTGGATCACGCTAATCTCGAAGGAGCCAATCTCGTTCAGGCATATCTGGCGGCGGGATTGACCAACAGCAACCTGGAGGCAGCGCGCGTCGCATACATTCGCATGAATCAATCGTCATTGCGCGACGCGAACCTGAGTGGGATATCGCCGTTCCAGGCCAGCTTCGTAAAGGTCGACTTTTCGGGTGCCAAGATCACCACATTCGAGCCACCGTTTTTTGCGGACCGGTGTCCCGGACTTCAGACCGGTCTCAAGGGCGATCAGCTGCGCGAGTCATCAAGCTATTTGGCTAACTTCTCTTCATTGATAAGGCGTGATCGCGAAGGCTCAACCTGATGTCCGGCATCTTGGAATAGATTGCCGCTTGGTCCGTGCTGTGAGAGAGCGTTTAACCTCTTTGACAACCCGTTGGGATGCGCGGTTGGTTGACACCATAGGCTGGCCTTCTGCGATCTGACTGGTCAAAGGGCTGCTTGTGCGTTCGAAGAAATTGGAGCGAGAAGATGCATCTGGCATGTCTTTCAGCGGGCAAAGCCTTCATCCGGGAGGTGGCGAGAACGGGTCAAACGATTGGAACGGTACACACTCTAGGCGCCCTGCATCGTGGGCATGCAGAACTAATCAGAAGAGCGGCATCAGAGAATGACGTCGCAATTGTCACGGTGTATCCGAACAAGATCCAGCTTAGACCGGGTGGGAACTACGATTTCAATTTGGATGATGATATTGGCCTTGCCCTGCGTGCGGGAGCAACAGCCGTGATTTCCTCGAACGACGCCGAAATGTTTCCGACTGGCTACCGAACGTTTATATCGCAAGGAGACTATCATTTGCGCTTAGATGGGCCTGAGGCGTATTTGAAGGAAGCTGTTACCGGCGCAATCCGCTGGATCTGCTATGCGCGCCCAACTCGCAGCTACTTCGGCCTTAAGGATATCGGTCAGGCGATTCTGGTGAAGCGCGCCGTCGCAGACCTACTTCTTGACAGCGAGATACGGTTCGTGCCGACGGTGAGATACAAAAACGGAGTGCCAGTTTCGTCGCGCTTGAGGCGATTTAGCCGCTCCGAGCTTGATGAGCTGTCGTGTCTCTTCATGGCACTCGACCATTCGAGGAAAGAGGTCGCCCGAGGAGTCTCGCGCGTCAAGGATCTGATAATGTCAGCCGCATCTCTGGTGGCGTTCCGAAAGTTCAAACTCGATTTCATCCGCGTCGTTGACGCTGATAGCTTTGAAAATCTGGAGCAGGTCAAGCTCCCCTTCATAATGATTGCGGCGGCAATGGCTCATGACCTCAGAGTCTTTGATAGCATTTACGTTCCAGATCAAGATACGCTGCTGAATGGTCCTCCGGACGTCTGGATTGATTTGCCTGAGCAGCAGTAGCCACGCGACTATGCGTACTTATGGAAAATACTGTCGCTCTGGCGCCCATAGTGGATGTAGGTGCCTGATGATTACCTCGTTTTACGTCGCCTCCAGGCCAGGCGCATTGGTCGGCTATAAGGTTAAGCTATCGCCATCCACCGAACATGATCGATTTGAGAAGCCAAATGCGATCCCTGCTGCTGCTGGATCTTGTGGGATATGCTCTCGATTAATCCGCTCGTAGTCCCGCCCCGGGGCAACTCAAAGCGCTGAATCGCGACCTGTCGGGGCCCAAGTCGGCAAGCAGTAATCTGTGCAGAACGAGCGTTCATGAGCGAGCGCGTTGATGATGGATTTCATATCGCGCCAGCAGCCGGTGTAAGCGAGGCCAAGCGCTTTCACGACGACAGCCTATGGATTTGCTCGAGCGGTTATGAACAGAAGGGTCAATTCGCTACGGCAAGGGCAGGTAAAGCGCTCGTTGCCGGCTGACATTCTACGTCTCGGCACAATTGGGGCATGTCTGCTGCTTTCCTAAGCTTTTCGATCGAAGTCGTCTTCCCCGAGAACGGGATGTTCGCCGAAGCCGTAGTCCCTATCCAAGATATCTCAGCATAGGCAAAAAGATAGAATTGCGATGCCACTGTTGTCGGCTTCCAAAGTTCTGAAAATGCTTGAGAATACGTGGTTCTCCAGACCTGCCAGTAACCACAGGTGAGGTGGCGGCAACGCCGGGTTCCGCTTAGCCCGTACGGGTCTTGTCGAAGCAAGGGAGCGGCTCGGGGGCAAAGGAGCGCGCTATCATTGGCACGCGCAATATGGCCTCGAGCAAATGCTCGGTGCCGCGAAATATCATACCGAGGTCGATGGTCTCACAATGTCTCGACGGCCAGATTCGGCAAGCGACGTGTTTCACGGAATGCGACCGTGATGCCGGTCGTCTAGTTGGGTCGATCCGTCTGCACTGAGCGTGAACTTGGATCTTACCCAATGTTACTCAACGTTCGTTTGAAAAGGCGCTCAGGGCGAAAAAGTGACGGATTAGCATCCCTGCGCCTCGGCATTGGACGCGGAGGGCGCGGGGTATGTGGCCCAACGAGCCCAGAGGAGGGGATGATGACAAGGAAGCTCGCCGCCTTTCGCGGTTATTACATGGGGCTTGCCCGTAACGTTCTCATCTGCGTTGCGCCTTTGGCTGGAACGGTCATAGGATTCACCCAAGTCAAGGCGGACGAGATCAACTGGCGTCAGTTTGAAGGCGCGTCGATTGTCTGGGCCTATGACATTCATCCGTATGCGGACGCGGTGGCAGCCCAGTTGCCGGAATTCGAGAAGCTGACGGACATCACCTCGAACGCGGCCTAACCTTCGGTGCGGTAAAATGAATGCCAGGCCATTGATGTTCTTTGGAACGACGAATCTCGATCTGTGCTTCAATGTCGAGCGGCTTCCAACGCCGGGTGAAAGCCTGATGGGTGCGTTGACCCGTAACCCCGGAGGAAAGGGCGCCAACCAAGCTGTCGCGGCCGCCCGGCTCGGCCTAAAACCACACTTCTACACGCATCTCGGTGATGATGATGCCGGTCAGTCGCTGTTAAAATCACTTATGGAAGCCGGCGTTCGCACTGAGGCAATTACGGTCTGTGCGGGCGAAGTCTCGGGCTTGGCCGTGGTTATGGTCGCTGACGACGGCTCCAACATGATCGTCATAGACCCGGGCGCCAATTCGAAGGTGGGGCCTGACATGATCGAGAGCGCAACCAAATTCATAGAGCGCGACGCAATCGTCGTCGCAGAAATGGGTATGCCGATCGCCGCACTCAACCGACTGTTCGAGATGAAGCGTGAGAAAGGCTTCGAGCTTATTTTCAATCCGGCCCCGGTGAGACCAGGTCTTCCATCGACTGCATGGAGAAACGTTGATTTCGTCACGCCGAACCAGACGGAAGCCTTCGAGTTGACCGGCATTGACGTGTGCGACTTCGAGAGTGCTGCACGCGCAGCGGAAAAGCTGCTTGATCTCGGTCCGGGCGCCGCGCTGATCACCCTCGGAGCACAGGGAGCTTACTATGCCGACGGTACAGGCTCCTTTTCTCTGCGAGCCTTTCCGGTCAAGGTGGTCGATACCACGGCCGCGGGAGATGCTTTCAACGGAGCATTCGCAGCATCGCTCGCTCAACGGCTGCCTCTTAAGGAAGCAGTTAGAAAGGCGCTAGCGGTTGCAGCCTTGTGCGTAACACGGCGCGGCGCTCAAAGCTCAATGCCGACGGCTCAGGCAGTTGATGAGTTTCTTCAGTCTCAAACGATCTTGGAGTTGGAATGACCGAACAGTTCTCAGTTTCCGACCGAACGGTGCTCGTCACCGGCGCAGGCGGCGGTATTGGCTCTGCCATTGCCAATGCGTTTCGCCAGGGAGGCGCGAACGTCGTTGCCACCGATGCTAATTTAGAGAACCTCAGAGACACTCTGCCAAGGCTGCCCTATGGTAACGGCATACTTCCCATGGCGATGGACGTCGCGCGCGAGGACGACATCGGGCGGGTCCTGGAAGACATTGCCAAACACTTTGGTCGGCTGGACGTGCTGGTGAATAATGCAGGCATTAAATCCGCTCAGGCGCTGCTCGGTGGAAACTCCGAGAAAATTGAACGTACGATCCAGATCAACTCGGTCGCTGTCCTGCGCTGTTCAAAGCTGGTTATTGAGCGCTTCATGAGAAGCAGGGGCGGCCGCATTGTCAATGTCGGCTCCTCGTTGTCCTCGCAAGGCGCAGTGTTCAACTACCAGGCTGGCGGAAGCGACTATTGTCTTTCGAAGGCAATCGTTCACGACGTGACCAAACTGCTTGCCTACGAATGTGCGCCCCTTAGCATCAATGTGAACGCGATCGCGCCCGGCATTATTGACACTCCCATGCACGGTCGCCCGCGGGAGGAGACCGAAGCGCGCCACAGCGGCCGCATTCCGTTGGGACGTGTTGGAGTGCCCGACGATATCGCAGGGCTTGCGGTGTTCCTTGCCAGTCCTGCAGCTTCCTACATGACAGGGCAGATCGTTCATGTGAACGGCGGGATGCTGATGAATGGTTAGCCCAAGCTCTCACCTCAATTGGCCGCCTATCGCGGGGGTCATTTCGGATCTCGATGGCGTCCTCTATCGCGGAGATGCCGCAATCGTCGATGCGGTAGAAGCGTTTGGTCGATGGCAAGCGGCCGGGCTGCCGTTCTGCTTCGTGACAAACAATTCGACCCACACGCCGGAGGACGTCGTCTACAAGCTGGAAGCGTTTGGACTTGCGATAGGACCGAACGAAGTGGTTACCAGCGCGATTGCGGCCGCAGAGCTCGCGCGGACGAATTACCCGGACGCGAAACGCGTATATGTTATGGGCGCGGCCTCGCTTTCGAATGCGGTCGCCGCAGTCGGGCTGGACGTTACTGACCGAGAACCGGAAATCGTCGTGATGGGCCTCGATCGCCACATCACACATGAGAAGATGCGGATTGCTGTTGAGGCGATCTTGAACGGGGCCGCCTTCATCGGCACCAACCCTGATCTCCTCTTGCCGACCGCCAATGGATTCGAGCCGGGGGCAGGAGCAATGATTACCGCGGTGGCCGCAGCCACCCGGACCAAGCCCCTGATCGTTGGGAAGCCTGAACCGCACATGATCGAAACTGCGCTTTCCCGCCTCGGGACGGTGCGCAGCGCCACACTGATGATTGGCGACCAGATTGCGACGGATATTCAGGCCGGTAAGGGAGCTGGTCTTCCGACTGTGCTGGTCACGACCGGCGTTCCGCCCCGAGAGGATCCCGCACTCGCGCGACCAGATTTCATCGTATCGAGCCTGGGAGAGATTGAGGTTCCGACGGGGCTGGTTGGAACCCCACGACAGAGGAGAGCGTGATGGCCGATGTTCGTCTCGAAAGCGTCAGCAAGGCCTACGGGACTATCCAGATCCTGCGGAATATCGACCTGACAATCGTGGCGAATTCGTCGTGTTCGTCGGGCCATCCGGGTCTGGCAAGTCGACGCTGCTGCGCATGATTGGCGGGCTGGAGCGGATTGGCGGTGGGCGCTTGCTGATCGATAATCAGGTCGTCAACGATGTTGACGCGGCTGATCGTAACCTCGGGATGGTCCTTTGTCTCGGCAGCGTCACCTACATTTACGGCAGCGCCGGAAAAGAGTCTGTCATGGCAAAAGCGCCAGCCCCCGAGCTGCTCAATAGATCCGGCAACGTTCGCCTTGCGGCCTCCCGGCGGACTGCCATCTGTTCATGATCAACGGAAAAGCCCTGCGACGGTTGCAAGCGCCTGGAAAATGGAGCTAATTTTATCTGGTGTTGGCCGGCAGCAAACTCGGTCGTTAGACACGGGCGGGTGAGGTGAAGGGAGACGGTATCAAGCAGTTCTTCCGGAACTCCCGTTCCTTTGTGCTGGGGGCGGGCATCGGATCAGGCATGGCCGCAAGAGCGGCCGAGCGAGCAGGAGCAGATTTCGTCCTCGCGCTCAATGCCGGTCGATTCCGCGCGATGGGCGGCTCTTCGCCCGCTTCAATCCTGCCAATCCGCAATACCAACGATTTCGTGGCCGGCTTCGGTCGGACCGAGATCCTGCCCAGCACGAAATTGCCGGTATTCTTCGGCGCTTGTACCTTTGATCCGCAGCTCGACATTGATCGTTGGCTCGACCGGATCGGCAGATGGGGTTTTGCGGGAGTCACTAACTTTCCTTCCGTCATTCACATTGATGACTACAGGAGATCGTTGCTTGAGAAATCGGGCCTGGGTTATGCCCGCGAAATAGAGCTGCTGGTGAAGGCCGCAAAACGTGGCCTGATGACCATCGCCTATACACGGACCCAGTCCGAAGCAAGGCGCATGGTTGAAGCCGGTACTCAGGCCATCTGCATCAATTTCAATCTCAACCGTGGCGTTGAAAGCGCATCTGACCCATCGATTAGCCTGTCGGAGCTTGCCGCGCGCACGAGCGCAGTCGCGCGTGTGGCTCAATCCGTCGACCGAAACGTGATCTGCCTCCTTGGCGGCGGGCCGATAACAAAGCCGGACGAACTCTTGGATATCTGCAGCGAGACGGGCGTCAAGGGTTTCATCGGGGGCTCCTCGCTCGATCGGGTCCCCCTGGAGATGTCGGTCCTTGAGATCACCTCGGGATTTAAGAGCCTTCACTTGTTGCGGGAGAAGGTCGACCTCCTCGAGCGCCAACTCCAATTGAGCGGCTTCAGGCACGGCATCATCGCGCAGTCGTCAGTCATGAAACGTGTTCTTGAGACCGCGAAGCGTCTAGCCTCTCATTCAAGTCCGGTGCTCGTCTGGGGCGAGCCCGGGTCGGGCAAACGAAGGATAGCCAGCTTGGTCCATGCCTTCAGCGATCGCAAGCACGCGAACGCAGCGCTGTTTCAATGCCGACCCGGTCCGGCCATCGATACGGTCGGAGCGCTTTTCGGGGCCGAGCGCGACCAGAACAGAAGGCGCCAACTGTCGCTGCTGGAAAGTGCAAGCGATACGACTGTATTGCTGCTGCATCTCGATCAGCTTTCGCGTGATGGCCAGGAACGGCTCGCCGATTACCTCGAGACCGGCAGTTTCGCGCCCTTGAACGGCGCATCTATTGTGCGCTCCAGTGCTCGAATCGTCGCAACTGCCACGGTTGCTCGCGGGGCTGGCCTCCAAACAATGCTGTGTCCCCGCCTGCTTGCCTTGTTTGCGGGGCTCGACGTCAAGCTCCCCGCCTTGCCAGACCGATTGGAGGACCTTCCCCAGCTGGTTCAGCATTTCACGGTCGAGGCAAAGGGGGACTCAAATGCTCAAACGCTCGCGCTCGAAAACTCGGCATTTTTGGCGCTTGCTGGCCATGATTGGCCCGGCAATCTCAGGGAATTGCGCCAGATCGTGAACCAGCTGGTGACGCTTCCGGATGCGCATATCAGCGCGGGCATCCTGAGGCCACTGTTGAACACGTCCGTACCCACCACTAAGCCAAAAAATGCATTCTCCGAGCGGGAGTGGATCATTGAGGGATTGAAGCGAAACAGGCTTCATCGCGGAAAGACAGCGAGTTCTCTCGGGCTTTCTCGAAAAACCCTCTACAACAAGATCAAGAAGCTGCGGATCTTAGAGTAGCAGTCCAGCCGTTCAGTCTGCTCAGCCAAGCGATTTGGAAGCGGTCCCCTCCAGAGGCGTGAATACTTGTCATGGCGACCGGCGGCCCAACCAACCAGATGCTCTCCCTTTGACTAGGCCGATTGCTGCCGTGGAGCTGCGCTGATCTCGGGTGAAACACCGCCGGCAACATCGCTGGCTTGGGAAGTTTTCCTCCATAGCATTCCATCGCACCATACGTGCTCCACGCGGCCCCACTTGCAGGCTGCGGCCAGATGAGGGAAAAACCCACGCCCATGATTATTGGCGCTCGTATTGCAAAGCAGCGGAATGCCCGTCAGCGCTTCATATTCGACCAGAAGCTCGGCGACTTTGTGTTGCGAGGTCCTGCTGATCGTCTGCAGTCGCGCAGATCCGTCGAGATGGACAACAGCGGGGATTTTGTCCCGCCATTCTGGTCGAGTCTGATGATCGAAAAGCATGTAAGGATCCGGCGTTCCTGGGCTGAAAATCTCCGGCGCGCGATCTTCCAGGCAGATCGGCGCAACTGGCCGGAAGTGCTCGCGATGCTTGATGTCATTGAGATAGTTCTTCATTCCCGGCGATGTTGCGGCTGCAAGAATGCTCCTGCTACCCAATGCCCGAGGCCCAAGCTCGGCGCGACCGGCAAGAAAAATCACGGGTTTGTCGCTGGCGAGAATAGTCGCCAGTTCATGCATATTGCAGGGCGAACCATCCCATTCAGGAGGCACATCACTACCTTGCAGCACCGGACCACTGTAGACCGACCACTGCAACGGCACGAGGCCCTTGTCCGCTACCATTGCACAACAGGCTGCACCGATCGCGGAGCCGCTGTCATTTGGAAATGGCGGTACCCAAACAGCATCGAACAGTCCTGCCGAACGTAGTGTACTGTTCCATTTGATGTTGAGGCCGCAGCCGCCTGCTATGCACAAATTGCGAGTGGAAAAACCGGACTGCCGTTGCAAAGCACTCGCCATTTTGTGCACGAGCAGGCGCTCGAGGAAACAATGAAAGGATGCGAGCACATCCTCAGCCGCCTTGGCCGTCAACCGCGGCGCGCTTGCGTCGAAGAAGTCGTGAATGGTCGTAAGCTCAAACTCCATGCTCCCGAGATCTGTACGGTAACTCTCCCGCTTGGTGTCAGCTTCAAATTGCTCTTTGTAGAGCTCCTGAAAGACCTTGATGATGTTTTCGTCGACGGAGCCGAGGGCGATATAGGCCATCAGCTTGCCGGCGACACCTAGATCGAGCTTGCCGGCGCCACCTGGATCCACCTTGCCGGGTTTACCCAGGTCCCAATTGGTGCGATTAGCCCGCTTGTATGGCCCAAAATGAAGGCCCGCAGCGGCATAGATGTGCCCAAACAGCGGGAATAAACTGTCGATGAACCGGGCGCCCCCGCGTTCTACATGATAGAGCCGTGGATAGGTGCCCCCATCCCACACGAGGCAGAAAGCAGGCTGTCCGGCTTTGGCAAACGGGCTGGTGCAGTATGCGGCCGCCACGTGGCTGGCCACGTGAGGATAGCTCTTATAGGGGAAATCCCTGCCGTCGAGCCTAAGGCCAACGCCATCGCGAGATGTGAGAAGGGCCTCGGGATGAGGTTCAACATAGGACGCCCCCTTGAGCGTGATAGGAGCCGCTCCGCTGCGGAGTTTGTATTGAGCTTCCACTTGCCCCAGCCAGCCGTCGACGACGAACTGGTCAACGTCCTGCACATCCAGACCGTGCTCTGCCAAGGCCATGACGACTGCATCGAGATTGTCTATCGTTTGATAGCGCGGATTGTTGCTCCGCTTCTCCTGTTCGATACAAAAGACGAGCCGACCGTCCTCGATCAGCGCGACCGCTCCGTCATGCGTCAGCTTGATACCGCAGATAAGCATAATGCCTCCACTTTGATGCCGGCAATTTGATGAGTTAAAGGTCAAGTCTAGAGGTCGAGAACATGCGATTAAGCAATCGTCGTTGTCCCGGCTCATTCTCGGGCCGCTCGGGCTAGACCGAGATCACCATTGGTTGCGGTCGCATGCCCACGGCCGATTCCGTCGTCAGAGATCCGATTGCTGATGGCGCGCGAGCGTGGTGCACAATTGCGCCGACCGAAATCGGGGGCCCCGACTAATGTCGCGTTCGCGACCCGGCAGTGCGCCGGGATCGAGGTCGCCGTTCTGCGTTGTAATGCGGCTTTGAGCTTCGTGATCGCGGGTCAATGTGTAGCATGCGCGTCAACGCTCTTGTTCTTTGTCACGCGGAGGCACTCGCTCGCTTCATCAGATCGGCGCATTCTGGCAGCATTTCCTATTCTCGCATGGCTCTTCACAGAACCGGACCCGTTGGTCGTTTCAAAGAGCGTGCCAACAGCCAGTGCTGCTTTTCTTAGCTTATTCTTATCCAGCGCGTGTCGCGTAGAGAACGGGATGTTCTGAGGCTGACAGTGACGTTGCAGACGCTCCGGTTACTTCAGTGGCGCGCCGCAATTGTTGACAGCGCGCGAGGCAGCTTTGTTTGATGTGATGGAGACCACGTTGGACATCTGCGGTTCAGCGGACGCTCCGGCCAATCGCCTCCGCATTTTGACGCCATGCAGCTGGTTCAAGGGACGATGACGATTCAGGAGAATGCGTTTGCGCGAATCTCCGACAGGGCGGGCGGAGCGAGACGGGGCGTAACTCGACTTTAGAAACGGCAGCTGCTCGGAGTTACGTTAGCGCGTCGCACGGAGCTGCGCGCCGTGCAAGTGCGAACCCCGCAAATACCTCCGCGCCAGAGCTGCCTTGGTCGTCCCATGCTTGACGGCAGCCGCTTAAGAGGGGGCCGCGAGGCCCCGCCTGCAGTCAACTTGATTGAGCTGAGCATCTCTGCGCCTAGTCTCCACACGGCGCGCCCCTTTTGCATTTCTCTTTTCCCGCGGTCCCGACAATCTGGCTTGAGACAATCGTAGCCGGGCAAAATAAAACTACAGCGGTTATCGGATCTTGACAACGTAAGCAACGACCGAGCTAGTCAATTGCCTTTGCTAGGCAGATTGATTGACCGACGAGTTCAGAATGCCGCGCGACGCGCAGTAGCATCTCGCTGCGGCTTTGTGCTATATTCCTGGTCGAAACTATCCTTGCGCCTTTGTCGGACATTGCGATGCGTAGGCGGTTTTGGCCTTGAACACGCATTGTCGCTTGATGGCGTCTGATGGCGTCGCGGGCCCTCGCTTGACAGCGCATGCAATATTGTCAGCCTCCACTCCCGCCCCTCAATCGCTGCGTTCTCCTCAACATCGGTGAGCAAGTCAGGTCAGGCGCTTGATTGCGTGCAGCCGGTCTTGCTGTCATCTCTTGCCGTCATCGAAAACTGCGTTCCGACCATCAACTCTTCAGATCGAGGTCAGTAGTGAACAGCGACTCATTGACGACAGATATCCGGGAGTTCCTGGAGCTCTGGCAGCGAACCTTCAACAGGCATAGGCCGGATTGTCTGGTTGCGTTGTACACAGATGATGCGATGCTGCAGGGTACATCGAGTGCAAAGCTCTATATCGGGGCCAAAGAGATAGCCACTTACTTTCGTGGCGGCGCCAGTGTGAAAATGGGGGTCTGGCGCTCTGTCACGTTGGCGCACGACGTTGTCCTGGTCGTGGGTAGCTATGCCTTTTCACAGACATCGAAAGGCCATCAGCAATCAACGCCGGCGCGGTTCTCCTTTGTACTGCGCCGTCAGGGCGACACATGGAAGATCGTGCATCATCACTCATCCGCCAATCCAACTTGAAGGCCGAACCGAACACTACGCGGCGTCGCGCAGTTCGGGAATTGAGTAACGACCTCAAGCGGAAATCAGCATTCGGCCGTGCAATTGCAGGTGCATAAAGATGCGGTTTGCTCAGGGGCTTTCACGAACTTCCTAAGTTGTAGGCTGTTCCTCTTTAAGACGAGACGGGCCATAGGATGGGGCCATACGCGTTCTTCGGCTCTTCATTTTGTTATTTGATCTGACGCGTAGCGGACGAGCTTGCCTGCCGCCTGGCGCGCGCGCCTTTGCTCTTCTTTTTTGATTAATGCGTTCACGTCGGCAGCGGCGAAAGCGGCACGCAGGGCTTTTGCCGCACCAGTTATGGTGTCGCATCTACGATTCGGCATGGCATTTCCTCTTCGTCCATCGGCGCCCTCGGCCCGGCGGCGAACAAGAACGTCCAGACGACAGGCGCGCGAAAAACTCTGCCCCGATTCGCCACTTTCTTGGCAAAATTACCCAAATTTACCCACTGTGGGCAGCTGACGTCAGGTCCGGTCAACCAGCGGTCGACTAGGCTTGCCGAATTGAGCCCATCGCAGAGTGGGTCTGCCCTTGAAATGACAGGAGCGCCCAATGTCAATTGTCCCGCCCACGCCCGCGCAGTTGCGAGATGTCGCCTCACAATGCGGTCTTTCACTTACCGACGAGGATATCGTCTCCTTCCGCGGACTTATCAACGAATCTCTCGAGGCCTACAGGTACATCGAAGCCGTCCCGGATGAGTTGCCTCCAGTCAAATATGCACGCACCCCGGGTTATCAACCACCGCCGGAAGAAAATCTGCACAACGCATGGTACCGCAAGGCGAGGGTCGAGGGAGCACCGAGCGGAAAACTCAAGGGCAAGACCGTCGCTCTGAAAGATAACGTCATGTTGGCTGGGGTGCCAATGATGAACGGCTCGGCGACGCTCGAAGGATTTGTCCCGGACATCGACGCAACCATTGTCACTCGAATGCTCGATGCGGGCGCCGATATCGCAGGGAAAGTGCATTGCGAATGCTTTTGTACATCCGGTGGAAGCCATACTGGTGCGCTCGGACCGGTCCATAATCCTCATAGGATGGGTTACTCTGCGGGCGGTTCGTCTTCCGGTTCGGCCGTTGTCGTGGCGCTTGGCGAAGCCGATATGGCGATCGGCGGCGACCAGGGCGGCTCAATACGTATGCCGTCGTCGTTTTGCGGCATCTACGGCATGAAGCCCACCTGGGGTCTTGTCCCCTATACCGGCATCATGCCCAATGAGCTGACGCTCGACCACACCGGCCCCATGACCGCAACGGTCGCCGACAACGCCCTGCTATTGGAAGTCATCGCCGGAGACGACGGATACGATCCACGCATCAAAGCGCCGAAAGTCGAACAATATACCAAAGCACTCGGGCAAAGCGTCAACGGATTGAAGATCGGCGTTCTGAAGGAGGGTTTTGAGCAGCCGGGGGCGGAAGCCGATGTCAATAAGGTGGTTCGTGAAGCGGCCAAGCGCTTCAAGGATCTCGGGGCCTCGGTGGAGACGGTGTCTGTACCAATGCACCTGCAAGGCGCGGCAATCTGGACGCCGATCGGCACCGAGGGCGCCACACAGACCATGATGTTCGGTGACGGCTTTGGTACCAGCCGATCCGATCTCTTCTCACTGTCACTCATGGACTTCCATCGAGGTTGGCGACAGAAGGCGAACTTCCTGTCAGAGCAGGCCAAGTTGTTCCTGTTGCTTGGCACCTATGTGAACAACACGTACGGGCCCCGCTTCTACGGCAAGGCCGTCAACGTCTCTCGTCGCCTCAGCGCAGCTTACGACAGGGTCCTTAAGGACTACGATCTCCTTCTTCTGCCGACGACGCCCATGACGGCGACGCAACTTCCTCCCCATGATGTCAGCCGCAAGGACTACATCACTCGCGCAACGGAGATGTTCACCAACACCGCCCCGTTCAACATCACGCATCATCCAGCGATGTCGCTGCCGTGCGGAATGGTGGATGGCCTGCCGGTCGGCCTTATGCTTGTTGGCCGCCACTTCGACGAGACCACCATCTATAAGGCGGCGCACGCGTTCGAGCGGATCGGAGACTGGAAGAAGATGTGACCAGGGCAATGTGGTCGACGACAACAGGCCATCGTGGCGTCCGTGGCACGGTGTGGAGCTCTGCGCGTCGCCGCCCTGGTTCGTTCCGACGTTAGGCAACACGCTATGAGCGTCGAATTCGTCGGTCGCCAATACGTGATGGCTTGGCAAGCAGACGAATTGAAAGACAGGCCAATCATCTACAGCAAACTAATACGAGGAGGGTGCATCAATGCGGAAAATATCGACTTACTTTCTTGCGACCGTCGCATTTCTGGGAGCTGCCGGCAACGCGATCGCCGAGGACGTTCTCTCCGAAGTGTCGACATTAGAAAATGAGTATTTCAACAACTGGTCGCAAGGTGCCGAACAGGCGGCAAAAGCCCTGGGTCTGAACTATCGCATCCTTTCGGGCAAAGGTGATGCCGCAAAGCAAATCGAGATCTATGAGGCCCAATTCGGCGCTGGTGTCAGGATCACGTTCGGCGAGAATCTCGTTGCGGCGAACATAAAGCCCATCGTCGAGATGGCAAAGAAGGTCGGCGCGGTGCATGTTGCTGTTTGGGAGTCGTTGCCTGGCTTCCACCCTTTGGACGCCGGGTTAGATAACTACGCTTTTGCGACGTTTTTCTCGCCCGATGACGTCGAGAACAGCTATAAAATCGCAAAGTTGCTTTTTGACAAGATCGGCGGAAAAGGCAACGTCGCGCACATTACTGGTTTTCCAGGGGTTGATGCGGACATCTCCAGAACTGCGGGCTTCGATAAAGCTCTAGCCGAATACCCCAATATCAAGCTCATCGCCCGCCAGCCTGGAAAATGGAATCAGGTTGACGCTCGCAAAGTCATGGAAGACCTGTTGGTGGCGCACTCCAAGATTGACGCTGTCTTCGGGCAAAACGACTCGATTGCACTGGGCGCGATGCAAGCCGTCGAAGACGCCGGTATGCATATTCCGATCGTCGGCCTGGATGGCAATCGAGAAACCCTCAAGTTGGTCAAGGAAGGTCGCATTCTTGCGACAATGGGCTTCACCCCGCAGTGGCAAGCGGGTTTTGCGCTGGTGCGTGCATACGATGTTGCTAAAGGGTTTAAGCCGAACCCATGCGAGCGTATGATGTACACGGGAGCCACGCTGATAACCGCTCAAAATGTAGACAAGTATCAAGCATTTCTTGCCGGCGAGAAGCTTCCGTTTGATTGGAGAAAGATGTCGCGGGTTCTTCATCCCAACGATTGGGATGCTCAAAACTATGTATGGCCGATCGATGTGAAGACCTATTGGGGAGCTCGTACGCCGACCGGATATAAGTTTCCGAAGGCTTATCAAGATGCCGTTGACGAAGGCTGCGTCGCTCAGCTCAAGGTGGAGTATAACAATCACTATCAACAGCGTATCCCCGAGTGACGCCGTGGATGCCTCTCTCCATCGAGAGAGGCATCATGTTTACCTCGCCTTTGATGGATCGCAAAAATGCTACAAGCGTCGAGGGCCGGTTGCAATGATGGCGAGTTACGGCGGCGGGCCGTAACCATCTTCGTCTTCGTGATTGCGACTGTAGCGTTTGGTCTCGTGGCTCCATCGTTCGCAACGCTCGCAAATATCAAGGCTATTGAACTATCGAGTTCTGTCCTTTTGATCGCATCCATCGGCGCGACCTTTGTAATCCTGATGGGCTCGATCGACCTGTCCATCGGAGCTGTTGCTAGCTTTTGCGGTATGCTGGTTGCGCGCCTATCGCCCGACCTGGGGTTATGGTCGGTTCCCATCGCATGCGTGGTCGGCTTGGCGTTTGGTGCGATCAATGGGCTGGTTTATGTCTACCTCAGAATTCCCTCGATTCTGGTAACGCTTGGATCCGCAACAACCATTTCAGGAGCGGTGCTCTTCATTTCAGATGGCCGCTCATTATCCGTATCGGACCCAGCCGTAATCGATATGGCCCAGGGCGCATTGGCGAATGTGGTCCCCAATGCGGTGCTGATTTCAGTGTTGATCTATGGGGCTGCGGTCCTCGTAGGTGACCGCACGCGTTTTGGGCGAATGACCCTCGCGATCGGTAGCGACGAGCAAATTGCAGCCCTCATGGGAGTGAGGGTTAATGCGATCAAAGTCCAGGCGTTCGCATTGTCGGGCCTTCTTTCCGGTTTTGCCGGAGTCCTGTTGGCGGCGCGTCTAGGATCCGCCACAGTCACAATGGGCAGTTATATGACCCTCGACACAATCACCGCGGCGGTCGTTGGCGGAACTGCGATTACAGGTGGCTCTGGCAACGTGCGCCTGACAATCATCGGGGTTCTTTTCATAACGACCTTTTCGGACGGCATGAACATTCTCGCCTTGCCGCCCTATCTGCAAACAATCATCCAAGGAACCGTCATTCTGCTCGCCGTTCTTCTGAACACCGGACGCGCGAGCGCGGAGGACGTGAAATGAATGGGGTCTCCGCGCCGATCTACTCAATGCGTAACGCCTCCAAGCGCTTCAATGGCATTGCCGTCGTCGAAGGCATCGATCTCGATGTGTTTCCCAACGAGATTGTTGGTATTGCCGGCGAAAATGGGGCGGGTAAATCAACCACACTCAAAATGATTGCCGGCATCCATGCACCGAATGCCGGAAGTATGAGACTATTTGGCAAGAGCTTCAGGCCCCTAAGCTATACTCATGCTGTTGAGGCCGGAATTTCGATGGTTTTCCAGGAACAGGCTCTTATTCCAAGCCTGGCTGTCTACGAAAATATATTCCTCTCGTTAGAACCCTACTTTACCAGCCGGCTAGGCATCGTCGACAGAGATGCGATGATAGCCGTCAGCGAAAGACACCTCCAAAATCTCGGTCTTGACTACATCGATCCGCGCCGCCGCACCGGTGATTACGCTTTCCATGATCGGCAGATGATAGAGATTGCCAAGGCGTTCGCGTTGGCCGAGCATTTCCATATCGATCATCCGATCATCCTGCTCGACGAACCGACTGCGGCAATCGGCGAGCGAGAAATCAGGATTCTCTTTGAATCAATTCGTCGATACCGTCGTCGCGCGTCATTCGTGCTTATCACCCACCGTCTTGTGGAATATGTGGAGCTATGCGACCGCATTTACGTGTTCAAGGATGGACGAAATGTCGGCGAGTTCGCAGGAGAAGAGATCTCCGAACAAAGCCTTCATCGGGCGATGGTTGGACGAATACGAGACGACGAATACTTCATGGAAAAGCGCCAGCTGAGCCTGGTCGGGGCGCCAATCGCGATTTCAGCTCATGGTCTAAGCGGCCAAAACGTCAAGAATGTCAGTTTTGAGGTTCGCAAAGGTGAGATCCTTGGAATTGGCGGTCTCGTCGGATGCGGCAAAGAGGCTGTTGCCAGGGCCGTCGTCGGTTTTGAGCCCTTTCCCCCAAACGGCACCGTGGAATTGGGCGGCGAAGCCTTGCCGCTTCGCGGACGTGGAAAAGCGGCGATCAGGCGCGGGGTGGGTTTCGTGCCCAAGGAACGCAAGAGCGAAGGCATCGTGCCTTACATGTCGGTTCAGGCAAATATGTCGTTGGCCTCGCTTCCGCTCGTCTCGAGCCTCTCTGGGTTCCTTTCCCGCTCCAGAGAAAGGCGCCTGGCCGAGAAGTACATCAATCGCTTGCGTGTGAGATGCAAAGGGCCAACACAGCTTTGCCAGTTTCTTTCCGGCGGCAATCAACAGAAGGTGGTGATCGCCAAATGGCTGGCCCGAAAGGTTCAAGTGCTCGTCCTCGACAATCCCACGCGGGGGGTCGATGTCGGCGCCAAGCAAGAGATCTACAGCGTTCTGAGGGACTTGGCCGAAGAGGGGGTAGCTATTCTTCTGGTTACAGACGATCTGCCCGAGCTGATTGGAATGTCAAACCGGATCCTCGTGATGCGAGAGGGAGAACTTCAGTTCGAGTGCAGTGCGCCTGCGGACAATAAGCCAACGGAGCAGGAACTTGTCCAACACATGGTATGAGCCGCAAACGACTGGGTCGAGATCAGTTGCAGAAGGAAAAATGCAGATCGCCCAGTTCTATGACCGTCGCCGTGTCATCATAAATGCGCTCGGGCCATTGTTGCTGCTGATGGCAATGGTCACGGTATTCGCGCTGATCAACCCGCGCTTTCTAAGTTGGATAAACCTTTTCAACCTGATGCGGCAGTCATCGATCCTGCTGATCGTCTCAACAGGCATTACATTTGTAATTCTTATGGGAGCGCTCGATCTTTCCGTCGGAGCCATTGTGACGCTCGTAGCCATTTCATCTGCGGTTCTGATCCGTGACTTCGATGTCGGTGCAACCGGGGTAGCCTTCGCTGCAGCAGGTATGGGAGCGCTTTGTGGTCTTGTAAATGCGACTCTCGTTCTTCGTCTCCGGCTCCCGTCCTTCGTCGCCACATTGGGCTCAATGACTATTCTTGGCGGCATTTCGACGTGGATCAGCGGGGGTGGCAATGTGTTTTTCCAAAGCCCGAACCTCACATGGATTGCTTCCGGCTCCATGATCGGCCGTATTCCGAACTCCGGAGTTTGGGCTCTTCTCATTTTTGCCGTGGCTTCTTTTGTCGGTGCGAGAAGCCACTTCGGAAGAGCGCTGTTTGCGATCGGGGGTGGCGGTCTAACCGCGCGACTTTCGGGCATTGACGTCCTTCGCACCAAAGCGATCGCTTTTGTTGTCTGCGGAATGCTTTGCGGAGTTGCGGGCTTGCTGCTCGTCGCGCGAACATCAACCGGAACTTCGCGTATGGGTGATGATCTGTTGCTTCAGGCGATCGCCGCGGTCGTCATGGGCGGAACTGCGCTATCTGGAGGGGCGGGGGGAGTCCATCGCACCCTGACTGGCGTTCTGGTGATCGCCGTACTGCAAAATGGTCTCAATATCGCGGGCGTGCATACATACCTGCAAATCATGGTGACGGGGCTCATCGTCGTTCTGTCTGTTACAATAACTCTGGATCGATCTCGGCTAGCCTTTATTAAATAGTGGCGCATTGTCAGGGGCGATACTGAACGGACAGCCGCCTGCGTCTGACCCGTTTGGTATAGACGCGCGCGGCGCCGAAAAAGGTATCGGCCTGGATTGCTCGCGTTGTTGGTAAGAATATCCGGACAGCCGATAATGCCCGTTGACGCCCTTGCGGTGGCGGAATCGAATGGCGCGTCGAGAGCTCTGTTTCTAGATGCGTCAGTCGAATGTCTGTCCAACTTGCTGCCGGCTGGGTGTCATCCTAAATGCGGCCCTGTGAGAGGAGCTTGCCTACACGATGCATCGCCGCTTGCTGTTCGAGCGCGGGTTTGCCTCGAGATCCCCTTTGGACGGGGAATAAGCTAGCTCGGCCTCGCGGCGGCGAAGTGGCCGCTACTCTTTGACAGCCGCACGGGACCGGAGTGCCGGCGAGCATTGTTATTCTCCCCGTGCGGCTCCGCAAGCTCGTGCTTCCAGGAGGCGGCTAAGTACCTGTCGCGTCAGACCTGGATGAGAGTTGCGTCTTATACGGTCGGTTACCCAACGTTACCCAGATGCTGGTCGCGCGGCAGTGACCGCTCGGGCCGTCGCCTGAATAATAGCAATCGGCAACCAAACATCCGCTCTGACCCTTTTGGGGTCTGATCTCTTGGGCGTGATTTCTTGGGTATGATTTCTTGGGTGTGATCTCTTGGGTCCGCTGGCAGACCGGTTCGTCTGCTTTTCTCCCGAGACTTGAGCCGCTGCCGGAGAAATCCGGCAGCGGTGTTTTTTGACCGGCACCATGCCGCCATTTTTGCAGCAGTGATGGCGAGGTAATTGCCGGCAAGATCGACGGCCCACGGCAAGGATAGTCACCCTGAAAAATGCGCCTGACACGACCGCAGTTAGCGAAAAGGGCGGACGACGACGAACAGTCATTGACCCAGCGTTCACGGTAAGCGGCGCCGGACGGCATCTGAAATGCATCCGGCCCTCCCGAGCCTTGAAACACGCTGGCGAGATCATCGTTTGGAAAGCGCATTGTCTTGATGTCGAATGCCGGGACCCCGTCGCAAAGCCTCGAGCATGATCTGGAAAAGTGGAAACAGGTTTTCCGAAAAATCATGCTCAAACAAAGAGATGGGATCATGATGCGGGTCCGTGGAAAACGCATCATGATCCAGCGCTCCGATCTCGAGCCATCTGGCTCCCTGATGCGCGTATCAGGCGGCTTGAGCCGCCTTTAGATCGCGTCCGCACCGGCTAAGCCGAACAATGCATTTTCCGAGCAAGAATGAATCTTGCGGAGGGCGGCCGGTCCTGATGGATTTCTAAGAAAATCCCTCTGCAAAAAATGAGGAAGCTTGCGGATCATAGAGTTGCTGTCCGGCTCGTCACGTTGCTGAGGTTTGCCGTTTCGATGCGCTTCCGTCCAAAAGCGCGAACATCGGTAATGTCGATCCATGCAGGCCAAGGCTTACCAGCTCCATCTCCTCGCTCATCGTCCGTGTCAGAGCCTCCGCTGGTAGATGGATGAGCCCCTCCAGATGAGCACCAAGTCGCTTCTCCGCCGCGGTAATTTCAGAATCGCTGGCGATGGCGAACAACGCCTTGAATCCAAGGCTGGTGAACCATTCCATCCGCCGAAGTTCGAGCTCCTGTCCGGCATCAATAGGTACGCCCGCCGCCGACCGCTCGATCAAAGATGCCGGCGGGAAATTCGTAATCCCGGCGATGCCGGCATCTTTCAACGATTCGGCAATGTCCTCCCAGCACGCGAAGGGGTCGATCATCAATATCGCCGCATAGACACGAGGCGCGGACGTCGCTTTGTTGAGGCTTCGCAGGTCTCGCAAAAGACACTCGTTCCAGTCGAGGATCGGCAAGGTCGCCATGACCAGCTGGGAGCCGCTTGGAAGGCTACGCAAAGACGGGGCATAGACCTGCAATTGTGGTCCTTTAGCTATGGCCGACATGTGTATGGCAAGTTTGCCAGTAGCTCTCGCCCTCATCGCTTCTACCCAATCTTACCCATTTGGTCACCTTACCGATCTTATACGCGGGTAAAGCCGGGTCTAGACCGTCTGTTGTAAGGAATGGTCTGGGAGGAAGATCGTGTCGCACCATTGCACGGACGACCAGAGGTCGGGCCGGGATGGTAAGCTTTCTGGACAGCCGACGGGATTCATCACGGACGCTGTTGCGATCGTTGCCACGTTGGATACCAAGGGCCGCGAGGCGTCTTACCTTGCGGACCTCATCGAGGCGTGCGGTCGCAAGACCATCCTCATTGACGTCGGCACGAAGAGAGATGACGGCGACAAGCAGGCCGATACGAAGGCCCCCGCCGAGCTGCTGAAGCAGATTGCGGAAAGCACGCGCGCAAAGGTTGGCGATCTTCTCGGATCGGCAACGATCAGCGCGATTGTCGGAGTTGCGGGCGGCAAGGGAAGCGCGGTTTTCGCGGAGGTTGTGTCTGAGCTGCCTTACGGCTTTCCGAAGCTTCTCGTAAGCAGCGCGAGGCCGGCGCTACTCGCTGAATTGGCCACTCACAACGACATCATCCTTTATCCGACGCTGGTCGATCTCTTCGGCATCAACGTCTTTACCACAAGGGTACTCGAGAATGCCGGACGGGCCGTTGCGGCCATGCGCTACGCACCCATCAAGCCTGGACGAGACAAGAAGATCGTCGCGATCACCGCCTTCGGCGTGACAACGCCTGCGGTAAATCAGTGCGCAGCGCGGCTTGCCGATGGTGGGCTAGACGCGATCGTCTTTCCAGCGAACGGGGCGGGCGGCCGCAAGATGGAGCAGCTGATCGCGGCTGGTGAATTCGACGCCGTCATTGATTTGACCACCACAGAGCTCGCAGATGAAATCGTCGGAGGCACCGCGAGCGCCGGCCCGGATCGACTGAAAGCAGCGTCGAAGCAAGGGATACCGCAAGTGATTGCGCCCGGCGCGGTCGATATGGTCAATTTTGGCCCGCCATCGAGCGTTCCTGATCGGTTTCGTGGACGCCGATTTCATGCCCATACGCCTTACACGACGCTCATGCGCACAACTGCGTCTGAGAATGCGAGCATTGGCCGCCTCACGGCAGAACGGCTATCGCGAGCAAAAGGACCCGCAATTGTCCTTTGGCCGGCGAAAGGCGTGTCCGATTACGACCGCCGAGGCGGCATCTTCCACGATCCCGAGGCCGACAAGGCTTGGCTCGATGCGGTCAAGGCACATCTCCCCGCGCACGTGGTGGTGCGCGACCTGAACTGTCACATCAACGATCTTGAGTTCGCCGAGGCTGCCGCAGCCTGGACCCTGGAACAACTCACGCAAGGAGATTCATCCGATGCGGATGTTTGAACGAAGTGAAATTCTTTCCAGGATTGAAGGACAGGTGGCGGAGCGAAAAGCAATTCTCGCGGCAGGAAGCAGCTGCGGCCTGGTCGCCAAATGCGCCGTCCTTGGAGGTGCCGACATGCTGGTGGTCTACTCGACCGGCCTGTCGCGTCTGATGGGGCTTCCGACCAGCCGGATTGGCGATTCCAATGCACGCACGTTGGAGCTTGCAGCGGAAATTCGTAACGTGGTGTCGTCCGTGCCCGTGATGGGCGGCATCGAGGCTTGGGATCCTCTCCGGCTCGACCTCGATGTCCTCTTGGACAAGTTCTGGGCCGCCGGGTTTTCCGGCGTCATCAACTATCCGACGATCTCCACCATGGGTGACAACTGGCGTGAGCGCCGCGGTCGCGTCGGGCTCGGCTTTGAACGCGAGGTCGAACTGATCGCTTGCGCGCGCAAGAAGAATATCTTCTCGCTTGCCTATGTCGCAAGCCCGCAAGACGCCGAGGCGATGGCAAGTGCAGGCGCCGACTGCATCGTGCCACATGTCGGCGCAACGCGGGGTGGGCTCGTCGGTCACGAGGACGGGCAATCCATAAAGGATGCGATCCGACGCATCAACGAGATCAACGCAGCGGCGCGAAGCGTTCGGTCGGACGTGCTCTCGCTTTGCCATGGTGGGGCAATTGCCGAGCCTGAGGATACGATCGAGGTTTATCGGGCGACCCAGTGTGTCGGCTTTGTTGGCGCATCGTCAATTGAAAGAATTCCAATTGAGCGCGCGGTGAAAGCAGCGGTGGCGGAGTTCAAAGCTGCTCCACTTCCGCAAACTCATTGACGTTCACTGCAACACGTGCAGCGAGGCCACATGAACACGCAAGATAATCGTGCTAAACCTGACCCGATCGCTTTCGTCTCCAAAGAGGTGGCTAGGCCGGGTCAGGACCGGGAAACAGATGTCCTCGTGATCGGCAGCGGTGCCGCGGGCTTGTCGGCTGCGCTGTTTGCGGCAAAAGCCGGCCTTCGCGTAATAGTATGCGAGAAATCTCCGCGACTTGGCGGCACGACAGCCCTGTCGAATGGCATGATCTGGGTTCCTCATTCTGCTCAGGCGCGTGCGGCAAACATCAATGATTCCATCGGCAAGGCCAGCACGTACCTGCAGCATGAACTTGGCAAATACTACCGCGCTGAGTTCATCGACGCCTTTCTTCAGGATGGTCCGCCGGCGTTGGCAGCGCTCGAGAAGGGGACGGAGGTCAAGTTCACGCTGGCCGCTACGCCCGATTATCACTCGAGCCAAATTGGCGGCGTTGACAGGGGCCGGGCTCTGAGCCCTGCTCCTTATGACGGGCGGCTTCTAGGCAAGGACTTTGATCTGATTGGCGACCCCATTCGGGTTCTGCTCGGGGGCATGATGATCTCATCAAGTGAGGTCAGAAGCTTCCTCAACCCGTTCCAATCCGTTGCCTCGTTCAAGCATGTCCTAACTCGCCTGAGCCGCTATGCACGGGATCGCCTGAGTTTCAGGCGTGGTACTGAGCTCAGCGGAGGAAATGCCTTGATCGCGCGGCTGCTCGTGAGCTTGCGCAAGTATGATGTAGAGATCTGGCCATCTTCCGCAGCCCTCGAACTCAGCAAGGAGGGCGGGCGCGTCACGGGGGCCGTTGTCAAGCGGCTCAATCGAGACACTCGCGTGCGTGCCTCGCGTGGTGTTATTCTCGCATCTGGTGGTTTTGCCGGGAACGCGCAGTTGAGGGCCGACCTCAGTGGTGCACACCAGCATGACCTTACGTTAGCCCACGCCGACGTCAAGGGCGACGGCATTGCACTTGCAACCGCGCTCGGTGCCGCCATCGACAAAAATGTCGCATCCGCCGGTTTCTGGACCCCGGTGTCGATCTTGAAACGCGCGGGCGGCTCGCAAATTGTCCCGTACGGCTGGCTCGATCGCGGCCGTCCTGGGGTCATTGCAGTTGGCCCAAATGCCAGACGTTTCGTCAACGAATCGAATTCGTACCACGATATTTGCCTGGCAATGTTCGAAAATGGATATCCAGCGGATAAGCGGTTCTACTTTATCTGCGATCACCAGTTCGTACGATTAAGAGGCATGGGACACCTGCTGCCTTGGCCCTGGACATTGAGCATCGGAAAATACGTCCGCCTCGGCTACATCAAGGCAGGTCGAACGATTTCCGAGCTCGCAAAGCAGCTGGGACTGGATTCCGTTGTGCTGCAAAAGACGATCGAAGAACACAACGCGCATGCCGCCCAAGGACGGGATCCCCTCTTTAAGCGCGGGGAATCGGCTTTCAACCGCACGCTCGGCGATCCGACGATGGGAGCAAATCCAAACCTTGGGCCAATCAAAAATGGACCGTTCATCGCGTTGCCGATCGTTCCGGCAACGCTTGGCACGGCGAGCGGATTGGCGACCGACAGTTACGGAAACGTTCTTGATGCACAAGGCAACGCAATTAGGGGTCTTTACGCCTGCGGCAACGACATGACTTCGCCGATGCGCGGAATCTATCCCGGCGCAGGCATAACAATCGGTCCCGCCATCGTGTTCGCATATCGCACTGTCAACGCAATGATGCTTTCCACCGATCAGGAGCAAAAAGCAGTCGCTTCCGGAGCTTGACCGTCCACGCACCGGCTTGGCAGGGATCATGTGTTCGGAGCCGACCGCGCGGATTGACGGGATGGGAGGTCGGACCGCTTTCCGTCACCAGCTCTTGGCAGACGCAGGTGTTGGCCCGCCAGATTTTCGAGGTGGCGGCCGGGTTCAAGCGTACTGAGCCGCGGGGAAAGCGAGGATCGCCGCAGCTCCTCGATGTCGTGCAAGGAGCAGAGCTTCGATAGGTGTTCCAGGGCTATGACAGAAATCGATCGTCCAACAGGTCGGCTGCGCGGTGACGAACCGAAGATGTCGGGACGAGCTGCGCAGTCGTCTGCTTTCCCGGGGCGATCGCAATCCGCTGGCCGCGAGGCAGTGATGCAACTCGACAAGATCGATTTTCGTCTTCTTGATCTCGTCCAACGAAATAATCGCCTCTGTAGTGAACAACTCGGAGGGAAAGTCGGCCTGTCTGCATCCGGAGTTCAGCGTCGGCTAAAGCGGCTTAGATCGAGGGGAATAATAGAAGCGGACGTTTCCATAATTTCTCCAAAAGCAATTGGGCGGAATGTGACGGCAGTGGTTCTCATTTCCTTGGAGCGCGCTCGGGCCGATACCGTTGATCGCCTAAAGCGGAAAATTCGCAAGATGCCGGAGGTGATGAGCGCATTCTACGTCACAGGTTTGGCTGACATCGTCTTGCTCGTCACAGTAAACGATATGGAAGATTACGAGCAGTTTGCCAGGCGTCTGACGGACGAAAGCTCAGACATAAAGCGCCTTGAAACAATGATTGTCATGGATCGGTTCAAGGCAGGATTCACCTTACCAATCACGTCCATCGCATGGTGTCGAGCGAGCGACGAAGATGACACTGGCTGCTCAACTGCCGTCGAACGCGGCCGCTAAATCTTCCCGTTGGATGTCGTCCCTGGATTGATAGCACTCGTTCATTGGAGGAATACGTTGCGTCGCTCGCGTCACGCCAAGATCGTCGCAACCATCGGCCCGGCGAGCGCCGGATCTGAGAAGATCCGAGCTCTCTACCGTTCTGGAGCGGATATCTTTCGGCTAAACTTCAGTCACGGAAGCCATGAGGACCATGCCAGGGCCTATGAGTGTATCCGTGGACTCGAGCGGGAATTTGGTCGACCGATAGGCATCCTGCAGGATCTCCAAGGTCCAAAGCTCCGCATCGGCTCCCTTGAAGAAGGCGGCCTGGTTTTGCGTGCTGGCGAAACGGTGCGCTTTGTGACCGAGGGTACGAAAGGGAACAAGCAATCGATACCCTTGCCCCACCCGGAGATTTTTGCAGCTGTCCATCCCGGACAAGAACTTCTCATTGACGATGGCCGGGTGCGCTTGAAGGTCGCCGAGCCTGGACACCGAGAAATCGTTGCGCAGGTAGTCGTCGGAGGCGCGATCTCCGACCACAAGGGGGTCAACGTACCCGGGGCGATGCTCGATCTATCTCCGCTTACCAAGAAAGATCGGGCCGACCTCGCGTTCGGCATCAATCTTGGGGTCGACTGGGTCGCCCTGTCCTTTGTTCAGAAACCGTCCGACCTGATTGAGGCGCGCGCCCTGATCGGAGAGGCCGCAGGTCTAATCGCGAAAATCGAGACGCCGATGGCGCTCGAGCGCATTGACGACATCATTGGGTTGTCCGACGGCGTTATGGTGGCGCGTGGTGATCTTGGCGTCGAAATCCCGCCAGAGGAGGTGCCTGGCCGGCAAAAAGAGCTCGTGCGCGCCTGTCGGCTTGCCGGAAAGTCTGTCATCGTCGCAACGCAGATGTTGGATTCCATGGTGGCTGGGCCGACGCCGACGCGCGCGGAAACGTCAGATGTCGCGACCGCCATTTATGATGGAGCGGACGCAGTGATGCTGTCCGCTGAATCGGCAAGCGGCGCCTACCCAGTCGAAGCGGTTGCCATGATGGATCGCATCATCAAAAGCACGGAACGGCATCACCTCTATCGGTCTCTTATTGAGGCTTCTCGACCTGACGTGGAGGATACCCCTGCCCACGCTGTCGCGGCCGGAGGCGCAGATCTTGCCGCTACGGTTGGCGCCAAGGTCATCATCGGCTTTACGGCCGGCGGGACGACTGCAGCTCGGATTTCGCGCAGCCGGCCGCCGGTACCGATCCTTGCCCTTACTCCGGATGAGAGGGTGGCGCGGCGCATGAGCTTGTTGTGGGGCGTGCATAGTGCCGTGTCCGGCGACCCTTCCGGTTATGAGGAGATGACGCGGATTGCCTCGGCGGTCGCCCACCAGGAAGACTACATTCGATCGGGCGATTTGGCTGTGGTTGTCTCTGGAGTGCCGTTCGGACTTAGAGGCGCGACCAACAACCTTCGCGTTGTCGTATGTTAGGGCAATATCCTTCGCATCGAACTGCCGGAAGCGACCCAGATGGCCATATGGACCATGCTGAAATTTATGTGTGACCAGGAGATGATAGGGTTCGAGGCCAGCATCAGCCTTCCAAGCTGAATACGAGGGTTCGATTCCCTTCACCCGCTCCAATATTTTCAATCACTTACAGCGTGCTCAGTTCGCCATTCGGATACGCGAACTGATGCTCATTCCGACAATTGGCCGTCTTTTGTTCAACTCGCGCGACGTTTCTTCGCGCCGTTAACGATCTGTCTCGTAGTACGTTTTGCGTGCTTCGGCAGTACTGCGACGGGGTATGGCGACCGTGTGCCAGCATCTTGCGGTTCGTCACCTCGGCGTCGCCGCCCAGTAAAGCTGCCGCATCGCAGCGACGCGAACGAGTGGGGAGCAGGTGTAGTTGGGCGCGAAGGAACACGTCAAATCTCCGTGGATAGACGGAGAGCAGCGCTGTTGACTTAGGCAAGTCGCCTTATCCTCAGGATCCGTAACTGAGTCGCACAGCCTTATCGACAGGTTCTCCACAGGTTACACACATGGCGTCACATCGCGAGATGCACGCTGTCAGCAGCGATCCGGCGAAGGTTCGAAATCTTGCCCTCAGCCTGCTCGCCTTAGCCAAGACAGCAGAAAGTGTCTTTACGGAATGGGAGTTGACATTCCTTCGAGACATCGCCGAGCAATCGGCGGAAATCATGTCGCTCTCTCGTCAGGAGCGAAGGGACTTTAAGTTCAGCAAAGAGCGAGCCGAGGCGTTGCTTGCCTTGCGCGATTTCCGTCTCACAACGCTCCAAGCCGAAAAGCTATTCGAAATTCGCGACGCTGCCGAGTTGCATCGGGATATTGCGGGCGTTAGCGTCAGAAACCTAATCCATCGGTGCTACGAAGCTCGAGCCGATCTCGTAGACGATGACGACGAGCGGTTCATCGAGCGACTTTGGAAGAATGGCGTCCGCGAATTGCGCAGCAACGATTTGCTACGACTAAAGCGGTGCAGCAAGCGATTGGGCGAACTCGAAGAATACATGTAATCGGCGGCGAGCATTCAGATGGTCGATGACCTGTCGAATTTTAAATCTGCCATTGTCTGGCCCGATGAACGACAGCCGGACGAAGCGCCGACTGGCGAATTCATGCCGCTAAGCATGGCGATGGTAAAGGCCATCGAGAGTGCCGTTGAGAGTTTTGCCATGTCAGGCGTGACTGAGAGCCCGATAGAAACGATATTTGGCGCAAAGCTGGCATTGGTGCTGAGACCGGTTTGCGAAGAGTTGGGCTGGGATTTTACGGTTGGCGAGAAACTGGGGGCTGATCTCGTTCTGTATCCGCAGTACCCGCTTCAGCGCTTTAGGTACGACTTCGCAGTTATCGCGAGAGGGCAGACCAAACCAATAGTCCTAGTCGAGTGCGACGGAAAAGACTTCCACTCGACACCGCAGCAGCAGGCCAACGACAGATTGAAAGACGTGGCCGCCTTGAAGGCTGGGATCAGGTTGGTTCGGTTTTCAGGCTCAGAGATAAATGGAGACGTAGATAGTTGCGTTCGCCAAACGCTTGCCGCATGTGTCAGCGCAGCGTTGCAATGACGGGTAACTGCGATGTTCAGTCATGGCTAACAAGATACTTTTTGTCGATACGAACGCGTTTATTCAGGTCCGCGATCTAAAAGACATTCCTTGGCGTGATCTATTCCCAGGTGCGACATCAGTCGATCTGATGGTCGCCGACGCAGTAATTCGGGAATTGGATAAACATAAGACGAGTACGAACGAACGACGACGCACTCGGGCTCGATTGGCGTTGCAACTTATAGATAAGGGCTCGTTGGAGCCGGACTTCGCACTTGTTCTGAAGGACGCGCCGGTTTGCGTGCGTCTCGTGATTTCGAACAATGCGCGGATTGATTGGTCTGCGTACACAAGGCTGGACCCCGCCAACCCGGATCATCAACTCGTCGCGGAAGCGCTGTCCTTCGGAGGAGGGGCGGCAGTATTCTCCCACGATTCTGGACCGCGCATCCGAGCGCGCGTCGAAGGCATCGAGGCATATAGGCCTGCGGACGACTGGCTATTGCCCGCCGAGCAAACTGACGATCAACGAAGAATTAAGCAGCTAGAGCGCGAGGCGAAGGAAAGTAGGCCGAACATTATCGCTTCGTTTGAAGGTCTCAACGATGAGACGTTAGAAGTCGAAGTAATCATACCGGTACTTAAGCCACTTGATCCGGAAATCGCTAGCCGTCTCGCAAGAGAGTACCTGGCCGAACATCCTCGCGCCAAGCTCACGTATACACCGACCGACCCGTACTTGCCGGCGCCCATCTTTGGCATTTCGAGTTACGATGTCGATCGCTACAATAGAGAATACACTTCATTCGAAGAAGCGATCCGGACTTATTACTCCGATCTTCATGATCACGTTCGGCGCATGGCCGCTGCGTGTGCGGTTCAGTATCATGTCAAGAACGATAGCGGGATTGCAGCAGAAGGACTGCGTCTTGAATTTGATCTTGAGGGCGATGGTTTGTTGTTAGCTGATCGAGAAGATGCTGCTGAATATGTCGGACTACAGAGGCCCGAAGCACCAGAGCGGCCGACATCAGTGATGAATTTGGGGCCACCCGTGCAGGCTTGGCCTCCTTCTCCTGATCCAGTGGCATTCCACTGGGTCGCGCGCCCAGAGGTCAGGAGGAACAAGCAAGGTGTGCTTCAGTGTGCAGATTTTCGGCCGAGACGAGTCTATTTGGATAGCATCCTTGTAGCTACCGGTCCGGACTTGCCAAAGCGGCTAAATCTCCGACTCCATGTCGGAGCAACCAACCTTCGGGACCCAGTGAACATTTCGGCAACCCTTGTTATCGCTGAAAAGGAAGTAGAATGGTCTGATCCCGTCGTGCAGGCGATCCTTCCGGAAGAGGTGCGAAACTCGATGACGGCTCGGTGAGTTAAACCGCTTCGCACTTTTCCCGGATCATGCTTTAGTCTGTCGAATTCGGCTTTCAAGCCTTCGCGCGTCGCACTCTCGTCCGTGAGCAGCGAGCTTCGCCTCCGAGAGTGTCCGAGAATAGCGCTTCCAGCGCCATCGCGTCGGGCGGAGGTGAGTTCATCTATGTCTTGGGAGGCGTAACGGTCGATGCCGATGAAGAGACCGCGAAACGCCATGACGCACCTTTAGGACCTGACGATTCCGACCGAGAATGCCGTGTTCGGCCTCTCAAGCACGACAGGGGAGAAATTTGCTTGTTCCCAGCCTTCTCGAACCAGAGGCACCAAACCGCCTCTTCCTGGAGCATTGCGGTTATGCCGACCTTTTCGGCTGTCATCACGGGGGCGCCTGATTTCACTCGAACCAGGTCGCCCGGTTTGAATTCACTTCCTTCCATCTTTCATCTCTTTCGAGCTGCCTTGAGCCTGAGCGTCAATTTGTTCGTTATTTGTTCGTTGCGCAACTGATCCTGAATTATCGTCTACAGGACGCGTCCCGGTAGAAGTAAATGGTTTGGATAATGGCACCGAAATCAACTGATGATTGATAAAGTTAGATAGTTTCAAACTAGCCTTCGGTTTGAAAATATGCTATTATATCAATCATGGATAGACAAAAAGGCCAACTCCTAAACCAGCTCGACAAGCTTCTGCCTGAGGGGCTTGTCGTGGATTCCGCCTGGCTCAAGCGGCATGGCTACTCCACCCAGCTCCAACATCTGTATGTGATGCGTGGCTGGCTCGAACAGCCAACCCGCGGGGTTTTCCGGCGACCGCGCTACGAATTGAGCTGGCAGCAGGTCGTCATATCCCTGCAGGGCATCCTGAACTATTCACCGCTCGTCGTGGGCGGGCGAACGGCGCTCGAATTACAAGGATACGCTCACTACCTGCCGCAAGCGACGACTCGCATTCACCTCTACGGCCCCAAGTCTCCGCCATCCTGGGTGAACAAGCTGCCGGTGTCCGTGAAGTTCGTCTACCACAACGACCGGCGACTCTTCAAAAACGAACCCGTCGCGAAGGGCATAAGCAGTGTCCGCTGGAATGTCGAAACCGGGAAGATGCTCGATGAAACCGCTTTTCGCGGAGGCGACGTAACTCAACTGAACTGGGGCCAATGGGACTGGCCTCTAACCCTGTCGACGCCCGAGCGCGCCGTTTTCGAACTGCTCGACGAATTGCCCAACAACGAAAGCTTCGAACAGGTCGATGCTCTACTCGGTGGCCTTGCCAATCTTCGCCCCGAGCGCTTGCAAAAACTCCTGAAGGATTGCGCAAGCGTTAAGGTGAAGCGTCTCTTCTTTTACTTCGCCGACCGTCACAACCATGCCTGGCTCAAACGGCTTAACAAGCAAGCCGTCGATCTTGGGCATGGTAAACGTATGCTCGTCAAAGGTGGTGTTCTCGATCCGACCTATCAAATAACCGTCCCAGGAGATCTCGATGGCGTTCGCTGACGCTTACAAAAGGCAGGTCGCGCTGTTGCTGCGCGTTCTCCCATTTGTCGCCGAAGAGAAATGCTTCGCCCTGAAAGGAGGAACTGCGATCAATCTCTTCGTTCGCGGCTTACCCCGTCTCTCCGTCGATATCGATCTAACCTATGTTCCTGTCGCGCCGCGCGCCGAGTCCCTCGCCGATATTGATGCGGCCATGAAGCGCATCGTTGCAGAGATTAAAGAGAAGATCCCCGGGGCACAGGTCCATGAGACCCGTAAAGAGGCCACGATCGTCAAACTGGTGGTTCGCTCGCAGAACGTCCAGATCAAGATTGAAGTCACGCCTGTGCTGCGTGGCTGCGTCTTCGAGCCGATCGTGACTTCGGTGCGCCCCGCCGTCGAAGAGGCGTTTGGTTTCGCTGAGGCTCGCACGGTCTCTTTTGCTGACCTCTATGGCGGAAAAATTGTCGCCGCTTTGGATCGCCAGCATCCGCGTGATTTGTTCGATATTCGCGACCTGCTGGCCAATGAGGGAATTACCGATGAGCTCCGCAAGGCCTTCATCGTCTATCTCTTGAGTCACGACAGGCCGATGTTCGAGGTACTTGGCTCGCCACAAAAAGATATCAGCGATGAATTCCTTCACGGCTTCGAAGGGATGACGGACAAGCCCCTTTCAAAGGACGAGCTGGTTGCCGCGCGCAAGACCCTGGTCAAAGAAATTGTCGGTAAGATGCCAGAGGCTCACCGGAAATTTCTCGTATCGTTCGAGCGCGGCGAGCCTGATTGGGATCTCCTCGGCATCCCCGCCGCCGCCGATCTGCCTGCCGTCAAATGGCGTCAACAGAATCTCGACAAACTATCGAAAGAAAAGCGCGCAGAGCTCGTTGCGGCTCTGAAAAAGGTCCTCAAGTCTCTCGCCTAGCTTACCGGCGCGACATGCCTTTCAGCTCCGCCTGACGCCTGGCGACGAGGTGCCGCGTCTCCGCCGTATCGAATCCGGCCTGCTCAAGCTGGCGTATGGTGCCAGTCAGTGCAACGATCTTCGCCCGAAGGTGAAGCAATCGGATCGGCTGCTTTTCTTGCCCTTTGATAAATCCTGCCAGCACTGACCTGCGTGCACAGAGCACGGAGCCCAACCTGAAGACGGGAAGTTTCGACGTCTCGGCCAGATAATACACTTTGCGTCGAAACTCCCGTGAGCGGGCCATGCGAAAGCCGGTTACGAAGATTGGAGCCGATCTTTTTCAAGAACGAATTCTCGATATTCGCGACGAGGACGGCACCGTTGTCCGCGACCTGTTCGATGAGGAAGGCGGCTATCTGACTGATACGTCCCTGCTCAACCGCCGCGTCCGGGAGAAGCTTCAAACGGTTGCCGACAGCATGACGGCGGAAGGCTGGAAATAGGTGGTTGTTGATCACGAGTTCGATTACAGGCTCGCGGCGTCCATGACCACCATCGACACCGTCGAGAGAGAACTGACAGCGGAGGAACAGCAGAAACTCGAAGCTCTGCAACAGCAGCTTGAGACGCTGAGCTGCCGCGCATGTTCGATGAAATTCTCGGCTCGGATCAGGATGTGCCGCGCGCTGGTGCGGGTGAGAAACGGATCGGTGAGCTGCGTCGCCAGATGAAAAGCGATCTGCACCTCTTCGACGATGAAGCGTAGTTTTTCAATACGAATAGGAAGCACATACGCGCGTCTGTTGAATATCTAGGCCGCCGGTGGGGTCAGCTTAGCCACGGCCGCGCTAAGCCGCTTCGTAGCAGCAATCAGATCGGCCAGCAGCTTCTCGTCGATATCAATCCGCCCTTGGTAGCTTGCGAGGTTGCGTTCGTTGTGCGCTTTCAAAAAAATCTGAAGGTCGGCGTTACTCACACCAATGGTGTGCGTTAGCGTCTGATAGACCGTGATCCGGTTTTCCGAGCGATAACCCTCGCGCCGAAGGGCTGCGAGCGCGAACTTATGGGCCGCTTCAACGGCGAGATCGAACTGGCTATCTGTTTCGATGCTTTCATTCTGTGCATCGGCAACGCCGCGCTGCGCCGATTTCAGCATGCCATCGTATTCTTTGCGCAACGGCGGCTCAACTTTGAGCTGGTTGATTTTGACAAGGTTGTCGAGTTCGGGCTTAGCCATGGCGGAGCTCGTTTTCAGAGCCGATAAAGAAGAGCTTGGGCGATTGGCTGATCTTGTTCATGACCGATCCCTCATCGGATACATGACGTTGCCAGTCTTGCGGTGACATAAACAGCGGATGGACAGGGCGCTTCAGCGTCAATTCCGCTTCTTGCGCTGCGTTGTAGAGGTCGGAGAGATTGAGGTCATCGCCAATGACGAGGATATCGACGTCGCTGTCCGCGGTGTCGGAGCCCTTCGCCACGGAACCAAACACGAAGGCTGAGCGGATACCGCTTGCATGCCGCTCGAATGATTTCTTGAGGGGCTCGGTCACGTTGACCGTTTTTTCGAGTAGGCCTCGTAAGTCGTCGAAGACGGGCGCCTGCTTGTTCGCCCGGTAATGCTTCTGATTGCCGACCCGCTCGACCGTCACAAGCCCGCAACGCTGCAAACGATTGAGCTCGCGATCCACCGCTCCCACGCCGGAATCGACATGACGGAGGATCTCCGAGGTGTAGAAAGTTCGCTCGGGCTGGCCGAACAAAAGCCCCATCACACGCTGCTGCACCTTGGAGAAGAGCGTGTCGGATATTCCGAATGTCATTTGTTTAATTCCCATATTGGGAAGTATATTACCCAATATGGGAAAATACAAGGAGTGCAATATAAATACGCAAAATCAATGGCTTGAATGCATCGGCGCCAGGGCCCCGGGCAATCAACGCCCCAGGTGCTTGCTATAGCCGGTTTCAACCAAGGTCTCCGATGTCCTCTCTGCCGGTGTCCTTCAGCCCTTGGCCACAGTGGTTGGAGGGCATGCGATCACGCATCTCCTACAACTTATCAAAGTCACTTCGTTTGAAGCGATGCCGGCGGACCGTGTGCTTGGTGGTTTTGAACTGCGCTGATGTGGGGGCCGGCTTTGGTCCGCGATTGGCGGATGCCTCTCGATGGACACATCGGCTTCGAGGCCCTAGCGCTCGAGCCGCCCGACATAGAACGGGTAGGGACGCGCTCCAGTTTCTCGCAAAGCCTTCCTGCGCCAGCGCCAGTTCGATTGCGCGAAGCGCCGCTCGTTCATCCGCTGGTGGAACGTCCGACGGCCGGAGCGGGTACGAAGTAGGGCGTGTCGCCAAAACGGCCGCCGCAGCGGCTGAGTGAACTTGACGAGATCCGGGCGATCGGAGATGCGCTCGCCGAATACGGCCTTCAGATGATCCACGGCGACTTGCGGCAAATAGCACTGATTGACTGCACGATTGAGGTCGCCATCGTGAAACATTAGGTGACTGCAGTTCGAAGGCAACAGGAATATCGGCAAACGTGCTAGGCGGCTAGCGATCCGATCACATTGGCGCGCTCCAAGGTCCGTCGCAAGGCCTCATCGGAGACGTGCGTATAGATTTCGGTTGTCGCGATGCTCGAATGGCCGAGCAGCCGCTGCACGATACGAATATCAACGCCGCGCTCGATCAGAAGGGTCGCGGCCGTGTGCCGGAGCATGTGTGGCGTGATCCGCCTTTTGCTGTTTGCTTGCCTGGCAATGCCGGCCAATTGAGACCGGAAAGCGTGGGGCGTCAATCGGGAGCCGCGTTGATTGAGGAAGAGCGCGCCCTTGCCTGACAGGCGCCGACGGTCCTGAACGCGCCGCCGAAGAGCCCGTCGAAGCTCCGGATTCGTGACGTAGACGACGCGATCGCGAGAGCCCTTGCCGCGAATGCGTAAGCTGGCCGCATCCTGTGAAATATCCTCAAGATCGAGCTTGCAGAGTTCACCTACGCGAATTCCCGTGGCGATCATCAGGGCGACCTCTATCCTCTCATTCAGACGCGATCGCCTGCGTGCCGGTGAAAAACCTGCCGACGCGAGCAATGCTGCGGTTTCGTCGCCTGAAAGCGCCCGGGGTAGCCTCTTGCGTCGGGCGAGCTTGAGCCGCCAACCCACGAACGGGTCGGAGGACAAGCCTTCGTCGTGCAGGTAACGGAAAAAGCTGCGTAGGCACGCGAGTCGGCGACGGATGGTGGCCGTCGACTGCACCCGCTCGAGCCGCATATTTTCCAGATATGCCCTCAGGATGTCCGTCGTAATCGGCTGAGATCGGCTTTTCGCCGGCAGCCAGCGGCGAAAGTCGGCGAGGTCATAGGAATAGGCGAGCAGCGTGTTGTCGGAGAGGTGTCGCTCGATTGAGCAAAACGTCAAGAATTTCTTGATCAGGTTCGGCAGTTTCACCGTGTGCTCCTGCAGATAATTTGGCGCACATGTGCCGCATCGAAGGCGCGGCGGCTACGTCATCGCGGGATGATCTTGGGGTTACAGTTACCGAATGAACACCGATCACCGCCAAGCTTTACGCTCGGTGCTGTGGATAGGGCGATGTCGCGTCAGCGGCGACGCAGCCGGACGGCTTGGTCCAGCGGTCCGCCCGCCGCGTCGCGCCGTTGCGGCAGCGACCCGTCCGCCAGGACGCGATCTGCGCCGGTAATTCCGAGCCGCTCGCTTCTCGACGCCGGCGTTGCGGTCTTGCGATCCAGAAATGCTCGGCAAGCACCTGGCGCCAGCAACCGGTAGTCTTCGGTCAGCTCTTCGTCTTTCGCGATATCGCGGACTGCGACACTGCCGTCCAGCCCGCTTGACAGGTTTGGCGTCTCCGAGTGGTTCAGAAACACACCATTGTCCCGCGACAGGATCATTTGCCCTGCACCCGTCATGAAGCTGCGCGATAGCAATGTGTTCTGTACCGGGGCCGGCAAGCCGCTGAGGTGCTCCAGCTTTATTTCCTGATCAATGATCGGATCAAATACCCAAATGCACGTCCCGGCCTTGAGCGGCGTAGCAGCAAAGACGCCCAAGCCGTGGATTTTGCTGGGCGCAACGTAGGTCTCAACGATCAGCAACTGACGCTCCCAAGACAGGGTCGAATATCGAAGTGCAACTGGAGAATGTTGATATATCCGGCCGGAGCCGGTCAATATCTCGCATAACACCTGTTTATGTGCAGAAGCACGTCTAGATCAGCGAGCCTGAATAGCTGATCATGCCCCGTCAATCCGAAACTCCTGAAGCTCTGGCACTGCTCGGGCGATTGATCGCTGACCGAGCAACAAGCCCGACGCGTCATCTCTCGCGCATCTGTGTCTTTCTTGGTGCGGGAGCTGATTTGAGTTCCGGCGGTCTCACGTTCTGGGAGTTGAAACGGCAGGCGCTTCTAGAGTTCAGTAAGAGACGGTTGTTCGACATCACTTCCTCCAGTGATATCGAGGCTGAGTTCGAGTTGTTGTTCGCTCAGCAGGCTCCCGACGACAAGGCTCTTCTCATCGACTGGCTGTTTCATCGGATGGAGCCGCTCCAACCGTCCGACGCCTACAAACTGCTTGTCTTGTTGGCTGAAAATGGCGGCGTCGACGCGATCGTTACGACTAATTTCGACGGGATGCTCGAAAGGGCTGAGCAGGAGCTCGGACGGGACCTGTTCCAGATCTACGCCCCAGGGATTGCACGGCCGTATCTGCTCGCAAACGAGCGCTTTCGGCCACCTCGTAAGCCTTACCTCAAATTGCACGGGGACATCGCCTCTCGGTCGTTGATGTTTCTTACGACCGAAGAAATTCAGGCCCCGCCATATGATCCTTCGATGCTCGAACTGCTCAGCGACATCCTGCGTACGCACGACCTTGTGTTCGTCGGGTATGGCGGCAACGATCCGGCGCTTGCCGAGATCATCGCGGACGCGGTCAGCGGTACAAGCAATCGGATATTCTGGTGCGGTCCAAATCGTCCGGCACCGGAGTCGCCCCTGGTCAGGTTACTTGGCCCGCGGATGCGTCAGGTGCGCGGAAAATTTGATGACGTGATGATGGAAGTCGCTCGACCGGTTCTTGAGCGACCGTCCCTGCAAACGATCGAACCGACGTATCTTCGCTGCCTCTTCGAGTGGCGGCTCGACTACTGCAATCGAGAATATATCAAGGCCTACGGCGTCCGCGACGGTACTTCTCTGGTCGAAACCTTTGCGCGGCGCCCCCGGGTCGAGGACCAGATCCGGCAATTTCTACGATCAAATCGCGTCCTGACGCTGGTGTCTGGACCGTCGGGGTTCGGAAAGACCACCCTTGGGATACGACTGCATACGACGTGGGAGGGCGATCAAGGGAGCCGATTGTTGCTGATCCGGTCACGCGTGCTGCAGGGTGTGGGCGACATCGAGCAATATGTCGCCGAACAACTCGGGGGCCTCGGATCGAGCGGACCGTTCTCGCTATTCCGCTTCGAACGGTGGCTGGCCCAAAGCCAGCAGCGGTTGGTTCTCTACATCGATGGTATCAACGAATTCAGTCCCGATCTGGCAAGATGCGTGCAGCTGTTCCGCAATATATTGCGGTTTTGCTATTTCCTTCCTGAGACGGACAGCGCAATCCGCGTGGTCGCGACCATACGCCAGGAGACATGGAACGCGATGCTGCTGCACATCGATTTGCAGCAGCTGCAGAAGACCCTCTGGACCGAAACAGCCACGGATCAGGGCGTCGGCACGATAGCCTGCGGCGAGTTTACCGATGATGAGCTAAGCGACGCCGTCGGGCGGCTACGGGATCGCGGCTATGCGATGGTCAACACCGAGCAAGTGTCGCCGACGGTCTTCAATCAACTGCACGATCCCTATTTGTTTGGTGCCGTTGCCGACGCTTCGCACCGCGGCATGTCAGCAATACCAGGCGCGCGCATCTATCAACAGGCGCTCGAGGAAAAGCTCGTCCGGCGGGGCTCAATGATCGACACGTCAACGCTCAAGGATGTGCTCGCCACCCTAGCACTTGGCACGTTGACGCGTCAGCAGGATAGATTCCGCGAAATTGACATCGAGCCGCCGACCTTGCGGGGCGAGATCATTCGCCTAATGAAAGATCTGCATGTCTTCGTCGATGCCGGCGACGGCTTCCTGCAATTCGATCACGATCGAACGCTTGAGTTCTTCCTTGCGCTGGGTCTGGGATCGGGGCGCGGCCCGAGCCTCGAGACAGTGGACGACCTACTGCGCTATCTAAAGTCATTCCGGACGCAGGCGAAGCCGATCGCCGCGGCGCGGCTGTATTTCGAGCTGCTTCCACAGAAGCGGTTCGCGATGATCGATAGGATACTTCGTTCGCTTGATGAACGGGTTGGCCAATACGGGCTTGCGGACCGGGAAATGCTGTTTGGCTTCGGCCGCGAAGTGCTTTCGGATATGACTGAACAGGCCGACCCGGTCGCGTTGCAATATCTGATGGACCTGTCCAGTGCAGCAAGCCAAGGCGGCATCGGTCCAAATCTGCTTCGTACGGCGGTACAATTCGGCGCGGGATTGACCGTGTCGGACGCGATTCAGGTCCTTACCAATATCTCGGATAGTGTTTCCTCGCCTGCCGCGATCGAGGCCAACATCTATGCAACCGATCGACTCGTCAAACTGTATCTCGAAGCGGGCTGCCCGCCAGCGCTGCTGACCAAGGATGAACCTTACGCGGCTTTCTTCGCGGATGAGAGGTGCGCAAGCTGGCAGCGGCTCGGACGGCTGCTAGGCTTTGCCGCCCATCTTGGCCCCGACAACACTCATCCCGACGAGTATGCCGGAACCTTGCGCTCGCTCGATGCGTCGCTCGATATGCTGCTCCAGGGCCAAACGTGGACCAAATCGGACGCCGACGCGATCGCCGATCATATCCGGAGATATTGCGATCGCCTGATCTTCAACGCGCCGCTTGAGGCGATCGAACAATTCTTCGTTCGAGAGGACCGCAGCGCCTTTACCACGATCTTGACACGATTGGGCGCGGGGGAGGCTCTGACGGCGGAGCAGTTCGATATGCTTCAGCCGTATACGCAAACCCTCGATACGGAGATCGAGTATCATCTCTGCCACCTGCTCATCGCGATATCGAGCTTCAACGACTTCCGTCTCACGCTGGATCTGGTCAAGTCGAGATTGTCCGCAATCTCGCGGTCCTCGTCACCCATCGAGATCGATTTCCTGCACGCCGCGCTCGTTTATCTGCATGTCCTGCACAACGCGCCATACGAAATCGAGGTGTTCGCCGATTTTGAAGCAAGGATCCTGAGAGATTGGCCTGACGTGCTGCTGTTCAGGCCGGGACTGGACCGGGGGGAGCGGCGCGGCTTTCAGGATCTGTTCGATCGAATCTTCGAGGACGGATTTGGCGTGATCTATCCCTACGGCGTGCTGCTGCCATCACTGCGGCGGCAGAAGCATCCGTACAGGGATTACTTGCGCGAGATTCGGTCCCAGACCGAAACCCCGCTGCCGCTCTACACGCACCATCTCGAAGCTTTCCTAGCGGCAGGACGGATCGAGGAATCCATTCAGCTGCTGCAGGCGTTGGCTGGGATTATCGTGATTTGGCCGACCGAGGGGCTACTCGCGCTGCGCAGCATCATAGGACACCCGGATCCCCGGATTAGACGGGCGGTGGTGCGGGTTCTGGCCGAATCCTATAGTCGACATCCTGCTGAGACGCTGTCCTTCCTGAGAAGGAGTGGCGCAGCCGTCAGCGAGGAGGATCTGATCGAGATCAAGATCCGGCAGGATGCCCACATCGGACGCCGGCAGATCAATGAAGAGGAATGGGCACGCATTGGCCATTTCCTGCTTTCGCGCCCCGGCGCACTCGGACTTCTGGTCGAATGCACCATGGAGCTGCTGGGCGCGAGATCGCTTGATGATGCGGTTCGGGCAGTGCTTCATCGGCTCGAGCTAATGGCGGCGCGGTAGAAGTCGCCATCGAGATACAAGCCATCGAGCTCCATTCCGAGAAAAGCATCGATCGCGTCAAGCGGAGTCTCGACAATGGGTTCGCCGCGGCGGTTGAATGACGTATTCAACAACACCGCCCGCCCGGTGAGCGCTTCAAATTCTTGCAGCAGGCCGGCAAGAAGCGGATTACTTCGATGGCGAACCAGCTGAACCCGCGCTGTGCCGTCGACATGCACGACCGCGGGGGCTTCAGTACGGCAGCGCTCGCGGACGCGAGCGACCCTCAGCATGTATGGATCGGCGCACCGCCGGTCGTAAAAGTAGTCATCGTAGCGATCTTCGAGAACCATCGGAGCGAGTGGTCGAAACGGCTCCCGCTTCTTGAGCAAGCGATTGATGCGTTCCTTCGTAGAGATCTGCAGCGGATCGGCAATGATGCTTCGACCACCCAGCGCCCGGGGGCCGATTTCGGACCCTCCGTTGACTAGGCCGATCACGTCGCCCGTTGCGATAATTTGCGCAAGATCTCGGGCGGTTCGAACCGAGGGATCGAGGCTCAGCCGCGGATAGAATTGCTGGACTGCCTTAGCCCGCTCGGCTGCCGCGTAGGTCCGCCCCGGACGCGCAAGAGCGGGATTGACTTCCCCATCGCGGAACGTCAGCTGTGGGGGCCGCTTTCGTTTCTCGAATTCGTGGAGCCAGAAAGCGCCGAAACCCAATCCGGCATCCCCACTGTGCGAGGCGATCGAAAACGGAACGTCGAACGGCGCGTTCTCGATCAGATACGAGTTCGTCACGGTGTTGAGCGCGCAGCCGCCTGCGATGCACAAGTGATCAAGCGCTCTATTGCTGAAGAATCCAAGAGCACGAAGCGCAGTCTCGTTGATGACGGCTTGAACGCTGGCCGCAAGGTCCGCCTTCGCACCGAACACATTCGGGGATTGCACGAGCAGCTTCTCGATCGCATGCGGCAAATCGGGGTTATCGAGAGCGCAACGAAAGAAATCGTCCGGGTCGTCCCGATACTGAATGAACCGCTTCAGCATATCGGCATGGCGTGGTTCGCCATGAGATGCAAGACCCATGGTCTTGCCGGCCTCGAGTGGCTCATATCCCAATTCGGCGGTCACGAGTTCATACAGTAGCCCCATCGAATCCGTGACCATGATCGGGAAATCGTCACCTTCGACGGTCGCGCGGCCCAATGTCTGGCCAAGAATCCGGTATCCCTCCGGACCAAACAGAAAGAACGAGAAGGTCTCACGCTTAGCGCGAACCTGGTCTTCGATGGGACCAACGATTGATCCAAAGCCATCATAGACCAATACTCCGGCCTTTGAGCCGGGTGGCAACATCATGTAAGCTGAAGCCGCGTGGCAGAGATGATGAGGAAACAGCCGAAGATTGCTGCCCTGCAGCTCCGTACGCACCCTGGTCGGCAAAGTATCGCTCGACACGATCGCTGCGACGTCCGACAGTTTAATTCTCTCGGCGGCCAGACAATAGTCGATCGCGAGTTGCACTGGGCTCTCGAACCAGTGCGTCTCTCCGTACTTGCGCCGTGACAGCCGCTCCTGCTCAACGGCAACACGAATATCGCCGTCGCGCATCAATGCCGCAGAGAAGTCATGGTCGGAGCCACCGAGGCCAAGGACCCATTCGGACATTTTATTTGGATCCTTACCCTTTCAATCCGAATCGGAGCGGATTGGCCCTGACATAGCCACCGATGTCGACGTGGCAGTTGGCGTCGCCGACAATCCATGGCTGACAAAGCTCGGGTGCGAGGTCGGCAAAAAACAGCACGCTGACCCGTTCTTCGCAGCCCTCGGGTGAGCGGACCTGGTGAAACAGAGGGCGCAACCTGCCATCGGTCATCAACGCCGCGGCGCCGCCGAGCATCGCGATCACATGGCACTGCGCGGGCGCGATAGCGAGGAAATCGCCGCTCGGACGGCGAACCTCTAGGCCAGACGCGGTCGCGTAGCCAAGCGTAAGGAAATGGCCGTCTTCATGCTCCTCATTGATGAATGCCGACCGGACTTCGTTCGGACGCGAGTAATTGATTTGCAGCGTCGACCAGCGGTGCAGCCCCCCGGCCAGGGCAGCCTCGAAGCAGCGGTCGGTCACACGGCGCGCGAGTGATGCAATTATTGCTTCTGCAAGCCGCTCGAGCTCACGAAACGCACCAGCGCAGGCGCGATTGAGATCGTTGGCCACAGATACATCGAAGGCGTGCGCCGACGATGCTGCGGTTGCCGAAAACGTCTCCATGTCGTCGGGACGATCGGATGCCTTGGAATATTCGATACCATACGGGCGGTACCCGACGCCCGACGCAATCTGGCAGGTGTCCTTCATGGCCTGCGGCGAGCGAAAGAACTCGATCGCTGCCGCGACAACTTGCTCAATGGCATCTGATTCCAATGGAGTGAGTTGAACTTCCGCCCACGCTTCATTGGCGATGCGTTCGACCACGGCTTCCGAAGCCCGAATGGTCCTGACCATTGACCTCTGGCTTCCTATAAACAGGTGTTATCGTACAATTTCGACAAAGGGGCGAAATCAAATTAGCATTCTACATGTAATTGTACTTGGACAGCTGCCCTAAGCAAGGGCGAAAATACTGATTAACTAGGGATTTCACGGCTTTTCTGACCGGTTTGGGTGCTTGAGCTTGCGCCAAGACCCGGCGGGCCTAGGCCCGGCGGTCATGGAGAGCGGCAGGGCCGAGCGCTGGATATCCAGTGGATTGACGTGAGTAACGAGGCCAGCTCAAGCGACCTGTGAAGCGCCATTGCTGCCAATGAGCGTTTCAGAGATTGCGCCGGGGAAGACGCCGAAGAATGTCTCGATCGCCTTGAGCCTGGTCTTCAGCTAGTCAGGCCCGAAGACGTTTGACCTGGCGCGGGTCGGCAATGAAGACCACAGCCGCACATGTTAGCGATGAGATCAGAAAAAGCAGCGTCACCGTCGAGAACATCGCCACATCCCTCTCACCGGGGTCGATTTTGGTCTCACCTCGCATGCCGACATCAGCGCCGACCTCGCCATCGCACCACGGACGGGACTTACCATGGGCCGTTGCCGGGTGGATCATGGCGATTGTCTTGGAAGCTGGCCTCTCAGGAGGGCCGAATCACGGCGTCAGATATGGCTGACTCAAATGCCAATGCGAGGGCAACAGTTCTTGGGCAGGAACTCGTGGAGCACCGTGAGACACGTTGCGGCGCAGTACCTCAGTAAGGATGCCACGATAGACGTTACCGATGCGATCAACCGACTGGAGACCGCCTCGATAGATTCTTAATGCAGTTCGTCCCCAAACCCGGCGCATAGCCAAGGATAAAGGCCCGCTGTCCGGGCCTTTTTTCTCTACGTCGTTGAATTTATCCAATCCGCAGCGCGTCCAGCTTCATGGGCACTCCGGCAGCGCTAAGAGATTGTCATTGTAGTAGCCATCTGCGTGAGTCCGAACGTACTTTCCGTTCGGACCGTCAACGACTCCAACGTCTGCACGCGTGCCGCCGACAAGCGTGAAAAATGTATTCGTGCCGTTCTCAATTGACTGGATGACTTGTGATCTCGGCCACTTCCAGCCGGCGCCCCCGAGGTGCGTGATGCCTTCGTGCGTGTCGTTTCGTGGAAGCTTATTGATGCAGGTAACTTGTGCGTCTGGCACTTCTTTTCTCCAAATAGAAATCTCGAAAGCCTCTGACCGCGTAGACCACAAAATACGGCGATAATGTTTTGATAGTCTCCACGGACTGTTCCCAGCAAAATGATGGAATCAACAACTCGGGGCAGTTTTCGAAAAACCCTTACTCCGGAGCTATTTTCGTCGCTCCCGTCGCAAAATTAGTGTCCGATGCCTACCATCCCCTGCATTGCGATCCCCTGCATCTTTGCAAAATCTGCGAGCTTTTCGCGCGAGAACCGTGGGGCTTTTTCTGTTTTCCATCAAGCAATCCGCATGCCGAGGCGGTTTTTCCGTTCCACGAGGAAGCCTTCCTGCTATGTCACAGGATCGCGAGCGCGATCGTGACAAGCACCAAGAGCGCCATGCCGACGGCGATCAGTATTCCAAGCTGCTCGAGCCGTGGCTTCATTGGAGGCGGTATTTCCTGCCGTTCGTATTCGGGTCGGTGTTGTCGCTCGAGGAGAACATCAGGATTGGTACGGTCTCATCCTCTTCCTTGTAGAGCCGGTAGAGGCCTCGGCCCTTTGCCGCGATCTCTTGCGGATCACTATTGGCGGGTCCGATTAACACGTCGTCTTCGTAAAGCTTGGCCTCCCGCAACTGCCGGATCGGGTACTTTACGACGATCACCCAGGCGCCTCCCTGCCAGCGGCGGAATACGCCGTGCAGGCTGTAGTCGACCGGCTGGGCTGGCAGAAGAAAAAGAAATCCGCTTGCGGCAACAGCAAGTGCCGTCGAGCCGAGCGCGACATGCGTGCTGACATCCCCGTGACTGTCTTTCGGAAGGCCATCGGCTCTGACCGCGCCCGCCACTACGTAGAAGCTATAGGCTTCCGACATGCCCTAGGCGCGGCCATTGTGGAAGCCGATGCGGTAGGCGATGCAGATGCAAAGGATCAGCAGGGCTGTACACGTCAACGTAACAAGGAATGGGGTCACGGCCGCTAAACTTCGGGTTGTCGCTCGCTGATCGGGCAATCCGTATAGCGGCTTGTGACGACGAATAAACCGCGCGACGGCCCGTGGGGCGACTTTATTTCTGTCCGTTATGGACTGTTTCGGTAGTCCGTGACGCTTGCTGAGGCGAAGCACGGATTTTTGTTTTAGGCATGATGGCGCGCAGCATCGACAAAATCGCTTCCCATTGGGCCAGGTTTGCACGAACTTGTGCGAGAAATTCATGCGAGCTGACGAGCTCTGGATTTCCCTGATCTGAGTCAATTATCGCGGTTGGGCCTATGATGACATCCGAAGAACGAGCCTTGGCTTCCGCCGCGGCGCAGTCTCGGAGATATTGAAAGACGTCGAAATTCCAGAAGCGGCCGGCGCGACGCGTAGCAGCCCAGACCGTGCCCGAATGAAGTGTCGTGACCGCACGCAGCAGACGGTCCTGAGCGGGGCTTCTCGCCTCTCGAAGTGTCTGATGGCGATCGGCAAAGCGCTGCAATTACCGCCGACGGCCTGCCATGACCGCAATCGCCTGTGCCTGCGCTCGGTTTGCCAACATCTGCTCGACCGCCACAATCGTCGCGCGAGCGGCGTCGGACCTCGCTTGGCGAACCGATCTGAAGCGCAGAATGAAGCCGTTGAGATCGTCAGGATCATCAGCCGAGGCATCGTAGGCAAAGACATCGACACACTGCATGCCGATCGTCTGCAGCGCGTCTTCAACGTGTCCGAGCTTTATGTCGTAGCCTTACACCGCATCCTCGGCGCTTTCGCCGGAATCATGACGCGTCGAAAGCGCATCGCCGGCGCGTGCAAGGGCGACGATGGCGACGCGATCGAGCAGGGAGGTGTCCGCGTTGGTTTGGGAGACGTCTGTCAGAAAGTTCTGAGCGCTTGGATCCGGAGCGCTGCCCCACTTGGAGCAAAAGTTTACCGCGCGCTCGTCCTTGAGGTGAGCAGGAAATACCGGACGCACCGCACTGCCGTCGACACCGCGTGTATTGACCACTGCGATGGCAAGTCGCGCATCGTCGCGCGCGGCGACACGAATGATAGCACGCTTGAGCTTGCCATTTTTCACACAAGGTTTGGCGCGCTTCAGACAGATTGTCGCGAAACCACCGGCTCAAGTATCTGGCCATAGAGAGCGTGAATCTTTACCCCAGCGGGTTTGACGGTCCGAGTGAATTGCTAAGCGCTGGTACGAAGCTTGCTTAGGGGCAGGATCTGTTTTCTCGGATCGGTGGAGCATGTCAGGTATCGCTGCCGCTTTTCTATTGCCTTGGAGTAGTTCCCATCAGACGGTTTATGATCGGCTCCAGCACATGCTTCCAAAGCTCGCACTTCGTGGACAAGCAGAAGTCGCCGTCACCGCCTTCACGCACAACAAAGGCATTCGAGATGGAAGCGTGTCTCAGCCATCATACGAACTGTCTCCCATTCGCAAGAATAGGCAAGATCTGGAGGTCAGTCCGCACGTTGCGATCGCCCTTATCAGCGGCCGAGCTTGCAGGCATCCCAAGCGTACGGCCTCATCCCGTCAACTGACGATGTCGGTAGACGGAGCGTTGGCAAATGGCCATGAGGTCAGGGCAGAACTGATTGCCCAAGGTCACACCCGGGTTGGTCGGACGGACGCCGAGCTGTTGCTCAAGCTGATTGAGAAAATTTGTGAGAGAGATTATTGGCGGCAAGGCGTGCCGGTCAAGTATGAGAACGTTTTCCGTGAAATCGATGAGCGCATTGATGGAGCTATCAGTGCGCTCTTGCTGGACCCAGAGGGAAATCTAGTTGCGTTTCGCAATAGATATGGTCTGCGTCCGTTGGAGTTCATGCAGACGAACGATGGATTCTTGCTCTTTGCCTCGGAAAATTGCGCCTTTGCCGGGCTTCGAGGCGAGTCAGATCAAATCCTGCCGGGCTACATCAAATATGTGGATGGCAAACGGGGGCATTGCCTCGATCATCGCGTCAGTGTTTCTCAAGAAACCGCCAAGCTATGCGTTTATGAGACCCTCTACCTCGGAAACCCGGATACGTCTATCGAGGGCCAATCTCATCGCGAAACTCGTTACAATATCGGCTTGTCGCTAGGTGATCTTATTGCCCAACGGATCTGCGCTGAGCAGGATCCAGATCCCATCATCGTCTCGTCCATGCCTCATACCGGAGGGCCCTACGCTGACGGGTTATTTTCATCTCTGGTAGCACGCGGCGTTAACGTCGAACGACGGGAAGTCATCGAGACGCAGTTCTCTGAGCGAACTCTCATCGGCCCAACCAGCGAGCGCAAGCATCGTATCGCGTGCAAGTATCGGCTGGCTTCGACTGACGTTGGTAGACGCACAATACTCATTGCCGATGAAGCCCTCATTCGTGGCGATACCAGCCGGACCATAACGAATATGCTCCTTGCTGCGGGCGTCAAAGCTGTCCATTGGGCAATCGGCTCGCCACCTATCGTGGCTCCGAATTACTACGGCGTGGATATTGAGGCCATCGATGAACTGGCCTTTTGGCAGGCATGGAAACGGCTGCCCGCCCAACAGCAGAAGCAAAGCCTGCTGTTCAAAGACATCGAGCCGCGTGTTCTCCAATCGGTTGAAAGCAGAATCGCCGCCGCGATCAACGCGGCAACTGTGACTTACTTGCCCTTCTCCCGATTGTCCTCGTTGCTGCCGCGGGGGAGCGAGGGAGTAGATTTATCACCCTTCACATTCGAAATGCCAACTCCTGCAGGTCAAAGCCGCGCAAACAGAGATCTGCATAACCTTGTCGCTGACTACCAGAGCGCTGCCTGAGGGCTGAATATCATGAGGCCGGTTCTTGTTTTTGATTGGAATGGCACGTTGCTTGACGATGCCAGCGCACTCCTCCAAACGACGAATGCCATCCTGGAACGCTTCGGTCGCCCGGCGATCGATTTAGACACCTTTCGGGATCATTGCGATGTCCCACTGTCCATTCTCTTTCCGAAACATCGGGATGTCAGAATCGGAAATCGCGGCCGTAGATCGCGATGGGAGTGCAATCTTCCATGACACTTACGAGCCGCTGGCCGACAAAGCAGATCTGCGCGTGGGAGCGCGCGCAATGCTGGAATGGGCTCGCCAGGAAGCGGCTTCGTCCATCATCGTGAGCAACCATATAGTCGCACCTCTTGTTGCTCAATTACAAAGGCTCGGCATCGATCGCTGCTTCAACGACGTCCTGGCCTTTGAAAGCCGCGCCACGCAGTATAAGACGATGAGTAAAGGGGAGCGTCTCCGGCGATATATGGAGCAAAACGATCTAAAGCCCGAGTCGACTTTCATTATCGGGGATATGCCAGTAGAAACCGATATTGCTCGAAGTCTTGGACTGATCAGCGTAGCCATTGCCGGCGGATTTGTTTCTGAGGCACGCTTAAGGGCTGCGAATCCGGACCACATCATCCACAACTACCACGAGCTATTACCGATCGTTCGAGAGCACGGCTTTTTCCACTAGGCGGGTAGTGGAGGCGCGGCAGCTAATAGTCCAATGCCGGCGAGAGGCGCAGGGCTTCGGTCCCGCGTCTTTTTCAAGATTCCGGCCGAGCGCGATCCGAGCGAAATGTCTTGCTCGACAATATTACTCGGATTGCCGTGCTCTAAAGGTCAAAGTCCACGCGCCTCTTGACGACGGCACTTACTGGACCAAGGCCTATCTCACGAGGCTTGCGGGTGACGGGCGAAGTGAACCGAACATCCACGATTTGGTCTTTTGTTCCACCCGCAGCGACGAAGAGCCAGAGCCCGTCACCATCGCCCAACCGATCGCCTGGCCCGGCATGCTCAACCTGTTTTACGGTGAGGGTTCCCATCGAGGTGTGCGCCTAATCCAACGGCTATACCCACGGAGCAAGTTTGCGAGCTGATCTTTTGCAACACGATTTCGGTGGCGACGCTCAAAGCGGAGCACGCGAGAGGCAATCTCGATCTGTTCAAGATCGGCAGGCAGTGCTTCACGACGCGCCGAAACCTTGCGGCGATAATGGAGAAGTGTCTCACCTCCCGGCCAAAGCGGGGGCCGTCTTAACTCGACAATTGACCAAGCTGAGACCGCTCGCCTTCACGCCTTGCAGACTGCCTTGCGTTTGCAGGTTGAGGGGCGGAAAGCGCGACATAAAGGCGGCCCAGCTGAACGCGCATGTGGCGCGCCGGGAGTCAACTTCATGTTGACAATAGTGCTTGTTCACATTATGTTCTCATAAAGTTTGTGAGTTTTAGGCGAGTGTTCTTGACCGGCAAGTCCGCTCCTGCGCTTGTGCGGCGATGTGATTGTTTGCTTCCCTGGGGGAGGAAGTTTTGGCGCTGCCGGAGCTTACAGCGGAAAATGCGCTAATCTTCCGAATCACGCACAAGAACAACTTGCCGTGGATACTAGACAACGGTCTTCACTGCCGGAATTCCAACACGCAAGACCCGCAATTTGTGAACATCGGACTGGTCGAGCTGATCGACAAGAGAAAGAAGTGGCCGGTTCCAGTCGGGCCGAGGGGAACCCTGAGCGACTACGTTCCGTTCTACTTCACGCCTCGATCCATGATGGCCTACAACATCCATACGGGCCGGAGCGTCAATCAGAGAGACAATGACCAGTTGGTCATTCTCGTGTCGTCTCTCAACACGCTTGAAGAGAATGGTGTGCCTTTCGTTATCACCGACAGGCATGCGTGCGCTACGCTGACAAAGTATTCCAACAGCCTTGATCATCTCAAGAAGATCGACTGGAAGATACTTCGGAATAGCGACTTCAGCCGAGACAACGACGATCCCGATAAGTCGAATCGGTATATGGCAGAAGCACTGGTGCACAAGCACATGCCAATTAATGCTCTCCACTGCGTGGCGTGTTGTGATGAAAAGCAAAATGCGTGGGCGACTGACTTGATCAAGAAGCGAAAGCTTGAGCTTCAAGTCCACACTAAGCGAGGATGGTATTTCTAATGATCGCCTTCGAAGAGGGTAACCTGCTCAAGGCCGAAACCGAAGCCTTGGTCAACACGGTCAATACAGTTGGTGTGATGGGAAAGGGGATCGCCTTGATGTTCAAGGAAGCGTTCCCTGAGAATTTTCGCGCCTACGCAGCTGCCTGCAAGAAGCAAGAGGTCAAGGTTGGTCACATATTCGCAACTGAGCGGAAGGATTTAGTTGGGGGTCCTAAGTGGATCATCAATTTCCCGACCAAGCAGCATTGGCGGTATCCCTCAAAAATCGAATGGATAAAGGACGGCCTTCAAGATTTGGTCCGCTTCATTCGCGAACATAAAGTCAAATCGATTGCTCTACCTCCGCTCGGGAGCGGCAACGGGGGACTGGACTGGAATGATGTTCGTCCGCTGATCGTGGCGGCCCTGGGGGATCTTCAGGATGTGCAGGTCATTGTGTACCAACCAACTGGTCGGTATCAAAACGTTGCTAAGCCCTCAGGCGTCGAGAAATTGACGGCCGCGCGAGCTCTAGTTGCGGAGTTAGTCCGAAGATATTCGGTTCTCGGATTCGAATGCACCCTGCTGGAAATTCAGAAACTCGCCTATTTGCTTCAAAGGCGAATTGTGGGCGATGGCAAAGCGAGCCCACTGAGGCTCGCATTTCAAGCAGACAAGTTCGGCCCGTACGCGCCCAACTTAGGCCATCTGCTCAATAACCTGGATGGAAGCTACCTTCATTGCGAGAAACGGGTTGCCGACGCGAGCATTCTAGACTCGATCTGGTTCGAGAACTCAAAGAAGGACGTGGTTGTTACATATTTGAAGGCGACAGAAGCGAAAGAGTTTTCTAGCGCGCTTGACGAGACAACGGACTTAATCGACGGCTTTGAGTATCCGCTTGGAATGGAGCTGCTGGCGACTGTCGATTGGCTACTTGATCACGACAAGGTCGAGCCGACATTGGATGGGGTGAAAAAGGGGCTCGCGAAATGGCTTGGAGGCGGCGACGCGTCCGAGCGCAAGCTGAGACTTTTCGACGACTCGATGATCGAACTGGCACTTTCGCGCCTCACAAACTGAATTCACCACGCGCTCGCCCAAGAGTGAGTGGCACGGTCTTCTTTGACTAAAGTTCCTTCAATGACTGAGGTATCGGCATTATGGTCGCTTCTTTTGTGGTGCCGATGGGCGCCTGGGTGCTGGGAGTTATTTAGGGAAACAGCGGAAAGAATCGCTGGATCTTCCGGCGTTCGATTTCGTCGGTTGAGACACTGGATGGAAATGGTCGTCTGGAGCCGCCTTCGATGGCGTCCCGCAATTCGTCGAGCAACGGCACACCTGAGAGGGGTGGTGCGTGATCGAGGACACCAAGACCGGCCGTGTCAATAATGAACAGCTTGAGACCGGTCTTCGCGCAAGCTGCAAGAATTTCGTTGATGTGCGGGTCGCGAAAGCTGTAGCCCACAATCATCAGCTTGGCATCGGGCTGTGAGAGCCGTTTCTTGAATTCGCTGCGGTACCAATCTAGCAGTGCCACCCCGTCAATTTGCGAGCCCTTGTTCTCGGCCATGATGAGTAGCGTCAGTCCATTGAGCGCGCGCCAATGGCTGGACCCATGGAGCTTGAAGTAGGGTTGAACGCGGTCTTGGATTGTGTATGGAGGGTCGGCCGGCCGAAAGATGCCTGGGTGGGCATAGGGCGTCCCGGCAACATTTTCCTCAAGCAGTCCCGGCGATGCACAGGCGAAATACTTCCCCTGAGACCCGTCGAGGAGACCGGAGTTGATGTACTTCTGCTCCAAGAGGGTGTCTTGGTTGAGGGTAAAGATGGCATCGAAGCGGGCGAGGAGATCCCGCATAAACGTGGGCTGAGGACCAATTCCAAGGTTCTTGACCGGCTCAAAGTCTCCGAAGGCATTGTTCATCGAATAGAACATGCCCATGACGAGCTTATCAAACTCTTGCAACGGTTTGGCTGCGTGGTGCCCGGGGCTTTTGATGTATTCGTCTCGCAGCTCTTGAAGGACGGCTTCGAATCCACCTTTACCACGATGCTTCCAGAGCAGATTTCGATGGTGCGGGAGAAGTTCGGAGCATCCCAGCAAATACTCGAAGGCTTCGTCGGCCAACCAGCCGCCCCAATTCCTGCTGAAGCCTGCTCCGGTGAGAAGGTAGGTGCCCATGATTAGCGTTTTCGGTTCTTGAGGTGATCGGGCATGGCGCCGTGTTCGGGATGCGGAGATAACTTCAGTTCTGATGGGATCGTAAGCGGGGGAGGAATAGGGTTCTGCAACATAGCCCGATAGCCCCCAGGCAATTGGTCAGGTGGGATGTCGCGGCATCGGAGGTAAATCAGGAACCCTGCGGATTCCCGCTTACCGTGCTCAATTTTGTCGGCGATGTCGCGCAATTCCTCCAACGTGAGCCACATGTACGTCGAATTGGGCTCCCGCTTGGAGACAGGCTTGGTCAAGTACAGCTTATCGGCATCTCCTCCGAACAACGTGGGGTAAAGCTCGGAGTGGAGTAGGGTGTTTCGGGCGTCCGAACACCAGTTAAAATAGTCGATAAGCGACGACACGAACGCAAGAGCGGCAGGCTCTTTTTCGTAGGTGTCGAATATCGTCCTGATGGCCTTGAGCTGGGATTTCTCATTCAGCGATGAGTAGTAGAGGTGCACGAGCTCGTACGGCATGTGCTGTTGGGCGCAATGGTGGGCATAAATCGTGACGAGACCGCGCTCGAATGCACTGTAAGCCAGCGCAATCACGCCCAGGGCGTGGATGTGGTCCCGTCGACCCTTGTGGTAGCTCGGCCATTCCTCGGTCATGGGGCGTTCGGGTTGGGCACATTTACGGCCATCACATTGAGAATTATCTCTCGTGCCGAGTCATCCTTGCTGGCAAAGACGTAGCGGAATCTGGTCTCGGTCTCCTGCGTCGGGCCACGCTTGCAATTGGGGTGCTCGGTTGCCGTCTCCACCATCTTCTTGACCATGGCCGTGAAGCTCTTGTTGCGATCGAACATGACCAGCGCAGCCTTGGTGTCGCGCCAAGTCAGGTAGCCGAGAAGTTGGTCCAGGGCGTCGGTTAACGTCTGAGGACCGTGCCAGTATTTGCATTCGGCGATGAAGACGTTCCGGTTGTTTTCCCGAATGAGGATGTCGGTCTTTCCGTTCGCATTGAAGGTTTCGCCCGTTGCCCGTCCTTCATAGTGGCCATTCAAAACGACGAGGTAGAAATCCCTGAGATGTTCCTCCTCCAGCCGCTCAAAGGCCGTTGGGCTGTGCTCCATCATCACGGACATGTCGTCCATGATTTTGAGGATGTGCTGGTACTCGGCTTCGGCGATAGCGGGCTCGGGCTCGAATTTCGTGGTTGGGGGTAACTGTGGGCGAATTATTCGCCTGACGGGGACATGCATCACCGGCACATAACCGGCGCGGACCATCGGGTAGCCCAGAGACGAGGCGATGTTGCGAGCATTCAAAATGCTCTGCTTGCGCTCCTCAACCAGCTTGCGGATGAGCGGCTTAAGCGCTTCGTTGAACGGTTTGACGATATTGTTCTGGCCGCTCAGCCTAAGCTTAATCGGATTGAGCATCTTCTGGATTTGGGCCTTCAGATCCTCTGCGGTGAGATTGTATCCAGATAGGGTGATGGTGATGCCATCCTCGTTTGCCTTGGCCCACGGTGCATCACCAATGCTGATGGGCGACGAATGCCTAAACAGCCCCAAATGCCCTTCAAAGGGGATAGTAAGCCGATATTCGAAGCCCGCTACCTGGACTGTCCGGCCGTAATCCTGCACTTCACGGATAATCTCGCGCGGGTCGGCTTGGTATGCTTTATCCTCCAGTAGGACAGGCACTTCGAGGTGGCAGACTTCATAGGCCTGCTCAACGATATCCTCGGTCGGTGTAGCCAGAAGGACATCGCTGCTGGGCTCGGCGACGATATTCTCGGCCCGGCCGTTCTGCATTTCGATGAGAGTGGATAAAGAGCGATCGCTAAACAGCGTCTCGCTCGGCTGGCCGTTGTCGGAGAAAAAGGGCATCAGAAACCTGGCCTCTGCCTACGGTGATTTCGGGGGTGCGAGGGAGCCTAGCCAGTGGGCGACGAGCATGCACGTTTTGATGTGGGCGATATCCAGCGGGATGAGGTTGCCGCCAACATTCGGCTTCGTCCTGTGCCTGGCACCCTCGCTGATGTTTCGGCTGTTATTGGCGGAATAGGTCAGGTCGCTAAGGTCGGGCTTGGAAAGCCATCCCATCTTGTCCAGTTCACGCCGGCCGCCGACGTTCGTCTTGATGGCGTCGATGACCAGATACAGGGACGCCCAGGTCGCCGGGAGAACCATGGCCTCAAGGACGAATTTGACCTCAGGGTTGGTGAGGGGAAGCGCCCGGTTGGCAATCTCGTGCTGGCCTGCTGCGCCAAGATAGGTGCTGTCCCGGTTTGGCGTCCAATCACCCGTGGCCATCGCGCCATTCGGGAAGGTCAGGTGTATCAGCCGGACCGGCGTAGAGGTCGGGTCGAACGTTCGCGCCAGCCCGTTCACCCGCAACAGGATGTCGTCAGCGATAGGCCTCAGGTCTCGAAGGTCCACGCGGCCCTTGGCGTCATCCCAAACCAGCTCGTCCGAGGTCAGGCTCGTCATAATGTCGTAGCCGTTGGCGCGAAACCGGTTGCGCTCGGCCTCACTGTTGGGGTCGAAGGTCGGCCGTCCCTCGGGCTTGGTCACAACGACCTTCGTTTTGGAAGGATCGGAGCCGTCGAATAGTAAGGACAGGCCCCACAAATCCCATGGGTGGCCGATTATCGACGCAGTGATGGGAATAATCATAAAACAACCGCCGATTCTCAACTTGGAAAGCTAGATTATACTCCAGGTTGAGAGGGGCAAGAAGGCCGCCTCCGAAGATACAAAGCCCACAGGGCGCCCTTCGTTTACCCCCACCCAAATCGCGACAATCAAAGAACGGATGCTGGAGCTTCTGCCTCAGGGATGGACCGTGCGCCGCATCCTGAACGAGCCCGGCATGTGCAGCATGACCTATTTCTTCACGGTGCTGCTGCCTGGCGATGAAGACTTCCAGAAGCAGTACGCGCGCGTTCGAATTGCGCAACGACCATTCCAGGCGGAGGGGCTAACAGTTGGCTGCGATGCTAAGTCTCGGGGCCAACCTGTGGTTTGATCTCACCTTGCTGATAGGATCGAATCTGTTCACGCATCCAGTCGCCGAGCGTTTTTCTAAAAGCTATGTCCACTCGGGACCCCTTCATCGCTACGTGAAATGGGTGGGAACCGTTTGAACAAAAGTGGACGCTCGTCATGCTCCACAGCGATTCGCCTGCGCGGCAGTAAGAAAAGTGGGTACACAGACGATCATACTCAAAATAGCCAAGGAAGGGCTCGCGGATCACTCCGTCTGACATAAGAGGACGGACGATAACGGTGTCATCCTGCACAACGGAAAATATTCGTTTATCGCTAGTCTGCTCGCAATCGAGAGCGATGCACTCCAAGTCGGAACCGTTGTAGCGGTTTAACAGCAGCCTCGGTACCCAGGTCAATCCGGCTTCGGGAGTTGCCTCATCGAACCTGAAATGAACAAAGGCAACCTTGTCAAGCTTCACGAAGGCGCTCGCGTCCTGATAGCAGACTTCGATGGTTCCTCCCCATCGTTCGAGGAGAGTTTGTTGCGTGTATAGCTCGCGGCCTAACGACTGCGATGCGACGGCGAGGGCATCCCCGAGTACAGTGGAGATAGTGTTGATCGATGCGTCCGCAACGGCGTCGACGCTATCGAGCCGTTCAATCGTTCTCTTAAAATAGTCCGAGCCGCTTCCGGCGAAGTGTACGTTATGGAACCGTCTTAGATTGGCGGTCTCAGCACCATGCCAAATGTAGCTGGTCTGCGGTCCCTCCGCTACCATCGCTATGCAACTGAGATTCTGATCTGCGTTCGCAAGAATGATCCGGTATACTTCGTTAACGGCTGGGCCATGTCGATCTAGGTATGACTTGATTTCCCTTGCTAAGCCGTGGGCCTCTACGTAAGAGCCTGACCAGGCTAACGCTACTGTATCACCAATAATGTTTACCTTCTGCCGTAGTCCGACTACGGAAACGCCGTACATGCCGAGAAGGCTCGCGTTCAACGGTCCCGGCGCTGGAAGTCTCGACGTCGATGACTGCTCCGCAAAATGTGTAAGTAATGCATCTCCGCATAGAACAGCTACGTTCTCTCGGGTGAATCCAAAGATCATTGTCATGAGGTTGCTTCCTTAGCCCGCGCGACGCGCGGATGCAGTGACCGGGCTCCCTCTCAGTTCTTGCAGACAAGCTCTAAGTCATCCAACTCGCGAAGATCGTCTTTGATATTGTCTTTCGAGTTTACGAATTTCATGTTCACGCGCGGTGGCACCGCAAACTCTACATCAAGCAAGGCCGTCCCTAATCGCATGCTGCTCTGAATGCGCTTAGTCGTCACCGCGCTGCTTATCAGAGCCGATACCAACACACCGCTGGTTGGGGCCTTTGCCGCTATAGCGCTTACCTTCTGCGGGTCAGTATTGCCGTTGGACTTGAGCCGTAACCGTGCCTTTGGCGGGAGGCCCCACGTGACTTTGAATGTGGTGACCTCAAAGCCCATCTGTTCTAGGAGCGGCAATGCGTCGCCAACCTGTTGGGTAAACGAATTGAACTCGCTCATTAGCTTGCCGCTTGGATCGGATAGGTCGGGAAGCGATAGGTCCGGCATTGACGGCAACGAGACCGATGGTATCGAAGGCATCATTTCCCGGGCAGATTTCGCGATGCTGTCTAGTCGGCTAGGGGGCCTGTCTTCGGCCTGAGCATTTGCGGCGACGAAGACCAAATTTGCTGCAAGCAAAGCAAATACTGTGGAAACCATTCGCATTGTACGACCCTCAGCCCTTTAGGTCGGTAGAATATCAACCTGGGGATGCGCGGCAATAGGGTCGCCGCCGATGTCTAAAGAGCCAGGATTGCAAATGCCGATGTGGGTTCAGTATTCGCAGGCCCTTGCGACCCCGGCGATTGCCTTGCTCGCGATTGTCGTCGCGCTCTTGCAGTGGCGTACAGCTCATCAAAAGGCTGTATTAGATCTGTTTGAGCGGCGCATGCATGTCTACTCGGAAATTCGAGCGGTGATCGCGTCAACAGTGAGTAGCGGCAAACTTCCAAACGAAAAGCACTTCGAGTTCATGCGGGCCATGGACGGCGCGAAATTTCTCTTTGGTCGCAAGGTGAATGACTATCTGAGCGAATTGAACACATCGCTGGCCTACTTCCATGAGGCAGACGAGGAACTTGCCGTGTCGCAAGGGCAAGCCCGTGCGGAGGCGATCCAGAGGCGGCGAAAATACTTCGACCAAATACAAGCGTTTTACAAAACGTTTGATCCGCTCATTGAGCCGTATGTCGCAATGCGCCAGCGGCGGCCTTGGCTTTAAGATGTTGGCTGTTCGGGCGATGCAAGAGGGATTTATGGATGGCTGAAGTTTGGGGTGCCGTTGGTGTCTTTGCGCTAGGGGGCGTCGGTTGGGTCGTAACGTCGTTTGTCGGTCAGCCGTTCAGACACTTCTTTGACCTGCGGAATGAAGTGATCCACAAGAGCGTGCTTTACGACAACGTCAGAGCAGCACAAAAGACGGGAACTGACGATAAAATTGAGCATGTCAGTTTGAATAAGGATGAGATAACGAGACTGCGGGAAGCCCAAGACACGTTCCGCGATCTCGCAGCAAGGATGCGGGCCTTTGCGCTGAATGAGCCCTTCGCAGTTCAGCTTGTCAGCCTTTGGGCGTTTGATCCAATGGCAGCAAGCACCGCAATTCTCGCAGTATCAAACACGCTGCACCAATACGGCAGGGATCGGGCCGCAGCGAAAAGCAAACTCGAAGCGGTTCTCCGCTTTAGGACGGATGCCGGTTAGTTCGCAATGTGGGGGCGTTGATGGTGAAGAAGAAAATGGGAAGGCGACCGCTCTGGTTCGGGTTCGCTCTCTTATTGATCGGCCTGGGTGGCGCTAGCCTCGCGTTCTTTGATAAGGGTATTGGCCCGGCTGTTGGCGGTACGCTGCTCGGCTTTATGATCGGGATGCTGGTCGGGTTCTTTGTTCAGGAAGCAGATGAGTGGACGCGATCAGCAATGACAGCTTCGGTTGCGGTGCTAACGGGGGCGGGTGTGGTCGCACTCTTGCGCTACGGCGCGACTGACCCGCAAGGGGTTTGGTTCTACCCCATAGGTCTTGTTATCGGCTTCGGATTCGGGACTATTTGGGATGTGGTCGACCCCGCGTGATGGCAGGCGAACGATATAGTGAGAGGGGCATCATTGCGCAAATTGATCTTGACTGGCATCGTTCTTGTACTGTCGAGCCTGGGCGTTCGTGCTGACGACCAAGCTGTAATCGAGAAGGTCAAGTCGACTTGGCGAGCGCAGAACGGCGAGACAGCCGAGCAAATCATCGCCAAGGTCTCGAAAGTGGCGCACTTCGTTCCGAGAGGTTGGGAAGCCGGACAGAAGACAGACGCTGGCAATTCGGCAATCTTCTCTTGGGCGAAGCATCGCGCCGATAAATCGGGCGATGAATATTCGTTCTACTGGGAGCTGGCCCCGAGCGGTGCGATCACTATGGGGCCGCCGTATGCAAAGCCGATGGAATTGGGCTGGCAGGCCTTCGCCCTCTCGCTGATCGCGGACGAAGTATCAAACGACGAAAAGGGCGTGAACCTTCGCTTTCTGCACGACCCCGCGAATTTCAATTTCGTCACGACCGCGCAAGGCAAGCTAGGTGACCTTCTCAAACACGGCCGTTGTGCCATCGTCGATCCGGTAGGGGTGGACTACTTGCCGAAGGTGGATGAGAAGCAGACAGCTAGAGCATTTCCTTGCTTAATTGAATCGGAGGGATTCCGGTTTTTGGCGGATTGTGATTCAAGATGCTGACTGGATTGGAGGCCAGCATCGCATGACCCGACCTCTTTCCCTGGATCTTCGCGAGCGTGTGGTGGCGTCGGTTTTGGCGGGCGAGAGCTGCCGATCTGTGGCGGAGCGGTTTGGTGTTGCGGTCTCGTCAGTGGTGAAGTGGTCACAGCGGCAGCGGGCGACCGGCTCGGCTGCGCCTGGCAAGATGGGCGGTCACCGTAAGCCCGTGCTTGATCCGCACCGCGCCTTCATTGTCGAGCGGATCACTCAGATGCCGCACCTGACGCTGCATGGTCTGAAGGCGGAACTGGCAGCCCGCGGGGTCAAGGTCTCGCACAACACGATCTGGCTGTTCCTGCGCCGGGAAGGGCTGCGGTTCAAAAAAAACACTGTTCGCCCTCGAACAAGCGCGCGCCGACGTCTCTCGTAGGCGACAGCGTTGGCAATCCTGGCAAGCTGGACTTGATCCGAACCGGCTCGTCTTCATCGATGAGACTTGGATCAAGACCAACATGGCCCCTTTGCGGGGCTGGGGCCCCAAAAGCGCACGCCTGCGCGGCTTCGCCCCACACGGTCACTGGCGCACCCTCACATTCCTCGGCGCGCTCCGCCATGACCAACTCACTGCACCCTGCGTCTTCGATGGTCCGATCAACGGCGAATGCTTCTGCGCTTATGTGAAGCACCTTCTCCTACCAACCCTGCGCGAAGGCGACATCGTCATTCTCGACAATCTCGGAAGCCACAAGTCGAAAGCTGTCAGGCAAATGATCCAGGCTGCTGGCGCCAGGCTCTGGTACCTGCCGCCATACTCGCCCGACCTCAACCCGATCGAACAGGCATTCTCCAAGATCAAACACTGGATGCGGCAAGCTCAGAAGCGCACCATCGAGGACACTTGGCGCCACATCGGTCACCTCATCCAGGACATCCAGCCTCGCGAGTGCGCCAACTACTTCGCCAATGCAGGTTATGCTTCCGTCAAAATGTGAAAGGCTCTAAGGGCGACTTTTGGCGCGTTCAGCTATCCGTGAACTGCGACATTCCAGCGCCTCGATACTTCACCCATGACGGAATCATCATATTCGAGAAGCGCGAAGGGCAAGATTGGGAGCCGCAATCGTTCTTTGCGAAGCGCATCGCGAGCTACGCTCCCGGACACTGGTTTGATAGTGCTGCCCCGAAAGAACGAGAGATATTGGACGCGGGCCGAAAAGCTTACGAGCGCGCAGGCATACCGGCGAGGGGATTGCAGTCGCCTTTTCCGAGGTGAGGGGTCAATTGTAGCGCGGTAGTTTCTCAATGGCCCGACGCAGCTTGATCTCGATGCACCGAGCGCAAATCAACTCGCCGTCACCGGCCGGTGGCGCAAGAATGGTCAGTTCCTCCGGCCTAAACTCTTCTTCGCAGCGATCGCAGCGAAGGGCTTTCGTTAACGGAGGAAGTCACGCGGATCGACAAATCTGTACGGCGTCGCTTCGAAATCGGTCGAAGCCGCCCCAGGTGGAGTGTAGTCGACCATTATCCCTGCCGGAACAACCTTCATCGGGGCGTCGGTTCTGATCGGTGGCGGCCGAACCGTGCCACCCAGCGACATCGTTCGCTTCATCTCGCCACCTTTGAACATCCAAGAATGCTGTTCAGTCAGATGCTGGCCCGGCAAAAGGGACTTAATGATCTCGCTCACGTGAAGCTCAGACGGCCCTGACGCTTCAATCCGCGTCTCCCCAGCATCCTTGGAAATGGCGCGAACGGACGGAGTGGAGGTGGATTCCATTGTATCGGGGACCGGCTCTTCCCCGACGGCTGCCTCCTCGATCTCGGCACTCAGTCCCACGGCTTGGAGAGCAGGGGTTAAAATCCGTTGAAGCCGGGCGATCGCAAGATGCTGGCATTGGAAAAAGGGAATCATACAGCGGAGAACGTTCTCCCGTCCTCCTGCCGCCTTCTCGATCTCGCGGTAAACCATCCACTTATCGTTCTGGGCATTCCAGTGATACAGGAAGCCGTAGCGAAAAAGCTCGTCGTGATACTTCCTGCGCATCCACAGGTTCCCGCCAAACACGACGTTCCAGAGATTGATGATGGGCCACTTTGAAACGGTTGCCGCTTGCGCCACCGTCTCCATCCGGGCAAGCTGATTGGAAAGCTTTTCTGAGCGGTAAATGGCTTCGATATACGCCAATTCGACGAGCGCTTCCGGCGAGTTGGCGAGCATCGACCTGGAAATCTCGATCACTTTCTCGAAGTGGCACACATCGCGATTGTAGATGATCGGACGTAGTCGTAGCGCAAACGATTCGAACGCCTCTTCGTTCACGACAGGGTGCGTAAACCACGTTTTGGCGATGATCTGGCTGCCCTCAACACTGTAGGTCGTGTTGATGGCAAAACGGATGCGGTCGATCCCTTGTGCGAAAGAGCAGGCATTCAGCCGCTTTGCGGCGAGAACAAACGCGACCAGTCGTTTCGCGGATTCTGTGTCTGTCTCGACGTCCGCCGTCCTACCGTTTATCTGCACACGACCCTTCAACTTCGGTCTCCCATGCCGCGTGACGTGCAATAAAAGTAAATGGGACGACAGGGCAAACGGTTCAATAGGGCCGAGATCGACGGCCTAACGCCGCTCAGACACGCAGTAAGTCGTCCATTCGTCCATCAGCTTACGCCGATTCGCCAGCGCTGTTCGCCTTCGATACGCCGCTTCCGTACCGGAGCCGACGACCGCCGCCTTGAGCGCAAGCTTATCGATCGCAGCTACAACGTTGAGGATCGGAGACAGTACGTCGTAGATTTTGAGGGCTAGCGCGATGACGTAGTCTACGGCCTTCGCAATCTCCGAGACAATGTCAACCCAAATCCCGCGCAGCTTCATACCGAGGTTGGTAAGAATGTCTTGAATCGGATGCCAACGCGTCTCCAGGATCGACACCGCCGCGTCATACCGATTCTGCAGATCAATCGCGTTGTCGATCGACTGTTGAGATACAAGCGTCTTGCTGTACCGCCAAGACTTTCCGCCAGCGGGTGTGACGTAGAGATGCAAGCCACCGCCGTCCGAAAGCTTGATCGGCGAATCCGTCGCTTTAGCCTTGCGGCATTGGAGGTCAGTCAGCACACCCGGTTTTTCCTTATTCGATACCCGGGATTTCACCCGACAAAAGCCGGGTACCAGCGGAAAAAGACGGGATCGATTGGGAAAGCAATCTACTCGGAAGCGCCTGTTTTACAAGGGATTTTGGATGGATTGGGAGGTGCTGGGAATGGTCGCTGGCGGAAGGGGTGGGATTCGAACCCACGGGAAACCGGTCAACTTCCATGTTCCGTGCTGCGATTAAGTTCACGATTAATGCGATCTTTAACCCGTCGGACTGCAAGAAGTTGCAGCCTCGTTCGGGTCTTGCCACTGATCCTCTTGCTATCGACCTCGAAACTGTAGCGCCACTCGCCGGGGTGAACTTCCCGAATGCTGAATTGGACACCTCTATGTTCCATAAATGCATTCAACCACGATGACAGACGTTGCAGCTACAGCGCCCGCGAGCTGCAGATCGTTGCAGGAATACCTCAATCATGAGAGCGCCGACTCGATATCGAAGAGGGCCGCCGATCCGATTGGATCGGCGGCCAAGTCAAGGGAGGAAACGCCCGCTAGGGCAGCGGTAGCGATACTACCGCTTAGGCACCGCCAATCCCTTGGCGGATCTCGAATAAAGGTTTGCGCGGAATCAGAAGAAAACCCGCCTCTCCCAATGGAGGTCATGCGAAGGGTCGATGCGTCACCAGATAATTCAATTGAGGCTGTACCAAAAGAGAAACCTGCGTACGAAACGTACTGATTGGGTGTTTCGCTGTGTCGTTACGTCTTGCCCATGGCTCTGCAAACCGATTCGCGAATACCCTGCTCGCGGTTCGATGGAGGCTCCCCCTCACACTTTAAAATTGGCGGCTAATCGCAAGAAATTCCTAAACAGCGCGGACCCTTGTTGAGTAAGGACTGACTCCGGATGGAACTGCACGCCATGGGTTGGATGATGCCGATGCGACAGGCCCATGATCTCTCCTTCATCTGAGCGGGCTGTCACCATGAGACTCGGCGCGTGTGATTGATCGAGTTCGACCGCTAGAGAATGGTAGCGCCCGACACAAAATGGCGACGGGAGTTCGTTGAACAACCCACGACCATCGTGGCTTATCGGCGAGGCTTGGCCGTGCACGGGACGATGTGCACGCACCACCCTTCCGCCGAAAACGCTTCCAATACACTGATGACCAAGACAGATACCAAGGATTGGGACGCGTCCCGAGAGTTCCCGGACAACCGCGTTGGATATGCCAGCCTCCCTTGGCGTGCAGGGTCCGGGCGATATGACGATTGCACTAGGCTGGAGCCCAGCGAGATCAGCCACGCTGATCGCATCATTTCGGACCACTTCCGTCTGTGCACCAAGCTTGCGGAAATAGCGCGCAATGTTGAATACGAAGGAATCGTAATTGTCGATGATGACAATCAAAATGCACCGGTTGGATCGACACCGAAGGCCTGGAACAGTCGTTTTGCCTTGGCAAGTGTCTCTTCATATTCGGCTTCAGGATCCGACATCGCCGTTATTCCGCCGCCCGCATGAAACACAGCCAGGTCATCGTCGATCACAATGGTGCGGATCGCAATGTTCGTGTCCATGTATCCATCGAATCCGATGAAGCCGATTGCCCCGCAGTAGACCTCTCGTGCCACTTTCTCGATGTCCGCAATGACTTCCATTGCCCGCACCTTTGGAACTCCGGTCACGGAGCCGCCCGGAAAGCAGGCGCGAAGCAGGCTGACGGCGTCTTGGTCTGCACCAAGCGCGCCTTCGACCACCGACACAAGATGGTGCACGGAGGCATAGGATTCCAAGTTGCAAAGAGCTGAAACGTCGACCGAATTGTCGGTACAAACGCGTGAGAGATCGTTGCGCAGCAGGTCGACGATCATAATGTTCTCGGCGCGATCCTTTTCGGAGGCCAAAAGGAGCTCCGCCCGGAACCCATCTTCCGCAGAATCGGCGGAGCGCGCGATTGTGCCCTTGATCGGCCGTGTTTCGACCTGCCGGCCCTCAAGCCTCAGAAATCGCTCAGGAGAGCTCGATGCGATCGTCAGCGCGTCATATTGCAGGAGGGCTGCAAACGGCGCTGGGTTCAAAGAGCGGAGCTGGCAATAAAAAGTAAGCGGATCGAACAGGGGGGAGACCTTGGCACTGAAGCGTTGTGCGATATTCGCCTGGAATATATCTCCAGCCAAGATTAAATCGATGACACGCTGGACGGCCGCTTTGAACCCTTCCCGGCTAAAATTCGAATGCCATTGACCCGCGGTGCAGGGGATTACGATCCGCGGCGACTTTGGCCTAGCAAGCAGTGCTGCAAACTCATCGGCGCGACGACGTGCGCGCTCGGCCCGTCGAGTGGGCTCCTGCTCCGGCCAGCCGGTCGAGACGATCCAACACTTCTCTTCGCGGTGATCGAAGCTGACCACCACATCGTAAAAATGCAGTATTGACTGGGGTAATCGGAGACCCGGAATTGACGGTGCCGGCAGCCCCTCCAGTGTTCGGTTCAGATCGTAGGCAAGGAAGCCGGCTGCGCCGCCCTGGAATGGGGGGAGATCCGCGCGATGCGCTTCTTTGTATCTGGCAAGAAGCTCGCGGAGGGCCTCCCATGGATCACCAATAAGTGCCTGTCCATTCCAACTTGCCTGTCCATCGGCGACTAAATAGGTGCCGAACGGCTCGCAAGCCAGGTATGAGTAACGTCCGAGCAGCTCATGCTCGGCCGCGCTATCGAGAAAGGTAAGCTGCGGCCGCTGCGCAAGGCATCGCAGCGCCTTGATAGGCTCAATCCATGGCAACTCGCAGACGTGCATAACCTATCTGCTACGACGGCCGGCAGGCCGTCAGGTCGGTGCGCCAATTTCCATCCCAAAGAGGGCTATTTGTGCCCGCCATGTACAAAGTCTTGTGACTGATCATCAATTACTCACGACCAACTGGTCCGCTGCGCCGAGCGATCTGCCCTAAGCCTGCCGTTCCAGCGAAATGCACGTCTGTCGACAACTCATAGTCAGCGGCAAAGCGCAACTCCCGGAGTGGCCGTACGCACCGGATCGCTTCTTGATATAAATGGTGCGCCTTGTACGCAGCGAGATCCGCCTCGCTGTCGAATTCACCATACACCACGATATCGATATCATTGCCGAGCTGGTCGCTCTTGCGGTTGCGGGCAATCTCGAGCCGGCGCGCATAGGTGATTGAGGTGAGAACCGATAGACCTTCGATGATTCGGTCGAGATCGGCTTTTTCCTTGGTTGTGAAGAAGACGATATGACGGATCATGGTGGCCGCAAAAGTGACGCCGCAATTTGGTCCCGTTCTTATCTCGGGATTTAGCTTGAGGCAATGCTGACGGACTTTGACAGCCGGAGCATCTTTGACATCGATATTGCCGCGAATGTGCCGCAGCGCTCGCACTTGAGCAGGATCTGAGAATTGTCGTGCCAAATGGTCCGAACGTAGCTTACGTATAAAGGTGTTCGAGGTGGCGAGCTCTGAGCCCCTGTAAGGGCGCTGCTCGCGACCTCGACATCAAACAATGTCGGAACTCGTTCCGTTGGAAAAGAGACACTGGGTGTATACCAACCAACACCCAGCGAGGCGTCGATGTGCTATTTGCAGGATCATCGTGATTGATTACGCAGAAATCTGCCGGGCCGCCCGCCATCGATAAACTCGCGTGCTCAAGTCAAACGTGCAAAATTCCCCTTGAGTAGAGTCATGGCTAATATGCCCCGATCGGCTATTTTCTGACAGATCAGGTAAAATCACCCACAATCGCACAGCTGTCGCTCGAAGCGTACCGTTCTGTATCTATTGGGATGCACCCAGCGGCCCGTGAATGTCTCCGTCCGATCCGGACAATATTTGCGCGCCGATAACAATCTTAACCTGCCACAACGCGTCAAGCGCAACTCTAGGAGGGAACTATCGCGCCGGCCGACCGTCTATAGTTCGATGTAAAAGTCAACATTCGGAGCTTTTTGAGACGGGTCGGCGGAGGCCAATCACGACGGGCATCTCGCGTATATCGGACTGCTGTTCAGCGTTGAGGGGGAAGGCGATGCACGCAGCAGCGTCGATGAGCACTGTTGGTAGATCCGGAAGTTGAGGGCGCCGGCGTGAACGACTTGCGAAGAGTAAGCGGTCTTTGCGCCGGCGCCCGCTGCATATAATGGAGAATGAGGTGGGCACAACGCTTGACAAGAGATCAAGATCGGCGAGCCAGCAGCGGATCGTGGTCACGGCTACAGGCGCCGGCGTCGGAAAGACCGTGTTCTGCGCAGGGCTCGTCAATCTCCTTGGCGCAAGGTTCTGGAAGCCGATTCAGGCCGGCCTCGAAGGAGAGACGGACACCGAGTGCGTCTCTCGGCTTGCCAGTCTTCCGCCGGATCGCATTGTGCCTGAGGGGTACCGACTGCAAGCGAATTGGCCGCACTGCTCCGCGGAAATCGACGAGGCTCGCATTAAGCCCGAATTGCTGGATCTGCCGGACACCGGAGGACAGCCGCTCGTGATCGAGGGGACCGGGGGACTGATGGAGCCGCTGAATTGTGGTTCGCTTTACATTGACCTCTTGGAGAGGTGGCGAATTCCTGTAGTGCTGTGCACCAGTACAACTGCGAGCACAATCAATTGTTCATTGCTCTCCATAGAGGCGCTCCGAAGGCGCCAGATCGACATTCTTGGAGTCGCCTTGATTGGCGAAAAGAACCCGGACGCCGTGAGAGCGATTTGCGAGATTGGACGGGTGCGGTGGTTGGGGCGACTGCCATGGATTGCGCCTCTGTCGGCAGATAACCTGGAAGCTGCGTTCAAGGCCTCGTTCTTGCGTGACGATTTCAAGTGATGATGCGCGATGGGCATCGTGTAAGGGACCTTAGACGCTCACATCCTCGAAACAGAGCAAAAGAACAATTGTCTGACGTCCGAGGTGACCGGCGAAACAGCGGGGCTTCTTTCTGCAACCGCGTGTCAACGCTAGTTGAACAGGCGACGCTCGGGAAGGCGTCGCCGAGGCCGATATCTCGATCGTTTCGCCGAAGGTCGTTGGAAGACCCATCCAAATGCTTGTCCTGGTGACGATGGAGCGGGAGCGTTCCGATATTATTGATAGGTTTAAGAAGGCCATCAAAGCTGCGCGCTGAATTAGGTCGGCCAATCTCCAGGCCACTAATTTGCTGTTGAGTGAAGCCAGAGCCCGACGCGGCGCATCTGTTCTTCCAGCTGGTCGGCCGCCGCCACGAAACCGGCGCCATGCTGATCACATGGAACCGCAGAATTGCCGAATGCACCGTGTTCGCCGACCCGAGGTTGCCATCGATTCTGGAGTGGCTCTTGCACCACAGCTACATGATCATTTCCGCTGCAACAGCTGCAGGTTTGCGCCAAGCGAAAGAGCAGCCGCATCGGGCGACCGCCGCTGATGGCCGTCCGCTCAGCTCTGCCTGGCTCCGTCGCGTCAGCGGCGTGGCATTTCCAGAACCAAACAATTCGGAGAACGCGTTGCCAACTTGTGGTGGAAGAGGAAGAACAGCGCCCACTACAAATGATCCGCAAAGCCGAACTCGCGCAGCGCGAGATCGCTCAGAAAATTGGCCGCACCGCTAGCGCTGTTGGCTCGTGTTTTCTGGGCACGTCAGCGAATGCTCAGAAATCCACTTTGTCGCGTCATGCTCCGTGACAAACCCCTTGATGACTTCAGTTTCGCCATCGGCCCACAGAATATCGATCCTCCAGCCGGAGCCGGGGTTTTTACAAGCCATGAAAGCTGGTCGTTGCTCGATCATTGCGTAACTATGCGCCGAGGGGGGCCAGATTCAATCAGCAATCTTGGGCTTTCACGGGCCTATCGGAACCGTTTTCCTGCTCGGCGCTCTTCAAACAGCCGGCGGATCCGATTGATCCCCTTCATCACATCAAGAATATCCGCAGCACCGAGCGAGGGGCGCGCCTCTAGCGGCCCGATCGCAGGCTTATCGCATGCATGCATTACGCAGCCTTTTTGGACCGCACTCGACCTGCCTCGGGTCGTCATCCCTCAACAACTAGGTAACCGAGGAACGCATTGCAGGCAGGTTCGGCTTCAGCGCATGCTCCGAACGGCGATCTGGGTATCTGAGCCGCGGGCTTGTTCAGAAAGTCTAGGCGATATGAGGCAACAAAGCCCGGTTCTCCACGCAAGTCAGGTCCGCTTCGGCTCTCGTTGCTGATAACGAATGAATAGTCGTCACTTCTTGCGATCCATATCTCCAGATCGTCAGTGTCGACGCGGCTGAAGTGCAGGGCCATATTACTTTCCACATTCGCTCAGCTAAGCTACAGATCAACTCAATGGGTTCATCTCCGGTTCCGCGGCATCGCTGGCGCATTCGCCTTGGCTTTCGCACCTTGCCGCACTGCCCCTGGCTGGGCCAATGACCAACTGGCGGATTGCCCCGGCGCGGCCGAGCAAGCCGGCTTGGTTGCGCGCGGCGGTAGGCGAGATTTGTGGTGCATCATGGATCATGCGCAATGTAACCGCCTCGCCCTCTATAGCCGGGCGTGCGCGCCCCAATTTTTGCGTCATGTATTCTCGAGGGCATGAATTTAGATGTCATTGAAAAGACAAGCCGAGCAAGTGCTTAGGACACTGGCTCGGCTCTAACCCGGACCATTAGGGCTCTGATCGAAATCCTCAGGTCTAAGTCCAAAGCCAGGCAGACCCCGGCAGCACTTCTGTTACTTGGTGGCGCGGGAGCCCGTTACTTCTTTTGCGGCTGGCGCAGCTCTTCAATCTTCGCACCGTGGCCGGCTGCATCAGCTGCGTGCGGCGCAACCACCTCGCCTACATCGAGTTGCGGGCGGATTGCCGCATATGCGGCCCATCTCTGCCCATCCGACGCATTTGCCATTCGGGCCACGATAACCGGGGCGGCCCCGTTCTCCGCATTCCGCGGCTGCCGGGCCCGCAACACACAGCAATAGGGCAATGACGGCGAGGAGCGGGATCGTCATGGTGCGTCGTTCAACTCGGCGGGAGCTCGGCGTGGGGTGTCGAAAAAAAACGGACTGCGTTAGGTTGTTCCCGGCGGCGGCTTATTCTGAATTTTGGATATTGCACTTCTTAGCGATCGAGGCTTGTTCGATTGCGACCATTTGACCCTTCATCTGGCCGAGCTCGGCTGCGGTCTGCTTTTCACCGCAACCAAGAACGCTACGCGCTAGTCCGCACATGCTCATCGCGACTTAGTGGCGACGATTGTTGCGCACTGATCGAAGTGCGAGGAAAGCTTTATCTGTATACTAAACCGCTCGCTGGCCAGCACGGCCTCAACGTCTTCGATCCGGAAGCCGATCGTCTCCCGGAGCCAACGGCCAGCCTCTTGCACGCGCTGCCAGGGCTCCGCCAACGTTTCGAGCAGCCCCTTTTCCTTCAGGGAGGTCTGAGCTCCGCTAATAATTTTTTCGACATCGAGTTGAGCAGTTGGCTCGGTTATTACCAGCTTGCCGCCATCCTTTAGGATCCGAATGCACTCGTTGAGCGCCTTCTCAGGCTGCTTCATACCATATAGAGCCATCATAACCGTCACGGCGTCGAACGAGCTGTTGTCAAGTTGCGGGAGCCTCTCCGCTGATTGTTGCAGGATGCGCAAGCGAGAGGAGTAATCAATCGTAGTCTTCGCCTTGAGATGACGCAGCATCGAGCGCGATAGATCAACCGCGGTGACGTGGCAGCCCTTTTCCAGGAGTTGCAGTGAGAGATTTCCGGTTCCGGCTCCGATGTCGCAGACCTTAACAATGCCCTCGGCTTGAGGTGGGGTAAGATATGAAACATGTCTACCTACCGCATTTGAGTAATACTCGCAGAGCGGGAGTACGCGGTCGTAATTGGCGGCATACACGTCCCACTTCAGAGACAATATTAGTTGCTCGCGGAAGGTCTTGAGGAACTCTGCCTCACGTTCAACCTCCTCGATGGCCCAGTCCCACGACATGCCGATCGGGCGGCCCCTAATCAGGTCGACCATCGGCCGCGTAAGAGAGCGGACGTCTATTCGTCCGAAAGTCGCTGAAGCAATGTCCACGGGATTGAAACGTGCCGTGATGCTATCGAGATCGAATTTTGGTTGGCCAAAGCCAAAATCGTCCTCATCTAAAGGAAGCTTCGCAAGCAAAGTCCTTACCGGTTGCCCGTGCAACGAGCCGTCAGTCGCATCCAATAGAACGCGGCAAATAAGGTTGGTATCGACTATCAATCCATCCCTGATTTCCAAGCTTGGGGAGGGTGAATAGAACCAGCGATCTTCCGCCAGCGCCGCGCAGCTAACTTCATCGACGCCGCGCGGGGAGACCAGTTCATAATGTCCGTCCGCCATTCGCATCATCGATGCACTCACGTCCAAGTGCAGCACTTCCATATGGTGAATGCCGCCCTTACTCGCGTGACGGGTGACGATCGGCAAGATGGCCTTCCTCACACCCTTCACCGGTGGTTTATAAACCAGCGGTATCCGCGCAATCGGTGTTACAGAATTGAGCTCCGCCGAGCCCGGCTGTTCGAGAAACAATTTGTAGAGCCTATCTTGCTCCCGTGAGAAGTAGGGCCATTGCTCTGGCTCGATGCGAGGTTCGAGGTTTTTCACGACGTCGGTGCCTCGCCGACCCAAAAGGTACCTGTCCTCCGTCAGCAATCCCAAAGTGGAGTCGGTGGCATCGATATATTCGTCCTCGTCCCTGTTGGTGTCGATACGTACGACTGCCATCGGATGAATAGGCTGAGCTCCAAAATAGCTGGTCGATTGGGCATGGAGTTCCTTTGTAATCTGCTCGTTGACGGTTGCTCGCAAGCTCGCATCAGTCGCGTCCGACGGTGCTACGCTGATTGTTTGCATTCGCCGGAGTAGCATCAAATTATAGAGCGAATCGAACTGCGGCGGACGAAACTCCTCGCCTTGTTCAAACACCAGCACCAAGGGCTTCCCAGTTGCCAGGCGAAATCCAACCTTGGCAAGAATGTCGGAGGGCCAAGTTCTCTTTCCTACGTAGGCCATTGCCATTGGGGCATGGAGCAAGTGCGACATGGAAGCGTCATAGAGGTCTTCGTCGTCATTGATTTCAGGAACGAAGTAATTGGCCGCCAAGCAGGCCGGTTTCAAATGCTTGTCCACAACCTCGATCGCCCGCTTTTGCTGATCCGCGCCGTTGTAACGTCCAACGAGCAGAACGCATTTTGGCATAGGGGGAGGGGGGAGAGGGGGACGCGGATCGAAGCCCTGCAAAAGCTTACCCAGAAAATCGGGCAATTGATTAAAATCGTCCCCATAGACGACAGGGGTTCCCAGTTTCTGCTTTACTAATTCGTCCCGTTCTTCTGCACGGCACAAACGGTAAATTTCCTTGTTTCCGTCGCGCATGACTTCTTGGGTCAAACGAAGGAATTTTGAGAAATGTGGATCGTCCAGTCCCTTGCCGAAGCCGACGAACAGCAGGCTATTTGTGAACCCCAGCGACGTCTTCCATGCGGCTAGGAATTCGTTGCCCAGGATGGTCGTATAGTCGCGGACGCCGAGCACAACCGATTCAGGCCATTCGTACTGGCCATGCAAGTGAATGATTCTGGAGGGGGCGCCGGCCTTTCGGTCCAACTGACGATACAGCCTGGTTCTGTCCTGCCAGGTGATGGCTTCCAGACCTGTCGCGGCTTCGAGCAAGCCGTCGTAGTTTGTTGTTATGAGAGGAATGTGTTTGGCGGCGAATGCCTTGAGTGACTCGGCAAGGAGGGTTGCCCGGCTCGAGAACTTAAGGCTGCCTACGCTGGCTTGCAGCCACTTTTCATATTGATAGTTATCCTTGAGGGCTTGCGAGACCTTCTCAGCGGCTGCCAACATCGAATTAGTGTTTCCCCTGACATCTAGCTCGATGCTCTCAACAAAATCCTTATCCTCGCCACACCAATCTTTAGCCCACTTCGCGCCGTGCTTGAGCAACCCACTCCAAGACGCCAGGTTGAAGCCGTCAATCTCGCCGTTCTCCGCCAACGCAGCCGAGAGCCCCGCGCCGAAAAATATTGCGACGTGCCCGCCTTGGACATCGCTCTGCAGTTTACTCAGAACCGGGTCTGCCGTTGTGGCAGGGGTCGGGGGAGGTGTCATTGCTTATCGACCTCCAAATATCTTGAAATGAAAGCTTCCTAGTTGATCGGCCGGCCTGTGAGACCCCGAGGGGCTGTCATGCTATTCCCTATAAAAATCCAGCGAGATCGGTTGGTTGAAGCTAATCTCACGGCCGCGATCGAACAACGCGAGACACTGGCGATTATCTTGACCCGGCCGAGCACACCCCATGCAGGGGTTCCTACAGAAAAGCCCAGACCTCAGAAATGCAGCACCAGCAATCGCGCAAAACGAGCCAATGGTCCCAATACAACCACGTCGAATGCGCCTAGGCAAATAGTTTCGGTGCTGCGGCGCGGTCGGTGATGAGGCATCAATCCGCACCGAACCTGGATGACTTTGATCGACCCGACGGCAGCGAACTGGAGGTTCGGCATACGGGCGGCCCCGCACAAGATGCGAACTTTCCAGCATGAAGCGAGCGTTGCGCATAACGCCATGGACAGGATGCGATCGACGACAGTGGATAACGGCGGTGGGAAGATCGATTTATTTAGACGTTCTGAGCCCATGAGGTGAGGCACTAGCACCGTCTATAACAGTTTGGCCAAAGCGCTGGCATTCCTCGTCGATGACTTGGTTGTTGCCGATCTTGCTAAGCTCCTTAATGGGCTTGGCAGAAGACTTGGCCAGCTGCGGCGATCAAACCGCCATTGCTGCCTTTAGCATCGCGTATGCAACCTCCTGCTTACAGATGTCGTTATGGCCTCGAATGAACCTATCGGCCTTGAGATTATAAACCTTGCCGGAAACGAATTCGTAGGGGGCAGGCAGGTCTGCTAGTACCTGTCCTAGCCCCTTCGCCTCCGGCGTGTGCTGCGCGCCATTGCGGCCGAGGCCACCATATGGATCGTTCTCATCGCCGATTGTAGACGCGTTCGTATGCGATAAGCGCGAGGCCAGGGGATAGGCGATACCTACCGCAGTGTCGTTCTTGGTGTAAGTAATGATAATGGGCCCGGACGCCCGCTTTTCGGAGATGAGCTTGCGGAAAAACCCATCGTTGGTACCGTCAAATTCGCTCGCTAATCCATTATGTGAGTACGCGGCCTGCAACAACGTCAGCGTTACAGACCCCGTGTTGGGATCGAGCGCGTTCGCCGCGGCAGTCACGAGCCGGCCCCCGAAGCTGTGGCCAACGAGGTGCAGACGGATAGCTGGGTGCTGCTGGCGCAGGAGGCGCAGCACTTGATTGAGACCAACACGTCCGGCAAGGCCCGCACGCGCCTTCATCTGGTAGTACGTTGTAAAATTTGCGATGCGCCGCGCAGCTCCCAGAACTCCATCCACGACGTCCTTCAATCCGGCGGCCCCGCCCGCTTGGCTTGTCAGACTGGCGCTACCGCCCGGATTCGGCCCGAGAGGAGCGGCAACCGCTTCGCTCATGTCCTTGAAGATCTGCTCCGGATCGGATGTGAAAAATTCCAGCGAACCATCGTCCGCGTGAGCGTCGTCAAGCCTGACCAACGTCCTAAGCAGTGACACGTACTTCAGACGGGCGTCGGCATTGGCCTTCAATAGGGGAAGTAGCCCCTTTGCCTGTTCTATCAGAAGATTGCGCGGCTCTGGGGCATTCTTCTCACCTAGCCGGTCCGGATCGTTCTTCAATTCATCAAGGATGCGCTCGACCGGCGCGAGATCCTCCTTCAGTTGTGCAGTTGCTGCACCGCCCCCGGGGATCAACTCCTCGTCGGTGAATTTCTTGCTCGGCCAGAGCACGATGATGGCTCCAAAATTCCGGTCCTGCACACCCGGGACAATCCCTGCGTCCACGACGTCCTGAACCCTATCGAGAAATTTGTGCGAGAGCTCACGGGCGTCGGATTTGTCGTTATTCCAGCCGTGCGAAAATACGATGAAATCGCTGAACTGCGGCAAGGAACTCAGCACCGCGTCAATTTGCTTGGTATCGAAAACCTGCCCTTCCTTCGTGAATTCCACCTCGAACTTGGGAATTTTAGCCATACCAGCCTCCTCGCCAGCCTACACTGATTGGATTGCGCGCATGAGATCCACGAGGCCATGCCCCTCGAAATAGCGTTCGCGGCCAAGTGTGGTCGCCGTGTTCAGGAAAATCTCCTTAACCTTGAGGGGCTGGCCGATGAATTCCCTGCGGACGGAAAGAAATGCCGCGATCGCTCCGGACACGTGCGGAGCGGCCATGCTGGTCCCGCTGTCGTCGACGTAGTAGGCAATAGTTGGGTCCGGCTTGCCATCGAGCAGTTTCTTTAGCGTTGCACCGGCTGCGCAAGAGGTAATCCGTTCTCCTGGAGCAACCAGGTCGGGTTTCAATCTGCCATCGCCGGTGGGGCCTTTGGATGAAAAAAATGAGACGCCATAGGTATGCGGCGACTCCCGATGCGTTGCTCCCACCGTGATCGCATGGCGGGCATTGCCCGGATCGTTGATGGTATTGGATAGCCCGACCTTGGCCGCTCGCGCAGTCGCCGCGATCGTGCCGTACCCCGTGTTTCCAGCTGCCGCGATGGCAACCACCCCCGACTGCACAAGTCGGTCGACTTCGATACAAAGAGGGCTCTGTCCACAGGCGAACAACTCGGCAGCGAACTCATAACCAACGCTCAAATTTGCGCCATGCACTACGAGAAGCTTCGGATCGGCGTTGAGCCGCTCGCGGACATAGGCCATTGCCCGGATCACGTCGCTGGCGTAACCCTCGCCCTTGTCGTCAAGGACCCGCAGACTCACCAACTTTGCGAAGGGGGCAACGCCGTGCAGCGCCCGCGCGTCGCGAACCCTTCGTTCTACGAACTCGACCTCGCTCTTGGTGCCTTGATCGTCAGACTTGAACCTGCGCTCAAATATAAGGGTTGGTGCCTTTTCATTCATGATGCCGCCTGCGAGAATGCCAGCTACATGCGTGCCGTGCCCAAATTCGTCGGTTAGCGCGAGTTCGACATGCTGACGGATGAGCTCAGCTCGTTCCTCAGGTTTCATGGCCGGAGACGCATCCGGATCCGGAAGGGGCGCGGGTATAGCCAGATTGCCGACTCTCTTGATGGTGCGTCCGAAGAATCGGTGCAGCGTTGCGACTTCGGGAGCTAGTAGCGTGTGACTGAGACGCGCGGCCTTGTCCTCCTCCTCCGACACCTTAGCAGGGTCGGATCGCTCGCCATCCATCGCTCGCTTTGCCGCTGCGGCGTCCCCAAAGTGGGGATGATCGAACTGAATCCCCGAATCAAGGACGGCCCACACGACGCCGTCTCCTGACGCGTTATATGATTTGAGAGCCGCGTCGCCCTTGACGGTTGCGACAGATCGATCAACGTGAGGCTGGATCTTGTAATCCGGCCAGATACGATAGATGCTGCGCTGCTTGATGCTGCCTGATTTTTCGTCTTCGATCGCTAGCTTGCGGGCTTCATTCAGACTGATGAAGCAACTATAGTAGCTTTTTGAGACGGCGACCGGCATCCGTGCGTCTGCATGATCGTCTGTGACGACTTTTCGATAAAGTGCGTTGAATGCGTTGTCGGCTTCCGCGAGCCCACCATGGTTCTGTAGGTTAAGTTCTACGACATAGGATGACTTGCTGTCCGGATTCTTTGGAAGTCCGAGTCGGATACGCTCCTGCTCGTCATTGAGCTCGCGCGGTAGGATTCCGCCCGCATAAATGATCTCGCGACCGCGCCTTTTTGGATCCGGTCTGGTGGCCATGATCAAGGGTCCTGGACTTGGTGTTTTCCTAGTCTGGGCGTGAGGCGCGCGGTTCTCGCGTCAAATCCCAAGCCAAATGAAAAACGTGGTTAGACTCGGCGTCAAATTCCGCGAGGGAAGCGTGCATATATGTAGGCAAGAGCCTCGCCATCGGACCAGAACAATCGAGTTTGAATCAATGTCGGACCGTAGTAAGAGAAACGTGCTCTAAATTGCGGATCTGCGTCGCGTTCGCATACGTGAATCTTGGGAAAATACGTCCGACTAGCAGACCACTCGACTCGCTCCGGCGGTTTGTAGTCTGGATGGGAAATTTGACCTTCTATCCAAACCCGCGCTTCGTATGCCTGGTCTTTGTCGAGCGATGGCAAGACCTCGATGGCGGGGAAGTTTCGTCTGAGCCGAGCCGTCTCGTCTAGCCGAGCTCTTTCAAATCGATCGTCGTTTCTGGTCCAATTGCGGACGGTCTTTCCGTCCGCATCCTCCCATTTGGACGACGTCAACAATCTGTCGTCAGTACGCAACGTCTTCCAGTACCACTTTGGGTCGGGCATCCGGCCTCCCCGATCCTCGGTGACGAGTCCACGCGTCTCAATAAGAATACGTGCCTGCGCCGCGGCCGGATGCCACTTGACGCTAATGACATTGTACGTTCTTCGCGATCCGTCCTCCTTCGGTATCTCTGTGCTACCCGCCGAACCTCCGGCCACAACGAGAATCGGTTGAACTTGATCGGTAGTCCAAGCCGACACCGCGTCATAGCTGTATGTGAATGGCGTGTGCTTGTGTCCGTGCAGAAGAAGATGGAATCCATGCTCTTTTAGCAACCGAAACAGAAGTTCGGAATTCAGGACCGCATCGTATTCCTTGTCCTCCTCGTAGAGGACGGGCAAGACGACGGGATGGTGATGGATCAATGCGATGCGGATAGACTTCCGAAGGTTCGCTGGGTCGATAGCCTCAAGCTGCTTACCGAGTTCGTACACCGCCTTATCTTCTAGCTGTCCACGACGTTCGTCGACGGTGCCTTTTTGTACGTAAGCGCAAGAATTGATCTCGGCTACGACGAGCCCCTCGTCAGATTGATCGATGATCCTTGTCAGTGCGAGGGGGCTGCGAGGATCGAGCGGCAATGGAGGCTTACCATGTTGAGCTAGCCTCTTGTCATTGTGATCCTGGTAGAACAATATGAACTTGCCCCAACGATCCGCGAGAGTTTCCTCCGCATATTTGAGGTCGTGGTTTCCGGGAATCAGGAAGATATCAGCAGGTCCGACCTTGTGGCCAAAAACGGTGATGTCGTACAGCCCTTGCAGGAAGGTTTCGGATTGCTTGAACTCGGGTTGGGTGCATCGCTCGTTGAAGTCCCCGGTCAACGCGAAGATCGTGCGCGGCACGCTGCCCGGCCCCGAGGCTTCGGACTGCACCGGCCCTGAGAACTCGTGACCCAGGGCAAACGCCCCAGATTGCAGATCCTTTGATATCGACCAAAGAAGGGTACGCTCTTCGCTCGCCGCGCCCGCTGACGGAGGATTGAAGAAATGGCGCTGCCCGAAATGCATATCGCTGAGATGGATGATCGTGAGTTGCTTCCATCCTCTTTCGTCCGTGCCCGCGTTCATGCCACTACTCTCCACGCTAGTGCCGCGAACGGATTGGGCCCGGGAGCCGGCCCTTCACCGAGGTTGGCGCGGAGCAAGCAAGTTGAAACACTGATTGTGTTGCCCGGCCGAAGACGGACGTTAATCTCGGGAGTCGTCTGTGGGGCCGGATTGGTGACGGGCCAACCGAGCAGCGTTATCGTAGAGGGCCCGGCGTTCGTCACGACCAAGCGCGTCGCGTTCTTGCCTTCTGAAATGATCGGACTGTGGCTTGGATCGACGTATGTAACTCCGTCCCACATGCGCGTGCTCCAACAATCATTTTGTCGGTACCAATAAACGCTACAAACGGTCGATTTGGCGTTTGGCTCCTTGCTCCGCTGCCAATAAATCTCAATCTACCAGGGCCAGGGCCAGGGATAAGGTACCGAGGCCCAAGGAAATGGCCATGGCAACGGTAGACCATCCGCGTTTTGCATACGTATGGCAGCAGCCATCGGTCCGCGTGGGGGAGCCGCCGAGCCGCCTGCTTGAAGGGCGCCGAAATGACGATCGCGCGCCTTTTGAAGATCAGCGCTATCTATTTCATAGATATTGATTGCACCGGTCGTTGCGCCGCAAACGAACGGATGCGCCAGACCGTCAGTGCCTTTGCGCTGCGAAATGATCGTGATGCCTGCGTCCGTCAGCTCCTTTGCCATAGCTTCCAATGAGATCGGCTGTCCGCCGCCGCATTGAACGGACCCATCATACTTGTAGACATAGACAGCGTCGCTATCGGTCGGATCCCACAACGCAAATCCGGCAGGTCCGACAAAACTTCCCAGTATCTTGGCCCAGTCGGCCGCCAAGATGACATAGCTATTCGCGGCACCGGTGGGGGCTCCGCAAACGGCAATAATATTGGTCGGGACGACGCGCTTGCCTTCGCTAATGATCTTTGCCCCGAGTTGCTCAAGAACCTGCCGATCCTCGGCAAGAGTCCTGGCCTTACCCATTTCGCACTGAAGGCTGCCATCTAGACGATAGACGCGCACGCTGGGCTCCTGTGCAGCCGCCGGGCCGAGCATAGTGAACGTCAACAGAAATAGGAGAAGATACCGCATGTTCAGTATCCCTCAGGTTGTGAAATGAACTTCAAAAAAGGTGTCACGCAGAAATTGCGCGCAGCATGGACCTGCAATTTACACTAGTCAATAAAATCTGGGATCGCATTTCGTTGTGCGCATGCAAAGTTTGTACGAAACGAACCAATGTGCGCGCAAGTGCAGAGAGTGCGTTCAAGGCGTGACAAATGGTACGCTTTGTACTGAAGCGCCCGCGATTCCAGCTATCTCCTCACACCTTGTTCAGATCGCTGAGCACGCAGCAGCCAGTCGGAGGCTGCTAAGGAAATTGGAGATCTGGGATATTCTAGGTGGAGTCCTTACATGAAGCATGCTGCGTCTGTAGCATGGTCACCTTGGACCTGAAGAAGGGCAGCTTTGGACGCGTCCAAGCCGGCTTACATTCTGGCAGAAGAGGCGATCAAGGACTTCCTAAACGGACAAAAAAGTAGCCGATCGGGGCTCGCGTGTCGCGCGGCGAAGGTTGAGCCGGGTGCCCCGGCATTTCCGGGACCGCCGACGCCTGCTCGAGTTTAGATCTCAAGCAGATCCGGGAATTCACCGCCGCCGTAGAGATCGATGGATTGGCGTGTCTGTTCGATGGTGTATCTGTCGAAATCCCGCAGGCGCCTCGCGTACAGTTGCTCGATAAGCGGCTTGTGACCGGCCTCGCACCACTTTTCCATCAGGTACGCTGTGTAGCCGATGTGGGACACTTCGTCGAACACGAGCCCGGACAGAATGCCGTCGACTTGCTCCCTGTGCTCAGCCGGCGCGAAGGCGGCGAGCACGGGCCCGATCATGAACATGTGGGCCCGCGTGCGGATCTCGCCGATGTTCATCTGCACCAGATTGTCGAGGATGACAGGCAGGCTTGCGGACTGTTCCGACTTTTCCCTCGGCGCCGTCATCGCGTCGAACAGGCCCGTTCTTCCAATCGAACAGTTCGGCGTCCGACTTGAAATCGGGAAAGGCCAGCTGCGTCAAACGAACGAAAAGACGGGCATGACGGGACTCGTCGCGGAAGTGCCTTTCGACACCTTCCTCCGCTTCGGCAAAGCCCTGCAACTGTGTCCATAGGTCGAAGAGACCCTTGGAGCCCGCGCTCTCGGCCTCGGCGTTGGCGGCGACCACTTGCTGGATGTAGCCAGGCACGGTCGTTACGCACTTCCAATAGAATTCCAGATAGCGCTCGCGCCAGAAGACCACATCGACGCCCGCGAAGGCTTTGCCGATGCAGTCGGTGAAATTGGGAAGGTCGGAGTCGAAGCGAGCGCGGACGTGCTTAAGCACGTCGTCAAGATTGCGATCCTGTATTCTCACGGCTTGGATCGGATGCTGATTGCTCCGTCGGCGGCGGTGAACGCCATATTGCAGGCAATGAATGCCATGTTGCAGGCGAGAAACGAGACGTTTAGCTTGTCTCCCTCGATCTCGCCGGCGATCTTCAGCTTTCCTGTCTGATCGAGAAGTGGCTTGAGGGCCTTGAGTTGGTCCTGTGTGAGCTGGAATGCAAATTTCTTTCCGTCAGCCATGACAACCTCCGGGAAAATTTTGGTATCAAAATCAAGTTAACACTGATAAGGTTGTGCTGCAAATACTTTTCGCTCAGTGCATGTACGCAATCCGATTTCGTTTTCGACGCAGTCCGTCATTTCCAGATTTCGCCACGGCCAGTCTCGACTTGTAATAGCAGGCGTGTCAAGCTGCAATCGGGCAGGGATGATGCTATGAGGATCGCGCTTTCGGCAGCGCTGCTGCTGCTATCGTCGTCGGCAAGCTTCGGATTCGGTCAGGAAGGCCACTCGGCCATCGCCGAACTTGCGCATCGGCGGCTGAACCCTAACGCACTTGCCAATGTCGAGCGGCTCTTGGGCAAAGGACATTCGCTGGCCTCCACGGGCAGCTGGGCCGACGACGTCCGCGATGCGCGTCCCCACACCTACAATTGGCATTTCGTCGATCTGCCGCTCGCGGAAGATCGCTACGCCGAGGCGAGAGACTGCAATCCCCCGGACAAGGATACCAAGGGCGATTGCGTGATCGCCGAACTCGCACGCCTGAAAGACGACTTGCGCTGCGCAGCTACCGACGAAGGAAAGGCGGAAGCGTTGAAGTTCGCCGTGCATTTCGTAGGTGACGTGCATCAACCGCTTCACACGGTCCTAGAATCGAAAGGCGGCAATCTGGTTCGCGTCACGTCGGTCATGCACGGCAACACGTGCAGGAACAACTGCGACCTGTCCACCAACCTCCATGCGATGTGGGACACGTTTCTGATCACCAAACTCGTGTGGAATTGGGGATCCTACGTGGAGCGGCTTGAAGAAGGCTGGCTGAAGTCGGCGGAGGCCGCCGGCGCCGATGCCGGCACTACGCAGGATTGGGTGGAAGAGAGCCATAAGGAGGCACGGATCGCATGGAATGCGGTGCCGGCCGACAAGAAGCTCACGGACGATTATTTGCAGACGGCTACCCCGATCCTGGACCGACAGATCGGTCGCGCGGGGCTCCGCTTGGCGCGCTTCCTCAACGAGGCATACGCCGACACGTCGGCTTGCCCCGCAAGATAGCCAGGAGAAAGGAGCGGCCATGGAGTACGGCAAACCGACCAAGCTCTACGAAAGCTCCGATCTTCTCGAGGGTTACCGCCGCGACGATCCCATGGCATTCGCCTCCTCTTGGGACTTCCAGACCTTCTGCGGGTACGTGGCGGATGGATCGACGACACCGAAGTCCCTCGACGTCAGGCGGGCGCAGGCGGACCATGACGCCCATATCGCCGAGGCGCTGAAAAATCTTCTCGATACGAACCCGAAGCCGAAGCTCGTCGGCGTGATGGGAGGTCACGGCATCTCGAGGTCGGCGCCGGCGTATGCCGCCGTCGCACGACTGGGACAATATCTGACCAAAGGCGGCTACCTCGTGGTCACGGGCGGCGGTCCGGGAGCCATGGAGGCGGCGCACCTCGAAGCCTTGTTCGCGCACGGAAGCGAGGACGAACTGAAGGCCGCCGTCGCCGCATTGTCTCAAGTCGCCGATCTCCCCAACCTCAACGACATCGTGACGGCTACCGGAGACATCGCGCCGGGACGGGAGGCGGACCTCGACAAAGCGCGTCGATGGATGAACGCGGCGCTCGAGGTCAAGGATCGCACGCCCACGGCGCAGGGCGCGAGCCTTGCGATACCGACCTGGCTGTACGGCCAGGAGCCCACGATGCCCTTCGCGACGCATTATGCGAAGTATTTTCAGAACAGCATCCGCGAGGAAGCTTTGATCACGCAGTCGCGCGCGGGCATCATTTACGCCCAAGGCGGCGGCGGCACCATGAGGGAGGTGTTCGAAGACGCGGAGCAGAACTACTACGCCAAGACATCGGATGATTTCACGCCGGTGATATTCTTCGATCCCGACGGTTTCTGGCAGCACGCCGCCGAATTCGACGCTGGCGGCATGACGAGGCGCGGTTTGAGGATCGACGATCTCATGATTCGTCTGTTTCGTTACGGCCGCCGCGATAGTGCGGCCTGCCTGAAGAAGGTCCGCTTCACGACCGACTTCGCGATAATCGATTCCGTATTGAGGGCGCATTCGCCTGTCGCCCAGCGAAACCTTGAATTTTCACTGGCCGGCGAACCGCTCAAGGTCTCGTTCGGCGTTTTTGATCGCGGTTCGCCGGAACGGGATTTCGCCTAGCGTCATCCTGATGCATAGGCTGCCCTGCTGCGAGAGGCAGGCCGACCCGGAGACCGAGAGCGCTGCGAGGAGAGTAGCCGATGGCTGTCACCGTAACAGTCCATGCGAACCGGGACGATGCTCTGATCGCCTGGCGCCCCGATCCATGGCCTGCCGAATGGGAAGGCTTCATGCTGGAAGCCAAGGACGTCACGACGGGTGAAATCAGAATCCTCAACAATCGCATCCCGCCGCGAGCCGGCTCGGACGTGGTGCCGCCGGACGGCATCGCTTCGGACCGATCGCCGCTTCTCCGTTGCATCTGGACGGACCATGCCGTCGAAAAATCGAACAGCGTGCAGTACCGCGTGACACCTATGAGGCGCAGCGCGGGCGTATACGCGGCGGTGACGGAGTCGGCGAGCGCATGGACGCCTCCGGTCACCCCGTTGGCCGCGGTCGGGGATGGCCTCTCCGTGTATTTCAACCGCGGAACGATCATGTCGCAGATCGTCAGCCGTTTCATCAGCGGCGACATCACCGTGGCCGCCTTGAAGAGGTTCAAGGCCCGCCTCAGTACTCCCGGCTTTCCCGCCCGAAGGTACCTTTCCGGCGACGCGCGCCATGAACTGCTCTCCTTTCTCGCGGATGCCGACCGGCGGGGCAACGAGATCTTTGCAGCGCTGTACGAAATTAACGACCAGGAGCTGATCGATGCGTTGAAGGCGTTCGGGGAGCGCGGCAACATTCTAGTCGGCAACGGTAGTTCGACGAAGGTCGGCGTGGTGGACGAGTTCGGCGGCGCTGAGCTCACGGTCCACGAACGGGATCTGTCGAAGGCCGGCCGTTCGTCGCCGAGCGTTCACAATAAGTTCGTCGTCGAGCGCGTTCCGGGGACGGGAGTGGCGACCAGAGTGCTGACGGGCAGCACGAACTGGACGACGACCGGACTCTGCACCCAGCTGAACAACGTATTGGTGGTCGAAAGGCCCGTCATAGCGGAACGCTTTCTCGATCAGTGGCATCGGCTCGTTGCCGCGGGCGACGAGATGACCGATCGCGATCACAATGCCGAATGGACGACGGACGGGCCGGTATCCATCGCATTCTCCGCGACCCCTGCCGAACAGGAGTTCGAACCGGTCAGGACCCTAATTCAGGAGGCCAAGGAGGGCTTATTCTTCCTCATGTTCACCCCCGGGCAGTCCCCGTTGCTCAACGACCTGCTCGATCGCAGCCAGGGCGAGGAGGGGCCATACGTGCGCGGAGTGGTGTCCGAGGTGCGTGAGACGGCCAACGGGACGATCATCGAAAGCGGCGCCCGCGTCATACGCCGCGGCGAAGAGAAGCAGTTTCGCGATTCGACGTTGCTGCCGAGCGGCATCCCGCAGGACAATCTGCCGTCCTGGGCGCGCGAGGAATTCGCCAGGCGGATGTTCTTCCCGGCCGGCCTCAACGCGATCGTGCATTCCAAGGTCATAGTCGTGGACCCCTTCTCCGACGATTGCGCGGTGATCACGGGGTCGCACAACTTCTCGGTTTCGGCGTCCAAGAACAACGACGAGAACCTCGTCATCGTCCGGGGCAACAAGGCGCTCGCGCAGGCTTACGCTGTGCACATTCAGGGCGTCTACGACCACTATTCCTGGCGGGCGTTTCTGAGCGAGGGCGGGGACCCTGATACGCTCTTTCAATCGCTGGCCGAATGGCGTGATGGAGGTTCGAGAGCGCGGGATCTCGCCTTCTGGCTGAGGTGACTGCAACGAAGGAGGTGAGCCGCCCTGCGTGCAGGCGAGCTTAGGTCTAGTGGAAGGAAGTTTTGAATCTGGAAGGCAAAGGGGGACGTGATGGCGCGAGCGAAATCGAAGAAGACCGCTTCGAAGAAGAAGGTATCGAAGACCAAGCCGAAGAAGGCGACCAAGAAGCGGTTGAAAAAACAGCCCAAAAATAAAAAGCCTAAATCTGCAAAGAAGGCGCGTGCGAAGAAGGGCGGGGCAGCTAAAGCGAGGGTCGCCAAACGTGCCGCGCCCGAGCGTCGGCTGATCATGGCGGTGCAGTCGGATGCCGTATTCAACGATCTGCTGGAACGCAACCTTCTGCGCCCTTCCGGGCGAGGGGCGAACGACAGGGTTCTCGATGGGATATTAGGCGGACACTATCCGGACGACACCAAGCTGGATCCTCCCTACGACGGCGCCGCGCGCGCCGGACTCGCCGACCGCATCCAACGGGCTGGCGTTCCTGTTTCCGATGCGAAGATCATCTCCTGCACCACGGTTGGCTGCGTGCGGGGCGAAATGGACCGCGTGAATCCCGGAGGACGAAGATGAAAAGAACGTTCATGGTCGTCGTGTTGCTGGCAATGGCATCGACCGCCCACGCCGACTTGACCCCAGAAGAAAGGGCCATGTTGGACCGGATTTCGAGCGATCCGGCAGCCAAGACCGAAGCGATGGCCCGACTGTCGAAATCGCCCGCGCCGGCGCGTCGGGCGCGGTCCGCGATGGCTCGGGCAATCCAGCCTCCGCCTGTTGCAGCGGACGTTGCGGCGACTGCCAAACCTGTGTTGGCGAATCCCGAGTACAGTCCCTGTGCTGGATGGCAGTTTTTGCTTCGGCAGGATTGGAAGGACATCGATCTTCTGCGGTGTGCCGGGGATGCGAAGGACGCTGCAGGCGCCCAGGTTTCATACACGGACGACATGGCCGCCCGAAACCGCATCTGGGCCATCGATGGCACGGTGGCGGTCAATTACAATTCGCTGATGGATCCGACCTACTGGTGGCAGCCCACCTATACGAACTACGGGGCGTACGCCTCCTTGGACCGGACCTACAATTCGGCCGCCAGCCAGGCAGCGTCGAACGCCGACAAGCTCGCGTACGGTGCTTACATGCAAGTCGGGTACACCGCGCATACGCCAAAAAGCTTCTTTCGGGTGCGCGGGGGCATGCAGGAAGATCACATTAGGAACACGTCGGCTTCGAGCGTCACGGCGGAATACATCCCGGTCTACGATCCGCTCTACATCCACTATCCCACTCCCTCGTTCCATGGTTACGTCTTGCGTTTCGATCCGACGCTGTTCGCGCGATATTCCTCGGTCACGGGTATCGGAAAAGTTCTGGCGTTCAACAACTCGACCGAGGCGCTTCGCGTTGGTACCCAGGCCGTGCTCCGGCTTCTGCCTGGGCTGGGGGCGGGGGATATAACGCCGTTCCGTGCGACATTGACCTATGCATGGGCGACCGAGGTCTATTCCGGGCGAAATCTTTCCTGGTTTCAAACCGATCTTACCTACAACCTAGATTCAGCAGGCCATATTGCGTTGGGATTCACCTACAAGAATGGCAACGATCAGGACACGGGAGTGTTCGCGAACTCCTATCGGATCGGTCTGACGGGTAAGATATGAGAAGCCGCTGCCGTCGAAAGGGCCGCGTCGATCGCATTCAGCCTTTCGACTCCGCCATCGCAGCAAGGTCGGAAGCGGAAGGCCACTGGAGCACGATTGGGGCACATCCCCAGCTCGGGGGCTGGCGTCAGCCTCGGTCGGCATCCAATGCTTTCGAAAACGAAGGCTGCCGAATGAGGTTCACCCTTTGCGCCTGATCTCAGAACCTTCGCTCTCTAGCCTGCCCTCCCGGATCAATCCGTTGATCAGCGATTTGGCGGCCTCTTCGATGTACGGCCCGGTTCGACGAAAGCCGAGCCATCGAGCGAAAGCGCGGATGCTTTCCGATCTTTCCGTCCAGCTTCTTCCCTGCATCGAGGCCAAAAATTGATCCTTTAAGAAATCTCGATCGTACTCCGAAATGGTGCGTGCCCCGACTGAGATTTGCTCACCGTTACTCTTCAGGATCCTACGACGAACGCCTGTGCGCACCACGTTGGCCATTTCCTCCCGGGCGCGGCTCCCAACGCGCTCGAATCCCGACAGCCTGGCCAGCCCGGCGATCAGACCTTCGCGGTCGTTCGCTCCTCCGTCCACGAGCTGTCGAAGATACAAAATAGCATCGTCACGCTCGACGATTGTCGTGGAAGGCCGATATGATTTCGAATCGTCGGTCGGAAGCGTCTTCCGGCTCAACGGTCCGGAAATGCGCCTGACTTCCGGGCCAAGCTGCTGCGGGACGACGAAGTCCGCCTTCGAAACGGCGTTCCAGCAAGCTTCCTGTTTGCAATACTCGACTATGTTCTTCACGCTCGGAGGCGCTTCCTTGATCTTCCTCGCCACCTGTCTGGCGACCTCGAGCAGCCCATTCCCGAAATCGGCCGATATACTCTGCGCGTTCCAAATCACCTCGAGCGATATCTCTGACCTGCGTATGCGCGCGAGATAGGAGACGAGCCACGCAATCGAATACATGACGATCTGCGCCTTGAACCCTCGGTCCGACTTGTACCAGTCCGACGTTGCGACCATCCGATCGGTCCAACGAAACACGAGGGCTTTCGCCGCCGCCCTCTTGAACCACTCGTCGTCGAACGATGCTTCGTCCTCCTCCCACTTCTTGCCTACATATTCGGCGAATTCGATAAAGCATTTCTGCTCGCCCAGACTGACGACATTGGGCTGGCAAAGAAAGGTGAGCTCGAACTTGCCCAGCTCGGTCTTGTCGATCCTCTGGTCCTTGGGGTACTCCTGCTCGAACCTGGTTCGGGCGGCCGACGTTTCATAAACGAGGTAGTCATTGTACTGTCCGCGCGCGCGCTCATAGAACCACTTCGATCCTGAAAGAAAGCCGGGTTTCGGCGGAGCCATAAGCCGTCGGGATATCTGCTCGAGCTTGAGATGCAAGGGGTGACTCGAAAAGAAGTCGGCCTCATTGATCTTGTTCTGCGTGTTCGCATATCGGGAGATCTTCGGTACCATCTCTTCGAGATACCCCGGCTCCACCACCGAAAGCTTCATCGGGACCCAAATGTCCCCGAGGTCCGCGCCCGACCGGTCCTTCGCGTAAAGTATCGACGCGGTCGTCTGTCCCCCGTTGACGATCTGAAGGTTCCTTATCGATCGGATCGCAAGCGAGCCGTCATTCAGTCTGGCCGTTTCGAGGCTGGATGCCGTAGCGGTTATGCCGTTGTTGTAAGCAAAAAATCTCTTCGGGTTCGCGACGATGGTCTGAATGATGCCGCGATTCACCTTCGTCTTCGCCTGAAGAAACGTTCGTACGTTCTGTTCGAGCAGGCGCGATCCGTAGAGGCTGTATATTTTGGCCAGCAAAGAACCCGGCATCGCTACCAGGAACGCTGAGTAGTCGCCGGCACCCGAGTGCGCTCTCAGACTGGGGAGCGCCGAACCGTTCAATTCGGCAAGATCTATTTCAATCGGTTCGACCTGCCCCTTGGATTTCTTAATCCCATCGTACCTAGCGAGGTCAAGTACACTGAACACGGCCGGCCGATCGATGATCTCTCCCGTCGCTTCGGGAGGGCGTCGAGTAGCCAATCGCGCATTCGAGAATATGACGATGCGGATGCGCCGAATGGTCTGGTAGTTGGAGTGGACGGAATAGGCGGCTTCTAAAGCGGGATTGGTCTGTGCCAGATTCTCAACGAAGTCCGGCATGATACAGCGCTCAAGAAAGGATTTGACCCGCTGGATCAGGACCTCGACTTGGCCGGCGTTCAACGTCTCGATTTCCGAGCCGTTTCTAAAATCACAGACCGCAAGGTAAAGTTCGCCTGTCTCGGCTTCGAAGGCGTAACCATCCACCTGATAGCCGCCGCGTCCCTCCTTCTTCGCGGGCGAATAAGTCAGATCCGTGCACTCCCCCGTGAGGGTCGCGACACGCGAATAGAGTTGGAAGAATGCTTCCGGCTGCGGGCTCGCGGAGGAATCCGCCTCAAGAAACATGTCCTCCCAGAAGTCCGAATATACGCTCGTGATGTCCGAGGCTTCCGCCGAGATGCGCCGAGTTTCGAGTCGAATCTGATCCTCCGATCCGGCCGGAATGCGGTTGGTTGCCTGGTCAAGAGCCTGCCCAAAACCGAGACACCCCAGAATCTCGTCCACGACCTCGTCGTCCATCAGTCCCCCATGAGTTGACGAAGAGCGTCCTCGTCGATGCCTTCGACGCCGCGGGTGCGGGCCACACGCGCCTCATCGATGAGCGCGAGCAGCGCCTCCATCGGATCGCCTGGCCGATGAAAGCAACATTCAATCATCTCCCGCAACCCCGCCTGCGCGTACTCCTCGAATATCGCGATTCTTTCGTCGTCGCGCTCCGAGGAAAGCACCCGGAGGTCTCCCGTCTCGGAGACGGCGAGCGCATCGATGTAACCGTCATCGAGACGGGTCTCGAAGACATCGTAACGGATCGCAACGCCTTTTCGTTCGATACGCGAGCGTTCCTGACCGCGCCACTTCCCTAACGCGGCTGCGAACATCAGCGCCTTCTGCTTCGTCTCGAATAATGCGACCCCGTCCTGTGGATCGACCATCACGAACCTTTCCAGATCGTCCTCCAGCGCCTTGGGCGGCGCGATGCGCCCCATCATGGTTCCACCCCTCGGATGACCGTTCTCTCGTAAGGATCGGTAGTCTCGACGACGTAAGGATACGTTGAGTCCAATATGTCGATGTTCCGACTAGTATCGCTCTTCGTGGTATGAAGCTCGAGAATGTACTCCTTGCCGACGCGCGGCCGAACCTCCCGCTCGACCTCGTTTCGCCACTGGGTCTTGGAGACGAGAAGGATGACCTGGTTCGCGAGTGTCGGAATCCATTGAGCCACCTTCGACCGATACTCGTCCTCCAAAGAGCCGAATGCCGAGTCCATGACGAGAGGATAGAGCCCGCCGCGCTCGATCTCCGATTCGCTCTGATCGCTTTCTTCGAGGTTGGCTCTAGCCTTTTCGACCAGACTGCCAACGAAGCTCAATGCGAGCACCTGCTTCTCCCCCGTCGAGGCGCCATGGACCGGCTGCAGGTGGCCTCCTATGCGCTTGTTCAACTTGAGTTGGAAGTCATCGGTCAAAGAAGCCTCGTAATCCTTTATCGCCGCGTCGTTCCAGAGCCGACTGATCCTCGTGCTGAGATCTTCCCGAACGTCCTGCTTTCTCAGTTCGTAGATTTCGGATAGGACAGCGATCAAGCGCTCAACCGCGGCTCGTCGGCGCTTGATAAGTTCGCCTTGCTGATCCGCTGCCTGAAGCTTCGATTCGCGATCCTTGGCTTCTGCTTGCCGAGCCCGATTGTCCATAATCTTTTCGCCGACCATTTTCAGGTCCGCTTTCCGATCGATGAGTTCTGCCGACACTCTCGTGATCTGCTCTGCAAGATCCGCGGCGCGCTGGCCGGCTGTGGGGTCGCTGAGCTTGTCCTCTATCTCGGCGAGTTTGTCTTGGACTCTGCGGGTCTGAGCCTTGAGCTCGGATCGACGCCCCTGAAGGTCGTCGATTCGCGTGAAACAGGAATCGCGGCGCCCGAGCAGATTGACGACGGCGGCGCTCAGCTTGCTGACCGCCTCCTCGTGCTCGGCAAGTCCGATGTCCCGCTGCCAGGCCTTCAGGACCTCGACCTCCTTGTGATGATGCTCGTCAAGAGGTCGTCCGCAGACGCAAATCCGGCTGTCGAGCAGATCATTGACGAACTGCGGTTTTATCTTGGCAGGAAGCTCGCCCCGCTGCCGGGCGGCATCGACGCAAGCGGACGTCGCTTTCAGCGGCATTTCGGCGAAAGCGAGGTAGCCATCGCTGGATACCGCCTTGGCCAGCTCGATCGTTCGCTCTTCGAGCTGGCCGCGATAGTTGTCAAATTCCTTTCGGTAGCCATCTCGCTCTGCGGCGAGCACGGCCAAAGCCTGAATGCTGGCCTGCTCCCTCTCGAATGTCTCCTTCTCGGTTTCGAGCGAGGCGATATTGTTGTGAAGCTGCTTCTCCCGCTCCGTCAGTTCCTGCTCGGCCGCCATGAGGCGCTCTAATTCAGCGATCGCCTCTTGCAGCTCCTCTCCCCCGTGCTCCTTGAGTTCGCCGGCCAAGTTCCTGGACAGATCCTGAAGATGCGCGATCGAACGCTCGTAGATCTTGATGTCCAGGAGGCTCTTCACGCCTTCTTCGACAGTATCGTAGGCGGCGGCGCTCGCGAACCACTCGATCCGCTCCCCGTTGAAGAAGAAGAACTTGTAGAGCTGCTGCGCAAGCAGCGTGTTGATGCGTTGTTGCTTCGCGTTGTCGACGGTGTCGAGCTCGCTCGATCCGCTCCGCTGGATGGACAACGACAACTGCGCTTGTTGGGGAGCAGGCTCCAAGCCGCGCCGAACGAAATCCTGGGAGCGATCGACGACGTAGACGCTTCCGTCGTTCAACTTGAAGGTCATGCGGACGCGAACAGGAACGACGCCTCCTTCCGGAACGCTCGCGATAGCGGCTTCGCTCGCGAGAAGATCGGACGCCTCGAAGTCTTCCGTGGTCTCGCCGTACAGGCACCATATGAAGGCATTCAACAGAGCCGTCTTGCCCGCGCCGTTGAACCCATGGATCAAGGTCACGTTTCGCGTCTTGTTCGTTGCGAACTCGATCGTCTGCTTTCCGTGAAACTGGCGGAAATTCTCCACCTGCAGCCGTTGGAGGATCACTTGATGATCTCCCTCACGGCGCGCATGAGGTCGTCCTTCAACCCCCGCGGCTTCTGCTGATAAAGGTTCTCCTTCTCGATCTTCAGAACGCGGCCGAGCAGTTGCCGCTCTTCGGACGAAAGCCGATTCAACAGGATTTGAACCTTGTCCTTGACGCTCGTCATGTTCCCCAAAGCCCCACCAAGCCGTGCCTCTTCGTCCAGGCGAGCAAGTCGCTCCGCGCTTCGGGTCCATTTAAGGCGAGCGAGGAGAACTCGAGTACCCGGTCTAGTTGTCTTCTTACCACTCCTTGCATGAGCTTGGAAATGGCCCTGCCTTGGCCCGTATCGGCGACCGGAACTACAAAAAAGTCGTAGATCGCGGCTTGGCGCTTTCCCGTCCGGGCCGACCGGCGCAGCACGCGGCCTCTCCTCTGGATGAACTGCCTCGGATTGGTGCTACTGGAAAGGATGAAGGCAGTCCGAGTGGAGGGTACGTCGACGCCCTCGTCGAGGCAGCGTATTGCCACGAGGGCCTGAATGCGACCGTCGTCGAAATCGCGCAATATCCGGCGTCGGGACTCCGGCGGGGTAGCGGCCGTATAGGATGCCGCAACGATACCAAGGCCATCGAGTAGACCCAAAACCTCGTCGATCTGCCGCGCGGGCATCTCGTCCCCGTCGGATTCCGGCCGTCCGTCTCCGCAGTAGATGAGCATGTGCGTGTCTTCGACGCGTTTCTGAAGGAGTCCTGCCAGGACAGGGATTTTACTTCGGGCGCTGGCGAGAATGCGGGCGCGTCTCATCAGCAACGCCTTCGCTCCCTCCGAGAGATCGGCGGAACCCTCCTGAATTCCGAACTTGGCGAGCTTCGCACTGATTTCCTCGTATTTTTCAGCCTCGTCGTTGTCGAGTGGGACGAGAAGCGGATGGTAGCGGTAGGGGACGAGGACCTTATCGCGAAGGGCATCCGCCATCGAATAGGTATGCACAGTTTTTCCGAAATAACCGTAGATTCGCGCGGTGCCTTCGGGGTCCATCCACTTCTCTGGGGTCGCCGACAATCCCAGCCGATAGGCGGCGTTGGACGGCAACGCGGCGGCGACCTTGCTGGCGCCGTAATTGTGCACCTCGTCGCCTATGACTAGGATGGGACTGCGCAATCGAGCGATCATGTCCCGAAATCCTTGCGATTGCAGCGTCGCCGCAGTCACGGCGACGCTAAGGACATGACGTCTCCCGTTGTTCACCGCGTAGATCGCGGTGGACAGCTCGTCCTGCCAAATCATCCTCCCCTCGGCGCAGCGGATCGGAGAGAGCCCAAAGGACGCGGCTACCTCCATCCATTGGTCGACCAGATGGATGAAGGGAGCGATGATGATTATGGTCAGAGGGGACTTGAGCGCGTCGTGAAGTCTGGACGCGATCGCCAACGCCGTGACGGTCTTTCCCGAACCGGTCGCCATCTCAAGCAGGCCCTTTCCGCCCGCCGCGGCCCAGCGTTTCATGGCGGACTTTTGGTGCTCGAAGAGTTCGAACGGAGCCTGCACGAGCACCTCCGGCTGGGTCGTTCGGACCACCATCGGATTGGCCCCTTTCTCGTCCGAAGAGTCGGTCATTCTTTGCTCGAGCCACCCTTTCCGATACGCTTGGAGCAGCGGCACGACTTCCAATCCGCTGGTCTCATTGTTCGTCAAAGCCTCGAATTGGGCCAAAATCCTGTGCGTGGCAATTCTTTCGAGACCGCCGGACCACGATCGGGAGACTTCGAAACGCTCGAAGCTTTTCTCCCACCCCATGGCGGATTCGTTTCCGCTTCCGACAACGACCAAGGAAGCGTTGACGTCGAGAAAAACAGCGAACTTCTCATGATATATCGCATTGCCGGTCGGGTCGACCGGCCGGGCTACGAATACCTGGAGGGACCCCATCTGGAGCAGACGACCGAATATGCCCCCTGTGGTCTCATTGCGGTCGCTCAGGCGCCGAAACGCTTCCTCGACGGAGCCCCCGGCAGCTTCGCGCCCAATGTAGTATCGTCGAAGGCCCTCTATGTCGCCGGGTTCGAAAAGCGGACCGGTCACTAAACGCATCGTGCCGCCCCGACCGAAGAATCCGGAAAAAGCCGGAGCGGCCGAACGGAAGACCGAACTGGAAAAGAACCCTGCGGCTCGCCAGTAACGGTGGCTACGTTCCAAAGCCGGCATTAGCAGGTCCCGCGCCAGCAGGTCCGCTCCGGATCGGTAGTGCCCGCGAAACGAGAAACTCTGCAGTCCATCGAGCGCTCCAAGGACGATCTCGGGCCTGTCTGAAGCGCTAGGTTTTTTCACGTTCCATTCGCCGCGATGGTTAAGCCTCGCCCGCAGAATCGAGCCGCCAGCGCATCGGCTTTAATCCTTAACATGAGTACATCGAAATTGCCCACTGCCAGGCCATCTCGAATGCCCGCCCCCATGCCATCGCAGGCCTCACGAAACGGAGGTTGACGGGCTCGGGGTATGCGGCGGACGTGAATGGTTCGAGGGTCGCAATAGCCTCGATTGCGGGACGGCCGTTCTTCCGCTTCGCGGCGAAAGGGACGGATGTTCTGCCATGGTGGCGCTCCGATCGTGCCGAGCGGCCAGGCGGAGGCGGACGTCAGATTAGGGCAGCGATTCGCGAAGCGATCTCTCCCCAGGGTGCCGAGGGCGTAAGGTGAGACCATGACACCCGGACTGCGCCGGCGATCTCTTCCGTGCTCAGACCCATGGCGGTAAGAACGTGGCTCGGAGCGTAGGAATGCGAAGTGCAGGCCGACCCGTTGGAGATCGATACGAGGTCCTTGAGCGTCACCATCAAGGCCTCGGAATCCACTCCGGCGACGGAGAAGTTCAAGGTGTGGGGCAGGCAATTGTCCTGCTCACCGTGAAAGCGGACAGGAAGGGAGGCCAGCGCATTTAACGCGCTGCGTCGGATCTCCTGGCAACGAGCGCGGCGCTTGGCCCAGTCCCGTTCTGCGATCATGGCCGCGAGGCCAAATCCAGCGATAAGCGGAACCGGTAGTGTTCCTGGCCTCAATCCCCGTTCCTGCCCCCCTCCGAAGAGGAGAGGCTGCAGCGGCGGACGTTTGTGGTCCCGCCGCCGCGCGACCAAGGCGCCGATGCCCAAAGGGCCGTAGACCTTGTGGGAGCTGACGCTGATAAAATCGATCCTTTTGGAGCGGAGAGGAACATTATCCTTCCCGTAGGTCTGGGCCGCGTCGACGTGGAAATGAGCGCTATGGCCGTTCAGGAGTTCGGCGATGGCTTCTATGGGTTGCAGGATGCCGGTCTCGTTATTCGCGTGCATCACCGAGACGAGGCCAGTGTCCGGTCTGAGCGCGGCATCGATTTCGGCGGCCGACACAAACCCCTTCGTTCCCGGCGATACCAGATCCACTACGAATCCGTTCTTCTGAAGGTATTCGATCGGTTCGAGCACCGCCTTGTGCTCGATGGCCGTCGCCACGATGTGGGTGCGTCCGCTCGCGCGCGCATGAGCCGCGAGACCCAGAATGGCGATGTTGTTTGCCTCGGTGGCGCCGCTTGTGAATATGACCTCGTCGGGCTTTGCCGCGACCACGTGGGCTACCCGATTTCGCGCTTCTTCCACCGAGCGTTTGGCGCGGACGCCATGCTCGTGCGTACGGCTGCCGGCATTCCCGAGTTCTTCCTCGAAGTGCGAACGGAGCAGGTCGGTCACTGCCGGCTCCAGAGGGGCTGTAGCGTTGCAGTCGAGGTACACCGGAAGGTCGGTTTGTTTGTTTCTAGATACAAACGTACGTGACATGTTTGACAAAAGTCCGATTCTGGGGTTAGGAGCTTTTAGGGGCAACCCTCAGGGCGATGCAACGAGAAATGAGTAACGGCTTCGAGTATCAGTTTCCAGCGATCCGCGGCGTGCAGGCGAAGCGCGAGTACTACGTGTCGATGTGTCCTCTCCGGCTGTTGCCGCGACTGTTCCTCTTCAACGAAGAGGAAATGGTCCCGGAGCTGCGCGCTCAGCGCCAATTGAATAGATCGCGGTTGCCCGAGATTTCCCGATATATCGTCAAGAACGAGGAGGATTACGTGTTCTCGGCGATCACCGCGTCCGTGGATGCGCAGGTGAGGTTCGAGGAGTGGGGGCAGGAAGGGGAGGCAAGCCGCATTGGACTGCTCCGTATTCCAATGTCCGCCCGCTTCATCATCAACGACGGTCAGCACCGCCGCGCGGCCATCGAAATGGCCTTGCGAGAGCGGCCGGAACTTGCCGATGAGACGATTGCCGTAGTGTTCTTCCTCGATCTGGGGCTTGAGCGCTGCCAGCAGATGTTCGCCGATCTCAACCGATATGCCATCCGGCCGTCTAGCTCGCTCGGCGTTCTGTATGATCAAAGGGACGAGGTGGCGCAGCTGGCCAAGTCGCTGATAGCCAAGTCTCCGGTTTTCAGGGACGTGGTGGAACTGGAGAAGACGTCTCTCTCGCCTCGCTCGCGGCGACTTTTCACTCTCAGCGCCATCTATCGCGCGACGAGCGAGCTCCTGAAGGACTCCGAATCCGAAAATTCCGCCGAGCAGGCTGCCTTGGCACTTCAGTTCTGGGAGCAGGTCGCGGGCCATATCTCGGAATGGGAGCGCGTGCGGAAGGGCCTGGTGACCGCGGGCGAAATTAGGACCGATTACATCCATTCCCACGGGGTCGTGCTGCAGGCGATCGCCCGCACCGGAAACTGTCTTTTGCGGAAGTTTCCGAAGCAGTGGACAAGAAAGCTCGCGCCCATCGGGGACATGGACTGGCGCAGGGCAAACGCTAGATTGTGGGAAGGTCGAGCGCTGATAGGGGGGCGGGTCTCCAAGAACGAGCAGAACGTCGCCCTGACGGCCAATGCCATCAAGTTGCACCTCAAGCTGCCGCTCACGCCCGAGGAGGCGAGGCTCGAGGACGCTCTCAAACGGGGAAATAATGGCCAAAAAAGGCGATAGGACCGTCTCAGCCTTCGCCGAGAAGGGACTGAAGAAGGCGGTGGCCTCCTATATGGAGGAACTGGCCGATCTGTATTTGGCGGATGAGATCCCCTGGGTCGTCGGCTACAGCGGCGGGAAGGACTCGACGGCGACCCTCCAGCTGGTTTGGAACGCGCTGGCCGCGATACCGGCAGAACGACGTCAGAAGCCGGTCTATGTCATCAGCACCGACACCCTCGTCGAGAACCCCATCGTCTCACTTTGGGTGAGGAAGTCGCTCGACCGCATGGAAGAGCAGGCGCGGCGCGCGGGACTTCCACTCACCCCTCATCGTCTGACTCCGGTCACCGAGAACACGTTTTGGGTCAATCTGATTGGTCGTGGCTATCCGGCGCCCCGGCCGAAATTCCGCTGGTGTACGGAACGCCTAAAGATCAATCCTTCGACCAAATTCATTGAGTCGGTCGTGCAGAAGCACGGCGAAGCTATTTTGGTCCTCGGTACGCGCAAGGCAGAGAGCGCCGTCCGGGCTCGCGTCATGGAGAAATACGAGCAGAAGCGGGTGCGCGACAAGCTCAGCCCCAACGGCTCCCTTCCGAATTCCTTCGTCTACAGCCCGATCGAGAACTGGAGCAACGACGACGTCTGGCTCTACCTGATGCAGGTGCCGAATCCTTGGGGTTTCGACAACAAGGATCTTCTCACGATGTATCAGGGCGCTTCCGCGGACGGCGAATGTCCTCTGGTCGTCGATACGACGACGCCCAGCTGCGGCGACAGCCGGTTCGGCTGCTGGGTCTGTACGCTCGTCGAGAAGGACAAGTCGATGCAAGCTATGATCCTCAACGACGACGAAAAAGAATGGATGCTTCCGCTTCTCGAGCTGAGGAACGAGCTCGACCCCCCCGATACGCCGGAGGGCGATCGTCCTCTGCGCGATTTCCGACGGTTGAACGGCTCGGTGCAACTTTTTCACGACAGGCCGATACCGGGCCCGTACCGGCAGCAGGTGCGCGAGAATTGGCTCCGCAAGGTGCTCAAGGCGCAGGAACACATCCGCGCGAACGGACCCGCGGAGGTGCGCGACTTGGAACTGATCACGTCTGGCGAACTGCAGGAAATCCGCCGTTTGTGGGTGATCGACAAGCACGAGATCGAGGACAGCCTGCCGGCCGTTTACGAGGAGGCGACGGGGCGAAGGTATCAGGGCGGGCCCATCGACGACAACTTGGTCGTGGGCTCGTCCGAAATGACGATCCTGCGCGAGATGTGCGGCGAAGACGAGCTCCTTTTCCAGCTCACGCGCGAGCTCCTGTCGGTCGAGAAACGCCACAAGTCCATGCTGCGACGCGCCGGTCTGTTCGATGCGGTCGAACAGGCGTTCCGGCGAAATTTCTACGATAGTGAGGACGATGCCATCGAACGCGCGCGCAGTCGGCGCGATGCGTTGGATACGGCGAGATCGCGGGCTTCGGATGAAATGTTCGGCTCCGCGGAGCAGCCGGAACTGCCTGAATTGCTGCTCCCGCTGGAAATGCCGAAATGATCATCGATCGTCTGACTCTGCACGACTTTGGCGTTTATGCTGGACGGCAAACGGTCGAGCTCACGCCTCCCTCTGCCCAGAAGCCCGTCATCCTGCTCGGCGGGCTGAACGGCGGAGGAAAGACGTCGTTCATCGATGCGATCCAACTCTGCATGTACGGCACGCACGCCAAACTGTCGAACCGCGACACACTCGGATATTCGGATTATCTGGACCGGAGCATCCATAAAGGCGATGGGGCCGACGAGGCCTCGGTCGAACTGGCGTTTCGACACACCGTCGAGGGCAAGGAGGACGAATATCTCCTGATCCGATCCTGGAAACGTCAAGGTGCGACCTGCAAGGAGCGCTTCGAAGTCATCAAGAACGGTCGCTCGGAGCCTGCGCTAACCGACAATTGGGCGAGCCAGGTCGACGATTTCATGCCCTCCCAGATTGCGCACCTCTTTCTGTTCGATGGAGAGCAGATCGAGAGCTACGCATCCGACGAAAATTCATCCGCTCTCATCGGCTCGGCGATCCAGAGCCTTCTAGGCCTGGACATGGTCGATCAGCTCGAAAAGGACCTCGCCGTCTACGAGAAACGCAAAAAGACCGAGAGCAAGGACGAGAGCCTCCGCGACGAGATAGCGAAGGCGGAATCATCGTTGGAGCAGCTTCGGGCCCAAATGACCGCTCTCACGCAGAAGCGGGCATCGATAAGAAGCCATCAGCTCGATCGGAAGGAGCGGGCGCTCAAGGATCTCGAAGCCCGATATCGTAAGATCGGCGGTCCTCTGTTCGAGCAGAAGGCCTCGCTCGAGGCGGCTCTTTCGACGGCCCAGGAGGCGGTCAGAGCGGGAGTGGGTCTTCTGCGCGAGCAGACGGCTGGATCGCTTCCGCTCTTGATGGTTGCGGACCTCCTCCAATCCGCGAACCAGCGCGACGAGAAAGAGCGCGAGATCCGCACGGCGCGCGATCTGAACTCGATAGTGAAGAAGCGCGACGAGTCCCTTCTCAAGTACCTCAAGGCCAATTGCAAGGACGGCTCTGCGGTGAAGGCCCTAAAGGACTTCCTGGAGGAGGACAGGACCGAACGTGCGCGCCGCGGCAAGATGGATACCGTGCTCGATATCGGGTCCGACGCACGGGGCGATATCCAGTTTCTGATCCGCGGTGGTCTGGACGCGGTTAGAAAGGACGCGACCGCTCTCGTCGCCAAGGTGGCCGACGATAGAGCCCGAGAGGCGCGCCTCGAGCAGGAAACGCAGAGCATACCGGCGAAGGAGACTATCGCGGAGATCGTCAGGGATCGGGAGGCTCTGAAAAAGGAAATCGCCGGGATGGAGGCGGAATATTCCTCAGTCGGTCACGACGTCGACCGGATCGGGCGCGACCTGGTAAGGACGCAGCAGCATCTCGCGAGGCTGCTGGAGTCGGACGCCAAGGTGGAAAGCGGCCGGCAGGACCGCGAACGCATATTGCGACATTCGGAAAAAGTGAGGAACATCCTGCCGGCGTTCCGTCGGGCCGTCGTCGAGCGTCATCTGCGCCGCATCGAGGAGCTGATCTACGAAAGCTATTTGCAGTTGTTCCGGAAGTCCTCCCTCTTCTCCAAGCTGTCGATCGACCCTGAAACGTACAGACTGACCCTGTACGGCAAGGGTGGAGACGTCGTGAGCACCGAACGCTTGTCGGCGGGCGAGCGGCAACTGCTGGCAATCGCCGTCCTGTGGGGCTTGGCGAAGTCCTCGGGCCGGCCGCTGCCGACCGCGATCGACACGCCCTTGGGTCGTCTTGACATGAATCATCGTACCCACCTGGTCGAGCGGTACTTTCCGCAGGCCAGCCATCAGGTGTTTCTGCTGTCCACCGACGAGGAGATTTCTGGTCCGTACCTGCGCATGATCCGTCCGGCGGTTGGCCGAGCTTATCAGCTGGTCTACGACGATGCGACCGGGGGTACCCGCATCGTACCCGGCTATTTCGAGGAACGCGAGGCGGCATGACGGGTATCGAGCACATCCGCCTGTCGCAGCAGGCCAAGGATCAGCTTCTCAAGCTGAAGAGGGTGACCGGAATCGAGCACTGGAACGTGCTTTGCCGCTGGGCCTTCTGCATATCGCTTGCGGAAAAGACCAAGCCTTCGCCTTCGAAGATACCCACCGACAGTAACGTTGAGATGAGCTGGCGGGTATTCGGTGGCCGTCACGCGGATCTATACTATGCGCTCCTGAAGGAGCGCTGTCTGCGCGATGGCCTTACGACGGAGCCCGACGTCTTGGCGAACCAGTTCCGGCTTCATCTACACCGGGGAATTTCGTATCTTTTCGCCAACCGGAGTCTGCGTCGCATCGACGATCTTGTCAGTTTGGCTTTGGAATCCTCGTGAGGGGGAATCTTGCAGGAAGCCATCGCACGTTACAAGACTGCGATCCTGAGGCCGGATCTTTCTCGTCCGGTCAGGACGGCGATCGCCGACGGGCTACTGACCTCCAGCGCCGACTTTTTCGACTATGGATGCGGTTTGGGGCGTGATCTTTCGCTTCTCAAATCGCAAGGTTACGACGTGGTGGGATGGGACCCGGTTCACCGCCCGGATGGGCAGTTTCGCCGATCCTCGGTCGTCAACATCGGCTACGTAGTCAACGTGATCGAGGATCCGATCGAGCGCTGCGAAGCGCTGCGGCGGGCTTGGGCGATAACCGGGAGCGTCCTGATCGTAAGCGGGCGCTTGACGTTCGAAGCTCAACTTGCAGGCGGCACCCGGAATTACTCCGACGGATTGTTGACGATACGCAATACGTTCCAGAAGTTCTTCGAACAGGATGAGCTCGGTGCCTGGATCGATTCCACCCTAGGTGTCCTTTCGGTTGCAGCCGCCCCAGGCATTTTCTACGTCTTCCGTGACGAACAGGCCCGGACCGAATTCATTTCGTCGCGATATCGGCGTCGGGTGCTGCCGCCTCGGAGCGATCAGACGGCGGAGCTGTTCAAGGCTCACGAAGAGACACTGAGGCCCTTGTCCGACTTCATGTACGCACACGGGAGATTGCCGCTAGAGGGCGAAGTCGCCGATTTATCTCCGATTTTGGCCGCGTTCGGCACGCTCAGGCGAGCCATGCAAGTCGTCGTCAGGGCACTGGACGGCGCCCATCTGACGTTAGTCGCATCTATGCGGCGCGAGGATCTCCTGATCTACCTGGCCTTGGCGCGGTTCTCGCGGCGCCCCAAGATGAAAGATCTATCCGGTCCGCTGCGGGAGGATATTCGATCGTTCTTTAAGGGTTACGCCAATGCGTGCGCGCAGGCTGATGACTTGCTTTACTCTCTCGGCAGGACCGACCAGGTGGACAAGGCACTGCGAACCTCGGAAATCGGGAAAAGGACGCCCTCGGCACTCTACGTCCACATCAGTGCCGTAGAGCGATTGGCGCCGCTGGTGCGGCTATACGAGGGCTGCGCGCGCGCCTATCTGGGGAGCGTGCCAGAAGCAAACATCGTCAAGCTCCATCTCGGCGAACCGAAGGTCTCATACCTCAGCTACCCGACTTTTATGGAGGACGCTCATCCGCCGCTGGCGGCTTCAACTTCCGTCGATCTGCAGACCTTCCGGGTCAAGCATCGGGACTACAGATATCAGACGAACCTGCCGATTCTTCATCGGAAGGAGCTGTTCGTGGCGGCGGATTTTCCCGAGCGCGAGAAGTTCGCACGGCTTACCCGGATCGAGGAGGCCAAGGGCCTGTATGAAAAAACCGACAAGATCGGCATGTCGCAAGGTTGGGCGGATGCGTTGCGCGTACGCGGATTGAGACTGAAAGGGCACCGACTTGTCGGAGCGCAACGACATTGAGCTCCATGTTAGACTTGGAGCGATGAAGATGAGGTGTCTATCCCTTCGCTTGATAATAGCCTTTTGAATAACTCCCGAATGTTCGGTTCTTCTCGCGGCGCATGGCAAGGAGCTTGCTTTCACTCAAGCCCAGCTGAGCGGCAATGGAGGTAGCGACTTCGATGAGGTCGGCGATTGCTTCGAGCTTGGCCTGTCGATTGTGGGCGCCGATCAATGCGGCATGTTCTTCGACCAGCTTGTCGAGGAGGGCTGCTTTAAGCCGGGAGCCGTCCAGCCGTCTCACGACGGGCCGCCTTCCGACCGACCTTTGAAGTGCGGGAATTCGGTCCCGAACCAGCTTTTGCTCCGTGCGGAAAGCTGTGTCGTCCGCATCACGTTTCGCCCTGTTGCAACTGAAGCAAAGAGCCTGAAGGTTCTGCCGGTCATCGACGTGGAGCCATTCTGTGCCCCGTTTTACCTTGTTTTGCTTGTTCGCCAGTGATCTTGGAACAATGTGATCGACGTCTATCGGACGAATTGACGCCGAGATTCCGCACAGCTCGCACTTTCCGTTGGCTTCCTTGAGCACCAGATACCGCATGGAAGCGGTCGGCTTATCCCGGTCGGAAGCCTTCGATTCGAGCCAGACAGAGATGCGCTCATCGCAAATCTTAACAGCCTGTTGGCGGACATCCGACGTCTCCGGATAATGTACAAGATCGAAGGATTGTGTCGAAGCGTCGTACCGAATGACACCGTGGCTTTCCAGCACCGACCTTGGATACCGCATCAAAACTCGCGTGTAATAATCCGTAACTTGTGCGTCGTAAGCAATCAGCGCACGAGCGAGTTCGTCCTTGGTTGCTTTGCCTCCTGCGATCAGCAATTCGCGAATGATCACAGGTTGATACACTGCGGTCATCGCCATCCGATCACGAAGAAAGTTCAATAGAGCGAGCGGGCTGGGCTCCAATGCTTTCTGTTTCACGTAACAGACCTCTTCCAGTAGCGGTGATGAAGACGCGAATCTCGCGTACGTCAATAAGGAGATCTTTCCCGCAGGCGTGTACGGAAAGTCCTCCGGCACATTCGCTCGACGCTTCTAACGGCGGATCGCAGAGCGTTGGCCGGGCAGATATGCCCCGGCCAGACCGGTCCGAGGTTTCAGCTCGCTCGCTTCCGAGATTTCCAGATCTGAGCGGCGTCGGTGCGGTTGACGAACCTGTCGGCGGCGTACGGATCGTGCTTCGTACAGAACACGTGGAGATTGCTTGGGTTCGGAGAACCTCGGTGATCGGATGGTGCAATGAACAATTCGTCCGTCTTGCTGGTCGCCGTGCAACCTCCATGACCCGAGAACTCGCATCGGGCCTGTATCGCCAGCAGTCTCACGGTCCAGAAGGGATGGGGCAGTTCGTGCCAGGAGGTCGCGCCGACTTTGAATCTGGCCAAGGGGGCATGTGCATCCGCGTCATATAGCGAGGTGAGCGCTCCCTTGCTCTTGTTGCACCAGCCGCACGACAAAGCGAGGTTGCTCTTGCCGCCTCCGCCGCTTGCCACCGGCACGATATGTTCCACCTCGATCTTGATATCGCGATCAATCAATCCGCGCGGTCTGAAGATGTCGACGAGCGAGGGCAGAACGAGCTTCGCCCCGGTCTTCTTCCTCAGAAAGAGGTCGACAGCGGCCTTCGAGAACTCGAAGCCGCATACCCAGCATCTTGGTTGGCCGAGCGCGGCATCGACCAGATCGCGCTTTTCGCTCGCCGCGGCGTTTATCCTTCCGATTTTTCGACGACGGTCGACCTCGGCCATCACGTGTTTCGCGATGCCCGTGGCCAATTCGAAACGATCGCCTTCGGGTTCGCCGCGGTACAGTTCGGACACGCGCGGAAGGGCATCTGCCATGACGTCCACGATCGTTTTCCTGTCGTCCTCGACGTACCGCAGCGGATTGCAGACGCCCTGGATGAACCAGCGGAACCAAAGCGCATAGGCATCGGCGCGAAGGACCGTGTCGTTCCGCGAAAGGATGCTGTCCGGCGGCGTCGACGACATCGCCACCAGATCGGCCTTCCGCCAGTAGCTCTCGGGTTCGAGAGACGTCTCGGATACGTGCTTCAGAATCCGGTCCAGCGACACTGGATCAGCCTTCCTTGTACAGTACCGAGAAGGCGCTGACGGCGGGTACGCGCAAGGGATCCCGACGGTAGTTGTACCAGATCTTGGCCCACTGCTTGCGTGTTCCGACCGAATCCTTCTTGACGCCGGCCAACTTCCAGTCTCGCGCGAAATACTGCTTCTTCACGTCCCGCAGCCATTCGTCGACGGCCGCCTTGACGTCGTCGGCGCTGGCGATCGTCCGCCGCGTATCGTTCATGAACGAAAAGAAGTCCGTGGCGAGCGTCATCAGCATCGGCTTGTTGAAGAGGTTCGAGGTCCGGGGACGTCCCCAATAGTTCGGCGCTTCGGTATTCTCCGTTTCGCCCAAATTGTCTCTGACCGCGGTCCAGAATGCCATGAATACATCGCGCCACGGCCCGCCGCCTTCGGCCCAAGCCTTGCGAAGCTTTTCGACGTCTTCGGAATCGGAATCGACGATTTCCGAACCGGCTAGGCACCAATGGGCCCACGCTTTCGCGTAGTCCGGACCGCCCGAGCCCTGGTGGAAGAATTTCGCGCCGCTGAGGTTACGAAAGATGTTGATCAGCGTCCGCAGTACCGTCCATGGCAGAAGGTCCGAGGAGCTGTCGTCAAACCCGCGGCTGACCAGGTGGGCGAAAGGGCTGTTCGGATTTCTGGCGAAGAATGTCGCGGCCTTCGCTTCCTCCAGTCCGACGCCGGCCTTTTCGAGCCTTTCACTGATGGGGTCCAATTCGCCCTCGGACAGGCTGGTCGATATGATCGTGCCGAGGAGAGCGGGACGAACCGGGGTCGCCTTCTGGTTCACGATGACGAATTGGAAGACGTGTTCGCCGGGCTTCTCGTCGAGGAGCAGGGATATCGGAAGTCTCCGCGACTTCTCGTCGAGCATCGTATGATTGATATCCGCGGCAGGCGTGCCGGACTGGAGCAATGCCGCCACACGCGCGAGGTACGGCTCGCTCTTCTCGTCGATCGAATCACGGGCGGCCTTTAGGGCTCCTAGAAGTCGGTGCTGGCCGTCAACCAGCACGATCGGCCGCAGCAACGCCTCGACGGCCTGTCGCGAGAAGCCGACGAACTCCTGTTGGTCGAAGTCCGGGAGCTTTCCTAGGAGCACCTCGCGCGATTTGAGTTCCTGCCAGAACTCCGCCACGTGTGACTCGTCGAACAGCGCCTCCTCCGGGGTATCCGATCCGCCGCCCTCTTCAGGATCGTCATCCCGTTCGTCTTCTTCGTCGCGCTCTTCGATCGGAACGGATTGGTCGATACGCGATCTGATCGAAGCGAGCTTTTCGTTCGAGAGAGTTACATTGCTTAGCTCAGGGACGCGCTGTTCGAGCGCCAATCTCGCGTCGCGGAACAATTCGACCAAGGGCTGCTCGGAACGCTTGGTGAGCGTGATCGTCAGCTTGCCGGCGCAGTTGGCGTTGTTGAGTTCGGCCTGATTTGTCGGCACGAACGAGACTTCCACCCCCTCCTCCTTCCTGATCGCACAAAGCAGCGGATTATGGATCACGTTGTGCGGATCTTGATAGAATTGCGCGATCTGTTCGACGCGGCGGGGATTGTCGTCCCGCTGGAAGCCCATCGTCTCTCCATCGTCGAGTATTCGCGTCTTCTGCGGAACTCCGACCCATTGCTCGATGTCGACGGCGGAAGCCGAAAACAGGACCAGAGGCGGAGACTCCGATCCCTGACGGACCAGAAGTGCCGGATAATCGAATGACTTCGTCTGCATGTAAATGCTCGATGAACGCTGGGGACGGGATGCGGAATTACACGTGCTGAGGCGGGTCGGCAATTGGTTCAATAGGCGGAGCAGGCTCCGTCGGCATCGTTCCAGGTATGCCTGGTCGAAAAATGGGGACGAAGCGCGGCGAGGCTATTGGGCAGTGCTGTGCGGCAGGTCAGACCGAGGTAGGTTGCGGCGCGGGTGATCCCAACGTAGAGGAAACGGTGGAACAGGTCTGGATTGCGCGAAGCCATGTCGTCGACGCCGACGAAGAACACGGCCTCGAACTCCATTCCCTTGACGTGTCGGATGTCGAAGACTCGGACTTCCCTTTCGTCGCCGATGACCAGGCCGTCTTTGTAGCCCATGACCGCGATGTTCTGTGGCTTGAGGCAGTCCCGCAGCGCTGCGGCCAGAGGATCCACCAGCGCCGCCTCGTCGACGAATACCGCGATCGAGGGGCGCGTTCCCACCGCAGCTTCAACCTCGATGATCCGGTCGGCGAGCCATTTTGCGAGCATGGGCCCTTCCAATTTCTCCGCGAGGAGCGGACGCACATCGGTTTCCTCGTCGCCCTTGACGGGCTCGGTCCGCTCGGAAGCATCGGCATCGAGCATCATGGCGAATGCATTCGATAGCTCGCGGAGGTTTTGGCTCTGCCGGTAGCCGACATTCACTTTGCAGACATCGATGCGGACGCCGGTATGTCGGCCTACCCATTCGATCTCGGAAGTATTGGAGATGCCGTGCGCCGTGATGCGTTGCCGAAGATCGCCGCAAGCGAACCAGGATCGCATCCGATGGTCGGCCATCTCGACCGTGCAGGCAAGCTGCACCGCCGACAGGTCGCTTGCTTCGTCGACGAAGACCTGAGCGAGATATCTGCTCTGGATGCGTGCAAGCCACTCGTTGCGGGCTGCGGCGTGGGTGCGGCCGCTCCCGGCATGCGCCGCGAAACGACGTGCGTTGCGAAGCATCACGAGAATGAGGATGTCCGCCTCGTGCGCGGAGATCTGGTGGCGGGCGACGAAGGCGGAAACGTCGGAGCCCGTCTTGAAGAAGGCGCTGCCCTCGCGGACGGCTTGGCGGCGGAACCGGGAGTAGATCGCCGGCACGCCCAAGACCGCCGACCGCGGAGCCTGAACCAACGCCCGTATTCGGGAACGCAGCACGATATCCGATCCAAGCTGCTTCAGTTGCGAACGGTCGGGCATCCGGGCTCCGACCAATTCGCTGACGAGGGCGGACCGACCGCCGATCCGGCCTTGCGCTTCCTCAGCGCGCGCCTGGTCCCGGATCGTCTTCTTCAGCAGTTCCAGAGCCTCGGAGCGAATATCGGGTGGAACTCCCTGCGCGAGATCCTCTTCTCCATCGTCCTCTCCGGCATCCTCGTCGTCGCCCCGCAACTGCGGAAGCGCGTCCATCGTCTCCTGGAAGACTAATGGATTCCGCCGCAGTATCGAATTGAGAGCGCCCGTGGTCTCGGCTTCGATTCGATCGTCGATCCGCTTGATCTCGCCGCGCAGGTCGTCGCCTGCATCGACTAGGCGCAGCATGTCGTCGAACGACAATTTGCCGTCCTTTCCGAGCGATGCTCGGATCTCCAGAGCGAAGCGCTTTATGGTGGGATCGCCTACTGCTGCCAATCTCAAGATCGCTTCTTCGCTCCGGGTCAGCAGGACACTCTCTACGTTGCGCGAGAACTCGTCGTGCAGTCTCGCCAGCCCGGCGCTGCTCTCGTCGGCCAAGATCGACCGTTCCGCTTCGAGCTGAAACCGTCCGGAGCTGCCCGACCGCAGAATGTTCAGCACATCGCGCGCGATGTACGGGCGTTCCTTGTCCCATGTGCGCACATTGCGGTCGTCGGGAACGCCTTCGCGGGCGAACGCGCGCCCCAAGTACTCTTTGAGCAGTTCGGACGGTGAATACATCGCCCAGCTGGCGGCGTCCATGAACCTCTCTCGGGAGTACCCGGCGACCAGATTGCGCTCGCCCTCGGTGAGCGCTTCGAATGTTCGCTTTTGGGCCAACCGCTTGATGAGCGTGGTTGTCTTGCCCGAACCTGGCGGACCCAGCATCACCACTCGCCGATCCAGCGGCAGACGAAAGATCTCGCCTTGGAATCGATTGAGGATTGGCTGGTCGCGGAGCGCGATCCGCTCTACAACTTTGCGTCTAGTTCGACTTCGCTCGGCTTGTGCTTCGGCGATCTGCTTCATCAGCTCGCCGACGACGTCGTCGAGAACTCCCGGACCGCCGAGGCGCGTCGTGATCGACTGGATGGCTTTTCTTAGGGAGTCCGAGCGGGTTATTTCGGAGACCGTCCCCCAATCCGCGATATCGAAGGAATTGATTACGGCATCCCAGATCGTTTCCTGCAGCTTGGGAGACAGAACCGTTTTCTTGAGGATCCGCCCCTTCCGATCGCGACCCTTCGTGGTGATTTCGGCGATTTCGCCCGCGTCGAATTCGGCGATCGCACCCAGGTCGGAGAGCGAACTGATGAAATGCGCCTTCGGAATCGTCGAGAGAAAGCCACAGGTGGACCCGCGTGCCAGATAGTAGGTCTCCTGCTTATGAGCCTTGCCTTCGGTCCAGTCGATTTCGATGCGGGCCACAAATGGGTCCACAGTCAACCTGCGCAGCGCGTCCCTTGTCTCGGCGGCGGTGGCGCCGATGAAGCGCTCCGGTTTCGCGTCGCCGATCATCATGTTCGACTGCCGCAGAAGGGATGCTGGTGAGGGCCCGAACTGCCCCTGCGACAACGCGTCATGGGCCGCGTCCGATATCGTATGAAGGGCAGCGAGAATGTGTTCTCCGAGATCAATCAACGATCTCAGACGGTTCTGATCGTGGTCCATGTTTTCCCCCGCGGATGCGATTTAAGGCCATTCGTCCTAGAGTTGCAAGTTCGATGGCCCGCGGGTTTGGCGGATTTGACCAGATTGCCTGGCCACTCATGGGGAACATGGCCGAAATACTGCGCTGAGCTGGGGATCCGGGGCAGCACCTATACTTTCGTCAAGCCTGACCTCGATCGGAGTTGGACCGACGAAGTTAGGCGATATCGATGAACGATCCATGGCGCTCCCTCCCGGCGGCAAGGCGCGGTCCGCCTCCAGCACCTTCCTTGTGATGGGTGATGGGCCTCCAGTCCGTTCGCCCACTCTCGTTTCGATGCGTCCCGTACGCCGAGACCATGGGTTTCATAGGCGTTCCGGCGATAGGCGTTGACGCAGCCTGCGGAAGCCAGGCGATACGTGAGCCATCTCTTCGGTCGCGCCGGGGACCACCTTTTCGCAGAGACCGATGCCAAGAGCCACGTCAGCGGTGACCTTTCGTCCGGTCAGTATGATCTCCATGGCGCGGCGCCTACAAGGCGGGGCCTCGTGGGATCGGATGGGAGGGGGCCGGCGCTTCTGTAATCGCCTCGCTCCCGGCAGGAGAACTTTTCGCGGACATGCTCGATAATCTTCCAGGGCCGCGGCTCGCATTCCAGGGGCGCGAAGCCTCGGCGCATATCGGTAGTCGCAAGCCATACCCGCACATTGCCCGGTATGGCGATCATCGGCGCTCAAGCACCTCGAGGACCCGCGCCAGCGCATCCGGGTCGACATGCGCGTCCACTCGGATGCGTCGTCGGTTGCCAAGATCGATCTCGATCAATCCAGTACGCGCAGCTGCCACGGAACGCACTCGGCCGTCACCCGCAGGCAAAAGCTTCGGAGTTTCCTCCACCTCCTTAGCGATGATCTGCACCGGCGCAAAAGATGGTACGATCTGCTCTGATGTCCGTCCTTGTCGACGCCAGGTAAACACCAGGTTGGCCCCGACTCCGTTGCGGCGCGCAACCTCAGTCACCTTCGCGCCCGGCACCAACGTCTCCTCGACAATCCGCGCCTTGTCGTCCTGCGACCAGCGCCGCCGCCGCACCAGCCCGCCCAAAACCTCGACCTGATGACCTTAAAGCTAGACTTAAGGCTACACACTTCGTGAATTTCCTCGCGTCACGCAAGACGGCGCCCGACGGATGCGTACGACTAACGCAGGCTGATGGAATTATGTTCAAGTCGGCCGTACCGGTCTCATAGCAATGACGCCCTCGGAACGGCCAGATCTCGCCGCCCACCTCGTCGCGCCAGCGCGTTCGGGAGTTTAAGCGATAGATGACGAGCGCGCTGCGCCATCGATGAATGCGCGGAAGAGGGATCGATGCCACCAAGTCCGCCTCAGCAGCCGGTTCGGCACAACTGCCCTGGTGCGCGGAGGTCCAAGACGTTGGCGTAAGCATGTCTGCGGCGAGGCATCTACAAAATGCAACGACTATCGTGGACCTCCGTGGTTCTCCGCCAACAAACGATTGAAGGGCGGGTTCCGGTAGATTGCAGGCTCAAGCCAATCATCGAGCCGCAGCCTCAGCGGCTAATCGACGATTCCGCGAACAGGGCGCCTGCGCGATTTGATCGCCTTGGCCGGTGGTCCGTACTTTATCTTGCCTCCGTGCGCAGTCCTGCCCTCTACAGGCCAAGAAAACACGATCATGGTGTCAGTTCCCGAATCGGTTTCCCGTACTTCGAAAGCTCCGCCGTTGGTTTCCACAATGGCACGACAATAGCCGAGACCGGAACTCGTCACCACCTCGAACGGCGTGAGCTGCGCGTGCTCATCGGGGCTTTTGACGCGTACCGTTGTGACCAGTTTGGATCCTTTCAACGCACCACTAAATTCGTATGCGCCATGACGAGTGCCTATGAGGACCATGTGACTGAGAACCGTACGCAGTGGGGATGCCGCACCACGTACTCTCGGAACCTTGCCGAACGATGCGGTGGCATGAATACTCGGATCGAGCTCCCTTGCCGTGTTCATGGCTTCTGTCACGACATGGTTCGGGTCAATCCAGCCGGAAGCAAACTTGCCCTCTGTAAAGACGGGGCCCATGAGGTTACGCACTGCGACCTGCATTGCGCCAAGATCCTTCTCCACCGCGTGCAGTTCGTTCGGTACAATCGGATTGTCCGTGGTGTGTGTCCAGCCATGGATAGTCTCGCGCACGCGCTGGTTCGACCGCGCGGCAACGCTCATGATCTCGTCTCTGACGTGCGAATTCGCGGATTGGTAAGCCACCAGGCGATTTTTTATATCTGCGAGCTCGCGTCGGGCCAGCGCCTCCGCCTCCTTTGCGATTTTCAGCGCATGTTCGATTTCGCTCATCGCCTTCATGGCCAAAGATACGTCTGATCCAAGGATACACAGACAACCATCCGACGTGACAGTCTCCATGAATTGTATCCAAGTCGCGTCGTCGATCTGCAGCCGCCAAGTATCCTTGGAGGTCAACCGTTCATCGCGCGCCGTCTTCGCAATTGTCATTTTCCAGTCGGCAAGCGACGGGAGGACATGAGGCTCCTTTGAACGGGTTAGTCGATAGAACGCCGCATTTGCGCCGACCGGCTCGCCGCTTGCCGTCCAGATCGCCAACGGATAGGGCGCTTGATGCCACCATTCGCGATCTGTGGCTGGATCATTGACGGCGATGTCGAGTTCCCGCGCCACGCGGCGACCGAGGTCAGTCAGCGCGAAGCTTGCTTCCTTTCCCGATGAGGATCGCTCGATCAGCCCCGTTCCCTGCAGGGCACCGGTCACCCTCGAAAGGTTGGACTCTCGAAGGCCGAGAATACTCATCAGTGCGATGTTGCTAACGGCCTTACCGGCGCCTGCGATGGCGCTCAGAAGCGACTTGGTGTGTTTTCGACTAAGGACCTCTTCCAATGGTTGGAGCTCAGCAAATCTCGCTGACTGCGAGATCAGGTCGGCAAAGGCGCGCATTCTCTCCGACATCCCGCCGGCATTTCTGCTGGCGGCAAGTGCCGCAGCGTGTCGCACCACCTCAAACCATTGCGAAAGCTCGCCGCCGAAGGAGCGCGAGGTCAGCGTGCGCCACGTGACGTCGCGCAGCACATCATAGACCCGCTCTGCCAAAGAGGGCTCGCTGGTTAGCGCTTTGCGGATCGCGGCGGCCGCTTCGGCCGGCGTCGCATCGCCGCGCCCGATCCGATCGAGCGATATTTCGAAGGCCTTGCGGTCGGTGGCGGACATTAGACCAGCTAAGAAAGGGGCGTGGAACTCATTTTGGTACGCTTTACATTGGCGCCCTTTAACGCCAAGTCAACGGTCATGTAACGTTTAGCCGCGGAAAACGCTCCAGGGAGCGCCTGTCAGAAGTTCTTTTGCCGCCCAGCGCGATGAGTTCCCGTCCGGATTCAGGACAAAACCGGCAGCCTGACCCAGTGGCGGATAGGCCTGTTGGACCACAAAACTGCGGGTTTTTCGCTCATTGTCCAAATCCTTCGCGGTCCGGATGTGTCCGTCCATGGTGACCTCGTTGCCGCATGACGGGACTATTGCGAAGTCGACGTCGAGCCACCCATAAGGAGTATGATAGCACCTATTACAGAAATCGAGGCAGATGCCGAAGCCAAAAAGGGCTTCCTCCAGCACCACGACCACAAGCTCAGTTCCGTGCCGAATGTCTTCCACGCGGCCTTCAGCGTCCTTGTAAGCCATCCGCTTCTTGTGCTGAGCAATCCGCTCGCCGTGACCGTCGTAGATCGTAGCAATGTTGTATCGCTCGCCGTTCTCCACTTCATGCCAGGAGCCTGCGACGACGATTCCAGGTGCGTCCGGCATTTCACCCTCGGTGAGCCAGGGCTTCTCGACAAGTTGAGTTTCGATGAGACGACGTGATTGCGGGTCAATCATGAGTTCGGGAAACACGGTGGTCATGCAGAGTTCGGTGTGAGCCGCCTTGCACGCATCGGAAATAATGGTTTCGCCATTGGGAATGTTGACCGCTCTGACGAAGAACCTCGTCGGTGTTTCGTCGCAGTCGAAGGTGGAATCAGGAAACAGTACGGCCCCGAATGCCGACGACTTCCTGGCCATCCGGTCGGCCTTCACAATCTGAACCCTCGCGCCGTCCACGACAGCTGGGACGAACCGAAGACGCAAAAGTCCGCGTTGGTCGAAGTTGCGCATGTCTTGGGCAGGGTCCTTTGGATCCTTCCACGCTAAGCGCCCCATGGGGATCAGATAGGCACAATGCCCTGCGTGTTCGACGAGCCACCCGGCTGGATCAGTCGGTCTCGAACCCAGATCCTGTTCGGTGTATTCACGCTCCATGGCGCGAAGACAACCGCCGAGCCGCATCACGATTTCCTCGTAGGCCTCCGTGCCGCCGAATGAGAGACCATAGTCGGGCGCTCGCATGTCGAGCGTAGCAGCGAACTCGAGGATCATCGATTCCGGGACAAGCGAGTATAAATGTTTGATCGTGGCCGACGCCTTGGCGAGCTCGGCCCAGACCATAAGCATGGCGTGTCGCAAACCGTCGTCGTCCTCGCTGCGAGGCACAGCTCTCAGATTGGCGGGAATGCTGAAAGCGTTCTCCCGCCACTGCTCGTCGGTGATGTCCAAAGCCGTGACTGCCCGAATATGATTCCGCGTTCTAAAATTCGCCGGGTTGATAGCCGACGCGCAAGCGTCCCGCTACCCTTTTGACTATACGCTCACAAGGCATCGACGATGATCGATGCAAGGTTTGTTCAAAGACGCAAATGACTGATGCGGCTCTTACATATTGATTAGTTGCTCGATGTCCAGGCGATTGTCCGAATCGGACAGACAATGCTGGGCGCGCGCCATCGGACCCATCGTCAGCGATGTCTCAGCCTGCGGCGCTACGCGGGCATGCAGACAGCAGACAGACTCCAAACCAACGAGGGTATCAACTGCGTGATCGTTGGGCGTGAGGAGAAAAAACCTTGATCGCTGTCTCGCTGGTCAGTTGCCTGCGTGCTCATGCCGCTAAACCGTACACTTCATGGTTCGGACCGGAATGAAGGGTGCATGTCTGATCACACCAACCGAACTTATCCTGGGTTGAGACACCCAGCTAGCGCGGCTCTTTGTGCGGCCGTGCCCTCCAAAGGGCGATCTGAAGCGCTGCTGCCATGTTAACGTGCGGCTGTTTCTGGCGGCAAATGACATCTGCCGGGGCGGGGCTTGCGTTGTCGGTTCGCGGAATCCTCGACTTGTACCGACCACGAACGCGGGTGCTGATTGGGCGCCTTTCTGTCCAAGAGCGAGGTGGTTTCGACCAGGCCGAGGTCATCACGTGTTCATCCATGGAGTGGGCTCAATCGCCGGGTATGGGGAACCGATCGGCCGAGATCCGCGCGAACGTCTGGCGTCAGCGCACGATCATTGATGCTCGGACCGGGTTGAGCGCGTCCGCGGTCTCGCCGCGCGCAAGCTCTTCTCCTCTTGCTCAAAGTCGGCTTCAAGAAGGCTAGGTCTTAAAGGCGTCCGAGCCCTCGTCAACGTCAAGACGCATCGATCAATGGACCGATCGATGAATGCGACCGACGATAGCAGGAAGAAGTGCGGCGGCGCCGTGCGCCTTCTTTGCGTCTCAGTCGAATGAGCGAGGAAAAAGTGCGCAACTGCATTGGACCGAGATGAAAAACATCGAGCAATCCATTTCGCCTCATCCACATCGAAAATCTCTTGACCGTCCAGCAAAATATTCGATAAATCGCGCCACTACTGCAGGTTAAGTTCATTGTCTTCAACCCGCTGCCCGATAGCGGATCTATTGTTATTCGTTGGGGGCGGCGAGCGCTCTTCGGCATTCGTGCTCGATGAGACCTCGACCGTGTTTGGAATCGAAGCCAATATTTGCTGAGATCTTCTGACGTAGAAAGTTTAGGGGACGAGGCGATGACTGTGCGCGAGCAATTGTTCACACTATTGCGCAACCTGCGATGGATCATCATTCTCTCGGTCGCCATTTCCGTTCTGCTCTACCTGCCGGATCAAATTCAGGAGCTCTACCGAATAGGCGCCGACGACATTGGCTGGACAACTGTCAAAGAGTTCATCGCCATTGGCGTGATCGCGATAACGATTTGGGCGGCTGCGTTTCAGCTCACCGCTGCAACAATAGCTCGCATGCCGCGCGCGACAGGCCGGTTGGCCCTTTATATCAGACTTGCACCCGTCATCCTCGGCGCATTGCCCATACTCGCTGCGACCTTAGGTCAACTCGATTCGCGGCCGGCTGAAAAGATCGGCGAGGTCGAGGAAGTCGGAAGCATCTTCCGTATCCAGGCTCAGGCGCTTGCCTTCGAGCGCAACCTGCTGCTCATCCTGGCCTTCGCCATGCTCATCCTGCTCGTAGCGTTTGTTGTATTTGCCTGGCGGATGGGAGCAAGAGATCGCGCCACCGAGCTCGCGAGCCGGGCGAACAATGCCTATTTCATCCGCTATAGATTTCTTGCGCTCACGATCGCCGGCATCGCGCTATTGACGGCTGGCTTCCTCCTGCTTCCCGATAGGCTTGCGCAATTCGTTGGCTCGTTTGGCGTGATCGCTCTTTTTACAATGTGCGTGGTTGCTCTTTCGACGCACTTTGCGCTGCTGACAATCAGGCTCAATTTCCCGTTCATACCGGTTGTGTTCGGTAGCCTGTTCCTGGTTGCGTCCTTATTTGGAAGTGACGATCACGGCCTGCGTACATTAGCCATCGCAGCCGGCCAGCCGGAAGAGAAGGCCCGCATCTCTGCGGTCGAGGCATTTCGCGAATGGATTTTGCAAAAGCCGCGGGTCGCCGAGGCCAAGAGGCTTGGCGAATATCCCGTGTTCATTGTGGCGGCCCAGGGCGGTGGCATCTATGCAGCCAACAACGCAGCCCGCTTTCTTGCCAGAATGCAGGATCTCTGTCCGGCGTTTCGGCAACATCTGTTTGCGATCAGCGGCGTCTCCGGCGGAAGCGTCGGCTCGGCAGTCTTCGCGGCTGCGCTTCATGCCGACAATGCGCCACTTGATGCGATTGCTCCCGACGCAAAGACATGCCCCAAGATCGCAGACTTTCTCGCCGGCGTCGGTCGCGCCGAGGACATCGACGCGTCCGGGCCGGTAGAACAGCGCGTTGCAAGCGTGTTGGAGACGGATTTTCTCTCGCCTTTGGTTGCCGGCTTTCTTTTTACTGATTTCACCCAGCTGTTTTCTCCGTTCGCGATTCCAAGTTTCGACCGCGCGCGCTTTCTGGAATACACGCTGGAAAATGCCGCAGACCGAATGCTCAGGAACCAGAAGGGGACCGGCGCACAGTCCAACCTGCTGAAGGCCGATTTCCAGTCACATTGGGCGCCAAACAACAATATGCCCGCGCTGTTGCTGAATACGACGGATGCCGGTAGCGGCAAGCGAGTTGTGATCTCTCCCTTCGATATCGACCCGCTGCACGCGAAAGACAAGGACCTTTGCATTCTGGCAATGCTTGATCGCACCGGCATTGGCCCCGATCAAACCGTCACAAGCCGTTCTCTCCACATTCCGCTCAGCGCGGCGGCGTTTACCAGCGCGCGCTTTCCATGGGTGACGCCGGCGGCGACGGTTCCTTTAAAGAATGACTGCATGACCGCCAATCCACAGGCGCGCCTGGTGGACGGTGGCTATGTCGAGAACTCCGGAATCGAGACTGCTCTCGATCTGATCGAGCGTCTCAACAGCATCAAGGGCACTTCCGATGCGCCAAAGTTCCGAATCTATCTTTTGTCGCTGGTGAGCGGCCAGTTCGGAGATCATGGGTCCTTCATGTTCGGTGAGCTCATGGAGCCGGTGCGCGCGCTTTTGAGCACGCGTACCTCGCGGACCTATGTCGCACTCAATCACGCAACCACGATCGATCGCGCGCCGGAAAGCGACCTCGTTGCCAGCGTACAGCGTTTTCCGACATTTGGCCGCACCGAAATAACCGGCTTGTTCTACAGCCTGCCGCTTGGCTGGACCCTGTCTCAGCAAACCGACGATATCATCTCGCTGAGCAGTGGTCGCTTTTGGGATTGCGTGCCAAAGGATGATTTCGATCAATCTCGGACCAAGCAGAGCAATGCTGATTGCCTACAGGTGAAATTGTTTCATCTCTTGAATGGATCCGTCGCATCTGCCTTTGAAACGCTCAGAGATGCTAAGCTCGCCCAAGCTGCTTACGCCGACGAGTTGGGCAAAGAGTACCGGCCCGCTCCAAAGATCAAGCCGCAGCCGCTACTTGCCTGTTACGAGAGGAGGTGGTTGCAGGAGCGCGGCTATCAGAAGTACCGCGACCAAGTTGCCGCCTACGAGCACCAGCTCGCGGTATCGATCAAGGACCATTCGCCGGCTCCGGCGCCCCTGCCGCCATATCGGAAGAGCTATATGGCGTATTTTCAGGCCGAGCAGGTCAAGGCGTTGTTGCAGGAATGGGATCGCGTCGCAGAAACCGATCCGCGGATCCTCGCCTATATACTGGGAGCAATCTCCTACGACAGCGCTGATTTTACCCGCAGCAGCGAGAATTTCTCTTACAGCGCGGTCTCGCAATTGCCGCGCAAATGGCGCGACCGGATCGCCAAAAACAACGCTGATCTGGTGGCGGCGAATAAACCGCCTATCGCGATCGAGGCATTGCTCAATCATCCCAAGGAATTGGCGAATTTTGTTCTTGGCTACGAGGGCAACCCGTTCGGAAACCAGACGGGGACGGACGACGGTTGGCTGTTTCGCCCACGAGGAATGTACCAACTGGTGGGGCGGGAGCAATATCAGGAAGCGCAGAGCCAGATACAAGAAATCGGCGATCTGGAAGGGCTTGATCTCCTCGCGCTCCCCGACGCACTGCGTGATGCGAAGATCTCAGCCAAGGTGGCTTTCGCTCATTTTCAGCGTCATCCCTATCAGAATGGAACATTGTTTGAGCTGCTCAATGATCCGTCAAAGGACTGGATCGCCGTGCGCGCCCTGCAAACAGACATGGACCATGGCCCCCTTGATCGAGAGCGTGTCAATGCAAGAAGTGAGATGTTTTTCAACTGCATAGACGAGGCTTTGCATCCTACTCAACTCAAGACATTGCAAAGCAAGTTTTACGGTAGCGAGTGAACGTCCTTTATCCGCGGCTGCGCGCCAAAATATGCAGAATATGTCGCTGAAGACGGTTGTATCTCGATCAGACGTTCGAGTTTTCAATCTTACATGAGGAATTGCCGACAATGGCGAAAGGTGAAATCCGCCGCTCGATGCTTGGGTGGGTCCTTATAAATCTGCTTGCAGCGGGACTGATCTTCTGCGGTGCTTTGGGACCAGCAACAGCAGAGGCCCAGACGTCATCGAAGCCGCTTTCGGCCAACGACGTGTCCATCCTGTTTCCGCCTCCCAAGACGCCTGCAGACCTCGTCAATTTGATTGCGATCTCCGACCTTGCCGGTCCCGCTGGGGCCGCGCACCGGCTGTTGTCTGATGAGGATTTCGCGCGCTTTATCGCAAACGCCGAAAATCCCGAACGCGAAGGCGTGCCGGACTCCGGCGCGCGCCACATCCATCTGCCGGATGCCGTCAAAAAGATCGATGCCTGGTTCGTTGCGGGCATCCGGATTGATCCGGGAGCACCGGGCCTATCCCCAGACGTCGTCGCCCAGTTTGGACGGCAGCCGCAAATCCGGCTGATCATTCAACCCGTGACCAATGGGCCTGACGGATTCAAGGTCCATGACACTGCCGGCCACCTGATCTTCAGCTTCAACCTCGATCCCGATCCGCCGCTCGAGGGGTGCGCGCCATTCCCGCGCTTCAAGCCTGACGACGCAACTTTCAAGGCGATCATTCGGGACATTGCGGCTCTGCGCGATCAACTTGCCGCTGGAAAGTTCGGCAATGTCAAGATCTCGACTGCCGGCGACATGAACGTGCACCCCGGCCTGGTCGGCTCCTCTGCAAAGCCGTTTCGTGATGCGGTGAAAGCCGTGCTGGAGAAGCATCTCTCGCCGCAACGCCTCAACACTATGGCTGTCATGGGCATTTCACCGCCCGAACCCTGGGTGTTCGTTTCGATGCTAAGGGTGCCGCAGTCCGGGCTGATACCAGTGCCGGGCCCGACGCTCGATGGCCTCCATGCTGCGCAGATGTTCAGCATCGTCGGCGACACGCATGTGGTCCCGCGGCCGGTCACGAATAACCAGAATCCAGTGACCTGCCGCCACGCGGCGCTGCAGAATCCTCCCTTGGCGATTTCCAACCGCAAGGGCGTCTCCACGGCCGATTTCATCGATGGCAACGTTCCCAATAGCCGTGTGCTCGAGATCGTCAACATCGTTGCGGATACGAAGAAGAGCCACTTCTTCAATACCGATTGCGTGAGCTGTCATACCGAGACGGCGCAGCCACTCAAAAGGAAAGTGCAGGGCTTTGCGGTACCCGGTGTAAACCGAGCGGTTCTCCCGAAGGAAGACTGGAATGTTCGCAATTTCGGTTGGTTTCCCTCGTTCTTGCATGGTGGTCCTGCGGCCGCGACCATCACCCGACGCGCCGCAGCCGAGACCGCCGACGTCGTCTCCTTCATCAATAGCCAATTGCTGAACAAGTAAGCAGCGCCATCGTCCGGCGCGCTCGCACAGCGACACGCGCTATTTGAAATGAGGGAGGATTGCCATGGGGGCACGTTCGTTCAGTTCTTGGGCCGGTGGCCGGCTGAGGCGGCTGCCTCACGTCATCGGTCTCTTGGTCGCGATCGTATTCGTCGTGGCGGCACTGGTCGCGGGCATGGCGTACTTTGTACCGGAAAAGCTTCGCGATACGGCGCTCAAGATAAAGAATGGCGCAAATCTGGTTGCCCAGCTGCTGCCGGCGACGCTGCCGGCGCCGTCGAAGATCGATAGCGCATATTGGCTGCCCCAGAACTGGAGCTCGCGGCAGCGTTACTGGTTCCACCATACCACCCAGGGCACCGCGACCATTCCCGTGCCCTATCGCTGGTTCCTGGCTCTCGAACGTCCCGAGCTATCGATCCATTACACGAGCTTGACCGACAATGAATATCTGCGACGCCTTGGTTTTATCCCCAGTCCGAGCTCAAAGGACTTTGATGCGAGCTCACCTGCATACGGCTACCGCGAGGATGCGAAGGGGACAGGCTCCACTTGGACGGCGAGCACGCCCGACAACCCAACGGGCTTGCCGGTCGGTTTCGCAATCCTGAAAGGGGGCATCGATCCGACAACGGGGGCCTTCTACGAAGATCAGATCGGATTAACCTGCGCCGCCTGTCATACCGGTCACCTCGAGTACAAGAATGTCAGCATTCGCTTCGATGGTGGACCTGCGATGGTCAACCTCGGTGAGGTGGAACGGGTCATTGGACTATCGATCGGCTACACGCTGATCCTGCCGTGGCGGTTCGAACGCTTCGCCAACCGGCTGGAAAGCATTGAAGGTCGAAGCATTGATCGCAAGAAGCTGCGAAGTGATCTGGAGCTAGCACTTCAAAAGATCAAAGCTCAAAAAACCGCAAGCGATGGCCTTTTGGCGGGGCAGGGTGTTTCGGATCTCGATGAGGGGTTCGGCCGACTGGATGCCTTGAACCGGATCGGAAACCAGGTCTTCTACACCAATTTCCTGGATCCTGTGACCGGCGAACTCTCCGATCCGCTTCTCAAGAGCAACTTCGCGCGTAACGACGCGCCCGTAAGCTTTCCGCCGATCTGGGACACGCCGTACTTTCTGTGGGCGCAGTATGACGCCTCTGTCCTCAACGAGCTTGTTCGCAATTCCGGCGAAGCGCTCGGCGTCAGCGCGAAAATCAATATGCGGGCACCCGCGCCGGGCCGGCCGCTTTTTGAATCATCCATCCATCTGTTGGACATTGCGCGCTTCGAGGAGCTTTTGCGCGGGACCGATCCATTCTCATCCGCAGAGGCAAGTGGCAGGAAATTCGACGGCCTTGTCGCGCCACGATGGAAGGACGCGCAGGACAGGTTCCCAGGCGACCCGGCCTGGACCATCGACGACAAACTCGTTGAGAAGGGCCGGGATCTTTATCGCTCGCATTGCTTTGAATGCCACCGAGGACCCGTACATGATCCCGCGTTCGACGCAAAGTGGCCGGAAGATTCCTTCTGGAAGCCGGAGAACCCGGATCGATCGGCCAAGGGCGAGAAGAATTGGGTGGAGATCGGCGGACGCCGGTACTTCAACGTCGTTCAGCTGCCGGTGAACGTGATCGGCACCGATCGCCAACAATCCAATGTCCTGACGACGCGGCGTGTTCACTTACCCGACTCGCTCGGTCTGAATCCAGTCGATGATCTCAACAAGACCTGGGGCTGCGGCCTTCCAACAGATCGGTCGGCAGATCCCTTATTTGTGCTGGCGCTGATGGACGTGGTGGGCAAGACGATCGATCAATGGAACGTTACGAACAACTCTCCCGAAACGGTCAAGCAGCAGATGTGGGGGCCGAGGAAAAACTGCCAAAACCCGCGAACGTATGTTGGAGCCCGGGTGAGCCGTAACGGCAAGGACCACGATGTCCTTGCTCTTGAACCTCAATACCGCGCGCGTCCGCTGGACGGCGTTTGGGCAACAGCTCCGTACCTGCACAACGGGTCAGTGCCGACGCTGAAGGACATGTTGTTGCCGCAGGGCCGGCGGCCGAGTTCTTTTTGCGTCGGTAGCCGCAAGTTTGATCCTGTTAACGTCGGGTTGCTTGCGAAAGTGCGAGCGAGCGATGCCTGCGCGCCCGGTCTAACTGACTTCAACGTATCGCTGCTTGGCAACAGCAATCGAGGGCATTCGTTCGAGGGCAAGGAAACTGATATTACGAAGCTGCCGCCTGGAGTCATCGGTCCGGCACTGACTGACGCCGAAAGGCGAGCACTTCTTGAGTATTTAAAGACGTTGTAGAGAAGCCGTTAGCTTGAGAGCTCAGGGTTCGTCACAGGGATACGGAGCAAGCCGATCTGCGGGAAGAATACTGTCGACGTAAGGACTGTGCACGTGTCGAGACATCTTATTCGGTGCCCTTACAAAGAGTTGTCCAATGTCGTCCAGGCATTGAATGACGGCCGTGGTCCTTGGTTTGATGAGCTTCATGTCCAGGGCTCCGCTCAGCTTCGTTGATCAATTGAAGCAGCAGCTGGGCTCTGGCCGCCGAGAGTAGAAGTCCGATGTCCTTTCGGGCCACTAACTCGGGAGGTGCTCCCGCGATCGAGCTTCATACAGATGCGCAGACATCCACTCGGAAGTGAACTCGGGTGCGTACGCCGACATTGGCGCATGAACCGAGCTTGGTCAGAAGAATATTCGACGATCGTTGATGATGTGCCGCGGGCGGATATGTTCACTGGCGGGGCGTTACAAGATGAGCAGGCTATCGAACAATCTTCCTAAGTGTGGCGGCTCGCCAAAGAAGTCAGGCTTGATGACGCGCGAGCCGTTTACTGTATGATAATACAACCATAAGTAACATGGTGTAAAAAGCGTTTCATGCCATTCGTGCTATCGAATTGAGAATATTTTCGTCGGGAAGTTTGCGTTTGCGGTGTACTTCATTGCACCGCCTCGATTGGAGGGGACCTGCTATGCTCGACTCCGAAACCATCGCCTGCCTCCGTCGAGTGCTGGATGAAGTTTGCAAGGGCGTGCCCCGTCACGAGACGGGTACCCGAGCGCACGTCGCTTCCAAAATTCTGGAAGCCGCATCGCGAGGCGAGACTTCCGTTGAAGTTCTCAAGCAAGTTGGGCGAAAGGCCTTGACCGGCGCCCCGTCAATGTGGCCCGAGCAAGGCTCTCGTCGCCACTTAACTGGAGGGAGCGGTTCCGCCGACCCTACCAAACAGGATTAAGCACGTTGATTCGGATCTCTCGGTAGAGCGCCGGCGACGCGATAGCATTCGCGAAGCGGGCCGTCATGGAGGCAGCTCTGAAACGGCCAGGCTTCCGCGGGATGGCTTGGGCCGCGGTAAGGCAGTCATTTACCGGAACATGCGGCTCTCATGAAGCGGGATTGAGCTCATCGGCGATTGATCAAGCAGCCTGCGAGGAATGTGGACAGCTTGGCGAGTAGACACGATGAGCGCGAGATGACTTCCTGGCCGATTAGGACCCACCGATTCACACCAGAAGGTTCAAAGGCGAAGATCGGGCCGACAACGTTGCGTGAGGGGACCATAACAATTGAAGGCTATCGTGGGCGGTCTGCCTATCCGGAGGGCAGGTCTCGGACCGCCACTAGCAAGCGGTATGTTGACTTTAATCAAATCTGCGGAATTTTGGACATCGTGCAAAAATGGCCGGACGGGGCCTTTGAACGCTCCGAATTGGGATGAAGCGCCGCAATGCGTTGCTGCTGATTACCAGGCGACCCGAAGCAGGCCCAGTGAAGAGAAGACGAGCGACGGCGTCAGCGACTTGGGTCGCAAAGCGTGGGCAATCGTGCTGCGTGACGGATAAGCAGACCATTCGCCGCACGCCGCGCGTCAAATCAGCGATGAGTGGCTACTGCGCGCGCAGCTAACCAGAGTTATCATTCGGTTTATGCGCAGGAACCAGCCTTCGGCCGTCTGTTCCAGTCTAGAGTCTAGTGGGATCGAAGCCCGCCATTAGAGTTTGGTGTCACTTCGGGCTCTTTTTTGAGTTCGACAGTTTCTCGCCTGCGTTGCTCTCGGTTGCCGCGCCAGCAACGGACAGCAATTTTGTCCTGTCGCCGGTCTTGAATGTGAAAGTGTCGGCGCCGGCGCTGATGCCGTTCCATACTACCGGCTCTGCGAGTGAGAGCAGCCAAAGTGCCTGAAAACCCGACGCGGAATTGAGCTGCCCGGTCCACACGGTCGTCGAGCCGCATCCGACGAAGTTCACAGTGAAACTGATCGCTGCACCTTGATTGGTTTGAGCCAGCCACCCGGTTGCAGCTTGAGGCACGCCTTCGTCACAGCTATTGCTCGCATTGTTCGTATATGTTCCGGAGATCGCTCCCGTATTCTGGTCAAAGCTGTTGACGCTCAGTGTTGAGCCATATTGGTTCGTCCAGGTCCAGATGGGCTGCGCTTTTGCCGGAGTGGCCATTACCATTCCAAAGCACAAGCACACCAAAGCTATCGATCTCGTCATTTTCCAAGTCTCCAGAGACATCGTTTACTCCATGTAGCTTCCGAAACCGCCAATCCTTCGCCCAGGAACTAACGTTTTCCATATGTGAGCGTCCAAATAGAACGACGCCTAGATTGTGCTTCGGTCGTTGCTGTGCCGATTGCGAGAGCGGTCTCAAATGCCTTCTTTGCCTTGGGATCGCGCGATGAGAAGCCGCCGGCTAAGACGAGCCAGCCTTACATGCTGGCTCGTCTCTACATGCATGGTGACGGAAGCTTACTATGGCACGTCGACAAAACTAAGGGTTGCATGCCGTTTTGGTTGCATGCCGGCGTAGTTGCGCTGATTGTGCATTCTTTCATCGTCTTCTCTCGAACCGTGCATTCTTGGTGCGTGTGTGATCGTGCTCACGCGATTTGCATTGCATTCAGTGCCGTGCTGCCAATAGCAGTGCGGGAGACAAAGATGGCCTGCTAGAATTTACGGCTTGCAATGCAAGAGTGCGAAGTCGCTGTATTGCGCGGAGCCGCACGGCTTCATGCCCGGCCCGCGCCTATTCTGCTGAGTGGGCGCCCAGGAAGCCAAAGATCGCGCTCCCAGAGGCAAATCACGCGCCACTGGACGGAGCCAAACCAGGTCGCGACCCCGGACTACCCACCAACTACCTGAGTCGGCGAGAGCAGATTTCGCAAATCGAGGGATTGAGTCCGTTGTTAAGCTGCAATGGGAGTTGCAGCGTTCGAGTTTTGCGCGGTCTCCTGCTTGGCGAAATCAGAACGAGCAACCCAATAGAACGGCAGACCAGGCGCGCTCATTGAGCAACTTTAAATCGCGAAGAAATGATCGCACTCTCGTAACAGTGGTGCTAGATACGTGCATCGATCTGAGATAGAAGATCGAGTCATCGCCGAAGTGCGGCATTCTGTCCGATTAGCTTCGTGAGAAGGCGGCAAACCAGTTCGTTCTTCGTCATGCGGATGGCCACGGGTGTTGGGTGAGGTGACGAAGCGATCGTTCTTCGAGGATTTTCCAAGGTTGAGTTCGGAGACGAAGCGAACGTTACTCAGGATCGAAAACAAAGCTGGTTTCGTTTCATGGACTTGACATGGATTGTCTCTATGATTTGCGATGTCGGAGCCAGGCTGTTGATCATGCTGCAAATCGGTCGAGCGGCGTTACCCGGAACGCGTCGTCGGATCGTAACGGATAGTGAGGTGCATCACCATGCGGACAGCGTCTGATTACAGGATGATAGGCGGTCTGTGTCGGAGTCAGGATTGGTTCATCGTGCGGCTAAGTAAGTGCGCAGAAGATTGCGTCACAAGGCGCGCGAAATGGCCTGGTTAACCTTTGCCGCGCGTAAAGCCACGATAAGTCGAGGAGCTTTGTTTAGATATCAATAGGCAGAGGCACCGTCATGACCGACACAACGACCATCGGTACAATCATTCCTCGCGCAGACATCGTCAAGCAAGCGCTTCGGCTCGGTGCCGAGGTAAGGAACATCAGGCTATCCGATGATTTGCCGGACGAGGTCGTCGCAGCCATCAAGCAGCTGCTGCTCGAGCATAGAGTCATCTTCTTCCGTGACCAGGGACATCTTAATGACGACGAGCAGCAGCGGTTTGCCATACGGCTCAGCTCGCTCATACCGCATCCCACAACGGTCGACCTAAGGGGAAACTTTGCGACACCGAAAACGCAATTAGATCGCGCGAGCCCTATGAATCTGATGAACATGGACGACAGCCTTGATAGCGTGCGTTCAAAAATCGCGATCCTTCGCGGTGCGGCGACACCGCTTTACGGCGATCACATGGCTTGGTCGAGCACTGCGGCTGCCTATTTTGATCTTCCGGACTCGCTACGAATGCTTGCCGACGATCTCTGGGCTGTTCGCTGCGCCGCTTTCGATTACGCTGTAATGGACCGGGCCACGGAATCTTATAAGAAGTGCTTGGACGATGTATCCACTGGAACAAACTATCAGACGACGCATCCCATCGTTCGCGTCCATCACGAGACCGGAGAGCGTCTCCTTTTGCTCGGTCGGTCCATCCAGCACTTTGTCGGTCTGCAGCGGTATCCCAGTCAAAGACTATTCGAGCGGCTGCAATCGTATATCACTGCACCGGTAAACACGGTGTACTGGACCTGGAAATCCGGCGACATCGCTGTCTGGGATAATCGCGCGACGGAATGCTACCCCCTAAAACCGGGCGGTCGTCATTCGATCGGGGGGCGGGTCACGAGTGGGTCGGGCGTGCCTGCCCTCAAAAGATTGAGTTCGAGGGCCGCCGAGGCGGCCTGATCGGGGCAACTGGTCCGGATCACCAAGGCGCAGCAAGACGAAACAGTTGAGAAGCCCTTGTGGCACGTGCTGGTTCTGGCAGGCCAAGCGAGCCGCATCTCTTGGCCGCTGAAGGCCAGCCGGCACGAACGGGTATTTGTAGCTGAGCCATCTTTTCCTCAGTCTTGCCTCCGCACGCGGGGCATCGCCCGCACGGATTCCACTCAAGCGCCTCACGGACATAATTGAACAATATCCAGGCGGAGCCATCCAGCGTATCCACGAAAATCCGACGTGCGACGTTAGCCTTGTTCTCAGGCCACGGCTTTAAGGTCTTGACGTCGGTGGACCCACGGAAGCAGCCGATCGATGTCGCTGTTCGGATGGCCGTTGCCTGAGCTTGGCTACGAGACGCTCGTGCAGCGGACGCAGGTGCCAGGCGGCGTGGCCGCCCCAGTCCGCCAGCGTACAGCGTAGCTCTGCGAGTCCTTTCGATTGGCGCTTGACGTCCATTTGAGCCGCGCGGCGCGTCGCCGCGGCTTCCAAGTGTCGGACAACGCGTTGACGGGCTCAAGCGCCTTCCAGTCGACGACGTTGGGATCGAACCGCTCCGGGCCGCAAAGGCGCATATGTGGGTGCTCCGGACGGGCGGGGCCGCGGATGGCAACGAGGTATTCGGCGTAGCCCGGAGCGCCGCCTAGAAAGACTTCCAGTTCACCCGTTTATGCGAACTGCATCCATACGGCACCAAGATCGACGGGACCTTGTCGTGTTGGGAGTTAGTGTGCCACAGGGATATCGATTGGTGGAGGGCGCCTGGGAAAGTAATGGCTGTCGATCATACCTTCATGACGAAGACGCCGAGCGATCCTTTCTCAAGAAACTAGAACAAAACGCTTGAGAGTTCTGAATGGAAAGCGGATCTAAATAGGTTGCGAACGTTCAGTCATCCCGGAAGCAATAAAGCAAGGCATTAAGTCCCGAAGACTAAGCAGAAGAAAGAGCGCTCCGTTCACTCCTCCGACGGAGATTCGATCGGAATGGCAAAACCTGTCTTCACACGATCCATAATGACCATCGTTTTGAAACCTTTGATATCCGAGTTCTCATAGAAGAAGCGACGCGTGAACTGCTCATAGTCCTCCATGGTACGGGCGGTGATGTAGAGAACAAAATCGGCGTCGCCAGTGACGTAAAAGCCGTTGACGACCTCGGCCGAGGATTTGATGGCCTTCTTGAACTTGTCAATGATGTCTGAACGCTCTCGTTCGAGGCTCACCAGCACAAGCATCTGGATGGGTCTTCCCGCCGCCCTCGCGGAAACGATCGCGACATCGGCTTCAATTATTCCGTCTGAGCGGAGTCGCTTCAACCGGCGCTGACACGCGGTAGCAGAAAGGCCAGCCATTTCACCGATGACCTCGGAAGTCAGCCGGTTATTTTTCTGGACGATTTCCAGGATACGGGCGTCTATCCGGTCGTATTGCATGATTGAGCTCCAGCCTTCAGGTGCTTTCCGTCGCGAATTGCATGTGCGTTGCAGGAAACCGTCCGATCGACGGGGGAATGCGACGCAAATCCCTTGGCACTATCAGTATCCTGATTGCATGGGCAATTTCAACAAAATGACCGGGTGGGACCCCCAAATGGTAATTCAAAGTACCCAGCACAGAGGTCTGCATTCGGTCGGTCTGGCTAACAGGTATCTGCAAAATCTGCTACGTCGTGATTTTCTGTCCGGAGGAGCACTCATTGATAGTCAGTGGGTCTCGGGCCGCGAACGAGACCACGTAATTGATCCCGCGACGGGCGAAGAGATCGCGGCTGTTCCTCATTGCGGGGCCGGAGAGATGGAGGTGGCCATAGCTGCGGCTGAGCCGTCGTTTCCTGCATGGCGAGAATCCTTGCGACAAAGAGAGGTGCAATTATCCGGACTTGGGCCTCGTTGATGCACGAGCATGAGGAGGAGCTCGCGATCCTGGTGACCAGCGAGCAAGGTAAGCCAGTTGCTGAGGCCCGCCAGGAGATAGCGTACGATGCCAGCTTTCTTGAGTGGTTCGCAGGAGAAGGGGAGCGCGCATACGGGGAGACGATCCCGAGCCATAAGCTTGGATGCCCGCTTCACGTGCGAATGCAGCCAGTAGGTGTCGCGGCGGCGATAGCCCCGTGGAGTTTTCCTATGGCGATGATCAAACGGAAGGCAGGGGCCGCCCTCGCGGCCGGATGTACAATCATTGTGAAGCCTGCTCCTGAGACGCCGTATCTGCGTTGGCGCTGGCTAGGCTGGCGCAGCAGGCTGGGCTCCCGCAAGGCGTGTTTCAGGTGGTCGTCGGCAATCCGATCGAACTCTCGAAGCCCCTGATGAGGGATACGAGAATACGCGCTCTTTCGTTTACGGGTTCTACGGAAGTAGGCTGCTTGCTTCTTGAAGGTGCAGCCGAGATGTCAAGAAGGTATCACTCGAATTGGGTGGTCATGCTCCTTTTCTGGTGTTCGACGATTTCGATCTTGAGAAGGCCGTCGAGGGTGATGGCGGCAAAATTTGCGATGTCTGTTCAGGACTGTTTGGCTGCTAACCGCGTTTACGTTCATAGAAGCGGTGCCTTCGTGGACCAGTTCGCCGCCAGGATAGCTCAACTGAGAATTGGCCATGGTCTGGAGCCAACAGCAGATATCGGGCCAATGACCAAGTTGTCAGTCGCTGACAAATGTAGGTCTCACATCGATAATGCGGTGAAGAAGGGGGTGCGTGTTGTCTCGCCGCAGCAAGGCGCGAGCTTGGGCCCCAATTTCGTCCCGCCAACGCCACTTGGCGATGTGACCGACGACATGCTCATCGCTCGCGAGGAAACATTCGGACCGGTGGTAGCCGTTCTTCCCGTCGATTCGGAAGATGAGGTTATCGCCCGGGCAAACGCTAACGAAATGGGGCTAGCGGGATACGTCTGCACGGACAATCTGCGTCGAGCGATGCGGCTATCAGAGCGAATCGAGTGCGGCATGATCGGTATCAATACCGCCTCGTTTACCAGGCCACCCATTCCATTCGGGGCATGGAAACAATCTGGGCTTGGTCGCGAAGGATCACGACACGGATTAGCAGAGTTTATGGAGCTGAAATACGACTGCTTCGGTCACCTGGCGGCTTAGGAGAGTGACATGGTCGACATCAAGACCGTTGCTGAACGGGATCGCTCAAGTGTTCTGCATCCTTTCACTCAGCTCAAGGAGTTCGCCACCGGTAAGATTGGCGACCCGACCATAGTCACTGGCGCAAAGGGTATCCATATCAAGGACGCAGAGGGCCCGCAGCTATATTGACGGATTCGCCGGCCTTTACTGTGTAAACATCGGCTATGGTCGTACCGAGGTGGCCGAAGCCATCGCGCGCCAAGCTTACAGCTTAGCCTATTACCACACATATGCAGCGCACACGACCGAAGAACTGGCCACACTTTCGGACCGCCTCGTGCGCATGGCGCCTTGCAAGGCAAGTAAAGTGTTTTATGGGCTCTCGGGATCGGATGCCAACGAGACTCAAGCAAAGCTCGTCTGGTACTACAATAATCTACGCGGCCAGCCTAAGAAGAAAAAGATTATCTCGCGTGAGCGCGGATATCATGGTTGCTCGGTGATCTCCGGTTCGATGACTGGCATGTCATTTTATCACGATCATATGGACATGCCCCTCCCGGGCGTTCTGCATACAGGCGCGCCGCATTACTATTGGGGCGCTGAATCGGGCGAGACGGAAGAGAACTTTTCTCGCCGGCGAGCAGCCGAGCTCGAACAATTAATCCTGGGAGAGGGGCCAGAGACGGTTGGTGCTTTCATTGCTGAGCCAGTGCTCGGCACAGGTGGCATCACGCCTCCGCCTGCGGGGTACTGGCGTGAAATCCAGGCGGTGCTAAGACGATACGACGTCCTTTTGATTGCCGATGAGGTCATCTGTGGATTCGGTCGAACCGGCGCGGCCTTCGGTAGCACGCAGTACGGGATCGAACCAGATCTTGTCACGGTCGCTAAAGGGCTGACGTCCGGGTACATGCCGCTTTCGGGAGCCATCATCGGCGAGAAAGTTTACAGGGTCATGGAGGAGGCTGCTGATCGCGTCGGACCATTCTCTCATGGCTATACTTATTCCGGCCATCCAATCGCGGCAGCGGCCGCCAATGCTGTGCTCGACATCGTCGAGAAGGAGCGACTGAGCGATCGTGCCCACACCGTCGGCGCTCACTTTCAAAGGCGACTCAAGGACCGATTTGCACAGCTGGAGATCGTGGGGGAAGTTCGGGGGGTGGGTTTGCTCGGGGCAATCGAGTATGTCGCGAATCGACAAACAAAACGGCGATTTGATCCGGAGTTGAAAGTCGGGCCCCGCATCTCAAAGGCGTCTCGTGATCGCGGGCTTATTGCCCGAGCGATGCCGCATGGAGACATTCTTGGCTTTGCACCGCCTCTCGTTGTTTCGGAGGCTGAGATCGACGAAATCGTTGAGCTGGCCTATCAAGCAACCAAACAAGTGATGGACGAATTGGCGAACAAGTAGAGGTATCGTGAGCACGCAAGTTTGCCTTGCTCGGTCGGCTCCGCGATCCGCGAGCTTACCTTCCGAAAAATAGATGCTCTATGCGCAAGGGGCAGCTAAGCCTCTTGCTTGCCGCCTGCTTCATGACGTTCGCTGACTACCGCCTATTGTGATCGCCGCGCCCGTGCTTCAGGGATGGCCGTAGCAGTCGATTTTGCATGCCAGTTTCTGGACGCCATGCAGGAGGATCTTGACCTGCCCCTGAGTATTTCCTCCAGATGGAGTTAGAGTCCGGCCTGAGCAAGGACGGACAGACGAAGCGAGCAAGGTTCACGGAAGAGCAGATTATCGCAGTGTTGAAGGAGCATGGGGCTGGGGCGACGACAGCTGACCTGGCTCGCAAACACGGAGTCTCCGAAGCGACGATCTACAATTGGAAGGCCAAGTTCGGCGGCATGGAAGCTTCCGAAGCCAAGCGGCTGAAGTCGCCGGAGGAGGAGAACGCGAAGCTGAAGAAGCTTTTGGCCGAGCAGATGCTCGACGCGGCCGCCCTTCGCGACCTTCTGTCAAAAAAATGGTAGGGCCCGCCGCCAAGCGCGCCGCTTTGGCGCACCTGAAGGCCGCGATGGGCTTGTCGGAGCGACGGGCCTGCATGATCGTCGGCGCGGATCGGAGGATGATCCGCTACCGATCTCGCCGCGCTGCGGATACGGAGCTTCGTGTTCGGCTGCGCGACCTCGCCCACGAGCGCCGACGGTTCGGCTACCGTCGGCGGTTCATTCTGCTGCGGCGGGAGGGGGAGCCATCAAGGATCAACCGCATTCACCGGATCTATCGGGAAGAAGGGCTGACGGTCCGCAAGCGGCGGGCTCGCCGCAAGGCCATGGGGTGCCGGGCGCCGATCCCGCTGGAAGCGAAGCCGAATGCGCGCTGGTCGCTGGACTTCGTCCACGACCAGTTCGCCAACGGGCGTCGCTTCCGCATCCTCAACATCGTCGACGATGTCACCAAGGAATGTCTGGGCGCCATTCCTGACACATCGATCTCGGGCCGGCGTGTGGCGCGGGAACTGACGACGGTTGTCGCGCGGCGCAGCAAACCCGGCCTGATCGTCTCCGACAACGGCACCGAACTCACCTGTAACGCCATGCTGGCGTGGTGCTAGGAAACCGGCATCGACTGGCACTTCATCGCACCGGGCAAACCAATGCAGAACGGCTTCGTCGAGAGCTTTAACGGCCGGATGCGTGACGAGCTCCTCAATGAGACGCTGTTCTTCGGTCTCGACGATGCCAGGGCCAAACTCGCGGCATGGGTCGCCGACTACAATGGCGAGCGCCCTCATTCCTCGCAGCAATACCTCACGCCCGCGGCCTGCCTACGCCGCCACTCTCACCGCAACGGACGCTCGGCTGCGCAACCCCGACCAGCTCCGCCGATCGCCCGTTGCTTCCACCGCGCCGCAAGGCCTATAACCCCCGAGACTCTAACTGCCGCTGGATGAAAATTCAGGGGCAGGTCAAACCAGCGGCAATGCGTCAAATGTTCATCGATAGCAGCCGCGTCATTGATATGCGGAAAGTCTCATTGCCAATCCCGACTTCAATCAGCCGAAAAAATTCAGGCCCGAATGCCAAAGGGAACAATCGTCGATTTCGCCAATGGCGTCCACTAGATCCGGGAATCATATCCGATGTCAAATTGCAGTGATGCGAGAGGCTGCAGCGAATGCTGATGCTGGCATGATGCGCACGAAAGACGTTATCCGTCCGGGCGTAAGAAAGTCCGATGCGGCCGCCGGGATCATCGCGGCACTTGTGCGCGGCGTTGATGGCAAGCCCTGCACCGATCTTACTGGCTTCTTCCTATGCGCCTCACCCCGTTGCAGGTTCGTTTTCGCCTGCAGTAGAGGCTGTGCCGATCTTAAGTCTGGTCTAGAAGCGGCAAGTACGTCGCATTACTCGTGCTTAGTGAGCGGGAACCATTGCCGCTCCTGAAGTGTCGGAGCTCAATCTGCTTTGAGGCCGTCTCATCGGCAATCCCGACGTGAATTGTTTATCGTTGTGCAACCTTGGACTTGTAACCTTCGCTCTCAGCCATGAGCCAGTTGCGGACCATGCGAAGGGCAGTAGAAGGGGGCGACGGCCAAAGCCCCGGAGTAGATCTCGAGCACGTGGATACGAGCGCGATGAGAGCCTTCGTGCCGGGCTGTTGTACCTTTTGAGCCGGTCATGCGAATCGAGTGTACGCCCTGTCGCGGGTGGAGTGCAGCCGATACGCGGGGCAGTGGGCTCGCTTTGGCGAAGAATTCATGCACAAAGTTAAGAGACTCAGCTTGATATATACGCTTCACAGCGGAGAAGTTTGCCGATAACCGTTTTAGTACGAGTGTTAGTCTTATGTATTAGATAATGCCCGGGCGGAACGGAGCACATTATAGGGACCGATTCGATGAGTACATGCAGCAACGGCCTTCTGTCAGATGCGGAGAGCGACGCAGTAATCGAGCTGCGCCACGATATGCATCGCGAGCCTGAACTCTCGAACGCGGAGTGGAAAACGCAGGAGCGGATCCGGGCAACATTGCAACGCTTCGACTTGAACGGTGCCAAGACATTCCACAACACTGGCCTGTATATTGATATCGAAGGGCGTGTCTCCGGTCCAAAGCGCGCGGTCGCTGTGCGCGGCGACATTGACGCACTACCGATCCACGAAACGCGAGAGGATCTGCCCTATTGCTCCCAAATCAGTGGTGTCATGCATGCTTGCGGTCATGACATGCACGGCTCGATTGCGCTCGGCATAGCGCTCGCTTTGCATCGGATGCGGGACAACTTCGCAGGTATGGTCCGCGTGTTCTTCCAGCCAGCCGAAGAAGCGGAGCCCCTAGGTGGACGCACGGTTCAAGACGAAAAGTTGCTCGACGGCTTCGATCGGGCTGTCGGTTTTCACGTCAGTCCTGGAATTCCCGCCGGTATGTTCGGCGCCCAGGCAGGCGCGGTAACCAAGTCCGCCGATCAGTTCAAGCTCACCATCACTGGCAAGATGGCGCATGGCGCTTCGCCTCATAACGGCGTCGACGCGATCACCATCGCCGCAGCGTTCGTCAACGAAGTGCAGAAGGTGGTCTCGCGCGAAATGCCGATCGATGATGGCGCGGTCATCACGATCGGCACCATTCATGGCGGCGAGGCGACCAATATCATATGTCCTTCTGTCGTCATGGAGGGAACAATCAGAACAGGTAGCTCGGAGCGCAGGGCGCTATTGTCACAGCGCGTGCGTGAAGTCGCGGAAGCCATCGCTGCAATGCACCGCGGTCGTGCCGAATGTGTCATTCGCCGAGGCGAGCCGGCTGTCGTCAACGATGCCGAAATGGTGAGGAGATTCCGCCAAGTCGTTCAGGATACCGCGGGTCGGGACGCCTTCTTCAGCGAGAGGATGCCGGTGTCAGGGAGCGACGACTTCGGCTTCTACGCCGCATGCGTACCCTCGATTTATTTCTGGCTTGGCACCCGCGCGCCAGGCAACGAGTCGTTTGTGCATACATCGACGTTCGGCGCATCCGATGAACTCATCATCCCGACGACTGTGCTCACCGTCAGATATATTCTGGACTTGCTGAATTCCTGATTGTGGCTGGGGTGCCACGCGCACCTCGCAAACTGCACTGAATCTCTCGCATGCTGAGCGGCCGACTATCGAAGTGGGCTCAGGCTAATTGCTGCCTGTGGTGGTTGAACTAAGCTCGCTCCCGAGCCTCAGGCATTGGCTCAGAGCGGCGTGTCAATGTCAGTCTACTCTCATGCTGTCTCCATATTGCAAGGGATGGGCGTTGTGACGATGCAATCTAGAGCGGTATCAAGGGCGAGCCAGCTGGAGGGAGTGAGCCGTCATCTTGAGGCTCAGCGGGCGTTTTCGGGTGGAGCATGCGCAAGAGGCCGCCGGTGCGCTCGGCGGCAGGTACCGCCGGCGACCCCGAGGGCCGCCCTTTTGGCACGCTCGCTTGAGCGGGTGAAGACGTGACAGCAGCGCGCTCGGTGAAGGGCGACGCTGCAGGTTTGGCTCGATCATCGAGTCCGCCCTTTGTGCTCCGTACGCGTCCGGGCAGGAGCGCCGGTTTGCCGCGGCGTTCGGGCAGCAGCCGTTTTGGACTGTTGGGTCGCCTTCCAATTCCACGGGAGCAGGTCTGCGACTCTGTTGACGGCGTGATCTCGAAGCCTGGCCAGCACGTCAGCGAGCTAGGCTTGCAGACTAACGTCGTTCATCTTGCAGGTTTCGATCAGGGTATAGACAGCGGGGCATGATTGCCGCCAGCATCTGAACCGGCGAAGGTCCAATTTCGTCTTCCGAGAGCTACACCGTGTAAGGCTCGTTCGGCAGCGTTGTTCGAGAGGCAGACGCGGCCATCGTCCAGGAAGCGGGTAAACGAGGCCCAGCGGTTGAGGAGGCAGTTGATCGCCTTTGCAGTATTGTTGCCTGATGAGAGCAAGGTTCGCTGCTGGCGCATCCAGATTTCGAGATCGGCGACGATCGGCCTCGACCGATCACGAGTACCGCAAGCCGCTGTTCCGGCGTTTGGCCGTTGATAGTGCGCTCGATCTCGAACAGTTATATCGGGCCTTGTAGAGCTGGTTGTACCCATCGAATGCATCGGCCTGCATCAGGCCCACGTAGCGGTCAATTGGCCCTTTAATTGCGGCTTGATGTCAAGTTCTCTTTTCCCTTTTGAAGCCATGCGACAAATTGGTAGCGCTCGGCCCGTCGTAGCGGGTCGGGTTGCGGAGACGGGGTGAGCGCGGTACGCATCCGACGGACGCCGTCTTGCGTGACGTGAGGTAATTCGCGAAGCGTATGACCTTAAGTCTAGCTTTAAGGTCATCAGGCGATGCGGGTCGAGGTTTTGGGCAGGCTGGAGCGGCGGCGGCGCTGGTCGCAGGACGACAAGGCGCGGATTGTCGAGGAGACGTTGGTGCCGGGCGCGAAGGTGACTGAGGTTGCGCGCCGCAACGGAGTCGCGGCCAGCCTGGTGTTTACCTGGCGTCGACAAGCACGGACATCTGAGCAGGTTGTACCATCTTTTGCGCCGGTGCAGATCGTCGCTACGGAGGTGGAGGAAACTCCGAAGCTTTTGTCTGCGGGGGGCGGCCGGGTGCGCTCCGTAGTGTCCGCGCGTACTGGATTGATCGAGATCGATCTTGGCAACCGGCGACGCATCCGAGTGGATGCGCACGTCGACCCGGAGGCGCTGGCGCGGGTGCTCGAGGTGCTTGAGCGCCGATGATCGCCATACCGGGTAATGTGCGGGTGTGGCTCGCGACCGGCCATACCGATATGCGCCGCGATGGCGAGTTGGCTGTGGCACGAGCTTCGTAGGGTCGATCTTCCAGTGGTCTGTATTGACGCTCGGCATGCGCACACGGCTTTGTCGATGCGTATGAACAAAAGCGATCAGAACGATGCTCGAGGTCTGGCCGAACTGGTGCGGGTTGGCTGGTATCGGGAAGTCAAGGTCAAGAGCAAGGAGAGCAAGGAAAGTCAAAAGATCCGTGCGGTACTCGTGGCGAAATCCCGGCTCGTGGCCATTCGTCGAGATATCGAGAACCAGGTTCGCAGTCTCGTCAAAGAATACGGCTTGCGGTTCCCTCGTGCGGTCCGACTGCAATTCCGCAATCAGGTTCGCGCGCTATTGGGCGAAGATCATCAGCTCCTACGTGTGATCGTGCCGCTTCTGTCGATCCATGAGCAGATCTGCAAGCAACAAGGCAAGTTCGACAACGACGTCCGCTAGTTGGCGAAGTCGGATGAGACGACGCGTCGCCTAATGACGGTTCCTGGTGTTGGCGTGGTGACCGCCTTGACGTTCCGCCATACGATCGATGATCCATCGCGCTTCCGACGGCATCAAGCGTCGGCGCCTATCTGGGTCTTACAGCGGGGCGCAGCCAATCTGGCGAAGCGGACATCAATGGCAAGATATCCCGATGGGGCGACCGTCTTCTCCGGACTTACCTCTTCGAGGCGGCGACCGTGCTGCTTTATCGAACGAAGAAATGGTCTTCTCTCAAGGCTTGGGGAATAAAGCTTGCCAAGCGAATTGGCATGAGAAAGGCAAAGGTCGCCATCGCCCGCAATATCGCCGTGATCCTAACCCTGCGTCTGGGTCGACGGCACATCGTTCGATTGGGTGCAGGCCATTTATCAGCTCCTGGTCCGGTTCGCCGACTAGCGATGTCCCGCTGGGACGGTGGTTTGTGGCGATCTCGTTCATTCGGCTGGTGGCGGCTCGACCGTACCCCGCTGCAGACGTTAAGGCGTCCGCCCCGGACATCATCATGAGGCGCTGCGCGACCTCGGAAGGGACCATGACCCCAGCGATGGCATCAGAGTCCAACGACGCCAAACCGCAACCGGACTGGCATCAAGTCACCACCCGCGCTCACCCTGTCTACGCAACGGCGGGCTCCGACAGATCGAGCGCTACCGCCTTCAAGAAAGGAGAGACTGCTTGACATCAAACCGCAATTAAAGGGCCGAATGACAGCTAACGCCTTTGCAGGCCGCTAGGGCATCGTCGAGATGGACGTCTGGGATAGCGAGTTCCTCGATTTTGTCAAGGAGGCGCATCTCACCTTCCAGGGCAAGTCCGATGGCAAAATCGCCTGTGTGGGGCTCTCAAGGCCTTCCTGGATGTGCGCTACGGCACCCGCGAAGGATCGGCGTGCGCGGAGTTCTCATGGGAAGGGCGCGACGAAAACGATCCGTCCTGCGGTTGCGGATGGGGCTATGATAGGCTGCAGACAAGCTCGTCGGCCACTTCTACAAATGGCGACGATTCAGCCTTCGTTTGCGAACGCGGCTGAGTCCTTCAACAGCCTGCTAGAGGTTGGTGCACCCTCGTCCGAAAACCTCATATTTTTGCTGCCGGCGCAGAATTTTGACGAATTAAAGCACGGTATTAAAGGAATTCGACTATAGGAACGCAGTATTATCGAGGGCAAGTCAAACTTCAAATCATCAGCCTTGCGAAAGAGCAAGGCTAGGGAGCTCTAAGGAGACAAGTAATGAGGCTTTCGGCGAGCCTACGAACCTCATGCACCCAAGGTCGTTCGCCCTCATGATCCCTGCACGGGATTGGTATCGTGGACTGCGTTTTCTCGCGAGTCATTGTGGGGCAGGTAACCTATTCGATCGCCCGCAGAGATAGCTGCGTCCGGTTCATCGCCAGTCAGCGTCGTGGGCCCAAGCGAGGCAGCGGCTAAGCCGGGCTGACTGTTCTCCGTTCGCGGTCGTCTTCAGAGGTTGGTGCTTCTGCCGCCTCAGCCGAATTGAGTAAACATAGCCACGGGTAAACCGCGCCAGAACGCCGCTCATAAATGGACCCGTAATGGAAGGACTAGGAGTATCTCCCTTGCGCCAACAGAAGCGGCCGGCTGCAGCGGTAAGCTGCGTAGCGACCTTGGATCGAGGTAGGCGCGAGTCAGTTCAAGGAGAGGCCTCGAGGCCTGTGTTGGAGGTCTCCGACCTTCAAATGACCTTTGGGTCTCGGAAAGCCTGCGTGTATGCAGTCAACGGCGTGAGCTTCCATATTGACCGCGGCGAGCTTCTGGGCGTGGTTGGCGAGAGTGGGTCAGGCAAAAGCGTCACTATGATGTCGCTGATGAAGCTCCTGCCGACACCGCCTGCCAACATTGTCTCGGGGCAGGTTCGCTTGGGCGGGCGGGATCTGTTGGCGCTTGACCATCGCGAAATGCAAAAGGTGCGCGGTAGGGAAGTCGGCTTCGTCTTTCAGGATCCTATGACGTCCCTCAATCCGGTCTTCTCAGTCGGCTACCAGCTGATGGAGCCGTTGTGCAAGCATCTCGGCCTTCGTCGGGGCGAGGCGCGTAAACGCGCGATCGAACTTCTCTCCCTTGTTGGCATTCCATCGCCACAGGAGAGGATAAACGACTACCCTCACCAGTTTTCCGGCGGCATGCGTCAGCGGGTGATGATTGCTATTGCACTCGCCTGCGAGCCAAAGCTCCTCATCGCGGACGAGCCGACGACTGCGTTGGACGTGACGATCCAGGCGCAGATTCTTGAGCTGGTTGGAAAGCTGCGCCAGGAACTTGGGATGAGCATCATCTGGATCACGCATGATCTCGGTGTAGTAGCCGGTATAGCCGATCGGGTGATCGTCATGTATGCCGGGCTCATTGTCGAGCGCGCTGCCGTCGATGATCTCTACGCAACCCCTCATCATCCTTATACACGCGCGCTTTTGGAAACGCTGCCCCGCGCCGACACCGCACGTGACCGATTGAAGAGCGTCAATGGGCAGCCGCCTCATCTAACTGCCTTTCCCACGAGCTGCCCCTTCGCGCCCCGATGTCCGCACGCTTTTGATCGGTGTCGCAGCGAAAGACCTCCGCTCGTAGCCGTGAGCAAAGGCCACGAAGCGGCGTGCTGGTGGGACGTAATCAGGCAGCGACCGCGCGATGATGTCTGAGCCAAGCGCCGTCGTCAGAGAAGCAGAGGCCCGTCAGGATGACATCCTGCTGAGGGTCACTGACCTTGCACTGCACTTCCCGATCCATGCGGGTGTCTTCGGCCGCCAAGTTGGCGCCACTAGAGCGCTGGACGGGATAAATCTGGAAGTGAGGCGAGGTCGCACCCTCGGCCTGGTTGGCGAGAGCGGCTGCGGCAAGTCGACGGTGGGGGCGCACCATCCTGCGCCTCTGCGATCCGACCCGCGGTCGCATCCTGTTCGACGGCCAGGATATCACGCATCTCCAAGGCAAAAAACTGCGTCGTATCCGCCCGCGGATGCAGATGATCTTTCAGGATCCGCAGGCTTGCCTCAATCCCCGCATGACCGTCGGCTCAATTATCGCCGAACCATTGAACGAGCACGGTGCGCTGCAAGGTAATGACAAGGAGAGGCGGATCGGCGAGCTGCTCGAATCTGTCGGTCTCAATCCGAGGTTCGCCAACCGCTACCCACACGAATTCTCAGGTGGCCAGCGCCAGCGTATCGGCATTGCACGAGCGCTCGCCCTAAATCCTCACTTCATCGTTTGCGATGAGCCGATCGCCGCCCTCGACGTTTCCATTCAGGCCCAGGTAATAAATTTGCTGCAGGATCTGCAGAATCGGTTCTCGCTGACCTACCTCTTTATCAGCCACGACCTCTCGATGGTTCGCCATCTATGTGACGACGTCGCGGTGATGTATCTCGGAAAGGTAGTCGAACTCGCTCCGTGCAGTCTCATCTTTCGGGACCCCTTACATCCTTACACGAAGGCGTTGCTCTCCGCGATCCCAGTGCCTGAACCGAAAATTGAACGTGCGCGGCAACGGGTAATCCTGAAGGGGGACGTGCCGAGTCCAGCAAATCCGCCTTCTGGCTGCCGCTTTCGCACTCGCTGCCCGATCTCCTTCGCTCAGTGTGAAGCAGAACAACCAGCTTGGAGAAGGCTGGCGGGCGACCGATGGGTTGCCTGTCATCGCGCCGAATAAAGAGATTAGCACTGACAGCCTAGAAAGAGGCTCATTGCGCCATGGGTCCATTCTCCCATGAGGGATGGGTCTAGCGGACGAGTATAGCGACTGGACGCGCAGTCCTTCTGGTTAGTCATCGAACAAGGGGAGATACAATGTTGAAATTGAACTCGTTCTTGGCTCTGGGAGCCGCGGCAACACTCTTGGTGGCGCCCGCACTCGCGGCGCCCGGGCGCGGCACAGATGGAACCGTCAATATTCTCTATTGGCAGGCGCCATCGATCATGAATCCTTATCTGTCTGGCGGGGACAAGGATGGAGACGCCGCTTCGCTGGTGCTCGAACCGTTAGCCGGGCGCGACGAGAACACCAAGCTTTTCCCGCGGCTTGCAGTGGATGTTCCGACCACCGAAAACGGCGGCGTGTCGAATGACTCCAAGTCGATCACCTGGAAGCTGAAGCCCGGTCTGAAATGGTCCGACGGTACGCCGGTCACTGCGAAGGACGTGGTCTTCACCGCCAACTACTGCATGAATCCGAAAACAGGCTGCGCGTCAATCAACCATTTCCGAGGCGTAGATAAGGTCGAGGCGATAGATAAGCTGACCATAAAGGTTAGCTTCAACCAGATGATGCCGGATCCGTATGGTCCCTTCGTCGGGGAGTGGTCTCCGATTATACAGGCCAAGCAATTCTCCGATTGCTTGGGTGAGAAAGCGTCGACCTGCACGGAGGCAAACTTTAACCCGATCGGCACCGGACCGTTCGTCGTTACCTCCTTCAAGCCGAACGACGCTATCCAGCTCAATGTTAACCCGACCTACCGCGATCCGAACAAGCCGGCCTTCGCCGAGGTCAATTACAAAGGGGGCGGCGACGCGCTGGGAGCGGCCCGCGCAGTCCTGCAGAGCGGCGAATATGACGTTGCCTGGAACCCGGTGGTCGCTCCGGACGTCCTGAAGAAAATGGAGGAAGCAGGCAAGGGTAAACTGTCCCTGTTCTTCGGCACGGCAGTCGAAGCTCTGGTGCTAAACCTGACGGATCCTTCGTCAAGTCTCCCGCCGGAGGAGCGATCGAGCGCCAAGCATCCGAACCCGATTCTGAGCGACGCTCGTGTGCGCACGGCCCTGTCGATGGCGCTGGACCGAGCGACCCTCACCAAGATCGGCTACGACGTCATGGGCAAGCCGACCTGCGACATCATATCGGCGCCGGAGCGCTTCGCCGTGGGCAACACGAACTGCCTAAAGCAGGATATCAAGGGCGCCCAGAAGCTTCTTGACGAAGCCGGTTGGAATCCGGGCCCCGATGGGATCCGAGAGAGGAATGGCAAGAGGCTGAAGCTCACCTTCCAGACCTCCACCAATGCCGTTCGTCAGCAGCTACAGGCGATCATCAAGCAATGGTGGCGTGAGATTGGCGTCCATGTAGAACTAAGAAACATCAACGCCTCGGTGTTCTTCAGCACCGATCCCAGTAATCCGGATACATATCAGAAGTTTTACGCGGACGTCGAGATGTTCACCTTCACATCAGGTGTCGAACCCGGCACGTTTGTGGCAGGCAACACCTGCGATAAGGCGCCACGCGCAGACAACCAGTGGCGCAACACAAATTACGCGCGCTATTGTGACAAAGACTACGACGCCTTGGTGACCGAACTTGGCAATACTGCTGACATTGAAAGACGCGCCAAAATTTTCAAGAAGCTGAACAACATGCTGACCGTGGACAGCAACACGTACCTGCCACTGGTCTGGCGTGCCGGCCCAATGGCAGTCTCCAATACTCTGGGCGGAGTCATCTTTCCCTGGGATTCCCCGTTTGGAAACATCGAGGATTGGTATCGCAGGAAGTGAGACTACTCGCGGCTCAAATGCATGCAGCTTCCGATGTCCCCACATCCCGAGCGGACGTAACCGGCCGAGAGTCATAGGCGCAAAACATGCTCAACTATGCCATCCGGCGGCTGCTCACTGCAGTTCCAACCGTACTATTAATCAGCCTCGTCGTCTTCGCTCTGCTTAAAGTAGCGCCCGGTGATCCGCTGGCAGACATACCGATAACGATTCCGCCCGAAGTGCGTGAGAAAATGCGAATAGCCCTCGGCGCTGATCAGCCGCTGATCGTGCAGTATCTCTTATGGCTGAAGCAGTTCTTGTTGGTCGAGCCACTGCATGGCTTGGACCTCCTGTTCGGAACGCATTTTACAGACAGCATGCAGCGCGTCATCTCTTGGCAGACGCACAGCCCCGTCTTCGGGATCGTCGCCCAGCGTCTTCCCCAAACTTTGTCTGTGGTCGGACTTGCCTATATAGTTGGCGTGCTGGTCGCTCTGCTGTTTGGGATCCTATCTGCTTATAAGCGCTATTCCGTGTTCGACCAGTTCGGCACTTTTCTCTCGATGTTAGGCCTTGCCATGCCGTCCTTCTTCACAGGCGCTCTGGTGATCCTGATCTTCGCCGTCAACCTTAACTGGTTTCCATCGATCTACAACACCAACCTGGTCATCAACAGCTGGAGCAGCTTTCTCGAGCAGCTCCGCCAGATGGCCATGCCAGTGATGGTGCTGGCGATACAGACCGCCGCATACACCAGCCGCTATGTGCGTTCGTCCATGCTCGACAACCTCGGCCAAGACTACGTGCGCACAGCGCGGGCCAAAGGCATGAGCGAAGCGGTTGTAGTATTCATCCACGTGTTGCGCAATTCGATGATTCCGGTAGTCACGCTCATCGCACTCGGGATGCCGGGAATCTTTGCGGGCGCCATCGTTACCGAGCAGATTTTCAAGGTAAACGGAATTGGTCAGCTCCTGATCAGTGCCATCTACGCCCATGACCTGCCGATGGTACAAACATTGGTTTTCATGTTCGCTGTACTGATCGTCGTCTTCAACCTGATCGCCGATCTGCTCTATGGAACGCTCGATCCGAGGATTCGCTATGACTGAATTGCGAAGCCATCCCCAACCGGGCGAAGCGATCGATGCAATTGTCTCGGAAACAATGACGGCCAATCACTTGCGCGGTTCAGAACTTGGGATTCGCGATGTGTCGCCACGCAATGGTTGGTGGGATATCTGGGACCAGTCTAAGAATGACAATGGCGCGGTGACCGGAGCTGCCGTCTTCATCCTGATTATCCTCGGTGCCGTTCTCGGCCCCCATGTGTGGCGTATCAGCCCCGAGTACATTGACTTTACGATGGTCAATCGGGGACCAACCTGGGCTCACCCGCTCGGCACCGACCAGCTTGGCCGAGATCTCCTGGCGCGGATGCTGATTGGTGGGCGAATCTCGATCGCGGTCGCCCTGACGTCAATGTTCATCTCGATCTTTATCGGCACTCTTATCGGCGTCCTTGCCGGCTTCTTCCGAAGGCTCGACGGCCCGCTGATGCGCCTCACCGATCTGTTTCTGGCATTGCCGGTGCTGCCACTCCTACTGGTCATGGTGATGCTGTTCCGCGATCCGCTTGCCAGCGTATTTGGTCTCGAGATGGGAATCTTCATTCTGATCGTATCGGCTATCGGTGTAACCAGCTGGATGAATACGGCCCGCATAGTGCGCGGGGAAGTGCTGACCATCAAAGGCCGTGAATTCGTGCTCGCGTCGCGCAGCATCGGCACTCCACCTCGCCGGATTATATTGCGTCATGTTCTACCCAATATCATGTCGCCGATTGTAGTTTCGGCCACTCTTGGAATCGCCACGGCCATCCTGACGGAAAGTACGCTGTCGTTCCTAGGTCTCGGCTTTCCACCGGATCTTCCGACATGGGGACGAGCACTCTACGACGGAATCGAATACATGCAGGACTACCCGTGGCTAGTTCTCTGGCCAGGCATTGTGATTTCTCTTACTGTCCTCAGTGTCAACTATGTCGGTGATGGCCTTAGGGAGGCGCTGGATCCCCGGCTGCGCAAATGAGTCACCTCAGCTAGACCCCTACCAATCGTAAGAAAGGAATTCCAATGCCCGTGCTGAATAGTGTCGCCGCTCTTCATTCTGACATCCTGACCTGGCGTCGGGACCTCCACGCAAGTCCCGAACTTGGCTATGATGTCCACCGTACTTCGGCGTTCGTGACGGAGCGTTTGCGCGAATTTGGCTGCGATGAAGTAGCGACCGGTTTGGGCAGGACCGGCGTTGTTGGCGTAATCAGGGGCAGGAAAGCTCCAAGCAGTGCCGACATGAGAGTAATCGGTTTGCGCGCCGACATGGATGCGCTTCCGATCGACGAAGCGACCGACCGGCCTTACGCTTCGAAAATCAAAGGTGTGATGCACGCCTGCGGTCATGACGGGCACACCGCGATGCTGTTAGGCGCGGCGCGCTATCTTGCCGAAACCCGGAATTTTGCCGGAACCGTCGTTATGATCTTTCAACCCGCTGAAGAGTCGGGTGCAGGTGCTGCCGCAATGATCAGAGACGGTCTGATGGATCGCTTCCGTATCGAGCAGGTTTTTGGTATGCATAACTCGCCTGGAATTCCGATCGGTCGCTTCGCTATTCGTCAAGGCCCGATCTTGGCGGCGACAGAAGGGATGGCAATCAGAATCGAAGGCCATGGGGGCCATGCCTCGGCGCCCCATAAATGCGTCAACTCGGTTTTGGTCGGCGCGCAGCTCACGACTGCCCTGCAGCAGATTATGGCCAGCAACATTGATCCCTTGGAGCCAGCGGGGGTTTCGGTATGCGTTTTCCATTCCGGTACGGAGGCTAGTGTTGTTCCTCAGACTGCGGAACTCCGCGGTACGATCCGTACGCTGACGCCACAGGCCAGTCAGTTCATCAAGAAGCGGGTGCATGATATCGCCGCCGGTATCGCTCAAGTGACCGGTGCGAAGATAGACGTCACTTACCGACCCGGCTATCCAGTCACCTTCAATCATGCCGCACAGACCGATTTTGCGATTAGGGTTGCAAAAGAGGTCGCGGGTGAAGACAACGTGCTCGAATGCCGGCCCGCACTCGGAGGGGAAGATTTCTCCTACATGCTGCAGGAACGTCCAGGTGCATTCATCTATTGCGGGAACGGCGATAGCGCGGGCCTCCATCACCCCGCGTATGATTTCAACGACGATGCTATTTTGTACGGGACATCATTCTGGATCAAGCTCGTGGAAAGCTCGCTAGTCTCTTGAGAGCTTCTCGACGCCGTCGGAGGGGTGATCGTGGTTTGTTAGCCAAATTCCTCGGGACAGCGTTGAACAGCGGCTCATGCGCTGCCAAAAGCGCGCGGTTCTTCCTCGCAGCGCACATGAATCGCTCTGTGCCCGAAGGATTGGGCTGTCAGCCATCGAGACGCCGCCATACAGATCGGTCAATTTATCAGCTGGCTGGTGTGTCGCCGGAATGAGCAGCGCAAACCAGCGCGCTTCAGCGTTCAACCAGAGGAGTTAAGATGAATTGCAGGAGCCGCAAAAAGGTCCTGGTTGGCAGCAGAGGTGTGGTTTTCCAATCGGGACTTTGCGAGACGGTGCGCATGTTGCGATCTGTGCTCGCGATCGATCGGCGTTGGATGGAGCTGCCGCTGATCTGCGAGACAAGCTGCAATCGGGGCACCCGTAGATTCGTCGCGGACCTCGCGCATCGCTACGGAAGTAGACGTGTTGTTTCAGCAGGCGGTCGGGCTCATGGGAAATCGATTGTTTGATGGTGAACTCCGGTCACATTCCTTATGACACTATCGAGGCTTTGACTGATAAAGACTGGGTTCATCATACGAGAAACGGCCCATGAGCGTGGTGCTACTTTTACGAACCGCGGCTAGACTTATGATACATCAGATCGTGCGAGGGATATCGTATTCGTTGCGTCTGCAGGGGTATGAGACAGCAGAGCGCCTGCTTCTCTCAAATTTCACGCGTGTCGGCATACGGGTAAGTGGCATTCGCGTGAATGTTGTCGAGCCGGACTATTTTGATGCAGGATTTTCTAGAAATTGAGACTCTGATGCTCGATAAGGGCCTCGACAGAGTTTTGGCTATTGTCGAAACTCCGTAAGCGTCGTTCCGCTCCCACCTTCTCGCGGCACATAGGATAGGCGAGTTTCACGATCTCTTTGAAGGGATCGGCTTGTGTCTGTGCTTGACCATACGCTTAAGTCGGACGTGACGGCGCGCTGACTGGAAGTGATCACGGAGACGGGACGCCGTCGTTGGTTCTCCAAGGACGACAGGGCCCGGATCGTCGAGGAGGCGCTGGTACCAGGCGCGGTCGTTTCCGAGATCGCCCGGCGACACGGGCTGAGCCCACAACAAGTGTTCACCTGGCGCCGCCGAGCACGCCGGTTGCCGACGCCGATGGCTGGCGATCTGCCGTTTGTACCGGCGGTGGTAGACGCCATGGCACCAGTCGCGGTTGCTGGCCATGAGCGCAAGACAGCGCGACGCAAGCCCAAGCCGGATGCCCGGGCTCGCCATGCGATGCCGGGGCATCGAGATCGAAGCCGAAGGCGTCACTATCCGGGTCGGCCGAGGCGCGGACATGGCGATGATTGCGTCCATCCTCCATGCGACCTGCCACTGAACTTTCATCCAGCGGCAGTTAGAGTCTCGGTGGTTTGTACGCCAAGTGGCGCGGGTGGAGCAACGGACGATCGGCGGAGCTGGTCGGGGTTGCGCAGCCGAGCGTCCGTTGCGGTGAGAGTGGCGGCGTAGGCAGGCCGCGGGCGTGAGGTATTGCTGCGAGGAATGAGGGCGCTCGCCATTGTAGTCGGCGACCCATGCCGCGAGTTTGGCCCTGGCATCGTCGAGACCGAAGAACAGCGTCTCATTGAGGAGCTCGTCACGCATCCGGCCGTTAAAGCTCTCGACGAAGCCGTTCTGCATTGGTTTGCCCGGTGCGATGAAGTGCCAGTCGATGCCGGTTTCCTAGCACCACGCCAGCATGGCGTTACAGGTGAGTTCGGTGCCGTTGTCGGAGACGATCAGGCCGGGTTTGCTGCGCCGCGCGACAACCGTCGTCAGTTCCCGCGCCACACGCCGGCCCGAGATCGATGTGTCAGGAATGGCGCCCAGACATTCCTTGGTGACATCGTCGACGATGTTGAGGATGCGGAAGCGACGCCCGTTGGCGAACTGGTCGTGGACGAAGTCCAGCGACCAGCGCGCATTCGGCTTCGCTTCCAGCGGGATCGGCGCCCGGCACCCCATGGCCTTGCGGCGAGCCCGCCGCTTGCGGACCGTCAGCCCTTCTTCCCGATAGATCCGGTGAATGCGGTTGATCCTTGATGGCTCCCCCTCCCGCCGCAGCAGAATGAACCGCCGACGGTAGCCGAACCGTCGGCGCTCGTGGGCGAGGTCGCGCAGCCGAACACGAAGCTCCGTATCCGCAGCGCGGCGAGATCGGTAGCGGATCATCCTCCGATCCGCGCCGACGATCATGCAGGCCCGTCGCTCCGACAAGCCCATCGCGGCCTTCAGGTGCGCCAAAGCGGCGCGCTTGGCGGCGGGCCCTACCATTTTTTTGACAGAAGGTCGCGAAGGGCGGCCGCGTCGAGCATCTGCTCGGCCAAAAGCTTCTTCAGCTTCGCGTTCTCCTCCTCCGGCGACTTCAGCCGCTTGGCTTCGGAAGCTTCCATGCCGCCGAACTTGGCCTTCCAATTGTAGATCGTCGCTTCGGAGACTCCGTGTTTGCGAGCCAGGTCAGCTGTCGTCGCCCCAGCCCCATGCTCCTTCAACACTGCGATAATCTGCTCTTCCGTGAACCTTGCTCGCTTCGTCTGTCCGTCCTTGCTCAGGCCGGACTCTAACTCCATCTGGAGGAAATACTCAGGGGCAGGTCACATGCGCTTAAGGCAAGCCGGTGATCGGCCCGTCCGGAACTGTTCAGGTGATGGTGGCAACCAAGCCGATCGACTTCCACAAGGGAATGGAGGGGCTTGCGATGTTGGTACGCGAGCACATGAAGGCCGATCCGTTCTCGGGTGCTGTTTATGTGTTCCGTGCCAGGCGGGCGGACCGGATCAAGCTGATCTTATGGGACGGTACGGGTTTGTGCCTGTTCGCCAAGCGGCTCGAGGAAGGCGTCTGCCGCTGGCCGAAGATCGAGGATGGCGTGATGCGTTTGTCGGCGGTGGAATTGTCGACGCTGCTCGGGCGCGCAAGCGCCGCGTCAACCGCAGGGCACTGCCGGCGCATCTGCCGCGGATCGAAGTCGTCGTCGACATCGTCGACAAGACCTGCCCTGCTGCCGGGGCGAACTGCACCGGATCGGTGAAGATAAGAGCGAGGGGCTGGACATGGTGCCGGCGCAGTTCCGCGTTGTCGTCACCCGACGTCCCAAATATGCCGATCACCTGCCGCTCTGCCGGCATGCGAGCGAGGCGCTGAAGCACATCGTCGCATTCTATGCGATCGAGAAGGAGATCCGCGGCCGCAGCGCAGAAGCGTCGCCTCATGCGGCAGCAGAAGAGCTGACCATTGGCCGATGCCTTCGAGATATGGCTGCGCGCCAAGCTGGCTCTCATCAGCCAAGATCAAGCTCGCCGAGGCCATCCGCTACGCCCTTCGCTAGCAAGGCTTAACGCGCTTCATCGATGACGGCCGCATCGAACTCGACAACAACACGGTCAAACGATCAATTCGTGGCATCAAGCTCAGTCGCAAGAACGCGCTGTTTGCCGGATCCGACGGGAGGGCCGAACATGGGGCCGTCGTCGCAACCTTGGTCGAGACCTGCAAGATCAACGACGTCGATCCACTCGCCTATCTCACCGACGTCCTGATAAGGATCGTCAACGGGGCATCCAAACCGCGACATCGACCAGCTATTGCCCGGGGCCCACCGCGCTCAAACCTTCAAACCCGTGGCCTGAGAACGACTCTTACGAAACTCCTGAGGACTCCTCTTGATGGTCTCGCATTCATTGGATCGGTCTCGGCGTACGGCGCGGCTCCGGGGAGAATCTTGTGTTTCCTGGTTGTTGAAGGAAAACGCTTTATCCGTTGTTTATGAGGCCTGTATTCTAAATGCCATTGGTCGAAAGGCTTGGACTTAGAGCACGAGCAACGTACCAGATCGTCACGTTGAGCGCTCACGTTCTCTGCTCCGCAGTGTTCGCGAGTGAGGGACGTCTCATCGTCATGACCACTGCGAACCTCCTGCCATTCCATCTCGGTCTTACCCCACAGAGTGTAAATGTCATAGGAGGATTCAAGGTGCAGGACCGAAAAGCACATGACGCTTTGCGTCTGCTCGATAAGACTTTTCGACTGCAGGAGGATGGCTGCGTTCTTGCCACCTCCGTTTGCGCTGGTGCACAAGTGAATTCCTGCTACTTGATCTCGAATGACCTATCGGGAACGCTCGCACGCACAGCGGTGCGCGGTAGTAGAATCAATGCACATCTCTCGTGCGCCAGTATATTGAGCTCCTCCGCCTATAACCCTACTGTGAAGGGAATCCGTTTTATGTGTGCCAAAATAAAAACGCCACTCTCATGGAGCGCGTCGATCCACGACTCGAATGCGCGTCTTGCGACTGGTGCGTTGCCGCTAAACGGGAGGGGTCCCGATCCGAGCGATATTGTCCCACACAATAGCTTCGATCAATCGAGGCTCCCGAGGTGACCGCATTCGTGCACCGACTGCTCTAGGTGTTTAGTCCCGGCATTTGCTGGCGCGGGTTGAGTTTGAATCGTTCTGGCTGGGGAGTCCAGCATTTGCAAATGTATTCGTAGGGCGTGACGCCCTTCAGGGTGCTCAGCCGCCGAGCGTAATTGTAGGCTGTGATGAACCCGGCAAGGCGAGCTTCAAGCTGATCGTATCGATCGTAATGATATAGCGTTGGACGGTGGCTTCCTTGATCGTGTGGTTCATGCGCTCGACCTGGCCGTTGGTCCAGGAATGCTTGATCTTGGTCAGCCGATGTTCGATACCATTTTTCCGGCATCGCATGTCGAACATATGCGTCACGTATCTTGCCGTCGGAACGTTGGCGTAGCGCGGCGGGAAGGTGAACTCGATCCCGTTGTCGGTGAGCACTGGGTGGATCTCGCAGGGGACGGCCGCGATCAGAGCTTCGAGGAAGACCGAGGCTGAGGTCCTCCCGGTCTTCTTGACCGATTGCACAAAGGCGAACTGCTGGTGCGATCGATGGCAACATAGAGGTAGAGCTTGCTTTCAGCGGTCTGGAGCTCAGCGATATCGATACGGAAATAGGACAAGCCTTGAATTTCTTCTTCGCAGGCCGATTGCCGTCAACAACCGGCAATCGGCTGATGCCATGGCGCTGGAGGCAGCGATTCAGGGATGACTGCCTTAGATACGGGATGGTCGGCTGCAGCGCATAGAGGCAACCGTCGAGCGGCAGCAGCGTATGCCGCCGGAGAGCGACGATGATCGCCTCCTCTTCGATGGAAAGGATGGTCGACTTGGCCTCCTTAGGGCCAGTCGAACGATCAGCGACGGTCTAGCGTTGCTTCCACTTCGCGACAGTTTTCTGGTTGATCCCGGTGCGCCTGGCGAGGCCTCTCAGGCTCTCTTGACTATTTTGTATTGTTCGATGACAGCCTCCGGTGGTGGTGCAGCCGCGTAGAACTTGTCCCATAGCGCATACTTCGAATCGTGCGATAAGAATGCCCCATCAAATCTTGGGACTAAACACCTAGTAGGTAAGATATTTGTAATTCTGAGATCCTGAGTTTTGGTAGTTGCATGTCATCGTTGTCGATGGTCCTGTGACCCTATGCATATTGACGTTCGACGCGGGTGACACTCTCACACGGGATGCTGATTATGACCATACTGAACGTTGCGCTGGTGTTTGGTGGCGGCCCCGTCGAACTTGATATGTCAATGACGTCGGCCAAATGTGTCTACGAAGCGTTGGACAGGAAGCGTTATTGCCCGATACTGGTTCGCGTCGCACGGGATGGTAAGTGGTGGCTACTGGAGCATTCGAGAGAATTTCCCTCACGCGTGGAGCCTTCAGGCACTCAGCTGATGTTTCTGCCGGGGGGCGGTGGCAATGCCCTCGTTTACCGAGACAGCGGAGATGTCACCACAATTCACGTTGACGTAGTGTTTCCTATCTCTCCCTATGGCTGCTCGGGCCTGTTGGAAGCGGCGCAGGTACCTTTTGTGGGATCGCGAGGGCCGGCACCGTGGATATGTAGCGATAAGCAAATTGCTAAGCAAACATTGCGCGGAGCTGGCCTTCCGATAGCTCGGTCTTTGGTTTTGGTGGCTGGAGAGAACGTGACGTTTCAATGTGCCCAAAAGGCCCTCTGCAGCCGGGCACTCTTTGTAAAGCCCGCAACCCTTCATTCTTCTATAGGCGTCAGTAAGGTAACTCGCGAATCTGAGTTTCAGGCTGCAGTCCAGCTCGCGTTCAGTTATGACGGAAAGGTTTTGGTCGAGGAGCATGTCAAAGCGCGGGAGCTCGAGTGTGGCATTTTACAGGACGTTGATCCGCCGAATGATCTACTGTGTTCGTGGCCAAGCGAAATCATCCCGATTGATGAGAGCTCCTTCTTCACATCTCAAGCGAAGCTGGATGGGAATGGAGTAAGAATTCACATTAAGTCGGAGCTGAACGAGGCGGACGTTGATCGAGTGCGAGCCTTGTCTCGCGAAGCGTTCAGGGCGGTCGGGTGCGAGGCATTGGCACGGGTCGACGTTTTTTTGCGCCCCGATGGAGAGCTCCTAATTAACGAGATAGGCAGTGCCCCGATCCTGAGACCTTCCAGTATGTTTGCGAGGATGATGAAGGAGACAGGTTTAACATACTCGAACTTGGTACACAAACTACTTGAAAATGCGATTGTACGCGCCCAACGGGCAAAGCGAGCTCTATGAATTCTGCTCTACTTCTACCGTTGCCACAGCTCCTGCCTCACTTGGCGCTGTATATCCTGACAGATGAATTACATCCGCAATTGTGGTGGGCGCGAATAAAGCCCTCAGCGGTGTTGATCTTGACCTTTCCCTGAGTTTTTATCCGGTGGCGCTTAGCGTCTCGGTGGTTTTTTGCAGCGAGGACGAACTTTGGACCACCTGGAACTAGCGTTTTGCGTCTCTGATCACGTTGGCGGCCTTGCGGACCGCCGGGAAAAGGTGGAGACTTGGCGCAATTACTATAACGAGGAATGGCCCCGCGAGGCGATCGGCAACAGAACGCCTATTTTGCTGCAAAACTACGTCGGCGACCAATGAGCGTTTGAGGTACCAGCCCGAAAGCGCCCATTGAGGGCTTCGATGAACGCGTCATTGGTCGGCTTGCAGGGCGTGAGCCGTCCAGCGTCCACCGCGTTGGTAGCTCGACAGGTCAAGGTCGCACGACACGAACTTGCTGCCTTGATCGACTCGGATCGTCGCAGGGATTCCCACTTTATTGCAGTCCCCTTTTAGGGTTCCGTCCCGTTCGTTCATAGCATAAATATTGCGTGGGTCTCGGGTATCCCGATCGAAGGAGCTACCCGATGCGAACCGGCCGGCCAAAAGCGACACTCACGATATCGAAGGACGAACGCACGCACCTTCGGCCATAAAGCGGTCGCGCTCGTTGCCGGCGGCACTGACGTTGCGAGCGAGATCGTGCTGGAGGGCGAGCGCAAGCCCGGCAACGCTATCGTGGCGGCGCGGCTTGGCGTCGGTCCCCATACAATCGGCAAATGGCGCAAGCGCTTCATCACCGAACGGATTGAGGAGCTCTACGACGAAATGCGTAGTGGCAGGCGCCGCACCGTCGAGGATGAGGCGGTGGCCGAGTTGATCACCAAGACACTCGCTCGCAAGCCCAAGGCCGCAACCAACTGGAGCGTGCGCGCGATCGCCAAAGAGACCGGGCTTGCCAAGAGCAGCGTCCACCGTCTGTTCCAGCTCTTCAGGTCTGCAACTCACCGCACCAGCAGCTTCAGACTTTCGACCGATCCCTTGTTGCTCGAGAAGCTGCGCGACGTCGTTGAGCTTTATCTCAATCCGCCCGAGAAAGCCGCAGTGCTCTGCGTCGATGAGAAGAGCCAGATCCAGGCCCTCGAACGCACCCAGCCCGTGCTGCCCATGGGGTTCAGCTACATCGAAGACGTCAGCCACGACTACCAACGCCACGGCACCACCGCGCTGTTTGCCGCCCTCGACGTGCTTGACGACGCGGTCATCGCCCAGTGCAAACCCCCACCATAGTCATCAGGACTTCCTCGCCTTCCTGCGTCACGTCGAGGCCAGCGTGCCAACCCAGCTCGACCCCATTTCGTCGTCTTTCCGCTGGCTGCCAGCTGTTCATGGACAAGTCCATCGCCCAAGCCTCGTTCGGGCTCGTCGCTGGCGGCGGTCATCGCGCAGCTTGGCCTTCCCCGCGTTGGACGATTTGTTGCACAATGGCAGGCCCAATTCGCGGTAGATCGGCGAATCTTGTTCTGGCGCGACGCTAGCCTTCGCGGTGCATCAACACGTGAACGTGGCGATCGCCCGTAGCGCAGGCGAGCATGGCAGATCTCCTTGATCCGATCTTCGAGGGTCGCCTGGCCGGAGTGACGAGACTAGTTGTGGCCGGTTGACCGGTCGAACTCAAGAGTCGGCGCAGGCTTGCGGCACCCATCACCATCATGTCGTCGACGAGCCTCCGCTTTCGATCAGGCTTCAGGGCTTTCGGCAGATCACGTCCCGCAGCATCTGCTTGTTTAGCAACAGAGCCACCATTAGCTTCTTCATCTCTCGACCTAGAGCTGCAACGGCTCATCTCGGTCGGAAGCGGGCCATCGGACTTCTTCCAATTGAAACATTTGAGCCTGTCTGATCTGTGCAGCAGATGTTCCCCAACCTAACCCAATGTTGCGTTGGTTTCAGGAAATGGTACCAGTCGGGGCCGTTGCGCGAAGCCGCGAAGCATCGTACGGCGCCAACCAGACGATCAACGCCAGGTCGGACTATCGTTCCGCTTGCAGAGCGGCCGAGGTCATCGTCGATGACTTCGATGTCGGAAACCATGCCGGCGCGCAGTATCGACAAGATCGTACTGCTGCCGCTGGTCTTCCAGGTTGGTCATGACCTGGGATTGCGTTGACTGCCGCACATAAACGGCGGCTTTGCGCTTTGGGAGCGCTCTTGGTCAGTGTTGGCCATCAGCGAGTGCCTCGGCCTCCGGGCCGGCCGCCTGAGGACTTGGGCGAGGGTTCAATAGCACCTTCGCCCGTTCGCCTCGTTCATCCTGTCCAGCCTGCCAGGCTCGAATATCAGGTTCGGTTGGCGGCCTGAGATCTGTAAAACTACGCGCGCCTGCTTCATCGGCGTTTTCCCAAGCGGTTCGATCGCTCGGGGAGTTTGTGGAAACGGCAAGCGTTGTGACTAGCCTCTTCAGCTCTGACGATACGGCAAGATCAACTCGTGGCGGCCCGGCGGTCATCTCCGCGCATATGGTCGGATCCATCATCCAGCCGGGCGTCATAATGACAGTGCCCGATGGGCCTCCGACCCGCAGAAACTGCCCAGACGCGCGTTGATCTACGCGACGCACATTCACCTTCCGGCCAAAATAGGGATGCCATCGATAGCCGACATGGACGGAATGAACGGCAAACGGCGCTTGGACGAAAACCCCGGTTGCTCTGCGGCTCTGATCGCCGCGGACGGCGCGCGGAAGCTTCCAAAAATAGCTTGATCATCACGGCAAAATGAATGGCGTCGATCCGCAGGCCTGACTCTCGGATATCCTCACTTGCGTCGTCGTCTACCACAGCTAAACGGCTGGACGAGCTTCTGACCTGGAATTGGACGCCAGCATCAGCGATTGCTGCGCAAGCGGCGCGATTCGCGAGCTGACGACTAACCGGCCTTGGCCTGTGGGAGATGCTAGCGGAGAATGACGCAAGGGCGAGACGGAAGAATGAAACGGCGCTGAGCGCGAAGGTCGCATTGAAGGCACTGCGGGAGCGTACGACGGTGACCAACCCGACGCGTTCTGTTAGACTTATTTCATTAGATGGCTAAAACGTGACGTTGAACTGCGGACGATCTGATCCACGTATCGATTTGAAAGGGGGCCGATCTGCTGGGCTCCCCAATCTTCAGCATTATCTGATGGTACCATCCGGTCTTTAAGGCGTCGTGTTGCAGATGGCACGAAGTTTGCTGCAAACGATTCGTTACGCGGGCCTGCGTATGAATGGCCGGTAAGTAGCCAACGCTTGGTCGCCCATCAAATTCTTGAGGCGGAGTAAATTCTCATGAGGTGCGAACTACATACGTCGAAGACCTGCCAGATCTTCGATTCAGTCAGTTTCAAAGTAACACAACATAGCTGATTCATATGTCTAGCGAAACCACACGAAACCCTTTGGGTGTCAGAGGGAGCCCTTCTGAACACAAAGCTCGGTGGGAACGAACAGTGCGTGCAACGGCGCCCTGATCGGCAGTAGCAGCCCTCGACCATCTGCTAAACTCGATGGGAACAAGATAATCTTGATGCTCAAGGAGAGATTCAACCTTCTTTCGCGACCAAAGTCATCCAAGAATGTCGAGAGCGAATTATTGTACACTCGAGAACGGCTGGATGCCGCATCCGGTGCTCGTTGAAAAAGGTCGACTTGGTTCGGCTATGGCTGGTCGGCGGAGCGCGCGACTGTGCCATCTCAGCATTGGGCTCACATTCAAGTCAGGCGATTAATTGCTCATCGAGCAATTGCCTGTCCAGGATAAGCAAGAATGTTCCGCATGACCCGCAATGACAAGGTTTACCGGGTAGCGGTCGCGGACAACCCCGCTTCCGTCGCGATTGAGGTCAACCAGGTCGTCAAACTCTACAACCAGACCCGCGCCGTCGATGGCATCTCCTTTTCGACGCCGCGCGGTAGCATCACCGGTCTTCTGGGCGGCAACGGTGCGGGCAAGACCACCACCATCGCGATGATCATGGGCCTGGTGCTGCCGACGTCCGGCCGCGTGCAGGTGCTAGGACATCGCATGCCCGAGGAGAGCGCGTCCGTGCTGGGGCGGATGAATTTTGAGACGCCCTATATCGACATGCCGACGCGGCTCACGGTGCGGCAGAACCTCACTGTATTCGGTAAGCTCTACGCCGTTAAAAACCTGACTGGCCGTATCGCCGGGCTGACTGATGATCTCGACCTCACCGATTTCATCGACCGTGCCAACGGCAAGCTCTCCACCGGGCAAAAGACCCGGGTTGCGCTCGCGAAGGCGCTGATCAACCAGCCCGAGTTGCTCTTGCTGGACGAGCCGACCGCCTCGCTCGATCCTGATACCGCCGATTGGGTGCGAACGCATCTGGAACGCTATCGTAAGCAGCATAACGCCACCATCCTGCTGACGTCGCACAACATGCTCGAGGTCGAGCGGCTCTGCGACCGCATCATCATTATGAAGCGGGGTCGCATCGAAGACGACGGCACGCCTGAATCTATCTTGATGCGCTACAACCGCACCACGCTGGAAGAGGTGTTTTTGGACGTTGCACGCGGCCGCATGAACGAGTCGCAGGAGGCAGTACGATGAGGGTGCTCCTGTCTTACTTGCGCGGCCTGGGCGAGTGCTGCGATACCCGGGAACAGCGCAAGAAAGGTGACGGATATCGCTTCGCTCATCTGGGGTACCGGGGGCAGCCATGACCGAGCTGTCCCTCCAACGCGGCATCTCTGTGCATCGCATCGGCGCGATGGTCCTGCGCTATTGGTATCTGTTGGTATCGTCTTGGCCGCGGCTGCTGGAGTTGCTCTACTGGCCGGCGCTGCAAGTGATCACCTGGGGCTTCCTGCAGCTCTACATCGCCGAGAATGCTAGTTTCGTTGCGCACGCCGGCGGCACGCTGATCGGCGCCGTCATCCTCTGGGACATCCTCTTCCGCGGACAGCTCGGCTTCTCCATCTCGTTCCTGGAGGAGATGCTGGCGCGCAACATCGCCAATCTCATGATAAGTCCTCTGAAGCCGATCGAGTTTTTGCTGTCGCTCATGGTCATGAGCCTGATCCGGCTCGCCATCGGGGTCATTCCGATGACGCTGCTCGCGTTCGTCCTGTTTCACTTCAACGTCTATGGCCTCGGCCTACCACTGATTGCCTACTTCTGTAATCTGATTTTCACGAGCTGGGCGGTCGGCATCTTCGTCTCGGGCCTGGTGCTGCGAAATGGACTTGGGGCGCAGAGCATCGTCTGGACCTTGATGTTCGCGATCCTGCCGCTGGCCTGTGTCTACTATCCTGTCAGCGTGCTTCCAGTCTGGCTGCAATACGTCGCGTGGACACTGCCGCCGACCTATGTGTTCGAGGGTATGCGCGCGCTGTTGATCGAGCACACTTTCAGGACCGAGCTAATGCTGAGCGCGCTGGCCATCAATCTAGTATCGCTGGCTGCCTCTTTCGGGATATTCCTTGCTCTTTTGCGCAGCGCCAAGAAGAACGGCTCGCTGCTGTCGAACGGCGAATAGAATGGTTGGGGGAGCGCACCAAACAGCGACCTGTTCGAGTCGCTGGGAAACCGGTCGCCGCGCTCAATGCTCGGATTGACGGCGATCCGAGCGCACAGCGCGCCAGCTTCGAGCCTAAAAGAAAGTGAAAATCATGCGATTGTCCTCTCTATTCGAGAACTGAGCACCAAGATCAAAGTCACCAATCAAAGAGACTGAGTTGTAAATGCTACTGATACAACCGCCTCCCTCGATTGGGAAGCTATCCTCCCTCAACACTGGACGCAGCATGGGAGGGGCGACTAGGCAGGCTTGCCTGCCATTGATATCACGCCGCATTCGAATGCGGCCCCTGCTAAATCCACTATTCGTTTGGAGTAATCGGGGCGATTTTAGGGAAGTCTAGCTAGGTGTACATTCTTGCAGCACGCGGCCAGAGCAGATACCGGTTCTCCTGATCTAAATGGCGTCGAGGGCATGACCTGCCCTCGAGTTTCACCATTGGCGAACTGGTCGTGGAGGAAGTCCAGCGACAAGCGTACATTCCGCTTCGTTTTCACCAGGATCGGCGCTCGGCATCCCAGGGCCTTGCGGCGAGCCCGCCGCTTGCGGACCGCGAGTCCTTCTTCCCGATAGATCCGGTGAATACGGTTGATCCCTGATGGTTCGCCCTCTCGCCGCAGCAGAATGAACAGTCGATGGTAGCCGAACCATCGGCGTTCGTGGGCGAGGTTGTGCAGTCGAACACGAAGCTCCGTATCCGGCGGGCGGCGAGATCGGTAACGGATCATCCTCCGATGCGCGTCGACGATCGTGCAGGCCCGCCGCTCAAGGTGCTCCACAGCGGCGAGCTTTGCGGCGGGGCCTACGATTTTTTGACAAAAGCTCGCGCAGTGCCGCCGCATCAGGCATCTGCTCGGCCAGCAGCTTCTTTAGCTTCAGTTCTCTTCCCCGAGCGCCTTCAGCCGCTTGGAGACTCCGTGTTTGCGAGCCAGGTGTCGTCGCTCCAGCCTCATGCTCCTTCAACACCGGGATAATCTGCTCTTCCGTGAACCTTGCTCGCTTCATCTGTCCGTCCTTGCTCAGCGCCGGACTCTAGCTCCATCTGGAGGAAATGCTCGGGGGCAGCTCAGATGCAATGAACGTCGTTCGGATCTAGCAGGGATCTAAATTGCTATTGTGCGGCGTTTTGCTCGCAACACGAGTAATGTTTTCCTATTTTTCCTGTTGCGCGAGTTTGCGCAAACCAGCAATCAAGCCTTGATTGATTATTTTCTTCGTCCGGCGAAAAGTGATTTCCGGAAAATCGCCGAGAGTCCTAGCACGCGCAATAGCCGCCTCCACAAGGTTTCCAGAATCCGCGACCTCGTGGAGCAACTTGTGATCCAATGCCCAGGAAACCGGAACGGCTTCGCACCCATAGACGATGCTGGTCATCGCGGCCCGACCGAGGAAACTCTCGAGCAGATACCCACCAACAATACAAGTGAAGCCGCGCTTCAGTTCCCACATAATCAGCTTCGCTCCTGGCCCGCCGATGCGCCAGTCGCAGCATAGAGCGACCTGCAAGCCGATTCCTATGGCATAGCCATCAACTGCAGCAACTGTTGGTTTCGTGATGCTAAGTATCGTAGAATAAAAATCAATCAACCGATCAATATACCCCCGCATCGCCGCACTTCCGGACAGCTGGGCCACCTCCTTAGAATCGCCGCCGGCGCAAAAAGATTTGTTATCCCCTCCTGTCAATACAAGGGCCCGCACCTCCGGATTATCATTTGTCTCTAGGCATATTGAACGGATTGCAGCCTCAAGTTCCAGGCTCATCGGATTGTGGGTGGAGGCCCGATTGAATCGTGCAACCAGAACCGCACCTTGTGACTCGGTTTCCAACATCGCCATAGTCTCTCCGATCATCATGTCCCATCTGGCGGGCGCACCCTGCACACTTCGTAAGAATCTTTCAATAAGGAAAACACCTATAATGAGATCGAGTATCTTGACGACACTGCCTACGGCCGCATAATGCAAGTTAAGCACTGCATTTGCCTTAAACGACGACTCCTGCTGGCTGTGGCGGGCACGGTTGTGCAATGAACTTCAGATGTCGCACAGTGACGAAGGCCGGATTGGGTGCAATGTGCGAAAGCCTCCTCCTTAAACGGAGGACTGGATAGCAAAGGCGACACACAATTGGACGAGCCATCAGCGCGGCCGGTTAACCGGCTGAAGGTCCTGACGGAGGTCGTGTTCCGTTGGTGGTGTAGCTCAGCGCCGCCCGGACGCGCGCTCCCAATTAGCGCCAGTAGCGAGCGGCCGTTTCGCCAGGCAGTTCTCCGGTAGGTTACGACACGCCAGCGCGGCCGAGGAACCACTGATGACCGATGACATGATGAACCTGGCACGCCCGTTGAGAAGAATCCTAATACCAATTGTTGCGCTAAGCCGATACCCTGACTTCCGTGTTAGGTTATATGTGCGAAGAAGCCTCGTTTGAGCGGAGGTTTGGGATGGATTGGACGATACGTCCGGTTAGACGGCGTCGGTTGGGTCAGTCGGCCGGCTTGAAGTGCTTGAGGGGCCGTCCGGGCGTCGTCGTTCGGAGGCCGAGCGGGCACGGATCGTCGCGGAAAGTTCGTTGTCCGGGGCTCAGGTCGCGGAGGAGGCGCGCAAGCACGGGGCGACGCGCTGGCAGGTTTACGATTGGCGTCGTCGCTTCCGACAGCGCGGCGAATTGTCGTCGCGCGTGGTTTAGCAGCAGCCATTCGCGCCGCTGTCGTGGAAGGGCCGTTTGCGTCAGGTTCCGGCATGAGGAGCAGCTATCTCGGGTGATTCGCGCGGTGCGAGTGTCACGATGATCGTACCTGGCGTCGAGCTGAAGATTTATATCGCGACGCGGCCTGTCTATGGGCTTGCTGCGAAGGTGCAGATGCTTGGTCGACCGTTCAGCGGTGCGGCCTTCGTGTTCCGGTCGAAACGGGCGGACCGGATCAAGATTCTGGTCTGGGATCGAACGGGCCTGGTGCTGGTGCATAAACGTCTTGAGGGCTGAAGTTTTTCGTTGGCCAAAGATTGCGGACGGCGTGATGCGGATGTCGCCGGCGACGTTCGCGACATTGTTCGAGGGCCTGGATTGGCGTTTGGTCCGCCCGGAGGAGGCGCGATGTCCACAGATCGCTGAATAAGTGCGGCAGGATGGCTCTCAGCCGAGTTGGGCAAGACTCCGACGGCGGAGATGTGCTGACATGGCGCATGAGCACCGCGACGTTGCGCGACGAGAACGAACGCCTGAAGGGCGCTTTTGGCGCAAACGCAGGCAGCGTTGAGCAAACATCAAGCGGCGCTGGCGACGTCGGAAGAAGCGCGGCGTCGGTGGAGGTCATTCTCGGCGAACTACGCCGAGAGAAGTTCGGATCGAAGTCCGAGAAGCTGCGGCCAGATCCATATCATTTGGCGCTCGATGACGTGGAGATCGCGCAAGGCGTCCTGGACGCGGCGCAGGAGAAGGCTGCGGCGGTCATCAGGAAGCAATCGCGCGCTGGATCGGATCAGGACCGCCATCGCAATCGGGGCTACTTGCCTGCCCACTTGTGCTGTCCGTGCGGTGGCGGCCCCATGACGAAGATCGGCGAGGACGTCAACAAACGCCTCGAGGGCCGAAATAAGTCTGCCGTCGCTGCTCGTGCGAGGACCGCTACGGCCGCGGCTCCACCATCGTGACCAGCCAGCTCCCCGTCGATCAACGCCGACGCCGTCCTCGACCGCCTGGTCCATAACGCCCATTGGATCAATCTCAACGACGAAAGCATGCGGCGAACCCGCAAACCCGACCGAAAGGCTTGAGCCTATGACGCTATGGACATGCCGCTACGCTTTGACAACGTGGGAGCGCTGCCAACATGATGCCCACAGCAGAAGCAACAGAAAAAAACCTGGCCGTCGAGCCGCGATTCAAGATTGAGCACACGGCTTCGCCGATGCCAGAAACCAGACAGCCAGAACGCCCCGCGCCCCGGGCGGCATCAAATCGGAACGGTGGCCGAGATCATCTCGGAATCCTAGGCGAGATCAAATCGCTACAACCGGCGAGATCATCGGAATCAGCAACCTGCCACGATTGCGAGAAGATCAGCCGGGGCGCTCGCGCATTTCTGCAGAAGCTCGAATGTCCCTTCACCGGGTTAAGCAGTGTTGACACTTATCGCATCCATAGGACGATGGCAGCAAGAGTGACAATGGCCTTGTAATTTCCGGCGATCTTTTCGAAGCGGGTTGCGATGCGACGGAACTGCTTTAACTTGCTGAAGCAGTATTCTACGACATGACGCTGGGCATAGAGATCCTTGTCGAGCGGGTGCTTGAGCGCGATGACCGGTTTGGGGTGACGGCGAGCGCCCCTTTGGCTGCCAAGGCCTGTCGTAGGTGATCCGCATCATAGGCTATCGGCCATGACAGCCTCGGCGGGCAACCCTTCGATCAATGTGGTGGCCTGCGGTGTATCGCCCTTCTGGCCTGCGGTGATCGTGAACCGTACAGGGAATCTTAATCGCGAACGGCCATATGGATCTTCGTGCTCAAGCCGCCGCGCGAACGACTGATCGCCTGATCTTCAGACGCCCTTTATGGATGGCCCGCCCCTCCCACCGCCGTCGTCAAGGATGTCGGTGTTCAGAAATGGAAGAAGCGGTCCTTGGTATCGACCGGGCCATGCAGGGTCGTTGGTTGGACGAACGCGGGACGATCGTTGTGCGGCGCCGGATGCGTCGCGACGGGTGATGATCGCATTCGCCGCGAAGCGTGCGCCCTGCACAATGGCGATCGAAGCATGCTGCTGAGCCCATCATATGGGCCGCTCGCTGGCGGCCTTGGGTACGAGGTTCGGCTGATGTCATGGGAGTACGTGCGCCCTTACGTCAAGGTCCAGAAGAACGGCGACCGCGATGCCGAGGCTATAGCACCGAAGCGGCGGCGCGACCCACCATGAGCTTCGTTGAACTCAAGGTCGAGGAGCAGCTTGACGTTCAAACGCTGCACCGATGTGCGACCGTCTGGTCGCCGAACACGCATCATTAACGAACTAGATCAGAAGTCTTGTACTAGAGCGTGGCCACATCGTGGCGCAAGGGCTACGCTACACCAAGCACATTAAGCCCGCGCATGAGTTCCTGCTTGGGGATATGCGCACACGCTGAGAGAAATTGGATCGCCGCATCGCCGCCTTTGACGCTGAATTCTGCCATAGCCCGGGCCCACAACCGGGATCATCGGCTGACCGGCATTCCTGGCATCGGCACGCTGAACGCCACTGCGCTGGTGGCTGCCATTGGCAGTGCGGCGACCTTCCCGCTTTGTGGTTATCGCTCGAGAATTCTTAAGCCTGGTGCTCTAGAAAGGTTCTGGGTGGAGGGCGCGGCTTGCGCATGATAATGGTGCGCAGCCCACTGCCGGATTTGGTAGCTTCGTTGCCACGGAGTTTCAGGTAGTTGAGTCTCCGGACGACAGCGAGGAAGCGCGGCTTGCGCCGAGACGATTCATTATCTCCTCTAATTACTTGATTTGACAGAGATGATAGAGATGATCATGGCTAGAGCCATTAGCGGATCACGCAAGATGCGGACGTTAGATGCGTTGGAATCGAACGTACGCACGTATTCTCGTTCATTCCCAGCCATATTCAGTCGAGCGCGTGGCTCGATGATGTTAACGGAGGATGGTCGAGACGTCGTGGACTTCCTCTCGGGAGCCGGAGCACTGAACTACGGCCATAACAATCATAGACTCAAAGCGGCCATTGTCGACTATCTGGCATCTGACGCGGTCGTCCATGGGCTCGACATGGCCACTCCCGCGAAGCTCGAGTTTATGGAGACCTTCAACACTGTCATACTTGGAAGGCGAAATCTGCAGTACTGTTTCCAGTTTACGGGGCCAACCGGCGCCAATGCTATCGAGGCTGCAATAAAGCTCGCGCGCAAGGTTACAGGACGCCAAAACATTATCTCATTCACGAATGGATATCATGGCATGAGCTTAGGTGCGATTGCCGCGAGCGGTAACCGCGCGTACCGTACCGCCAGCGGCGTTGCCTTATCGGGCGCAACGTTCATGCCTTACGATGGCTACCTTGGTCCCGGCATTGATACAGCGAACTACCTGCAAAAAGTGCTGATTGACGAGAGCAGCGGCATCGATTTCCCGGCTGCCATTCTCGTCGAAACGGTACAAGGGGATGGTGGCGTAAACGTCGCCAGTAGGGAATGGTTGCAGTCAATTCAAGCCGCAGCGACGAGTGCTGGCGCTCTATTCATAGTTGACGATGTCCAGATGGGCTGCGGCAGGACGGGTCAATTCTTTAGCTTCGAGTTCGCAAATCTGTCGCCAGATCTCGTTGTATTGTCGAAGTCCTTAAGCGGCTATGGCCTGCCACTATCGGTGGTATTGATCAAAAAAGAGTTCGATGCATGGCGGCCGGGAGAACACACAGGCACGTTTCGAGGAAACAACCTTGCGCTTGTATCTGCAACGGCAGCTATAGATCTTTACTGGCGGGACGAGACCTTCGCGCAAGAAGTGTTGCGGTTGGGGGAAGTTATGAGGCGCCGGCTTGAGCTCATCGCGCTCAGTCACGGAAACAATTTTGCGGTTCGGGGCCGTGGCATGGCCCTCGGGTTTGATTGCAAAATGCCTGAAATTGCGGCAGCTACAACCCGCGGCGCCTTTGAGAGAGGGCTAGTTGTCGAGCGATGTGGCTCTCTCGATCAGGTCGTTAAGATCCTGCCCGCACTCACGATCGATATTGAAACGCTCGATCAAGGTCTTGAAATATTCGAGCAAGCGTTGAATCAGGCGGTGAAACAGATCGGGTTGTCGTGACCTCGCGCGGAAACGCGCCGATACATTGACTGCAACGTGCGGCGCGGGCCAGTGAAGCGGCTGCCCGATGGCAAGATGGACAACTGCTGGCGTGATCCAAAGCAATGCGAACCGCACGGAATCGAACCTCCAGTGAAAACTTGCTCGTCGCATTGCTTGTCATGGCCACGTCCTCCCAGGAGTGGGAGACTCCGGTACTCTTGTCGTTCCTTTAAAAATTCTGCCACGTAGCAACCGGCGGAGGCATTCTCATGTACTCCACAAACGGACGAACAGAAAGTCGTTCGGCAAGCGGCACTCTGCCCGGTCGATGCTGTTCCTATCTTTTGCTTTTCGACGAAAATAAACATCTTGTAAGTTTAAACCCGCACGATGCCTGCTCAGCATGTTACTCAGAATCGGCAGCTTAAATCGTGAGAGCAAACTGCCATGATTGTTGCGTGTTCGAGCAGCAACAGCGATTAAACACATGAAAACGGCATCAAAGGATATCGCCGCGAATAGCGCTAAGCAACTGGAGCTCGCCTATCTGCTGCAACACCAGGCATTTAAGGCAACTTGAAGCTTTAACTTTGCGAGGAGAGCGTGATGAGACTACTCATACTTACTAGCCGACCAGAATGCTTGGGCGAAAATGATGTACCCATCAGCAATGCGTTCCGTCGACTCGGCTGGGAAGTAGTTTTCGGCGAGAGCACGGCTATCGGATCAGACGACTATCGTTATTTTACACGGGGTGTCCTAGTTCCAGCACATGAAGAGCCGCACAGTCTCGGCTCCGCGGCGCAAGGAATTCCGGGAGTATACTTCCTTGACGAATGCCAGCTTGTCTGGGTCAACAGTTTCGGGCCGCCCGCTGTTGCCCGTAATGTGGGGCAAATGCTCTGGCTCGCGTCACGACATACCGCTTTCGTCAACAGCATTGAAGGCGCTTTATTCCTCGAGACAAAACATGCATTGGGCCACGTTGTTCCAAAACAGAATAGAGCATTTGCTTATGAATCGAATGATTTCTCTCTACTTTGGAAGCGCTACCTAGAGAGTCCAGATCTCTGGTGGGTGGCCAAGCCGCCAAATGCTTATTGCGGTCTAAACGTCTTCCTATTACCTCCCAAAGGACCAAATGTTCGAACGATCCTCCAATGCCTCACTGGAAATGCTGACGCGCAAAGCGAATTTGGCGGTCTCACGGAACGCGCGTCCCTCGGCACGCAAAATCGGGTCGGGTTCGGCCTAGGCGGCTTTAAAGCCGAGTATGCTGTTCTTCAGCAGTTCATCACCGAAGTAAGGCAAGGCGAAAAGCGCATCGTCGTTGCTTGCGGTCATGCAGTTGCCTGGCATGGTCGGAAGAGAAATCCAGACGATCATAGGTCAAACATCGCTCAAGGAGGAAAGCCGATTGGAGTCGAACTAGACCCCGCTGAAATCGAGCTCGCCGAGTCGATTGGTCGGAAGCTGATGGGATACGGGGTTAATTTTGTCGCACTTGATATGGCTTATCCTTACATAATCGAACTTAATCTTACAAACCCAGGAGGGCTCTACGATGCAAAAATAGCTTCGGGCATCGATCGCTCGGATAAAGTCGCAGAGCTGATCATTTCTCACTTTCAGCAGGATTATCGTTCATGATGTCAGCCACTGGCCTAGACGGCTTTCTTAGAAAATTCTCAACACGGCGCGTCAAATGCTTTGATGCAGCCGCAGGATCGGCGCGCGGTCAACGCAGGAGTACCGCAAAGGATAATTGAAGGCACAGTCGCTGCGGTTCAATCTCCTATTCAGCTCTGAGTTGGAGAGATCGAGAAGGGGGATCTGAATCGCTGCGCGATGAGCGCCGCTCGCTTGTGCTGAACCGCCCGGCTAGACGAAAATCGCCCCTGAGGGGAACCCCTATCTCACCTAGCAGGCCGTTGAAGAACTCAGCCGCATTCGCAAAACAAGGCTGAATTCGTCGCCATTGTGGAGAAGTGGCCGGCGAGCCTGCCCGCAGTGCCGATCATAGCCGATCCGCGAGATTATTGGGCGCGCGAGATAGCAACTTTCGGTCATCAAGCCGGCTGATTCTGCAAAGCGCAGACGATCAACGCCTTGCGCTCGCATCTCACCGAGTTGGGCATCATTGCCGCCGCGGGCTGGACAAAGGCCGAGGCGTTGTTGCAATCGCATGGGATGTAGCAGATGTCCGCTTGCTCGGCAGCGCGCCGCCCTGACGGCAGTTGCCGATCAGACCGAGGCCCAGGCGGACCAGATTGACAAGCTCGAGCGAGCCATTGCTGCTGCGGCAAGGCCGACAAGGACATGCGCCGACTGACTACGATTCCCGGCGTTGGAGCCATTACGGCTCAACCATCAAGGAGCTGGTGCCAGATCCACGGCGGCTTCAAATCCGCTCGTGAGCTTTGCGGCGTGGCTGAGACTGACGCCACGACAGCATTCTAGTGGGGGCAAAGGAGCCGATGAAGCGCATCTCGAAGATGCGAAACCCCGAACTTCGGAGCCTCACGGCGCCCCTCCGGCTTGTCTGTGAACCGCAATCTGATGCAATCCATGGCAAATCGGTACTTCGCCGGTGCCGGCCCCGTTATCGTCGCGCGCTCGCTAATAAAGCGCCGCGGTGCCGAGTAGCTATTCTTGTCGATCTCAACGGCGCAATCGTTACCCACGACGCAGTCAGTTCGCGCAACGATCCAAACGACGCCAGCCGCCGAGCGGTTTCAACCGGTTTGCCTCCTCACGCGCGAGGCTGACGATCGAAATCTCGCCGCGTCGTGCCGTGGATACATACGTCGCACCTCACGCATCCATTGGACGCGATTCGCCTCGAACGCCTCCTAGCTCGCGAGCGACGCTCCGCGATCGCGTCCTTCTTCACTCGGCCGAACGCCGTCGTCCATCCTGTTCTTTGCGGTTTGATGCTGTGCGCAGGCGTGAGGGCGTAAGCCCCATTCCATGTCCTTTTGCAAGGGAAAAGACGCGAAGCGCCCTTCACCGCACCGGAGGTGCGGCGTTGAGTACGGTCGCAAGGTGATACTGTCAGGTCGGGAGCAGAACGACGATGGCGACGGTCGATCAATCTTCCATTCGCGGGTTGGGACCGCATGAACGTTTTTCGTCGCAGGCCTACCTCGGACTTAGTGCGGGCGTCGGCTTGAATGCCTGCCCGATGGGGCTCGCGAGGGTTGCCTTGACCGAGTGTCCTGCTCCCGGCCAAACAGGCCGGCGCGAGCTTGACTATAGTGTCACCGGCTTCACCTCCCGGCCGATCGCCCACACGAAGCCGCAAAGTTCTCGCGCGATTGCGGCCACAACGACGGTTGGCTTCTTTCCACCAGCGCTCAGTGTCCGATATCGTTTGCAGAGCCGCAGCTGTGCCTTCCAGGCAATATCCCGGACTGCCTTTGGAAGACGGACGATCACTTCAGCCTTCTCCTTCGCGACTCGAGGTGGATAGCGATAGCTCCAGGCGGCCTCGATGAGCATGCGCCGAGCTTCGCTGTTGCCGGTTTTGGTAATGCCACCACGCCGGATCCGCTCACCACTCGACTGCTCCGAAGGCACCAGGCCGAGATATGCCATCAAATGGCGAGCACTCTCGAAGCGAGCCAGATCGCCGATCGCAGCGACAAATGTTGCGGCTGAAATGAGATCAAGCCCTCGTAATCCGCGCAGCGCTTCCACGAGAGGTCCCATTGTCCAATCGGCGGCCATGGCGCTGATGCGGTCAACAAGCTGATCACGCCGTTCCTGGGTTGTCCAAACTGCTTCTAGATAGTCCTGGAAGACAATCTGGTGCGCCGGCTGATCGAACGTCTGGCCTGCAAGCCACGAGCGATGCCGTTGTGTCCAATGTTTGCCGGTATCGTAGGTGCGGCCGTGACGCAGCAAAAATGCCAGCAATTGCTGTCGCGCCCGCATGAGGTGCATGGATGCGTCCATCCGAGCCCGGGTGAGATCACGCATGGCCTCATGTCCCTCGTCTGGGACCCAGACCCGCGTGAGATTGCCGGAACGATGCAAAATTGCCAGCTTCTGGGAGTCACGGCGGTCCGTCTTGATCCGCTCCCCTGGCTTGCGCGGAATCAAGGACGTCGCGGCAACAGTGCAGCCATGCCCCAGGCTGGTCAGCTGCCGGTAGATGCCGTAGCCGGAGAAACCGGCTTCGTAACAGAAGTCCAGTCGATGGCCGTCCTTGGCCAATCGCTTGCTCAGCTTAGACAACGCTGCCGGAGTGTTTGGCACCGCTCCGATGAAGCTGATCGCTCCTTCGCGCCCGTCTTCTGCCACCGTTACCGAAATGCTGACTTTGTGAACGTCGAGCCCCACGTAAAGAACCTTCTGCATCTGCGCTCTCCGATGTCGAGCCGCCGCGCCTTCATGCGCGGCGGCGGCTCGACTGTGACGGAGACCGGTGGCGCCGCTATGCTGGCGCTAAAGGACATACGGACTTAGTTCCCGAACGCGATGAGCTTGTCGTTGAACCGACCGGATCACCGCCTCGTGGACGCACCACGAGCGCGCGTGGGTTGTCCATCAGCACGTCTCTGGCAACGCCGCCGAAGGTGGTGAATGTGCTATCGAGCGCCGGCGAACCGGTTCTCTTCCCGGTCCGTACCGCGCGCGCATCCAGCCGATGAGAATGACTGAGTGTCGCCACGAATGCTTGACCTTCACCCGATATCCTCCAGACGCTCCGCGAAGTCGATCTGCAACTGTCGATCCGCGGTTGTCTCGAATCGTGTCGTTGCCTGCGCTTCGGCATTTAGGGCCTGATGATAGGGGCTGCACGGCGCGCTGCAGCGTTCTCCGGCTGACTGCCACGCCTCTCTCGGCAAATTTGCCGCGATGCCGAATGAGCCTTTCACGCAACCAACTCTCAAGGTCAACCATCCGTTTCGGACGCTCAGCCGACTTGAACGCCTGCACCCCGCTCGCTCCCAAGCGCAAGATATCAGCCACGTCATCCGGTGTCATCATCACTTGCCACGGTGGATCAATTCACACGAGCCTTCAGTGATTCGTTCCTCGTTCATTGCCTCTCGTCGGCTATCCAAGGGGGCAATCCCTCGTGACGCCGGAAGGTCAGTTGTCCATGGCGCGCCCCACCCAATATCGTTTCACGTTCTCGCTTCTCTCAAGTCACGGCCATGAACGCGCCATAGGTCTGACACACATGCGGGCACGCCAAGATGACCGTCGATGATTGCAGATACGATGGTTGGTACATCCAAGATTCAGCGTCTTCTGCGCACCGAACCTTCTTGCGTGGCAAACGCTACTAGCGTGCCGTCGGTCTTGAAGATGAGCCCGCGCGCGAGCCCGCGGCCGCCTTGCGCGCTCGGCGAATCCTGCGCTGAGAGTAGCCACTCGTCTGCGCGACACGGCCGGTGAAACCACATGGCATGGTCGAGGCTTAGCGATACTATCCCCTTGTCGAACAGCGTGCGGCCGTAGCGTGCAGTCACAGCACCGAGCAGCGACATATCCGATATATAAGCAAGAACACATAAGTGCAGCACCGGATCATCGGGCAACTGTGCGGCGCACTTGACCCAAGTATAGATACGACCATCTTCCGTCTTCTGCCCCAAATGGCGGCCGATTTCGACCGGGCACAAATCGATCGCGTAATTGCGGCGGATAAATTCCATCGGCTCGGCGAAAACTGGCTGCTCAGATACCTCGTTTGCTGCATTTTTATTCGGCTGCGGCACCGGGGGCATCTGTTCTTGATGGTCGAAGATGCCATCCTCCTCTGCGTGGAACGATACCATGATGGAGGAGATTGGGGTGCTCTTCTGGGCCGCCGTGACGCGTCGCGTCGAGTAGCGCTTGCCGTCGCGCAGGCGTTCGACTTCATATTCAAGCGGCAGTTGCGGGTCGCCAGGCAGGAGGAAATAGCAATGCAGGGAATGCGGAAGCCGGCCTTTCGCCGTACGGCATGCCGCCACCATCGCCTGCCCTATTACCTGTCCGCCAAAGACCCATCGCCAACTGGTTCTCGGACTTTTGCCGCGGAACAGGTCTACTCCGACCGTTTCGAGATCGAGCACACCGAGGAGGCCGTCGGAACACTTGGACATTTACGTACTTTCGCTGTTGGTGACATTCTAGGATCATGGCACAGTCTGAATCATCCAGACCCATTCAGTATTCTGTGGCGATGCTATCGCTTCATGCTAGATTGACATTGTCCGCCGGTTGAAGCCGCTTAGCCGTTTCAACTGTTTTACCTTGCGGGCGCGGTCAACCATGAACTTGGCAGAGCCTCATTTAGGAAGCGCGCGCGCCATCAATCGGCAAAAATCGAGCTTAAACCCGCGGGCGATTAGCCTGCAGTTGAGTGGTTCTTCGCCTCCCTCAGCAATAGACGTGCCAGTTGCTCACAGTGCGGAGGAGGACATAAGCAAATTAAAGTTCGAGCTTGGATTGCGCACGAATACTGACGTCATTGTTAGGTTATCGACAAAGGCGTTTTACACCTGCCAGTGGTGCAAACTTGATGGCGAGCCCTTTCTCTGGTCGATCACTCGAAATTAATAGTGAGAATCGCAGATATCCTAGGGCCGATCCGCCGGGGAGGCTTTAGGTGGTCTTGACTTAATGCAGGAAACAACTGGAATAACGGTAAGTAACATCTAAACAACTGCCAACCCGCTTAGAGGCTGGCCAGCCTAGCTGTCCTTCAGTGCAGAGCGATCGTTGCACGTTCAGTAGCGATCGCGTCTCCATTTGCCGCGACTAACAAGTCGTTCGTGAAGAACTGGCGCGGCGGCCGGCTCAAGCGGTGTTTCGAGCCGGGACGGGCTCGAAGAAGGCTGGATGATTACACGCAAGATCTCTGCGAGCCATGGCAGCAGAAGGCTGGAGTCTAGCCAGTAACGGCGAGAACAGCGTGGATGCCGTCGCCGAGGCGTCCCTTGAGAAAATCGGTCCATGCGGTGCTCGGCTCGACGTGGCCGATGACGGGCTCGACGGCCACGCGATGCTTCATCTCGCGACGGATGCAAGCTGTGACGCGGCGGAGCTGACCCGAGATTCAGACCCTGAACCGATGCGGTAGTTATTACCGCGATATCCTTTGTCGACGTGGATACCGCGAGCCTCCACGCCGATGAGCTTCCCCATGTCGGCGATTACGGGACCGAGCGTGTGTCCCTCGAAGGGATTGTCATGCAGGGCCTTCGCATGCAGCACGAACTGGCCGCCCTTCGGAGACGTCACAGGGGTGGCGATGCTGGATCTTGCAGCCGAACTTGTAGGGCGCGCGGGCTTTAGTGCGCGGCGGCGATCAGGGTGAGACTCCGCATTGCCTCGCCTTAATCGTTACCGGATGCTGAGCCGTTGCCTCAAGTAAATTGCGCCCTTGGATTGGGAACGAGCGGGGGCGAAGATGGGGTGGCTAAGCATGGCAACGCGGAAGGAACTGACAGCGGCGGCAGGCGCGCGCTATCGGCGTTCGGATCGCGCGAAGAAGGCGGGGATATTGGACGAGTTCGTCGACATCACTGGATTCCATCGCAAGCATGCGATGCGAGTACTTCGAGGTCAGGATGGTGCACGCCCAGGCCGGCGGGCGCGACGTCGGGTCTATAATGAGGCAGAACACAACGCGTTCGTGCTCCTTTGGGAGGCGTCAGACCGGATCTGCGGGAAGCGGCTGAAGGCGTTAATGCCTGCGCTGATTGAGGCGATGGAACGGCACGGCCACCTCGACCTTGCCGCCGAGATCCGCGACAAACTTTTGGCGATGAGCGCTGCGACTCGACCGCGCATTGGTGCGGGTCCGAGAAGGATTAGGTCGCAGGCGCCGGCGGCACGCGACGCACTCATTGCGTCGTAGTGTTCCAATACGGACGTCGGCAGATTGGAACGATCCGGCGTCGGGATTCGTCGAGGCTGACCTTGTCGCGCATAGCGATCCATCGGCGCGCGGCAGCTTCATCCAGACCCTCGTGCTCACCGACATTGCTACCGGCTGGACGGAGTGCGCCCCTCTGATCGTGCGCGAACAGACGCTGTTGAGTACGGTGTCGACGGAATTGCGCAAACAATTGCCTTATGCGCTGCTCGGCCGCGATACGGACAACGACACCGTATTTATGAACGAGACGCTGAAGGCCTACTGCGATGCCGGCAACATCGTCTTCACGCGTTGCCGGCCCTACCGCAAGAACGACCAGGCGTTCGTCGAGCAGAAGAACGGCGCGGTCGTGCGCAGGATGATCGGCTATCGTCGGTTCGAGGGCCTGGAGGCGGCTACACTGCTGGCTGAACTCTACCGATCGGCGCGGCTGTTCGTGAATTTCTTCCAGCCTTCGTTCAAGTTAATAGCCAAACAGCGCGACGGTGCGCGTGTGCGCAACGTACAGCGCGCCGACAACGCCACACCAGCGCTTGGCTGCCGACGCTCGCACCTCCGACGAGGTTCGCGCCCATCTCCAGGAAATCTATGCCGCCCTCGACCCGGTCGTGTTGCTGCACGATATCCGCGTCGCACAGGAGCGCCTCGCGGCGCTCGCGGATACACAGCCAATCGCCCATCCTGCTGCGGCAACGCAATCGATCGATCTCTTTCTGGCAAGCCTACGAACCGCCTGGAAGGCCGGAGCTATGCGACCGACGGATCGGCCAATCGTGAAAGCGAAAAGAGGCCGGCGCCGTCCCGACCCGCTCATCAGAGCAACGCCAGATTTGCGAAAATGGTTTGAGGTCGAGCCCTGGCGGACTGGCAGCGAACTGCTCACCCGGTTGCAGGTGGAATATCCTGGAGCCTATCCGAACAGCTTCTTCGAACGCTTCAACGTCGGCTTAAATCCTGGCGCAGCGAGCAAGCGAACGCGTTACTATTCGTTCCTACGGAGAAAACGCCGCCGGGGTATGAGGTCACAACACCCCAATGATGTGCCAGGTGCCAGCGGAGGAGGCCGGCGCTCCGAAACCCCGGCCATCTCCGCACCCGGCCTCCTCCTCAACCTAAGCCAGGAGCAAAATAAATGAGGTAACCGACCGCACTCTCATCCTGATTGTCGCGCTATACTTTAGCCTTGCCCGTTGCACTGAACTTCGGAGCATGTAACGCATAGGCCTTCGGACCGCGCTGATGCTAATCCTGTCTGCGCACCTGCTGCGATAAAGGCCGAAGCGAGCTTCCGGCACCGTGACGTCATCAAACTTGCGGCGGATGTCGCGGATGATCCGGTAAGCCTTGTCCGCAGGAGCCTGAGGTGCCGCCGGGCGGGTTTGAACTGGTGGGCGTGGGTATAGCGGGCCGGTCATGATGGGGGCGCGCTTGGGCCAGGCGTAGATAGCTCTGGCGTGGCGGCTCACGGTTGGCGAGCCCCACCAGCTTGATGATTGCTCGATGCAGCAGACCTCGCGTCGATCGGATGTGCAACTGCCTTGGGCTGCACTGTGGTATCGACGACCACCCGTTCCAAGTCCTTGGACCGATAGCGCCGGTCTCGTGCGCCACTGAAAGACTTTCCTGGATCAACGCGGCGAGCTGTTCCTTGCCGAGACGCTGTCGCCATGTCAGAAGTTCAATTCGCCGCAGAAGTAATGGTATTAGGGGTTCTCGATCCAGCAAGCGCATAGCACCTCATCTGATAGGTTGTGCATGTGCTTCAAAATGAACAGGCCGGCGACTAGCCGCGTCGGCAAGCCAGGCTGTCCCGACCCTGCTTGGCACACCGAACCGAAGCGCTCATTCAGGATGAGGTTCCAGTCCATCGGCGCTACACGCCCGTTTTCAGGTGTTCCAATGCGCGCGGTGGACGAGACATCGTACGCTAGGCATCTACCGCGAAGGCGCCGGGGTCGAAAGATGTCAATAGTAATCATCCGGCTCGGGTTCACTGCCGACTGCCAGTCTTGGGAGGAGATTGCATGACCCGGCTCAGTTAGAAGAGTGTCGATGGGACGCTGACGCTGCTGGTCTGTGCGGTTTACAACCTGAGTGCCAACGTTGGCGTTACATGGACGAGCTGCCACACAATATGGAATCAGGAACGTCCATAGACCAAAGGCACGGGCGCGTTGCATTCATCACCGGAGGTGCACGGGGGATTGGATTTGCAATCGTGCGTAGGTTCCTGGCAGATGGCTATAAGGTCGCTTTCATGTCGACGCGAGCAGAGCATGTTGAGCGAGCGCTTGAAACTCTGGGGCGCTCGGAGTATTGGCTCTATGCTGAAGCGCACGACGTGACGCAACATGATGAAGTGTCGGGATTCATTGACCGCGTCCGCGCTCGTTGGGGCGAGGTTGAGATTCTAGTGAACAATGCAGGTATCTCGCCCAAGCGCGTCGATGCGAATGCACCGTGGCTACCGCAGACCTCGCTAGAGGAATGGACGCGGGTTCTCAACGTTAATCTCACCGGTCCGTTCGTTCTCACGAGGCTGGTTGCACAAGCAATGATCGCAAGAGGCCAGGGGCGCATCATCAATGTAGGATCGATCGCAGGCCGTGCTATACCATTGATCGCAGGGCCTCATTATGCCGCTTCGAAGTCCGGCTTAGTCGGACTAACCCGCGCTATTGCGCGAGACCTTGCTCCCTATGGTATAACGGTCAACTGCATTGCCCCTGGGCGGGTTCTCAGCGATCTAACTGGACCAGCTGACGTCCCAGTAAATCGCGTTGCTCTCAGTCGGATTCCGGTTGGGCGTTTTGGGACAGCCGAAGAAGTTGCGCACGTAGCTGCTTTTTTGGCCTCCCCGATGGCTGGCTTTATCACAGGCGCAACCATCGATATAACAGGGGGAGAGTTCGGCGCGTGAGGCCATGTTCATCGCACTGCTGCCGCAACCGCTTCATTGAGCAGGAAGCCAAACGAGACATGAACCGCGTCTAGAGAGCCCTTCAGCGGCGGCGCTTAGCTTCGGCAGCTGTATCCGTTAGGTCAGCCTTATATACCCTTCATGGTCATGGCCAACCTGCAGAGCAACCCATTAGCAAATCCGTGTGTGATATTGCGCGAGTGACCGTGGTGGCTCATCAGTTTAACAAGTGCACTTGGAATAGAATGATGAATGGAAAACCCTCGACGGAAGTATTTTCAACTTTGCGCGTCATTGAGATCGGAAGTTCGGCCGCAACAAGCTATTGTGCTCGGTTGTTCGCAGATTTTGGTGCGGACGTGCAGAAGGTGGAACCGCCAGCTGGCGATCCCCTTCGCAAGTGTGCGCCGGTGACCCGACTGGGTCATAGCGCGTGGTTTGCTTTCCTCAACTTCAACAAATCGAGTATTATCATCGATGAGGCGAATCCCGATGCGACCGCTCACCTGGCTGCACTGGTCGAGGAGTGCGATGTCTTGATTGATGGTCGCCACGTCGATCCGGCAAGTTGCCCAAATATCGATGTTGCCGCAATTCGCCAGCGGTGCCCTAGGTTAATATACATCCAAGCACACCCGTTTAGCGAGGGCGGACCATATGCAGGATTTGCCGCAACCGATTCAACCGTCCGTGCGTTAGCCGGCCTCATCAAGCTCGTTGGGCCGGTCGAAGGGCCGCCACTGCACGCACCTGATTTCCAGACGGGTATCCTCGCGGGCCTTTGGGGCTTTATCGCTGCGACTTCCTCCGCGATTGCTCGAAATCGGCAAGGAGGTCGCTCGTGGTCCCTCAGCATTTTCGAATCGACCCTCACGCTGAGTGATTATCTAATGTTCGAGGCATTCGCGCGCGGCGACGTGATGCGGAGAATTGGACTAAATCGTTTCTGGCCTGGCTTTCCAGTGGGTATCTATCCGACCAAAGGCGGGTGGGTCGGTGTCACCACGGTAACGCCAGCACAATGGCGCGCATTTTGCGACATGCTCGGTCTTTCTGATTTGTGTGATGATGCGGCTCTGGTTGTTGGGGAAGATCGTCTGCAGCGAGCCGTAGAGCTCGAAGCAAGGTTCATTCCTGCATTGAAGACGCGGACAGCCCTGGAGTGGTTCGCAGAGGGACGGAGGCGGAAAATACCAATCGTCCCGGTGCCCGAGATTTCTGACCTGCTCCTTGATCCCGAGAAAAGTGAACGAGGCGCCATCGTGCCCGTCGTGCTGGGCGAAGAAAGTGGCCAGACGGTCGGCTCTGCCCAGCGGCTTACAGCAACTCCGCCTCGTCGGGGCGGGAAGGTGCCGGTGCCCGGCCAGCAGCAGACTTCCCAGAATGCGAGACGTGCAACCGGCGCTAATGGGCGTTGGACACATTCCGTGGGTGAGGCGCGACCGCCGTTGCATGGAATTCGCGTGATCGACTTCTCGATGGGCTGGGCGGGGCCATTATGTACCCGAACACTGGCTGATCTTGGCGCTGATGTGATCAAGATCGAGGCCGCTCAATATCCGGACTGGTGGCGCGGTGTTGACCGGCGTCCTGCCTACATCGATGGGCGGATGTACGAAAAGACGGTGCGCTTCTGCGTTATGAATCGCAATAAACGCGGTATCACGCTGGACCTGACGAGGCCGCAAGGCGTGGCACTCGCCAAACGCCTTGTGGAGAAAGCTGATGTCGCCGTCAACAATTATTCGGTTGATGTGCTGCCCAGGCTCGGGCTTGGCTACGACGTTCTCGCGAAGCTGAACCCGCGACTCGTGATGATGTCGATGTCTGCATTTGGCGCAGACAGTGCCTATCGCGATTGCCGGGCCTATGGCTCAACTCTCGAACAGGGATCGGGCTTGCCGAGCGTGATAGGAAGGCCCGATGGTCCGCCCATAATGAGCCATACTGCCTTTGGAGATGCAGTTGGTGGGTTGAACGGATGCGCTGCTGTTCTGGTCGCTCTGGTCCACGCCCGGAACACTGGACAGGGGCAATTTGTCGATCTCGCGCAGATTGAATGTATGATGCCGTTCGCAGCGCCGTGGATTACCCTCCACTCGATGGATGGTGTTCCCCCAACGAAATACGGCAATCGGCATCCCCAGTTCGTGCCGCACGGGAGCTTCCAGTGCGCCGGTGAAGACAACTGGATCATCATAGCGGTTACGGGCGAGGACATGTGGCGTAAGCTTGCGCGGCTTATTGGTCGACCGGACTGGGGCAGGGACGCGTCGTTGGAATCAGCAGAAGGTCGCCGGGAGATCGAGGATTTGATCGAAGCAGAAATCTCAGCCTGGACGCTTTCGCGAGACGCGGATCAGGCCATGTCTGAGTTGCAAGCAGCGGGGATAGCTTCTGGCGTGGCTCGCCTACCAGTTGATCTTCTCAATGATCGTCATCTTAAGTCGCGAGGATATTTGCAAGATATAGAACGAGCATTCGTTGGCTTACATCCGCAGCCATCAATGCCTATTCGCGAAGGTGCCGCGCCGTATGCGATCCGCACAGCTGCGCCGACACTCGGACAGCACAATGAAGAAGTGCTGTCAGAGCTTCTTGGTCTTTCCGAATGTGAGATTGCGCAGTTAGTCAACGACGGCATTATTGGGACGGCAGTGCTCTCGGAAAGTGAGATTGCGGGGACGAGACGGGCGTCAGATCGAACCTAGAAGCCGTAATGGCCTCTGCTCCGATGTAATGGTGCTCGTCGATCTAGCGACGAGGATACGTATGCTGGAATCGACGGCTCGGTTAAAATTCTTAAGACGCTTCGTATTGCAGTGGGTTGCTGGAAACGTCTACATGCAAAGTTCGAATACCATCGATGAGGAGTGGTCGGATCGCAGGGATGAGCGCGCATGTTCTTCCAGTTGGTCTGGACGTGATTAAGTCGGCAGATGCGTAGGAGATCACGTAGCAAATCGTGTCTAAGATCGTCCGCAGGCGCCCTGCACATAACCTGCCTGCACGAGGGCGGTGATCGCAATTTCCAATGGGGAATCCGGGGCTGGAACCGTAGGAGCCGTTGCGCGGGCTCGGGGGCGCGTAGCTCGATCGTGTCGGCGCGGGTCTCTTGGATCCAGTCGCAGTAGCCGTTGCGCTTGGGCAGGCGCTCGGGGATCTCGAGCCCTTTGCCGATTGCGGCAAGCACGGCAGTCGCGCCTAATATGCCGATGCCAGGGATTGTCGCATGTAACGTCCTCGCGATCGGCGACTGCTGCGGTCTCCTTTTCACCTAGCGGATCCGGTCTTCCAGACGCTGAGATCGGCATAGAGATCGCATTACCGCCGAGAAATCGTTCCCTTCGTCGTTCAAAGCGGCGGCAGATCGAGTTTGAAGAGTTCGGCACTCTGACGTAAGTTACGCCGTACACGAGGCAGAACGCCCGCGCATCTGACTGATCAGGCGTGTCCTCGACCCGACCATCTGGTCACGAGATTCAGTGCAAGGTTTGAAGATCGACCTGATCGGCTTTCCTTCACTCCGACGAAGCGCATTGTCGGCCGTGTCGCCGTCTCTCACTCCGGGTCGATAATATCTTCTTGTTTGACTTCACGTAGTGCTTCATGAATTGCGTGGGGATCAAGCGCACCTTGTGACCAAGTGCGTGTATCTTTCGGGCGAGCTACTGTGAGCCGGCGCAGGGTTCCATATCGAGTACGCTTGACTGCGCGTGCAAAGAACTGAAGAAGTGGTGTCTCGTCGAAAGCGAATTCACTGAACGGGTGTGCCGTCGCAGCTCAGGCCAACGAGGTGGAAAACGTTCTTGCTAATGTCGGTTTCATAAACAGCCACGGGTCGGGTACTCGCTACCACCAGGAAGTGCTCTTGCCTTTGAGGGCAGCACGAGTGGTTCGCCGCCGTGCTGGGTGGTCACTATGCCTACTGTGGCAGCCCGCACAACTATCCAGCACTCAACGGTTTCCACCGCGAAATACCGCGAAATTGGCTGCGTTGTCTGAGACGGCGGTAGCCAGAAAAGTCGGCACATGGGCTGACCGGAGTTCGAGACGCTCACGGCACGCTTCCGCCTGCCAACTCCACGCATCACTCGTACATGGGTGTAGGCGCGGATATGACGCGGGTCACTCTAGGAAAGAGCCGGGTGGGCGAAAGCCGCATGACCGGATCTCTGAGGGCGAAAGCCGAATGGCTGAGCTACTCGACCACGACCCAAGCCTATGAAGCACCAAATCCCATTGGTATCAGCATGAGTCTTCGTTTTAAGGGAAAGAAGTGCTTAGCTGACATTATGCCCGTTGGCAGCGTCAGCAAGTTAGTTGATCTCATCATATGTGTTTTTTATTATTTGGATGTTCGTACCCACTGGCTTCCCCGAATTGCTGCAATGCAGGGGTATATTGACCGCCTGGTCGATCTTTATTCTACGATGCTTGCTTCACCAAACCGACAGTTGTCGCAGTCGGCTGCTATGCCATAGGACTGCGCTTTCAGGTCGCTCTAAGCTGCGATTGGCGCATCGGCGCGCTAGGAACGAAGATGATTGTGTGGGAACTGAAGCACGGATTCACGTAAGCATGCGCGTAGGCCGCCGGCTGGCCGGTTTGTCCGGTTACCGGCTAAACCTCGTCGGGCTTTTCGGCCTTCGGCTTAATGATCGCCGCGAGCACCTGGCGGCGTTCTTCAATGATCCAAGGAGCGTCCTTGTGGATCTGGATCAGATTTTTGAGGTTCTCGATTCCATCATCGGTGAACGCCATCACTCCGTCTTCATCGACACCGACGACCCATAGCTGGCCATCCTCGGTGTCCATTTCTTCGGCGACCTCGAACAGCCATTCCTCGTCTTCGCCGAGCATCTCAGCGACATGGCTGAGAGTGAACACGTGGCTGACCTTGTTGACGTGCCCCATCAAGCCGCCTGTGCCGCAAGGCCTTGCTGTTGCGCGGTCTTCCAGTTCCAAGGCAGCAGCTCATCGAGCCTGTGGGCGGCGTGGGTCGCGATGCGAGCGAGTACATCGGCGAGCCAGGCCTGAGGGTCGACGTGGTTCATCTTGGCAGAGACGATGAGGCTATACATGGCGGCGGCTCGGCGCTCTCCGCGGTCGGACCCACAGAATAACCACGACTTTCTGCCCAATGCGATGCCGCGCAGCGCTCTTTCGGCTGCATTGTTCGAGAGGCAGACGCGACCATCGTCGAGGAAGCGTGTGAAGGAGGCCCAGCGCTTGAACATGTAGTTTATGGCCTTGGCCAGATCGTGACCGCGGGAGAGCTTGGCGCACTGCTCGCGCATATAGGCTTCCAGATCGGCGACGAGCGGTGCGCTCTGCGCCTGGCGAACAGCCTTTCGTTGGTCGGCGTTTTGGCCATTGATAGAGCGCTCGATCTCGAACAGAGCGTCGATGCGGCGCACGATTTCCATGGCGACGGGCGAGATGACGATCTCCTTCTTTCCGGCCGCTTTGCGCCGCGCGTTCTCCTTAAGATCCGCCATGGCGAAGAACGGGCGCCGGGCATGGACCCAACAGGCCGCTTCGCTGATAAGCCCAGGACTTCGCTCGGGCTCGTAGAGCTTGATGTATCCGCCGAAGGCGTCGGCCTGGAGGATGCCGGTGTAGTTGGCCAGATGCGCCTGCGGATGCTCACCACTTCGATCGCGCGAGTAATAAAACATCGCCGCCGGCGGATCTGAGCCGCCGAAGGGGCGGTCGTCCTTCACGTAGACCCAGCATCGCGCGATATCGCACTTGCCCAAGGCCAGCATGGGCACGGTGGTGTCATCGCCATGGAGGCGTTCGGCTGCCATGACGTGGGCTTCCAAAAGCCGCAACAGCGGCTCCAATACCGTGCAGCACGCCCCAACGGCGTCGGCTGCGGTCGACAGACTGATCGGCACGCCCTCCAGCGCGTAACGCTCGGTCTGCCGGTTCAGAGGCTGATGCTGGCCGAACTTCTCATGGAGGAGCATGGCCAGCAGTCTTGGCCCCGCCCATCCTCGCGGGATCACATGGAATGGCGCCGGTGTCTGGCTAATTTTCTCACAGTCGCGGCATGAGAACTTCTCGCGCACCGTTTCGATCATCTTCCACTGACGCGGCACCGATTCCAGCGTCCGGGTCACGTCTTCGCCGAGCTTGCGCAAGCGATTGCCGCCGCAGCATTCGCACGCCGTCGGCGGATCGATCACCACCCGCTCGCGTGGGAGATGCTCGGGGAACGTCTGGCGCTCGGCGCGCTTGCGTATAAATCCGCGTACCGTCGTCGTCCTCGCGACAGCTCGTTCCGCCGCCAGCTCGTCTTCTGTGGCGTCAGCTTCCAGCTCTTCGAACGTCAGCGCCAATTGGTCGATCAACCGCGATGATCGTTCAGACCGTTGTCCGTCGATCTGACGCTCAAGCTTGGCGATCCGCAGCTTCTGCTGGGCGATCAGCGCGCCGTCTTCCGAGGCTTTCGCGCGGGCGACCGCGAGTTCCGCTACAACCTCTAACGCCTTCGTGCGCTCGACGGCCAAAGCCTCTTTCAGAGCCGCAATGTCATCCGGAACAGCGCCACGATCAGCATCCATGCAACGCAGTGAATCACATATCGAGCGCGTTGTGACTCCCCAAAATTCCAGTAGCTGCAGATTTCTTCTGCTCAACCCGCGCTCTGTGGCCGCCAGCTTAGTTGTGGATTCCTCCAGTCAATTCCTTCCAGCATATAGGCCATCTGCGCCGCCGAGATTGACACCGCACCAGCCGATGCTGAGGGCCAGATGAACTTGCCGCGGCCCAGGTGCTTGGCATAGAGCGACATGGCCAACCCGTCATGCCATAAAATCTTGACCAGATCGCCGCGGCGACCGCGGAAGATATAGAGATCGCCAGCATGAGGATCGAGCTTCAAGCTCTCCTGTACCGTCAGGGCCAGACTTTGTATGCCGCGGCGCATGTCGGTGTGGCCGGTGGCGATCCAGACCCTGACGCCGCTCGGGATCGGGATCATTGCCGCCTCAGAAGCTCAAGCACCCGCTGCAGTGCCTCGGCGTCAACATCCCGGTCAACGCGAACGCGACAGCCGCCGCTAAGCTCGATCTCGATTATTCCGGCCCCTGGACGCTGCGCAGGAGCCGAAGATGGCGGTTGTGGCGCGTACCTCGGTGCCAGAGCCGACGTAAAGGCGATCTCCACAGGAACAAGCGCTGGCTCGGCATCCCCGCTCAGCCGATCCTCGCGCGTCAACCGGCGCCACGTGAACAATTGGCTTCGCAGACAACCCGTTGCGCCGAGCCGTCACTGACACCAATCGTGGGCCGCCATAGCTTTCGGCAACGATCCGTTCCTTTTCTTCCAACGTCCAACGGCGTCGAGTACCCGTCGAGACAAATTCCAGTCGGGAGACCTTCGAATTAGGCGTATGGTCAATCATACGCCTATGTCTTCACCCTCCATCGCACCGCGCAAGGCGGCCCTTGCCGGAGCGATACGGATTCACTTGTGTTGTCGGCGGATATCTGCTCGAGAGTTTTGTCGTTCAGGCCCCGACGACGAGCGAGTATGGGTCCGGTTTTCTGGGGCTGCATCACAAGTTGCTTCACGAGGTCGCGGATTTTGGAAACGTCGTGGAGGCGTCTATTGCGCGTGCGCGAATTCTCGACGTTTCCGGAACTCACTTTCCGCCGAACGAATTAATCAATCAAGGCTTGCTTGCCGGTTCGCGCAATTTTAAGCTTCAGGGAAAACAAGCACATGTTGCTGGTCTTGCGAACGGCGCCACAACAGCACCTTAAGTCAGCGCCAGCCGGAGCCCCAAACCTAATGACTGGACGCCGTTGTTGAGCTCGCAAGCCGTCCGAGGGCGACTCTATCGCTTGGCGTTTGACTTCGAAAGTCTGACAATCAACGAAACAATGTCCGTTCGCGCATGCTCGTCCCTGATCTTCATGAACGCCGTGACAAGTTCAAGAACCTGTTTTGCCAGCTTGCCCCTTTGTGCGCCAGCTATGGCTGAGACGTCGAAGAGTGGTGAGCGCCGTCGTGGTGCTATGCTCTCGTCGATTTCATAAAAATGTGTAATCGGAGTGTTCAGCGCTTGAGCGATTTCATAAAGCCGGCTGGCCGGCACTCTACTTGTGCCATTTTCGTGCTTCTGCAGTTGCTGAAAGACTATGTCCAATCGGCTGGCGAGCTCCTTCTGGGTCAGGCCGACCAGCCTTCGCTGGGTTCGAATGCGTTCGCCAATTCTCGTGTCAAGGTCGGTATATGCCACGGATTAAGTCGCTCTTAGGAGTTTTTCACATCGGTAGACCGAAATCCGTAACAGTTCCAGATAGCTCGTTCAATGGGCTTGCGGCGATACGCCAAGCTTTTTCGCACTCGTGACCAACAGTCGGCCGAACAGGCTCATCGCTCATTTAAGCTTCAGACGTCGAGTCGTAATCGTCACGGCTCGTTGAGAGCGTACCGCAAGGCGGGTAGATCCACTCGAACTGACTGCTGGAACAACCCGAAATCTCGGCGACCGAAGGCGACCTGACCAACATGACGACTACCACCATCGCACGCCGTTCACGTACCAGCACAGCTATTCCCGCATTCTCTGCGAGCTAGCAACTGTGCCAGGGGGCGTCATGCATCTGTTGGGCCGATTCAAGCTGTTCAAGTGCAGGCAAGGGCACCATCGGCATTCTAGGTGATCCCAAACTGGTCGAAAAGCCTAAACGGGCGAGTCGAAAGGCGGCCTGAGTGACCGCAACACCTCACTCACGATTGGCGGTTCGGCTGCCGCGGCGGTAAAGCTAGCAAGTGTGCTAAACGATCAACTGCCGGTTCACCGCTTCGCAAGCCCTCGTTGCCTGAACGCGGTGAGCTTGTGGTATCGTCCGTATGTCGACGTCAGGTTCTGTAAAATGCCGCTACGCAAGTCCCTTCCGGATTGAGTGAGGTGTGATCTCTCGCCTACCTTTTGCACCGTCACCATGAGAATGAGCTCTGGATTACGGACGACTAGCCATCTGGGTCTCCTTGTCTTGAGTGTGGTGGCACGACGACGACCAACATCCTCTCAGATAGGACACCTCTGTTCAGCAGGCTTGTCCCCCTACCGCGCAGCGGGTTCGTTCAATCCGCAGCTTAGAAACATATTCATCAGTACGAGGTGAACCGTTGTGAAGCGGCCAAAGCACGGTAACGGTCAGTACGCCCCATTTCGTTCGAAGCGTGCAAACGTTGCCCTGCGACTACGCACCTGATGTGTCAGCCTCTTCAGGCGAGCGGCGGAATGATCCGCGCCGCGACGCGCATCGATCCAGTCGACCGGCGTGCGTTTCGAAAAGAGCCCGCAGATCGCACAATCTGGGGCGGCCGAGGCGAAGTTGGTTATCTCACGTACTGCGGGCGGAGAGGCGACTTTCGGCGGTGAGACGATTTTGGGGGGCTTCCTATGAGAGTAATGAAAAGCATTCTGCTCGGGTCGGCAATTGGAATCGTCGTCGCGGGCGAGGCGCAGGCTGCGGATCTGGTGTCAAAAGCCAAGGCGATCGAATACGTGAAGGTATGTTCGTTGTATGGACCTGGTTTCTACTATCTTCCCGGCACCGAAACGTGCATCAAACTTGGCGGTTATGTCCGTGCTGAACTAAACGCCCACTCCAACGGGAACGTTGATGTACCCAATAGTGGTGTAAGCGGCGCGCAGAACCGCTTCAGCAACGCCTATTCGTGGCGTTCTCGCGAGGATCTGACCATCGATACCCGTACCGCAACCGAGTATGGCATGCTTCGAACCTATTTCGATGCGGTCTTTACCTGGACTTCAGGCAGCTATAGTGGTGTTGGAAACGGCTCTACCGTCTACCAATCCCTTGGCGGAACTGCGGCGCCTGCCAATGCGGGTTCGGGAAATGTTGCTTATGGTACGGTCGGAGTCTATTACGCATTCATCCAGTTCGCAGGTCTCACCATAGGCAAGGCCCAGTCGCAGTTCTCGGCGCCATGGGCCAACTATCCTGCGAACGCCATGGACGGGCTGCCCGGCGGTGGCGGCTGGGATCCTGCGAATCAGTTAACATACACAGCCGATTTCGGCCAAGGCATCTCCTTGTCCTTGTCGGCTCAGGATCAGGTTGCGCTTTACACGAGCAACATTTGGAATGTCAGTGCCGCTTCTGCGGCGGGTATTGCAGTCGGCGCGTATGGCGGCAACGATATCGCGGGCACGGCGGCTCCCGATTTCGTTGCGATGCTTCGTGTCGATCAGCCTTGGGGACTCTTCCAAGCGTCGCTCGCTGCGCATGACAATCACGCAGCCTACTACGGCGCTACAGAGTTGACTGGGCATCCCGACGACAAGTGGGGCTGGGCTGGTCAGGTGTCATTGTCGATCAAGAACATTCCAACAGGCCCGGGTGACACAATTAACATGTCCGCTGTTTATACGAACGGCGCGAGCCGCTATAACTTCCAGGACTATGCGTCCAGCACCTACGCTATGTACGGCGGCAAGGGCCTCCCCGGTGCGTACCAGAGCGTTGGTATCGCTGGTCTGTCGGACGCGGTGTTCGTGTCCGGGTCAGGTATGCAATTGACCACATCCTATGGCTTTCAGGGTGGTTACACCCATAACTGGAATCCGTATTGGAATACGAGCCTCTTCGGGGCGTGGGCCGCAGTGCGATACAATGGAAGCGCCAAGAGTTATATCTGCAGCGCGGTTGTCGCAAATCTTTCTCTTTCGAGCGGTCCTGCTGGCTGCAGCCCGGACTTCAATTATTCTGTGATTGGTTCGGCGACACGTTGGACTCCGGTCAAGAATATAACCTTCACGGCTGAACTCGTTTACGCGATGCTTGACCAGAAATATGCTGGCGGAAGCACCGTGGCCTTGCCGTTACAAGTGGGTACCGCCAAGCCCGCTGGGGTTTACGAGTTAAGAAATCAAGGCGCGGGTTCGGTGCTACTACGTGCGCAACGAAATTGGTGATGTTTCTATTAAAGACTAGCAGACGATTGACCTCGATGGTTGCCCCCCTGAAGACCTCCGGCATGCCCGCCGGAGGTCTTTCTTGTTCTGCACTTCGATGTGGTCGGACTAGGTGGTGTCGACACTAACGCATCCATAGGACAATGGCTGCGAGAGTGACTACGGCGCGATAATTTCGGGCGATCTTTTCGAGGCGGGTTGCGACGCATCGGAACTGCTTGAGCTTTGAGAAGCAGTATTCCACGAGGTGACGCTGGGCATAGAGGCATAGAGGTGCTTGTCGAGCGGATATTTGAGCGCGCGTGACGGGTTGTTGGGAATGACGGCAGCGCGCCTTTGGTGGCGATGGCTTGGCGCAAGTGATCGGCGTCATAGGTGGGGTCGGCCATGACAAACCTCGCGGATAAGCCTTCGATCAATGCGGCGGCTTGCGGTGCATCGCCCTTCTGACCCGCGGTCAGCGTGAACCGCACCGACATCCCAAGCCTCGAACGGCCAGATGTATCTTGGTGCTCAGGCCCCCGCGCGAGCGGCCGATTGCTTGATCCTCGGACCCCTCCTTTTTGGCGCCCGCGGCGTGCTGATGCGCCCGAACAATGGTGGAATCGACGATCAAATATTCTGAGTCCGGATCATCGGACATCGCCTCGAAGATCCGCCACCAAACACCCTTGATGCTTGATCGGCTGAAGCGTCGGACAACGCTGTTCCAATCGCCAAAGACCTGCGGGAGATCGCGCCAGAGAGACCCGTACGCGCGATCCACCGCACGCCTTCCACGAACATCCGGTTGTCGCGCCCGGCGGAGCCCTTAAATTAGCGGCGCCATCCGCTTCCACGCTGGGTCGCTCAATACCAAACGGTCCATCACACCCAAGGTTGCCTCCTCAAAAGCAGCCTTGAATCTGATTTGCTCCTAAAAGGGAATCCTTAGGGTCCACACCACCTAGTGGCCATTGACCAATCAGATTACAGATGTGGATGGCCGCCCCCCCCAAACGACGGTCGGCAATAAACTATCAGCTCAGCTTCGCCGCATTCGCCTGAACGAGAACAGCCATGTTTCCTGGCTGGTGCTCGTTTCTTGCCATTTTCCTATGTGCCAGTGGAATGTCCTCCCAAGAGAAGACTTCCGAAAGGCACGGATCGATACGTCGCTCATGAACAAGCCGATTAGCTTCCCACAATTGGTATGGATTCGCGAAGTGGCTGCCCTGGACTCTTTTTTGTCTCATCCACACGAAGCGAGCATCCATAGTAAGATGGTAACCAGAAGTCCCTCCACAGAATACAACCATTCCGCCCCGTTTCACGACATAGCAGCTCACGGGAAATGTCATTTCTCCAGGATGTTCGAAGACGATGTCGATCTCGGTATTTGCTCCTGCAATCTCCCGGACGGTTCTGCCAAATCGGCGAACTTCTTTCATGTAATCCCTGTATGCCACGAGGTCATCGCTATTCGGAAGCCGTCCCCAACAGTCAAACTCCTTACGGTTGATCACGCCCTTGGCACCCAATGACATTACATAGCGACGCTTCGAGTCTTCAGAAACAATGCCGATTGCGTTAGCGCCCATCAGTGCTACAAGCTGGACCGCCATCGAGCCCAGCCCGCCAGCTGCCCCCCACACGAGCACGTTCTGACCTGGACGAACGGCGTGCGGGTGATGGCCGAACAGCATTCTGTATGCAGTGCCCATCGTGCCCATGTAGCACGCGCTCTCCTCCCAGTTCAGGTGGATTGGCCTTGCCAACAGCTGACGGGATTGAACCCGTGCAAATTGAGCCAAAGATCCGTCAGGAGTTTCATAACCCCAAATTCTCTGCGAAGGCGACAACATGGGATCCCCGCCGTTGCACTCGTGATCATCGCCATCGTCCTGATGGCAGTGGACAACAACCTCGTCACCCACTTTCCATTTCTTGACTCGATTTCCAACAGACCAAACAACTCCCGCGGCATCCGATCCTGCGATGTGATAAGGATGTCGATGCAGATCGAACGGCGAAACTGGCCGCCCGAGAGACGCCCAAACGCCGTTGTAGCCTACCCCTGCCGCCATAATCATGACCAGGGCATCCTCAGGCCCGACGGCGGGCGTCTCAATCACCTCGACTTGCATAGCGTTTTCTGGGTCACCATGCCGCTCCCGGCGTATAACCCATGCGAACATGTTCTTGGGTGCATAGCCCAACGGCGGAATTTCGCCGATCTCATAAAGATCTTTCTCAATCGTCTCGACACTATTCACGACCGATGTCCTTCGTGTTGATTGACCTTGCTCATTGAGCCCCTCGAAGAGATGGCGACAGTCACAGGAAACGAGCCCGGTCACGGCTGGTCCTTTTCGTACGTACATCAAGCGGTTAACTTGTGTTGAAAATGGATGTCAGGCGAGCCAGGCGCAACGGCTTGCGCGGCTGCCGAGACAGCCGTGAGCTCATCGATCTCTACAAGTGAGACAATTCCTCCCCCTCATAGGCTCCGGCCGTACGGCAGTTGTGAAACGGATGTTCTTGCTTCTCAGACTGCCGGCTGATCAGCGAGAGAGCTCGCGGGTGTGCGCCAAGATGCGCGCCGCGCCGAACAGGTGAAAGATATTAATACAATAACTTGGAGATTTCGTGAATAGAAGAAAACAGCAATAAAGAGAAGATTCTTTTGACTGCGTCCAGCCGATTATTTCCGCGGACTATTAGCTGGATTAGATGCGGTTCTACTCGCCTCACTCTGTATGCCTCCCATGTACTGACGAGGAAGATACGCCTTGCCAAGGCCGCAGTTGTATCCGGCCGTGCACTAATCCAGGTGCTGAGTAAGGTGGGTTATCACAGCTGCCAGGAGAACGGCCGAGGTTTCGAGTTCCAGCTCGAGTATCTCGGCCTCGGCATAGTGAAGCAGTTGAATGATGCTCAGTAGCTGCTTCTGTCGGTTGTCGGCTGCAGATTTCCAGGCACACGCAATGTACCTTTTTCGCGGACGTGCGAAAGTCGTTGCTGGGTTAAGCGCTTTCATGAAGTGCTCCCGATCTGCTTGAATTCAGCCAGTCAGATGCGCGTAACACAAGTTTTCATCTTGCAATCCACTCTCAGGTTTCAAATACAATTCCTGATGGTAGAATACAGAGAAGTGCAGGAGAATCACCTACTGTTTCTTGGAGGGTCAAGGGCCGCTAAGTATCCTCCCAGCTTTCTGCGATTGACGCAGTTCTTTCGCCTCGCGGGCAACTTAGCTGCGGCGGTGTTGTTCGTGCCACAAAGACGACCGTTGGAGCGCTCCAGCAGCTCCCGGGCGGAGTAGCCTGATTTTCCTTCGCACACAACCAGTCACGGCGGGCGAGCCGGAGACACTTCTTACCCTTGGCGGAAGCGACGGCGGCTTGTCGAACGCCGCTCCGCTCCCACCAATTCGTTCGTAGTGACGTCGCCGCCGGTCGCACGGATGGTTGCTTCCCCGAGCTCGGCCTCACGCGATACTGCTTTTGGGCACGATTGAGCATGGTGCTGTTCGCGTTTCCTTAGCTCGCTTTGGTGCCTTTACTACATCCCTTTTCAGCGCCGGCCTGTGGAGCCCAACGAGGGATTGCAAGTCTTCCGCGAATGCGTGGCTAATGGCTGAAAGATGACGCAGCGGCACCAAAGCGACGGCTGCCTAAGGCACGCAATTGAGTGATATCAATCAGAAAGGGATCGTGCGAACCCATTGACAAAATGTGGAACCAAATGGTTCATGCGCCTTTCGTATTGACGGGAGAGCTTAGAACTGTGTCCGACGTTAGCGAGACGCGCCAGCGGTTGATTTCCGCCGCAATCCAGATTGCCGGGGTGAAGGGGGTTATCGCTTCGCCTTCCGAGACGGCTGGCTACTTCATGGATTGGCGCCGCCGTTACAAGGGTGAAGCGTTGGCCGTCGTCTTGCCCACAAGTACGGAGCAGGTATCGGAACTCGTAAAGTTGTGTCGCAGCCTCGGGATAGCAGTGGTCCCGCAGGCGGGAAATACCGGAATGACTGGAGGCGCTGTCCCCATCAGCGATCGTCCTTGCGTCATTCTCAACATCTCCAAATTGAACCGGATAAGAGAGATAGATACTCTAAACAATTCGGTCATTGTCGAAGCAGGCTGCATCTTGGCGACTCTTCGAGAGACGTCGGAGAGGGCCGGCAAGCTGTTTCCGATGCTGCTTGGTAGTGTAGGCAGTTGCCAAGTCGGCGGTCTGGTTTCGACGAACGCTGGTGGCATAAATGTTCTGCGCTATGGAAATATGCGAGATCTCGTGTTGGGTTTGGAGGTCGTCCTGCCCGACGGTCAAATCTGGAATGGCTTGAAGGTCCTGCGAAAAGACAATTCAGGATACGACCTGAAGCAGCTCTTCATTGGTGCAGAGGGAACCTTGGGGATCGTGACTGCCGCAGCGCTTAAGCTCTTTCCGCAACCGACAAATAGCGGGACTGCGATGGTATCAGTGCCAAGCATAGAGGCGGCTGTCGACCTTCTCAGACTATTTTCGGATGGCGCCGGAGGCAAGGTCGAGGCGTTCGAAATCATGTCCAAGGGCCAGCTCGAGAACGTTCTCGCGCACCACGAAGAGTCATCGCCGATGCCACTTTCCTCGCCGTGGTATGTCTTGACCGAGCTTGCCGATAGCAGCACCAGTTGGGATCCGAACGAACTTTTTGAACGGATTCTAGCGGTGGCGCTTGAGCGCGAGTTGATCCACGACGCAGTGATTGCCTCAGATTCCAAAAAAGCCGAGCGTCTATGGAGGCTAAGACATACAATCTCTGAAGCGAACATGCGAAAGGGATTCTCTGTCGCCAACGACACCTGCGTTCCTATTTCGAAAATTTCGGTCTTCATCGAGCAGGTAGACGAGCGGCTCAAGCATGAATTCAAAGCCGCTCAGGTGTACTATGCTGGTCATGTGGGGGACGGGAATATCCACGTCATCATTGTGTTCGATAGAGCGTTCTATGACACCGACGAGAAACGGGAAACGGCGGCTGCGCGCGCTAACTTCATCGTTCATGAAGCAAGTGTTGACCTGGACGGAAGCATCAGCGCCGAGCACGGAATTGGGCTAATGCACATTGCGGAGCTCGAGCACTTCAAAAGCGCTGTCGATCTTAGAATGATGGTTCAGATCAAACGAGCGTTCGACCCTGATAATCTGATGAATCCGGGCAAGGTCCTGGGTGCTGCCGCATTGATGCGGTTCGAAGCGTAACCGTTTGAAAGAGATCAGCAGATGAAGCTTGCGAGTGTGATTTATCGTGATGCAGCCGAGGTCGGAGCGATATCGGGAGAAACAGCTATCCTGCTGCTCAAAGAGTTCAGGGATCTAATCATAGAGGGGGAATCGAAGCGCTGGCCGAAATTAAGCAATTGGTCGGCCGGAAGGAAGCTGAGCACACTCCGTTCGCAGGTCTGTCTCTCCTTGCTCCCATTCGGCGCTTTCGCCGTGACATCCTTTGCGCGGATGGAACTATCTGGATCACTTTAATGAAGGCAAGGAGAAGCGCGCCAACCAGGAGATTAAAGAGCTGCCGAAGGCGTCGACCTTCTTCACGAAGGGGCCCGATACCGTTATCGGGCCGCGCGATCCGATCGCGTTCGACCCGAGAATCTCGACAAAATGGGACTACGAGGCGGAATTGGCCGTGGTCATCGGAAAGGCCGGTCGCAGCATCCCGCAGCGCGAAGCCGCGGCCCACATCTTCGGCTTTTATCTAGCAAATGATATTTCGCAGCGGAACTTGCAGCGTCGGCACGGCGGACACTGGCTTAAGGGTAAGAGCATCGACGGGACAATGCCGATCGGCCCATATCTTGTGACTCCTGACGAAGTCGACCTCGAGACGGTCAGACTTCAATGCCTGTTGAATGGAGAAGTCCGCCAGGACGCTCTGATTTCCCAGATGGCCTTTTCGGTGGAGAACTTGATTGCGGAGGTCTCATTTGGGATGACATTGAGGCCCGGAGACGTACTGCTAACGAGCACACCAAGTGGCGTAGGCTTTGCGCGCACCCCGCCAATCTCGCTGGGCGAAGGCGACGAGGTTATCGTACGCGCGACAGGTCTGGGCGAGCTGCGCAACCGTCTTAAGCGCGTCGATCTTTTTGGCAATTCGGACGTATCGCTTGAATAGCGGTATACGGCTCGTAAGCTTTGGGTCTGATTGCGTCACATAGTCAAGCTGATGATCCCGGGACAACTGCTCTTCCGCTGAAGAGCGTGCCGCACGTCCGCCGTGGTCTGACAAGAGACGGGTGGTCATATACGGACGGCACCGCTAGAGTATGTCGACCGGTCAATTGGATTGGCGCGATAGGAGATGCCGCGTGGGATCAGTGGATCTGGTTGAGGAAATTAAGGAAATTTGCGTCGATTTGTCCGGACAGGCCGTCGAGGCGGCTCACTATCTCATCAACAATCCGGACGAAGCCGCCTTCCACTCGATGCGAGAGATTGCTCGACGTGCAAACGTCCCGCCTGTGAGCCTCGTCCGTCTGGCTCAGCGCATGGGGTTGCCTGGCTACGGCGAACTACGGCAGCGTTTCATCGACACCATGCGCGATCGTCAGCAGAGGGATCGCCTGTCGCCAACCCGCAATGAACAAACCGCTAGGGCTTTAATACATAAAGTGGGCGAAGGCACCCGATTGGATGACTTCGTCGAATCGTTTTTCGCGGCGGAGCTCGACGTTGTCAGGCGAGCTCGTGCACATCTCTCTGAGGAAAGACTCACCGAAGCGGTCGATCTTCTAGCGGCCGCACCAAGAGTATTTGTGTGCGGCAGGAGAACTTCCTTCACTCCGGCCTACACATTGGCGTATGCGTTACGAAAAGCGCGGCCGAACATCATCCTGCTGGATAGCCCTGGAGGTGCAGTTGAAAGTGTCCTTGAGGACCTGGAAGCCGGTGATGCGTTTGTGGCGGTAACCTTTGCGCCCTTCAACCGCCTGGTTCATCAGCTCGCAGAGAAGGCGTCGCGTTCTGGGGCTCGCATAATCTCGATTACCGATAGCTTCGCTGCACCGATGAGTGAACTAGAAGGCCTTCATTTCGTCGCACAATCATCCGGGCAAGCATTCCCCGAGTCGACCCTCGGGGCGATTGCAATAGCCCATCTTCTCGCTGCCTTGGCAATCGGCCGTCTCGGCGAGCCGGCGCAAGCCAGGATTCGCGAAAACGAACGTTTCTTGCACGGATCTGGCGAATATCTCCTTTCTGGGAAGCTCATCAAGCGCCGGCGGCGCGCGTCCGCCGTTTCGCGAAAGGCAGCGGCAAAAGACAAGCGAAAAAAGCGCTAGCCGTCCTGCGGATTGCTTTGTTGAGCTTCGCCGCTGCGGTGCGCTTTTGTCGGGCATGGATCAAATGATCCTATTGACATAACAGAGGATCATGTTGTTCATTGACTCATCTGATTTTCCGGAGAGTGCCAATGACGGGTCCACGTCGAGGAGTTGGGGCAGGAGAACTTGCGCCTCAGGCGAAATCGCGGTCCGAGGCCGCGTACGTTCGCGAGGCCAAGGTCGTGCCGGGTGGATCAATGCGCGCCGCTCAATGGTTCAAGCCCCACCCGCCCTATGCTTCGCGTGGTGAAGGGTGCTGGGTCGTTGATGTTGACGGGCGGCGAATTCTCGATTGCGCCAACAACTTCTTTTCGCTTATTCACGGTCATGCATTTCCTCCGATCCTCGATGCGGTGCACAATGCGATGATCCGGGGAACCGCTTTCGGCTTGCCGACGGAAAGCGAGATTTTGCTTGCCGAGGCTCTGGCTGTTCGCAATTCACGAATGGAGCAGACACGCTTCTGTAATTCCGGAACAGAGGCGGTGCTCTCTGCCCTGAAGGCTGCGCGCGCCATCACCGGAAGAGGGAGGGTCGCAAAATTCGAAGGGTGTTATCACGGCGCCTATGATTGGATGGAGGTTAGCCTCGACCCTACACCCGTCAATTGGAGTGATGAGAACGGCGATCCCGCGTCTGTGCGGCTCGGCTTGGGGATGCCGGAGTCTGTTCTTAACGAAACGGTCGTGTTGCCCTACGACGACCCTCAGCGCTGCGCCGACATCCTTCGTCGCGAGGGGCGATCGCTCGCCGCAATCGTTGTCGATCCTCTCGCCTCTCGGGCGGGTACCGTGCCGATGTCGAGAGAGACGACGGCTGTTCTACGCGAGGCCTGCCAGCGTGATGGAATCTTGCTGATCGCTGACGAGGTCATCAGTTTTCGTCTTTCATTCGATGGAGCATCCCGCTCCTTCGGCCTCGAGCCGGATCTGATCACGACCGCAAAGATTATTGGCGGAGGTCTGCCTATCGGAGCCGTTTCTGGATCTGCCGATCTGATGTCGGTCTTCAATCACTCCGAAGGCAAGCCGAAAGTCGCAATGGGCGGCACATTCAGTGGTAATCCTTTGAGTATGGCGGCGGGGCTCGCGTCTCTTGCGCATTACTCGCAATCAGCTATCGAGCGACTGAACGGATTGGGTGATCAACTCCGGAATAAGGTCAAAGACGGCTTCTCCGTACGCGGTGTCAAGGCCACCATTACCGGCATGGGGTCGCTGTTCAGGCTCCATTTGGGAGCCGCTCATGTCACCGGCTACCGGACGGCGTATGCCAATCCGGAGGCGGCTCAGCTCATTCGCCAGATACAATTTGCGATGCTCGATCAGGGCGTCTTGCTCACGCCGAACTGCTCGGGCGCATTGTCGACCCCAATGACCGAGACTGAGATCTCCTTGATCGCGGACAAATTGGTCGCAGTTGTTGCCAAAGAACTGGCGGAGCACGAGAGCGGCGCTGTGGCCTGATCGGCGAGCGCAAGAGTCAGATGCAGCACTTTGGCAGTCAGGGCTAGAACCGAGATTGCTTTTATGGGACCCACTCAATGTTAGTTGCGCCTTTCCGAGTTGGAGTTGATGTTGGTGGTACCTTCACCGATCTTGTTCTCGTCGATGCTCGGGGCAGGGTAGAGGCATTCAAGTCACCATCGGTCCCCACAAATCCTACTGAAGGTGTCCTTGCGGCAGTCGAGCTGGCTGCTCGATCTCTGGATAGTAGCGTTAAGGCCTTTCTCGCCAACACGGGCTTATTCGTTCATGGTTCGACCGTTGCCACGAACACGCTTCTCGAAAAGAAAGGCGCGAAAGTCGGATTGTTGGTAACCGACGGTTTTCGTGACTCTTTGGAAATCCGTCGGTCTATCAGAGAAGACGTTTGGGACCACCGTCGGCCGTTTCCGCAAGTCCTCGTTCCTCGATATCTTCGGCAGCCAGTCACAGAGCGGATGGAGGCGGATGGCACGATCCGGATTCCTTTTGATCCTGCATCCGTTGCGGCCGCTGCGCGTGTCTTTGAGGAGGAAGGGGTAGATGCGGTCGCGATCTGCTTCCTGCATGCGTACATAAATCCCGCTCATGAGCGCGCCGCGAAAGCCGAGCTGCAGAAACTGCTCCCCAAAGTATGGGTGACTGCATCCTCGGAGATTGCCCCAGTTATCGGGGAGTACGAAAGAACCTCGACGACCGTTGTCAACGCATATGTGGCACCGCGGGTCGTTCCTTACCTGAAAAGCTTGGCCGAGCGACTGGCTGCATTGGGACTACCACGCAAGCTGTTGATGATCCAATCGAACGGCGGTGCAATTTCGGTTGACGAGATCGGACATGCGCCAGTCAATCTGGTCCTGTCCGGTCCCGCAGCAGGGATCGGGTCGCTCAGGTTCTTCGGAAATGATGCCGGGTCGGACCATTTGATATCAATTGAGGTTGGCGGCACAAGCTGTGATGTCACTTTGATGCAGCACGGCGAAGTCAGTATGACCGACCAGATCGTGCTCGACCGCTACCATTTGAATATTCCCGCGGTCGACATTCACACCGTCGGCGCTGGCGGCGGCACCATCGCCTCGGTCGATGGTGCCGGCCTTCTGAAGGCTGGCCCCGAAGGTGCTGGTTCGATGCCGGGTCCCGCCTGTTACGGCCGCGGCGGCGAACGCCCCACCGTGACCGATGCCCAGCTGGTATTGGGTCGACTTAAGGCGGGTCCTTATGCCGGGGGCGCCATCACGTTGAATCTTGACAAGGCGAAGAAGTCGATCGAAGTCCATGTCGCTCAGCCGTTGAAGCTAAGCGTTGAGGACGCCGCCGCTGGCATCATCCAGCTGGTTGAGCGTAACATCCTTCACGCCGTCGAACGTTCTTCGCTCGAGAAGGGCTACAATCCGCGGAGTTTTACGCTTGTGGCCGCCGGTGGCGCTGGGCCTCTGCATGGCTCAGCGGCTGCTCGACTGCTCGGCAGTTCAAGTCTCTACGTGCCGCGTCTTGCGGGCGTGTTCTGCGCCTTCGGCATGTGCAATTCGGATCTTCGACACGACCATCTGCGAAGTTGGCTGCGGGACCTTGACAGCAAAGCCGCTTCGTCGCGTGACTCGCTTGAGGGCGGGTTCCAACAGATTGAAGCGGCGGCGGGCGAAATCCTGACACGAGAAGGCTTCGAGGGGGCTCGCGCGGTTCTCCGGCGCGGGTACGATCTGCGTTACTTCGGCCAACAATGGACAGTTGCTGTTGAGTGTCCCTCGACCAACCCCGCAATCGTTCGCGCAAGCTTTGAAGCCGCTTATGAGCGCTTATTTGGATACGTTCAGACCGGTGGGGCAATCGAGATCGTGAACCTTCGTGTTGCAGCGATTGGCAGCCTGGATCCGCTCGAAGTCACTGGCGCTCGTCCAGCTGCTTCAGATCCGGTGCCGCAGTCCCGACGGCGCGTTTGGATCGATAGAGAGACCGGATTTGCCACTATCCCTGTCTATGACGGTACAATCCTGACGCCGCGTCAGCGACTTGTTGGCCCAGCGGTGATCGAGGAGGCCACCACCACGATCTTCGTCGGCCCAGGCGATCAGGTCACTCTGACTGAAGCGGGTAATTATCACATGTCCATCGCTCACGCGGGAGCTCGGGGATAAGGCCGTGAAGGAGCAAGGGCTGTGATTGGCGAGGTTGCGGCCGGCGAACCGAATGGCGAGCTGAATGTGGGTGCAGATGGGCTCGTCCGCCAGTTGGCGCGAGAATGATAGGTGAAAGCATGAACACCGCGGCGACTTACGATCCTGTTCTGTTGGCAATTCTGCAGAAGCAGCTCGATCACATCAGTGTGCAGATGGGCGCGATTATGATCCGTACGGCGCGCAGTCCCATCTTTAGCCAGAGTCACGATTTTTCTTGCTTTATCAGCAGCGCAACAGGTGAGACGGTCGCGCAGGCGGACGGGCTGCCGGTCCACTCTGGCGGTGGCGGTTTCGCTGTTCGAGCCGTCCTCAGGGATTTTGCGGACCAGATTGAGGACGGCGACGTCTTCATTCTCAGCGATCCGTATGTTGCAGGCGGCAACCATTTGCCCGATTGGACTCTCATCCGTCCGGTATTCTTCGGCGGCGAGCTGGTGGGATTCTGCAGCAATCGCGCTCATCAATCCGACATTGGAGGCGGCGCTGCTGGGACCTACAATTCCGCTGCTACAGAGATTTTTCACGAGGGAATTCGGCTGCCTGTTCTCAAGCTTGTAGAAGCTGGCAAGCGTCGAGACGACCTCTGGAGAATGCTGCTGTTGAATTCGCGCTGCCCGGATCTGATGGAGGGTGATCTCGGAGCGATGCTGGGTTCCACGCGTATCGGCGCCAATCGCATGGCAGAGATCATCGGCCAGCTCGGCATCGAGACGGGAAGGTCATATCTGACGTCTCTTCTGGATTATGGAGAGCGCAGGATGCGCCAAGCGATCTTGGCCCTTCCGGACGGCACCTGGGAAGGTTTCGACGTCAGTGACACGGACTGCTTCGAAAGCGTCGATGTTGAGACGCGGGTGAAAGTGACCATCGCTGGAGACAGTATCGCGTTCGATTTCACCGGCACGTCGCCGCAAATCAGAGGGTTCAAGAACAGCGGCATCGCCAATACGCACTCGTCCGTATACTGCGCTCTTTCTTCATTCCTCGATCCCGATATTCCACGCAATGAAGGTGTCTATCGTTGCGTGAAAATCATTGCTCCTCAAGGCACGATCGTAAACGCCTTGCCGCCGGCTCCAATGACGATGAATACCGTTTTTCCAGCGATCGATATCATGAACGCTTGTTGGCGTGCGTTAGCACAGGCAGAGCCAAATCGCGCCTGCGCGGGGTGGGGCAAGTCTGTCCATAGCAGCTCGGCCGGAACGAAGGCATCGGGCGAGGTGTTCGTGCTCTACCATTGGCACGGCAGCGCAGGTGGCGGAGCGGTGAACGGGCGCGATGGTTTCCCGACCACCAGCCATCAGATGACACTAGGCGGAATGTTCATTCCGAATGTGGAAACCTATGAGCAGAGTTATCCGATCCGCATCCATCGCTATCAAATGCGCTCCGATTCCGCAGGCGCCGGCCAATACCGGGGCGGAACGGGCGTCGATTACGTCGCCGATGTCTTAGCCGGCGGAGAGCACTCACTGCGTGGTGAGGGCGCCCGCAAGCCGACGGGCGCGGGCGTCAATGGCGGGCTTTGGGGTGCTAAAGGCTCGCTGAAAGCTTTCGATTCGACGACGGGAGAAGAGTTCTACTGCCCGCAATACGGTGTTCAGCAAGTCAAGCCGTTTCGTTTGGTTATCGAATCGTCCGCGGGTGGTGGGTGGGGAGATCCTCACAAGCGGGATCCTGGTGCGGTCCTGCGCGACGTTCGTGACGAACTTGTTTCGCCAGAAACAGCTTTGGCGATCTATGGGGTCGAGATTTCAACAGACCGTAAGTCGGTCGTTTCCACCCAAACAAGGCATCGGGTGCGCTAGTCAAAAAGAGAGGAAATGACGGGCTGCACGAGGTAGCGATGGTTGTTCTCGGCGGCAGTAAAGCCACTGCCGAACTCCAGCTCGTTTTGAATAGTTTCCCGAACGCGATCTCTTTGAAGTTGTTCGTCGTAGTTCCTCCCGCGACGGACCATCACTGGCCGCCCCTGGTTGGGGCGGCCGCTTTTCTTTCCCGAGGAGCCTTTGGCTTCGCACGTCGACTAAGTTGGACAAGCAGTAATGAGCACATCAATCTATAGCGGTCCCGTATTCGCGATGGCCAGGCAGCAATTCGCTCAAGTTGCTGATCATCTCCAGATTCTAGAGATGGATAGAGATCGGCTGCTTTACCCCAAGCGTGTCGTCGCGGTGTCCTGTCCGATCCACAGAGACGACGGTCGTACCGAGGTCTTCCAAGGCTACCGTGTGCAGCATCATCTAACGCTGGGACCGACCAAGGCGGAACGCGTTTCGCCACCTCGGTGGACATCGGCGAGGTGGCCGCTCTGGCGATCTGGATGAGTTGGAAATGTGCCCTAGCGGGGCTTCCGTACGGGGGCGCCAAGGGAGGCATTACCGTGGACCCCTACGCCCTGTCTCCGCGCGAACTCGAGGCGCTCTCGCGCCGCTACATGCAGGAGATGATCCCCTTCGTTGGTCCGCATACCGATGTAATGGCCCCTGATATGGGCACGAACGAGCAAGTCATGGCCTGGTTCATGGATACCTATTCCATGTATCAGGGCCAGACGATCAACGAGATCGTCACCGGCAAGCCGGTGTCGGCGGGAGGCACGCTCGGTCGCCGCGAAGCGACCGGACGCGGGGTGGCATATCTCGTCGGGCGCGCACTTGATCACCTTGGGATCCGTGCGGACAGGGCGACCGCCATCATCCAGGGCTTCGGCAATGTAGGATCCGTGACGGCCTATTGCCTTGCCGAGCGTGGCGTCAAGATCGTCGGCGTCTGTGACCATACCGCAGCCTACCATGATCCTGCCGGCCTGAATGTTGCCGGCTTGCAGCGCCACATGGCGAAAAACGGGCAGCTTGCCGGCTTCTCCGCACAGGGACTCATTGAGCCCGCCGAACTACTGCTCCGAAAGTGCGACGTTCTGGTGCCGGCGGCGATCGAGCAGGTCATCACCGGGGAGAACGCTTCCCGACTTCAATGCCGTATCCTCGCCGAGGGCGTTAATGGTCCTACCACACCGGAGGCCGACGCTGTCCTGCAACAACGAGGCGACGAGATCTTCGTGCTGCCCGACATCCTTTGTAATGCGGGAGGGGTCATCGTCAGCTATTTCGAATGGGTACAGGATCTACAGCGGCTGTTCTGGGAGGAAACTGAGGTATTCGATCGTCTTTACCGAATTCTCGAACGCTCATTCCAGCAAACGATAGCCCGTGCCAGGCGCGATCGCATCTCGCATCGCATGGCGGCCATGGCGATCGGCGTGAGCGTCGTGCAGTCAGCCAAGCAGACCAGGGGGCTTTTTCCTTGATGAACGCAAAGCTTCTTCTGTCAATTGAAGAGGCGGCCAGTCGTTGTGCTTACCCCAGCGAGGAGCAGGCGAGATCAAACCGAGCACAAGATTGGTCGCGAGTTGATGCCTTCCTCCAAATTGTTGAGTGAAAGAGGATCGATGAAGGTCTTAGTGCCGGTAAAGCGGGTGGTCGATTACAACGTCAAGGTGCGCCTCAAGGGCGATGGATCGGGCGTTGAACTCGCCAACGTCAAGATGTCGATGAACCCGTTCGACGAAATCGCGGTCGAAGAAGCGCTGCGCCTGAAGGAAGCCGGCAAGGCGACCGAGGTCGTGGTGGTCTCCATTGGACTGGCGCAAGCATCGGAGACGATCCGCACTGGTCTTGCCATGGGCGCCGATCGCGGCATCCTGGTGAAGGCCGAAGGCACCGTCGAGCCGCTCGCCGTCGCCAAGATATTGAAGAAGGTTGCGGAAGAAGAGCAGCCTGGCCTCATCATCCTCGGCAAGCAGGCGATTGATGACGACAGCAACCAGACCGGCCAGATGCTGGCCGCGCTGCTCGGCTGGTCGCAGGCGACGTTCGCTTCCAAGCTCGAGGTCGAAGGCTCTGACTTCAAGGTCACGCGCGAAGTCGACGGGGGTTTGCAGACCGTCAAGCTGAAGGGACCGGCGATCGTCACCACCGACCTTCGTCTCAACGAGCCGCGCTATGCGTCGCTGCCCAACATCATGAAGGCGAAGAAGAAGCCGATCGCTGAGAAGACCGTCGCCGATTACGGCGTCGATGTCGCCGCGCGCCTCGAGGTTCTCAAGACGACTGAACCGGCGGGCCGCAAGGCGGGCGTCAAGGTCAAGGACGTCGCCGAGCTGGTGTCGAAACTCAAGAACGAAGCCGGGGTGCTCTGATGACGACGCTGCTGATTGCCGAACACGACAATGCGTCGCTCAAGGATGCAACCAACAAGGCCCTGACCGCGGCCGCCGCGCTCGGCGCCGATGTCGAGGTGCTCGTCGCCGGCGAGAACGCAAAGGCCGCGGCGGACGCCGCTGCCAAGCTCGCCGGCGTCAAGAAGGTGCTGCTCGCCGACGGCGGGACCTACGCGCACGATCTCGCCGAGCCGCTGGCCGCGCTGATCGTCTCGCTGGCCCCGTCCTATGACGCGATCGTCGCGCCCGCGACCTCGCGCTTCAAGAACGTGATGCCGCGCGTCGCCGCACTGCTCGATGTCATGCAGGTCTCGGAGATCATCAAGGTCGTCGCGCCCGACACCTATGAGCGTCCGATCTATGCCGGCAACGCCATCCAGACGGTGAAGTCGAAGGATGCCAAGAAGGTCATCACGGTCCGCACCTCCACCTTCGCCGCAGCCGGCGAGGGCGGCAGCGCGCCGGTCGAGGCCGTCGCGGCGGCGGCCGATCCCGGCCTGTCGACCTTCGTCGGCGAGGAGGTCGCCAAGAGCGACCGTCCGGAGCTGACCTCGGCCAAGATCATCGTCTCCGGTGGTCGTGCCATGCAGAGCCGCGAGAACTTCGCCAAGTACATCGAGCCGCTCGCCGACAAGCTAGGGGCCGGTGTCGGTGCCTCGCGCGCGGCGGTCGACGCCGGCTATGCGCCGAACGACTGGCAGGTCGGCCAGACCGGCAAGGTCGTGGCCCCCGAGCTCTATGTCGCGGTGGGCATTTCCGGCGCGATCCAGCATCTGGCCGGCATGAAGGATTCCAAGGTGATCGTCGCGATCAACAAGGACGAGGACGCGCCGATCTTCCAGGTCGCCGATTACGGCCTGGTCGCCGACCTCTACCAGGCAGTTCCGGAACTGGCGGAAGAACTTAGAAAATAGTCAGCCCCCTAGAAGCGCGCGGTCCATATTGACAATCTTTGGATCATATGATCCGGTGGCGCGGCCGTTGCACCGGTCGCAAGGCTGAAGGTTTGGAGCGGGCGTGCAACCAGAGTTCGATTACATCGTGGTTGGCTCGGGTTCGGGCGGGAGCGTCGTAGCTTCGAGATTGTCTGAAGATCCTAACTTGTCAGTGCTCCTTTTGGAGGCCGGTGGCTCAGACAAATCGCTTAAGATCGTCATGCCAGGCCTTGCAGGTTCGCTGTATGGGGATCCGAAGTATGACTGGTGTTTCACCGCAGAGACGGACCTGACGCGAGCGGGCCAGCGCGACTAAATGCCTCGCGGGAAAGTTCTTGGGGGAACGAGTGCGATTAACGCAATGTGCTTTCTTCGCGGCAGCGTCGAAGACTTCGACGATTGGGCTTCACTCGGCAACGAGGACTGGGCTTACCGGAGCGTTCTGCCCTATTTTCGTAAGTTGGAAAGATATGAGGGGGGTAAAAGCTTGACGCGCGGCGATGCTGGCCCGCAGCCGGTGTCGTTCTTGAGGTCCGCACATCCGATGTCAAAGATATTCTTGGAAGCTTGCGTAGGCCATGGGGCCAAGCACATAAAGGACCTCAATAGCGGAGAGTACGAAGGCGTTGGCTTTCCCCAGGTGTCGCAGTTCAAAGGCTCGCGATATAGCGCGGCGCGCTCATACGTCCGGCGGGCGGTCAAGCGTCGAAACTTTCGCCTAATGTTGCATACGCAAGTTCGGCGCGTTCTGTTCGAGAATCGTAGGGCGACCGGCGTTGAAGTGATTGCAGGTGATAGCCGCATTACCTTAAAGGCTCGGAAAGGAGTTGTGCTGAGTGCTGGGGTGTTCGGCTCGCCACACATTCTTATGCTCTCAGGCATCGGACCCGCCGCGCAATTGAGACGTGTTGGTATTGATGTTCTTGTTGACGCTCCAGGGGTCGGCAGCAATTTCCAAGATCACGCCGGTACGCGTCACGTGGTTCGAGTGGATACCAGAACACTCAACATGATAGTCGGACCGATGGAGAAATTGGCGGTGGGATTGCGTTGGCTGCTTCTTGGACATGGGCCAGCAGCGAGCTCGATGACTCAGGTGGTCCTGGCGCGAAAGTTAGATTCCCGAAACTGGCGTTCGCGCTTTCAAGTTCTGTTCACGCCCGGGGCCTATGAGTTGGGCTCGAATGGGCCTCGATTTCTGGATCGGCCTGCCGTCACGGCAATTGTAAACGTTCATCGGCCTTACTCTTCTGGTCATCTCGAGTTGGCCTCGTCTGATGTGCGTGACCCCCTCAAGATTCACCCCAATCTCTTTGCCGACGAGCGTGACGCCGACACTCTCGTTGCGGGCCATAAGATCTTGAGGGAGATTTTTGATACGGAGCCGCTTCGGAGCCGCGCTCTCGAAGAGCTGAAACCAGGTGTCCTGCTTCAGAGCGACGATGAGCTGAAGGCGTTCGTCAAAGAGACGGCGAGAGGCATTTTTCATCCTGCCGGAACTTGTAAAATGGGTGTCGATTCATCAGCCGTCGTCGGCAGTAGGTTGTCAGTGCATGGTGTGCAAAATCTCTACGTGGCCGACGCTTCTGCTATGCCGTTCGTCGTCAGCGCGAATTTAAGCGCGACTTGCATGATGATGGGAGAGAAACTAGCCGACTGGCTGAAGGCTGCTTGAAGTGAATACTCTTTTAAAGCCTAACCGCGGGCCAAAGTGATGCGCCGCACTTCCGCGACGCTCAGGTCTGCAAAAGCCAATCCTCGTATTATCGCTTCCGAATGGCCGCACTGGGCGAGCCACTGTCCTTTGAGGAGACACCAATAATGAAATTAGGAATCGTAGGACTAGGGCAGTGGGGTCAGAAGCTCGTGCGAGCGATCCAGGAGGACGGAAACCCCAAAAGTCAACTCGCGCATTTTGTGGCAGGCTATACCCGGTCACCAAACAAGCATCGTCCTTTCGCCCTCCAGGAGAAGCTTCACCTCTTCGAAAGCTATGAAGAGTTCCTGCGATCGAGGTCTGTCGATGCCGTCGTTATCGCTTCGCCGCATAGCGAGCATGTCGATCAGATTTGCGCGGCGGCAGAGGCAGATCTGCACATCTTCGTCGAGAAGCCCCTAGCGCTGGATGTTGCTGGAGCTTTGAAAGCCATAGTCGCTGCTCGGGCTGCCGGAAGGCAACTAGCGGTGGGATTCAATCGCAGGTTTTTACCCGCGTATTCGCAGTTGAAAGAAATCCTGCATAGCGGTCGGATCGGTCGTGTCTTGCATTTAGAAGGCAACTTTTCGGCGCCGCAAGCTCTTCATTTCGCGCCCGAGGATTGGCGCGCGCGTCATTCCGAAACTCCCGCGGGCGGCATGACGCTGATGGGTATCCACGTCTTAGATGCAATGATTGGCCTGGCAGGGCCGATAACGGGCGTAAGAGCGAGGTCACGAAAGCAATTCCTCCAGGTAGATGTGGACGACACCACCGATGTTCAGATCGAGTTCGCGGGTGGCTTTACAGGCTACCTGAGTACGGTAACAGCGACAGCACGAAATTGGAGACTTCAGGTCTTCGGAACGGAGGGCTGGGCTGAGATGCAGGGCTATCAACAGCTCACACTTGCCCGGGTCGGCCAAGATCCGGAAACGACACGTTTCGCCGCCGTCGATATTGAACGCGCAGAACTCGAGGCTTTTGCGAAGTCTGTTGTCGATCAGACGGAATACCCAATCCACCTCGACGAGATTGTGAAGGGCATCGGCGCCCTCGAGGCGGTTTTCAAGTCAGTAAGAGAGGACCGTTTCATCGCCGTCGAATCTTAAGAGATGCTGTGGTTTTCGGAATTGCGATAGGGGAGCGTATCGATGATGCCGAGACTAAGGACGATGTTGAGCACTCCATCACATGGAATGAGATTGCTCCTCCGTCCAATAGCTCATTTCGCTTGGCTTCAACATTAAACGCAACTTGAGTCTGTTGTGCGAGGGCTTTAGGAGGCGGTCAGCTTCTGCATGTAGCTCGCCAGCAGGTCAAGCACGGCATCTATATCGAAGCACAGCCGAGTGACGCGCCCTGACATCCACTCTGGACTGTGTGTCGTTGGAAGAGCACGAACTTTGACACGTTCTCTCTTAGATCGCCGCCATGCATGTCAATGGTGCGTCCGTATCAGAGCACCATTCGTTCATAGTGGTATCCCGCGGCGCTCTGCGACGATCCTCGTGGGCCGCGGATCGATCCCGATATAGATAGCCCGCAGCATGGTCTGGCTGTCGGCGTCGCCCTCGGCGGGGCGACTCAGGATCGATGCCTCGCGCGCCGCGATCCGCGGAGCTAGACCATATGGTCGATCATCGAGCCGTTAGCCGGCGTGACAATCGAGGGTCGATCGAACACCCCAACCAGATCGCCAACGAAGATGAGCTTTCGCTCGGGCCAGGCGAAGGCGAGATGGTTCGCGGTGTGGCCCGGCGTTGCTCACGGCTTTCTTCCGGAAGCCTTCACCCTTGACCACATCACCGTGGCTACCTTTCACGTCGGGTGCAAAATCGCAGTCGGCGGCCGATTCCGGATTGTGCTCCTCTCGAAGAGCGGCCGTGAGAAGCGATGCGGAGTTTCCGCATGGACGCTGGCGACGGTCGCCTGCTTGGTCCGCGCGTTCGGCGAATGATCGCGATGCCTACTGGTAGCGAGAATATGGGTCACGGTCTCGCCGTGGACGCCGTCGAGCAGCGTGCCCGCATGAGCTTCGGCGTCGGGGCGCTAACCGATGATCGAGGCATTGCCCTTGCCGACGATGTAGCTGACCGTCCAGTGAAGGTGAACGGGCTCGGATTGTTGCAGAGAACGGGGCGCACGCCGGGACGGACGTCTTCGACGATACCGGGCTTGACAGGAAAATTGCGGTTGAACGGCGTGTATCCACGTTCAGAACGTGGATGGCCGGGACAAGTCCGGCCATGGCGCAGTTGGAAAGTCCACTCGCCTCGCACGCCACACCGATCAGAAAAACGCCTGAATGCCCGTGATCGCGCGGCCCAGGATCAGGGCGTGGACGTCGTGGGTGCCCTCATAGGTGTTGACCGTCTCGAGGTTATGGACGTGGCGCATCACGTGATACTCGATCGAGATGCCGTTGCCGCCGTGCATGTCGCGGGCGGTGCGGGCGATGTCGAGCGCCTTGCCGCAATTGTTGCGCTTCATGATCGAGATCATCTCGGGCGCGAACTTGCCCTCGTCCATCAGGCGGCCGACGCGAAGCGAGCCCTGCAGGCCGAGCGCGATCTCGGTCTCCATGTCGGCGAGCTTCTTCTGCACCAGCTGGGTCGCGGCGAGCGGCTTGCCGAACTGCTTGCGGTCGAGTGTGTACTGACGGGCGCGGTGCATGCAGTCCTCGGCGGCGCCAAGCGCCCCCCAGGAGATGCCGTAGCGGGCGCGGTTGAGGCAGCCGAACGGGCCCTTGAGCCCGGAGACGTTGGGCAGCAGCGCGTCTTCGGGAACCACGACGCCGACCTCGCCGGTGATGGAAGCGCGAAGCGACAGCTTGCCACCGATCTTCGGCGCGGAAAGGCCATTCATGCCCTTCTCCAGCACGAAGCCGCGGATCTGGTTGTCGTGCTCGGCTGACTTGGCCCAGATCACGAACACGTCGGCAATCGGCGCGTTCGAGATCCACATCTTGTTGCCAGTCAGGCGATAGCCGTCCGAGACCTTCTCGGCGCGGGTCTTCATGCCGGCCGGATCGGAGCCGGCGTCGGGCTCGGTCAGGCCGAAGCAGCCGACCCACTCGCCGCTGGCGAGCTTCGGCAGGTACCTCTCGCGCTGGTTCTCATCGCCATAGGCGTAGATCGGATACATCACCAGCGAGGACTGCACCGAGTTCATCGAGCGATAGCCGGAATCGACCCGCTCGATCTCGCGCGCTACGATGCCGTAAGCCACGTAGCTCGCATTGGCACAGCCATATTCCTCCGGCAGCGTGATGCCGATCAGGCCAAGCTCGCCCATCTCGTTGAAGATCTCGCGATCGGTCGTTTCTTCCAGATAGGCCTTGGTGACGCGCGGCAGCAGCTTGTCCTGCGCATAGGCGCGCGGGGTGTCACGCACCATGCGTTCGTCTTCGGTGAGCTGCTCGTCGAGCAGGAACGGATCGTCCCACTGGAAAGAAGCCGCAGCCGGCTTGTCCTTGGCCTGAGGGCGCACGATCATGAATCGTCCTTTCGCGTCTGGTTGCCTAATTGCCCAATCAATTAAAGCGCCGCGACGTCAAGTGCAATTGCGTTGCGAACTTCTGTTTGGGTCGCTACGAGCACCTTAGGCGCCACGAACGACATCCCGGATGGCAGGAATGACGCGATCCTTCGCCGTAATGACGGTCGCGGCTGCCGGCGGCATAAAGCCGAAGGGCATCCACATCCTAGATGCAATGATTGGTCGCTAAACTCGGATGCTTTCACCGCTATCATGATCGTGAGCGGCGCCGAATCTGAACCAGGGAAGTCGCTATATTCTGACTGTTTAGGCATCACGTCTTGCGCCAGAGGAGTGGCGACGCTTTCACTAAGGCGGTCGTGAGAGCTCAACCGTCTGCGCTGTCTCGTTCGGCGCGATGTTCGCTGCCGACTTTCACTGCGTGACGCCGCGAATCCGCGTGCCGCTCGGGCGGCTCCGTTGTGTCGCTTTGCAGAATTCGACCGCCAATCTCAGTCCACCATAGCCCAGTAGGATCATTTGGTCCTATTGACATATATTAGAAACATATGCTCAATGCGAGCGGAGGAAGCGGGTGTACCGGTTGCGGCGGAGTTCGCATCCGCCCCGACGTTTGAAGGCCATCAGTGTCAAGAGGAGGGTCCTAATATGCGTGCCAAACAGCTGGCTTTGTCACTGTTCTTGACGGTCGGGGTCGGATCAGGTGCAACGGCAATCGCCGCGCAAGAAGACCCGCTTTTTGCCAAGATCCGTGAGGCGGGTGAGGTGAGGGTCGGGGTTGCGCCGTCACCGCCCTACATGATGCTCTCGCCGAACGGTGAAGCGACGGGCGTTGCCGTTGAAATGAACAGGCTGATCCTCAAGGCGATGGGGCTGCCCAAAATGACCCCAGTGTTTCTCGAGTGGAGTGCGGTTTTTCCGGCGTTGGACGCCCGTCAGATCGACTATGTTGGTGGTCAGATCAACATCGTGGACGATAGATGCCAAAAGATGGCGCTTTCGACTCCTATGACTGCGGCGCATCTCGCCTTGTTTGTCATGCCCAATAATCCGAAGCAGCTGACAAGTATTGATGATGTGGCGCGTAATCCAAGTCTGAAGATTTCGGTCGTGCAGCCTTATAACTCCGCCTACGGCCTTTATGCCAAGTCGCTAGGGGTTGCGTGGGATCAAATGGTGGGGGTTCCGGAGCATCAGGCGGGGATTGCTTCCGTGCTCGGTGGTCGGACCGACGCGTATTTGGCGGCGGCTCAAATCCCTGATCCTGAGAAAAAAGGCGTGAAGTTGGTTGTCGACGAGAAGTCGCCGATTTTCGCAAATGCGGCCGCTTTCCGTATCGAGAATAAAGCGTTCCGCGACGCCTATAACGAGCATGCGCTCCGCCTGATTAAGGACGGTACGTATAAGCAGCTGTGGGAAAAGTTTGGCGCGCCCTATGCGGACGTGACGAACAAGCTTTTGACGTCCTTCAGCAGCGCGGGCGATATCGCGCCTGCATGTAAATGATATCGAGCTTCGTGGGGCTTTTCTCGCGAAGCCCACGACGCCATTCCCCAGGATCTTTCGCGCCTTTCGGCGATGCATCCGATTGCCTGGTTATAATCCGGCGTGACGGCAGGGAGTTCTGATAGGTGCAATCTGTTTTGGAGTATTGGCCAGTATGGATGCGTGGTCTGTGGACTACCGTCTGGCTCTCGGTTTGCATCGTCGTCTTTGCGAGTGTGGGTTCTACTGCTCTCGGCGTTGCCAGAACAGCGAAGTCGTCAATGGTCGCCATGCCAGCGCGGTTCGTCACGGAGTCTCTTCGCGCGCCGTCCGCAATAGTGCTATTGTTCTGGGTCTTCTTTGTCCTCCCGCTCGTTCCTGGAATGCCCACGCTAAGCCCCGTTGCCGTAGCCATCGTGGTGTTAACGTTGGTTGGCTCCGCCTATGGAGCGGATATTGTGCGCGCGGGTATCGAATCGGTTAACCCCGGTCAATTTGACGCGTGCCACGCGTTAGGGCTCAGTACCTACCAGACTCTTCATAAGGTTATCGTACCGCAGGCCTTGTCCCAGATCGTTCCTGCCTACGGAGGGGCGGCGCGATCCATGATCAAATGGACTTCCTTGCTTAGCTTTATCGGCGTTCAAGATGTTCTCTACGTGGCTAACTTTGTTCGCGGTCAAACGTACGAGACCTTCATCGTCCTGATGCTCCTTTCGGGGTGCTATTGGCTTCTTTGTCTGGCCTGCGGTTTGATATTCCGCGCGATCGAGAAGACGCTACCGCTCAATCGTGCTTTGCAAAGGGCAAGTCGCGAAACGCCTATTGAGAGATTTGCGACGGCAGGAGTCCCGCAATGAGTTGGGATTGGAGCTTTACGCTGAAGATCCTGCCCGATCTGATGATTGGTGTGTGGTATACGGTCGTCGTAACCGCGCTAAGTTCGATCGTGGCACTCATTGTAGGCCTAGTTTTTGCGATCATCGAGGATGTCAGTACGAGCTTCCGGCTGTTCGTGCGATTTTGGCTGGAGCTTTTTCGCGGCGTTCCGATCGTTGTGCTCCTCTACATTGGCTTCTTTCTGTTGCCTCAAGGCGGATTGACGCTGTCTGCAATGACGGTCGGCGTGCTTGTTTTCGGAACCGTGTACGCGGCCTATTCTTCGGAAGTCTACCGCGGCAGCCTCATCACGATTCCGAAGGGGCTACATGACGCTTGCCACGCCCTGCATTTGAGCAGTTACGTGAGATGGCGGCGTATCCTTGTACCCCTGATGGTCAAGCGCTCGGCGCCGGTGCTCTTTGGCTACGTCATTGGCATGTTCCGCGAATCCGCACTCATGTTCACAATCGGTGTACCCGTACTCATGGCCCAAGCTCATGACGTCGCATTTCAACATGCCAGATACCTCGAGCCGTTTACGATGGCTGGACTCATTTACACGTTGTTGAACATGCCGCTTCTCTACATTCTGTCAAAACACAACGCTCGCTATGTTTAGCCCCCTTACGCAACTTGAAGCACCCGTGGCGAGCGGGGATAATGACGCGGCCACTCCCGGATGGTCCGTCGAGTTCAAGAATGTCTCCAAATCGTTTGGCAGCCATCCGGTTCTGATCGATCTCGATTTACAGGTGCGGCAGGGGGAAAAAGTAACGCTGATCGGGCCGAGCGGATCCGGAAAGACCACCGTGCTGCGCCTGGCCATGGCCCTCGAGAGGCCGACGAGCGGCGATATTCGAATCTTCGGGAAAAGCACACTGCTCGACGGCAGCGGAAGACCACTGTCACGAGCACATCAGGCGGGTGTCCTTCGCCGCTGCGGCATGGTGTTCCAGCAGTTCAACCTGTTCCCGCATCTAACTGTCCGCGAGAATCTCGTCCTAGCACCGATCACTGTCTTGGGCCACACGAGGGCGCAAGCAGAAAAGGATGCCAAAGAATACCTGAATAAAGTCGGCCTAGGACACAAGGAGCATTCTTACCCTGCTCAGCTTTCAGGCGGCCAACAGCAACGAATAGCAATCGCGCGAGCGCTGATCTTGAGGCCGGAAATTCTCCTTCTGGACGAAATTACGTCGGCTCTTGATCCAGAGCTCGCCGGAGAAGTGCTCGATGTCGTGAGGCATATCGCTCACGAGCTGAAAGTAACCTTGATGATTGTGACGCACGAAATGGGCTTTGCCAAGGAAATCTCGGACAGAGTCATCGTACTGGAGGCCGGTAAAATTCTAGAGCAGGGCACTGCAGAGCAGATCTTTAGCAATCCAAATCACGAGCGAACTCGAGGCTTCCTGCAATCGGTTCTTCACCGGTGACGTAGAGGCTCGCCGAAGTCTCAAGAGATCGGGGTCATGTGTCCATGGGTACGATCGTCAGCCCGATGGACAACTTCTTGCCCGACAGTTTGGCGACGTATTTGGAAGAGTGAGTGGCTTGAGAGGAAGCTTGAAACATGCGTACTGCAGTCAAGGGAAAACGCGTCATCATTACGGCTGGAGCGGGTGGCATTGGACAAGCAGTAATCAGGCAGTTGATCTCTGCTGGAGCTGAAATCGCGACTTGCGATATTTCCGAAGAAGGTATCGATCGACTCCGCAAGGAATTTCCTCGAATTTTCGCGTAGGTCGTCGATGTGGGCGACGCGCGTATGCAAACGCGCTTTTTAGAAACCGCGATTGAGCGCTTTGGTGGAATCGATTCCCTTGTAAACAATGCTGGCATTTTCGGCCCAACAGCGCATATCGAAGACGTGGATGTGTCCGAGTGGAGCAATGTCTTTCGTGTGAACGTCGAGAGTCACTTTGTCGCTTGCAAGGTCGTAGTTCCCTACTTGCGTAAGCAGCGTGACGGATCGGTGATCTTTATCTCGTCAACGGCCGGGCGACTCGGCTTCGCGCTCCGCACGCCTTATTCTGCATCGAAGTGGGCGTTAGTTGGACTAATGAAGTCGTTGGCGATTGAGGTGGGTCCTGAGGGTGTGCGCATCAATGCGATTATGCCAGGGGTCGTTGATGGCGAACGTATAAAACGCGTTATTGCGGCGAAAGCAGAAGCAGAGAACCTGCCGTATGACGAGATGGAAAGGCAATGGCTCAAGCTGGTCTCGCTGCGGCGCATGATTCCGCCTCAGGAGATTGCGGAGATGATCCAGTTTCTGATCTCTGATGCAGGCAGAACCATTTCAGGCCAATCCCTCAGTCTCTGCGGTAATCAAGAAACGCTGCGCTAAGCAGAAGTCCGCGTGAACTCCGGCAGCGTGTTAATGGCGCCTAATCTGTCTGGATGACTATGAGTACCGCTTTGAAGCATCCAACGAATACGCGAATCTCGCCGCCTTCATCGCGAGGGGGTATGATCGAGCTGGATGCTTTGTCATTGGACGTAACCGGACAAGCAATGGCAGACGGAAGTGACGCAGCTCATCCTTGAAACGAAGCGCCGCAGCATCGGTATTGTTTTCGTCGAGCGAAAGCTTCCGTCGCGGATGGAACTGGGCAAGATCGTTTAATGTGCGCCAACGAGCTACGCTCTCGTGAGGATGTCCGGCGCCAGTGGTTGGAGGTATGACGCGTGGTTGGAGGTATGACGCATGCTCGTAATCGACGGGAACACGAAGGTTTATGGCATTATCGCTGATCCAATCGCCCAGGTGAGAACGCCGCAGGCAATGAATGAGATCATAGCCGACCGCGGGAGCAGGGCAGTCTTCGTTCCATTCCACGTCCGAGCTGATGATCTACCGACATTTGTGGTAGGCCTTAAAACATGGCGCAACCTGCCGGGTTTTACCCTGACAATTCCCCACAAGGAGCTCACGTTGGCGCTGTGCGATCACTTGGGACCGATGGCCAAGATCTCAGGCTCGGTCAATGCGGTACGCAAAACGTCTGATGGGACTTGGGAAGGTGAGACTTTTGATGGCTTGGGATTTGTGGCGGGACTTAAATCTCAGTCGCTCGATCCTGCGGGCGCAAGCGTTTACATTCAAGGCGCGGGCGGGGCAGCGAAGGCCATCGTCGCCGCTCTCGCCGACGCTGGCGCTGCCCAAATCGTAGTTGCTAATCGCTCCGAAGATAAGGCTCTCGCCTTGGTCGATCAAATCAACACGGTTTATCCCGCCAAGTGCATCTTGGGTTCACCCCACGATATCAGCGCCGCAGATTTCGTGGTGAACGGCACGTCTCTCGGATTGCGCGAAACCGATCTCTCGCCGATTGATGTCGACCGGCTAAAGCCTGGACAAGTTGCTGCCGAAGTCATCATGATGCCGGATACGACATCGTTTCTTCATGCCGCTGAGGCTAAGGGTTGCCGCATCCATCGGGGCATTCATATGCTCAAGGGGCAGATCGGCGAGGTTGCTGACTTTCTGGGCATCTAGATTATCTGCACGGCGGCTGCTTCTTGGAGTATTGCGTGTTTGCCGTCGCGGGCTTGAAGCTCGACGGCGCCAGGGGCGCAGCGTCGTTAGCCAGTGATACGCGGCCATGGTACTGTAATCTTAGTCTCGGGTGGAACTGAATTCCGGCGAGCGACCATTTCTCACTCTGAGAGTAAGAGGCTCGCGTGCGCAATATCGGCGGCGTAGGACGAACGGCTTGCTATGTAATTGGAAATTTCAGCTGCTTGCTCCGACCCAGGTAAATCGCGAGGAGACTTTCCGACGCGCGTGCGGCCGTGAAACGGGTTTCGAGCGCGCGTCGGCTGCTGATCGGTGTGCATTGGATCGAGCCGCGCTAAGGATGCGCTGCAAGTAGCAGCGGGCGGCGCCATTCACGACTATATGCCCCTATACCGCCGGGGCCTCACTCACCTCAAGTCACCGAATAGCGCGACACTGCTCTTTGATCTGAATCTCACCAACAAGCGGCTTCCGACCGCTCACAAAAAGCGCATTCGCCTGTGTCTGAGCTTGAGGACTCGAAGCGAAGTGGAAGATCCCTCATTCTGCGACATAGCCGGCTTTGGTCTGACCGCGAGGCCGCTAGCAAGAGGTGCGAGTGGAGCAAATGACCCTATTGACAAATCTCAGAACCAAATGGTTCATATGCTTGTGTCAGCGATTGGAGAGCGCCTCTGGCCATGCTCGACGTAAGCAACTTTCGTCAACGGCTGTTTAGCGCCGTTGTCAGGCGCCTCTCTATGCGCCTGTGCCCCAAGAGCGAACTGAACAAACAGGCACCCGTCAGCGCAATCCCAGGTGGCTGTGGACGAAGATTCAAGCTTTTTGGGTGCTCGGTGCCCGGTCAATTTCTCCTCAAACCATAGAAGATTGGCGATGACGGGTTCTCCCTCCTCCATTGTTGCACCCTGGCGCATCGGCGTTGATGTTGGGGGCACGTTTACGGACATGGTGCTGCGCGATAGCGCGGGTCATGTGCGGATCTTCAAGACGCCGTCGATTACCGCCGATCCCAGCGAGGGTGTGCTCAACGTCGTGCGGCTGGCGGCAAGTGAGCTCGATCTGCCGCTCGCTTCGCTGCTGCGGGATTGCGCCTTGTTTGTGCACGGCTCCACGGTCGCGACCAATACGATATTGGAGAAGAAGGGTGCGCGGGTGGGGATGTTGACCACCAGCGGCTTCCGCGATTCCCTGGAGATCCGCCGCGGCATTCGCGAGAACCAATGGGACCACCGCGCCCCATTTCCGCCGGTTCTGGTCCCCCGTTATCTGCGTCAGCCCGTCGGCGGGCGTATCGCTGCCGATGGCACTGAGCTTGCGCCCCTGGCGATCGAGGACGTCGCCAGTGCTGCCGCACTCTTCAAGAAGGAAGGGGTTGAATCGGTCGCGGTGTGTCTGTTCAACAGCTTTCTCGATAGCAGGCACGAGCGCGAAGCTGGGGAGGCACTGGCAAAGAGCTGGGATGGCGACTGGATCTCGCTGTCGAGTGAGATCATGCCGACCATGGGCGAGTATGAGCGCGGCTCGACGGCCGTCATGAACGCCTATGTCGCTCCCAAGGTCACGCGCTACCTCAAAGCCCTCGACGCGAGACTTCGCGAGCTTGGTCTACCTCGTTCGCTGCTCATGTTGCAGAGCAATGGCGGTGCTGTCTCGGTCGCCGAAGTCGCCAGCCGTCCTGTGATGCTCGTTTTGTCGGGCCCGGCAGCGGCAGTAGGCGCCTTGAAGGGATGCGCTCCGTCCGACGATACGCCCAACTTCATCTCAATGGAGATCGGCGGCACCAGTTGCGACGTCATGGTGATGGCCAAAGGCCAGGTGCCGGTCAGCGACGAACTGGTGATCGATGGTTATCATCTGACGGTTCCATCGGTCGAGATCCATACGGTCGGCGCCGGCGGCGGGACCATCGCCTCCGTCGACTCGGCGGGGCTGTTGACTGTCGGCCCCCGCGGGGCTGGCGCACAGCCTGGGCCTGCGGCCTACGGACTGGGCGGCGAAGAGCCTACGGTGACAGATGCGCAGCTGGTGCTCGGCCGGTTGCGCGGAGGCAAGCTCGCGGGTGGCGCGGTGAAGCTCGACTTCGAGCTGGCGCGGCGTGCGATCGAGAACAAGCTTGCACGTCCATTGGGCCTCTCTGTCGAAGATGCGGCTGCTGGTGTGATCCGTCTCTTGGAGCAAAACCTGCTGCACGCCGTCGAGCGACTCAGCATCGAGCGGGGGCACAACCCGGGCGACTTCACATTGGTCGCCGCAGGTGGAGCAGGGCCAATGCATGGCGCAGCCGTCGCGCGCGCGCTGGGTTGCAAGCGCGCATTGCTGCCGCGTGCGGCCGGTGCCTTCTGCGCCATGGGCACATTGGAATCTGACGTGCGGCAGGATTACCTGAAGGTCTTTGTCGCCGACCTCGACAGGGTCGATCGATCGGCGCTGGAGGCTGGATTTGTGCAGCTGGAGGCCAGGGCGCGTGACGCTCTGTCCCGGCAGGGCTTTGTCGACAAGAGCGCGATCCAGCGCGTGATCGATCTGCGCTATGTGGGGCAGCAATGGTCTGTCCGGATCAGCTTAAGCGAGAACCGTTTTGACGAGACGGCGGCACGACAGTCTTTCGAAGCCGAGCATCAGCGTCTGTTCGGGCACATTCAGCCCGGCGGTCGCCTTGAGATCACGGCCTTGCGCGTGGTCGGCCGCGGCAGCCTGGACTGGTCGCCCCGTCCTGCTCGAGAGCCACAGCAAAAGCCACCGGTGCCGCGGCAAAAACGTTCCGTGTGGATTGATTCCACGCATGGGTGGCAGGATGTCCCAGTCTACGATGGAGACGATCTTCGCCCGGGTTGCAAGCTGCAAGGACCGCTGCTGATCGAAGAGCGGACGACCACCGCCTTCGTCGGCCCCAGGGACGTGGTTGAGGTCAACCCCGCCGACGACTTCCTGGTCCATATCGGAGCTGCTCTATGAACCTCGCGCTGGATCCCATTACGCTCGCGCTGGTGCAGAACCGGCTGGATCATATCGCGCTTCAGATGGGAGGGGTGATGACCCGCACCGCCCGATCTCCGCATTTGACCCAGAGCCACGATTTCTCCTGCTTCATTGCCGACGCCCGCGGCATTGTAATGAGCCAGGCGGACGGCATCCCGATCCATACCGGCGGAGGCGGCTTTGCGGTTCGTGCAATCCTGCGCGACTTCAAGGACGCGATCACGCCCGACGACGTCTTTCTTTTGAGCGACCCCTACACCGCCGGAGGCAATCACTTGCCCGACTGGGTCATCGCCTGGCCGGTGTTCGTGGGGGGCAAGCTTATCGCATTTGCCTGCAATCGTGCGCATCAGGTGGACATCGGGGGCGGCGCTGCCGGCACCTACAATTCGGCCGCCACGGAGATCTTTCACGAAGGCATCCGGCTGCCGGTCCTGAAGTTGATCGAAGCGGGTCGCCCGCGCGAGGACCTGTGGCGCCTGCTGCTGCTCAACACGCGAATGCCGGAAGCGCTCGATGGCGATGTGCGCGCCATGATCGGCTCGACCCGCATCGGCGCGGAGCGCCTCACCTTGCTTGGCGAAGAGCTGGGCGCCGATCGGGCCGGCGAGTTCTTCGAAGCCGTGCTGGATCACGCCAATCGACGCTTTCGGGACGCTTTCTCCCGGCTCACGAAGGGGACCTGGAAAGCGGAGGAGCCCGTTGAGCATGATTGCTTTGAGCCAATTAACAGCAGGATTGCCCTCACGCTGACAGTCGGCGAGTCTGGCCTGATCATCGACTTCGAGGGCACGTCGCCCCAGATGCGCGGCTTCAAGAACAGCTCGGTCGCCAACAGCACGTCGGCTGTGTTCATGGCGCTAGCCTCGTTCTTCGAGCCCGACCTGCCCAAGAATGAGGGCGCGTTCCGCAGTGTCGAGATCCGTCTGCCGGAAGGCACTCTCGTCAATGCGCGATCGCCCGCGCCAATGACGATGAACACAATATCGGTGGCAAGGGAGATTATCTACGCGCTCTGGAAAGCGCTGGCACAGGCTCTGCCCGAGCGCGCTTCGGCCAGTTGGGGGCCCGGAGTGCAGACCATCTTGTCAGGTCTTCGCCCAAGCGGGGATCACTACGTCATGCATAACTTTCCCGCAGCGGGGGGCTGCGGTGCCGTTGAAGGTCGCGATGGCTTCAACATCATCGGCGGTCTCATCACCCTGGGCGGGCTCACATTGCCCAACCTCGAGACCTACGAACAGCTGTACCCCGTACGTTTCCGACGCCAGGAGTTTCGTTGCGACAACGCCGGTCCCGGCCGCTTTCGTGGTGGGTCGGGATGCGACTACGAGGTCGAGGTGCTCACGCCGGCCGATTATTCCTTCACGATTCCAATCGGCACGCCTTTCGGTGCTGCCGGCGGCAAGCCAGGTGCCATCGGAGAACAAACCGTCTCACTGCCGGATGGCAGAGTAATTCAGGCGACCAAAAATGGCGTGGAACGATACGCACCCGCGACCTTTCATGCCCTCACATCGAGTGGTAGCGGATATGGCGACCCTAAAGCACGCGATCCATCGCGCGTGTTGCGTGACGTGCGCGATGGCATCGTGAGCGTTGTGGCGGCCGAACGAGAGTATGCTGTGGCCATCACGCCCGACGGATGCAGCATCGACGAAGCCAAAACTCGGCAGCTCCGCGCCGGCACTTGAATGCTTACCGCACTCGCTGACCATTAAACATTAGGTACCAAAGCAATGGCTACACTGCCTCAAACTGGAACGGACTGGAGTGAGCTCAAAGGTCGCTTGCGTCAACTGAAGCAGGGCGACTACGCCTGGAAAGATGGGCGTCTGCCGGTTTATGTCTATCATTATACTGAGGAACTCATGCGGGTCTCACAAGAGGCTTACATGGAGTTCTTCACTGAGAATGCGCTCGGTCGCAAGGCGTTTCCGAGCGTCGCCACTCTCGAGACCGAAGTCATCGAAATGGGCATTGGGCTTCTGGGCGGAGGCTCCCGCGCCGGAGGGACCTTCACCAGCGGCGGCACCGAAAGCATCTTTCTCGCAATCAAAACCGCCAGAGACTGGGCACGAAAGGAGAAAGGCATTGATCGCCCCAAGATCGTGATGCCCGTTTCCGGTCACGCAACCGCTGACAAGGCCGCCGACTATCTCGGGATGGATGTCGTGCGCACACCTTTGCGATCCGACTTCCGTGCGGACGTTGGCTTACTCGAGGCCGCGATCGACGAGCGCACCTGCATGGTCTACGCTTCAGCGCCTGGATATCCGCATGGTGTGTTCGATCCCATCGAAGAGATCGGGGCGCTCGCTAAGAAGCGCGGCTTGTGGTTGCACGTCGATGCTTGCGTAGGAGGCTTTCTGGCGCCCTTTGCGCGGGAACTCGGCTATCCTATTCCTCCCTTTGACCTCTCAGTCCCCGGCGTCTGTAGCTTGTCCGCCGACATCCACAAATATGGATTTGCGGCAAAGGGCGCGTCCCTGGTCCTGTTTGCGGATCGCGACTATCAAAAATACCAGCGCTTTGAGTTCAGCAACTGGCCGCGCGGCACTTACGTAACCGATACCTTCCAGGGGAGCCGGGCGGCCGGTCCCATCGCATCAGCATGGGCGGTGATGAACACACTTGGTCATGCCGGTTACCGCGAGATCGCCCGCGTGATCATGGAAACCCGGGAGCGGTTTATCGCAGGCGTCGAGCAGATCAATGGTCTTCAGGTGCTCCGGCCCAGCGACCTCTGCATTCTGATGTACGATTCGGTCGATCCGGACGTCGATATCTATGCGGTCGCAGATCGCATGGCCGAAAAAGGCTGGTTCGTCGGCAAGTCGATCACGCCGAAAGCCGTCCATATCGCCCTCAATCCCGTCGTCGCCCCCGCGCTCGACGCCTACTTTGCCGATCTGGCCGCATGCGTCGATCACGTGCGAAGCACCAAGGAAATCGGAAAAGTCGATCTCCGCACTTAC